>JANFFA010000002.1 GCA_030848925.1 Rhodalgimonas zhirmunskyi
TGAACCAAACCGCCCACATATCTCTTCAGATATTAGCGATTTCAAAGAGCGTAGAGACAAAACAGACTGGATGCGCCACTAGTACCTGGCGCGCCCCGCCTTCGATGCCTCTGTGTTTGTTTGCCTCGCTTCCCTCAAGAGCATCGCTCCCTCAGTCCGTCTGGCGTCCCGTCCGCGCCTCAGCGCCGCCGGTGAAGGGGGTTCTAGAGTTATCGCCTGATACCCGCAACCCCTTTTTTGCAGAAACGCCATAATTTCCTCAAAAACCTATAAAACCTCATAAAATCATTATGTTACGTGATATTTTCTTTGACCCACCTCTATCCTTTCACAACTTGCCCTAGGGGTAACCTAAGCTCGGATTCTCTACATATTGGGTTATCCACAGGGTTACCCCCAAGAGCCGTGTGACGAGAGCTGTGAATCGGCGATTCATCCGGGGTGATTCAGGTGAATCACTCCGAGTCGTGTCGGTGAATCGCAGCTGACTCGGCCAGTTTTCTGCCCTCGCGTTGGATTTTTTCTGAAAGTCGTCCCGATTCACCCCTCCAAGTCCGGGTGATCCGCTGTCCTGCCCCCTATGTTCGGAACAGACGGAGGTACGATCCGTTCAACCGGCGACTCGCGCCGGTGCCCTGCGCCGACCACGGCGCAGCCGAAGCACTAGCAACAGGACGATCAAGCCGAGATCGACCAACGGCTCGATCTGCCAGCCCTTCCGCAACATCACGAAATGCACCGCCGCAAGGATTGCCGCTGGATAGGTAAGGCGGTGCAGCAAGCGCCACCCCTGCCCGCCCATGCGCCGGATCATCCAATCGTTCGACGTCACGGCCAGCGGCACCAACAAGGCGAAACCCGCCATGCCGACGGTGATATAGGGGCGCTTCACGATATCGGCCCAGATCTGCGCCATCACCTGCACATCGAGAAACAGCCACACCGCCAGATGCGCCACTACATAAAAGAACGCCGAAAGGCCCAGCGCACGGCGATAGCGGATCAGGTTGATCCGCGTCAGCTTCAGCAGCGGTGTGATCGCCAGCACGCCCACCAACAGCTTGAGCGCGGTCTCTCCATAGGCATGCTCCAACGCCTTGATCGGCTCGGGGCCGAGGGCGCCATTCACCCCCTGCCAGAACAGCCATCCGATATGCGCCGCGCACAGTATATATATGGGGGCTGCTGGAACCCGCCTCAGGGCGCGGTTGATCTTGCCCGCGAAAGCGCCACGCGATGACATCAGAAATTCGCCTTGAGATCCATGCCCTCATAAAGCCCGGCAACCTCTTGCGCGTAGCCGTTGAACATCTGTGTCGGAACCTTCGAGGCAAACAGCCCACCGCCAAGCCGCCGCTCGCTGGCCTGCGACCAGCGGGGGTGATCCACCTCGGGGTTCACGTTGGAATAGAACCCGTATTCACGCGCATTGGCCTTGTTCCAGCTGGTCGGCGGCTGCGTGTCGGTCAGGGTGATCCGCACCACCGACTTGATCGACTTGAACCCGTATTTCCACGGCACCACCAAGCGCAGCGGCGCGCCGTTCTGGTTCGGCAGGTCTTTTCCGTAAAGCCCCGTCGCCATGATGGTCAGCGGATGCATCGCCTCATCCAGACGCAGCCCCTCGACATAGGGCCAATCCAGCACGGGATAGCGCGTGCCCGGCATCTCGTCCTTGCGCAGCGCTGTTTCAAAGGCCACGTATTTCGCCTCCGCTTTCACCCCCGCGAACTGCAACAGATCGGACAGCTCGAACCCCCGCCACGGCACGACCATGCTCCACGCCTCGACACAGCGGAACCGATAGAGCCGCTCTTCCTGCGTCATCCGGCCAAGGATGTCTTCGAAGGCATAGGTGCCCGGCTTGTCGACCAGCCCGTCGATCGTCACCGCCCAAGGGCTGGTGGTCAGGGCGCCCGCGTATTTCACCGGGTCATCCTTACCGGTGCCAAATTCGTAATAGTTGTTGTAGCTGGTGATATCGTCATAGCTGTTGGGTTCCAGCGTCTCGGCCCGCGCAGTGCCCCCCGCGATCCCGGCAAGGCCAAGCCCCGCCGCGCCCTTCATCAGCGTGCGCCGGTTCAGCCAGACGCGCTCATCCGTCACGTCACGCTCGGTCAGGTCATTTTTCCAGCGGTAGGCCATCTGTCACTCCATAGGATGCTTGCTTGAAACAAACCTAGGAATGGGTGTGGCCGTCGCCAAGGCACACTCTCTCACGTTGCCGGTAGGGCGTTGTAACAATCGCAGGGGCCCAAGCCCCCGTTTCTACCTTTCGGCCTGCACGCCCAGCCCGTCCTGACTGGGATAAAGCCGGTTCATCGGGATCGACGCGCCATCGGGCTGCACCACGCGCACATGCCGACGCCGCATCTCGCGTGGTTCGGTCACGCCTACGGAATGGGCAATCATCTCGACCTCGTGAATGACCGAATGGGCATAGCGCTCAACGCGATGCTCTTTCTCTTCCACGACAAGCCCGCGTTGCAACTTGGGATCATGCGTCGTGATTCCCGTCGGACAGGTGTTCTTGTTACAGCGCAGCGCCTGAATACAGCCCAGCGAAAACAGGAAGCCGCGCCCCGAGGTCACGAAATCCGCGCCCGAACACACCGCCCAGGCCACATCGCCGGGATTGACCAGCTTGCCACTGGCCACGATACGAATCCGCTCTTTCAACCCGTGTCGGTCGCGCAGGTCCACCACCCGGGGAAGCGCCTCGCGAATGGGCATGCCGACCAGATCCATCAGCGGCATCGGTGCCGCCCCGGTGCCGCCTTCACCGCCATCGATGGTGATGAAATCCGGCGCGCTTTCCGCCCCCCGGTGCAAGATCAACTCGAAGAAATCCACCCACGGATCGGACGACCCCAGCACCGTCTTGATCCCCACCGGTTTGCCCGTCACCTCGCGGATATGGGCAATCGTATCCAACAGGTCGCCCCAGTCGTCGATCTCGGCATGACGGTTGGGCGAGATCGACGCCTTGCCCTCTGGAATACCCCGGATCTCGGCGATCTCGGCGCTGACCTTCTCTGCGGGCAGCATACCGCCCTTGCCGGGTTTGGCCCCCTGCGCCAGCTTCAACTCGAACATCCGCACCAGCGGGTTCTCGGCGATCTGGCGCAGCTTCTCGTCGCTCAGGTTGCCGGCCTCATCGCGCACGCCGTATTTCGCCGTGCCGATCTGGAAAACGATGTCACACCCACCTTCAAGGTGAAACGGGCTCAGCCCCCCCTCCCCGGTGTTGAGCCAGATCCCGGCCCGCGCCGCCCCCCGGCTCAGCGCGCGGATCGCCGGGCGCGACAGCGCGCCATAGCTCATCCCCGAGATGTTGAAGATCGACTTGGCATTATAAGGCAGCTTCGCATAGGGCCCGATTACCATCGGCGCGGTCTGGGCGTATTGCTCTTCCAGCGGCGGGAAGGCGGCGTTCATGAAAATCGGCGTCCCCGGCAGGCTTAGGTTCCGGGTCGAACCGAACGCAACCGTATTCGACACCCCTTCCCCCGCGCGATAAACCCAATCGCGCTGCGCCCGGTTGAACGGCATTTCCTCGCGGTCCATCGCAAAGAAATACTGTCGGAAAAATTCGCCCAGCTTGGTAAACACACCGCGAAACCGCCCGATCACCGGGTAATTGCGCCGGATCGCATCCTTGGCCTGCACCTTGTCGACGATGTAGAACAGCAAGACCAGCGCCGCCCCCGTGCCGATCACGAGGAAAAACAGCATCACCAGTATATTGAGTGCCTGCGTCGCATAGCCCATGGCGAACCCCATTGTTTATTTGTAACCATTGCGCCCAATCTTGGCCTCATCCTGCGGCAGGCACCGCGGCGGGGCAAGTCGGATCAACCCAAGTCCCTCGGGAGGAGAGAAATGAAACACCTGATCAAGGCCACCCTCGCCACCGCCACGCTGGCCCTCGCGGCCATCCCCGCCCACGCCGCCGATGGCGTGATCACCTACAAGACAGACCAGGATTTCGACGACGTCACCTTCGGTCTGGAAAACGCGATCATCGAGGCCGGCCTCGTGATCGACCACGTCAGCCACACCGGTGACATGCTCGAACGCACCCGGGGTGATGTCGGATCGGATGTGACCATCTTCCAGCATGCCGACATCTATTCCTTCTGCTCGGCCGCTGTCTCGCGCAAGGTGATGGAGGCCGACCCGATGAACGTGGTCTTCTGCCCCTACGACGTGTTCGTCATGCAACTTCCCGATAGCGAAGACGTGGTCGTCGGCTTTCGCGAATATCCCGAAGGCCCGATGCAGGACGTGCAGAAAATGCTCGACGATATTGTGAAATCCGCTCTGGGGACGGAATAAGACCAGTCGCTTTCGCGCGCCGTCATGCGGGCGCGGCAAGTAAAAAAACCGCCCGGAGCATCCTCCGGGCGGTTTTCTTCATTTCAGGCGTCGCAGGTCAGTGCACCACGGCGTCGTCGGGCTTGGGCGAGTTGGTGTTGCCCACCCGCTCCCCTATGATCAGCCCCTCGGCCCCCGCCGTTACCGGCACGATGCTGCCGTCGGGGATATCCCCGGCAAGGATCGCTTCGGCCAGCGGATCCTGCAAGGCGCGCTGGATCACCCGCTTGAGCGGACGCGCGCCATAGACCGGATCATAGCCCTCGTCGGCCAGCCACTTCCTCGCCGCGTCGTCCAACTCCAGCGCGATCTTCCGCGCCGCCAGCCGCTTCTGCAACCGGGCCATCTGGATGGTGACGATACCGTCCATGTTCTCGCGGCTGAGCCGGTCGAAGATGATCATGTCATCCAGACGGTTCAGGAACTCGGGTCGGAAATGTGCCCGCACCGCGTCCATCACGTCACGCTTGGCCTGCGCCCCATCCGATCCTTCGGGAAGTTGCGACAGCGCTTGGCTTCCAAGGTTTGACGTCAGCACGATCAGCGTCTGCTTGAAGTCCACCGTGCGGCCCTGCCCATCGGTCAGGACACCATCGTCCAGCACCTGCAAGAGCACGTTGAACACCTCGGGGTGTGCCTTCTCGACCTCGTCGAACAGCACCACCTGATAGGGGCGCCGGCGCACGGCCTCGGTCAACACACCGCCCTCGTCATAGCCGACATAACCCGGAGGCGCGCCGATCAGACGGGAAACCGAGTGCTTCTCCATGAACTCCGACATGTCGATCCGCACCATGGCGTTGTCGTCGTCGAACAGGAACTCGGCCACTGCCTTGGTCAGCTCGGTTTTACCCACACCCGTCGGCCCAAGGAACAGGAACGATCCAAGCGGACGGCCCTCGTCGTTCAGGCCCGCACGCGCCCGGCGCACGGCATTCGATACCGCCTTGATCGCCGAATCCTGTCCGATCACCCGCCGATGCAGGTTCTCTTCCATGCCCAGCAGCTTTTCACGCTCGCCTTCCAGCATCTTACCGGCGGGAATGCCGGTCCAACGCTCGACCACGCTCGCGATCTGCTCGGGGCGCACGGCCTCTTCGACCATCACGTCCTGCTCTTCGGCCTTTTCGGCTTCGACAAGCTGCTTTTCAAGCTGCGGGATGACGCCATAGGAAAGCTCACCCGCCTTGGCGAGGTTGCCCTCACGCTTGGCGATGTCCAGCTCGGCACGCGCCCGGTCGAGTTGCTCTTTCAGGTCGCGGGCCGAGGCCAGCTTGTCACGCTCGGCCTGCCACTTGGCCGTCATCTCGGCGCTTTTCTCCTGAAGATCGGCCAGTTCCTTGAGCAGCGTTTCAAGCCGGTCTTTCGATGCCTGGTCGTCTTCCTTCTTCAGGGCCTCGACCTCGATCTGCATCTGCAGGATGTTTCGATCCAGCTGATCCAGCTCTTCGGGCTTGGAATCCACCTCCATGCGCAGGCGGCTTGCCGCTTCGTCCATCAGGTCGATCGCCTTGTCGGGCAGGAACCGGTCAGTGATGTAGCGATGCGAAAGCGTCGCCGCCGCCACGAGGGCGCTGTCACTGATCCGCACACCGTGGTGAAGCTCGTACTTCTCCTTGATGCCGCGCAGGATCGAAATCGTATCCTCGACCGTCGGCTCGCTGATCAGCACCGGCTGGAACCGGCGTGCAAGGGCCGCGTCTTTTTCAACGTATTTGCGATACTCATCCAGCGTGGTCGCACCGATACAGTGCAATTCACCCCGCGCCAGCGCCGGTTTGATCAGGTTGGCCGCGTCCATCGCGCCATCGCTTTTGCCCGCGCCCACAAGCGTGTGCATCTCGTCGATGAACAGGATGATTTCGCCCGCGGCTTCCGTCACCTCGGTCAGAACCGCCTTGAGCCGCTCTTCGAACTCACCGCGGTACTTCGCCCCCGCGATCAGCGCGCCCATGTCGAGCGCCAGAAGCTTCTTGTTCCGCAGGCTCTCGGGCACGTCGCCATTGATGATCCGCAGGGCCATGCCCTCGGCGATCGCGGTTTTACCGACGCCCGGTTCACCAATCAGAACGGGGTTGTTCTTGGTCCGGCGCGACAACACCTGCATCGCGCGGCGAATTTCTTCGTCACGCCCGATGATCGGGTCGATCTTGCCTTCCTCGGCGGCCTGGGTCAGGTCACGCGCGTATTTCTTGAGCGCGTCATAGCCTTCCTCGGCACTGGCGGAATCGGCCGTGCGGCCTTTGCGAATGTCGTTGATTGCCGCGTTCAGCGCCTGCGCATTCACTGCACCCGCTTCCAGCGCTTCCTTGGCCTTGGATTTGACCATGCACAGCGCCATCAGCAGCCGTTCGACCGGCACGAAACTGTCGCCCGCCTTGGTGGCAAGTTTTTCCGCCTCGTCCAAAACCTTGGCCATCTGGCCGTCCATATAGACCTGACCCGCGTCACCGCTGACCTTGGGCAGCTTCGACACCGCCAGATCAACAGCCTCGACCACGCGCGCAGGCTCGCCGCCCGCCCGTTTGATCAGGTTGGACGAAAGCCCCTGATCGTCATCCATCAATGCTTTCAACAGGTGTTCGGGAAGAAGCCGTTGGTGATCTTCCCGCATTGCGATCGTCTGTGCCGCCTGCAAAAAGCCGCGCGACCGCTCAGTGAACTTCTCCAAGTTCATGGGTACTCTCCTTTTCAAAGCGTTCCCAAGTCTTTCGCACCCATCAAAGGCATGCGGTTTTCGGGAACCTCAGGATAATATTTGGGGGGAGGCCAGCGCCGTTCAAGCGGACCAATGCGGAAAATCGCACGGAATCTCACTTTTTTGTGATCGCATCTTCAAAAATGTCTTGGAACTTTCATCTTATCCACAGGTTATCCACACAATGGTCAAGCGAAAATTGGCCAAGGGAGAACCTTTTCCAAGGTGTCGAGCAGAAAGGACACACAGTCATGCGTATCGAGAAACTCCGCATCAACGACATTCGTTACAACCCCGAGCGCGAAGGCTTCGAAGCCCTCGTCACGGTTCATGATGCCGGCCTCGCGTGGCGCTACCCAAGTTTCGTGCCCGCCCCGATGCACGCTGAATTCAAAATTCTGGCCAGTGGTCTGACAGCGCGCGCCATCGCGGCGCACCGCTCGAACGAGCCGGGCATGCGGATGCACCTGCGCCCGTTGGTGACAACGGCCCCCATGCCAAGCGCCCCTGCGCCGCAAGAACAGACGTTCGAACACCTGCCGTTCGCGGCCTGATCGAACCCAACCCAATAGCCGTGGCGCGCCTGTCCCCATTCGTGCGCCATCGGTTGACCAGAGACGTGGCCCATTCTGCGCACCTGCCTGTCGCAGATCCTGCCTCAGCGCCACGCCAACTGGAGAAAGGAGCGCGCCTGACCCGGGCGAGGATCTGTCCCCCTCCGCCGCAGTAAGGCGCGCTCCGCTTTTTTCCCGATTTCGCTAAACATGCACACCGCGCCCGGCGCGATCCCCCGCTCTGGCGGGCGGTCCTGCGCGCCTCTCCCTTGCCAAGCCGCCCGCGCCCTGCCAAAACCCGGCAAATTTGCCGCGAAGGAGCGCCCCAAATGCCCGCAGATGACCGCCTGATCGTCGCCCTCGATGTGCCCAACGCGCTCGAAGGCCTGCAACTGGCCGAAAAGCTGGGCGATGCCGTCAGCTTCTACAAGATCGGCTTGGGCATGCTGACCACAGGCGGTCTCGCTCTGGCCAACGAATTGAAGTCGGAACACGGCAAGCGCATCTTCCTCGACATGAAACTGTTCGACATCGGCGCGACGGTGGAAAACGCGGTGCGCGGGCTGGCACAGTTCGAGCTCGATTTCCTCACCGTGCATGGCGACCCCCATGTCGTGCGTGCCGCCAAGGAAGGCGCCGCCGGGAAGGACATGAAAATCCTCGCCGTCACCATCCTCACCTCGCTCGACCGTGCTGATCTGGATGACGGCATGATGAAGCCTGGTGACATGCAGGACATGGTCACCGAACGCGCCGCCCGCGCGCTCGAGGCGGGCGCCGATGGCGTCATCGCCTCCCCGCAAGAGGCCGCGCTGATCCGCGCCCTGCCCGAGGCCAAGGACCGCCTGATCGTCACCCCCGGCGTGCGCCCCGCGGGCAGTGCCCTTGGCGATCAAAAGCGCGTCGCAACGCCCGGACAGGCGATCACCGACGGGGCCGATCATATCGTCGTCGGCCGCCCCATCTGGAAAGCCGCCGATCCCGCCGGTGCCGCCCGCGCCGTGCTGGCCGAGCTGCCCTGATCGAACGACCCTGATCAACCGGCCCGGACAAGGCCCGGATAAGGCGCGAAGCAACGTCCGGAATTCCACCATTGCGCGAATTGCCCACCTGACGCACCCTTTCAACGGAAAGGGAGGGCCGCACCATGAAACCGCAAGACATGTCCCGCCAGCGCCTCGAAATCGAGGCCAACCGGTTCGAGGACGCCCTGCACCGATTGCGCAAGGCGATTGGCCTGATCGGTTTCCTACTGCCGACGATCCTGCTGATCGGGGTGCTGTTCCCCTCGGTCACGATGCAGAACTCGATCTCGCATTTCTTCTTCACCCCGATGCGCGAGGTGTTCGTCATCGCCCTATCGGGCGTCGGCGTGTTTCTCATCGCCTATCACGGCCACGCCCCCGACCCCGGCGAATGGCTAACCGATTTCAACGTCTCGACCGTGGCGGGTGTGACCGCGCTGGTCGTGGCCACCGTGCCCACGCTGTGCGATTTCGCCTCGTGCTACGTGCCGCTCACACTATTCGATGGCTGGATCAGCAACGAAACCCTGCAAGGCGCGCTGCATTTCGGCGCGGCGGGGGTGTTTCTTTCGGCCTTGGCTGTGATGTGCATCTGGCTCTTTACCAAGACGGATGACCCCAACCCGCCCGAAGACAAGCTGCGTCGCAATCGCCTCTATCGCCTCTGCGGCTGGGTGATCTTTGCCATGGTGGCGCTGCTTTTCGTGTTCAAGATGATCTTCCGGCCCGTCGGCACGGCTTGGGATCAGGCGTTTCACTTCACCTTCTGGGCCGAGGCGATCGCCGTCTGGGCCTTTGGCATCGCGTGGCTGGTCAAGGGCGAGGCGCTCAAAACCACGCCCACCCGGTTCCTCTACGGCTAGGCCAAGACGGATAGGGCGAGCACCCCGCCCGCCCGCTCCGCTCAATCGTCGTTGATGTCGCGATCCACGTAGCGCGTCTGGTTCGTGCGCACCCCCACCACCCGGCGCAGCACCAGCCACGCGATCAGTGACAGCGCGGCGAACACCACCAGCAACAGCGCCACCGATCCGGACAGCCACGCCGCAACGCCGCCGCCGATCAACAGGATCACACCCACGACCCCCGCGCCGATGGCAAAGCCAAGGAAAATGAAGCCGGGCGCCAGCACCTCGAAGATGGCAAGCGCCAGTCCCGCCGCCATCCACGCCCACCATGCATCCCAGCCGAACGCCACGATATCCATCAGCCGCGCCCTTTCAGCATCTTGAATGCATTGGCAAAGGCGTCGACCGCATCAGCAGGCAGGATCACGGTCTGGCTGCCATTGCCCTCGCCCACCTTGGCCAGCGCCTCGACCTGCTTCAGCGCCACTTGGTATTGCGCCGCCTCAAGCCCGTTATCGGCAATCGCACGGGCGACCACCTCGGTCGCATAGGCCTCGGCATCGGCGCTGATCCGGCGCGCCTTGGCCACCTGCTCGGCGGCGTAAAGCTCGGCATCGGCATTCAGCTCAATCGCCCGCTTCTCGCCCTCGGCACGGGTCACGGCGGCGCGCCGCTCCCGCTCTGCGTTCAGTTGTTGCAGCATCGCCTCACGGGTCGCCTGATCAAGGTTCACATCCAGAAGCTCGGCCCGGGTGACCTCGATCCCCCAGTTGTCCACCGCGTCCTCGACCGCCATCTTGATCTGCCCGATCAATTGCGAGCGATTCGACTGCACCTCGTCCAGTTCCATCTTGCCGATCTCGGCCCGCACGATCCCGGCTACGGTGGTGGCAATGGCGGCATCCACATCGCGGATCCGGTACACTGTCTTTTCCGGCTCAAGGATGCGGTAGAACACGCTCGTTTCCACCTGCACCAGCACGTTGTCAGCGGTAATCGCGTCCTGGCTGGCGTTCGGCAACTGCCGCTCGAGGATCGAAATCTTGTGCCGCACCCGGTCAAGAAACGGCACGATGAAGTTGATCCCCGGCCCCAGAACCGCACGCAACCGGCCAAACCGCTCGACCACGTGTTTCTCGGATTGCGGCACGATCCGCACGCCAAGGAAAATACAAACAATGATGAAGACGGCCAGCAACAGCCAGACGATATTCCCGCCCGTCAGCTCGGCCAAAAACCTGTCAGCGCCCATCCCGAATGTCCTCTCTCGTTACCCATCCTGTTCTTCATATCGGGTCTAGCACGCCAAAAAGGAAGAAAAAGGCGCGGCTCCGGGCGCTTTGATGGCAATTGTGCCACGGCCCAAGCGGGCGTATCTATGCTCCATGCCCGCCCTGTGCCGCTCCTGCCTGACCGAACTCAACACCTCGTCGCCGCCCCGGCGCTGCCCCTCCTGTGGCAGCCCGCGCCTGATCGCGCATGACGAACTGTTCTCGCTCTCCATCGCCCATATGGATTGCGATGCCTTCTATGCCTCGGTCGAAAAACGCGACAATCCTGAATTGGCGGCAAAACCGGTGATCATCGGCGGCGGGCGGCGCGGCGTGGTCTCCACCGCCTGCTATATCGCCCGCATTCAGGGCGTGCGCTCGGCCATGCCGATGTTTCAGGCGCTGAAACTCTGCCCAAACGCCGTGGTCATCCGCCCAAGGATGAGTGCCTATGTCGAGGCCTCCCGCGCTATCCGCGCGATGATGGACGAGTTGACCCCCGACATCGAACCGCTCTCGCTGGACGAGGCGTTCATGGATCTCTCCGGCACGGCGCGCCTGCATGGCCACCCGCCCGCCGTTATGCTGGCGCGGCTGGTCAAGCGGATGAAGGACGAGTTGGGCCTCACCGGGTCCATCGGCCTGTCGCACAACAAGTTTCTCGCCAAGATCGCCTCCGATCTCGACAAGCCGAACGGCTTTTCGGTGATCGGCAAGGCCGAAACCGCCGCTTTCCTGCATGACAAGCCCGTGCGCCTGATTTGGGGCGTGGGACAGGCCGCGCAGGCGCAGCTTGAAAAGGCCGGCATCCAGCGCTTCTCCGATCTTCTACGGTGGGAGCGTGACGACCTTCACGCGCGCTTCGGCGCCATGGGTGACCGGCTCTGGCACCTTGCCCGCGGCGAGGATCGCCGCCGCGTCTCGGCCCATGCGCCGATCAAGTCGATCTCGAACGAGACCACCTTCTTCGAGGACACCTCCGACCCCGAGTTGCTCGACGGTCATATCTGGCGGCTGGCCGAAAACGTCGCTGACCGCGCCAAGGCCAAGGGCCACGCGGGTCGCGTCGTCACGCTCAAGCTCAAGCGCGCCAATCACACCCTGCTCACCCGCCGGCTCAGCCTGCGTGACCCCACCCAACTGGCCGACCGGATCTATCGCACCGCCCGCGATCTGTTCGATGCGGCGGGCGATCAGGGGCCCTATCGCCTGATCGGCGTCGGCATCTCGGATCTGGTGCCAGCGGATGACGCCGACCGCGCCCCCGACCTGCTCGACCCCACCGCCGGACAGCGGACCGAGGCCGAGCGCGCCACCGACCGCATCCGCGCCCGCTTCGGCAAGGACGCCATCATCAAGGGCCGCGCCCTGCGCTGAGGTGCGCGCCGCCCCCTGCTTCATCTTGCCAGAAATATCCCGGGGGTGTGGGGGCAGCGCCCCCACTTAAACCTGTGTGTGGGGGCAGCGCCCCACTTAAACCGGCGTGCGGGGGCTGCCCCCCGCTCCGGCCTTTCACAGCCTACTCCGCCGCCAGACGCTCACTTCGTGCAGCACCAATGGCCGCGATCTCTGACACCACGCCGCGCATCAGCCGCCGAAAGGCGTTGAAGTTGCCGTTCGGGCGCACCATCGACTCGTTCATGTAAAGCGACCGGTCAATCTCGATCTGGATCGCGTGCTGGCGCCGTTCCGGGCGGCCATAGGTCTGCGCAATATAGGCCCCGGCAAAGGGAGCATTGCGCACCACCGTCAGCCCCGCCGCGGCAAAGGCCGCCTCGATCCGCTCCACGATCTCACCCGAGGCCGACGCGCCGAATCGATCGCCGATCACGATCTCGGGCCGGTTCACCACCCCGCGCGCGATACTGTCGAGCGCTTCATGCGGCATCGAATGACAGTCCACCAAGATCGCCTCGCCAAATCGCATATGGCTTTCATCCAACTGGCGGCGCAGCATCTCGTGATAGGGCCGCCAATAATGCGTAATCCGCCGTTCGGCCTCTTCTTTCGCGATCTTGCCGCGATAGATTGCCCGCCCATTCGAAACGACCCGCGGAATCACCCCCAGACCGCTGGCGATACGCGGATTATGGCCGCTGCGCGACACCCCCTCGATCAGCGCCGGATCCAATTCGTCCGCGCCCCGGTTCAAATCGACAAACGCCCGCGGCGCACCCGCCCGCAACAGCGGCGCACCATAATCCGGGGCACAATCGAAAATCTGGTCTACAAAGGCATCTTCCGAACTGCGAATCGAATGCTTGTCCAGCACCGTGCGCCGCAGAAACGTCCACGGATAATCGCGCCCGGAATGGGGCGAGGCGAACACCACACTGGTGCGCCGCGTCTCGGGATGGATCAGGTCGTAGGCGAGTTTTGGCATCCGGATAGGCCCCTTTGCGTGGCCAATCTGATAGCCTTTTTCGAGAGATGTCAAAACCCCTTGATCCCCGCTCCGACTCCTTTTATAGACCCGCAGACCGGCGCGGGCCATCCGCGCCCCGTTTGTTTGGGGCGAGGGGCAGTTCGAGCAGGAAAGGGTGATTAGCTCAGCGGTAGAGCACTTCGTTGACATCGAAGGGGTCACTGGTTCGATCCCAGTATCGCCCACCATCTAATTCATCGCCACCGGGTAAACCGGCGGCAAAGCGTAAACCCAGGAAGGCGCATGAGCGCCGCGACCAAGAGGAGAGACCACCATGAAGGTCAAGAACTCGCTCCGCTCGCTCAAGAACCGGCACCGCGATTGCCGTATCGTGCGCCGCAAGGGCCGCGTCTACGTCATCAACAAGACGCAGCGCCGCTTCAAAGCCCGTCAGGGCTGAGCCGAGCACCAGCTTATGTTAAAAAGACCGCGCTTTCGGGCGCGGTCTTTTTCTTTTGTCCAACGACTTCTTTTGTCATGCGCCTGCGGGCTGCTCAAATGGCCCGCACCTGCGGCGGGCTCAATCGTTCAACTTGTCCAGCCGCGCCCTGACCGATAGCCCATGCGCCTCAAGGCTTTCGGAAATCGCCAGCGTTTCGGCCGCCGGACCAATCGCGCGCAGCGCCTCGGGCGTCATTTGCGCCAAAGTGGTCCGCTTCAGGAAATCCATCACCGAAAGCCCGGATGAAAACCGCGCCGACCGCGCGGTCGGCAGCACGTGGTTCGGCCCGCCGACGTAATCGCCAATCGCTTCGGGCGTCCACTGCCCAAGGAAGATCGCGCCGGCATGGGTGATTTCCTCGCTCAACCCCATCGGGTCGGCCACGCACAGCTCAAGGTGCTCGGGCGCCACCCGGTTCGACAATGCCGCCGCCTGCGACAGGTCTGAAACCGTGATCACCGCGCCGTAATCGCGCCAGCTTGCGCCCGCAATCGCGCGCCGCTCCAGCGTTTCAAGCCGACGCTCGATCGCGGCGGCCACATCGCGCGCCAAATCCGGGCTGTCGGTGATCAGGATCGCCTGCGCACTCTCGTCATGCTCGGCCTGGCTCAGCATGTCGAGCGCGATGAAATCCGGATCATTCTCTGCATCCGCAATCACAAGGATTTCCGACGGCCCGGCAATCATGTCGATCCCGACCTTGCCGAACACCCGGCGCTTGGCCGCAGCGACAAAGGCGTTGCCCGGCCCGGTGATCTTGTCCACCGGCGCGATGCTTTCGGTGCCATAGGCCAGCGCCGCAATCGCCTGCGCCCCGCCGATCCGGTAAATCTCGTCCACGCCCGCGATCCTTGCCGCAAGGATCACCAGCGGATTAACCACGCCATCGGGCGTCGGACAGGTGATCGCCAACCGCTCGACCCCCGCCACCTTGGCCGGAATCGCGTTCATCAGCACCGATGACGGGTAAGAGGCCAGCCCGCCCGGCACATATAGCCCCGCCTCCGACACCGGCGTGAACCGCCAGCCCAGCGTCGCGCCGCTTTCGTCCTGCCACAGGGCGTCCTCGGGCATCTGGCGCGCGTGATAGGCGCGGATACGCTCGGCGGCCAGTTCCAGCGCCACGCGCTCGCCCTCGGGGACCTCTGCGCAATACATTTCGATTTCCTCGGGCGAAAACCGCATCGTTTCCGCCGTCAGGGCCAGCCGGTCGAACTTCGCGGTCAGCGCGAAAACCGCCGCATCGCCGCGCGCGCGCACATCCGCGATGATCTTGGCCACCGCCTCATCCACATCCGGCGCATCCTCGCGCTTGGCCCCCAACAGGGCGGCAAAGGCAGTTTCGAAATCGGGCGCGGTCGCATCGAGAAAGACGGGCATGGGCTTCTCCTTGATTGGTCGCGGTTCTACGGCGCTGAGGCCCCACGCTCAAGCGTGAAAGCTGCGTTGACTTGTCCGCGCCCCAAAGGGCACAAACGCCCGGATGAAAACGTTGATGCCATATGTTCGCCCCGGCATGACCGTGGGCCTTCTGGGCGGGTCTTTCGACCCCGCCCACGAGGGGCACGCTCATATCACCCGTGAGGCGCTCAAGCGGTTCGGGCTGGATCGGGTCTGGTGGCTGGTTTCGCCCGGCAACCCGCTGAAAGAGCATGGACCAGCCGCGCTCGACGCACGCATCGCCCGCGCGCGCGAGGTGATGCAGCACCCGCGCGTCACCATCACCGATATCGAATCCCGCCTTGGCACCCGCTACACTGCCCAAACGCTGCATGCCCTGCTCAAGCGCGCGCCCGGCGTGCGCTTCGTCTGGCTGATGGGGGCCGACAACCTTGCCCAGTTCCACCGCTGGCAGGATTGGGAATGGATCATGGAGAACGTCCCCGTCGGCGTTCTTGCCCGGCCCGGCGACCGCATGGCCGCGCGTCACGCCAAGGCGGCCGAGGTTTACGCCCACGCCCGCCTCAGCGGGCGGGCCAGCCAACTGTTGCCCAAGATGAACGCTCCCGCGTGGTGCTTCATCAACGTGCCGATGGTCGATGCCTCCTCCACCGCGATTCGCGCCAAGGGGCTCTGGCAATCAGGTGGGCAATCGGGCAGGCAAACAGACGGGCAATCGGGCGCATAACACCGCCCGTCCCTGCCCCCGAACACCCGCAGCAGCGCTGTCCCACCGGATCGTGATCGCAGTTTGGCCCGATGCCCGCCGACGCGACATAAACTGCGGTTGTCAGCCCCCCCGGCGAACAGGTATTCGAGATCAGGACTTTGGCGGACCAATTATGAACAAACCAATTCTATTTCTTCTTTCTCTGGCCCAGACTCTGGCCCTGACGGCCGGCGCCGCGCTGGCCGATGCGCCCGGCAAAAGCCTGCGTCCGGTGTTGCGCCCTGCCGGTGTGGCCACGGGGGTCACGCCCAATGCCCCGAAAACGTTCAAGGCCGCCGTCTCGACCAAGGCCGCCGTTCCTGCCGCCGGTGACCTGATCGCCGCGGCCAAGCTGGGCGGCGATGTTGCCTATGCCGTGGCCGATGCGAAAACCGGCCTGATCCTCGAATCTGGCAATGGCGATCTGGCCCAGCCCCCCGCCAGCGTCACCAAATCCGTCACCGCGCTTTATGCCCTTGATACCCTCGGGCCCTCCCACCGCTTCGAAACCCGCCTGATCGCCACCGGCGCGGTGCGCGATGGCGTGCTCATGGGTGATCTGGTGCTGGAAGGCGGCGGTGATCCGACTCTCGACACCAATGCGCTGGCCGCGATGGCCGCCGATCTCAAACGCAAGGGCGTGCGCGAAGTGCGCGGCAAGTTCCTCGTCTGGGGCGGCGCCCTGCCCAAGATCGACCAGATCGACCCGGGCCAGCCCGATCACGTCTCCTATAATGCCGCCGTTTCTGGGATCGCGCTGAACTTCAACCGCGTGCATTTCTCGTGGACGCGCGGCGGCAACGGCTGGGTCACCAGCATGGACGCCCGCTCGAACAAATATCGCCCCGAGGTCACGGTCGCCACGATGCAGGTCGTGAACCGCGCCGTGCCGGTCTACACCTACAAATCCCGCAACGGGCGCGACCAGTGGACCGTCGCCTCGAAGGCCTTGGGCAAGGGCGGCACCCGCTGGCTTCCCGTTCGCCAGCCCGAGATTTACGCAGGCGAGGTGTTCCGCACCTTCGCCCGCTCGCAGGGCATCACCCTGAAACAACCCGAACTAACCAACCGCCACCCCGGCGGCGGCATCCTTGTGACCCATCGCAGCGATGATCTGCGCACGATCCTGCGCGATATGCTGAAATACTCCAACAACCTGACGGCCGAAATGGTCGGCCTCGCCGCGACGGCCAAGCGCACCGGCCGCGTGCCCGCCTCGCTGCATCAAAGCGCTGCCGAGATGACCGGCTGGGCCAAGGCAAGCCTTGGGATGGGCCGCGCGAAGCTGGTCGATCATTCCGGGCTCGAGGATGACTCGCGGCTCACCGCCTCGGATATGGCGCGGGCCTTGGTCAAGGTGCGCGGCGCGGGCCTGCTGAAGCCGATCCTCAAACCAGTGTCGATGCGCGATTCCAAAGGCCGCCCCATCAAGGGCCATCCGATCAAGGTGGTCGCCAAGACCGGCACCCTGAATTTCGTCAGTTCCCTCGCCGGCTACATGGAAGGGCCAGACGGCACCGAAATGACCTTCGCCATCTTTACCGCCAACCAAAACCTGCGCGCCAAGATCGCCAAGGGCGACGAAGAGCGCCCCCAAGGCTCAGGAAGCTGGAACGCCCGCGCCAAACGCCTGCAACAGCGGCTGATCGAACGCTGGGGCGCGCTTTACGGCGAATAGGGGGCGGCCGGGCTACGGAACGATCTGGATCACCGTATTCGCCCGGCCATTGCTCAGAACAAGGTTGTAAAGCGTGCGCGCGTTGTCCGGGTGCAGCCTGACACAGCCCGCGCTGGCAGGCGTGCCAAGCTGGCTGATCTGCGTCGTGCCATGGATCGCGAAATTGCCGCGGAAGAAGATCGACCAAGGCATCGGCGCGTTGTGATACAGCGTTGAGCGATGATCGCGCACCATCGACTGCACGCCGAAGGTGCCCACCGGGGTGAACTTGCCCTTGCGCGCCGTCGAAACCGGCCACGAATACAGCGTCTCCCCGTCAAGCTTCACGATCATGCTCTGCTCTGACAGGTCGATCCGGGCCAGCACCTGCCCCGCCAGGGCCATCCCCGGCGCGAGCGCGAGGATCGCCAAAGCCGCAAGCAGCGCCAGCCGCCTCATGCCGTGATGTGGCGCGCCCGTGCGCCGCGCTCGATCGCCGCCGCATGCAGCCGATCAATGTCCAGCTCGTAACGGATTTCTTCCAACAGGCGCAATTCCTGCTCGCCAAGCGCGCCATCGGCGGCGGCCACGTCACAGGCCAGCGCATAGGCGGTCTCGTAAAGACGCGGCGGCAGGTGCTCTCTCACCAGTCCGAACAGCGCATCCAGCCCGTCCTCCTGCTCGAACAGGTCGAACACGATCTGTGCCGCGCCGTTCATCCGGTCGATGTCATATTCGGCAAAAACCGGCAGGTTGTTCACGGCGGACTGGATCTTCACCAATTCCGATGTGCGTATATCCTCGTCCGAGGCCGAGACGGCGATCATCATCGCCACGAGGCAATCCTGCGGGCTTAGCGCATGTGTCGTGGTTTCGTTCATCTCTGCTCTCCCTGGGCGGCGCGTTCCCTCTGTAAATATTGACCTATGGGCCGCAGCACAATAGGAGTGCCGGGCCTTTCCGCCCGCATCCGGGCCGAAAAGGGCTTCATCGAATCGGAGACACGACATGTCGGAGATGCGCGACGCCGCAATGACTAGCAAAGCTTGGCCCTTTGAAGAGGCCCGCCGGGTTCTCAAACGCTATGAGAAGTCGGGGTCAGAAAAGGGTTACGTGCTGTTCGAAACCGGCTATGGCCCCTCCGGCCTGCCCCATATCGGCACCTTCGGCGAGGTGCTGCGCACCACCATGATCCGCCGCGCCTTCGAGGTGATCTCGGACGTGCCCACGCGCCTGATCTGCTTTTCCGATGACATGGACGGCATGCGCAAGGTGCCCGGCAACGTCCCCAACCGCGAGATGCTGCAAGAGAACCTGCAAAAGCCGCTGACCTCGGTCCCCGATCCATTCGGTGAGTATCCCAGCTTTGGCGATCACAACAACGCCATGCTGCGCCGGTTCCTCGACACCTTCGGGTTCGAATACGAATTCTACTCGGCCACCGAATTCTACAAGTCGGGCCAGTTCGACGAAGTGCTGAAGCGCGCGGTCGAGAAATACGACGACATCATGAAAGTGATGCTCAAAAGCCTGCGTGAAGAGCGCCGGCAAACCTATTCGATCTTCCTGCCGATCCACCCGGAAACCGGCCGCGTGCTCTACGTGCCGATGAAAGAGGTGAACGCCACCGATTACACCATCACCTTCGACGACGAAGACGGCCGCGAGTGGACCCTTCCCGTCACCGGCGGGCAGGTCAAACTGCAATGGAAGCCCGACTTCGGCGCGCGCTGGGCCGCGCTCGACGTGGATTTCGAAATGTATGGCAAAGATCACAGCACCAATACGCCAATCTACGACGCCATCTGCCGCATCCTTGGCACCCCCGCGCCCGAACATTTCACCTACGAATTGTTCCTCGACGACAAGGGCCAGAAGATTTCCAAATCGAGCGGCAACGGCATCTCGATCGATGAATGGCTCAGCTACGCCTCGACCGAAAGCCTCAGCTATTTCATGTATCAAAAGCCGAAAACGGCGAAGCGGCTCTATTTCGACGTGATCCCGCGCGCGATGGATGAATATCACCAGCAGCTGCGCGCCTATCCCGGTCAGGACGAGACGCAAAAGCTTAACAACCCGGTCTATCACATCCACTCGGGCGATGTGCCCGCGTCGGACATGGTCGTGCCGTTCTCGATGCTGCTCAACCTTGCCTCGGCCTCTTCGGCGCATGACAAGGATGTGCTCTGGGGCTTCATCTCGAAATACGCCCCCGATGCCACGCCCGAAACCCATCCGGGCCTTGATGCCGCCGCCGGTTACGCCGTGCGCTACTTCAACGATTTCGTGAAACCCGAAAAGGTGTTCCGCGCCCCCACCGATCAGGAACGCGCCGCGCTGCAAGACCTGCGCGCCGCCTTCCTCGACGGCAATGTCGCGCTGGCCCAGATCGCCAAGAAGAACGCCGCCGAAGGCAAGGACGACGCCCTGCCCGAGGTCGATTTCTCCAGCGAGGATTTCCTTCAATCCATCGTCTTTGCCGTCGGCAAGAACCACGGGTTCGAACCGCTGCGCGACTGGTTCAAGGCGATTTACGAGGTGCTCTTGGGCGCGTCCCAAGGCCCCCGTTTCGGCGGCTTCGCGGCGCTCTACGGCGTGCCGGAAACCGTCGCCCTGATTGATCGCGCCTTGGCTGGCGAACTCGTCTGACTGAACTTGGGCCGCGGGGGTTTCCCCAAGGCTTGACGCATGGCCGGGGCAGGCGCAGGCTTGCCCCGATGACAACTGGATACGAACCCCTCAACACGCTGAAACCCGTCGCACCCGATATCTGGGTGATCGACGGCCCGGCAATCCGCTTCTACGGCATGCCCTTTTCCACCCGCGCCACGGTGGTGCGGCTGGAAAACGGTGCGCTCTGGGTCCACTCCCCCACCCACCTGACAGAAGACCTGCGCGCCGAACTGGCCGCCCTCGGCCCCGTTGCGCACTTGATCGCGCCCAACTGGATTCACTACGCCCACATCCAAAGCTGGCAGGCCGCCTTTCCGCAGGCGCGCGCCTGGGCCGCGCCCGGCGTCGCGGACCGCGCAGCCAAGCACGGCCTGATCCTCGCTTTCGATCACGAACTCTGCCCCCGCGCCGAAGATCCGTGGCAGGGCCAGATCGAGCAGATGATCGTGCCCGGCAGCAAGATCCACCGCGAGGCGGTGTTCTTTCACCGCGCCAGCCGTACCCTGATCCTCACCGACCTGATCGAGAATTTCGAACCCCGAAAGCTGCCCTTCTGGATGCGCCCGCTGATCTGGCTGGGCGGCATCGCCGATCCCGACGGGCAAATGCCCCGCGATATGCGCATGACCTTCGTGCGCCACCGCGATGCTCTGCGCGACGCGATTGAACAGATGCTCGCTTGGGGCCCCGAGCGCGTGATCCTCGCCCATGGTCGCTGGTTCCGCGAAAACGGCGCCGAAGAATTGCGCCGCGCCTTTCGTTGGCTGTGGTAAGCTATTTCTGATCCATCCCCCATTCCCCTGCGTAATGCAGAATAGAAAAGAGGGAAGTGACCATGAAACAGCTCATTCTCGTTGTTTTGATTCTCGTCGGCCTCGGCGTCAAGAATGTCCGCGCCGAAGGCGACACGCCCGGCATGCAACCACGCAACGCGATGGAACAGGCAATCGCGGGCCAGATCGCCGCTTTCCGCGCCGATGATTTCGCCACCGCCTTCGCCTTTGCCGCACCCAAGATCCAAGGCGCGTTCGGCGATGCCGCCAATTTCGGCGCGATGGTGCGGGGTGGCTATTCGGTGATGCTCAACCCCGCCGACATGCAATTCCTTGCCCGCCGGGTCGAGGGCGGCATCCTGTGGCAGCGCGTGCTTTACCGCGACATCCACGGCGGCATCCATATCTTCGATTATGAAATGATCGAAGGCGTAAACGGCTGGCTAATCGGCGCCGTCGTGCCGGTGGCGCAGCCCAAGGTTTCGGCCTGAGAACTGGGCCCTCAGGCGTCTGGCTCAAGCCCCTGCTTCATCTCGTCCAGCGCGAAATTCAGGTCATTAAACAACTGTTTTCGCTCGTCTTCCGACAGGAAGCGCCCGATTTCCACCTCGCGCCCATTGCCCGACAGCGTCACGTAATTCGCCACCGGCCCCTCACTGCGGTAAAGCTCGCTGCGCACCCAATAGGTGTTGCACCGCCATTCCTTGACCGCGCCCTTGCGCGGCTGGTGCACCAGAACCGTCTCCTCGGGGGTGATGGTCAACTGCTCCAGCGTCTCGGCGGTCTTGTAAGTATGCTCCAACGCCCACCACAGCCCCGCCACGGCGGCCAGAACAAAGGGCAGCATCCCCCACAGGAACACCGTACCCAACAACCCGTAAAGCGGCACGGTGATCAGCGTGAACGCCATCAGGATGATCGCCGCGAACCCACGGCGCGGCAGTGACCGGAACGGCCACAACGTCACCTGCCGCTTGTTCACCGCATTCGACCAGCGCACCGGCATCAGTCGCCCTCCCCTGCCGGGCCACCCGCCCGGCGCAACAGTGACACGAGGAACTGCCCGGCCAGCATCGCCAACGAAAACGCCAATGCCAGCGACAGCACCGATCCCACTGACGTGGCCAACGGCGTCGGCGCGGCGGCACTTCCGGCCGAAAGCTTCTGCAAGGTCCATGCCAGCGGCAGGGCCACCACCGGCAGGCTCAGCATCCGCACCAGCTGGGGATAGAACAGCGCCCCAAGCGCGGCCTGCAACGCCAGAACCCCCGCCCCGCCCAGCAGGATCATCCCGCTGAACCCGACGAACCCGGTGCTCAGCGATTTCGCCATTTCCGGCGGTATGTCCTGCGGCGTCTGCCCATCGGCGGGCAACATGCTGGTATCCAGGCCAAGCGCGAACCCAAGCAACATCGGTAACGCCAGCAACAGCCAAAGCCGCGCCGGGGCTTCGCGTTGCCGGATCAGCACCACCGCCAACAGCGTCAACAACGGCGCGAACCCGTCCGCCGGGGTCAGGGCGAAAATCTCGGGCGGCGGATCGGTGATCCAGAAGGTGCGACTTTCAAACATTCGGGGCAAACCCAGTCGGGAAAGGAAAAGGGCCCCGGTTTCCCGGAGCCCTGTTCGCGCGTTATCTGATCAGGGCGCGGCTAGTGTGCGTGGCCCTTGTCCCAATCCTCGCGTTTGGGAAGCTGCTCGAACGTGTGCTCGGGCGGCGGCGAGGGCAGGGTCCATTCCAGCGTATCCGCGTATTCGTTCCAGTAGTTGTTTTCGGTCACGCGGGCACCACGGAACAGCGCATAGAACACGATCGCAAAGAACAAGATGAACGAAGCGAAGGACAGCAGAGCGCCCCAGCTGGAGATGTAGTTCCAGTAGCCGAAGGCCTCCGGATAGTCGATGTAGCGGCGCGGCATGCCCTGACGACCAAGGAAGTGCTGCGGGAAGAAGGTCAGGTTCACGCCGATGAAGAACATCCAGAAGTGAATCTTGGCCCAGAATTCCGAATACTGCCGACCCGTCATCTTGCCGAACCAGAAGTAGACCCCGGCAAAGATGGTAAAGGCCGCACCCATCGACATGGTATAGTGGAAGTGCGCCACGACGTAATAGGTGTCGTGATAGGCCCGGTCCACGCCCGCTTGGGACAGGACAACGCCGGTCACGCCGCCGATGGTGAACAGGATCAGGAAGCCGAAGCCGAACAGCATCGGCGCCTTGAACTCAACCGAGCCGCCCCACATCGTCGCGATCCAGCTGAACACTTTCACACCGGTCGGCACCGCGATGACCATCGTCGCCAACATGAAGTAGCTCTGCTGGCTCAGCGACAGGCCCACGGTGTACATGTGGTGCGCCCACACGACGAAGCCGATGCCGCCGATCGCGATGATCGCCCAGACCATCGGCAGGTAACCGAAGACCGGCTTGCGCGAGAAGGTGGCGAAGACATGAGAGATCAGGCCGAACCCGGGCAGGATCACGATGTACACTTCCGGGTGGCCAAAGAACCACAGGATGTGCTGGTAGAGGATCGGATCCCCGCCGCCCGACGGATCAAAGAACGTCGTGCCGAAGTTCCGGTCGGTCAGCAGCATGGTGATCGCACCCGCCAGAACCGGCAGCGCCAGAAGGATCAGCCACGCGGTGACAAAGATCGACCAGGCGAACAGCGGCACCTTGAACAGGGTCATGCCCGGGGCACGCATGTTCAGGAAGGTCGTGATCATGTTGATCGCACCAAGGATCGAGCTGGCGCCCGAAACGTGCACGGCAAAGATGGCAAGGTCCATGGACATGCCGCCCTCGACCACCGACAGCGGCGGATAGAGAACCCAGCCAACCCCCGAGCCCGAGGCCTGCGAGCCATCGGCCCACGTCCCCCCGCCGGGGGCGAACATCGAGGCCACGCCCAGCGCGACACCTGCGACATACATCCAGAAGCTGAGGTTGTTCATCCGCGGGAACGCCATGTCCGGCGCGCCAATCTGAAGCGGCATGAAGTAGTTACCGAAGCCGCCGAACAGCGCCGGAATAACCACGAAGAACATCATCAGAACGCCGTGATAGGTGATCATCACGTTCCAAAGATGCCCGTTCGGCGTACATGTTTCCGGCGTCGAGAAGAGATAGAACCCTTCCATGCACATGTGCTGCACACCCGGGTACATCAGTTCGATTCGCATGAAGACCGTGAGAATCACGGCGATCAGACCCGTCAGGGCCGAGACAATCAGGTAAAGAAGCCCGATGTCCTTGTGGTTGGTCGACATGAACCAGCGGGTAAAGAAACCGCGGTTGTCTTCATGTTCGTGCCCGTGGATGGCTGCGTCTGCCATGTTGGGTCGCCTCCTCGTTTCGAATGCTTGGCGCGCGGCGGTTCTCAATCCGCGCATTTATCCAATGCCGTTTTTAGAATGTGCATGCCCCCGGGGCAACGGTGAAACTTGATCTGGATCAAATTATTTTGTCGCACCCCCACCGGAGGGTTGGCCTGAAAAACAAGGAAATGCAGGGTTTTAATACGCATCTGTCGCGCATGAAAAACGGGGGGCAAGGCCCCCCGTTTTCTGATTCTCGGCTGATTCCCTCTCGGAAACCTGCAAACGGTCCGATTACTCGGAGGCCGCCTCGGGTGCCGGGAAGGTGGCAAGATAGGCCGCCACGTCTTCGCCGCCCTTCTTGAGCTTGTAGGTCATCTTGGTCTTGGCGGGCCAGCCGTGGTGATCGTTGTATTTCTTCGGATCCACAACGTATTCGGCAAGCGCTTCCTCGGTCCAGACGAAGCCAGCTTCGGCAGCAGCCTGCAGGCCGTCACCGTATTTGAAATCTTCGACAGAGCCAGCAACGCGGCCAATCACGCCGTAAAGGTTCGGGCCGGTCTTGCCGCCCTTCATGATCTCATCGCCATCGGGCGACACGATCATGTGGCAGGCTTTACACTTCTTGAAGGTCTTTTCGCCCTTGTCGGCATCGCCTTCGGCTTGGGCCATCGTCGCAAGCGCCAGAAGCGCCGCGGTGGTGGTCAGAACGGTTTTCATTAGCTACCTCTCCTCAGGATTGGCTATGGGTTTGTCCACGCCTTGATATACGAAAAAATGAATAGCTTACAAGCAATCTGTAATGGATGATTTGTCGCATTTGCGTCAGATCAAGGCACGCGGACAGCCTGTCGGCTAATGGCGCGCGACCCCGGCTTTCGCGCCGTCAGTGTCCAAAAACACCCGCAAATGTTTGCTGCAAGGCCACGTCGAGGTCATCCATCGTCACCGGCAGCCCCAGATCGACAAGGCTCGTCACCCCGTGCTCCGATATGCCGCAGGGCACGATTCCCGTAAAATGCGACAGGTCCGGATCGACGTTGATCGAGATGCCGTGAAAGCTCACCCATTTGCGCAACCGGATGCCGATCGCCGCGATCTTGTCCTCGCGCGGGCTGCCATCCGCCAGCGGCGGCTTTTCCGGCCGCGTCACCCAAACCCCGACCCGGCCTTCGCGAATTTCGCCACGCACGTTGAACCGCTCCAGCGTCGCGATCACCCATTCCTCAAGCTGCTGCACGAAGCGGCGCACGTCATGGCCACGCTTGCCCACGTCGAGCATCACGTAAATCACCCGCTGCCCCGGACCGTGATAGGTATACTGCCCACCGCGCCGCGTCTCGTGCACCGGAAACCGGTCCGGATCAGTCAGGTCCGCAGGTTTGGCCGAGGTGCCAGCGGTATAAAGCGGCGGATGCTCGACCAGCCAGATCAGCTCATCCGCCCTGCCCTCGGCAATCGCGGTGGCCCGCGCCTCCATGAAATCGACGGCCTCGTCATAGCCGGTCAACCCGTCCGTGATGATCCATTCCACCATGCAAGGCCCTTTCGAATCCGATGACCGTAGTCACGGAAATGTTTGGCAACTGGTTACGGAAACCGCTCGCGAAATGGAACCCATCGCGCGGCCCGTCTGTTGGTTCCCCGTAAACAAGACACGTCACCTGCAACATAGGCCCCGAGCAAACAACATGCGCGATATGGACAGCACAGACATGGATTTTCAGGCCGGCCCCGCCCGCAAACGGGCGGCGATGCTGCGCGATGTCTGCGTGCTGCTCAACGGCGCGTCCGGCAATTCCGAAACCGGCGAGATGCGCCGCCGCATCGCCATGCGCTTTTCCGATCACGGTGTCACCGCCGCGATCCGCGTGATCGACGGGCCGCAGATAGAAAAAGCCACCCATGACGCCGTGGCCGAAGGTTTCAACATCGTGGTCGCCGCCGGTGGCGATGGCACCATATCCGGCGTCGCGGGCGCCTTGGCGCAAAGCGGATGCGCCCTTGGTGTGCTGCCGCTTGGCACGTTCAACTTCGTGGCGCGCGGCTTTTCCATCCCCGAAAACGTCGAAGACGCGGTCGATGTGATCGCCGCTGGCCATACCGCCGATTTCCCGCTGGGCGAGGTCAACGATCAGGTTTTCCTCAACAACGCCAGCCTTGGCCTCTACCCCCACATCCTGAAGGAACGCGAAGGCACCTATAACCGATTCGGGCGCAGCCGGATCGCGGCGCACTGGTCGGTTCTCAAAAGCTTTCTCAAGTTCCGCGAACCCCTGCGCATGAAAGTCATCGTCGATGGCAAAGAGCGACGCCGCAAGACCCCGCTCGCCTTCATCGGGCGCAGCGCCTTCCAACTCGATCACTACGGCCTCAGCGGCGCCGAGGCCGTGCGTGACGGCAACTTCGCCCTGATCCTCGCCCCCGACAGCTCCCGCTGGAAACTGTTCGCGCGCGCCATCCGCCTTGCCCGCAAGGGCACCGTTCCCAGTGATTTCGAACTGATCTCGGGGCGCGAGATCGTGATCAAGACCTCGCAACCCGATCAGACCATCGCCATGGATGGCGAACGCACCGACCTCACCGGCCCGTTCCACTTCCGTTTGCACGATGACTGGCTCAAGGTGATCGTGCCCGAGGCCACCATCTCCGATGGCACCGCACAATCCTGAGGCCGCCCAGAAACCGACATGACAGCAACCCGCATCCTTCACATCTCGGATCTGCATTTTGGCCGCGACCGCCCCGAACTGGCTGCGCCGCTGCTGTCCTTCATCGCCGAGGCCACCCCCGATCTGGTCGTCATCTCCGGCGATCTGACCCAGCGCGCCCGCCCCGCCCAATTCAAAGAGGCCCGCGCCTTCCTCAACCGGATCGAGGCCGAAACCCTCGTCGTGCCCGGCAATCACGATATTCCGTTACACCGGCCCTTTATCCGGCTGTTCCGCCCCTTTTCACGCTATAAACGCTGGATTTCCCGCGACCTCGAACCTTGCCGCGAAGTCGGTGAGGTGGGCGTGATCGGCGTCAACACCGTTGATGCCTACGCCTGGCAGCGCGGCCGCTTCCGCAAACGCAGCCTGCGCAAGGTCTGCGATTTCGCGCTCGCCCGCGAGGACCGGATCGAACTGGTCGTCGCGCATCACCCGATGGAAAACCCCGAAGACAGCCACAAGCGCGCCATGCGCGGCGCGGCGGCGGCCTTGGGCGAATTGCACCGCTGCGGCGCCGATATCGTGCTGTGCGGCCACCTGCACCACTGGCGCGCCGCGCCGCACCACGCCGCCGCCGGCGTGCTGCTGATCCAGGCCGGCACCGGTCTCAGCACCCGCACCCGGGGCGAGGCCAACGATCTCAACCTGATCGACATCTCGGGCGAATGCGTCGACGTCACCCGCCATATCGCGGACGAGGCAACCGGCACCTTCACCCCCGCCGAACATGTCACCTTCACGCGCGACAGCGGCTTCTGGCAGGCCGTTCAAGCCCGCCGCATCGCCCCCGGCGAACCCCGGCTCACTTCGGCGGACGGCACGACAGGTCCGCCCACCGAAACACCCACCGGCTCACGTCCCCCACCGGCTCGCATCGCCTGATCCCCGGACCTGCAAATTTTTGCTTTTCCAGCGCGTCTTCCCTCTTTTCATCCTGCGCGGCCTTCGCTATACGGCGCTTCACCTACCTGATCACGTGCGGTCGTGGCGGAATTGGTAGACGCGCAGCGTTGAGGTCGCTGTGGGGTAACACCCGTGGAAGTTCGAGTCTTCTCGACCGCACCAAGATCACCCCGTTGAGGGCAATAGGTTTCCGACACAGCACGACGAAATCCCCCTCCCGACACCCCAATCAGGATCAGGTTCAGGCCGCGCAGCCATTGTGTAAAGGTCGCACCGTGAAAACCCCTTCGCAACGTGAAAAAAGTGCTGAACAAGCCTCCCTGCCTAGTGCTTGTCAAAACAAGTCAGGCGGTCGCGCGATCTCTGCCGTCATCTACTCATCCGGCAACACCTCGGCTTACCCGGCGATTTTATTAACAGTTGACCGCAGATCCCCAAAGAAGGATGCGCCACGCCCCTTCGATGCGACCTGACTGGCATGTACCCTCTGGCTCTGCCTCCTCTCCTCCCTGTCCTTCTCTTCCCTGTTCTTCTTTGCTCGGAGGCTCGTCTCAACGATCTGTTCAAGCTGCGGAAGAGCCGGGTTCTTTGGGGTAAAGGCACGTAACCCAGCCAAAAGTTCGGCATCCTCTTCCGGGATTATATTCCTTGTGATCCGGATAAACGCTTCGAGCGCCTCAGGCTTGGTCATCTTCGCCGAGGCGAGGGTCAGCGCCAGATGCTTGATCAAAACGGTCTTGCGATGCTCAGTCAGCGCCAGCCTGTTGTCCCGCAACATACGCTCGTAATAGCGCAGCGTTCGTCTGCGCCCCCGTATCGCATTCGCAAACCAATTTCTATCCGGCCGGTGGCCGGCAACGGCCGCCATGACAAAGGGCTTCATAACACCGAGTTCATTCATGTACTTTTCTACGCCATGACCGAAACCCGGCATCCGATAGACAGCCGCACTTGGAGAGCCAACACGAAAGCGGTCCACATGTTTTCTGTCCAACGGAAAGAGCGAATCCACGACGATGTAAACTTCTGGTACTTGCGGGAGTTCCGCTGCTGCATCGTGATAACTGTGGCTCCAGTTCTCCGATTTGCAAGGCTCGTACCTGACTTCCCACGGGCAAATGTCGACACTCAAGGTCGATATCGGATTGAGAAGTATGGCGGTGTCGCATTTTAGCAGAGGGCTGAATGCAGCGGCGGCATAGCCACCCATCGAGCCGCCATAGCTGATCCGCTTTTCAAAATTTTCTAAATCGATCTTCTTCCGCAAGGTATCAATGAGGGTCAGAAAATCCGCTCGCCTGTACCACGCTCGAGGATTGCTCTCCAAAAGGCTTACTACATTAATGTTTCGGTTCTTGAAAAAGTCATGCCCCCAGCCGGGCCGCGTTTCAAGAGGGGCCGCTGTCGACATGTTGTCGAAGGTAAAAACCAGAGGACCATCATTGACGATAAAACAATTCGCTGCATAAAGCCCTTCATCGCTGAAAAATCTCATGTTATCCGCCTTTTTACTCCTTTTAGATAGGAATTAGCAACACGTACTAAAGAAATCAATTAGTCACATTGAATTGACGATTACGAGAATAGCCACAATCCCCACTATAGATGCTTCTTATCCATTTTTTATAAAGCGCAATTCGTCCCAAAAGAAGCAGCGCCACCTTGCGACTTCGCCCGCCCATTTGAGCGTCCAGAAAGCGGTATGGCACGTTCGGCCGTAATAAACGGCAAAAGGGGCGAAAGCCAATTACGGCCGCGCCCCTAATCCATTACTCGCTCTATCAGGTTCAGACGAAATCCACCTGTTTCGCAAACGGCATCTCGCGCAGGCGCTTACCCGTCGCCGCAAAGATCGCATTGCCCAGCGCGGGCGCAGCGGGCGGCACCGGCGGCTCACCCACGCCGCGAATCTTCGGCCCGGTTTCCAGCCCCCGCACCTCGATCTCGGGGCACTGGCCCAACCGCATGTAGGGGTAGCTGTCGAAATTGCGCTGCTCCACCGCGCCCCCGGCAAAGGTCATCTCCGCGAACATCGCGTGACCCAGTCCAAAGACGACACCGCCTTTGACCAGCCCCTCGAAGTTCACCGGATCAACCACCCGGCCCACGTCAACGGCGACCCAGACCTTTTCAATCTTGATGCCATCTTCGCCTGCGCTGACCTCTACCACCTCGGCACAGGGCACCCCGAAGGACACGGTCATGGCCAGCCCCCGTCCACGCCCCTCACCGATCGCACCCCCGGACCAGCCCGACATCTCGCCCACCGCTTCCAGCACGTTGCGCGCCGTCGGATCGATGCACAGGCGCAGCCGTTCTTCCAACGGATCGGCCCCTGCGGCATGAATCAACTCGTCAAGATAGCTTTCATGGAAGAACCCGTTGATCGACGCCCCGACCGAACGCCACGAACTCACCGGCGCCAGTTTCGGCGCGCGGTACCCCGTCACCCGGTAGTCGGGAATGGCAAACGGCTGATCCCACGCCCCGTTCACAATCGACGGATCCGGCCCCGGCAGGGCCAGCCCCTGCCGCTCGCCCATCTGGCTGGCCACGGTCGAAGGCGCGGCAATACTCATGTCGAGCGCCTTGACCTGCCCATCCCCAACAGCACCTTTCGCGCGCATCATCGCAATCGGGCGCAGGAAATCATGCGCCATGTCCTCTTCGCGGCTATAGGTCAGCTTCACGGGCCGCCCCTTGGCCTGCATCGCCACCTGCGCCGCCCGGATCACCACGTCATCCTCAAGCCGATGACCAAACGATCCGCCCATCATCAGCACATGGATATGCACGTTCTCTTCCGGCAGGCCGGTCACCTCGGCCACATGCGCCTGTGCAAAGCGCGGCACCTGCGTCCCGGTCCAGACGTCGACCCGCCCCTCCTGCACCAGCACGGTGGCGTTGATCGGCTCCAGCGGCGCATGCGACAGGTAAGGCCCGCGATATTCGACCGCGTGATCAAGGTCCAAAGCTTCGACATCGCCATCGTCACGCTGACGGCTGTCCTGCCGGTCGCTCACGAAACTCTCGGACAGAACCTGCCAATGCTGCGCCTGCTCCGCCGGATAGGGCGCGTCGCCCCAGTCGCACTCCACGGCCTCCGCCGCCTTGAACGCGCGCCACGTGTTGTCGGCGATCACCCCGACACCGCCGGGGATTTCGAACACCTTCTCGACACCGCGCATCGCCTCGGCGGCGCTGGCATCGAACCCGTTCAACGCGCCGCCCTGGCCGGGGTTCAGCTTCACGGTCGCGAACAGCATCCCCTCGGCATGCATGTCGATGCCATAGTCCTGCTGGCCGGTGGATTTCGCAACGATATCGATCCGCTGCATCTTCTTGCCGATATAGCGCCACTCGTCCGGCTCGCGCAGTTTCACCCGGCCCACCGGTTCGATCTCGGCGGCCTTCGCGGCCAGTTCCTCGTAGCGCATTTTGCTGCCATCGGGCAGGATCACCGCGCCATTTTCGGTCTTGAGCGCCGTGGTGTTGATCCCCGAAATCTCCGAGGCCGCCTTCTTCAGCGTCTCGCGCGCCACCGCGCCCGCGATCCGCAGTTTTTCCCAACTGTCCGGCACCGTGGTCGACCCGCCGGTGATCTGCATCCCCATGAATTTCATCGGCGCGTCCATCACGTTACGCATGGTTTCCGCCACAAAGCCTTGGTCATAGGACGCAAACGGCACCGCCTCCGCGCTCAGCGCGGTGTTGTAATAGGCGGCACTCGGCGGGCCGGGATCGGTCTTCACGGCCGCAAGGTCCACATCCAGTTCCTCGGCGATCAGCGCCGCCTGCACGTGATAGACGCCCTGCCCCTTGTCGGCGCGCGGCGTGATCAGCGTGACCCCTTCGGCGTTGATCAGCACATAGGGCGTCAGCGCCGCCTCGCCCGGCTCCAGATCCGCCAGAAGCGGGTTCGTCATCGGCCGCTTGTACATGTAATATCCGAACGCCACGCCCCCCAGAACCGAAGCGGTCCCGATCAGGAATGTGCGTCGTGCAATCCGTCCTGCCTTGCCCATCTCATGCGCCTCCCAGCTTTAAGGCGGCGTCTTTTATCGCTGCCCTGATCCGCGGATAGGTGCCACAACGGCACAGGTTCGCATTCATCGCCTCGTCGATCTCGTCATCCGAGGGCGCGGGCGTTTCACTCAGCAAAGACGCGGCCAGCATGATCTGCCCGCTCTGGCAATAGCCACACTGCGCCACCTGATGCGCGATCCATGCCTCCTGTAACGCAGTCAGCGCCTCGGACGGGTCCGGCGCGGTGATCGTCTTCACCTCGCCCTCCACATCCGCGGCCCAGACCTGACAGGATTTCACCGCCTCGCCATCGATCTCCACGGTGCAGGCTCCGCATTGCGCAATGCCACAGCCGTATTTGACCTCTCGATGGCCCAACTCATCCCTCAGCACCCACAACAGCGGCATGTCGTCCTCGACATCCACCTCATGCGCCTTGCCATTCACCACCAGCTTCATCGCCCGGGCCTCCCTTATGCTTTTGCTCAATCTAGGGGCTAATGCGGGCAATGTAACTTGCTCACCGCAATTTTCCCCTCTCTACTTGGCGTCACCCCACCTAACGAGAGCGCCCAATGCCCGAGCAGACCCTGTCCACACGCGCAAAACGCCTCTGGCCCGCGCTCGCTCTCCTCGCGGGGGTGGTCGCGCTCTGGCAAACGCCGATCCTGCTGCCGCTCAAGATCCTGACGGTGTTCTTTCACGAGTTTTCGCATCTCGCCGCCGTGCTGCTGACCGGCGGCAGTCCCGAAAGCCTTTCGCTTACCCCGCATCAGGGCGGCGCGGTGCTGTCGCGCGGCGGCAACCGGTTTCTCGTGCTGTCGGCGGGCTATCTCGGCTCGCTCCTGATCGGTATCGCGCTGTTCCGCGCCGCCCGCGCAAGCAAGGCCGATCGCTGGATCATGGGGGCGCTCGGCGCGGTGCTTCTTGCCGTGGCGGCGCTCTACGTGCGCGAGGTGTTCGCACTGGCCTTTTGCGCCGGCACCGGCGCTGCCATGCTCGCGGCGGCGCGGTTCCTGCCGCATGGCCCCAATGACGTGGCTCTTCAAGTCATCGGCCTGACCTCAATGGTCTACGTGCCGCTTGATATCTTCTCCGACACGATCTCACGCGCCCATCTCAATTCGGATGCCCGCATGCTCAGCACCGAGTTCGGCCTGCCAACGGCGGTCTGGGGCGCACTCTGGCTCGCCCTCTCGCTCGCCGCCATCGCCTATGCCCTGCGCGCCACGCTGCGCGACTAAGGCGCGAACGCCCGCCAAGGGCCGGGGTGGCGGATGGGGGCGGGTGGGTGGGACATCCGCCACCCCGGCCCCTTCCCCACTTAAACCCGCGCGCCCTGATCCAGCCGCAGCACCCCCTGCTCGTCCGGCGGCATCTCCTCGAAATCGAAGTTATCAAGCTTCGCGGCCCGTTTCCCCGCCCGCTCCGCCGCCACGCCGATCCCCTCAAGATCGGCCCGCGCCTGGTTGAAATGCGTGTCGAGCTTTTCGACCCGCTCCACCACAAGCTCCACATCCCGATGCAACTGGCGAAGCATCTTGCGGATCGCGCCCGCCTGCTCACGCATCCGCGCGTCCTTCAGGATCGCCCGCATCGTGTTCAGCGTCGCCATGCAGGTGGTCGGCGACACGATCCAGACCCGCGCCGCGAACCCCTCGCGCACCACCTCGGGGAAATTCGCGTGCAATTCGGCGTAAACCGCCTCGGACGGCAGGAACATCAACGCCCCGTCCGCCGTCTCGCCCTCGATGATGTACTTCTCGGAAATCGCCCTGATATGCGCCCGGACCGCCCCGCGCAGCGCCCGCGCCGCCGCATCCAACTCGGCCTGTGTCGTCGCATTGCGCAGCGCCTCATAGGCCTCGAGCGGGAATTTCGAATCCACCACGATCGGCCCCGGCGGATTGGGCAAGTGGATCAGGCAATCCGCCCGCCGTCCGTTGGACAGCGTCGCTTGCAAACTATAGCTGTCCTTCGGCAGGGCCTTCGACACGATGTCATTCAGCTGGATTTCCCCGAACGCCCCGCGCGTCTGCTTGTTCGACAGGATATCCTGAAGCGACAGCACATCGCCCGACAGCTTGGTGATATTCTCCTGCGCCTTGTCGATCGCCTGCAAGCGCTGCTGCAATTCGCCCAAACTCTTGGCCGTGCGCTGCGCCGAGCCTTGCAAGTTTTCCTGCATCTTGCCCGACACATCGGCCAGTCGCCGCTCCATCAGTTGCAACATCTGCGCCTGCGATTTCGCCGCCGCCTCGCTCACATGGCTAAGGCCCCCGGCAAGCTGCTGTTGCCCATCGTTCAGGCTCTGCACCCGCGCGCCCATCGCCGCCATCTGGTGCACCAAGGGCTCGGTCGCCTGTACCGTTCGCGCGGACGCACGCAGCACCGCAAACATCAGCACCACGATCAGCAGCACCATCACCCCGGCCCCGATCAGGCCCAGTTCCAGCGGCTCCAGCGAATATCCGTTCACCTCGATCATACCCGGCCTCATGTGCGCCCGAACAGCCGCTCGATATCGCTCAGCCGTAATTCCACATAGGTGGGCCGCCCGTGGTTGCACTGGCCCGAATGCGGCGTCGCCTCCATCTCGCGCAGCAAGGCGTTCATCTCTTCGCCGCGCATCCGCCGCCCCGACCGGATCGAGCCATGACACGCCACCCGGCTCAGGATCGCCTCGATCCGCGCCTGCACGGTGATCGCCTCGCCCAGATCGTCAAGCTCATCAAGGATATCGCGCAAAAGCCCCTTGCAATCGACCTCGCCCAAAATGGCGGGCGTTTCACGCACCGCGACAGCGCCGCCGCCGAACGGCTCGATGCCAAGGCCGAACCGCTCCAACTCGTCCGCTAACTCCATCAGCCGGGCGCAGTCATTCTCGCTCAACTCGACGATTTCGGGGATCAGAAGCGCCTGCGCCGCGACACCGTTCTCGGCCATCTGCCGTTTCAGTTTTTCATAGACCAGCCGCTCATGCGCGGCGTGTTGATCGACGATCACGATGCCGGTTTCGGTCTGCGCGATAATGTAATTCTCGTGCACCTGCGCCCGCGCCGCACCCAGCGGAAGCGCCTCGTCCCCCCCTTGTTGGGGCGTTTCGCCCGGGTTCGCCTGCGGCTCGACCCGCGCGCTCACCGCCTCGGCGAAGCCCGGCGTTTCAAACTGCGGCGCCTGCGCGTGATACGCCGCGGAAAGCGCCCCGCGCGATGGCCGGTCCATCTGGTAAACCCGCGGCGCGCCGTCGCCCGCGCCCATCCCCTCGGGCCGCATCGCGCCAAGCGTCGCCCCCGCAACGGTGCTCGACGCGCGATGCCCCGCCTCGGCCAGCGCATGGCGCAAGGATGACACGATCAACCCCCGCGCCAGCCCCGGCTCGCGAAACCGCACCTCGGATTTCGCCGGGTGCACGTTCACATCCACCAGATGCGGGTCGCAATCGATGAACAGCGCCGCCGCCGGATGCCGATCGCGCGACAGGAAATCGAAATAGGCCGCGCGCAGCGCCCCATAAAGCATCTTGTCGCGCACCGGTCGCGTGTTCACGAACAGGTATTGCGCCATCGACGAACCGCGCGAATAGGTCGGCAGCGCGGCATAGCCCGACAGGCGCAGCCCCTCCCGCTCGGCCTCGATCTTCAGCGCGTTCTCGGCGAACTCCCGGCCCAGAACCGTGGCCAGCCGCCCGTGCAACGCATCGAACAGATCGCCGGTTTCGGCATCGGTGCGAAAACTCACGCGGTCATTGCCGCCCGACACGTCGCGCAGCACGAAGCCGATATAAGGCTCGGCCATGGCCAGCCGCTTCATTACGTCGGAAATCGCCTGCGATTCTGCCCGGTCGGTGCGCATGAACTTCAGCCGCGCGGGCGTCGCGTGGAAAATATCGCGCAGCTCCACCACAGTGCCGCCGTTCAGCGCCGCGGGCTTCACCGCGCCCTGCTGCCCGCCGCTCACGCGCAGCTCTGCCCCCTCGTGGCCGCGCGCCCGCGTCGTGATCGTCAACCGCCCCACCGCACCAAGCGAAGGCAGCGCCTCGCCACGAAACCCGAAGGTATGGATGTTGAGCAGGTCGGTCCCGTCGATCTTCGACGTGGCATGGCGGCTCAGCGCCAGCGGCAGGTCCTCGGCCGACATGCCACAGCCATCATCCGTCACCCGGATCAACGTCTTGCCGCCATCCGCGATGTCCACCTCGATCCTCGTCGCGCCCGCATCAATCGCGTTCTCGACCAGCTCTTTCACAGCGCTCGCAGGCCGCTCCACGACTTCGCCCGCCGCGATCCGGTTGATCGCCGCGTCGTCCAACTGCCGGATCACGGGGTTTGCGCTTATCTGGGGGTGTGCCTGTGTCATGCCACAAGACTTAGCATGACATTCTGCGATTCGTAACGCCACATCCGCGCCGATGCGGGAAAAGCCGCGCATCCCCGGCCCCGTCCAAACTTCACTTGCCAAATTCCACTCGCGTGATGTTATGTTATAACATTATACCATTTCCCGCCACGCCAACCCATGCGGCCCCCACCCGCGCAACACGCTACCGAAGGACGAAAGATGAACCACAACGCGCGCACCAGCCTGTCGGCGCGATCCCGCACCAACCCGATGGCCGCACATGACCGCCTGCCCCCCGCCGCGCGGGCATGGGTCGCACAGGCCGTGCTCCCATGGAGCGCCGCGTCGGTCGCGCGCATCTGGCGCCGCGCACTGGCCCAATCCGGTTGCGAGAAACAGGCGCTGGCCCGGCTTTCGGCCATCGAACGCGCCACGCTGGAAAAAGAGAAAGGCCCCTACGCCAAGCGCGCCTGACACCGCCCGCCCCGGGACCAAATCCATCCCGCCAATGCCCCAAACCCCTGACGATGCCCCGACGATGCCCGCCGATGTCCGGCGGGCCTTTCGTTTCCCGACGATCCCCCCTTATAAGGCGCCCCGACTCGAACGGATCACCAAAGAAAGACACACATGACCAAACAGCATCAGCACTGGGGCTCGCGGCTGACATTCATCATGGCGGCAACCGGATCCGCCGTCGGTTTGGGCAACATCTGGAAATTCCCCTACATGGTCGGCGAAAGCGGCGGCGCGGCCTTTGTCCTCGTTTATCTTCTGTGCATCGCCGCCATCGGCATGCCGGTGCTGGTCGCCGAATGGATGCTGGGCCGTCGCGGTCAGAAAAACCCGATCGATACCATGCGCGGGCTGGCCCGCGATAACGGGCGCTCCCCGGCGTGGACCCTGCTCGGCATCAGCGCGGTTCTGGTCGGCGCCGTCATCCTGTCCTTCTACAGCGTCATCGGCGGCTGGTCGCTCTACTACACGGTGCAGGCCGGTGCAGGCCGCTTCGCCGGGCAAGACGCCGATGCCATCGCCGGCCTCTTCAACCAGATGCTGGCCAGCCCCTCGCTCTTGTTGCTGGCGCATACCGTCTTCATGCTCGCCACCGTGGCGATCGTCGCGCGCGGCCTCAAGGGCGGGATCGAAGCCTCAGTTCGCCTCCTGATGCCGACCCTCGCGGCGCTGATCGTCATCCTGCTGGGCTATGCCGCCACCACCGGCCATTTCGGCGCGGCGCTCAGCTACATGTTCGCGTTCAACTTCAACAGCATCAGCGGCGACGTGGTGCTCGCGGCGATGGGGCAGGCGTTCTTCACCCTTTCCGTCGGTGCGGGCGTGATGATCGCCTATGGCTCCTACCTCGGCAAGGACACCAACCTTCTGGCCACCGCGCGCACGGTGATCCTGTTCGACACGGTGTTTGCCCTTGCCGCCGGCATGATCATCTTCCCGATCGTCTTTGCCAACGGGCTGGAAACCAGCGAAGGCCCGGGCCTGATCTTCATCACCCTGCCGCTGGCCTTTGCCGATATGTTCGGCGGCACCGTGATCGGGCTGCTGTTCTTCGTGCTTTTGTCCTTTGCCGCACTGACCTCGTCGATTTCGCTGCTCGAACCCGTGGCCGAATTCCTAACCGAGCGAAGCAAGATGGGCCGCCCCCGCGCCACCATTGCGGCGGGCGTCGTGATCTGGGCCTTGGGCATCGCCGCCCTCTTGTCCTTCAACGTCTGGAGCGCACCTCTCCCCGGTGTCGGGCTGACCGTCTTTGACCTGCTCGACAAGGTGACAAGCCAATACATGCTGCCGCTGAACGGCCTGTTCGCCGTCATCTTCGTCGGCTGGGTGCTGAACCGGCAATCCGTGCTCGACGAGTTGGGCCTTTCAGGCACCACCGCCCTGTTGTGGAGCGTCCTGTCCCGCCTGATCGCGCCGCTCGGCGTCGCCGTGGTCTTCGTCGCAGGGCTTCTCTAAACCAAAAAAGGCAGGGCGGCCCAACAGCCGCCCTGCCCCTCGATCTAGCCCTCACAAATAAGGATCACGCCCCGCCGATACTCTTGGCCGAGGCCATGCCGGGCGCGGTCGATTTCCCGCCCAGCTTGTCGCGCACGCCCTTTTCGATCCGCTCGCCGATGTCGCCGTCGATGTTCTTCCAATAGTCGAACGCGCGCAGCAACACCTTCTCGCTCACCCCGTCGCACAGGTGGCCGACCACGTTACCCACCAGCCGCTCGCGCATGGCGTCATCCATCACCTCGCGCACCAGAATCCCGGCCTGACTCCAATCGTCGTCATCCTCGCGCAGCGTATAGGCCTGGCGCACCATGTCGCCATCGGCTGGGAACAACCCCGCCTCGCCGCCCGGTTCGGGCTGCGCCGCCGGACCGCCATAGGAATTGGGCGCATAAACCGGATCGCTCACCGGCACTGTGCGCCCCTCACCATCCTTGGAATAGCTGTGAACCGGGGATTTCGCGCTGTTCACCGGGATCTGCTTGTAATTCACGCCCAACCGCGCCCGGTGCGCATCGGCATAGGAAAACCCGCGCGCCAACAGCATCTTGTCGGGCGAAAGGCCGACCCCCGGCACCATGTTGTTGGGCTCGAACGCCGCCTGCTCGATCTGGGTGTGGAAATCGGTCGGATTGCGATCCAGAACCAGCTTACCCACCTCGATCAGCGGATAATCCTCATGCGGCCAAACCTTGGTCAAATCGAACGGGTTGATGCGATAGGTCTTGGCCTCCTCATACGGCATGATCTGCCATTTCAGCGTCCAACTCGGATGATCGCCATCCCGAATCGCGTTGAACAGGTCGCGCCGGTGATAATCGCCGTCCGTTCCGGCCATCTTGTCGGCCTCCTCCTGGCTCAGGTAGGCGTTGCCGTCGCCCTGATCGGTGTGCCAGTGGAACTTGACCCAGAACTTCTCACCCTCGGCGTTGATCAGCGAATAGGTGTGGCTGGAATAGCCGTTCATCTCGCGCCACGTGCGCGGAATACCGCGATCCCCCATCAGATAAGCCACCTGATGCGCGCTCTCGGGGGAGAGTGTCCAGAAATCCCACTGCATGTCATGATCGCGCATGTCGTTGTCGGCGCGGCGTTTCTGGCTGCGGATGAAATGCTGGAACTTCAGCGGATCACGGATGAAAAACACCGGCGTGTTGTTCCCCACCATGTCGAAATTGCCATCCTCGGTATACATTTTAACCGAGAACCCGCGCGGATCGCGCCATGTGTCGGGGCTCCCCCGCTCACCCGCAACTGTGGAAAACCGCGCCACCACCTCGCAAGAGGCACCGGGCTGGAAAATCTTGGCCTTGGTGTATTTCGACACATCCTGCGTCGTCTCGAAATGTCCGAACGCGCCGCCGCCCTTCGCATGCGGCTGACGCTCGGGAATACGCTCGCGGTTGAAGTTGGCCATCTGCTCCAACAGGTAATGATCGTTCAACACGATCGGCCCATCCGGCCCGATGGTCAGCGAATGTTCATCGCTCTGAACACGGATACCTGCATCTGTCGTGGTGGGGGGAACGCGTTTGTCGTCTGCCATGGTCGATCTCCTTGGTTTCTGATCAATCAACCACAGGCCCGACGAAATGTTCCGCCCCGGCGGACCCCACCTCTGGCAAACCCGTCCAACAAACGAAAAAGACCCGGGCGCGAACGCCCGGGTCGTTGTCAGAGCTGAGTTTCAGGGAGGAGAGATCAGCTCTTCGAGAACTCCGGATAGGCTTCCATGCCCAGCTCGGCCATGTCGAGACCGTTGATCTCTTCTTCTTCGCTGACGCGGATGCCCATGGTCATCTTCAGGATGAACCAAATTACAGCCGAGACGACGAAGACGAAGATGCCGACAACCACGATGGAATAGAGCTGCGTGCCGATCGACGCGTCCGAGTTGGTGAAGGCAACAGCGATCGTGCCCCAGATGCCTGCGAACAGGTGAACCGGGATGGCACCGACAACGTCGTCGATCTTCAGCTTGTCAAGGAACGGAACCGCGAAGACCACGATCACGCCACCAACGGCACCAATCAGAGTCGCCGTACCAAGACCCGGCGTCAGCGGCTCGGCGGTGATCGACACGAGGCCGGCCAACGCACCGTTGAGAACCATGGTCAGGTCGACCTTCTTGTAAAGAACCTGCGTCAGGATCAGCGCGGCAATGGCACCACCGGCAGCAGCCGTGTTGGTGTTGGCGAAGATGCGGCTGATGTCCGCGACGTTGGCCGCCGTATCCATGTACAGCTGCGAGCCGCCATTGAAGCCGAACCAACCCAGCCACAGGATGAACGTGCCCAGCGTCGCCAGCGGCAGGTTCGAACCCATGATCGGAACGACACGGCCTTCTTTGTATTTACCCAGACGCGGGCCAAGGATCAGCGCGCCAGCAAGGGCCGCCCAACCACCGGTCGAGTGCACAACGGTCGATCCCGCAAAGTCAAGGAAACCGCCGGCATCAAGGAAACCACCGCCCCATTTCCAGCTTGCCTGGATCGGGTAGATCAGGCCGGTCAGAACAACCGTGAAGATCAGGAAGGGCCACAGTTTGATACGCTCGGCCAGGGTGCCCGACACGATCGACGCCGTGGTGGCACAGAACATCAACTGGAAGAAGAAGTCCGAGCCGACGCTGGCATAGGTAAGGTCGGTTTCGGTATCGGCCAAGCCCACCGGCTCAAGCCCGGTCAGCCCGAACGCGCCAAGTACGCCATCCATGCTCCAGCCGTCGCCCGGGTACATCAGGTTGTAGCCGATCAGGTAGTACATGATCGCGGCGATCGAAAACAGCGCCATGTTCTTGGTCAGCTGCATGGTCACGTTCTTGGTCCGCACCAAACCAGCTTCCAGCATGGTAAAGCCGGCGGCCATCCACATCACGAGGAAGCCGGTGACAAGGAACATGAAGGTGTTCAGAATATAGCCGACTTCGCTCATCGGCGGCGTGGTGTCAGCCTCCTGAGCCAGACCCATGCTCGGCAAGGCAATGATTGCCGCCGTCAGGCCCAGCTTGGAAAGGGTTTTCATATTGGTCATCTCCGTCCCCATCTTTTAAATCGCGTCTGCGTTGGTTTCGCCGGTGCGCACGCGAACCGCTTGTTCCACATCCAGCACGAAAATCTTGCCGTCACCGATCTTGCCGGTGCGCGCTGTTGCCGTGATGGCCTCGATCACTTGATCGGCCATGGCCGCGCTCACGACGATTTCCAGTTTGATTTTCGGCACGAAATTCACCGCGTATTCAGCACCGCGATAGATTTCCGTATGGCCCGATTGCGAGCCGAAGCCCTTGATTTCGGTAACCATCATACCGCGCACGCCGATTTCGGTGAGCGCCTCGCGCACCTCCTCGAGCTTGAACGGCTTGATCGTTGCAATGATCAGTTTCACCTTCTGTCCCCTTCAAATTTCGCCAGTTTCGCGTTGCACCCTGACAGGCGCTCGGCCAATTCACACAGGCAGATGAGCCGCATGCCCTCGGATTCGGAAGAAAAGCGCCAATTTTCTGACCCACTTTTCGACTCAAATGCTCAATAATTGAGCGCCCATAAATTACTGCACATTTTTTACGCACTTTGTTGACGCCACCTGCGCAAACTTCCCCTCTACTTTTCACGTCTCCCGGTCTATCCTCCCTCCAACAACTAGGCCCCGCACAGGTGGCCAGCAGAGCACGAGCAGGCACAAGATGAGCAATTCCGGGCGCAAGAAGCCGCCACTGGTGGCGGACCGCCGCTATCCCAAGCAGGCGAAAAAACCCGCGGCCAAACCGAAGGCCGCCGCCAAGGCCAAACCTGCGGCCCGCACGCGCAAACCCGCCCGCAAGCGCAATCCCATCGTCGCCCTGTTCCTCGGGCTTTTCGGCCTGATCTTCCGGGTGCTCTGGGGCTTCGGCTGGCGTGTCGGCCTGATCACCACGCTGATCATCGCCGCCGCCGTCGGCTACACCGCTTATACCCTACCGCCGGTCGACCACCTTTATGATGGCCGCGCGCGCGGCTCCGTCACCCTGCTCAACGCACAAGGCAAGGTCTTCGCATGGCGCGGCGATCAGTTCGGCGGCGTCGTCACGGCCCAAAACGTCTCGCCGCACCTGCGCAACGCCGTGGTCGCCACCGAGGACAAGCGCTTTTACAACCATTTCGGCGTCTCGCCCCGGGGCATCGCTTCGGCCGTGCGCATCAACCTCAGCGAAGGGCGCGGGCCCTTGTCGGGCCACGGCGGCTCCACCATCACCCAGCAGGTCGCCAAACTGATCTGCCTCGGCGTGCCCTACGACCCCAAAACATGGAAGAACGAAGCCGCCTACGAGGCCGACTGCCGCGAATCCTCGCTCTGGCGCAAGGCCAAGGAGGCGGTCTATGCCCTCGCGATGGAGGCCAAGTACTCCAAGGACGACATTCTCACCGTCTATCTCAACCGGGCCTTCCTCGGCGCGGGCTCGCGCGGCTTCGAAGCCGCCGCCCAGCGCTATTTCGGCAAGGACGCCTCCGACCTGAACGCGCCCGAGGCCGCCATGCTCGCCGGATTGCTCAAGGCCCCCACCCGCTACGCCCCCACCAACAACCTCGAACGCGCACAGGCCCGCGCTGAAACCGTGCTCAAGCTGATGCACGAACAGGGCTACCTGTCCGATACCGCCCACGCGGCGGCGGTCGCCAACCCGGCCACGCTTTCCGAAGCGGCGCAAAAGAAACAGGGTGGCTACTTCGCCGACTGGGTGATGACCGAAGGCCCCGGCTTCTTCACCAAGGACACCACCGAAGACGTGATCATCCGCACCACGCTCGATCCGCGCATTCAGGTCGCCGCCGAACAAGCCATGCGCCAGATCTTCGACGAAAAGGTGCGCGACGGCTCCGAAGCACAGGCCGCAATCGTCGTCATGTCCGCCGATGGCGCCGTGCGCGCCATGGTCGGCGGGCGCAAAACCCGCGTCTCGGGCGAATTCAACCGCGCCACGCAGGCCAAGCGCCAGACCGGCTCGGCCTTCAAACCCTTCGTCTATGCCGCCGCCCTCGATCTGGGCCGCTCCCCGCTCGACGTGATCGACGACGCGCCTTACTGCGTCAACATCCGTGGATCGGGCGAATGGTGCCCCAAGAACTACGACAAGAAATTCCACGGCCCCGTCACCCTCACCGATGCGCTGAAATCCTCGCTCAACATTCCGGCGGTGAAACTGGCGCAGCAATCCGGCCTCGACGTGGTGCGCACCGTGGCCGAGCAATTCGGCATCGAAAGCGATCTCGCCCAGGGCCCCGCCCTCGCCCTCGGCGCCTCCGAGGCCAGCCTGCTGGAAATGACCGGCGCCTATGCCGGCATCCTCAACGGCGGCTCCTCCGTCACCCCTTACGGCATGACCGAATTGAAACTGCTCGGCGATGACACCCCGGTGTTTCAGGCCGACAGCGGCATCGGCGAACGTGTCATTCAGGAAAAGACCGCCAAACAGCTGATCTGGATGATGAACAAGGTGGTGACCGAAGGCACCGGTCGCCGCGCCGCCCTCGCCGATCGGCAGGTGGCGGGCAAGACCGGCACCTCGCAATCGGCCCGCGACGCGTGGTTCCTCGGCTTCACGGCGGATTACGTCACCGGTGTCTGGATGGGTTACGACGACAACACGCCGCTCAAGGGCGTTACCGGCTCCGGCCTTCCGGCCGAGATCTGGCACGAAACCATGCAACGTGTGCACGCCGGCACCCCGGTGCACGATCTGCCGATGATGGCCCCGATCCCACCGACACGCTCCGCCCCGGTCATCCCACAGGGCCAGCCTCCAAAGATCAGTTCCGAAGCCCGCACCCGCGACGCGGTCAACGACGCCCTCAACGGTCTGCGCAACTTCGAAAACCGCTGACCCCCCGGCCCCTCATCAGCCCCTCTCTTTAACCGGCCCGTCTCTTCCCGCCCCTGCCTTTCATTTTTCCCCAAATACTCGATCCCACCATCGCCCCACGCGCCCCCGCACGGAACAGGGTCGCACCGCCGCTCCGGTGCGCGGGGTGGGTGGGCCAGCACGCCACAAGCCCCAACGCACAGTGCCCGGACTGGGAGCGCGCCGGAGCGGCGGTGCACCCCGCTGGGGGGGGGGCAGCGTCCCGGCACCAAACCTGACACCGCCCCCTTGATCGCGCACCCAGACCATCGTGCCATCGCCAATTTCCCCACCAATCCCCCGGTTTGTCCGGAATTGTCCCGCGACACAGCGCCCTCAAGCCTCCAATGCGGCACCAAACGCTTCCTTGGCGGGTCCTCGCGGGCTAAGCAGGGTGTCATGCGTTACGCGAACCACCATATGCTCACCGATCCGGCCCGTCCCACCGCCCAGCTCTGGCGGCTGGCACTCGGCCTCGGCATCATCGTCGCGCTGTTCTTCGCGATGAGCTACAGCTACTTCAACCTGCTGGCCGAACTGGTGACACAGGCAGAATGGCCCACCCTCGCGCAGGAGATCGACGCCGGTTCCAGCCCACGCGGCATGCTGGCGCTGCTGGGGATTTTTGGCCTCATCACCCTCTCGCTGACGTTGGTTCTGCGCACCCTGCACCACCGCAAACTGCTGTCGCTGATCGGCCCCATGGGCAAGGCGGGCCGCGATTTCCTGCGCGTGACCACCGCGATCATCGCCCTTTCGGTGCTGCTGCTGATCCTGCCCGAACCCGACGGCATCGCCCCCGGCCCCGGCCTGCCGCTGCTGCGCTGGGCGGCCCTGTTGCCGCTCGCTCTGCCTCTCATCTTCATACAGGTCACCGCGGAAGAGCTGGTCTTTCGTGGCTATATCCAGTCAACACTGGCCGCCCGCATCCGCTCTCCGCTGGTGTGGATGTTCCTTCCCGCCGCCCTCTTTGGCGCCCTCCACTGGGATCCGCAGGTGATGGGCGACAACGCCCCGGTCTACGTTGCCACCGCCTTCATCTTCGGCCTCGCCTCGGCCGATCTCACGGCGCGCTCCGGCACGCTTGGCCCGGCGGTGGCGCTGCACTTCGCCATAAACGTCAGCGCCCTGCTGCTCACCGCGCCGCAGGGCAACAACTTCGGCCTCGCCCTTCATCTCTATCCCTTCACGCTTGATGATACGGCGGCCCGCGCGATCTGGCTGCCCTACGACCTGCTGCAACTGCTCTGCGCCTGGCTCGCCGCGCGGCTCGCCATCGGGAGCTGACCGCCCTTGCCCCCTGTCGCTCGCCGTTCTGATCGCTACCCCGCCCACCGCGCCTTTTACGCCCAGGCCCAGAAGACCCCCGGCTTTCGCCCGGTCATCCTTGGCTTCATCATCATCGAAACGCTTTACGAGATGGGCCAGCGCCTGTTCGGTTATGGCGTCGGCGCCCTCGCCCATGACAGCGCCGAGGACATCCTGACCGGGCGCAGCGCGCTTGGCCTCACCATATCGCTGGCCTCTTTCGTGATCCTCACCGCCGCCACGGCCTTCGTTCTACGCGCGGTGCATGGCCGCCGCCTCGCCTCGCTCATCGCCCCGGACAAGGCCGGACGCGCCCGCGCCCTTGCGCAATTCGCAAGCGCCCTGCCCTACATCCTGCTGCTTTTCCTCGCGGTCGAACTGATGCCGCCATGGTGGGACGCCTCCGAAATCGCCGCGATCCGCCCACCGCTTCTGTGGATGCTCTGGCTGATCCCCGGCATGGCCGCTCTGCTGATCCAGATCAGCGCCGAAGAACTGTTCTACCGCGGCTACCTGCAACAACAGATCGCCGCCCATATCCGCGGCAATCTCGGCTGGCTGGTCCTGCCCAACATCGCCTTCGCGCTGGCCCATTGGCAGGTCGGCGGCCCGGCGCTGGCCAACACGCAATACATGATCTGGGCCTTCACCTTCGGCCTCGCCGCCTCGGACCTGACCGCGCGCGCTGGCACCCTCGGCCCGGCGCTGGCGCTGCATTTCGCCAACAACGCCTATGCCTTCCTATTCTACGGCGAACAGGGCGGGCCCGATTCCGGCCTTGCCCTGCTGCTCTTCTCGCCCTCCGGCATCGCCCACCCGTTCGAGGACACCGGCAGCACCGAGGTTCTCTTCTCTCCGGCCCTGCTCTCCGAACTGGGCCTCACCCTGCTTATGTGGATCGCCGCGCGCATCGCGATCCGCCGCTGATTGCATTCTGCGCGGCGAAAGACTATCTCGACCCCAACGCTTACAGGGCAATGCCACGCTATTCAGGGGACCGCACCGCATGAACTGGATCACCAATTACGTCCGCCCCCGGATCAACTCGATCTTCTCGCGCCGCGACACGCCCGAGAACCTCTGGACCAAATGCGATGACTGCGGCACCATGCTGTTCCATCGTGAGCTCTCGGAAAATCTCAACGTCTGCACCTCCTGCGGCCATCACATGGCGATCACCCCGCGCAACCGCTTCGAGGCGCTGTTCGACGGCGGCATCTTTACCGAGATTGACGTGCCCGAGCCGACAACCGATCCGCTCCATTTCCGCGATCAGAAACGCTACCCCGACCGCCTGAAAGCCGCCCAGCGCAGCACCGGCGAAAAAGAGGCGATGCTCGTCGCCGAAGGCGAAATGGGCCGCACACCCATCGTTGCGGCGGCACAGGACTTTTCCTTCATGGGCGGCTCCATGGGCATGTATGTCGGCAACGCCATCGTCGCTGCCGCCGAACGCGCGGTGCGGCTCAAGCGCCCGCTGATCCTGTTCTCCGCCGCTGGCGGCGCCCGGATGCAAGAGGGGATTCTCTCGCTCATGCAAATGCCGCGCACGACAGTTGCGGTGCAGATGCTCAAGGAAGCGAACCTGCCCTATATCGTCGTGCTCACGCACCCCACCACCGGTGGCGTGACCGCATCTTACGCCATGCTCGGCGATGTCCAGATCGCCGAACCCAACGCGCTGATCTGCTTCGCTGGCCCCCGCGTCATCGAACAGACACTGGGTGAAAAACTGCCCGACGGGTTCCAACGCGCCGAATACCTGCTCGATCACGGCATGCTCGACCGGGTCACGCCGCGCACCGAAATGCGCGATGAACTCATCACCATCACCCGCATGCTGATGGGCCAGCCCCCCGCCGTCGCGGGCGATCTACCCGCCCCCGATCCCGCGCCCGAAGCACAGCCTCCCGAACAGCCGGATAAGGCGGCAGCCCCCAAAACCGCCCCAAAAACCACCCCCGAGACTCCCGCCAAATGAGCACCGGCTCCGACGCCATCCTCACCCGGATGATGGCGCTGCACCCCAAGATCATCGACCTCACGCTGGATCGCGTCTGGCGCCTGCTCGCGGCTGTCGGCAACCCGCAGGACAAGCTGCCGCCAGTGATTCACGCCGCCGGGACCAACGGCAAAGGCTCGACGCTGGCGATGATCCGCGCCGGGCTCGAAGGCGCGGGGCTGAAAACCCATGTCTACACCTCGCCGCACCTCGCCCGCTTTCATGAACGCATCCGACTGGCGGGAAAGCTGATTGACGAGGATCACCTGACCGCCATCCTTGATGAGTGCTACGCCGCCAACAATGGCGAAACCATCACCTATTTCGAAATCACCACCGTCGCCGCCCTGCTTGCCATGTCGCGCATACCGGCGGATTACACCCTGCTCGAAACCGGCCTCGGCGGGCGGCTCGACGCCACCAACGTGATCGCCCAACCCGCGCTTACCGTCATCACGCCCATCTCCATCGACCACCAGCAATTCCTTGGTGACACCCTTGCCGAAATCGCGGGCGAAAAGGCAGGTATCCTTAAACCCGGCGTGCCCTGCGTCGTCGGCCCCCAACCGGACGAGGCGATGGAGGTGATCGAAGCCCGCGCCGCACGGCTCGGCGCGCCGCTGCTCGCCCATGGCCAGCACTGGCACGTGAGCGAAGAGCGCGGCCGCCTGATCTATCAGGACGAAACCGGCCTGCTCGACCTTGCCCTGCCCAACCTGCCCGGCGCGCATCAGATCGAAAACGCCGGTGCCGCGCTGGCCGCCCTGCGCGCGCTTGGCGCGGGGGATGCCGACGCCGCCGTCACCCGGGCCGACTGGCCCGCCCGGATGCAGCGCCTGCGCACAGGCCCGCTGGCCGACAGCGCGCCGGGCGTCGAACTCTGGCTCGACGGCGGTCACAACCCTGCGGCGGGCGAAGCCATCGGCGCCCATCTCGCCACCCTGCCCGCGCGCCCGACGCACCTGATCTGCGGCATGCTGAACACCAAGGATATCGGCGGCTACCTGCGCCCGATCGCGCCGCATGTCGAAAGCCTCACCGCCGTTTCCATCCCCGGCGAGGCCGCGACCCTGCCCGCCGAAACCACCGCGCAAGCCGCCCGCACCGCCGGGATCGACGCACACACCGCCCCCGATGTGGCCGCAGCACTTGCTGCGATTGCCGCCGAAGCACCGCAGGCGCGCGTCCTGATCTGTGGCTCGCTCTATCTTGCAGGACACGTCCTGCGCGACATCGCCTGACCCCGGCACCGCTCGGGTCCAGCGCCCGGCCCCCGCCACTGCGAGCAGACTTGCGACAACTGCGCCGCCGCCCGCATTTCGAGCAGCGTCTAACACGCTGAAACGACTCCGAAACACGCGGGCCCCATTCTTTTCCCGGCCCAAACCCGGGTTGCCGAATCACTTTATGTTGACTGATTCGCGATGATTCGCCTATATCTTGAAAAGCAGTCAGAAGCGCATCCGCCTGCCAGCAACGAGTGATGCGCCACGGCCTTGGGGGACGATCGCAATGCGCATTTCGCGTCACATTCTTCCTGTTTCCATTGCCCTGTCTCTGTGCGCCGCGCCCGCGCTGGCCCAAGAGGTGCGCCTCGCCCCGGATGAGCTGTCCCGCCAGATCGCGCTCGCCAATGGCCGCGTCGTCACCATCCAGCGCGAGCAGGATCAAAGCGCCACCCTTTCGGGCGAATTCACCAAGACGTCGCGCGCCTGCCCGCCCTTCTGCATCCAGCCCGCCACCGCCACCCCCGGCGTCGAAACCGTGGGCGAGCTTGAGCTGATCGACTTCATCGAAAAAAACGTGGCATCCGGCAAGGGTCTGCTGATCGATAGCCGCCTGCCCGAATGGTATATCAAAGGCACCATTCCCGGCGCCGTCAACGTCCCCTTCACCACGCTCGAAGCGTCAAACCCCTACCGTGACGAAATCCTCAAGGCACTGGGCGCACGCCAAACCGGCGGGCGCTGGGATTTCACCGGCGCGATGCAACTTGCGTTCTTCAGCAACGGCCCGTGGGATGGTCAATCAATCCACGCGATCAAGGCGCTCACGTCCGCAGGCTACCCGCCCGAGAAGCTTCATTATTATCGCGGCGGCATGCAGGTCTGGCTCCTGCTTGGCCTCACCGCCAACAAACCCACAAGCTGAACAAGGCCCCGATGACAGATCCCTTTCTGCAAACGCCCAACCCCGAACAAACCGGAAGCGCGACGATCCGCGTCGCGGCCATCGCCGGTGGCTTCTTCGTGATCACGGCGGGCCTGCTCTTCATTCAACCCGGCAGCGATGCGCCAGCCGAACGCGCCGTAAGCGCGGCGCCTGAAACGGCCCAAACCGTCCCGCAACAACAGGTGTCGCGCGCCGAAACCGGTCTCGATCTCATCGCCCCCAACGCCGCGTTTTCCGATCTGACCACCGATAATGATCGCTTGGGCAAGGCCGTTACACTGGCCTCCGCACCCGCGCGGGCCCTCGCATCTCCCTCCGCTGAAAGCGGCGAGATGCAGGACATGACCCGCTCCATCCTGTCGCAACTGGGCCAACCCAGCGCGACACCGGCCCCCGAAAATCCGGCCCAGCAAACCCCCGCCCCCGACCAGCTTCGCGATCTGACCGCCGGCGTCCTCGCCTCGCTGCGTCAGGTCACGGCCAAGCCCGGCCAGACCAGCCTCGAAACCCTCGTTGTGCAATCGCTGCGCCAAGGCCAATCCGATGCCTATCTCGATGCGCTGATCAACGAGGCCGTCGCCTCCGGTCAGGTCACCACGCCCAGCGCCCTGATCACCGAAGGCGGCAAGGTCGACACCGCCACGCTGCTCGCAACACTGGTTCGGAAATCCGATGCCGACCCGCTGCAAGAACCCCGTCTGCGCCCCGAGGCGATGACCGGCGGCCCGGGCGTCGAAGTGCGCGTGATCCAGCGCGCCGGTGAGACGAAGCAATACAATTTCTACACGGTGCAACCCGGCGACAGCCTCGGTGGCATCGCCAACAAGTTCTATGGCGACGCACGCCATTTCACCGCCATCTACGAGGCCAACCGCAACCTTCTTTCCTCGCCCGACACGATCCGCGCGGGCCAGCGGTTGAGCATCCCGACACTCTAAGACTTCGTTACGACGAAAAGGTTAAGGCAGGCAGGAACGAATGAGGGGCCGAATCAACGGCCCCCATTCATTTTCAGGCACCCGTTTTCCAATCACAAGCCGCGCTCACGCTTCCTTGTCCGCCGCCCAATCCACGCTCTGCATCTCTTCCAGCCGCGACGCCGTGCGCTCGAACTCGAACGCCCCGTCACCTTCCACGAACAACATCTCCGGCGCGGCGGCCGCGCTGGCCACCAGCCGCACCTTGCCCTCATAAAGCGCATCCACCAGCGTGACGAACCGCTTGGCCTCGTTGAAATTGTGCCGGCTCAGGCGCGGGATGTCGTCGATCATCAACACCTCGACCTCCTCCGCAATTGCAAGGAAATCCGCAGGGCCCAGCATCCGCGCGCACAGATCGTGAAACCGCACCCGCGCCACGCCGTTGTGAAACTGCGGCAATTCCAACTCGCGCCCCTTCACCTTCAGGGTCAGCGCCTCGCTGCGCCCCCCCGTCAGGTCATGCCAGATCGCATCCATCTGCGCCCGCGCCGCCGCATCCGCTGGCGTGAAATAGACCGGCTGCCCTTGCAAGCGGTCCTGCCGATAATCCACCGGGCTGACCAACTCACGCACTTCCATTTTCTCTTTCAAAAGCGCGATGAACGGCAGGAAAAGCTGCCGGTTCAGCCCATGCTTGTACAAATCGTCCGGCACCCGGTTCGACGTGGTCACAACCGCGACCCCGGCCTCGAACAGCGCCTCGAACAGGCGGCCCACGATCATCGCATCGGCGATATCGGTGATCTGCATCTCGTCAAAGGCAAGGCAGCGCACATCCTTGATGACCTTTTCGGCCACCGGGCGCAGCGCATCTTCGGCGCCACTTTCGCGCGCCTTGTGCAGGCCCTCCTGTATCTCCTGCATAAAGGCATGGAAATGCACCCGCCGCACCGGCACCTCGACGCAATCGACAAACAGGTCCATCAACATCGACTTGCCGCGCCCGACCCCACCCCAAAGGTAAAGCCCGGTCACAGGCTGCGGCACCGCGCGGCGAAACAGCCCCTTCTTCACCGGCTCGGCCAACAATTCGCGCCTCACCCGCTCCAATGCGGGCAAAACGGCCTCCTGCGCCGGGTCTCGGCGGATTTCGCCACTGGCCACCCGGGCCTCGTATTCCTTGATCACATCGCGGGTCATTTCCCCGATCTAATACGCCCCGCGCCGATTGGACAGGGCCATTTGCCGCTTTGCCGCACCGTCGCTTCGCGCCTAGACTGCGCTCATGGCATCCGATCTCAACATCGCCCGGCACGGCCCACAGGATGGCCCCCCGATCCTGCTGATCCACGGCGCATGGCACGGCGCGTGGTGCTGGGACGGGCTCGCCCCTTTGCTCGCTGCCGCGGGCTTCCGGGTCCTTGCCCCCGATCTGCGCGGCCATGGCGAAAGCCCCGGGCGCAAGCATCTGCGCTGGACCGGCATCCGCCAGCACGTCCGCGATATCTCCGCGCTGATCACAGGCCTCGACCAACCGCCGATCGTCATCGCCCATTCCATGGGCGGCTTTATCGCGCAGCACCTCATGGCGCGCGGCGTACCGATGCGCGGCGTGGCGATGCTCGCCGCCCTGCCCCACACCGGCGCGCTGCCCATCGCACTCAAAACGCTCTGGCACCACCCGCGCACCTTCGCCCGCATCCTCACCCGGCTTTCGCTCTACCCGATGGTCGCGGATCCCGCCGACGCCGCCCGCCTGTTCCTCGATCCCGCCACCCCCGCGCCCGAGGCCAACCGCTTCCACGCGAAACTTCAGGATGAAAGCTTCCGCGCCTTCCTCGACATGGTGGCCCTCGCCCTGCCCGGCAAACCGGCGCGCCCCTATCCCGCACTCGTCCTCGCCGGGGCCGATGACGCGCTGTTCCCGCCCAAGGCAGAACAGCGCCTCGCCCGCCGCCTCGCCACCACAGCCCAAGTCCTGCCCGGCGCCCCTCACGATCTCATGCTCTCCCCCCACACCGAGACGACCGCACGCCACATCCTCGACTGGGCCGCCACGCTCCCGCCCGGCGCCAAGCCGCCCGCGACGGCCCAAACCGCTCCCCAAACCTGAACGCCCCCCTTTTCATTTTTCCCCAAATACTCCCGCCGGAGGCGTCCTACGCCCCCACCCGCACGCCGCCGGAAAGGTAAAAAAACCCCCTGCGCACCGCCCGCACCGGCAAGGTTTCGGCGCAACACCCGCTCGCCGTTTCGCGCCATACGGAAAGCAGCCAAGGTGCAGACACATCGCAGACGCCCGATTTCGCGCCCTGATGCCCGTTAACCTGCCCGGACGGCGCCCTTATCAAATGCTTGCATTTTTCTGCGTTCCGGCCCCAAACTGGTCGCATGACGCGACATGATCCCACGCCCTTTCCTTTGGGTGGCCCCTCCCGGTCACAGCCCGAACAGGTCGCCTTTCACCGCACCGAACTCAGCGTGATCCTCTCGCTTTATGGGCGCATGGTCGCGGCGGGTGAATGGCGCGATTACGGCATCTCCTGCCTGCGCGAACTCGCGGTATTTTCGATCTTCCGCCGCGCCGCCGAACAGCCGCTCTATCGGATCGAGAAACGCCCAAAACTGCGTGGAAAACAAGGGCAATACGCCGTTATCGGCATGAACGGCCAGATCCTCAAACGCGGCAATGACCTGCGCACCGTGCTGCGCGTTCTCGAACGCAAACTGATCCGCGCCGTCGACTGAGCCGCTCCCTTTGACAAGGCGTGAAAAACCCCTTTGACCTCGCGCCCAATGCCCGCTCTAACAGGCACATGACACAGGAAATCACCCGCGCGCCCGGCACGCCCGAGGCCTTCACCCTCTGCCTCAACCGGCTCGCCGATCCCACAGGCACATGGCGCGCCGAACAGGACGCTATCCTCAACGATCGCGCCTTCGAAACCGCCCAAAATACCATCACCGACTGGCCCGGCTACGCCGAAACTCCACTGGTTTCCCTGCCCGCGCTGGCCGAATCCTTGGGCATCAAAGCGCTGAAAATTAAGGATGAATCCAGCCGCTTCGGACTTGGCAGCTTCAAGGCGCTCGGCGGCGCCTACGCCGTCGCCCGGCTGCTCCAGTCCGAGCTTTCGCGCCGTCTGGGCCAGCCGGTTTCCATGGCCGATGTCACCGCCCGCGCCTATCCGGATGAAGCCGCAAAGATCACCGTCTGCTGCGCCACAGATGGCAACCATGGCCGCTCCGTCGCGTGGGGCGCACAAACTTTCGGCGCCCGCTGTGTGATCTTCATCCACGCCACCGTCTCCGAAGGCCGCAAACAGGCGATCGAGGCCTACGACGCCGAGGTCCGCCGTTGCCCCGGCAACTACGACGACAGCGTGCGCACTGCCGATGAAACCGCCGCCCGCGAAGGCTGGTTCGTGGTGTCCGACACTTCCTATCCCGGCTACATGGACGTGCCCCGCGACGTGATGCAAGGCTACGAACTGATGGCCGCCGAGGCCTTCGATGCCCTCCCCGCCCCGCCCACGCATATCCTGCTGCAAACCGGCGTCGGCGGCATGGCCGCCGCCGTTGCCGCGCAGGCCGTGCGCCGCTGGGGCGCCCAAAGACCCCGCATCATCCTGTGCGATCCCGATCAATCCGTCTGCTGGCTCGCCTCGATCCGCGCCGGTCACCCCGAGGCCGTGACAGGCGATCTCGATACCCTCATGGCCGGGCTTGCCTGCGGCGAAGTCTCTGCTCTAGCTTGGGAAATCCTGCGCGACCACGCCGATGCCGTGATCGCGCTCACCGACGCCTCCGCCATCGCCGCCATGCGCTGCCTCGCCAATCCGCTGCCCGGCGATCCGCCCCTCGTAGCCGGAGAATCCGCAGTCGCCGGCCTCGCCGCTCTGACACTTATCTCGGCCGACGAAGAGGCGCGCGACATGCTCGCACTCGAACCTTCGTCAATCGTCCTGCTCTTCAGCACCGAGGGCGATACCGATCCCGCACTCTACGAAAAGCTGATAGGCAAAAGCGCGGCCAGTCTGCGCTCCCCCTGATCACACCATCTGAAACAGAAATTGGCGACCCCGACAGGATTCGAACCTGTAACCTGCCCCTTAGGAGGGATGCGTTCATAGCGCTATTCCTTGTGTAATTTCTTAGAGTTGGGTGTTTGTACAGCGTCATCCTGTACATGGTTTGTACGAAAACGGGCCCTGATGTCGGCCTCATCGGTCTCTGCGTGGGCATAAATGCGCATTGGCAAATTGGGGTCTGACCATCGCCCAGCTTTAGCCGCCGTGACGGGATCGACGCCCTGACGAACAACAAGCTCCGTGAAGAAGCCGTGCCGTCCTGCGGGGTGGGCAGAAAGGTACGGGATGCCCGCGCGCTTGCAGATAGTCTTCCAGCGCGTGTTGTAACCTGTCGAGCTGCCATATCCGAAGATGCGCGCTTTCATCAGCTTGCCGGTCTTCCGGTTCTTTGGGCGCTTCGGCGGAAGCGCGAGCAGCTCTTCCATCATCTGAGGCGAAACAGTGATCCAGCTTTCCGGATGTCCCTTCTGGGCCTTTACCCGAACTTTGTTTTCGTGTCGCCGCACATCGTCTGGCTCCAATGATACGGCCTGATCAATTCGCGCAGCCGTCTCAAACATAAAACGGACCAGCGCGGCGTTGTACGGATCGGCCGCACGGCAAAACGCCTCGATCCATTCCTTGTCAGCCGGTGTGCGCTCGACGCGGCTAAGCTTGCCGCGCCGCTTGTCCTGCGCGATGCGTTCGAACTTGTCGTAGGGCTTCACGCGGATCAGAGGCGTGCCCTCGAGCTCATGCGCGTTGTTGATCACCGCACTCGCAGGTGTCACGATTTCACGCCACCAGGTGTCGGTTGACGCTTTGGGTTTCAGCTTCGGCCCAAGGCTCTTCAATAGCGCGCCAGAAATCGCGCTCAGCGACAGGTCGCCGATTGCTTCGACTATCGGGATCAACTGCTTCGCTGCTTTTGGGGACGCTTTGTAGAGCATGATTGCATCAGAGAACGTCTTGCTCGGTTCGTCGCCCACGACATAGCGACGGATCTGATGTTCGGTCTCATGGTTTATCCAGTCCCGTGCGCCCTCTTCTGAAGATGCCTTAGTGCTTCTCCTGTATGGGCCGGCGATTGGCCTGCCGTTGTATTCAATCCACCCCTTGGCCCAGTAGACACGGCCCCTCTTGTAAATTTGGAGCGGCATGACTGGCCTCCTTCAAAAATCGTATCAATCTGCGCAGGCGTGATCAGCATGGTTCGCCCTAGGCGATAGAATGCACCCGTCTCATTGGCGCGTTCGCGCAACGTGCGTTCTGAAATATCGATCCCCATCCCGGCCATAACTTCGACCCACTGCGCGGGCGTTTTTCCTAGCCCCAGGATCTGAGAGCTGTCTGAATAGTTGGTCTCTGCCATTTCACTCGTCCTTGTCCGCTTAAGTTGAATCGGCGACACGCATGGAATCGCTTGTTCTGCACCTTCTGACGTGGTCAGATGAGTGAAACCGTAAATATGCGTCATTTTGTGCTATGTTCATACAAAATTGCGCACTCGTCAATTAGGAAACTTGCATGGTGCGAGATGATGCTGAATTGTTTGCAGAGATTGGCGCTCGCCTCGCGATCTGTCGCAATGAGATAGGCGTCTCTCAGGCTGCTATGGCAGAAGCCATTGGCGTGTCACATCGTGCCTACCACAGCTACGAAAAGGGCAAACGCGGCGTCCCGGTCGAGGCCTTGGTCAAAATGCAAAGCCGCTATGATATTGACGTCGCCTGGCTACTACTAGGCACCAAATCTATTCGGGCTGGACATGATTTCGAAGCGCTCAAACACATTGAAAGCTCACTGGATAAGCACCTCACTGAAGAGGGCATAAAGATCAAAAGCGAAAAGCGTGGGGCCATCGTGGCCCGTTGGTATCAATCGCATGTCGAAGGCCGTGAAGTGACGGATGACGACGTGCACACATGGATCGAGTTGGTAAGGGAGTAATCTGGTGAACAAGGCAAGCAAACGCTGGAATATGTTGCGACATTCAGTTTTGGAGCGCACCCGTCGTGAGGTGATTGAACCCTTTGATCCGCTTTACCTGATCTTCCTAGGAACCAGCGTGTTCTACCTGATTGGTTTCGGCCAACTATCGTTGGCACAACAGCCCACCGAATACTCGGTTTTGGCCGCCATCATGATTTTTGCCATCGCCACAGCAGGCTTGGCACTTCCATTTTTGACAGGTGCGGTGCTGACCCTACGCGCGGCCGATCGAAAACTGGAACGTCTTCAACGCGGGTGATCCGATGGCCTTCGGTATCTTCATCCATCGCAGCGACTCGATCTACGACGACATTCCCTCGGAGCGGTATCAGTTTCCAAAGCAATACCTCTCGCGTGCCCAACAGTGCGAAGGGGATTGGATCGTCTACCTGGAACCAAGCAAAGTCAAAGAGACCAAAGGTTACTTCGCTGTCGCCAAGGTCCAGGAGATCATTCCTGATCCTAGGAAACAGGACATGTTCTTGGCGGTGATCGAGCCGGGAACGTATCTTGATTTCGGCGACCCTGTTTCATTCCGGGACGAGAATTCAATCACCGAAAGAGGATTGCTGAACGATCAAGGCAAGATATCCGGGCGTGCGCAAGCCGCAGTAAGAACCCTTTCAACTGAAGACTTTGCCCGAATAGTCGAACGTGGCCTTGGACGAGATGAGGATATCCTGCCTCGCGTGGGCGGCACGATGCAGATGCCAGGGTTTCAAGATGCTCAAACACCTTTCCAACACATGCCCGCTCGAGAACGCGTCAACCAGCTGACCAACCGCGCGGTTCGCGATCGTAATTTCCGAAAGAACGTCCTGCGCGCCTATGGCGAGCGCTGCGCCATCACTGGTTTACGCCTGATAAATGGCGGTGGCCGCGCCGAGGTGGAAGCCGCCCATATTAGACCTGTAGAGCATGACGGCCCCGACATCGTCAGCAATGGGCTCGCCCTGTCTGGAACTGCGCATTGGATGTTTGATCGCGGCCTCGTTGGGTTAGCAGACGACCTGACTATTCTGGTGTCCCGTCAGAGCAACGACATCGAAGCCGTGACGTCGATGATTAACTCGTCCGGCAAGATCTTGGTGCCGGACCGCCTCCCCAACCGGCCTAGGACTGAGTTTGTAACCTGGCACAGAGAGAATTGTTTTAAGCAGTAATGGCCTATCTATTTTTAGACGACAGTAAGCATCATAGATCCGGATTTTCACTTGATTAACGCATGAAGCAAAGTTTGACACAATGACACAGATGCACACTATTCGTGTTGATACTGCGTAGATGGTTACTGTTAGGTAAAGGGTTTTTGGAATTGATGTCTTTTTTATTTTTTAGGTATCGGCTTTTTACGGTCGTGTTATTTTTTCTGGCTATTTCTGCAACCCCTAGCCTATCCGAGACCCCAAAATTCACCCAACAAACCACGATTGATCATGGGCTTTCTCAAAGCACAGTTTCGTCAATCTATCAGGGACGAAATGGACGCCTTTGGTTTGCGACCGGAGATGGGGTCAGTATTTTTAATGGTGAGACCTTTGAGTACATATACCGAAGCAAGACGCCAGGTCGCGGAATTCAAAGCAATTATATCAGCCAAATTAAAGAAGGTCCAAACGGGAACATTTGGGTTGCGACCCAAGGCGGTGGAGTAAGCGTTCTATCCCAAAGTGGAGAGTTCCTCTGGGGCTATAAGTCGTCAAGCAGCGACGCCCTGATCAATGATGTATATGACTTTGCTTGGGGACACGACGGGGACACTTGGGTTGCGACCTCCGGGGGAACAATCCGATTGGCACCCCTGGCAATAGTTGATGGTCCACTCATCCGCGCCTTTCCTCAGCCGGTCTCAAACATATCAGCCAGAACTATTGAACTGCTATCATCTGGAGAACTCCTCATAGGGACGCGAACACAAGGTCTCTTGCTCTTTGATCCAGCCGACGAGGAGCGTGTGTCCTTTACATCAGAAAATTCCGCTTTGAGCGGTTCGCGGATCATGGACCTCTTTCAAGACAGTTTTGGGAACGTTTGGGTCGGAACCGAGGATGGAGGCCTGAACCATTTCGATGTTGAGACCGCTATTTTCTCGCAACCATTGGACCTTCCTGACAGCGATATTGAGAGCATCGCGCAAGGCCCAGATGGTAGGTTGTGGTTTGGTTCTTGGTCAAATGGTGTGTTTGTGTATGACCCAGAGAGCGGAGAGCTAGAGAACTATCGCGCCCGTAGCGGTCAAAGCCAACGCCTCTCCAGTAATTCAGTTATATCCATGCACCCCGGTCGCACAGGATATATGTGGCTGGGAACCTATGATGGAGGCGTGAACCGGGTTGGATTGTATCCTGATCCATTCGCGACTTATTTTGCTGACCCGACAGGCAAAACAGGACCAGAAACAGGTGTTATCTGGTCCTTTGCCGAGGGTGTTGAAGGTGATCTCTGGATTGGTTCAAAGGGCGGCTTGAGCCGCTTTTGGCCCACACAGCAACGCTTCGAGCCAGTTGATTTAGGTGAAGGGTCGAAAGACGTTCGTGCTATCTTACAACAGGACGAGGCACTCCTTCTTGCGGTCAGAAGGCGGGGGCTATTGAGCTATGACTGGCAAACAGGCGAACTCAATGACGTAGAGGGTACTGAGGGCATTAACCTATTTGATGGGGTGTATATCCGCCTTCTCCTTAGAGATCGGGAGCAGAATATCTGGGTAGGGACGCATTCGGGGGTATACCGCCTCACCCCCCAGCTTGAAATCGACTTGCATCTTGATGCTGACACAACCGCTGAGGTCTTGCCTCACAACCGTGTTCGCAGCCTCTACGAGGACCCAGAGGGCCTTATTTGGATTGGAACGAGTGGCGGTCTCAGCCGCTTTGATCCAGAAACCCAAACTCTCAAAAACTTCAGTGGACCGGCGTTTTTTGATGACAACGATGTTCGCGCCGTATGGCGTCACCCGAGTGGCGAACTCTATGTTGGAACGCAGGCTGGGTTCTCGATCCTTGATGGGGAGATGAATCTTCTCCGTCAGGTTCAGCGCAAAGACGGTATGCCCAACGAGACGTTGTATAGCTTGCTGCCTGATGTATCTGGCAATCTATGGATTATGACCAACAATGGTTTGGTTCGGTACAGTTCCCAAGATCAGGCACTCGATGTGTTTCGAACGAGGGATGGCCTGCAAGGCGCAGAGTTTAACTTTAACGCCTACGCGGCCCTTTCGGATGGCCGCATTGCGGTAGGCGGGATCAATGGGTTTTCGATTTTCGACCCGCTTGCTCTATCGCTCAATACAAGCAGTCCGATTGTGTCCCTGAGGTCAAACCTTGGCGATCAAAATCCGGTTGCACCATCCAGTATTTATTTCGATGCGACGGTTTCTCATTTCAGCGAACCAAGCCAAAACGTCCTGCGCTGGAAACTGGAACCCGTTGACGCCCAGTGGCGGCAAGCCAGCGGAGCAAGCCATTCCTTGGTTCGAGAGAACCTTCCCGCTGGGGACTATACTCTTGTGTACGAGGGTATAAGCGCGGCAGGTGTGACGAGCGATCTGGAACGGATCGAATTCACCGTTGTCAGCCCCGTGCATCGAAGGTGGTATGCGTTTTTAGCCTATGCCTGCCTTATCATGGGCCTTTTGTATTGTGGCATTCGCTGGCGTACTGGACGCCTTGAACGCCAGAACCTTGCCCTCGAAGCCTTGGTTTCAGAGAAAACCGCCGAGCTCAGCGCTGCGAATGCTGATCTTGCGACCGCCTATGCGGAAAAGTCGAAATTCTACGCCCGAGCTGCGCATGAAATCCGCACCCCAGTTTCACTGATCAAGGCTCCACTGCAAAGTATTGCGGAAAGCCAGACACTCACGGATAAAAACCGATCCTTAATTGCCCTTGTGAATCGAGCAGTGAACCGGCTGACCCGTCTTACAGATGAAATGGCAGAGGTTGCGGAGAACGGGCACGAGGTCGCAATCACCGCCAGCAGCATCGACGTTCCATCATTCGTGGAACCCGTTCTCGGGCTGTACCAGGAAAGTGCCGAAGCGAACGGCCTTACCTTTGACGCTGAGGTTTCCTTTGACGGTGCCGCGTCTCTCGATACGGAAGCATTCGAGCTCATTTTGCACAACCTGCTTTCCAACGCGGTAAAACACGCATCACGTGGAGGTGAAATCAAAGCCACAATCAGCGCGTCTGATAACGCAGTTAAAGTGAACGTTGCAAATGCTGGTGAGTTTCCTGAAAACACGGTTGAGGCCTTGCAGGAGGCAAGATCAGGCACACTCCCCCAACGAGGTGCTGAAATCGTCGCAGCAATGGTTCAGCGTATCAACGGGCATATTCAGGTCGAACGCCAGCCAGCCAAGGTCGTTGTGGAAATCCCGGCTCATGTGGGAAGCGCACCGTCGGAGCCTTCGGACGCCCCCCCAGCAAATCAAAGCACCAGCATCTTGATCATTGAGGACGATCGAGAGCTTCGCGAATACCTCAGCTCTGCATTGGAAGAATTTGGCGCTATTCACAGTGTTGCCTCAGCCAGTGCGGCAAGGCGGGCGATCAAAAAGCAGGTGTTCCATCTGGTGCTCTGTGACGTGATGCTGCCCGATGGTAATGGCTTCGACCTTATCCAAGAGACCAAGGAAAACCCAGATACATCCAACATTCCAGCTATCTTTTTGACAGCGCTTTCAGATGTGGCGTCTCAGAAGAAAGGGCTAGAGGCCTGGGGCGATGACTATCTCACCAAACCGTTTGATTTGGATGAGTTGAAATCCAAAGTTCGTATCCGGCTCAGGAACATCGAGGCGGTTCGCGCTCATGTGCGCGGCCAAGTCGCGACCGTTCCGCAGGAGGCACCTGTCTCACTTGCACCGGCCGACGAGCGGCTAGTGACATGTATCGAGGAAGCCATTGCGGGTGGGCTATCTGAGATCAACTTCTCGATTGATGGTGTGGCCAAGCACTGCGCTATCAGCAAGCGAGGCCTGCAACGCAAGCTCGATGCGCTTTATGGGCTGACCTTCTCTGATCTCTTGGGACAGCGCCGCATGGAGCAGGCATCCAAGCTGCTGCGTTCCGGCATGTCCGTGAAACAGGTCTGTAACGCTTGTGGTTACAGCCATTCATCCAGCTTCAGTCGACGCTTTAAGCAGCATTTTGGGCAGCTTCCAAGTGAGTATAGGGAAGCGTTTCAAGGCTCATCATAAGCATCTGGCGCCAGTCTTTGAGCTTGGGGTGCCGTCGTTACATGAGCTAGGGCAACAAACCGCTTAAGCGGTGTATTGTTTGCGCAGGAGAAGGCATGAAATCTTACTCACTTGCTGTTGATGACAAAACTGTTGCCGATGGAAAAGAAGTGTTTTGATGCATGTTCGCTCGACATCGGGACGCGAGATATGGCCGGGGTCACAAGGCACAGTCAATTTCAACAATGGAAAAGCATATTTCCGAGAATTCAGTTTAGGAATGAATACATGAAAATAACAGCACTTCTATTATCAAGCAGTCTTGCTCTTAGTGCCTGCGTTTCAACAACAACCCCTCCATCCAGTGGCTCATTGCGCACCAGTTCAGCGGGTGTTTCGAGTGAAGACGTCAACTCGGGACCGCTTAGCGTTCAAACCAGTGACGTACAGGTATATGCTGCCGCGGCAAGCCCAACGAGTTCAAGAACAGCTGTTGTCGGCCCGGTGTTCTTCTCTCCAAGTAGCTCCACCAGTACACGAGGCCAGTTCCCAGTTTCTGTTGTGTATGCGTTGAAGGACAACCCCAGAACCCAACGTATTAAAAGCAAAGGCGCTATTGTTTATGTTGAAGCCACTCCATTTTTGGTGATGCACAGATTACTCCCAGATGGAACGCGAGATACACGTGAACTTGGGGCTAACATTGAAGAATACCGCTATGGTTGCGCAAGAACGTCGCGCATGGTCGCCCTTGCGCCTGCAAACAACTACAGAGTGGCCTATGTAACAGATCAAGAAATTTTCATCCGTACCAAGGATGTTCCCGGCTACCCAGACAGAACGATCACAGGAATTGACGCTGGCGGGCGAGTGGACCAAGCTTCACTTCGACCAATCAAAACCAAATTTAGGAAAACCTGTTATGTACGCCGCACTCAGGAGTATTTTAATTGATAGTTACGAGTAAATTACGCCTTTGTTTCGCGTTTCTGATAGGCTGCTCTGCCAGCCTTTCCTATGCCCAAAGTCTTGACCTCACTGGCCTACTGAACCAGACGGAAAGTGATTTCAATCAGGGTATTAAAGACGGCGAACAGCTGGAACGCGATGCAGCTCGCCGCGCGGCTGAGCGATCCAGAAATAACAATATACGTTGTATATCTGTTTCTGGTGACTTTACTTGCCTCGATTGTATTGCGGAAGATATTAATATTTCGGGTGGCCCAGGATATATCGATAACACATGGTCTAGCCCTTCTATTTGCACGGGATATAATGGCTTAGAAGGGTCTTATAATTATACCATGCGGTCAAATTTCGACACCGTTTGTTCAGGCACTTTTCAAGTAACCAGCAAAGCTCAGTCAGGTGTTACTATTAATGTCTATGATACCTGCAATCTTTCCTATGTCAGCGAATATTGAAGTATTGAGCTACTCCCCATTTATTGGACAGGATCTGGCGTAAATCAAGCTACTCTTAACACCTACTGATCGGGTTGTGTTGTTTCGTTTCGCTGCCAGTAGATCACAGCAGGTGATTTGCCGCCAGGGGCGGAGTGCGGGCGTTTGTGGTTGTAGAACTCGATCCACTTCTTGATACCTGCTTTCGCCTCTGATCCGGCTTCCCAAGCATGTGGGTAAACGCATCCATACTTCAGGGACCGCCAGATCCGTTCGACGAAGTGGTTGATCCGTTGCCCGTCAGGGTATTTGCGCAGCAATTGTCCCGAGAGGCTGACGCACAAAGTAAAGCGGGGTCTACAGGAACTGCTTGTCGATCACGCACATCAGATCGAGGTTCATCTCACTCTCGACTTTGGGCTCGTAATAAGATGATGACCGCGAGATCGACAGCAGCTTGCGTTGTTTGCCGATGGACAAGTCGGAATTGGCGGGCTCAATCTTCTTACGCCTCACTTGCCGGTCCAGGGTTTGCGCTTTCTGGCCCAAAAATCGTTGACGGCGGCCAACTCCCCGATTTTGGCGTGCAGATCTCTAACTTGTTCTTCATCCACTTCCGGCGCCCTCCGGCCGCCGCGCTCAAATACACCTGATGCACATTCAAGCAAGGCACGCTTCCATTGATGGATCATTGTTGGGTGAACCCCAAATCGACTGCCAACTCGCTGACCGTCTCTTCGCCCTTCAGCGTCTCTAACGCGACCTTGGCCTTAAACTCTGTGAGGCTGCTTCCGTTTCGACATGCCCGATCTCCTTCGTGTTGAAGATCAGCAGACTACAAATCGCAGCTTACGTCAGTGCCCGAATTTCGGGAGGGGGGTAGCTCAGTACTCCAACATTATTTTGAGATGTCGGTAAAGTAAGCGCTGTGTGACAATAAGTAAGCGTAACACGCCAGTTATTGAAAATACGCATTCATAATATGGATTGGATGCCTCAGATGTTGGAAATATTCTTTCATCAGAAAATTTGGAGGAATAAATGAAAACTTTCATGCGCTCTTTAGCAGCATTTGCCACTATTGCATCTCTGGCCTTTCCAACAGCTTCTGTGGCTCAGAGCGTCACTGTTGATGGTGATGGATGGGTTTCCGTAAATGGTCGTGAAATTGGTCGAGTCTACGTGTCATGGGGCTGGGTCATTTCTTGCAATTACGGATACAAGAATGGTGGCGGCAGTTTCAAAGCTGATGTTGATAACCAAAATCAAGCTATCGGAGTCTTGCTGCGCGCTTGCAAATATTGATCACTCCCCTGGAAGGGCGCTTCATAAACACCGCCCTTCCAGTCTCAGATTGCAACTGTGCAAGTAATCTCCCGGAAATTTGCGGTGTTCGAAAGTAGAATTTTCTCGGCAAGAAACCTTAGAAGGTTTTGAATGAAGAACGGACGCTACATCGCCGCCGCTACTGTGACCGAGTATTGCTCTACCGATTACACCGCAAGGCTAAGATAGCGGTTTTGAATGCATCAATGGCTTCCAAAATACTCGACGACACCGTTCAGCACTTGGCTGGACAAACCCGGCGCTATCGAACAAAAGTGGCTAAAACGAGCACTTGGAACGGCACTAAAGCGTGAAAAATCCAGGGATGTTCGATTGACAGCACGTTCAATGCGAGTGCCTGGCGTTACGGTGGTTGCCTCTCACATCTAGCTCTCGTTCAGCCGCTTCTCGGCGTCTTTCGCTAGTTTCCAGCTGTTCTCTAATCCCGCCTGAAGCGTCGCGAAATTCTGCTCCTCGCGCAGCAAGTCGGCCAATGTGGTGACGGACGTGAGATGTGATTTCATCAATAGCGCCACGCAGTGCGCCAAGCCATTCACCTTGCTTTCGATCCTGCTGGTCGAGCGTTTCTCCAAGGCGTGCAATTCCTTGGCTGAGCTCTCGCAGGCCGTCACCAACCGTTCGACGGATGCGAGCAATTCGCGTTCCAATGCTGTCAGGGGTGTTGTCGTTGGATTGGTCATCTAAGGCTCCATTATCTCGATGCAGATGATTGGCGTTTGCGCCATCGTGCAGGTCTTCAGTTCGGTCCGGTTCGGGTCCAGCGTCACCCATGTCTGCCCAGCCTGTTCGATCCGTGTCAGGCCAAGCCACGCCATCTCCGAGCGCGAAATCAAACCCGTCCAAAACCAACTCGCGATCAGCACCGTCGCGATCCAGGCTGAGACCATCCCCACGATCACCCACGGCGAGATCGACAACCAGCGCCTGATCGTCTCGCTCCGCCTCTCCAACTCGCTCTTGCTGTCGCTGAGAAAGAACCTGATATCGGTTTCGATTGTATGCAGCGCGCTGGTCGCAATGCTGCTGAAATCGCTCCTGAAGCTCTCCAGCTGAGATGTCATCAAGGCGGCGTGGTCGCTGCGTACCGCCTCCAGGTCCGCGTTCAATTTCTCGGCGAGGCGGTTCGGCTTGCCAGTCGTCATGGAAAATCTCTCCTTTCAATCGCCAGCGCTCGCCGGTGTCGGGGTCTTTGGCGGTGATGTAGTTCTTGCTGGTGCGGGGGATCTCGAAGCCTGCGTCAGTGAGCGCATCGATCATACTGGCGCGGTCGGTGATGATGCCGACGCTGATCTGATCGAGGATCCAATCGTGCAGCTCTTCGCGACCTTGCGCGCGCGTCGGCGCCTCAATCGTCGCCCTCACTTCGCGGGCGCGTTCTGGGTCCAAAGGGTCTGCCCAACCGTGCGTCTTGTTCATCAAATCGCGCAGGCTGGCAAAGGCGTTCTCATGCCCTGGCGGCGCGATGTTCAGCGCCTTGCTCGTGCTCAGCTCAAGGCGTGGCGTGCAGAAGTGCAGCTCGACGTTGCCTTCATGCAAGTGGCGCACCCAGAGGCAATCGTATTGATCCCTGTCCAGCCCGGCAAAGGCCAGAGCCTCAAATAGCTCAATGGCCTCTTGCTGGGCGTGAGGACTGGGATCATCGCTCTCGGCAAAGCAGATCACGCCTGCCGTGTAGCTCCACTTGTTGGGGCTCGCGTCGATCAGGTCGCGGGTCTGATCGGGGTTGCCGTGCAGCACCTCGGGCAGCGGGTTGCGGATCTTGGTTTGCGGCTGGCCGGTATCGTCGTGGATTAGATTGCGGTTCTCGTCATAGGCCAGAACTTCGCGCGCGGTTAGGTAGTTGACGGGGGCCGCCCCGCCGCCGGTGCCGGTGGAGAAGAACGAGATGATCATTCGCTGCCGCCCGTGTGTGCCGCCACGATCTGCGCCAACTGCCGTTCGATGGCCACGAGCTGCGCCGCGACCTTGAGCGCGTTGATCTGGCTCGTGTGGCCAGATTTGACCGCGCTGTTGATCCAGCGAGAGAGCTGATTGAGGTTGCCGCCGACACGGGCAATCGCAAAGGTCAGCTTCGGGTCAACACGAGGTATGGGCTTGCGTCGACGTGCCTCGGTCAGCCCCAAGGCCTCCCGCATCAGCGTGGCATTGGGTAGGCCAGCGGCGCGCGCTTTGGCCACAAGCGCTGCCTTTTCCGACGGGGTGCATCGAAAGATCACGCTCTCGGAAAGGCCCTCTTTGACGCCGCTTGCGCGCGTCTGGTTGGGGTTTGAAGGGGAGGCTTGCCGCCCCTCACAAGTCCCGCCGATGTAATCGGTGGGTAACCTTGCTCTCTGCTCATTGTGGGGATCAGTTGCGTTCATGCTCGGAGCCCCGCCGCTTCGATTTGGATCTGCGTCACCAGCTTTGAGGCGAGCAATGCCGTGACTTGGGTCGGCGTGATGTGTTTGCACATCGGGCTGCGATCACGGATCCAGCAGGCCACCCGCGCTTGGTGATCGGCCTGCAACGCTGCCGCCTTCTCCCGGTCTTCCGCCTGCTTCTCAACGTAGGCCTGCCAGCGGCCAGATGCGAACCAATTGTCGGAGAAGCACACCTTGGAGCGGGTGAAGCCTTCGCTTTCGCTCGCATAGGTCCGCACTGCTTCCTCGAGGTCTTTGGCATCCACTCCGTCGGCCAACGCTTGGCGGATTTGTGAGAGGCAAACCGCTTTGCCGCGAATGCGATCCTCGGGATAGGCGGACAAAATCTTTTCTGAAACCTCATCCTCCACCGCCGCCTTCGCGTGCGAAGGATTTGGTTTTTGATATGGTTTATATCTGTTCTTATAGGATTTGCCCTCTGGGGCAGATGGCTTGCCCTCAGGGGCAAATGCATCATTTTCCCTTTCGGTCAGATCGATTTGCCCAATTGGGCAAATGGAGTTGCCCAGGGCATACCAACAGGTCCGATCATAGCGATCATCGCTGAAATTGCCCTTGATGATCAGCTCTGCGCTGACCAGCTTTTCGAGCGCTGTTCGGATCTGCTTCTCGCTCAGATAAGGGAACAACTCACCAAAGGCCGAGATAGAGTTGTAGGTCCAATACCGCCCGTTGCGAAGGTTCCGGCGATTGGCTTGGTTCTTCTCGATCCAGAAGGTGATGTTCTGGAAAATCACCGCCGCGTTCAGGCCCACGCGTCCGGCGATTTCGGGATCAAAGCTATGGCGGCTCATGATCGGCCACCGAAATACGCACAAACGTGCGAATTTTGTACAGGTTTTGTACGAGAAATTGGCCGTTTCAGCCGATCTCGCCACCAAAGCCGACGGAACTTTCTGCAAGCTTCCGCACAACGTCCTGTAAATAAGCCATATTTTTCAGGTGTTTTTGGCGACCCCGGCAGGATTCGAACCTGCAACCTGCCCCTTAGGAGGGGGCTGCTCTATCCAGTTGAGCCACGGGGCCGCTTGCCGGCCTTTTAACGCGCGTCGCCCCGCTTGTCATCGGCACTTGTAATGACCGTCTGCATTTTAGACGCAACGCCGCGTGATCTCTGCGGTGGCTTGATCCGTGATCAAGCTTCGGGCTAACTGTTAGCGACATCATCTAGGAAATACCAAAGTGAACGATCATCCCAAACGCCCTCTGACCTTGCGCGATGTTTCCGAGGCCTCGGGCGTTTCGGAAATGACGGTAAGCCGGGTATTGCGCAACAAGGGCGATGTCTCTGCCGCAACGCGGGAAAAGGTCCTTCGCTCAGCCAAACAACTTGGCTATGTGCCCAACAAGATCGCCGGGGCGCTGGCCAGCCAGCGTGTAAACCTCGTCGGGGTCATTATCCCCTCGATGGCGAATATGGTCTTCCCTGAAGTGATGACCGGCATTAGCCGCACGCTTGAAGACAGCGATCTTCAGCCCGTCGTCGGGATTACAGATTACCTTCCTGAGAAAGAAGAGAAAGTCCTTTACGAGATGCTCTCGTGGCGCCCCTCCGGCGTGATCATCGCTGGGTTGGAACATAGCGATGCCTCGCGTGCGATGCTGCATGCTGCGGGCATACCAGTTGTCGAGATCATGGATGTGGATGGCCAGCCGATCGACTCCATGGTGGGCATCTCGCATCGGACAGCCGGCCGCAAGATGGGCGAGGCGATCGTTGCCGCTGGCTACAAGCGGATCGCCTTTCTCGGCACCAAAATGCCGCTCGACCACCGCGCCCGCAAGCGTTTCGAAGGGTTTACCCAAGCCTTGGCAAAGGGCGGAATTGAAGTTGCCGATCAAGAGTTTTACTCTGGCGGTTCAGCGCTGGCCAAAGGCCGCGAGATGACACAGACAGTGCTTGAGCGCACGCCTGACCTCGATTTCATCTACTACTCGAACGACATGATCGGGGCTGGCGGGCTTCTCTACCTGCTCGAAAAAGGCATCGACGTTCCCGGCAAGATCGGGCTTGCCGGTTTCAATGGGGTCGAACTTTTACAAGGTCTGCCTATGAAACTTGCCACGATGGATGCGTGCCGCTTCGAAATCGGCCAAAAAGCAGCCGAGATCATCCTCGCCCAAAGTTGCGAAGGCGGATTGGTGGCCTCACAAGCCATCGAAATGGCCCCCATGATTTCACCCGGGGACACACTTCGAAGTCATCTTTAATTTTCAGAGTCTAGCGACCCTTCAAATTCTTTCTTTAAGCCCTCGGCAACGCCTGAGTGCTACTCCCTGCCATGGGTGAGGTGAAAGGTGGTGGATCATGAGCGCGCATAGCAATGTTGCGCCAGTCATCATCAAGAGGAAGAAGGTCGTTAGCGGCGATGGGCACCACGGCGGTGCCTGGAAAGTTGCTTACGCCGACTTTGTGACCGCGATGATGGCGTTCTTCCTCCTGATGTGGCTGCTAAACGCAACGACTGAAAAACAACGCAAAGGCGTGGCAGATTACTTCAGCCCGACGGTCCCGATTAATCGGATTTCCGGTGGAGGAGACGGCAACTTCGGTGGCGACAGTGTTTTTTCGGAACTGACGCTTCCGCAGAACGGCACCGGAGCAAGCAGCCTGCGCCCCACAGAAGGCCGGCAAGCCCGGGGCGAACACGGCGTCAGCCAACTGGGAGAAGACGGCAAGTCGGGCGACGACACCTCAGGTCATGACGGCGGCGAAGAAGCTTTCACCGCGGTGGAGGACGCGCTTTTCGGCCGTGGCGGTGAGAGCATGGTATCGGATCAGGCAGCGCGGCATATAATCACAAAGGTCACGGATGAAGGCCTCGTGATCGAGCTCTTCGATATCGAAGGCGTGCCGCTGTTCACCCTTGGAACACACGATCCCACCAAAGAATTACGGGATATTGCCGAAATGCTGGCCCGCATATTCGATCTGGTCGAAAACAACGTTGCGGTAGGTGGATACACGAGATCTCAACCCATCGTCATCGCCAAAAACCCGGTCTGGGGGCTGTCATCGGAGCGGGCAAATGCAATGCGTGAGTTGCTCGAAAAGTCGGGGCTTCCATCTGATCGGATCCAACGTGTGGTCGGCCACGCCGACCGCAGCCCCGTGGTCAAGAACCCCATGGCTATTCGCAACAACAGGCTAGAGGTCATATTGCTACGTGATCCGTCTTGAGCAGCCCGGCATCCCCTTCGGCCGTCCCACCTTACAGAGGGCACCTTGGATGTGCCTTCATTCAATTCCACCACCCGCAACTGATCCGTTACGAAAGTGGGGCGCATTTTATCTGTTAGCGCGCTGTTAATTCGGCGCCGCTACTACTGGCATCAGCTGAAGGTCGATGCAGAAAAAAGGCGTATCAAATGAGTATTTCCTCTTCACTGAATTCAGGTGTGGCGGGCTTGATGTCAAACGCGACGCGTTTGGCGACAATCTCCGATAACATCGCGAACTCGAGCACGTATGGCTATAAGCGAGTCCAAACCGACTTCCATTCGATGGTGATTTCGCAAGTCGGTGGCTCCTACTCGGCGGGTGGGGTCCGGACGACCACTCAACGCCTGATCGATCAAAAAGGCGCACTTGTATCCACATCCAACCCGACCGACCTCGCAGTAAGCGGTCGCGGCATGCTGCCGGTGACAACGATGAACGAGGTTGAAAACGCGAACGGTGCGGAACAACTCTACCTGACGTCGACTGGTTCGTTTCGGACAAACGCCGAAGGCTACCTGACCACCGAGTCGGGCCTTGCTCTGCTAGGCTGGCCCGCCTTGCCCGACGGCACCATTCCGACCTATCCGCGCGACTCCTCAAATGCGCTGGAACCGGTACAGATCAATCTCAACCAATTTTCTGGTGAAGCGACCACTGAAATTTCCCTCGGCGTGAACTTGCCGGCCACAGCGACGGGCGCTACCTCAGCGGGTACCCCCTCTGAAATGTCGGTCGAATACTACGACAACCTCGGCACCTCTCAAAGCCTCAACATCGAGTTCACGCCCACGATTCCGGTGAGCGGCTCTTCCAATGAATGGACCATGGTAATCACCGATAGCGCCTCCGCCGGTGCAATCGTGGGCGAGTACACCCTGGAATTCGACGACAGCCGCACGACTGGTGGTAGCCTTCTCAACGTCACCACGATCAGCGGCGGCGCGTATGATGCATTGACGGGCGGGCTCATCGTCAACGTGGCCGGTGGCCCGGTCGAAATTAACATTGGCGCGGTGGGAACGTCGGATGGCCTCACCCAGCTTTCCGACAGCTTTGCACCGGTCGCGGTGATCAAGGACGGCTACCCGGTCGGAAACCTGACCAGCGTAGAAGTTGATGGCAACGGCTTGGTGCACGCCTATTTCGACACGGGGATCAACCGAACCATCTACCAGATCCCGCTTGTAGACTTCCCGAATGTCAACGGCTTGGCTGCGGGGAGCCAACAGACATACCTGCCCACACCCGATTCAGGTTCGTTCTTCCTTTGGGACGCGGGCGATGGAACCTTGGGCAACCCGACAGGCAGCATCTCCTCCTTCGCACTCGAAGAATCGACCACCGACGTGGCCGAAGAACTCACATCGATGATCGAAACGCAACGCGCGTATTCCTCGAACGCCAAGGTCATCCAGACAGTTGATGAGATGCTTCAGGAAACGACCAACATCAAACGCTAACGCAACCCGATGAGGTTGCGGGGATGAAAGTACAAAGGTGAACACATGAGTCTCTCATCTGCACTATCAAGCGCCATCTCGGGCCTGACCGCAACCTCGCGAAATGCTCAGGTTACAGCATCGAATATTTCCAACGCTATGACAGAAGGGTACGGGCGGCGCGAATTGGTCGTTGGGTCAAATAGTATAGGCAGTGGCGTTCAGGTGCTGGGCGTAACGCGTCATGTCACGCCCGCCCTTCTTGCCGAGCGGCGCGATGCGGCAGCCGAGCAAGCGCAAACGACTCTGCTATCGGGATTCTACAATCGGCTCGAAACACTTGTGGGCACACCAGCTGACGGCTCTTCTCTTTCGGCGCGCATGGCAGATTTCGAGGCCAGCCTTGTCTCGGCGGCAAGCCGACCTGACCTTGACGAACGACTAAACGGCGTCGTCAGTGACGCGAAAGAACTGGCCCACACGTTCAAGCGCGTCTCGGACGGAATCCAGTCGTTACGTTCAGAGGCGGATCTCGAGATCGCTCGTACTGTGGAACAACTGAATAGTTCACTCGAGCAGCTTCGCGACCTCAACCGTCAAATCTCAAGCGCGGTCGTCAACAAGCGCGAGACAGCCGCGCTGGAGGATCAGCGCCAGATAGTGATCGACAGCATCTCCGAGATTGTCCCCATAAAACAGGTACCCCGAGAATTGGGACAAGTGGCACTCTATACACCCGGCGGCGCAATTTTGATCGATGGCACAGCGGCGAACATCGATTTTACAAACACCAGAACGATCATGCCGCACATGACCCAAGAAAACGGCATGCTCTCGGGCCTCGAAATCAACGGTAATCCAATATCCACTGACTCCGAAGCCGGCCCGCTCAGCGGTGGTAAGCTTGCCGCGCTCTTTGCGGTTCGCGATGACTTGGCGGTTAAAGCTCAGTCCCAACTCGATACAGCTGCGCGGGATCTGGTCGAACGCTTTCAAGACGGGGGCATCGATAGTACGCGCGCTGCAGGCGATGCTGGTTTCTTTACCGACTCAGGCGCACCCTTCGTCGCAACAGACGAGATCGGGCTGTCCGGTCGTATAGCGATCAACACGATCGTCGATCCCTCCGCTGGGGGCGAAGTCTGGCATGTGCGAGATGGGCTAGGGGCAACGGCTCCAGGGGCGATCGGGAACGGTCAACTTCTTCAAGACATGCAAGCCGCGCTCACCGCACTGCGGATACCCGCATCCGGTAGTTACGGCCCTTCGGCACAGACGGCGAGCGACCTTCAAGCCAGCTTTCTGGCCGAAATCGGTAGCGCCAGAGAGGTGAGTGACTTAAACCAGAATTTTGCCAGCGCGAGATGGAACAGCGCTCAAACCATGGTTCTCGAAGAAGGTGTCGATACTGATCAGGAAATTCAGCAACTCATGATTATCGAACAGGCATACGCGGCAAATGCCCGAATGCTGGAAGTGATTGGTGATATGATGGACCAGTTGGCGAGGATCTGAATATGTCTTACTTTTCTCTTGGTGACATGGCGAGCAGCTTTGTTTTGCGGCGCCAGAATACAAACCTCAACAGCGAACTCGCCCGCCTCGCTCAGGAAATGTCCAGCGGTCAGACAGCGAATATCGCTCAACATCTGAATGGCAACTATTCCTATCTCGGAGATATCGAACGAGGCCTGCGCATCAACGCGAGCTATGCCACAGCTTCGACAGAAGCGTCTATCTTCACAGGGACTATGCAAGCTGCCCTCGAAAACGTGCAGAACCTCGCGCAGGATGTTTCGAACGATCTCCTGATTGCGAGCGCGACGGAAGTACCACAAGCTTATGCCCGAGCTTCCGATGCCGCCGCAGGAGCTCTTGAGACGATAATCTCGTCCCTAAACTACACGGCCGCAGGGCGCAGTCTCTTTGCAGGGGCGCAATCGGATTCTTTACCGCTGATATCCGCAGACGAAATGCTGAGCGAATTGCGAACAGCCGTCACTGGAGAAACAACGCTTTCAGGGATTTTGTCCACCATCGATACTTGGTTTGACGATGCAGGTGGCGGCTTTGAGACGTTAGCATATCGAGGCTCGACAACGAACATCTCGCCTTTCCTGCTGGATGAGGCAGAAACCATCGAAATCGATGTACGTGCCGATGCTACGGAAATTCGTGCGGTTTTGAAAAACACCGTCATTGCGGCACTGGCCGGCGATGACACGCTTGGGTATTCGCATGATCTTCAAAACCAGCTGCTCACGGCAGCGGGTGAAAACTTAATGGCCTCTCAAGCCGACCTCACTGCGCTACGTGCCGGCCTCGGATATGCGGAGTCCCGAATTGAGGAAAACACAACGCGCCTCTCGTCCGAGAAAACGAGTCTTGAGATCGCTCGGAACAATCTTCTTGGCGTAGATCTATACGAAACGGCAACGCAAATGGAGGCGGTGCAACTTCAACTTGAGGGCCTCTACACTGCAACCGTCAAGCTTACGCGGTTGTCGTTGGTGAATTACATCTCATGACACGATTTCTCGTATTTCTCACTTGTCTTGTCCTTTCTCTTCAGCAAGCACACGCTACGCCTGTTCGGATCAAGGATCTGGTGGAATTCGACGGGGTCCGGAGCAACGATCTTATCGGCTACGGTCTGGTTGTTGGCCTCAATGGTACGGGTGACGGACTGCGAAACGCCCCTTTTACCGAAGAGATCATGTCGAACATCCTCGAACGCCTCGGCGTCAACGTGACTGGTGAACAATTCCGCCCCAAAAACGTTGCTGCGGTTTTCGTAACTGCCAAACTTCCGCCTTTCGCTAGAACAGGCGGCACAATCGATGTGACGGTGTCCGCAATCGGTGACGCGAACAGCCTCTTGGGGGGCACATTGATCATGACACCGCTAAACGCCGCGGATGGCCAGATATACGCCGTAGCACAAGGCACGATCATTGCGGGGGGCGCTCAGGCGGAAGGTGAGGCCGGAGGCGTTGTGCAAGGTGTACCCACCGCAGGGGTGATCCCGTCAGGCGCACGCGTAGAGCGAGAGATCGATTTCGATCTATCTTCACTACAAACGCTCCGGCTTGCTTTGCGAGAGCCAGACTTCACCACGGCGGAGAGGATCGAACGGCAGATCAATCGAAATTTTGGCAAGCGCGTTGCACAGATGCTAGATAGTGGGACTGTCCGGCTCGATATTCGGCAAACCGGGGCGCGCTCAGCCGCGCACGCCCTTGGTAGGATTGAAAACTTGCTGGTCGAACCCCAAACGAAAGCACGCGTAGTCGTAGATCAGCGTTCTGGAACTATCGTAATGGGGGCCGATGTACGCATTTCTCGCGTTGCTGTTTCTCAGGGCAACCTTACCCTGCGGATCGAAGAAACCCCGCTGGCGGTGCAGCCAAATCCCTTCTCAGAAGGAGAAACCGTTATAGTGCCTCGCACGAATGCCCAGATAACAGAGGAACCGGGTATCGGGCTTGCCGAAGTGCCGCCCGGCACATCGCTTTCTGAAGTTGTTGCAGGTTTGAATGCTCTAGGTGTCTCACCGCGAGATATGATCGACATCCTAAAAAGCATAAAAGCAGCAGGCGCACTACATGCTGAGTTCGTGATTTACTAAACGCAAGAAACCAATGGAGTTACGAACCGTCTAGGTCGCTGGCGGGCGAAATCGGGAAAAACTCGCCTGATGACCACACGCCAAACCACTTCTCTCCATCGACACTGTGCATATCCCCGATATCGACAAGGCGATAAAAGCTTTTTCGGTCGATCAAGGCTTCGAGAGCATCACGCACCAGTACATAGGGGGATGGTTCATTGGTTTGCGACTCAAGTTCTACTCGTATCGGGAACTCGGGACCGGCCACGACCTGATCACCGACGTTCGTATGAAACGTCAGTTTTTGCTGCTGACCGGATCCCTCGGCAGTGAAATCTACGGCAACAAACGGCGCATCTTCCACCGAAATGCCAACTTTCTCGACCGGAGTGATGAGGAAAAAGCCATCTTCATCCTTGCGCAATATCGTCGAAAACAAGCGCACAAGTTCGGGACGACCGATGGGGGTGCCGAGGTAGAACCACGTTCCGTCCCTCTTGATGTGGATATCGAGATCTCCACAGAACGGCGGATTCCAATCCTGCACAGGCGGCAAGCGCCCCGATTTAGCCGCAGCCCGAGCCGCGGCTTCAATTCCATCCGCCGTTGGCCTCACGTTCATTTGTCCTCTCATTGCTTTTGCCATTCCGGTTTCGCACGCTACAGTCACCCAACACTAACTCAAACACGGAAGCATGGCCATGACCGAGACCGCAGACCTAGTCGCCGACATAGAGGTGTTGGAACAAAAGATCGCGATGGCCAAGGCCTCGATCACAAAACGCTTCATCGGGCAGGAGACCGTGGTCGATCTCGCGCTTTCGGCGCTTTTGTGCGGTGGTCATGCCCTTTTGATAGGCCTGCCCGGTCTTGGCAAAACTCGGCTGGTCGAAACGCTCAGCGTAGTTATGGGGCTAGATGGTAATCGCGTTCAATTCACGCCGGACCTTATGCCGGGTGACATTCTTGGCAGCGAAGTTCTTGAAACCGGCGCCGACGGTAGCCGCACGTTTAAGTTTATTCCCGGTCCAATTTTCTGTCAGCTTTTGATGGCTGACGAGATCAATCGCGCTAGCCCACGCACCCAGTCGGCTTTACTTCAGGCGATGCAGGAACGGCGCGTCACTGTGGCCGGGATAGATCGTGAACTGGATGCCCCTTTCCACGTGCTCGCCACGCAGAACCCGATCGAACAGGAAGGGACATATCCGCTGCCAGAAGCGCAGCTTGACCGCTTCCTAGTTCAGATCGACGTGACCTATCCCGATCGCGAAACGGAAAAAGACATCTTGTTGACGACAACCGGGGCCGCTGAAGAGCGGGCGCATGCTGTCTTTTCCCGCGAAGAACTTCTCGAAGCACAGACACTTTTGCGCCGGATGCCGGTCGGAGACTCGATTGTGGAGCAAATCCTTGATCTGGTCCGCGCTTTCCGACCGGAAGATCCGTCTTCAGATGAACATGTTCGTACCGCCGTGGCGTGGGGCCCCGGCCCCCGTGCAGCGCAAGCTCTGATGATGACCGTACGCGCACGCGCTATCTTGCAAGGGCGGCTTGCGCCGTCGACGGACGACATCATCGCAATGGCCAAACCCGTTCTGATCCACCGGATGGCTTTGAATTTCGCGGCGCGCGCGCGTGGTGAGAATCTTGAAACGTTGATCGAGAACATCGCTGCATCCGTCCTGCAGAGGGAGGCCGCTGCGTGATTGATCCCGCGCTGTCCATTCGGTCACGCGCCGAAGCTGAAGCTGCAAGGCTTCCAACGCTGCTTGCGCACGCCGAACATTTGGCCAGCACTGTCCTGTTGGGGGAACACGGTCGCAGACGTGCGGGGCTTGGCGATGACTTTTGGCAGTACCGCGCCATGCAGGCGGGCGATTCCCGGCGCATGATTGATTGGAGACGCTCGGCACGATCAGATACGCAGTTCGTGCGCGAGCAAGAATGGCAAATCGCCCAAAGTGTGCAGTTCTGGGTCGATCAGAGTGCTTCAATGCGCTTTCAAAGCGCAGGAGATTTGCCGACAAAGATTGACCGTGCGCGCGTTCTAGCCCTCGCCAGTGCTGTACTTTTGAGCCGTAGTGGAGAACGCATCGGAAGCACAGATGGCGGACTTCCTCCACGCACCGGCTCCCAACAGTTGGCCCGTATGGCCGATGTTCTGATCACAGACGACGAACAAGATTACGCCGCACCGGACACGCGCGGTATGCTCAACTACTCACGCGCAGTATTCATCTCGGACTACCTATCCAATTTGGAGCCGATCAAAACCGCAGTTGCAGAGGCAACCGATCGTGGAATTCGGGGCGTTTTGCTGCAAATACTAGATCCGGCGGAAGAGGCTTTCCCTTATCGAGGCCGGACAATTTTCCAGAGTGTCGGTGGCACACTTAGCCATGAGACGATGAAGGCCAGTGACCTTCGCGATCGATACTTGGAACGGCTGGCAGAGCGAAAGGCCGAACTCGCAGCTCTTTGCGCCTCAACCGGTTGGCGGGTGCACTGCCATCACACCAATCAAAGCGCGCAATCGGCGCTCCTGTGGCTACATCGCGCGATAGAGGGTGCCCCTGGATGAGTACCGGCCCCATATTTTTCGCAGCACCTTGGCTTCTCGTCGCGCTCGTGGCGCTGCCGTTACTTTGGCTGGTCCTACGAGCGATTCCTCCCGCTCCGATCCGCCGGCTTTTTCCCGGTGTAGCCTTGCTTTTGGGCCTACAGGACGACGATTCTGTAACGGATCGAACACCTTGGTGGCTTCTGTTGTTGCGGCTATTGGCTCTCGCCGCGCTGATTATCGGGCTGGCCAGTCCGGTTCTCAACCCAAACAATCGTTTGACGGATAGCAAAACAGGGCCAGTGCTGATCGTGCTGGACGGTGGCTGGCCCTCAGCGCGCGATTGGTCTGACCGTTTGGAAATGACTAACCGCATGGTGGGGGATGCGGCAAAAGACGCACGGCCCGTTGCGATCTTGAACCTGTCTCGTCCCGAGGCGCCCGTTTTCCAGTCGGCAGCTGACCTGCGCCAGCAAGTAGAGGGTATGCAGCCCTTGGGTTGGACGCCAACTCAAAAAGATATCGCAGCCACGATCGCAACTCTGCCGAAAGAGCAGAGCTTCGAAACGCTTTGGATATCCGACGGCCTCGCCCGCGACGGGCGCGAGGCCTTGCTCACCGCTCTTGAAACTTACGGGCCGGTTTCAATCTTCGAAAGCGGTACGCCAATGATTGCCATGGCCCCTGTGCGTTTTGAAAACGGTGAAGTGCTGATTGACCTGCGCCGTGAGAAAGCACACGGGCCGCAGGAATTCGAAGTCGAGGCGCATGGCCGAGATCCGAACGGCACGAAGCGAATTCTTGCCAATTTATCGGTATCCTTCAATGCGGACGAAAAGAGCGCCAGTGCCATCCTTGATCTGCCTTCGGAACTACGAGGGCGGCTAGATTACTTCCAGATCAAAGGGCAGAAAGGCGCCGGTTCAATCGCATTGACCGATGATAGTCTGCGGCGCCGGGAAGTGGCCCTTGTCTCTGAGATAGAAAATCGCGAGGGTCTCGAGCTGTTGTCCCCACTTCACTACCTTGAGCGTGCCTTGCGCCCCTCCTCAGACCTTATCCGTGGGAGCATTTCCGAGGTACTGCCCGCGAATCCTGATGCTATCGTTTTTGCGGATGTCGCGAGTGTTTCACCGAATGAAGAAGCCACACTTCTAGAATGGGTCTCAAACGGCGGGCTGCTTTTGCGGTTTGCGGGGCCAAAGCTTGCCGCAAGCGACATCAGCCGCCGAGAGGAAGAACCATTGATGCCGACGCGGCTACGTCAAGGTGGTCGGAGTGTCGGAGGCACGATGAGCTGGGGAGCGCCGAAATCACTTTCGCCCTTCCCTGAGAACAGCCCATTCGCCGGCCTATCCATTCCGGATGATGTCAAGATCACCGCTCAAGTTATGGCACAGCCGGACCCCACCCTCGCGGATAGGGTCATCGCGCAACTTGATGATGGTACACCACTCGTCACCCGCAAGAAACTTGGGCAAGGTCAGATCGTTCTCTTCCACGTTACAGCGAATGCCGAATGGTCCTCTTTGCCGTTGTCCGGATTGTTTGTTGAAATGCTTCAGAGGCTTGCAAGCTCAACCTCCGTGCAGTCCCAGACCGCACAGGAGCTTGCGGGAACCGTCTGGCAACCTGCAAGCGTTCTGACTGGGATGGGATCTCTGGAAAGCGGCAAGGATCTTCCCGGCGTTCCGGGCGATAAACTCGCGTCTGCGCCTCTTGGCCCCACTCTTCAAGCCGGCCTTTATGACAGCGGAAGTCAGACCTTCGCGCGCAATGTGCTCCACGCCGATACGGTTCTCGAAGCAGTGACATGGCCGGAAGGAAAGATCGTGGCTGGCTTTACACCCGCGCAAGAGACGCCGTTAGGCGGATGGTTGATTTCGCTCACACTAATACTCCTGATGATCGATATCCTCGCTGCACTGGCACTCACCGGACGCTTGCCCATGCGGGGAAGCAGGCGGTCTGTGGCGCCTTTGCTGTTCGCGGCCCTGATCTTGTTTGCCGCAGCGCCGCACCCAAGCCTTGCCGATGATCAAAGGATCATAGACGCGACTGCCGAGGTCACCCTAGGCCATATCCTGACCGGAAACTCTGCCGTTGATGGCACCGCACAAGCAGGGCTTTTCGGCCTGTCGGAAACGCTTTTCTTTCGCACTTCGGTAGAACCGGCCGCTCCGATGGCAGTGAATCTCGAAATCGATGAATTGTCGGTCTTTCCGCTTCTGTATTGGCCAATCACGCCCGATCAACCGCGCCCCTCGGACAAGGCTTACGCCAAGCTTAACCGCTATCTACATTCCGGCGGCATGATCCTGTTCGATACCCGCGATGCAGATATCGCGAGCTTCGGCGCAGCTTCACCGAACGGGCGCAAACTTCAACAATTGGCTGCGCCGCTCGACATTCCACCGCTAGAACCGGTCGCATCTGATCATGTCCTGACACGTACCTTTTATCTGCTTCAGGATTTCCCAGGTCGCTACAACAGCCGCGACGTATGGGCGGAGGCCGCTCCGGTCGATGCCGAGAAGATCGTAGGAATGCCGTTTCGAAACCTCAACGACAACGTTTCCCCGGTTATAATCGGCGGCAATGATTGGGCCGCCGCATGGGCCATGGACCAGCGAGGACAACCGTTGTTCTCAGTCGGTCGGGGCCTTTCAGGTGAACGCCAGCGAGAGATGGCATATCGGTTTGGCGTGAACCTTGTGATGCATGTTTTGACCGGAAACTATAAGTCCGATCAGGTCCATGTTCCCGCTTTGCTGGAAAGGCTGGGCCAATGAGCATGGATATCCTTTTCGAACCACTCCTGCCTTGGCCGATTTTGCTCATTCTCGGCATCGCAACAGCGCTTTTTCTGGTGCTTTCGCTGTATCGCGGCCTTTCAGGCTGGGCACTCAGGTCACTGGCGGCCTTGGTACTGCTTGCCACCCTCGCCGGCCCTGTTTGGCAACGAGAGGATCGCGAAATTCTTGATGATATTGCGATCTTGGTCATTGATCGAAGCTCCAGCCAATCGCTTTCTGATCGCGAGTCTCTCACTGATGCCGCGGCCGCCGAACTCGAACGCAAACTGGCAAGGCTTGGCGGAATCGAGATCAGGCGCGTAGAGGTATCGAACGGTATCGACGGCACCTCAAATGACAGCGGCACTCGCATGATGACCGCGCTACAACAAGCGTTGTCAGAAGCACCACTAAGCCGGATTTCCGGGATATTCATGATATCCGATGGCATCGTGCACGACATGGAACGCGCACCAGAACTGCCCGCGCCAGCGCATCTTCTTTTGACTGGGCACAAAGACGATTGGGATCGCCGCCTGTTCGTTGAAAACGCCCCCGCCTATGCGATCTTGGGTGAGGAGTTCAAACTTACCCTTAGGGTCGAAGACCAAGGCGCAGTTCCAGAAGGGCAAACGTCAACACCTCTGGAAATCGCAGTCGACGGCGGTCCGCCTATGCTGTTCAACATCCCCGTTGGTGAAGCAATTGAGCTTCCTGTTTCACTACCGCACGGCGGACGCAACGTGCTGCAATTTACCGTTCCCGAGGCTGAAGGCGAACTCACTTCTCGAAACAACACTGCGCTTGTACAAATCAACGGCGTGCGCGATCGCCTGCGCGTTCTCTTGGTTTCCGGAGAACCGCATCCGGGCGGGCGAACATGGCGCAACTTGCTTAAGTCCGATAGTTCAGTAGACCTCGTACATTTCACGATCCTGAGGCCGCCAGACAAGCAAGATGGCGTTCCGGTGGGTGAGCTTTCTTTGATCGCCTTTCCAACGCGCGAGCTTTTCGTGGAAAAGGTCAATGATTTCGACCTGATCGTTTTCGACCGCTACAAGCGGCGCGGTCTTTTGCCATCGGTCTATATGGAAAACGTGCGCGACTACGTTGAAAACGGTGGGGCGGTTCTCATTTCGGCCGGGCCCGATTTCGCCGCTGCAGAGAGTCTCTTTCGCACGCCTTTGTCTGATATTATCCCAGCATCTCCCACCGCCCGAGTGATTGAACAAGGCTTCTTGCCAAAGGTCACCGAGTTGGGAGAGCGCCACCCTGTCACGGCGGGCCTTCCCACTCCTCAAGGGCAAGAAACTTGGGGCCGCTGGATGCGGCAGGTCGAAGTCAACGCACGTAGCGGCCAAACTCTCATGTCTGGTATTGACGAAAACCCGCTTCTTATCCTTGATCGCGTCGGAGAGGGCCGCGTGGCGCTGCTGGCATCGGACCATGCCTGGCTATGGAGCCGGGGTTTCGAGGGCGGTGGGCCCCAGCTTGAGTTGTTGCGCCGGCTCGCCCACTGGATGATGAAAGAACCTGAACTTGAGGAAGAAGCCCTCTGGGGCGAACCGAGCGGCCAGTCTCTGCGGATTATTCGGCGCAGCCTTGCAGATACCGTTCCTCCTGTGACGTTGACTAGCCCGTCAGGAAACAGCATCGAACTCGAACTCAGCCAGACCGCGCCCGGCCGTTTCGAAACCTTATTCGAAGGCGATGAGATCGGCCTCTATCGAATGGCAAACGGAGATCTCGAATCCGTCGTCGGACTTGGCCCTCAAGCCCCGCAGGAGTTCGTGAACACGATTGCATCCAGCGAGCGCATCAAACCTTTGATTGAGAGCGCCCGAGGTGGGATTGTGTGGGTCGAAGATGCCATACCTAATGTGCGTGCGGTTCGCGCCGAGCGGCCTGCTGCAGGTCGCAACTGGATCGGTGTAACACCACGAAGCGCGTATGAGGTTGATGGAATCACGAGACTCTCATTGATACCGCCTTGGCTGGCACTTCTTGTTGCCGCCATGGCGATCGTGGGAGCGTGGCTTCTCGAAGGACGCCGCAACTGAGCCCGCGCCATCAAACAACGCATTGATCTAGCCTAGAAATAGCTTCTGACGAGGCTACCGGCGATCAAGCTCCAGCCATCCGCGAGAACGAAGAACGAAAGCTTAAACGGCAAAGAAACAATAGCGGGGGGCACCATCATCATCCCCATAGACATAAGGACCGCAGCGACGACGAGATCGATAATCAAAAAAGGTAGGAAAACCAAAAACCCAATCTGAAACGCTCGTGAAACCTCGGAAAGCATAAAGCTCGGGATCATAACGGAAAGCGGGGAATCCACTGATGGAGTGAGTTGCGCTTGGTCCGGACGCAAGGAAGCGAGTGCCGCGTATGTTTCGGGGTCCAACCGCGCAGTCATAAACTCGCGAAACGGCGCCATGGTGCGAGGGAAGGCTTGTTCGACCGTAATCTCTTCCTTTACGAGTGGCTCAATCCCATTCTCCCATGCTGCTGTGAACGTCGGCTCCATGATGAAATAGGTGAGGAAAAGCGCCAAGCTGACCAAAAGCATATTGGGCGGAGACTGCTGAAGCCCGATGGCCTGGCGCAGTATTGAGAGCACTGTCACCAAGAAGGGAAAGCAGGTGATCATGATCGCTAAGCCTGGAGCGAGGCTGAGGACAGTAATCAGAATAATAAGCTGTATCGATCGCGCTGAGATCGACGCCCCGTCTCCCAGTGATACGCTTAGCTCTTGCGCCATCACCGGCGAACTGGCGAGCGCGAACATTATTGCTATTACGCCACATAGAAGAAGTCGTGTGCGGATCATTCAAGCCCGCGACCCAGTTCGGCCACTTCCGTGAGGCGAACGGCAAGTTGCCCTTCATGCTCTCCATCCAATTCTTCGAGCATCCCACGAGCGATCAACCGATCACCTACGAACAACTCAACCGGATCGTCTACGCGGGTATCAAGCGGCATCACAGCATTTTCACCCATAGCCAGCAAATCCCGGATGAGCGGGCGCGCCTTGCCCGCGCAAACCATGATTTCAATCGGAACAGACGAAAACAAAGAAGATCGGTCGGGGCTAGCGCCCTCCTTGTCCAAAGCGTCATCCGGCATTGCGTGTCTCCTTCTCTATCATCTGGTGAAACTCGTGGAAAAAGGCGTCGACCGCTCGAACCACCTTTGCCAAAACATTATCTTGATTAATTTCCCGCTCGCTTTCGCCAAAGCGAAGAAAGGCTTGCCCTTCAGCCAGCGATGGTTCTTCAACAACCCTCACCGGAAATGTGACCGCCTCTCCAAGCATCTCCCGCACGATCCTGGAATTCCGTGGCGCGACAACAATTTCTGCTTCAATCGCCCCAAGATCAGAACCAAGCGCTTTCAGTTCCTCGACGATCTTGGGAACGAGCGCCTTTTGCGCAATCTCGGGCAGCAATGATGCAACGATCTGCCCTAAGAATGGCTCCAAAGAGCGCAGCATCTGAGCATGAGCTTCGTGATAGGTGAACGACAGCTCCTGAAGGTTGCCGGCCAAGTCAGTCGAAACCTTGCCCTGCGCATCAGCCGAGGCTCTGTTTGCGTCATCCCAGCCGGCCTTGTAGCCACGCTCGAATGCTTCCAGCTTCACCTCTTCCAGTTTCACCTCCGAAAAGGAGAAACCGGACTCGCGCGTCCTTGAGTCACCAAAATCCATCAGTCGGTGCGAAATCGACATCACGCCTTTTCCTCTCGATTCTCAAGCCAGTTTCGAAGGATCTCGACCGTCTCTTCCTGTCGTTCGCCAATCAGATTGCGTAGCCTCTCTGTGGGATCTCTTGGCGCATCTTCGTTCGCGAAAACGTCGCCTGAATCCGACTGCGCCCTTCCCCCAGCGACCATCGGAAGATCCGCAAGATTCTGCGGTCCGTCCGCGATTTCTCCGGTGAGTGATGGAAGGGATGAGGCGCCGAGCAGGTCGTCGGCCTCCTCGACATCAGACATCGTGCTACTTGCTGCCGGCCGCGGCAGAGAAGGCACCCCTCCCTCACCGTTTGCGGCGCCCTTCAGCAAGGGCCGCAATACAAAGACGCCAAGAACAAGCGCAACGACCGCAAGGATTATGAGTTGGATTATCGACATGAAATCCAAATCCAATCCAGTCAGGAACCCGCTACTCGCCTCGCTCCCTGATAAGGCAATTGACTCAAACGCCATGGATTTGATCGTGACGACATCTCCCCTTTCCTCATCGAAACCAACAGCAGACGCCACCAACTCACGAAGCGCTTCGAGTTCAGCCGAGGCACGGGGAAGTACTTCTGTCTGCCCATCCTCACCCGTCTGAGGCACTCCATTGACCAAGACAGCCACCGAAATTTTCTTGATCGCTCCCGGTTGGCGCAAAACTTCGCGATGAGTCTCGGAAACTTCGTAGTTAACTCGTTCCCGCGTTTCAGTATTTTGGCTAGACGCGTTGTCGCCTGCTCCACCCTCCCCATCGGGAAGATTCGATGCGACAGTCACATCATCACCGCTTGTTTCGGTTGAATTGTTCGAGCGTTCTTCAGTATCCGTGCTGATTGCAACGCGCCCTGCCGGATCGTACGATTTTTCACGGATGGACTCGGTTTCCATCTGTGTCTCGACGCTCACCTCAACGACAGCATTGCCATATCCGACCCGCGCCTCGAGAAGATTCTGCACCCGATTTCGCAGCTTATCCGCCTTGTCATCGCTACTCGACCCGCTTTGGCTCTCTTCGTTTGCTCCGATCAGGCCGCCTTTACCATCGATGACCGATACATTCTCAGGAGCAAGACCCGTCACAGCAGAAGCGATAAGATATCTCAGTGCTTTAGCATGATTTACGCCTATCGTTCCGGTCGACGAAGTAACAGAAACTGATGCACTCGGTTTAACGTTTCGTTGAAAGGGATTGGAGCCAACATTCGCTATATGAACGCGCGCGGCTACAATTGAAGGAGACGAAACGATTGTGCGGGCGAGCTCACCTTCTTTGGCGCGCCAGTATGCTGCATCGAACATCTGCGCCGTCGTACCGAAGCCCGATAGAGTGTCGAGTAACTCGTAGCCCTTAGAATTATTCTGCGGAAGCCCCTCACTGGCCAGTGTCATGCGAAGTTCATCACGCTTCCCTGATTCGACATAGATCGCCCCGCCGCGAACCTCGTGCGCGACTCCGCGCTGCTCGAGCACCTGAACAACCTCACCGGCTGCACTTGGTTCAAGCCCGGAGTATAGCAGTGTCAGGCTTGGCTGCGCTGCCATGCGCGACATAACGATGATGGTTGTTATAAGGGCAATTCCTGCCAAGACCGCAACAATGCGTCGGCGAATGTCCAAAGACGACCAAGTGTTCAGTAGCTGCTGCACCGAAAGTCTCCAATTCCGCGGGCGTTCTGCCCGGCATGGTCATGGTTTTCGCTGATCAGGCTTAACAATCGGTTAGGATCACATCTGTAGAACAGCTTTCACCAAACATCGCAGGTGAGAGCATGGCTGAAGAACACGATACACCAGTCGAAAACGAAGAGACGGCTCCGAAGAAAAAGTCAAAGCTCCTGATTTTCATAGCAGCTTTGCTCTTTCTTGCTGGCGGCGGAGGCGGGTTCTACGCTGTCTATTCAGGGATGATTCTCGGTGACGACTCGCATGCTACGGAAGCGGTAAACCACACCGATAAGGATACGCATAGCGACGCCGACAGCTCAGGCGCACCTGCAATGGCAGAGATTGCCTTTGTGTCGGTCGACCCGCTTGTTGTTTCACTAATACACGGTGCAGCTCGACAGCATCTTCGCTTTCGCGCCGAACTCGAGGTGCCCTTGCAATATCAAAGCGATGTCGAAACGCTTCTTCCACGTGTGACAGACGTCCTGAACAGCTATTTGCGTGCTCTGGAACTCAATGACTTGAGCGACCCAGCCGCGCTTGTTCGCCTGCGTGCACAAATGTTGCGGCGGATTAAGGTCGTGGTTGGCGACAATCGCGTCAACGACCTTCTGATTATGGAATTCGTACTGAATTGAGGGATTTGGAATGGAAATGATCGCCGATATTTTCCTAGTCGCCGGTGCTCTTGGAGCAGGTTTGTATTGCTATGTGCTGGCGCGCAGATTGACTCGTTTCAACGACCTCGAGAATGGGGTCGGCGGAGCTGTAGCCGTCCTTTCGGCTCAAGTCGATGACCTAACGAAAACTCTTAGCGCAGCGCAATCCGCCGCATCCTGTTCGGGCGAATCTCTCGGAGCACTTACAGAACGCGCAGAAGGCGTCGCACAGCGGCTCGAACTCTTGGTCGCCTCAATGCACGATTTACCAGAAGGAAATGCAGCACACGCCGCAGCGGATGAACCTGTTAATGAACCCGTATTCTTCCGCCACCCAATGGAGGACCGTGCATGAGCAACAATAAACGTAGTCCCGAAAATGGCCAATCAGATAAACCATGTAGGCCGCAAAAGCGCCGAGTAAGGCCATGTCGCGGGACTCTCATCGCCATATCATCATTGCTGATAGGCTCCTCATTTATCCGGATCGGCGACGATGCAGGGCGCGTTATCGCCGCACAAATCTCTGAGAGAGCGGGCACTGAGACCAGCAAAGCAGAAGGACTGGAACAAACAACTTCTGACGACTGCATCCCTCAGGCCGATATTGTAGCCATGCTTACCGCGTTCAAAGAGCGAGAAGCACTCCTCGCAGCGAAAGAAGCCAAATTCAATTCCAGAGCCAAGGCCCTTGAACTGGTCGATCAGCAAATCACCAAAAGAATGACCGAACTGAAAAGTGCTGAGGATGAACTAAGAAACACCCTCGCCTTGGCTGATGCCGCCGCTGAAAAGGATATCGAGCGCCTGACAACCGTGTACGAAAGCATGAAACCGAAAGACGCGGCTGTCTTGTTTGAACAAATGGATCCGGCTTTTTCAGCTGGGTTTCTAGGACGAATGGAACCAGGTGCAGCAGCACAGATCATGACGGGCCTAAGCCCAACGACAGCTTATACGATCAGTGCAATACTGGCCGGTCGCAATGCGAACGTTCCCACGAAATAGACAGCCTGAAATCAGAGCTTTTTTAACACACACCTGACAGAGTTCAGATATCAGGAAGCAGAGGTCACCGGAGAAATGATAGGTTTTGTTGGCATTGCCGTAATATTCATCATGGTTTTTGGCGGCTATATTTTGGCGGGCGGCAAACTCGGCATAATTATGAAAGCGTTGCCATTCGAACTGATGATGATTGGAGGCGCGGCCATTGGAGCGTTCCTAATTTCCAATGACATTCCTGCCGTCAAACACACACTTAAAGATGTGGGCAAAGTATTTAAAGGACCAAAATGGAAACACGATGACTATCGTGATCTGCTTTGTCTCTTGTTTGAGTTGATCCGGCTTGCCCGTTCGAATCCGGTTGCTATTGAGGAACATATCGAAGTGCCGGAAGAGAGCACGATTTTCTCAAAATATCCAAAAATTTTGAGTGATCGAGAAGCGGTCAACCTAATCGCAGATACCATGCGCTCCGCGTCTATGAACTATGATGATCCGCATCAAGTGGAAGAAGTGCTCGACAAGCGCATGGAAGCCAATCTCCACCATGCACTTCATTCATCTCATGCACTGCAGAGTATGGCCGATGGTCTTCCTGCTCTGGGAATCGTTGCCGCAGTCCTTGGTGTAATCAAGACGATGGGGGCGATTGATCAACCCCCCGAAGTTCTAGGGAAAATGATTGGGGGCGCCCTTGTTGGAACATTTCTCGGCGTATTCCTTGCCTATGGGCTTGTAGGGCCGTTCTCTGCGAAAGTTAAAGCCGTTATCGAAGAGGACAGTCACTTTTACCACCTCATCCGCGAAGTCCTGATCGCGAACCTTCATAATCACGCAACCAATATCTGTATTGAGGTCGGTCGACAGAATACCCCATCACACTGTCGACCAAGCTTCGGCGAACTGGAGGAAGCCCTCAAGATCGTAAAACAGGAGGCGGCATGACGCTTCGAGCTAAGTTCGCGTTAGCACTTTATACGTTCTTGATTGGCACGGCTCAACATGCTGCGGCCGTTGAAATACCTGTGCGGGCAGCTGAGCATGAAGGTTTTACTCGTGTAGTGCTCGATTTGCCTCACTCAGTGCTTTGGCGCGTCGAATCTTTGAAAGACCGACGACGTATAGAACTTGATGGGATCGACCCTGAGTTCAACCTAAAGAACAGCTTTCGCAGGATCACAACTGATCGTGTGCTCAGCCTTTCTATGTCGCCAGATAGAAAAGGGTTAGACATCTTTCTTAACTGTGAGTGCGAGGTCGAGACATTCTTGCATGACAACAGAATGCTTGTAATCGATATCAAGTCCAGTTCGCCGTCTTCATCAAAAATCAGTAGTGTCACGAGCGCAAAACCGGCAAACTTAGAGTTTGCGCCGGCTTATCCGAATACATTCCAGCGCCGATTTAGGTTTCCGTTCGAAACCCGCAATGCCCCCTCTCCGGGCCTTGAAATAGACCTTACTTCGACCTCCTCTCAGACGCAGGAAGTATCCGAAAAATCGGGTTCTTCTTCCGAAGAAAAATTCTCAGGATCGAAGGATGAAACCTCCCCTGGCATGAAGCTCAATACCCTCACTGAAGGCGAGTTGCCGTTCGTCCAGAATAAGCCCGATGTTGCGGAAACACTTCGCCTTTCATTGGCAGAAAAGCATCTCGCGGAACAGTTGGGGCGTGCAGCGACTCAAGGTCTAGTCAAGCCGAAGACGCAGTCGAACCTACCTCGTCCTTATCCAAAAGAGCCGAATGGTGAGGATTCAATACTCCCCATCGGCACCCAGCCCAATGGACAGCCCAAAACCTTCAAACAACCTGATATCAACGTGCGCGCCACAACGAGCGCTGATACAGCATTTCTTGCGTTCGCGAATGCGGCCAAGCCAGCGCGCGATGGGAACACTTGTCTAAAGGATGGTGAATTAGCAATTGAAACCTGGGGAGAAGAAGGTCAATTCGCGTCCGGAATTGGGCGCCTTAGACGTTTGCTCTCAGAAGAGTTCGATCGCACAAATACCGAAATCGCGACGCGTCTTGCCAAAAGTTATCTATACTATGGTTTCGGCGCCGAAGCGCGGCGCGCACTGGAGCAAAGCGCCCTCTCTGGTCCCGAAGCCTTGCGGCTCATGGCGATGTCAGATGTACTAGAATTCGGATACGCGCAGAACCCAACTATCTTTAACGACCAATATGATTGCGACGGTAATGCTGCTCTTTGGGCCGTCCTTAGCAAATCAGTTTTGCCCTCCAACACCACACCAGACGTCAAGGCTATAGCGAGAGCGATAAACTCAATGCCGCCAAGGTTAAGGCAATTGCTCGGCCCAATTGCTAGTGATCGACTGATCGGCTCAGGATATGACGAGGCTGCTGCGCAAATCCTCAAGTTAGTTGAGCGTGGAATGTCAAACCGTGATTCAGCATATGAGATGGCAAATGCCAAATTGAAGCTCGCGGAAGGCGAGGCGAAATCTGCTGAACAGTCACTTAATACCGTAGTCAATTCTAATTCGGCGCTTTCCCCCAAAGCTTTAATCGATCTGGTTGACACAAGGTTGAAGCAAAATATCGCAATAGATACTGAGCTTTCAGACCTGATTTCCGCTTATGCACAAGAATATCGGCGCGGCAACCTTGGCGCTGAGCTGCAGCGCGTGCATATCCTTGCATTGTCCGCAACTGGCAAGTTTGAAGAAGCGTTAGAGACGATGGAGGAGTTCACTAAAACTGCGCCCCCCGATTCTGGCAAACGATTACGAAGCCACGCGATGGAGGCATTGGCGGTCGATGCCGACGACGTTACTTTCTTGAAGTACGCCGTAGCCACTGATGCTTCAGGGCATAGAGAGCTAGACCCCGCTGCGGGGAATGCTGTGGCACAGCGACTGATAGGCCTAGGATTTCCAAGTGAAGCGAGAGCCTACCTAAGGGACGACGTTTCCATTCCATTCAAGAAACCTCGTGCCCTTCTCCGTGCGCGCGCCGCGCTCGCCACGGATAGACCGGCGCTTGCCGAAGCCGAGTTAATCGGTGTTGATGGCGAAGAGTCTGATCTGATCCGCGCCCAAGCACGAAGTGAGATCGGAGATCACAGCGCCGCCGCCCGAATGTTTTCGGAACTTAGTAAGAAGACATCAGCGGCGGAACAAGCTTGGCTCGCTTCAAATTGGGACGAGCTAAAGCAAGCCGACCCATTACTATGGCAGGATATCACTAGCTTGATTGAGGAAGGCCCAACCGGTGTCTCAGAGCCCTTGCCCTCAGAAGGTCCATTGGCTCGGGATCGTGCGCTGCTTGAAAAAAGCGCGTCAGCGCGGCGTGCCATGGACAGTTTGCTCGCCCGCGTAGCTCTTGAACCCGGTCCCAAGGCGTCAGAATAGCGCCGCGAATTTGGCCTCCAATCACATATTGTAAACCTTTCTGCCATACGGTTCTAAAACCACTGCCAGAAGGCAAAAGAAAGGTTCGTGATGTTGACCGTCGAGGTGTTGACCAATCGCTCTGCATTATGTCCCAATCGCTTCAAATTTCTTTTCTTCTTATATTCATTTTTTTCGTTCCTATGCACTCTGCCGGATAATGCATTTGCCCAAGTTTACACTCGAAATCCGCAAGAAGTTTGCGACCAAGCAGCACAGATTGCGGCTGATAGATCTGGAGTTCCGGTTACAGTCCTGCAAGCCATCACGCGAACTGAAACGGGCCGCAAACGAAATGGGCATTTTGGACCCTGGCCTTGGACAGTGAACATGGAGGGCAGAGGTGTCTGGTTTGATTCACTCGATGAAGCCCGCGCCTATGTGTTCAAGAATTTCAAACGTGGCGCGCGAAGCTTTGACATCGGCTGCTTCCAGATCAACTACAAATGGCACCACCAGAACTTCTCATCCATAGACGAGATGTTCGACCCGCAAGAAAACGCGAACTACGCCGCGCTTTTTCTCAAATCATTGTACAAAGAGTTGGGGGATTGGTCAGAAGCAGCCGGTGCCTATCACTCGCGCACACCGAAACATGCCAATCGCTATCGCCAAATCTTCGAAAAGCACCGTGCAAAAGCTCCGGGTGAGATCCAACTCGCAACTACGGCCTCACCTGCCGCGCCGACACGCAAGAACGCCTTTCCTTTGCTGAAGGGTGAAAGCTCAGCCCAGCTAGGATCCCTGATGCCAATCGGAACGAGCGTCATACACGGACGGTTCATTCAACTTGCTGACAGCAAAGAGTAGAAGCTCAATGACGATACGTTCAATTTTTCAACCAACTATCCTTCTCGCTCTAGCGCTTATGTCAATAATCGTAATGATGATCCTACCGATGCCGGCTTGGGTCCTTGACATCGGATTGGCCACGTCATTCGCGCTAGCGATTTTGATCTTCACCGTTACGCTATTTATCGAGAAGCCACTCGATTTCTCATCGTTCCCGACAATCCTTCTGACCTCTTTGATGTTGCGGTTGTCACTCAACATCTCTTCAACAAAGCTGATCATTGGGCAGGGTCATACGGGCACATCAGCGGCTGGTGATGTGATCCAAGGCTTTGCTAACTTTGTTATGTCGGGAAGCGTCTTTCTGGGTCTAGTTGTCTTCGGCGTTTTGCTAATCGTCAACTTCATGGTGATCACGAAGGGTGCAGCCCGCATGGCAGAGGTCGGAGCGCGATTTGCGCTCGACGGAATGCCCGGCAAGCAACTTGCAATCGATGCCGACATGTCAGCCGGGGCGATCGATCACGCTGAGGCCAAAGAGCGTCGAGAACGCGAACAACAGGAAACGACCTTCTTCGGCTCTTTGGACGGCGCATCCAAGTTCGTAAAGGGTGATGCCGTCGCTGGATTGCTAATCACTTTACTCAATCTCGTCATGGGCTTGGCCATGGGCGTCGTTGTCCATGGGATGGCATTTGGGGACGCATTTACAACTTACGCAATTCTTACGGTCGGCGACGGCCTTGTCACTCAGATACCTGCTGTCATCATCTCCATCGCTTCTGCGCTCCTGCTCGCACGCGGAGGGGCACAGGGCGCGACCGATCTGACACTGCTTCGCCAATTGGGAAAGTATCCACCTGCACTAGCTACTGTCGCTATCCTGATGCTCGTCTTCGGCATTGTGCCGGGATTGCCGTTCCTTCCCTTTGTAGCCGGCGGCGCCGTACTTGCCGCCGCGGCGTGGTTGATAAAGCGAAAGACCGACTCCACCGACGACGATCATTCCGACACAAGCGGTACAAATATACCGCAAACGCAAAAGCCAATGGGCGACATTCTCGATCTCGACGATATTCACGTCGAGTTTGCACCAGATCTCATCAACATGGTGCTCGATCCTGGCACGGGCTTGGAAGCGCGCATCACGAACATGCGGATGCATGTAGCAACCGTTTACGGGCTGATCCTACCTGAGATTCGCCTCACAGATGAACCCGCTCTACCGGCAGGAAGCTATGTCGTACGAATTCATGGGGTGGAGCAGGCACGGGCCCGCTTGCACCCTAATCAGATACTGGCATTGAAACCGGAAGAGAGAGCCACCTCTCTACCACCTGGGGACGATGTAGAAGAACCTGTTTACGGTGCTCCAGCACGTTGGATCGATACTGCAGCGCGCGAAACCGCGGCACTTGGCGGCGTTACAATTGTTACCCCGACCGAAGTCTTGGCAACGCATCTATTGGAAGTGGTCAAACGCAATTTTCCGAGGCTGCTTACGATGAAAGCACTTCGCCGCATTCTCGATGAACTCGTTAACCTTTCAGACCCTGCTCGAGCCGAGGCAAACCGCAAACTGCTGGATGAGTTGATCCCTGACAAGGTACCGCTCGATTTACTGCATACGGTGCTTCGTCTGCTCCTCGATGAACAAGTCTCCATCCGCAACTTGCCACTGATCCTCGAAGCTATTGCAGAATCCCGCGCCTTTCACACGCAAGCAGATGCTATCTGCGAGTATGTCCGCCAACGCATAGGTTTCCAGCTTGTCGCCGAAATGAAACGCGAAGACGGAACAATCCCTCTCATCCAGCTCGCCCCTGAATGGGAAGACACCTTTGCGACCCATCAGATAGATGGCGAGAGAGGCGGGTTGGACGTGGCGCTTCCTCCTGATCTTTTCAACCAACTCACAGCCGCCCTCTCGGAGAAGATTACAGCTGCCGCTGATCAGGGTATTTTTCCTGCAGTCGTCACGTCCACACGCCGGCGCCGTTTTCTCCGAACGGTGATGCGAGCAAAGGCGATTAGCAATCCTGTACTCTCTTTCGAGGAGATCGGCCTCGAGGCTCGCCCCTCACTCGTCGGTGTGATCGCAGCGTGACGGGCGACTTGGCAGCCCTGTTCGGCCTGAGTCAACAATTCCTATGGCATGGGTTTGCTGTATTCCTGAGAGTCGGTGCAATTGTAGCGCTCTTGCCAGCATTCGGCGAGGAGAGCGTTCCAATGCGCATCAAGCTTGTCCTTGCGGTCTCATTCACAGCGATCGTGGCCCCTGCCGCGCCTACTCCACCGGCAGAACCAGAGGCCTTGCAGGTGACATGGCTCATACTATCAGAGACCGTGATAGGACTGCTGATCGGCATCGGTATCAGAATGTTTGTACTCGCCCTGCAAATGGCCGGCTCTATCGCGGCTCAAGCCACATCCCTTTCGCAAATTCTTGGCTCTGCAGGGGCCGAACCCATGCCAGCCATAGGACATATTCTGGTTATTTCAGGACTTGCCCTCGCGGTAACTCTGGGACTTCACGTCCGCGCAGCACAACTCATGATCTGGTCTTACCAAACATTCCCGATGGGGGTTCTTCCACAACCTGCTGACGTGTCGAAATGGGGAATTCAACAGATATCAGGCGCGTTTTCCCTGAGCTTTGCGCTCGCGGCTCCATTTGTAATTATTTCATTTTTGTACAATCTCACACTTGGCGTCATCAATCGTGCCATGCCTCAACTCATGGTCGCCTTCGTTGGCGCCCCAGTGATTACAGCAGGTGGCCTCACCTTACTGTTTGCACTGTCGCCCCTTATGCTCTCACATTGGCATGAAGCCTTCGCGGTATTTCTGGCCCGACCTTTCGGAGGACCTCCGTGAGCGAACAAGGCGACGAAACCGACAAGAAACATGATCCCACCCAAAAGAAGCTGGATGAGGCTCGGAAAAAGGGTGACATCCCTAAATCAAACGATCTTCTGGTCGCCGCAAGCTACTTTGGTTTGCTGATCTGCGTCCTTATGGCAGGTGCGGGTTCGATAGAAACCCTCGGCGCAGCCATGGTCACAATGATTGACCAGTCGAGTGCACTTGCACCTGAAATTTTTAATGGAGATGCTCGCGCCCTTTTGGGAAGCATCTTATCCGAGGTTGGGCTGAGTATGATGCCATGGTTCATCATCCCAGCGCTCCTCGTCATTGCCACTCTAGTCGCCCAGCGTGGAATTACCTTCGCAGGCAGCAAGCTCCACTTCAAAGCATCGAGAATTTCTCCAATTTCGAACGCAAAGAATAAGTATGGTCGGAATGGTATTTTCGAGTTCAGCAAGAGCTTCATCAAGCTCCTTGTATATTCGGGGGTCTTGGCTCTTTTCATACGCGCCCGGCTTGCAGAAATGGCCGCGGCCGCCATGGGAGAACCAGTACTTTCGATCGGCCTGCTGGTCGAAGTTGCCACCGAATTCCTATTCGTCGCCTTCCTAGTCGCCCTTGTGATTGGTGCCTTGGACTTTTTGTGGCAACGCGCCGAGCACATTCGCAAGAATCGCATGTCCGACAAAGAGATGCGCGACGAACATAAGGAGGTCGAGGGCGACCCTCACATGAAGCAACTGCGCAGGCAGCGGGCGCAAGAAATCGCTTTCTCGCAGATGATGGGCAACATCCCAAAGGCCGACGTGATCATCACCAATCCGACACACTACGCCGTTGCACTAAAATGGTCGCGCGAGAAGCACGCCGCTCCCGAATGCATCGCCAAAGGTGTCGACGAAATAGCCGCAAGAATACGAGAAGAAGCACAGAGACACGGCATACCCATGCGACAAGATCCACCCACAGCTCGTGCGATATATGCCAGCGTCGAAATTGGCCAAGAGGTAAAACCGGAAAACTACATGGCAGTCGCTGCTGCCATTCGGTTCGCAGATGCCATGCGCAAACGTAGTTCGTGGAAAAGATAGGTTTGAACCAATGAAAAGCGACGAACTTGAAAGTCTGCGCACCATAACGGAAACAGCCTACCGCGCGGATCTCGCGCATCTGAACCGCATCGCAACCGAAGAGGCGCAAATTCAAATGGAGATCGTCGCACTTATCGACGACGTCGCCAGAGCAGATGGACAAGAGGCGCTCTCTTCCATGCCTCTGCGGCACATTGGCGGCGACATTCTCTGGCGTGGCTGGGTGGGACGGAAACGGGCGCAACTCAATATCCGCCTGGCTACGACCCGCGCTCAAAAAGAGCAGGCGCTAAGCTCACTCAAAAAGTCGTTCGGGAAAATGAAAGTGGTCGAGGATTTGTGCGATCGTGAACGCATTCGCATCAAACGACAGGAAGAGCAGCGACAGTTGCAAAACGATCAAGAACAGATGATCATTTCTGCGGGCATCGCAAAAATCAAATCCAATTTCTGCTAACAAAATACGCAGGCTAGAATCCAATTTCACGCTCAGATGTCTTGGCGTGCGATGTCGGTAATCAAGACGTCCGAGACCAATCCTCCTGAGGTCTTGCCTGCTTTTTCAAGCAGTGAACGCCGGAGGATTTTCATATTGTTCGAACTGGTAAATGCGCCGCGGAAACCACCCATATTGGCGTGATCAAACAATACTTGCAAAAAGGCGTCTCTCAGTTTTGGTTCGATTGCATAAACCTTATCATTCTCACCGGGCTTGACCTCGACGCTCAATGAAAGCACCACAAGAGCCTCGACCTTGTCCGCGTTCACGACAGGCACAACGAACTGATTGTTGAGCTTGACGTAATCATGCGCTTCACTTTCTTCATCTATTTTGGAACCTTGACCATCACTCTTGGTATCTTCCTGATGTAGGTGCTGTTCTTCGTCATGCGCGGAGTCAAGGCTCGCAATTTGCCCGTTCTCCGCTGGACCGTGTTCGGGTTTTAAAAAGTACCCAATACCGCCACCGCCTATGACCCCAATCAGTAGCATAAGGACTGGAACTATTTTTCCGATCATTTTTATCTCATTTTCAAAGTGGATTTCGTTCAGAACGGCAAAGCCATGTCCAGTACCTGTTGCCCATAGCGTGGCTGCTGCATGTCTGAGATCTGTCCCCGGCCTCCATAGGAAATGCGTGCAGAGGCAATCTTATCGTAGGTGATCTCGTTTTGCCGCGAGACGTCTTCAGGTCGCACAAATCCTGAGACGATTAACTCACGAAGTTCAAAGTTGACCCGAACCTCCTGCCGAGCGGCAATCGCCAAAACGCCATTCGGCAGGACGTCCGTGATCGTTGCCGCTACGCGCAGTGTCAGCTTCTCATTTCGGCTGACAGACCCCTCGCCACTCGAACTTGACGAAGAATTGAGCGATACGGCCTCATCCATGGAAGCACCTTCCGGCAAACTCTCATTAAGACGCTGAGGAATGCCGAGCAAACCCGGAACCGACATTCCCTCAGAGCCGGAGCGCGAACGCGAGGTGTTGTTTGATATCTCAGCGCTGTCATCTATTTCGATAACTACGGTCATGATATCACCTCGCTTAACGGCCCGGCGATCCCCAAGGAGAGAGTGTCGGTTCCGACTCCATAAGGATGCGCGATCTAGAGGTCCGCGTTCTTCTGCAGTCAAAGGCAAGCCTGGATTCATCATGGCAACGTGCTCTGGGTTTGCGATGGTTTCTGTTTCTGTGAAACTTGGTGGCTTCCCAAAGTGGTCCATTCGAGAGCAGGCCGCCATGTTCCCCACGATCGCGACGGCCATAAGGCTACGAACCAGGATCATTGTCCAAACTCTGCCGATGAGACCGAAACCGATCCGTCTTTGTCGACCTTTCCGATAACCGTCGTGCGCGACACGATATTCATGACCTTAATCAGATCGCCTATACCAGCTCGATCCAGAGCACGCCCTGCTGTTTCAATGCGCAAACCACGCGTGTCATAAATTAACTCGACAATCTGATTTCGCTCAACAATCGCCGGTGGTCCGATATCACCAGGTCGCACTGGTCTGTTCGGATAAAGCGCGACCCGCGCTTCCTTGCCAGCGACGTCCGAGATGGCTGAGAATGCTCCGCCAATTTCGGCAGGGTGCAACCTAAGGTCCTCGGCATATATCACCTCCTGCGCACGAATTGTCCGCGTGGGGACAACCGTATCGGCAAGGCAGGGAAAACCGATGGAACCGATAACTGTTATGGCAATGAATTTCATCAACGCACCTGTGTGGTTGCGCCCATCATCTGATCGGCCGCTGAAATTACCTTGGCGTTCATCTCGTAGCCGCGCTGTGCCTGAATGAGCTCGGTAATCTCACGAACAGCGTCAACCGAGCTGTCTTCAAGGTAGCCTTGCCGCAACGTACCCAGCCCATCGAGGCCAGGCGAAGTCACCTGAGCAGCGCCCGATGCCTCAGTTTCGGTAAAAAGATTGGATCCACGCGCCTCTAGCCCTTTAGGATTGGCAAACCCAGCCAATTGAAATTGACCCAAAAGCTGCGCCTCGACGTTATCGTTGAAATAGGCATATACCTCACCGGCTGCATTGATCGAGACTGCTCGCGCATCGTCAGGAATCGTGATTTCCGGCTGCACTGGATAGCCGTCCGACGTCACGATGAGCCCTTCAGCCGTGCGTTTCAGCCCACCGTCACGAGTGTAGGCTGCTTGTCCCGATGGCAACGTCACCTCCAGATAGCCGAGCCCATCGATTGCTACATCAAGATCGCCCCCCGTAGCGGAGAGGGATCCTTGTGCAAGATGCATGGAAACAGCCGAGGGTCGAACACCGAGACCGATCTGGACCCCAGTAGGAAGCACGGTACCATCAGATGCGTTGATGCTGCCTGGTCGCTGGAATTGCTGATAGTGCAGATCAGCAAATTCCGCGCGTCTAGCGTTGTACCCCGTCGTACTCATGTTCGCGAGATTGTTAGAAATGGTCTCTACCCGCATTTGTTGCGCGGCCATACCTGTTGCGGCGATTTTTAGGGCTCGCATCTTTTCACTCCATTATTTCAAGAAGGTCTTCATCGCCTCTTTCAGCCGATCATTTTCGGCATCCAGGAAGCTCTGCCCAAGTTCATAAGCACGCTGCACTTCGATCATTCTGGTAATCTGATCGACAGCCTGAACATTCGAATCTTCAAGAAAACCTTGCAATATCCTGCCATTCAGCGCGGGTTCGTAGCCACTATCAGCGCGAAACAGAACTCCGTCTTCTCGCAACATCCCGTCACGATCGATCGGCATGACTAGGCCGATTTGTGTCAGCGGGCGGCCACCCGAGCTTACGGTACCATCGGCTGAAATCGATAAATCTTGTGCGTTCGGCGGGATAAAGACAGGCGCTCCTCCCGCATCCAAAACCGGGAAGCCGCGAGGCGTCACAAGATCCCCTTCGCCGTTTGCCGTCAACGCGCCTGCGCGGGTAAGACGCTCCCCCTCTGGTGTTTCTACAAGAAAGAATCCGTCGCCCTCAATTGCGAGATCAAGCTGACCCCCGGTCATTGTCATCGCACCCTGCAACATAGAGGTGTTGCGAACCGTCGCACCCGCCATGGACATCGACGGACCGTCATTCACTCGCACAATATACTCCGAAAACAGCAGGCCTTCCTGACGGTATCCGGTCGTCGACATGTTCGCGATATTGTTTGCGACGATCTGCATTTCACGCAACAGCCCGGACTGTCGGGATAGCGTGGCATAGCCCGCGTTATCCATTCCTCAACTCCCAATGATTTTTGGTATGATGCCGTCTTGAAAGAACGAAACCAGTGATTGCGCCATGAACCCCATCGACATCCAGAACACGATAACGATCGCCGCCAGTTTCGGCACGAAGGTCAGTGTCATCTCCTGAATGGAGGTCAGGGCCTGAAATAGCCCGACGGTAACACCGGCTAGCAAAGCAACAGTCAGGATCGGCATCGAGGTCACAACTGCAACCCACAGACCTTGTCGCAATGTGTCGAAGAGAACCGCCTCGTCCATGATCGTACCTCAGATCGGCATCCGCAGAATCTCTTGATAGGCCTCGACCACCTTGTTTCGGACGGTAACCGCCGTTTCGACAGCCAGTTCCGTCTGGGCAAGAGCCTGAACCAGAGCATGCGGATCGACATCACCCGTCATCGATTGCATCGCAATCTCTTCGCTCTGCTGCAGAGTCGATGCAAAATCTTGGACAACCGAACCAGCCAATTTCTCAGCTGAGGATGGGTTGGCCACGGGCTCTGTTGCAGGTCGCAGAGCATCATAGTTTTGGGAAGCAGTAAGGCTACGAATATCCATTCTGGATCTCCTATTTAACGTCTCAGTAATTCCATCAGGCTTGAGGACATCTGCCTCGCCTGATCGAACATTTTCAGGTTGGCCTCATAGCTGCGCTGTGCTTCACGCGCGTCGGCGATCTCAATCACAAGATCTACATTCGAGCCGTCGAAATACCCGCTGCTGTCCGCAAGCGGATTAGAGGGATCGTAGATCCGCTCCAGCTCAGTTTGATCGAGACTGACTTTGCCAGTTTCGACCAGGCCGACACCACCTCTTCCGCCGTCATGCACCATCTTGAACTCGACAGTCTTGCGGCGATAGCCGGGCGTATCCGCGTTGGCGATATTCTCTGCCGTATGGCGGAGGCGTTGCGATTGCGCCTTGAGACCGCTGGAAGAAACATCAAGAGATTTAAGAAACTCACCCATCGTGCTGCTCCTTATCCCCGGCCTAGGCTGCTGCGCAGGACGGTGAGGCCCGAACGGTAGATGGCCAATGCCCGGTCGTGCTGTCGTTTGACCTCGACAGCCTTCAGCATCTCGTCTTCTAACGCGACCTGGTTGCCATTGGGGTTTGAAACACCACCAGCCTTTTCGTTGATCTCTGGATCAGCGAGGCCCAAAGAGCCGTTCAGATGGTTGTTTCGCGTTGCACGTAGCTGGAAGCTTTCGCTGGAACTGCGAACAAGATCAGCGAATGCAGTCACGTCGCGCGCCTTGTAACCCGGGGTATCCGCGTTTGCGATATTCTGAGCGATTACCGCCTGACGGGTTCCCGCATGCGCAGCCATGCTCGCAGCCATGCGGAACAGATTGATATTTTCTAGCATCGGGGCTTCTCCCTCGATTGGTTTCAATCAAGGCTTAACCCCGAATCCTTTAGAAATTGTTTTCAGACGAATTTTGGAGAATCCGAAAAATGACTGCACTCGACCTTTCTCGTCTTTCCGCAGAAATCGGAAGTTTACGGCCAACGCGCACGATCGGGCGGGTTGGCGCAGTCAATGCTGGGCTCCTTCATGTCCGTGGCTTGGGTCATGACGCACGCATCGGAGATCAGTTGCGGGTTCACCTGCAAGACGGCAGGATTATCGGTGGCGAGGTGTTACAACTTTCCACTGATTTCGCGACCATGTTGCCAGACTCTTCTCCGGAAGGAGTTGCTCTAAATGACCGCGTCGTTCTGCTTGATGCGTCGACGATTTCACCTTGTGCCGAATGGGTTGGGCGGGTTGTGGACCCCTTCGGCCAACCAATTGACGGCAAACCGCTGCTCGGCGGGCATACGCCCGTGCCCCTGCGCGCTCCTCCTATCGCGCCCGCCTTACGACGACCGCTCGGCGCGCGCCTTGAAACTGGGATGAGCGTTTTCAACACCTTGCTCCCCGTGGTCGAAGGCCAGAGACTGGGATTATTTGCAGGATCCGGTGTGGGCAAGACTTCTTTGCTAGCTCATTTCGCCTCACAGATGCAGGCGGATATTGTGGTGATAGCAATGATCGGTGAGCGCGGTCGCGAATTGCGGGAATTCATCGATAATGTCTTGGGAAAGACCGGAATGCAGAGGGCAATCATCATAGCTGCAACATCGGATCAATCCCCTCTCATACGACGGCGCTGCGCTTGGGCTGCCATGGCAGTGGCCGAGTACTTCCGCGACCAAGGGCAACATGTTCTGTTTCTGGCGGATTCCATTACCCGTTTCGCCGAAGCTCACCGTGAGGTTGCCGTCGCTGCAGGAGAGTTACCCAGCTTGCGTGGCTATCCGCCATCCACATCGCACACGATCATGTCTCTGTGTGAACGTGCCGGTCCCGGTGCGTCTGACAGTGGTACGATTACCGCGTTGATGACGGTACTGGTTGCGGGATCGGACTTGGAGGAACCTATTGCAGATATTCTGCGCGGGGTCTTGGATGGTCATGTCGTTCTGGATCGCGAAATAGCCGAACGCGGACGCTACCCTGCGATAGATCTCTTGCGCTCGGTCTCTCGGTCGCTGCCCCGTGCCGCGGCCCCAGAAGAAAACAAAGTGATTACCGAAGCCCGCCAGCTGCTTGGCGTGTATGCCAAGTCAGAGATGATGATCCGCGCAGGGCTCTATGCACAAGGAAGCGACCCCCTACTTGATCAAGCCATCCGAGCTTGGCCCGAGCTTGACGCTTTCATAGGCGAACAGGAAAAACAGGATACCGAAAACAGCTTCAACCGGTTGCGCCTTATTCTGCGACGTGCAGCCAATACCGGAAAACCAAAGTCTTCCACCCAACAGCCTAACAGCGCTGCTGAGCTAGCTAAGCCGCGATCACGCACCAACCTGCGACAATAGCCATATGACGAATATTCGGCAGCATCTATGAGAGGTGGCCCTGTCCTTTTTTCGTGCCACCCATAATGCGTGTCGATGACACTTTCCGTTCAAATGTAACCGGGCTCTTTCAACCTAAGGCGAAGGGCAGAGGGCGCGGATTGTAAAAGCCATTGCTGTGTTCGAAGATCGTCATTTCAGCTCGCCGCCTGGCTGCCCACAATCACCGTAAGATCAACTCGCCCTTGAAGTCTTTGAAGAAAGTCTCGGCGGCGGTAATGTCATAACAATTGCCTTTCCCGCTCATCGAGGTGCGAAAGCCACGCTGGCGCAGGATCTTTTGATAGTCAGGCGAACAGTAGGACTGCGCCTGACGCAGTGGAAAACTGCAGTTTTTAGGAGGCGTCCTGAAAGCAATGCCCGGCTTCAACGCGCGGAAAACCAGTTTGCGCTTCATGCGGTCGGTGACGGCCCAACCAATCTCGCAGCGGGAATACAGGTCCAAGATGACGGGTAGATACCACCTCACCTCGTGGGTCCAGATATAGCTGATATCGCCTGCCCATTTCCGGTCCGACCCGGCCGCACTGAAGTCGCGAACCAGCAGGTTCGGGCAAAGATGAACATTTGTTCGCTGCCGGTTGTTGCCTTGAACTTGCGTATTCGCTCAACGGTAATCCGGTTTTCACGCATCAAACGCCCGATCCCAATCCTGCGAAGCTCCTTAGATACCAGCCACCTTCAACTCTTCGGCTCTCCGGGGCCTGCCGTCGCTGCATAAGCTCAGACACGACTTGTCCCTTGATACCCGTCTTCGTCGCCTTTGCTGCACGTTGTGTTATCAAAGGAGCGGAACCAAACCGCGACAGGCCCCAAACCGCGACAGACTTAAGAGAGGTTGCATATCTGCAGTTAGAAACCGGAACTCATCGTGATCCGGATGTGGCAGAAGCTCCTAAGACTGTAGCAATGTCAACGCGATAGAGCCTGCCGAGGTTGTTTGGATTTCTGCCAATTGCGCACGCACAAGGTAGCGCTGGACCAGCTTATCGATTTGTTCCGGATCAGAGAACTGGCTGATCTCCCCCCCCCCCAGTTGAGCCCGTGACTTCTCTCGAAAACCAGATAGTTGCAGATCGAGATCAAGGGCGGCAAAGCTATCGGGCAAACCCAATGCGGTCTCGAAGACTTCGCGAAGCGGCTCATTACCCATTATCCGATACCATTTGGTGTCGTCCGATGACCCGTCTTCAGCTATCTCGGCAAGCTCTCTTTGAGCATTCAGCGCAAATCGCAGGCTTTCATTCTGTTCGCCGACGGCCACTTCGAAACTGCGTTCTCGGTAAAGCGAGACGATCTCGTCTGAAAAAGTAGAGAGCTTGGTTCGCGGAACGTCATAGTCCCCGAACCCAAAAGCCTTGGTCATCGACAAGTAGCGATCATCTGCCAACCGATTGGCTAAAGCATCGCTCGCAAGGCTGCCATCTTCCAGAACCTTTCGCACAAAATATTTATTGTCGATATCATCCGAAAGACCGAACGCTCCCAGCGCAACCGATAGCAGCCTTCGGTCCGATACAAGTTGCTCGGCAGTTTCGATACCACCAATCTTCTCCGCGAAGTAATCTACGTCACGCGTAACGTCAGCAGATGCATCGAATGCAGCCGTCTGCCGTTCGAGCGTTCTGTTCAGGAAGGCCCAACCGACCAACCCGCCTGTCGGTATAATCGGTTGAAAGCTCATCAGATCAGCCTCGTTGCTATAATTCGCTCTTCTCGCGGCAAGAGTGCCCGCAATGCCTTGAGACATTGATAGTACTGTTCCGAAACGACGGCCTCGGTCGCAAGTGCCAGGTGCTTGCGGCTATCCGGATCAGTAAAGACTTGGCTCAACGCCTCGATACTACGCATAAGCGGCAAGCGGGTCTCATCTGCTGAGGCATCCCCAGACAATACCAACTGCGCCGTGTAGCAAACGCGCCGCACGGGTGTATTCGCTTGTTCTGGATGAATCGCATCGCGCAGTCGCAGGATTTTTGCGTTGGGCGTGACGATTGAAAGCCGTGATCGCCGATCGCCATTTTCGATGACGGCCCCGTTGATCAGCACTCTCTCCTTGGGCCCCAACTTCAAAACCAGCCCACTCATTTCGAACGCTCCGACATTCCCAATCCGCGCATCATGGCGGCGTTGATCTCGACCAGCGGCGCTATACTCGCACCCTTGTTTAATACCTTCGATGAATGGGCTTGAGTGAACTCGTAAAGATAGATGATGCGCGCCTTCACCTCCTTGGGCAACGCGTTATCCTTATCGGCAACATCGGCCGCCAACATGGTCCAGAGTTTTCGATTTTTATGCACTGCCTCCGCGAGGGAAGCGAAACCAGGTTTGCCTTGAGCGGCGGCGGTCCTGAGGTTGTGCGTCACCCGTGCGAAAACATCGTATTCCGTAGCTCGGGGGGTTCGGATCTGTGCGTCTTGCCGGGTGTAGGCGGCCTGTGCCAACGAATGCGCGTTCATAACTCAATGTCTCTTTCGTGTTCGTGCTGTACAGGATCTAGTTCTGTCCGAGGGCGCACCCTGAGCGCGCCCTCGGTCATTTCTCAGATCAGCGGAACAACGAAAGCAGAGTCTGAGGTGACTGGTTGGCAATCGACAGAGCCTGAACACCAAGCTGCTGTTGCACCTGCAGTGCTTGCAGGCGTGCCGATGCCTCTTCCATATCCGCGTCGACCATTGCACCGATCCCCGAGGTGAGGGAGTCGGTCAAATTGGACACGAAATCAGCCTGGATTGAGATCCGGCCCTCTACAGAGCCGAACGACGCAGCGGCATCGATCGCCGTATTGATCAGAGTCTCAACCGAAGCAAGCGCCGAAGTCGCACCAACGGCCGTGGAAACGTCAATCCCCGCCATGGCGCCAAGACCACCCGAACCCGCATTTGTAAACTGTCCGCTCACCGACAGGTCAACTGTACCGTTGTTGGTGATGTCAAGCGTCCCAGGAGTGCCGCTGTCGTAGTCGACCACAAGACCGCTGACTCCAAGTGCGTCAACCTTGTTCTTCAGCGCGACCGCGACGAGGTCAGACGTCGTGGTGGCTGCCGCGTCATCCGCAGTTACCGTGTAGGAAACAGTTTCGTCACCAACCGTCAGGCTCACCTTGTCGCCAGCCGCGAAAGCAGATCCGTTTTCAAGGATTTCGATCTGCTCGTTCCCGCCACCGGCATCAAGCGTCAGCGCAACTGTATCACCGTTCGAGGACGAGCCGGTCGAACTGCCCGAGAAGATGTCGTTCGCGGTGTAGCCGCCAGTCGACATATCCTTCGCGGTTACGGTGATCGAGCTTGCCGTCACACCAGATGCATCCCGGTCGAGCGAAGCAAGAACGCTGGCCGAAGCCGTCGAACCGTCGACGAGGTTCAAGCCGTTGAACTGTGCTGCGGCAACTACCGAGTTGATCTGATCTTTCAGCGCAGTAACGTCGGCGTTGATCTTGGTGCGATCGACGTTATCTTCCTGCGCAGCAACGATTTTTCCCTTCATCTCGGTGAGAAGGTCAGTGATCGTCTCTGCAGCGTTTCGTGCCACGGCAACTGTCGATTCCCCAAGTGCAAGGCTGTCAGAGATCGCCTTGAAACCGTTTACATCCGATTCCATGACTTTCGAAATCGCCCAAACAGCGGAGTTGTCTTTTGCAGATCCGACGCTCTTGCCGGTCGAGATTTGGCTTTGAACACCTGAGAGGTTGGAGTTGATGGATTTGAGAGTTTGCAGCGCAACCATTGCGCTATTGTTGGTCAGAATGCTGGACATGTGTCTATGTTCCTTTGGTCCTTGGGTGCTTTGCACCCGTTTCCTTCCCGCCCACGTAAAAGGCGGAGCAAAGTCGTTCTGACAGATGCAGCAGAGGCTTCCCGGTGCTACGCCATCCGGTCTTCACCGAACGCAGCGGCAACATGCGGGAAGCGGGATTACTAAAACGTTAATTTAGGGCGTCCGAATAGCTATCGTTTGAAATGCTGTTGTCTCAATTTTTCTCAATAAAAGTATAGATTCCAAGATCGCCGCTCAGATGCTATTTTTGAAGGCCTGAATAGGTTAGAGGCCTCCCAGCGCGCCGCCCTCGGAGATCACTCCCACACAAACAGGGAGCATCCCCCATCGCGCATCTCAAATCGCACCACGCTGATAGCTCGCGACCAAGTAAAGGCGAAAGACGCGTCGCAGCTAGCGGAAGTCATACGTCAGGCGCGCTTCTCCAGGTTTGGATTACGCGCCCCCTCAATCGTCGTACGCCGGCCGGTTTTGTCATAGGTATCCAAGGAATTACGAATGTGGTGCAAAGCGCTCATGCGCGAAGTGACACTTCGGATTCCTTCCAAAGCATGATTGAGAAGCACTTGATTACGTTCGACTTCGCTCTTCAGAGTATCGAGCCCTGGATTGGGACCATTGTCTGGAAAGCTGTTCAGCGCATTGAACAACTCTTGCTTCCTTTCCAGTTGCCCAACCAATGTGTCGAAGTCCCCCGCCACAAGAGCTTTTCGCTCGCGATCAAGCAACTTCGCCAGCGCGGAAATCAAAGCATCATTATCACGCCTCATAGGCTTTATCCTTCAGGGCCTGATAGAGCGACTCGGCAAGCCCAATCCCACCGGCTTTGGTCATTTCTTTAGCCTGTTCATCGCGCAGAAACGAAGCGAACTGATCTTCACCTAGACCACCGCCAAAACTTTCTCGGGACTCGCCCAATCCAGCAGATTTCAACATTTCCGACAAGAACGTCGCCTCGAGGTTTTGAGCAGCCGAGCGTAAAGCAGCATCCCTCTTCACGGCAGACGGCACATCTGCTGTTGGTGGAGAAGGCATTTTCATTGCTTGGGCGGTAGATACCGTCGTTACGGTTGAGTGGCTCACTATATTGCCTCCAATTGAAAGAACTTTCTTCTTCATACACAGAAGCCAGTAAAGAAGTGGTAACCGACATCGAGGATATTGAGGCAATCGGAAGAACTCCCAAGGCTCCATATGTCCATCGCACCCAATGTCTTTCCCAATCTACCGCCAGCTCCGAGAGGAGGTGCCTCCAAAACGATCGGTACAGGGCATGCGGCGGACATTGAGCGCCAAGCTCCCTCCCGGGGCATCAAAGCAGCGCCACAAAGCAAACAGAAATTTTCTGAAATTTTTGCACAGGCTTCCACAAACGAAGAGGAGAAATCTTCGAAAAAGGCTCTCTCGCTCACCACGTCTGCGCGAGGGAAGCCGGGTGAAGCAAAATCAAACAAACTCTCCAATTTTGAAACGTCTGATGACCTTTCTACTACCGCGCACTCGTCGACCACCGACCTATCCAAGCCGACAGAGCTTGATGCGGTGCAGCCATTCCCCCTAAACACACCTCAGTCCAATTCCTCCAAGACCGAGGATGGCCCTGACATTCCCAAAGCATTACAAGAAGGACAAGCGTCGAAATCGCGCTTTTTTGACAACCATAGATCGCAAGTCGAGATTAAGAGCCACGATGCTGGGCATGGCCGTGTCGCTGACACCAATACCCCCAGCGCACTCCCGCAAGAACCAGTCAAATCGCCTGAAGTGCTTCAGTCTAAAATTGCGGAACGACCGTTCGATCGGGAAGCGAATGCTCACACTCCCGATGAACGAATTCCTGCCGCAAGCCCGAGTAGTTCTAGTAAACCTCGGTCAACAACATCGGTCGCAGATTCTACATACTATAAACCCGCCGCTATGAGTTCTGCGGATGCCGGGCATCTTGTCTTCAAGGGCGCTGATGCCAAAATGCCAACGGCATCAAATCACGCATGGGCAGCATACACGAGCTCGCTGGGCGCGTTTCCATCCGTACCATCACCAAATGAAAAGACCTTATCCAATCAGTTCGCTATTGCGGGTAGCGTTCGGACCCAAAATGCCTCTGCCGCCATGTCCCAGCGCCCCGACATCGCCCCACGGCACGAAGCAAGCGAATACCCTACGACTGCCGCAGACTCAGCCGCGGATTCTCCGCCGATCAGAAACGCTGACGCACAGACTGGAACAAGTGAAAAGCCCAATAGAAACGAGAGCCCATTTGCAGGACGCGCTTGGGCACAGCCCGTGAATACGGCTCTTACTTTATCTCAGAGCAAAAACGATGTTGTCCCCCCCTTAACAGGCACAGGCATGCTGCCCCTTGTCCCCTCTGGGCGGGCGGCTGATGCTGTCAACAGCGCTGTGGAAACTGAAGTTCAGGCCATAGAGCAAAGGTCCGCGAATAAGGTCGAAACCATGGTTAGCCCTCCCCGAGGTGCGCCGGCTTCCTCTTTCGCGCCCAGCGGAGCGGGTCTCCTCTCCACCATGGGTTTTGCGCAGTCAGCCAATGAAGAAGCACTTCCCGCGGAACGCGGATCAAACGCTCGCGCAAGGAACAGCTCAGGTCACCTGCAGGACCAGAAGGCGTTCGATACGCTCGGTTCATCAAAAAGCATAAGCCGCGACAATCCAGACCTGTCAAAAGCAACCACGTCACCCAAGACAGCGACTCACACGGCGTCGGAAAACGCCTTTCGATCACACATGGCAGGACCCGCAGCCTCCACAGATGCTCAGATTTCCAATCCCAACTCGACAGGATCTGCCGCCGCCGCGACCTTGCCCTCCCTACCTGTCAGCCAAACAGACGGGCCCACGAATTACGGCGCGCGCGAACGAACGGACGTTCATTTCGCAGCCTCCGACAAAATCGTGAACTCATCGGAAAAAGCAGTCTCAAACGGCAAATCTTTGCCGCCTCACCCCACACACACGTCAGCGTCTTTCATCAACAGTCCGGCAGTATCGGCAAACGCAATGCCATTCGGAACATCTTCATCTCTCAAAGCCGGGTCACTATCAGACTCGCTTCCGGACCATCGCCCGGATGCGCTATTCACGCATGAGGCCGTCTTGCAAGAGACCGGCGTTAAAGCGACCCAGCCGCTTTCGGCACTTCCCGCGACCGCCAGAAGCGATCACGTGCGTGCTATAGCGACGCAACTGGCAGAAGCTACAACACAAGCACAAAACCGCGCGATAGAGATCCGCCTCAACCCTGAAGAGCTTGGACGCGTCCGCATGTCGCTCGCTCCTGCCGATGGGGGCCTCATGGTCAGCATCACAACAGAACGCGCGCACACGCTCGACCTCATGCGACGGCATATCGATGAGCTGGCACAAGAGTTTCGGGAAATTGGTTACAACGATGTCCAGTTTTCCTTCAGCAGCGGTGAGAGACATTCGACACCGGAAAATCAGCGTGACGATAGAGAACACGCTTCAACCCAACAGGTTGATGCGCCTGAAACCAAACAAGGCCCATCCCACCACATGACGCATACTCCGACCTCAAGCAGTTCCAGTCTGGATCTGCGTCTATGACAACCGGCTTGCCTTTCGAAAGGAGTCCAACATGACCGAGACCTTGGCAGCGGCCAGCGCAAGTGCCGCTTCTCTTTCGGCCACGACAAACAACAGCACTAGAACCGATCAGAAAATTTCATCGGATTTTCAGACGTTCCTCGAGATGCTCACCGTGCAGATGCAAAACCAAGATCCGCTAAATCCGGTTGATAGCTCCGATTACGCGGTTCAGTTGGCAACGTTTTCATCGGTCGAACAGCAGGTGCTCACCAATGATCTGCTGACTTCACTCATGACCCAGATGAGCAATTCCGGCATGACACAGCTCGCCAGCTGGGTCGGGATGGAAGCAAGAAGCACTGCTCCGGCCAATTTCGATGGCGCGCCAGTTACCCTTACGCCGCTTATCGCGGCCGCCGCGGACACTGCTTATCTCGTTGCGCGCGATGAGTCCGGTACAGAAATCAGCCGCAGCGCGCTCTCCCTAACCCCCGGCGATATCACTTGGGCAGGCGTCGATGACTCGGGCAATCCACTACCGAACGGCAACTATACTTTCGAAGTCGAAAATCATTACGATGGATCCTTGCTAGGCGTCACACCGGTTGAACATTACGCAGAAGTGGTCGAGGCACAGGCCAACGGTGGCGACACCATTCTTGTTTTAGACGGTGGTGGGCGCATCCTATCCTCTGAAATCATTGCCTTGCGTCGGCCTGCCTCAGAGTAGTGCTCCCTATCGGTGCTAAAGAACCGCCTGAAAATCTTTGAAGGCAGCTTTTCAACCGCGACGTCAGGGCACTGTTGGCTTTGCCACGACGACCTGTTTCAAGAGAAAGGAGCCGCTGCGGCTAACGAATCGCGGGAAGGCACGTAAGAGGCGACAATGCTCATCAGTTGGGCACGCGATAATGTTGCAGTGCAGCAACATTGAGGGAAACATGGCAAAATGCGACCCGTTCGGCCTCTTAGGCCGCTCTTTTTTACAAACAAATTCAAACGATTGCCAAAATTTCAGCGATAGATTGCCGACAGTCTGGTTGAGTGGCTAGATCGCCAATTTCAGTTTCAACAAGAGATTTTATATGCGATAGTGGTGCTGGTCGCGCCGATTAAGGTCGGCTGAAAACTGTGGTTTGGAGAAACATTATGAAAAAGCTTTCGACTTTTGCAGCAGCTGCTGCACTCGCCGTTGCAGCTGCCGCACCGGTTGCTGCCGACACCCAGAATGATCCGTTCGTTTCGACCCAAGGTGCTTTCGCCCTTGGTGCCGGTGGCGCAGGCGCAGCTGCTCTGGCAGTCGTTGGCCTCGCGATCGTCATCGCAGCGTCGGACGACAGCTGATTTCTGATCTCGGGAAAGCCCGAGAGAAGACAGTAATTTGCGAAACGGCGGCCCTTTGGGTCGCCGTTTCCATTTTCGGCTCTGGCTCTAGGTAAGCCCTACACACTTTGCTCGGTAGACAAGAGAAGACCTAGGCTGCTTTTCAGGTCCCATAGTACCCACGATACCAACGAACGAATTCGCCAACGCCCTCGGCCAGTTGCGTTTTAGGAAGCTCCCCTACGAGCTGTCGCAGCAAACTGGTGTCGGCCCATGTTTCCAAGACGTCCCCCGGCTGCATTTCCATCATGTTGCGATCCGCAGACTGATCCAAAGCCGTTTCTATAGCGGTGACAAAATCAAGTAGTTGAACAGGCGCCCCATTGCCTACATTCACTACTCGGAAAGGCGCTACCGACGAAAGGCTATCCCCTGTCACGACGGCCCCCTGCCCCGGAACCGTACTAGACAGCCTTATGACCCCCTCGATCAGATCATCAATATAGGTAAAATCGCGCCGCATCTGACCATGGTTGTAAATATCGATCGGCAGACCTTCCAAGATTCCCCGCGTGAACTTGAAAAGCGCCATGTCCGGCCGGCCCCAGGGCCCGTAGACCGTAAAGAAACGGAACATCGTCATCGGCAAATCGTAAAGATGCGCATAGGAATGCGCCATCGCTTCCATCGCCTTCTTGGTCGCAGCATAGAACGACAAGGGGTGATCAGCGCGATCCGTTTCCGCATATGGTATCTTGGTATTGGCGCCATAGACGGACGACGTAGATGCAAGCAGCATATGCCGCGGCGGCACCGCACGAGCCGCCTCCAAAAGTTCGAAAGTGCCTTCAAGATTGGCGTGCATATAGCTGCGTGGCGCATCGATCGAATGGCGCACCCCAGCCTGCGCTGCCAGATGCACCACCAATTCGGGCTGATGCGTCTGCATGAGGGAAAGCAGTCGCCCTTCCTCCTCGATGCGGGCCTCGATAATCTCAAAATCAGGCCGCGCTTTGAGAAGCGCAAGCCGGGCCCGCTTCAATTCCGGATCATAATAATCCGTGAGCGCATCAATACCGACAACGCGCCACCCCTCCGACAGAAGTCGGGCACAAAGGTGATAGCCGATAAATCCGGCCGCTCCGGTAACGAGGGCTGTAGGCATCAGCAGCGCATCACCGAAGCATCTGAATGGTGATGTAGCCGTCCTTTGGGTTAAACCACTGGCGCGATTGCACCGGCACACCTGAGCGGTCAACCAGATAGGTATTCGTAAAACTGCGGCCCTCAGCGGTGCAGGACTCGCGCATTTCAGTCACCTTGCGATTGCGGATTTCACCGGCTGACAGGGTCTTTTCGCCCCCCCTCGTCACAGAGCATTGCATCACCAGCTCAATGGTGTGGTTCTCACCATCCAAATAGCGCATCACGCGCGGCCCGGTACCGTTCTTACGTGACGCGATCAAACCGGAAACACCGCCCAAATCAGAACTCATGATATCGTTGCCAAGCCCTCGCGTCGCGGTCACTAGCCCACGCTTGAGAACCAGAGACCGACGGTCGGGCGTAGCCCACGTATCATATGCGCCGTTGCTCTCGATCTTGGTCAAAATCGCTGTGGCATTCCGCCCTTCGACCACGCCAATCGCCAGAGGAAGGTCTGTACTGGAGAGGGCTTGCGCCACGACTGCCTGAAGCTGTTGTGAAGGAGCGCTTTTACTCTGCCCCCCTTTTTTGAAGACATTCGTAGAAACCGCCTTCATGGCCAGACCTCGGTCAGGTTGGTTCCCACAGGAGACAAGGACCATAGCGGCAAGCGCCGCCGCCCCCCATCGCATCATGCGCTTCATCGCCAGAACCTCCCCCAGGTTTTCGCCATCTCGGGTTGGTGCGTATCGCGCACCGTATCGTACAGCCGCCCGTTCACGTTCAACTTCGCCCCCCCATTTCGGGAAAGAGACTTGACCACGATCTCGTTCTTACGCCGGGTTGCGGTCCCGACAGCCCAGCTCAGCGGCATCGTGAACCGAAGCCCTTTATCGAAAGTGCCTTCGCCAAAGTCCGACGCCGAAACGTTGGTTTTGGTCGCGTAGGCCCCGATGCTCCAACCGTTGTCAAACTCGCGGTCGATCGCCACGGTCGCACCCCAATCTTTCGCAAGATATCGTCCCACGTCGAGTTGCCCATGGAAGTCATTTCCAAAGTCGTAATAGGCCGAAAGATGACCCGTAGCGACATTGTAATTCTGCACTCCGAACAGCTGATCGAAGTTACGCTGCGCCACGTAGTTTAGCTCCGCTCCAAGTGCGAGACGGCTCCCAACCGGCTTCCAGAGCAACTCTCCAGAAACGCCAGCATACATCGTTTCGAGATATCCAACCGTTAACCGGCTATAAATATCATTTCCCAGACGGCCATACTTCGCCAACGTAAGGTAGTCGATCTTGGGGTCATTACCCCTGGAATACTTCGCTGCATCCGAGCGCACCGCAGGAAGGGTCCCCGCACCCGCGCCAAAAGAATTGAGCCCCGGCGTCTGATCCCCGATGTTACCCGTTGCCTTCACCGTGACTGCGCCCGACAGCACCCAGCCCGGAGCAAGGTAGTAGTCGCCCGCGATCTGCGCACCGACATCCACCCGAACCGGGTTGTCAGGATCAAAAACGCTCAACTTCGCATAAGGGCCCAAACTCCAGCTCAGCCGAGGATAGGTTCCATCGACCATCTCGACCCCGTTCCATGCAGCCGCGCCTCCGCCAAAGGTAACACGATCGTACATCCGCTCCGCCGGAGCATTCTCCAACCGCTCCACATCGCTACGCGACATGCTCACGCTGCTCAGCGGCACTCCATTCGAAACCTGCACAACTTCGAAGGTCTCGACCGATGCAGGCAAGTTGCGGCTCATGACACGTGCAGCACGGCCAACCGCCTGCGCCTCGATATCCCAGCGCGTATTCCGCACGAGAACACGGGCATGACGACCATCAAGCTTGATCCCTTCAAGAACCAAGCCCTCGCGGGCGAGCCCCGCAGCAAGCGCCGTTTGAGCACCGGCCTTTGTCCCGGGTGTTGTCGTCCATCCCAGATCGCTGGCAGAAAACTTCGGTCGCACCATAACTGGCAGCGGCGCGGTATCACCCCCGCCAGGAACAGGTGAACTCTTGGGGTTGAGCGCGATGGTGAAATTAAGCCCGACCTCCGAACCGTAAAGGTAGTAGGCCCCCATGCGAAGCGCATTGTTCAACTGATAATCGACACCCACGTTCCACGGACTCTTGCGTGTAAAAAGGTTCGCGCCCTTGTCCTGAGACTGCCCCGTCTCGTTTGGATAGGCATCGGATGAATATTCGATCGCAAACTGAAGCTTGTCGGTCGCCTGATAGCTTACGCCACCAAACGCGGATACAGGGCCTCGGAACCAACGGTCATAAGTTGGCACACCACCCGCACCGATGATGGTCGTCGGTCGCGTGCCCATGGTTGCAAAACTATTGTAGCTGCCAAGCCGCCCCCAGCCGATACCGCCCGTAAAGCGCAGGCGATCCGAGAAAGATTTCGTCGCGACGATGTATTCAGATCCGTAAAGTCCCGTGCCGATCAAATCCCGCAGGCCGATGGCAACCGCCGGACGATACTTGCCCTCCTTCAGAAGCAGGTAACTGACATCGAACGAGCGATCATAATATGACGAGTTTGGATAAACCGTTGCGCCCGGAATACCACGACCCGGGCGATAGTCTCTCAGTGCCGAATAGCGGAACGTGCCCGACAGTCGCGGCAATATCTGAAACGTCAGCATCGTCCGCGACTGATTGGACCAATAAGATAACGTCGTCGCCAGCTCCCCGTCAGGTGCCATTTCCGCCGTCGGCATGTCGATCAGCCCACTGGGCGTGCCATACATGTTTTTCGAACGCGTCAGCAGAGGCTCCCCGAAGGCCACGTTCGAAGGAAAAGCCAACAACATGGTGAGGCTCGCCGCCGTGAGTTTCCGCATGTTTTGCATCCTGCCTGCCGTGCTATCCAATACGCGACAGTCTATGCGAGCACCGCTCTAAAAAACAGCATCCTATTTAGGCTCCCACCGATACCGGCTGCACTGTGCCAATAATGCAAGCGCCGCCAACCTCCGGATCGACCTGAGCCCGCTCTAAAAAAGCCAGCCCAGTTCAACCACGGCAGCTCCGATGACCGCGCCGACCAACATGGACAGAACCCACCACCAACTCTTCTTAGGGACAGGAGGGGCAGGAGGGCCTTCGCTCTGCCGGATAAGAGCGGCTTCGACCAGCCCGGGCAACCTTGGCCCGAACCGCGCCAGAACCGCCAGCGTCCGCCGCCCATCGCGAAGGAAAGCGCGCGGCCCGATCGATTTGCGAATGTAATCTTCGACGATCGGTTTCGCCACCTGCCAGATATTGAGTCGCGGACTCAGGCTTCGCGCAACCCCCTCGACGACAACCATCGTGCGCTGCAACAGGATCAGCTCGGTTCGCGTCTCCATACCGAAGCGTTCCGTCACATCGAAAAGGTAATTGAGCAGCCGTCCCATACTGATTTGGCTGGCATCCATCCCGAAAATCGGCTCACCCACAGCACGCAGCGCCCTAGCGAATTCGTCCACATCCCGGTCAGCAGGCACATACCCCGCTTCGAAATGCACCTCGGCGACACGCTGATAATCACGCTGGATAAAACCGAACAGGATTTCGGCATAAACCCGGCGCGTGTATTCGTCGATATGCCCCATGATCCCGAAATCATAGGCGATAATGTCGCCATTCGCGGCGACCTTCAGGTTTCCCTGATGCATATCCGCATGGAAAAACCCATCGCGCAGCGCGTGCGAAAGAAACAACTGCAACACCCGCTCGCCCAGCGCATCGCGATCATGACCGGCAGCATCCAGCGCATCGTTGTCACCCAGCGGCAGGCCCTCGGCCCAGCTCATCGTCATCACACGGCGGCCCGAAAACGCCCAGTTGATCTCGGGCAGGCGAAAGCCTTCATCATTGCCCGTGTTCGCCGCGAATTCGCTGGCCGAGGCGCTCTCAAGCCGTAGGTCAAGCTCGCCTTTCACCACGCCTTCGAAATGCGCGATCACATCGCGCGGCCTCAGCCGACGCGAGGCCGGCGAAAGAAACTCGATCACGTCCGCCGCAAAATAGAACGCATCGATATCGCGCGAAAATGCCCGCTCGATACCGGGTCGCAGAACCTTGACCGCAACCTGTTCACCGGTTTCGCAAAGTGTCGCCTTGTGCACCTGTGCGATCGAAGCGGCGGCAACCGGCTCACTGAAGTCCGAGAACACCTCGCGCACGGGACGGCCCAACTCTTCGCGAATGGCCTCCTTGGCGCGTTCGGTCGGAAACGGCGGCAACTTGTCCTGCAAGACGCGCAACTGCACGGCCAGATCATCCCCCACGACATCGGGCCGCGTACTCAGAACCTGTCCGAACTTGATATAGGCCGGGCCCAGAGCGGTTAGTGCCCGCGTCGCGGCCGGCATGTTGGGATCGCCTTTTTCACCCAGCCACTGAAACGGCCAGACCACCCCGCGCAGGACCATCCGCACCAGTCTGGGCGCCTCGAACGCATCAAGCACGACCTTCATCGCGCCGGTTCGCTCCAACGTCGCGCCTGTGCGGATCAGCCGGATGATGTTATGCGGCCCCCTCACAGCTTCCAGCCCGAATGAAGGCAAGCAATTCCCATCGTCAGGTTGCGGTACTTCGCCTGTTCGAATCCGGCTTGCTTCACCATTCCAAGGAATGTCTCTTGATCTGGGAATTTTCGTATAGATTCAACAAGATACTGATAGGAATCCCGGTCGTTCGCGATTGCTTTTCCAAGCCTCGGAATGATGTTGAACGAATAAAGGTCATAGACCTTTTGCATCATGTCATTCGGGATCTGGCTGAACTCCAGAACCATCAACCGCCCGCCCGGTTTCAAGACGCGATACGCCTCGTTCAGCGCCTCCTGTGGCCGGGTCACGTTCCTGATGCCGAAGCTGATCGTGTAAACGTCGAAGGTGTTGTCCTCAAACGGCAGCGCCATCGCATCGCCCACCACCCAGTCAAGGCTGCCGGCCATCTGTGCCGCCTCGGCGCGCTTGCGCCCCTCGATCAGCATTGGCTCGGTCAGGTCCAGCACGGTCGCATGGCCGTGTCCCGCGCGCTTGAGAAACCGGAACGAGATATCCCCGGTACCGCCGGCAACATCCAACAGGCGCTGGCCCGGGCGCGGCGCCAGCCAATCCATCATCGCATCTTTCCAGATCCGGTGAATCCCCATGCTCATCGCATCGTTCATGACATCGTACTTATTGGCCACAGAGCCAAAGACGCCCTGAACCCGCCCCGCCTTTTCGCTCTCGGGGATGTCCTGAAATCCGAAATGCGTGGTTTTCTCGTTCATGACTCTTGCCTTACCGGTTGCGCACCCCTCTCTATAACGGGCCACACCCGCGCACAATGCGCCGCAATGACCACCCGGAGGGCCATCGCCCGATGCCAGAACTGCCCGAAGTCGAAACCGTCCGCCGCGGCCTTGCGCCCTCGATGGAAGGCGCGCGGATCGCCCTCGCACAGGTCAACCGCCCCGATCTGCGCTGGCCGTTCCCGCCACGCATGGCCGAACGCCTCAAGGGTCAGCAGGTAGAGCGTCTGCGCCGTCGTTCGAAATACATCCTCGCCGATCTTTCCTCGGGGGAATCACTTCTCATCCACCTCGGCATGTCGGGTCGGATGACCGTCTCGGGCGACCCCCTGGGGCAATTTGTCCACACCCACCCGGCGCAGGAAAAACACGACCACGTCGTGCTCGACATGGACAATGGCGCACGCATCACTTTCAACGACCCCCGCCGCTTCGGCGCGATGGATCTTCTGCCCACCGACACCGCACAGTCGCATCCCCTGCTCGCCAAACTCGGCCCCGAACCGTTGGGCAACAGCTTTTCCGAGACCTATCTCGTCGAAGCACTCAAGGGAAAGAACACCCCGATAAAATCCGCCCTCTTGGATCAGCGGATCGTTGCAGGCCTCGGAAATATATATGTGTGCGAGGCGCTTCACCGCGCCCGCATCGCACCAACCCGCAAAGCCGGGCGTATTGCGCAAGCACGGGTCGGCTCGCTCGTCCCCATCATCCGCGATGTCCTGAACGAGGCCATCGCGGCGGGCGGTTCCTCCCTCAAGGATTTCCGACAAGCCAGCGGCGAGCTGGGCTATTTCCAGCATGGATTTCACGCCTATGACCGCGAAGGTGCGCCCTGCCCGACACCCGGCTGCTCCGGTACGATTCGCCGAATCGTGCAAGCGGGGCGCTCAACCTTCTACTGTCCGCAATGCCAAAGATAGCTTGATCCACTCTGCGACATTGGTAAGGCTGCAGTTCGAAAATCGAAACAAGCGAAAGCGGAAAACCTCATGGCCTATGAGACGATCATCGTCGAAGTAGAAGACCACGTCTGCCTCATCAAACTCAATCGCCCCGACGCCCTCAACGCGCTCAACGCCCAATTGATGAGCGAATTGGCGAAAGCGGCCAGCGAGGCGCAGGAAAACGAAAAAGTGCGCTGCATCGTTCTGACCGGTTCGGAAAAGGCTTTTGCCGCTGGTGCCGACATCAAGATGATGAGCTCCAAGAGCTTTGCCGATGTCTTCTCCGAAGACCTCTTCACGCCCGAAACCGATGCCATCGGTCGGGTGCGCAAGCCAATCATCGCTGCGGTCGCCGGCTATGCCCTTGGCGGCGGTTGCGAACTGGCGATGATGTGCGATTTCATCATCGCCGCCGACACCGCCAAGTTCGGACAACCCGAAGTCAACCTCGGCGTCATGGCCGGCATCGGCGGTACACAGCGCCTGACACGGCTCATCGGTAAATCCAAAGCGATGGACATGAACCTGACGGGCCGCTTCATGGACGCCGAAGAGGCCGAGCGTTCGGGCCTCGTCTCACGCGTGGTCCCGGCCAAGAAGCTGATGGACGAAGCGATGGGCGCGGCACAGAAGATCGCCGAAAAGAGCCTGATCTCGACCATGGCGATCAAGGAATCGGTCAATCGCTCCTACGAGACGACCTTGCGCGAAGGCCTCCTTTTCGAGCGCCGCGTTTTCCACTCGCTCTTCGCCACCGAAGATCAGAAGGAAGGCATGGCCGCCTTCGCCGAAAAGCGCGAACCACAGTTCCGCGACCGGTAATCCGCACGACACACCAAAGACCGGGCGCCATGACCCGTGCCCGGTCTTTCTGCTTACTCGGTCCCTGCGGCCCTGCTTCCTTGACAAGCCTAGCGCGCCTGCCACATTGCCTTTGGTGAATACATCTAGGTGGATCGTTTTCTTGTCACTTGGCCAGCGCTTGATAGACGCATGCCGCAGGCGTGATCTCAGCCTTGCTGCCGCGTGTCGCGCAGCCGGCCTCAAATATTCGACACTCCACGCCCAAATCTCCAACGATCGCGCGATTCCCTTCGAAAGCGTCGATCGGATCGCCACCGCTCTCAATATTCCGGTCGGCTATTTTTCCGAAACAAGGCCTTCGATCAACATCCTCGCCACCCCGGATGCGACTGATGAACAAAGGAAAACCGCCGAGGATACCGCCGAAGGACTGATCATCAAGGTGGCGCAGGATCTTGAGCCCGCGATGCAGATCAGCACGGATGAAATCCTCGACTGGCTCATCACCAACGAGGGGCGACTGATCAACCACGAATGGTTTCTCGAACACGTCGACCTGTTCCACATCGCCAAACCCGGCGATCCTGCGCCCGTTCCTTTTCGGATCGGCTCAAAAAGTCTCGCCGCGCGCTATCTCAATCTGTTGGACAAAAACCAGTACGATAACGTCGTCGGCACGTTCGATCCCGGCTTCGTCCGGAAACTGGTCGAAGCACATCTGCAAGCGGCCCAACAGCGTTATATGATCACCGACATGATCATCGACGAGGTAATCGACGGTCGGCGCGTATCGGGAACCTACCGGCGCATTCTCGCTCCGGTCGTCACCCCCGACGGCATACCGCTGATGTTGCTTTACTCAAAACTCACTAAAGTCACCGCACGCTAGAACATGCGCCAGATCTTTCGCTGAAATCGCGACGATCATGTGGTCGTTGCCGCGCCCGAACGGCTCGTCCGGGGTCCAGCAGATAGAGTAGGGCAGCCGATAGGTAAAACCGTAGTAATCCGCAAACCGGGCCTGGCTTTTCGGGATAAAGGCATACATCCAGTCGAACTGCGGCCATGTCATCGCCGCAAGGATCATGCTCAACCGGGCAAAGGCGGTCAGAACTCGGCGCTTCCCGCGCACCTCTTCACCAAAATAGAGCTCACCAAAATAGACCAGCTTGCCACCGATCATCTCGCCCACTGGCGGCGCGACCCATTCGATCGCCCGCTGCCCACCACCATATTGCGACGCCGCCGTCCGCATCAGGTAGTGATCGAGTTTCTCCTCACGTAGGTCATAAAACTGCGCCGCAAGCCCCCCAACCCGCGCATTCTCCTGCATCAGAAAGGCCCAGAACGCCGTGCCCTTGGTGAAGTCGTTGCGCAGAATAGAAAACATCGGGCTTTGAAACGGTTTTCCCGTTGCGGACACGTGATCGGGGATATCCTCGAAATCATCTTCGGCACGACAATCGAAGCCGGCGTCGTGAAGCCTGCGCAATAGTCGCCCCGACTGCACCAGAAGGTCGTTCTGTATCATGTGCCCCCGACAGTTGCTGCTTTCGTTCGCCGCGTGGCTATCACAATTGAATTCCCCATGGCCAGCACATCCCTGACGTGCGAAACGAAACAGGCCCGCCCGCGCTCCCCGGCGCAAAGCGCACAAGGACGGCGCTTTCCAAGTTGCAATTCCCAGCCAAATCCGTATTAAGCGCCCCAGAACATGCGCGTGATGCCCGCTTTGGCAAGAATCATGCCCCGGTTGTCGGGGGGCCTTCGGGGTCGTGCGCTGAACCGTATTGACCCAGATGAGAAGGCCCGAAACATGGCAAATTCAGCACAAGCAAAAAAACGCGCCCGTCAGAACGAGCGCCGCGCAGCCGTTAACAAGGCGCGCCGTTCGCGCATCCGCACCTTCCTGCGCATGGTCGAAGAGGCGATCGAGTCCGGCGACAAGGAAGCCGCACAAAACGCTCTGCGCGTCGCACAGCCCGAATTGATGCGCGGCGTGACCCGCGGCGTCTTCCACAAGAACACCGCAGCGCGCAAAATGTCGCGCCTGTCGGCCCGCGTGAAGGCCCTCGGCTAAGCGATTCTGCAACAGTTCAGCAAGAATGGGGCGTCTCCTGCGAGATGCCCCATTTTCCATTTTCGCCTTATTTTATTGACTTATAAGCACTTCGCAGATTCTTTTGATGAAATATCCGAGTCAAGTGTGAAGTTTCGTTGCGGCTGCGCCTAGCCGATTGCTATCCATACCCTTGCGAGTCACTTTCGCCTTCGGGGGAACCAGATCCAACCGCTTCGACAAGCCGCGTCTATCGCGGGCTGCACTTGTCCGATCGGACGGGCCCATATCGGCCCAAGGACTGCTCCCATATCGGAGGCTCAGATGCGCAGTTCTTCTATTCCGTTCTCTGGGGAGAGACGGTTGGGACAGTGGGGAATTGCACGTCTGCAGAGACTGGTCAGCAATTGAGAGTTCCGGCGCACCGCTGCTGCCGCAGTGCGACTCTATTCTGCTGCCACCTCTGTCTTCGTGGCTTGCCACAACTCGGGATGGCTTCCTGGGGTGTGCGGGGATATCGCCACTGACTTGGGAAAATATGGTGGAACGGGGTTCAATGACGCAGGAGCAATGGGGTGAAGTACAACAAGCACTTCTCAAAACGGTCGGGAAGAACAACTTCAAAACTTGGATAGAGCCGCTCGAATTCGACAGCCTCTCTGAAGGTGTGGCAACGTTCAACGTGCCAACGTCATTTCTCGGAAACTATGTTAAGCAGAATTTCGGCGAGGTCATCCTATATCAGATGACGACCGTCGGCGCAGACGTGAAAAGAATACAGTTTCACGTACCGGCGACCGCAAACGACAACTCCGCCAAAACGGCGAAGCAGATCAATCAAACCGCCGCGCCACTCACTTCGCCCAAGTCGCACCATGACACAGGTGCCCCGCGCGATGATGTTTTGCCCGGCGCCCCTCTTGATCCGCGCTTCACCTTCGACAGCTTTATTGTCGGCAAGCCTAACGAACTCGCCCATGCCGCCGCCAAACGCGTCGCCGAGGGTGGTCCGGTTACCTTCAATCCGCTCTTTCTCTATGGCGGGGTCGGACTGGGTAAAACGCACCTGATGCACGCCATCGCACACGAGCTTCAGGCGCGTCGCCCCGATCTCAACGTGCTCTACCTTTCGGCCGAACAGTTCATGTATCGCTTCGTGCAGGCCCTGCGCGATCGCAAGATGATGGATTTCAAGGAAATCTTCCGCTCCGTCGATGTCCTCATGGTCGATGACGTGCAATTCATCGCTGGCAAGGACAGCACGCAGGAAGAGTTCTTTCACACCTTCAACGCGCTCGTCGATCAACAGCGGCAGATCATCATTTCCGCCGATCGCGCCCCAGGTGAGATCAAGGACCTCGAAAACCGGATCAAAAGCCGCTTGCAATGCGGCCTCGTCGTCGACCTGCACCCAACGGATTACGAACTCCGCCTCGGCATCCTGCAATCCAAGGTCGCCGGTCAGCGGGCGCAGTATCCCGAACTTGCAATGGCAGACGGCGTGCTCGAGTTTCTCGCCCACCGGATTTCGACCAACGTGCGCGTGCTCGAAGGGGCCCTTACCCGGCTTTTCGCCTTCGCCTCTCTGGTCGGGCGTGAGATCACCCTCGAACTGGCGCAAGACTGCCTTGCCGACATCCTGCGCGCCTCCGAGCGCAAGATCACCATCGAGGAAATCCAGCGCAAGGTCTCCGAACACTACAATATTCGTCTCAGCGACATGATCGGCCCCAAGCGCGTGCGCAGCTTTGCCCGCCCGCGGCAGGTCGCCATGTTTTTGTGCAAGCAGCTCACCTCGCGCTCCCTCCCCGAGATTGGCCGCCGCTTTGGCGGACGCGATCACACCACCGTCATGCACGGGGTTCGCAAGATCGAGGAACTGCGCCAGCAGGACGCCCAGATCGAAGAAGACATCGAACTTCTGCGCCGCGCCCTCGAAGCCTGACCAGCCTCAAATCCCATGCAGATCGAAGACCTTGACGCTCTCGCGATACGGCCGACAAAGTGGCCGCCCGATATGGGCGGCTACGCTACTTTTACCGAACATGTTGCTTGCGCTGCGGATACCGCCGACGCGCTGATGGGCGAGGCGGACTTCGACCGGGCCGCCACCATGGCGTGGTTCGCTGCGGGCTACCTCCTATCGCTCACCCACGCGCTTTCGGGTAAAGACCTGCCGGACTACGCCACCATCAATCGCCCCGCCTCCGCCCCCAAAGCAGACGACGGGGCAATACTTCTTGGCCTTCTGAAATGGCTCGGCCAGTTACACCGGCACGCGCACGATAATGTCGAGGTCACCGACACGAAAACGCTCGGAGGCCTGTTTTACGGGCATGCAAGCGCTACGCTCCACGGCTTTCAGTTCAGGAAGGAATACCCGATCTTCAATCATGATGGTGCCCTCATCCGACCCAAGCGCGAGGACATCGTCCAGACACTCCCCGAAGACGACGTGAAAACCCGGAGCCTCGCGGCCCGCGACCACATCCTCGGCCCGGCCCTCTGGTTGGGCAAACGGCACAGTTTGGGCCAAGTCACCCGCATTCCCAAGGTAAGCAAACGCCACTGAAGTGTCCGAAATCGCACCACTACACCCGAGTTGTCTTGACGACGCCCACGATACACCCGAAAACTCCAAAAAACTTGCACCGGCAGCGGAAACCGCTAGGGTTTCCCTCCCGGCCGATCGGACACGGAGTGACGGTATGAAATTCAGCATCGAACGCGGCGTATTGCTCAAGGCCGTCGCCCAGGCGCAATCGGTCGTAGAACGCCGCAACACGATCCCGATCCTGGCCAATGTCTTGATCGAGGCGGACGGGTCGGATGTCATGTTCCGCGCTACCGATCTCGACATCGAAGTCGTCGATAAGGCCCCGGCTCAGGTCGAACGCGCCGGCGCGACCACAGTCTCGGCCGTCACCCTTCACGAAATCGTCCGCAAGCTGCCCGATGGCGCCCTCGTCACCCTCACCGATGACGGCGCCGCCGGTCGCCTCACCGTCGAGGCGGGCCGCTCCAACTTCAACCTCGCCACCCTGCCGAAAGAAGATTTCCCGGTCATGGCGAGCTCCGAATACAGCTCCAATTTCTCGGCCCCTGCCCCGGTCCTGCGCCGCCTGTTCGACAAGTCGAAATTCGCGATTTCAACCGAAGAAACCCGCTATTATCTGAACGGCGTCTACATGCACGTCGCTGATGCCGATGGCGGGCGCGTGCTGCGCTGTGTCGCCACCGATGGCCACCGCCTCGCCCGGATTGATGCCGATCTGCCCGATGGTGCTGGCGACATGCCCGGCGTGATCGTGCCCCGCAAAACCGTGGGTGAGCTGCGCAAGCTTCTCGATGACGACGACGCGCAAATCGCCGTTTCGGTATCGGAAACCAAGATCCGCTTCGCGACCCCTGCCATCACCCTCACCTCCAAGGTGATCGACGGCACCTTTCCTGATTACACCCGCGTCATTCCGCAGGGCAACACGCGCCGCCTCGAAGTCGACGCCGCCGAATTCGCCCAGGCCGTGGATCGCGTCGCGACCGTGTCGTCGGAACGCTCTCGTGCGGTGAAGCTCTCGCTCGAAGAAGACAAGCTCACCCTCTCGGTCAATGCCCCCGACAGCGGTGCCGCCGAGGAAGAGCTTGCCGTCGCCTATGGCGATGAACGTCTCGAAATCGGCTTCAACGCCAAATACCTGTTGGAGATCGCAAGCCAGGTTGATCGCGAAAACGCCGTTTTCCTGTTCAACTCCTCCGGTGACCCGACGCTCATGCGCGAAGGCAACGACACCTCCGCTGTCTACGTCGTGATGCCGATGCGGGTGTGACGCACCCCTCGCTTCATCTGACCAGAAATATCCCGGGGGCGTGGGGGCAGCGCCCCCACTTCGGCCTCTCGAACATTGGCCCCCCGGCATGACTCTCGCCCTTACCCAACTTACCCTTTCGCATTTCCGCTCGCACAAGCGTGCGGTGATTGATTGCGACGCACGACCCATCGCGATCTATGGCCCCAACGGCGCGGGCAAGACCAACATTCTCGAAGCGGTCTCACTGTTTTCCCCCGGGCGCGGCCTCCGTCGCGCTTCAGCACAAGACATGGCCCGACGCCCCGAGGCGCTAGGGTGGAAGATCACCGGCCTCCTGCGCTCGCTGCATCAATTCCACGAGGTCGAAATCACCTCCCCCGAAGGCGCCGCCCGGCAAGTCAGAATCGATGGCAAACCCGCCGCGCAAACTGCCCTCGCCCGGATCGCCCGTGTCACATGGCTGATCCCGTCGATGGACAGGCTCTGGATCGAAGGAGCCGAAGGCCGACGTCGGTTTCTCGACCGGATGACGCTCAGCTTCTATCCCGACCACGCCGATCTCTCGCTCGCCTATGAAAAGGCCATGCGCCAGCGCAACCAACTGCTCAAGGACATGGTTCGTGATCGCCACTGGTATACCGCCCTCGAACGGCAGATGGCCGAAGCGGGCGCTGCGATCCACGCCAACCGACGCGCCACCCTTGTGCAACTGTCCGATGCCCAGAACGCGGCAAAAACCGCATTCCCCACCGCACAGCTTACCCTGATCCAGCCCGAAGACGACCTGCCCGAAGACCCCGACATGCTCACCCGGGCCTTGGCCGACAGCCGCGCGCGCGATCTCGCTGCCGGCCGCACGCTGATCGGCCCGCACCGCACCGATATGCTTGGCCACTACACGGCCAAGGATGTGCCCGCCCGCGATTGCTCCACCGGCGAACAAAAGGCCCTTTTGATCTCGCTCATCCTCGCCAACGCCCGCGCCCTTGCGCAGGATTTCGGCGCGCCGCCGCTCTTGCTGCTTGATGAGGTCGCAGCCCACCTCGACGCGACCCGCCGCGCCGCTCTCTATGATGAAATCACGGCACTCGGCGCACAGGCTTGGATGACAGGCACGGGCCCGGAATTGTTCGAAGAACTAGGGCCCGGCACCCAACGGATCGAAGTGACCGAGGAAGACGGCACTTCGCTCACGCTCCTCGTCCCCTGAGCCCCTCAGCGGAACTTGCGAAAGAACATTTGCAGGAATGTCTCTTGTCCGGCCCGATACCGGATCAGCGCCTGCGCCAAAAGCACCCAAACTCCCACCAGAACGACGGGTGTGAAAAGCTCCAGCACATAGAGGAAATGCCCCCGTCCAAGGAACATCCCAAAGGCCAGTACGATCAATAAGATGAACACGAAGACTTCGAAAGGATTCCAAAGCGCATCATCGCGGATCTTCCAATATTTGCCCATCCGCTCGGCCCGCTCCATCCTCTGGGCGCGCCGCGTCGCCGCCTTGGCAACCCGCTTTTCCAACCGCTTCAGCATCTTTCCTCGTCCCACGATCCGCTAGGTTTTCCCTCGCTCTCCATTTTGCGCAAAATTTTGGAAAAATTTGGGCGAACCCATGCGATTTCTGGGCAAAAAGCGCACTTGCATTCACAGGTTCCAAGCCCCTGAATTCCTCCCGGTCAGCCGCGCAAAATATGGTGTATTGGCGTGACATTCCCCCCCAGAAAATGTAGAAACAGACAGGAAAAACAGCAAAGCGCGCATAATGTCAGAAGTCGAGCAGAACAACGCCGAATACGGCGCCGATTCCATTAAGGTTCTCAAAGGGTTGGAGGCCGTTCGCAAACGCCCCGGCATGTATATTGGGGATACCGATGATGGCTCGGGCCTGCATCACATGGTCTATGAGGTGGTCGATAACGGCATCGACGAGGCACTGGCCGGCCATGCCGATCTCGTCACCGTCACGATCCATGACGATTCATCCGTTTCGGTCAGCGACAACGGTCGCGGCATTCCCGTCGACATGCATACCGAAGAAGGCGTCTCCGCAGCCGAGGTCATCATGACCCAGCTGCACGCAGGCGGCAAATTCGACAGCAATTCCTACAAGGTCTCCGGTGGCCTGCACGGCGTCGGCGTTTCCGTGGTGAACGCGCTTTCCGTCTGGCTTGAACTGCGCATCTGGCGCAACGGCAAGGAACACGTCGCGCGCTTCGAACATGGCGAAACCGCCGAGCATCTGAAAATCGTTGGCGACGCCCCCGAGGGGTATACCGGCACCGAAGTCCGCTTCCTTGCTTCGACCGATACCTTCTCCAACCTCGAATACTCTTTCGAAATTCTGGAAAAGCGCCTTCGCGAACTGGCCTTCCTCAATTCCGGCGTGCACATCCGCCTGCGCGATGAACGCCCGGCCGAGCCGATCGAAATCGATCTGCACTACGAGGGCGGCGTCAAGGAATTCGTCAAGTATATCGACCGCAACAAATCCTCGATGTTCGAAGACCCGATCTATGTTGTGGGCGAGCGTGACGACATCGGCGTCGAAGTCGCCATGTGGTGGAATGACAGTTACCACGAAACGGTCCTGCCCTTCACCAACAACATCCCACAGCGCGACGGCGGTACGCACCTTGCAGGTTTCCGTGGGGCGCTGACCCGGACGATCACGAAATACGCACAGGAATCCGGCATCGCCAAGCGCGAAAAGATCAACTTCACCGGCGATGACGCCCGCGAAGGTCTGACCTGCGTCCTTTCCGTCAAGGTGCCCGACCCGAAGTTCAGCTCACAAACCAAAGACAAGCTGGTCTCTTCCGAGGTCCGCCCCGCCGTTGAAAACCTTGTCGGCGAAAAGCTCTCGGAATGGTTCGAGGAAAACCCGAACGAGGCCAAGATGATCGTCGGTAAGATCATCGAAGCCGCCTTGGCGCGCGAAGCCGCCCGCAAGGCCCGCGAACTCACCCGCCGTAAATCTGCGCTGGATGTGAACTTCCTTGCCGGCAAGCTCAAGGATTGCTCCGAGAAGGATCCCTCCAAAACCGAATTGTTCCTCGTCGAGGGTGACAGCGCCGGTGGCTCCGCCCAAACCGGGCGCGACCGCTCGGTGCAGGCGATCCTGCCGCTCAAGGGCAAGATCCTGAACGTCGAACGCGCGCGTTTTGACAAGATGCTCGGCTCTCAGGAAATCGGCAATCTCGTCATGGCACTTGGCACCGGGATCGGGCGCGACGAATTCAACCTGTCGAAGCTGCGCTACCACAAGATCGTCATCATGACCGATGCCGACGTGGACGGCGCCCATATCCGCACGCTTTTGCTGACGTTCTTCTATCGCCAGATGCCAGAGCTGATCGAAAACGGTCACCTCTACATCGCGCAACCGCCGCTCTACAAAGTGGCGCGTGGCAAATCCGAGGTCTATCTCAAGGATCAGGCCGCGATGGACGATTACCTGATCCAGCAGGGCATTGATGGCGCGCTCTTGAAACTTGGCTCCGGCATGGAAATCGCCGGGCAGGATCTGATCCGCGTCGTGGAAGAGGCACGCCAACTCAAGCGCGTGCTCGATGCCTTCCCGACGCATTACCCGCGCCATATCCTTGAACAGGCCGCGATCGCTGGGGCCTTCGTGCCCGGCGCGGTCGAAAACGACCTGCAAGGCGTGGCCGACAAGGTGGCCAAACGGCTCGATCTTATCGCGCTGGAATACGAACGCGGCTGGCAGGGCCGGATCACGCAGGATCACGGCATCCGTCTCGCCCGCATCCTGCGTGGCGTGGAAGAGGTCCGCACCCTTGATGGCCCGATGCTGCGCGGTGGCGAAGCCCGCAAAACCGGCACATTTACCCAGTCCCTGCAGGAAATCTATGGCGCCACCGCCGCTCTCGTTCGCAAAGACCGCGAACAGGCGATCCATGGTCCACTCGACCTCCTCTCTGCCATTCTGGCCGAGGGCGAAAAAGGTCTCACGCTTCAGCGCTACAAGGGCCTGGGCGAGATGAATCCGGATCAGCTTTGGGAAACTACGCTCGATCCGGACGCGCGCACGCTCCTTCAGGTCAAGGTCGATGATATGGTCGAAGCCGACGATCTCTTCACCAAACTGATGGGCGACGTGGTCGAACCGCGCCGCGAGTTCATTCAGCAGAACGCGCTTTCGGTCGAAAACCTCGACTTCTGATGCTATGACGGCTGCGGCATTCCAAAAAGGATGCTCGCAGCCGTTACGATCCCAATCACAGGAAAGCTACTGCTCTCCCGCACTCTGAACCACGACGCAAGTTTCGTCCCATTGCGAGAACAGCCCTTTGAACAAGGCTTCTGTCTTCGGAGGTTGGCGATAAAGTCTTAGGTATTGTCATGATTGGCTGCACCTCGCCGAGGCCTTTTCACCGGTGCATGACTGACTACAACGCCTCAACACCTAAGAAGAAGCAGCACGGCAAAACCCGGCTCAACAGCAGCGTCTAGGCCCGAGGCTATCACACGCGCAATCAAGCGGCACAGCGCGTTCATCCACGTTGACCAGGTCGGTCAGAAGGGTCTCAGCATACAGCGCATCCTGCACGAAGGCGAAAATCGTGTCGTCGCTGCGCATTCCCCGCGTTCCCGGCGGCGTCAGACGGCCAAGGATTCCCTTGCCCTTCCGTTCCATCACCGCGATTGCATCGGCGATCCGCGCCGCCTCGCTCAAATCATGGGTAATGAACAACCCGCCAAAACCACGGACCTCACCCAATTCAAGCACCAAGTCTTGCAACCGCCGCCTCAACGCCGGATCAAGCGCTGCGAAAGGCTCGTCGAATATCAGGAAATCCGGCTCGATGCTCAGCGCCCGCGCAATCGCCACCCGTGCCCGCATCCCGCCGGACAACTGATCCGGCATCTTGCCCAGATCCTCGGGCAACAGCGCCACCGCCTCCGCCGCCGCCTCTGCGCGGGCCAACGCCTCGCGCTTCGCCATGCCCCCCACGATCAACGGAAAGGCGATGTTCTCGCGTGCATCCGCCCAAGGCAGCAGCCGTGATTGTTGAAACACCATCCCGTGCCGCTTGTACTGCCGCAGGACCCGACCTTTGTCGGGCCGCAGGATACCTGCCGCCACGCTCGCCAGCGTGCTCTTGCCACAGCCTGACGGGCCGACAAGCGCCACCATCTCGCCGGGGCGGACCACCAGCGAAACCGTATCCAGCACCTTTCGCCCCGCAAGCGCATGGCTGATCGTGGCCAAGGTCATCCCGCTCACGAACCGATCCTCCGCCACTGGCCTGCGCGGCGCTGCATCGGGCGGATGATTCCGTGCTCAACTGCCAAAAGGCCCATCACAGCCAGCGCCACGTAGGCCAGCGCCATATCGATATCCATATGCGCCCGCGACTTCGCCAGCGCCGCGCCAATACCCGCCACGTTGCTGACCAGTTCCGCCATGATCGCGACCTTGAATCCGAGCGCCAGCGTGATCCCCAGCACCGGCGCCAGCGTCGCAAGGATCTGTCGCAGCGCCACCCGGCGAAACCGCTCAAAACGCCCCGCACCGAAACTCGCCGCCATATCCTCAAGCCGCCGGTCACGGGTCAGAACCGCATCGACCGTCCCGATATAAAGGATCGGCCCGGTCACGATCGCCATCGTGAACAGGATCGCGCCATGCGACGGCCCGAACCAGATCATCGTCAAAATCACCCAAGCCGTGGCCGGTATCCCCAACAGGATCGTCGCCACAGGCGCCAGCATCGCCCGCAAGAACCAGCCATACCCGGCCAAAAGGCCCAAACCCCCGCCAAGCACTGCCGACAGCGTCAGCGCGATCATCACCCGCAGGATCGTCGCGCCAAGGATCACCCATCCCTCGACTGAGGTCAAAACGCCGAAGGCCGCCCTGAGCGTCTGCATCGGCGACGGCAGGATAAACGCCCCATAGGTCAAATGCCCCCACTGCCACAGCCCCAGAAACAGGGCGAGGCCCAACAGCGGCGGCCCGGCCCAAAGCACCGCCTGCCCGGCAAGGACAGGCGCCATTTCGAACCATTCGCCGACCCGCGCGCGCAGCGGCGCACGGATCAGCGGGCGTTCTGTCACCTCACCACTCACTCAGGCGCCATAAAGCGCTTCGCCGGGCATCTTGCCCCCGATGATGCCCGGATCGGCATCAAGCAGCGCGCTATAAAGCGCCTCCAGTTTGGGCCGCGCCTCATTCGCCGGTTCACCATGCAGGTTGGCAAACGGAATCGCCTGCGCCAGCAGTCCCGCCTTGCGCTCAACGAAGGGCGCGGCATTCGCGGCGGCCTTGGCTGGATCGGCGTTGAGATCTACAGCCGCAGCCGAAATTGCTTCGCGCAGTGCCGGGATCAGGCCCGGGTATTCGGCTGCATAATCCGCCCGGATGGCCAGTGACGCCTGCGGCAACGACGGTGCCGTGCCCGCGATCTTGCCCATCACCTCGCGCATCTGCTCGCCGCGATACAAATGCTGCCCCGCCTGTTTGCCCTTCATCAACACAGCCGAGCCGACAGGCTCCGGCACAAGCGCCACATCCGCCCGTCCCGAAAGCAGGATCTGCCCACCTTCCATCTTGGTCACGGCGGGGATCAACTCCACCTCATCCAGACCGATGCCATAGTGGCGCAAACCCAGCCGCATCATGTGCCCGGTAAACCCGTTGATCGAAGGCACGGCCACGCGCTTGCCACGCAGGTCCGCCACGCTGCAATTCTCCATATCCCGCGCGATAAGGCCACAATGCCCATCGGTCAGCACGGACACCAGATGCAGGCCCAGCCCCTTGTTATGCAAACTCGCCGCCCCCTGCGACGGCATCACCGTCAGCGGCACCTTGCCCGATACGAACCCCGCGCGCATCTCGTCCGGCGTGGTCCAGAGCGAAAGCTCGACCTTTCCGGCCACCTTGTCCAGCGCCCCGATCGCACGCGCATGCGCCATCAGGATACCGGGGCCCGATCGCGGCGCCTGCATGACAAGCGTTTCTGGAAGCGAGGACGACGCGCGCAGTAGCGCAGGCGTCGAAAAAAGCGCGACCGCGCCGAAAAGCGTGGCGCGGCGGGTGACTGGTCGCATGGTCATGGCGGGTCCTTCAAAGTGGTTTTCGCGGGACCCTGCCTATCGCCCCACCTGCACACCCCAATTGATCCGGATCAAAAACCTTCCCGCGCGGGAGGGTTTTGAAGTGATCCGGCCAATTTGTCGCAACACTCGCGCGCCTTATCGCAGGAAATTGTCCCGCAGCAGGTCGATCACCTCGTCACCCCGCCCGTTCAGCACCGCCTTCATCCCGAACAGTGCCGTAGAAGCCACCTGTCCCGCCTCAATCTTGGGCGGCATCACCAGCTCCATCCGGCTCACCTTCACGTCAAGCAACGCTGGCCCTGTCGCGTCCAGCCAATCCCGCATCGCGCCTTCCAGATCGTCGGCGCACTCCACACGTGCGCCCTGCATCCCGATGCTGCGCGCCATCGCACCGAAATCAGGGTTTTTCAGGCCGGTATAGCTGTCCAGAAGCCCCTCGACCCGTTGCTCCATCTCGACAAACCCAAGCGAGGCATTGTTGAAGATCAACAGCTTGACCGGAATCTCCTCCTGCACCAGCGTCAGCAGATCGCCCATCAGCATGGTCATCCCGCCATCGCCGCACAGCGCGATCACCTGCCGCCCGGGAAAGGCCAACTGGATTCCCATCGCCTGCGGATAGGCATTCGCCATGGTGCCGTGCAACAGGCTTGTCAGAAACCGCCGCTCCCCATTCGCCGAAAGGTGCCTCAGCAACCACACCATGGGCGAGCCGCCGTCAGCGGTAAAAACCGCGTCCCGGGCGGCCATTTCGTCAAGACACCGGGTCAGGTGTTGGGGATGGATAAGCGTCGGATCCTTGCTCTGCGCGCTGTCGCGATACCCTTCAATATCCTTGCGATACTGCGCCTGCGCACGGCTCAGGTGTTTGCCCGGCGCGCGCTTTCCGATCTTTGGCAGAAGCGAGTCGATCGTATCCCCCACATCGCCAACAAGACCCAGGTGAATAGGCGACCGGCGGCCAAGATGCGTCGGATCAACGTCGACCTGCACGATCTTGGCCCCCTCGGGGTAAAACTGGGTATAGGCAAAATCACTGCCAAGGCAGAGCAACAGATCGCACCCCGCCACAGCCTCCATCCCTGCCTTGTTCCCAAGGATCCCGGTCATCCCCACGTTGTTGGGCATATCCGGCTCGATGAACTCCTTTGACCGCGTGGTGTGGGCCACCGGCGCGCCCAGATGTTCGGCCAACGCCTTCACCTGCCGCTCCGCCCCCCGTGCACCGATACCGGCATAGATCGTGATCTTCTCTGCCTCTTCGACAAGTGCGGCTAGCGTTTCGATCTCGTCCTCCGAAGGGCGCACAATCGGGTCGGCACGATGCACCGCCCACGGCAATTCGTCCGGCGCGGTTTCCTTGAACATGTCGCCATTGACGATCACGACTGCCACGCCCCTTTTGGTCAGCGCGGCCTGCGCAGCCTGCACCACGATCCGGCGCGCCTGATCCGGATGGCTGATCGCCTCGCAGAACACCGAAGCCTGCTCATAGATCTTCTTCTGATCCACCTCCTGCGGAAAGTTCAGCCCGGCCTCGGCACGATCTATATTCGATGCGATCATCACCACCGGCGCGCCGTTGCGATGGCTCTCGAAGATCCCGTTGACGAAATGCAGGCTCCCCGGCCCGGTGGTGCCGGCACAGATGCTCAACTCCCCGGTCATGTAGCTTTCCCCACCCGCGGCCAGCGCGCCAACCTCTTCGTGCCGCACATGTATCCACTCAAGGCTCGACGATCGCACGGCATCGGTGAAATGATTGATCGTGTCCCCCACGATCCCATAAACCCGCTTAGCGCCCGCCTGCTCCAACGCATCAACGACGACTTCGGAAACGGTCTTGCTCATGATCGGGCCTCACTCTGCTGTTGCTGGTTTACGGGTTCCTCGTGGGTCAGGCGCGTGCGCGCCGCGCCCAGATCGATTTTCGGCTTGAACGTGTCTGGGTCCGCCGCCGCCCACCAATCCGCGTAGATCGTCGCTCCCGGATCATCGATCAGGGCGTTTTCCGGCAGGAACGGGAAAACCGTATCCACCGTGCGTCCCTGCGTGACCCCAATCCGCTGCACGATATGATGTGGGCGCAAATCGCGCGGGTGCTCCAACCCGGCGGCGGCCACGATCTCGGCCAGCGCCTCAACGGTCTTGCGATGAAACCGCGCGGCGCGCTCGCCCTGCACCTCCGGGACCAGCCCGCGCTGGCGACCCGGATCCTGCGTCGTCACGCCGGTGGGACAGGTGCCAAGGTGGCAACGCTGCGCCTGAATGCAGCCGATCGAGAACATGAAGGCGCGCGCGGCATTGCACCAATCCGCCCCAAGCGCCAGATTATGCGCAAGTCCGAATCCCGAATAAACCTTGCCCGACGCCGCCAGCCGAACCTTGTCCTTCACGCCCGCGCCCACCAACGCATTGCGCATCAGCACCAGCCCGTCGATCAGCGGCATCCCCACGTGATCCGATAATTCCAACGGCGCGGCACCTGTGCCGCCCTCGCCCCCGTCCACCACGATGAAGTCCGGGTAAATGCCCGTCTGCCGCATCGCCTTGACCATGGCAAAGGCCTCATGCGGCTGCCCGATACACAGCTTCAGGCCGACCGGCTTCCCGCCTGAAAGATCACGCATCCGGGCGGCGAACTCCATCATCTCGTTCGGGGTGGAAAAGGCACTGTGCCCGCGCGGCGAAAGGCAATCCTCATGCGCCGGAACCTTGCGCGTTTTCGCGATCTCTTCGGTCACCTTCGCGGCGGGCAGCAAACCGCCATGGCCCGGCTTCGCACCTTGGCTCAGCTTGATCTCGGTCATCTTGACCTGATCCTCCTGTGCCTGATCCCGAAACAGCTCCGGGTCGAAATTCCCGTCATCGTCACGCGCGCCGAAATACCCCGATCCCAGTTCCCAGACCAGATCGCCGCCATGTTTTGCGTGATAGGGTGAAAGCCCGCCTTCCCCGCTATCGTGAAAAAACCCGCCCTGCTTGGCCCCGATGTTTAAAGCCTCAATGGCGCGCCCGGACAACGCCCCGAAACTCATGGCCGAGATATTGAGAACAGATGCCGAATAGGGTTTTGCGCATTGCGCGTTGCCCACGATCACGCGCGGATCGTCGTCGGGATCACGGGCCGGGGCAATCGAATGGTTAATCCACCTGTATTCCTCGGCCTCGACGTCACGCTCGGTTCCGAAGGGGTGCGTATCGGTCTCGCCCCGGGCGCGGGCATGTACAAGGTTGCGCGCCTCATAGGAAAAGGGTTTCCCCTCCAGATCGCCCTCAACCACATAGGCCCTCAGGAATGGCCGCAGCTTGTAAAACAACCACCGGATCCGCCCGGCGACGGGATAGTTTCTGGTGATCGTCCATTTGCGCTGCGTAAAGTCGTAGACCCCCAGCGCCAGAACCGTCAACGACACCGCCAACAACAAAAGCCACCATGGGCTGAAAAAACTCAGGCCAATAGCGGCGATACTCATAAATACTGCGAGAAGAGGCAGGATATTTCGCTCTAACACATCTTTGCCCCCCCACTTCTCGCAGCTTACTACCCGTTTCCCGTCACGCTGTGACGCGGCCACCCTTGGGGCCCGCGACAAGCCAGATTAGGAACCCGACAAGCGGAAGGACGAGGATCAGCACCGTCCAAAATACCTTGGCGCCGGTGCTCGCGCCTGAACCGATGATTTGGATGATTGCGTATACGTCAAGAATGAAGACCAGAAGGCCCCCGAGCCAGCTAAGCATGATGTAACTCCTTTCGAGAGTGTATTTGGCAGGACAACGCCAAAGCGCGCCCTGTCGTTCCCGAAGAAGCATTAACAATATGTAAGAAACCGTGGCGCTGCAGGCTTCGCCACACTGGCCGGTGCCGTGCCCTGCGCCGTTTTAAACGATGCTTTGAAGGAAATCAGGCCGGGGCGAACCCCGGCCTGTTCATGCTCAGAAGTTGAGCGAGATATCGCGATGCACAGAGCTACACGACGCCATATAGAGCGCTTCTCCCCGGTCCAGGCGTGGCTGCGAACGAAGCCCGAGCGTCCCCTTAATACCTTCGAGATAAGCAGTGACACCCGGCTGTAGCGACGCGGCTGCGGCGCGCCATTCTTTTTGCGCCTCATACTCCGCTAGCGCGTCGTCATAGGCCTTGAGCGCTTTCTCACGGTCGAAACGCTTTTCACGAAGGGCCCGGCGCGCCGAGTTCAACTCCGAAGCTACATCACCAGCACCCGCGACTTCGCCAAACTTGTCCGCAAGCGCATTCACGGTGTCCTCGGCTTCGCTTCCCGTTTCGGGCGCCGTCTCAATGTAAGCACGCATTTCACGCAACTCACCTTCCAAAGCAACAAACGCGGGGGTCGCCATCAGCGCAGCATTGGTCTCGTACGCGGCTTCCCACGCGCCATCTGCCTGCCGACGATAGGTTACCCGGGCCTTCTGTTCCGCCTTGGTCAACTCGGCAAAGGTGCTATGCAGCCCTTCCCAGCTTGCCGGGATCGTCGCCTTCAGAGATTCGACCTCGGCCAGCATGCCCTCGCGTTTCGCTTCAAGCTCCGCACGTTTCGCAGCCTGATCTTCGGACCGCATCCGGCTGGTGGTAATGCGCAGCGCTTCGGCCTCTTCCTCTAGCGTGCGGATCTCTTTCTCGATTGCTCGAACTTCCACTCGCAGCGGACGGTAATCCTGCGTCGCTTCCCGAACCGCCTCTTCTGCGGTTGCAATAGACGCGAGAGAAACCAAGGCCTCTTCAGCACTGGCAAAAGATCCTTCCAGATCCTTGCGCAAAGACCTCGGCAACGCACCAAGATCAAGCTGCATCGCTCGCTCAATCGCCGCCTTTGGGCCATCTCCATCGGCCACAACGCCCGCGGTGTACTCTTCGATGCAATATTGCAGCTTCGGGTTCCGCGGTGGCGGCGCATTGTCCGACAAGAACGAAACGCGGTTCGGCAAGTAGTTCACCAGCGGCGGATAGGCCCCAACAATACCCAGCGCGATCAGCTGCAAGGTAATAAAGGCGACCACGCCCTTGTACATCTGCACCGTCTTCACGCTTGGTGGCGCCACACCACGCAAATAGAACAGCGCGAACCCGAAGGGTGGAGTCAGGAAACTCGTCTGAATGTTCAACCCGATCATCACGCCCAGCCAGACTGCGGTGATGTTCGCACCCGGATCCATCAGCAGGATCGGGGCGACAATCGGCACCACAACCACCGCGATTTCGATGAAATCAAGGAAGAAGCCGAGTATGAAAATCACCAGCATCACGATGATGAACTGCGTCCAGAACCCGCCCGGCAGACTGTTGAGGAACTCGCGAACGAGTTCTTCGCCACCAAACGCCCGGAATGCAGCCGTCAGCATCGCCGCGCCAAGAAGGATGATAAAGACAAGCGATGTGGTCTTGGCCGTCTCAAGCATCACGCCATGCAGCGTATTCTCGATCTTCATCACGCGCAGACCGCTCCAGATCAGCGCAACGACCAGACCGACAACAGCCACGACACCGATGTAGATGCCCATCATGTCACGTGCGGTAGAGGCCGACTTCAAGTTCATCTCGAAGTTGGCCAGCGCAAACGTCATGATCCCCAATGATACGATCGCGATCATTGCGGGTACGAACGTCCGCGGACTGCCCTTTTCTGGCAATCTATAACCCGCCATGATCAGCGCACCCGCGGCACCAATCGCACCTGCTTGGTTCACCGTGGCAACACCCGTGATGATCGACCCCAGGACAAGAAAGATCAGCGCCAGCGGCGGGACCAGCGTTAGGGCAACTTCGCCCCAGAACGCCCGGTCGAAGCCGCCTTCCGACGGAACCGCCGGGGCCGACTTCGGATTGATCATCGCAAAGACGAGGATATAGGCCATGTAGATCAGGACGAGCAGGATCCCCGGCACGAATGCCCCAAGGAACATCTCGCCAGCACTGGTCGACGCAACGGCAAATTCCGACGGCATCGAAATCTCACCTGTCGAGGCCTTGTAAAGCGCCTTGCGCGCCGTGCCCGCCTGGTCGGTCGCGCTGGCAAGCTGGTCGGCCAGGATGATCAGCACGATCGAGGGCGGAATGATCTGCCCCAGCGTGCCCGACGCCGCGATCGTGCCCGTCGCCAGTGACGGCGAATAGTTGTTGCGCAGCATGGCCGGCAGGCTGATGAGCCCCATCGCCACCACGGTGGCCCCCACGATGCCGGTCGTGGCCGCCAAAAGCGCGCCCACGAACACCACCGAAATGCCAAGCCCGCCCGGCACCGGGCCGAACAACTTCGCCATGGTCACCAGCAGGTCTTCCGCGATCTTCGAACGCTGAAGCATGATACCCATGAAGATAAAGAGTGGAATGGCAATGAGCGTATCTCGCTCTACCTCCCAATAGACGCCCCTTAGGTTCGTGACCCCGGCAGAAAGCCACTGCTGTGGCCCCCCACTATGGAAATACGCATCCGTCGAGCCCGCAAAAAGATAACCCGCCCCGGCGGCGGCTCCAACGGTCAGGATCGCAGCCCCGGGAAGGGCGAAGGCCACCGGAAAACCCGAGCCCAGGGCCATTGCCATGAGCAGGATGAGAAGTGCCAGAAAATAAAGTTCCATCAGTGCCTGCCCTTACTCAATGTGCCGCCGGCGCGATTTCACGCTTGCCCGGCTCGCCGCGCCAATCCGCCCATGCTTCGAAGAAGAAGCTTACGAACTGGATCAACATGGTTGATGCGAAAACGCCCAGGAAGGCCGCCATCTGGTATTTGACATACATTCCGGTTTGCCCGGACTGCGTCACCTCGAAGTTCAAAACCGGGCTGTTGATGATCGACTGCTTGCCGTTCAAGCCGATGTACAGGATCACCCACGCCGTCGCCATGCCAAGGATGATTGACCCGAAAGCATTCACCATCCCCTTGGTCGTCGGACCGAACCCGGCATACAACACGTCGACCCGGACATGGCCGTCTTCATAAAGGGTGAACGCCGCCGCAAACAGGAACAGCGCCGCATACCAATAGCGCACCAGATCGCCCATGAGCGCCTGTTCATACGAAAAGCCGAAGCGCGAAATCACGATACCCAGTTCCGCCGTCACAATCAGCAATGCCAGCCAGTGAAAGCCCAACGTGCGCGTAAACAACGCGATTACGAAAGCGACCACGACCAATGGCATATGGATATAGGTGCCAACCCAGATGGGTTTGGCCAAATTGCGAATCTGATCTTCGCCCAGGAAAAAGAACAGGTTCTCCACCCGCGCCAAGGCGATAAGAAAATCTCCCACGCCGACCAGCAGGACCGCCCAGAAAGCCGCCCGTATGAGATAACAGTTAAATCGGTGAATACGGTGCGCGTCCGCGCGCAAGGTCGTCCGCGCCGAATTGCGCAACACGATCCCCCAAGCCAACAGGACTGCCACCGCCAGCACGGCCAGGTTCGGCCATGCCGCGCCCGCTTGCCCGCTCCAGAGTCCACGCACCCCGGGCAGGTCATAAGATACGACCAGAACGTTATTGATCAGAAAGGCCGCAAGCGCGGCCAACATGGTCCATCCGAAAAGACGTACCAGCGGTGCAGGCGCGCCTCCTCTTGTCACTCCGGTCGCGCCGAAATCGTCGCTCATGGTCATCTCGCTCATTGGCCCCTTCCCGCGACACCCGCTCTGCGGGCAACGCCATTGTCCGGCTTGCACGCGCCGCACCCCTCTTGGCGACCACGCTTGTTCAGACGAAGATGTTTTTAATAAAGTACCAAAAAGGGAATGGGGCCGAAGCCCCACCCCGTTTTCATCAGATCGCGCCGCCTCAGCCCAGGCCGAGAACGCGGTTACGCTGGTTCACGAAGGTGATCTCGAACAACGCCATCATGTTGCCGATCTCGCGCAGGTTGTCCTGGAACTCATCGTTGATCTTCGCAGCCAGCGGAGAATGATCGCGCACTTCCTCGAATACTTCTTCCGCCGCTTCACCGAAGCCATCCCAGACGTCGTCGTTGAAGTTGCGCACTTCGACGCCCTGTTCGGTCACGAGCTTGTTGAGATACTCACCGTTCAGCGCCTGAGCTTCCTCATACGAGGTTGCGTGCTCTTCGTAGCAAGCCGCCTGCAGAACCGCCTTTTCATAGTCGGTCAGGCCTTCATACCAGCTCTTGTTCATGCCGAAGGACAGGCCACCACCCGGCTCATGCATACCGCCGGTATAGTAGTATTTCGCGGCTTCGTAGAACTTCATGAAGTAGTCGTTATAAGGACCAACCCACTCGGTTGCCTCGATCGAACCCGACACGAGGTTTTCATAGATCTGCCCGCCCGGAAGCGAAACGGTCGATGCGCCCATTTTCGACAGGACCTGGCCGCCAAGGCCCGGAATACGCATTTTCAGACCCTTGAAGTCATCCGGATCGTTGATCTCTTTGTTGAACCAACCGCCGGCTTGGGTGCCGGTCGCACCACAGGGCAGCGACTTGAGGCCAAACTCGGCGCCCAGTTCGTCCCAAAGCTCTTGACCGCCCTTGAACTTGATCCAAGCGTTCCACTCAACTGTGGTCATGCCGAACGGAACCGAGGTAAAATAGGCCCAGCCCGGGTGCTTGCCGACCCAGTAGTAGTCCGCTGCGATGTAGGCTTGGCTGTTGCCCGATGCCACTTCGTCAAACACGTCGAATGCGCCGACGCGCTCGCCTGCTGCAAAGTATTCAACGTTGAAGTGGCCGTCCGAGATATCGCCAATCCGCTTGGCCAGGCGCTGTGCCGACGTGCCGAGACCGGGGAAGTCCCGCGGCCATGTCGATACGATGGTCAGCTGCTTGCCGCCCTGCGCGAGTGCCGGGGTAGCCAAAGCCGTGGCGCCGGCCCCGATGGCCGCGCCTTTCAGAAATTTACGACGTTCCATATTTCTCCTCCGAGTTTTGGTGTCTTGTCGTTCGTTATTGGGCAGACCCTGCAAGAGCCCGCCATTTGATCGGGTCGCAATCAACGCCAGACGTGGAAATCCCCTCCCACCGACACTCTGAATCGCTGACCCGACAAAATACTGAACGTTGCGTAAAATCAAGCATGTTGACCAATTTTTCACTGGCGTGCTCGGACTTTTGACTCGCTTACAACCTCAAGCCGCTCCCCTTTCGGCGCAGACGCGCAATCATGCGGCAACTGCTGAACGATTTGGCACTGACTTGGATCGCGTCTCACCCCTCGACACGTCGGCACACATGGCCCGGCTTCCTGCGAAACCGCTGTCGACCGCCGCCTTTGCGTCAGGGATCTCTGTGCCACGATGATGATCCGCAGCGACAACACGGTCGCCAACCCAACCTGTCGCTCACAGCGATGAACATCGCTGTGCCGGTGCGAACTGGGCGTTGCGGGGCGTGCGTCCTTACCCGCCCGCCTCATCTTCCTGCGCAACGGCTTCGAAAGCCCAGTTCAACTGCCCCTTGGTCTCTACCGCGCAATCACGCAGCGCACGGAGACGGTTGAGCGCGGCAAAACGATCCTCGCCGCATTCCACCATCAACCGCAAGGCCACCATGCCCGAACGCCCACAGCCGCCCTTGCAATGCACGATTACCCGCCCGCCCCCTTTCAGCGCCCGGCGCACATTGCGGCTGGCTTCGTCCCAATGCGCCATAAATTCAGGCCCCGGCGTACCGTAGTCCTTCACCGGCAGGTGATACCACCGGCTCGCCATGCTCTGGATATCGTTGCCCAGCGTATCACCGCCCACCTCGGCCATCTCCGCCTCGGTCACAAGGCTCAGGATGATCCCGGGCTGCCACTCCCGAAACACCCCAAGGTCGCCGCGATAATCCCCGTCCCGCCCCGGCAGCGACGCCAATGCAAGCGTGCCGCCCCCGACAGGAAGTGCATAGACAACTAGGTTCGAGGACTTGGCCTCGCCCGATCGTGTGACGTGTTTGCCCTCTGCCTGCTCCATCGCATCACGCCCTTACAGCCGCTGCGCGTTGAACGTATCGCAGGTGTTCGGATCGCCACTGTCGTAACCCCGCGCAAACCAGCGTTGCCGCTGCGCGCTGGTGCCATGGGTAAATGTATGCGGCTGCGGCACACGCCCAGCGCGCCGCTGAAGCGTATCGTCGCCGATCTGCCGCGCCGCGTTCAGCGCCTCTTCCATATCGCCCGGATCAAGCCGCCCCTGCACCGCCTTGGCCCAGACCCCGGCAAGGCAATCGGCCTGTAATTCCAGCCGCACGGTTAGCGCGTTGGCCTCCACCTCGCTGGCTCGTTGCCGCGCTGCGTTCACCTGCGGGATGATGCCCAGCTCGTTTTGCACATGATGCGCCACCTCATGCCCGATCACATAGGCAGCAGCGAAATCACCATCCGCGCCCAACTGCCGCGCCATCGTCGCGAAAAATTCGGTGTCGAGGTATACTTTCTTGTCCGCCGGGCAATAGAACGGCCCCGTCGCGCCACTCGCCCCGCCACAGGGGCTTTGCGTGACCCCGGAATAAAGCACCATCACCGGCGGCTCATAGGTTCGCCCGAAATCGCTGGCAAATTTTTGTGTCCAGACGGTTTCCGTAGTGGCCAGCACCTTGGCGGAAAACTCCCCCGCCTGCTGCTCCTGCGCGCTCAACTCGCGCGGCGCACCCTGCTGCGCCGTCCCGCCGCCCAGCTCGCCATTCAGCAGCGGCGTCACGTCGATCCCCGCGAAATAGCCAATCACCAACACGATCAAAAGGCCAAGCCCCCCGATCCCGGCCTTCGCTCCGCCGCGGCCACGGCGATCCTCCACATTGCGGCTACTCCGCAGACCCTTCAAACGCATAACAGCCCCCCAAGGCAGTCAACTACGCTGCCAGACTGCCGATTCCCGCGGGATTTGCCAAGCGCCACAAGCGCCGTGCGACATTCCCGGTCTTGCATGCGTCCGCAAAGACACGGCACAAAGGCAAAACCGGAGGAGACACCATGACCCAGTTCGCCCGCGCATTCCGCATCGCCCTTGCCGTCGCGTTCCTGCCCCTCGCGGCACTTGCCGAGGCCCAGATCGTCGTGCAGCAGGTCGCGCCCGACACCTACGCACTTCAAGGCCCCTTTGGTCAGCGCAGCCCGGATAACTCCGGCAATAACGCCACCTTCGGGCTGGTGGTCACCGATGAGGGCGCCGTGCTGATTGATGCCGGCGGTTCATGGAAAGGGGCCGAAGCGCTCGACACCGTGATCCGCACGATCACGGATCAACCCGTGAAATACGTGATCAACACCGGCGGACAGGATCACCGCTGGCTCGGCAATGGCTACTGGAAATCCAACGGCGCACAGGTGATCGCCTCCAAAGCCGCCGTCGCCGATCAGAAATCCCGCGCCTCTATGCAACTCACCATGCTGTCCAACCTCTTGGGCGACGCACTGGCCGGAACCGAGCCCGCCTATGCCGATCAAACCTTCGAAAGCGAACTCAGCCTCAAACTTGGTCAGGTCACGCTAGAATTGAACCATACCGGCGCCGCTCATACGCCCGGCGATGCCTTCGTCTTCCTTCCCGCGACCAAGACCGCCTTCTCCGGCGATATCGTCTTCACGGGAAGGCTTCTCGGCGTACTCGACGTGTCCAACAGCGCAAGCTGGATCGACTCGTTCGATGCCATGGCCGCGCGCGCACCCGCCATCGTGGTTCCCGGCCACGGCCCCGCCGTGCCGCTCGCCACCGCCCGACATGATACCCGCGACTATCTCGAAAACCTGCGCGCGCGGATTGGCGCACATATCGATGATGGCGGCGATATCATAACCTCGGTCGACGTCGATCAATCCGCCTTCTCGTCGCTCACAGATTTCGACATGCTGGCCAAGCGCAACGCCCAAGCCGTCTTTACCGAAATGGAATGGGAATGAGTCACGATCCCGCAGACCATGACAGCGACGAGAACGCCGAAAAGCGCACGAATTGGGCCGAAGATCGCACCCTTCTCGCCGCCGAGCGTACCTTCGCCGCGTGGCTGCGCACCGGCCTCGCCTCGGTCGGGATCGCCATCGGTTTGCAGGCGATCTATTCCGCGGTCGAACCGACCTGGATTGCCAAGGCCGTCGCCACGGGCTTCCTGCTCACAGCAATCGTCACGATCTGGCTTGCAAACCACGCCGCCTGCCGGACCTACGACCGCCTAAATCAGGGCGACGCCATCTCGATGTCACCGCGTTTCTATCGCGCGCTGAGCGTTGCACTGACTGCGGTGGTCATCGCAGCGGGCGTCGTGCTTTGGCTGGCCTGACGCGGCCACTTCACCAATCCGCCCTCGCCCACGGGCTCAAAGCCGCGCAAGGCCCTCGGCGATGCGCGTCGCGACCGCCCCGGCGTTGCCGCCCGTGCGCTCTGCCGTGACCCGCAGCCCCAGCAGATCCGATTGGTATTTGCAGGCCAGCAGGCTTGGATCATCCGTCGACGCGATCTCACCTTTGGCTTGCGCCTGTTCGAACAGCGCAGCGAACTGCGCCTCCATCCGCTGAAGATACTGGTTCGCCTTCTCGGCCAGCGGATGCTTGTGCGCCTGCAATTCCAAAAGCGTCTTTGACAGCATGCACGCCATCGCTGGCGCGGCCTCGTTTTCGATAACCGCCGCCGGAAAGCGTTGCAGCGCGCCAAGCGGCCCATGCGCCTCGGCCAAGGCGTTGACCCGCGCAACACCATCCGTCGCGTATTTTTCCAGCGCCAAGGCGAACAGCGCATCCTTCGATCCGAACGCCGCATAAAAGCTGCCCGGCTTCATCTGCAATTCCGCCTCCAGATCCTTGAGAGACGTGCCCGCCCACCCCCGCCGCCAGAACAGGTCCTTGGCGCGGTTGATAAGGTCATCGCGATCGTAACTGGGCTTGCGTGGCATGGGGCGGTCAACTTCGTCTTGCTAAATTTTGAGTGATCGCTCAATTATATACTTGAGCGATCGCTCAAGAAAGCCTAAACGACTCCCCGACGCAACTTTTCAAGGAAACCTGACATGACCTTCCCCTCGCACGATCTCACCACCGCCCCCGAGGCATCCAAGCCGCTGCTGGAAAACTCGCAAAAGGCCTTCGGTCGCCTGCCCGGCCTGCACAAGGTGCTCGCCGAAAGCCCGCAGGCCTACGAAGGCTACCAAATCCTCCACAAGCTGTTCACGGAAACCGATTTCAACGCGGATGAACTGACGGTCGTCTGGCAGGCCATCAACGTCGAAAACGAATGCCACTACTGTGTGCCCGCCCACACCGGCATCGCGAAAATGATGAAGGTCTCTGACGAAATCACCGACGCACTGCGCAACGAAACCCCCCTGCCCACTGCCAAACTCGAAGCGCTGCGCACCTTCACGGTTCAGATGTTGCGCCAGCGCGGCAATGTCTCCGAAGAACAGATGACCGCCTTCTTCGACGCGGGCTATGGCCACCGTGCCGTGCTCGACGTGATCCTCGGCCTCGCTCAGAAAACCATGTCGAACTACGTCAACCACGTCGCACAAACCCCCGTGGACGAGGTCTTCCACCCGCTGAAATGGGAACGCGGCAACACGCCCTTGGCCGTCTGATCCCCAACGCCAGATAACGGCCCTGTGCGCCCCGCCCTTCCATAGGCGGGGCGCTTTGCATGTCGCATCACGAAATCACGCCTCACGGGCGGTGGACGCCGCCCGCCCCCGCCTGTAACCTCCGCCGGACCACGCCAAAGCCGGAAAACAGATGACCGAATCTCCCACCCCCGCCTATCAGGTGCTCGCCCGGAAATACCGGCCCGAGACCTTTGCCGATCTCGTCGGGCAAGAGGCGATGGTGCGCACTCTGAAAAACGCCTTCGCCGCCGATCGCATCGCACAGGCCTTCATCATGACCGGCATCCGCGGCACCGGCAAAACCACCACCGCCCGGATCATCGCCAAGGGGATGAACTGCATCGGCCCCGACGGCACCGGCACCCCCACGACCGAACCTTGCGGCGTCTGCGAACATTGCACCGCCATCATGGAGGGCCGCCACGTCGACGTGATGGAAATGGACGCCGCCTCGCGCACCGGCGTGGGCGACATCCGCGAAATCATCGACAGCGTGCACTACCGCGCCGCCTCGGCCCGCTACAAGATTTACATCATCGACGAAGTGCACATGCTCTCGAACCACGCCTTCAACGCCCTGTTGAAGACACTGGAAGAGCCGCCCGCACATGTGAAATTCATCTTCGCCACGACCGAAATCCGCAAGGTGCCCGTCACCGTGCTGTCGCGCTGCCAGCGCTTCGATTTGCGCCGGATCGAACCCGAAGACATGATCGGCATGCTGCGCCGCATTTCGGATTCCGAAGGCGCGCATATCGCCGACGATGCACTGGCGCTCATCACCCGCGCCGCCGAAGGCTCGGCCCGCGACGCCACCTCGCTTCTGGATCAGGCCATTTCCCACGGCGCCGGCGAAACCACCGCCGAACAAGTCCGCGCCATGCTGGGCCTTGCCGATCGTGGCCGCGTGCTCGACCTGTTCGACCAGATCATGAAAGGCGACGCCGCAAGCGCCCTCACCGAACTGTCCCAGCAATATGCCGACGGCGCCGATCCGATGGCCGTGCTGCGCGATCTGGCCGAGATCACGCATTGGGTCTCCGTGGTCAAGATCACCCCCGACGCCGCCGAAGACCCGACCATCGGCCCGGATGAGCGCGCCCGCGGTCAGGCCATGGCCAGCGCGATCCCGATGCGCGTGCTCTCGCGGATGTGGCAGATGTTGCTCAAGGCCCTCGACGAGGTGGCCCAGGCCCCCAACGCCATGATGGCCGCCGAAATGGCCGTCATCCGGCTGACCCACGTGGCCGACCTGCCCACCCCCGATGACCTCGTGAAAAAGCTGAAGGACATGACCCCGCCCCCGCCTGCGCCCAGTGGTGGTCCCAATGGCGCCCCCGGTGGTGGTCCCGGTGGCGGTGGCGGCCTGACCGCCCAAGGCAGCACCCCTGCGCAAGCCACTCATGCCCCGCACACCGGCGCATCCGCTCCGCAGTCCGGCGGCCCGACCATGGCGCTTGCCGTGCAGGCGGATCAGGCGCTCGCCCGCTTTCCCACCTTCGATCACGTCGTCGAACTGATCCGTACCAACCGCGACGGCAAACTCCTGATGGATGTCGAGGCCGACCTGCGCCTCGTCTCCTACCAACCCGGCCGGATCAGCTTCGAGCCCGGACCCGACGCGCCCGCCGATCTTGCGCAGCGCCTCGGCTCGCGGCTTCAGGCCTGGACCGGTAACCGTTGGGCGATCTCGGTGGAATCCACCGGCGGTGCGCCCTCGATCAAGGACGTCCGCGAAGCCGACCGCCGCGCCCAAGAGGAAGAGGCCCGCGCCCACCCCCTCGTCGCCGCCGTGTTCGAAGCCTTTCCCAACGCGCGCATCGAAGACATCCGCTCCGCGCAGGAAATCGCGCAGGAAGTCCAGTCCGAAGCCTTGGCCGAAGTCGAAGACGAATGGGATCCCTTCGAGGAAGAGTGATCGAATGACCGCCCGCCTGACTGCGCTCCTGATCTTCCTGCCCTCAACCCTGATGGCCGAGGTTTGCGACAAGGAACGCCCCGACTGGACCCCTGCCTCCGGCCCCGCCACGGGGCTCGACGAGATGCTCTTTCTCTTCACCTCGCTCCCCGGCCTCGGCATCCTCGGCGCGCTCATCCTCGCGCTTCTGACCCGCCAAAAGCGCTACCTCGCCATCTCGGCCCTCTTTTCCGGCCTGATCGCCACCGCGCTCTACGTCAGCAGCACCCAGCCTGACGCCCTCACCCAACAGGCCATCGCCGAAGGCTGCGTCGGCCCCCAAGGCCCACCGGTCCTTGCCAGCACGCTGATCTGCGCCGTCTCTCTCGCCCTTCTCGCCCTGCGCTGGTTGCGCGAAGCCCGCGCGGCACGTATCTAACACCAAACGCCATCCAACGGAGAAAGCACATGCTTAAAGGACTGGGCGCCATGGGCGACATGGCCAAGATGATGAAAGCCGCCGGCGAAATGAAATCCAAGGTCGAAGCACTCCAGGAAGAGCTTCACAACATGATGGTCGAGGGCGAGTCCGGCGCCGGCCTCGTCAAGGCGACCTGCACCGCCAAGGGCGAACTCAAGGCGCTCGACATCGACCCGTCGATTTTCAACCCCGACGAAAAGGAAGTGGTCGAAGACCTGATCCTCGCCGCCATCAAGGACGCCCAGCAAAAGGCCTCCGACCGCGCCCAGCAGGAAATGCAGAAGATCACGCAGGAACTCGGCCTGCCCGCCGACATGAAACTCCCCTTCTGAACCGAACGCCCCGCCCCGGCTTCATCTGGCCCGAAATATCCCGGGGGTGCGGGGGCTGGCCCCCGCTCCTGCCCTCGCCACAAGGCGCAAACATGAGTTCCAACCGCGACATCGATGCATTGATCGACATGATGGCCAAGCTGCCGGGCCTCGGCCCGCGCTCGGCCCGGCGCGCGGTGCTGCACCTGATCCGCAAGCGCGCGCTCCTGCTCACGCCGCTGGCCGATCTCATGCAAACCGTCGCCGCCACCGCACGCGAATGCGTCACCTGCGGCAATGTCGGCACCTCCGACACCTGCGATATCTGCGCCAGCCCGAAACGCGCCACCGGTGAGCTTTGCGTTGTCGAGGACGTGGCCGATCTCTGGGCGATGGAGCGGTCGGGCGTCTTCAAGGGCCGCTACCATGTGCTGGGCGGCACGCTTTCCGCGCTCGATGCCGTGGGCCCCGAAGAATTGCGCATCCCCAAGCTCATTTCCCGCGTCACGGATGAAAGCATCACCGAAGTCATCCTCGCCCTCAACGCCACCGTCGACGGCCAGACCACGGCGCATTACATCGCCGATCAACTTGGCGCCGACCTGCGCGTCACCTCGCTGGCCCAAGGCGTGCCGATCGGTGGTGAGCTGGACTACCTCGACGACGGGACGATCTCTGCCGCACTCAGGGCACGCAAACAGGTCTGATCTCGACGAAAGCCGCCTTTATCGGGCTGCTCACAGCCGGATCAGGCGCGCCTCGTGCCGCTTCAAACACATCCGCGCCGTTTCATCGAACCCGCCCGCGGACGAGCGTAGCTCGGGAAAGATCGTGAACAGTTCTTCGCGCGCGGCCGCATCCACCGCGTCCATGCCCATGTCCCCCGGAAAAAAGCTCTCGCTCGCGGCACCCTCGGCATAAACGATCTCGTGCCGGTCAAACAGGATATGCACATAGGTCACTTCCCCGCCGGGCATCTCGCGCACCGTGCCACCGTTCACCAGATGCTTCGCACTGGCCAGAACCTCGCCCTCGCCGAACATCAGCGCCGTCGCATGACCATCGATCAGCATCCGGTGCTGTGGTGAGACGACAAGGGCACGACTGTTGCCCAGCACCCCGGCCTCGATCCGGATCGGCGCAAGGCTGCCCTTCGCGGGCACCGTGCGATGCCCGGCCCAACGGATGGGTTGCACCCCGTGATCGCGCGTCACCACCATGTCACCGCGCGCCAACGTCTCGATTGGGCGCATTCCCCGCTCGGTCAATATCCGCGTGCCCTTGGTGAAACATATGATGATATTCTCGACTTCCGAGAAGGTCACGACACTGCCATCGGTCAGAACCGCACTCCCGGCAAGGCCGGTCCCGGGATCGCTGTCGGTCAGGGTCACGTCATCCCAATGCGTCAACCCGTGGAAGTTCAGTGTATCGCCCGCCGTCTCATCGCCTTCCCCGCCGATGATCTCGATCGAACCGCTGCCCGCTTCGCCCAGATCCTCGATGTGGAACGTGTCGTCACCATCTCCGCCCTCGGCGCTGTCCCCCTGCGCCACGTACAAGACGTCATCGCCCTGCCCGCCCAGCGCGGTATCTGCCCCCTCACCACCGGTCAGGACATCATCGTCGATCCCGCCATCCAGCCAGTCGTCGCCGCTTCCACCCTCCAACGTGTCGTCGTCATCCTGACCATAAAGGCTGTCATCCCCGGCCCCGCCGATCAGGCTGTCTTCGTTGTTCTCGGGCGCATCGTCACTGCCGTCATTCTCCAACTCGTAAGGCTGATAAAGGCCATAGCCCGCCGCCGACGGCGCAACATCGCCATAGATCGCGTCGCCACCGTCGCCGCCGTCCAGCGTATCGTTGCCCTCGTTGCCCTCGATCCAGTCGGCCCCGCTGCCGCCCAACACGCTGTCATCGTCGAACCCGGCGTCAATCGTATCGTCGCCCGCGCCGCCCAGAACGGTATCGTCATCGTCGCCCGTCAGGATGCTGTCATTGCCCAACCCGCCATCAACACTGTCGCGGTCGTTGTCCGGATCGGGATCGGACGGATAGCTCAACCCCGTTCCATGTGTATCCGTATAGCCTTCGTCCGGCACCCCGGCGCCAACCGAAGTGCGCGTGTTGATCACATCATCCCCGGCCCCACCCAACACGGTATCCGAGCCTTCGAAGCCAAGGATCGTATCAGCGCCCTCGCCCCCCTCGACGTAATCATCGCCCGCACCGGCCAGAACACTGTCATCGCCCAGCCCGGCAAGGATCGTGTCGTTGCCCGCGCCCGCGTCGATCACATCGTCATCACTGCCGTCCAGCGCATCCGACGCATCCACCCTGTCGCCTTCGGGATCGCCCGCATAATCCGCGTCGATCTCATCGCCCGCGTCCGTGCCTTCCACGACGTAGTCGGGCACCGGCGCCGGCGGCAACGGGATCCCCATCGCGTTCAACGCCCCCGGATCGCTCACATCGCCTGGCGCCACGCCGACAAGGGTCAGGCTCTCACCCCCGGGAAAGGACAGCACGGCATTGCCACTGCCATCATCGCTCACCGTGACGTCCGCGGTATCCACCGGGTCACCGTCCCCATCGCGCAGGTCGCTCACGTTCAAAAGGTCACGCCCGGTGAACGTGCCATCGCCATTTTCGATCGGTGCCTCGAACGCCTCGACAAGGTCATTGCCGTCGTCGTCCTGAAAAATCACGAGGTCTTCAATGCCATCCCCCGCGCCAAGGTCGATCACGTCATCGCCCGCGCCGCCATCGACCGTATCCGCGCCATCGCCCGCGTCGATCATGTCGTCGCCCGCGCCCGTATCGATCAGGTCGTCCCCGGCCCCGGTCTCGATCTGCTCGGCCCCCTCGGCGCCGGTCACGGTATCGTCGCCCGCGCCCAGACGTAGGCCCTCGATCTCGCTGAACGTGGCGCCATCCGCGCCGCTCACCAGCGTCCCGGCCTCCGCCGCGTCGAAAGTCACCTCGACAGATCCGCTCTGGCCACTCAGGTCGATCCAGTCTCCCGGCCCGTCCTCGCCGCCCTCGCCACCGATAATCACATCCTGCCCGAACCCAGCCGTCAGCGTGATCACGTCATCGCCACCGCCTGCTTCGACCGTGTCGTCGCCCGCGCCCGGATCGATCGTGTCATCACCGCCGAACGCCTGGATCAGGTCGTCGTCGCTACCATCCAGCGCATCCGACGCATCCACCATGTCGCCCTCGGGATCGCCCGCATAGGCGATGTCGATCACCTCGCCCGCCCCGGTGCCTTCGACGATGTAATCGGGAATGACCGGATCGCCGGGAATACCCATCGCCTCCAACGCGCCCGGATCGCTTACATCCGCCGGGCTCACCCCCATCAGGGTCAGGCTCTCTCCCCCCGGGAACGACAGCACGGCATTGCCGCTGCCGTCATCGCCCACCGTCACATCGCTGACCGTCACCGGCGTCGTGCCGTAGTCCGAGGTCACGGCACTCACGTCCAGCATATCCCCCGGGGTCCACGCCCCGCCCGCATCCACCGGCGCGCTGAACCCGAACACCTTGTCGGCGCCCGATCCATCCGCCAGCACCAGCGTATCGGTGCCCCCGCCCAGTTCGATCCGCTCGATCTCGTTGAAACTGGCGGTCGACGTGCCGTCGCTAAAGGTGCCCTCCTCGGGATTAACCCCTCTCAGGTCAAGCGTCAGGTCATCCGTGACCGCGCTCAGGTCAAGCGTATCGCCGGTAACCTCGCCAATCCCTTCGGCATCCACGGTGTCATTGCCGAAATCGTTCTCGATATGGAACGTATCGTCGTTGAACCCGCCCCAAAGGTAATCGTCGCCTCTCCCGCCCCAGATCTCGTCGTTATCATAAGAGCCACGGATCCAGTCGTCGCCATCCCCGCCATAGATCGTATCGGCACCCTCGTTGCCTTCAAGATGGTCGTCGCCCGCGCCGCCTTCGACAAAGTCATCGCCGTATTCGCCATAGATCGAATCGGCCCCATCGCCACCGGACAGGCTGTCGTCATCCTCGTTGCCATAAATGACGTCGTCGCCCGCCCCGCCCAAAAGGGTATCAGCGCCTTCACCGCTCCGGATCGTGTCGGCTCCCTCACCGCCCTCGATGCTGTCGTCGCCCACGTCGCCTAGGACCGAGTCGTCGCCCGCCCCGGCCAGAACGGTATCGTTGCCCGCTCCCGCCTCGACGTAATCGTCGTCGCTGTCATCCGCCGCATCACCCGCGTCGATCCGGTCGCCCTCCGGATCGCCCGTGTATCCCGCATCGATCAGGTCATCCCCGGCCCCGCCCTCGACAATGTAATCGGGTGCCACATAGTCGGGTGGATTGATCGCCGTGCCGCTGCCCGAGGTGATGAAATAGGTATCCGGCATGAAATAGACGTTGTCATCATCGCCAAGGAAATAGCTGCCGGTATCGGTCACCTCATCGTAATGCAGCCCGTCATCGGCCCGCGTCCCCGACCATTTCCAATCACCGTCGCCCAACGCGCGTGCGATGGTAAACCCGACCTGAGTGCCATCCACCGGATCTCCGGCGGTCAAGGCCCCGTCCACAAGCGTTACAAGATAGCCCACAGGCATGTTGCGCGTTCCCTCTGCCATGCCGCGATGCAACGCATCGGGCGGCCAAAATACTGCGCGTCCTCGCCTGATGGCGAAGACACGACCTCAATCGACAGAGAAACCGCAGAAGGCAGGCATGGGTTTGGCGGAAATCAGGCTTTTTGTAACTTATTGTGCCGCATTCGCGCACAAACACAGCACCTGAGTTTCCGAATTAGAAACAATCTAGGCCTCGAAAGCAAAATTATCATCGGATCAAGCAGCATTGCCGGTATCCGCGCGTCACCGGATCAGCATCACCCGCAGGTCATTCACATTCGTGCCCGTCGGCCCCGGTACGAACAACTCACCCACCGCAGCAAACGCGCCCCACGCGTCATGCCCGGCCAGCGCGGCGCCCGGATCGATCCCCGCCGCACGCATCCTTGCCGCTGTGCTGCCATCGGCAAAGGCCCCGGCATTGTCCTCGCTGCCGTCGATCCCGTCCGTGTCGGCGGCCATCGCAGCGACATGCTCCAACCCTTCGATCCCCTGCGCAAGGCTCAACAGAAACTCGCTGTTGCGCCCGCCACGTCCGCCCTTCGTGCGCAGGGTCACGCTGGTCTCGCCCCCCGACAGGATGGCCACAGGCGCGGCAAAGGGCCGACCCCGGTGCCGCACCTCGCGCGCGATGGCGGCATGCACCTTCGCCACCTCCCGTGCCTCGCCCTCGATCGCATCCGACAGGATCACCGGCGTGTAACCGCCCCCGCGCGCCACCTCCGCTGCTGCCTCCAGCGATTTCGCGGCACTCGCGATCACATGCACCTCGTTACGCGCGAAAACCGGATCGTCCGGCGCTGGCGGCGCCTCCGCCAGTTCCAGCGCCGCGCGTATCCGCTCGGGAAGCGCGATGCCATATGCCGCCACCGCCGCCAGCGCCTCGGCCCGGCCCACCTTGTCCGGCACCGTCGGCCCGCTCGCCACCTGCGCCGGATCATCCCCCGGCACGTCGCTCACGATCAGACTCACCACCTTGGCCGGAAATGCCGCCGCGGCCAGCCGCCCGCCCTTCACCCGGCTCAACTGCTTGCGGATCGCATTCATCGCCCCGATCGGCGCCCCGCTGGCCAAAAGCGCCTCGTTCAATTCCACTTCATCGGCCAGTGTCAGCCCCGCACTTGGCGCCGCCAGCAAAGCCGACCCCCCTCCACACACCAACGCCACCACCAGATCGTCCTCGCCCAACCCCGATACAGCCTCAAGCAGCGCCTCACCCGCGCGCACCCCGGCCTCGTCCGGCACCGGGTGCGCCGCCTCAAGGACCTGCACATACCGCGTCGGCGCCCCAAACCCATAGCGCGTCACCACGATCCCCTCGACCGGCGCCCCCCACGCCGTCTCGAACGCCGCCGCCATCTGCGCCACGCCCTTGCCCGCCCCCACGACGACAACACGCCCGCGCGGTCGCTCCGGCAGAACCCCGGCCATCGCCGCCCCCGGCTCCGCCGCCTTCACCGCCGCGGCAAACATCTCTTCCAGCAAACTCCGGTCTTCATCGCGCATCTCGGGCACCTCCACCCTGCAATCCTTCCTCAACAGCGGCCCGAAACACCAGCCCACCTGCTTCACTTGACCGGAAATATCCCGGGGGTGTGGGGGCTGGCCCCCACGCCTGCCTGAAACACAGGCACGCGCTTGGACTTACCGGCAATCCCATCTGGCCCTATCGACTTTCATTAAAATCAGGCTGAAGATAACACCCAGAATCTCGAATACACTCGAGCCAACCTTCTAGCGACCCGGAGCATCCTCATGGACGGCACTCTTTCCCAAAACGATATCTCCCACGTGGTCGACGCCGACCGCGCCCACGTCTGGCACCACCTGACACAACACAAACCTTTCGAAACCGGCGAACCGCGCGTGATCATCGAAGGCAAGGGCATGCGCGTCTGGGATCAGAACGGCCGCGAATTCCTCGATGCGGTCTCCGGCGGCGTCTGGACCGTCAACGTCGGCTATGGTCGCGAAGAAATCGCCAATGTCATCCGTGATCAGCTGATCAAGCTCAACTATTTCTCGGGCTCCGCCGGCTCCGTCCCCGGCGCGCTCTATTCCGAAAAGCTGATCGAAAAGATGCCGGGCATGACCCGCGTCTACTACTGTAACTCCGGCTCCGAGGCGAACGAGAAAGCCTTCAAGATGATCCGCCAGATCGCGCACAAACGCTACGGCGGCAAGAAAACCAAGATCCTCTACCGTGATCGCGACTACCACGGCGGCACCATCGGCACCATGTCCGCCGGCGGTCAGGACGAGCGCGTCATGCAGTACGGCCCCCTCGCCCCCGATTTCATCCGCGTGCCCCACTGCATGGAATACCGCGCACAAGAAGGCTGGAACCCCGAATCGGAAAGCTACGGCGAATACGCGGCCAACCTGATCGAAGAAGTCATCCTGCGCGAAGGCCCCGATACCGTGGGCGGCCTCTGCCTCGAACCGGTCACCGCTGGCGGCGGCGTGATCACGCCCCCCGAAGGCTACTGGCCCCGCGTGCAGGAAATCTGCCGCAAATACGATATCCTCCTGCATATCGACGAGGTCGTCTGCGGCATCGGCCGCACCGGCACATGGTTCGGCTACCAGCACTACGGCATCGAGCCTGACTTCGTGACCATGGCCAAGGGCGTGGCCTCGGGCTATGCCGCCATCGCCTGCTGCGTCACCACCGAACGCGTGTTCGACATGTTCAAGGACAACGCCGACGATCCGATGAACTACTTCCGCGATATCTCCACCTTCGGCGGATGCACCGCCGGTCCCGCCGCCGCACTCGAAAACATGCGCATCATCGAGGACGAAGGCCTGCTCGACAACACCACCGCCATGGGCGCACGGATGATGACCAACCTGCACAACCTGATGGAAAAACACCGCGTCGTCGGCGACGTGCGCGGCAAGGGCCTCTTCTGTGGCGCCGAACTGGTCCGCGACCGCGCCACCAAGGAAGCCGTCTCTGAAAAGGAAATCGCGCAGGTCGTCGCCGAATGCGGCGCCCAAGGCGTGATCATCGGCGCCGCCAACCGCTCGATTCCGGGGCTGAACAACGTGCTCTGCTTCTCCCCCGCTCTCATCGCCACTCCCGACGACATCGATCAGATCACCGATGCCGTCGACGTCGCGCTGGGCAAAGTCTTCGGCTGAGGCACAATACGTTAAGCACAAAAGTGGGGGGCCAGCCCCCCACACCCCCCGGGATATTTGAAGTCAGATGAAGACAGGGGATCGATGTTGCACCCCTCCTTTCAATTTTCCCCAAATACTCAACAACCACCCCCCCCACGCACACGGTTGCTTTGACCTAACAGAGCCCCCGCAGGAGAGCGGGGTGGGTGGGCGGGCGCTCTCCTGCGGGGGCGGCCACAAGTCCAGATTGCCCGCGGATTAAGTCCAGTCTAGGCTCGCACCATGGCCATTCCCGTCGAAACCATCTTTCTTGACCCCGGCGCGCAAGGTACGTTGCAATCGCGCATTCAACAGCTCTTTGCCGAGGCGATCCTCTCGGGCCGCTTCCGCGCGGGCGAAAAACTGCCGTCCTCGCGCCGCCTTGCCGCGCATCTCGGCGTGGCGCGTATCACCGTCACCGCCGCCTATACCGAACTGGTGGCCTCCGATTATCTCACCTCGAAGGGCCGCTCGGGGTATTTCGTCTCCGATACGGCGCCCAAACCGCCCGATTTTCCACCGCCGCCGCCGCGGCTCGATGCCGTCGACTGGCCCCGTGCGCTTGGCCAGCGTTTTTCCGGCGGCGTCACACCGGCCCGCGTGCCCGATTGGTCCTCTTATCGCTACCCCTTCCTTTACGGCCAGACCGACCCGACGCTGTTCGATCACCAGAACTGGCGCCAATGTGCCCTGCGTGCCTTGGGACAGCGCGATTTCGCCTCGCTCACTTCGGATTACTACGACCGTGACGATCCCGAACTTCTGGCCTTCATCGCCCGCCATATCCTGCCCCGCCGCGGGATCAGCGCAGGCCCCGAGGAAATCCTCGTCACCATGGGCGCGCAGAACGCGCTCTGGCTCACCGCGCAGGTCCTCCTGACCCAGCGCCGCACCGCCGCGATCGAGGATCCCTGCTACCCTGCCCTGCGCGATATCCTCACCCAATCACGCTGCCACGTGGCCGCCGTGCCCGTCGATGCCGACGGCCTCCCGCCCGAAGACCTTCCCGAAGGCACCGACGTGATCTTTACCACCCCCAGTCACCAGTGCCCCACCACCGCCACCATGCCCATGGCCCGACGCCAAGCGCTGTTGCAGCGCGCCGCCGATCTCGACGCTCTGATCGTCGAGGACGATTACGAATTTGAGATGTCGTTCCTCTCGCCCCCCTCTCCCGCGTTGAAATCGCTCGATCGCGACGGCCGGGTGATCCATGTCGGCAGCTTCTCTAAATCGCTCTTCCCCGGCCTGCGCCTTGGCTATCTGGTCGGCGCCGCGCCTTTCATCCGCGAGGTCCGCGCCCTGCGCGCCTCGGTCCTGCGCCACGTGCCCGGCCATATCCAGCGCACCGCCGCCTATTTCCTCGGGCTTGGCCATTACGACAGCCTGATCCGTCGCATGTCCGACACCCTGCGCACACGACGCGAGGCCATGGAAAGCGCCATCGCGCAACACGGCCTCACCGTCGCCGGCCAGGGAGCTTTCGGCGGCTCGTCCTTCTGGATGCAGGCCACCGACGGCACCGATAGTGATCAACTGGCCGCGAAACTGCGCGCGAAATCGGTATTGATCGACCCCGGTCGCCCGTTCTTTTTCACCCCGCAGGACGGCGCGCGTCACTATCGGATCGCCTATTCTTCCATCCCTACCGCGCGGATCGAACCGGGCATCGCCCTGATCGCTGAAACCCTTAAGAACTGGCCCTAAACCAACACCCGAACTGGCCCTAACCCCGCCACGCTTGCCCTCGTAGGTTCGCCGCAACCCGGAACCGCCCCCAAAAGGACCGCCACCCATGAAGATGACCACCGAAGAAGCCTTCGTCAAAACCCTCCAGCGCCACGGCATCGAACATGCCTTCGGCATCATCGGGTCGGCCTTCATGCCGATCTCCGATCTCTTTCCCAAGGCGGGCATCAAGTTCTGGGACTGCGCGCACGAAGGCTCGGGCGGGATGATGGCCGACGGCTACACCCGCGCCACCGGCAAGATGAGCATGATGATCGCCCAGAACGGCCCCGGCATCGCCAATTTCGTCACCGCCGTGAAAACCGCCTACTGGAATCACACGCCGCTTCTGCTCGTCACCCCACAAGCCGCCAACAAGACCATCGGCCAGGGCGGCTTTCAGGAGGTCGAGCAGATGGCGCTCTTCAAGGACATGGTCGCCTATCAGGAAGAGGTGCGCGATCCTTCCCGCATCGCCGAAGTGCTCGACCGCGTCATCACCAATGCCCGGCGCGCCAGCGCCCCCGCACAGATCAACGTGCCGCGTGATTACTGGACACAGATCGTCGACATCGCCATCCCCGAGCCGGTCGAATTCGAACGCCCCCGCGGCGGCGCGGCGGCGATCGCCGAGGCCGCGAAACTCCTGTCCGAGGCGCGCTTTCCCGTCATCCTCAACGGCGCGGGCGTTGTCCTTGGCGGCGCGATCCCGGCCTCGATGCAACTGGCCGAACGACTCACCGCGCCGGTCTGCGTCGGCTACCAGCACAACGATGCCTTCCCCGGCTCGCATCCGCTTTTTGCCGGGCCCTTGGGCTACAACGGCTCGAAAGCGGGCATGGAACTGATCCAGCAGGCCGATGTCGTGCTGTGCCTTGGCACCCGCCTCAACCCGTTCTCGACCCTGCCGGGCTACGGCATCGACTACTGGCCCTCGGATGCGAAAATCATTCAGGTCGACATCAACCCCGACCGCATCGGCCTGACCAAGAAGATCGCGGTCGGCATCGTCGGCGATGCCAAACAGGTTGCCGAACAGATCCTCGATCAGCTCTCCGGCACGGCGGGCGATGAGGGGCGTGAGGACCGCAAATCCCTGATCGCGCAAAAGAAATCCACCTGGGCGCAGCAACTCTCTGGCATGGATCACGAGGACGACGATCCCGGCACCAGCTGGAACCAGCGTGCCCGCGATGACAAGCCCGACTGGATGAGCCCCCGCATGGCATGGCGCGCCATTCAACAGGCCCTCCCGAAAGAGGCGATCATCTCGTCCGACATCGGCAACAACTGCGCCATCGGCAACGCCTATCCCAGCTTTGAGGCAGGGCGCAAATACCTTGCCCCCGGCCTGTTCGGGCCTTGCGGCTATGGCCTGCCCGCCATCGTCGGGGCCAAGATCGGCTGCCCCGATGTGCCGGTCGTGGGCTTCGCGGGTGACGGGGCTTTCGGCATCGCCGTGACCGAACTCACCGCCATTGGCCGCTCCGAATGGCCCGCCATCACGCAGGTGGTGTTCCGCAACTACCAGTGGGGCGCGGAAAAGCGCAATTCGACGCTGTGGTATGACGACAATTTCGTCGGCACCGAACTTGATGATGATGTGACCTATGCCGGCATCGCCAAGGCCTGCGGCCTCAAGGGCGTCGTCGCGCGCACCATGGACGAGCTTACCGCTGCGCTGGATCAGGCGATAAAGGATCAAATGAACGGCCAGACCACCCTGATCGAAGCGCTGATCAATCAGGAACTGGGCGAGCCGTTCCGACGCGACGCCATGAAAAAGCCCAATGTCGTGGCGGGCATCGACCCGGCTGACATGGTGCCGCAAAAGGTATGATGCGGCGCGCGTTCTCGACCGGGGCCACGCTTTTGCTTGGCCACGTGCTTGCGCAAGCCGTCCACGCGCAGGACGTGGGCGCACCCGACGGTTGGAGCATCGAGAAATGCGACCGTTACAAGGCCGCTTGGGCGCATATGCAGCCCGAAACCCGCCCCGGCATCGGCGCGGGTTTCCTGCGCGATCACGCCGCCTTCCTTGCCTCGGGGTGCCTTTCGGGCCGCGTCTGCCCGCAAAGCCCGGCTGAAATCGAACTGGCCGACACCCTCTCGCTGATGGCCGTGGCCGATGGCATGGCCGGTTCCTTCACCCCCTTCAGCTGCGATTGATCCGCCATGCAAGATGATCTGATCGGCCTCGCCTTCGCCTTTGAAATCCGCGCCACGATCGGCGCAGCGCTCGATGGCGGCCCCGGGCGCCTTGGCCACCGCCGCATCATTCCCATCACCGGCGGCACCGTCACCGGCCCCCGCCTGACCGGCCGCGTGATTCCCGGCGGCGCGGATTACGAGCTGATCCGCCCCGACGGCAATTCCGAGGTCGAAGCGCATTACACGATCGAGGCCACCGACGGCACGCCAATCTACATCTGCAACAAGGGCCTGTTCGTCGCCCCGGCGCAGGTGATCGAACGGCTCGACGCGGGCGATCCCGTCGCGCCGTCCGACTACTATTTTCGAAGCGCGCCGGTGTTCGACGCGCGGGAAGGCCCGCACGCGTGGCTCTCGGATCGGCTTTTCGCCGCGACCTGCCGCTTTACCGCGACCGAGGTCACGATCCGCGTCTTTGAGGTCACCTGACGGCCCGGTCTGCACGGCCCGGTCTGCACAGCCCGGTCTGCGCGACTCTATTGCCTAAGCGTATTCAGGAAATCCTGATGGCGCTTGTCCATCAAACGCCCGTTGTCGCGCCAGTTCTGCGTGCTCTGCTGACCCATCTGCTGAATTTGCTGCATCCGTTGCTCATGCGTCAGGCCCATACCCGGACCCGTCGCGCCGGGGATTGGCTGATTGAATTGCCCCTGCATCTGCGCCATCTGGATCTGCTGATAAATCTGGCCGATCTGCATCGCGTTCTGCTGATAAAAACCACAGGCATTCGGATCGCCCGTCATCTGGCATTGATACCCGGCCTGAAACACGACCTGCGCTTCCTGCTGCGCCATCTGCGCCAGTTGGCAGGCCTGCCCGTTGCCCATATTGCAAGCATTGCCCAGCGTCATGACGATCTGGCTGACCATGCCGTAAAGCTGCGGATCGACCCCCGGCGGCGTGCCATATTGCTGCGCGTCCGCCTCACCGGCCGGCACCGCGCCCAAACTAAGGCACAGTCCAAGCCCAAGAAGAAATCTCTTCATCGCTCAACTCTGTTTATAAAAAAGTCTGGTCTCTAATGCGCACATGATACCACATCCCGCGTCCACTTCCTAAAACTCGATGCGCGCTCTGGTTTGCCCAAATTCAAGGCCGCTGACCCTTCCTTAACGTCACTCTGGCATGCCCGGAATGGTGCCCGGCGACGCCTTCGTTTATTGTCCGGACACGCATTCATCGGGCCAAGCATCCAAAAGGGCTTCTTAACCAATGACCTATCCGTTTCTCTCCGAAATCCCCCCCCATTGTCCGCAGGCCCTGCTTGATCATGCAAAATCTGCGAAAACCCCGCGCGTGGCCCTGGTGAACGCCGGCGCCGAGAATCCGCTTTCCGGCATGCGCGAAGCCACCGAAGCCGGCCTGGCCGAGCCGATCCTGATCGGCGATCCCGTCAAGATCGCTCAAGTGGCAGAAGAAATTGATTGGGACATCTCGCAATTCCGGGTGATCGATGCCCCCCATGCCGCCGCTGCCTCCGAAGCCGCCCGCCTCGCCCGCGAGGGTGAGGCCGACGCAATCATGAAGGGCCAGATTCACACCTCGACCTTCCTCAAGGGCCTGCTGCCCTCCTCCGCGGGCTTGCGCGAAAAATCGGGTCGCTGCGGGCACGTTTTCCACATCACCCTGCCGCATTCCGACCGGCCCATGTTCCTGACCGATGCCGCGCTCAACGTCGACCCGGATGTCGAAACCCGTAAGGCCTGCCTCGCGCATGCCGTATCCCTCGCCCGCAAACTCGGGGTCGAGCGGCCCAAGGCCGGCATCCTCTCGCCCACCGAAGACGTGGTCGAAACCATCCCCAACACCGTCGAAGCCCGCGAAATCTCCGACTGGGCGAAACAGGCGCTGGCCCATGCCATCGTTCAGGGCCCCATGGCGATGGACCTCATCCTTTCGGCCGAAGCCGCCCGGGTGAAGAATTTCGAATCCGAGGTTTCGGGCGATGCCGACATCATCTGCGTGCCCAACATCACCTCGGGCAACGCCCTGTTCAAACTGATGGTCCTCAGCCAAGGCGCCTGCGCCGCGGGCCTCGTTCTGGGCTGCAAGGTGCCGCTCCTGCTCACCTCGCGCAGTCAGGAAGCCGCCGCGCGCCTCGCCTCTGCCGCCCTCGGCGTCGTCGCCGCCACGCAGGAGCCCGCATGACATGATCCTCGTCCTCAACACCGGCTCTTCCTCGGTCAAGGCCGCGCTCTTCTCCGAAGGTCTCGAAGAACTGGCCGAGGCACGGGTGTCCGGCGTCGGCGGCAAGGGCATGCTCAAACTGATGGGCGACACGCGCGAGATCGACACCAAAAGCCATCTCGCAGCGATTGACGCCATCCTTGCCGGCCTGCGCAACAAGGGCTTCGACCCCGCACAATACAAGGCCGCCGCGCATCGCGTCGTTCATGGCGGTGAAAAGCTGACCGCGCCTTGCCGGATCACGCCGAAAATCCGACAGACCATCGTCGATTACGTCCCGCTCGCGCCGCTGCACAATCCTCCCGCGCTCGCCGGGATCGACGCCATTTCCGAGCGTTTGCCTGACCTGCCGCAATTCGCCAGCTTCGACACCGCGTTCCACGCGCATCAGGATCCGGTCGCCACCGCCTATGCCCTGCCCGCCGATATCCGCGCGCGCGGGATCCGGCGCTATGGCTTTCACGGCCTGTCCTACGCGGGCCTCACCGAAAGCTTCGGGGACAAACTGCCCAAGCGCCTGCTCGCCCTGCACCTTGGCGCGGGCTGCTCGCTTTGTGCGATCCTCGATGGCCGGTCCGTCGCCACCTCCATGGGCTACTCCCCGATTTCCGGCCCGACCATGGCCACACGCTCGGGCGATGTTGATCCCGGCGCCGTGCTGCGCCTTGCCCAAGAGGACGGGATCGAAGCCACAAATCGCCTGCTCAACCGAAGTTCCGGCCTGCTTGGCCTATCGGGCCTGTCGGGCGACATGCGCACGCTTCTGGCCACCGACACCGCCGAAGCGCGCTTTGCCGTCGATCATTTCTGCTACTGGGCCGCCCGTCAGGCCGGATCGCTGATCGCCGCGATGCACGGCATCGATGCCCTCGCCTTCACCGGCGGCATTGGCGAAAACTCCGAAGAGATCAGGCAGCGCATCAAGGACCACCTCACTTGGGCCGGTGATCTTCCCATCCATATCATCCCAGCCGAGGAAGAACGCCAGATCGCCAAGGACGCGCTCACCCTGATCTAAGCGCTAGACGTCCGCCTCTGCCTGCATGCACTGCCGCCCGTCCGGTGCGCGCACCCACAACCGCGTGCCCTTGCGGCACAGCGTGGCCGGATCGGGCAGGGTCAGCGGCGATGTCGCGCGAAAGGCAAAGCGCTTCAGCGACCCAAGCTCCTCCTGCGCCATCAGCATCAACAACTGCGCCAAAAGCGGACCGTGGGTGACAAGCCCGGCATACCCCTCGACCTCACGCGCATAGGGCGCATCGTAATGAATCCGGTGGCCATTGAAGGTCAACGCCGAATAGCGAAACAGCAGCGTTGCATCGAACTGCGCCTCGCGGGCGCTTTCCTCGTCAACCGGGGCCACGGGCGGGATCGGCTTCACCGCGTCCGGCCCGGGGTCTTCGCGGTAAACAAGGTCCTGCATCTCGGTCACGCAAACCCGCCCCGCCTGCGCGATCTCGTGGCGCAGCGTGACAAAGGCCAACGGACCGCTACGCCCCTCCTTGCGGCTGGTGCTTTCCACCTGCGTGGTTTTCGTCGCCGCCTCGCCCGCGCGCAAGGGGCCATGAAATTCCAACCGTCCCCCGGCCCACATCCGCCGGGGCAGCCCCATGTCGGGGATCACACCGCGGCCCGGCCTCGGATGCCCATCCCGACCCAAATCCCCGGGCGGACGCGCCTCCCAGAAGTAAAGCTGGTGATAAAACGGCGGCAACGCATCGCCCGCCGCAATCGCGCCGCCGCGGCCCAGCGCCGCCTGCATCGCAGAGGCGCGCGCCGGATCGAGCATATCGGTCAAACGGGTTTCCCGGGTATTCATATCCTGCATAGCCGCGAAACTAGGCGCTGATTGTGGGGCAGGCAATGGGCAAACCAACCGGGTCCGCCCCCGGCACCGTGCGTTCTCGACAACGCCGCGCGCCCAATCCATCAGCCCCGCCGCCCATCCGTTGACAGGTGCCTTTACGCCCGTCATTCATGGCGAAAAAAGGCAAGGGGCAGAGCCATGAAAATTGCGATGATCGGCACGGGCTACGTCGGCCTTGTCTCGGGCGTTTGTTTTTCCGACTTTGGGCATGACGTCATCTGCGTCGACAAGGATCCGGCCAAGATCGAAATGCTCGAGCGCGGCGAAGTCCCGATCTACGAGCCTGGCCTAGAACAACTCATGGCCAAGAACGTCGCCGCCGGGCGTCTGTCCTTCTCGGGCGATCTGGCCGCTGCCGTGCAACAGGCCGAAGCGGTCTTTATCGCCGTCGGCACGCCCACACGGCGCGGCGATGGCCATGCCGATCTGTCTTACGTAATGGCCGCAGCTGAGGATATCGCCCGCGCCGCCGATGGTTACAAGGTCATCGTGACCAAATCCACCGTCCCCGTCGGCACCAACCGACAGGTGAAACAGACCATCCGCAAGGCCAACCCCGATCTCGATTTCGACGTGGCCAGCAACCCCGAGTTCCTGCGCGAAGGCGCTGCAATTGACGATTTCATGAAGCCCGATCGCGTCGTCGTCGGCGTGCAATCCGACCGCGCGGCCGAGGTCATGGCCGACATCTATCGCCCGCTCTACCTGCGTGATTTTCCGATCCTCACCACCGATCTGGAAAGCGCCGAAATGATCAAATACGCCGCCAATGCCTTTCTCGCGACCAAGATCACCTTCATCAACGAAATCGCCGCGCTCTGCGAACGCGTTGGCGCCGATATCAAGAAGGTCAGCCACGGCATGGGTCTCGACGGGCGCATCGGCAACAAGTTCCTGCATGCCGGGCCCGGCTATGGCGGCTCCTGCTTTCCCAAGGACACCAAGGCGCTGGCCCGGATCGGTCAGGAACACGCCATGCCGATGCAGATCACCGAAGCGGTGATCAAGGTCAACGAAGAGGTCAAGCGCCGGATGATCGACAAGCTGCTCGATCTTTGCGACGGCACTTTCAATGGCAAGACCGTTGGCATCCTCGGCGTCACGTTCAAACCCAACACCGATGACATGCGCGATGCCCCCGCCCTTACCATCGTGCCCGCGCTGATCGGCGCCGGGGCCAAGGTGCGGGTCTGCGATCCGCAGGGCCAGCACGAGGGCGAGGCCCTTCTGCCGCACGCCCATTGGGTCGAAAACCCCTACAAGGCCGCGCAAAACGCCGATCTTCTGGTGATCTTGACGGAGTGGAACGAGTTTCGCGCGCTCGATCTCAAGCGGATATCGCGCAAGATGGCGCATCCGCGCCTTGCTGACCTGCGCAACATCTACAGCGTGCAAGATGCGAAACGCGCTGGTTTCGAGGCCTATGTTTCGGTCGGACGAGTGAACTACAGGGCATCGAACTAATCCCCCTGCTCTCTATTCAAAGCCGGGGATCAGCCGTCAAAACCGGCGGGCCCCGCACCCTCCGAAAAAGGCCCCCGGGCGCAGCATAGTTTAGCTTATCTTCGCGTTCCCGTTCAGGTCTGCGTCATACTGCTCGACCCAGCGCGCGACCACGGCGCGCGCCGCTGCCGCGTCACGGCTTCCAATCGCCTTGCGCAGATCACGAAGGGCATTGGCCATCTCGATTTCCGAGAGGTAGCCCTCTTTCGCGCGCATGATTTTCTGGTGCGGCGTCGTCAGCATATCCTGAGAAATCAGCAGCTCTTCATGCAGTTTCTCACCGGGACGCAGTCCAATTTCCACGATCTCGATATCGCCATCCGGGTGTTTCTTGTCCATCACCGTCAGGCCCGACCCTTCGATCATCTGGCGCGCCAGTTTCTTGATCGGAACCGGATCCCCCATGTCGAGAACGAACAGATCGCCGCCACGCGCAAAAGACCCGGCCAGCAGAACAAGCCGCGCCGCTTCGGAAATCGTCATGAAATAGCGCGTAACTTCCCCATGGGTCAGCGTCACTGGTCCGCCACGCGCGATCTGCTCTTCAAACAGCGGAATGACCGAACCGGACGACCCCAGCACATTACCGAAGCGCACCATCGAGAAGCGCGTCTTTTCTGATCGGGTCGAAAGATCCTGCACGATCAACTCGGCAAGCCGCTTCGACGCCCCCATCACGTTGGTCGGACGCACCGCCTTGTCAGACGACACAAGGATAAACCGATCCACGCCGTAATCCCGTGATGCCTCGGCCAGGACCTTGGTCCCGAACACGTTGTTTTCCAGACCCGCCAACTCGTTCATCTCGACAAGGCCAACGTGCTTGTAGGCCGCCGCATGCAGGACCACCTCAACCTCGTTTTGGCGCAGACATTCCTCGACGGTCGCCCTGTCATTGACAGAACCCAGAACCGGAATGATGCGGATACCCACCGCGAGGGCCTCGAATTCCTTGGCAATCGTGTAAAGCGCAAGCTCGGAATGATCGAGCAGAACAAGCGCCTCGGGCTTACACGCAATCAACTGACGGCAAAGCTCCGATCCGATCGACCCGCCCGCCCCAGTGATAAGAATACGCCGCCCGGTATACGAGTCGGACACTGTCGGCAGCTCTCGCTCAAGGTTGTTGCGGCCAAGCAGATCGGTCAGCGAAACAGGCGAGACACGCGAACCGATCTCACCGGTGCTGATCAGCGAAGCAAACGACGGCAGCGAGTGTACCTCGCACCCCGAAAGCCGCAGCCGGTGCGCAATCCGCGATTGCACAGGTTGCGACGAGGACGGCATCGCCAGCACGACCCGATCGACCGAGTTCTTGATGATAAGCTCTTGTATCTTGGCAGCCGAATAAACCGGCAAGCCCGACACGACGAGAGATTGAAGGCGCGGATTGTCGTCGACAAAGGCAACGGGTTTCACGGTGCGGTCGGTGCGCAGCGCAGCGGCAAGTTGCTGCCCGGTCTGACCCGCGCCATAAATCAGCACACGAACTTGGCGCGAGCCACTCCGATAAATCCGGATAAGAATTTGCCGCATCAGAAGCCGACCGGAAACGCCGAGGATGATCATCGCCATGGCAAAGATCAAAAACGCTTCGCCTTTCACCGGCCAGCCATATCCGATGTTCAGTAAATAGCCCGCCAAAGCGAGGATGCCCGAAAAAGTGGCAGTGCGCATGATTCCCTGAAGCTCATAGGCATTCAGTTTTATCCGCGTCAGGCCAAGCCCATGCGAAACAGCCATAGCGCTCGCGGTAAGAATGGCGCCGATCATAGCCAGAGAAACGACACCTTGTGTGCTCTCGGGCAAAGAGCCGCTCAACACCACTGAAATAAACAGCGCCACAGGCACCAACAGACCGTCAAACAGCATAAAGATGATCTGCTTGTTTCTGTTCGTCAGTGAAGTCGCGAATTCATAGATCGACATTGTGTCCCCCCGAACCCCTTCATGGTGTCGTTGCACCAAACGCCGGTTTCAAATCATCGTGCCAAAAAAATTGGTCTCAAATCTTGGTTTCAAATCATCGTGTCAAACACTCACGAATCCATCCTACATTCATCAGCTTACGCCCTGTCGCCTAAGTTGAGCAACAAATAGATTTCTGCACATGCAAAATCCACAGATTTCTCTAAATGTAGGCGCCGATACGCCTGCGAACGGTAGATAGCGTGTCGCTATTTCCCGGTTTTTAAGCGGAAATCTGCCGATAAGGCCGTTTGACGGCACATATCCGCGTCCAGCAGACTGCAAAACTATACGCCACCGCCGACTCGCTTCTTGCCAAATTAGAGGGGGTAATCCCCCTGAAATGCCGCGATGCAGAATGCGCCTCCAATCGCGGCAGCAAGGTGCTCTAAAGACAGGCGCCCAAGCCCTCCGGCCAGCGGGCTCAACCGCGCCTAAACCCAGCGCATTCCAGCCCCGGCGCGACACGAACAGCAGCGGTCCAGCATTCGCCACGTTCCTCACCGTCAATCGGGCATCGGATCACGCCCCTCCCGCCCCCAAGGGGACCACACCACTGCTTGATCCCACCCCGGGGCCATGCCAACCTGCCGCAAAACAGCGAACAGAGCGGGCAACGTCATGGATCAAAGCACCCAATCGGCCAACGGTTGCGATACCTCGGAGGCCTTCATCGGCCCGCCCCCGCACGCGACCGAGCTGTTTGATGATCCAAAAGCGGCCGTCGCTCATCTTTGCGCGCTTTATGACGAGGCGACGACCTTCCTCTCGGAACACCTCGCCGCGGCCATGGCCGGTGATCTTCCGGCCTGCCGGGTGCGCGCCTTTTATCCGCAGATCCGCTTCGAAACCCGCAGCTACGCCAAGATCGACAGCCGGCTCAGCTTCGGCCATGTCTCCGAACCGGGCCGCTACATCGCCACGATCACACGGCCCAAACTGTTCGAGCATTACCTCCAGCAACAGATCGGCCTGCTGATCGGCAATCACGAAGTGCCGGTCGAAATCGGCCTGTCCGACACCCCGATGCCGGTGCATTTTGCGGTGGCGGGCAATGCGGCGATCGCCGTCCCGCAACAGGGCGCAGCAGGTTTTACCCTGCGCGATTACTTTGACGTGCCCGACCTCGGCACCACCAACGACGACATCGTCAACGGCACCTTCCAACCCGGCCCCGACGGCGTGATGCCGCTCGCCCCGTTCACGGCGCAACGGATCGATTACTCCCTTGCCCGTCTGTCGCATTATACTGCCACCGAACCGGTGCACTTCCAGAACCACGTGCTGTTCACCAACTACCAGTTCTACGTCAGCGAGTTCGAGGCCTACGCCCGCCGCATGTTGGCCGATCCCGAAAGCGGCTATGTCAGCTTCGTCGCCACCGGCAATGTCGAGATCACCGACCCGGATGCGCCGATCGAAGTGCCCGCCAAGTTGCCCCAGATGCCGACCTACCACCTCAAGCGCCGCAACGGCGCGGGGATCACCTTGGTCAACATCGGCGTCGGCCCGTCCAATGCCAAAACGGCGACCGACCACATCGCCGTGCTGCGTCCGCACGCATGGCTGATGGTCGGGCATTGCGCCGGGCTGCGCAATTCGCAGAACCTCGGCGATTTCGTCCTGGCCCACGCTTACCTGCGCGAGGATCGCGTGCTCGATGACGACCTGCCGGTCTGGGTTCCGATCCCGGCGCTGGCCGAAATCCAGATCGCCCTCGAAAAGGCGGTCGCCCATGAAACTCAGCTCGAAGGCTACGACCTCAAGCGGGTGATGCGCACCGGCACCGTCGCCAGCCTCGACAATCGCAACTGGGAATTGCGCGATCAGGCCGGCCCGGTGCAGCGCCTCAGCCAAAGCCGCGCCATCGCCCTCGACATGGAAAGCGCGACCATCGCCGCCAACGGCTTCCGCTTCCGTGTGCCCTATGGCACGCTTCTGTGCGTTTCCGACAAACCCCTGCATGGCGAATTGAAGCTGCCCGGCATGGCGTCAGACTTCTACAAAACCCAGGTCGAGCGCCATTTGATGATCGGGATTCGCGCGATGGAATCGCTGCGTGACATGCCTCTTGAGCGGATTCACAGCAGAAAATTGCGCAGCTTCAGCGAAACGGCCTTCCTCTGACCCACAAAACCCGTCAAAAGGCGCAATAACCGCTTGTTTTTCACCTAACAGCGACCACTAATCGTTGTGTTGCAACGCTACATACCGTTATATGATGGCAATGAGGCCCAAGCATTCGGGCAAGACCAAGGAGACCTATAAATGGCAAAACCGATGACCAAAACCCAGCTCGTCGCCGCTCTGGCCGAGGAAATGGGCAGCGACAAGAAATCCGCCAGCACCGCTCTGGACGCAGTGGTTTCGATCATCACCCGCGAAGTGTCGAATGGCGGCGCGGTGACCCTTCCGGGCGTGGGCAAGATCTACTGCCGCGAGCGCCCCGAGCGCATGGTGCGGAACCCCGCCACCGGCGAACAGATCAAGAAAGAGGCCGACAAGGTCGTCAAGATGACCATCGCCAAGGCGCTGAAAGACAGCGTGAACGGCTGATCTTGCATCTGACAAGAGTTTCGGAAAGGGTCGCCCCAACGGGCGGCCCTTTTCAGTTTCTGCGCCCCGCGAAAGTAACCAGAAGGAAAATCGATGAACCTGCGCGCGATCCTGATGGGACTGGCCTTCGCCTTCATGTGGTCCTCGGCCTTCACCTCGGCCCGGGTCATCGTGGAATACGCCCCGCCCATGGCATCGCTTTCGCTGCGGTTCCTCGTCTCGGGGCTGATCGGCGTCGCCATCGCGCTGGCGCTGGGGCAAAACTTCCGCCTCAGCCGCGCACAATGGCGCGCGACAATCATCTTCGGCGTCTGCCAGAACGCGCTCTATCTCGGGCTCAATTTCGTCGCCATGCAATGGGTCGAGGCCAGCCTTGCTTCAATCATCGCCTCGACCATGCCTTTGATCGTGGCGCTTCTGGGCTGGCTTTTCCTTGGCGACACCCTGCGCCCGATGGCGCTGTTCGGGCTGATACTGGGCGTGGCCGGGGTGGCGATCATCATGGGCGGGCGGCTCGATGGCGGGATCGACTGGACCGGTGTTGCGCTTTGCATCGCGGGTGCCTTGGCCCTCGCGATCGCGACGCTCTCGGTGCGTGGCGCCTCTTCGGGCGGCAACCTGATGATGATCGTCGGGCTACAGATGTTCGTCGGCTCCGCCTGCCTCGCCGTGGTCTCGGCCTTTACCGAAACGATCGAGGTCACCTATACATGGTCCCTCGGCATCGCCTTCCTTTACACCACCCTCGTGCCGGGCCTGCTGGCGACATGGGTGTGGTTCTGGCTGGTGAACCAAATCGGCGCCGTGAAAGCGGCGACATTCCATTTCCTCAACCCGTTCTTCGGCGTGCTCGTGGCCTCGGTCGTGCTGCATGAAAAGATGGGCCATTGGGATGTGATCGGCGTCGCCATCGTCGCCGCCGGGATCCTTGCCGTGCAACTCTCGAAGCAGAAACCCATTCCGCTACCGCCCGAGAAAGCGACCTGATCAAAGCAGGATCAACAACACGACAGTCAGCGTGAAAAAGGCCCCCGTTGTCGCCAGTATCTGCGCGATCGACGCCATCCCCTCATGCCCCAATTCCTGCGCGAACAAGGCATAGATCGCGAACATCGGCACTGCCGCCGAAATCACCACCGCCGCCGCCAACTCGGGCGCAAGCGGCGGCAAGCCCAGCGCCACGGCCGCCATCAGTGCCAGCGCCACCATCACCGGATGCAAAATCAGCTTGCCCAGCGCGACCTGCACCGACACCACCCAATTGCCCCTGAGCGGCACCCCGACAAGCGATCCCCCGATCACGAACAGCGCCAGCGCCGAGGCCGACGCCGCCAGCATATCGAACAATCGCAACACCGGCGCGGGCATCTCGATCCCGATCAGCGAAACGACAAGTCCCGCCCCCAGCGCCAGAACCATCGGGCGCTTCACCACCCCAAGAAGGATGTTGCGCAGCTTGGCCAGAAGGCGCACCTCGCCCCCCTTCGCCGCCTCCATGAGGGCTAGGCAGATCGGGATGATCACGAAATTCTCGACCAGCATGTTCAGCGCCAGAACCTGTCCCGCGATCTCGGGAAAGGCCAACAACATCACCGGGTAACCGATAAAGCCAGAGTTCGGACAGGTGGTCCCCATGACCCCCACCGCCCGTCGCGTCGGCGAAACCCCGGAGGCCGTGAAAACCGCATAGGCAATCGCGATGGTGGCCAGCGCCCCGGCCATGAAAACCACCATGTAGGTCAGGTCCAGAACCTCGTGCACATCCCGCGTCGCCACCGCCTTGAACAACAGCGCCGGTAGCGCGATGTTCAACACATATCCCCCCAGCACCGGCATGTCGGCAGGTTTGAACACCCCGCGCCGCACCGCGCCCCAGCCCAGCGCCATGGCAACATAAATCGGAAAGGTGATCGAAAGGATCGCCAGCATGGGCTAGCCGATCCTGCCCCGCGCCCCACCCGTCTGACCGCGATCCAAAAGCAGGTGATCCAGGATCACGCAGGCCATCATCGCCTCGCCCACCGGCACGGCGCGAATACCGACACACGGATCGTGTCGGCCCTTGGTGATCACCTCGGTCGGGGTGCCATCGATCCGGATCGACCGGCGCGGCGTCAGGATCGAAGAGGTCGGCTTGACCGCAAAGCGCACAACCACGTCCTGCCCGGTGGAAATCCCGCCAAGGATGCCACCCGCGTGGTTCGACGAAAACACCGGCTGGCCGTCGTTGCCCATAAATATCTCGTCCGCGTTCTCGCTGCCCATCAGGCGCGAGGCGGCCATGCCCTCGCCGATCTCCACGCCCTTGACCGCGTTGATCGACATCATCGCCGCCGCCAGATCGGTGTCGAGCTTGCCATAAACCGGCGCACCCAACCCGGCGGGCACACCGCGCGCCACCACTTCGATCGTCCCGCCGACCGAATTATGCGCCTTGCGTATCGTATCGAGGTAGTCGCCCCATTGCGCCACCACGTCGGCCCCCTGTGGAATCCAGAACGGGTTGTCGTCGATCGCATCCCAGTCGAACGCCGCGCGATCAATCTCCATCTCGCCCATCGCGGTCATGAAGCCCTTGATCTCGATCCCCGGCACCAGCGCGTTCAGCGCCGCCCGCGCCACGCCGCCCGCCGCCACTCGCGCCGCCGTCTCGCGCGCAGACGAGCGTCCGCCGCCACGGTAATCGCGCAACCCATATTTCATGTGATAGGTGATATCGGCATGACCGGGGCGAAAGGTCTGGGCGATCTCGCCGTAGTCCTTGCTGCGCTGGTCGGTGTTCTCGATCATCAACTGGATCGGTGTGCCGGTGGTAACACCGTCGAACACACCCGACAGGATGCGCACCGCGTCGGGCTCACGCCGCTGGGTCGTGTGCTTCGACGTGCCCGGCCGCCGCTTGTCCAGCCACTGTTGCAGCATCGCTTCGTCAATCGGCACCCCCGGCGGGCAGCCATCGACCGTCGCGCCCAGCGCGGGCCCATGGCTTTCGCCCCAAGTGGTGACGCGGAAAAGATGACCGAATGTGTTGATGCTCATGCGAAGACTGCGCCCCATGCCCCAAGGTTTGCCTCGCTTTAGCCGATAAGCTCTCGCGCGGCAATCGGCAGGCACCGGCGCGGCCCGCCCGGCGTGTGCGTCTTTTCTTTTCCAATCCCGAGAGTTGTGCCAAACTTCCCTAAAGTAATGCATAACAAGGGGGCCAGTATGACCGACACCGCCACACCGGGGGCCGCACCCGCGGGCACACCCAAAAAGATGTCACTCACCACCAAGATCCTCATCGCCATGGTGGCCGGGGTGATCGTCGGCGTGATCTTCAACAGGATCGACAGCGCCTTCATCAATACGCACATCGTCGATGGCCTTTTCTCGATGCTGGGCAAGATGTTCGTGAACGCGCTCAAAATGCTGGTCGTGCCGCTGGTCTTCTTCTCGCTCATCACCGGCGTCACCGGAATCGGCGATATCCGCATCCTTGGCCGTGTCGGCGGCAAGAGTTTCGCGCTCTACCTCACCACCACGGCCATCGCCATCGCGCTGGCCATCCTGATCGCCACCATCGTCGGCCCCGGCAAGGGCTTTGAAATGCAGGGCATCGACACCTCGGGCGTCACCGCGAAAGAGGCGCCCTCGGTCTGGGATGTCTTTGCCAACATCGTGCCGACCAACCCGGTCGCCGCCTTCGCCAGTGGCGAGATGCTGCAAATCATCTTCTATACCATCGTGCTCGGCGTCGCCGTGCTGATGCTGGGACGGCAATCCAAACCCTTTGTCGAGGCGTCGGAATACATGAACGAAGTGATGATGAAGATCGTCACCATCGTCATGGCCTTCGCGCCCATCGGGGTGTTCTGCCTGATCGCCAAGACCTTCACCCAACAGGGGATCGACCTGTTCATCCCGGTCATGGCCTATGTCCTTACGCTGGTCGGGGCGCTCTTCCTGCACCTCTTCGTCACGCTGATGGTGATGCTCAAGCTCTTCACCGGCCTCAGCCCGATCACCTTCATGGCCAAGATCCGCCCGGCCCAGATCTTCGCCTTCTCGACGGCAAGCTCGAACGCGACGATCCCGGTCACCTTCCGCTCGGTGACCGAACGCATGGGCGTGGATAACTCTGTAGCCTCCTTCTGCATCCCGTTCGGCGCCACGATCAACATGGACGGCACCGCCATCATGCAGGGCGTGGCCACCGTGTTCCTCGCCAATGTCTATGGCATCGACCTTGGCCTCGCGGGTTATCTGACCGTGATCGCCATGGCGGTTCTCGCCTCCATCGGCACCGCCGGTGTGCCCGGCGTCGGCCTCGTGATGCTGACAATGGTTCTGGGACAGGTCGGCCTGCCGATCGAAGGCATCGCGCTGATCCTCGGCGTCGATCGTCTGATGGACATGATCCGCACCGCTGTGAACATTACCGGCGACGCGGTTGTCACCACCATCGTCGCCAAGGGCGAAGGCAAGGTCGACATGGCCGTGTTCAACGATCCCAACGCCGGTGTGCTCGATGAAGACGATCTCGACATTGATGAAGAGGCCGAAAAGGAACTCGCCGTCGCCGCGCACAAGCACTGACACGCACGGTCCAAACAGCAAAGAGGCGCGGCCCACCAGCCGCGCCTCTTTCCATTCCGCCCTTGCGCTCAGGGCCGAATGCAAAAAACCACGCCGCCTGCGCCAGAAATCGCGACGGAACTTCGGGCCTCGCACGTTGAAACGTCATTAAACGGCACTCAAAGGCCGACATCGAAAGCCCGGAAAAATGAAGAATATAAAAATTGCCCTCTGGAGCATCCCCGCCCTTCTCACAACCCTCTGGCTTGCCGCGAACCTGCCCTTCCCGTCCGAGGCAAGCGTCATCGCAATCCGCAACATCCTCGTCCAGTATCTCGGCGTGCTCAGCATCGGCGCGATGAGCGTTGCGATGATCCTCGCCACCCGCGCCCGCTGGATCGAACCCTGGCTCAATGGGCTCGACAAATCCTATCGCTTGCACAAATGGCTGGGCATTTCCGCCCTCGTGACCGCAATCCTCCACTGGGTCGCCGCGATGGGCCCGAAATGGGCGGTCGCCCTCGGCCTGTTCGAGCGTCCACAACGTGGCAGCCCGCCCGCCGGGGCCGCTGACCTGCCGGCCCTGCAACAATTCTTCAACAGCCAGCGCGGCACCGCCGAGGCGGTCGGAGAATGGGCGTTCTACGCCGCCGCCTTCCTGATCGTTCTCGCCCTGATCAAGCGTTTTCCCTATAAATACTTCGCCTCCACCCACACCCTCATCGCGGTGGCCTATCTTGCGCTTGTCGGCCATGCCGTCGTGCTGCTCGACTATTCCGAATGGACCCAACCCCTCGGGATTGTGCTCGCCCTCCTGATGGCCGGTGGCGTCGTCTCAGCCGTGCTCGCCCTCACCCGTCAGATCGGGCGGCGCAGCCGCGTCTCGGGCACCATCACCAAGGTGCACAGCTACCCCGACCTGCACGCCACCGAGGTCAGCATAGAGTTGAACGATGGCTGGAAAGGTCACCAGCCGGGCCAGTTCGCCTTTGTCACCTTCGATCCGAAAGAAGGCAAACACCCCTTCACCATCGCCTCGGCATGGAACATGGCCACGCACGAGATCACGGTGATCAGCAAGGGCCTTGGCGATTACACCAACATCCTGCCGCAAACCCTGATGGCGGGCGGTACCGCACAGGTCGAAGGGCCCTATGGCCGTTTCACCTTCAACGATGACAAGTCCCGCCAGATCTGGATCGGCGGCGGCGTTGGCATCACCCCCTTCATCGCCAAGATGAAGGAACTCGCCGAAATCCCCGGCGCGAAAACCATCCACCTGTTCCACAGCACAAAGGAATACGCGGCGGACGCGATGGATCGGCTCAAGGCCGACGCCAAGGCCGCAGGTGTCGATCTGCACATTCTTGTCGATGACAGGGATGGTTTCCTGACCGGCGAACGGCTCCGCGCCCTCGTCCCCGATTGGAAATCCGCCAGTGTCTGGTTCTGCGGCCCGGCCGCGTTCGGACAAGCCCTGCAATCTGATTTGCGCGCGAACGGCCTGTCGCCAGACGACTTCCACCAAGAGATGTTCAACATGCGTTAATGGCCGGCCTGATAAAAAGTCACGGATCAGACCGCTCTACGCCCCCTTCGCATTTCGCGCGGGGGGCGTAGGCGCGCCCTTTCGCTCAGCGCTGCGAATTCTGCCAGTCCGGCGCGATCCACGGCTGCGCGTTGTCACGCGGCAGCGGCTGTTTGCCAAGGATATGATCGGCCGCCTTCTCACCGGTCATGATCGACGGCCCATTGAGGTTCCCGTTGGTGATCTGCGGAAAGATCGAACTGTCGGCAACCCGCAATCCCTCGACCCCGATCACCCTGCACTCCGGGTCCACCACGGCCATCGGATCATCCCTCTCGCCCATCCGGCAGGTGCCGCAGGGGTGATAGGCGCTCTCGGCGTGTTCACGGATGAAATCATCCAGCGCCGCGTCCGATTGAACCCCGTCACCGGGCTGAATCTCATGCCCGCGGAAGGGCGCGAACGCGTCCTGCGCAAATATCTCGCGCGTCAGGCGGATACAGGTGCGGAAATCCTCCCAGTCGCTGTCATGCGACATGTAGTTGAAAAAGATCCGCGGCGCGTCTTTCGGATCGGCCGATTTCAGCGTCACCGCGCCGCGCGACTCCGATCGCATCGGGCCGACATGCGCCTGAAACCCGTGACCCTCTGCCGCCGCCTTGCCATCATAGCGCACCGCGATGGGAAGGAAGTGATACTGGATGTCCGGGTATTTCACCCCCGCGCGCGAACGGATGAAGGCCGCGCTTTCAAACTGGTTCGACGCCCCAACGCCGGTGCGGGTGAACAGCCACTGCGCCCCGACAAACGCTTTGCCCAACAGGTTCCAATACTTGAACAGCGACACCGGTTTGATCGCCGCCTGCTGGATGTAAAGCTCAAGGTGATCCTGAAGGTTCTGCCCGACCCCGGCCCGATCCGCCACAACCTCGATCCCGTGCTCCTGCAAATGCGCGGCAGGGCCGACGCCCGACAACATCAAAAGCTTCGGTGAATTGATCGAAGAGGCCGACAAGATCACCTCTCGACTGGCCGCGATCACCTCGACCCGGCCTCTGCGCTCTACCTCAACCCCGGTCGCGTTTCCGTCCTCGATCACCACCTTGCGCGCCAACCCGCGAACGATTTCGACGTTGCCAGTGGCCATGGCCGGTTTCAGATAGGCCTGATAGGCCGACCAGCGTTTGCCCTTGTGGATCGTCGCATCATAAGGGCCAAACCCCTCTTGCTGTTCGCCGTTGTAGTCGCCGGTCGCGGGATACCCCGCCTGCACCCCCGCCTCGACAAAGGCCCGCACCAGCGGATTATCCCGCTTCCCGCGCGTGACATGCAGCGGGCCATCCTTGCCGCGCCAATCCGGATCGCCGCCATGGCCGCCACCGTCCCAGCTTTCCATGCGTTTGAAATAGGGCAGCACATCCGCATAGGCCCACCCCCGCGCGCCCATCTCGTCCCATGTATCGAAATCGCAGGCGTGACCGCGCACATAGACCATCCCGTTGATCGAAGACGACCCGCCCAGAACCCGCCCACGCGGCGTGACAAGCCGCCGACCGCCAAGATGCGGCTCGGGCTCGGACATATAGCCCCAGTCATAGCGCTTCATATTCATCGGATAAGACAGCGCCCCGGGCATCTGGATGAACGGGCCGGCATCCGTGCCGCCCTCTTCGATCACGATCACCTTCCGGCCTGCCTCGGCAAGGCGATAGGCAATGGCACACCCCGCCGACCCAGCTCCGACAATCACATATTCGGCTTCCATCATGTCCCCTTCAGAACGGCGCTTCGGTGTCGTTCATGCCGACGTAAACGGTTTTGATCTGGCTATAATGTTCGATCGCGGCCTTGGAATTTTCGCGCCCGACGCCTGACAGTTTCACCCCCCCAAAGGGCGCCTCGACCGGGGTCAGGTTATAGGCGTTGATATAGCAGGTGCCGGCCTCGAACGCGGCAGACACACGATGCGCGCGGGTCAGATCATTGGTGAACACCCCCGCCGCAAGGCCAAATCCCGTGGCATTGGCCCGCGCGATGCCTTCGTCCTCGCTGGCGAATTTCAGCACCGACATGACCGGGCCGAAAATCTCTTCCCGGGCGATGGCCATCTCATCAGTGACATCGGCAAACAGCGTCGGCTCAATATAGAACCCGGCGCCCTCGATCACCTTGCCGCCCTTGACCAGCCGCGCACCTTCTTCGGCCCCCTTGGCGATATAGCCCGCGACGATGTCGCGCTGACGCCCCGAAACCATCGGGCCAATGGTCGTCGTCTCGTCCATCGGATCCCCGATCACCGCGCCGTCCATGCGCTCGGCCACGCGGTTGACGAAACGCTCGTAAAGCCCCTCCTGCACGAAAACGCGGGTGCCGTTGGAACAGATCTGCCCTGTAGAATAGAAGTTGCCGTTAATCGCCGCCGACACCGCATTTTCCAGATCGGCATCATCGAAGACGAGGATCGGGGATTTGCCGCCAAGCTCCATGGTAACGTGGCGAATACCCTCCGCCGCAGCGGCATAGACCTTGCGCCCCGTCGGCACCGACCCGGTGAGCGAAACCTTGGCCACCCGCTCATCCGTGACAAGCGCGCCGCCCACATCGCCCCGGCCCTGCACCACGTTGAACAACCCCGCAGGCGCGCCCGCCTCCATCAGGATCTCGGCCAGTTGCAACGCGCTCAGCGGCGTCATCTCCGAGGGTTTGAAAACCATCGCATTGCCACAGGCCATTGCAGGCGCGGCCTTCCAACTGGCAATCTGGATCGGATAATTCCACGCCCCGATGCCCACGCACACGCCCAGCGCCTCGCGCCGTGTGTAAACGAAATCCCCATCCGCCAATGGAATATGCTCGCCCGTCAGCGTGCCGGCCAACCCGCCGAAATACTCAAGCGCATCCGCCCCCGACGCCGCGTCCGCCACCAGCGTTTCCGACAATGGCTTGCCGGTGTCATGGGTCTCGATCTCTGACAGGGCACGGTTGCGCGCCCGCATGATCTCGGCCGCCCGGCGCAGCACCCGGCCCCGCTCCGTGCCGGTCATCGCGGCCCAGTCGACCTGCGCGGTCTTGGCGGCCTCAAGCGCCCGGTCAACCATCTCCGGTGTCGCCGCGTGAACCGTCGCGATCACCTCACCAGTATGCGGATAGATCACCTCGATCGGCGCGCCAGCGGTGTCTTCGACATATGCGCCACCAATGAAATGGCTGGCCTCGGGTTGAAAGCTGTTCGGCATCGGTCACTCCTGCGGTGGAAGAAGGGTCGCCATGGGGTCTGGATCGGCTTCGACCATGGAGATCGTTTCGTTCTGACGGATTTCGGTGCACTCGGCGGCGATGGCGCGCAGAACGTGCTGCGCCCCTTCCGATCCATCGACCACCCCGGTCGCGCCCTCGCCACTGCGCAGCGTCCGCGCGTCCAACGCATAGCGCAGGTAAAGCCCGTCGATCAGGCCAGCCACGCGGCGCGCCACATCCGGCGCGCGCTGCTGCACGATCGGGCGCAGCGCATGGACAAGGTTCGAATGCAGCCGTCGATGGTAAAGGTGCAGCAGCCGCCGCGCCTTGTCTGATCGTAACGCCAGCGCATAGAAATTGACCCACGCCCCAATCGCTTCGCGACGGAAACTGGCCATACCGAAACTGGCGTGCACGATCGCCTGAAGCCGCTCTTCCGGGGCCGTCTTGCCCTTCAAGGCCTTGCGCACATCCCTGCCGTATTCCGCCAGAATTGCGCGCATCGCGGCTAGGAACAGCCCCTCCTTGTCGCCGAAATAGTGAAACGCCAGCGCCGAAGAGACGCCCGCCTTCTTGGCGATCTGACTTGTCGTCACATCAAGAGAGCCCATCACCCCGATCTCGCGAATCGTCGCTTCGATCAATTCGGCCCGGCGCTCTTGCTCTGATTTTCTTGACTTGCCCGCCATTTAGTCGCCTTTTTCCCGCAAGCGGTTGCTTTTCGGAGATAGGTCATTATCAATTGACTCGTCAATCAATAACTAAACGTCCAACACAAGAGGTCCCCATGAAACTCGCACTTTCCTCATCGATACTCGCGCTTTGCGCCACGACTGCCTTCGCCGATTGCGGAACCGTGACGTTCTCTGACGTCGGCTGGACCGACATCACCGCCACCACCGCCGCCGCCACAACCGTGCTCGAAGGGCTGGGGTATGAAACCGATGTCCGCGTCCTCTCGGTTCCGGTCACCTATGTCTCGCTCGAACAGGGCGATGTCGATGTGTTCCTCGGCAACTGGATGCCGACGATGGAAGCCGACATCGCGCCCTACCGCGAAAAAGGCACCGTCGACACGGTGCGCACCAACCTCGAGGGCGCGAAATACACGCTGGCCACCAACGCCGCCGGTGCGGCCCTCGGCATCAACAGCTTCGCCGCCATCGCGGCTCAGGCCGACGCGCTTGATGAAACCATCTACGGCATCGAACCGGGTAACGACGGCAACCGCCTGATCATGGACATGATCGCAGACAACGCCTTCGGCCTGAAGGAATTCGACGTCAAGGAAAGCTCCGAACAAGGCATGCTCAGCCAGGTCGCGCGCCTGACCAAAAAAGACGAGCCAATCGTTTTCCTCGCATGGGAGCCGCACCCGATGAACGCCAACTTCGATCTGACCTACCTTGAGGGTGGCGACGACTGGTTCGGCCCCAACTACGGCGGCGCAACCGTCCACACCAACACCCGTGCCGGCTATGTCGACGAATGCCCCAATGTCGGCGCGCTTCTGAAAAATCTCGAATTCACGCTCAAGATGGAGAACGAGATCATGGGCGCGATCCTGAACGACGGCGAAGAAGCGCCCGAGGCCGCCAAGGCGTGGCTCAAGGCCAACCCGCAAGTTCTGGAAGGCTGGCTTGCCGGCGTGACCACGAAAGACGGCGCCGAAGGCCTCGCTGCGGTAAAGGCCTCCCTCGGCCTCTGACCTTTCCAACCAAGCAACGGCCCCGCTAACTGGCGGGGCCGTTTGCCTATGTGCGCGACACCACAAGAAGGGAACAGGATTTGCAGTGGCTGACTGATCACAAGCTGCCGGTTGGGAAATTTGCCAGCGCGGTGTTCGAATGGATACGCGACCACGCCGAAGGCGCGTTGGAAGCCTTGTCCGTTGCCATGGAAACGCTGATCGAGGCAATCTTGTGGGTGCTGCAAACCCCGCCACCTCTGGTGATCGTGCTGGCCTTCGTCGCCCTCACATGGGTGCTGCAACGCAATTGGAAAACCTGCGTTCTTGTGGCGCTCGGCTTTCTCTTCATCCTCAATCAGGACTACTGGGAGGAAACCACCGAAAGCCTCACACTCGTCCTGTCGGCCTGCGTGGTCTGCATGGCCATCGGCGTGCCCATCGGCATAGCATCGGCGCACCGCCCGCGCCTTTATGCGGTGCTGCGCCCGGTGCTTGACCTGATGCAAACCCTGCCAACCTTCGTTTACCTGATCCCGGCGATCGTGTTTTTCGGCATCGGCATGGTGCCCGGCCTGATCGCCACCGTGATCTTCGTCCTCCCCGCCCCGATCCGCCTGACCCAACTCGGCATCGCCTCCACGCCTCCCGACCTGACCGAAGCGGTCCGCGCCTTCGGCGGCACCAACCGCGACGTGCTGTTCAAGGCCGAGTTGCCCTATGCCCTGCCCCAGATCAAGGCCGGCCTGAACCAGACGATCATGCTTGCCCTCTCGATGGTGGTGATCGCCGCGCTTGTCGGTGCCGATGGTCTCGGCGTTCCTGTCGTGCGCGCGCTCAACCAGGTGAACACCTCGCTCGGGTTTGAAAGCGGGCTGGTGATCGTGGTCCTCGCCATCATCCTCGACCGAATGCTCAACAAAGGAGACAAGCAATGACGCAGGACGCCAGAACCGCCGTCAAGATCGACAACGTCTCCATCGTTTTCGGCGACCACCCCGAAACCGCTTTGCCCTACATGGATCAGGGCCTCGACCGGGCGCAGGTGCAGGAAAAATGCGGTCAGGTGCTCGGTGTGCACAACTGCACCCTCGAAATCAACGAAGGCGAAATCCTCGTGCTGATGGGGCTGTCCGGCTCGGGCAAATCCACGCTTCTGCGCGGCATCAACGGCCTCAACCCTGTGGTCCGTGGCGCGGTGCATGTGCGCGACGGCGAAAGCATGGTGAATGTCACCAAAGCATCGTCCTCGGATCTGCGCCACATCCGCCGCAAAAGCCTTGCGATGGTGTTCCAGCAATTCGGTCTTCTGCCATGGCGCAGCGTGGCCGAAAATGTCGGCCTCGGCCTTGAACTCGGCGGAATGGAGAAAAAGGCCCGCCGCGCCAAGGTTGTCGAACAACTCGCACTGGTCGGCCTGTCAGACTGGGCCGACAACAAGGTCAGCGAACTCTCCGGCGGGATGCAGCAACGTGTCGGCCTTGCCCGGGCCTTCGCCACCGACGCACCAATCCTGCTCATGGACGAGCCCTTCTCGGCGCTCGACCCGCTCATTCGCAGCAACCTGCAAGACGAGCTTCTCGACCTGCAAGCGACACTCAAGCGCACGATCGTTTTCGTCTCGCATGACCTCGACGAAGCCTTCAAGATCGGCAATCGTATCGCCATCATGGAAGGTGGCCGTATCGTGCAATGCGGCACCCCCAACGAAATCGCCGCGAACCCGGCCAACGCCTACGTCGAGGAATTCGTCGCCCACTCCAACCCGCTCAGCTTCCTGCGCGCCAAAGACGTGATGCAACCGGGCGACGCCCCGGCCGGGTTTGAGGTCGGCGAAGACACCCCGGTGCTCGAATTCGCCGGGCAGATGTCGAAACAGAACATGCCAGTCGCCGTGATCAGGAACGGTGAGCGCGTCGGGCTTGTCACTCCGAACTCTCTGCTCGGCAACCTCCTGACCTAGAACGCACCGCGGCAAGGGCGCTTAGCAAGTCGCCGATTGTAGCGCGTCAGCACCTTCAAACGACCCTCTGCCCGCAAACAAAAGGCCCCGCGAACACGCGGGGCCTTTGCCGTTTTGCTTATGCCATCTGGCTTTGATCGTCGGCTCAGAAGATGAAGTCGTCCGCCGAGTAATCCAGACCAACGCCAATCTGCGAAACCGTGATGCCATCCAACAGGATCGTGCCCGTGCCATAATCGATCAGGGCGAAGCCGCCCGAGCTCGACAGATGGTTGTTGACCAGATCGTTGAAGCCGGTGATCGCGGAAACGCCCGACAGGTCGATGTCCTCGTTATCGTTGGCGAGGAAGTCGGTGATCGTGTCGTTGCCATCGCCATCGACAAACACGAACTGGTCCGCACTGCCCCTGCCACCGGTCAACAGGTCGTTGCCGACGCCGCCATAGATGGTGTCGTTACCACCACCGCCACCGATCGTATCGTTGCCGTTCTCACCATACAGCAAGTCACCCGAGTTACCTCCCGAGATGTCATCGCTGCCGTTGCCGCCAAAGACGGTGTCGTTGCCACCGGCGCCGATGATATCGTCACCGCCGTCGCCACCGTTGATGGAGTCGCTCCCACCACCACCAGCAATGGTATCGACCCCGTTGCCACCATCCAGCGTATCGCCCCAGTCACCGCCGTTCAGGTCATCACCGCCATTGCCACCGATCAGGGTGTCGTACCCGGCATTACCGCCCAGCGTGTCGGCGTCATCCCCGCCCGAGAGCGAGTCATCGCCGCCACCACCAAGCATGGAGTCCTGGCCGCTACCGCCAAGCAGCGTGTCGCCGCCGTCAAGCCCGATCAGCGTATCGTTGCCATCCAATCCGGTCAGGACGTTGTCGATGCCATCGCCTTTCAGCGAGTCATTGAACAGCGAGCCTTCGATATCTTCGACGTCGCTGATCACATCCCCTTCGGCATATCCGCCCGAAGCCGTGCCGCTGTTAAGGTTGATATCGACCCCCGAGTCACTATCGGCATAAGAGAGAGAGTCGTAGCTCGCACCACCATCAATCGTGTCGGCGCCTTCGTCACCAAAGATCAGGTCATAACCGCCACCGGTACTGATGTCATCGTCGCCTTCACCGCCGTAGACGGTGTCGGAGCCCTGTCCACCATAGATCGTGTCATTCCCGGCACCACCGTCGATCAGGTCGTTATCCGCGCCGCCGCCCAGCGTATCGTTGCCGGCCCCGCCAAGGATATCGTCATTGCCCGCATCGCCCGTGATCGAGTCATCTCCATCACCGCCATCAAGCGCGTTGGCACCGGTGGACCCGGTCACCACGTCGTTGTTGAACGAACCGACGAAGTTCTCGACCGAGATCAGGTCATAGGGGCCATAAAACACGCTGACGCCGTCCGTATCAAGATGATACCAGGTCTCGTTGGCGAGATCGGCAAAGAAGCCGTAACCAGGTTCCGTGAAGCCCGACACATCGAATGTGTCGGTATCCGCGCCGCCATCGAAACTTCCGCCAACAGTCGGGCCCACGATCCTATAGGTATCATCCCCGGCATCGCCCATAGCGCCACTTCCGCTGACGCCATAGGCGACTGTGATGGTGTCATTGCCTGCACCGGCTTCAACCGTGACAGAACCAGACAGTTGGATCGCGTCATCACCCGATCCTGACAGGAAATGCTCGATCGAGCTGAAGTCCTCGGTGATGCCACCAAAGGTTGCGGTGCTGTTCAAGATGTCGATCGTGCCGCCAACGACATTCGCACTATAGTCAAGCGTATCGGTGCCAAGGCCACCGAAGAAGGTGTCGTCACCCGCCCCGCCGACAAAGGTGTCATCGCCATCGTCACCGTAAAGGGTATCGTCGCCATCGCCGCCATAAAGCATGTCAGCGTCAGCGCCACCTTCGATCGAATCGTTGCCGGTGCCGCCGTCAATCGTGTCAAAGCCTGCGCCGCCGATCAGCGTATCGAACCCACCATTGCCCTCGATCAGGTCATTCTCACTCGATCCGACGACGCTTTCGCTGCTGGTGTCGCCATGGACGCGGATGTAGTCCCCTTCGCTGCCCCAGTCCTGGAAAATCCACCCCGACATATCAAGGTCAAACCCGGTGGTCATCGCGATATCCAGCACATCCTGCGTGCCACCGGCATAACCGTCGATCAACAGGGTCAGTGACAACTCATGCGAAGCGTCGGCTTCCTGCGAGTTGATGAAATAGGTCCGCGTCCCGAGGCTGCCACTGGCTTGAAACTCGATCTCTTCAATAGATTCCATCTGCACTTCGGCGGAACTCATATCCGTCGTGTCCATCACGACGATCCTGTCGGTGCCAAGGCCGCCACGCAGGGTGTCAAATTCCGACCCGGCGCCGCCGACATAGAAGTCATCATTACCATCATAGCCGTTGATATCGTCGGCCATGATCGAGCCATAGAAATTCTCGCTGTCGGCATCGCCGTCGATGTCGATCTCATCGCCATCCGCAACGCTCCAGTTCGAGAAGGTCCAATTGCGCAGATCAAGCGTCAAATCGCTATCCATGTCGATATAGATTCTGTTTATCGATGACGCGCCGGTATCGCCGGTGACGAACGCACCACTGGCAAAGCCGGCGTTGATCTCGTCAGCATCAAACGTCGCCGAGAAGATGCCGTCAGTGCCGATAAAGGTCAGCTGTTCCAGCCCGCTCAACTGGAAGCCCGAGAAATCATAGCTCGCGGCGCCGGTCATGCGGAGCGTGTCAGTGCCCGATCCGCCATTGACGGTGTCATTGCCCAACCCGGCTGTAACATCACTGGCGGTATGTTCGATGGTATTGGTGCCGGAATTGCCGGTGATGCTGTCGTTCCCCGCACCGCCTTGCAAAAAATCGTTACCCAAATTGCCAAAGAGCGAGTCGTCGCCATCTCCGCCCAGAACCGTGTCATTGTCCGCGTCGCCAGCAAGGTAGTCATTGCCGCCATAGCCTACGATATAATCGTTGCCATCCCCGCCGCGGATCGAGTTATCGCTCAGATCGCCCGAACCAGTGGTGCCATAGAGAAAGTCATTGCCGCCGTTACCAAAAATCGTATCGTCACCGCCGACACCGGCCCAAAGGTAGTTGTTCTCATTGTCGCCGCGCAGGGTCTCGGTCCCGGCCGAGCCATAGACAGTCTCGAACCCGGTGAGCACCTCGAAGGTGGCACTGCCATTCGTTAACTCAAGACGCTCATTCAGAAGGTCAATCTCAACTGCTGTCCCTCCGTGGGTGATACCAAGCAGGTCAAGGATGTCATTCCCCGCACCCCCGTGCCATTCGTCGGCGCCGATTGCACTGCTGGTCAGCACCACGCGGTCGTTGCCCGCCCCCGCATCGACGGTATCGGTACCGCCTTCGGTGATCGTGTCATTGCCCGAGCCGCCATAAATCTCGTTCGCGCCGCTTCCACCATTGATAACGTCGTTGCCTCCGCCGCCAAAGATCGTGTCGTTGCCGATGCCACCATCAATCGTGTCATTGCCGTCGCCGACGCTGTCCTCAAGCACTTGGTCGCCATAGATCAAGTCAGCGCCATTTCCGCCCAAGATACTGTCAGCCCCGGCCGACCCTTTGAGGGTATCTGCGAATCCGGTGCCGTTGATCGTGTCGTCACCGCCGAACACTTCGGTCAACAGGTTGTTGCCGGTGGTCATCGCCACCAGACTGCCGGAAAACCCGGTAATTACGACATCAGGAACCGCGACATTGTCATTGTTGAAATCGAATTCCAAAGCAGTGATCGTGCCTGAAATCGGATCACCGCCGGGCGACGCCCATGTAATGCTCGAGCCATACGCCTGAACGTCCGAACCATCCGAGCTAAGCCAGGAATACGAAGTCGAAGAGTTGCCGCCCATCGGATCCTGGCCATCATAATCGAACTGGCCGCCGTTGAGCATGTCGAGCCCTTCAGTGGCGTTGGTGCTGGTGAGTAATGCCATTTTAATTCTCCTCAGTAGTATTCGCTTTGAATGTTGTGAAAATGAGTGGTCTAGGTATTGTTCTGCCGTAGTCGGCTGTTGGTGATTTCAATCGGTTTGATCCGACCGTCGTCGTAAATTCTGCGGGCAAAGCCCAATCTCTTGTCGCGAAGCTCTTCTCGCAAAACGCGGCGCGCATAGGCCGTCATATCCGGCCCGTCCGACACGAAAATGTTGAACAGCACGCAATCGCCCGTCTTGCCATCGCCCATCTGGCTGCCGTCGCCCTCAAGCCACGCCCGCGCCGGGCCTTCCGGTGACAGGGCCCAGCCCACGAACCCGGCTGGCTTGCCGTCGCGAAACAGGATCAGGTAGTGCCCACGATTCACATGCCCCGCAATCAACCGCGAGATGCCGCCGAAACTGCGATTTGCAAAGGAAGGATGCCCCATCATCAGGGACATCGCGATACCAGCCGAAAGCAGCGGGCTGTTGTTGCGCAACGCCTGAAAACGTTCTGCTGTGGGTGGTGGCGTCTTCTGAAACTCTGTTTCCGGGGCGTCAGACGTCCCCGGATCGCTCTCTAAATCTGAGACCAAGGTCATAAAATTTGCCTCTTACCATAAAAATATCTCGAAAATTACGCGTCAATACGGAGAGGTTAACGATCCGTAAGCCACTAGGCAAGGCGGAATTCCATACCTTGTCCATACCCCAAAGGCCTCCCGCGACAGGGCTGCAAGGCGCACGCAAGGTACCAGCGCGGACATACCTCAAAGGCGGCTCCCCGCCCGACTGGCTTAGATGGCGCCGGTTGCCGCACCAATTCAAACGCGTGGCAACCGGCGCCGAGGCTGTCGATAGCGGCCCCTCCGTCACCTCCGCCGCGCCGACATAAGCACTGCACTGGTTTCCTCTTCGATGTCGGTCAGGGCCGAAAGGCCGCACGCCAGCGCAGCGGCCGTCCGTGTTTTCAGTGCCGTTTTTTCAGTGCCTTTGCGCTCATGGCGAACGGGTCAGGCGGCCCGACGCGCAAGCGCATCGCCGGTCAGGCTGTTAAGCATGGCTTCATCAAGCACCTGTACACGGGTGGGTTGGGGCAAACCGATCACCCGGGCTTTTTCCAAAGCACGGATCTGGCGCGAGACAGTTTCCAACGTCAGCCCCGACATCTGCCCAAGCTCGGCACGATTGACGGGCAAAACCAATTCACCCTTGCCGCCCTGACGCGCATGAAACCACGCCAGAATCGAGGCCACACGCTGAGACGCGCTTTTGCGGCCCAGCAGGGTCTGCCAACGCTGCGTTTCGACGATCTGGCCCTGCAACAGATGCAAAAGGTTCAACTGCAAACGCGGAATCTCACACGCCAACACATCAAAGCCGTCGCGCGCGCAGGTCAGTAACGTCGTGTCTTCAAGTGCTGTCAGCTGTCCGCCAACGCGCCGTGGCCCCAAAGGCGAAAGCAACTCACCGGCAAAGCTCAGCGCAAAAAGGCGACGCTCTCCTCGGGCATCGCGCACGTCTTCCCGCAGCGCGCCATTCAGAACCAAGCCCAGAAAGGGCATCGCATCCGGATCGCGCGGGACTGGATCACCACTGGCATAGGTTTCTTTGGAAAAGCCCTGCTCGACGCGGTGCATCTCGCGGCGGGTCAGCCCTTGGAACAGCGCATGTGACAGCTGTTTACCGGCATATGGACAGAGGGCCATTGTGGCCCTGGGATGGATCATCGCGTTCATCTGGAACGTCCTTGTCTTGGATCAGGGGACAAGGGGCGCACGGCCCCTGGCTGAAAGATCAGACCGGGACAGGCGGCGCGCGGCTGCGATGACGCGAGAGAAGCGCTTGCGAGGCAGGCCGCTGCGCCGTGATAGCCGGAGGTGCCACAGGCCAAAGCAGCAGCGGGATGAGAGAGCTCACCTGCGGCGGTGCCTCGGCATTTGCGACGCTGACCTGAACGCAATGCGGCCCGTTATGATCACCGCCGTTATGATCACCGCTGCCGGGCTGATGCTCGTCAACCGGACGCACCTCACCGTCATTGGTCAGCCAGACCTCTTTCGTGCCGTCGGGCGTGCAAAGCACCAGTTGCATGCCATCTGGCCCCTGCGCACGCATAAGGCCGGTCGGCATGGTGGCCGAGCCGAGCAGCGCCAGAAACAGCAGCGCGCGTGTTATGAGGCCAGCAAGTCGCAAGGAATCAGGCACGCTCGAGCAAGCGGGCCCTCACGGCAGTCGCCGAAAGTCTCAAGGCGCCCGCTGCACATAAGGCGATGGATTTCATGACATCTCTCCAAGGTCCGAAAACACCCGGCGGGGCCGCCGGGCGCGGGTTTCACACGGGGTGAAAAACGTCAGACAACAGGAGGCGCGCGCGCCGGGCGCGTTGCCTCGGCCGCCAGCGTATGTGGGACGGGCGGTCGCGGCGTCCAGTCAGCAAGGGAAAGCGAAAGCTCATCAAAACGCAGCGCAACCGCTGGCTCCGGCATCGACATCGCCGCATGAAGGCGACAGGCATCACAGTCTTTCTGCGCGCCCCCGCCCTCAACATCTCCGCAGATGTCGGCCACATCGACGCCGAGCGCCTGCGCATAATCCAGCACGGCCTGATCAGCAGGTGTCACGAAGCGATGCGCAAACCCCGATGTCGTCAAACTGACACCAAGCAGCACGATCAGTACGCGCAAGGGTAATATTCGCATCAAGCCTTTTATCACCCGAACTTGATAGCACGGCCCCTGAAAACCACAAGCGCGACGCCTCCCCGCATTGCAGCTGAAATCTGCCCCCCTCTACACCCCGTCAGACGGGGGTCAGGCCCCCTTGAGTTTCGCAAGATGGCGTGAATCACACTTCGAAAAGCGAGCGGTGAACATCTCTGATCTGATTTGGCTAACCAATGCTCTGATGGCGCATCATGAGACTTCCATTCCGAAGTCACACCGCAGCCCGCGCCTTGATTGTCGACGCACGTCTGGCGACAAGACCACCCCATACTCGACCAGACAGGCTTAACTAAGCGCTAGCAGTCGCGCCAAATGCCAGCCGAACAACTTGTTTTGAAGCCTGATTGAAGAACGCGAAAACCGCCAAACGGGTGCTTGGCGGTTTTTCGTTTCCGATCAATCGGTTGTAGTGGTGAGCCGTGCAGGATTCGAACCTGCGACCCACTGATTAAAAGTCAGTTGCTCTACCAACTGAGCTAACGGCCCACTAGGCGGCCTATCTAGAAAGGTCGGCGGTAAGGGTCAACCCGAAAAATTCAAAAATCCTCACCGGCGTTCGCTCCGGCTGTTTTACGACCCTCTCCGGCACAACCAACTCTGCACGACGCACTGCGTCAGCCTCTTTGTGCCATTTCTGCAAGGCACAGTCCCAAGCCTCTGGAAACAAGCTCGGCAGGCGCGTATATGCCGCCCATGACCCCGCAGGATACGCATATCAGCTTCATGAAGATGCACGGCCTCGGCAACGATTTCGTTGTCGTCGACGCCCGCGTGCACGCGGTGGACATCACGCCACGGATCGCCCGCGCCATGGCCAACCGCCATCGCGGCATCGGCTTCGACCAACTCGCCGTGATCGAACCCGGCACATCAGCGAACGCTCACCTTGTATTCTATAATGCAGATGGCTCCCTTTCTGCCGCCTGCGGCAACGCCACGCGCTGCATCGCGCGTTTCCTGATGCAGGAAAGCGGCGGCGATTCGGTTTCGCTCACAACCTCCCACGGCACGCTCCATGCCCGCGACGCCGGCAACGGGCTGACCTCGGTCAACATGGGCCCCCCGGCGACTGACTGGCAACAGATCCCACTGGCGCACGCGGTTGACACCAATGCTCTGCCCCTCGACGGCGCGCCGCTGGCCACCTCCATGGGCAACCCGCATTGCACCTTCTTCGTCGAGGATGCCGAAGCCATCGACCTCGCCACGCGCGGCCCCGAGATCGAACATCACCCGCTGTTCCCCGAACGCACCAACGTGCAATTCGCATCCCTGATTGGCCCAAACCACCTGCGCATGCGGGTTTGGGAACGCGGCACAGGCATCACACTGGCCTCCGGCTCCTCTTCCTGCGCCACCGCCGTCGCGGCGCACCGGCGCGGCCTCACCGGGCGACAGGTCACGATCGACCTCGACGGCGGTACGATCGAGATCGATTGGCGCGACGATGGCGTCTGGATGACAGGGCCCACCGCCCATGTCTTCGACGGCGTCTGGAGGGGCTGATATGGGCGCGCCTCCCAAATTCACTACCCTCGGCTGCCGCCTCAACGCCTACGAGACCGAGGCGATGAAGGATCTCGCCGCACAGGCGGGCCTCGACGACGCGGTCATCGTCAACACCTGCGCCGTCACGAACGAAGCCGTGGCCAAGGCCCGCAAGGAAATCCGTCGCCTACGGCGCGAAAACCCGCAGGCCCGCGTCATCGTCACCGGCTGCGCCGCACAGATTGACCCCGACAGCTTCGCCGCGATGGACGAGGTCGACGCGGTAATCGGCAACTCCGAAAAGATGCAGCCCGAAACATGGACCGCCCTCGCCCCTGATTTCCTGGGCGAGGTCGAGCGTGTTCAGGTCAACGACATCATGTCGGTGACGGAAACCGCGGGTCACCTGATCGACGGCTTCGGCACCCGAAGCCGCGCCTACGTGCAGGTCCAGAACGGCTGCGATCACCGCTGCACCTTCTGCATCATCCCCTACGGCCGCGGCAATTCCCGCTCGGTCGCAGCCGGAGTCGTGGTGGATCAGATCAAGCGGCTGGTGGACCAAGGCTATAACGAAGTGGTGCTCACCGGCGTGGACCTGACATCGTGGGGCGCCGACCTGCCCGGTGGGCCGCGGCTGGGCGATCTGGTGATGCGCATCCTGCGGCTGGTGCCGGACCTGCCTCGCCTGCGCATATCTTCGATCGATTCGATCGAGGCGGACGAAAACCTGATGCAGGCCATCGCCACCGAACCGCGCCTGATGCCGCACCTGCACCTGTCGCTGCAACATGGCGACGACCTCATCCTGAAACGGATGAAACGCCGCCACCTGCGCGACGACGCCATTCGTTTCACACAAGAGGCCCGGAATCTCCGCCCCGAAATGACTTTTGGGGCCGATATCATTGCCGGCTTCCCGACCGAGACCGAAGCACATTTCGAAAACTCGCTCAAACTGGTCGAAGACTGCACCCTAACATGGCTGCACGTCTTTCCCTACTCCGCGCGCCCCGGAACCCCCGCCGCCCGCATTCCAAACCAGATCAACGGAGCGGTCATCAAAGACCGCGCCGCCCGCCTGCGCGCAGCAGGCGATGCCGCCGTCACCCGCCACCTCGCGGCGCAACAAGGCAAGACTCACCGGGTCCTGATGGAAAACCCGCACATGGGCCGCACCGAGCAATTCACGGAAGTGCAGTTCTCCGCGCCCCAGCCAGAAGGCCAGATCGTCACCACGCAGATCACCGGACATTCGAAAGCGCAGCTGCTGGCCTGAGCGCTGCCCAGGTCTTGCGCCGCCTTCGGCGCCGCCCGGGGGCCTCGCTCCGCTCGGCCCCGCATCTGGCAAACCCTGAGTGTCATTTCAGCGGCCATAGCAATTCGCAAAGCTTGGGATTTGGGTATTTATGGCCATAAAAGAAAGACACCTGCGCTTTGCCTGACGCGGACTTTCGCTCAAAGACCAAACACCGATTTCTCAGCCGCAGAACGCTCTTGGAGTAGGCTCTTTTTTGGCCCCAAATACCCCCGCCGGAGGCACCCATCCCATCAGCGTGCGCGATCGTCAGTTCATTCACCCCCAAAAGCGCCCGAGTGCGGCGGGTGGGTGGGTGGGCCGCGCGAGGGCGCTTTTTCAGCGTTGGCGGAAGCGGGCGTTGACAAGTGGTCGGTGTGCTCGCAGGAAGGCGGCGCATCATTCGAGAGGCCGCCTTGCATACCAACCCCGCCTTCCGACCCAATAGCACAGATGAATCCTTTGCCCTTGCGCGCGAGATCGGCTTCGGCATGCTTGCCGTGTCGGCCGACGGCGCAGCGCCGCTGCTCTCCCATGTTCCCTTTCTCATCGGCAACGATAGCAAGACGGCGCAGTTGCACCTGACACGTTCCAACCCGATTGCACGGGCATGTGACACCGTCATGCCCGCCCGAATCGCGGTGCAGGGCCCGCATTCCTATATCTCGCCCGACTGGTATGGCCTCGAAGATCAGGTGCCGACGTGGAACTATCTCGCCATCCATCTCACCGGCACGCTCGTTGCCCTGCCGGACGAGACGCTGCCGGATATGCTGGCCCAGCTCTCGCATCATTTTGAAGAACGCCTCGCGCCCAAGCCCGAGTGGGGGATCGACAAGATGCCGGAGGAGGTCTTCACCCGCATGCTTCGTCAGATACGGTCTTTCCAGTTCAGGATTGATAGCGTCGATGCCACCTGGAAGCTGAGCCAGAACAAGCCGGAGGGCGCCCGCCAATCGGCGGCCGATCACGTTGCAGCCTACGGCATCGGGCAGGAGACAAGGATTCTCGCGGCCCTGATGCGCAAACCACCCCAAGGTCCGGATCGGCAAGCCTGACGTCGACACGCCGCGATGGACAAGTTCCGTGCCGCCCCATACGCTCACCTTCAAACAACCCGGAGCCTTCCAGATGATGCAGCTTGTCCATTCGCCCGCCTCGCCCTTCGTGCGCAAGGTCCGCGCCTGCCTGATCGAAACCGGCCAGCAGGAGGACGTCACCCTCAAGGACGTGGCGACAACCGCCCTTGATGTGGCCGAAGACGCGCGCGCAGGAAACCCCTCGGGCAAGATCCCTTCGCTGATCCGCCCGGACGGCCCTGCGCTTTATGACAGCCGGGTGATCACCCGCTACCTCGCCGATCGCGCCGTGAAAGCGGGGGGCGTCGATCTTTACCCCGAATCGCGGATCTGGGAGGTGCTGACGCTCGAGGCGACGGCCGATGCGATCATGGAATCCGCCGTTCTCGTGGTCTACGAATCGCGCCTTCGCCCGCCCGAGCACCGCTCGGAAGACTGGATTGAGGCACAGTGGAGCAAGGTCGCCCATTCGGTAAAGGCCGTGAACGACCGCTGGATGAGTCACCTCGCCGGCCCGCTCGACATGAGTCACATCGCGATCGGCTGTGCGCTGGGATACCTCGATTTCCGCCACGAGGCGCGTGGCTGGCGCAAGGGCAACGACGCGCTCGACGATTGGTTCGCCGTGTTCAGCACCCGCCCCTGCATGGCCGAAACCGCCCCCTGAGGCGGATCGCGCCGCGCGCCCCGTCGCCGCGCCGCTTTCCCGACACGCGTTCAGGCCCCGTCCTCCCCGGGCACCCTCCCGGGGTCGGCCCCCAACCCCGGCCAGCGCAGCGGTACGGTCTCTCCGGCGCGATGCCACGCTGCGTCAGATCATCTCTTTCGTCATTCCGTTCTGGACGCGATCCTATTCCGCAGCTAAACACCCCAGCGGGAAGGGCTGCAGCCGTGCTGCGGCCCCGTCGCGCATAGGCCCGGTCGGGCCAAGCAAAACTACGGAGATAGCACCCGTGTCGCATTCAGAAGAACACGCAGCCACCCGCCGGGATTTCCTCTACTACGCCACTGCAGCCGCAGGTGCCGTCACCGCCGGCGCCGCCGTGTGGCCGCTGGTGAACCAGATGAACCCTTCCGCCGATGTTTCCGCCCTGTCGTCGATTCGCGTCGACGTCTCCGGGGTCGAGCAGGGCACCCAACTTACGGTGAAATGGCTCGGCAAGCCGGTCTTCATTCGCCGCCGCACCGAGGACGAGATCGCCGATGCGCGCTCGGTCACCCTCGATGATCTGACCATCGATAAGAAATCCGAGAACGCCAACAAGCCCGACACAAGCGCGTTGGACGAGAACCGCACCCTCGACGAGGAAGGCGAATGGCTGGTCATGATCGGCGTCTGCACCCACTTGGGCTGCGTGCCGCTCGGCGATGGCGCTGGCGATTACAACGGCTGGTTCTGCCCCTGCCACGGCTCGCACTACGACAGCTCGGGTCGGATCCGCAAAGGCCCCGCGCCGCGCAACCTCGATGTGCCCATTTCCGCCTTCGATGGCGACGAACTCATTCTCGGCTAAGGAGACGCGCCCATGTCCGGAATTCCCCACGACCATTACGAACCGAAAACCGGCGCCGAGAAGTGGCTGCACAAGCGCCTTCCCGTCGTCGGTCTTCTCTATGACACCCTGATGATCCCCACCCCGAAAAACCTGAACTGGTGGTGGATCTGGGGCATCGTGCTGGCCTACTGCCTCGTGCACATGATCGTCACCGGGATCGTGCTGGTGATGCACTATACCCCGCATGTCGACATGGCCTTCGCCTCGATCGAACACATCATGCGCGACGTGCGCGGCGGTCACATGATCCGCTACCTGCACATGAACGGCGCCTCGCTGTTCTTCTTTGCCGTCTACATCCACATCTTCCGCGGCCTGTTCTACGGCTCCTACAAGGCCCCGCGCGAAGTGACATGGATCGTAGGCATGCTGATCTTCCTGCTGATGATGGCCACCGGCTTCATGGGCTACGTCTTGCCTTGGGGTCAGATGTCGTTCTGGGGCGCAACGGTGATCACCGGCCTCTTCGGTGCCATCCCATGGATTGGTGAGCCGATCCAGACCTGGCTCTTGGGCGGACCGGCCGTGGACAATGCCACGCTCAACCGCTTCTTCTCGCTGCACTACCTTCTGCCGTTCGTTATCGCGGCGCTGGTCATCGTGCACATCTGGGCCTTCCACACCACCGGGAACAACAACCCGACCGGTGTCGATGTCCGCAAGACTTCCAAGGAAGAGGCCGAGAAAGACACCCTGCCGTTCTGGCCCTACTTCGTGATCAAGGATCTCTTCGCTCTTGCGCTGATCCTTGCGATCTTCTGGGCCATCGTGGGCTTCATGCCGAACTTCCTCGGCCACCCCGATAACTACATCGAAGCCAACCCGCTGGTGACGCCGTCGCACATCGTGCCGGAATGGTACTTCCTGCCGTTCTACGCCATCCTGCGCGCCTTCACCGCCGATGTCTGGGTCGTGATGTTCGCCAACTGGATTTCCTTCGGCGTGATCGACGCGAAATTCTTCGGTGTGCTCGCCATGTTCGGCGCCATCATCGTGATGGTTCTGGTGCCGTGGCTCGATACGTCGCGGGTTCGCTCGGGCCGCTTCCGCCCGATGTTCAAATGGTGGTTCTACCTGCTGGTGATCGACTTTGTCGTCCTGATGTGGGCGGGCGCCATGCCGGCCGAACCGCCCTACTCGACCATCTCGCTGATCGGTGCCACCTACTGGTTTGCCTACTTCCTCGTCATCCTGCCGATCCTCGGCATCATCGAAAAGCCGACGGCGGCTCCCGCCACGATCGAAGAAGACTTCGAGGCCCATTACGGCACCAAGGCCACCCCGGCCGAATAAGGAAAGGACTAGGGACAATGATCAAGAAACTGAGCATTATCGCGCTCACGGCCCTCGCCCTCTCCACGGGCGGGGCCATGGCGGCGGGCGGCGAAGGCCACGTGCACGACACGGCCTTCTCCTTCGAAGGACCGTTCGGCAAGTTCGACCAGAACCAGCTCCAGCGCGGGTTGCAGATCTATACCGAGGTCTGCTCGGCCTGCCACGGCCTGCGTTACGTGCCGCTGCGCGCCCTCGGCGATCCCGGCGGCCCGGAACTGGCCGAAGATCAGGTACGCGCCTACGCGGCCCAGACCTTCACCGTCTACGATCCCGAGCTGGATGAAGACGTGCCGGCCAAACCGGTCGACCACTTCCCGATGTCGGGCGATCCCAACGCCCCCGACCTCAGCCTGATGGCCAAGGCGCGTGCCGGGTTCCACGGGCCCTACGGCACCGGTCTGAACCAGCTGTTCCGCGGCATGGGCGGTCCAGAATACATCGTTTCGATCCTCACCGGCTATACCGGCGAAGAGAAAGAAGAAGCCGGCACCACCTATTACGAGAATACCGCCTTCCCCGGCGGTTGGATCGCAATGGCGCCGCCGCTCTATGGTGAGGATGTCGAGTTCGCCGATGGTCACTCGAACGAGTTGCACCACGAGGCCGAGGATATCGCATCCTTCCTGATGTGGACGGCCGAGCCCAAGATGATGGCCCGCAAGCAGGCCGGTTTTATTGGCGTCCTGATGCTGACGCTGCTGACCGTTCTGCTCTATCTCACGAACAAGGCGATCTGGGCGCCACACAAGCACAAAGAAGATCACACCAGCTGATCTACCAAAAGGCCCCGCCCAACCAGCGGGGCCTTTTCACATTCGGCGCCGTTTTCCGGAGCGGAAAACGAGAAAAATCCTGCGAGGATTTTTTTCGCCCTGACCTCTCCGTCTCGCCCCAAAATTCTTCGCAAGAATTTTGACCGAAATCTTCGCAAGATTTCGATACCGCAGGCCGCAACCGCGCGCCGCCTTCACACTTTCACGCAACACTTGCGCCGAGTTGCAGCGCCCGACGCAAACCAGCGACGCGCCATACACATTGCAGACAGCCCTTTTTCACCGCTCGCGCCGCAGTAACACAGATTAAAAATGCCTTAATCGCCAAGATAGGCGCGCAGCGCATCCGGCGGGTTCTCAAGCAACTCTTGCACCGGAACCGGCGCTTCGGCCCGCCCCTCCGCAACAAGGATCGCGCTCTGCGCAAACCGCGCCGCATCTGTCGGATCATGGCTCACCATCAGCACCGCCGCGCCCGTCTCGTCGGCCACCTCGGTTAGCAGATCCAGCATCTCAACCTTAAGGGCAGGGCCCAGCGCGGCAAAAGGTTCATCAAGTAATATCAATGGCTTATCCTGCACCAGAACCCTTGCCAGCGCGGCCCGGCTTTGCTGACCGCCCGACAGGCTACCGGGCTTGCGGTCTTCCATATCGGCCATCCCGACCCGCTCCAAGGCCCACGACACCCGCGCCCTCTGAGCTTGGGAAAGCTTCAACCCCGGATCAATTCCCAGCCCGACATTCTGTGCCACGCTCAGATGCGGAAATAGGTTATTGTCCTGAAAAATCAGGGCTATAGGCCGATCTCCCGGCCGGTTCGCACCAATGTCCCGATCTTTCCAAAGGATCCGTCCCGCGACTGGTTCGACAAACCCCGCAATCGCATTGATCAGCGTAGATTTCCCAGCCCCGCTCGGACCAATCACGGCCACGCGCGCGCCCGGCGTGATACTGAAATCTGCAACCAATTCAAATGCTTCCTGCCGTATCAGCACGCATTCAAACGTCAACATCACCACGCCCTCCCCGATCGAAAATCCAAAACAGGAATAGGCTCGACATAAGCAGCAAAAGCCCCGCTCCCGCCGCGGCCTGCATCTGATATGCCCCCATCAACCGATACATCTGCAAGGGCAATGTCGCCCAGTCCGGGCTGGCAAAAAGGGCGACAACCCCAAGGTCTCCCATCGCCAGCGCCGCGCTCAATCCAGCTGCAAAACTCAATGATTTCCGCAATCTAAGAAGAACGACCCAACGCAGCCACGCCCAGCCTCGGATGTTCAATACAGCCCCGAGTCGCCCCCAATCCGCCTCCAGCGCACGCATTTCCGGCCCGATCACCCGGACGGCAAACGGCAAAGCCATCACCGCGTTTACTGCAACCGTCACCGGAAAGGCCAACGCCATCGGACTGATCACGGGGTTGACCAGCAAGAACAGCCCCGTCCCAATCACCATCGGAGAAATCGCAAGTCCGAGATAGCCTACCGCCTCGCCTCGTCGCGCCAAGGCCAGCGCCAGCACCATCGTCAACGCCGTCGCACAAAGCGCCAGCAACAGTGAGACCCCCAGAGCCTCCCACACTTGCGAGGGCATGACCGACAAACCCCTGATACCATTCAGAATTACCAATCCCAACGGGATCAAAAGGAATACGGCCGCGGCAAAGATCGCCAGCCCGTCCCCCACCCGCGCCAGCACCGTTTCAGCCTCGTAACGCCGCACCACACGGTCCAATCCCGCACCAAACCCACTCGGCACGGACACCCAAAGCGCCACTAACGCCGCACCTCCGGCTAACCCTAGTTGAACCACCGCCAACATCGCCGCCCGCCCCAGATCAAAGTCATAGCGAAACGCCTGATATATCCCAAGTTCCAGCGTCGTGGCACGTGGCCCGCCGCCAAGCGTCAGCGCCACGGCAAAACTGCTCAGGCAAAGGACAAAAATCACCATCCATGCCCCAGGCACCACCGCCCGCAGCATCGGCCATTCCAGCACGCGGGAAACTTGTCTTGGCCTCATCCCAAGGCTTGCCGCCAGCCGAAATCGTTCGCCCGGAATAGCCTGCCATCCTTGCAAAATCATGCGGGTCGCAAGTGGCAGGTTGAAAAACACATGTGCCAGCACTACGCCTTGCAGCCCGTAAATACTGATCTCAGGAAGCCCCAGCGCGTCCAATGCGGTGTTCACCAAACCGCTCCGCCCAAAGACCGCGAGGATACCCAAAACAGCGACGATCACGGGCAGGATGAACGGCGCGCCAAGCAACGTGATCAACATACGTCGCCCGCGAAAATTGCGGCGCGCCAAGGCCTTCGCTACCGGCACCGCCAGAATTACGCTCAAACTGGCCGACAGCAGGGCCTGACCGACGGTAAACCGCAAAGCGGCCCAATCGGCCGCACTAAATCCGCCGAGAGTCCCCGCCCGCCATATGACGGCCGCAAGCGGCACCAGCACAAACGCCGCCACGAAGGCGGCGCTTATGCCTTCAGCAGGCTTTATCTTGAAAGCGCGGTTTGCCATTCGCTCAGCGCCTCGGCCCGCATCGCGGGTACCTTTGCCGGCTCAATCAGCACGGCATGGTCAGAAATCAGAGGCGCGTCAAACCCGCTGGGCAGCCCATCCTTGGGGGTCACGGCAGGATACATCCAGTTCAGCTCAGGAATCGCGCTCTGAAACGCGTCAGACAGCATGAAATCAAGGAACCGATCTGCAAGCTCGGGCTGGTCTGTGCCGGCAAGCTTGCCGGCCACTTCGATCTGCATGTAATTGCCTTGCTCGAAGACCGCCGCCGCCTTGCTGTCATCCTTCTCGGCGATACGGTGATACGCCGGAGACGTCGTGTAGCTCAGCACCATATCCGCCTCTCCCTCAAGGAAGAGTCCGTAAGCCTCGGACCAACCCGGCGTGACAGTTACGATATTGTCAGACAGCGTGCCCCACATCGCTTCTGCCTGATCGCCATATTGCGCTTTCACCCAAAGCAGAAGGCCAAGCCCCGGAGTAGAAGAGCGCGGGTCCTGTATTACGATTTTCACGTCACTTGCCGCAAGCTCTTCAAAGGTTTTGGGCGCTTCGGAAAGCTTCGTTTTGTCATAAACGAAAGCGAGGTAGCCGTAATCGTAAGGCAGGAAAAGAGGATCACTCCAAGCACCAGCTTCTTCATACGGGGTCGGCACATCAACCTTGGGGGTCTTGCCATGTGGCGCGAAAAGCCCGGTCTCAGCGGCTTGCGCCGTCAAACTGGTATCAAGGCCAAGGACGACATCCGCATCAGTCCTCTTGCCTTCCAGCTTGAGCCGCGCCAGCAGCGCCGCCCCATCGCCCGCGCCTACGAATTGCAGGTCACAGTCACAGACCTCTTCGAAGCGCTTCTCAATGACCGGCCCCGGCCCCCAATCGGACACGAAGCTATCATAGGTATACACTTTCAAAACAGGGGTCTCCGCCAGCGCTTGGCCAGCCAAGAAAATCCCCGCGGCAAATGCAAGATGTCTCATCTCATCTTCCTCTCTGCGACGGGCGGAGCAAGTTGGGAGATGATGACCCCAGACCTTCCCTCCGCCGGTCTTAACCGGTTCAGGTTCAACGGGTTCGTCCGAAAGACATCTCAGCTTTGGTTTCAGGTATTGTGACCAAAGCACCCCGAGGTAGGGCAGACGCTAATCGCTGCATGACGCGGGCGCAAGTGCTCAACCAACCCGTCAGCCGTTTGGGACACATGGCCTGGCTCACGTTTTCTGGAAGGGGTTAAGGTTAATCGACACCCCTGATCGTAACGGTGCTGTTCCTGTGCGCCATAGGCGAGCCGCGACACTACGGCCGTCGAAGGTATTCGACGACCCGCGCATCGATTTCGGGATCTTCAAGACCAAATTCCTGGGTCTTGGCCCAGTGGAGTTCCTCAACCTCGGGAAAGAAGGTGTCGGCATCCGGCACATCAAGCGCGACCTCGGTAATCACAAGGCGATGGGCGCGCGGCAATAGGTCTGCATAAATACGCGCGCCGCCGATTCCGGTAAGGCGGGTGTACCCCTGCGCAGTCGCGAACGCGATGGCCCTATCAAGATTGGGGAATACATGCTCGGCGTCACAGGTCTTCGTCGCGATCACGATATTCATCCGGTTCTTGAGCGGCTTCACCGGCAAGCTTTCCCAAGTGTTGCGCCCCATCAGAAGAGCGGACCCCAAGGTTTCTCGTTGAAACATCTTCAGATCGGCGGGCAGGTGCCATGGGATCGTATTGTCCCGACCAATAGCACCGTTCCGTGCACGTGCGACGACAAGCGAGATCATGGCTCAGACCGCCACGGGCGCGCGGATCGCCGGATCGGGATCGTAGTTCAACACCTCGAAATCCTCGTACTTGAACTCGAAGAGCGAGGCGACATCACGCTTGATCCGGATCTGCGGCAGCGGTTTCGGGATGCGCGACAGTTGAAGCGACACCTGTTCCATATGGTTTGAATAGATGTGCGCATCCCCCATCGTGTGAACGAACGTGCCGGGCTCGTAGCCTGTTACATGCGCCAGCATGATCAGCAAAAGCGCGTAAGATGCGATGTTGAACGGCACTCCAAGAAACATGTCTGCCGACCGCTGGTAAAGTTGCAGGTGCAGCTTTCCACCCAGAACACGCACCTGCCAAAGCGTATGGCAAGGTGGCAGCGCCATGTCGTCGACCTCAGCCGGGTTCCACGCCGAAACGATCAGGCGACGGCTATCAGGCGTTTCCCTGATCCGCTTCACCAGCGTTTCGATCTGATCGACGCTCCCGCGGGTGTAAAACCCGTCGTCGGCCGGGGTGAGTGCCGGAAAGTCACGCCACTGCTTGCCATAGACCGGCCCGAGATCGCCATTCTCATCGGCCCACTCGTCCCAGATCGAAACGCCGTTTTCCTTGAGGTAGCGAATATTCGTATCACCCGACAGGAACCACAAAAGCTCGTGGATGATCGAGCGCAGGTGCAGTTTCTTCGTCGTCACCAGCGGGAAACCATCGGCCAGATCATAGCGCGCCTGCATCCCGAAATACGAGCGCGTGCCAGTGCCGGTGCGATCGCTCGACTCGGTCCCCTGTTCGAGGATGGTTCTGAGTTGTTCATGATATTGCTGCACCGGATCCCCCTCTTCGCATGCGGGCATGACGAACGTCTTAAAGCGCCGCGCCCCTCTGGCCAAGAGCTTAGGCAGATCGCCCTTACCTGAGCAAAAAACTCGGATTGACATAGTTGACCAAAACAATAAGATTACAGCCGCGAACCCAGCCAACCAGTCCTTCAGGATCAGGCCAGCCCGGTTGAATGGACAGGAGACGACAATGAAATGCGCACAGGACAGGGGCGCGCACCGCAATGCTGCGCCTGACAGAATCATGACAGGGACAGCAGGCCCCGTCGCAATGGCACTCGAACTCTTCACAACCGAAAGCGGCCTTGGCGGGCAGCCCCTTGAATGGCTGTTTGATCGCCTCGAAGGCCGGGAGGTGCGGGTATAATGGACATGACCCAGATCCGCAAAGAGGACAGCGAATCCATGCCGGTACACAATGCCGAAGCCCTTACCGGGAACGACAGGCAGGCCCTGATCACGTTGGGTGATCAGGTGTATCGCCTGCGTATCACCCGGGCAGGCAAGCTGATCCTGACCAAATAACCCTTATCCAACGGCGCAGGCTCATACGGGCGAACAACCCTCAGTAGAGCGCGCGATGCAGACAGGTCTCGGCGCGGCGCGTGCCGGGCCTGTCTTGTCCGTGATGTCAGTTTCCCTTGGCCGTTTTTCCAGTCACGGCCAGGGCATGCACCAGCCAGCCAAAAGCGAGCCAACAGTGCGCCCACTAGCAAACCAAAACAAGAAGCCAACCAGAAACGGAACGAACATGAAAAACTATCTCCTCGGCGCAGGGCTGACCACCGCCGCGCTCTGCTTCGCGGGCGCGGCACGAGCGCAAGACAGCCGCCTATCCTATGAGATCGAAGTGGAAATCGGCGTCGATTCGGTCATCTCTTCCGATATTGCGGGCAACGAGATGACAGACACCTACGCCACGGCGAACGTGACGCTGGGCTACAACCTTGCACCGGGCGTCGATGCTTTCCTCGCGCTGACACACGAATCCGTGCTGGATCCGACAGGGGACCGTACCTTCGAAGATATGGGGATGTATGTCGGTGAACTGGGTCTGTCCTTCGCCGTCGGCCCGGCGGAAGTGCGCGTCGGCAAGATCGGCGTCCCCTTCGGCATCGCCTGGGACGTGACGCCGGGCTACTACGGCACCGCTTTGGCCGAAGACTATGAACTTTCCGAAATGATCGGCGTCAGTGCTGCGGTCGAACTGGCGCAAGGCACGCTGACGGCGTCCGTCTTTTACATGGACGATACCGGGCTCAGCCGCTCGTGGGGCGGAACCGACCGCGGGCGCAACACCGTCGCCGCCGGGGGCGCCGGGAACACCGGCAAGCTCAACAACGTCGCGCTGCAATATGACGTGGAATTCGGCGCGACCTCGCTGCATGCAGGCGCGTCCTACCTGACACGCGGCCAGGGTGACGTGGCCGATCAAAAGGGCCTCGCGCTGGGCGTTGTGCACGGCATTAATGACGATCTGGAATTGATGGGCGAGGTCGCGCATTTCAGCGGCTATGGCGGCACCTCTGACAAGGCCACCTATGCGACGCTGGGGCTGGCCTACACCCGCGGGCCGATCACCTATAGCGCTTCGCTGGCGCAGCGCGACGTCACCAGCACCGGCAAGGATCGAATAGCCACGCTTGGCGTGGACTACGAGTTCAAGAACGGCATCACGCTCACCTCGGGCTATGCCTTCATTGACGAGGCTGGCGCCAACAGCCAGGCCCTTGGCATGGCCGTTGTGATCCCGATTGGCGGCTAAGTGCGCATGAAATCCTGACAGCACGGGCCGGGGCGAATGCCTTGGCCCGTTTTGTTTCAGGCTATCCCGTAGCAGTCGGTTCTGCCTGAACGTCCTACTGTTTCCGCCGGATCAAGGGGCCAGCGCCAACGCGTGGCGGGCTTCGCTCCAGCCATCCGTGTTACAGTGGGCCCGAATCCAGATTTCTTTCATCCCGTCAGGCAGCATCACGTTGAAAAGTGAGCGCGTGAAAGGCTGTTCCTCGACGTGTGGGTGCATCAGTTCACGATAGGCGAGCGTATTGCCTGCCTTGTCTTCAATCCGCCATCCATCTGCATAGTGATCCCAACCGGAATCCGGGTGCGCAAGTGTCACGTCGATGCGCCACCCCATACCGTTGCGCTGCGCCTCGGCCTTGATCACCTCGGGCGGATCGGCATGCAATGGCGCGGGCAGGACCAGCACGGTGACAAGAGGTATGACGAGGGCTAGGATCGTTCTTTTCATGGAGGCTCTATACCAACGCGTGGCCGCCCGGATCATCTCACGCTTTCGTCAAGCGGGCGGAGTGAGGCAATTCGGCATCAATCCACAGCTTGCGCTTTTTCAATATTGGTAATATTAGTTTACCAATCATGCCGCGCTCACACCGATCGGGTGCCGCTCAAGGGAAGGAGCCAGCCAATGGACATGCCAGCCCCCGACGCCCGGATCATGGCGCTCAAACCCGCGCTCGTCGCACGCTTGCGCGAGGTCTTGCCGCACGATGCGGTGATCGAGGACGAGGCCGAAACCCGCGCCTACGAATGCGATGCGCTGACCGCCTATCGTTGCCCTCCGCTGGCTGCGGTATTGCCTTCAAGCACTCAGGAAGTTTCGGATGTCTTGCGCATCTGTCACGAAATGGGCGTGCCGGTCGTGCCGCGCGGGTCGGGCACATCGCTTGCCGGGGGGGCCCTTCCCACCGCCGACAGCGTGATCCTTGGCGTTTCGCGCATGACCGATGTGCTGGAAACGGATTACGAGAACCGCTTCATCCGGCTACAGACGGGGCGCACGAACCTCAGCGTTTCGGGCGCGGTCGAGGAAGAGGACTTCTTCTATGCGCCCGACCCCTCCAGTCAGTTAGCCTGTGCCATCGCGGGCAATATCGCGATGAATTCCGGCGGCGCGCATTGCCTGAAGTACGGCGTCACCACCAATAACCTTCTGGGCGTCACAATGGTGATGATGGATGGCGAGGTGGTCGAGATCGGCGGCGCACATCTGGATGCGGCGGGATATGATCTTCTTGGCCTGATCTGCGGCTCCGAGGGACAGTTGGGCGTTGTGACAGAGGCAACCCTGCGCATCCTTCGCAAACCCGAAGGCGCGCGCCCCGTGCTGATGGGATACGACAGCAACGAAGTCGCGGGCCAAGTGGTGAGCGACATCATCAAGGCCGGCGTGCTGCCCGTGGCGATTGAGTTCATGGATCGCCCCTGCATCCGCGCGACCGAGGATTTCGCCCATGCCGGATACCCTGATTGCGAGGCGCTTCTAATCGTCGAGGTCGAAGGCTCGGACGCAGAAATCGATGAGCAGCTCGACGTGATCCTGCAGATCGCGCGCAAGCACAATCCGGTGGAGTTGCGCGAAAGCGGCTCGGCGGAAGAGAGCGCCAAGATCTGGCTTGGCCGCAAGAGCGCCTTTGGCGCGATGGGCCAGATCAACGACTACATGTGCCTTGATGGCACGATCCCGGTCAGCCAGCTGCCCTATGTCCTGCGCCGTATTGGCGAGATGTCGAGAGAGTATGGCTTGGGCGTGGGCAACGTGTTCCATGCCGGTGATGGCAACATGCATCCGCTGATCCTGTTCGATGCCAACAAGCCCGGTGACCTTGAACTCTGCGAGGCGTTTGGCGCGGATATCCTTCGGCTTTGCGTCGAGGTCGGCGGCTGCCTGACCGGCGAGCATGGCGTGGGGATCGAAAAGCGCGACCTTATGGTCAGTCAATTCGCGCCCGACGATCTGGATATTCAGATGGCCGTAAAAGATGTGTTCGATCCGAAATGGCTTTTGAACCCCGCCAAGGTGTTTCCGCTGGCGGCCTCTGCCACACGGCGCGCTGCATGATGCTCTCCATGACTTGGGCCCGTGGGGCACTGCCCGCCGCCATCGCACACCCGGACCAATGGCCACCCCGGAGTATTTCTGGAAAAATGAAAGACGTAACCGGTGACTGAAGAAGAATTGAGCGAAGCGATTGCAGGGGCAACTGGGCCACTGCGCATTCTCGGCGGCGGCACTCGGCCCATTGGGCGGCCCGTAGACGGCGCATTGCTTTCGACCGCGGCGCTGAGTGGGATCGTGGATTACGAGCCGGGCGCGCTGACTCTTGTGGCCAAGGCCGGAACTCCCGTGGCCGAGATTGAGACGGCATTGGCGGCAGAGGGACAGCGCCTGCCGTTCGAACCGATGGATCATCGCGGGCTTCTTGGCACCCAAGGCACGCCCACGATCGGCGGAATCGTTGCCGCAAACGTGAGCGGACCACGACGTATTCAGGTGGGCGCATGCCGGGATTTCCTACTCGGCGTGCGGTTCGTCGACGGACGGGGCCGAGTTCTGAAAAACGGCGGCCGGGTTATGAAAAACGTGACAGGCTATGACCTTGTAAAGCTGATGGCTGGCAGCCGCGGCACGCTTGGCGTTTTGAGCGAGGTGAGCCTGAAAGTTCTGCCACGCCCGGCAGAGACGGCCACCCTGCGCTTCACTGGGCTGAACGAAGAGAGTGCGATCAAGGCAGTGACCGCCGCTCTGGGGTCACCGTTCGAGGTCACCGGAGCCGCGCACATGCAAGGTGCCACGCTTTTGCGACTCGAGGGTTTTGGTGAAAGCGTGCGCTACCGCGCCAGAGCATTGCAGGATCTACTGGCGAGCTTTGGCAAGGCCGAGGTTTTGCCCGATGAGATAGAGACATGGCAGGCACTGCGTGACGTGGCCCCCTACCATTCAAGAACAGGCGATGTCTGGCTCTATTCGGTGACACCGACCGAAGCGCCAGCGCTGGCCGGGCAACTGCGCGGCCATGGCGCGCTGGACGTCATCTTTGATTGGGGCGGCGGGCGGCTTTGGGTGCTTGCGCCCGAAGGGCAGGATATGCGCCAGACGAACCTGCGCGGTCATGCAACACTGATCCGCGCCAGCAAAGAGACCCGTCGGCGCCTGCCGGTTTTCCAACCCGAACCAGTGCCGATCCAAAAGATTTCTCAAGACTTGCGTGCGAAATTCGATCCGAGGGGCATCCTGAACCCCGGATTGATGGAGCACATACCATGATACTTGTCGCCACCTACCTTGCCATTTTCGCCGCCGGACCTTTGGTCTTTGTCATCCTTACACGGCCCAAGCCTAGTTTAGATCGTTTCGTGCTGCACAGCGCAGCCGCTTTCGGGTTTCTGGTTGCCGCTTCGCTTCTTTGGCAGCAACCGGGCCAAGCCGCGATGGTAGGGGCGCTCTTGAGTCTCTGGCTGGGGTGGGTGGTGATGTCTGTAGCAGCCGTGCAGGCGGTCTGGTTGCGCGGACAGCGCGGCGAGATATGGCGCTGGAGCGCAACACTTGGGGCCACCACAACGGTCGTTCCATGGTTCGGCCTTAGCCTGACGTTAATCTAGACCAAGCAACAGACCTCCGGGGGACGGATGCAGACGAATTTCACAGAACAGCAGCTGAAAGATGCAGGCACGGCGCGCGCCAACGAAATTCTGCGCGCCTGCGTGCATTGCGGGTTCTGCACCGCGACCTGTCCGACCTATCAAATTCTGGGTGATGAACTGGATAGCCCACGTGGGCGAATCTACCAGATCAAGGACATGCTCGAGAATGAGCGCGAGCCAGATCCAAAGACGGTTCTTCACGTCGACCGTTGCCTGAGTTGCCTCGCCTGCATGACCACCTGTCCATCGGGTGTGCATTACATGCACCTTGTGGATCATGCGCGCGCTTATATCGAGAAACGCTACAAACGACCGGTAACAGATCGCGCCCTGCGCTGGATTCTGGCGCGGATCATACCCTACCCCACGCGATTTCGTCTCGCCCTTCTGGGTGCCAAGATTGGCAAGCCGTTTCGCTGGGCGATCCCCGACAAACGCCTGCGCGCGATGCTCGAGATGGCACCGAAATCCATCCCGCCGGTCAGCCGAAATGATGATCCGCAAAGCTTCCCCGCCAAGGGCGAACGCAAAATGCGCGTGGCCCTGATGACGGGATGCGCACAAAAGGCGCTCGACACGGATATCAACGATGCCACCATCCGCCTGCTCCGACGGCTGGGTTGCGAGGTGGTCGTGGCCAAGGGCGCTGGCTGTTGCGGGGCCCTGACGCATCACATGGGCAAGGAAGCCGAGGCGCATTCAAGTGCCGCGCGCAACATTGAGGCTTGGATGGCCGAGATCGAAGGCGACGGTCTCGACGCGATCGTGATCAACACCAGCGGCTGCGGCACCACCGTGAAGGACTACGGCCACATGTTCCGCGAAGGACCCTTGGCCGAAAAGGCCGCGAAGATTTCAGACCTGGCCATGGACGTGAGCGAAGTTCTGATGAAGCTCGATCTGCCGGAGGGGCCGGGCAAGAACATGAAAGTCGCCTATCACGCGGCCTGTTCATTGCAACACGGCCAACAGATCAAGACGCACCCCAAAACCTTGCTGAAACGCGCCGGGTTCGAGGTCGTCGAACCTGCCGACAGCCACCTGTGTTGTGGCTCCGCGGGCACCTACAACCTGCTCCAACCCGAGATTTCGCAGCAACTGAAGGCGCGTAAGGTTAAAACGCTGGAAGCGAAAACCCCCGAGGTGATCGCAGCGGGCAACATCGGCTGCATGATACAGATCGGGTCAGGGACCGGCATCCCTGTCGTGCATACCGTCGAACTTCTTGACTGGGCGACAGGTGGCCCCCTTCCCCGCAAACTGGCCGAAACAGAGTAAGATACCGGGTAAGATACTGGGTAAGATACTGGGAACTGCGATATGAGGAATTTGCCCTAATTTTGCCGCATCACCTCGGTATCCGAAGGACATCCGAATGATTGCCCCGGACTCTTCATGCGTTTTTTGCTCAGCCTCGCCCTTGTTTGTCTTGCTCTGCCCCTCGCGGCAAAGGACGCAGACCTGAAGCGGCTTGATACCGGAGACGACAGCAAGGGATGGGAGGCCGTAGGCCGCCTCGATCTTGGTCAAAAGGGGTTTTGCACCGGGGCGCTGATCGCGCCTGATCTGGTTCTGACCGCGGCGCACTGCCTGTTCGATCCCAAAACCGGCGAGCGTCTGGATCCGGGCAAAATGGAGTTCCAGGCCGGTTTTCGCAATGGTCGCGCCTTGGCCTATCGCGCGGTGCGGCGCGCTGCGGTCCATCCCGATTATTCCTATGGCGGCGGTGTATCGGCAGAGCGCGTTCGCAACGATATCGCCCTGCTTGAATTGCACCTGCCGGTCAAAAACCCACAAATCCGCCCCTTCGAGATCGCCGATATGCCCGAAGCCGGGGCGCGCGTCGGTGTCGTCTCATACGCCGAAGGTCGCGAAGAGGCCCCCTCGTTACAAGATGTGTGCCGCGTGCAGGAACGCCGCGAAGGCGTGCTCGTGATGTCCTGCAAGATCAACTTCGGTGCCTCCGGTGCGCCGGTCTTCGGCTTCGACGGCGGCAAGGCTCGGATCGTGTCCGTAGTTTCGGCCAAAGCAATGAGCAATCAGCGCAACGTATCGCTTGGCACGCAACTGAAAGCACCGCTCGAAGTGGTGCGCGCCGAACTGGCTCGGGGCGAGGCCGGATTTTCATCTGCGGCACCCGGTCAGGCGCAACGCATCGCCGGTGGCGCGCGGCGTGATACCGGCGCCAAGTTCGTGACTCCATGAGGCGCGGCGCGGTTCTTGCCCTTTTGATCGCCACGGCGCTCGCCCTGCCCTCGGTTGCGGCGGCACAAAGCGCGTTGACCCGGCTGACGGATCGCGCGGATATTTTCGGCTGGGAGGCCGTGGGCCGGATCGATCTTGGCGATGGCTATTGCTCGGGCACCTTGATCGCACCCGATCTGGTTCTGACGGCGGCGCATTGCGTCTATGACAAGGCCAGCGGCAAGGCGCGCGATCCCAAACGCATGGTCTTTCGCGCAGGCCTGCGCGATGGCAAGGCGATTGCCTCGCGTGCCGTGGCAAAGGTCGTGGCCCACCCCGATTACGATCCGCGTGCGCCCATTGGACTTGAGATGATCCGCTCGGACGCGGCTTTGCTGCGCCTTGAACATGCCATCCCGGCCCCGATCGCCGCGCCCTTTCATGTCTATGACGGGCCACAGCCCAAGGGAGAGGTGAGTGTCGTGTCCTTCGGCAAGGGCCGCGATGACGCTCTGTCGTGGCAGAAGTCCTGCTCAATTCTCGGGCGGCAGGACGGCGTCATCGCCTTTGATTGCAACGTGACCTACGGCTCTTCTGGCGCGCCTGTTTTCGTGCGCGATGGCGGGCGTATGCGCATTCTGTCACTGGTGTCCTCCGGCAATCCCAGCGGTGAGGATCACCGGGCCTTCGGGATGGAGCTTGCCCCCGTGGTCACCATGCTCAAACGCAAGATGCGCAGCCTCCCCGCCGTCGGCGCGGCACCCAAAACGGCCAAGGTGCGCCGCCTGACTGCGGGCAGCACCGATCGCAGCACAGGCGCCAAGTTCATCAAACCCTGAGGGCTTGAAACCCGCCTGAACGATACCCAAATCTTGCCTGCCGGGGTGCCAACATGGGCCCGGGCACACACCCCGCCTGTCCCCTAGGGAAGGCGACAAAACAGGTATCGCTCAACGGAGGAAACCTCATGCGAAACTTTGACCTTGCCCCGCTTTATCGCGCAACCGTGGGCTTCGATTCCATCGCCGACATGCTTGATCGTGTCATGGCCAGCGATGTGAGCCAGAACACATATCCCCCCTACAACATCGAAAAGACGGCGGATGACGCCTATCGCATCTCGATCGCCGTCGCCGGCTTTGCCGACAGCGACCTCTCGGTCGAGGTCAAGGAAGGCGCGCTGATCGTGTCGGCCCGCAAGGGAGAAGACGATAGCGAACGCACCTTCCTGCATCGCGGCATCGCCACGCGCGCCTTCGAGCGCCGCTTCCAACTGGCCGATCATGTGCGCGTCATGGGCGCGACCCATACGGACGGGATGCTGCACATCGACCTCGTCAAGGAAATCCCCGAGGCGCTGAAACCGCGCCGGATCGCCATCGCCAATGGCGAGGTGACCCAAAAAGACGTGGTCGACGCAAAAGCCGTCAACTGATCCTCTCGACCGCTGACACGGCAAGGCCCGGAAGATCGCTCTTCCGGGCCTTTTTCATGACTACCAGCCGGCAAATCGCCTAGCGTTGCAAGCTCTCGGCAAGGCGCATCAACTGGACCGCCTCGGCACGGTATCCGAATGCATCCTCGCCCTTCGCGCCATTCGCCAGCGCGAGCGCGTCATCGAAACTCCAGTCCTGCAGATACTTCGACTGCTTCAATAGCCCCCCGAAAGACGCGATAGCGATGGCAAAGCGCGCATCATCACCGGCCACGCCCATGCCCGGTGTGATGGGCATTTCGATCAGCTGGCTCACTTTTGCGCCCGGCTCCTTGTAACGCAGTTTTAGGTAGCCCAGTTCATCGCCCTGTGCGGCGGCGGCCCCCTCACCATAGCGCAGCGGATCGGTCAGCCGCGCGGGCGACCCTGCGGGCGTGATCTCGTAAATCGCGGTGACAGAGGTGCCTGCACCGATGTCGCCCGCATCCACTTTGTCGTTGTTGAAATCCTCACGCTTCAGCGCGCGGGTTTCATAGCCGATCAGACGATATTCCGCGACGGTGGCAGGGTTGAACTCGACCTGCATCTTCACATCGTCGGCAATCGGGAAAAGCGCACCCGAGAATTGATCGACCAGCACTTTCTGCGCCTCTGACAGCGTGTCGATATAGGCGGCCTGCCCGTTCCCATTCTGGGCCAGCGCCTGCATCGTTGCGTCATCCAGATTACCACGCCCGAACCCCATCACCGAAAGATAGGTGCCGTTTTCACGCTTGGCCGCGATGTACTCCTTCAACTGCTCGGGGTCGGAAAGGCCCACGTTGAAATCCCCGTCCGTGGCAAGGATCACGCGCGTGACCTCGCCTTCACCGGCCATGCCCTCGGCAACCGCATAGGCCTGTTGCAAGCCCGCCTGCCCGGCAGTGCCGCCCCCCGCCGCAAGTCGATCAAGCGCGCCAAGGATGCTGGCCCGCTCACTGGCCGAGGTCGGCGCAAGCACCTCTCCCGCACTGCCCGCATAGGCGACGATGGCGACCTGATCCTCGGCACTCAGCCGGGGCAACATCAGGGCAAGGCTCTGCTTTAAAAGCGGCAGCTTGTCCGGGCTGTTCATCGACCCCGATGTATCGATCAGAAAAACGAGGTTCAGCGGCGGGCGATCCGTAAGGGCAGGTGCGCGCCCCTGAATGGCAATATGGACCAGTTCCGTGCCTTGGTTCCACGGCGTAGGCATCAACGTTACGGTTGGCTTGAACGGGGCTTCCCCGGGCGCAGGCGCGGCATAGTCATAGGGAAAGTAGTTCACCATCTCCTCGATCCGAACGGCCTCGCTCGGGGGCAATTGACCGCGGCGTAGGGAAGAGCGGATCACGCTGTACGACGCGGTATCCACATCGATCGAAAAGGTTGATACCGGCTCTTCGGCGGTGATCCTGAGCGGGTTCTTATCGGCATTGGCAAAGGCTTCGGTGTTCGCCTCCAAGCGCGGCGCCATCCTGTCAGCCGGCGCGATCTGCGCGAACGGGGCATTGGTCGGCGCGGCACGTCTGGACAGGCCCTGAACGGAATTGACCGCACCACCCGCAGGGGCCGTGCTTTGCGGTGCCGGTGCAATCTCCGCCCCAGGCACCATGGCATCGGCCATCGGGACGGGCGCAGGCGCCTCTTGCGTGGTTTCCCGTGACTTCGCAGCCACCGGTATGCTGTCTTCATCGCTGGTGCCGCTGGTACTTTCCGTCACGATGGTCGCGTCGCCGCCACCGGACAGAACACCGCGAAGATCCTGCATCTGGGGCAAGGCAATGACAAGGCCAAGCGCCACAAGCGCGGTCGTGGCGCTCAACGCGCCTCGGGTCGAAATATGGGCGAACATGGATTTCACTCCTCTGATGAAGCCCCCTTTGGGGCGGTCAGAGGTAGGACGCACCGGATCACGCGATCCTTGGAGCGCCTCGAAATTTTTCCGCGCCAAGGCAAGGTCGGCCGCCTTCTTCTCGGCGTCCGGCGTTGGCATGGCCTGATCCATCAGGCGCTTCAGGTCATCGAGATCGTCGCTCATGGCTGATCCTCGCTTGCGCGCAGCGCGCGCAGTTTCGTCTTGGCCTCGGAGATGCGCCAACTGACCGTGCCCTCGGATAGTCCCAGCACCTCGGCGGCCTCTGCGTGCGTCATGTCATCCAGCACAAGCGCCAGCGTATCGCGCAAATCATGCGGCAAGGCGCGCATCGCTTGCGTCAACCAGTCCAGCGCATCCGCCGCCTCCCCGTCGGCGGCACGGCGGTTCTTCTCCCAATCGCCCCAACCATCGGCATGGCGGGCGTGGGTCGCGGCGCGGCGACGGCGATCATGCGCGGCATTCACGGCCACGCGCCAGAGCCACGTCGTAAACCGCGCCTGCGCCCTGTAGGACGCCAATTTGGCCGGCAGAGCGGCACAAATATCCTGCGTCAGGTCCTCGGCTTCGGCACGCGCGCCGGTGAGGCGAAAACACAACCGGAATAGCGCATCGTAATGGCGCGCAAGCAGGGCTGAAAATGCCCCGCCATCGCCATCCGCCGCCGCAAGGGCAAGGCTTTCACTATCCGCTTCCATACGCATCACAAGACATTGGACGGACGCGGGGCGTCAATCCTTGGGTGAGGGCAACAATTTTTCTGCAAAAAAGAAAGGGGCCGCCGGACAAACCGGCGGCCCCTTCTGGTTAGCCCAAAAGATCAGACCGAAAGGCAGACGTATTTCAACTCGAGGAATTCCTCGATGCCATAGTGGCTGCCCTCACGGCCAAGGCCCGATTGCTTGACGCCGCCAAACGGCGCGACCTCGGTCGAGATGATACCGGTGTTCACCCCAATGATCCCGTACTCAAGCGCCTCGGCCACCTTGTAAACGCGGCTCAGATCCTTGGCATAAAAATAGGACGCAAGACCGAAGATCGTGTCATTCGCCATGGCGATGACCTCGTCTTCATCCTCGAACTTGAACAGCGGCGCCATCGGGCCAAAGGTCTCATCCTGAGCGACCTGCATCTCCTGCGTCACGTTCTTCACGATCGTCGGCTGGAAGAAGGTGCCGCCCAGATTATGCCGCGACCCGCCAAAGATCACCTCGGCGCCTTTCGACGTGGCATCCTCGATATGCTCGTTCACCTTGTCGACCGCGTCCTCGTTGATCAGCGGGCCGAAATCGGTGCCCGCTTCAAGGCCATCGCCCACCTTCATCTGCTTGAGACGGTCGGTCAGCTTCTCGGCGAAGGCATCATAAACGCCGGCCTGCACATAGATCCGGTTGGCGCAAACGCAGGTCTGGCCGTTGTTGCGGAACTTGCACATGATCGCGCCTTCGACGGCAGCGTCCAGATCGGCATCGTCAAACACGATGAACGGCGCATTGCCGCCAAGCTCCATCGAACATTTCATCACCTGATCCGCGGCCTGACGAAGCAGGATACGGCCCACCTCGGTGCTGCCCGTGAAGGTCAGTTTCCGCACGGTATGGTTCTCGCAGAATTCCTTGCCGATCTCCGACGCCGACGACGAGGTAACCACCGAAAAGATACCCTCGGGAAGGCCCGCGCGCGTGGCCAGTTCACCCAGAACCAGCGCCGAAAGCGGGGTTTCCTTCGCGGGCCGCGCCACCATGGAACAACCAGCCGCCAGCGCCGGGCCAACCTTGCGGGTGATCATCGCATTGGGGAAGTTCCACGGCGTGATCGAAGCGCAAACACCGATCGGTTGCTTCAGGACCATGATCCGCTTGTCGCGCTGGTGGCCGGGGATCATGTCGCCATAAATACGCTTCGCCTCTTCGGCAAAGAACTCGATAAAGCTGGCGCCATAAGCGATTTCGCCCTTGGCCTCGGCCAGCGGCTTACCCATTTCGGCGGTCAGGATGGTGGCCAGATCGTCCTGATTCTCCATCATCAGGTCGAACCACTTGCGCAACACGTTGGCGCGCTCCTTGCCGGTCCACGTGGCCCAGTCCTTCTGAGCCGCTTCTGCCTTGGCGATGGCCTCGGCAACCTGCGCACGGCTCAGGTCGGCCACTTGCGCAATCACGTCGCCACGGGCGGGGTTGGTCACGTCGAAGGTCTTGCCACCTTCGCCATCTACCCACTGGCCAGCCACATATGCCTGAGTGCGCAGCAGTGTGGGGTCCTTGAGAAGCGATTTGAGATCAGTTGTCTGGTCGAGCATGTCTTGTCCTCCCTTTCCGTGGGTATGTGGGATTTTATCTCGCCAAGGCAAATCACCCAAGGATAGGATTGTCCAGCATCCGAGGAAGGAAATCAGCGATGAGTGAAGCCACGATCGATTGGGATGACGCCTATGCGAACGCCGCTCACATTTCGGGCGCTGAAAGCTACCCGCCAAGATGGGAGGCCGATGCCTCGGCATTCCGTGCGCAAGCGCATGGGCGATTGGGGCTTGCCTATGGCACAGGCGCGCGCGAACGGTTCGATCTTTTCCTGCCCGCCTCAGAAGCAGCCGGATTGGTGGTCTTCATCCACGGCGGCTATTGGATGAAGTTCGACCACTCCTACTGGTCCCATCTCGCCACCGGGCCTTTGGCGCGGGGGTGGGCGGTAGCGATGCCCTCCTACGATCTTTGCCCCGACCTCCGAATTTCAGGAATCACCGCGCAGATCGCCCGAGCCATCGAAGCCGCCGCGAACGAGGTTACCGGCCCCATCGCCGTAACTGGCCATTCCGCAGGGGGTCATCTTTCTGCGCGGATGCTCGAAAGGGGGCTGCTTAGCGATGATGCGGCCGCGCGGCTGCGCAAGGTCGTGCCGATTTCGCCCTTGTCCGACCTGCGCCCGCTGATGCGCACTTCGATGAACGACACGCTGCACATCGACGCCGCCGAGGCGCAACAGGAAAGCCCTGTTTTCATGACGGATCGCCTGAACGTGCCCGTGACCGTCTGGGTCGGCGGTGACGAAAGGCCAGCGTTTCTGGATCAGGCCAACTGGCTGGGCGAGGCGTGGGGCTGCGACGTGCATATCAAACCAGGGCGCCATCATTTCGATGTGATCGATGCGCTGGCTGATAAGCAGAGCCGGTTGGTGGACGCCCTCGTTGTCTGAGCGTAGATCCGGGGCTCTGCCCCGGACCCCGGGATATTTCTCGTCAGATGAAGGGATCAGAGGCTCTGCCAGCATGGCAAGAGATCGCCCTCCTCCGGAGTGGCGAGAAAGACCGCGCGCGCGATGGCGCGGGCCATCACGGTGGCCGCCGCATGACCGAGGTAAAGCGTATCGGCAATCGGATTTTCCAGCGGCTTCACACCGGTGGCTGCGGCAAAGATAAGATCCCCATCCATCGGCGTATGCGACGGGAAAAGCGCCCTAGCGTAGCCGTCATGGGCGGCCGTGGCGAGGCGCGTGCATTGCGCTTGGCTGAGTTGTGCGTCGGTGGCGATGATGCCGATTGTGGTGTTGGCGTGTTGTGAAAGCTTCGTTTCGGGAACGTGCGGTGCATCGGGATAGACGGCAGAGACGCCGAGTCCACCGAACTCATCGCCCTGCTCGAACGGAGCCGCCCAGAAGTGCGGCGTATCCCCCACAGTGGCCGAGCCGAGCGCGTTGACCGCGACAAGGGCACCAACCGTGTGGCCCGAGGGCAAGGTGACGGAGGCCGATCCGAGACCGCCCTTCAGATTGGCCGTCGTGGCACCGGCACCTGCACCTGCCGTGCCAAGGTCAAACGATTGTGACGCGTTTTCAAGCGCTTGCATGCCCATCGCTTTGTAGGGATTCTCGCTCCAATCCTTGTTTCCACCGTTGATCAGGTCGAAAAGGATCGCACCCGGCACGATCGGAACAAGCTGATCCCCGACCGCAAAACCACGTCCCTGCGCACGCAGTGCATCGGCCACGCCAGAGGCCGCATCGAGCCCGAAAGCCGAGCCGCCCGACAGCACCAGAGCGTCCACTTTTTCGACCGTTTTATCGGGCGCGAGGAGGGCGGTTTCTCGGGTGCCGGGGGCGCCGCCGAGGATGGAGACGCCGCAGGTGAAGGGTTTCTCACCGAGGAGGACGGTGCAGCCGGTCTTGATCCGCGCGTCCGAAGCGTTGCCAACGGTTAATCCTTCGACATCCGTGATGAGATTTCGGAATGGTTTTGCGGCAGCCATGGTGATGTCCTTCAATTCTGTGGATTACATCTTGCCAGATCGCGCGGGATTGGCAATCTGGTCCTAGGCCGGGCGATGGCGTCGCCCCCTTGATGGCCCTTTCCAACAACTCCTGAACGCCGGGATCTCTTGCCAAGGGAGGTCGAAATGACTGCACGCCCAGAAATGTATCGCTTTCACAACGGGGAAAAGGCCACGCTGCCGTTTTCCGAGATGGAATATGCCGCGCGGCTGAAAATCCTGCGTCAGAGCATGGACGAGATGGGGGTGAGCGCCGCTGTCTTCACCTCGATGCACGGGATCGCCTATTTTTCGGGCTTTCTCTATTGCAGCTTCGGACGGCCCTACGGCCTTGTCGTGACCGAGACCGACTGCGTCACCATCAGCGCGGGCATCGACGCGGGCCAGCCCTGGAGGCGGTCTTACGGCGACAACATCACCTATACCGATTGGCAGCGCGACAATTTCTGGCGCGCGGTGGCAAGCGTCGCGGGCAAGGGTAAGATCATCGGCTATGAAGGCGATCACCTGACCCTGCAACAGCGTGACAAGTTGGAAGATTTCCTGTCGCCGCTGACCATGGTCGATATGGCCCCCATCGCCATGCGGCAAAGGATGTTCAAATCCGAGGCCGAGATCGCCCTGATCCGAGAAGGTGCGCGGGTCGCGGATATCGGCGGCTTTGCCATCCGCGAGGCCATCAAAGAGGGCGTGCGCGAAATCGACGTGGCCATGGCCGGGCGCGATGCGATGGAACTGGCCATTGCCGAAGCGTTCCCCGAGGCCGAATATCGCGACACGTGGGTGTGGTTCCAATCGGGGATCAACACCGACGGGGCGCATAATCCGGTGACGGCGCGCAAGCTGGAACGCGGCGATATCCTGAGCCTGAACACATTTCCGATGATCTCGGGCTATTACACCGCGCTGGAGCGCACGCTATTCGTGGGCGAGGTGGATGAGGCCAGCCTGAACATCTGGGAGGCCAACGTCGGCGCGCATGAGTTGGGGATGAGCCTGCTGAAACCCGGGGTGAGCTGTGCCGAGGTGACACAAGCGGTCAACGCCTTCTTCGAAGAGCGCGACCTGCTGCAATACCGCACCTTCGGCTATGGCCATTCCTTTGGCGTGCTAAGCCACTATTACGGGCGTGAGGCGGGGCTTGAGCTGCGCGAGGATATCGACACGGTGCTGCACCCCGGCATGGTGATTTCGATGGAGCCGATGCTGACCCTGCCGCAAGGGGTGCCCGGCGCGGGGGGCTACCGTGAGCATGATATTCTGGTGATCACCGAGGACGGGAACGAGAACATCACCGGGTTCCCCTATGGGCCAGAGCACAACGTTGTTGCATGACGATTTGGCATAGGTCGGTGCACTAAGCGTTAACATTTGATCGCCGCGCAAGTGTCTGCACTTGGCCTGCGATGCGTCTGCCTTGCGTATGGCGCACGGTGGGATTTAGGCCGTTAAGGCGGGCGTTCGATGGGCTAAGTGTTGCGCGGCGCGGGGCAGCGTGCGGGTCTGCAAAGCGTATGCGATCCGTCTGCACCGTGGCGGGCGTGCGGTGGCGATTGGCGCGTTAAGGACGGGGTTGAGAGGGTCGGAGGGCAAGGTGCAAAGCCGCGCATCGGCGGGCCGCGGCGCGGCGAAGCGACCGTTGTTCTGTGCACTTTATCTTGCCGAGTCAGGAAGACGTCTGAGCGATGCGCTGACGTCAGCCAATCGCCGGGCCGTGGGTGCGGCCCGGCGATGCGCGGCGGCCTGCGGCCTTGATTCCGCGCCTGTGCTTCTTGCTTACGCCAACCCGATCAACCGGGCCGGGCCACCGGTGCCGCCCTTGTGCTTGGGCGCACCGATAATCAGCGTGGCGCCTGCGGCGGGCATCATATCGAGGTTGGCAATACATTCGATGCCGAACCGCCCCGAGGGCAGCCATGCGTAATGCGCGGCGAAATCCGGCGACGGGCCGTAATCGAGCGACAGCGTGTCGACCGCGATCGAGGTGGCCGGTGTTTCCTCCATCAGCATCTTGACCGTTTCGACATGGAAGCCCGGGAAGTGCATCGCGGTGCCGTCGAAATTGCGGAACCCATCGGTACCCATCTTGGCATCCCAGCCCGAATTCATCGCGATACAGGCATTGGCCGGAATATCGCCATTGGCCGACATCCATGCCTTGATGTCATCCGGCGTGACCTGTGCATCGGCATCCTCGGCGGCGCGGGCCTTGATATCGATCACGCAGAGCGGCGCGACCAGTTGGGCAATCGGGATTTCGTCCACCGAATGGCCATCGGCCGAGAAGTGCAGCGGCGCGTCGATATGGGTGCCGGTGTGTTCGTTGACGGTGAATTGCTTGAGGTTGAACCCATTCTTGTCGAAATGGAAAAGCTGTTCCTCGCTATATTGCGGATCCCCGAAATAGGTGGGGAAATCGGGATGGATCGCATGTGTCATGTCGGCGGGCGCATCGAGAGAGGCGGTCTTGCCTCCGTGTGACGCGGCGCTGGCCGCCGTGCCGGTCGCCCCCGCAAGCGCCGCCGCCGCGCCGGCCATGGCCGCGCCCTTGAACAGCGATCGGCGGGAAAGCATGCGGTCCTTGACCGCGTTCATTACGCAGATGTCGCACATTTTCTGTGCCTCCTTCGTTCCCTGTTGAGGGCTTGAGCGTAGCACGGCGAGGCGAGTCGCCTAGTGGGAAAAGCACGGAAAGGGCGAATGGTGCGGCCTCGGCTTGGGATTGATCAAATCCGGGGCAGTCACCGCCGCCTTTCCCCTTCCCTTTGCGATGCGCTTTTGCGACAGTTTCCGGGAAGTGGTGCCCCGGCTAATGTAAATCCGATTAACACCACCCATATGACAGAAGTAATTTTCACGAGACGGAGGGCCCGATGGCCAGTTTTGAAGCGCAGATGCAGGAATCCCAGAAACAGGTGAGCGCGGCGCAGGCCAAGATCGCCGAATTGACCAGCCGGATCGAAACCGCGCGCCAGAAGATGGATTCCGGGCAGGATATCTCGATCGATATCGAGAATGCCTCGCTCGAGGATGTGCATGCGCATACCGAATTGATGAACGCCAACATTGCCGAGCTGATCATGGGGCTCGACGATGTGACGGCCGGGTTCAGCCGCGATTTCGACGAGATGCGCACCAAGACCGGCTGGGAAACCTTTGTCGGGATTTTCTCGAAGGCCAAGTCCGACAGCATGCGCCAGGAACGGATGCGCACCGCCAGCATCGACGACAAGTTGCAGGACCTGATCTCGAAGTCGGACGTGATCACCAAGCTGTTGCAAAGCCAGCTTGACGAGTTGAACAAGCAGAAATCCTCGGTCGAGACGAACCTGAGCGCCACGCTGGATGAGCGCGAGGCGACGGTCGGCGCGCTCGAGGCCGTGAAAGCCGAGATCGCCGGGATGGACCCGAAGATCATCGAGCTGGAAAACAAGATCGCGGTCGAGCAGGACGCGGCGGCGCGCACCAAGCTGGAAACCGAACTGGCCGAGTTGAACGCGAAATACAACGAGTTGGTGCAGGACGAACAGGTGAAGCTGGCCAAGTCCCAGACGCTGGAGCGCTATATCGAGAAGGGCAAGACCTGGATCGACTCGCTTCAGAATCAGGCGGCGACGCAGATGGTTCTGATCAACAAGTTGCAGACGGATACGAAGCAGCGGGTGGTGCTTTACGACGCGCTGAGCAAATCGCTGAAGACCGCGCAGCAGCAAGACGTGGCGCACCGGATCAACGAGATCGGCGTGCAGACCGACCAGGAAGCGCAAAGCGCCATGGCCGGGATCGGCGCGGCGACGAACCAGCGGATGGCCGACATGATGGAAAAGCACGAAGAGCACATGGTGTTCGCGCGCGATGTTCTGGAAGCCAAGGCCAAGGCGGACGAGCGGTTTGCGCGGCGCTTCGCACAGATCGTCGAGAAGCATGACAAGAACCTCTATGGATCCTGAGCGGACGCGGGCGCAGGAGCGGGAGGGAGGGCCTGATGCCCCCATCTGACCAACCCGAAGACCGGCGGGACGATGTGACCATGGACCGCGATCACGCGGGGCTGCGCGATACCTTCGCCAGCCGCCGCTATTTCAAGAAGTTCGAGGCGATCACCCGGCACCTGACCCGCGTGGCGGCACAGATGCAGGCCGAGCGGCGGCTGAGCGAGGAGGATGTGAAAATCCTCACCCGCTATATCGTGGCGCTGGATTACACCTTTCGCGCGCTCAGCATGAAATACCTGATGGTGGGGCGCGATACGGGCCGCTTCTTCGGCTCGCTCGAAATGGACCGGGTGGAAAGCGGCTTTCCGGTGTTCAACGAGTTGCTGGTGATGGCCAACGATGCGGCGCAGGCGGGCAAGCACCTTGAACAGATGCCGGGTGTCGAGGCCCTGAAGGACGAGATGGTGCGCAAAATCGTGGGCGATCGCGAGATTCCGACGAAACTGCAATTCGCCCTGTCCCAGCGGCTTTATTACGAGGAATTGCTCAAGGGCGACCTGTTCTGGGCGCGCAACGATCCGCAGGCGATCTGGCAGGGCAATGTCACCGATCGGCGGCGGCGCTACATGCTGCATTGGGCGGTTTACGACAGCCAGATCAACCTGCCGACGATTTACCTGATGGAAGTGGAAGACAGCGGGCGCACCGCCCTGCCCAAGGACGAGCGGCGTTGGCCAGAGGCGCAGGCACACCTTGTGGGGCAGTCGGTGGGCGGCTTGAAACTGGTCACCATCGCCAAGGGGTTTGACGAGGATTTCGACGACCTGCACCCCAAGCGGCTGCGCCGGTTTCATGTCGGGCCGATGTACAGCAAAGCCTATACCTTGCAGAACGGCCCGCTGCGCGAGGTGCTGGAAGAGGCGCACGCACCCGAGGGGCAGGATTGGGCGCTGGCCTGGACCTACGAGGAATTGGAAAGCGAGCGCGTGACCGAGGAACGCGCGGGCTGGTTTTCCACGGTGGAGCGGGAGGTGTTCGCGCTCGATCCATTCTCAGGCCGGGGGGTGGACACCGGGGCGACACGGATGGAACGCGCGATCATCCTGCCGCAGCGCCCGTTTCAGGTGCTGGCCGAAAAGAACCCGCCGGGGTTCGGATCGGTGCGCAAATTCGTTGTCGGCGCCGGGGGGCGCGTGTTGAGTTATTGAACGGCCCCTGCCGGGGCCGTGGCCTCCGGCGGGGATATTTAGGGCAAGATGAAAGACGGGGTTTGATAAGCGGATGAGCCTGACAAGCGATACGATGGAGTTGCGGGAGGAGGATATCCGCAAGCATTACGCGGGCGCGGCGGCGTTGTTGGAGGGGTTCGACCACACGCCGCGGATCGGCAAGGGCCGCGAAGAGGCGCCGGTGGAGCGCAGTTCCGGGATCGGCACGCGGCGGCGGTTTCGCACGACGACGCCCGGCTTGGTGACGCGCAGCACCGCGCGGCCCGAGGGAGTGCAATTGTTGGCACGGATCGAGGCGAGCGACGGGGACGACCCGCTGGTTTCGCCACAGCAGGCGGCCGTGATGAACGGCTTGCGCCGCGCCATCGCCATCGCGCGGGCCGTGGCCGAGCAATATGGTGATCAGACCGGGCTAGCCGATTTGAAGCGTGCAAACCTTGAGGGCACCCTGCCCGCCGACAAGAAGACCGCCTTTTCCGAAATGCTGAACGCCGAGGCGCTGATCACGCTTTACGTGTTCGGCAATGCGGTGGCGTATCTTTTGTCGTCGCAACTGGGCGAAGTGAGTGTCGAGGTCGGCGAGGTTGAGGAAGTGCTGACCGACAATGGCCAGCTTGCCCTGCATGGCGCGTTGTGGGCGCTGGATCAGGACATCGCCGGTTTTGCCACGGATGACGCGCGGCTGGTGGCCACCGTCGCCGCCTTTGGCGAGCAGTTGATGGAGAAGGTCGCCCTGCGCGCCCAGACCGCCGGGCGGCTGGCGCCGTTTGAAGGGGCAAGCTGGCGGGTGGAGGCGGATGATTTCACCATTCGCGGCTTTACCCCGGCGCGGGCGTCGAAGGGCAGCACCCTGACCATGACGTTCAAGAAGCCGCACGAGGTGGTGGGCAACCATATCGCCAAGTATCAGGCGCTGCGCCTGTCCAAGATGCTGATGGCCTATGATTTCGAGCGGCGGCTGAACCCGTTTGCCGAGTTGGGCGGGTTCATCTTTACCTTCATGGGCGACGGCAAGCCCGGCACCGGGAAAACCACGCTGATCCAGATGATGGCCGGGCTGATCAAGGGCTATTGCGACAACGCTGGCTATCCGTTCCGCTATCAGAACCTGTCGACGGAAAGCATCGACAGTTATCAGGGGAAATCGGCGCAGAATGCCAAGGCCTTCATCAACACCGTGATCGACCCGAGTGTGATTGGGTTCGGCACGATTGACGATATCGACCAGCTGGCGGGCAAGCGTGGCGACCGGCAATCGAGCGCGGGGCAGTTGGAGATCACCGCCGTGCTGATGGAAAGCTTTGCCGGGGCCAATACCGTCGTGCGCGGCAACTGCACCTTCGGGATGTTTTCGAACTATCCCGAGAACGTGGATGATGCCTTGCGCCAGCGAGCCGGGGCACGGTTTCTGGTGGATGGGCCGCAGACGCGGGATGACTACATCGACATCCTGCACCTGTTGATGGGTAAGAACCACGATATTCCTTTGGGCGCGCATGAATTGTATGCCGCGCAGGAGATCAAAACGGCCGTGGCGAAGAGTTTCGAGAGCCATAACCAGCCGCATGAAGAGGGTCTTTTGCGGGTTTACGAGCGGGTCGAGAAGGATATTGGCGCGCTGGATACCATTGCCAAGCTGGGCACCTACCTGAAGGGGATTCAGGAGGCGGATGAACGGTTCACGGGCCGGGCGATCAAGAACATCACCGACGCGGTAAAAGTGCGGGCGATGGATTTCGAATTGCCGGATGAGTGGATGGAGGAGCCGGAGCTGTTCCTGTTCAAGCCTTACGATGAGAAGAAGGGAATGATCGAGGAATTGCGCCGGCCGATCACGGTGGAAATGGTGGTGCAGGAGATCAATCGCTATGCGGATTCGGAGTTCCGCTATGCCGACAAGTCGGACGAGGTGGCGATCGAGACGATGGTGCGCGAGTTCGGTCGGCAGGAGGAGGCCAAGCGGCGGTATCTGGAGGGGAAGGCCTAGTGGCAGAGTTAGGGGCCGCCGCGTTCTGGTTTTTCGCGACCTGGTTTGTGCTGTTCTCATTTTTTGCAGTCCCGGCTTTTCTGGGGAGCCGGAAACTGACGAGTTTGGGGGCGAAGCCAATCCAAATCACGGCCCGTCTATTGATCGGCATGATTGGTGGCTTGGCTTACGCTTCGATTGCCTACTTGTTGATTGAGGGCTTCGTTGATTGGAAATGGGGGGCTGATCCGGCTACACCTTTCTGGGATGGGCAAACGATAATTGATGTCCTGCGGAATGTGTTCCGTGACGAGCCCATTTTGTGGAAATTGACGGTAACTGGAGCGATTTTTGGCATGGCAATCAGGACTGCGTTGGACTGGAAAGGCAAAGCCACATGAAACGCCTGATCGAACGCGGGTTGATGTTTGGCAACCTGATCGCGGTGGACAGTCCGGCGCTGATCGAGCGGTATAACCGGGCGCTGGAGCACCTGACCGGACAGCGGACGGGGCTGGCGGATTTTCATATCGATATCAGCGGCTATTCCCCCGAGGTGGGGGATGAGTTGGGCGATCACCTTTACCTCAATCAAGGGGGGTGCAACCGGCAGTTCATCCTGCTGACGACCGAGCAGAAGGGCGCGCCGCTGTTGGGGATGAAATTCTCGACCAGCCGCGGGATTTTGCGGCAGTTCATCGAAGAGAACGAGGCCGAGTTGTTCGCCCTGACCGCGCGGGATGCGGTGGGGGGCGAGTTGGTGAACTCTGTCTTTTCGGTCGAGAGCCCGGAAAAGCTGTTCGATATCCGCAAGGTGACGATCGAGGCCGATACCACCGGCGGCACCGTGCGGCAGGCGGAAAAGCTGGGCCAGTTGGTGGACCGGTTCAAAACCAAGGACGACGCGTGGTTCGACGACGTGCTGATCGCGCAGATGATCGGCATGGCGAAGGAAACCGGCGACGTGACGCGCAACCCGGTGCGCCTGAAGCAGATGACCTTTGCCCAAGAGAATTTCTGGACCGCGCATTTCGGCGGGCTTTACCTGTTTCGCGGCATGGATCACCCGGCGCTGATCGCGAGCGGGGAAAAGGACGCGCTGGGCAAGCTGCCAATCAAATACGTGTTCGACATGGATGATCGCAACCAGATCGCCAAGTTTTTCGAGTTCAACGATCTGGTCGAGCCGATCGTGAAGGCGCGGGGCATCGATGCGGCGGCGATCCTGCGGCAGAAGATGGATTTCATCGTGGTGGATGCGGCGGGCGATGCGGGGATCGACCTTTCCGACGCGACGCGGGCCGATATTCGCGCATTGGCGCGCAGCCACGCCGGGCACCTGCCATCGGAATACCACGCCCTGCGTGAGTTGGTGGAATGGGCGGAAGAGGGCGGCAAGTGGCCCCGGATCAGCAGTGATCACCCGGCCTATTTCTATACGCTCAGGGCGGCCGATGTGAAGGATGCGGAACTGGTCAACATGCTGCTGTCCGAGCTGGCGCCCAAGGACATCCGGCAGCTGTTCATCTGCCACAAGGAGCTGTTCTACAGGCTCTATCAAGGGTGGAGCGAGACCAAGAAAAGCTATGTCGCGGACTTCCTTGCGCGGGAATACATGATGGACAAAGCGGGCGCGCGCGAGGCACTCTTTGGTCACGAGGCACCGATGGACGACCATCCGGCGCCGCGCGAGGACGTGATCGAAAGGGTCGGCCCGTGGGGCGCGATCCGCAGGAGGTAAGGCACGATGGGGCTGGTGAGGCTGCTCATTTTCGGTGGGATCGGACTGACGATCCTGTATTTCCTGATCTCGATCTATTCGAAATCGGTGCGGCGTGAGCGGCTTGAAAACCAATGGGCCGAAGATCACCCCGAGGGCGGCGACGAGACCGCGCGCGAGGCCTTTGTCGAGCGCGGGATGGCGGACTACGAATCCTCGTTCCGGCCCAAGCTGATCCTGCTGGTTTACGTGATCCCAGCGATTTTCGTCGTGGTGATCCACTTCGTGACCACCTATACCTGAGCCGCGTCGCGGTAACGAGAAAGGCCCCGAGAGATGCTGAAGACGATCTGGACCGCGATCAAGGTGATCGTTCTGGTGTTTTTCCTGAGCGTGCTGCATTACGTGCTGCCCCAGCATGACGTCGGGCGGATCACCTCGACCGAGATCATCCGCACCGATTTCAACGGCATGAACCGGCTGTTTTACGCACAGGCCGACAGCGGCGCGAGCGAGTTGACGACGCGCGACCTTCGCCTGATCAACGCCGAGATCAAGAAGACGTGGTTCCTTGGCTTCGGCCAGCGCGAGTCGACGAAAGTGATGGTCTATCGCAACGAGGATACCGGCTGGATCTGGCCGCCCTATTTCAAGTTCGATTCATCGGATTTGCAAGCGCAGGCAGCGGCGGAAATGTCGAACAAGCAGAACACCCAATGGGTGGTGATCACGCATTACGGCTGGCGCAACAAATACCTGACGATTTATCCCAACGCGATTGGCGTGCGCCCCGTTGACGGGCCGGATGTGACCGTGATCCCGTGGTTCAACATCTTCTTCTTTGTGTTCCTTCTGGTGGCGTTCGGCTTCGCGCGCGCCGTCTGGGCCCAGTTTCGCCAGCGCACGGTCGATCCGCTGGTGCGTGATGCCGAGGATAGCTGGGACAGCGTGTCCTCGAACGTGAACGAGAAGCGCGGCCGCATCGGGCGCTGGCTCGACACGTGGAAATCCAAGAAATAGGCAGTTTTCCGGGGCTTGCCGAAACTTGGCCCTATCAGTCTTTCAATGTGCAAGCGGTCGCCCGGGTGGGTGCGGAACGCGCCCGCCATGGGGCGGGCGAGCGCGTCGTCGTCGCTTGCGCGACGCCGGGATGAAGAAATGTTGACCTCAGAGGGACGCTTCTGGGCGGAACCCCTCGGGGATCGCACCCTGCCCATCAAGCACCAGATCGGCCATCACCCGCGCCACCATCGGCGCCATGCCGAAGCCGATCTTGAACCCGCCATTGGCGATGAACTGCCCCGCGCAGATCGGATGCGCGCCCAGCATCGGCGCGCGGCTTTTGGCCCGTGGGCGCACCCCGGCCCAGCGCTCCAACACCGGCGCGCCATGCAGGCCCGGCAGCGCGGCATAGGCGCGTTCGATCACATCATCCAACTGCGCGTCGGTGCTGCCTGGGTCGTCATAGTCACGCTCTGAGGTAGAGCCGATGGCGACGGTGCCATCGGAATGCGGCACGATATGCACGGCATTGGCATAGACCTGCGGCGCGTCCCCCATATCAAGCGAGAGCAGCGCGCCCTGCCCTTTCACGCCATTGCCAACGGTACGGCCCAGCGCGGCGCTGATCCGCTCCAGATCCCAGACCCCGGCGGCCCAGATCACCGCGCCCTCATCCGCGCCGTCGCGGGTAATTTCGCCGCCCTTGGCCGTGATCGCCCCGGCCAGCGCGCGCCCCGCCGCGCGCGGCGCCATGCGCGCGCTGAGCGTGTCGTGCACCAATAGGCCGGTTGGGGTGACGGGCGCCCACGCCCCGGCCTGTTCGGCGGGGATGACCTTCCATGTGGCCGCGTCGCCCCACAGTTCGCGCGCCGTAACCTCGCGTCCGCGCGCCAGAGCGACGGCGTGATCATCGGCAAGCGGCTGTAGCCGCCCCACCCGGGCGTAGCCCGTCGACAGGCCCGAGGCATCTTCGACCGCGCGCCAGAAGGTTTCGGCCATGAGCAGGCTGTCGAGTTGGAACGCCTTCTTGTCGTTCCAGTTTTCCGGCACATGCGGGGCCAGCGCACCGACCAACCCGCCCGACGCCCCAGCCCCCGGCCCATGCGGGTCGATCACCCGGACGGTTGCGCCGCGACAAAGGCACTCCCACGCGATGGAGAGGCCGAAAATGCCCGCACCCCGGATCGTCACGTCGACCATTGCCAAAGCTCGCCCCTCTCTTCATTCTCGCGCCGTTGTGGCACCTTCTAAGGGATCGGATCGGGATGAACCAGCGGGCAGAACTAGAGTGGCGCGAGGGCGGCGTGCCGGTTTCGACGCGGTTCGACGACCCCTATTTCAGCCTTGAGAACGGGCTGGCCGAGACGGAGTATGTGTTCCTTGGCGGCAATGACCTTCCCCAGCGGTTTTGCGACGGGTTTCACATTGGCGAGTTGGGCTTTGGCACGGGTTTGAATTTTCTGGCCGCGCTGCGGGCGTTTCGCGAAGGTGGCGTGGCGGGCAAGTTGCATTTCACCAGTTTCGAGGCGTTTCCGATGCGCCGCGCCGATGCGGAAGCGGCGCTGGACGTGTTTGCCGACCTGCCGGTCGAGGCGCTTTTGACGCATGAGGGCGAGGCCCTGACTGGGCGGATCGAGGGCGCGGATTTCACGCTTGAGATCGTCGAGGGCGATGCGCGCGAGACCCTGCCCAAGTGGCAGGACAAGGCGGATGCGTGGTTTCTGGACGGCTTCGCTCCGGCCAAGAACCCCGAGCTTTGGGGCGAGGATTTGCTGGCCGAGGTCGCGCGCCACACCGCGCCGGGCGGCACGGCGGCCACCTATACGGCTGCGGGCCATGTGCGGCGCGCCTTGCAGGCGGCGGGGTTCGAGGTGACGCGGCGCGCGGGCTTTGGGCGCAAACGGCACATGACGACCGCAAGGATGCCCTGACATGGCCGAACAGAACACCCGGCTCGGCATCCTGCTGATGATCGCCACCACCTTCGTTTTTGCCATGCAGGACGGGATTTCGCGGCATTTGGCGGGGGAATACAACACGCTGATGGTGGTGACGGTGCGCTACTGGTTCTTTGCCGCCTTCGTGATCACCGTGGCGACGCGGCAGGCCGGGGGGCTGCGCAAGGCGGCAGCGACAAGCCAGCCGCTGTTGCAGATCGGGCGCGGGTTATTGCTGGTGACGGAAATCTGCGTCGCGATCTATGGGTTCACGCTGCTTGGATTGGTGGAAAGCCATGCGGTGTTTGCCTGCTATCCGCTGCTTGTCGCGGCGCTGTCGGGGCCGGTGCTGGGGGAAAGCGTCGGTTGGCGGCGCTGGGTGGCGATCGGGGTGGGGTTTCTGGGCATCCTGATCATCCTGCGCCCGGGGTTCGGGGTGTTCTCACCTTTGGCGTTGATCCCGCTCGCCTCGGCGCTGATGTTCGCGCTTTATGCGTTGCTGACGCGCTATGCCGGGCGGCGGGACAGCGCGGCGGTGTCGTTCTTCTGGGTCGGCACCGTGGGCGCGGTGGCGTTGACGCCAGTGGGCCTTGCCGCGTGGGAGCCGATGACCGGGCCGGACTGGGCATGGATGTCGCTGTTGTGTCTGACGGGGGCGTCGGGGCATTTCCTGTTGATCAAGACCTATGAAATCGCCGAAGCCAGCGCGGTGCAGCCGTTTGCCTATCTGCAACTGGTGTTCGCCTCGGCGCTGGGCGTGGCGGTGTTTCACGAACAGCTAGAGCCGCCGGTGGTGGTCGGCGCGCTGGTGATCGTGGCGGCGGGTCTATTCACCCTCTGGCGTGAGCGGCAGAACGCTTGAACCGACCAGTTCCTTCGAGAACGGTTGCGGCAACGGGTCAAGCCCCAGACGCGCGCGATAGACCGGAAGGCTTTCAGACACGCGCATAACGTAGTTGCGGGTTTCATCGAACGGGATGTGCTCGATCCAGTCGATGATATCGACCTCGCCTTTCAGCGGGTTGCCGTATTCCTTCATCCAGCGCACAGGGCGGCCCGGCCCGGCATTGTACCCGGCAGAGACCATGATGACATTGCCATCGAACCGACGCCCCAGCGTGGCAAGATAGGTGCTGCCCAGCTTCGCGTTATATTTCCAGTCGCGCAGCACCGCCGCCGGATCGTGATCAAGGCCAAGCCCGCGCGCCACCTGTCGGGCGGTGGCGGGCATCAGTTGCATCAGCCCCTGCGCGCCCGCGCCGGACACGACACGGGGGTCGAATTCGCTTTCGCGCCGGGCAATGGCTAGCGCCATTTCGGTGGGCACGGGAAACTCCATCTTGGCCATCGGGTGCAGCGGATAATACGGCCCCGGAATGACAAGGCCCTGCCGCGCGGCATGTTTGCCCAGCATCACGGCAAGGTGCGGCGCGTCCCAATCTTCGATCATGTTGCCAAGCTGGCCAAGGCCCTTGCGATCCAGCCCTTCGGCCATTTGCAAAACGAACCGCTCGGCAAGGTTCAGATCACCCATCTTGACCGCAAGTGCCGCCACCTGCGCCAGATCGCTGCGCGCGAAGGCGGCCTCTTGCCATGCTGGGAAATACTCGGCCCCCTTGAGGGCCACGTCGGGCGCGACCCCGGCCTTTTCGGCCGCAAGCAGGCCATAAAAGCTGGTCTGATGCGCGGCGCCCTTGGCATAGGCCGCCTGCGCCTTGTCCTTCGCGCCCAGCGCGGCATAGGCCTCGCCAATCCAGAACCCGGCCCGGCCCAGTGAGATCGGCGTATCGACCGCCTTTTCGAAATGTTCGAAATGCGCCAGCGCCAGTGTCGGGTTGTCCAGTTTGCGCAGCGCAAGGTACCCCGCCAGCCATTCGAGATCGGCAAAGGACGAGCCTTCGACAAGGCCATGGTTGGTGGCGATCCGGTAGGCGAGTTGCGGCTCGCCCTCGCGCATCATCCGACGGGCAAGGTTGCGCCGCCATCCGGCCCAGCGGCCCGGCTCGCCCAATGTCTGTGCTTCTGAACGGGCATTGAGCAGCGCGATCGCATCGCCCAGCTTGCCCTTGCCCAGCCGCCAGAGAAAACGTTCATAGGCCAGCCCGGCATCACCGGCGAGCGACTCGGGCACGGCATCGACCAGCGCATCGGCATTGCCTGCGCCCGCGCGCAACCCCTGCCGCGCGGCGGCCAGCGCCTTGTGACCGTCATCCACCAACGGCAGCATCAGGTCCACGTCATGCGACAGCCCGCGCCACAGCGCCATGTCGAGCCGCGCCTCGTGATGCGGTTTCAGGGTGTCGCGGAAAGTGCCGAGAAACGCCTCGTGATCCTCGGTGCTCAGATCGAAGCTGCGCCAGACCATCACGGCAGTCGCCTCGGCCTCGCCCACCTCGCCCTTGGCCATGAGGGCCTGCGCATAGAGATAGGCACCGCGCCCGGTTTGTGGCGCGCCGTCCTTGAAATAGGCGATCACGTCATCGACCGGCGCGCCATCAAGCGCCACTTCCGAGCGTTTGCGCAACAGGTCGAGACCGGGCCAGCCGGGATGGGCGGCAAGGAAGGCGCGCACCTCGGGCAGGGTGCCGCGACCGGCGCGCAGGCGATACCATTCGATCAGGTCGGCGGCCGCCTGTCCTTCGCGCAGGGCAAGTTGATGCGCACGCTCCCAATCGCCGCGATTCACCGCGTGCAGCGCGCTGGCCAGAGGGCGCGGGGCGATTCGGCCAAGCGCAGGCACCTCGGCCATGGCCGGGGGAATGGCCGCAGCCGCGCTCAAAACGCACAAAATCAGGGTCAGAGCCCGCAACATCTCTTGCAATTTCTCATCTGAATCCGGATAGACACCACCAGCATAGCGCCCATACCCCTGCCGTCTATTCACAAACTCGGCAGGATCGGGCACCCAACGCAGAAAGGAGCGTCACCATGTTCAAAGGGTCAATGCCTGCCCTGGTCACGCCGTTCAAGGACGGCGAACTGGATCGTGAGACGCTCAAGAAGCTGGTGGAATGGCATATCGAGCAAGGCTCGCACGGGCTTGTCCCGGTGGGCACCACGGGCGAAAGCCCGACGCTGAGCCATTCCGAGCATGACGAAGTCGTGCAGATCGTCGTCGATACCGTGGCGGGCCGCATCCCGGTGATTGCCGGGGCCGGGTCGAACTCGACCCGTGAAGCGCGCCGGTTGGCACAGGCGGCGGAAAAGTCCGGGGCCAATGGTATCCTTGTCGTGACGCCCTATTACAACAAGCCCACCCAGCGGGGCCTGATCGCGCATTTCGAGGCCGTGCATGATTGCTGCGAGTTGCCGATCATCATCTATAACATCCCGCCCCGGTCGGTGATCGACATGAGCCCGGCAACCATGGGCGAATTGGCCAAACTGCCGCGTATCGTGGGCGTAAAGGACGCGACCGGCGATCTGAGCCGCGTCCCGCAGCAGCGGATCACCTGTGGCACCGATTTCATCCAGCTTTCGGGCGAGGATGCGACGGCGCTGGGCTATAACGCGCATGGCGGCGTCGGCTGTATCTCGGTCACCGCCAACGTCGCGCCCAAGCTGTGCGCCCAATTCCAAGAGGCGACTCTGGCGGGCGACTACACCAAGGCGCTTGAGTTGCAGGACAAGCTGATGCCGCTGCATCAGGCGATCTTTATCGAACCCGGTGTCGTGGGTGTGAAATATGCGATGTCCAAGCTGGGCCTGTGCGCGCCGGACGTGCGCCTGCCGCTGACCCCGCTGCTGGACGAAACCAAGGCAAAGATCGACGCGGCGCTGGCGCACGCGGGACTTTCCGCCTGAACTTACGCTATAATGCAATGAACCCCGCCCCCCGGGCGGGGTTTTTCTTTTTCAAAGGCCCTGTGGCCGGAACGGATACGAACCCGTGAAACAAACCATTTCAGACGCGCTCGAAGCGCGCGGATATACCGACCTGACCCCTGTGCAACAGGCGGTCACCAATCCGGACTATGACGGCGCGGACCTGCTGGTGTCGGCGCAGACCGGATCGGGCAAAACCGTGGGCTTTGGCCTTGCCATCGCGCCGACCCTGCTGGGCGAGGGCGATACATTCGCCGCCGCCGGGGCGCCGCTGGCCCTGATCATCGCGCCGACGCGCGAGTTGGCGCTTCAGGTCAAGCGCGAGTTGGCGTGGCTTTATGGCAAGGCAGGGGCCGTGCTGGCGTCTTGCGTGGGTGGCATGGACATGCGCGACGAACGCCGCGCCCTGACGCGCGGGGCGCATATCGTCGTCGCCACGCCGGGGCGGTTGCGCGATCACGTGATGCGCGGTTCGATCGACCTGTCGGCGCTGCGCGCCGTGGTGCTTGACGAGGCCGACGAGATGCTGGACCTCGGCTTTCGCGAAGACCTTGAGTTCATCCTTGGCGAAACCCCCGAAGAACGGCGCACTTTGCTGTTCTCGGCCACGGTGCCGCGCGGGATCGCCAATCTGGCCAAAAGCTATCAACGCGATGCGATTCGCGTCACCACGTTGGCCGAGGCGAGCCAGCACACCGACATCGACTATCACGCGATGAACGTGGCCCAGCATGACGTCGAAAACGCCGTGATCAACGTGCTGCGCTATCACGAAGCGCCCAATGCGCTGGTCTTTGCCAACACCCGCGCGATGGTGGCGCGGATGACGACGCGGCTGTCGAACCGGGGCTTTTCCGTCGTGTCGCTGTCAGGCGAGTTGAGTCAGGCCGAGCGCAGCCATGCGCTTCAGGCGATGCGCGACGGGCGCGCGCGGGTCTGCGTGGCGACCGACGTCGCGGCGCGCGGGATCGACCTGCCCAAGCTCGACCTCGTGGTGCATGCCGAATTGCCGACCAATTTCGAAACCCTGCTGCACCGCTCGGGGCGCACGGGCCGGGCCGGGCGCAAGGGCGTCAGCGCGCTGATCGTGCCGCCGAAGTCGCGCCGCAAGGCCGAGCGCCTGTTGCAGATGGCCAAGCTGACGGCCGAGTGGCAGGCCGCCCCCTCTGCCGAGGCCGTGAACGAGCGGGATGCCGAACGCATGCTGGCCGATCCGTCATGGAGCGAGCCGCTCACCACCTCGGAAGAGCCGCGGGTGCAGGCCCTGATGGAGCAATTCACGCCCGAGCAACTGGCCGCGGCTTACCTGCGGCTTTATTCGATGCGCCAATCCGCGCCCGAAGACCTTTCGCCGCCCGATATGAAGGCCACCAAATCGCCCCGGCGCGAGTTTGGCGCGACGGTCTGGTTCTCGGTGGCGGGGGGCCGCGATCAGGGGGCCGAACCGCGCCGCCTTTTGCCGATGATCTGCAAGGCAGGCGACATCACGCGCGATGATATCGGCGCGATCCGGATGGACAAGGACGAGTCCTATTTCGAAATCCGGGTCGAGGCCGAGGACGGCTTCCTTGCTGCACTGGGCGATGGCATGAAGATCGAGGGCAACCGGTCGGTCACGCGGCTTGATAAAGCGCCCGACATCGCGTCCCGCCCGGCCCCGCCGCGCGGCAAGCCCGGTCAGGGGAAACCGGCCTATGGCAAACCCGCCTATGGCAAGCCGGATCGCGGCGACGCCGGCCCGGCGCGCAAACGGCCCGAAAGCCGCCCGGATAGTCGACCTGATACTCGGCCTGAAAACCGTCCCGAAAGCCGCCCCGAGCCCAGACCCGAGCGCGCAGCGGCCAGCGACAAGCCCCGCTCACCGCGCCCGGAAAGTCCTTCTTCGGCGCCGATCGACTGGAACGACACCTCGACGCCGAAACCGCGCAAGCCCAAGCCCGGCGATCGCAAACAGCGCCACAAGCCCGACGCGAAACCCGCCACTGATGGCGCGGTGTCCGAGTACAAGCGCAAGCCCGCCGGAAAGCCCAGTGGTAAACCCGTTGGCAAACCCGGTGGAAAGCCAGCGGGCAAATTCGCGGGCAAACCCAAATCGGCAAGCGGGGAAGGCCCGTCGAAGCCACGCGGCAAAGGTCCCGGCGCAGGTCCTAATAAAGGCCCCGGCAAAGGCTCCAAACCGCCCGCAGGCAAACCTTCAAGCAAGAAGAACCGCGCCCGGCAGGCCGCAGCGGCCCAGATCAAGGCGGGCAAGGGCGGTGACGCCAAGCCGCGCCGCAAGACCTGACAAAAAACGGGGCCACAAGGCCCCGTTTTCCTGCCCCTAAAGGGCCAGTGAATGCGCCCGGCTCAAACGCCCGAGTCGGCAATCGCCTTGGCTAGAATCGGCACCGTCTTGGCATTGAGACCCGCGACGTTGATGCGGCTGTCGCCCACCATGTAGATGCCGTTTTCCTTGCGCAGCTTTTCGACCACATCCGAAGGCAGCCCAAGCCGCGAGAACATGCCGCGATGCTGCGCAATGAAGCCGAACCGGTTCGAGCCGGTCAGCTTCTGCAACTCTTCTGCCATCTGTTCGCGCAGGCGCAACATGCCAAGGCGGGTTTCTTCCAACTCGTCCACCCACATCTTGCGCAGGGTCGGATCGGTCAGGATCATCGTCACCACCCGCGCACCATGATCGGGCGGGAAGGAATAGTTCTGCCGGTTGAGGAAGCTCAGGTTATCCTGCACCAGCTTGGTTTTCGACGCATCCGCCGAAATGCCCATCAAGATGCCGGTGCGCTCACGATAGACGCCGAAATTCTTGGAACAGCTTGCCGCGATCAACACCTCGGGACAGGATTTCGCCACCAGCCGCGTCGCCGCCGCGTCGTCATCAAGACCATCGCCAAAGCCCTGATAGGCAAGGTCGATCATCGGGATCGCGCCCTTGGCGTTGAGCAGGTCGATCACCCGCTGCCATTCCGTCAGGTTCAGGTTCGCCCCGGTCGGGTTGTGGCAACAGCCGTGCAAAAGCACCACATCCCCGGCGCGCAGCCCGTCGAGATCGGCCATCATGCCGTCGAAATCCACCGCCCGGGTGTCTTCGTCGAAATAGCGATAGCCGACACGCTCGATCTTCAGGTAATCGAGGATGCTCAGGTGGTTGGGCCAAGTTGGCAGGCTGGTGAATATCCGTGCGTCCGGGTTGGCCATGCGGATCAGTTCGAACGCCTGACGCACCGCGCCGGTGCCGCCGGGCGTGGCCGCCGCCGCCACATTTTCGCGCGGCACGGCCCCATCAAGCACAAGGTCGATCATCGCGTCATGGAACGCCACGTCGCCCACAAGGCTGACATAGGCCTTGGTTTCCTGACTTTCCAGCAACTGCCGCTCGGCTTCCTTGACGGCGCGCATCACCGGGGTGACCCCTTCGGCGTTCTTGTAGACACCGACGCCAAGGTCGATCTTGCCGTCGCGCGAATCCTCGCGATAGAGCTGCATCAGCTCCATGATCTTGTCGACGGGTTGTTTGGTCAGCTTGTCGAACATCAGCTTTCTCCGGTGGCGACGGGAAGTGTGGAAAAGGCGCCCCATTCCGCCCAAGAGCCGTCGTAAACCGACCAATCGGTCTTGCCGATCCGCTCTAGGGCGAGGGCGAGGACACAGGCAGTCACGCCCGAGCCGCAGGTGGTGATCGCCGGTTTTGAAAGATCGACGCCGCCGGCCTTGAACCGGGCGCGCAGGGCGTCGGCGTCTTTCATCGTGCCGTCTTCGTTCATCAGATCGGCGTAGGGCACGTTTTTCGAGCCGGGAATATGGCCAAGGCGCAGGCCCTCGCGCGGTTCGGGTTCGCTCCCCGCGAAGCGCCCGGCCGAGCGCGCATCGATGATCTCGTAATCACCCAGCTTCGAGGCGGCGGACACCTGCGTGACATCGCGCACCAACTGGTTCTGGCGGCGCACGGTCATGTGGCGGTCGCGGATGGTGGGCGGCAGGTCTTCGATCTCGCGGCCCTCGGCCTGCCACTTGGGCAAGCCGCCGTCCAGAACGGCGATGTTGTCCTGCCCCATCAGGCGGAAGGTCCACCAGACGCGCGGCGCGGAATGAATGCCAAGCTGGTCATAGACCACGACCTGATGGCCATCGCCCACGCCCATCGCGCGCAGGCGCGACATGAATTTCTCGACCGGCGGCGCCATATGCGGCAGGTCGGATCGGGCATCGGAAATCTCGTCAATGTCGAAAAACCGCGCGCCGGGAATATGCGCCTTGGCATAGTCCGCCTTCGGGTTCAGGTCGACCGTCGGCAGCACGCTCGTCGCATCGAGGATCCGCAAATCCGGATCGTTCAGATGGGCGGCCAGCCAATCGGTTGAAACAAGGGTTTTCGGATCGTCGTTCGCCATGGTCGCCCCCGCGTTTGAGCCATGTCTTCCCTAGCGCGGAGCCGAACCTGTGGCAAGGCCGGGTGATGGGGCCACCCGGCCTTGCGGTATCAGGCAGGAGACTGGAGCCCGCCTGTACCTGTCTTTCACGTGCGGTGACGGCTTACTTGGCCATCATGTTGCGCACCGCGCCGATGACCGCCAGAACGACACCGCCGCCCACGCCACCGGCCGCCGCGTCGCCCAACAGCGCCGCGATATCTACGCCACCGGCCGCTTCGGCCGCACCACCGGCCATCTCGGTCAGCTTGTCACCACCGATCATGCCAAGGATCTGTCCACCGATGCCGCCGCCGACGATCCCGGCGATGGAATTGATGATGACCCCCATGTTGAGGTTCTTTGCGATCCCGCCAACGGCATTGCCGCCAACGGCACCCGCGATAAGGCTGATGATGAGTTCCATGATATATCCCCCGAGCGATTGTTCGCACTGATTGAACGCAGCCACGCCATACGCAGGGCCGCTTGTGTGCAAACTCTAACAGTCCAAGGGATGAAACCGCAGAGGGAGAAGCGCGCCCGCTTTCCCCGCAACTCAGCCGTTCTGTTTCAGCAAGCGCTGCTTCTGACGGCTCCAGTCGCGCTTGGCCGAGGTTTCGCGCTTGTCATGGGCCTTCTTGCCCTTGGCGATCCCGATCTTCAGCTTGGCCATGCCGCGATGGTTGAAATACATCACCAGCGGCACAAGGGTCATGCCCTTGCGCTGCGTCGCGTTCCAAAGCCGCGCCAGTTCCTTGCGCGAAACCAGAAGTTTACGCCGCCGCCGCTCTTCATGCTTGAAGCTTTTCGCCTTGTCGTAGGGCGCGATATAGCTGTTCACCAGCCATAGCTCTCCCTCGTCCACATGGGCATAGCTCTCGGCGATATTGCCGCCGTTTTCACGCAGCGATTTCACCTCGGACCCCTCAAGAACGATACCGCATTCGATATCCTCCTCGATCGCGTAATCGAAGCGCGCGCGCCGGTTCTCGGCGATCACCTTGTAGTTGGGGTTTTCCGGTTTCTTGGCCATAGCCGCGCTTGATTACACCTCTGTCCTGCACGAGTCGAGTGCCCGCTTCGATATCGCCTCATGTGGACATCAACCCGGCCCTGCGCAATCCGTTCCACCCTGCCTTATCGCGACTTCGCGCCCCGGCTTCACTTGACCGGAAGTATCCCGGGGGTTTGGGGGCAGCGCCCCCAATCAAACGAATCCTGCGTGCGCAGCACTCATTTGGATCAGACCCTCACAGATCACGCCCCGCCCAACTAACGCCCCCGTTGCCAAGGTCCGAATTCGGCCCTAGACCATTTCCAACCCCACATCGGAGATCCCGGATGACCCGCTATCCGCGCAACATGATCGGCCATGGTCCCACGCCCCCCAACCCACAGTGGCCGGGCGGCGCGAAAATCGCCGTGCAATTCGTGCTGAATTACGAAGAGGGCGGCGAAAACTCCATCCTGCACGGCGACGGCGCGAGCGAGGCGTTCCTGTCGGACATCGCCGGCGCGCAGCCGTGGCCGGGGCAGAGGCACTGGAACATGGAATCGATCTATGACTACGGCGCGCGCGCGGGCTTCTGGCGCTTGCACCGGCTGTTCACCGAAAGCGGCATCCCGCTGACGATCTATGGCGTCGCCACTGCGCTGGCCCGCAGCCCCGAGCAGGTCGAAGCGATGAAAGACGCGGGCTGGGAAATCGCCAGCCACGGCCTCAAATGGGTCGAGCACAAGGACATGCCCGAAGAGGAAGAGCGCGCCAGCATTGCCGAGGCGATCCGCCTGCACACCGAAGTGGTCGGCGCCCGCCCGCGCGGTTGGTACACCGGCCGGTGCAGCGCCAATACCGTGCGGCTGGTCGCCGAAGAGGGCGGGTTCGACTACATCAGCGACACCTATGACGACGACCTGCCCTATTGGATCGAGGTCGACGCGCGTGATCAGCTGATCATCCCCTATACGCTGGAAGCCAATGACATGCGCTTCGCCACCGCCCCCGGCTGGGTCACGGGCGAGGATTTCGGCAGCTACCTGCGCGCCGCCTTCGACACGCTTTATCACGAGGGGGTGCAAGGCCGCCCCGCAATGATGAGCATCGGCCTGCACAACCGCCTTGTCGGGCGGCCCGGCAAGATCGCCGCGCTGAAGAAGTTCATCGACTACATCAGCACCTTCGACGACGTCTGGACCCCACGCCGGGTCGAGATCGCCGAGCATTGGGCCCACACCCATCCGCACCAGCGCCGCGAGCGCCCCAGCCAGATGGAAAAACCGCGCTTCATCGAGGCCTTCGGCAGCATCATCGAGCATTCCCCATGGGTGGCCGAACGCGCCTGGGGGCTGGAACTTGGCCCGGCGCATGACCGGCCCGCCGGGCTGGCCAATGCGCTGGCGCGGGTGTTTCGCAATGCCAGCGCCGAAGAACGCCTTGGCGTGCTGCGCGCCCATCCCGACCTTGCCGGGAAACTCGCCGCCGCCAAGCGCCTGACGGCGGAAAGCTCGGCAGAGCAGCAAAGCGCCGGGCTTGACGCGCTGACCGATGACGAGCGCGCGCGCTTTACCGCGTTGAACGACGCTTACGTTGAAAAACACGGCTTTCCCTTCATCATCGCGGTGCGCGATCATGACAAGGCCGGCATCCTTGCCGCCTTTGAACGCCGCATCAACAACGACACCGAGACCGAGTTCGACGAGGCCTGTCGGCAGGTCGAGCGCATCGCGCGGCTCAGGTTGGAGGACATGTTGTGAGTGACTTCCCGCTCAAGGATGAACCCTACGCCTATCCCGAAGGCGGCCATGTCGATCAGGCGGGCAATCCCGAGGGCACGGCGATCTTCACCCCTGCCTATGCCGTGCTGCCCGGCCATACGATGCGCGACATCGTCACCAGTTTCCTGCCCGGCTGGGTCAACACCCGCGCATGGATTCTGGCCCGCCCGATGACGGGGTTTGCCGAAACCTTCGCCCAATACGCCGTCGAGGTGGCGCCGGGCGGAGGCAGTCACGAACCCGAACCCGATGTCGAAGCACAGGCGGTGATTTTCATTCAGCGCGGCGAGGCGCGCCTGACCCTTGGGCGCGCCAATATCGAACTGCGCGCCGGGCATCTGGCCTATATCCCGGCCAGCGCGGTCTGGACGCTGTGGAACACCGGTGACGATTACCTGAACTTCCTGTGGATCAGGAAGCGCTACGAGCCGCTTCCCGGCCAGCAACCGCCCGAGGCCAAGGTGCTGCACGAAACCGATGTGCCGCGCTCACCGATGCCCGATTGCGACGGGCGCTGGGCGACGCAGCGGTTTTTCGACCCGTTCGACCTGCGCCATGATTTCCACGTCAATATCGTGACCTTCCAGCCCGGCGGGCGCATCCCGTTTGCCGAAACCCATGTGATGGAACACGGGCTATACGTGCTGGAAGGGCGCGCGCGCTATCTTCTCAACACCGATTGGGTCGAGGTCGGCCCCGGCGATTTCATGTGGCTGCGCGCGTTTTGCCCGCAGGCCTGCATCGCCGTGGGTGACCGGCCCTTCCGCTACCTGCTCTACAAGGACGTGAACCGCCACCCCTCGCTTGCCTTGGGCAAACCCGGTGCCATCCGCCGCCCGCCGATGCAGCCGGAGTGAGAGGATGGAGAAGATCCTGATCCAGCCGCTGACCGCCCACGCCTTTGCCCCCTTCGGCGATGTGCTCGAAGTTGCGGGCACACCGGACAAGATGATCAACGAGGGGCTGTGCGGGCGCTATCACGACCGCGCCGCCCTCGATTTCGGACCTGATGGACGTGCCGGGATTTCGATCTTCGACGCGAAGCCGCGCGCCCTGCCCTATGAATTGCACCTGCTCGAGCGCCACCCCGAGGGCAGTCAGGCCTTCATCCCGATGCATGGGCAGGCGTGGCTGGTGATCGTGGCCCCGGATGCAGGGGGACGCCCGGGAAAACCGCTCGCTTTTCGGGCAACGGGGGCGCAGGGCATCAATTTTCATCGCGCCACGTGGCATGGCGTCTTGACGCCCCTCGCCGCGCCCGGCCTGTTTGCGGTTGTGGACAGGATCGGGGAAACCCCTAATCTGGAAGAATACCGGCTGGATCGGCCCTACCTGATCAGCGCCGGACCATAGAAGCCGCCCCGACAGAGGCGCGGCCAAACCAAAGCCTGACCAACGGAGGGACAACCACATGGCCGCATCATCCATCGGGACGCCAGAGCAACTGCGCGATCCGAATTACACACCCCCCATCAGCCGCGCCGTGCCGCTGGGCATCCAGCACGTTCTGGCGATGTTCGTGTCGAACGTGACACCGGCGATCATCGTCGCCAATGCCGCCGGGTTCGGCTTTGGCTCGAACAGCCCGGATTTTCCCGAACTGCTCTACATGATCCAGATGTCGATGCTGTTCGCCGGATTGGCGACCTTGATGCAGACCATCGGCATGGGGCCGGTGGGCGCGCGCCTGCCGGTGGTGCAGGGCACGAGTTTCGCTTTCATCCCGATCATGATTCCGCTGGTGGCGGGCAAGGGCGTCGATGCGCTGGCCGCGCTGTTCGGCGGCGTTCTGATCGGCGGCTTGTTCCACGCGGCCCTTGGCACGGTGATCGGCAAGATCCGCTTTGCCCTGCCGCCGCTGGTGACGGGGCTTGTGGTCACGATGATCGGCCTCGCGCTGGTCAAGGTGGGGATCGAATACGCCGCCGGGGGCGTCCCGGCCAAAGCGTCAGGCGCGGCCAGCTACGGTGGCTTGATGAGCTGGTCCGCGGCGCTGGTGGTGATTTTCGTCACGCTGGGGCTCAAATTCTTTGCCCGCGGCATGCTGAGCATTTCGGCGGTGCTGGTGGGGATCATGGTGGGCTATGTCTATGCCATGGCGATGGGCATGTTGCCGGTCGACAAGATCACCGGAAGCTGGTCCAACGCCGCCGCCTTCGCCCTACCGCAACCGTTCAAATATGGCTTTGAATTCTCGGTCGCCGCCGTGATCGGCTTCTGTCTCATGGCGTTCGTGTCGGCGGTTGAAACCGTGGGCGACGTCAGCGGCATCTGCAAGGGCGGCGCGGGGCGTGAGGCCACCGACAAGGAGATCGCAGGCGCGACCTATGCCGATGGTCTGGGCACCGCCGTCGCCGGAATTTTCGGCGGCTTTCCCAACACCTCGTTCAGCCAAAACGTCGGGCTGATCGCGATGACCGGCGTGATGAGCCGCCATGTCGTAACCTTCGGCGCGATCTTCCTGATCATCTGCGGCCTTGTGCCCAAGGTGGGCGGCGTGATCCGCACCATCCCGATCGAGGTGCTGGGCGGCGGTGTGATCGTGATGTTCGGCATGGTCGTGGCCTCGGGCATTTCGATGCTGTCGGACGTGAACTGGAACCGGCGCAACATGGTGATTTTCGCCGTGGCGCTGTCGATCGGGTTGGGTCTTCAGCTTGAGGTGATGAACGTGCCGCCGGGGTCGCCCAACGCGCTGCAACACCTGCCCGATACGCTGCGCATCCTTGGGGCCTCGGGCATCCTGCCCGCCGCGCTGATCGCGATCGTGCTGAACCTGATCCTGCCACAAGAACTGTCCGATGAATCCATCGACGAAGTTTCGGGCGGGATGAAAGGGCAAAACACCGGCAAGCTGCCGCATTGAACGGGTAGAGGGCGATGGCGCGGGCGTCAGCCCGGGCCATCGCCCGACCCTTTCCCCGGCAGGGCACGGCCCTTGGTGCGGGAAAATCAGAGCAGTTCTTCGATCCCGAGCGAGGCGATCAATTCGTAATAGCCAAAGATCACCATCACGAAGAACGCCACCAGCACCAGTTCGTATTTGAAATGATGCGCGTGGAAAAAGCTGCGGTCGCGATGGTGCAGGATGTCCATCAACTCATCCCCGAACCGCACCGACAGGAAGGTGCCCACCGCCGACAGCGCGATCACCCCCCAATAGGGCCACGGCGTCAGCAGGATCTGGTGAAACACCCGGGTGATCAGGGTCGTCTGGTAATAATCGGGCGCCAGCAGAAGCGTGGCGATGTTAAGCGTGATCGCAATCGTCCAGACCGCCATTTCGGCCCGCACCATGCGGATGCCGAACAGCAGGCGCAGCGGGAAATCCAGCAGAAACCCGGCATCGGCCACCGGGGTGCAAAGCACGAAAAAGCTCCACGTCAGGGCCGCCGCGATGCCGCCGGTGGCAATGTCGAACTTGAGCGAGAGATAGATGAAATACCCCACCAAAAGCGCCAGCAGAAGCGCGAACTTGAGCAGGACCTGTCGGCCCGGTTTCTGTTTGGTCTTGGTATCGGTCATGTGCGCTCTCTAACTCAGCAGCATTTTCAAACCTTGGGTCACGTCGGATCGCACCGCAAGGCGCAACCCCGGCTCATCCCCCTCTTTCAACGCGGCAATGATCATCCGGTGATAGGGGGGTAACTCCTTATGCCTTAACCGCCCGTAAAGTTGCCTCATGGTCGGCCCAAGTTGCAACCACACGGTTTCGGCCATGGCCAGCATCGCAGGCGCCTGTGCGCGCAGGTAGAGCGTGCGGTGAAATTCAAGGTTGGTGCGGATGTAGCCCACTGGATCATGCGCCTCAATCCGCCCGGCAAGGCCCGCATTGATCGCCTGCAGCCGGTCGATCAGGGCCATGTGGGCGCGCGGCAGGGCGCGGCTGGCAAGTTCCACTTCGATCAAGGTGCGCAGCGCGGCCAGTTCCTCGATCCGCTCGGCGGACAGTTCCGGCGTGGCGACGCGGCCCGAGGCCGACATCGAAAGCGCGCCTTCGGCCACCAACCGACGCAGCGCCTCGCGCGCGGGGGTCATGCTGACGCCGAATTCGTTGCCAATACCGCGCAGGGTCATCGCGTGGCCCGGCATCAGGTCGCCGTGCATGATGCGCGCGCGCAGCCCGCGATAAACGCGATCATGGGCAGAGGGGGATGGATCGGTGCGCGGTTGACTCAGCATGAAAGCGTTGTGATCACAAAACGCGGCATGGTCAATCCCGGTCGTCGACCTGCGCCTTGGCATAGGCGGCCGCATGGCGCCCCGCCCACGCGCCCGTGGCCATGCAGGCGGTCAGAAGATAGCCCCCTGTCGGGGCCTCCCAATCCAGCATTTCCCCGGCGGCAAAGGTGCCGGGACTGTCGCGCAGCATGAGCCCCGCGTCGAGCGCGTCAAACCGCAGGCCACCAGCGGTGGAAATCGCCTCGTCCATCGGGCGCGGGCCAGTGTGGCGCAGCGGCAGCGCCTTGATCAGCGGCGCGGGGTCGGCGGGCATGGGCCCGGTTAGCATTGGACGGGCGAACTCCATCAGGAGGGCGGTTTTCACCGGATCAAGCCGCAACGCCTTGCGCAGGCGGTTGGACAGGCTTTCCTTGCCGGGGCGTTTGGACAGTTTCTGGCGGATCTGATCCACGCTCAGATCCGGCAACAGGTCAATTGTCAGCGCCGCGCCCTCACGCATCGGGCGCGAAACGGCATAGATGCCGCCGCCTTCGACGCCACGCTTGGAAATGACGAATTCCCCCTGTGCGGTCATGTCCCCGGCCCGCAGGATCACGTTCTTCACCGGCTGGCCGAAGTGCTTTTCCATATGCGGCGACCAATCGACAAGAAAACCCATGTTCGCAGGCAGAAACGGGGCGCGTTGCGCGGTCGAAAACCGCTCTGCCCATGCGCCATCCGAGCCGAGCCTTGCCCAGCTTGCCCCGCCCAGCGCCAGAACGGTGACATCCGCCGCAACCTCTTGCCGCCCCTCGGGCGTGTCAAAGGCCGTGCCGCCCAGCCAGCGCCAGCGGCGGCGCAATTCGACGCCAGAACCATCGAGCCGGGCCAGCCACGCGCGCAACAACGGCGAGGCCTTCATCGCCTTGGGAAACACCCGGCCCGAAGAGCCGGTGAACAGCGGCTGGCCCAGCCCTTCGGCCCATGCGCGCGCCTGCTCTGGTCCAAAGGCTGAAAGCATCGGGCGCAGGGGCGTGGCCGCCGCGCCGTAGGCCGCGAGGAATTCCTCGAACGGCTCATCCTTGGTCAGGTTCAACCCCGATTTCCCCGCCATCAAGAATTTGCGCGCGGGCGACGGCTTGGCCTCGGCCACAATCACGCGCAGGCCGGCGCGGGCCAGCTCCTCTGCGGCCACCAACCCGGCGGGGCCCGCCCCGATGACGAGGGCGGTTTTCACGCCTCCCCTGACGTGTCCGGCACGTTGCGCATTTCGATCACGCGGCGCGGATAGGGGATTTCGATGTCATGCTCTTTCAACGCGTTCCAGATCGTCATCAGCACCTCGGGCGTGAAGCGGTTCTTGCCGTCGTCGATCCCGTTGACCCAGAATTCGACCGCGAAATCGACGCCTGAATCCCCGAAGCCGCGCAATTCGCAATCCGGCCCGTCGGGATCGTCCAACACGAAGTCGAGCTTGCGCACCGCCTCTTCGATGATACCGGGGACAAGGTTGATATCGGTGTCATAGCTGACGGAAAACGGTGCCTCGTAACGGTTTGCGCTGCCTTGATCGGAATAGTTGACGACGCGGGTGGTGATGAAATCCTCGTTCGGAACGACGATCCAGCGACCATCGAAACTTTCAAGGATGGTGGCGCGCGCGGTCATCTTGACGATGGTGCCCGCCTCGCCGCCGTCCAGTTCGACGTAATCACCGACCGTCGCCTGCCCTTCCAGCAACAGGATCACGCCCGAGATGAAGTTCGACGCGATCTTTTGCAGTCCGAAGCCAAGGCCGACACCGATCGCACCGCCCAGCACGGCGAGCGAAGTCAGTGAAATCCCCATGATGTTCATCAACAACAGGAACGCGATGCCGAAAATCATGATCTCGGCGGTCTTGATGGCCAGCGTGCGGGTGGCCGGGCGCATCGGCTGTTTCGACAGCAGCGCCGCGCTTTGATCGTTCGACCAGCGGCCAAGCCAGAACAGAAGCGACCCGGCGATCAACCCGCGCACCAGCGCCATGGCCGAGAACGAGATATTGCCAAGCGACACCACCGTTTCGGTCAGCTTGATTTCGACCAGCCCCAGAAGCCCAACGGCATAAAGCGCCATGATCGGGATCAGGACATACCGGCCCAGTAGGTTCAGGAACGGATCGGTGATAATCTCTTTCACCAGCACCCGCGCGGCCAAAAGCAGGAACACCCGCTTGCCAAAGGCGATCACGGCACCCGAACCGAACAGCGAGCGGGTGACGCTTTCGCCAATCCCGGTCAGCACATAAGCCAGCACCGGCAACAAGAGCGGCACGAAGATCAAAACGAAACGGCGCGCCTGCGCGATGATCCCAGCCTGATCCTCGGTCGGGGTCAAAAGGCGGGTCAGCATCGGACGCAGCTTGCGGGTGATCATCCACGCCAGCAGCCACGCAAGGATCAGCAGCCCGAATTGCGACCATGCCGCAGGCGACATCAGCCAGCCCTCGGCGATCTCCCAGCCTTGCTGCGCATAGCCCAGCGCTTGTTTCACGATTTCCGGTTGGCCTTCCATCGGGCGCCCCTCACTCTTACCTTTGCAAATGCTCTAGCAGCCAGAGAGGAAAGGGCAAGCATGGGTTTGGATGCGGAAAGGGCGGGCGATCCGGTTTGCCCGCTATGTGGGCGCGCGATCCCCGAGGGCGTGCCGCAAAGCCGCCATCACCTGATTCCGCGACTGCGCGGCGGCAAGGGCGGCGAAACCGTGCAGCTGCATCAGATCTGTCATAACGAGATTCACGCGACGCTGAGCGAGACGGAGTTGGCCCGCGATTACAGCACCATCGCGGCGCTGCGCAGCCATCCCCGGCTGGCCAAGTTCATCGCTTGGGTGGCAAAGCGCCCGCCTGCCTTCAAGTCCAAGACCCCCGGCAAGCGACGCCAACGTTAAGTGCCCGCAGCGCGGCGCACCCGCGTCAGATCGACAGGTCCTGCAATTCCCAGATTTCCATCAACGAGCGTTCCCCGACCCGGATAAGCCGCGCCAGAACGGCGGCCTGCGCGACCGTGTCGTTGGTGCTCGCGCATTGGTGCAACTGTTGCGCCACGCGGCTCAGCGCGGCCATGCCGATCTGTTCCGCGATCGCCGCGATGGACCGCGCGCCCTTGCGCATCTCGTCGATCTCGTTGGCGCGAAAATATCTTTCGACCTGGCTCAACCGCAGCGCCAGTTCCTCCATCGCGCGGCAGACCACGTCTTCGGCGCTGCTGTCGCCCAACTGCCTGTAAAGCGCTTCGAGTTTCTCGGAATCGAGGCCGGCCGCCTCGTTCTGTGCAAGCATCTCTACGTTTGCCACTGTCTCACCCTCTTTGTCGTCATCGCCCCCACAGGCCCTGCGACATCATAGGATCGAATAAGTTCCGAAATCGTTGAGGCCAAACCGCCCCCCCACGGGGATTTCTCTCGAATTAAACTTGAAATCCGGGTAGCTAGGCCAAGATAGAAGCACGAAACCACAACTGACAGGTCCGCGCATGCAAAACGCCCGCCCACTGCCAAACTACCTTATCAAACGTTACAATGGCTGGAAGGCCACGACGTATAAGGAAAACGAAGCGTGGTATCATCGCCTCGCCGACGAAGGGCAGCGCCCGCGCGCGATGGTGATTTCCTGTTGCGACAGCCGCGTGCATGTCACGTCGATCTTTGGCGCGGATAACGGCGAATTCTTCATTCACCGCAACATCGCCAACCTCGTGCCGCCCTACAAGCCCGACGGGTTGCAGCACGGCACCTCGGCCGCGGTGGAATATGCCGTCACGGCGCTAAAGGTGGCGCATATCATCGTGCTGGGCCATTCCAATTGCGGCGGTGTGCAGGGCTGCCTGTCGATGTGCTCCGGCAAGGCCCCCGAGCTGGAAGAAAAATCCAGTTTCGTTGGCCGCTGGATGGACATCCTGCGCCCCGGCTACGAGCGGATCAAGGATCTGCCCGAAGAGACGCAGGCCGCCGCGCTGGAAAAGGAATCCGTGCTGGTCAGCATCCAGAACCTGATGACCTTTCCCTTCGTCGCCAAAGAGGTGAAAGAGGGCCGGTTGACCCTTCACGCCCTGTGGAACGACATCGGCGAAGGTGGGCTGGAACATTACGACCCGGAACAGGGCCACTTCCTGTCGGTCTGATCCCGATACTCTGCCCGGGCCGGTGTGATCCGGCCCGGGAAGGTCGGTCTTGCCTTAGCGCAGCACCTTACCGTCAGGCCATTTCAGGCTGTAGTTCAGCGTGATCTTGGTGGTCTGCCCCGGTGCGATTTCGCTGTCCCACGCAAGGATGCCCTTGGCGTCATCGAGATCGACGATTCCAGGGCGCGGGCTGGCGTTCCAGTTGATTTCAAGGTCTTCCTGCTCGGAATAGGGCACTTGGTCGATCACCCTGAGCGGCCAGCTTTGCCCGGTCAGGTTCTCGACCTCGATGCGCACCTCTTCGCTCAACTCACTCGAACGCGAGATCATACCGCGATCGCCTTCGTTGCGCTCAATCAGCCGGGTCAGGCGCAGGCCCTCGATTGGGCCAAAGCCCAACTGCGCCGTGCCGCCCGCCGCGATCATGCCGCCCTGCACCGTGCCAACGTAATCGCCATCGCGAAACAGCTGCGTCGCCGCACTGGGAAGGATCATCTCATCGCTGGTGTTGGTGAAATCCGCCGTCAGAAAGGCCACTTCCTGTCGGCTTGGCACGGCCTCGGCGCGCAGCGTTGCGTCAAAGCGCATATCGCCCAGCGCAAGGCGCACGGTATCGGCACCCGAGGCAAGGTTCACGGTCTTGGGATAGTCATAACTCACGCTCAGCCCATCAACGACCGAGGCGCGCGCCTCCTCCACGATCATCGGTTCCATCATCGGCTCGGGTGCGCCTGCGCTGTCCATCATGGATTTGCGCATCACCTGCACCGGGTCGCCGATCCGGCGCAACTGCGGCCAGAGGTCCGCCGGCTCCACCGCGCCGCCGGGGCGGTTGGTGGACAGGGTCAGCGCGACATCGCTCCACGCCTCGCCGCTTTCCTGATAGACCAGCGCGCCACGTTTCAGGGTGACATACGCCGCCTCCCGATCAAGAAACGCGTCATAGACCGGCGACCAGCCCGCGTTTTCGATCACATAGCTGATTTCCAGCGTGCCTTGCGTTGCCTGATCCGCCTCGATCGCCACCGAGACGAGATCGCGTGGCGTCTCGCCCGGCTGCAACGCGGCCAGCGCCTTGCGCGCACGGGTCAGGTCTTCGTTGATCTCCTTCGCTTCTTCATCAACCGCACGGGCGCGCGCCTCGCCCTCGATCGCGGCACGCCGCGCGGCAAGCGCCTCGTCGCCGACCATCCGGCTGACTTCACGCAATCGGTCGATATCTGCGCCCGAAAGCGCCTGCCCCTCGCTCAGTTTCCAGAGAAAGGCGATGCGCGTATCGGCCGCCTCTTTCGCGGCGCGCAGGGCGGCAGCCTCGTCCTGCTTGGTGGCGAGCGCTTCTTCCAAGCGGGTGATGTCGGCCTTGGCAGCTTTCACCGCTTCGCTTTCCCGCTCGGGCGCGGGGGGCACGAAGTTGCTGCGCGTGGTGATTGCGCCCATGGCGGCGCCACTGACGCTGATCCGAAGGCTCTCCATCGGGGTGCCCCGCGGCATGTCGAACAGGCGCAATTCATGCGCGCCCGCCTTGGCCTCGAACGGCACCGTGCGGGTGATCTTGGCCCCTTGCGGGAACAGGGTCACCGCGCTGACCCGGCTTTGCAGGTCGATCTGGTCTGCCAAGGCGAGGCCCGGACTAAGGATGAAAACAAAAGGAAGGAGACGCATATCAATAACTCCGGTCATGAATGCCCCGATCAAACCGCATCACGCGGGCCTTGGGAAGGGGCACGATCCAACTTGTGACGCGGCCCGCAGGCCGATCCTTGGGCGCGCGCGAAAATATTTTTTGGTTAACCGTTTGGCAACCACGACTCGGGCAAGGTGGCGGCATGATGGAAGCCTGCCACTTCAAAATGCCCGCCGAGATGGCCCGACAGATGATCGAAATCGCCCGCGAACGCGATGTTTCGGTCGGGCAGATCCTGCGCGACCTGATCGCGCAGGAGATTGAGCGCGCCGCACAGGGCCGCTCGCCCCTCACCCCCGAACAGCGCCGGTTCGAGGCGCTGCGCGTCGATCTGATGCCCGATGTGCAGGCCAGCGAAAGCTGGCAGGCGTTGCAGGCCCGGCTGCGCGCCAAGGGGTACGAGATGCGCCTTGATGACAACGTGCTGGCGCTGCACAGCTATCCCAAGGGGCACCGCACCTGCCTTGCCTCTGATCTGGGCCTCGCGCATGAGGATCTGTCCCGCCGCATGGGCGAGGCGTTTCCCGGCCGCCCTGACCCTGCAAGCGCGCCCACCGGCATGACGAACGGCCCTGCCTCTGTCCCCCCGCCAGCCGCGTCTTATCCCGCACCACAGACTGCCAGCCCGCATGCCCATGAAACCTATGCGCCGCAGTCCTATCCGCAACAGACCTATCAGCAGCCCCACTACCCGCCGGAACTCCACCAAACAGACCCTTACGCAGCCGCGCCTGCCCCGGGCCATCATGCCCCCCAACACACCCCCCACCAAGTGCTAGGGCATTTGGCAATGTCGGACGCCGGACCGCATGTGAACCATGGGGCGCCGACCCGCACTGCGCCCGGCGGGTTGCACCTTTCTGAACCGGTCCGCGCGCCTGCATCCCTTGCATCAAGGGGCACGCCGACCGCCCATCGCACCCCGCAACAGGCCACGCCCGCGACCCAGTCCACGGCCCGGTCTGCGCCCAACTCGGCGTCCCATTCGGCCCCTAAACCCGCAGGCCCCGAACGCAACGATCCCCGCCTGCCGCCGTCGTGGCTCACCGCCGCGCGCACGGCTGCGGAATAGACCGGGACGAAAACGCAAAACGGGGGCCCGATCGGACCCCCGTTTCAATCTCTCATCGGTGACCTCGGGCCGCAAAAGGCCCAACTCGGCCTCAGCCCTTCTTGAGAACCTCACGGCCCAAAAGCTCGGCGATCTGCACCGCGTTGAGCGCCGCGCCCTTGCGCAGGTTGTCACTCACGCACCACAGGTTCAGCCCGTTGTCGATCGTGCTGTCCTGCCGGATGCGGCTGATGAAGGTGGCGAAATCGCCGACGCATTCCACCGGCGTGACGTATCCACCGTCTTCGCGCTTGTCGATCACCATGACGCCCGGCGCCTCGCGCAGGATATCGCGGGCCTCGTCCTCGTCGAGGAAATCCTCGGTCTCGATGTTGATCGCTTCGGAATGGCCGACGAATACCGGCACCCGCACGCAGGTCGCGGTGACCTTGATCGACGGATCGATGATCTTCTTCGTCTCGACCACCATCTTCCACTCTTCCTTGGTCGACCCGTCTTCCATGAAGACGTCGATATGCGGAATCACGTTGAAGGCGATCTGCTTGGTGAATTTCTTGGCCGGCTTGTCATCGGTCGGGTTGTAGATCGACTTGGTCTGATCCCAAAGCTCGTCGATCCCTTCCTTGCCCGCGCCCGACACCGACTGATAGGTCGACACGACGACGCGCTTGATCTTCGCCCGGTCATGCAGCGGTTTCAGCGCGACAACCATCTGCGCGGTCGAACAGTTGGGGTTGGCGATGATGTTCTTCTTGGAATAGCCGTGCACGGCCTCGGGGTTGCACTCGGGCACGATCAGCGGCACGTCCGGATCATAGCGATAGAGCGACGAGTTATCGATCACCACGCAGCCCGCCTTGGCGGCCTTGGGCGCATAGATTTTTGTCGCGTCCGACCCGATGGCAAACAGGGCGATATCCCAACCGGTGAAATCGAACTGCTCCAGGTCCTGGGCAACCAATGTTTTGTCACCAAAGCTCACCTCCGATCCCATCGATCGGCGCGAGGCCAGCGCGGCCACCTTGTCGATCGGGAACTGGCGCTCGGCCAGGATGTTCAGCATTTCGCGGCCCACATTGCCCGTGGCGCCCACTACGGCGACGTTATAGCCCATGTCAGGGTCTCCTTTCAGCATCAGCGCGCGTGATACATGAGGGCGCGGCGCTGTGAAAGGGCAAACACATCACCATTGGATGAGCGCCCCATCACGATATGCGATCAGGCCGTCCGATCCTCGGCAAAGAGATAGATCACCAGCCCCACCGCCAGACAGATCGCAAAGAACGCGAACAAGACGGTATAGGGTTCGACCGCGCTCTGGGCACCCTGCTCCGCTGCGCGGAAAATCTGTCCGGTCGCCACCTGCATCACCCCGACCCCGCCGATCGAGAAAAGGTTCATCAGCGTCACGCCCCGCCCGACAAGGTGATCGGGGAAAAAGCTGCGCCCATGCGCCATCACCACCGGGTAGGTCGCACAGGCGAACCCGATGGCCGAGAACAACACGATGGTCAGGACAAGGCTCTCGGGCACGAGGAAGATCAACAGGCACAGCGCCGCCAACCCCGCCATGTTGCCCCCGAAGATCACCCATTTCCGGGTGCCGAACACCCGGTCGAGTGGCCCGAAAAAGAACGTCCCGGCGATCATCGCGACCCCCATGATCATCGTCATGTTGCCCACGGTGCCCGGCGCCGCGCCGAATACATCGCTCAGATACGGCCCGATCCACAGGCCCCGAATGCCCGCCGCCGGCGCGTATTGCACCGCCGTCAGCGGAAAGATCAGCCAAAGCGCCGGCATCTTCAGGATCGAAAGCACCGAACCCTTGTGATCGCCCTCGGCCCGCCCCGGATCGCGCACCATCACGAACAGCCCCGCCGCCGTCGCGGCACTGATCCCCGCCATCACCCACAGCGCCGCGCGCCAGCCGATCATCTCGACCGCCCACGTGGTGGGAAGCGCACTGGCAAGGTTGCCAAGACTGCCAACGCCAAGAAGAACCGCCGCCAACGTGGCAAAGACATGCGGGCGATAGACCCGCGCAAAAATGTAGTAGGACGCCATCAGCACCGGCGCACAGCCGACCCCGATCAACAACATCGCCGCCGAAATCATCCCCGGCCCCTGCGCCATCGCGAACAGCGCCGCGCCACCGCCGCCCCCGATCAGCAACAGCACCGAAGAGGTCAGCCGCGGCCCGACCCGGTCCAGCGCCCAACCGATCGGAATCTGCATCGCCGCGAAGGACAGGAACCAGAACCCCGAAGCAGTCGCCAGCGCCTCGGGTGCGGCGCCGATATCGCGCTCCAGCACCTCGGCCAGAACCGCCAAAAACGCCCTGAAAAACTGACTGAGCACATAGGCAAAGGTCAGCAGAATGATATCTGCACGCATGTCGTCTCCCCCTCGCGCCTATCGGTTGCATGGCGCTGCCGCCTCTGCAAGTCCCCGGAACGCAACGTCGAAACCTTGCAGCACGACAACGCTTGCCGCATACAAGTAGAAATGAGGGACGGGATTACCGCATGACCACAGGACATGTCTTCATGGCGCAAAGCCTCGATGGCTTCATCGCTCGGCGCGATCATGGCCTCGATTGGCTGGCCAGCCGCACCGACCCGGACGAAGATCACGGCTATGACGATTTCATCGCCGATATGGATGGCGTCGTCATGGGGCGGGCCACCTTCCTCACGGTGTCGAAGTTCGAAACATGGCCCTATTCCAAACCGGTCATCGTGCTTTCGGATTCGATGACCGATGCCGATATCCCCGCGCATCTTTCGGGAAAGGCCCGCCTCGCCCAACTCGGCCCCCGCCAGTTGATGGAACAGCTGGATCAGGCCGGTTGGAAACGCGCCTATGTGGACGGCGGCCGCACGGTGCAAAGCTTCCTGCGCGCGGGCCTGATCCGCGATATCACCCTGACGATCCTTCCGCTCTTGCTGGGCGAGGGCCGCTCCCTCTTCGGTGAGCTTGAACAAGAGATCGACCTCGACCTGCGCGAGGCCAAGGGCTTCCCCTCCGGCCTTGTCCAATTGCACTACCGGGTGAAATAAGGCGCGGCTGCTAGGGGGAAATTGACCCAAGGCGCCGCCCCGCCCCTTTCATTTTTCCACAAATACTCAAAACGCAACGCGCCCCCAAGCACCACGGCCTCAGGTTCAGCGCCCGCCCACAGGCAGGGCCGCGCGTTCCAGCCCCTCCAGACCACCGCGCCGGTGCCAGTCTTCCTGCAACTCGCGCGCAACGCGCTGGCGTTCCGCGCGCCACTCGTCCGAGGCCATATCGTGGCCTTCGGCATAGCGCGGATCATCCGCCGGCACGATCAGCACCGGCACTTCACCAAACTGGTCCGCCGTCAGATCAACGATCACGGACGGGTCGTCCACCACGACCCAGCAATGCCCCTTCCAGCCCTTGCCGGTATGATAGCCGCAATCGCACTCCACCGGAGAGCCAAAGGCCATCCGCGTCGCAAACCCATACTCCGGCAGCAGGTCCTTCAGGAAACACGACGTGCGCCCACAGGTGCCCTCGGACAGGGTCTTCTGCCCGCCGGGCTGGCCGCGATGTTCCCACCACAGCTTCCAATGCGGCTCAAGAAAGACGCGCACCGTCCGCAAAAGCCGTTCAAGTTCGGTCAGCCTGTCATTTGTGATCATCCATCCCCCCCAGACGGGCTCCTCAACCCGGTGGGAGAATTATATCATGCAAATCAGGCCGTTGTCTTGCATGAACCAACCTCTGAGCCTGCGACCCGCGGTCACCCACGGTCGGCTGCTGCCGTCTTCAAACTGGCAAGCCAACAAAGCGCCTCACCCGCTTTTGCAACCATGGGCCGACCTACCCATGCCGCTAAAAGCCAAGTCGCCCCCAGCCGAAGCATCCTGCCGCTTCGTCAGTCCTGGGTCGCGAACTCTGGCAGCACCGGCGCCGCCGCGATCAGGCGCTTGGTATAGGGATGCACCGGCGCATCGAACACCTGCGCCGTCGGGCCCTCTTCCACGATTTCGCCCGCTTGCATCACCATCACCCGGTCAGTCACGTTGCGCACAACGCTCAGGTCATGGCTGATGAACAGGTAGGCCAGACCATAGTCCTTCTGCAACGCCGCCAGCAGGTCGAGGATCTGCGCCCGGATGCTCACGTCCAGCGCGCTGACCGCCTCGTCCAGCACCACCAGCTCGGGCCGCAGGATCAGCGCCCGCGCGATGGCGATCCGCTGGCGTTGCCCGCCGCTGAATTCGTGCACGTAGCGCTCCATCGCATCGGCCCCGATGCCCACATCGTCCAGAACCTTGGCCACCTGTTCGCGCCAGTCCGCGGGCCGCCCGTCCAGCAAATGGAACGGCTCGGCCACCAGCCGCGCCACCTTCCAGCGCGGATTGAAGCTTCCGTAGGGGTCTTGAAACACCACCTGCATACGCCTGCGTATGTCGCGGTTCGGCCGCTGCCCGGTAAAGACCGGCTCGCCGTCCATTTCGATCCGCCCGCCCTGCACATCCTCAAGCCCGAGGATGGCGCGCGTCAGCGTCGATTTTCCGCAACCCGACTCGCCCACAAGTCCAAGGCTCTCGCCCCGCTCGATCTGGAACGACACGCTCTTTACGGCGCGAAACACTCCCGGTTTGCCCCACACCCCCTTGCGCCGCGTCGCATACTCGCGCACCGCGTTCTCGACCCGCAACAGCGGCGCGCCGGTGCCCGTGTCGGCGCGTTCGGGCTGATGCCCCGAGGCCTCGAAAAGCGCGCGGGTGTAAGGATGCTTGCGCTCGGCCAGAACCTGCGCCGCCGGCCCCGCCTCGACCACCTCACCCTGTCGCATGATGACGATCTCGTCGGCCATGTCGGCCACCACGGCAAGGTCATGGGTGATCAGCATCAGGCCCATACCATCCTCTTCGACCAGCCGTTTCAGCAGCGTCAGGATTTCGGCCTGCGTCGTCACGTCCAGCGCCGTCGTCGGCTCATCCGCGATCAGCAACTGAGGCCTGAGCGCAATCGCCATCGCGATCACCACCCGCTGCCGCTGCCCACCAGAAAGCTCGAACGGATAGCGCGTCAGCGGAAACTGATCGGCGGGCAATTCGCACCGATCCAGCGCTTCGCGGGCGCGCGCCATCGCCTCGGCCCGGCTCACGTTCTCGTGGATCAGGATCGTCTCGGCAACCTGATCGCCGATCCGCTTGATCGGGTTCAGCGCCGTCATCGGCTCCTGAAACACCATGCCCACCTCGTTCCCGCGCAACCGGCACAGGGCGCGCTCCGGCAGGGTCAGCATATCGTGCCCGGAAAGCGAAACCTCGCCCCGGCACTGCGCACCATCGGGCAAAAGCTGCATCACCGACAGCGCCGTCATGGATTTGCCCGACCCGCTTTCCCCGATCACGCCGACGATCTGCCCCGGCGCGACCGACAGCGACACATTGCGCAAAATTGCCGTGCCGTGGATCTCCATGTCCAGCCGTTCGATCTGTAACAGGCTCATCCCCGCGCCCTCCGCAACCGTGGATCAAGCAGGTCGCGCAGCCCATCCCCCATCAGGTTCAGCCCCAGCACCGTCAACAGGATCGCCATGCCCGGAAACAGCACAAGATGCGGCGCCAGCGTGATGAACGTCTGGCTGTCGGCCAGCATCCTGCCCCAGCTCGGCACCGGCGGCTGTGCGCCCAGCCCGACATAGGACAGACCCGCCTCGGCCAGAATCCCCAGCGAAAACTGGATCGTCCCCTGCACGATCAACAGGTTCGTGACGTTGGGCAGGATATGCTCAACCGAAATCCGCGCCGCGCCTTTCCCGGCCACCCGCGCGGCCAGAACATATTCCCTTTCCCACAGGGTCAGCGCCGCACCGCGCGTGACGCGGGCAAAGACCGGGATGTTGAAAATCCCGATGGCGATGATCGCGTTCAGCGCGCTCGCTCCGAACACGGCGGTGATCAGGATCGCGATCAACAGCGACGGGAACGCAAAGATCAGATCATTGCCCCGCATGATCACCTCGTCCACCCACGACCCGCGCTTTGCAGCGGCGGCAAGGCCCAGCGGCACGCCCAGCCCCATGCCGATCACCACGGCGACAATGGCCACCGCAATCGACGTGCGCGCCCCCACCATCAGCATCGACAGCATGTCGCGGCCAAGGTTGTCGGTGCCCAAGGGATGCGCCCCGCTCGGCCCCTTCATCTTGTTGGCGATATCCACGCCGAGGATGTCGTAGGGCACCCAGACAAGGCTCACCAGCGCACCCCCGGCGAACACCAGCGTCAGCACCAGCCCAAGCAGCAGGCTCCGTGATTTGAACATTCCCGTCACAGCCGCGCCCTCAACCTCGGATCGACCGCCGCATAGGCCAGATCGACCACGAAATTCACCACGATCACGGCAAAGACCAGCAACATCACCACCGATTCCACCACGATCAGGTCACGCGCCGAAATCGCCTGAAACACCAGCCGCCCCAGACCGGGAAGGTAGAACACGTTCTCGATGATGATCCCGCCCGCCAGCAGGAAAGCGAATTGCATGCCAAGAATGGTCAGCACCGGGATCAACGCATTGCCCAACGCGTGCCGCCTCAGGGCCTGCCCCCGGGTCAGTCCCTTGGCCCGCGCGGTGCGAATGAAATCCTCGTTCAACGTATCAAGCAGGGACGAACGCATCACCCGCGCCAGAATGCTCGCCTGCGGCAGGGCCAGCGCGATGGCGGGCAGGGTCAGGCTTTTCATCGCCGCGAAAAACCCCTCGTCCCACCCGGCGAACCCGCCCGCGTTGAACCAGCGCAGGTTGATCGCAAAGACCAGAACCATCAACATCGCGAACCAGAAATTCGGGATCGCCACGCCAAGTTGCGTCACCCCCATCACCGTCACATCCGCCGCCCGGCCCCGCCGCGCCGCCGCCCAGATGCCCGCCGGAAAGGCAATCGCCGTGGACAGCGCCAGCGCATAAAGCGCCAGCGGAAGCGAGATCGCCACCCGGTCCGCCACCATCCCCGCCACCGGCGTGCGATAGGTGTAAGAGGTGCCGAAATCGCCCTGCACCATGCCGCCCACCCAATCGAAATACCGCGCGACAAGCGATCCGTTCAGGCCCAGTTCCTCGCGCAGCGCCGCCAGCGTATCGGCCTGCGCATTGAGGCCCAGCATATAGGCCGCCGGATCCCCCGGCACGACCTCGACCATGGCAAAGATCACCATGCTCGCCACCACCAGCGAAACGACAAGCGACAGCAGCCGGCGCAACAGATACCTCAGCATCCCACGCCCCCGATCCCTTCATCTGACCTCAAATATCCCCGCCGGAGGCGCCCGCCCTCACCCCACGCGCAGGTGCCGGATGGGCGCGCGAAGCCCCCCGGTTGGCCGGGGTGGGTGGGTGGGCGGGCAACCGGGGGGCGGCCCTGAAACCCGCGCAAGATCACTCGTCCCAGTACACCGCCGTCATGTCGCTGGCCTGGGTCGGCGCGTCTTTCCACAGCCCCTTCAGCCCTTTTTTGGCGATCGTCGCAAAGCCCAGTTCAAACAGGTAGGCGTTCACGTGATCCTCGGCGATGGTGGTTTCCAGCTTGTGGATCAGCTCCGTCCGCTTCGCCGGGTCCGAGGTCTTTTCAAGCTCGGCAAAATCGGCCTGAAACTGCGGGTTGTCATACTGGAAATAGTAATCCGGGCGGGCATAGATACCGATGTCGAACGGTTCGGTATGGCTGACGATGGTCATGCCGTAATCCTTGCCCTTGAACACGTTTTCCAGCCATTGCGCCCACTCAAGGTTGCTGATCTCGGCGTCGATCCCCACCGCGCGCAACTGGGCCGCGATGATCTCACCGCCGCGGCGCGCATAGGACGGCGGCGGCAGTTTCAGCGTGGTCTTGAACCCGTCAGCAAATCCCGCCTCGGCCAGAAGCGCCTTGGATTTCTCGGGGTCGTAATTGGAAAGCGCGGTAAGGTCGAGGTAATCGGGATTGTGCGGCGCGAAATGCGTGCCGATCGGTGTGCCAAGGCCAAACATCGCCCCGTCGATAATCGCTTGGCGGTCAATCGCATGGGCCACCGCCGAGCGCACCGTCGGATTGTCGAACGGCGCCTGCTTGTTGTTCATGGCTAGAATGGTCTCGCCCTCGGTATTGCCTTTCAGCACCTGAAAGCGCGGATCGGCCTCGAATTGCGGCAGGTTCTCGGGCGCGGGGAAACCTGCGAAAATATCCACGTCCTCGGCCATCACCGCGGCAAAGGCCGCCGTCGGATCGCTGATGAACTTGAACGTCACCTTGTCCAGCTTCGCGGGCGTGCCCCAATAATCGGCATTCTTGTCCAGCGTGATGGAATCGCCCTGCACCCAATTCGTGAACTTGAACGCGCCGGTGCCAATCGGCGTCTGCTTGATGCCTTCGATGCTTTCGGGCGCCACGATCACCGCGTCGCCCCAAGCCATGTTGAACAGGAAATTCCCGGTCGGCGCGCTCAGCGTCACCTTCACGGTTTGCGGGTCCACCACCTCGACCGACTCGATCGCCGCGAACAGCGCCTTTTGCGCGTTGGCGCTGTCTTCGGCGCGGGCGCGATCAAGGCTGAATTTCACGTCCTCGGCGTCCATCGTGGTGCCGTCATGGAACGTCACCCCCTCGGCCAGATGGAAGGTATAGGTCTTGCCGTCCTCGCTGATCTCCCAGCTTTGGGCGAGGCCCGGAATGATCGACCCGTCCGAGGCAAACCGCGTCAGCCCTTCGAACACGTTGGCATAAAGCACGCTGTCGATTGCGCCCGCTGCGGCGCTTGTCGGGTCAAGATGCGGCGGCTCAAGTTGCAGCGCCAGCGTCACGTCGGTTTTCGCCAGTGCGGCGCCGGTCGTCATTGCCGCCAGTGCCATCGCCACGGCGGTGGCCGCTCCAAATCTGATAAAGGACATCTCGGTCTCCCTGTTGGATAGTGCGGCCATTGCGGCCCGCGATTTTCGGGGATCATCCTCCCATGTCGCGGCAAGATCAAGCGCTTGCGCCCCTCTTTGGCGTCCCGTCACGCCTATCGCCGCGTAACGCGGCACCGCTCATTGAGGGGTGATGACCTCAGCGCTCGCGATCTCGGCCTTGGATTTGAACCCCGGCTCGACATGGATCGAAATCCGCGCTTCGCCCAACTCGTTGCGCAGGCGTTCCTCAATCCGGTCGCAAATCTCGTGACTGTCGAAAACGCTCATCTCGCCCGGCACGACGAGGTGGAAATCGATGAACGTCACCGGCCCGGCGTGCCGCGTGCGCAGATCATGCGCCTCAAGCGCGCCCCCTGCCTCGGCGGCGATGGCGGCGCGCACCTGTTCCATCATCCGTGGCGGCACGGCTTCGTCCATCAATCCCGACAGCGATTCAAGGATCACCCGCCCCCCCGACCACAGGATGTTAAGCGCCACCACGATCGCCATCAGCGGATCAAGCAGCCACCACCCGGTGACAATCGCCAGCACCAGCCCCACCGTCACCCCGACCGAGGTGATCACATCGGCCAGCAAATGCCGCCCGTCCGCCACCAGCGCGGGCGAGCGCATCTTGCGCCCCTCGCGGATCAGGACAAAGGCCCACCCGGCATTAAGCGCGGTGGCAAGGATGCTGATGGCCAGCCCCATCCCCGGCGTCACCAGCGCCAGCGGCGCGAACAGGTTGCCCCACGCATCGCGCAGGATGAACAGCGCGGCGATCACGATCAGAACGCCCTCAAGAACGGCGCTGAAAAACTCGGCCTTGTGATGCCCGTAGGGATGGTTATCGTCCGGCGGGATCGCCGCGACCCGGATCGCCACCATCGCCGCCAGCGCGGTGGCGACGTTGACGATGCTTTCCAACGCGTCCGCCATCAGCGCGACCGACCCGGTCAGCCATGCCGCCACCGTCTTGAGGCCCAGAACCGCCAGTCCAAGGATCAGGCTGCCGATCGCGAATTTCATACTGCGCGACATCGGCCGCCCCCGCTTGCGCGTTGCTTTCGCTGGGGGCCTAGCCTTTCGGCCCAAGCAGATCAAGCAGGCTGCGCGCCATCACCTGCGCACTTTCGATCATATCGTCGATGCCGACGTATTCATCCGGCTTGTGCGCCAGATCAAGAATACCGGGCCCATAGGCGATACAGTTCTTCAGCCGCCCGATCCGGTCGATATGCTTCTGGTCATAGGTGCCGGGGGACACCACGTATTGCGCCTCCTTGCCCATCACCTCGGCCACGGCGCGGGCCACCGATTGCACCACCGGCGCGCTTTTCTCGGTCATCGTCGGCAGAACGCGCTGCAATTCGCGCACGTCATAGCGGAAATCGGCGCGCGCCTCTTTCACGGTTTCCAGCACGTTGAAAACCTCTTGCTGGACCTCGTCGATATCCTCTTCGATCAGGAACCGCCGGTCGATCACCATCCGGCAACTGTCGGGCACGCAAGGGCTGGGAAGGCCGGTGTAATCCGGGTCCTGCTCGGCCTCGCCGCCATGGATCGAATTGATGTTGAGCGTCGATTGCTTGGCCCCTTCGGGCACCACCGGCATATCGGTGCGCTTGGTGGCGAGCAGCGGGAAAAGCGATGTTTCCATCTCGTGCATGACCGCCCCCATGTGGCGCACCGCGCAATCGCCCAGAAACGGCATGGAGCCATGGGCGATTTCGCCATGGGTTTCGATCTCGGCCCACCAGACACCGCGATGCCCAAGGCAGATCCGGTCCTTGTTCAGCGGTTCGGGAATGATGACGTGCTGCACCCGCTCGGGGTTGAACCAGCCCTTTTCCGCCAGATAGGCCACCCCACCGAAACCGCCCGATTCCTCGTCTGCGGTGCCGCTGATTTCGACCGCGCCCGCGAAATCCGGGCAGATCGCGATAAACGCCTCGGCGGCGATGATGCTGGCGGCCAGCCCGCCCTTCATGTCACAGGCGCCCCGGCCATAGATCTTGCCATCCTTGACCTCGCCTCCGAACGGATCGGTGGTCCAGCCCCGCCCCACTTCGACCACGTCGATATGGCTGTTGAAATGGACGCATTCGCCCGGATGCGCGCCCTCCTTGCGGGCGACGATGTTCCAGCGCGGATATTTATCGCTGTCCCCCGGCGCGCCGAACGCGCGGATCAGGTCGGTGTGAAACCCGTGCCGCACCAGCCGCCGGTCGATCAGGTCACAAATATCGCGGTAATGCTCCCCCGGCGGGTTCAGCGTCGGAATTCGAATCAACGCCTGTGTCAGTTCCACCAGATCGGCGCGCCGCGCCTCGATCTCGAGCATCAGTTTTTCAGCCAAATCCATCGCGTCGCGCTCCTCTTGATTGTCCGGTTGGTGGTCCTGCGTGCACCCGCGCGAAAGATCGCGCCACGGCCCGGCGGATGCAAGCCCCGCAGCGGCGTGTTGCGCGTCACGTCACAAAAGGAATTCGCCCTGCCGAAAGCATGGGCAACGGATCGGCCCTAGCCCGCGGTTAGCAGCGCCTGCGCAATCTCGGGCAGCTCTGCGAAGTCCGCAAACCGCGCCTTGTGGAGCATCTGCTCCACCGGCCCCTTGCGATACCCTTCGGTGAACAAGGCGAAATCAACGCCCGCAGCCTTGGCCGTGGCGGCGTCCACCTCGCTATCGCCAACGTAAAGCCGCGCGCCCTCGCCCAGCGCCTCGAAGGCGGTGAACAGCGGCGCCGGATCGGGCTTTTTCACCGGCAGCGTATCGCCCCCGACCACCACGGCGAAAAAATCTTCGATGCCAAGGGCGCGCAGGATATCGCGCGCCGGGGCCTCAGGTTTGTTGGTGCACAGACCCAGCGCATAGCCCTTGGCCTGCAACGCCTGCAGCGCCGCGCGCACACCGGGATAAAGCACCGTCAGATCGCTCGAATCGGCGCTATAATGTGCCAGCGTCACCTGCGTCAGCTCTTCATGACGCGCCGGGTCGATCCCGCGCGTACGCATCACACGCTCGACCAGCTTGGGCAAACCGTTCCCGATGAACGAAATGAGGGTGGGCAGGTCCAGGGGCGCAAGCCCCTCGCCCTCCAGCATCCGGTTGGCGGCGGCCTGAATGTCCGGTGCGCTGTCCACCAGCGTGCCGTCCAAATCAAAGACAACCGCACTCATGACCTGTCCCTGTTTGATGACAAGGCCCCGATCCCGGTCTGCTTACAGCGCTGCTTCGGCGGCGGCGCGAATGGCGCGGATGTTCTCGCCATAGACCTCGGGCGTATCGACCGACCCGCCCTTGAACACGGCCGACCCGGCGACAAAGCAATCCGCCCCCGCCGCGACCAGCGGGCCGACGGTGTTGGGATCGACCCCGCCATCGACCTGAATGTGAATCTCGCGATCGCCGATCATCTCGCGCACTTGGGCCACTTTCTGCACGCTCGAAGGGATGAACTTCTGACCGCCGAAACCGGGGTTCACGCTCATCACCAGCACCATGTCGCACAGGTCCAGCAGGTATTCGATCACGCTGGCGGGCGTGCCGGGGTTCAAGCTGATCCCGGCCTTTGCGCCGGTTGCGCGGATTGCCTGCAAGGTGCGGTGCGGATGCGGCCCAGCCTCGTAATGCGCCACGATCATGTCGGCGCCCGCCTCGGCATAGGCTTCGATATAGGGGTCCACCGGCGCGATCATCAAATGCACGTCCATGAAGGTTTTCACATGCGGGCGAAACGCCTTCACCGCCGGTGGCCCAAAGGTGAGGTTCGGCACGAAATGCCCGTCCATGACATCGACATGTACCCAATCCGCGCCCTGCTCTTCGATGGCGCGGATCTCGGCCCCGAAGTTGGCGAAATCGGCGCTCAGGATCGAAGGCGCGATCTTGATGGAACGGTCAAAACTCATGTGTCGAACCTCTTTTTCAAAGACAGCGTGCCGCCTGATCCTTACGGATCAAGCGAGCCGCTTTCATAGCGCTTGGCCATCTCGTCCATGTCGATGACCTTGATCTTGCTGGCGTTGCCGGCGGTGCCAAAGCGCTCGAACCGGTCTTCGCAAAGCTTCTGCATCTCGTCCATCGCCGGGATCATGAATTTGCGCGGGTCAAACTCGCCCGGCTTTTCCTTCGCCATCTTGCGGAACGTCCCGGTCAGGGCCATCCGGTTGTCGGTGTCGATGTTCACCTTACGCACGCCCGACTTGATGCCGCGCTCGATCTCTTCGATCGGAACGCCATAAGTCTGGGGCATCTCACCGCCGTTTTCATTGATCAGGTCTTGCAGGTACTGCGGCACGCTGGACGAGCCGTGCATCACAAGGTGGACGTTCGGGATCTTGGCGTGAATTTCTTCAATCCGCTTGATCGCCAGCGTCTCACCCGTGGGTTTCGAGCTGAACTTATAGGCGCCATGGCTAGTGCCACAGGCAATCGCCAGCGCATCCACCTTGGTCAGCGCGACAAATTCCTTGGCCTCGTCCGGGTCGGTCAAAAGCTGATCTTCGCTCAGCTTGCCGACCGCGCCCGAACCGTCCTCTTCCGCGGCTTCGCCGGTTTCAAGGCTGCCCAGGACACCCAACTCGCCCTCGACACTCGCCCCGACCCAATGCGCCATCTGCGCCACACGCTCGGTGATGGCGACGTTGTAATCCCAATCGGCGGGCGTCTTCATGTCCGCCTCAAGCGAGCCGTCCATCATCACCGACGTAAAGCCGTGCTTGATGGCCGAAAGGCAGGTCGCCTCGTTGTTGCCGTGGTCTTGGTGCATACACAGCGGGATATCGGGCCACATCTCGGACAGCGCCTGAATCAGGTGCTTCAGCATGATGTCACCAGCGTAGCCGCGCGCGCCCCGACTGGCCTGCAGGATCACCGGCGCGTTCACCTTCTCGGCGGCGCGCATGATGGCAAGGCCCTGTTCCATGTTGTTGATGTTGAACGCGGGCACGCCGTAATCGTTCTCGGCGGCGTGATCCAGCAGTTGTCGAAGCGTGATAAGAGCCATCTCTGATCCTTTATGCAGCAATCTCTTCGCGCAGACGCGCGTCAAATACGGTTAGGGGGGCCATTCCGGTTTGAGCAGGGCCAAGCCACCGACCAAAGCGGAATTGGGTTCAGTCTCCCCAACCCACTCCCGCCTGAATTAACGCCGAAACCGCCGATGCGCCACCGGCAACATCCCCCGGATCGGCTTTTCGGTCGGGCGATGACGCCTTTTTTTCACCTGCGAGCGCTATCATCGAGGGCGGCCGCGCAAACAGGCGCACGATCATCGCCCTATCGAACGATCAGCCCTGCCCATCGTGGTATTTTTTGACCATCTCAACCTTTTCGGACGATCCGAAAACGAACGGCGTGCGCGCGTGCAGCTTGTCGGCCTGCGTGTCGAGAATCGGCACTGTGCCATCGGTCGCCACCCCTTGCGCCTGCTCGATCAGAAAGGCGATCGGCGCACATTCATAGATCATCCGCAAGCGGCCGCGCGCATAGCCGTCGCGCGCGTCACCGGGGTAAAGGAACACACCGCCCCGACTCAGGATGCGGTGGGTTTCCGCGACAAGGCTTGCCACCCACCGCATGTTGTAATTGTGACCATGCGGCCCGGTTTCGCCCGCAAGGCAATCGTCGATAAAGGCGCGCACCGGGCTGGTCCAGTGGCGATAGTTCGACGCGTTGATCGCGAATTCCTTCGTCGTGGCGGGAATACTCATCCGGGCATCGGTCAGCACGAATTTGTGCGTGTCGGGGTCAAGCGTATACATCTGCGTCCCGTCCCCGAAGGTGACGACAAGCGCGGTCGAGGGGCCATAGATGATATAGCCACCCGCGATCTGCTCGCGCGCTGTGCGCAGGAAGCTGGCCTCGGGGCCATCCGCCACCGGAAAGATCGAAAAGATCGTGCCGATCGACACGTTTACATCGATGTTAGAGGATCCATCCAGCGGGTCGATCGCCAGCGCATAGGCGCCCTGCGGGTTCAACTCGACAACCTCTTCCTGCTCTTCGCTGGCATAATAGCGCACGCCGACCGCACCCAGCTTGGCGGCAAACATCTCGTCGGCCATCACGTCGAGCTTCTTTTGCTGATCACCGTCGGTGTTCTCGCCCACGCCCGCCCCAAGCGCGCCCGCCAGCGGGCCCTTGGCGATGATCGCCGCCACGTCGCGGCCCACATCGCACAGCACCTCGATCACCGGGGCCAGGTCTGCCGGCATGCGGCTCGTCTCAATCACTCCCTCGGGCATGGTCTCTCCTCTTCGGGTCGGTTCTGTTGCGTGCTTGTCTCGATCTGGCGCAAACACGCCATTCACCGCCCCTAGTAAATAGAAGACACACCTAAATCTAATCGAATTTCAGTTCCGCGACCGGAAAACCCCGCGACCAAGCCGCGCGCTGCACCCTTTGCCCACAATTTTTGCCCGCAATTTTCGACGCATCCGCCTGTGGCGACGTCGGAATGAGTATTTGGAGAAAAATGAAAGGCAGGGGGCGTTCCCCTGCGTCTCTTCAGGTCTCTCTTCAGGTCTATTTTCAGGCCACTCCTCAAGCCTCGCAGGAACAGCCCCCCTGCTTCACTTGGCCGAAAATATCCCGGGGAGTGTGAGGGGCTGGCCCCTCACTCCCGTCCGGAACAAAAGCGCATGGCTCAGGGTTTCAGCACGATCTTGCCAACCGCGCCGCGCCCCAGCACCCGCTCCAGAACCTTTGCCGCGTCTTCAAGCGGGTATTCGCCTTCGATCAGCGGCTTCACCAGACCTTGCGAATACCAGTCGAACAGCTCTTTCATGTTGTCGGTATAGACCTGCGGTTCGTACATGGTGAAGTTGCCCCAGAAGACGCCGACGACGGCATATTCCTTGACCAGCGCAAGGTTGACCGGGAATTTCGGGATGTCCCCACCGGCAAAGCCGATCACCAGCAGCCGCCCGTTGCGCGCCATGAAGCGCGAGGCGGCATCGAAGGCTTCCCCCCCGACCACGTCATAGACGACATCGGCGCCCTTGCCCCCGGTCAGGCGCTTGATATCGGCCTTCAGGTCGTCATAGCCGATCACCTCGTCCGCGCCCGCGTCCTTGGCCAGCTTGCGCTTTTCCTCGGACGAGGCGACGCCGATCACCGTCGCGCCCATGATCTTGCCGATCTGCACCGCGGCGATGCCCGTGGCCCCCGCCGCGCCGTAAACCACCAGCGTCTCGCCCGCCTTGAGCGCCGCGCGCTGTTTCAACGCGTGATGCGAGGTGCCGTAAGCCACCATCAGCGCGCAACCATCCGCGCCGCTCATCCCGTCGGGCATCTTGAAGACAAAGCGCGCGGGCTGCACCGCGTATTCCGCGTATCCGCCCAGCGCGCCGCGTCCGACAACACGATCCCCGATTTCAAACCCTTCGACCCCGTCGCCCAGCGCGGCAACGGTGCCCGCCACTTCCATTCCCGGCGTGAAGGGGGTTTCCGGTTTCAACTGATACAGCCCCTGCACCAGAAGGCCGTCGGGATAGTTCACCCCGGCCGCCTCGACCTTGATCAGCACCTCGCCCTTGCCCGGTTCGGGCGTGTCGAGGTCGCTGAGTTTGAGTTGATCGAGCGGTGCGAATTCCTGGCAGACGATGGCTTTCATGATGGGTCTCCTCCCTGAGTTGGGCGCAGCCTATGAACGCCCGCCGCCCGCGCCAAGCCCCCGAAGCGCAAATGCCGGAACGTCATTTGTAACCAAATCCCGCCTTTCGCCCTTTCCACCGCGCCGCCGCAATCGTAACTTCCGCGCGAAGAGGAGCAATTTCAGGGAGATCACCGCCATGCTCGGTCAAATGATGCAGCGCCCGCTGCTGATCAGCGAAATCATGACCTATGCCGCCGAACTGTTTCCGAACTCCGAGATCGTCTCGGTTCGCACAGAGGGTGACATTCACCGCCAGACCTATCGCGAAACCGCCGCCCGCGTCGCCCAGCTTGCCCATGCGTTGCAAAGCAAGGGCATGAAAGTTGGTGACCGCATCGCCACGCTGGCCTGGAACGGCTATCGCCATTTCGAACTTTACTATGCGATCTCTGGCATCGGCTCGGTCTGTCACACGATCAACCCGCGCCTCTCGGCCGAGCAGATGATCTATATCATCAACCACGCCGAAGACCGGATGCTCTTCATCGACACCACCTTCGTGCCGATCCTCGAGGCGATCAAAGGCCACCTGCGCAACGACATGATCTATGTCGTCATGACCGACCGCGCACATATGCCGGAAAACAGCCTGAACGCGCTCTGCTACGAAGAGTTGCTCGAAGCCGAAGACACCAGCTTTGACTGGCCCGACCTTGACGAAAACACCGCCTCGGGCCTGTGCTACACCTCGGGCACGACCGGCAACCCCAAGGGCGCGCTTTATTCGCATCGCTCGACCGTGTTGCACGGGCTTTACACCGCGCTTGCCATCGGCGTGACGCTGCCGCCCGAAGCGCGCATTCTGCCGGTGGTGCCGCTGTTCCACGTCAACGCATGGGGCCTGCCCTATTTCGCACCGCTGATGGGCCATTCGCTTGTCATGCCGGGCGGCGCGCTTGATGGCGCATCGCTGTGGAAACTGATGAACGACGAAAAGGTCGACAGCGCATGGGGCGTGCCCACCGTCTGGATGGGACTCATGGGCGAGATCAAGGCCAAAGGCGCCAAGCCCGAGGGCTTCGAACATGTCGTCATCGGCGGCTCGGCTGCGCCGCGCTCGATGATCGAAGCGTTCGAAAAGCAGGATGTCGATGTGGTCCACGCATGGGGCATGACCGAAATGTCGCCCATCGGCACCCATGGCACGATGCCCGAATTCGTCAACGACATGCCGTTCGACAAAAAGATCGACTACAAGGCGCTTCAGGGCCGCCGCGTGTTCGGTGTCGACCTCAAGATCGTCGACGATCACGGCGATCGACTGCCCCATGACGGCAAGGCAGCGGGCGAATTGTTCGTCCGCGGCAACGCCATCATCTCGGGCTATTTCAAGAACGACGAAGCCACCAAAAGCGCGATGGATCGTGACGGCTGGTTCGGCACCGGCGACATCGCCACGATCGACAGCGACGGGTTCCTGTCGATTCAGGACCGCGCCAAGGACCTCGTGAAATCGGGCGGCGAGTGGATTTCCTCGATCGATCTGGAAAACTCGGCCATCGCGCATCCCGGCATCGTCAATGCCGCCGTGATCGCCATCCCGCATCCCAAGTGGGACGAACGCCCCGTGCTTGTCGCCGTGGCCGCCTCGGAAGGCGAAAAGCCGACGCTCGAGGAACTGCACGACCATATGTCCGAGCATTTCGCCAAATGGCAGCTTCCCGATGATGTCATCTGGGTCGACGAACTGCCGCTGACCGCAACCGGCAAGGTGTCGAAGATGACCCTCCGGCAGGGCATGGGCGACTACAAGCTGCCTGATCAGCGCTGATCCGGCAGATTGCGTAAAACTCAAGCGGGGCGGGCCAATATGGCGCGCCCCGCACGTCTTTGAATTGATCGCCAGCAACGTGGCGGCACCCTGCAAATGACGCACCGTCAGAGCCTCAGCCCCCTTGCGCGACTGATGATTCCGGTGTGCCTTGGGTCAGACCGGTTTTGGGAGGAACCCGATGTCAGACAATCTCGAAAGCTTCCGCGCTGAAATCGCGGAATGGATCGCCGCCAACCTGCCGGCCGACCTCAAGGGCATCCCCCATGACGAGGATGCCATCTGCTGGGGTGGCCGCAACTGGGTATTCAAATCCGACGCCCAGCGCGACTGGCTGGAACGCTGCCATGGGCGCGGCCTGACCTGTCCGCGCTGGCCCACCGAATACGGCGGTGGCGGCCTGTCGCGCGCACAGGAAAAAGTGCTGCGCGATGAAATGGTCAAAGCCGGTGCGCCTTCGCCGCTGGAATCCTTCGGCATCTGGATGCTTGGCCCGGCGCTTTTGCACTTCGGCACCGATGAACAAAAGGCCACCCACCTGCCCGACATCACCGCCGGTAAAATTCGCTGGTGTCAGGGTTATTCCGAACCGGGTGCCGGATCGGACCTTGCCAATGTGCAGACCCGCGCCGAGGACAAGGGCGATCACTGGCTGGTCAACGGTCAGAAAATCTGGACCTCTTACGCCGACAAGGCCGACAAGATTTTCGCGCTGGTGCGCACCGACCGCGATGCGCCCAAGCATCTGGGCATTTCCTTCATGCTGATCGACATGAACACGCCCGGCGTGACCACCAAGCCGATCCAGCTCATCTCGGGCGCCTCGCCATTCTGCGAGACGTTCTTCGATGACGTGGTCGTGCCCAAGGAAGGCGCCATCGTCGGCACGCAGAATCGCGGCTGGGACGTGGCGAAATACCTTCTGACCCACGAGCGTGAGATGATCGGCGGCGGTGGCGGTGGCCTGACCGCCGGGTCGTCCCTGGCCGAAATGATCGGCACGCGCGATGCGCTGGTCTCCGAAGATCCGATCTTCCGCGCCGAGGCGATGCAACTCGAAGTCGACGCCATGGCCTTTGGCCTGACGATGGAGCGTTACAAGGACATGGCCGAAAGCGGCCAGGGCGTGGGCGATGCCAGCGCGATGCTGAAATATTACGGCACCGAACTGAACAAGCGGCGGCACGAGATCATCATGTCGGCCCGTGGCCTTGATGCGCTTGACTGGGACGATGGGGCAGCCGCGCCGTGGCTGCGCACCAAGGCCAACTCGATCGAAGGCGGCACCTCCGAGGTGATGCTCGACATCATCTCGAAACGCGTTCTCGAACTGCCCTCGAAATAAGGAAGCCCATCATGGAAAAGCTTGTCGACACCGAAGACGAAGCCATGCTGCGCGACGCCGCGCGCGGGTTTCTGGACAATTTCTCTCCCGTCTCGGCCTTTCGCAAGAACCGCGACGAAGGCCGCGCCTTCGACCCTGCGCTCTGGTCCGAAATGGGCCAGATGGGCTGGGCCGGGGTTCTGGTCGGCGAAGGGGACGGCGGCTCTGACATGGGCCACCGCGCCGCCGGTATCCTGTGCGAGGAAATGGGCCGCACGCTGACCGCGTCGCCGTTCATCTCGTCTGCCGTGATCGCCGCGACCACGCTGCGCGCCGCCGGATCGGATCACCTGTCGTCGATCGCCACGGGCGAAACGCTCTATGCGCTGGCGGTGGACGAAGGCTCGAAATTCGCGCCCTCGCGCACCGCGATGGAGGCCCGCGCCGATGGCAACGCTTTCCGCCTGACCGGGGCCAAGGCGTTCGTGGCCGAGGGCAGCACGGCAAACCGCCTTCTGGTGCTGGCCCGCACCTCGGGCAGCGCTGGCGATGAACAAGGGCTGACCCTGTTCGACATCGACGCCAGCCGCGCCGGGATCAAGCAGGACAGCGTCGAAACCATCGACTACCGCGATTTCATCAACCTCAGCTTCGACAATGTCGAGGCGACGGGCGATGACGTGGTCGGCGATGTCGATAACGGCCTTGCCGCCCTCGCCCCCGGCCTGCGCGCCGGTCAGGCCGCTCTGGCCGCCGAACTTGGCGGGCTCAGCGCGGGCATCGCCGCGATCACGCTGGGCTACCTGAAAGAGCGCAAGCAATTCGGCCGCCACATCGGCAGCTTTCAGGTGCTGCAACACCGCGCCGCGCATCTCTTTGCCGAGATCGAAGTGACCACAAGCGCCATCGCCGCCGCCGGGCGCGCCCTCGACGAAGGGTCCGAAAACGCCGCGCTGCTGTCCTCGCTCGCCAAGGCGCGCGCCACCCAGACGGCAAAACTGGCGGTGATGGAAGGCGTGCAGATGCACGGCGGCATCGGCATGACCGATGAATACGACGCCGGGTTCTTCATGAAACGTGCCCGCGTCGGCGCCGAATGGCTGGGCGATTACGGCCATCACGCCGCCATCGTCGCCGCGCACCGGGGGCTTTGACGCTGCGACCTGACCAAAGCACGCCCCGGCGCGCAAGCGCCATGCCGTTTCGCCCTTAGAACTTCATCCGAAAGGAACACCCACATGTCCAACCTGAAACCTTCCAACCTCTTCGATCTGACCGGCAAGGTCGCGTTTGTCACCGGCGGCTCCAGCGGCATTGGCCGCATGGCGACCGAGGGCCTCGCCGCAGCTGGTGCACGCGTCATCATCTGCTCGCGCAAGGCCGATGCCTGCGAAGCGGTGGCAAATGAAATCAACGCCATGGGCCTGCCCGGCAGCGTCGAAGGATTCGGCGGCGACGTCGCGACCGAGGAAGGCATCAACGCCATCGTGGCCGAGGTTTCCGGGCGCACCGACACGCTGCACATCCTGATGAACAACGCGGGCCGCACATGGGGCGCCAAGCTGGGCGAACATCCTTACGAGGCGTGGGACAAACTCCTGAAACTCAACGTGCAAGGCATGTTCCATCTGACGCAGCAACTCCTGCCGCTTCTTCGCAAGGGTGCCTCGCTCGATGATCCGGCGCGCGTGATCAACGTCGGCTCGGTCATGGGCGATATTCCCAAGGGCACGGCGACCTATTCCTATGCCGTGTCCAAAGGCGCGGTGCATCACATGACCCGCGTGCTGTCGAACGATCTGGCACCCGAACATATCACCGTCAACGCCATCGCCCCCGGCCCGTTCGTCTCGAAGATGACAGCCTTCGCCATCGGATCGAAGGAAGGTCAGGACGAAACCGCACGCGGCGTGCCCGTGGGCCGCGTTGGCCGCCCCGAAGACATCGCAGGCGCGCTGCAATACCTCTGTGGGCGCGGCGGTTCTTACCTCTCGGGCGCGGTTCTGCCGCTGTCGGGCGGGATGCAGAGCGTCGCCGCAGGCAACCTCTTCAACCTCGGAGACTGAGCGGATGAACGAAACTCCCAATCCCCCCGTTCTCAGCCTCGAAGACATGCGCGCGCTCGTGGGCAAGCCCATGGGCACCTCACGCTGGTATGACATCACGCAGGACCGCATCGACCAGTTCGCCGACGTGACCGAGGACTGGCAATTCATCCACGTCGACAAGGAGGCCGCGAAGCAGACCCCCTTCGGCACCACCATCGCGCATGGCTTCCTCACGCTTTCGATGCTCTCGGCGATGGTTTATGAAATGCCGGTGCTGGAAAACATCGCCATGGGCGTGAACTACGGCTTCGACAAGGTGCGCTTCCTGTCGCCCGTGCCCTCGGGCGCGCGCATCCGGGCGCATTTCACCCTGACGGAACTCGATGAATCCAAACCCGGCTTCGTCACCTCCTACACCCACGTCGAGGTGGAAATCGAAGGCCATGACAAACCCGCGCTGGCCGCCGACTGGATCGGCCGGCGCTACTTCGGAGAAGAATAAATGACGGATATTCGTTTCGACGGCCGTGTGGCCATCGTGACCGGCGCAGGCGCGGGCCTTGGGCGCAGCCACGCATTGGGCCTTGCTTCGCGGGGCGCCAAGGTCGTGGTCAACGATCTGGGCGCGGCGCGTGACGGGTCGGGCGGCGGCTCCGAGGCGGCACAGGCCGTGGTCAAGGAAATCCGCGACGCGGGCGGCCACGCCATCGCCAACGGCGCCAACGTCGCCGACGCGGCACAGGTGCAGGCCATGGTCGACGAGGCTATCGCCGAGTTTGGCCATGTCGATATCCTTGTGAACAACGCCGGCATCCTGCGCGACAAGACCTTCGCCAAGATGAGCCTTGAGGATTTTCAGGTGGTGATGGATGTGCATCTGACCGGCACGGTCAACTGCACCCATGCCCTCTGGCGTCACATGATCGAGCGGGAATATGGCCGTATCGTTTTCACCACATCGGCCTCGGGTCTTTATGGCAACTTCGGACAGGCAAACTATGGCGCGGCCAAATCGGCCATGCTGGGCCTGATGAACGTGCTGCACCAGGAAGGCTTCCGCAAGGGCGTGCACACCAACCTGCTGGCCCCCACCGCCGCCACACGGATGACCGAAGAACTGCTGCCGCCCGCCGTGCTGCCGCTTCTGAAACCCGAAACCATCACCCCGGGCCTTCTGGCCTTGGTGCATGAAAGTGCGCCGTCCAAGATGATCCTTGGGGCCGGTGGCGGCTGTTTCGCCGAAACCAAGGTCTATGAAACGCAAGGGGTCGCGCTTGGGGATGACGACCTCACCCCTGAGGCCGTCGTCGCCAACATGGCCCGCATCCGCGACCCGGAGGGTCAGGCAGAAATGCCCGGCGCCTTCGACCAAACCAACAAATACATCCAGATGGCCGCAAAACTGCGCGGCATCTCCCTCGATCAAAAGGATCAATGATATGAGAGAAGCCCTTATCGTCTCCACCGCCCGCACCCCGATCGGCAAGGCCTATCGCGGCGCGTTCAACGCCACCTCGGCACAAACCCTGATCGGCCACGCGGTGTCGAACGCCGTGTCGCGCGCCAAGCTTGACGGCTCGGAAATCTCCGACTGCCTTGTCGGCTGCGCCATTCAGCAAGGCTCGACCGGCGGCAACGTCGCCCGTCAGGCCGTGATCCGCGCGGGCCTGCCCGTGACCGTCGCCGGCATGTCGATGGACCGCCAGTGCGCCTCGGGCATGATGGCCATCGCCACCGCGGCCAAGCAGGTCATCACCGATGGCATGCAGGTCGCCATCGGCGGCGGCGTCGAGTCGATCTCGCTGGTGCAGAACGAAAAGATGCGCACCGACCACATGGCCGACAAATGGATCAAGCAGCACAAGCCCGCGCTCTACATGTCGATGCTGGAAACCGCTGAAATCGTGGCCGAGCGCTATGGCGTGTCCCGCGAAGATCAGGATGCCTATGCCCTGCGCTCGCAACAGCGCACCGCCGCCGCACAGGACGCGGGCAAGTTCGACGATGAAATCGTGCCGCTGACCACCCAAATGGGCGTGATGGACAAGGAAACCAAGGAAATTTCCTTCAAGGAAGTCACCCTCGAAAAAGACGAGGGCAACCGCCCCTCGACCACGCTTGAAAACCTGCAAGGTCTGAACCCCGTCTTCAAGGATGGTCAGGTCGTCAAGGAAGGCAAGTTCATCACCGCCGGCAACGCGTCGCAGCTGTCGGATGGCGCCTCTGCCGCCGTGGTGATGGAAGCCAAGGAAGCCGAAAAGCGCGGGCTTGAACCGCTGGGCCGTTACGTCGGCGTCATGGCCGCCGGGTGCGAGCCCGACGAAATGGGCATCGGCCCGATCTATGCCGTGCCGAAACTGCTCGAAGCGCATGGGTTGAAGATCGACGACATCGGTCTCTGGGAACTGAACGAAGCCTTCGCAAGCCAGGTCCTGCAATCCCAGCGCGTTCTCGGGATCCCGGACGAAATCCTGAACGTCAACGGCGGCGCGATCTCGATCGGCCATCCCTACGGCATGTCGGGCGCGCGCATGGTTGGCCACGCCCTGATCGAAGGCAAGCGTCGCGGTGCCAAATACGTCGTCTGCACCATGTGCGTCGGCGGCGGCATGGGCGCGGCTGGCCTCTTCGAAGTGCTCTGATCCAATCGGGCGGGGGCAACCCCGCCCGACACACGAAACACCATGGCAGGCCGGGGTTCACCCCGGCTTGCGTCTCTCAAAAGGTAACGCGCATGTCCATTCCCGCCCAACTGTCGCATCTTCGCCTGCCGGTCATCGGCTCGCCGCTGTTCATCATCTCGAACCCCGATCTGGTGATTGCCCAATGCAAGGCCGGGATCGTCGGCTCTTTCCCCGCCCTCAACGCCCGCGAAAAGGACGGTGAGGATATCCAGCTCGACGCATGGCTCAAGCGCATCACCGAAGAACTCGACGCCTATAATCAGGCCAATCCCGATACCCCCGCCGCGCCCTACGCGGTGAATCAGATCGTGCACCGCTCCAACACCCGGCTCGAGCGTGATCTTGAAATCTGCCACAAGTGGAAGGTGCCGGTCTGGATCACCTCGCTTGGTGCCCGGGTCGAGGTCAACGAAGCCGCGCATGATTGCGGCGGCATCACCCTGCACGACATCATTAACAACACCTTCGCCAAGAAGGCGATCGACAAAGGCGCCGATGGCCTGATTGCCGTGGCCGCCGGGGCCGGTGGCCATGCCGGTGCACAATCGCCCTTCGCGCTGGTGCAGGAAATCCGCACTTGGTTCGACGGCCCTCTGGCGCTGTCGGGCTCCATCGCGCATGGCCGCTCGATCCTCGCCGCACAGGCGATGGGCGCGGATTTCGGCTATATCGGCTCGCCCTTCATCGCCACGGACGAGGCCAACGCCGTGCCCGAATACAAACAGATGATCACCGAAAGCAGCGCCGAGGATATCGTTTATTCCAACCTCTTCACCGGCGTGCATGGCAACTATCTCAAGCCCTCCATCGCGAAGGCCGGGATGGACCCCGACAACCTTCCTGTTTCGGACCCGTCGAAAATGAACTTCGGCGCGGACCGTGAAAAACCCAAAAGCTGGAAGGAAATCTGGGGCGCGGGCCAAGGCATCGGCGCCATCGACAAGGTGCAGCCCGCCGCCGACCTGATCGCGCGCCTGTCCGCCGAATACGCGGCCGCGAAACAGGCGCTCTGCAATGGCTGAGCTTTACCTCCTACGCCATGCGCAGGCCTCGTTCGGGGCGGCCAATTACGACAAACTCTCGGACCTCGGGCATGAGCAATCGGTCGAACTTGGCCGCGCGCTCAAGGCACAGGGCGTCGCGCCCGATGCCGTCTGGATCGGTGACATGGTGCGCCACCGCGAAACCCTTGAAGGCGTGCTCGAAGGGCTCGACCTCAAGATCGAGCCGCAGATTCACACCGGCCTCAACGAGTTTGACTTCACCAACCTGCTCGATGCGAAATACGCCTCGGGCGAGGCCCCCGAAAACATGCACACCGAACGCAAGAGCCACTTTCGCACCCTGCGCGACACCGTGTTGGAATGGGAACAGGGCGGCATCCCCGGGGCTAGCGAAAGCTGGGTCGATTTCACCAACCGCGTCGAAGCCGCCCGCGCCGCGATGATGAACCCCGACCATGGACAGGTGCTTGCCGTGTCCTCGGGCGGGGCCATCGCCCGGATGATCGCCGCCCTTTTGGAATGTGGCCCCGGCCAGCAGATCAAGCTGCAACTCCAGATGAAAAATTGCGCCGTCAACCGTTTCGTCTACTCTGCCCGCAGCACCTATCTGCACGGCTTCAACGAAACCCCGCACATCAATGCCGCCAATGAAGAGCGGCTCCTCACCTACAGCTAGGGAGACCCCAAATGAGCAAAAGCGCCGCTGAACAGCTCGATCTTGCCGCCGTCGAAAACTGGTGCCGCCAGAATGTCGAAGGTTTCGAAGGCCCGATCGAGCTTCACAAGTTCTCGGTCGGACAGTCGAACCCGACGTTCCGGCTGACCACCCCGTCGGGCAAGTATGTGCTGCGCCGCAAGCCGCCCGGCACGCTGTTGAAATCCGCCCATGCGGTGGATCGTGAGTTCCGCGTGCAAAGCGCGCTGTGGGATACCGATGTGCCGGTCGCCCGCATGTTTGCGCTGTGCGACGATGACTCGGTGATCGGCTCCATGTTCTACGTCATGGATTGCGTCGAAGGCCGCCGTTTCGAAGACCCGCGCCTGCAAGAACTCCCCAAGGAAGAGCGCAAAGCCTATCACGAGGAAATGTGCCGCGTCCTGACCACCGTGCACAACGTCGACATCGACGCCGTTGGCCTTTCGGATTACGGCCCTCCGGGCAACTACTACGAACGTCAGATCGGCCGCTGGGACAAGCAGTACCAAGCCTCGAAAACCACCGACATCCCGCAGATGGACGAACTGACCGAGTGGCTGAAAACCAACATCCCGGCGGATGATGGTCAGCGCACGCTGGTGCATGGCGATTTCCGCATCGACAACATGCTGTTCCACCCGACCGAGCCGCGCGTTGTCGCCCTGCTGGATTGGGAGCTTTCGACAATCGGCCATCCCTATGCCGATCTGGCCGCCGTCCTGATGCAATGGGCGATGCCACCGGGCGGCGAAGGCCGCGGGCTGGCCGGGATCGACCGCGCCGCCGAAGGGCTGATCACCGACGACGGTTTCGTTTCGCAATATTGCCAGCAGCGCGGCATCGACGGCATCGACAATTTCGGCTTCTACCTTGCCTTCACCTTCTTCCGCATGGCGGGCATCATTCAGGGTGTGCTCAAGCGCGGTCTTGATGGCAACGCCTCCAACCCCGAACGCGCGCTGCGCCTTGGGGCGGCGGTGCCGACCTTCGCCCAAGCCGGTCTCGACGCCGCGAAGAAGGGCTGAACAATGGACCCGAAACTCAAGGAAGATCCCTACCCGTTTCAGGCCCATGTCGGGTTCGAGATCACCGAATGGTCCGAGGGATATTGCCGGGTCGAACAGCCGATGGTCGATCATATCGGCAATCGCTACGGCATCCCGCATGGCGGCGTGCATGCCACGCTGCTTGATACCGCGATGGGCTATGCGATCTGTTTCACCGGCGATCCGGATGACAAGCAACTCGCCATGACCCTGTCGCTCAACGTGCAATATCTTGGCGTCGCCAAGGGACAGCGCCTGATCGCCGAAGGCCGGCGCACCGGCGGTGGCCGCTCCACCGTCTTTGCCGAGGGCGAGATCAAGGACGAAAACGGAACCCTCATCGCGACCGCGACAGCCGTCTTCCGGCTGCGTGGCACATCGAAAGGATAAACCATGACCGACCAGATGAAATGCATCACCCTTGCCGCCCGCCCCGAAGGCGCGCCCAAGGACAGCGATTTCGCGCTCGAATCCCGCGACGTGCCCACCCCCGGCGAAGGCGAGGTGCTGGTGCGCGTGCATTACATGTCGCTCGATCCTTATATGCGCGGCCGCATGGACGACGCCAAATCCTATGCCGACCCGGTGCCGATCGGCGGTATCATGGAAGGCGGCGGCGCGGGCGAGGTTTTGGCCTCGAACGATCCGGCCTTCAAACCCGGTGACAAGGTGTTCGGCATGTTCGGCTGGGCCACCCACGGCGTGCAACCGGCCAAGATGCTGCGCAAGCTGCCCGATGGCCTGCCGATCACCACCTCGCTCGGCGTGCTGGGCATGCCCGGCTTTACCGGCTGGTATGGCCTGACCGAAATTGGCAAGCCGAAGAAGGGCGAAACCCTTGTCGTCGCCGCCGCCACCGGCCCTGTCGGCTCCATGGTGGGTCAGATCGCCAAGGCCCGCGGCCTGCGCACCGTCGCCATCGCGGGCGGCGCGGACAAGTGCAAGCTCGCGACCGAGACCTTCGGTTTCGACGCCGCCCTCGATCACCGCGCCTATGATGACGCGCGCGCCCTGCGCGCGGCCCTGACCGAAGCCGCCCCCGATGGCATCGACATCTATTTCGAAAACGTCGGCGGCAAGGTGTTCGAAGCGGTCCTGCCGCTGATGAACCGGTTCGGGCGCATCCCCGTCTGTGGCATGATCGCGGGCTACAATACCGGCGCGCTTGGCGGCACCCCCGGCGAAGGCCCGGATCGCTTCCCGGTGTTCTGGCGCAACCTTCTGGTCAAGCACCTGACCGCGACCGGCTTCATCATCTCGAATCACTGGAATCAGTATCCCGCCTTCCTGAACGAAGTCGCGCCGCTCGTCGCCTCGGGCAAGATCGCCTATGTCGAAGACATCGCCGAAGGCATTGAAAACGCCCCGCGCGCCTTCATGGGCCTGCTCGAAGGCAAGAACGTCGGCAAACAGATCGTCAAACTGATCTGATCGCCCTTCGCGGGGCCGTGCGCGGCCTTTCTGCCACACCCGGCAGGAAATGCGCACGGCCCGCGCCACATTTGCGCCACATTCGCCCCCCTCTCGCCGCTCATCCGCCGCATTTGGGGGGCAGCGCATTCCCCCCAACAACATGTGCCAATTCCCCGCAGGGTCCATTTTTAAATCGAAACTTTGATTAAAGCTGTCTCCGTGTTACGTTTTTCTCAGCAGTAAAGTGTTCAGTCGGGCAAACCGGCGGACGCGGTAAAATTTCCAGTCGGGCAAACCGGCGGAACGAGAGGCAGAAAGGCGGATCCATGCGTATGCGTGGCGGGCACCCGGCAAGGACCGGACTCTTCATCTTTGCGGCATTCTGGATGCTTGTCATCCTACCCATGGCGGCGGCAGCGGCGCCCTATGCGGCCTATGTGATCGACGCGCGCACCGGTAAGGTGCTGCACTCGCGCAATGCCGATACCCGCCTGCACCCGGCCTCTCTCACCAAGATGATGACGCTCTACATCGCCTTCGAAGCGATCGAGCGTGGCGAAATCAGCCTCGACACCAACATCACCGTATCGCGCAACGCCGCCGCCGAACCGCCCTCCAAGCTGGGCCTGAAGGCGGGCCAGAAGATCAAGCTGCGCTACTGTATCCGCGCCGCTGCGGTGAAATCAGCCAACGATTGCGCCACCGCGATTGGCGAGGCGATCGAAGGCTCCGAAGCCCGCTTCGCCCGCCGCATGAACCGCACCGCCAAGGCGCTTGGCATGACCCGCACCACCTTCAAGAACGCCAACGGCCTGACCGAATCCGGCCACCTCTCGACCGCGCATGACATGACCATCCTCGGCCGCCACGTGCTTTATGACTTCCCGCAATACTACAACCTGTTCTCGCGCAAATCTGCCGATGCTGGCATCCGCGAGGTCTATAACACCAACCGCCGCCTGCTGGCCGCCTACAAGGGCGCCGACGGGATCAAGACGGGCTACACCCGTGCCGCCGGTTTCAACCTTGTCGCCTCGGCCAAACGCGGCGACGAACGCATCATCGCCACCGTTTTCGGCGGCCGCTCCACCGCATCGCGCAACGCCAAGGTGGCCGAACTGCTCGACCTTGGCTTCCGCCGCGCCCCCTCCAGCGCGCCGTTGCGCAAGCCCCAGGCCCCGGCCTATGCGGGCAAGGTCGGCGGCAACGATCCCGTCGTCGTCACCGACAACGGCAAAGCCGCCCCCGCCGCCAAGGGCAAGACGATCCGCCTTCTCACCGCCGTCAAGACAAGCCTCCGGCCCAAGGTCCGCCCCGGTCACGAGGCCCAACCGGTTCAGGAACCCGTTCTCGTCGCCGGGCTTCAGGACGGCATCGAAAACGCCCTGTCGACCGTCGTCAAACAACCAGATCCCAAGGCCCCCAAGGCCACCTCGGGACAGCCGGCCGCCGCCACCTCCACACCACCCTCGGTCACTCCAAAGGCGCGGCCGGCTGATCTTGTTCTCGCCTCCGCCAAAACCCCCGAACCGCCCAAACAAGAGGTGGTCACTCGCGTCAGCACCTCGGGCGGGCGGCACTGGGGCATCAACGTGGGCCGCTACGGCTCGCGTTATCAGGCCGAGCGCGTCTTGCTGAAAACCGCCCTGAACGAGATGGAAACCCTCGATGGGTCCCTACGCAAGGTGATCAAGCGCAAGGCCGGCTATGATGCCAATTTCATGGGGCTCGACCGCGACACCGCCGATCTCGCCTGCCGCCGATTGCAATCGCGCAACGTGACGTGCTTCATGATCGGCCCCAGCAGCTAAAGCGCCCCGGATAGCGATAACACTTGACATTCACCCCCCAGCCCCCCATTTGGGCTGGGATAGCTGCCTCGCCGCGTGAGCAGGCCCCGCGCGTTCCGCGCATCCGGTTGAAACCGGTCTGGCCCCCGGCAGCACCACCCATGTTCCCCATCACGCAGGGTTCGCAACCGGCCTCCGCCGCCCGGCATCTCTTTGCCGCGCCTCGTGAGCCCGCAACCCTCACTCGGGCCGCAGGATCGTCCTGCGACCCTTCAGGCGCATTTGCGCCCTATCTGTTCGCGCATCTGCGCCACAAAGGACAATCAATGACTGATTCCAAAACAACCGATCCCAAAGCCGCCGACGTCAAAGCCGCCGATTTCAAGGCAACCGGCCTTTCCGATCGTATGCTCACCGCCGTCGCAGTCGCGGGCTTCGACACCCCCACCCCGATCCAGCAGCAGGCGATTCCCCTCGCCCTCAGCGGTCAGGACATCATGGGCCTCGCCCAGACCGGCACCGGCAAAACCCTCGCTTTCGGCCTGCCGCTGATGGATCACCTTATGGCCGAAACCGGCCGCCCGGCACCGAAGACTGCCAAGGCCCTGATCCTTGCGCCGACCCGTGAACTGGTCAACCAGATCGCCGACAGCCTGCGCACACTGACGCGCAAGTCGCCGCTTCAGGTGGCCACCGTCGTCGGCGGCCAGTCGATCAACAAGCAGATCGCCACGCTCAACCGCGGCACCGATATCCTCGTCGCCACCCCGGGTCGCCTGATCGACCTGATGGACCGTCGCGCCGTTGATCTGGGCGCCGTGCGTCACCTCGTCCTCGACGAGGCCGACCAGATGCTCGACATGGGCTTCATCCACGCGCTGCGCCGCATCGCCCCCGCACTCGGCACCCCGCGCCAGACGATGCTGTTCTCGGCCACTATGCCGAAACAGATGGAAGAGCTGTCGCGCGCCTACCTCAACAACCCCGCACGGGTACAGGTGGCGCCTCCGGGCAAACCGATCGACAAGATCACCCAAACGATCCACTTCCTCGAAAAACCGTCCAAGCCCGAACGCCTGCGCCGCATCCTGTCCAAGGACGCCGACGCGCTGACGCTGGTCTTCGCCCGCACCAAGCACGGCGCTGAAAAGCTGATGAAGGGGCTGGTCAAGGATGGCTTCAACGCGGCCTCGATCCACGGCAACAAAAGCCAGGGCCAGCGCGACCGCGCGATCAAGGCCTTCCGCTCGGGCGAGATCACCACGCTGGTGGCCACCGATGTCGCCGCTCGCGGCATCGACATCCCCGGCGTCTCCTACGTGATCAACTACGATCTGCCCGAAGTGCCGGATAACTACGTCCACCGGATCGGCCGGACCGCCCGCGCCGGTCGTGAGGGCGAAGCAATCGCCTTCTGCTCGTCGGAAGAGGTCGACCTGCTGCACCAGATCGAAAAGCTGATGAAGGTCGAAATCCCCGTCGCCGAGGGCACCCGCCCCGAGCGCACCGGCAAATCCGGTGGCAAACCCGCCCGTAAACGCGGTGGCGGTGGTGGCAATGGCGGTGGCAACCGTGGCTACGGTGGCGGTCAGGGTCGCGGCGCGAAACCGCAAGGCGCCCCCGGAAGTGCAAAGCCCGGTCGCCGTCGCAACCGCAGCCGCGCCGCATGATGTGACCGCTGAAGCGATCTGATCCCAGATCCTTCACTTGACCAAAAATATCCCGGGGGGAGGATGAAAAATCCCCCCGGGATTTTTCATTTCGGGGGGCTGGCCCCCCTCTTCACGACGCCGCACCGCGCGCCTCGGTAACGCTTTCACGCAACACCACGTCGCGCAATCGTGCCATACGCAAAGCAGACGCAATGCAGGCGCCGCGCAGACGTGGTTTTTCCGCTGGAAATCGCGTTAACCCGCCGGGCCGCCCGGGCCACGGTTGGTTAACGTCTTAGGCCTCGCTCACTGCTTGGGCTTGTCGTCATACTCCCCCGACAGGATGCGCTGTGCATCGCCCTCGGGATCTTCGTATTGATTGGTGCGCACGGTGAAGATGAAGAACAGCAATCCGAATCCCCCCAAAATAAGGGAAATCGGGATCAGAATCATCAGGATGTTCATCGCCTCACCTCAGCCTCAGCGCGTTCAACGACACCGTAATGGATGACGCCGACATAGCCAATGCAGCAATCAGCGGCGTCGCCAGCCCGGCCACCGCAAGCGGCACGGCAATGATGTTGTAAAGCGTTGCAATCCTGAAGTTTTCCTTGATCCGGCGGATCGCGGACCCGGCGGTCTGCACCGCCTCGCCAATCGGACTCAGATCGCCGCCGAGCAGCACGATATCGCTCGCCACCCGCGCCGCATCCAGCGCGCTTGCGGGCGAAATCGACACATGCGCCGCCGCCAGCGCCGCCGTGTCGTTCAACCCGTCTCCGACCATCAGCACGTGCTTGCCCTCGGCGCTCATCGCCTGCACCCTTGCGGCCTTGTCCGCCGGCAAGGCCTCGGCCAGCCAATGGGGAATGCCCAACCGTGCCGCCATCTCTTCGACCGCTGGCGTGGTGTCCCCCGACATCAGGTAAACGTCCTTGCCCCCCGCGATCAGGCTGGCCACGGCCTGTTCCGCACCTTCGCGCAGCTTGTCCATGAATTCAAAGGCTTGCGGCGTCTCATCGCCCACCTTCAACCATGCCGCCGTGCGGCTGATCGGGTCTGCGCCAACCCATGCGGCCCGGCCAAGATAGACCTCACGCCCCTGCCACATGCCCTTGGCGCCATAGCCCGGAACCTCGGTCACGCCCTCGACCTCTTCGGGCGCGAATCCCTTCGCCCGCGCAGCCGCCACCAAGGCCCGCGACAGTGGGTGAGAGGATCCCTCCGCCAGCGCCAGCGCGATGCTCACATCCCGGCTAGACACCTGATCTAGGTTCATCAATTCCGGCGTCCCCGCCGTCAGCGTCCCGGTCTTGTCAAAGACAACCGTATCCACCTGCGCCAACCGCTCCAGCGCGGTGGAATGCTTGATCAACATACCCTTGCGAAACAGCCGACCCGAGGCCGCCGTCGTCACCGCAGGCACGGCAAGACCAAGCGCACAAGGGCAGGTTATGATCAGAACCGCCGCCGCGATGTTCAGCGCGGTGCGCACGTCAAACGTATAAAGATACCAGCCCACAAAGCTGAGCGCCGACAGGATATGAACCCCCGGCGCGTAAAGCTTCGCCGCCTTGTCAGCAAGCGAAGTATAGCGCGAACGCCCCGATTCAGCGATCGCCACAAGATCGGCCATACGGTGCAGCGAGGTTTCTTCTCCCACCGCCGTCGCGCGAATTTTCAACGGCCCGGTCAGGTTCACTTCCCCCGCCGATACCCCCTGCCCCGGCCCTCCGAAAACCGGCAGCGTTTCACCGGTCAGAAGGCTGCGATCGATCTCGGAATGGCCTTCGACGATCTCGCCATCCACCGGCATCCGCCCGCCGGGTCGCACTAGGATGATGTCGCCAATCGCCAGTTGGGCGGCCGGGACCTGCACTTCATCGCCGTCCTCGATCCGGATTGCGCGCGGCACTTCCAGCGCGGCCAGTTCCTCGGCAGCGGAACGGGCGATCGCCCGCGTGCGGTGATCAAGGTAACGCCCCGCCAACAGGAAGAAGGTCAACGCCAGCGCAGCATCGAAATAGGCGTGTTCACCCGAAAGCGTGGTTTCCCAAAGCGAGGTGACAACCGCCAACAAGATCGCCAGTGAAATCGGCACATCCATGTTCAGATGCCCGTGTTTCAGCACCGCCCAAGCGTTGCGAAAGAAGGGCTGCGCCGAAAAGGCGATGGTCGGCAGGGTGATCGCGGCGCTGATCCAGTGGAACATGTCACGGGTCGCATCCGCCGCCCCGGACCACACCGAAACGCTCAGCAACATCACGTTCATCATGGCAAAGCCCGCCACGGCCAACCGCATCAGAAGTTCGCGCCCCGCGCGGTCGGTCTGGGTCGCGCTCAGCGTGCCTGCGTCAAGCTCGTGCGCCTCGTAGCCGATCTTGTCGAGCACCTCGATCAACTGGTCCGGCATCACCTCGGGCGCGGCTTCGATCGTGGCGCGCTTGAGGGTCAGGTTGACCCGTGCGCTTTCGACGCCGGGCACCTTCTTGAGCGCCTGTTCCACCGCAACGATACAGGCAGAACAATGGATGGAGGGCAACGAAAGCGCGATCCGCGCGTCCTTTTGCGCCGCCTGTTCGGCCAACGCCTCGGCGGCGGGCGCAGCAGAGCAAGCCGGACAGGCCGAAATTTGCGGGCGCATCGTTGCCGTCATGTTACGTGCTCCTCCGGCGCGATCAGCTGCCCGGTTTGCGGATCAACATCTTGAGCCGCTGCTTGAACTGCGTGCCATCTTCGGCCACCGCGATCATGCGCAGATCCCAGTTGCCATCGGACAGATCAATCGGCGCGACATATTGCGTGCCGTCGAAAACGAACTCTGGCTCTTGGTCTTCGCGCACATGGGTCGGACGCCCGAGGATCGCCTTCAACTCTTTGACTTCCACGGGCTTGCCCGACCGGTCGGTGATCGAAAGCTGAAGCTCTTCACCGACCAGATCGACCTCTGCCGTCCACCCGAGGGCTTCTTGCAGGGCGCGATCCCGGTCGAACTGCTGGCTTTCGACAAAACCGTTCTTGGCCTCGAGTCCCGGAAACGTCTTGACCGCGCTGTAGGCCAGCACAAGGTTCACCCCGATGATGACGGTGAAGGCACCGACAAAGATGAACAGGACGTGTTTTCCGGTAAGTTCACGCGCCATGGCTTAGTTGTCCCTTCCGTTGAAGACAGTGTCTTTATACGCGCGCGCGCCGCTTTCGTCATCCTCGACCCAAAGCCGGAACGGAACGCGTTCACTGTCAGCGGCGACACTACCACGCGGCGCTTCGACATAGACGCGAACCGGTTTTGCGGTATCCGGGGGCACGTCGATCGTGGTGTCGCCGTCCGGTTCGCCTTCGATGATCAGGCTCAGGGTTTCGTCGCCACCGACCGACATCGTGAAGGGCCGCTCTTCGCCATGCTTGTTGCGCAGTCTGACTTCGTAGACGTTGCGGATCGTGCCATCCGAAAGGGTCACGAAGGTCGGCTGCCGCACCGGAGCGACAGTCATATCGATATCCGAGCGAATGAAGAGAGCAACAACAAGGCCGACACCGACAAGCGCCCAAAGCGTCGTGTACATGATCACGCGCGGGCGGAAGATGTGCTTCCACAGTTTGCGGGGCTGTGCTCCGGCGCGTTCCAGCTGCTCGTCGGTCAAGGCCATGTAATCGATCAGGCCACGCGGCTTGCCGATCTTGTCCATCACCTCGTCGCAGGCATCGATGCAAAGCGCACAGGTGATGCATTCGAGTTGCTGACCATCACGGATGTCGATGCCCACCGGGCAGACGTTGACGCAGGCGCGGCAATCGATGCAGTCGCCCTGGTTCTCGTCCATCAGGCCCTTCTTGAGCTTACCGCGCGGCTCACCGCGCCATTCGCGATAGGCGACGGTGATCGTGTCTTCGTCGATCATCGCGGCCTGAATCCGCGGCCACGGGCAGGCATAGATACAGATTTGCTCACGGGCGAACCCGCCAAAGAAGAAGGTCGTGCCGGTCAGTACCGCGATGGTCATATAGGCCACCGGATGCGCTTGAAGGGTCACAAGGTTATAAAGAAGCGTCGGCGCGTCCGCGAAATAGAACACCCATGCGCCGCCGGTCGCCACGGCGATCAGCAGCCATGTCACCCATTTCGTGATCCGCAGACGGAACTTGCGGAAGTCCCATTTCTTTTGACGATGCAGGCGCAGACGCGCGTTGCGGTCGCCCTCTATCCAGCGTTCAACAAGGATGAAAAGATCGGTCCAGACGGTCTGTGGGCAGGTATAGCCACACCAGACCCGGCCCAAGGCCGAGGTGAAAAGGAACAGCCCCAAACCCGCCATAACGAGAAGTCCGGCCACGAAATAGAATTCATGCGGCCAGATCTCGATCCAGAAGAAGTAAAATCGACGGTTGGCCAGATCGAGAAGAACCGCCTGATCGGGCAGCGCGGGCCCGCGGTCCCACCGGATCCACGGCGTGACGTAGTACACCCCAAGCGTGAGGATCATGATGATCCACTTTAGATTTCTGAACTTGCCGCTGATCCGTTTTGGAAAGATCGGCTCGCGGGCTTTGTATAGTTGTTCTGGCTCGGCTTGGGACACGGAATCACCCCGAAATATGAATTTAGGTCATGCTCTTGTCACAGGGCATAGGCCTTGGGGCCTTGACCTGCATCAAATTCTGACTCCTGACTACATCTATTTAATTATTGAGGAGATTTGGCTCAATCCTGCGTCACCTGCGTCAGAGTGAGGCACGCTGCATCCCGATCATCTCAAACCGGGCTGTGATCCACCCACCAGATACAAAAAGACCGCGCAAAGAGTGCGGCGGTCACGGCGGGAAGGCGGGAAGGCGGGCTTTGCAAAAACAGCACTAAAGCCGACGGTCGCATTCGCATGTTGAATTTGCGCCCTAGCCTGTCAAGATAAGGTGGCACCGGCCTTCCAGGAAACGCGCGAACAGGACGGAAGGGCCGGTGCCTATCCGGGGGCTCACGCCCCCGGAATTCTTTTTGGTGCGATCAGATCACTCGCCACCACCAAGCTGGTGGACATAGGTCGCAACAGCGCGGATCTGCCACTCTTCCAGACGGCCAGCGGGCGATGCTTCAGCCGACCACGGCGGCATCACGCCAAAGCGAGAGTTCGTCACCGTCTCCATGATGGTGTCGTAGTCGCCACCATAGAGCCAGATCGCGTCGGTCAGGTTCGGCGCGCCCTGCGCGCGGTCACCCTTGCCGTCTTCGCCGTGGCACGATGCACAGTTGTCTTCGAACAGCACCTTGCCGTCTTCGACACCCGACGCATCGTTGGGGGTTTCACCCGACAGCGTCATGACGAAGTTCACCACGCTTGCGATCTCTTCGGGTTCCAGAAGCTCATCACGACCGAAGGCTGGCATCTCCGAATAGCGCGCATCGTCGTCATCCTCGTTCCGGATGCCATGTGCCACAGTGTAATGGATTTCTTCCATCGTGCCGCCCCACAGCCACGCGTCATCGCTCAGCGTCGGGTAACCCGCGCCTTTGACGCCTGCACCGTTGCGCTGGTGGCACTGGGCACACCAGGTGTTGAACGTCGCCTCGCCAGCCGAAATTGCATAGGCCTTGAGCGTTTCGTTCTCGTTGATCGAAGCAAGCTCGACCGATGCCAGTTCTGCGTTGATGGCCTGGTTTTTCGCGGCGAAGGTTTCGATCTCTTCGGCAACGTTCGCACGCGTCGACCAGCCCAGCACACCGGCTGTCGCGGACTTGATCCCGGGCCAGGCCGGGTAGGCGATCGAATAACCGATGGCCCAGATGATGCAGATGTAGAAAACCCACACCCACCACTTCGGAAGGGGATTGTTGTATTCCTCAATCCCGTCCCAGCTGTGACCGGTCGTTTCGACCTCGTCTTTTTTCTCGGGTTGTTTTGCCATGTTCTAGGCCTCCTTACCGCCCCGGGGTCCCTTTCCCGTGGGCGCGGGGGTTCAGCTATCCCGCTCGGGCGCGGGTTTGTCTTCGTGGCGGAACGGGATGTTGGCCACATCCTCGTAGGTCTTCTTGCTTCCCGGTCGGAACAGCACCCAAAGCACCACCACGACGAAGAAGGTGAACAGTGCAAGCAGCATCCAGCTGTCGGCAAATTCACGCAGAAGCGAGTAGGTTTCCATTATCCCGTTCCTCCTATTGGCTTAGCGGCTCGGCGCCGGCTGGAAGGTCTCAAAGTCGACCATCGTGCCCAGCACCTGCAGATACGCGATCATGGCATCCATCTCGGATACGCCCGGCTGCCCGTCGAAGTTACGCACGTTGACGTTGTCGCCGTAGCGCTCGAGAAGCCCATCGTAATCCGCATCGGGATCGGCTTGCGCGGCAAAGTCCGCTTGGCCGTTCTCAATCATTTCATCAGTGTAAGGCACACCTACGAAACGGTGGGTTTTCATCACGTCTTCGATGTACTTGCCGTCGATCATCCGCTTCGAGAAGAAGCCGTACTTCGGCATCACCGATTCAGGCACGACCGATTGCGGATTGGTCAGGTGATCCACGTGCCACTCGTCCGAGTAGCGCGCACCGACGCGGGCAAGATCGGGCCCGGTCCGCTTGGATCCCCACTGGAACGGGTGGTCGTACTGGCTTTCAGCCGCAAGGCTGTAGTGGCCGTAACGCTCAACCTCGTCGCGCATGGGGCGGATCATCTGGCTGTGGCACACGTAGCAGCCTTCGCGCACGTAAACGTCACGCCCTGCCAGTTCGAGAGGGGTGTAGGGCCGCATGCCCTCCACCTTCTCGATCGTGTTTTCCAACCAGAAGAGCGGTGCGATCTGCACAATCCCGCCGACCGTCACCACCAGAAAGGCGAAGATGGCAAGAAGCGTGACGTTCTTCTCAAGAACCTGGTGTTTGTCGAGAATTCCCATTGTTCTGACCCTCCTTATTCGGCCGGAACGACGTGGTTCGTGGCTTCTACAGCCGGCGAACGTCTAACCGTCATCCAGAGGTTATAGCACATGATGACGCCGCCGGTGAGGTACAGAAGACCACCGGTGCCACGCACCACATACATCGGGAACTTCGCGGCAACCGTGTCAGCGAACGAGTTCACGAGGAAACCGTTTGCATCAACTTCACGCCACATCAGGCCTTCCATGATCCCCGTCACCCACATCGAGGCGGCGTAGAGAATGATGCCGATGGTGGCGAGCCAGAAGTGCCAGCTCACGAGGCTCAGGCTATAGAGACGCTCACGGTTCCACAGACGCGGGGTCAGGAAGTAAAGCGCACCAAAGGTGATCATGCCGTTCCAGCCCAGAGCGCCAGAGTGCACGTGACCAATCGTCCAGTCGGTATAGTGGCTGAGCGAGTTGACCGCGCGGATCGACATCATCGGGCCTTCGAAGGTGGACATGCCGTAGAAGCCGACCGAAATAACCATCATGCGGATGATCGGATCGGTGCGCAGCTTGTCCCATGCGCCCGAGAGCGTCATCAGGCCGTTGATCATGCCACCCCAGCTAGGCATCCAAAGCACGATCGAGAACACCATGCCAAGCGTCGAGGCCCAGTCAGGCAGCGCGGTATAGTGCAGGTGGTGCGGACCGGCCCAGATATAGATGAAGATCAGCGCCCAGAAGTGGATGATCGACAGTTTGTAGCTGAACACCGGACGCTCGGCCTGTTTCGGCACGAAGTAGTACATCATGCCAAGGAAGCCCGCAGTCAGGAAGAAGCCCACGGCGTTGTGGCCATACCACCACTGCGTCATGGCATCTTGCACGCCCGAGAACACCTGAACCGACTTGGAGCCGAACATCGACACCGGGATCGACAGGTTGTTGACGATGTGCAGCATCGCGATGGTCAGGATGAACGACAGGTAGAACCAGTTGGCGACATAGATGTGCGGCTCTTTCCGCTTCATCAGGGTACCGACGAAAACCAGCAGGTAAGCCACCCAGACGATGGTCAGCCACCAATCAACGTACCATTCCGGCTCGGCGTATTCCTTGGACTGGGTCGCGCCCAGAACGTAGCCCGACGCAGCCAGCAGGATCACGATCTGGTAGCCCCAGAACACAAACCAGGCCAAGTTACCGCCCCAGAGGCGCGCGGCGCTGGTGCGCTGAACGACATAGAAGGACGTCGTGATCAGGCCGGTGCCCCCGAACGCGAAAATCACGGCGCTGGTGTGCAGCGGCCGCAGACGTCCGAAGTTCAGGTAACCCTGCGCCCACTCGAAGTTGAGCGCCGGAAAGGCCAGCTGGAAGGCGATCGTCACGCCGACAAGAAACCCTACGACCGCCCAGAACGCGGTGAGGATCACGCCTACACGGACAGGCCCGTCCATGTATTCGGTTTCAGGATTCGGTTCGAGCGCGGGCTGTGCATTGCCCGTGCTGCGCAGTGTGATGATGAACAGCACCATACCGATGACCATCACCATCAGCGCATTCACCATGTAAGCCAGATCTCGTGCGTAGTTCGCGGCAATAGCGGCCAGCACCGCGATCACCCCGTACACGAGAAGCTTTATATAGTTACCCATTTTTCGTCCCTTCGTCTGTCCCGGCGTGATTCGTTCACGCACACCGGTGGATTTGACTATCTTGCTTAATGAGGGGTGGCCCCACCCGTCGCTTTGATCTGCATCAAGATTATAGAGGGTAATTCCTGATAACAGTATGCAAATTGGCGCATGGGCTCTAACCCAGCGTTAACGAGCGCGAACCCCAAGAGGATAAAATGGCTTTCAAAACACTCTTCACGGTCCTGACCGACCCGGCTTTCGCCGAGTCCACGCTGGCCCACGGCATTGCAATCGCCAACGTTGTTGATGCGCATCTCGATGTTCTCTGCCTTGGCGTCGATCGCAGCCAGACCGGATATTACTATGCCGGTGCTAATGCGATGGTGTTGCAGGAAACCATCAACCGCGCCGAAGAAGAGGCCAAGTCGGTCGAAAAAGCGGCGCAGGAAATCCTGACCGGTTCGAACATCCGCTGGTCCACTGACACGGGCGTTGCGCAGCTGGCCGATCTGGGCCGTCACGTCGCCGGGCGGGCGCGGTTCTCGGATCTGGCCATCCTGCCCCAACCCTATGGCAAAAAGCGCGGAGCCGAGCTTGAACCCGTCGTAGAAGCGGCGATGTTCGAAGGGCAGACGCCCGTTCTTGTCGTGCCTGACAAGGGCGACCCTGCGCCCCAACCCAAAACCGTGATGATCGGCTGGAACGAAAGCGCCGAGGCGCTGAATGCCGTGCGCGCGGCGCTTCCCGTGCTCAAAGGTGCTGAAAAGGTGCACGTCGTGATCATCGACCCGCCCGCACATGGGCCTAACCGCTCCGATCCCGGCGGGATGTTGTCACAGTATCTTTCGCGCCATGGCATCCATGTCGAGGTGGACGTTCTGTCCAAGACCCTGCCGCGCGTGTCCGACGTTCTGATGCGTCACGCGGGCGATATTCAGGCCGAATTGATCGTGATGGGGGCCTATGGTCATTCGCGTTTCCGCGAAGCCATCCTTGGCGGCGCAACGCGCTACATGCTGGAACAGGCGAAACTACCGGTCTTCATGGCGCATTGAGGGCGCAACAATCGCCCGGTGAAATGATCGAATCGCGCTCCGGGCTTTGTCTGGGGCGCGATTTGCGTTAGAGCACACCTCTAATGGCCACACTTCCCGATCAAGGGTCCGGCTGTCAAAAATGATAAACGCGACGCCAGAGCACGAAACGCGCAATTCCAGAGGACGTCTTGAGCAAGAGCAGGGAAAACAACCCACTGGACGAGCTTCTTCGCGCGCGGCTGCGCATCAAGGAAGGCGCGGACCTGCGGCTGGCCCTGCTGCGCAACCTGATGCACGGTATCGATTTCCTGAACCGCACGGTGACCGGACAAGCCTTCTTTGCCCTACGTGAAACCGAAAAAGTCCTGATCGAACTTGATGGCCGTGTCGGCAAGGATCTGGTGAAGGCGCTTCTGTCAATGAACGGCGGCACCACGATCACGCCGCACGGGTTGGACAATGTTCCCGCCCATGGCCCCGTGATCATCGGCGCGACACATTCCACCGGGACATTCGATTTCATCGCCCACGCCGGCGTGCTGCTTGAACACCGGCCCGACATGAAGGTGGTAGCAAACCGCGAGGCCGAGCGGTTCCTCGGGGCCGACCGGATCATTCCCGTCGATCTCGACAGAAACGACACCGTTCTGTCCCCCCGCCAGACATTTGCCGGAATGCAGGCGCAGTTGGAGTCCGGAGGCGCGCTTCTGGTGTTCGGGTCGGGGCGCGTGGCCGACAAGGTTTCCGGGCGGCTGGTCGAGCCGCCCTGGCGCATGGGCATCACCCGCATGTCTGCCAGCAGCGGGGTGCCGATCGTGCCCGCCTCTGCAAATATGGGGAACTCTCGGCACTACTATCGCACCCGAATGCTTGCCCGAACGCTCAGCGGCGGAAACAAGGACTTCGGGCGTACCGTCGCCTCGCTTCGCTATGTCTCGGAATTGCTTGCAAAGCTTGGCGGCAGTTACGAGGTGCACTACGGCCCGATACAGCCGCCCGGCACCTCGCCCCAAGCACTCAAGAGTCTTGCAGAAGGGCTGATCCCGGGGCTGTACGAACAGGCCACTGCGTAGCGGCCAGCTTCTTCAGGCCCACATCTTCAGGCCAGCATATCTTCAGGCCAGCATCCCGCCATCCGAATCGTCGCCCGCCTCTTCCATCAGGCGGCTGAAATCCGGCACGGTCACGTGGCGCTTGCCTTCCAAATGAATCACCCCGTCTCGCTTGAGCGCGCTGATCTGGCGACTCACCGTCTCCAGCGTCAGGCCAAGGTAATCCGCCATCGCCTCGCGCGTGAGCGGCAGGTCAAAGACCAGCGGCCCGTCAACGGTATCAAGCTTCAACGTTGCGTCCCGGCGCGCCACGATGCTCAACAGGCTTGCGATCTTTTCGCGCGCTGTCTTGCGGCCCAGAACCAGCATCCATTCCCGTGCCGCGTCCAACTCGTCCAGCGTCATTTCCAGCAGGCGATGCGAGATATGAGGCGTTGACACCATCATCTTCTCGAACGGTTGCTTGCGGAAACAGCACATCACCAGATCGGTCGTGGCGACCACGTCATAGGCGGCACCATCGCGCCCCGGGCGACCAACGAAATCACTGGGCAGCAAGAGGCCCACCATTTGCGTGCGGCCGTCTTCCATCGCCTGCGTCAGCGTGGCGATACCCGACACGACTGACCCGACGAAATCCATCCGGTCCCCGGCCCAGACAACAGTCTGACCCGCTTCGAAACTGCGATAATACTTGATCTGTTCGAGCGCATCGAGTTCGTCCGCCTCGCATCGCGCGCACACGGCACGATGTCGAATAGGGCAATCCGCACAATCCTGCGGCGCGATCACGGCGTTGTCATTTGGCATTTTTGTTTACGGTTCGCGTCTCTTGATCTGCATCAAAGCAGAATACCTAGTTTCCTTCTTAAAGGTAAGCTTATGGTTACGAAAACACAACTCGCCGAATTGGGACTGTTTGACGCGAAAGTACCGCGTTACACGTCCTATCCCACGGCCCCGCACTTCTCGAATTCCGCAGTGAATGGCGATGATTTCGCGCGCTGGATCAGGTCAATAAAACCTGACTCAACGATATCCCTTTATGTTCATGTGCCTTTCTGCCGTAGGCTTTGCTGGTTCTGCGCCTGCCGTACACAAGGCACCCAGTCGGAAGAGCCGGTCCGCGCCTACCTCGAGACGCTCAAGGCCGAACTCGACTTGCTGAAGCAAAACCTGCCGTCCGGTGTCAAACTGTCGCGGCTGCACTGGGGCGGTGGCACACCCACACTCCTCACGGCGCCGATGATGGAAGACCTTTCAGGCCGAATCGCCGAAGTCGCGGGCTTTGCCGAGGATTACGAATTCTCGGTTGAGATCGACCCGAACGAGATCGACGAAGCACGCCTCGATGCGCTGGCGGCGGCGGGCATGAACCGTGCCTCGATCGGGGTGCAGGATTTCAATGACGAGATTCAGCAGACGATCGGCCGGATTCAGGGCTTTGAAATCACCCGCGACGCCGTTGAAATGATTCGCGCCCGCGGTGTGCATTCGCTCAACGCCGATATCCTCTTTGGCCTGCCCGACCAATCGAAAGAGCGCATCACTGAAAGCGTGCAAAAGCTCCTCGCGCTCGCCCCCGACCGGGTGGCGCTTTATGGCTATGCCCACGTGCCCTGGATGGCAAAGCGGCAGCAGTTGATCCCCTCGGACAAGCTTCCCAGTCCGCAAGAACGCCTCGCGCTGTTCGAAACCGCGCGCAAACTGTTCCTGTGGGACAATTACGCCGAAATCGGGATCGACCATTTCGCCGTGCATGGCGATGGCCTTGAAGTGGCCCAGAAGAACGGCACCCTGCGCCGCAACTTCCAAGGTTATACCGATGATCCGGCGGATGTCCTGATCGGCATGGGCGCCTCGTCGATCTCGCGCTTCCCACAGGGCTATGCGCAGAACGCACCGGCCACCTCGGCCCATACGGCAAAGATCCGCGACGGGCGCTTCAGCACCTCGCGCGGTCATGTGTTCAGCGCCGATGACAAGATGCGCTCGCGGATGATCGAAATGCTGATGTGTGATTTCAAGATCGATTCGCGGGAAATCCTGCGCGATTACGACATCACCCGTGAGGCCCTAGAGCAGATGTTCGAAAGGACGAATGCCGAGTTCAACGGCCTGCTGAAAGTCTCGGGCGCGGGGCTGACCATCCCGGTCAAGGCGCGCCCCCTGACCCGCATGGTCGCGCGCAGCTTCGACGCCTATGACCTGTCGAAGGCGGGGCACAGCTCGGCCATCTAACGCGTCCGTAAAAAGCTAGCCCTGAAGCCCGGCCCGCAAAGGGCCGGCGTTTCAGGGGCTGGTTTCGCCACCGCTCCCTACTTTGTTTTCAGCTCCAGCGCCGCCGCCAGCAGGGTGCGCGCATACTCGGTCTGTGGGTTCTCGAACAGCGCCTCGGCCTCTCCGGCTTCGACGATATCGCCCTGCCGCATCACCACCATCTTGTGGCTCATCGCGCGCACCACGTTCAGGTCGTGACTGATGAACAGGTACGCCAGCCCGTGCTTCACCTGTAAATCACGCAAGAGGTCCACGATCTGCACCTGCACCGTCATGTCGAGCGCGCTTGTCGGCTCGTCCAGCACCACCAGACGTGGCCGCAGGATCATCGCGCGGGCAATCGCGATCCTTTGCCGCTGTCCGCCGGAAAACTCATGCGGATAGCGGTGCATCATTGCCGGATCGAGGCCGACTTCCTCCATCACCTCTGCCACCAGCTCTCGCTCGGGACGGCCGCCGGGGTTACCATGCACGCCCAGTCCCTCGGCAATGATCTGTTCGCAACTCATCCGCGGCGAGAGCGATCCATAGGGATCCTGAAACACAATCTGCATTTCGCGGCGCAGATCGCGCAGCTTGCGGGTGGACCATCCGCGCACGTCCTGCCCGTCATAGGTGATCCCACCCTCGGACTGGATCAGCCGCATGATCGCCAGCGCCAGCGTCGTCTTGCCCGACCCACTCTCGCCGACAATGCCCAGCGTCTCACCGCTGCGCACGGAAATCGTCGCTTCGTTCACCGCCTTCACATGACCCGACACGCGCTTTAGCAACCCGGTCTTGATCGGGAACCAAACGCGCAGCTTATCAGTCTCGACCAGCGTCTTCGCACCCTCGGGCACCGGCGCCGGAATCCCCACCGCCCGCGCGCCCAGAAGTTTGCGCGTATACTCATGCTTGGGGTTCGCGAAAATTTCAGCGGTCTTGCCGGTTTCGACGATCTCGCCATCCTTCATGACGCAGACCCGATCAGCGATCTTCTGCACGATGCCAAGGTCATGAGTGATGAACAAAAGCCCCATGTTCTCTTCACGCTTCAATTCGGCCAGCAGCTCAAGAATCTGCGCCTGAATAGTCACATCGAGCGCCGTCGTCGGCTCATCCGCGATCAGGATGTCGGGCTTGTTCGACAGCGCCATCGCGATCATCACCCGCTGCCGTTGCCCACCAGAAAGCTCATGCGGATAGGCGTTCAGCCGCTCTTCCGCATTGCGAATGCCGACACGGTTCAAAAGCTCGAGGATCCGCGCGCGAACGGCACTTCCCTCAAGGCCTTGATGCAGGCGAATACTCTCGGAAAGCTGCTTTTCGATGGTGTGCAGCGGGTTGAGGCTGGTCATCGGCTCTTGGAAAATGAAGCTGATGTCGTTGCCACGCACCCGGCGGAGGTCCGGTTCCGGCGCGCCGATCATCTCGGTCCCGTCATAGGTGACCGACCCCGACAACACCGCCGAAGAGGGCAGCAGCGCGACCGACGAAAGCGCCGTCACCGATTTGCCCGATCCGCTTTCGCCGACCAAGGCAACGGTTTCGCCCCGGTCCACCGTGAACGACACGCCTTTGACTGCGGGGTGCACCTTGCCATCCTGGCGGAAGCCCACCGTCAGATCACGAAATTCAAGCAGGCTCATTGGAACGTCTTCCTCGGATCGAAGGCATCCCGCACGCCCTCGAATATGAAGACGAGAAGCGAAAGCATGATTGCAAAAGTGAAGAACGCAGTAAACGCAAGCCAAGGCGCGTTGAGGTTGTTCTTGGCCTGCAACGTCAACTCACCCAGCGACGGCGCTGATGTGGGCAGGCCGAACCCAAGGTAATCCAGCACCGCCAGCGTCGAAATCGTCCCCGTCACGATGAACGGAAGCATCGTCAGGGTCGCCACCATCGCATTGGGAAGCATGTGGCGGAACATGATCACGGTGTTGCTCACGCCCAAAGCCTTGGCCGCGCGCACGTATTCAAGATTGCGCGCGCGCAGGAATTCCGCGCGCACCACACCCACGAGCGCAGTCCAGCCGAACAGAACGGTGATGAACACCAACAACCAGAATCCCCGTCCAAGGATCGCGAACAGGATGATGATCACGTAAAGCGAGGGCGTCGCGCCCCAGATCTCGATCACGCGCTGAAAGATCAGGTCAAGCCAGCCGCCGAAAAAGCCCTGCGCCGCGCCCGCGATGACGCCAACAACCGATGCCACCACCGTCACGATCAGCGTAAACAGGATCGACAATCGGAACCCATACAGCACCCGCGCTGCGACATCGCGTTTGTTGCGATCGGTGCCAAGAAGGTTCTCGCCCCGCTGTCCGGCGGGCAGAAGACCGAACGAGCGATCCTCATCATCGCCATAGAACCCGATCACATCGGGCGGCAACGGCGCCGATCCGGCCCGGTCGACCGGTGTGTTGTAGGAATAGGGAATGAGCGGCCAGATGGTCCAGCCCTTCACGATCGCCTCGCCCTCGAAATCGGCTGCACCGGACTCGACCGCTTCCTGCACTGCCTCGGGATCATCAAGACAGGCTTCGACCCCGCCGCTCACGATCAGGCATTGCACCTCAGGATCGCGATAGATCGCCTCGGTTTCGAAATCGCCGCCGAACTTTGTCTCGGGATAGAAGTTGAAAATCGGCACATAGTATTCGCCGCGATAGTTGACGAGGATCGGCTTTTCATTGGCAATAAACTCGGCCAGCAGGCTAAGGCCGAACAGCACCACGAACACGATGAGCGACCAGAACGCCCGCCCATTGCGGCGGAAATTGCGCCAGCGGCGCTGGTTCAGAGGCGACAGTGCCATGCGCTCAGCCCTCCCGCTTTTCGAAATCGATCCGCGGATCGACGAACACATACATAAGGTCGCTCAGGATACCGACCAGCAGGCCGATCAGGCCAAAGATGAACAGCGTACCAAAGACCAGCGGATAATCCCGCGCGACCGCCGCCTCAAAGCCCAACAGGCCCAGGCCGTCCAGCGTGAACACCTTCTCGATGATCAGCGAACCACCGAAGAACGAGCTGATGAAAACGGCGGGAAAGCCGGCGATCACGATCAGCATCGCGTTGCGGAACACATGACCGTAAAGCACCTTGCTTTCGCTCAAGCCCTTGGCCCGCGCGGTCGTCACGTATTGCTTTTTGATCTCGTCCAGAAAGCTGTTCTTGGTCAGCAGCGTCAGCGAGGCAAACCCCGAAATCGACATCGCCAGAACCGGCAGCGTGATGTGCCAGAGGTAGTCATAGATCTTGTGGAACCAGCCGAACTCTTCCCAGCCTTCGCTGACCAATCCCTTGAACGGAAAGATCTGCCAGTAAGAGCCCCCGGCAAACAGCACCAGCAGCAGGATCGCGAACAGGAAACCGGGAATCGCATAGGCCACGATGATCGCGCCGCTCGTCCAAGTGTCGAACCGCGTGCCGTCCTTCACCGCCTTGCGAATACCCAGCGGGATCGAGATGATATAGGCCAGAAGCGTGCTCCACAGCCCCAGTGAGATCGAGACCGGAAGCCGGTCGATGATCAGGTCGACAACTTGTTCGCTTCTGAAATAGCTCTCGCCAAAATCGAAGCGCAAGTAATTACCCATCATGAACAGGAACCGCTCAAGCGGAGGCTTGTCGAGGCCGAATTCCTTCTCCAGCTGCGCGATGAATTCGGGCGGCAGACCGCGCGCGCCAAGGTATTTCTCACCACCACCGGCAGCGCCACCAAGGCCCTCGGTCTGGTTTGGGCCACCCTCGTTACCCGCGCCGGAAAATCCGGCCGTGACATCGCCCTGGCCCTGCATGTTGGCGATCACCTGCTCGATCGGGCCGCCCGGCACGAATTGCACCAGCGCAAAGTTGATCAGCATGATGCCAAGCAACGTCGGAATAATCAGCAGAAGCCGTCGGAAAATATAGGCGCCCATGCGCGATTTACCTCAACGCGCCGTCGGATTTGAGCTTCGCGGCCTTCTTGGCGTTGAACCACCAGAAATCGAGATAACCCAAGTCATAAGGCGGAAGCGGATCGGGATGCTCGTACATGTCCCAATAGGCAACCCAGTTGTTCGGATTATACCACACCGGCACCATGAACCGCTCAAACCGCAGCGCCCGGTCAAGCGCCATCAGCGCTGCTGTTTCCTCTTCGGCGCTTTCTGATTGCAGCGCCTTTTCGATGATCGCATCCACCATCGGGCTGGCCAGCCCCGCGGGGTTGAAAAGCGAAATCGCAGCGTCTGTCGAGCCATACTGCTGCATCAGCCCGGTCCCTGCCTCAAGAAAGGTCCGGTAACTGTCGAACACCATGTCGTAATCGCGCTCGCGCGAGCGCAGGGTATATTGTGCCGGGTCGATCTTTTCGAGGTTCACGTCAACGCCAAGGATCGCAAGGTTACGGGCATAGGCCTCGATCACCGGGCCAAGGGTCGGCCCCGCGCTGCTAGGATAGGGGAAATCAATAGTCAGGACCTCGCCCTTCGCGTTCTGGCGCAGCCCGTCGCCCTGCACACTCCACCCCGCCTCGTCGAGAAGCGCCATCGCACGGCGCAGGTTGCGTCGGTCGTTGGGCCGCGCGGGTTTCGAGCTGTGCGGTTCCACCGCCGGTTCCTGCAACATCTCTGCCGGAACCAGATCACCCAGCGATGTCAGCAGCGCCCGTTCCGCCCCCTCTGGCGCAGCCTTGGCCTGATGCGGAGCGTTTTCCACAAAGGAATTGCGCTGCTTGAACAGCCCATATTGCAGCGACTCGTTGGTCCATTCGAAGTTATAGGCCAGCGCCAGCGCCTCGCGCAGGCGCTTGTCCTGCAATTTCTCGCGGCCAAGGTTGAACACGAAGCCGCTCGGCGTGGGCGGATAAAGCGTCGGGATTTCCTCGCGCTTGACCCAGCCCTTCTGCACAGCCGGGAAATCGTAAGAGGTCGCCCAGGTCTTGCTGTCGCCCTCTTGCCGGAAGGTATACTGCCCCGCCTTGAACGCCTCAAAGGCGGCGGTGTCGTCGCCGTAATACTCGATCCGGATCTCGTCGAAATTATGCCGCCCGCGGTTGATCGGAAGGTCATGCCCCCAATAGTCGGGATTGCGTCGGTAAACCACTCGCCGGTTCACTTCGTAATCGTGCAGCACGTAAGGGCCAGAACCGGGAGAAACCTCCAACCGGCTTTCATCCAGCCGCGCGCCGGTTTTCTCGTACCACGCCTTTGACCAGACCGGCACGCCGCCCGCCTGATCGATCAGGCTGCGGCGCGAAATATCGGGCGCAAAGGTAAACTTCACCGTGTGATCATCCAGCGCCTCGCTGGTCAGGATGCGGATCTTCACCGCCTGCGCATAGGACGGCAGCCCCTGCTCCAGCAGCAGGTTATGCGAGAACACCACGTCATGCGCCGTCACGGGCGTTCCGTCCGAAAACTTGGCTTCGGGCCGCATGTGGAAAACGACCCAGTTCTTGCCTTCATCATATTCAAGGCTTTCGGCCAGTAGCCCGTAATTCTCGCCATAAGCATCAGCGGGCATGTCATCGAGCAGGCTTTCATAGGTTTCCCAGATCCACGTGCCACTGGCACGGCCCTTGCGCGAATAGGGATTGAGCGAATCAAACGTGCCCAGCGCATCAAGGATCATCTCACCGCCCTTGGGCGCATCCGGATTAACGTAGTCGAAATGGGTGAAATCGGCCGCATACTTCAGATCGCCGAAATAGGAATAGCCGTGGCTGCGGATGATGTTTCCGCCATCTGTGGCCGCCGCGTGGCTTTCGGCCATGGCGCGCGTGCCGATCAGACCGCCGCTCACCCCGGCAACACCCAGCGAAGACAGCACGCGCAGCACGCCGCGCCGCCCCATCACGGGACCATTCCACCGAAGAAGCCGTTTCGACCCGGACTGCCGCATATGCTCTTCCTCCTCGAAGGCCCACTGGGGCCGCGTTTTTCGCTTTGTCCTAGGTAACGGCGCGCACCACCCACATTCAAGTTATGTTTGTGTAATCTCTGCGTGAGCAGGCCCGCTCCACCCAAGAAAAAGCCGCCTTCCCCGATTTGGGCAAGGCGGCTTTGAATTTCTCAGCGCCGGTCATGCCGGCTGCGACGTGATCACTCCAGGGTGGAGAGATAGGCGATCAGGTTGGCGCGGTCGGTTTCTTTCTTCAGCCCGGCAAAGCTCATCTTGGTGCCAGGCGCGGTGCCTTTGGGATCCGCGAGAAAGACGTTCAGGTTCTCGGGCGTCCATTGCTCGCCCACCGCTTCCAGCGCGCCGGAATAGGAAAACCCATCGACGCTATCGACGGCACGGCCAACGACGGCGTGAAGCGTCGGGCCAGTGGCGTTCGCGCCCGGCTCGATCTTGTGGCAGGCCTTGCACTTGCCGAAAACCTTGGCGCCTTTGCCAACGTCTGCGCTGGCAAGAAGTTCTTCGAAGGTCGGGCCTGCTTCTTCGGACGGGGCCTCGTCATCGGATTCGACCTCGATCACGTAGGACGCCGCATGTTCGTCGCCATGACCACCGCCGGTCGTGTAAAGGGCCATTGCGGCCCAGTTGCCCAGCATGAAGATCAACAGCGCGCCGCAAAACGCACCGATCACTTTGGTCGTCGTCATCGTGTCAAACATTGGCCTGTTCCCAGTCGAAATATTGCGTCTCTCCGCCGGGTATCTATCCGCTTCCCCTTGTCGGAATCAAGGTGTAGTTTGCGCCTCCGACCGTCAGGACGCCCAGAAACCCGCAGGAAACGCCGCCAATGACCGCTACTTCCCACCAACGCGTTGCCTTTCAAGGCGAACCCGGGGCCTACAGCCACGAGGCCTGCCAGAATGCCCGCCCCGGGATGGAGGCCATTCCCTGCGAGACTTTCGAAGATGTGATCGCCTGTGTGCGCGACGGGCGCGCCGAATACGCGATGCTTCCAGTCGAAAACTCGACCTATGGGCGCGTCGCCGACATTCACCGTCTGTTGCCTGAAAGCGGGCTCTACATCGTGGACGAGGCCTTCGTGCGGGTGCGCATCGCCTTGATGGGCCTTCCGGGGGCGCAACTCAAAGACATCCACACCGTGCGCGCGCACCTCGTTTTGCTGCCGCAATCGGCTGGATTTCTCAAAACCCACGGAATCAAGGGCATCTCGGCCGCCGACAGCGCCGGTGCCGCAGCAGCCCTCGCGCAGGAGAAGATGCCGGGGGAAGGTGTGCTCGCCTCCGAACTGGCTGCCGAGATCTACGGTCTCGACGTGCTGGCCCGCGACATCGAGGATCACGGCCACAACACCACCCGCTTCCTGCTTATGGGCCGCGAGATGGACATGACCCGCCGGGGTGATCTGGGCATGATGACGACCTTCGTTTTCGAGGTCCGCAACATTCCCGCCGCGCTCTACAAGGCGATGGGCGGTTTTGCCACCAACGGTGTCAACATGACCAAGCTGGAAAGCTATATGGTCGACGGCAATTTCACCGCCACCCGATTTTACGCCGACATCGACGGCCACCCCGAGGATGATAACGTCAAACTCGCCATGGAAGAGCTCGACTATTTCACCTCGCATGTCGAAATCCTTGGCGTCTATCCGGCGGATCGGCGGCGGTAACGGCATGACACAGATTACCGGCGGCTGTCTTTGCGGCGATATCCGCATCACGGCGACGGGCGCGCCGCTGCGCACCGGGGTCTGCCACTGTCTCGATTGCCGCAAACATCACGGTGCGCTGTTCTATGCCGCCGCGATCTTTCCCGAAAACGCGGTCAGCGTCGAAGGGACACCATCAAGCTTCGAGGGGCGCTATTTCTGCCCGCGCTGCGGCTCGTCCGTGTTCGCCCGCTCGGAAGGCGAGGTCGAGGTGCATCTTGGCACGCTCGACACCCCGAACCAGTTCACCCCGGACTATGAGCTTTGGACAATCCGGCGCGAAAGCTGGCTCGCACCGTTTCCCTGCTCTACCAGCTACAAGCGCGACAGGCAGGTCGACTGAACCACGGCGCAACAGCGCCGCGTTACGCCATCCGCTTGTAATTCTCTTCCGTCGACTTGGCGAATTCGGCCACCTTGATCTGGAACCGTTTCGAAATATTCGCCTTGGCCAGCTTGATCGACTGCACAAGAAGCCGCGCCGACAGCGTTTTGGGCTTGAACTCGATCTCAAGGCTCAGTCGCGTCCGCCCGCGCGAAAGCGCCACCAACTCGACCTTCATGTCACCATCAAGACCGCTCATCACGCTTTCAAAATTCAGGCGCAGCGGCGCATCGTATTCGGTGCACACCACCGTCATCTCACGCGGTTTGCCACGAAAAGGAAAGGCAAGTGCCCAACGCGCGCCTTCGCCCGGCACCTCCAGCTCATCCAGCCGCCGCACTTCGGCGCCACGCCGCATCGCTTGCCGCTCAAAGCCCTCGAAATCAGTAAGCACCTTGAAAACATGATCGATTGGCGCCTCAATGTCTTCTCGTGTCACGAATTTCATGCTTTGCCTGCCTGCTGGTCTCTTGGGTTTTGTGTCAAAGCCCTTTTGCGGCCAAAAGCGCCCGCGATCAAGCCTGCCGATGCCCTCAACAAGAGAACGCGGCAAGGTCTGGCCAATCTGTGTCTGGTCAATCTGTTCGGCGGGTCAATCCAACCGATCCGCCAGCCAGTTCCACAGCAGAAATTGCGCGATCGCCCCCTTTCGGGCCGGCATCAACTCGGGGTGGCCCCCGGCAAAGGCCAGCGCGATCTCTTCACGGGTGAACCAGCGCGCATCCTCAATCTCTTTCGGGTCGATCGTAATCTCGTCATCCAGCGCCTCGCCCCGGCACCCGAACATCAGGCTGCTGGGATAGGGCCAGGGCTGGCTTGACAGATACTCGACCGCGCCAACCCTGATCCCCGCTTCTTCGAACACCTCGCGCCGTACCGCCGCCTCAATCGGCTCACCGGGCTCGACGAACCCGGCCAACAGGGAAAACATCCCCTCGGGCCACCCCGGACTGCGCCCCATCAAGACCGAATTTCCCCGCGTGATCAGCATGATGACCACGGGATCGGTGCGTGGAAAATGTTGCGTCTTGCACGCGGGGCAAGAGCGTTGCCACCCGGCAAGGATCATCTCGCTTTGCTCACCACAGCGGGCACAGAAACGATGCGAGCGGTGCCAACTGAAAATCGCCTTGGCGGTCGCGGCCAGCTCGGCGTCACGCGCGGTGATCCGAGTCATCCGGGCGCGCAACTCGCCAAAGGCGGCATCCTCGGGGCCATCCGGGTGCACCTGCTCAGTCGGATCAAGGAACGTGCCCATCAGCGACGCATCCAGCACATCCGGCGTCCAGCCCGACATATCGCGGGCAAAGATCGCGTCGCCCCCCTCTTCGAGGCCAAGCAGCATCTCGGGGCCGCCTTCGGCCATGAGCATCGGATGATCCAGCGGCAGTCGTGCCAGCCGGTCGCGCGCCTCGCCCTCGAACAGGGGCTTGCCACGCCATGTCACGATGGTGCGCGCACCGTTGGAAGCGCGCAAAGCCTCAAGCGCCGCGTCATCGCCGCGCAAATGCGCCGCCCTGTCGAGGCCCGATCCCCCAAAAGTTACCGTCTCCGCCAGTTTCATACGCGCTCCTCTTTGATCCGCGTCGGCTCCGGGGCAGCGCCCCGCCGTGTTTTGCAAACCTGTCGCACGTTTGCCCCGGCCCGACAATCCCGACCCAATCCCGACCCAATTTCGGCCCAAAATTCACGCTCCGGGTAGAGTCGCCAGCACAACCGAAAAAGCACAGAAAATTCTAATTTCTCCTCAGGGTTGATTACGTCGCGTGACAACCACATTTGCAGGTGTTTTACTCGCTCCAAGACGGGGGCAGCGTTGACCTTGTCGAAGACCGGATGAAAGTCCGCAAGGGGGCCGATATCGGGGGTGTCGGTCTAAAATTGGGGAAGTTTAGGCGGGTCACTCCCGCCGAGGGCCAGATATTGACCGAAGGTATAGCTTGTCCGCCTGATGGCGGAGAGCAGCGTGTGAGGGTGCGCCTGCTACATACCAGTGATCTGCACGGCGCGGTGCGGGGGTTCGATTACCTCGCTGACCGGCCGAGCGAAGTTATCGGGCTGTCGCGCACCGCGACATTGATCGAAGCCGCGCGACGCGAGGCCGCAGATAATCACACGGCCTGTCTTTTGTTCGATACCGGCGACCTGCTGCAAGGCAATGCGATCTGCGATCTTGCCGCCGAAGCCGACTGCGCGCAGAACCGGATCAAACAGGAGCAATTCAAACTGGACGGGGGAAAAAGCGCCGCCCCCCCGCAGACGCATCCCATCGTCGCCGCCATGAATGCCCTTGGCTATGACGCGATGACCATCGGCAACCACGATCTCGATTATGGTGCCGACGCGATGGTCACGGCCCTTCACGAGGCCGACTTCCCAGTTGTAGCTGCAAATCTGTTCAGGAAAACCGATAGCGGAGAGGCCAGCCCAGGCCCCTTTCCACCGCGCGTCATGCTGTCGCGAACAGCGATCGATGAAAACGGCCGGGAACACACCCTAAACATCGCCGTGATCGGCTGCCTTCCTCCCCAGACGCTCAATTGGAACCACGACAGCGCAGCAAGCTTCGTGATCACAGACATGTTCACCGAAGTGCACCGACAGGCCACAGCCGCCCGCGCCGAGGGGGCCGATCTCGTCATCGCGCTTGCGCATACCGGGCTGGATTCGGACAGCCCCGGCGCCATGAGCGAAAACGCCGCGCGCGCGCTCGCCGGGCTGGCCGAAATCGACGCGGTGCTTGCCGGCCATTCTCACCTGCCCTTCCCGCCGCCCCAAGACAAAAGTCAACCGGGGGCAGCCGATTTGGCGCCCGCGTCGGCCCTTGGGGAAAACGGGCTGATCCACGGCACTCCGATCACCAATCCGGGCGCTTGGGGCGCATATCTTGGCGTGATCGACCTGTGCCTGATGCGCAATGACAGCAGCCCGGGAAAGGGCTGGCGTGTCACCTCGGCCCGCGCCAGCCTTCGCCCGATCACAGAGCGCGACCCATCCGGTCGGTTGATGCACGTCACCGCCGAGGACTCACACCTTCTCACCCTGTCCCAACCGGCCCATACGCAGGCGCGCTGGATGCTTGGCCAAGTTCTGGGTAAAACGACCGTTCCGCTCCAGAGCTATTTTTCGTTGGTATGCTCCGACGCCGCGCTTGAGCTTATCGGTCAAGCGAAACGCAACCACCTGCGCGAATGCCTCAGGGGCACGCCCGATGAAGGGCTGCCGGTCCTTGCGGCCGTGTCATCGCTCAAGACCGGGCGGCGCGGCGGACCCGAACATTTCGTCGATATCCCCCCGGGGCCGCTGACCCGCCGCAATGTTTCTGACCTGTTGTTCTACAAGAACAACTTCTGCGCCCTACGCGTCACCGGCGCATTCCTTCGCAACTGGCTCGAAATCAGCGCCAGCCTGTTCGCCCGCCTCACACCGGGCAAGGCGCTGGATGGCCCGCTGTTTCTCGATGGAGTTCCCGGTTACGCGTTCGATGTGCTGCACGGATTGACCTATGAAATCGACCTGTCGTCCCCGGCCCGGTTCAATACCAAGGGACGCCTGATCGATCCAGCCGCAAGCCGCGTTCATGATATCCGTCACCTCGGGAAACCGATCGGCGTTGACGATGTCTTTGCCGTGGCAACCCACAGCTACCGCCTGTTCGGTGTCGGCTTCCCCGAGATGACCAAAATCGCGCATGCCGAGTTGATGTTCGAAGAAAAGACCTCCAACCGCACGATTCTGACCCGCTATATCAGGGAAATGGGCACGGTTTCCCCCGTGGCCGACCCGGTCTGGCGCTTCACGCCACAGGGCGGCGCCTCGGCACGGTTCTTAACCGGCCCGGCGGCGCGGGCCCACCTCGGAGAAGCCGGGTTGCCGGCCCTCGAGGACATTGGAAACGACGCGCGGGGTTTCGCTATCTTCCGCGTCACCCTCTGAACTCGTCGCCCCCCGTATTGGCGGCCAGACCACTTGCGAATCCCGCACCGCTCCCCTATATCCCGCTTCGAGAGGTTGGCGCGGGCAGGCACCTCGCCAACCCGGTCAGGTCCGGAAGGAAGCAGCCGTAACGAGCCCCGCTTGGGTCGTTGTCCAGCCTCTCACCTTTACCTTACCGTTTGCGCCACGCCTTCGCGCTCGGTCCGCATACCGATGGGCGGCGACGGCTTGCAGAAGCCGAAACAGGTAAGCAAACCAGTGGAACTCACGCTCAAAACCCTTGGATGGTCGCCGTTTTTCGGGCGGCAATGCGCCGATGAACTGGCGCGTCTTACGCCCTACCGCATCGCCGAAGTGCACCGCGACAGGCTTACGGGCCTATCCGAAGCTGGCCTATCCGAAGCTGGCCCGCCTGACTCTGGCCTGTCTGACTCTGGCCTGTCTGGCTCTGGCCTGTCTGGCTCTGGCCTGCCTGACTCTGGCACGGCAAGCCTGATCACACCGCCCGGCATTACAACGGCCGACATCACAGTCGGGGATTGGGTGCTGGCCGACGCCGACCACCGGATCGAACGGGTTCTCGACCGGCAGACGCTTTTGCAACGGCGCGCACCGGGGACGGACGCGCGCAATCAGTTGATCGCGGCGAATGTCGATGTCCTGTTCATCACCACGTCCTGCAACGATGATTTCAACACGGCCCGGCTGGAACGCTATCTCGCCCTAGCGCACGAGGCAGGGTGCCTGCCGGTGATCGTTCTCACCAAGGCCGATGTCGTCGAAGATCCGGACACGTATGTGCACGACGCCGAAGCGCTGGCGCCAATGCAGGTGGCCATCGCGATCAACGCCCATGACCCCGACGATCTGGCCCAGCTTGCCGGCTGGATCGGCGTCGGTCAGACGGCGGCGCTGGTCGGCTCGTCCGGGGTTGGTAAGACCACGATCCTCAACGGCCTTACGGGTAAAGATTTCGAAACCCGCACCATTCGCGAAGATGACGCCCATGGCCGTCACACCACCACGGCCCGCGCGCTGATCCCTACGGCGAATGGCGGCTGGATCATCGACACGCCCGGAATGCGGGCGTTGCGGCTGCACGCCGCCGAAGAAGGCATCGAACAGCTGTTCGCCGATATCGTCGATCTGGCGGCACAATGCCGGTTCCGCGATTGCGCCCATCAGGGCGAGCCGGGCTGCGCGGTTCAGGCCGCCATCGCCGACGGGCGGCTTGAGGCCGACAGGGTAGCCCGCTGGAACAAGCTCCGCCTCGAAGATCTACGCAACTCGGAAACCTTGGCACAGGCCCGCGCGCGCGGGCGCAGTTTCCGGCGCATGGTGCGCAGCGTCACGAAAGAGAAATCCGACCGCACAAAGCGCTAAGCGGTCAGCGCAGCCCCTCCCAGCGCCCGCGCGTGAGCGGCTCAGACCAGCCCCGCGTCGCGAAACAGCGCCATCACGTCCCGCTCGGGCCGTGCGCCGTAATGCGAAATCACCTCGGCCGCCGCGATACAGCCCATCCGCCCTGCAACCTCAAGACTCGTGCCTGTGGCAATTCCGTACAGGAAACCGGCAGCGAATTGATCGCCAGCACCCGTGGCATCCACCGGCACGATTTCATCCACCGGCACGATCGCCTCTTCCTCACCGCGCAACAGAACCACATCATGGCCCGACCGGGTGCAGACAACCATACCCGCATCCGCCGCAGCCTGTTCCAATGCCGCGCTCAGGTCGGTCTGGTAAAGCGATTCCCACTCGTGGCTGTTGCCGATGACGTAATCCAATTCCTTCACCAGCTTGCGGAAATCATCCCGGTGCCGGTCGACACAGAACGGATCGGACAGCGCAATCCCCGCCTTGCCGCCCCCGGCACGACAGGCGCGCGCAGCCGCGGTAAAGGCCTCTTTGCCCTTGGGCTTGTCATAAAGATAGCCTTCGAGGAACAGGATTTCGGCCCCACCAGCGACCGCATCTGGCACGTCCTCGGGGCCCAGTTCCGCCGAAATTCCAAGGTAGGTGTTCATCGAGCGCTCACCATCCGGCGAAACGAAAATCATCGAGCGCGAGGTCGGCAATTCACCCCCCGCGACCGGTGGATTGACGAAATCTGTGCCGCCCTTGGTCATCCCTTCGGCATAAAACTGGCCCAACGCGTCGTCGCGCACCCGCCCGATAAAGGCGGTCGAAAGCCCCAGTGCCCCTAGGCCCGCCAGCGTGTTGGCCACCGATCCACCCGGCGCCTGGGTGCGGTTCTTCATCGCGTCATACAGCATCTCACCCCGGTCCTGCTCGACCAGTTGCATGATGCCTTTTTCAATCCCCATCAGGTCGAGGAAACCGTCGTCACTTTGCGAAATCACGTCGACGATGGCGTTGCCGATGCCGACAACCTTGTAACTGCTCACAGGTTTTTCTCCTCGAATTGGCAGAGATCGCGGATCAGACAAGCCGCGCATTTGGGTTTGCGGGCGACGCAGGTATAGCGCCCGTGCAGGATCATCCAGTGATGCGCGTGCTGCTGAAAATCGACCGGGATGTTGTCCTCGATCGCGCGCTCCACGGCGACCACGTCCTTACCCGGGCACACGCCCGAACGGTTCCCGAAGCGAAAGATATGCGTATCCACCGCCTGCGCCGGGTAATGCCACCACATGTTCAGCACCACGTTGGCGGTTTTGCGTCCCACGCCCGGCAGGCTTTCCAAAGCGGCGCGGGAATTGGGCACCTCGCCGCCATAGTCATCGACCAGAATGCGCGCCATCTTCATCACGTTCTTGGCCTTGTTGCGGTAAAGGCCGATCGTCTTGATATGCTCGATCAGGCCCTCTTCGCCCAGATCCAGCATCTTCTGCGGCGTATCCGCCACCTTGAACAACTTGTCCGTGGCCTTGTTCACCCCCGCATCGGTGGCCTGCGCGCTCAGCGCCACGGCCACGGTCAGCGTATAGGCATTCACATGGTTCAGTTCGCCCTTGGGCTCGGCCTCGGCCGTCTGGAAACGGGTGAAAATTTCGCGGATCGTGTGGTAATCGAGTTGCTTGGCCATCGCCCCATCCCGGCTTGGGTTTGCGACGTGATAAGGCGCGCCGGGCGCGTTGACAACCAACGGCAACGCAAATGGCGGAAGGGGAGGGGCCATGTCGCCGGCCGGACCCGACTGGACGACTGCGATCATACGCACCTGCCCTTTACATCGCTTCGCTTGAATTACAGTGAATTTGGGCACCAACGCTGCTAGGCTGTACCTCTGGGCCAATTTGGCCCAAGGAGTTCACTCCGGTGGCACGAGGAAGTTATCAGCAATTCTGCCCGGTTGCGATGGCATCCGAAGTTCTCTGCACCAGATGGACCATGGTTCTTGTCCGTGAACTTGTGGCGGGCTCCACGCGGTTCGGGGAACTGCGACGTGGTGTTCCCCGGATGTCGCCCACACTTCTGTCACAACGGCTGAAAGACCTCGAAGCCGCCGGAATTCTTGTCCGCACCGCCGTGACCAACGAGCCGGGCATTTTCGAATACCTGCTGACGCCCGCGGGCCAAGATCTGAAACAGATCGTGGAAGCGTTCGGAATCTGGGGACAGAAATGGATCGAAACCCAAGCCACGCTTGAGAACCTCGACCCATCGCTCTTGATGTGGGACATGCGGCGCAACATCAATCCAGCACCGCTGCCAGCGCATCGAACCGTCGTGCAGTTCCGCTATCCAGAGCTGCCTGCTAATCGCAGTGATTGGTGGTTGATCATCAATCCGAACGCCAAGGTCGAAGTCGATCTCTGCGCAAAGGATCCGGGTTTCACAGTTGATCTCTGGGTGACAACGGACCTCAAAACCATGACCGCGATCTGGCTGGGGCTGTCTCGGGTTCAGGATGCCGGAGCCAAACTTCTCGTTGACGGGGATCCCGCGTTAATCCGCTCTTTAAACCAATGGCTGGGCCTGAGCCGTTTCGCAGGCGAGAAGAAGATCGCTGTCTGATCGCGCGATCTGATCTTCACGGCCCGCAAGAGTCCAGTTTCAGGACTATCGGCACCCTCCGGTTTCTTTCACTGATTGTAGGGCAACCCCCAGACAACGGAGAAAGCCATGACCGATACTCTTTACACGCGCCTCGGCGGCGCGGATGCAATCGCCCGGATCGCATCCGATCTTGTCGACAATCACATTGCAAACCCCCTGATCGGCAAACGCTTCGCGGGCAGTGATCCGACGGCCATGAAGAAGAAGGCAGCTGGGTTCTTTTCAATGGGTTCGGGCGGCCCCAACACCTATGACGGTCTCGACATGCTCAGCGCCCACAAACACATGAACATTTCCGACAACGAATACATGGCCGCCGTTGATGACCTGATGAAAGCGCTGACAAACGCAGACGTCGGCGATCATGAAAAGGCCGAGGTTCTGTATATCTTCCATACCCTGCGTCCCGACGTGGTTGGCGTCTGACTGTCCTTCGAAAAGGGGGTTCGGATATGAGCGCTCGATCGGCCTCCGACGGGGCCTCTCTGAACCGTTCCCTCGCATATTCGAGAGAATTCGGGGCGTTGCGCCATAAATAGGCGTGACGGTTGCGATGCAAAAAGAACAACAAAGCGCGGGCAAGCGCCTATCTTCGCTGGCCCATCATCGCCAACCGCACCAGCGCGCGTTCCACCAGTGCCATCGCCGGGGCGCGTTGGCCCGCGCTGCGCAGCAAAAGATCGGTGTCGGTCAATAGCCCCAGCGCCTTTTCCAGTTTCGGCGCGCCCCAGCCCTGCGCTTGTCGCAGCATCCGGTCACGGCGCGGCCCGAAGATCGGCGGGCGCATCCGCGCGATGCCCTGCTGGGCACCCCCGGGGTCAGACGCCGCCGTATAGAGCGCCCGAAAATGCCGCATCGCCCCGATGCAAAGCGACACCGGATTGACGCCCTGCGCCTCCAACTTCTGCATCACCGGCCCGATCTCACCGGCGCGGCCCTCGGCCACGATGTTGAGCACATCATCAAGCGCGGCTTCGGTCGATTGCGGGGCGACGGCCTGCACATCGGCGGAAATGGTCTGGCTGTCATCGCCGTATTTATACAGCCCCAGCTTTTCGATCACCTGCCGGAAATCGCCGGGGCCAAGTTCACGCGACAGGTTCACAAGGTCGGTCATCGCGTCGTTAGACACATCGCGCACCCCGGCACGGGCCAGTTCATCTTCGATTTCCCCGCGCGAGGGCGGATCATCGTAAAGCCCCACGGCATAGGCATTGGGATGCCCCTCGAACAGCTTGCGCAGCTTGGCCTTGGCGGTCAGCTGCCCGGCGGTCACGATCACCTGCGCATCGCCCGGTGCCCAGTCGGACAGCGCCGCTTCGATCACCCCGGTCAACGTGTCGGTCGCATCCTCGACAAAGGCCACGCGCGGGCCCGGGAAAAAGCTCTGCGCCTTGATCGCATCAAGAAGCATCGCCGGGTCCTTGCGCAACTCGCCCGCCGGAAGCCGCGCCAGCCGCATCTCGTCGTCGCCGTTGGGACCGATCAGCGCCGCGATCACCTCTTGCCGCTTGAGCGCCACGCGCATCGCGTCACCGCCATAGATCAGCAGGCCCGTTTTGGCCGGATCAGGGCGCTTGAAATAGCCCGTGGCATCGCGGGCCGAAAGTTTCATTCCGGAAGGTTTCCCGAAGCCGCAATCAACCGGGTCACGATCTGGTCGCCCAGAATGACCATCAACCGCTCGTAGGCATCCGCCTCGGCGGTCTGGATCGACGCGGTGCTGCCGGTCGCGGAATAGCCGGTAAAGCTGTTGACCTGCCCCTTGGTCAGGACCGATCCGTCGCTTAGATCAAGCAGCTCGTAAGCCGCCTTGCCGATCACGTTATACCGCGCCGTGATGTTGGTCGAGGTGACGGCAATCCCCTCTTCCTGCAACTCAAGCGTCACGTTCAGGCCGAATTCCGGCGAAGCACTGCGCCCCAGCCGCGTTTCAAGATGCCGGGTCAGAAGGTAAGAATTTCGATCACTCGGCTCGCTGACAAGGATGCGGTTTTGCAGGCGCGTCGCGGTGCCGTTCGGCCCATAGGCCGGCGTGAACCCGCAAGAGGCCAAACCGCCCAGCGCCAGCGCGCCAAGGATCAGATTTCTTCGATCAAACGACCACATTCACGATCCGCCCCGGCACAACGATCACCTTCTTGGGGCTGCCCCCGTCCAGCGCCTTTTGCACAGCATCGGTCGCCAGCGCGATCTTTTCAACCTCGTCCTTGGGCATATCCTTGGGAACGCTGATTTCCGCCCGCCGTTTGCCGTTAATCTGGATCGGCAGGGTGACGGTATCGTCGATCAGCATCGCCTCGTCCGCCACGGGCCAAGGGGCCTCGGTGATCATGCCCACACCGCCCAGCATGGCCCAGAGGCCCTCGGCGATATGCGGGGTCATCGGGCTCATCAACTGTGCCAGCGTGCGCAGGGCCGTGCGCTTGGTCTCGGCCCCCGCCTGCGATTTCTGAATCGCGTTGGTAAAGGCATAGAGCCGCGCAATCGCCGCGTTGAAGCCAAAGCTTTCGATGCCCATGGTCACATCGTGGATCGCCTTGTGCATCTCGCGCAGCAACTCGTCATCGCCCTGCCCGGCAGCATCGCCCGCCTCGGCCACCTCGGCGGCAATGCGCCAGACGCGCGCCAGATGCTTGGCCGACGCCTCGGCACCACTGGCGGTCCATTCCACGTCCCGCTCGGGCGGGGAATCCGACAGCACGAACCAGCGCGCGGTATCGGCGCCATACTGGGCGATGATCGCCACCGGATCGACGACGTTGTTCTTGGATTTCGACATCTTGGCCGACGGGATGATCTCGACCTCCGTCCCGTCCTTCAGGAAGCCCTTGCCGTCGCGCAATTCCACATCCTCGGGGTAGTGATACACCGGCCGCCCATCCGCACCGCGCGTCTGATAGATCGCGTGGGTCACCATGCCTTGTGTGAACAGCGCATCGAACGGCTCTTTCGATTTCTCGGGCAGGTGGCCACAGATATGCATCGCCCGCGCGAAGAACCGCGAATAAAGCAGGTGCAGGATCGCGTGCTCGATCCCGCCGATATACTGGTCAACATTCATCCAGTATTCGGCGTCTTCCATATTCGTCGGCGTATCGGCATGCGGCGCGGTGAAGCGCGCGAAATACCACGAGGAATCGACAAACGTGTCCATCGTATCGGTTTCACGCCGCGCCTTGCCGCCACACTCGGGGCAGGCGCAGTCACGCCATGTCGGGTGCCGGTCCAACGGGTTGCCCGGCACATCAAAGCTCACGTCATCGGGCAGCACGACCGGCAGGTTCTCTTTCTTCTCGGGCACCACGCCGCATTTGTCGCAATGCACCACCGGGATCGGGCAACCCCAGTACCGCTGGCGGCTCAGCCCCCAGTCGCGCAGACGGAATTGCGTCACGCCTTTGCCCCAGCCATCGCGCTCGGCCATGTCGATAGTGGCGTCGATTGCCTCTTGCCCGGTGGCCACGTCGATACCGGTGAAATGGTCAATCCATTTCACCTTTTCTGTCTTGGGCGGCACGAAGGCCTCTTTCTCGACCGGTTTCGGATCTTCGAGCGACAGGAAGGTGTCGATCACCGGCAGATCATACTTGCGACAGAAATCAAGGTCGCGCTGGTCATGCGCCGGGCAGCCAAAGATCGCGCCGGTGCCGTAATCCATCAGGATGAAATTCGCGATCCAGACCGGCAGTTCCTTGGCCGGGTCCAGTGGGTGTTTCACCCGGATCCCGGTGTCTTGGCCCAGCTTCTCGGCCTTTTCGATCGCTTCCTCGGTGGTGCCGCCCTTGCGCATCGCGGCCAGTTGCGCCGCCAGATCAGGGTTGTCTTGCTCCAGTTCTTTCGCCAGCGGATGATCCGGCGAAATGCCCACGAAGCTGGCCCCGTTCAGCGTATCGGGCCGCGTCGTGTAAACGGTGATCGGATCGCCGCCATCCACCCGCTCGAACGAAAACTCCAGACCGCGCGACTTGCCGATCCAGTTCTCCTGCATCAGCCGCACCTTGGCGGGCCAGTTCTCCAGCCCATCAAGCGCGTCGAGCAGCTCTTCCGAGAAATCGCTGATCTTGAAGAACCACTGGGTCAGCTCGCGCCGCTCCACCTCAGCCCCCGAGCGCCAGCCCTTGCCGTCCTCGACCTGCTCATTGGCCAGAACGGTCATGTCGACCGGGTCCCAGTTCACCACCGCCTTCTTGCGATAGACCAGCCCCTTTTCAAGGAAATCGAGGAACAGCGCCTGCTGCTGGCCGTAATAGTCCACGTCACAGGTGGCGAACATGCGCGACCAGTCCAGCGACAGGCCCAGCGGCTTCATCTGCTGAACCATCGTGTCGATGTTGTTGTAGGTCCACGTTTTCGGATGCCCGCCGCTGGCCATCGCCGCGTTCTCCGCCGGCATCCCGAAGGCATCGAACCCCATCGGATGCAGCACGTTGAATCCCTGCCCGCGCTTGTAGCGGGCCACGACATCGCCCATCGTGTAGTTGCGCACATGCCCGATATGGATCCGCCCCGACGGATAGGGAAACATTTCCAGCACGTAATACTTGGGGCGCGATGGATCACGCTCGGCCTTGAAAAGCTGGGCCTTGTCCCAGGCCTCCTGCCACTTGGCTTCGATCTCGGCGGCGTTGTAACGGCTCATGCTATCCCTCGTCTCGCGGTCGTCTTGCGGTCGCGGGATGTGTTACCGGGTTTTGGGGCGCTCGGAAACGCCAAAATGCCCGCCCGGGACCAGCGGTCTGTACCCCGTCCGCACCCCCAAGCGCCGCACCCCTAGCAAGCCCATGGCAAACACGCGGTAGGCAAGCCCGGATTCCCCGCTATAAAGAAAGCCAACATTCCATAAGAACGGCCAATTGCCATGAAATTCCTTTTCATTCACCAGAACTTCCCCGGACAATTCAAACACCTCGCCCCCGCCCTCGCGGCACAGGGGCATGATGTTGTCGCCCTCACCCTGCGGGTCAAGGAGCCGACAACATGGCAAGGCGTGCGCGTCGTGCCCTACGCGATAAAGCGCGGCTCCGGTCAGGCGCTGCACCCGTGGTTGGTCGATCTCGATACCAAGGTCACCCGCGCCGAAGCGTGTTTTCACGCCGCCCGCGCCCTGCGCGATCGCGGCTTTACCCCCGATGTCATCATCGCCCACCCCGGCTGGGGGGAATCGCTCTTCCTCAAGGATGTCTTCCCCGAGGCCCGGATCGGCCTGTATTGCGAACTCTATCACCCAAGCGAATACCCCCACACCGGCTTCGATCCCGAATTCCAACCCGAGATCACGATCACCGAACCGCTGCGCCTGCGGATGAAGAACCTGAACAATCACCTCAGCTTTGCCATGGGCGATGCGGGCCTCAGCCCGACCCGGTTCCAGGCCGATACCTTCCCAGAGAGCTTCCGGGACAAGATCACCGTCTGTTTCGATGGCATTCGCACCGATCTTCTGGTGCGCAACGATGCGGTCAAGTTCGCGCTCGACGATGCCACTACCCTGACCCGCGAGGATGAGATCATCACCTTCGTCAATCGCAACCTCGAACCCTATCGCGGCTATCACGTCTTCATGCGCGCGTTGCCACGGTTGCTGAAAGAGCGTCCCAATGCCCGAGTCCTGATCGTCGGCGGGGATGAGGTCAGCTATGGCGCCCGCCCACCCAAGGGCAAGACGTGGAAACAGATCTACATCGACGAAGTGCGCGGTCAGATTCCCGACGCAGATTGGGCCCGCGTCCATTTCCTCGGGCGCATTCCCTATGACCGCTTCATGCAGCTGCTTCAGGTCAGCCGCGTGCATGTGTACCTGACCTACCCCTTCGTGCTGTCATGGTCGCTGTTCGAAACGATGAGCGTCGAAGGCGCGATCGTCGCCTCTGCCACGCCTCCGGTGGAAGAGCTGATCACGGATGGCGAAACCGGGCGGCTGGTGGATTTCTTCGACGGCGAAGCGCTGGTGGATGAGGTCTGCGATTTGCTCGACGATCCCGAAGAGCGCGCAAGGCTGGGCCGCAATGCCCGTGCCCACGTCGTCGAAAACTACGATCTTGCAAAGGTATGCTTGCCCGGACAGCTCAAATGGGTGCGCGATCTGGCTGCAATGCCGCCCAGCAAGATGGGGTCGCCCTGTATCTGATAGTCTCAGTATCTGATCGGCCCTTTATCCGACCGGCCCTGCATCTAACCTGTATCTAAACAGCCCGGCAGTCAGGCCAACCGCATCACCAAAAGAAAAGGCGGGCCCAAAGCCCGCCTCGATCCGTCAGCGCATCCAGCCCAAATTCGGCCTCAGTACTTCTTGTCCTTGATCCGCAGCTGCCGCGCCCGGTTCAGGATCGCATCCTCGACGGCGCGCTGTGTGCTAGCCGAAACCGGACCGCCCCGCGTGGCCAGCGCCACGTTAAGCGACCGCGCGTCCAGCGCAGGATCCTTGATATAGACAGTTGCGCGATATGCCTGCCCGCCACCCGGCGGGCGGCCATAGCCCATCACGATCACCCCGGTAAACGGATCGATCCGCTCGACCGGCAGGAAGTTCAGCACCTCAAGCGACGCGTTCCAGATATACCGGTTCACTTTGACATTCGTGTCGGTGTTCGACTTTTTAAGCATGTCCCAGATCGAAGAGCCTTCCGGGTTCGCCATGCCGCTTTCGCCATAGATCATGCGTTCAGGTGCTGCTTCACCCTCTTCGCCATTTCCGCCGACCTTTACAGGCCCCAGCGACCCAAGCCGCTGTCCGCAAGACGCCAGCGAAAACGCTACCGCGCCCGCCGCCACAAGTTTCAATACGTTGATGGCTCGCATACTCGTCGCCCCGATCCCGCTCTTCTTTGTATCCCTCCTACCCAAGCCCCGCACGAGGAGCAAGGATTTATGAACATCCCCCAAGCGCCCGACATAAGGCCCGCCAATCCGGCAATCACCTTGTTCCAAAGGGCTAATCCGGCGGTTTTCCGCGAATCCAGCCGGTCGGACGGTCAAACTGTGGCTTTGCTGCACCAATTCCAGCGTGAGATCGGGCGAGAGTTTTCCTTTCCTTGAAACACGCCCCGTTTGGAGCGAGACAGTCGCCATACCCAATGTGGATTCCCCGCTTTGGGCGCATGACTGGAAAACCGAGGGAAACCAAAATGAAAAAGATTCTCTTCGCAACGACCGCTCTCGTCGCCACTGCTGGCGTCGCAGCAGCAGACGTTTCGTTCAGCGGCTATGGCCGTTTCGGCGCAATCAGCACTGAAGGCTCGGCACAGACCGGCACTGCGGCTCAGCGCGCTGCGGCAGCAGCTGCCTTGACGGCTGCGAGCGCAGCGCACGCGCCGAACGTCGCAGCCCTCACCGCTGCGCAAACCGCGTACACTGCTAATCCGACTGCTGCTAATGGCGCTGCGCTTTTGGCCGCACAGGGTGTCGCAGCCGGCAGTGCCGCCGCTCTTGCCGGTGCCTCTGCTACTAACAACCTGCTCAACGGCTCGCCGGACATTACGGGCATCTACACCCGTATCCGTCTTCAGATCGACATGACGACCGAAGCCGATAATGGCCTGACATTCGGCGCGCGTCTGCGTATGCAAGACACGTCGGTTGACGGTGCTGGCTACGGTAACGGCGGCACTACCACCGGTGGCTTCAACGGCGCACGTTTCTACGCCAAGATGGGCGGCCTGGAAATCGGCGTTGGTAACATCATCGGCGCGATCGAAGGCATGTCGGGCCTCTACATGTCGACTCAGTCGGGCGACATCGGTCTGTCGGGCCTGGGCTTCCACAGCCTCGTGACCAACACCGTTGCTCAGGGCTACTGGGGCTGGGACGCATACTCGTCCGGCGGTGCTGGCGTTGACGGCGTTGAAGTGATGTACTCGGCAGGCGACTTCTCGGGTCACCTCTCGTACTCGAATGGCGGCGGCGTTTCGACCACCGGCCTGAACGTTGCTTACTCGTTCAACGACTGGACCGTTGCTCTGGGTTACCAGGACGGCGACACCAACGCAGCACGTGACAAAGCTGTCATCACCGTTGGCGGCAAAATCGGTCCGGTTAACGTTGGTCTGGCATATGCTGACAACAACGGCACGGGCAAAGTTGCTCTGACCGGTCAGGTTGAAGTTGGCGCGGCGACCCGCATCGACATGTTTGTCTCGAGCGATGACAGCTCGGTCAATACTGCCGGGTACAACGTTAACCTCGATCCCAGCTATGGTTTGGCGGTTTCGCACAGCCTCGGTGGTGGTGCATCGGTCGAAGGTGGTGTTGTTCGCACGCCGTTTGGCACGACCTCGGCTGACCTCGGTATCAAGTTCAACTTCTGATCCCAGAAGTTCGGACAATCCGAAAAGGGAAGGGCTGGTCTTCGGACCAGCCCTTTTCTTTTGTCCATACATGGTGTTCCTTGCCCACGAACCACGCCGACCAACCACCAAAGAGGCATCCCATGGGACTCGAAGACATCACATCCCGTATTCGCTCGGTCGAAGAAAAGGCTGGCCGCGCGCCCGGTTCCGTTTCGCTGATCGCCGTCTCCAAGGTGCAACCCGATGAACGCGTGCGCGCCGTCCTGCAACAGGGGCATCGCCTGTTCGGTGAAAACAAGGTGCAAGAGGCGCAGGGCAAATGGCCCGCCTTCCGCGAAGAGTTCGACGGTGTGAAAGTGCACCTCATTGGCCCGCTGCAAACCAACAAGACCCGCGCCGCCTTTGGCCTGTTCGACGCGATCCATTCGGTCGATCGCCCCAAACTGGCCAAGACCATCGCCCGCATCGCACAGGAAGAGGGCCGCTGCCCCGATCTCTTCATCCAGGTGAACACCGGTGAGGAAGATCAAAAGGCCGGCGTCCTGCCCGCCGATGCCGATGCCTTCATCGCCGATTGCCGCGAAATGGACCTGCCCGTGCGTGGCCTGATGTGCATCCCCCCCGTCGACGAGGAACCCAGCCTGCATTTCGCCCTGCTGGCCAAGATCGCCCATCGCAACGGCCTCGAAGGCCTGTCCATGGGCATGTCGAGCGATTTTGAAACCGCCATCGCGCTCGGCGCGACCCATGTACGCGTGGGATCCGCCATCTTTGGCGAACGGGTGCCGCAAGGCTGATCTGCGCACCGTATTTGACGCGCACACCCTGATTCGGTCACACTGTCCTTATTTACCGATAAGGATTTTGAGTCATGAAACATCTCGCACTCGCCGCACTTCTCACGGCGGCGGCCACGACCGCCAGCGCCGAAATGACGCTTTCCTTCGATTGGGGCAACATCCCGCTCTGCACCACGGGCCGGCCAAATATCGTGCCCAACCCGACATTCATCCTCAAAGGTGTGCCCAAGGGCACGACAAGCGTCACCTTCCGGCTGAAGGATCTCGACGTGCCCAGCTATAGTCACGGCGGCGGCAAGGTGGGGATCACCGGATCGGGCAAGGTGCCGCCGGGCTATTTCAAATACAAAAGCCCCTGCCCGCCCTCGGGCCAACATACCTATGAATGGACAGCCACCGCCAAGGCCGGCAACAAGACCCTGACAACCGCCAAGGCGCGCAAGAAGTATCCCTGATGACTCAGCCCGCCAGCGTTTGCGGCACAATCACCCGCGTGCCGGGCACGATCCGGCGCGCGATCCACGCCAAGTCTGCCCGTGAAAACGCGATGCACCCTTCTGTCGGATAACCCGGCCTGCGCCACTGGTGCAGGAAAATCGCCGATCCGCGCCCCGCCTGCGCGTGGGGCCAGTTCCAATCCATCACCAGAACGATGTCGTAAAGCGGATCCCCCCGGCGCAAGCGCTCATGCGAATACGCATAGGGCGCGCGCACGTGGCTGTTATACCCTGCCTCGCCGCTAGCATCCGACCAAAGATCATTCGGTCCCACGGCCTCGGCCCAAGACACGGGCGGTGCCACCCGGTCTGGCCGATAAAATACACCCACGATCCGATGCGTGCCCGTGGGCGTCGCCCCGTCGCCCTCGCGCTTGTCGGCGCGAATACCGCCCTTGCCGATGGAACAGGGGAACACTCGCCCGGCAAAGCGCAGGCCCACGGGCGTCAGCACCAAGTCATCAGGCGTGATCAAAGAAGATGCCCCGATTTCGCCGCCTTCGTCGCAAGGTAGGCCCGGTTGAACGCCGTCTCACCCACCTTGAGCGGCACGCGCTCAGCCACGGCGATCCCGTGCGATTCCATCATTTCGATCTTGCGCGGGTTGTTCGTCAGCAGTCGCACCGAAGCAAACCCCATCTGCTTCAGGATGCTCGCCCCGATCCGGAAATCCCGCTCGTCATCCTCGAATCCCAGCCGGTGATTCGCCTCGACCGTATCGAACCCCTGATCCTGCAACGAATAGGCCCGCATCTTGTTGGCCAGCCCGATCCCGCGCCCCTCTTGGTTGAGGTAAAGCAACACGCCTGCGCCCTCGGCCCCCATCTGGCCCAGCGCGGCATGAAGCTGCGGCCCGCAATCGCATTTGAGCGATCCAAGGACATCGCCGGTGAAACAGGCCGAGTGCAGCCGCGCCAACACTGGCGCATTGCGATCCGGGCGGCCGATCTCGATTGCGTAATGCTCTTCCGCGCCATCCTCGGGGCGAAACACGTGCAACCGCCCGGCCTCGCTCGCCGCCATCGGCAACCGGGCCGCGACGACCGGGTGCAACTCGCTTCCCGCCGCCATCGTCTTTTGCGCCGGTTCCGCAGGCAGCAGCGTCAGGTCATGCTCTCGCGCGAACCGCGCACCCTGCGCCAAATCAAGAACCAGACACGCCGGCAATAGCCGCGCCGTTTTCGTCAGTTGCAGCGCCACCCGGTGCAGCGCCGCGGACCCCTCGCGCGCGGTGGCAAGCGGCCCTTTCATCGGCACACGCAGATCATCCGCCGGATCGGCCAGCGCCTCGATCCACGCAAGCCCCGCATCGGACGGCAGCAACACCCGCGCCAGATCGCCATCATAGGCCCGCGCCTTCAGCGTCTCGGCCCGCCGTGCCGTGATTGCCAGAACCGGCTTGCCGCCCATCTCGCGAAGCGCCGCAAGCCGCGCCGCATCCACCGTCTCGGCGGCAAGGATCAGCGCCGCGTTGCCCTCGCCCGTAAGAACGACGGGAACACCCATCCGCAGATCGGCCCGCGCACGGGCAAGCAACTCGGTTATGTCAGGGGCAAAGCTCATGGTGGCCTCAGATACGCGCAACTGTCGCAATTTGAAACATTTACCGCTCTCCTTACACGAGGGCGTGATGCCTTTGCAGCAAAACTTGCCACAGCCCTCACGCGGACACACATCCGTTACACCAAAGCGTGAGGAGGCAGTCCAATGGCACAGCTCAAGAAGATACTTCTGGTAGACGACGATGACGACCTGCGCGAGGCGCTGAGCGAACAGCTTCTCATGACCGAGGATTTCGACGTGTTCGAAGCGGGCGATGGCGCCGATGCCATGCGCAAGGTCAAGGAACAGATCTATGATCTCGTGATCCTCGACGTCGGCCTGCCCGACACGGATGGTCGCGAACTTTGCAAGGTGATGCGCAAACAGGGCGTCAAATCCCCCATCATCATGCTCACCGGCCACGACAGCGATGCCGACACCATCCTCGGCCTCGATGCAGGTGCCAATGATTACGTGACCAAACCGTTCAAATTCCCGGTGCTGCTGGCGCGTATCCGCTCGCAGCTTCGCCAGCACGAACAAAGCGAAGACGCCGTGTTCCAGCTTGGCCCGTATACCTTCAAGCCCTCGGTCAAGATGCTGATCACCGAAGATGATCGCAAGATCCGTCTGACTGAAAAGGAAACCAACATCCTCAAGTTCCTCTATCGCAGCAGCGAAGGCGTCGTCGCCCGTGATGTCCTCCTGCACGAGGTTTGGGGCTATAACGCGGGCGTCACCACCCACACGCTGGAAACCCACATCTACCGCCTCCGGCAGAAGATCGAACCCGATCCCTCGAATGCGCGGCTTCTGATCACCGAGTCCGGCGGATATCGCTTGGTGGCGTAATTGCCACAGGTTGTATGCACGTATGGAATACCCCACTTATTTGCACCGCGTTAAAGTGGTATCTTAAAAACTGAATACGGTTAGACGATCCCGTTGCATGTGCGGGTCATCACATGCACCTCCCTGTTGGACTAGGCCGGGGTCATTCGCCCCGGTCTTTTTTTGTCAAGCTTTTCGGCAACTTAGCCGGGCAAAGGAACTATCGTGCGCTTAGGTCGGGCTATCCGATATGCTCCGAAATCCAAGCGGTGACATCCTGCCTGCGATGCCGCGCAACCGGAATTTCGCTCCCGTCTCGCAACAGCAGAAACGCGTTTCCGCCGGTTTTCACCAGTCCGACAATGGCATCCCGCGCCACCCAGTATGACCTGTGCGGTTGCACCCCGTCCGCGTCGTCCAACTGATCGGTCAGGTCACGCAGCGCGACGCGAATGGTCTCCACCCCGTCATGGGTCACCAGTTCCACGTAATGCTCGATCGATTTCAGATAGATCAGCATATTCACGGGAAATTTCTGCCGCCCGACACTCAGGGTCCGCGACGGGTCCGCCCCGATCGGGTTCGCCCCGGTCTCGTAATCGCCGCTCGCCCCTGCGCCTTGCACGCGCATAGACCCCGCCACCAATGGCGAAGCCTGCTCCATGTCCCGGTGCTCTTCGTTCTGGCGGCGCCCCCATCTGACGCGCTCTTGCGCTCTGGCTTCGTTGTAGCGGCTGATATCTTCGAACTCTTTGGGAAATATGATCGTCGATAACAGCAACTCGAACGCGATGACGACAAGCCCATAGCGCAGAAACTCACCCAGGATGCTGCCGCCCCAAATATTGGTCAGGCCGAATACCCGGGTTCCGACAATATGATAAACAACCTGCGCCGCGGCCGTTGCCATCAACAGCATCAGCGCGGTTGGAAACGCCCTTTTCCAGCCCCGCCAGCAATAGAGCCACGCGAAGAAGCGAAACAGCACCCCGATGAAAAACACCAGCGCCAGCGCGCTCACACACCAGAACAGGCAGCGTAAGGGCAAGCTCACGTGCACCCCAAAGACCTGTGGATCGACCAAAGCCAAGACAATGCAATAGACCGCCAGTGCAGTCACGAATATCCGGTTCAGAAACAGCCGGTCGACGTCATCAACCCTAAGTAGAAATACACGACCATTCGTGGCAAGCACGTGCAGTTCGTGACAACTCGTTTTGTCTGGATCGTCCGGCATTCTATGATCCCAGGCGTCGGGCAGTTTCCTGTTTGTATTAGTGGTAGTTGGAGCGTGTCGCAATGCTCTGGCTGTGTTTCTCGTCGTTTTGGTGCTCCGGCAGGGGCCCGCGGTCCAAAAAAGGCACCCGGGCCCACCCTTCCCTCCTAACGCGCACCCCTTCCATGGCACTTTGTCTGGTCATCTCTCTGGTCATCTCTCTGGCCAAATCTCTGGCCATGTCTCTGGCCAAGACAGGGTCAAACGGCTATTGCGGCGGCACACCACCGGAGAGAACGCCATGCCCTTCACCCTTGCCACTTGGAACATCAACTCGGTCCGCCTGCGCGAGCCGATCGTTTGCAAGCTGCTGGAGGAAGAAGCGCCCGACGTTCTCTGCCTTCAGGAATGCAAAAGCCCGGTCGACAAAATCCCGACCGAGCGCTTCGCCGAACTGGGCTACACCCACATGATCGCTCGCGGTCAAAAGGGCTATAACGGCGTGGCCATCCTCTCAAAGCTGCCAATCGAAGATGTCGGTGACAAGGATTTCGCCGCCCTCGGCCATGCCCGCCACATCGCTGGTCGGTTGGAAAACGGTACCACCATCCACAATTTCTACGTCCCCGCAGGCGGCGACATCCCCGACCGCGAAAAGAACGAGAAATTCGGCCAGAAGCTCGACTACCTCACCGAAATGCGCGACTGGTTCCATTCCGACCGCCCCGAAAAGGCGATCCTCGTCGGCGATCTCAACATCGCCCCGCGCGAAGATGACGTCTGGAACCACAAGCAGCTTCTGAAAATCGTCTCCCACACCCCGGTCGAGATCGATCACCTCGCCCAGACGCAAGAGGCCGGCGGCTGGGTCGACATCACTCGTCAGGATCTCCCCGAAGGACAGCTCTATTCCTGGTGGTCCTACCGCGCCAAGGATTGGGATGCCGCTGACAAGGGCCGCCGCCTCGATCATGTCTGGGCCACGCCCGACATCTCCAACGCCGCCCACGGCAGCCGCATCCTGCGCGCCGCGCGGGGCTGGGAAAAGCCTTCCGATCACGCCCCGGTCTTCGCGACATTCGATCTCTGATCCCCTGCTTCATCTGACCGAAAATATCCCGGGGGCGTGGGGGCTGGCCCCCACTCCGACAATTGCAATCGGAAATCCCCTTTGAAACTTCGCCGCTCGACCCTCATATATGGGTCAAACCGCATCCAAGGACGTGACTCATGCTCGAACTCAACCAGAACGCCGCCGCAGCCGCCGGACCCGATGTGATCAAGGATGTCTCCGAGGCCGATTTCATGGCCGAAGTCGTCGACGCCAGCCAAGAGGTGCCGGTGATCGTCGATTTCTGGGCGCCGTGGTGCGGCCCCTGCAAACAACTCGGCCCGGCCCTCGAGGCCGAGGTGGCCAAGGCCGGCGGCAAGGTCCGCATGGTCAAGGTCAATGTCGACGAAAACCAGATGATCGCAGGCCAGTTGCGTGTGCAGTCCATCCCCACCGTCTATGCCTTCTGGCAGGGCCAGCCGGTCGATGGTTTCCAGGGCGCGCTGCCCGCCTCCGAACTGGCCAAGTTTGTTGAGAAAACCGCCGCACTCGCCGGTGACGATGGCCTCTCCGAAGCCGTCGCCGCCGCCGAAGAAATGCTCGCAGAAGGCGCCGCAGACGATGCCGCGCAAACCTTTCAGGCCATCCTCGGCGAAGACCCGGCCAATGCGCCCGCTTACGGCGGCCTGATCCGCGCCCTCATCGCCCAAGGCCACCTTGACGAAGCCGAGGCCACGCTCAACGGCGCCCCCGCCGAAATCACCGACAAACCCGAAATCGAAGCCGCACGCGCGCAACTCGATCTCGCCCGCGAAGCGGCCAACGCCGGCCCGGTCGATGACCTCAAGGCACAGGTCGAAGCCGATCCCGAAAATCATCAGGCCCAGTTCGACCTCGCCCAAGCGCTGCACGCCCATGGCGATGTCGAAGGCGCGGTCGAGCAACTTCTCGACCTCTTCAAGCGGGATCGCGATTGGAACGACGGCGCCGCCAAGGCCCAGCTTCTCAAGATTTTCGAAGCGCTTCCGCCGCAAGATCCAGTGGCACTCAACGGCCGTCGCAAGCTCGCTTCGATGATCCTCGTGTAAAGCGTGGGCTTCCGCGCTATCATCACGCCATGAGCAAACAGATCGACCTTCCCGAGGTGATCCCGGTCTTTCCGCTGCCGGGCGCGGTGCTGTTGCCGCGCTCGCGTCTGCCGTTGCACCTGTTCGAACCGCGCTACCTCGCCATGTTCGACGATGCCCTGAAAACATCCGGACGCCTGATCGGCATGATCCAACCGAACGAGGTTCCGGGCCGCGAAGGCACGGGCCTGATGACCATCGGCTGCGTCGGTCGCATCACCCAGTTTTCGGAAACCGAAGACGGTCGCTACATGATCACGCTCTACGGCCTCTCGCGCTTTCGCATTCTGGGCGAGGTCGAAGGCTTCACCCCCTACCGTCGCGCCTGCGTCAGCTGGGACGGGTTCGAACGCGACCGTGGCCCCGAAGACCACGACCCCCAGTTCGACCGACCCAGCTTCCTTGCCACGCTGGAACGGTTTCTCGAAACCAAGGGGCTCAACACCGATTGGGACACTCTGAAAGACGCCGACGACGAATTGCTGATCAACTCGCTGTCGATGCTTCTCGATTTCGAACCCGAAGACAAACAGGCGCTGCTCGAAGCGCCCTCGCTCAGCACCCGGCGCGAAACGCTGATCATGCTGATCGAATACGCACTTCACGGCGGCAAGGGGGATAACCTGATCCAATGAACGACGATAACAACACCGCACCCCAAGATTCGGCACCTCAAGCTGGCGCGCGCGCCAGCTTCGACCGTCACATGCTCGAAGCACTGGTTTGCCCGCGAACGCAGATGCGGCTTGAGTATGATGCCGAAAAGCAGGAATTGATCAGCCGAAGCGCCAACCTCGCCTATCCGATCCGCGATGGCATCCCGGTGATGCTGGTCGATGAGGCGCGCACCCTCGAAGACTAGGCCCCGCGCTCGGCGGCCTCTTAGCGCATCAATTCCGGCAATTCGCCCGTCAGCCCAGCCGCTTCGCGTAGGAATGTCCGGCGCAGACCGGGCATCGCCCCCACCGCGCCCATGCCGATATCGCGAACCGCCCGCAACAGCGGATTGTCGTTCGAAAACAGCTTGTTCGTCGCATCCGTGGCCAGCGCAAGGATATGCGTATCGAACCGCCGCCACTCCTGATACCGCGCCAGAACCAGCGCGCTGGCGAAATCTTCGCCCCGCTGGCGGGCATGGTCGATCACGTCCACCAATGCGGCGACATCGCGCAGCCCGGCGTTCAGCCCCTGCCCGGCAATCGGATGCATCCCATGCGCCGCATCCCCGATCAGGGCCAGCCGGTCGGCCACAAACGAATTCGCCACGGTCAGCTTAAGCGGATAGGCAAACCGTTTGCCCTTGAGGCTGATCTCGCCCAGAAAATCGCCGAAGCGTGGGCGCAGCACTTCCATATACTCGGCATCCGGCAGCGCATTGATCGCCGCCGCGTTGGCATGGGTCTCGGACCAGACAATTGAACTCACGTTGCCGGGCAGCGGCAGGATGGCCAGCGGCCCTGGCGGCATGAAGAACTGATGCGCGATCCCATGGTGTGGCTTTTCATGCGCGATGGCGCAGACCAGCGCCGTTTGCCCGTAATCCCATCCCGTGCGCTTGATGCCCGCGCGCTGTGCCGTGCCGCTTTCGCGCCCGTCACAGCCCACCAGAAGCCGCGTGCGCAGGGTCTTCCCGCTTTCCAGCGTCACGGTGATGCCACTGGCATCCGCTTCCTGTGCGGTGACGCGATCCTCGATCTGGGTGATGTTCTTTTCCTTGCCCATCGCTTCAAGGAAAGCGCGGCGCAGGTAGCGATCCTCAAGCATTTGGCCCATCGGGCCTTCTTCGATCTCGGCACTGTCGAATTGCAGGAAAAACGGCGCAGGCCCCTCGCCCGCGCGGCCATCACTGGCCTTGATCTGGTTCATCGGCTGGGCGTGATCCACAACCTCGCTCCAGATGCCGATCCGGTCCAGCAACCGCACCGAGGCCAGCGCCATCGCATAGGCCCGCCCATCGAACGCCGCGTTCTTGCGCGCTTTTTCCGGCAGGGCGTCGATCACCGTGACGGTAAAGCCCTTCTGGGCCAAGGGAAGCGCCAGTGCAGGGCCGTTAAGGCCGCCGCCGACGATCAGGATATCGCTGTCATATGTCATGGCGGGATGTAAGGCGATGGATGCGGGATTGTCCATGCAGCACTTCGCCGCTAGCTTCGCGCCAAGCTTGACCGCGGGATGCCTCCGGCGGGAGTATTTTGGGAAAAATGAAAGGGTGGGCATGAAAGACTGGCTGTGGATGAGCATGGGCGATCTGGGGCGCGGAATCGAAGCCGGGGAAATCGACCCGCTCGACCTGACCCGAACCTATCTGGATGCGATCAAGGCGCATGAACTGAAGGACCGGATCTATGCCCGGCTGACCGAAGAGCGTGCCTTGGCCGAGGCCGAGGCCGCCTCGAAACGGGCCAAGGCTGGGCAACGGCGCGGTCCGCTCGATGGCGTGCCGGTCAGTTGGAAAGACCTGTTCGACACGGCGGGTGTCGCGACCGAATCCGGATCGGCGCTGCTCGAGGGCCGCGTTCCGGACGAGGACGCTCTAGTTCTGAAAACCGCCACGCTGGCCGGGACGATCTGCCTTGGCAAAACGCATATGTCGGAACTTGCCTTTTCCGGGCTGGGCCTGAACCCGGTGACCCAAACCCCGCCCTGCGTGAACGATGCCGGCGCGGTTTCGGGGGGGTCGTCCTCGGGGGCGGCGGCCTCGGTCGCGTTTGGCCTTGCGCCTTGCGGGATCGGCTCGGACACCGGCGGATCGGTGCGTATCCCTTCGGCGTGGAACGATCTGGTCGGGCTGAAGACAACCTCGGGGCGGGTGTCGCTGCAAGGCGTCGTGCCGCTTTGCGCGCGCTTCGATACCGTCGGCCCCCTTTGCCGAACGGTCGAGGACGCCGCGCTGATGCTGGCCGCGTTGGAAGGCGGCCGCGCCGCCGATCTGCGCGGGGTGAGGGCCAAGGGCCTGCGCATCGGCGTGTTGCAGACCGCCGCGCTCGACGATGTGCGCGAAGGGCCGATGGGGGCCTATCAAGGCGCGCTCGACCGGCTTGGGCAGGCGGGCGTCCAGCTCGAAAATTTCGAGGCACCCGAAGTCAGCCGCGCGCTGGCACAATCCGTCGTCACCTTCACCGCCGAGGCCTATGGCACGTGGAAAGAAGACATCGAGGCCGCCCCCGACAAGATGTTCCACGAAATCCTCGAACGGTTCCGGGCGGGCGCACAGCACAGCGGGCCGGATTTCGTGCGCGCGTGGCAGATCCTTGATGAATGCCGCGCCGAATGGAATGCGCGTGTCGCGGGCTATGACGCCGTAATCATCCCATCCGCCCCGATCCTGCCGCCCAACGTAGAGCGGCTTTTGAACGATCACGACTATTACGTGACCGAGAACCTTCTGGCCCTGCGCAACACCCGGATCGGCAACATGCTGGGCCTGTCCGCCATCACCCTGCCCACCGGCGTGCCCTCTTGCGGCGTGATCCTGATGGGCAAACCGATGGGCGAAGAGGCGCTGCTCAGGGTGGCCGCCGCCTGCGAAACGGCGCTGGCCTGAAATCCTTCGGGGGGGGTTGGCCGAAAAACCACACCCCCCCGGAAAAGCGGCGTCGTCTTGATGGACGGATCATCCCCCCTCGTCTAATCTCGACACAAACGGGACACCAAAAAGTCCCGGCCCAGAGGCAGTAAAAAGCAGTATCATCATGTTTCCCGATCGGTTCTCGAACCTGCCGGAATATGCATTCCCGCGCCTGCGCGCGCTTCTCGACCCGCTAGAGCCGGGCGGAGAAGAAGTGCATATGACCATTGGCGAGCCCAAACATGCCTTCCCGGCGTGGGTGAAGGATATTATCGCCGAAAACGCCGATGATTTCGGCCGTTACCCCACGAACGAAGGCACCCCGGGCCTGTTGCAGGCCATCGGGGATTGGGTCTCCAAACGCTTCGACGTGAAGCTCGATCCGCAAAGCCAGATCATGGCGCTCAACGGCACGCGCGAAGGGCTTTACAACGCCGCAATGGCGCTGGTGCCCGAACAGGTGCGCGGCGAACAGGCGCTGATCCTGATGCCAAACCCGTTTTATCAGGTCTACATGGTGGCCGCGATGTCGATCGGCGCAAAGCCCATCTTCGTGCCCGCGACGCGTGGCACCGGCTACCTGCCCGATTACGCCGGCCTGCCCACCGATATGCTCAACCGCACCGCCGCGGCCTATATCTGCTCGCCCTCCAATCCGCAGGGCGCCGTGGCAAGCCGCGAATACCTGCGCGAACTGATCGAACTGGCCGAGCATTTCGATTTCAAGATTTTCGCCGATGAGTGCTATTCCGAAATCTACCGCAAGGATGCCCCTCCCGGTGCGCTGGACGTGGCGCAGGAAATGGGCGCCGATCCCGAACGCGTGGTGATCTTCCACTCGCTTTCAAAGCGGTCGAACCTGCCGGGCCTGCGTTCCGGCTTCATCGCCGGCGGACCCGAAAGCATCAAGCGGATGCGCACGCTGCGCGCGTTCGCGGGCGCGCCCCTGCCCCTGCCCCTGCAGGCCGCAGCCGAGGCTGTCTGGCGCGACGAAGAGCACGTCATCGAAAACCGCCGCCTTTATCAGGAAAAATACACCGTCGCCGATCAGGTCTTTTCCAGCATTCAGGCCTATCAGGGGCCCGAGGCCGGGTTCTTCCTCTGGCTTCCGGTGGAAAATGGCGAGGCGGCCACGAAAAAGCTCTGGCAGGAAACCGGCATTCGCGTGCTTCCGGGGGAATACCTCGCGCGCGATGTGAACGGGCAAAATCCGGGGCGGGAATACATCCGGGTGGCGATGGTCACCCCCAAAGAAGAAATGGAGCACGCGCTCATCCGGTTGCGTGACTGCATCTACAAGTGAGGACGAGGGAAAAGATGGCATATCAGGCACGAGGTCGCGATCCGCTTCTGGACAGCAACATGGCAGAAGCGATCGAGAAACGCGGGAAAGAACTGATCGGGATTGCGCTGATCCTCGCGGGTCTTGCCGCAGCGGCTATGATCGTCAGCTATGCCCCCTCTGATCCTTGGTGGATGTCGGCGACGGATGCGCCGGTGCAAAACTGGCTGGGCCGCTTCGGCGCGTCGCTGGCCGCGCCGCTGTTCATGGTGGTGGGCTGGGGCAGCTGGGGCATCTCGCTCTTGCTGATGGCATGGGGCCTTCGCTTTGCGCTTCACCGTGGCAACGAACGCGCGTTCTCGCGCGCGATTTTCGCGCCGATCTGGGTCGCACTTCTGTCGATCTACGCCGCAACACTCGTACCCGGCCCGGAATGGACCCATTCCTTCGGCCTTGGCGGTCTTTTCGGCAAGACCGCGCTGGGTGCGATCCTCAACATCCTGCCCATTCAGGCGACCACAGGACTGAAGCTTCTCTCGCTCGTTCTGGGGGTTGGCGTCGTAGCGCTCGCCACCTTCGTCATGGGCTTCACCAAGGGCGAGCTGCGCCAGATCGGTCGCTTCCTCCTGATCGGCACGATCCTGCTCTACGCCACCGTGATGCAGCTTCTGGGCCGTGGCGCCCGTGGCGCTGTGCAGACCGCCCAGTCGCTTCAGGCCAAAACCTCCGAGCGTCGCGCCGTGCGCGCCGAATCCAAGGCAAAAGAGCGCGCCGAGGCCGCCGAATGGGCCGCAATCCATGCCGAACAACGGGCCATGGCCCAAGAAGCGACCCATGCCCCGAAAATTCATGCTCCCAAGATCCACAAACCGGCGTATTCGGCTGAAACAGAGCCAGATTTTGATCCAGTGGACTCCTACGACATGGCGCAGGACTACCCCGAGTACGATCAAACTCCCGCTGCTGCGGAGCCTGCCGAAAAGCTGGGTTTCCTGTCCAAGGCTACGAACCTCATCCGGCGTACCGAGCCGACTGTCGACCACCACGCCGAACCTCCGGTTTCTGTCCAGTTCGATGCCGCCGCCCTTCCCGAGGGCGAAGACCGAATCAAGGCCAAGATCAGCGATGTGATCAAGTCGCGCGTCCGTCGTGACCCCGGACTTCAGGTCGCAACGCCCGACGCACCTTTGACCAAGGGGCGCGGTCGTGGCCCCGATCCCCTGATCCTCAACGCGCAGCCCGCCCTGCGCGCCGAACCGCCGCTGACGGCCCACGGCGCGGCACAGGCCCTGCCGGGCGAACCGCCCCTGACTGCGGCAAACGCACAGCAGCCGTCCGGCATTCGGATCCCGGCCTTCCTGCAAACCGCCGCACCGAATGACGAGGGCCATATCCCCGAAATGTCGGTCGGCTATTCGGCCGAATACGACACTGATCTGCCCGAATACATGCCTGAACCCGAGTTGGTCGAAGGCCCCCTGCCCGGCTATACCCCTCGCCAAACCGGCCCGATTGCGGCCCCCAGTGCGGCAGCCTCCGCGGCTGACAATGCCCCAGAGGCCGTGAATACCCACGCGGCTCCGGTGGCTCCGGCGGCGGCGATCCCCACCGCGCAGCCCAAGCGCGTGGTGCAGCCGTTGACCCGCAAACCACTCCAGCCGTCAACCCGCGCCAAGGCCGAGGCACAGCCCTCGCTGCAATTCGAAGAGCGTCACCCCGATTACGAACTGCCGCCGCTGTCCCTGCTGGCCAACCCGGCGGCGATCGAACGGCATCACCTCTCGGACGAGGCGCTGGAAGAAAACGCGCGCATGCTTGAAACCGTGCTCGATGACTACGGCGTCAAGGGCGAGATCGTCTCGGTCCGCCCCGGCCCTGTCGTCACGATGTATGAACTTGAACCCGCACCGGGCCTCAAGGCGTCTCGCGTGATTGGTCTGGCCGATGATATCGCGCGCTCCATGTCGGCGCTTTCCGCCCGCGTCAGCACCGTTCCGGGCCGCTCGGTCATTGGCATCGAACTCCCGAATGACAACCGCGAAATGGTGTCCTTCCGCGAAATCCTCGGAAGCCGCGATTACGGCGACGGCAATCAAAAGCTGCCGCTTGCGCTGGGCAAGGATATCGGCGGCGATCCCATCGTCGCGAACCTCGCCAAGATGCCCCACCTTCTGATCGCGGGCACCACCGGCTCGGGTAAATCCGTGGCCATCAACACCATGATCCTCTCGCTCCTCTACAAGCTCACGCCCGAGGAATGCCGGATGATCATGATCGACCCCAAGATGCTTGAACTCTCCGTCTATGACGGCATCCCGCACCTCCTTTCGCCGGTTGTAACAGACCCTAAAAAGGCGGTTGTGGCCTTGAAATGGACCGTGGGCGAGATGGAAGAGCGCTATCGGAAGATGTCCAAGATGGGCGTGCGCAACATCGACGGCTACAACTCCCGCGTCGCCGATGCGCTGGCCAAGGGCGAAACCTTCTCGCGCACCGTGCAGACGGGCTTTGATGACGACACCGGCGAACCCGTGTTCGAAACCGAAGAAATCATGCCCGAGAAAATGCCCTACATCGTCGTCATCGTCGACGAGATGGCCGACCTGATGATGGTCGCGGGCAAGGAAATCGAAGCCTGCATCCAGCGCCTCGCACAGATGGCGCGGGCCTCTGGCATCCATATCATCATGGCCACACAGCGCCCCTCGGTCGATGTCATCACCGGCACGATCAAGGCCAACTTCCCCACCCGGATTTCCTTCCAGGTGACGTCGAAAATCGACAGCCGCACCATCCTCGGTGAAATGGGCGCCGAGCAGCTTCTCGGCATGGGCGACATGCTCTACATGGCGGGTGGCGCCAAGATCACCCGCTGCCACGGCCCGTTCGTCTCGGATGAAGAGGTCGAAGAAATCGTCAACCACCTCAAGGCTTACGGCCCGCCCGAATATGTCGGCGGCGTGGTTCAGGGCCCCGAGGACGAAAAGGCGGAAAACATCGACGCGGTGCTTGGCCTGTCGACCGGCGGCAACACCGATGGCGAAGACGCGCTTTATGATCAGGCGGTCGCCATCGTCATCAAGGATCGCAAGTGCTCGACCTCCTACATCCAGCGCAAGCTTGCCATCGGCTATAACAAGGCCGCCCGACTGGTCGAGCAGATGGAGGACGAAGGCGTCGTCTCGTCCGCCAATCACGTTGGCAAGCGCGAGATCCTCGTGCCCGAACAGGCCTGAGAAGGCCCAAGCTGGCCTGAAGCCACGCGAACGGTGGGCAATCTGCCCACCTGATCGCCCCGCCGATCCGGCATGTTATCGCTTAACCATTGGGATAGGGGCAGACTGCCCCTATCTTCTGCCGTATGAACCACGGTGTCAGGAAAGGTTGCCTTCGAATGAAATTTGCCCGTCTCGCCCTCGCCACCGCGCTCAGTGTCGGCCTTGCGATGCCCGCCATGGCGGAAAAGCTCTCGCTCAACCAGATTTCACAATATCTGAACACGCTGCAAACAGCGCAGGGCAGCTTTACCCAGATCAACGATGACGGCACGATCTCGACCGGCACGATCTTCATCAAGCGCCCGGGCAAGATTCGTTTCGAATACAACCCGCCAGAAGAAACGCTGGTGCTGGCCTCGGCCGGGGCGGTGGCGATCTTTGATCCTAAAACCAATCAGGGCCCGGAAAGCTATCCGCTCGACCGTACCCCGCTCAAAATCATTCTGGCCAAGAACGTCGACCTCGCCCGCGCCAACATGGTCACCGGGCACAGCTATGATGGCACCGCCACCATCGTTACGGCACAGGACCCCGAGCATCCCGAATACGGCAATATCCAGCTCAAGTTCACCGACAGCCCCGCAGAGCTGCGCCAATGGATCATCAACGATGACAGCGGCAACCGCACCACGGTGATTCTCGGCGCGCTGAAAAAGGGCGGCTCCCTGCCCAACCGGCTGTTCGACATCACACTGAACACCGAACGCGATTCGCGCTGAACGACGCGGCGCGTGGCCTAGCGAAACCGGCGACAGCTGCGCAGCTGCGCCTCATAGGTTCCGGCCCGCGCCGCTACTTCGCTTGAAATCCGCAGCAACCACGCCTTCGAATTATGCGTGCCGCGCCGATACCCGGTGTGGCCCTCGTGGTAATTCAGGTACTGCGCCCGCGCATCATTTAGCGATATGCCGTTGCGATCACGCGTGATGTTGAAATACCAGCCCATGAAATCGGCGGCGTCCCGAATATCATCGCGCCGGGCGCGGGGATTGTTCGTCGCCTTCTGGTATTCTTCCCACGTCGCATCCAGCGCCTGCGCATAGCCATAGGCGCTCGATTGCCGCCCCATCGGAATCACACCGAGGGACCAGCGAAACGGCGTGCGCGCGTCTGCGATGAACTTGCTCTCTTGGTAAAGCGTTGCCATTTGAACGTGCACCGGCACGTTCCATTTGCGCTCTGTCGCCTTGAAGGCCCGCACGAAATGCGGCCTCTGATCAAGGATCGAACAGGCGTTATCCAAGCTTTTGGGCGCCGACGTATCCCGCGCGCCGCAGGCCGCGACGAACAGGATAAGGAATAGGGCGCGAAGGGGTCTGCTCATCTGCCTCTCGCTTTCTCGGGGTCTTTGCCCCGTTTTGCGAGCATTTTACCCGTTTTCGGCCACAGGCTAAAGCAGAATTGCAAACCGGCTTACGCACACGTGATCAGCTTCCTTTTGCCGCGCCGATTTCCGCCACGTCAGCGCTGCGGATCCGGGCGTTCTGTCCAATACTGTTAAAATCAAGTTCACAGACTGTTTCCCGGATTCCTTGGTCCGCGCATGGACAAGAGACCCTTGAAACCATTAGTCTTGGGCTATAGGGGCTGCTAACTGATGCTGAAGACACGAGCGAAATATCACTTGGGCCAAGTCGTCCGGCACCGGAAACATCCGTTTCGCGGCGTCGTGTTCGATGTCGATCCGCGCTTTGCCAACACCGAGGAATGGTATGACGCCATCCCCGAGGAAAGCCGCCCGGCCAAGGATCAGCCGTTTTATCACCTGCTCGCCGAAAACGATCAAAGCTATTACGTCGCCTACGTCAGCGAACAGAACCTGATCGCGGACTATTCGGGTGAGCCGGTCGATCACCCCGACATCCCCGACCTGTTCGGCCCGTTCCACGATGGTTCCTACCCGCTGCACTTCCAGCTGAACTAAGCGCGGATGGGGGGCATGATTGCCCGCCCTGCCTTCAACCTGGGCTTCAGACCTCTTCGATCTCGCGGTCTTCTTTCTTCCACGCGGAAAAACCGCCTTCCATCTCGGCGATGTTCTCGCAGCCCATTTCCTTGAGCGCCTTGACCGTCAAAGCCGAGCGCCAGGCAGAGGCGCAGTAAAAGATCATCTCTTTATCGGTATCGAGCCAATCCTTGTGATAGGGGCTTTCCGGATCGATCCAGAATTCCAGCATACCGCGCGGCGCATGCAGCGCGCCGGGCAGCTTGCCGTCGCGCTTCAACTCGCGCGGGTCGCGAATATCGACAAAGACCGCCGTGCCATCGGCCACGCGCGCCGCGGCCTCTTGCGTGGAATACGAGGTGATCTGCGCCTTGGCCTGCGCCACGAGGGTCTTGACCGGTGTAATCGGCATCTGCGGTGTCCTTTCGCTGTTCGCGCCGGAACCTTCGCCCCGGCGCGCCCGATGTGCAACCCAGACGATCCGTGCCGCTGGGTCAGACCCGCTGGATCAATACCCCAGCGCGATCCCGTCCTTGCGCGGATCCGATGCACCCTCAAGCACACCATCCTCCCGCAACAGGATCCCCTGCGACCCGCCGATTGGGCCGTCCGGCACGGCCACTTTGTGCCCCATCGCCGTCAGTTCATCACGCACCGCGCTGTCATAGCCCTTCTCAACGTTCATCACGCCGTTGTCCGAGAAGCTGCGCGGCGCATCAAAGGCGTCCTGCGGCTCCATCCCGAAATCCACCATGTTCGAAACGAATCGCGCATGGCCGTTGGGCTGATACGCCCCGCCCATCACGCCGAACGGCATGATCACACGACCCTCGCGGCGCAACATGCCCGGAATGATCGTGTGCATCGGTCGCTTGCCGCCCTGCAATTCGTTCGGATGCCCCTCTTTCAGGGTGAACCCCGCACCGCGGTTCTGGAACAGCACGCCGAATCGCTCGCTGGCGATGCCACTGCCGAACCCGTGATAGATCGAATAGATCAGGCTCACCGCCATCCGATCCTTGTCCACCACGGTGATATAGATCGTGTCCTTGTGCACCGACTCGCTCACCGCTTCGGGCGAATCCATCGCCTTGTCAGGATCGATTTTCGCCGCCAGCGCCGCCGCTGTGGCGTCCGACATCATGTGCTCCAGCCGGTTGGTGTGATCCGGGTCCGCGATGAACCGGTTGCGCGCATCATAGGCCAGCTTCGCCGCTTCCGCCTCAATATGCGCGCGTTTCGCACCGAACGGCTCCATCCCGGCAATATCGAAATGGCTTAGGATTTTGAGCATCAGGATCGCGGTCGCCCCCTGCCCGTTGGGCGCATGTTCGACAAGCTCCACGCCTTTGTATTCGCCACTCACCGGCTCGGAATAGAAGCTCTCGGCCGCCGCGAAGTCCTCCAGCGTATGCACGCCACCCGCATCCTGAAGTGCTGCGACCATATCCTCGGCCACTTCACCGGTGTAGAACCCTTCACGCCCCTGCGCAGCGATCTTGCGCAGCACTTCGGCCTGCCCCGGCGCGCGGAACATCGTGCCCACGGCGGGCGGCTCGCCCCACGGCATGTAATGTTTAAGCCCATGACCAGAAAGCGCTTTTGCCGCTTCGGGCCAGTCGAACGCCACCCGCGGCGCCACCGGCACCCCCGCCTCGGCATAGTGAATCGCCGGGGCCAGCACCCGCGCCAGATCAAGCTTGCCCCAATCCGTGTTCAATCGACAAAACGCATCCACCGCCGTCGGAATCGTCACCGCCTCGGCGCTATATAGCGGCACCGCGTCCAGCCCACGTTCGCGCAGCGCCGCCGCGCTCGCCGCCGCCGGGGCCCGGCCCGACCCGTTCAGCGCCTTGATCTGTTCGCTGCCCGCCGGTTTGAACAGTACGAAACAATCGCCGCCAATCCCGGTCATCTGCGGCTCGCAAATCCCCAACAGGACAGCGCCCGCAATCGCGGCATCCATCGCGTTTCCGCCATCCTCAAGCACCTGCACAGCCGCTTTCGCAGCCAGCGGGTGTGACGTGGCACAAACGCCGTTCTCGGCCAGAACGGGCGAACGGCCCGGAAAATGGAAATCACGCATGGAAGTCTCCCCTCATTTCACTTTCGAACGAGACTATGCGCCCAAATCGACAATGCCAATCGGTTGCGTGCCACCTCTGCGTTGCTTGGCAAGGTCACGGGATATGAAGGGATGTCCGGGGGGGGAGATAAAGACCTCGACGCCACGCACTGGGTGGGGGCTGTTAACGCGCGGCGCCGAGGGAAGCCATATGCAGCTACCCTTTCCTTTTCGCCTATGAATCTGGCCCGATTGAGAAGCGAATAAGGCGATTCAATGGTTGTTCAGAAGAACGGGGCTGGTCAAAATAGGGACTGGCTCACCGCGCGCCCACATCTGCGCGGGTTTACCACCGGTCTCATCCAGAACTCTGTGCCGGGTCCGCACGCAATCCCCCGCGTTTGCAATCCGCGATCGGGATCGTGAAACTGAGAGTATTGCATCCCGCCTCGCGCCGGTACTCCAATCCACGCACGAGTGCGCGCACCAGAAACCAGCCAAACCCACCTTCCGGCAGGTCCTCCTCGCGCAGCCGATGAATGTCGATAGGCAGGCCCTCGGGCAGCTGGCCCTCGGGCATTTCCCGCCCAAAATCGCGCACAACAAAGACAAGCGCACCCTCGCCTAACGCGCACTCAACCTCGATCTGTCCGTTTGTAACGGGTCCATAGGCATGTTCGACCACGTTGTTGAGAACTTCCCCAAGCACCAACTCGATCAAACCCAGCTGATCCGCGCTGACACAAGACCCCACAGCGCCCCGTATCCGCCTTAACGCCGCGCGTACGGCCAGTTCATCACCGCTGAACCGGAGCTGAAACCCGCCATCGGGCCCTGCGTCCCTCTGTTGATTTGGCCGTTTCAATTATCCCTGCCCGCCATGATCACTCTCGGAAATCTTCTTCACCTCGTTTCGCTGTGCGGTGCTCAGTCCGCGTAAACAGCCTTGGCCGCCTCAACGCTTTTGTGAATGGTGAAAACCGTCTCCATCCGGGTCAGGCGAAACACCCGATCAACCATCGGTGTCAGCCCGGCAAGATCAAGCCGCCGGGTGGATCCCAACTGCTTCATCGCAGCTACGATCGCACCCAACCCGCTCGAATCGATGAACTCCACTTTGCTGAGGTCCAGCACCACGTGCGGCACATCACTGCCCGTGATCTCGCGCATCATGTCCTTGAAGCGGATCGCAGCCGCCGCGTCGATCCGCGTCGCGTCGACCCTCACGATCTGCATTTCGCCCGAGACTTCGCTTGTCAGCTCCATGGATCCCCCTACATTACGTGGAAATACGTTCGGATTGCTGCCAAGCCTAGACGCCAATCCTTACCATTCGGTATGCATGCGCCAAGTGAACACCGAAACCGAGGAGGAAACACCATGAAAGACGTCGTTATCGCCGGGGCAGCCCGCACCCCAATGGGCGGATTTCAGGGGGTCTTCGACGGTGTTCCCGCCGCGCATCTCGGCGGCACCGCAATCCGCGCCGCGCTGGCCGATGCCCGCGTCAAAACCGTGGACGAACTGCTGATGGGCTGCGTCCTTCCCGCTGGTCAGGGGCAGGCCCCCGCGCGCCAGGCTGGATTCGACGGCGGCCTCGGCGAAGAAGTCCCCGCCACCACGCTGAACAAAATGTGCGGCTCCGGTATGCGCACTGCCATGATGGCCTATGACCAGATCGCGCTGGGGCATAACAATGTGATGCTCGCCGGCGGCATGGAAAGCATGTCCACCGCCCCCTACCTCTTGCCGAAAATGCGCGGCGGCGCCCGCATTGGCCACCAAGAGGTCAAGGATCACATGTTCCTCGACGGGCTCGAAGACGCCTATGACAAGGGCCGCCTGATGGGCACCTTCGCCGAAGACTGCGCCGAGGCGTTCCAATTCACCCGCGAACAGCAGGATCAATACGCCATCGGTTCGCTCGACAACGCGCTGGCCGCCGAACGTTCCAACGCCTTCAACAACGAAATAGCGCCGGTCACGATCCACGCCCGCACCGGAGAAGAGGTCATCACTCGCGACGAACAACCCGGCAAGGCCCGCCCCGAAAAGATCCCGATGCTCAAACCCGCCTTCCGCAAGGATGGCACGGTCACGGCGGCCAACTCCTCGTCCATCTCCGACGGCGCGGCTGCCCTCGTCCTCGCCTCGCGCGACCATGCCGAGGCCAACGGCCTCAATATCCGCGCCCGAATCCTCGGCCATGCCAGCCACGCACAGGCCCCGTCGCAATTCCCCACCGCGCCCGTTCCCGCCGCGCGCAAGCTGCTCGAACGGCTGGGGTGGAGTGTCGATGACGTCGACCTCTGGGAGGTGAACGAAGCCTTCGCCGTCGTCCCCATGGCCTTCATGCGCGAAATGGGCGTCCACCGCGACGTGATGAACGTCAATGGCGGCGCCTGCGCCTTGGGTCACCCGATCGGCGCTTCGGGCACGAGAATCATGGTCACTCTGCTCAACGCGCTCGAAAAACGCGGCCTCAAGCGCGGAATCGCGGCCATCTGCATCGGCGGCGGCGAAGGTACGGCCATCGCGATCGAACGCCCCTGATCCACAAACAGCACGCCCCTCGCTTTACCTGGCCAATAGTATCCCGGGGGGCGCGAGGGGCAGCGCCCCTCATTCCCACCGTCGCGGCCCATCTTTCCATTCGCCAATTCTCTCTCTACCGTGCCCCGCGTGAGGAGAGAGATCATGCACACCGGCCACTGCCTCTGCGGCGCCACCCGTTTCACCATCGCGCTCGATACCCTGCGACAGCCTTCGGCCTGCCATTGCAGCCAATGCCGCCGCAGCTCCGGTCACCTCTGGGGTGGCACCACCGTGATGAACGACGAACTTACCCTCGATGCGGGCGACAACCTCAAATGGTTCCGTTCCTCCGAATGGGCCGAGCGCGGCTTTTGCTCCGCGTGTGGCTCCTCGCTCTTCTACCGGCCCGTCAACAGCGATCACCTCTCCGTCGCCATCGGCTGCATCGATCCCCCCACCGACACCCGCTTCAAGCGGCACATTTTCGTCGCCGACAAGGGCGACTATTACGAGATCGGCGAAGACGGCATTCCCCGGTTCGAAACCTACTAAAGACAGTCTCTAACAACGCCCAAACCGCCTTTTTCCCTGCGAGAGCCAGAGCATCCCCCCGTGACCCAACCCGAAAACCGAGATACCCCGCGCGGCTTCGCCTTCGCCCTCACCGCCTACCTGCTCTGGGGCGGGTTGCCGCTCTATCTCAAGGCCATGTCACACCTTCCCGCAGCCGAGGTCGTGGCCCACCGCGTGCTCTGGTCGGTGCCCATCGCGGGCGCGCTTCTGATCGCACTGGGCCGCACCCGCGACATCCGCACCGCCCTCGCCACGCCGCGCATGCTCCTGATGGGCGCGGTCACGGCGGCGCTCATATCGATCAACTGGGGCATCTACGTCTGGGCCATCGCCTCGGGTCACACGCTCGACGCGGCGCTTGGTTATTACATCAACCCGTTGTTCTCGATCTTCCTCGGCGCGGTGCTCCTGCGTGAACGCCTCGCCCCGGCGCAAATCGCCGCCATCGCCCTTGCCGCCGCCGCCGTCGCCGTCCTCACCTTCGAACAGGGCCGCCTGCCCCTCGCCGCCCTCGGGCTCACCCTCTCTTGGGGCTTTTACGCTTTCTTCAAGAAATGGCTCCCCATCGGCCCGAATCAGGGCTTCTTGCTCGAAGTCCTCCTCCTCACCCCCTTCGCGCTGGCCTATATCCTCTGGCTCGGCGGTGCGGGTCACTTCCTGACCGGCACGGGTGACACCCTGTTGCTGATGGGCGCGGGCGTGGTCACCGCCGTGCCGCTCCTGTTCTATGCCAACGGCGCGAAACTTCTGAAACTCTCGACCATCGGCATCATGCAATACATCGCCCCCACCCTCATCATGCTGGTCGGCGTCTTTGTCTTCGACGAACCCTTCGGGCGCGCTCGCGCCATCGCTTTCCCGATGATCTGGGCCGCACTCATCCTCTACACCAGCAGTCTCCTGCGCCAGATGCGCGCCGCCCGACGCCTCGCCTGACCCCTTTTCATTTTTCTCCAATACTCCAGCCGGAGGCGTCCCGAACCCGCCACGAAGCACCTCGAACGACGGGCGCACAGGCTTGCATTCACCCCGGCCTCGCCCCAGTGTCGCGCCATGACCAACACGCTTCTCACCTTCGGCCAGGGCTACTCCGGCGATGCCATCGCCCGCCACCTCGCGCCCCAAGGCTGGACCGTTTTCGGCACCACCCGTGATGCGGCCAATGCCCCCCGGATCGACGCCACTGGCGCCACCCCGCTGATCTGGCCCGGCACCGATATCACCCCGGCCCTCGCGCAAGCGACGCATCTTTTGATCTCCGCCGCCCCCGGCCCGGGCGGCGACCCGGTCCTCGCAGAATTCGGCTCTAACATTGCCAAACTCGCCCCAAACCTGACGTGGGTTGGCTATCTCTCCACCACCGGCGTTTACGGCGATCACGGCGGCGATTGGGTTGACGAAAACACCCCGCTCACCCCCTCCACCAAACGCGGCATCGCCCGCCAACACGCGGAAGAGGCTTGGGCCGCGCAGGGACTCCCACTCCACATCTTCCGCCTCGCCGGGATTTACGGCCCCGGGCGCGGCCCGTTCTCGAAAGTGCGCCAAGGCACCGCCCGTCGCATCATCAAACCCGGACAGGTCTTCTCGCGCATCCATGTCGCGGATATCGCCCAGATCGTCGCTGCCTCCATGGCCCGCCCCGAGCCCGGCGCGATCTATAACCTCTGCGATGATGACCCCGCCCCGCCACAAGACGTGATCGCCCACGCCGCGAAGCTGCTCGATCTCCCCCTCCCCCCGGAAGAGGATTTCGAAACGGCCGAGATGACCCCGATGGCGCGCAGCTTCTACGCCGAATCAAAACGCGTGCGGAACGACCGGATCAAGCGCGACCTCGGCATCACCCTGCGCTATCCCACCTACCGCGAAGGCCTCGCCGCCATCCTCGCCAGCGAAGGCTGAACCAATCCGCCGCTCGTGCGTTAACCCCGCATGAGCAAGACGGACCTCAAAAAGCTGGGCGACATACTCGACGCCATCGACACCGCCGGAGACGGCGACACCGTGTCGATTGCCGACGTGCTGGACGAAACCGGCAGCCGCAGCTTCGCACCGCTCATGCTGATCCCCGCGCTGATCCTCATCTCGCCAATCTCGGGCATCATCGGTCTGCCGACGATCTTCGCCAGCGTCATCGCCCTGATCGCCGCGCAAAAGCTGATCGGGCGCGATCACGTCTGGATGCCGGAAAAGCTACGCCGCCGTAAAATAGGCTCTGACAAACTGCAAAAGGCCACGGATTGGCTGCGCCCGGTCGCCCGTTTCGTCGATCGGCACATGCACAGCCGCCTCTCGGCGCTGGTTTCGACCCCGGCTAACATGGTGACGCTGCTCACCATCCTCGGCATCTGTATCCTGATTCCGTTTCTCGAAGTGCTCCCCTTCGTCACTTCGATCTTCGCGCTGGAGATTTCGCTTTTCGCGGTCGGCCTACTGGCGCGCGATGGCGTCTTCACCCTGCTTGGCTACCTCCAAGTTGGGCTCAGCCTCTTCGCCGTCTGGTCACTGGTGGGCTAACCTGCTTCAAGCGCGCTTGCCCTTAACCTGCGCGACCCCCAAAACCTCAAGAACTTTCGTCTCTATATCTGCGGAATTCAGGCCGGCCCGGTCATACATCTCGCCCGGCGCGCCTTGGTCGATGAAACTATCGGGAAGCACCATCGAGCGGTATTTCAACCCGCCATCAAACACGCCCTCATCCGCCAACAACTGCGCAACGTGCGAGCCGAAGCCACCTACGGCCCCCTCTTCGATGGTGATCAGCGCCTCATGCTCGGCGGCCAGCTTCAAAATCAACTCCCGGTCCAGCGGCTTGGCAAAACGCGCATCGGCAACACTGGGCGAAATCCCCTTCGCCTCCAGCGCTTCACAGGCTTTCAAGACCTCGGCCAACCGCGTCCCAAAGGACAGGATCGCAACGCGCCGCCCCTCGCGGATCATCCGGCCCTTGCCGATTTCCAAAACCTCGCCAACCTCGGGCAGTTCTACGCCCACGCCCTCACCACGCGGATAGCGGAAGGCGATCGGCCCGGCGTCATGCGCGGCGGCGGTGGCCACCATATGCTTCAGCTCCGCCTCGTCGGCGGCGGCCATCACCACCATATTGGGCAGGTTCGCCATGAAGGCGATGTCGAACGATCCCGCATGCGTCGCCCCATCCGCGCCCACAAGCCCGGCCCGATCTATGGCGAACCGCACCGGAAGGTTCTGGATCGCCACGTCATGCACGACCTGATCGTAACCGCGCTGCAAGAACGTCGAATACATCGCACAGAAAGGCCGCATCCCGGCGGCGGCAAGCCCGGCACAGAAGGTCACGCCATGCTGTTCTGCGATGCTCACGTCGAAACAGCGGCTCGGATAACGCTCGGCCATCAGTTGCAGCCCGGTGCCATCCGGCATCGCCGCCGTGATCGCGCAAATCCGGTCGTCCTTCGCCGCAAGGTCCACCAGCGTTTCGCCGAATACGTTGGTGTAAGACGGCGCATTGCTCGGCGCTTTGGTTTGCTTGCCGGTCAGCACATCGAATTTCGCGGTCGCGTGGCCCTTGTCATTGGCGCGCTCGGCAGGGGCGTATCCCTTGCCTTTCTTGGTCATCACGTGGATCAGGATCGGCCCCGTCGCGCGCGCCTTCACCGTCCGCAGAATCGGAAGAAGCTGGTCGAAATCATGCCCATCCAGCGGCCCGATATAAGAAAACCCAAGTTCCTCGAACAAGGTGCCACCAATCGCCATGCCCTTCAGCATCTCCTTGGCGCGCTTCGCTCCTTCCTGGAAAAACGGCGGCATCAGCGAAACCGCCCCCTTGGCCGCTGCCTTCAACTCCTGAAACGGCGCTTCGGCATAGAGCCGGTTAAGGTATGACGAAAACGCCCCCACCGGCGGCGCGATGCTCATGTCATTGTCGTTCAGGATGACGATCAGCCGCTTTTTCAGATGGCCTGCATTATTCATCGCCTCAAAGGCCATGCCCGCGCTCATCGCGCCATCGCCGATCACGGCAATCGCATCACCAAGCCCGCCCTCGCACTGCCCGCCCAGATCGCGCGCCACGGCAAAGCCCAGCGCCGCGCTGATCGAGGTCGACGAATGCGCCGCGCCGAACGGGTCGTAAACGCTCTCGCTCCGCTTGGTGAACCCGCTCAACCCGTCCTTCTGGCGCAGCGTGCGAATCCGGTCGCGCCGCCCGGTCAAAATCTTGTGCGGATAGGCCTGATGACTCACGTCCCAGATGATCTTGTCCTTGGGCGCGTCGAACACCGCGTGCAGCGCCACGGTCAACTCGATCACCCCCAGCCCCGCGCCAAGGTGCCCGCCCGTCTCGCTCACCGCCGAAATCGTCTCGGCACGCAATTCTCCGGCCAGCTGCTTGAGCTGAGGGTCAGACAGCCGCTTCATGTCCGCAGGAACATGCACGCTATCCAGAAGGGGGGTCTCGGGGCGGTCTGCCATGTCAGGCTCCGGCTGTGTCAGCTCTCGCGCGCAATAACGAAGCGGGCCGCCTCTCGCAAGCAATCCGCCTCTGCACCATAAGAAGATAGGGCCTCCGTGGCCTCATCCACAAGCGCCTCGGCCCGGCGTTTTGCCGCATCAAGGCCCAGAAGCGAAACAAAGGTCGCCTTGCCGGCAGCTGCATCCTTGCCCGCCGCCTTGCCCATCGCCTCGGCATCGCCTTCCACGTCAAGGATATCGTCGGCAATCTGAAAGGCGAGTCCAAGGGCATCGCCATAGGCCCGCATCGGCGCTTCGTCCGCCCCGGCCAGCTGTGCCCCGGCGCATGCGGCCCAAGTGATCAGCGCGCCAGTCTTGCCCGCCTGTAGCCGCTCGATCTCGTCCAGCGTCAGCGGCTCGCGCGCGCTCTCGGCGGCAATATCCAGCGCCTGGCCCAGAACCATCCCCTGCGCCCCGGCGGCCCGCGCCATCGACAGCACCAGCCCGGCGCGCACGCCCGCATCGGTGCTGGCCTCGTCCCGCGCCAGCAACTCAAAGCACAGGGTTTGCAGCGCATCCCCGGCCAACACGGCGGTCGCCTCGTCCCATTGCACATGCACCGTCGGCAGGCCTCGGCGCATATCGTCATCATCCATGCAAGGCAGATCGTCATGCACAAGGCTATAGGCATGCAGGCATTCCACCGCCGCCGCGGACCAGATTCCCTGCTCATCGCCAATCCCGTGCAGCCGCGCCCCCTCCATCACAAGGAAGGCGCGCATCCGCTTGCCGCCCGAACTGGCATAGCGCATCGCATCGGCGATCCGCCCGTCGCCCAGCGGGCGCATGATACGCGTCAGATGATCGGCGACGAGGCCCTGAACCTCTTCCAGCCGCTCTGAAAACATCTCAAAGCCCTTCGACAGGGGTCAGTCCGGCCGGATTGCCCTCGCCATCCAGCGTGATCGCGGCGACCTTTTCCTCGGCTTCCTTCAGCTTCGTCTCGCAGCGCTTCTTAAGCTCCGCCCCACGCTCATAAAGCTTGATCGAATCATCCAGCGCCACATCACCACGCTCAAGCTGGCCCACGACCTGCTCCAACTCGGCCATGGCCTCTTCGAATGTCATCTCTGAAACGGGGCGGTCGCTCATCTGGTCCTCCGGGGCATTTACCGGCTCACCATAGCTGCGCCTCAGCCGGGGTTCAATTCGGTTGACGGCACGCGCGCCTGTCGAAATGCTCGCCCCATGAACGTCGTCAATAAAAGCAATATCGAACTGTTTCCGGAACAGGCCCTCGCCGCCCTCACCCGGCTGGAAGCGCTGCTCACCAACAGCCCGCTCAAGGCCGAGGTGGACGAGGCCCTGCGCCTCGTCCCCGGCAAACGTGCCATCTTTCGTGGACGGCTCAATGACCGCGATGTGGTCTTTCGCCTGCCCCTCGATGCGTCCAACCGCGACGGCGCGGCCAAGGAATGGGACGAGATCGCGCGCGCACGCCACTACATGTCGGCCTCACCCTACCGCGTGGTCGAACCCCTGCATTTCGACCCTGATACAGGGCTTTCCATCATCGAATACATCCCCGGCCCCACCCTCATGCGCCAGATTCGCAAGGTCACCCCGGCCGAAGGCGTCGCTCTACAGGACCGCGCCGCACAGTGGCTTCACGCCTATTGCGTGCCCTCGTTCAAAACCCGTAAATCGCGTGGCCGCTGGCTCGAAAAAGCGGCGCAAGCCTGCGAAAAACAAACTCACAAACCCCTCCGCGCCCCCGAGGCCGAGATCCTCCGCCTCATGACCCGCCTCGACGACATGCTGGCCGAAACGGACTCGCGCGCCGCCATCGGGCACGGTGATTTTCACCTCGGCAACCTGATGACGTGGGACGATAGCTTCATCGGCATCGATACCGGCGGCTCGGGACGCCTGCCGATCTACAAGGACATGGCCCGCGCCATGACCCACGCCGTGCGTCGCGGCGTCCTGCCCTCCGGGCAGCGCCGTTTCGGCGTCGACGCCACTTGGGTCGACAGCTTCGCACGGGCCTTCGCCCTGTCCGGGGCTGAAACGACCCTGTCTCTGCCCTATTTCCTCTGTTTCGAGACGCTCTTTCGCGTCGAACATCCACAGATGGACGACAAGCGCATCGCGCTGGCCCTCGACATGGAAGAAAGCCTGCTCGCAGACCTGCGCAACATCGTCTGATCGTCAGGCCGCCTGCAACGCCCTCACATGCGCCGCCGCACTCTCGCCCAGAGCGTCAAGGTCATATCCGCCTTCCAAAAGCGAGACCACACGACCACCGCAAACCGTCTCTGCAACACCGCAAAGCCGTTCTGTCAGCCACATGAAATCCTCGGTTTCCCACTCAAGCTGCGCGAGTGGATCGGCCCTATGCGCATCGAACCCGGCGGAAATCAGGATCAACTCCGGCGCAAACGCTTCCAGCCGGGGAAAGACCTGCGCCTCGTAAGCTTCGCGCATCTCAGCCCCGGTGGTTTTCGGTGCAAGCGGCACGTTCAGCACGTTGTCATGCCCGCCCTTCACATCCGCCGCCCCCGTGCCGGGCCAAAGCGGAAACTGCTGTGAGGTCGCCAAAAACGCGCGCGGCTCGTCCCACAGCAAATCCTGCGTGCCATTGCCGTGATGCACATCGAAATCCACAACCGCCACGCGCGACAGCCCATGCCGCTCAAGCGCATGTTTCGCTGCGATCGCGGCTGTCCCGAACAGGCAAAACCCCATCGGTTTCGCCGTCTCGGCATGATGCCCGGGCGGGCGGCAGGCGACAAAAGCGTTCTTCATCTCGCCCGCCAACACGGCATCCACCGCCGCTAGCGCACCGCCCACGGCCCGCCGCGCGGCTTGGTAAGAGCCCTCGGATTGCCATGTATCCTCATCCAGTTGCGCCGGTTTGCCGTCCCTGATCTTCGCAAGGTAGCCCTCGGGATGGCACAACAGGATATCGGCCTCTTCGCATAGCGGCGCTTCGCGGCGATCCAAGCCCGAAACAGGCTCTAACGCTGCGGAAACCGACGTCATTCGCGCCACCTGTTCGGCGTGCCCCTCGGGTGTGATGTGGTTCAGGCAATCGTCATGCATGAACAATCCGGTCATCATTTTTTCCTCCCTATGCGCCCTTCAAGGCCGCCTTCAAATCGTAAAGCGCCTGCAATGCATCGCGCGGGCTCATCTCGTCGGGGTGCAACGCCTCGACCATCGCCTCCACCGCGCTTTCCCCTTTTGGCGCGGGCGGCGGCGCGGGTGGCACGGCGGAAAACAGCGGCAGATCGTCGATCAGCGCCTTTGGCTTCGCGCCGCCCTCACGCTCACCCTGCTCCAGCGCTTCCAACACGACCCGCGCCCTTGCGACCACCGCCTCGGGCAACCCGGCCAGCTTCGCCACCTGCACCCCGTAAGAGCGATCCGCCGCGCCCTTGCGCACCTCGTGAAGGAAGATCACGTCGCCCTCCCATTCCTTCACCGTCACCGTGGCATTTTCTACCCGGTCAAGCTTCGCGGAAAGACCCGTCATCTCGTGATAATGCGTCGCGAACAGCGCCCGGCAGCCGTTCACATCGTGCAAATGCTCCAGCGTGGCCCAGGCGATGGACAACCCGTCATAGGTGGCCGTGCCGCGCCCGATCTCGTCCAGAATCACCAGCGCATGATCGTCCGCCTGGTTCAAAATCGCCGCCGTCTCGACCATCTCCACCATGAAGGTCGAGCGCCCGCGCGCCAGATCGTCACTCGCCCCGACGCGGCTGAACAACTGGCTCACCAGCCCGATTTCCACGCTCTGCGCCGGCACGAAACTGCCCATCTGCGCCAGCACCGCGATCAGCGCGTTTTGCCTCAGAAAGGTCGATTTACCCGCCATGTTGGGACCGGTCAAAAGCCAGATGTCATCCCCATCGCCCAACGCGCAGTCATTGGCGATAAACGGCTCCCCGGCCTGTTTCAGCGCCGCCTCCACCACCGGATGCCGCCCCCCCTCGATCAGAAGTTTGCGGCTTTCGTCCACCTTCGGCCGAACCCAGCGTTCGCCCTTGGCCAGATCCGCCAACGCCGTCGCAAGGTCCAGTTCCGCCAACCCCCGTGCACAGGCAAACAGCGCGTCCGAGGTATCGAGGATCGACCGAGTCAGGCTGGAATAGAGCCGCTTTTCAATCTCGATCGCCCGTCCCCCAGCATTCAGGATCTTGGTCTCCATCTCCGACAACGGCACCGTGGTAAAGCGCACCTGGTTCGCCGTGGTCTGGCGATGCTTGAACGTCTCGTTCAACGGCGCTGAAAGCATCTTTTCGGCATGTGTCGCCGTGACCTCGACGAAATAGCCAAGCACGTTGTTATGCTTGATCTTCAGGCCCTGAATCCCCGTTTCGGCCTGATACTCCGCTTGCATTGCCGCGATCACGCCACGCCCTTCGTCGCGCAGGCGGCGGCACTCGTCCAACTCCTCGTCGAACCCTTCTGCAATGAACCCGCCATCGCGCGCCAGCAGCGGCGGCTCAGCGATCAGCGCCTGTTCCAACAGCCCAAGCAATTCCTCATGCCCGGTCAGGTCCGTAACCGCCTCGGCCAGAAGCGCGGGCAGCTCGACATTACTCAGCGCCCCGGCAATCGCCTCGGCCTGTCCCAGCGCATTGCGCACGGCGGCCAGATCCCGTGGCCCGCCCCGCTCAAGCCCCAGCCGCGACAGCGCCCGGTCCATATCCGGCACCCGGCGCAGCGCATCGCGCAGATCGGCAGATATGCGTCCCTGTTCCTGCGCGAAACTCACCGCGTCTAGCCGCGCCTCGACCACGTCCAGCACCCGGCTGGGCGACGAAAGCCGCCGTTCCAACAGCCGCGCACCCCCTGCCGTCACCGTCCGATCCACCACCGCCAGAAGCGATCCGGCCCGCTTGCCCGACAACGAGCGGGTCAACTCCAAATTGGCCCGCGTCGCCGCGTCGATCTGCATCACCCGCGCCTGCGCCTCGCGCACCGGCGCGCGCAGCAGCGGCAGCTTTCCCTTCTGCGTGATTTCAAGGTATTCGACCAACGCGCCCATCGCCGCCAACTCGCAGCGTGCGAACTGCCCGAACGCGTCCAGCACATCGACCTCGAACAGCGCCTTCAATCGTCCTTCGGCCCCGGTGGAATCAAACGCCGCGCGCCCCACCCCGGTGATCGCCGCCCCGGATTCAGTCACTAATCCAGCCAAATCCGCCTCGGCCGCGTCGCTCACCACCACTTCCGACGGTGCCAGTCGCGCCAACTCCGGTCCCAGCCGCACCGGCGGCAGGCCCATCACGTGAAACGCCCCGGTCGAGATATCCACCCACGCTAGCGCCGCTTCTCCGCGCACCTCGGCATAGGCGGCAAGGTAATTGTGCCGCCGCGCTTCCAAAAGCGTATCCTCGGTCAGCGTCCCGGGCGTGACCAACCGCACGACATCGCGGTGCACCACCGATTTCGCGCCGCGCTTCTTGGCCTCGGCGGGGTCTTCCATCTGCTCGCACACCGCCACGCGAAATCCCTTGCGGATCAGCGTCAGCAAATACCCTTCGGCCGCGTGCACCGGCACGCCGCACATCGGAATATCCTCGCCCAGATGCTTGCCCCGCTTGGTCAGCGCAATATCCAGCGCCTCGGCGGCGGCCACGGCATCGTCGAAGAAAAGCTCGTAAAAATCGCCCATCCGATAGAACAACAGGGCCTGTGGATACTGCCCCTTGATCTCAAGATACTGCGCCATCATCGGCGTGACGGCGGATTTGCCTGTGCTCACGAAAGCCCCCCGGTTTTCATTTTGCCAGACCATACAAAGCCACGGCCTCCGCCGAAAGGCCTGTTTCGGTTGAGTGACGCGCCGCCGCCATGTAAGACGCCCTCACCCCGCAAGAGAGATCGCCAAATGTCAAAGAACAAGTTCACCCGCGAAGACGCCCTGCAATTCCACCTCGAGCCGACTCCCGGCAAATGGGAGGTGCAGGCCACGGTCCCCATGACAACGCAGCGCGACCTGTCCCTTGCCTACTCGCCCGGCGTGGCCGTCCCTTGCGAGGAGATCGCCGCAAACCCCGAACTTGCCTATGACTACACCAACAAGGGCAACCTCGTCGCCGTGATCTCGAATGGCACCGCCGTTCTGGGCCTTGGCAACCTCGGCGCGCTCGGTTCCAAGCCGGTGATGGAGGGCAAATCCGTGCTCTTCAAACGCTTCGCCGACGTGAACTCGATCGACATCGAACTCGATACCGAAGATCCCCAGAAAATCATCGACGCTGTCAAACTGATGGGCCCCACCTTCGGCGGCATCAACCTCGAAGACATCAAGGCGCCCGAGTGTTTCATCATCGAACAGACGCTCAAGGAAGAAATGGACATTCCCGTCTTCCACGATGACCAGCACGGCACCGCCGTGATCTGTGCGGCGGGCCTGATCAACGCGCTGCACCTCTCGGACAAGAAGATCGAAGATTGCCGCATCGTCCTCAACGGCGCGGGCGCGGCGGGCATCGCTTGCATCGAACTGTTGAAGCGGATGGGCGCCAAGCACGATAACTGCATCGTCTGCGACACCAAGGGCGTGATCTATCAGGGCCGCGAAGACGGCATGAACCAGTGGAAATCGGCCCACGCCATCACCACCGACCTGCGCACGCTGGAAGAGGCGATGGAAGGGGCCGACGTGTTCCTCGGCGTGTCCGCCAAGGGCGCGGTCACGCCTGAAATGGTCGCCAACATGGCCCCCAACCCCGTCATTTTCGCCATGGCCAACCCCGACCCTGAAATCACCCCGGAAGAGGCCCACGCCGTGCGCGAAGACGCCATCGTCGCCACCGGGCGCAGCGACTATCCCAATCAGGTCAACAACGTGCTCGGCTTTCCCTATCTCTTCCGTGGCGCGCTCGATATCCACGCCCGCGCCATCAACGACGAAATGAAGATCGCCTGCGCCGAAGCACTGGCAAGCCTCGCCCGCCAAGACGTTCCCGACGAGGTCGGCCTCGCCTACGGCAAAAAGCTCACCTTCGGGCGTGATTACATCATCCCCACGCCTTTCGATCCGCGCCTCATCCACGTGATCCCGCCCGCCGTGGCCAAGGCCGGCATGGATACCGGCGCCGCCCGCCGCCCGATCATCGACATGGAGGCTTACGAGCTTTCCTTGAAAAGCCGGATGGACCCCACCGCCTCGATGCTGCGCAACCTCAACAACCGCGCCCGTGCCGCCCAAGGCACCGTCATCTTCGCCGAAGGCGATGATCCGCGCGTGCTGCGCGCCGCCGTGCAATACCAGCGCGCCGGGTTCGGCAAGGCGCTGGTCGTCGGCCGCGAAAGCGATGTCGAACAGAAGCTCACCGCCGAAGGCCTCGCCGATGCGGTTGAAGAACTGGAAATCATCAACGCCGCCAACACGCCCCACCTAGCCGAATACAAGGACTTCCTCTACCAGCGGCTCCAGCGGCGGGGTTTCGACAGGCACGACATTCACCGCCTTGCTGCCCGTGATCGGCACGTGTTCTCGGCCCTGATGCTGGCCCATGGCCACGGCGATGCGCTGGTCACCGGGGCCACCCGGAAATCCGCCCATGTGATGGACCTGATCAACCACGTCTTCGATGCCGATGCACAGCACGGCGCCGTGGGCGTCACCGCCGTCCTGCACAAGGGGCGTGTGGTGATGATCGCTGACACGCTGGTGCACGAATGGCCCGATGAAGAGGATCTGGCTACCATCGCCGAACGCTCCGCCGATGTCGCCCGTCACCTCGGGCTCGAACCCCGCGTCGCCTTCGCCAGTTTCTCCACCTTCGGCTACCCGCGTTCCGAACGGTCCGAAAAGATGCACCTCGCGCCTTCCGTCCTCGATGCCCGTGGCGTCGACTTCGAATATGATGGCGAAATGACCGTCGACGTGGCGCTCAACCCGCAGGCACAGGCGCAATACCCGTTCTCGCGCCTCACCGGCCCGGCGAATATCCTCGTCGTGCCCGCGCGCCACTCGGCCTCGATCTCGGTCAAGCTGATGCAGGAAATGGCAGGCGCCACCGTGATCGGTCCGATCCTCGCCGGCGTCGACAAGTCGATCCAGATCTGCTCGTCGAACTCCACCGTGAACGACATCCTCAACATGGCGGTGCTCGCGGCTTGTAAAGTGGGCTGAACCGGCACCCGAAGGGCGCGCATGACGATCTACAATCTCGGCTCGATCAACGTCGATCATTTCTATTCGGTCCCGCACCTGCCCCAACCCGGCGAAACCCTCGCCGCCTGCGGCTACAGCACCGGACTTGGCGGCAAGGGCGCGAATCAGTCGGTCGCCGCCGCCAAAGCGGGCGCGCAAGTGATCCACATCGGCGCGGTCGGCCCCGACGGCGGCGATGTTCTCGATCGGCTGGCGCTTCTTGGCGTCGACACCACCCATGTCGAACAGGTCGACACGCCCACCGCCCACGCCATCATCAACATCGACCCTGCGGGCGAAAACGCCATCGTCATCTTTCCCGGCGCCAACGAAAAACAGTCTCTAACAAGGCTGGAACTGGCCCTGAAGGACGCGGGAAAAGGCGACATCCTCCTACTACAAAACGAAACCACGCTTCAGGTCGAGGCCGCCCAAATGGCCCGCAAAAAGGGCCTCTTCACGATATACTCCGCCGCCCCCTTCGCGGCCGAGGCCGTCACGCCGATCCTGCCCCATATCGATCTCTTGGTGATGAACGCGGTCGAGGCCGAACAACTCACTGCCGCCCTCTCCGTTCCACTCACAGACACTCCCGTGCCGCATCTCCTCATCACCCGCGGCAAGGCCGGCGCGACATGGCGCACACAGGCCACGGGCAAGGATCTGCACGTCCCCGCCTTCCGGGTTACGCCGATCGACACCACCGGCGCGGGCGATTGCTACATCGGCACCGTCGCCGCCGGCCTTGCCGAAAACCTCTGCGCCGAAGACGCCATGCGCCGCGCCGCCGCCGCCTCGGCCATCCAAGTCACCCGCAAAGGCACCGCCGACGCCATCCCGACGCGTGACGAGGTGGACAGCTTCCTGTCCACGCACCCCTGATCCACATCTTCATCTGACTCTAAATATCCCGGGGGTGTGGGGGCAGCGCCCCCAATGGCTCACCCTGCGAAAGGCGCGCTTGATCCCCAAAGTTGCTTCACCCGCTGATCACGCCCACAAGCATCACGATAAAACTTGTAAGCCGACGATTTGCGCTTCGGGCCCGCCCGGGTGATCACCAGCTCCGTGCTTTTGTAATAATCCTGATGATACGCCTCTGCCGGGTAGAACGCTTTGAGCGGCAAAACCGGCGTCACGATCTTCTGCCCAAGGCTCGACTGCGCCGCCGCCTTCACCTTCTGCGCAACCGCCTCTTCTGCCTTGTCAGAGACGAATATCGCCGTGCGATAGCTCTTCCCTCGGTCACAGAACTGCCCACCCGCATCCGTCGGATCGACCGAGCGGAGGAACATCTGCAACAGCTTCTCTCGGCTCACGCGGCCCGCGTCATAGGTGATCTTCACCGCCTCGTAATGCCCGGTCCCGCCGCGCACGACTTGCTTGTAGGTGGGGTTCTTCACCGTGCCGCCCGTGTATCCCGATACGGCCGAGATCACGCCCGGCACCTTTTCGAAATCCGCCTCGACGCACCAGAAGCAGCCCCCGGCCACCACCAGCGTTTCCTTCGGCCCGGCGCTCACCGGTCCGCAATGCAACGCAAAGGCCAGCGCGATCAAACCGCCCAGCGCCCATGCTTTCAAATCCTGAACTTTAATCATGGTCCAACTCTCCTTTCCCACAGGATGCCGCGCCGAACCCGCCCAACCAACCGCTGAAACCCCTTTTCACGCACAGGTGAGAGCGCGTGACCCCTTTCCCCCCGCCCCATTCCCTCCTAGCCTCGCCGCGAAAACAGGAGGCCCCCCATGTCCGAACACGTCACCACCCATCAGGCCGAAGAAGACGCGCGCAACGAAAACATCCTCATCTGGCTCAACGGCCAACTCGTCCCGAAAGCGCAGGCCACGGTCAGCGTCTATGATTCGGGCTTTATGCTGGGCGATGGCATCTGGGAAGGGCTGCGGCTCTACAACGGCACATGGGCCTTCATTGATGAGCACATGGATCGCCTTTTCGAGGCTGCAAAAGCCATCGATCTCGACATCGGCATGACCCGGAAACAGGTCATTTCCGCCGTGTTAGAGACGCAATCAGCAAACAACATGACAACCGACGCCCACGCCCGCCTGATGATTACCCGCGGCGTGAAAACCCGCCCCTTCCAGCACCCAGGCCTAAGCCAGCAAGGCCCCACCGTCGCCATCATCATGGAGCATTCCAAACCCTCGATCCCGCGCCCGATCCGCCTTGCCACCGTGCCGCACATTCGCGGCCTGCCGATGACGCAGGATCCCAAGCTCAACTCCCATTCCAAGCTCAACTGCATCCTCGCCTGCATCGCCGCCGAAAAGGCCGGCGCCGACGAAGGCCTGATGCTCGATGTGAATGGCTTCGTGAACACCACCAACGCCTGCAATTTCTTCATCGTGCGCAAGGGCGCGGTTTGGACCTCCACGGGTGATTACTGCATGAATGGAATCACCCGCCAAAAGGTGATCGACCTCTGCCGCGCCAACGACATCCCGGTGTTCGAGCGGAACTATTCCCTCGTCGACACCTACGGCGCGGACGAGGCCTTCCTAACCGGCACCTTCGGCGCGCAAACCCCGGTGGGCGAAATCGACGGGCGGCAAATCGGCACCGGCGATATGGGCCCCGTGACAAAGCGCCTGCGCGGCCTCTACAAAGCCCTGATCGAAGCCGAGGTGGCCTGATGCGCATCGCCATGTGGTCCGGCCCCCGCAACCTCTCCACCGCCATGATGTATGCTTTCGGCGCACGCGCCGATTGCGCCGTGGTGGATGAACCCTTCTATGCCGCCTACCTCGCGCAAACCGGCCTCGCGCACCCCATGCGGGCCGAGATCATGGCCGCACAAAGCCAGGATGCAGAGGCGGTCGCGCAATCCCTGACCGGCCCTATCCCGGCCCAAAAACCGCATTTCTATCAAAAACACATGTGCCAGCACATGCTGCCCGGCATCCCGCGCGACTGGATGGCACGGGTGACGAATGTCTTCCTGATCCGTCACCCCGCCCGCGTGATCGCCAGCTTCGGAGCGAAATACGAAAACCCCACGCTGGCCGACATCGGCTTCACTCAACAGGCCGAGCTTTACGATCACGCCCGCGCCCTGGGCCAGACCCCCATCGTGATCGACAGCGCCGACATCCGCCGCGCCCCCGAAATGATGCTCCGCAAACTCTGTGATGCGATCGGCTTGGCCTTCGATCCCGCCATGCTCTCGTGGCCCAAAGGCGGCCACCCGGATGATGGCGTCTGGGCACCACATTGGTATGGCGCGGTGCACGCCTCCACCGGCTTCGCCCCCGCCGAAGGCCCGCTTCCCGACCTGAGCGAAGAGCACCGCGCGCTGGCCGTTGCAGCGCTCCCGATTTACGAGGCGTTAGCCAAGGTTAAACTCTGATTAACCCGACCAGCGCGCGCGCCGTTCATCCGCCGAAATCGCGATTTTCGCCCGCGAGGGTGCAGACGGAAAGCAGACGGGGTGTAGACACCTGCACCCCGCCCAATTCGAATCATTAACCACTGGCAGGAAACCGCCAGTCGCGGCTGCTTACTTGCCCTTCACGCGCGCATTCCGCGTCGCGATCAGCTTCAGCCGCAGCGCGTTCAGGTTGATGAAGCCAGCCGCGTCCTTCTGATCGTAGGCGCCTGCATCTTCCTCGAAGGTCACGTGTGCTTCCGAGTAAAGCGAATGGTCCGACCAGCGCGCCACGGTGCGGGCGAAGCCCTTGAAAAGCATAAGCTTAACGGTGCCTGTGACATGCTCTTGCGTCTTGTCGATCAGCGCCTGAAGCGCCTCGCGCTCGGGGCTGTACCAGAAACCATTATAGATCAGTTCCGCATAACGCGGCATGATCGAATCTTTCAGGTGGCCCGCGCCGCTATCCAGCGTGATCTGTTCGATGCCGCGATGCGCCTCCAACAGGATGGTGCCGCCGGGCGTCTCATAGATGCCGCGCGACTTCATCCCGACAAACCGGTTCTCGACGAAATCCAGCCGCCCGATCCCGTGCTTGCGCCCGTAATCATTCAGCTTGGTCAGCACTTCAGCAGCGCTCATCGCGACGCCATTGATGGCCGTCGCGTCGCCTTTTTCAAACGTGATTTCAATGTATTCCGGCTCATCCGGTCCATTCACCGGATCATCGGTGCGCTGGTAAACATAATCCGGCGCCATCTCGCCCGGATCCTCCAGCACCTTACCCTCGGACGAGGTGTGCAGCAGGTTCGCATCGACCGAGAACGGCGCCTCGCCGCGCTTGTCCTTGGCAATCGGGATCTGGTTCTGTTCGGCGAATTCCAACAGCTTGGTGCGCGAGGACAAATCCCACTCCCGCCAAGGCGCGATCACCTTGATCGACGGGTCCAGCGCATAGGCCGCCAGTTCGAACCGCACCTGATCGTTGCCCTTGCCCGTCGCCCCGTGGGCCACGGCATCGGCGCCGGTTTCATGCGCGATCTCGACCAGCCGCTTGGAAATCAGCGGCCGCGCGATCGAGGTGCCCAGCAGGTAAAGCCCTTCGTAAACCGCGTTGGCGCGGAACATCGGGAAAACGAAATCGCGTACGAATTCCTCGCGTACGTCTTCGATATAGATGTTTTCGGGTTTGATCCCCAACATCTCGGCCTTTTTGCGGGCCGGATCCAACTCCTCGCCCTGGCCCAGATCGGCGGTGAAGGTCACCACCTCGCAGCCATATTCCGTTTGCAGCCACTTCAGGATGATCGAAGTATCAAGACCCCCGGAATAGGCCAGAACCACTTTCTTCGGCGCGGACATGTGCTTTCCCTCTTGTCGGTTTCTCGCGCGATACCGGGTTTTCTGTCGCAGGGCAAGACGCGGGGCTTGCGTGTGCCTCTGGGTTTGGGGCAGGGAATGTGAATGAGCTTTCAACAAGACTTCCTCACCCGCGCCCGCACCGCCGAACGCGCCATGCGTCAGGTCTTCCCCGAGACCCCGCTCCAGCGCAATGTTCACCTTTCCGAAAGGTTTGAGTGCGACATTTGGCTCAAGCGTGAGGATCTGACGCCGGTTCGCTCCTATAAACTGCGCGGTGCGTTCAACGCGATGCGCAAAGTTCTCGATGATCGGCCCGACTCGCGTCTCTTCGTCTGCGCCAGCGCGGGCAACCATGCACAGGGCGTTGCGTTCATGTGCCAACATTTCGGTGTGACGGGCGTGATCTTCATGCCGATCACAACCCCGCAACAAAAGATCCAGAAGACCCGGATCTTTGGCGGCGACATGGTCGAAATTCGCCTCATCGGCGACTACTTCGACGACACTCTAGCCGAGGCGCAGAAATTCTGCGCCTCCGAAGGCGGGCATTTCCTTGCACCGTTCGATGATGCCGACGTGATCGAAGGGCAAGCCTCGGTCGCGGTCGAAATCGCCGATCAGTTCGGCGGCGCACCCGATCACATCATCCTGCCCGTCGGTGGCGGCGGCCTGTCCGCGGGCGTCGTCTCGTATTTCGGGAAATCGGTTCATTACTCGTTTGTCGAGCCTGCCGGCGGCACAAGCCTCGCTGCTGCGATCGAGGCCAAAGAGCCCGTCACCCTGCCCCGCGTCGATAGCTTCGTCGATGGCGCCGCCGTGGCGCGGATCGGGGCGCATCCGTTCGAAATCCTGAAAAACATCAACCTTTCAGATATTTACGCCGCGCCCGAAGATCGCATTTGCACCACGATGCTGGAAATGCTCAACGTCGAAGGCATCGTGCTGGAACCCGCCGGTGCACTGGCGATTGATGCGCTCGTCGACGTGGCCGATCAGATCAAGGGCAAGCAGGTGGTCTGCGTCACCTCCGGCGGAAATTTCGATTTCGAACGCCTGCCCGAGGTCAAGGAACGCGCCCAGCGCTTTTCGGGCGTGAAAAAATACTTCATCCTGCGCCTGCCTCAGCGCCCCGGCGCACTCAAGGAATTCCTCAATATTCTTGGCCCCGATGACGATGTCGCCCGGTTTGAATATCTTAAGAAATCGGCGCGAAATTTCGGCTCTGTCCTGATTGGGATCGAAACCACGAAACGCGAAAATTTCGACCTGCTTTTTGCAAGGCTGGATGATGCTGGCTTCACTTATCGCGATATCACCAGCGATGTGACCCTCGCCGAATTCCTGATCTAGGCCGCAATGCGAGAGGGCCATTCCGCAAGGAATCGTTCTTTCGACGCGACATAACTTTCGCTGACACGGCCGAGATCGATCTTATCGAATGCGCCCCGATGCGCCGATTGTTCGTACTTCGCGCATAGTCCGGCAAACTCGGAAAACCCGAGGTTCAGGGCGCTTCCCTTGAGGAAATGAAGGGTTTCTTCCAGCCTTTCTTCGGGCATGCCGGCCGCGATCTCCGCGATTGTCGCGTCCACCTCCTCCAGAAAAAGCTCGACAACTTCGGCGAAATCCTCGGGACCGATTTCTTGGTTCAACTCCGACACCTTGCCCCAATCTATCATAGCGTGTTCTCCGACAACCTCAGGAGTCGGATTCTAGATTGCGCGCATTAACAGAGCTTTTCCGGAAACCCCTTTTTCACCGAGAACCGTTCGAATTCTATGTTTCACCGCTTGTTAAAGCCAAGGCGCTAGCCATGACCCCGATTGGTCCAAAGAGCATAGAAAGGCGCCCAGGCGCATGAGCAACGCGCAGGCAAAGACTTCGGGCGTGTCCCGCAACCCCGTGTTGGCGCCTCTGCCCACGCGTTCCGTGCTCGTCGTCGATGACAGCCGTATGCAGCGCAAGCTTCTAAAGGCGTCTTTGGCCCGCTGGGGATACGAAGTGACCGAAGCTGACTCGGGTCAATCCGCACTCGAAATATGCGCTGAATTCGAACCCGACATGGTGATCAGTGATTGGATGATGCCCGGGATGGACGGGCTTCAATTCTGCAAGGCCTTCCGCGCGCTTGAGCGCGAAAATTACGGTTATTTCATCCTGTTGACCTCCAAAAGCGAGAAGGACGAAGTCGCTAAAGGCCTCGATAATGGCGCCGATGATTTCCTGACCAAGCCGGTGAATTCCGCCGAACTCAGGGCGCGGCTGACGGCGGGTGACCGGATCCTCGAAATGCAGCGTGAACTGACCGAGAAAAACCGCCTGATCAAATCCACACTCGACGAACTTCAGTCGCTGTACGATTCGATCGATAGCGACCTCGTCGAAGCCAAGAAACTGCAACAATCCCTGATCCGTGAGCGTCACCGTGATTTCGGTTCGGCGCAAGTTTCACTCGCACTGCATTCAAGCGGCCATGTCGGCGGCGATCTGGTGGGATTCTACCGCATCTCGAAAACCCGTATTGGTCTCTATGCGATTGACGTGTCGGGCCATGGCATCAGTTCCGCCCTGATGACGGCGCGGCTCGCCGGCTATCTATCGTCCACGGTACCCGAGCATAACGTCGCCATCGAAGAAGGCCCTGACGGCTGTTTGCGCCCGCTGCCCCCCGCCAAGGTGATCTCGTATCTCAATTATCTTGTACTCGAAGAGATGGAGACCGAACACTATTTCACACTGCTCCTTGCCGATGTCGATCTTGAGACTGGTCGCGTGCGTATGGCGCAGGCGGGCCAACCGCATCCGTTGCTTCAGCGGGCCGATGGCACCATCCAGCAGGAAGGGCCCGGCGGCCTTCCCGTAGGCCTAATTCACGGCGCTGAATACGAAGAGTTCGAAGCCCGACTTAATCCCGGTGACCGGCTCTTGATCTTTTCTGATGGAATCGTGGAATGCCCTTCGCCCGAAGGGCGTTTGCTTGAAGAAAAGGGCCTTGAGGGAATGATGCGAAACCTGCACGAGACGACCGGCACCGCCGCACTCGAAGCACTGATCTGGAAGCTCAGCGAATATGCGGGAGAACAGGATTTTCCAGACGACGTCTCGGCGATCTTGCTCGAATATCAGGGCTTTTCAGACACACAGAACCTGCCTGAACATCAGAAACCCTCAAACATATAACGGGCCGCGAAATGTCGGTCCCCCGCGTTGGCCAGCCGCTTGATCGCTGTATCCTGCGCCATCCACACCGCTTCGTGATCCGGCTCATGCGCAGGCCCAAGTGCGCGAACCGGCTGCGCGACGAAGATCTCGCATATCTTTTCAGCCCAGATGTCATAGTCCGGCATCCATGTGAATCTGCGGAAAATGCCAATCCGCCTTGGCTGCGCGATCCGCCAACCGGTTTCTTCCAGTACTTCGCGATGAAGCGCTTCAAGGGGCGATTCCCCCGGATCGACGCCGCCGCCCGGCAACTGGAACTCGTCGAACTGCCCGCCCTGATGTGTCAGAAGAAACGAATCCCCCTGTGGCAGGATCGCATAAGCCCCACGTCGCCGCTGATAGGCGATACCCGGTTTCGGCGGATCCCCTAGCCTGATCATTCCATGCCCTCCTTGGACCTGCCCTTGCCGCGCCTTTATTGACGCGGTATGCCAACAGCCGGCCTTGAAGGAAACCCCATGACCATTGGTTCTCAAATCGCCTGGGACGATTCGGTATTGCCGTTCCAGCTAGATGCTTCCGATATCCGCGGGCGCGTTGCGCGCCTTGACGGTGTGCTTGATGGCGTCTTGAAGCAGCACGATTATCCCGCCCCCGTCGAGGCGCTGGTGGCCGAAATGGTGCTGCTGACAGCACTGATCGGCCAAACGATCAAGCTACGCTGGAAACTGTCGTTGCAGGTGCAGTCGAAAGGTCCGGTGCGGATGATCGCCACGGATTACTTTGCCCCCGACGATGAGGGCCGCAGCGCCAAGATCCGCGCCTATGCCAGTTACGACCCCGAGCGGATCACCGATGGCGCGCCGTTCGATCAGGTGGGCGAAGGGTATTTCGCCGTGCTTCTCGATCAGGGCAAAGGCACCCAGCCCTATCAAGGGATCACCCCGATTGCCGGCGGCTCGCTTGCGGCCTGCGCCGAAGCCTATTTCGCACAATCCGAACAGTTGCCCACCCGCTTTGCCCTTGGGTTCGGCAAATCCTCGTCGCCGGGCGTGGCCGAGCATTGGCGCGCCGGTGGTGTGATGCTGCAAGCAATGCCCAAGGCCTCGCCCCACGCAGCGTCTGGCGACAGCACCGGCGAAGGCGGTCTGCTCAAGGCCGAAGACCTCGTCACCGGCGAAGAGGGTGAAAACTGGACTCGCGCGAACATCCTTCTCGACACTGTCGAAACCCTAGAACTGGTCGGACCGAAGGTCGCGCCAACCGATCTTCTGGTGCGCCTTTTTCACGAGGAAACGCCGCGCGTTTTCGACGCCCAGCCGGTACGCTTCGGCTGCACCTGTTCCGAGGAGCGCGTGCGTCAAAGCCTCTCGATCTATTCCGCGCGCGACATCGAGAAGATGACCACGGACGAGGGCCGCGTCACAGCCGACTGTCAGTTCTGTGGTGCACATTACGATCTCGATCCGAAAACCGTGGGCTTCGAAGCCAATAGCCCCGCATCCGACAGTTCGAAGGATGACAGCTGATCCTCTCGCCCCTGTTCTGAAGGCGCTGTCGCAGGGCGGCGGCGCCTCTTCGGATTTTGATCTCAACCCCGGAACGGTTTTGCCCGAGGGGCGCAAACTGCGCCCGGCGGGTGTGCTGGTGCCGCTTATCCAACGCGAAGGGCGGATCGAGGTCATCCTGACCAAGCGCTCATCGCAGCTCAAACATCACCCCGGACAGGTTGCCTTTCCCGGTGGCAAGGTCGATCCCGACGATGCCGATGCCACCGCCGCTGCCCTGCGCGAGGCGCATGAGGAAATCGGGCTTGATCCGGCCAACGTTGAGGTGCTGGGCGAATTGCCTTGGCACGAAACCGTCACGAACTTCACAATGACCCCCGTCGTCGGCCTGATCCGCGCCGAGTTCACGGTCCGCCCTGAGCCGGGCGAGGTGGAAGAGGTGTTCCGCGTACCATTGGATCACATCGCCAATCCCGCCAATTTCAGCATCCAGTCGCGGCAATGGCTGGGCCGCGAAAGACGCTATTTCACTGCACCCTTCGGCCCATATTACATCTGGGGCGCCACCGCCCGTATCCTGCGCGGACTGGCCGAAAGGATGGCGGAATGAAGGTCGCCGGAGAATGGCTCTCCAACTCCAATACGCAGGCTGTCTGCCGTGCGTTGACCGGGGCGGGTCATCAGGCGCTTTTTGTCGGGGGGTGCGTGCGTAACGCCCTTCTGGGCGCGCCGGTCAGCGATATCGACATCGCCACGGACGCAACGCCCGAGACGGTTTCAAACATCTGTAAAGCTGCCGGGTTCAAGGTGGTTCCTACCGGGTTCGAACATGGCACCGTGACCGTCATCAACGGCGGCATCCCGCACGAAATCACCACCTTCCGCCACGATGTCGAAACCGATGGACGACACGCCACCGTCGCCTTTTCCCGTGAAGTGGAAGATGACGCGCGCCGCCGTGATTTCACGATGAATGCGCTTTACGCCGATGCCATGGGACAGGTGATCGATCCACTCGGCGGTCTTCCCGACCTCGAATCGCGCCGCGTGCGGTTCATCGAGGATCCGGCACAGCGCATCGAAGAGGATTACCTTCGCATCCTTCGCTTTTTTCGCTTTCACGCGTGGTACGGGGACGATGCCGAAGGACTAGATCCCGAGGGACTGGCTGCTATTGCCACGCATCTTGACGGGCTGGAACGACTTTCGCGTGAACGGGTGGGGGCCGAAGTTCTAAAACTTCTCCGCGCCCCTGATCCCGCGCCATCTGTCGCAGCGATGGACGCCAGCGGTGTTCTGCCCCGCATCCTGCCCGGTGCTTCACCGCGCGGGCTTGGCCTGCTGATTCATTTCGAGCAGCAACAGGGGGTCGATCCCGACCCGCTGCGCCGTCTTGCTGTTCTGGGCGGGGACGAACCCTCGGACCTTCTGCGGCTGTCGAAAAAGCAAAGCCGCACGCTCAGCAAGCTTCGCGAAGGCATGGCCAGCATGACAAGCGCCACCGAACTGGGCTATCGCCATGGCGCGCAGTTGGCCCGCAGCATCCTTCTTCTTCGCGCGGCCCTTTTTGAAACGCCACCACAGCCCTCCGATTTCGATATGGCCGAGCTGGGAGCGAAATCCAACTTTCCGATCAAACCCGCAGATCTGATGCCCACGCTGCAAGGCCCTGATCTTGGCCGCCGCCTCGCCATGCTCGAGCAGGAATGGATCGCTTCGGGTTTCCTCCTCACACGAGAAGAATTGCTGAACCGGATATGACAACCGAATATCGCATCACCCGCCTCGGCCATCATGGCGATGGCATCACCGAAGGCCCACTTTTCGCACCGCTGACTTTGCCGGGCGAAGTGGTAACCGGCACGCCCGAAGGGGATCGCCTTGCCGATCTGCGCATTGTCACGCCGTCCGCGGATCGCGTTGCGCCGCCTTGCCGCCATTTCAAATCCTGCGGTGGCTGTCAGCTTCAACATGCAAGTGATCCGTTCGTCGCCACCTGGAAACAGGATATCGTCGCCCGCGCACTTGCGGCAAACGGACTCGAAGCGCCGTTTCGCCCGATCCACACCTCACCACCGCAAAGCCGCCGCCGTGCTACGCTTTCGGCCCGACGGACAAAGAAGGGCGCGCTGGCCGGGTTCCATGCCCGCGCCTCTGACACGATTATCGAAATTCCCGGCTGCCAGTTGCTCCATCCAGACCTGATGAAAGCCCTACCCGTGGCCGAAGCCTTGGCCATCGCAGCCAGCAGTCGTCGGGGCGAACTCAGCCTTGCGGTCACGGTCTGCGAAAACGGTCTGGATATCGCCGTCACCGGCGGCCTTCCTCTGGAAGGTCCATTGCTCGCCACCCTTGCCCAAGAGGCCCAGCGCTTCGATCTGGCCCGCCTGACGTGGGACGGTGAGATCGTGGCCACGCGTCATACCCCCGCCCAGCGGTTCGGCAAGGCGCAAGTCGTGCCGCCTCCCGGCGCCTTCCTTCAAGCCACGCGCGAGGGTGAGGCTGCAATCCTTGCCGCAATACGTGAGATCGTTGGCGGGGCGGCCAAGATCGTCGATCTTTTCGCGGGCTGTGGCACCTTTTCCCTGCCGTTGGCCGCGCAGGCCGAAATCCATGCCGTCGAGGGCAGCGCAGCTATGATCGAGGCACTCGATCGTGGTTGGCGTCAGGCACAGGGACTGAAACTTGTGACCGCCGAAACGCGCGATCTGTTTCGCCGCCCCCTGATGCCCGATGAATTGGCTCGCTTCGATGCCTGCGTGATCGATCCGCCCCGTGCCGGCGCCGAGGCGCAGATCGCCGAATTGGCTGGTGCCCGCATTCCCCGGATCGCGCATGTTTCATGCAATCCGGTCACCTTCGCCCGTGATGCTGCCACGCTGTGCGCTGCGGGCTATGCGCTTGAGAGGGTGCAGGTGATCGACCAATTCCGCTGGTCCTCTCATGCCGAACTGGTCGGCTGCTTCTCCCTCACTTCGGCGTGAAGCAGAAATTCCCCCTACATCGGTTGCCCGTTTTCGGCTAGAAAGTCGCCAATGAACACCGTGAGCAGGGGCAGTAAACGGGCTATGAAGCTTTTCAGGATTATACTCATCGGGTTGCTGATGATCGGGCTGGCGAGTTGCTCGAAATTCAGGACCTACAACGGGCCGGAAGTAACCCGTATCGTCGTGTACAAGGGCGAGCGGCAGATGCATCTTCTGCACAATGACAAGGTGCTGAAGTCCTATCCCATCGGTCTTGGTTTTGCGCCTGCGGGGCATAAGAATTTCGAAGGCGACGGCAAAACGCCCGAAGGGCACTACACGATTGATCGCCGCAACCCCAACAGCCAATTCCATCTTTCGATCGGGATCAACTATCCAAACCCCGATGACCGTGAATTCGCCAAGGCGGCAGGAAAGAAACCGGGCGGCGACATCTTCATCCACGGGCGACCACGACAATATCGCAAGGGTGGCCGCGATTGGACCGCCGGTTGTATCGCGGTGACAAATCGACAGATCGAAGAGATCTACTCAATGGTGCGAAACGGCACGCAAATTTCAATCTATCCGTAAGGTATCTAGGGGTTCCGGCGTTGGCTGACGCTGTTGGGGCTCAGGAGCCCATGATCAGCGTCCACCAGATTTTGCCCGAACGTTCCTGAAACCAGGCAAAGCCAAGGCTTGTCGCACGCGGATCAAGGATCACGTTGCGCGTATCTGGTTGCTCCATCCAGGCCCCGAGTGTTTCCAGTTCGGTCTCATAGGTTTCCGAGATGTTTTCGCCAAGCATCTGACCGGTGAAGCCTACCCGGCGCACCCGGTCGATCGGCGAAGAGCCATCCGATCCGAAATGCCACGGGCGGTTCTGGATCGACATGTCGCGCGAATGGGTTGCTGCAGCCGCGTTAAGTTGCGCATCGAGTTGAACCGGCGGCGCGCCCGCCGCCTGACGCAGTGAATTGACCGAATCGAGCAAGCGGTACTGAACCTTGCCCGTGGAGCCCGCGCCGATGCGATAGACCTTGGGCAGCGGCTTGCCATCGGCCCCCATCTGCGGCGCCGTGGTTGTGTCACAAGCCGCCAGAACGAAAAGTGCCGAAAACAGAAGTGCAAGAAGTCGTGCCATTTATCCCACCATATCACATGTTAATTTCCCCATAGCGCGCGAGGCGTTGCCATTCAAACCCACTTCGGCGTGAGTTGGCCGAATGACGCCGGTTTGATTTGCGACTGCGTCTTTCGCGCCATATATAAACACTTTATTGGACATGGCAGGACAAGAGGATAACGATGCGCGTATTTCCGTCGAAACTGAGCCGCCGCGGATTTCTTGCAGGCACAGCCGCAACCCTCGCGACACCCGCCCTCGCCCTTGACGGCGACAGCACCGAAATCGAGCGTGACATTGATCACGTCGTGCGCCGCAACATTTCGAGCTTCCGTTCACTCGACTGGCGGCCCTACTTCAGCAATCTCAACAATGGCGCGATCCTCGTCGATATCACGTCGCGCGCATTGCACTATTGGTCAGAGGATGGACAGACCTACAAGCTGTACCCGACTTCCGTCCCGCTGACCGAAGAGTTGACCCGCCGTGGCCGCACCAGCGTTATTCAGAAGGTCGTAAATCCGACCTGGCGACCGACACCTTCGATGCGCAAGCGCAATCCCGAGTGGCCCGCCGTTGTCGAAGGCGGCGCCCCGGACAACCCGCTTGGTCCGCTCGCGCTTTACCTCGGCTGGACCTATTATCGCATCCACGGCACGCACGACACGCGCAAGATCGGCCGCCGCTCGTCGAACGGCTGCATCGGTCTTTACAACGAGCACATCCGCGAGCTTTTCCCGATGACCAATGTGGGCACCCAAGTGTTGCTTATTTGACGACATTTTGGCCACGGTCACCCATCACTGCGCAAGATAGGTTTGCAATCCACGATATTTGCTGGTTAGAAGCAGTTACGAGGTAAGTCTTGGGTGCTTGCCGTGCCCATAAGGGTATTAAATGGCAAGCAAATATCTGGAGGATAACATGAAGAAACTCGTTCTCGCTGCTGCTCTGACCGCCGCTGCTTCGACCGCATACGCCGGCAACATGGCTGAGCCGATCATGGAAGCGCCTGTCATCGTAGAAGAAGCTGCTGCTAGCTCGTCTGCTGGTGGTATCATCATCCCGCTTCTGCTGCTGGCCGTTATCGCAGCTGTTGCCGCTGACTAATTCAGTCACGGTTAACACCGAAAAAGAGGAGTGGTGGAGCAATCCACCACTCCTTTTTTATTGCGCACTGTTAAGGATAGAAAAAGGCCCGGACGCACCTGCGCACCGGGCCTTTTTCATGCGTCATCCGTAAGCCGCGTGGCTCAGTCGATCCAGCCCTTAAGGTTACCTGCGATGACCTGCGAGAGAACCTCGATATGCCCGGCCTCGTCATTCAAGCAGGGAATATAAAGGAATTTCTCACCACCGGCCTCTTCGAAACTTTCGTGGATCTCTTCGTTGATCTCTTCGAGCGTCTCGATGCAATCGGCCGAGAACGCAGGCGCGATCACGGCGATATTCTTCTTGCCCTCGTCACGGGCCAGCCGCGCCACCTCTTCCACCGTGTAGGGCTTCAACCACTCTTCGGGGCCAAAGACCGACTGGAAGGTGGTCCTGATCTGCGTGTCGTCCCAGCCCAGCCGCTCTTTCAGCAGACGCGTCGTTTTCTGGCACTGACAATGATAGGGATCGCCCTGCATCAGGTAGCGCTTGGGCATCCCGTGGTAGGACACGACGAGTAGATCCGGTCTGGTTTCGGCGGAATCGTAGGCCCGTTCTACTGATGCGGCCAGCGCATCAATGTAGGCCGGATTATCGAAGTAAGCAGGCACGGTGCGCGCGGCGGGCTGCCAGGTTTCTTTCATCAGGGCGCGGAAAAACTCATCATTCGCCGTGGCCGAGGTCGCCCCCGCATATTGCGGATAGAGCGGAAAGAACAGAATCTTGGTGCAGCCCGCCTCGACCATCTCGCGCACCTTGGATTCGGTCGATGGATTACCATAGCGCATGCAGAAATCGATCATCACGCTGTCACCGAAACGCGCCTGCATTTGCGCGCTCAGCGCCGCCGTCTGATCCTTGGTAATGGTCATCAGGGGGCTTTCGCCCTTGTCTTCGTTCCAGATGGATTTATAGGCGGCACCGCTGGAAAACGGTCGCTTCGTCAGAATGATAAGCTGGAGCAACGGCTGCCATTTCCAGCTGGGATAGTCGATCACCCGCTTGTCCGAGAGAAACTCGTTCAGGTAGCGACGCATCGACCAATAATCATAGCCGTCCGGCGTGCCAAGGTTGGCGATCAGCACGCCCACCTTCTCCGCCGGAATAGCCGGATGATCGGCGGGGGCGTGGGCGGGGATGGTTTTATCGGTCATGGTTGTCCCTATTCTGGCTCGGCTTAACGGCTTCGGCTTGAGATAGAGACTGAAATCTCTGCGTCAATCCTCGATCTTGAATTCGTCTGCGCCCAACGCGTCGGCCAGACGCGCCTGCGCAGAGCCGGGACGAAGGGGTTTTGGCTGGCTCTCATCCGGCGCCCAGCCTTGCAGGAATACGAGTTCAAAGGTCGCTGGAAGGCGTCCGTCATCCTGCCCATAGGCCGTGCGATAGATCTCTTCCGCACGCGAAAACAGCCGCCGGGGGGCAAATCGCCGCATCCTTTGGTCCAGCGCATTTCCCTCGCCCATTGCGCGCAATTCACGCATCAAAGCGGACAGATCGGCATAGCTCGCTTTCAGGACAAGCCGGTCCGCTACCGGCAAGGCGAATCCCGCGCGTTGCAGCAGGCCACCTAGGTCACGGATTTCACCCATCGGGGCGATGCGCGGTGACAGTCCGCCCGAGATTTCGCTCTCGGCCTGCGCCAGCGCTGCGCGCAACTCGTGCAGTGTTTGACCGCCGAACATCACGGCGAGGAAAAGACCATCTGGCTTCAATGCGCGTAAACACTGGATCAACTGGCCCACCGGGTCATTCGCCCAATGCAGCGCCATCGTATGCACCACCAGATCATGCGCGCCTTGCGCGAGCGAAACCCGCTCATCATCGGGTGAAACAACCCAGCCGTCGCCCAGCGCATCGCCCCAGAAATCCGCGTGCCCGGTCACAACACCGGGCGTATTAAACGATTTCTTAACCATGGCGAGGCGATCCTGAAGCTCCTCGGCCGCGATGTCGTGCAGAAAGGGGGCCCCCGGGGCCAAGGCGCGGGTGCGGTTGCGGATCAGGGCCGCGCGATCGGTGAGCAAGGGCGCTTTCGACATGAGCGCATAGATAGGACAGGGGTGATGAAGTTACAAACCGCCTTGCGGCTGATTTATCCGCCGCGCTGCGTGTCTTGCGGCGATCTGGTCGAGAGTGATTTCGGCCTCTGCGGTCCTTGCTGGCGGGAAACTCCTTTCATTGAGGGGCTGGCCTGCGACACTTGCGGCGTGCCCTTGCCCGGCCATTCCGATCAGATCGAGCATTGCGACGATTGCATGCGCATCGCCCGCCCGTGGAGCAGGGGCCGCGCCGTCCTGACCTACAAGGACAACGGGCGAAAGCTCGTTCTTGCCCTGAAACACAGCGACCGTCTCGATATAATCCGCCCGGCGGGGGTATGGCTGGCCCGTGCGGCGCGGCCAATCTTGCAAGATCAAATGCTGATCGCGCCGATCCCGCTGCATTGGTCACGGCTACTGAAACGAAGGTTCAACCAGTCCGCTCTACTGGCACAGGAACTCGGGCGACTCACGGCGCTCTCGGTTTGTCCGGATCTTCTGGTCCGGCCCAAGCGCACGGAATCCCTTGAGGGGAAGGGCCACGATGCGCGCTTTACGACGCTTGATCGTGCAATAAACGCGCATCCGAAGCGAAAGCACAGGATGGCTGGACGGCATGTGCTTCTGATTGATGACGTGATGACATCGGGTGCGACGATGGCGGCCGCGGCCGAGGCCTGCCTGTCCGCGGGCGCACATGACGTTTCGGCGCTTTCACTGGCGCGCGTTGCAAAGGACGCTTAAATCCACGACAAATACAAATGTCCGAGGATTTGAATATGAAACCTGTCGAAATCTACACCACCCCGTTTTGCGGCTTCTGTCATGCGGCCAAGCGGCTGTTGACTCAGAAAGGCGTCGCCTTCTCCGAAATCGATGTTTTCGCGGCACCTGATCGCAAACCCGAGATGATCAAGCGCGCGAATGGTGGCCGTACCGTGCCGCAAATCTTCGTGGGCGACACCCATGTCGGTGGCTGTGACGAGCTTTATGCGCTGGAACGGGCCGGTAAACTCGATCCGCTTCTGGCGGAGTGACGTGATGTTGCGCGCGGCTCTGATCCAAATGACATCGGGCGAAAACCCGGCTGAAAACCGGGACTTTGTCCTTGGGTCGCTGCGCGAAGCCAAAGCGCGCGGCGCGCATCTCGCCCTGACCCCGGAAGTGACGAACTGCCTTTCAGGGAGTCGCGACCATCAACGCGCGGTGTTGCGCCATCAGGAAGATGACGAAACGCTTGCCGCCGTCTGCGAGGCGGCGCAGGCGCTTGACCTGTGGGTGCTTCTCGGCTCGCTTGGCGTGTTGACCCACGATGCAGACGGACGGTTTGCCAACCGCTCTTTCCTGATTTCGCCCGAAGGCAAGATTGCCGCGCAATACGACAAGATTCACATGTTCGATGTCGATGTGTCCAAAACCGAAACCTACCGCGAATCGGCGCATTATCGACCCGGTGACAAGGCCGTGGTGGCGGATACCGATTTTGCGAAGCTCGGTCTGACCATTTGTTACGACCTGCGCTTTCCCCATCTGCATCGGGCACTCGCCCAAGCAGGGGCGCAGATCATCACCGCGCCTGCGGCCTTTTCGGCTGTGACCGGGGCCGCACATTGGCACGTCTTGCAGCGCGCCCGCGCTATCGAGACAGGCTGTTTCATCCTCGCCCCAGCGCAAACCGGGGTGCATTACGTGAAAGACGGAGTCGAGCGGCGCACTTATGGGCATTCGCTGGCCGTGGCCCCATGGGGCGAAGTGCTGCTCGATGCCGGCGAGGCACCCGGGGTTTATATCGTCGATCTGGATCTGGATGAGGTGAAGAACGCCCGCAAGCGAGTGCCGTCGCTCTCGCATGATCGCGCATTCGAAGGCCCGGCATGAACGACTCTTCCAACGCCCTTGCCGTCACGCTGTTCAGCGAAATCCTGATGGCCGATCAGCTGGTCCGCAACCGGTTGTCGAAGGTGTTGCCCAAGGGCATGGAAATTTCGCACTTTTCGGTGCTCAACCACCTTGCCCATATCGCGGAAGAGCGCAGCCCGGCGCAGTTGGCGCAGACCTTCCACGTGACACGCGGCGCGATGACCAACACACTCAACAAACTGGAATGGGCTGGATACGTGCATATCCGGCCCGATTGGGATGATGCCCGGCGCAAGATGGTTGCCATCAGCCCTGCTGGGCAGCAGGCGCGCGCTGCTGCAATCGCGGCGATCAGGCCGATGATCGGCGATGTCGTCGACCAGTTGGGTGCCGAAAATGTGCGCGCCGTGTTGCCCGTGCTGCGCGATTTGCGGCTGAAGCTGGAAGAAAGCTAAGCTGGTTTGATCGATGCCGTGACGTAATTCACGCTGAGGTCACGATCCGAAATCCGCCACTGCCAGCTGACCGGGTTGAATACGAATCCCTTGCGATCGACGGGTTGCAAACCAGCTTCGGACAGCAGTTTGTAAAGCTCATCCGGAGTGATGAACTTGCGCCAGTCATGCGTGCCCTTGGGCAGCCAGCGCATGACATATTCGGCGCCGACGATGGCCATGGCAAAGCTTTTGGGATTGCGATTGAGCGTCGAGCAGATGTGAAGCCCGCGCGGTTTCAGAAGTTGTCGACACGCCGTCAGATAGGCCAGCGGATCGGCGACGTGTTCGACCACTTCCATGTTCAGCACAACATCGAATTGCTCGCCCGCCTCGGCGAGGGCTTCGGCGGTGGTGTGGCGATAGTCGATCTCAAGACCGGATTGCTCGGCGTGAATGCGCGCCACCGGGATATTGCCCGCCGCCGCATCAGCACCGACAACCGTTGCGCCCAAGCGCGTCATCGGCTCGGACAGAAGGCCGCCACCGCAGCCGATATCCAAAAGGCGCAAGCCAGCAAAGGGTTTGGGTTGGCTCAGATCACGATCAAACTCGCCTGCGATCTGGCGGGTGATGTAATCGAGTCGACAGGGATTCATCAGGTGGAGCGGTTTGAATTTTCCGGTGGGATCCCACCACTCGGCGGCCATCGCTTCGAACTTGGCGACCTCGGAGGTATCGACGGTATCGACGTTGGGTTCGGCGGCTGTCATCGTGTGCTCCCCTAGTGGCAAATGGCCTTGCCCTGTCATATAAGACATCCATGGACAAGTTTGCAGCCCCACGCAGTGCGACAGAGTTTCTCCACCCGGCGATCGAGCCTTTCGATCGGCGTATGCTGGACGTGGGCGATGGCCACAAGATCTATGTCGAGCAGTCGGGCAAGCCGGATGGCACGCCCGTTGTTGTCTTTCACGGCGGGCCGGGCGGCGGGTGCAGCCCTGCTATGCGGCGGTATTTCGATCCCGAACATTACCGGATCATCCTTTTCGATCAGCGCGGCTGTGGCCGCTCGCGGCCGCATGCCAGCGTCGAGGCGAATACGACGTGGCATCTGGTGCGCGATATCGAACTTATTCGCGAGACCCTCGGAATTGGTAAATGGATCGTTTTCGGCGGCTCTTGGGGGGCGACGCTGGCGCTGATCTATGGGCAGGCCCACCCCGAGCGGGTGAGCCAGCTTGTTCTGCGCGGGGTTTTCATGGCGACGCAGGCGGAGCTGGATTGGTTCTATGGCGGGGGAGCGGGGCAGTTTTGGCCGGAAACATGGGCGCGTTTTCAGGGGCTTATCCCCGAGGACGAGCGTGGCGACATGATCGGCGCCTATCACCGGCGGCTGTTTTCCGGTGATCGCCATGAAGAGATGAAATACGCCCGTGCCTGGGCCGGGTGGGAAAATGCGCTGGCCTCGGTCAGGTCGAGTGGGCATGGCGGCGACGCGGGGGGCGAATACGCACGCGCCTTTGCCAGATTGGAAAACCACTATTTTACCAATCGCGCTTTCCTTGACTACGACGGTCAACTGCTTGATCAAATTGATAAAATTTCTCACATTCCCGGGGTGATCGTGCAAGGGCGTTTCGACATGATATGCCCGCCCGTCACGGCGCACCGGTTGGCGCAGCGCTGGAAAAACTGCGATTTGCGGATGATCCCGGTGGCAGGGCATGCCCTTTCCGAACCGGGGATCAGCGCCGAGCTTGTGTTGATCATGAACCGTCTGGCGATGGGTTAGCTCACCCCCGCTATTTCCGCGTGACAGTGCGTTAAGGTTTTGCCGATTTGGCGGAAACGGGCGTCTGCAAAGCGTATGCACTTTGCCTGCAATCCGTATGGCGCCGGAGGCGACGGCGAAATTAACCTTTCGGCGCGGGATCGCGCAACGCCCGCCCCGAGAGACGTGACGCACCGTTGATCAGAGAGATATCGGCGCGCCCCTTGGTGAGCCAGGCCAGTCCGAAGGCCCAGATGCCCAGCGCCTCGCACCAGAAGATGAACCCGGTAGAGAGAATCCATTGCTGCACCTCCTCGGAGCCTGTTGCGCGCAGGACCGAAGCGACGGTCGCGGCGAGGCCGAAGAACACGATCGTGAAACCCGCGAAGCGATAGATCCTGCGGCGCGCGGGTTTCGAGGTACGGGCGAAGCGGCCAAGGCAGAGCCACGCCATGGCGCCAAGAAATAGCAGGGCCGAGGTGAAATGGCCGATCTGTGCATAGCCCTCGCCCAAGGCGAGTTGGCTGACGTTCGGCGGCATCCCGAGCGCCAGACGATTCGGGAAAAGCGCGAGGCCGAAAGCGCCGATGCCGCCCAGCGTCGCGGCGAGATTGTCGGACAGCACATCGCCCGACTGGCGCGGGTGACCGCGATAGCTGACCAGAAAGACGCCGATCGCGAAGAGGGTGCCGACATAAACATCGCGCAATGTGGAGTGGTAGTAATCCGAGATCGAGGGATGGAGTTTCGACTCGGCCAGCTCCCCGCCGATGAACAGCAGGATCGGGAAGGCGAGGCCAAGAAAGCCCAGCGCCTGCCGGACGCGATAGAACGAAAGGACGTAATCGTTGCGGGTGTAATCTGTCATGTGCTCTGGAAAATCAGCGTAAAGAATGGCGGCAGTGTAGCGCGTTTTTCCGGACCGTGCATGGGTTTTGAGCGCAGGTGTGGGGGCCAGCCCCCACACCCCCGGGATATTTTGAGCAAGATGAAGCAGGGGACGTCCTTCAACGCGGGGGTTGCGGAGTCGCGGTTGGGGGCGTATATGGGCGTCAAATGCGGCGCGTCGGGGTCCAAACCCGGGGCACCAACCGGAGACGTGTAACGGGCCGCGCGCCCGTTTTTTTGTGCTTGAATGCATGCTGCCTGGATGAATGACTGAATGAGTGACCTGATCGCCAAAGCCGCCATCGACAAACGCCTCGCCGGGATCGTGACCCCGGTGATCGAGGATATGGGATTCGAATTGGTCCGGCTGCGCCTGATGGGTGGGCAGACCAAGCTTTTGCAAATCATGGCCGAGCGCCCCGAAGGCGGGATCGAGGTGGATGAATGCGCCCAGATTTCCAACGCGGTGAGTGCCGTTTTGGACGTGGAAGATCCGATTGCGGAAAATTACACGCTGGAAGTGTCATCGCCGGGGATCGACCGGCCGTTGACGCGGCTGAAGGATTTCGAAGCCTTTGAGGGCTATGATGCCAAGCTTGAGACTGATGAGCTTATCGACGGGCGCAAACGCTTCAAGGGCGTTCTGGCCGGGGTCGAGGGATCGGAAGTTCTTATCAACATCGAGCAGGGCGGCGAAGAGGTGACCGTGGGGTTGCAGTTCGACTGGCTGGCCGAGGCCAAGCTGGTGCTGACCGACGAATTGATCAAGGCGATGCTGAAGGCGCGCAAGGATAGCGGTGACGCCGACGGCGCGCTGGATGAAACCAAGTATGACGAGATAGAAACGGATACGAGTTCCGAGGAGGACTGAGAATGGCAATTACCTCTGCAAACCAGCTTGAGCTTTTGCAAACCGCCGAGGCGGTGGCCCGCGAGAAGATGATCGACCCCGGTCTCGTCGTTGAAGCGATGGAAGAGAGCCTCGCCCGGGCCGCCAAGAGCCGTTATGGCGCCGAGATGGACATCCGCGTGAACATCGACCGCAAGACCGGGCGAGCGACGTTCACCCGCGTGCGCACCGTGGTCGAGGATGAAGAGCTGGAAAACTTCCAGGCGGAATTCAGCAAAGAGAGCGCCAAGCCCTATTTCGAGCCGGAGCAGAAGGCGACCGCGATGTGGCTGCGCGATGGCCAGCCGATTACGGATTTCACAACCGGGCCGCAGATTGGCGACATCTTCCAAGAGGAAGTGCCGCCCGTCGAAATGGGCCGGATCGCGGCGCAGAGCGCCAAGCAGGTGATCCTGCAGAAGGTGCGCGAAGCCGAGCGTGACCGCCAGTACGAAGAATTCAAGGACCGCGCCGGCACGATCATCAACGGTCAGGTCAAGCGCGAGGAATACGGCAACATCATCGTCGACGTGGGCCGTGGCGAAGCGATCCTGCGCCGCAACGAGAAGATCGGGCGCGAGAGCTATCGCCCGAACGACCGGATCCGCTGCTACATCAAGGACGTGCGCCGCGAGGCCCGCGGGCCGCAGATCTTCCTCAGCCGCACCGCGCCGGAATTCATGGCCGAGCTGTTCAAGATGGAAGTGCCGGAAATCTATGACGGCATCATCGAGATCAAGGCCGTGGCCCGTGATCCGGGTTCGCGCGCCAAGATCGCCGTTATCAGCTATGACGGCGGGATCGACCCGGTCGGCGCCTGCGTCGGTATGCGCGGCAGCCGGGTGCAGGCCGTCGTGAACGAGCTTCAGGGCGAAAAGATCGACATCATCCCGTGGAACGAAGATGTGCCGACCTTCCTTGTGAACGCGTTGCAGCCCGCCGAGGTGAGCAAGGTGGTTCTGGATGAGGATGCCGGCAAGATCGAAGTCGTGGTGCCCGATGAGCAACTGAGCCTTGCGATCGGTCGCCGGGGTCAGAACGTGCGTCTGGCGAGCCAGCTGACCGGGCTGGATATCGACATCATGACCGAGGAAGAAGAATCGGCGCGTCGTCAGAAGGAATTCGAAGAGCGCACCAAGCTGTTCATGGACACGCTGGATCTGGACGAATTCTTTGCCCAGCTGTTGGTGGCTGAAGGCTTCACCAACCTCGAAGAGGTCGGCTATGTCGAGCTCGACGAGCTTCTGGTGATTGACGGGGTCGACGAGGACACCGCGGGCGAACTTCAGACCCGGGCGCGTGAGCACCTCGAAGCGCAGGCGAAAGCGGCGCTGGAACGTGCCCGCGAACTTGGCGTTCAGGACAGCCTGGTTGAATTCGAGGGGCTGACACCCCAAATGATCGAAGCACTGGCCGAAGATGACGTGAAAACGCTCGAAGACTTCGCGACCTGTGCCGACTGGGAGCTGGCCGGTGGCTGGACCACGCAGAACGGCGAGCGGATCAAGGATGATGGCATCCTCGAGAAGTTCGAGGTGAGCCTTGAAGAAGCCCAGAACATGGTGATGACCGCACGGATCCAGCTGGGCTGGGTCGATCCGGCTGAACTCGAAGCCGATGCGGCCGAGGGTGAAGATGGCGAACTGACCGAGGAGGCCGAGGCCTGATCGAGGGCCTCGGAGGCACACAGAACATGGGACGCGGCGGAAAAACCGAACCGGAAAGCCAAGGGGCGGAGCGCAAGTGCATCGCCACTGGCGAGGTGCGCCCCAAGGCGAAGATGATCCGCTTTGTTGTCGGGCCGGACTCGCTGATCGTGCCCGATATTCTGGGCAAGTTGCCCGGGCGCGGGATCTGGGTGTCTGCTGAAAAGGCAGCGCTTGAGACGGCGGTGCAAAAGAAGCTGTTTGCGCGCAGTGCGAAACAGCCGGTGACCCTTCCCGACGATCTTGTCGGGCAGGTGGAAGCGTTGCTGGTGAAGCGGGTTGTCGATTTGATCGCGTTGGCGCGAAAGTCGGGCGAAGCAATCACCGGTTTCGAGAAGGTGAAAGACTGGCTGGCGCGGGATGACGTGAAAGTCCTTCTGCAGTCCAGTGACGGATCAGAACGAGGCAAATCGAAACTGTGGACGCCCGAGGGGGCGCGCTACTTCGATTGCCTGACGAGCGAAGAACTCGGCCGCGCCTACGGTAGGGAAACCGTTGTGCATGCGGCCATAGGCGCTGGAGGTTTGGCGCCGCGTGTTGTAGAGGAAGCGGCAAGACTCAGAGGATTGCGTGTTTCCGACGGCGGGACCGCCCGCCCGGATAGGAAGAAGAGAACTACATGAGCGATAGTGACGGCAAGAAAACATTGGGCCTGCGCGGCAGCGGCCGCCCCGGGAATGTGAAGCAAAGCTTCAGCCACGGGCGGACCAAGAATGTCGTGGTCGAAACCAAGCGCAAGCGCGTTGTCGTGCCCAAGCCGGGTGCCGGCAAGGCCGGTAGCACGGGCACGGCTTCGGCCGCATCGAGCGATCCCAAGAAGCGGCCCGCAGGCATTTCCGATGCCGAGATGGAGCGCCGGATGAAGGCCCTCGCCGCCGCCAAGGCACGCGAAGAGGAAGACGCGAAAGCCCGCGCCGCCGACGAAAAGGCGCGCGAAGAAGAGCGCCAGCGCCGCCGTGAGGAAATGGAGGCGAAGGAGCGCGAAGAGAAAGAGCGCGAAGCTGCCCTCAAGGCCAAGGCCGAAGAAGAAGAACGCCAGAAGCGCGAAACCGAAGAGGCCGCCAAGCGCGCCGCACAGCAGGCTGCTGCCCCGGCAGATGAGCCTGTGGCGCGTGCCGCAGCAGCGAAGCCGGCGGCCAAGCAGCAGACCCCCGAGCGCAAGACCGAGCGTGAGCGCGAAGATCGTGGCCGTGGTGCGAAAACCCGCGACGATGGCGGACGCCGGTCCGGCAAACTGACCCTCAACCAGGCCCTTTCGGGCCGTGAGGGCGGACGCCAGATCTCGATGGCCGCGATGAAGCGGAAGCAGGAACGCGCGCGTCAGAAGGCGATGGGCAATGTTGAGCGCGAAAAGATCGTGCGCGACGTGCAGGTCCCCGAGATGATCGTGGTTTCCGAGCTTGCCAACCGGATGGCCGAGCGGGTTGCCGATGTTGTCAAATCCTTGATGAACATGGGTTTGATGGTGACGCAAAACCAACCGATCGACGCCGACACAGCAGAGCTGATCGTCGAGGAATTCGGCCACCGCTCGACCCGTGTTTCGGATGCCGACGTTGAAGACGTGCTGAAAACGCAGGTCGACAACGACGAAGACCTTCAGCCGCGTCCGCCCGTGATCACGATCATGGGTCACGTCGACCACGGCAAAACCTCGCTTCTGGATGCGATTCGCGATGCGAACGTGACAGGCGGCGAAGCCGGCGGGATCACCCAGCATATCGGCGCCTATCAGGTGACGACGAAGGGCGGCGATACGCTGACCTTCCTTGATACGCCGGGCCACGCTGCGTTTACGTCGATGCGTGCCCGTGGTGCGGATGTGACGGATATCGTCGTTCTGGTTGTGGCCGCAGATGATTCGGTCATGCCGCAGACCATCGAGGCGATCAATCACGCCAAGGCGGCGAAGGTGCCGATGATCGTGGCGATCAACAAATGCGACAAGCCCGCTGCCGATCCTGACAAGGTGCGCGCGGAACTGCTGCAGCATGAAGTGATCGTCGAGAAGATGTCGGGCGATGTGCAGGACGTGGAAGTTTCGGCCGTGACCGGCGACGGTCTTCCCGAGCTTCTGGAAGCGATCGCGCTGCAGGCCGAAATCCTTGAGTTGAAAGCCAACCCCGACCGCGCCGCCCAAGGTGCCGTGATCGAGGCACAGCTTGATGTGGGCCGTGGCCCCGTTGCCACCGTTCTGGTTCAGACCGGGACACTGCGCCAAGGCGATATCTTTGTCGTCGGCGAGCAGTTCGGCAAGGTGCGCGCCCTGATCAACGACAAGGGCGAGCGCGTGCAGGAAGCCGGGCCTTCGGTTCCTGTTGAGGTTCTTGGCCTGAATGGCACGCCCGAGGCTGGTGACGTTCTGAACGTGACCGAGAACGAAGCGCAGGCACGCGAGATCGCGGAATACCGCGAGAGCGCCGCCAAGGAAAAGCGCGCCGCCGCTGGTGCTGCGACAACGCTGGAACAGCTGATGGCCAAGGCCAAGGCCGACCAGAACGTCGCCGAACTTCCCATTCTGGTGAAGGCGGATGTGCAGGGCTCGGCCGAAGCGATCGTTCAGGCGATGGAAAAGATCGGCAACGACGAAGTCCGCGTGCGCGTGCTGCACTATGGTGTGGGCGCGATCACCGAAACCGACATCGGCCTTGCCGAAGCATCGGGCGCACCTGTGATCGGCTTCAACGTCCGGGCCAACGCGCCGGCACGGAACGCCGCCAACCAGAAGGGCGTGGAAATCCGTTATTACAGCGTGATCTATGACCTTGTGGATGACGTGAAAGCCGCTGCTTCGGGTCTTCTGTCGGCTGAAATTCGCGAAAACTTCATCGGCTATGCGTCGATCAAAGAGGTCTTCAAGGTTTCGGGCGTGGGCAAGGTTGCGGGCTGTCTCGTCACCGAAGGCGTTGCACGACGTTCGGCAGGTGTGCGCCTGCTGCGCGACGATGTGGTGATCCACGAAGGCACGCTGAAAACGCTCAAGCGCTTCAAGGACGAAGTGCCCGAGGTACAGTCGGGCCAGGAATGCGGCATGGCCTTCGAGAACTACGAAGACATTCGCGAAGGCGATGTGATCGAGATCTTCGAGCGCGAGGAAGTCGAGCGCCAGCTCGATTGATCGAAAGCGCTATACGAATAAGAAAAAGGGGAGCTTGAGGGCTCCCCTTAATTGTTTTGTGGGCTTGTTTGGTCGAACAGGCCCTGAACGGTCGCGCCCTTTAGAGTGCCGCTTAGTGGTGTCGGCGGCGAGGGCTGTCAGGTGGCGGAACTCACCGATTTTCCAGAGTAGACGCGGTCGCCTACACGGACCTGCACCCGCCCGTTCGGCAGGTCTTTTACGAAAATGCCTTGTACCGAGACACAAGAACCAATCGTAACAGTGTGCAACATCTCAAATCCTCCCCATTTGGTCTGGATGCAAATCGATGTTGTCACAAAAAGATTAACATATCACCTACTAATATAACTCAATGTCCAATTTTTACGCACAAATATTACGCTGGACTCTTTAACCTGCCTTTAAAACACACATTTTCAGTGATTTTTGATCGTTTGGAAAATTGTCAGAGCCAGTCGCGCAGGATCGGAATCAGCGGAATATCGGCGGGCGGCATCGGGTAATCGCGCAAATCGCGCGGATGTGCCCACTTGAGCACCTGACCTTCGCGCGGTTGCGGCTGGCCCTCCCACTTGCGGCAGGCAAAGAGCGGCATGAGCAGATGGAAATCATCATAGCCATGCGAGGCGAAGGTGAGCGGCGCGAGACAGGAGTTCCATGTTTCGATCCCGAGTTCCTCGTGCAACTCGCGGATCAGCGCGGCCTCGGGGGTTTCACCCGGTTCGACCTTGCCACCGGGGAATTCCCAGAGGCCAGCCATGGATTTGCCCTCGGGGCGTTGGGCCAGCAGGACACGACCATCCCGATCGATCAGAGCGACGGCGGAGACGAGGAGCGTTTTCATGGGCGGCGGTCCTGCTGGTGCGGTCGGAGCGGGGGCCAGCCCCCGCACCCCCGGGATATTTGGGGTCAGATGAAGAGATGGATCAGGAGCGGTAGTCGGCGTTGATCTCGATATAGCCATGGGTGAGATCGCAGGTCCAGACGGTGGCGGTGCCGTTGTCGAGGCCGAGATCGACGCGGATGGTGATATGATCTTTCTTCATGTAGGCGGCGCCGGACTCTTCCGAGTAGGAGGGCGCGACCCAGCCGTTTTCGGCAACGAGTATATCCCCGAACCAGATGGTCAGGCGGTCCCTTTCGGCGCGTTCGCCGGATTTGCCGACAGCCATGACGATGCGGCCCCAGTTGGGGTCTTCGCCGGCGACGGCGGTTTTCACCAACGGGGAATTGGCGATGGCCATGGCGACGCGATGCGCCGGGCCGTTGCCGTTGGCACCGGTGATCTGAATTTCAATCAGCTTGGTCGCGCCTTCGCCATCGCGGGCGATTTGCAGGGCGAGATCGTGCATCACCTGTGCCAGCGCGGCGCGGAAGGGCGCGACGCGAGGATCGGTGAATTCGGTGATCGGGGCCATGTCAGCGCGGCCTGTGGCCCCGACAAGGACGGTGTCGGAGGTCGAGGTATCGCTATCCACGGTGATGCAGTTGAACGTCTTGGCGTTTTCGAGCCAGAGGATCTGTTGCAGCACGTCGCGGGTGATCGCCGTGTCAGTGAAGATGTAGGAGAGCATCGTCGCCATGTCGGGCGCGATCATGCCCGAGCCCTTGGCAAAGCCCGCGATGGTGACCTCTGTACCATCGAGGTCGGCCGTGGCGGTGGCGCCTTTGGGGAAGGTGTCGGTGGTCATGATGGCGCGGGCGGCGGCCTCCATCCCGGCATCGGCTTGATCGAGTGCTGTAGAGAGGTCGTCAAGTTTGGCCGTGATCCTGTCCCATGCCAGCGGCTCACCGATCACACCGGTGGAGGAGGTGAACACCCGCTCGGCGGGCAGGCCGAGGCGCGCGGCGGTGGCTTTTGCGATTTCCATCACCGCATCAAAGCCGCGCTGGCCGGTGAAGGCGTTGGCATTGCCCGAGTTCACGAGGATCGCCGCGCCAGCGTCGGACTCAAGCCCGATCTTGGCGGCGCAATCTTCGACCGCGGCGGAGCGGGTGGTGGAACGGGTAAAGACCCCCGCCATGGTGCTGCCCGGCGCGAGATGGGCGAGCATCACATCGGTGCGCCCGGCATAACGCACACCGGCCTGTGCCGTGGCGAAGCGCACACCGTCAATCGCGGGGAGATTGGGAAATTGGGCGGGCGCCAGCGGCGAGACTTTCGTGATCTTGGCCACGGTGTCAGTTCTCCAACAGGTCGGACTGGCCGATGAGTTCGGGATTGAATTCGATCTCGGCGGTGCGGTCGATCTTGGCGTCTTCCTTGAGACGAGCGATTTCGTCTTCGACGAGGCGGGTTTGCAGCTTCAGTTCGATGTCGTCACGGACCTCTTCGAGCGGCGGCACCTTGGTGAGGCGGCTTTCGTTGAGCTTGATCACGTGCCAGCCGAACTGTGTCTTGACGGGGGCCGAGATATCGCCGTCGTTCATCGCGGCGACCGCCTCTTCGAAGGGGGCGACCATCATGCCTGTGCCGAACCAGCCGAGTTCGCCGCCCGACGGGCCGGAGGGGCCGGTGGATTTTGCCTTGGCCAGCGCCGCGAAATCGGCGCCTTCGTTCAATTCGGTGATCAGCGCTTTGGCTTCGTCTTCGGTTTCGACGAGGATATGCGAGGCGTTGAACTCTTTTTCCGGCTCGGCGCCGGCATAGGTTTCTTCGTAGGTTTTCTTGAGCGCGGCTTCGGTCATGCCCTCGTCGATCAGCTTTTCGATCGCTTCAGCCGACATCAGCGAGCGGTGCTGGTTGTCCATCGCAAGGAGCACGCGCTTTGAATCGTGGCCCTTCATCGATTGTTCGAGCAGGGTCTGGTTGATCAACTGATCGAGGATGCCCTTGAAGAGCACTTCGTTGGGCAGTTGGGCGTATTGCTGTGGCAGGCCTTCGCGCACGAGGATCATGTGACCCAGCGTGATATCGGTGCCGTTGACCGTTGCAATAACGGTTTCGGCGCCGGGTTCTTCGGCCACGGCAACCATCGGCAAAAGTGCGAGGGCAAAGAGCGGCGCGGCGAGGCGGGTGAGGGTTTTCGGCATAGGTTTCAATCCTTCAAATGCGTGTCGCGTTGACACTGCCGGGGCCGACCCTTACATCGCCTTACGGATAAAGGCCAAAGTCACCCCTTCGCGCCCGTTCTACGGCGCGCGCGATTGGGGGGCAAGCGGATGCCGCGCAAGAAAACGTCAACAGCCGGATCGGATCGAACATGCTGGGATTTGGAACGCTCGCCAAGAAGGTTTTCGGGACACCGAACGACCGCAAAGTCAAGGCGACCCGCCCGATCATCGAGAAGATCAACGCGCTCGAAGAAGAATTCGAGACGCTGAGCGACGAGGGCATCAAGACCAAGACCGAAGAGCTTGCCCAGCGGGCGATGAAAGGTGAAAGCCTTGATGACCTGCTGCCCGAAGCCTTTGCCAACTGTCGCGAGGCGGCCAAGCGGGCGCTGGGCCTGCGGGCGTTCGATGTGCAGCTTATGGGCGGCATCTTCATGCACCAGGGCAACATCAGCGAGATGAAGACCGGTGAGGGCAAGACCCTTGTCGCGACCTTCCCTGCCTATCTGAACGCGCTGACAGGCAAGGGCGTGCATATTGTCACGGTCAACGACTACCTCGCCAAACGCGACGCCGAATGGATGAGCAAGGTTTACGGCGCGCTGGGGCTGACCACCGGCGTGATCTATCCGCAGCAGCCCGATGGCGAGAAGCGCGAGGCCTATCGTTGCGACGTGACCTATGCCACGAACAACGAGCTTGGCTTCGATTACCTGCGCGACAACATGAAGAGCGAGTTGGACCAGATGGCCCAGCGCGGGCATAACTTTGCCATCGTCGATGAGGTGGACAGCATCCTGATCGACGAGGCGCGCACGCCGCTGATCATTTCCGGCCCGGCACAGGACCGGTCCGAGTTGTACGTAAGCATCGACCGGATCATTCCCGACCTGCTCGAAGAGCATTACAAGATCGACGAGAAGCAGCGTCAGGTGACCTTTACCGAGGAAGGCAACGAGTGGCTGGAAGAGCAGCTTGCGGCGCGTGGCCTTCTGCCCGAGGGGCAGAGCCTTTACGACCCGGAAAGCACCACCATCGTGCACCACATGAACCAGGGCCTGCGGGCGCATAAGCTGTTCATCCGGGACAAGGATTACATCGTTCGCAACAATGAAGTCGTGCTGATCGACGAATTCACCGGGCGGATGATGTCGGGGCGACGGCTTTCGGACGGCCTGCACCAGGCGATCGAGGCCAAGGAAGGTGTCGAAATCCAGCCCGAGAACGTGACGCTGGCGCAGGTGACGTTCCAGAACTACTTCCGACTTTATGACAAGCTGTCGGGGATGACCGGCACAGCGGCGACCGAAGCCGAGGAATTCATGGAGATCTATGGCCTTGGCGTGGTGGAAGTGCCCACCAACCGGCCAATCGCACGGGTGGACGAAGACGACGCCGTCTATCGCACCGCGCAAGAGAAATTCGAAGCCATCGTCGAGCGGATCAAGGAGGCCACCGAGAAAGGCCAGCCGATCCTTGTGGGCACGACGAGCATCGAGAAATCGGAAATGCTGTCCGAGATGCTGACGCAGGCCGGGGTGAAGCACAACGTGCTGAACGCGCGCCACCACGAGCAGGAGGCGCAGATCGTCGCCGACGCGGGCAAGCTGGGCGCGGTGACCATCGCCACGAACATGGCCGGGCGCGGCACCGACATCAAGCTGGGCGGGAATGTCGACTTCAAGATCATGGAAGCGATCGAAGCCGATCCCGAGGGCGACCCCGAGGAAATCCGCCAGCGGATCGAAGCCGAGCACAAAAGCTGGGAAGAAAAGGTCAAGGAGGCCGGTGGTCTTTATGTCCTTGCCACGGAACGGCACGAAAGCCGCCGGATCGACAACCAGCTGCGCGGTCGGTCGGGCCGTCAGGGGGATCCGGGGCGCTCGTCCTTCTTCCTGAGCCTCGAAGATGACCTGATGCGGATTTTTGGCAGCGAGCGGCTCGACAAAATGCTCAAGACGCTGGGCATGAAAGAAGGCGAGGCGATCGTGCACCCGTGGGTGAACAAATCGCTGGAGCGCGCGCAGGCGAAGGTCGAAGGGCGCAACTTCGACATCCGCAAGCAGCTTTTGAAATTCGATGACGTGATGAACGAGCAGCGGAAGGTGATCTTCAAGCAGCGGCTCGACATCATGAAAACAGCCGACCTGAGCGAAATCGTGAAGGACATGCGCAACGAGGTGATCGACGAACTGGTCGAGACCTATATCCCGCCCAAGAGCTATGCCGACCAGTGGGATGGCGAGGGGCTTTATGTCGCCGCGATGGAGCATCTGGGCGTCGATGTGCCCGTGATCGACTGGGTCAAAGAAGAAGGCGTGGACGACGAGGAAATCACCGAGCGGCTTGAAAAGGCCGCTGACGAAATGATGGCCAAGAAGGCCACCGATTTCGGCCCCGAGAATATGCGCTCGATCGAGAAGCAGGTGCTGTTGCAGACCATCGACACCAAGTGGCAGGAGCACCTTCTGACGCTGGAACACCTGCGCAGCGTTGTGGGCTTCCGCGGCTATGCCCAGCGCGATCCACTGAATGAATACAAGAACGAGGCGTTCCAACTGTTCGAGAGCATGCTTGAAAACCTGCGCATTGATGTGACCAAGACGCTGTCCCAGATCCGGCCGCTTACAGCCGAGGAGCAGGCACAGATGATGGCCCAGCTTCAGGCACAGCAAAACGCCGCACAGGCCGCGGCTGCACCCGCCGAAGACGAGCCGGAGCCCAACCCGGAGAACGCCTTGCCCGGGTTCGACGAGAACGATCCCACCACATGGGGCAATCCGGGGCGCAACGAGCCCTGCCCTTGTGGCTCTGGCAAGAAGTTCAAACATTGCCACGGGCGGGTTTCCTAACCGCCCGGGCCAAGATGTAAGGCCCTGTGCCTGACCCCTGCTATCTTTGGTTAATCGTTTCCAAACGGCCATCAAACTGTCTCTGGTTTGTCAAAATGACTCCCTGCCCGGGACATAAGCGCGCCGCTTTTGCCCAGCATCCTCTCAGCCGAGGAAATGGGCATTGGAGGCAGAAATGCCGAAAGATTGGAAAAGATACACGACCGCAGGCCTGACGTTCGCCACGATCATCACGATCGGCTTCGTCATGCAGAACGGCCAGAACAACGGCCCGCAGGATCAGGTCATCGCAACCGCGAACATGGGCGCCCCTGTGGCCCCTGCCGCCCTGCCCGAACCGGGGCAGGATGCGGTTCCCGCCGTGCTTCCCGAGGCTTTGCCGGGCTCTGAGACGAGCGCCGCGGCGCTGGGCGTGAACCAGCCCTATTCGGACCAGGCCCCACAGGACGCGGCCACCATGCCGGGCCTCGACATGACCGCGATGGACGCGGGGGGAGAGACAAAGCTTGTTGCCTCGCTCGCCAATGCCATCACATGGGGCGGGCGTGACCGCGCATCCGAGGGAGGGCAGACTGCCGCTTCTGAGGCCATGCAGTCCGGCGCCCAGGCAGCAATGCAGGCATCACAACAGGCGCCGCTGTCCGAAACCCTGTCGACACGTGACGCGAGCGGCGCGCAATACGAGACCGCAGCGCTGGGCGATGCTGCAACGGCCCCCCTGCCCGCCACGCCGCGCGAAGCGCCGATGACGGCCAACAGCTGTGAAATTTCGCTCAAGGCTTCGCCACAGGCCGCCGCGCTTGTGGACCTGACCCTCGATGCGCCGTGCCTGCCCAATGAGCGCGTGACCTTTCACCACAACGGCATGATGTTCACCGAGACCACCGGCATGAATGGTGAGCTTGCGCTCAGTGTGCCGGCCCTGACCGAGAATGCCGTGTTCATCGCGTCCTTTGCCAATGGCGAGGGGGCTGTGGCAAACGCGACCGTCACCTCGCTTGGCTTCTATGACCGTGCCGTGGTGCAATCCGAGGCCGAGAACGCGGTATCGCTTCATGCGCTGGAGTTTGGTGCCGATTACGGCGACCGTGGCCACATCAACGCAGATGCGCCGGGCGATATTGCCAAGGCCGCGGCGGGCGAAGGTGGCTTCCTCATGGTGATGGGAAACCCCCAGATCGCCAAGGGCATCATGGCGCAGGTCTATTCCTTCCCGGCCGGGTTTACCTCGGCCGAGGGCGAGATCGCGCTGAGCGTGGAAATCGAAGTGACCGACGCGAATTGCGGGCGTCCGCTGGACGCGCAATCGATCGAAGCACTGCAAGGTGGCAAGCTTTCGGTTCAGACACTGGACCTGACAATGCCGGATTGCGATGCGGTGGGTGACTTTCTGGTGTTGAAAAACCTCGTCAATGACCTGAAAGTGGCGAAGAACTGATCCAGCGCCATCCTGACGCGTCACTCGCGAGGACACATTGAAAAAACTGGTGCGTGCGGCGGGCTTCGCCGCACTTTCCTTTTCGACGGTTGTCACCCTTGCCGCCCTTCCCGGGCGGCTTGCGGCGCAAGACGTGACGCTGCGCTCGACCGACGGTGCGGTGGAGTTGAGCGGGACGCTGCTGAGTTTTGACGGGGAGTTCTATCGCCTCGACACGGTTTACGGTGAGTTGACGGTCGACGGGTCAGGCGTGAGTTGCGAGGGGCCGGGGTGCCCGAGCCTTCTAGATTTCGTGGCCGAGCTTGATATTTCGGGCGCCGCGACGATGGGCGATTTGATCTTGCCCGCATTGATCGAGGCCTTTGCCGGGCGACAGGGCCTTGAGATGACGCAAAGCCGGGTCGGCGATACGGCGGAATTCCTGCTGACCGACCGCGAAAGTCGCAAGCTGAAGGCGCGGTTCCGGCTGCGGATGACCAATTCCGACGAGGGCTTTGCCGACCTGATCGCCGATGAGGCCGATATCGCCATGACCGTGCGTGAGATCACGCAGGAAGAGGCGCGGCACGGCGCCGAGGCAGGTCTTGGCGATCTGAAGGCGCGTGGGCGGGTGCGGGTGCTGTCGCTGGATGCTCTTGTGGCGGTGGTGGCGCCGGGCAATCCGGTGCAGGCGATTTCGACGCCGCAACTGGCCGATGTGTTTGGCGGCAAGATCCGCAATTGGTCTGAACTCGGCGGGCCGGATGCGCCGATCACGCTGCACCTGCGCGATGCGGGGTCGGGACTGGGCCAGGCGGCGGAGGCCAAGGTGCTGGCCCCGGCGAAACTGAAGCTGGCGGGAAGCGCGATCCGGCACCGTGGCGATGCGGCCCTTTCAGCGGCGGTGATGCGCGATCCGTTCGGCATCGGGCTGGCGAGTTATGCGGCGCGGAGCGATCTTCAGGTGCTGAACCTGACGGGGGCTTGCGGCTTCACTCTTGCCCCGACGCGACGCACGATCAAGACCGAGGATTACCCGCTGACCGCGCCGATGTTTCTGTATCTGCCGGCGCGGCGTCTGCCTAAGTTGGCGCGGGAGTTCCTTTCTTTTACAAGAAGTTCTAGCGGGCAACTGGTGATCCGGCGGGCCGGGTTCGTGGATCAGCAGCCCGAAGAGATCGTCATCGGCGATCAGGGCGACCGGTTGTCCAACGCGATCCGAGGCGCGGGCGAGGACGTGGCCTTGGACACCCTTCAGGAGATGGTCGGGCGGCTTTGGGGAATGAAACGATTGTCGATCTCGTTCCGGTTCGAGGCGGGGTCTGTGCGGCTGGATGCGCAGTCGCGCTCGAACGTGGAGCAGCTGGCGCGATCGCTTGAGATCGGGCGCTATGACGGGCGGGAATTGCTGTTCGTGGGCTTCTCGGATGGGCAGGGTCCGGCGGCGGGGAACAAGACGATTTCCGAGCGGCGCGCGCGAAGGGCAATGGAGGCTGTGCTGGCGGCGGCGGAGACGGCCAACCGGGAGCGGCTGAAGGTGTCGTCGGTCGGGTTTGGAGAGGCGCTGCCGATGGCGTGCGACGATAGCGAATGGGGCCGGCAGGTGAACCGGCGGGTCGAGGTCTGGCTGCGCTAGAGCAGGCCTTCGGAGCGGAAGCTGAGTTCGCGGGATTTTCCGATGATCAGGTGATCGTGGAGTGTGATCGACAGGGCGGCGGCGGCGGCTTCGATCTGGGCTGTCATGTTGATGTCTTCGGCGCTGGGTGTGGGGTCACCGGACGGGTGATTATGCACTAGAATCAAGGCACTGGCGTTGAGTTCGAGGGCGCGTTTCACGACCTCGCGCGGGTAGACGGGGACGTGATCGACGGTGCCGCGCGCCTGTTCTTCGTCGGCGATCAGCACGTTCTTGCGATCAAGGAACAGGATGCGGAACTGTTCGGTTTCGCGGTGGGCCATGGTGGTGTGGCAATAATCGATCAGCGCATCCCACGATGAGACGACAGGACGCTGCATCACCTTGGAGCGGGCGAGGCGTTGGGCGGCGGCTTCGACGATCTTCAACTCGCAAATCACGGCATCGCCGACGCCGGAAACCTGTTTCAAACGCTCGGCCGGGGCGGCGATGACGCCGTTGAAATCGCCAAACGTTTTCAGAAGGTTATGCGCCAACGGCTTGACGTCTTGCCGGGGGATGGCGCGGAACAGGACCAGTTCCAACATCTCGTAATCGGGCAGGGCGGCGGCACCGCCGTCGATGAAGCGGGCGCGCAGGCGTTTGCGGTGATCGGCGATGTAGGAGGGGCGTTTTCCGGGCGCGAGGGCGGGGACGATCTGAACCTCGTCCTCGTCAAAAAGCGGCAAAGGTGCCTCGGAAAAGCGGTTGGGTTGGGCCATGCGGGAAGGGTGGCGCAGGGATGGTGAAGAAAGGGTTAAAAACCGCGAGGGTTAACGATTCTTTTTGGCCCAAAAGGGCGTCTGCGCCGCGCCTGCAATCCGTCTGCCTTGCGTATGGCACCCGACGAGCGCGCGAAAAATCAGCAATCGTGATCGGGGCGCGCGGTGTTTGGCAGGGAAATCTTAACCAGTTTCTGGAACGCACCCCGAAGCGCAGAGCGCCCCGGAGTGCGGGCTTGGATCAGCCTTTCATCGAGTCCCAGAAGTTCTTGACCGACGAGAAGAACGAGGAGGACTGCGGGTTGTTCTCTTCCGAGAGGTCGGCGAATTCGCGCAGCAGCTCTTTCTGTTTCGAGGTCAGGTTGACAGGCGTTTCGACCGCCAGTTCGATGAACATGTCGCCAGCGGGGCCACCGCGCAGGGCGGGCATGCCTTTGCCGCGCAAGCGCATCTGACGGCCCGATTGCGAGCCTGCCGGGATCTTTACGCGCGAACGACCGCCGTCGATCGTGGGCACCTCGATATCTCCGCCCAGCGCGGCCGCGGCCATGGAGACCGGGACGCGGCAGAAGAGATCGCTGTTCTCACGCTCGAAGATCTTGTGCGGTTCGACCTCGATGAAGATGTAGAGATCGCCCGCGGGACCGCCGCGCATGCCCGCTTCGCCTTCACCGGCGAGGCGGATACGGGTGCCGGTTTCCACCCCTGCCGGGATGTTGACCGAAAGCGCGCGATCCTTGTGAACGCGGCCTTGACCGTGACACTTCTTGCAAGGGTTCTGGATGATCTGACCCAGACCCGAACAGGTGGGACAGGTGCGTTCAACCGTGAAGAAGCCCTGCTGTGCGCGGACCTTGCCCATGCCCGAACAGGTCGGACAGGTTGTCGGCTCGGATCCGTTTTCGGCACCGGAGCCTTCGCAGGCGTCGCATTGGATCGAAGACGGCACGTTGATCGTTTTCGAGAGACCAGAGTAGGCCTCTTCCAGCGAGACGCGCAGGTTGTAGCGCAGGTCGGCGCCACGTGCGGCGCGCTGACGCCCGCCACCGGCCGCGCCGCCGCGCTGGCCCATGAAGTCACCGAAGAGATCGTCGAACACATCCGAGAAGGCCGAGGCGAAATCGCCATTGCCACCCGCGCCGGGCCGGAAGCCACCACCGGGATGACCGCCGCCGCCCATGCCGCCCTCGAACGCCGCGTGACCGTAGCGGTCGTAGGCGGCTTTCTTGTCAGCGTCTTTCAGAACTTCGTAAGCCTCGTTGGCTTCCTTGAACTGATCTTCGGCTGCGGGATTGTCGGCATTGCGGTCGGGGTGAAGCTCTTTTGCCTTCTTGCGATAGGCTTTCTTGATCTCGTCGGCCGACGCGCCCTTATTGATGCCAAGAACATCGTAATAATCGCGTTTTGCCATTGGGTATCCCCTTTCAGAAACGTGGAAGGCCGGCCCGGAGTTTGGACCGGCCCCCAGAGGTTCCTAGATGCGCGATTACTTGCGCTTGTCGTCGTCGAGATCTTCGAAGTCGGCATCGACGATGTCGTCGTCCGAGGATGCATTCACATCGTCAGCGGCCGCCGGTTCATCATCGCCTGCGCCTTCTTCCTGGCTGGCCTTGTAGATGGCCTCGCCAAGCCGCATTGCGACCTCGGTCACGTTCTGGATGCCTGCCTTGATCTTTTCGGCGGGCGTGTCCTCTTTTTCGAGGTCATCCTTGAGCGCGGCAATGGCCAGTTCGATCGCCTCGACGGTCGACGGGTCGACCTTGTCGCCATGTTCCTCGACCGATTTTTCGGTCGAATGGATGAGGCTTTCGGCTTGGTTGCGGGCTTCGACGCCTTCCTTGCGGGCCTTGTCGGCTTCGGCGTTTTCTTCCGCGTCCTTGACCATTTTCTCGATGTCCTCATCGCTGAGGCCACCCGACGCCTGGATCGTGATCTTGTGCTCTTTGCCGGTGCCCTTGTCCTTGGCTTCCACCGACACGATGCCGTTGGCGTCGATGTCGAAGGTCACTTCGATCTGGGGCATGCCGCGCGGCGCGGGCGGGATGTCTTCGAGGTTGAACTGGCCGAGGATCTTGTTGTCGGCAGCCATCTCACGCTCACCCTGGAAGACGCGGATCGTCACGGCCGACTGGTTGTCTTCGGCGGTGGAGAAAATCTGCGACTTCTTGGTCGGGATCGTGGTGTTGCGGTCGATCAGGCGAGTAAAGACACCGCCCAGCGTTTCGATGCCGAGCGACAGCGGGGTCACGTCGAGCAGGACCACGTCCTTCACGTCACCTTGCAGAACGCCAGCCTGGATCGCGGCGCCCATGGCGACGACTTCATCCGGGTTCACGCCTTTGTGCGGCTCTTTGCCGAAGAACTTGGTCACTTCTTCGATCACCTTGGGCATCCGCGTCTGACCGCCGACAAGAACGATTTCGTCGATGTCGTCCTTGCTGAGGCCCGCATCCTTGAGCGCGGCCTGGCACGGCTTGAGCGAGGCCTTGATCAGGTCGTTGACGAGGCTTTCCAGCTTGGCGCGGGTCAGCTTCATGACCATGTGCAGCGGCGAGCCATCCTTGCCCATCGAGATGAACGGCTGGTTGATCTCGGTCTGCGAGCTGCTGGACAGTTCGATCTTGGCTTTTTCAGCGGCTTCCTTGAGACGCTGGAGGGCCATCTTGTCCTTGGTCAGATCGACGCCGTGTTCTTTTTTGAACTCGTCCGCGAGGTAGTTGACGATCCGCATGTCGAAGTCTTCACCACCAAGGAAGGTGTCGCCGTTGGTGGATTTCACTTCGAACAGGCCATCGTCGATTTCGAGGATGGTCACGTCGAAGGTCCCGCCGCCAAGGTCATAGACCGCGATGGTGTGGGTGTTTTCCTTGTCGAGGCCGTAGGCAAGCGCGGCGGCGGTCGGTTCGTTGATGATCCGCAGCACTTCGAGACCGGCGATCTTGCCGGCGTCTTTGGTGGCCTGACGCTGGGCGTCGTTGAAATAGGCGGGGACGGTGATGACCGCTTGAGTCACTTCCTCACCGAGGTAGCTTTCCGCCGTTTCCTTCATCTTGCCGAGGATGAAGGCCGAAATCTGGCTGGGCGAATATTTTTCGCCGCGCGCTTCGACCCATGCGTCACCGTTGCCGCCGTCGATGACGTTGAACGGCATGTTCTTCTTGTCCTTGGCAAGATCAGCATCGTCGTTGCGACGACCGATCAGGCGCTTGACGCCGAAGACGGTGTTTTCAGGGTTGGTCACGGCCTGGCGCTTGGCGCTTTGGCCGACGAGGCGTTCGTCTTCCGCGAAGGCAACGATGGAGGGCGTGGTACGCGCGCCTTCCGAGTTTTCAATTACGCGGGGCTGCGAGCCGTCCATGATGGCAACGCAGGAGTTGGTTGTTCCGAGGTCAATACCGATAACTTTCGACATGTTTTTCGATCCCTTATGTAGTCAGGCGATTTGCGGAGGGTTGGACCCGTTACGGCATCCCGTCCCCCGGGTTGTAGGCCGATCCGGTTTCCACCGGCTTTACGGCGCTTCCGGGCGTATATAGGGGGGCGAAATTGACCCTGCAACCGTTCACACCGGCGTGATTTGCCAAATTTTGTGGATTCTTGTCGATTGCAGCGGTTTCAGCCCCCCAAACACGCAAAAGCGGCGCGAATGGTCTGATTGAATTGGGCGGTCGGGCGCGGGATAACAAGGCATGACTGATGATAAAGCGATGAACCTGCGCGGCGTGCACGTGTTCAAAGGCGCGCTGGACGGCGCGGAACAGGCACAACTTGTGGACCGGGTGCGCGATATTGCCCGCGCCGCGCCGATGTTTCACCCCGAAACGCGCTGGGGCAAGCGGATGAGCGTGAAGATGACCAGCGCGGGGCAGTTCGGCTGGGTCAGCGACAGGCGCGGCTATCGCTATGAGCCAAGGCACCCGTCGGGCGTGGACTGGCCGCCGATCCCGGCGGAGGTGCTGGCGATCTGGGAACGGTTCGGCGCGAAAGGCATGGAGGGCGCGCCGCTGCGCGCGCCGGAGTGCTGCCTTGTGAATTACTATGGCGAGGGCGCGCGGATGGGGCTGCATCAGGATCGCGACGAGGCGGATTTCGCCCAACCGGTCGTCTCGGTCAGCCTTGGCGATGCCGGGCTGTTCCGGGTGGGCAACATCGAGCGCGGCGGCAAGACCGAGAGCCTATGGCTGGAAAGTGGCGATCTGCTGGTTCTGGGCGGGGCGGCGCGGCTGGTGCATCACGGGGTGGACCGTATCCGGTTCGGATCAAGCGAGTTGTTGCCGGATGCCGGGCGGATCAACCTGACGCTTCGGGTGGTGAGCTAGGCGTTCGCGCTTTCAGCGATTGGAGGGCGGGAGGGTGCAGCACCCCGAGAGCAGTTGATAGCCATCGGGAAAGCGGATCACCGCGCTGCTGTGCAGGCCGAATTCACGATCGCTCATCCCGTCGTTGCAGCGCGCGGGCGTGATCGTGGCAGTCAGGAACAAATCGGTGCTGCCCGCCATCACAGCAAAGTCGCGCAGGGTGTTGCGCGAGGTCATCCGGTCCTGAATATGGAGCAGGCTTTCGCCCTCGGGTGTGGCGAATTTCGCGGCGTCGGGGGTGATGTCGAGACTCCAGAAAGGTTCGGTCCCGAAGCAGGCGAGACGCGGCGGGAAGAGACCCGGCGTATCGTCTTCCTGCTGACGGGCGAGATAGCGCATGCTGGCCCAACCCGCGCCTTCGCCCACGTTGATCCGGCCCCAGCCGTTATCGGTATAAATCACCTCGATATTGCGGGCATCCGGGGCGAGGGTTGCAACCAGCGCAGATCCAGCGCGCGGCGCGGAGCGCACGTTGAGCTGATCGTCGGATGCTACGCCGGTGACGGCGTGAAGGGCGGGGTAGGTTTGCCCCATGACCCCTTGCGCCAGCGCGGAGACAGGAAGCAGGAGCAGCAGCGCAAGCGCGCGGATCATCGCCGCGCGCTCCAGCTTTTGGAGGCGTGGCGGCGGGTGTAGAATTCACCCATCAAGCCGATCATCAGGAAGGCGATGGCAAGGTACAGGGCATAGTGCCAGTTCGAGTTGCGCGGGAAGTAGTTGATGAAGACGAAACCGCGCGACTGGTCGATGATGTGAAACAGGGGGTTCCAACTGAACAGAACCAGTTTCGAGGGCGGCAGCGTGTTGGCGAGGAACATCTTGCCCGAGGCGATCATGTTGGCACGCTGGTACACCGTAGTGGCGATCGTGACGAAGGTGGGAAACCACGGCTTAACCGCGAGAAAGACCATGCCCAGCGCCGCACCGCTGAACCACGCCAGAAGCACCATGCCCATTGCGCCGATCGGGTCGAAGACATCGAAGGGCGTTACCCCAACGTGGTAACCAAACAGGATCACTGCCAGTGACAACACCTGGATGTAGAGAACCGACAGCGCAGAAGAGATGATCGCAATGATCGTGTTCATCGGCGCGTGTTGCATCATCGCCGAGGAGGGGCCTTCGGACCCCGCGACCGCGCCCAGCGTTTTCACATGGGTCATGTAAAGGAAGATGCCCGAGAGAATATAAAGCAGGAAGTCGCCGCGCAGCGCCGCGTGCCGCAGTCCCAACAGCGTGAACAGCACGTAGAACGCCGCCACCATGATCCCCACCTGCATCAGGTTGATGAGGATCGACATGATCGCGTTGCCATGGCGTTTGCGCACCGAGCGGACGATGGCATGATACACCAGTTCGGCCATATTGAGGGCCGAAGAAACGCGCGTCTTGGGTTTGGTCTGTAGAAACATGGCCTCGTGCTCCGCCGTTGATGGCGCTGACTGCTGCGATTCTGGCGCGATTCGATACCGTTTGGATAGTTGCGCGATTATTGGAACGGATTTCTTGCCGTTCGGTTAGTTGCGCATCATAAGTGGGCAACGTTCAATTTCAATGAAAACCACCCAGTAGCAAAAAAGGGGTTAGAACTGTGGATTACGGGAAACTGACGCAGGTTATGCGGACGCTTTCGCTGGCGGCGGGCGCGAAGATCATGGAGATTTACGAGAGCGACGATTTCGAAGTGAAATCCAAATCCGACGACAGCCCCGTAACCGCCGCAGACGAAGCCGCCGATGCGATCATCAGCGCCGGTTTGCGTGAAGCCTTTCCCGATATGGCGCTGGTCACCGAAGAGCAGTCGGCCTCGCATACGCAGGATGTGTCGACCTTCCTGATCGTCGATCCGCTGGATGGGACCAAAGAATTCGTGCATCGGCGCGGCGATTTCACGGTGAATATCGCACTGGTCGAAGATGGCGTGCCGACGCGCGGCGTGGTCTATGCGCCGGCCAAGGGGCGGATGTTCCTGACGCTGGCCGATGGCAGCGCGGTGGAAGAAGACGGCCCCTTCGGAGACGAGATGGGCACGACCCGGCCGATCCGGGTGTCAGAGCCTGACAATGACGCGCTGATGGTTGTGGCGTCGAAATCGCACCTGACGGACGAAACCAAGGACTATATCGCCAAATACGCCACCAAGGATTTCAAGAGCGCGGGGAGCAGTTTGAAATTCTGTCTCGTCGCGACGGGCGAGGCGGATCTTTATCCGCGGGTCGGGCGGACGATGGAATGGGATACCGCGGCGGGCCATGCCGTTCTGAATGGTGCGGGCGGCGCGGTTGTGCGGTTCGAGGATCACGAAGCGCTGACCTATGGCAAGGACGGGTTCGCCAACCCCTATTTCATCGCCTATGCGCCGGGCGTTGACCTGAAACCGGCATGAGTGAACAGCCCCCGGCGACGCCGACGATCAGCATCGTGATCGTCAGCCGGGGGCGACCCGAAAGCCTTGGCTGGTGCCTGACCGGGATTGCCGGGCTGTTTTACGCGAATTTCGAGGTTGTCGTCGTGGCCTGCCCGGATGGCGCGGCGGTGGCGCGGGCGCGGATGGGCGAACGGATCAAGCTGGTCGAGTTTGACGAGGCCAATATCGCGGCGGCGCGCAACCTTGGGATTGCGCAGGCGGCGGGCGAGATCGTGGCCTTTATCGACGACGATGCCGTGCCCGAGCCGACATGGCTCGATCATCTGGTGCGCGCCTTCGAAGATCGCGGCGTTGCGGCGGCGGGCGGGTTCGTGCGCGGGCGCAACGGAATTTCGTTTCAATGGAAAGCACGCGAGGTGGATTCCTGTGGACGGGCCACGCCGCTTGAAGTGGTGGACGGGGTTGCGCGTCCGGGTCCGGGGCGGGTGGTGAAGACAGAAGGCACGAACATGGCGGTGCGGCGAGATATTCTGGCCGCGCTGGGCGGGTTCGATCCGGGCTATCGCTTTTACCTTGATGAGACCGATTTGAACCTGCGGCTGGCCGCGGCGGGGCATCGGACCGCAATTGTGCCGGAGGCAGAGGTGCATCACGCCTATGCCGCCAGCATACGGCGGCGAACGGATCGTGCCGTGACTGACCTCTCTGATATTGGCGCGAGCACGACCTATTTCCTGCGGCGTCATTGCCCCGAGGAGGACCACGCGGCGCGGCGACAGGAGGTTTTTCGCGAACAGCAGGCACGGGTGTTCGGCCAGATGCGCAAACGGATGATTTCGCGCGACGCGGCCGGGCAGTTGATGGAAGGTCTGGTGCAGGGCTTCGAAGAAGGTCTGATCCGCGTGCTGGCGCCGCTTGCGCCGCTGCCCGAAGCGCAGGCGCCTTTTCGCCGCTTCGCCCCCTGCCCCGGACCTGCCGTAACGCTGGCCGGGCGGCCATGGCAGGCCGCTGCGCTAAGGCGGGAAGCGGCAGAGCGGGCAAAGCAGGGCGAGAGTGTTTCGCTTTACATTTTTTCGCCGACGACGCTTTATCATCGGGTGCAGTTCACGAACGCAGGCTATTGGGAGCAATCCGGCGGTTTGTTTGGGCGCAGCGAGCGGCATGGCCCGCTGATCCGGATGGTCAGCTTTCGCCGCCGTTTGGCCCAGGAAACAGAGCGCACGGCGGGTGTTCGAAAACTGCTAACAGAATAGACACACTGTCCATTTTAGAGACATGTTTGAGCTTCAACCGGGAGTTTGATATTGTTTCCATAGATCAATTTGACATAGTCCAGTCGCATTCACCGGCTAGTGAGCGCATCGGGTCGCAAGACAGCAAGCTTTAAGGGCAGATTATGAAGAGAAAAGTTACAAAAGCCATTTTTCCTGTTGCGGGTCTTGGGACTCGATTTCTTCCCGCGACGAAATCTGTGCCGAAGGAAATCATGACCTTGGTCGACCGGCCGCTTATTCAATATGCCATCGATGAGGCCCGGGCGGCGGGCATCAAGGAATTCATCTTCGTGACCTCGCGCGGGAAAAGCGCGCTTGAGGACTATTTCGACCATTCGCCCGTGCTGGAAGCCGAACTGCGCCGCAAGAACAAGACGGACCTGATGCAGGTCTTGAAGGACACCAACATGGAATCCGGCGCGATTGCCTATATCCGCCAGCACAAAGCGCTGGGCCTTGGCCATGCGGTGTGGTGTGCGCGCCGGCTTATTGCCAACGAGCCTTTTGCCGTGATCCTGCCCGATGACGTGATCGCCGCCGAGAAGCCCTGCCTTCAGCAGATGGTTGAAGCCTATGAGGAAAACCCCGGCTGCATGGTCGCCGCGATGGAAGTCGCCCCGGAGCGGACAAGCGCCTATGGCGTGTTGGATGTGAAGGAATCGAACGGGCCGCTGATTTCGGTCAAGGGGATGGTGGAGAAACCCAAGCAGGAAGACGCGCCGTCGAACCTTGCGGTAATCGGCCGGTACATCCTGACCCCTGACGTGATGCGCCACCTCAACAAGCGGGAAACCGGCGCCGGCGGCGAGATTCAGTTGACCGATGCTATTGACGCCGAGATCGCCGCGGAACGCCCGGTTTATGGCTATCGCTTTAACGGTCAGCGGTTTGACTGTGGCTCGAAAGCGGGCTTTTTGCAGGCGACCGTTTCTTTCGGGTTGGCGCGCGAAGAGCTGCATGACAGCCTGATGGAATACATTCAGGATATCGTTCACGCCGACAAGGCCGCGCAGTAAGGATCGTCGAATATGCAGAAGGTTCTCGTGACCGGTGGTGCGGGCTATATCGGCTCGCACGCGTGCAAGGCACTGAAAGCAGCCGGGTTCGAACCCGTTACCTTTGACAACCTGAGAACCGGGTGGCGCGAAGCCGTCAAGTTCGGCACGCTGGAGGAAGGCGACCTGCTGGACCGGGCGCGGCTGGACGAGGTGTTCGCCAAGCACAAGCCTGTGGCCGTGATGCATTTCGCGGCGCTGAGCCAAGTGGGCGAAAGCGTGCAGGAGCCCGGGCTTTACTGGCGCAACAACACGGGCGGCTCACAGAACCTGATCGAGGCGATGATCGCTGCCGATTGCAAACGGATCGTGTTCAGCTCGACCTGTGCGACCTATGGCGATCAGGACAACGTGGTGCTTGACGAAGAGACGCCGCAGTTTCCGATCAATGCCTATGGCAAGTCCAAGCGCGCCATCGAAGAGATGCTGGAAGATTTCGGCGTCAGCGACGGGATCGAGGCGGTGATTTTCCGCTATTTCAATGTGGCCGGTGCGGACCCCGAAGCCGAGGTCGGTGAATTCCACCGCCCCGAGACGCATCTTATCCCGCTGATTTTGGACGCGATTGACGGCAAGCGCGCGGCGCTGACCGTATTCGGCGAGGATTACGACACGCCCGACGGCACCTGTATCCGCGACTATGTGCATGTGATGGATCTGGTCGATGCGCATGTTCTGGGTTTGCGGCGCCTGTTGTCGGGGGATGGCGGGCGTATCTTTAACCTTGGCACCGGCAAGGGGTTTTCGGTGCGCGAGGTGATGGACGTGGCCGAGCGCGTCACCGGCACCCCGGTGCCGCACGACGTTGGCGCACGGCGCGCAGGCGATTGCACCAAGCTTGTCTCGGGCTCGGAGCGGGCGGTGACAGAGCTGGGCTGGCGGCCCGAACGCTCGACGCTAGAGCAGATGGTTGAGGATGCCTGGCGCTGGCACAAAACCGGGCATTATGACAGCTAACGCGCGGCTGCTTGACCTGAGCCGGATTATCAGCCGGGCAGGCAAGACCCTGACAGGGGTGGACCGGGTAGAACTGGCCTATCTCAAGGCGTTGATCGCGCAAGACACACCGTGTTTCGGGCTTGTGAAAACCTCGGTGGGGTTCATCCTGCTGGATCGCGAGGGGATGCGCGGCATCGCCCGGCGCGCCGAGGAGGAAGAGCCCTGGGGCAAGGCCGACCGGCTGAGCCGGGTGTTTCGCAAGCTGGACGACAGCGCACGGCGCGGACAGTCCGACGCACGCCGCCTTGCCATGGCACGCACACACCGGCGCGGCCTTGGCAAGATGCTGGCGCGGCACCTGCCGGAGGGGAGTTCATACCTTAACGTCGGGCATAGCAACCTGAGCGACCGGGTGCTGCATTCGGTCAAGCATGGTGCCAAGGCGCGGATCGCGGTGATGATCCATGACGCGATCCCGCTGGATCATCCGCTGTATCAGACGCCGGTTTCGGTCGAGCGGTTTCGCGATATCCTTGGCCGGGTCAGGGCGATGGCCGATCTGGTGATCTATAATTCGCAAGCCACGCGCCGCGCCGTCGAAGGGCATATGCGGCACATGGGCGACAAGATTCCCCAAGGGGTCGTGGCGCATCTTGGGGTGGATTTGCCCGCGTCCACGCCCGGCGACCTGCCCAAGGGTTTGCCGCCCGAGGGGCCTTATTTCGTAAGCGTGGGCACGATCGAGCCGCGCAAGAACCATGCCCTGTTGATCGACATCTGGGAACGGCTGGTGAAACAGACGCCGCCGCAGGAGATGCCGCATCTGGTGATTTGCGGCACGCGCGGCTGGATGAACGAGGAAGTTTTCTTTCGGCTCGACCGCTCGGCGTTGATGGGGGAATTCGTGCATGAATATGCCGACCTGTCGGACGGGGCCGTCGCGGCGCTGTTGGAGGGGGCAAGCGGCGCGCTTTATCCCAGCTTTGCTGAGGGCTATGGCCTACCGATGATCGAGGCGGCGGCGCGGGGTGTTCCGGTGGTCTGTGCCGAACTGCCTGTTTTTGGGGAACTTCTGAAAGATTACCCCATTTACGCAAGCCTGAAGGACAGCTATCTTTGGCAAAGAAGAATAACGAGCCTTGCGGGCATCGGACGGGCAAAACGGGCGGATGGACCTAAGCGGGAAACACCGCTGACACCGCCGACATGGGACGATCATTTCAACGTCATCTTAAAGTTGACCTGATAGGCCCAGCCACATCCGACACAGCCCAAGGGGCAAAGAGGAACGAGTTTGGGCGCATTCCAGTCATATCGGCTGAGGTTGCAGCGCAAGCGGTGGCTTATCCGTGCCTTCCGCAAGCGCCGCGAATTGCGTGCTATTGCCGATCGTACCGATCAGATCCGGCGCGATGATATCCTTCTCTTCTCGACCCAGCGCAACGAGAAGATCCGCCTGCCTTACTTCTTGCAGTATTACCGTGACATGGGCGTGAACCACTTCCTGATCGTGGACAACGACAGTGATGATGGCAGCCTTGAATACCTGATGAAGCAGTCGGATGTTTCGGTCTGGTACACATCGAAAAGTTATAAGCGCAGCCGGTTCGGCGTGGATTGGCTAAACTGGCTGCAATACAAATACGCGCCGGGGCACTGGGCGCTGACCGTCGATCCGGATGAATTCCTGATTTATCCGTTTTGCGACACCCGGCCGTTGCGGGCGCTGACCGATTGGCTGGACGCCAGTTCGATCAAGTCTTTCAGCGCGATGTTGCTGGACATGTATCCCAAGGGCCGGATCGATCAGCAGCCCTATCGCGAGGGGCAGGACCCGATCGAGATCACCAGTTGGTTCGACGCGGGCAACTATTCGATCCAGCGCAATGGCCGGTTCGGCAACCTGTGGATTCAGGGCGGGCCGCGCAGCCGGATGTTTTTCCGCGACACGCCCGAGGCGGCGCCGGCGCTGAACAAGGTGCCACTGGTCAAGTGGGAGAAGAAATACGCCTATGTCAGCTCGACCCACATGATTTTGCCGCGCGGCCTGAACCTCGTTTACGACGAGTGGGGCGGCGAAAAGGCGAGCGGGGTTCTGCTGCACACAAAGTTCCTTGATACCTTTACCCAGAAGGCCAATGAGGAGCTTGAGCGCAAACAGCATTACGCGGCGAGCATCGAATACAAGGCCTATGCCGAAAGCCTGCGTGAGAACCCCGATCTTTGGTGCAAGTGGAGCGAGAAATACATCAACTGGCGCCAACTTGAGATCCTTGGGCTGATGTCGAAGGGGAACTGGGCCTGATGTCGGGGAATGTGGGCATTGTCATGCTGGTGCATACCGCGCTGCACCGGGCCGAACAGGTGGCCCGGCATTGGCATGCGGCGGGTTGCCCGGTGGTGATCCATTGCGACAAGAGCACACGGCGCGAAGATTGGCGGCGGTTTCGCGATGCGCTGTCCGAGCTTCCGAATGTCAGGTTCTCGACCCGGCACAAATGCGAATGGGGCACATGGGGCATCGTCGCCGCGACACAGGAGGCGAGCGAATTGATGCTGGCCGACTTCCCCGAGGTGCGGCATGTCTATCTTGCATCCGGGTCCTGCCTGCCGCTGCGCCCGGTGCGCGAATTGGTGGATTACCTCCAGGACCGGCCGCGCACCGATTTCATCGAAAGCGCCACCACGGCGGATGTGCCGTGGACCGTGGGCGGCCTTGACGAAGAGCGATTTACGCTGCGCTTCCCGTTTTCGTGGAAGACCAACCGGCATCTGTTCGACCGCTATGTCGCGCTACAACGCGCGGTGGGGTTCAAGCGCAAGATCCCGGCAGGCATCACCCCGCACATGGGAAGCCAGTGGTGGTGCCTGACCCGGCAGACGCTGAGCGCCATCCTCGAAGACCCGGAGCGGCCGACGTATGACCGGTATTTCCGCAAGGTCTGGATCCCCGACGAGAGTTATTTTCAGACGCTGGCGCGGCTTTATTCGACCAATATCGAGAGCCGCTCTCTGACGCTGTCCAAGTTCGACTTTCAGGGCAAGCCGCACATCTTTTACGACGACCACCTGCAGCTTTTGCGGCGGTCGGACTGTTTCGTGGCGCGCAAAATCTGGCCTCACGCCAGCCTGCTTTACGAGAGTTTCCTCGAAGGTAAGCATGGCGCGCTGAACCGGACGGAGCCGAACCCCGGCAAGATCGACCGGATCTTCTCCAAGGCGGTAGAGCGGCGGACGCGCGGGCGGCCGGGCCTTTACATGCATTCGCGCTTTCCCAACGAGGGGTGGGACAACGGTGTGACCTGTGCGCGATATTCGGTTTTCCAAGGCTTTACCGAGTTGTTCGAAGATTTCGAGCCGTGGCTAGCCAAGGCGACGGGCGCGCGGGTGCATGGCCACCTGTTTCACCCCGACCGGGTGGAATACGAGGGCGGGCAGAGCGTGATCAACGGGGCGATGTGCGACAGCGCGGCGATCCGCGATTACAACGCCAAGGCCTTTCTCACCTCGCTGATCTGGAACACGCGGGGCGAATGGCAGGCGTTTCAGCTTGGGCCGGGGGATGTGCTTGGCAAGCCGCTGCCCGAGGGGGTGGTGTCCGAGCAGAAGACGCCACAGGACCTGAGTTGGCTATTGGCGCGCGATCCGAATGCGCAGATCAGCGTGATTTCGGGGGCGTGGGCGGTGCCGCTGTTCAAATCGAACCGGAATTTTGCCGACATCCGCAAGGAAGCGGCGATGCTGCAAAAGATCGAGGGAGAGTTCCTTGACGTGCTGCGCAGCCCCTATTCCAAGGCGCGCATCCGGATCTGGACCATGGCGGATTTCATCGAAAGCCCGATGGAGCCGTTGCAGACGGTCATCGACGAGATCGGCCACAACACCCTGCGCCGCCTGACCGAAGCGCCGAAGATGGCGGACCTGACCGGATTTGGCCAGTTCTTGCAGAACCTCAAGAACCAAGGGATGCACCCTTACCTGATGGGGGATTTCCCGGTGGTGCACGACCCGGTGGGCATGCAGACGCGGCCGCGCAAGCCCTATCTGGTGCAGTGATGGAGGCGGGGAACACAGCCGCGCCGGGTTGCTCTTGTGGTCCGTTTCACGCTTCATTTCCACAGGCCCAAGAAAGACGGCAGCGAGTTAAATGACCAAACCTTTCGATTACTTCGTCGTCTTTGCGGAAATGCGCACCGGATCGAATTTCCTTGAGGCGAACCTGAATGCCTTTCCGGGCATTTCCTGCGTGGGCGAGGCGTTCAATCCGCATTTCATCGGCTACCCCAACCGCGAAGAGTGTTTGGGCGTGAGCGAGGAGCAGCGCAACCGCGATCCGATGGCGTTGATCCATGCGGTGAAACATGCGCAGGGCATCGCCGGGTTCCGGTTTTTCCACGACCACGATCAGCGCGTGTTGCAACCGATGCTGGACGATCCGCGCTGTGCCAAGATCATCCTGACGCGCAATCCGCTGGACAGCTATGTCAGCTGGAAGATCGCGCAGGCGACGGGGCAATGGAAGCTGACCAACGTGGCCAAGCGCAAGGACGCGAAGGCGCGGTTCGACGGGCGCGAGTTCCGCGCCCATGTCGAGGCGCTTCAGGATTTCCAAGTGAGCCTGATGCGCGCCCTGCAAACCAGCGGGCAGACGGCGTTTTACGTGGCTTACGAGGATTTGCAGGACGTCGGCGTGATGAATGGCATCGCCGCGTGGCTGGGCCAGCCGGATCGACTGGAAGAGCTGGACAAGAACCTGAAGCGGCAAAACCCCGAGCCGGTGACCGCGAAGGTCGAGAATTTGGGCGAGATGGAAAAGGCGCTGGCGGGCCTCGACCGGTTCAACCTGACCCGCACACCGAATTTTGAACCACGCAGGGGTGCGGGCCTGCCCTCGTTCGTGGCCTGTGCGCGCGCGCCGTTGCTGTTCCTGCCGATCCGATCAGGGCCGGAGGGCGCCGTACGCGCATGGATGGCCGCGCTTGACGGGGTGGGCGAGGACGCGCTTTTGAGCGACTTCAATCAGCGCAGCCTGCGAGAATGGATGCAAGCCGCCGAGGGGCATCGCAGTTTTACCGTGCTGCGGCACCCGGTGGCGCGGGCCTATAATGCGTTTTGTTCAAAGATCCTGACCACGGAAAAAGGCAGCTTTGCCGGTATTCGCCGCACCTTGCGCCGGGTGCATAAGCTTCCTGTGCCGGAAGGTGAGCCGGATGCCAGCTTTGGTCCCGATGAGACGCGGGCGGCGTTTCTTGTGTTTCTGGACTTCGTGAAGGCAAACCTTTCGGGGCAATCGAGCGTGCGCTGTGACAGCCATTGGGCAAGTCAGGCGGCAACGCTGCAAGCGATGGCGAGCTTTGCCATTCCCGATGTGATCCTGCGCGAGGATGAGATGGAGGCCGGGCTGGGCATTGCTGCGGCCTTTGTCGGGCGCGAAGCGCCGGGCGTGCAGGTCGAGCCGTTGGAGGGGAAAATCCCGCTAGAGCAGGTCTATGATGCCACGGTCGAAGCCGCCGCGCGCGAGGCCTATGCGCGCGACTACCAGATGTTCGGGTTTAGGGATTGGAAGGGCTGAAGCCCCGCGCCTGAGTTGCGGCGGCTTAGGCCGCCTTGGCGTTGTCGTCCTCGGTCAGGATGGTGTAGAGCGTCGCCGCGTCGTCATTGGCGCGCAGCTTCTGGCAGATCGCCTCGTTGCGCAGGGTGCGCGAGACGCGGGCCAGCGCCTTGAGGTGTTCGACGCCAGCCTCTTCGGGGGCGAACAGAGCGAAGGCGATATCCACCGGCTGTCGGTCGACGCTGTCGAAACTGACCGGTTTTTCAAGCAAGACAAAAACGCCGCGCACCTCGTTGATTGAAGGCACGCGCGCATGTGGCAGGGCCACGCCATGGCCGACGCCAGTCGGGCCGAGGTTTTCGCGATCAAGCAAAGCCGCAACAACGACACCCGGATCCAGCCCATAGGCCGCATTGGCGATTTCGCCCAGCTCGTGGAAAAGGCGTTTCTTGCTCGAGGCGGATGCGATCACGCGCACCGCCTCGGGCTTGAGGATGGTTGTCATTTCCATCAGTTTTTTACCGCTCCAACGGAAAGGGCATTAGCAGCCCCCATCCTTGTTACTGCGGGTCGATCCAGCCGATGTTGCCATCTTCCCGGCGATACACGACGTTCAGCCCGTCTTTTCCCTCTTTGCGGAAAACGAGAACGGGAGAGCCTGCAAGCTCCATCTGCATAACCGCTTCGCCAACCGAAAGCGATGGAATCTTGGTTTCCATCTCGGCAACGATGATCGGTTCGTGCAGGCCGTCTGGCTCCTGAGCCTCGTCCGCATGATCCGAGGCGAGGATATACGAGGAAGCGCCGAAGAGTTCAACCGGTTCCGCGCGCTCGCGATGATGGTCTTTCAACCGACGCTTGTAGCGGCGAAGCTGCTTCTCCATTTTGGCGGCGCAACCGTCAAAAGCGGCATAGATTTCATTGGCATGGGCCTTGGCCGAGGCGGTCAGGCCGGTGGACAGATGCACGGTCGCTTCGCAGACGAATTCGTGCGCATTCTTGGAAAAGACAACGTTCGCGTCGGTCGGGCGCTCAGCATATTTCTTGACCACGGTGTTGAGCTCTTCCTGCACGTGGGTTTGCAGGGCCATACCGATGTCGATCTGCTTGCCGCTGATTTGATAACGCATCTTGTCTCCTTTCGTGACAATTCGGGAATTGCCTGATCAATTTGGACCCGGCAGCGCGCCGGGTAATTTGCCGGCTGTCTTTATGCCCGAATGCTGGTGAAAGACCATCGCAAAAGAGTGCAATACCCGCCGCCTGCGAAGCAGGCCAGTTGGGGGGTGCGGCACGGTCCTGAGCATGGTCATGAATCGAATGTGAGTATTCCGAGGGCCCGAGTCAATGAGATGCGTCAAGTCCCGCCCATTTCGCGCATGTTGCGCGGCAGAACCTTAGGAAATTCGGAAGTTTTCCCCGAGGTAGACGCGCCGGACATTTTCGTTCTCGACCACTTCGGAGGGCGAGCCGGACATCAGCACGCGGCCATCGTGCAGGATGTAAGCGCGATCCACGATTTCGAGAGTTTCGCGCACGTTGTGATCGGTGATCAGAACCCCGATGCCGCGCTTTTTCAGGTCGGCGACGAGGTGGCGGATATCGCCCACGGAAATCGGGTCGACCCCGGCGAACGGTTCGTCGAGCAGCAGGTATTTCGGATCGGCGGCAAGGCAGCGGGCGATTTCGACGCGGCGGCGCTCCCCCCCGGAAAGCGCCAGCGCGGGGGCGCGGCGCAAGTGTTCGATGGAGAAATCCGAGAGCAGCTCTTCCAGACGTTCGCGGCGCTTGTGGCGGTCGCGCACGACGATTTCGAGAACGGCGGCGATGTTGTCTTCGACAGACAGGCCGCGAAAGATCGACATTTCTTGTGGCAGGTAGCCGATGCCAAGGCGCGCGCGGCGATACATCGGCAGGCCGGTCACATCGCGCCCGTCGATCAGAACGCGCCCGCCTTCGGGCTGCACGATTCCGGCGATCGAATAGAAGGTGGTCGTCTTGCCACAGCCGTTGGGACCGAGCAGCGCCACCACCTCGCCGCGCGCGAGCGAGATCGAGACATCGCGGATCACGACGCGTTTCTTGTAGCTTTTGCGCAGTGATTCGATCCGCAGGCCAGCGCTGCCGTCGGTTACGGTGAGGTCCGGGGGGGTCGGCCCGTCGGTGGCGGGACCAAGATCATTCATTCGGTTGCAACACGGTTTTGACGCGGCCCTGCATCTGGGCCGTTCCGGCGGCGATGTTCACGCTCATCTTGTCCGAGGTCAGGGCGGTGCCCTTTTGAACCAGAAGGACATCGCCCGTCATCACGATGTTGCCGTTGTCGATGTTGTAATCGGCGCGCGCGGCTTCGGCTGCGTCATCGCCCGACACGAGGGTGACGCCGCCAGTCGCCGCAAGGCGGGAAATGCGCGTGCCATCCTCGGCATAGTAAACCTGCACCCGCGCGGCAGAGAGGCGCATCGCGCCCTGCCCGATCACCACGTTGCCGGTAAAGACGGCGGTGCCGTTGTTCTGATCCACGGAGAGGTTGTCGGCGGTGACTTCGACGGGCTGCGAGGTGTCTTCCTTTGAACTGCCGAAGGCGATGTTGGCCCCTTGGGCCAGCGACATGTTCGGCACGGTGCCGAGAAGCAGCGCACCGCAAAGACAGGCGCAGGCAAGCAAGAGACGGTTCAACGGCATCGGATCATTCCCCCGGTTTCGACGGATCGTATATCAGCTTCACCCCGTCGGTGAAAAGCAGTTGCGCACCGGCCTGATTTTCGGGCCTCTCCAGAACCATGCGGCCGGCGGTGATTTGGCCCGGCGGGCCGTTGCCCACCACCTTGCCGGGGCTTTCCGCGTAGAGCCGTTTCATGTCGGAAAAAAGCCGTTCGCTGTGAAGCGTGTAACCCTGACCGGTTTCGATCACCACATCGCCCGAAAGCTCGGCCCGGTTTGCGGTTTCGTCGACCGTTCCGGTTTGGGCGCGGAAAGTGACCACGCCGCCGCTTCCAAGATCGATCCGCGCGGAAAGGTCGTTCGCCAGAACCCGCGAGGTGTTGCCTGGCTCGGGTTGTGCCGTGGCGGCCTTGAAGGCGATCAGGTCGCCCTCGGCGCTGGCGCCTGCGAATTCGGGCGCGGTGACGCCTTCGTCGCGAGCGCGCGCTTCGAGGTCGATCTCGGCGAAGGGGATCGTCGTCATCGGGTCGATGTTGCGCGAAAACAGGAACAGGGTCGCCAACAGGGCCAGCGCCGCGAGCGGCAGCAGGATCTTCAGCCACGCCACGAGGCGGGAATGGAAATTGTCACGCCAAGGCATGGGGCGGCCGTTGTCCAATCGCTCAGGTATGGGAGAAGATATCGGTTTCCGGCCAGCCCGCCAGATCAAGCTGTGCACGCACCGGCAGAAAGCGGAAACACGCCTGTGCCAACTCGGTGCGGTTTTCGCGTTCGAGCCGGATATTCATCTCTTCCATCAGGCGGTGCAGGTGCAGCACATCGGAAGCGGCATAGGTGAGCTGTGCCTCGGTCAGTTCGGGCGCGCCCCAGTCAGAGCTTTGTTGTTGTTTCGAGATGTCGATCGAGAGCATTTCCTGCAACAGCGCCTTGAGGCCGTGACGGTCGGTATAGGTACGCACCAGTTTGGAGGCGATCTTGGTGCAATAGACCGGCGCGGTCAGCACGCCGAAACGGTTGAGCAGAACGGCGATATCGAACCGCCCGAAATGGAACAGCTTGAGCACATCAGGGTCCGCCAGCATGGCGCAGAGGTTTGGTGCTTCGGTCTGGTCCTGTTCGATCTGGATCATGTGGGCATCGCCATCGCCGGACGAAAGCTGCACGACGCAGAGCCGGTCTCGGTGCGGGAAGAGGCCCATGGTTTCGGTGTCGATGGCGACAACGGAACCGAGGTCGAGATCGGCGGGAAGATCGCGTTTGTAGAGATGGTTTGCCATGTCGTTTCGTCCTGTTTTGGTGTTCGGGGATCAGGCGTCTGGTCCGAAGGTGGTTTCACGTTCGCCCCGAAGAAGTTCGAGCGCGGTCTGGGCCACTTTGGTTGCATTATCCTCGTGGTCGAGGTCGGGATACATCGGGAAAAACAGCTGTTCGATAAGCCCCTCGTGGGTGCGGGCCAGAAGTGCGCCGGCGGCATCCTGTAGCGCGTCATGGTCGATCTCTATCGCGGCGATGTCTTCGAAATCGAGGCCGGGTTGGTAGTGGACCACGCCCGGGAACGCGCCATACCACGCCGCCCCGAAGACCATCGCCGGGCGGCCCTGGCGGATCGCCTCCCAGCCCACGGTGCCGGTGACCGAGGCGACGAATTGCGCGTTGGCGGCCAGCGCGTGGGTCGAGGCGCTGGACGGCATGATGCGCACCGACGGAATCCGCGACAGGCGGTGAAAGAACATCGGGCCGCGAGCATAGGCACCTTGGCGGGGGTTTTCCTTGACGAGGATTTGCCAGCCTTCGGGCAGGTCACGCGCCAATGCCTCGATTACCAGCGCCTGATCGCGCCATTTGCCGCCGAGCGCGGAGGTCGACATCTCGGGCTGGTTATGGAGCGCGACGTAGATGTATTTGCCCGAGAGATCGACCGGCTCTTTCTCATACTCGGCGAGGTGCTCGAAATAGGCGAGTTCGCTGGTGTGAAAGAACTTGGCGAAGGGGTCGCGCCAGTCGGGCAGTTGCGAATAAATCCGGCTCATCCGGCCGAGGTTGTCACGGATATAGCGCGGATTGAGCAGTTTGGCCGGGTCGCGCCGCACGAGGAACTTGAGGAATTGCGCAACGGCGCGCGCCGACAGCTTGCCGGTTTCGCCCTGCTGCTGCCACTTGTCATCCATGTAAAAGAGATCGGGCGCGGTGCCTTGTTCCATCTCGTATGGGGGGGCCTTGGTCTTGGACGGATCGAACAGGCCTTGATCGTGCACCCGGTTCATCGAGAAGAAGCGACCGGGGAACTGGCTCCAACTGAGGATGGTGGTTTTCACGCCCAGCGCGCGGGCGACCTCGTAATAGAGCGTGTCGTAAAACAGATGCGGGACGTTGAAGAACAGCGCATGGGTGATGCCGTCGGACAGGATTTCCTGCGCGATGGCATCCGAAAGAATGTGGAAATAGTCGAGGTAGTCCTGAATATGGTGCACGTCATGGGCGCGGTAAGCGTAGTGCGGCGAGGTGCGGTGCAGCTGTTCGACCGTGGTTTCGAGGATCTGGCCGAATTCCTCGGACGCGATGAGCGAGAGGTTTGCGCCGCTCTGGCGCGTGTTGGCCATCAACGTGCCACGGCGGGCAGGCTTCACGCGCATCCATTGCAGGGCGGGGCCGTGGTAATCGGCCTTGTCGTAACCGATATGAAGGCCCAGTTCGACATCGCCGCCCGAAAGCGCAACAAGGCGGTTCATGAATTTTTCGCGGTAGTCGCCGCGCGCGTCGCACATGAGCTTGATCACTGGGCAGGGTTCCCGGTCGGTTGCAAATTTCAAGGGCCGAGACGGGCATAGCGCCTTGGGCCGCTTGTATCTAGGGGATTCTCAGCGCTGGTAGATCAGGGCCAGAATATCAGGGCTGGTATATCAGGGCTGGCCAAGGGCGCGCCTGAAATCGGGACCAAGCGCGCGCGCGCCTTCGACCGAGAGGTGCCCGCCGTCGCGATAGAGCATCACCTTGCCGCCCTTGGGGTCATCCCGGATCACGTCACAGGTTGCATCGGGGCAGATGAGCGCGCGCAGATCGACATAGGCCGAAGCGCCCTGCCCCGAAGTGTCACCGGCGGCGAGCATGTCGAACACCGGGGCGTTGTGGATGGTGGAAAGCGGGAAATCGCAGGCGGTATCGGGCCGGTCAAACCGCAGGGCCTTGGCCGCGCATTGCCCCGGATCAAAGCCGCTTTCCGGCGTCGGCGAGACAAGAATCACGCGCCGCCCGGCGGCCTTGAGCCGTGCGATGGTGTCGTGCAGGTGCGGGGCGATGGCGGCGGGCGCGGCGTCTTGGGCGTATGCGGAGCCGTCTTTCGACCAGAGTTGCTTGGCGTGAAACTCGAACGGAGAAGAGAGGACGACCGTTTCGATGGTAGGCGAGGTCAGCGCAAGATCGAGCGCGGCGTCGTTGAGGGCGAAACAGTCGGCCGCTTCCTCCATCGCGACGGAGGGGAGCATGTTGCGCGCGAGAAAGGCAATGCCGGGCAGGGGCGCACAGCCCGACAGGGTGCGCTGTTCCAGCCGCATCGCGGGATCGGCAGCCAGAAGCGCGGGCGCGAGGTGCATGGCGAAGCTGTCCCCCCAGAGAAGCACCTTCGGCGCGGGATCGGTTTTGCAGGCTTGGCTGTCCTCGCTGCAATTCTTGGCCAGTCCCCAGTTGGGCGCGATCCGCGCCTCGATCCGGGTGAGGGCAGCGCCGTTGCTGCGCAGCGAAAGGAACCCGTCGGTGAGGTATCCGGCAAGGCCCAGAGCGGCAAAGCCCGAAAGCGCCGCGAAACTCATCGCGAAAAGCGGGCCACGCCGGATCGCGCGCCAGCCAAGGCCGAAGCGGACCGGTTGTTCAATGAACTTCCAGCTGAGAAAGGCGAGCACGAAGGTCAGCGCGGTGAGACCGGTAAGCGCGAGCGGCCCCGGATCGGTCGGCGCCCACAACCGCGCGAGGGCAAAAAGCGGCTGGTGCCAGAGATAGGCGCTATAGCTGAGCAGGCCGATGAACACGACCGGGCGCAGCGAAAGCGCGCGCCCGACGCCACGATCCGACGCGCCGAACAGCACCACCAGCATCGTGCCGATGATCGGGACGAGGGTGTAAAGGCTTGGGAACGGAGTCGCCTCGCCGAACAGAGTGATCGAGGCGAAGATCAGCACAAGGCCCAGCGCGGCGAGCGCGCTTGCGCCCTTGGAGCGGGCACGGGGCGGCACGAAGGCACAGAGCGAGCCCGCGCCGATTTCCCAAAGCCGGGCGAGTGTGTGAAAGTAGTTCTTGCCGGGATCGTCGGTCACGCCGGTATAGGACATCCAGACGCCCCAGAGCACGAAGGCCAGCACCGCGACAAGCAAGGGGCCACGGCTTTTGCGAGCCAAGAGCAGGGCGATGGCGGGGAAGATCAGGTAGTATTGCTCTTCGATCGACAGGCTCCAGGTATGCAGCAGCGGCGAAAGCTCGGCACCCGGTTGGAAATATTCGACCTGCGTCAGGAAATAGACGTTCGACAGGAAAAGGCTGTTGGCGAAAACGCTGCCCATGAAATCCTTGAACTGGGTGGGCAGCATCAGGGCATAGGCAAACGGAATCGTGAGCAACACGACGATGAACATCGCGGGCAGAAGCCGACGAATGCGCCGTTCGTAGAACCGGGCGAAGGAAAAGCTGCCTTCGGCGATGTCCTTGAGCACGAGGCTTGTGATCAGGTAGCCGCTGATCACAAAGAACACGTCGACGCCGACATAGCCGCCCGAAAGCGTCTCGAATCCGGCGTGAAACAGGATCACGGCGAGCACCGCGATGGCGCGGAGCCCGTCGATTTCGGGGCGGTAGGTTAGGTTGCTCACGCGGCGGGCCCTGCGATCACGTTTCAGTAGCCATAGAGGTAAGCGTCATCCGCTTTGGAAAGCAGACGCTGATCGATGAGCGGATGGGTGGTCGGATCAATGGAAAGGCCGCCGGGAATGTTGAGTTTGCGTTTGCCCTGCCCCGGCCCACAGGGCGCGCGGCCCCGAATTGCATCGGATTTGTTGCGGTCGATGAATTCGGCGATCACGCAATAGCGCACGCCCTTGCCCGAGCTGAAATCGCCACGGTGGGGAATGTTGGTATCGAAGATCAGGCAATCCCCGGCCTCGTATTTCATCAGCACCTCGCCGGGGCGATGATCCATCTTGGGCTTTTTCATCATGCGGGCCAGTTCATCACCCAGTTGAACCTTGTAGGGATGGGGACGGGTGGTGGGTTGAACGTAGGTGCCAGCGGGGTGGCCTTCGGTATCGAACACCATGAACACCTTGACCCGGTAGCCGACATTATCGTCGTGCCAACCTTCGGAGGTGGCATCGTAACCATCCAGCACCGTCTTGAGATAGACATCATCAAGACGCACATCCGGGCCGATATAAGCGGTCACCATGTCGGAGAGTGTCTTGCTGCCGAGCAGCGCCTCCCACATGAAGGGGGGGAGATCCCATGACAGAACGATACGCTCGCCTTCCTTGGGAAGCCGACGCAATTCGGACTGGCGCATTTTCTCGGCCAAGCCGGGTGTTTCGAGAACGTCATCGATCGTCGCCTTGAACATGCCTTGTGGCATGTTGCTGTGCTTGTAGGTCGCGAGGCTGTCGGAGACTTGATCCATGCCGCCAACGATGCGCGCAACGCGATAGCGGCGTGACAGGGCTTTGGGAAGCTTGAGAAGCTGCTTCATATTGGTTTTCTATTCCTCGATTTATGCGCGATTTGATCGCAGGTTAGTTTAAGCCAACTGAGAGCGCACGAAGGCAATCGCCTTGGGCCAAGTGGCGAAATCGGAATGCAGCGGGATGAAGGGAATACCGGCATCCGCAATGTAGCGATAAAGGCCATCCAGCGCCTCGGCGCCTTTGACCTTTTCGACATCGCTGAGAGAGCCCATGACCGCAACGAGACGGTCCCCGAATACGGTGTGGAACGCTTTGATCACGTCGTCTTCGGCGCCTTCGTTGTTGATCCGCAAGATGATCTTGGTCGTCTTGTCATCGCCGGAATAAGCCTTTGCGATTTCTTTCGCGAAACGGTGCGGGTCGATCGTGAGGACCCAGTCGAAATCGGCGGTATCGACATTGGGCTTTTCCACGAAAAGCGAACTGCCCTGCCCCATGCGATCCTGCGAGGAATAAAACAACCGGTTGAGCGCGGCGACCTTGGGTTCGGCGGCGAGCGCGAAATTGCAGGTCAGGTCGGCGGCGCGATAGGTTTCAAGCGCGCAAAGCCGCGCGTTGGGCTCGACCAGAATATAGGCCACATCGGACCTGTGGGCCTTGAGGAAATCCGCATCGGAAAGAAGGGTTTTGTAGCACGCGCGATTGCACGCCTCGCCACCGGCGCGGCGGATGCGATTGAGATGCTTGACCCAGTGATGGAAGTACTGGCGCCGACCGTGCAGGAAAAGCGCCTGAAACTCTTGTGCCTCGTGGCTTCCGACGTCGACGAAGATAAGTTTTGTCATTGTGAGCCTGCTTGAGCCGATCGTGGTGTGCGGTGAGTGTCATGGCAGCGTAGTCCAAACTTCGCGCCGAAGGTTCTATTTTTTGTGTTTCTTGAACCTTTTCAGACGCAGACGCCCGCGAATGTCGGCTCGGAACTCGGTTGTCTTGAAATCACGACGCAGGCGGGCGGGGGCGAAAGCAAACCGGCCCGCCATGTTCGAAAGGAAGAACCGCGCGGCGCGGGTGCCGAGCAGGGTTTGAAGCACGAAAGCAGAAGAAGCGCGCCCGTCGATCACGCCGCGCAATATGTCATGGGGCGAATCTTCGGCGACGAAAAGCACATCGGCGCAAAAGGTAGAGCCGAATTCATCCTGAAACGCGGGGCCGTCGAGAAAGAAGAAATCAAACGGCAGATCGGGAATGTTGTCGTGGATATAACCGCGAAACAGCGCCCAGTTATAGATCTTGCGCGGGCCGTGAATGATCTCGACCGTATCGGCGTAGGTCTCGGGCAGGTTATCGCGCGCGATGAGATACCATTCCTCGACGCTTTCCATACTGACGATCCGGCCATCATATGAGGGGTCTTCGGAGCGGAGCTTTTGCACCGCCGAAGCCAGTACGATGGTGGACGCGCCGGTGCCGGATTCAAGGATCAGGCGCGGCTTGTGCTTGAGGATACCGTCGACAGCGAACCACAGGGTGATCCATTGAGTGCCGGTAGTGTCAGAGCCCTTGGCATAGGCGCGCAATTCATCTTCGATTTCAGGAAGCGCGCCCAGCAGCTTTCGCCGACAGCGCGCCTTGAGTATGCGATTGATTGCCTTACGCGCCATGAAATCCCCCCAACAATGAACAACGTTATTCAATACTCGGGTTAATTCGCAGATTTGGGCGCCTTAGTATAGTCTCCTGTGCCGCGCGAACCGACGCAGTTGTGAGGACGACCGGGGTCGGAATGTTGGATGAGGGGGGATTGGTTTTCTCTTTCCCGGGAAATGACGGATCCGGGGGAAAGGAATGGTGCCCAGGAGAGGCATATAATCCCTATATCTTGATGTTCCACGCTGTATCGGCGGCGCGCCTTTTCCCATGTTTTATTGACTTTGCCTGTCTCACCCTGTTCCATCCAATACCATGATACCCCATATATTGGGGGTGGATGAAAAGGTGGATGAGAAATGGCGCGCCCTAAGAACAAACTCACTAACGCCGAACTCAAGGCCAAGGGACCGGGCAAGTATTCCGATGGCGACGGGCTTTGGTTTCATGTTCGCGCCGATGGCGGGCGGCAATGGGTGCTGCGCTACACCAGCTATGGACGGCGGCACGAAATGGGGCTGGGCGCTTATCCGGGCGTCTCACTCAAGGCCGCGCGGCTGGAGGCCGAGAAATGGCAAGCCGTAGTGCGCGACGGCAAGGACGCTATCAAGGAACGGGAACGCCAGCGCCGCGATGCTGAACGCAACCTGCATATCCTGCGCGATATCGCGCTCGACGCGTTCGAGAGCCGCAAGGCCGAACTCAAGGGCGACGGCAAGGCGGGCCGCTGGTTTTCTCCGCTCGAACTGCATGTCCTTCCCAAGCTGGGCAAAATGCCCGTCTCGCAGATCGACCAGCGCGATATCCGCGACACGCTCGCGCCGATCTGGCACGACAAGGCCGACACCGCGCGCAAGGCGCTCAATCGCCTCTCCATCTGCATGAGACACGCGGCGGCGCTCGGGCTGGACGTGGATCTACAAGCGACGGACAAGGCCAAGGCCCTTCTGGGCAAACAGCGCCACAAGGCGCAGCATATCCCAAGCCTGAACTGGCGCGAGGTGCCAGCGTTCTATCAATCGCTTGATGGTGGCACGATTACTGAACTGGCGCTGCGCTTGCTCATCCTCACAGCAGTGCGCAGCTATCCCCTGCGCCACCTTCACCTTGACCAGATCGACGGTGATATCTGGACCATCCCGGCAGAGGCCATGAAAGGGCGCAAGGACGCGACCGAGGATTTCCGGGTGCCTCTCTCTCAAGAGGCCCAGCGCGTTATCGCAGAGGCCACGCTATTCGCCCGTGACGGCTTTCTCTTTCCCGGTGTGCGCAAAGGCGTGATTTCAGACATGACCATGGGCAAATTCATGGAACGGCGCGGCATGGTGGAACGCCCGCACGGCTTCCGCTCCAGTTTCCGCGATTGGGTGGCCGAGGCGACGAACACCCCGCATGACGTGGCCGAAACGGCGCTGGGCCATATCGTCGGCGGAGCGGTGGAACGCAGCTACAGGCGCACGGATTTTCTAGAGCAACGGCGGGCGTTGATGGAGCGGTGGGGGAGCGCGCAAATTGTTGACGTCAAACGACGCGGCAAAGGCGAATCAGTTGTCGTTTCCCTATGACCGAGTCGGCGGGACAGTGAACGGTTATCGTTGAATTTTTTCTTCCGTCCGGAAAACTCATCCAAAATTTGCTATAAGGTGTTGTAAAATAAGGCTTAATATTTTTTTATTAGATATCTTTGTTTACTTAGTGGGGAATGCTTGACCGCACTGTCGATCGCCTATGATTTCCGCTCACCTAGCCGAATCCAATTTTTCAACATCTTTTCCGTGCAATAAGCCGTTTTCTGAATGCGTTACATGAAAAACTCGGCTGCTCATTGACTTCGACAAGGTGCATTGAAGGGTTCATCCACAGAGATATCCCAGCAGATATCCACAAAGATTTCCAAATTCACCAAGCTGCGCGCGTGGTTCATAATGCCCGTAATAACAACGAGGTGCAGCATGCGATATCTTTCATTCCGCGACTTACAGGCTAAACTTGGAGGCCGTAGCAGATCATCTGTCTACCGCGATATTGAACAGGGCCGCCTACCCAAGCCAATCAAATTCGGTCATCGCCTCTATTGGGCCGAGACCGATATCGACGCCGCAATCGCGGCACATGCGGGGTAAGACCCGCCCCAACCGGCGCAAACGCGCTGGGCAACGGGGCGGGAATATATCTTGCAGGATATCCCCCACACATACGCCCAGCGCCGCGCCTTTTCAACGGAAAGGGCCATTCATGGCTTGCAAATCGACCTGGGGCGCTGCCCCCTACATCATCATCTTGCCTAACGGCGATACTATCATAGTCACGGTCTCAGGCCGCGATAGGTGGATGCTGGATACACTCATCAAGGCAGGGAAAAAGGGATGCACGTCCCTCGAAAACCCCGCCCCAAGGATTAGTGCCTACGTTCACAATCTTCGCGGTTTAGGCATCCCTATTGAAACCATCACGGAACCGCATGACGGGCCGTTCTCGGGCACACATGCGCGCTATGTGTTGCGCGCGACGGTGACACAGCGAGCGGGGCGCGCGGCATGAAAAAGCAGGACGAACAGCACCTGACACCGCACCAGCACTTTGAACGCCGGATCCGTCACCAGTTTGGATTGTCCCGCTCAGCGGCACGGGTGATTTCCGAACTTCGCTACCGAGAAGGCATCTAATGTCAAAAGGACCATACAAGGGCAAGAAAAGGGGGGCTGGGCGTCACGTCCAGCTTCCTGAATACCTGCAAGCCACGGCGGCGTGGCGCGACCTGAAACCCGGCCCCAGGGCACTCTACATCGAACTCAAGCGGCGGTTTAACGGGCGCAACAACGGGCGGCTTATTCTCAGCCATCGGGAAGCGGCAAAGGCGCTGAACTGCCACCGCAACACGGTATGCGTCTGGTTTAAGGAACTTGAAACGCACGGCTTCATTTCGATGATGCAATCGCCTCACCTTGGCCCGTCCGGGGTGGGTCTCGCTGCGCTATGGGCGTTGCAGGAGATTCCTGTAGATGGCGCGCCCGCGACCATGGGTTTCAGGAAGTGGAAACGTCCAGAATCCCCGCACAAAAATTGTGACAGCGCGGCATAGTGAGTGTGACAGTCCGATTAAAATACGGTTCAAAACGGCGCTGGGCGGCACAATGGCTGTGACGGCAGGCGGAATTTTCCCAATGTCTCCGATGCCCGGAAACTGTGCCATATATAGATATAGCCATGGGCTAGGCCCAGCCTTCGCGTTCAAGGGCAACGCAATATCAGTCCCGAATGACCACGCGGCTAGTTTGGCCGACCCTTAACCGGGTCGGCTTTTCTTTTGGGTCACGGCTTGCGCATGAGCCTATCGCCGTAAGCGAAGTAGTCGCAGGCATCGAGGTTTTCTTCCATCCTGATGACCTGGATTTCTAGAGCTGCATTTATGGCTCGCTTCGCCATATCATAGTGCCGATCCTTCTTTGCCAGCTCGCTGAATTCGTAAAGCTCTGTTGAGATTTCGTCAGCGCTTTGCTGCTCTGACTTACACGCGGACAGGCCGACAATAACCAAAATAGCGATAAGACTTTTCATACCAATCCCTCTGAGTCTGAACGCGGAACGTATAGCGTGTTATCAAAACGAGAAGTATGCGAAGGCTTATAGGCTTGTGGCCCTACTCATCGCACAAACGCGATGGTAGGGCGGTTCTTGCGCCTCAGCTCACTTGCAACCCTTGCGGCTTTTCTGGCGTTCGATGGCGTCAATACGTCCCTTGGCTACTGCTATCTCAGTTTCCTTGTCAGAACCGGACATGCTTGAGATTGGAAGCCCCAGCAGGAAAACACCCAAGGCATCGCCATTGGCTGCTTTCTTTTGATCGGCGGACAGCGCGGTAAGAAGCTGTTTTTGCTTCAATTCATGCTCCGCCAAGGCCCTACAGCTTTGGCGTGAATAGGTCGTATCGTCGATATGAACCGCCGCAATTTGGTCGGGTTGTTGCGCACAGCCCGAAAGAATTAGTCCAGCGAAAAGTAGTGGCAGTGTTCGTGCCATGTGCATTCCTCCAATGCGTGAAAATTGGTTAACAAATCGTTAACGCCTCGACAAAACAAGAGTCAAACAGTTAACCTATTTCTGTCTTACCAACGGTCAATTTTGTTTTGCACTGTATGGCGGCAGAATATTGATTGGAAATTGTCATGCGGATTTTGCTTATTTGCACCTTTGCATTTGCTACGCCGGTTTTGGCCGAACAAGAAACCATTCCTAAGGGCTTTCTTCTCGCTCAGAATTACTCTTGCGGCAAAACGTGTGGGCGCGTTCGAAGCTGCAAGGAAGCCGTCTTTCAATGGTGCGCTTGTGGCTACAGCCGTGCCGATGGCGACAATGACGGCGTTCCATGCGAGAAGCTTTGCGGGCAAGGCACCAAAGTGAACCGTGAGCGCGTTAAGCAATACAAGCGGGAACTGGGGTGCCGGTGAGGCCGAGGAGGCTTTGTATTTAGTCCGCTTACGGATCCGGTCGGGGGGGTATCCAAACCCTAGGCGAGGGGAGCCGCAGACCGCGCGGGCGGTATAGCTTCTTTCACGCTCTAATCGAGACGGCTTTCAGACGCTAAGTCGCACTAAGGGGAGGGGGTGAATCAAAGTCCGCGCCGGGGGAATTCCCCACCGACATAGGGGGAGAAACTTCCACGTCCACAATTCGTGGATTTCACGCCCTGCAAGCCGAACAGCGCCAGCGCAAAGGGGGACAGAAAGGTGGATGAAGTTGGGCTTAAAATCAGATTTCCCTAAACAATCAAGATATTAAGGGAAAGGAATGGTGCCCAGGAGAGGACTCGAACCTCCACATCGTTGCCAATACTAGCACCTGAAGCTAGCGCGTCTACCAATTCCGCCACCTGGGCAGGTGTCGTGAGGCAGGCGTTTACGCGCGCCGCGGGGCCGTGTCAACGGGGTTTTGTGGTTTGTCATGTCTTATGCGTTCCGGCCTTGCCCGTCAGGGCGCGCGGGGGTAGGAAAAGATCAGCCGTAAGCCAGAAACCGGAGGGCACAAGCCATGTCGAAACTCGTAACGATCTATGGCGGATCGGGATTCGTCGGGCGTTATATCGCGCAGCAATTGGCCGAGCGGGGCTGGCGGATCCGGGTGGCCGTGCGCCGTCCGAACGAGGCGCTGTTCGTGAAGCCCTATGGTGTGGTCGGGCAAGTCGAGCCGATCCTGTGCAATATTCGCGATGATGCCAGCGTGGCTGCTGCGATGCAGGGGGCAGATGCGGTCGTCAATTGCGTCGGCACCTTCGATGCGGGCGGCAAGAACAATTTTGACGCGGTTCAGGACAAGGGCGCCGAGCGGGTGGCCGAGGCTGCCGCTGCCGCCGGTGTGAAGACGCTGGTGCATCTTTCGGCGTTGGGCATAGACCGTGACGAAGAGAGCCGTTACGCCGCCTCGAAGCGGGCCGGGGAAGAGGCGATCCTGAAGCATTTCCCGAGCGCGATGATCCTGCGGCCGAGCGTGGTGTTTGGGCCCGAGGACGGGTTCTTTAACCGGTTTGCTTCGATGTCGCGGCTGGGGCCGGTGATGCCGATGTTCGGTGCCAAGACGCTGTTCCAGCCGGTGTATGTGGAAGACGTGGCCGCCGCCGCCGTGAAGGGCGTTGAGGGCGAGGCCAGCGGGATTTATGAATTGGGCGGGCCGGAAGTGAAGCCGCTGCGCGGTTGGATCAACGAAATCCTGTCCGTGGTGAAGCGCCGCCGACTGGTTTTGAACCAGCCTTTCTGGATCGGCAAGGTGATGGCGTGGTTCCTTGATGTGGGATCGATGGCGACGGGTGGTTTGGTGCGCAATTCGATCCTGACACGCGACCAGATCAAACAGTTGCAAGTCGACAACGTGGTGAGCGAAGGCGCGAAGGGCTTTGCCGATCTGGGCATCGAGCCGATTGCGCCGGAAGTTATCATTCCCAGCTATCTGTGGCGCTATCGCCCGAACGGGCAATATGACGCGATCCGGGATTCGGCCAAGAACCTGCGGGCCTAAGCCGGGTCAGCTATAGGCGATTGCCAGAAGCACAACGCCTAAGCCGACACGATAGATCACGTAGGGCGTGAAGCTGACGGATTTGAGCAGCCGCATCATCAGCGACAGCGCGAGCAGCGCCGAGACGAAGGCAAAGGCGGCGGCGATGGCGCCGTTTTTCGCGGCTTCGAGATCGGCATCGCGGGCCACTTCGAGCCCGAGCAATGTGCCGGACGCAAAGATGATCGGGATCGACATCAGCATCGCGATCTTGGCCGCGTCGGGGCGATCATAGCCCAGCATCCGCGCGCCGGTGATGCAGATGCCCGAGCGCGAGGTGCCGGGTACCAGCGCCACGGCCTGCCAGAGGCCGAGCTTTACCGCATCGCGGAAGGTCCAGTCGGTGTCCTTTCGGGTGGTGGCGCCCTTCTGATCCGCCCAATAGAGAAGCAGGCCGAACAAAAGCATCGTCCAGCCGATCACCTTCATCGAGCGCATTTCATCAGAGAGGCCCGTGAGGTTGAGGAACAGCCCGAAAGCAATCGCCGGGATCGTGGCGATCATCAGAAGGAAGGCGAGGCGCGAACCGTAGGTGTCGACCTTGCCCGTCAGCATCCGGGGCACGCCCGCAAGGCCCACGCGCACATCCGACCAGAAATAGATCACCACGGCGAACAGCGTGCCGACATGCACCGCCACGTCGATCACCTGTCCCTGATCGGCCATGCCGGTGAGTTGCGGCAAGAGGATGAGGTGGCCGGAAGAGGACACCGGCAAAAACTCGGTTATCCCTTGGATCAGGGCCACGAGAATCAGCTGGAATAGGGTCATGCGCCTGCCTTTTGACTGCTGGTTTGCAGCTATAAATCGCGGTGGGAAAAAGGGAAGGCATGATTTAGGTCCTGATCGGACCTAAAATTCGCTCACATTCATGCTTTTGCGTCAGTCTTTCTGTCATTTTTCGAAATATAGGTCAGTATAGCTGACTTTTCATTCTTTGAGCGGTGCAGTAAGAGCGCTCTGACCAAGTTTTGAATTCAGGAGCAGTAGGCAATGGCCAAGCAACCCATGCTCAAGTTCGTGTCCGTCGAGCGGGACATGCCGGAGAAGCGCGGCGCGGAAACGCGCAAGGACGATTTCCACGAAATCTATGCCGAATTCGCCGACGCGAAGGCGCGCGAGCAGGCCAGCCGGTGCAGCCAGTGCGGCGTGCCGTATTGCCAATCGCATTGCCCGTTGCACAACAACATTCCCGATTGGCTTCGGATGACGGCGACCGGGCGGCTGGAAGAGGCCTATGAGCTGAGCCAGAGCACCAATACCTTTCCCGAGATCTGTGGCCGGATCTGTCCGCAGGACCGCCTGTGCGAGGGCAACTGCGTGATCGAGCAATCGGGCCATGGCACCGTGACGATCGGCTCGGTCGAGAAATACATCACAGATACGGCGTGGGAAAAGGGCTGGGTCAAGCCGCCCTCTCCGACGGCTGAGCGCAAGGAAAGCGTGGGCATCATCGGCGCGGGGCCCGGTGGCCTTGCCGCCGCCGACCGGCTGCGCCGGGCCGGGGTGCAGGTGACGGTTTATGACCGTTATGACCGTGCCGGCGGGCTGATGACCTATGGCATTCCGGGGTTCAAGCTTGAGAAAGACATCGTCATGCGGCGGGTCGAGCAGCTCGAACAGGGTGGCGTGACCTTCAAGATGAACTGCGCCGTGGGCGAGGACATCTCGTTTGCTGACATTCGCAAAGCGCATGATGCCGTGATCATCGCCACCGGCGTTTACAAAAGCCGCGACCTGCAAGGGCCGGGCGCGGGCGCGAAGGGGATCGTGAAGGCGATTGATTACCTGACCGCTTCGAACCGGCTGAACTTTGGCGACGAGGTGCCGGAAATCAAGGACGGCACGCTTTATGCCGAGGGCAAGAAAGTGGTCGTGATTGGCGGCGGCGATACCGCGATGGACTGTGTGCGCACGGCGATCCGGCAGGGCGCGGAAAGCGTGAAGTGCCTGTATCGTCGTGACCGGGCCAACATGCCCGGCTCGCAGCGCGAAACCGCCAACGCCGAGGAAGAAGGCGTAATCTTTGAATGGCTGAGCGCGCCCAAGGGCTTTGCCGGGGACAGCGTGACCGGCGTGATGGTGCAGAAGATGCGGCTTGGCCCGCCCGATGTGACCGGACGCCAATCGCCCGAGGTGATCGAGGGTGCGGATTACGTCGAAGAGGCCGACCTTGTGATCAAAGCGCTCGGCTTTGAGCCGGAAGACCTTCCGACGCTGTGGGACCAGCCCGAACTGGCCGTGACTCGCTGGGGCACGGTGAAAGCGCAATATGGCAGCGGCGAGACCGAGATGGATGGCGTTTACGCGGTGGGTGACATCGTGCGCGGTGCCTCCCTCGTCGTTTGGGCGATCAAGGACGGGCGCGATTGCGCCGATGCGATCCTTGCCAAGATGAACAGCGCCGCCGCCATCGCCGCCGAGTGAGATTTTCGCCCGCGCAGACGGGCCCCTGCAGAAAGGGAAAAGACATGACGAAATATGATGAAAACTGGGCCGTCGCCGAAGAAGCCAAGCGCCAGTGGATGAACGAAAACGGTATGTTCCGCGAAGAGCACGAGCATTCGTCCTGCGGCGTGGGCCTTGCCGTGAGCATCGACGGCAAGCCGAGCCGGAAGGTTGTGGAAGCCGGGATTACCGCGCTGAAGGCGATCTGGCACCGGGGTGCTGTGGATGCGGACGGCAAGACCGGCGATGGCGCGGGGATCCACCTGCAAATTCCGGCGGCGTTCTTTTATGACCAGATCCGCCGCACCGGTCACGAGCCGCGGATGGATCAACTGATCGCCGTGGGGCAGGTTTTCCTGCCGCGCACGGATTTTCAGGCGCAGGAAACCTGCCGGACGATCGTGGAAACCGAAGTTCTGCGGATGGGCTACTACATCTATGGCTGGCGCCATGTTCCGGTGAACATCGACTGCCTTGGCGAAAAGGCCAACGCGACGCGCCCCGAGATCGAGCAGATCCTGATTTCCAACTCGAAAGGCGTGGACGAAGAGGTTTTTGAGCGCGAGCTTTACGTCATCCGCCGCCGGATCGAGAAAGCGGCGGCCAAGGCCGGTGTACAGGGGCTTTACCTGTGTTCGCTGTCCTGCCGGAGCGTGATCTACAAGGGGATGATGCTGGCCGAGCAGGTGGCGGAATTCTATCCCGACCTTCTGGATGAGCGGTTCGAGAGCAACTATGCGCTGTATCACCAGCGTTACAGCACCAACACCTTCCCGCAGTGGTGGTTGGCCCAACCGTTCCGCATGTTGGCGCATAACGGTGAGATCAACACGATCAAGGGCAACATCAACTGGATGAAAAGCCACGAGATCCGCATGGCGAGCAGCGCCTTTGGCGATCTGGCCGAGGATATCAAGCCGATCATCCAGACCGGCAGCTCGGACTCGGCGGCGCTGGATGGCGTGTTCGAGGTTCTGGTGCGGGCCGGGCGCAATGCGCCGATGGCCAAGACGATGCTGGTGCCGGAAAGCTGGAGCAAGCAGGCGGTGGAACTGCCCGAGGCATGGCGCGACATGTATTCTTATGTGAACTCGGTCATGGAGCCGTGGGACGGCCCCGCCGCGCTGGCGATGACCGATGGTCGCTGGGTCTGTGCCGGGCTTGACCGTAACGGACTGCGCCCGATGCGCTACGTGGTGACGGGCGACGGGATGCTGATCGCCGGGTCGGAAGCGGGCATGGTGCCGGTGGACGAGGCATCGGTGAAGGAAAAAGGCGCGCTTGGGCCGGGTCAGATTCTGGCCGTGGATACCAAAGAGGGCAAGCTTTACCACGACACCGAGATCAAGAACAAACTGGCCGCGAGCCAGCCGTTCGGCGATTGGGTCGAAAAGATCGCAGAACTCGACGTGCGGATGGCCGGCATCGACGAACATGCGATGTTCGAAGGCGAAGAGTTGCGCAAGCGGCAGATCGCGGCCGGTTACACGCTGGAAGAGCTTGAACAAATCCTGAGCCCGATGGCCGAGGACGGCAAAGAGGCGCTGGCCTCGATGGGGGACGATACGCCCAGCGCGGTGCTGTCGACCAAATACCGCCCGTTGAGCCACTTCTTCCGGCAGAACTTCAGCCAGGTGACCAATCCGCCAATCGACAGTTTGCGCGAATTCCGGGTGATGAGCCTCAAGACGCGGTTCGGCAACCTCAAGAACGTGCTGGACGAGAGCAGCGCGCAGACCGAAATCCTTGTTCTGGAAAGCCCGTTCGTCGGCAACGCCGAGTGGGACGAGTTGACCAACGTGTTCAAAAGCGAGCTGGTCGAGATCGACTGCACCTTCCCCGCAGGCGGCAATCAAGGCGCGCTGCGCGAGGCGCTGGCGCGGATCAAGGCCGAGGCCGAGGATGCCGTGCGGTCGGGTGCCGGGCATCTTGTCCTGACCGACCACATGCAGGGCGAAGGCCGCGTGCCGATGCCGATGATTTTGGCCACCAGCGCGGTTCATTCCGGGCTGACCGAGAAAGGTTTGCGCACCTTCTGTTCGCTGGCGGTGCGTTCGGCCGAATGTATCGATCCGCATTACTTTGCGGTGCTGGTAGGCTGTGGCGCGACGGTGGTGAACCCCTACCTTGCCGAGGACAGCATCGCCGACCGGATCAAGCGCGGCCTGCTGGACGGCAGCCTGACCGAGAATGTCGCGCGCTATCGCGAGGCAATCGATCAGGGCCTGTTGAAGATCATGGCGAAGATGGGGATTTCGGTGATTTCGTCCTATCGTGGCGGCCTGAACTTCGAGGCTGTGGGCCTGTCCCGCGCGGTCTGTGCCGAGTTCTTCCCCGGTATGCTGAGCCGGATTAGCGGCATCGGCATTTCGGGCATCCAGAAGAAGATCGAGGATATCCATGCCAAGGGCTGGCTGTCGGGCACCAACGTGATGCCGGTCGGCGGGTTCTACAAGGCGCGCAATTCGGGCGAGACCCACGCATGGGGCGCGCGCACGATGCACATGATGCAGATGGCCTGCAACAAGGCGAGTTTCGAGCTTTGGAAGCAGTATTCGGCGGCGATGAAAGCCAACCCGCCGATCCACCTGCGTGACCTGCTGGCGATCAAGCCGCTGGGCAACCCGGTGCCGATCGAAGAGGTGGAAAGCATCACCGCGATCCGCAAACGCTTTGTCACGCCGGGGATGTCGCTGGGCGCGCTTTCGCCCGAGGCGCACAAGACGCTGAACGTGGCGATGAACCGCATCGGCGCGAAGTCCGACAGCGGCGAGGGTGGCGAAGATCCGGCGCATTTCGTGCCCGAGCCGAATGGCGACAACCCGTCGGCCAAGATCAAGCAGGTGGCCTCCGGTCGCTTTGGCGTGACGGCGGAATACCTGAACCACTGTGAGGAGCTGGAAATCAAGGTGGCGCAGGGCGCAAAGCCCGGTGAGGGCGGCCAGTTGCCCGGCATGAAGGTGACCGACCTGATCGCGCGGCTGCGCCATTCGACCAAGGGCGTGACCCTGATCAGCCCGCCGCCGCACCACGATATCTATTCGATCGAGGATTTGGCGCAGCTGATCTATGACCTGAAGCAGATCAACCCGCGAGCCAAGGTGACGGTGAAGCTGGTGGCCTCGAGCGGTGTGGGCACGATTGCCGCCGGTGTGGCCAAGGCCAAGGCGGATGTGATCCTGATTTCCGGGCATAACGGAGGCACGGGCGCGTCGCCCGCAACGTCGATCAAATATGCCGGGCTGCCGTGGGAGATGGGCCTGACCGAGGCGCACCAAGTGCTTGCCATGAACAAGCTGCGCGGGCGGGTGACGCTGCGCACGGATGGCGGGCTGCGCACCGGGCGCGATATCGTGATGGCCGCGATGATGGGGGCCGAGGAATACGGCATCGGCACCGCCGCCTTGATCGCGATGGGCTGTATCATGGTGCGTCAATGCCAGAGCAACACCTGCCCGGTTGGTGTCTGCACCCAAGATCCGGCGCTGCGTGAGAAGTTCACCGGCAATGCCGACAAGGTGGTGAACCTGATCACCTTCTATGCGCAGGAAGTGCGGGAAATCCTTGCCGAGATCGGCGCGCGGAGCCTTGACGAGGTGATCGGGCGGGCCGACCTGTTGAGCCAGGTCAGCCGGGGCGCAGAGCATCTGGACGATCTGGACCTCAACCCGCTTCTGATCACGGTCGATGGCGCGAAGGACATCGTTTACGACCGCTACAAGAAGCGCAACAAGGTGCCCCATACGCTGGACGCGGAAATCGTGCGAGATGCGCATCGCTTCCTTGAAGACGGCGAGAAGATGCAACTTTCCTATGCCGTGCAGAACACGCACCGGACCGTGGGCACGCGGGTTTCCTCGCATATCGTCAAGAATTTCGGGATGCGCAACGCGTTGCAGCCCGATCACCTGACGGTGAAGCTGACCGGGAGTGCGGGGCAATCGCTCGGGGCGTTTGCCGCGCCGGGGCTGAAGATCGAGGTTGCAGGCGATGCCAACGACTATGTCGGCAAGGGTCTTTCGGGAGGGACGATCGTGGTGCGGCCACCGATGGCCAGCCCGCTGGTGGCAAGCGAGAACACGATCATCGGCAACACGGTGCTTTACGGCGCGACCGATGGCTACCTGTTCGCAGCAGGCCGCGCGGGCGAGCGTTTCGCTGTGCGCAACTCGGGCGCGAAAGTGGTGGTCGAAGGCTGTGGCAGCAACGGCTGTGAATACATGACCGGCGGCATCGCCGTGATCCTTGGTGGGATCGGGGCCAACTTCGGTGCCGGGATGACCGGCGGCATGGCCTATCTGCACGACCCCGAGGGGCGGGCGCTTGACCTGATGAACCTTGAGACGCTGGTCACCTGCCCGGTGACGGTGGATCATTGGGAGCATGAGCTGAAAGGCCTGATCGAGCGGCACGCGGCGGAAACCGGAAGCGCAAAGGCGGCGGATATCCTGCAGCATTGGGATCTTGAGAAGAGCAATTTCCTTCAGATCTGTCCCAAGGAAATGCTCAAGCACCTGCCCGCGCCGCTGAGCGTGGAAGAGGGCGCTATCCCGGCTGAGTAATCGGCGGCCAGACATGACATGACCCCGCCCCGGCGCAACGCTTGGGCGGGGTTTTCATTTTGGTGGTTTTCAACAAGGGCAAAGGCCGTATAGCTGGACCCGTGGCAAAAACGAGCAAGAAAAAACCCGCGCGCAAGCCGCGCAAGGAGAAGGCGAAACTGCCCTTCTGGCGACGCTGGCGGCGCTGGGTTTTTCGCACGTTCCTTGTGGTCATTGCCTTGGTGTTGGGGCTGATCGCGCTGAATCAGGTGATCAATCCGGGCCAGACGTTCTACATGCGCTCGGAAGCGAAGCGGCTGGGCGGGGTCGATCACATCTGGGTGCCGCTCGAAGAGGTCGCACCGGTGATGGCGCGGTCCGTCGTGGCGGCGGAGGATGCGAATTTCTGTCTGCACTGGGGGTTTGACGTGGAGGCGATCCGCGCGGCGCTGGAAGAGGGCGGCGGGCGGGGGGCCTCGACGATCAGCCAGCAGGTGGTGAAGAACGTCTATCTCTGGCAGGGGCGGAACTGGCTTCGCAAAGCGCTTGAGGCGGTGCTGACGCCGGTGGTGGAGACGTTCTGGACCAAGCGGCGGATCATCGAGGTTTACCTGAACGTGGCCGAGTTTGACGAAGGGGTGTTCGGTATCGACGCCGCCGCACAGCACTATTTCGGCGTGACGCCCGCGAAGCTGACCCCGGTGCAGGCGGCGCGGCTGGCGGCGGTGCTGCCCAATCCGAAGGCGCGCTCGGCGTCGAAGCCGACTAAAACGCTGCGCCGCAGGGCGCAACGCATCCTCGACGGGGCGGAGACAATCCGCCGGGATGGGCGGGCGGCTTGCTTCGAGGATTGAAAAAGCCCGCATAAAAGGGCATTGAAGATCAGATACTCCCAGCAGTGAAATATCCCATGGCCACGCTTTATCACGTTCCGCTTTCGCCCTTTTGCCGCAAGGTCAGGTTGAGTCTGGCCGAGAAGCGCATCGAATGCGAGTTGATCGAAGAACGCTATTGGGAACAGGACGCCGATTTCCTGCGCCGCAATCCGGCAGGCAAGGTGCCGGTTCTAAAGATCGACGGCATGGTGATGGCCGAAAGCGCGGCAATCTGCGAATACCTCGAGGATGCCTATCCCGAGATTTCGCTGATGCCGAAAGACCCGGTGGGGCGCTATGAAGTGCGTCGGCTGGTGGGTTGGTTCGACGACAAGTTCCACAGCGAAGTGACGTCGAAACTGGTTTACGAGCGGGTCAACAAGAAGGTGATGAAGCAGGGCTATCCGGATTCCAAGAACGTGAAATTCGGGGCGCAGCGGATCAAGTATCACCTTGATTACATGGCGTGGTTGCTGGATCAGCGGCGCTGGCTGGCGGGAGACGTGATGACGCTGGCGGATTTTGCCGCGGCGGCGCATCTTTCGTCGCTCGACTATATCTCGGACGTGGACTGGAACCGGAGCGAGGTGGTGAAGGACTGGTATGCGAAGATCAAATCGCGACCGGCGTTCCGCTCAATCCTGGCCGACCAGGTGCCAGGGTTCCTGCCGCCGCAGCATTACGCCGATCTGGATTTCTAAAACCAGACCTTGGGGGCGCTGCCCCCAAACCCCCGGAGTATTTCTGGAAAAATGAAAGAGACCCCCGATCTGAAAGCCCGGCTGGTGGCGCAAGCGCAGGCCGAGGGGTTTTCGGCGTGTCGGGTATGTCGGCCGTGGGACGTGGGGCATGTGGCCGATGGGCTTGGCGCATATTTACAGGCCGGGCATCACGGCACGATGGGCTGGATGGAGGAGCGGGTGCATTGGCGCAGCGATCCGGCAACGCTTTGGCCCGAGGCGCGTTCGGTGATCATGCTGGCTGAGAATTACGGGATGGGCGGCGGCGCAAAAGGGGCAAGTTCGGCAGGATTAGTGTCTGTTTATGCGCGCAACAGGGACTATCATGATGTTCTGAAGAAACGGCTGAAGCGGCTGGCGCGCTGGCTGATCGCGGAGGCCGGGGGCGAGTTGAAGGTGTTTGTCGACACCGCGCCGGTGCCGGAAAAGCCGCTGGGGCAGGCGGCGGGACTGGGATGGCAGGGCAAGCATACGAATTTGGTGAGTCGGGATCTGGGCAGCTGGTTTTTTCTGGGCTCGGTTTTCACCACACTGGACCTTCCAGTGGACGAGGCGGAGCGCGATCATTGTGGATCGTGCCGGGCCTGCCTTGATGCCTGTCCGACCGGGGCCTTTCCCGCGTCGTACAAGATCGATGCGCGGCGCTGCATTTCCTACCTGACGATTGAGCATAAGGGGCCGGTGGACGAAGAGCTTCGCCCGCTGATGGTGAATTGGATTTACGGCTGTGATTTGTGTCTTGATGCCTGTCCGTGGAACAAGTTTGCGAAAAATGCCCGCGAGGTGAAATACCACGCGCGGCCCGAGTTGATCGCGCCGCCGCTGGCCGAATTGGCCGGGTTGGACGATGCCGGGTTTCGCGCAAAATTCTCGGGCTCGCCGATCAAGCGGATCGGGCGGGGGCGGTTCGTACGAAACGTGCTTTATGCGATCGGGAATTCGGGCGATCCGGCACTTTTGCCGGTGGCGCGGGGGCTTTGCGAAGACGAAGAGCCGGTGGTGGCGGATGCGGCGCGCTGGGCTGTGGGCCGTTTGACCCGGGCGTAGCGCGCCGCTTTGATTTAGCTTTTCGGCATAGACGATACGCCGACCTGCGCCGGGCGCAAAAGGCGGTCGTGCAGCATGAAGCCTTCGGTCGAAACCTGGATAATTTCGCCGGCGGTGGTGCCGGGAACGGGGGCTTCGAACATGGCTTCATGATGGTTCGGGTCGAACTTGTCACCGACCTGTGGCGAAACCACGTGAATGCCGTGCTTGGCGAACACGTTCAGCAACTCTCGCATCGTCAAGTCGATCCCTTCGAGCAGGGCGGCGTTGGCGGCGCGCTGTTCTTCGGACACGGCTTCGAGGGCGCGTTTCAGGTTGTCGTAAACCGGCAGCATATCGCGGGCCAGCTTGGAGCCGCCGTATTGTTCGGCGTCGCGGCGCATCTTGTCGCCACGCTTGCGCGCGTTTTCGGCATCGGCCAGCGCGCGCATGAACTTGTCTTTGTATTCGTCCCGCTCGGCGCGCAGGGCGTCGACCTCGAGCTCTTCGTCCGAGAATTCGGCAAGCTCTTCGGCCATCTCATCCTCGGCGGCTTGTTCGATATCGTCGAGAAACTCTTCTTCTTTGCGCTCTGCCATAATCTTCCACCTCTAAGAACGGTCGGAAATCATCCGCCCGACCAGTTGCGCCGTGTAATCCACGATCGGCACGATTCGTCCATAGTTGAGCCGGGTCGGGCCGATCACGCCCACCGCACCCACGATCTTTCGGTCAGCGTTCATATATGGGGAAACCACCAGAGAGCTACCCGAAAGTGAAAAAAGTTTGTTTTCCGAGCCGATAAAAATGCGCACGCCCTCACCCTCTTCGGTGAGTTCAAGGAAATCGGCGATGTCGCGCTTGCGTTCGAGATCATCAAACAGCGTGCGGATACGGTCGAGGCCCTCGTCCGCGTCACTGCCCTGAATAAGGTTGGAGCGGCCCCGCACGATCAGGCGTTCGTGCCCGCCGTCCTGTGCATCCCAGACAGCAAGGCCGCTGTCGACAAGATCGCGGGCGAGGGTGTCGATCTCTTGCCGCCGTGCTTCGATCTGTTGGCGGATTCGTGTGGTGAGATCGGAGAGGGTGAGACCCTCGATCAGGGAATTGAGGAAATTCGCCGCCTCGCGCATCGAACTGGGCGTTTGGCCGGGCGGCGGCGTGAACAGGCGGTTTTCGACGTGTCCGTCGGCAAAGACCAGCACCACAAGCGCGCGGTCCGGGGCGAGGGTGACGAATTCGATATGCTTGATAGGTGCTTCGTGCTTGGGCGCGAGCACAAGCGAGGCGCCCTGTGTCACCCCGGAAAGTGCGCTGCCGACGCGGTCGAGCATCGAAGCAACATCGCCAGAATTGCTGCCCAGCGTTGCATCAATTTTCTGCCGATCGTCCTGTCCAAGGTCAGACACTTCGAGCAGGCCATCCACAAACATACGCAGGCCCGTTTGCGTCGGCACACGGCCAGCCGAGATGTGCGGACTGTCGAGCAGGCCGAGGTATTCGAGATCCTGCATCACGTTGCGGATCGTCGCGGCGCTGACTTTTTCGCTAAGCGTGCGGGTGAGCGTGCGCGAGCCCACCGGATCGCCGGTTTCAAGATAGCCTTCGACGACGCGGCGAAACACTTCGCGCGAGCGGTCGTTCATTTCAGAAAGGATCTTGGCTGTATCGGTCATGATTTGGTGCACCCATGGGCGTCGGCCATTTAAGGTTCAGCGGCGTCAAAGGTCAATCGGGGTTGCATCGGGGCAACTGGCCTCATATCCCGAACTCAAACGTGAAAGGAAAGATTATGCGGCCTTCTGGTAGAGATTTAAGCGAAATGCGCCCGGTTTCAATCGAGGTGGGGGTGACGAAGCATGCCGAAGGCTCTTGCATGATCAAGATGGGCGATACCCATGTGCTCTGCACGGCCACGATCGAGGACCGGGTACCGCCGTTCATCAAGGGCTCGGGTCTGGGTTGGGTAACGGCGGAATATGGCATGCTGCCGCGTTCGACCACCTCGCGGATGCGTCGCGAGGCGGCGGCTGGCAAACAAGGCGGGCGCACTGTTGAAATCCAGCGCTTGATCGGGCGGAGCCTTCGGGCCGGTGTAGACCGTGTCGCATTGGGCGAACGGCAGATCACCGTGGATTGCGACGTAATCCAGGCCGATGGCGGCACACGCTGTGCGTCGATCACCGGGGGGTGGGTTGCGCTGCGGTTGGCGGTGAACAAGCTGATGAAGACCGGGGCCGTAATCTCGGATCCGCTGGTGTCGCCGGTGGGCGCGGTGTCCTGCGGGATTTATGCCGGTCAGCCGGTTCTCGACCTCGATTACCCGGAAGACAGCGAAGCGGGCGTCGATGGCAATTTCGTCATGTTGGGCGACGGTCGCCTGATCGAAGTGCAGATGAGCGCCGAAGGGGCGACCTTTACCCGTCCGCAGATGGATGAGTTGATGGCGCTTGCGGAAAAGGGTGTGGCCGAACTGGCCGAGATGCAGAAGGCGGTAACCGTTGCGTAAGCTTGAACCCGGACGGCTTCTCGTCGCCACGCATAACGCGGGCAAACTGGAGGAATTCCGCCAGTTGATGGGGCCCTACGGGATCGATGTGGTGGGCGCCGCCGAGATGGACCTGCCCGAACCCGTCGAAGACGGTACCACCTTTGTCGAGAACGCCCGGATCAAGGCACATGCGGCAGCCAAGGCGACCGGCCTGCCGTCGCTGAGCGATGATTCCGGGATCGAGGTCGATTGCCTTGATGGCGCGCCGGGGGTTTACACCGCTGATTGGGCCGAAACGCCCGAGGGCCGTAATTTCACCATGGCGATGGAGAAAACATGGGCCGCGTGTGAGGCGAAGGGCGCGCCCGAGCCGCGCACGGCACGGTTTCGCGCGACACTGGTCCTGGCCTGGCCCGATGGGCATGACGAGGTGTTCGAGGGCCGCGTCGAAGGGCGGCTTGTCTGGCCGATGCGCGGTGCGGCGGGGCATGGCTATGATCCGATGTTCCAGCCCGAGGGCGAGAGCCGGACCTTTGCCGAGATGCCCGCCGACGAAAAGAACGCGATTTCCCACCGGGCGGACGCGTTCAAGAAGCTTCTGAGTGTCTTTGGAGAGTGACATGAGCAGGAAACAGATTTCGGGCGGATCGCCCTACGAGCCGAAACTGGGCTATTCGCGCGCCGTGGTGCAGGGCGACTGGTGCTTTGTTGCAGGCACGACCGGGGCCGACCCCGAAACCAAGGCCTTTCCAGAAAGCGTGCTGGAGCAGGCGCGCAACACCTTGGCCACGATCCGCAGCGTTCTGGAAGGCGAGGGCTTTGCGATGGAGGACGTGGTGCGCGCGAATTACATCATCACCGACCCGTCCTTCATGGAAGAGATCATCCCGGCGTTGTCGGAGACCTTTGGTGACATCCGCCCGGCGGCGACGATGATCGTGGCGGGGCTGGTCAATCCGGCAATGAAGGTCGAAATCGAAGTGACGGCGTTGAAGCGCTGATCATGGAAGATTGGCAACACGGCGGGTTTGGCTTTTATGTCCACTGGCCGTTTTGCGCGTCGAAATGCCCTTACTGCGATTTCAACAGCCATGTTGCCGCCGAAATCGATGAATCCCGCTGGGTTAGAGCCTATTTGAGCGAGATTGACCGGGTGGCGCGCGACTTGCCTGATCGGGTGCTGACGTCGGTGTTTTTCGGCGGCGGCACGCCCAGTTTGATGGCACCCGAGACGGTTGCGGCAATCATCGATCGCATTCGCCACCACTGGCCCACGGTCAATGATCTTGAGATCACGCTGGAGGCCAACCCCGGATCGGTCGAGGCGGGGCGGTTTCGCGGGTATCGCGAAGGGGGGGTCAATCGACTCTCCATGGGGTTACAGGCCCTAAATGATGCCGATTTGCGCGCTTTGGGGCGACTGCACACGGTGGACGAGGCCCTGAAGGCCTTCGATATCGCGCGCGCGCATTTCGACCGCGTGAGTTTCGACATGATCTATGCGCGACAGAACCAGAGCCTTGCCGATTGGCGGCAGGAGCTGGAGCGGGCGTTGTCTTATGCGGTGGACCACCTGTCGCTTTATCAACTGACCATTGAACAGGGTACCGCTTTTGGTGATCGTTACAACGCCGGGCGCCTGCGTGGCCTGCCCGACGATGATCTTGGGGCCGAGATGTATGAGGTGACTCAAGAGGTCACATCTAAACATGGCTACGGCGCGTATGAAGTCTCTAACCATGCCAAAAGCGGCTCTGAATCGCGGCATAACCTCGTTTACTGGCGCTATGGGGATTATGCCGGGATTGGCCCGGGTGCGCATGGGCGGATGACGATCGGGGGACAGAAGTATACCACCGAGACCCCGCTTGCGCCCTTGGCATGGCTAAAAGCGGCCGAAGCGGGCAAGGGTGAGACCCTGCGCAATGCGTTAAGCGGTGAGGAACAGGCCCGGGAATACCTGATGATGGGGCTGCGAATTACGGAAGGTATTGATTTAAAAAGATATTCTTGTCTTTCCGGCACGGAACTTCCGAGTGAAAAGCTGTCTCATCTGGAAGAGATCGGGATGATCACACAGACCCGTGACAATCTGCGGGTTACGCCCGCAGGGCGGATGGTATTGAATGCGGTCATTGCCGAGTTGTTCGAGGCGTGAGATGCGATTCATTTGGGCCGGGCTGGGCCTTTTATGCGTGGGGTTGGGATTGATCGGAGTGGTTTTGCCGCTTTTACCGACCGTGCCTTTTATGCTGTTGGCTGCATTCTTTTTCGCGCGTTCTTCGGAAAGGCTGCACTTCTGGCTGCTCAATCACCGGGTGTTTGGCCCGGCGATCTCGGATTGGCAAAGCCGCGGGGCGATCAACCCACGGGCCAAGCGCATCGCGACGCTTTCGATCATTCTGGTTTACGGACTCTCGCTCGCCATGGGACTCAAGACGACGATACTGATTATTCAGGCCGTGGTGCTGAGCCTTGTCCTGATCTTCCTTTGGACGCGGCCTAACTTCTAGTCAGCATCCGGCAGATTTCATCGAGATCATCGAGCGATGCGTAGGAAATGACGACCTGACCGGATTCTTTACCGGCCTGATGGTTGACCTGCACCTTCATCCCGAGATTGGCCGAAAGATCACCTTCCAGCGCGACGGTATCGGCGTCCTTTTCGGCCCTAACCTTGGGCGAAGCGGGTTTTTTCGGCTCTGCCGCCTGTTTGGCGAGGCGTTCGGTTTCGCGCACGGACAGACCCGAATTCACCACCTTCCGCGCCAGTGCAACCGGATCATCGGCGGTGATCAATGCACGCGCATGGCCGGCAGAGATCGCGCCGAGCGACAGGAGATCCTGCACTTCGTCGGGCAGGGTCAAAAGGCGCATCTGGTTGGCGATGTGCGAGCGGCTCTTGCCGAGCGCCTTGGCGAGTTGATCCTGCGTATGGCCGAAACGATCGATCAAGGCGCGATAACCTGCCGCCTCTTCCACCGGGTTGAGATCGGCGCGCTGGATGTTTTCGATGATGGCGACTTCAAGCACCTCGGTGTCATCGAAATTGCGCACGATGACCGGAACCTCGTGCAGTTGGGCGATCTGAGCCGCGCGCCAGCGGCGTTCGCCGGCAACAATCTGAAATTCCCCGGATTTGCGGGGGTCCGGGCGCACGATCAGTGGCTGGATGATGCCCTTTTCGCGGATCGAGTTGGCCAGATCATCAAGCTTGTCCTGTTCGAACGTGCGGCGCGGCTGATCGGGATTGGGCGCGACCCGCTCGATCGGGATCTGTTGTTCGGCGCGGCGTGGCGCGCTTTCATCCTTTTCTGCCTCGGGTGCGACATCTGCCATCAGCGCCGAGAGACCCCGGCCAAGTCCGCGTTTTTTCTCTGCCATGTCTTGTCCTTTTCTGCCCTTGCCGCGCTTAGGCCGCGATCTTGGTTTGGTTGCCGATCAGTTCCGCCGCCAGTTCGCGATAAGCGACGGCGCCCTTGGACTCGGCGTCGTAGCTGAGCACTGGCATCGCGAATGATGGCGCTTCGCTGACGCGAACGTTGCGCGGGATGATCGTTTTGAACACCAGGTCGCCGAGATTGTCGCGCGCGTCGGATTCCACCTGTTGGGACAGGTTGTTACGCCCGTCGTACATGGTGAGAACAATGCCCTCGATCCGCAGGTTCGGGTTTGCGCTTGTGCGGACCTCGCGGATCGTGAGCATGAGTTGCGACAGGCCTTCGAGCGCAAAGAACTCGGACTGCAACGGCACAAGGACGGAATGCGCGGCAACCATAGCGTTGACTGTCAGCAGGTTCAGCGAAGGCGGGCAATCAATCAGGATGAAATCGAGATCGAACCGATCCATCGCATGCTGTCGAAGCGCGTCATGCAGCAGAAAACTGCGCTTTTCGTTTGAATAAAGTTCGATATCGGCCGAGCTGAGATCGACGGTCGCTGGAATCAGCAGGAGGTTTTTTGTGTCCGTCTCGTGCACCACATCGGCGAGCGGGGTGTCGCCAAGGATGAGATCGTAGGTCGTGTACTTGCGATCATCCACACCAAGGCCGGTGGAGGCGTTGCCCTGCGGATCGAGATCGACGATCAGGACGCGCTTGCCCTGTTCCGCCAGCGCGGCGCCGAGGTTGATCGTTGTCGTAGTTTTTCCAACGCCGCCCTTCTGGTTGGCGACGGCGATGATTTTCGGGCCGGGCGGGCGCGTGGGATCAGACACGGGAGAGTCCTTCGATTTTCAGAATGACGGCCTGTTGGTCGGTCTTGCTCGGGAGTGCATCATACCGGAAATCCCAAACGGCGCGAGCGGTTTGAACTTCCTCGCGCCAGTTTTTTCCCTTCGGGAAAAGGGCGACGCCCCCTTCGGCAAGATGGCGCTCGGCGAAACCAAGCAGTGTTTCTAGCTCGGCGAGGGCGCGGGCGGACAAAACGGTGGCATCGAGCGGGTCGATCGATTCGATCCGCTCTGCGATCACGCTTGCGTTTGATCCCGTCTCGCGCAGGACGGTTCGTAAAAAGGTGCACTTGCGCTGGTCGGACTCGACGAGGGTGACTTTTTCGATCCCGAAATCCGAAGCGCAAAGCGCGGCAACAAGCCCGGGGAATCCGCCGCCGCTTCCCAGATCAACCCAATGGGAGACGGGGCGCGGCGCATTCTCCAGAACTTGCAGCGAATCGATGATGTGCCGGGTCCAAAGATCGCCAAGGGTCGAGCGCGCGACAAGATTGATCCTTGGGTTCCACTTTTCGAGCAAAGCAGCGAACTGCTCGAGTTTTCTGAATGTTTCACGTGAAACATTCAAAGCCTCAGCATTGGGAGTCACGCTGATTTCTCCCGCTTTGCTTGGCGCAATTTGGCGAGAAGCAAGGTCAGCGCGGCAGGAGTCATACCGTCAACGCGGCCTGCCTGGGCCAGGTTGGTTGGGCGGGTTTGATTGAGCTTCAGTTTTAGCTCGTTCGAGAGGCCATCAATGCCATCGTATTGAAATTGCGTAGGAATCACCTGAAACTCATCGCGCTTCAGCGCATCGACGTCACGCTGCTGTCGCGCGATGTAGCTTGCGTAAAGACCGTCTTTTTCAAGCTGGGCGCGGATCGGAGCTTCGATTTTTTCAAAATCGGGATTGAGCGGCAGGAGGTCATCAAAGGTGATGTCCGGAAAGGCGAGCAGCGCCATACCATCGCGGCGGCTTCCGTCTTGGTTCACTTGAAATCCGTGCGCGTTCAACTCGGACGGGGTCCAAGCCTTGGATTGCAGCAGGTCACGCCCGGCAGCCAGTTTTTCAGCCTTGGCTTCGAACGCCTTGCGGCGCGTTTCGCTTACACACCCGAGGGCAATCGCCTTGTTGGTAAGCCGTTGATCCGCGTTATCGGCACGCAGGGAGAGGCGGAATTCGGCGCGCGAGGTGAACATTCGATAAGGCTCGGACACGCCGCGGGTGATCAGATCGTCAATCATCACGCCAATATAGCTGTCGGCGCGGGAAAAATGGACGGGGTCACATTCGGCAACGGCCGCTGCTGCGTTCAGGCCAGCGACAAGGCCTTGCGCTGCGGCCTCCTCATAGCCGGTTGTGCCATTGATTTGTCCCGCGAAGTAAAGGCCGGGGATAGATTTCACAGCAAGCGCCGCGTCTAGCGCGCGCGGATCGACGTAATCATATTCAATCGCATAGCCCGGCTGGAGGATCTCAGCTCGTTCAAGGCCTTTGATCGAATGGACATAGTCGTGCTGAACATCCTCGGGAAGCGAGGTGGAAATCCCGTTCGGGTAAACGGTGTGATCCGTTGCGCCCTCGGGCTCCAGGAATATCTGGTGCGAGGACTTGTCAGAAAAGCGGACGACCTTGTCTTCGATGGAAGGGCAATAGCGCGGGCCAACCCCTTCGATATGACCCCCATACATCGCGGAGCGTTCAAGATTGGCTTGGATGATCTCATGCGTGCGGGCGTTGGTATGGGTAATACCGCAGGAAATCTGCGGTGCGGTCGGCGCGTCGGAGAGGAATGAGAACATGGTCGGCGTCTCATCCCCCGGTTGGCTTTCGAGGATATCCCAGTTGATAGTGCGACCATCGAGCCGTGGCGGCGTGCCGGTCTTGAGCCGTGCGAGGGGCAGGGCGAAGCCGTCAAGGCGCTGAGCCAGCGCAATGGAGGGCTTGTCGCCCATGCGCCCGCCGGGGCGGGATACGTCACCGATATGGATTGTTCCGCGCAAGAAGGTTCCTGCGGTCAGGATCACGGTCTTTGCCGAAATTTCACTGCCATCGGCAAGGGTCACGCCGGTCACGCGGTCGCCCTGCATCAGGAAATCGGTGGTTTCGCCTTCAATGATGGTGAGATTCTGGCGTTCTTCCGTCTCGCGCAGCATTTCGCGGCGATAAATCATGCGGTCGGCTTGGGCACGAGGGCCTTGAACAGCGGGGCCTTTGCGACGGTTAAGCAAGCGGAACTGTATCCCGGCCAAATCGGCGACACGACCCATCACGCCATCCATGGCGTCAATCTCGCGCACGAGGTGGCCCTTGCCAAGCCCGCCAATCGCCGGGTTGCAGGACATGACGCCAATATCCGCGCGCCGCAGCGTGATCAGCGCGGTACACGCACCCATGCGGGCCGCGGCATGGGCGGCTTCGGTCCCGGCGTGGCCGCCGCCGATGACGATAACATCGAAGTCATGTTTCACGTGAAACACTCCATTGTCCGCTCACTTGCCAATGCAGAAGCTGGAAAAAATCTCGCCCAGGATGCTTTCAACATCCACTCGGCCCACCAGCGATTCGAGCGCGCGCACAGCGCTGCGCAACTCCTCTGCCGCAATATCGGAATGGTCGGGGCCGAGGTCAAGGATTCGGTCGACCTCGGCCAAGGATTGCGTGGCGCGTTGCATTGCAATGCGATGGCGTTCGCGCGTGGCGATCCCGGCGGTTGCCGCACGGGTGGACAGGGTTTCGCTGATCGAGGCGATCAACTGGCTGACCCCTTCGCCCGTCGCGCCGGAAATCGCGCCGGTTTTGTCATCGAGAAGATCGGCCTTGGGCCGCAGGACGATATCGCCGTCGCGGGGGGGCAACTCGGGGGTGCCTTCGGTCAGGAAAACGCGCAGATCGGCAGCCTCGGCCCGGGCGCGGGCGCGGTTGATTCCGATGCTTTCGACGTGGTCGTCGGTTTCGCGAAGGCCAGCGGTATCAAGCAGCGTGACGGGTAGCCCAGCGAGATCCATGCGCACCTCGATGACGTCGCGGGTTGTTCCGGCATATTCCGAAGTGATCGCCGCCTCGCGCCCGGCGAGGGCGTTGAGGAGCGTGGACTTGCCGACATTGGGCGCGCCAAGGATGGCAACTTCGAACCCCGTGCGGATACGCTCGGCCGTCTCGGTCCCGATGATTTCCTTGGCCAGGCTGTCGCGGGTTTTATCGAGCAATTCGCGCACTTCGGGCGTAACGTCAACGGGCACCTCTTCGTCGGCGAAATCAATCGTCGCTTCCAGCAGGGCAGCCGCGCGGAGGAGATCGGCACGCCAACTTTCAGCGCGATGACCAAGATCGCCGGACAGAACGCGAAGCGCCTGCCGACGCTGTGCTTCGGTCTCGGCATCGATCAGATCGGCGAGGCCTTCGACCTGAGCAAGGTCGAGACGGTTGTTTTCCAAAGCGCGGCGGGTAAATTCGCCCGCTTCGGCGGGGCGCAGGCCGGGCAGTTCCGACAAGCGACGCAGGACAGCCGAAATAACAGCGGTCGAGCCGTGAAGCTGAAACTCGACCACCTCTTCACCAGTGAAGCTAGCCTTTTCGGGGAAGGCGAGAACGAGCGCTTCGTCAAGTTGCGCGCCAGCCCCATCGCGCAGAACACGCAGGCCCGCGCGGTGGGGCAATGGCAAGGATCCAGCAAGCGTAATCCCGGCGTTCCAGGCGGATGGCCCAGAAACGCGGATCACGGCCACCCCGGATTTCCCCGGGGCGGTGGCAAGTGCATAGATCGTATCCATTTTACCTAACCTGTTGTTCTACAACGGTTATCAGCCATTCATGGAGTCAAAGAACTCGGAATTCGACTTGGTTTGCTTGAGCTTGCCAATGAGGAATTCGATCGCATCCGTCGTGCCCATCGGGTTGAGGATACGGCGCAGGACGAAGGTTTTCTGAAGGTCGCGCGCGTTGACGAGCAGTTCTTCTTTCCGGGTGCCTGATTTGAGGATGTCCATCGCCGGGAAGACGCGCTTGTCAGCCACTTTCCGGTCGAGCACGATCTCGGAGTTACCGGTGCCTTTGAATTCTTCGAAGATCACCTCGTCCATCCGGCTGCCGGTATCGATCAGCGCGGTTGCGATGATGGTGAGCGAACCGCCTTCCTCGATATTCCGGGCCGCACCGAAGAACCGCTTGGGGCGCTGCAATGCGTTGGCGTCGACACCGCCGGTCAGAACCTTGCCCGACGAGGGCACGGTCGTGTTGAAGGCGCGGCCAAGGCGGGTGATGGAGTCGAGCAGGATGACGACGTCGCGCTTGTGCTCAACAAGGCGCTTGGCTTTTTCGATCACCATTTCAGACACGGCCACGTGGCGCGTGGCGGGTTCGTCGAAGGTCGAGGACACGACTTCGCCCTTCACCGAACGTTGCATGTCGGTCACCTCTTCCGGGCGTTCGTCGATCAGCAGAACGATCAGGTAACACTCGGGGTGGTTGGCTTCGATGCTGTGGGCAATATTTTGCAGCAGAACGGTTTTACCCGTCCGCGGCGGGGCGACGATCAGCGAACGCTGGCCTTTGCCGATGGGCGCAACCAAGTCGATGATGCGGGCCGAACGATCCTTGATGGTGGGATCTTCGATCTCCATCTTCAGACGCTCATCCGGGTAAAGCGGCGTGAGGTTGTCAAAGGCGATCTTGTGGCGGGCCTTTTCCGGATCTTCGAAGTTGATCGAGCTGACGTCGGTCAGGGCGAAATAACGTTCATTCTCGAGCGGCTGCGCTAGACGGCCATCGATGGTATCACCGGTGCGGAGCGAGAACTTGCGGATCATCTCGGGCGAGACATAGATATCGTCGGGGCCGGGAAGGTAGTTGGCCTCGGGCGAGCGCAGGAAGCCGAAGCCATCTTGCAGCACTTCAAGCACACCATCGCCGAAGATTTCCCAGCCATCCTCGGCGCGTTCGTTCAGGATCGAGAACATGATCTCGCCCTTGCGCATCGTCGAGGCGTTCTCGATTTCAAGCTCTTCCGCCAGAGTGACGAGCTCTTTGGGGTGTTTCGCCTTGAGGTCGGCGAGCGAGATGCTTTCAACAGTCATCTGAATATCCTTGCGCACCGCTTGGAAAGCGGCGTCTGTTTCTATGATCTTTGGTAGAACCCTGATGCCCGGACGGGCGGGGATTGAGCGCTAGATAGTCTTTGCGCTTCTCTGAGTCAATCTAGGCTGGGGTTTTGTGCCGGGTCCGAGGGGCGCGCGACACGCTCGCCCTATCAATAATAAATAAAAGAAAAGAAAAAGGATGATGATTCAGTAGGGCAGGCACATTCTGTGGATTATCGTTTTTTACGAGAGTTATGCAGAAGGCCAAACTGAACAAGATAGGGAGACAGCTGACTGGGGATAACCTGTCGCGGCATCGCATATGTGCCCCTAAACATGGAGTTTGTGCCAAATACACTGTCTTGGCAGGTTGTGGACATCAATGGGACAGACTGTGCACGGCTGATGTTGTGCACAAGCATTGATTTATCCCCGTCCACCGGGGAGAACCGGAGCAGGACTCACCCGAGAAAAATGGGCCTGACGGGAAAAACCTGAGTCAACCCGCTATCTGCTTGGATTTATGCCCTGTCATTCGTAAAGAAACACTTAAGAAACCCACGGAATTATCCACATGCCACGGCCACTCATCCTTGCCTCCGGATCGGAGATCAGACAGCAGCTTTTGCGCAATGCCGGTCTTGACTTCGAGGTTGTGAAGCCGCGGATGGACGAGGACGCGATCAAGGCGGCGCTGCTGGCCGAAGGGACAAGCCCCCGCGATCTGGCCGATGCGCTGGCCGAGGGCAAGGCGGTGAAGGTTAGCGGTAAACGTCCCGGCGCGCTTGTTCTGGGATGTGATCAGGTGCTGGAATTCGAGGGCCGGGTGTTTTCCAAGCCCGAAAGCCCCGAGGAAGCCCGCGCGCAGATCGCCGAATTGCGGGGCGGGCGGCATAGGTTGCTTTCGGCGGCAGTGATCGCCGAGAATGGCAAGCCGATCTGGCGGCATGTCGGAACCGTGCGCTTGCAGATGCGGGATGTGTCGGATGCGTGGCTGGATGGCTATGTCGCGCGCAACTGGGAGAGTATTCGCCATTCCGTCGGCGGATATAAGCTTGAGGAAGAGGGCGTGCGCTTGTTTACCCGGATCGAAGGTGACTATTTCACCGTGCTTGGATTGCCTCTCTTGGAACTTCTCGCCTATCTGGTGGACACCGGAGATATTGACGCATGACCACAGACCGCATTCCCCTTGCCGGCGTAATCGGATCGCCTGTTGCCCATTCGAAATCACCGCAACTGCATCATCATTGGCTTCGTGTGCATGGGCTTCGTGGGCATTACATTCCGATGGATGTGAACACGGATGATTTGGCCGAGGTGCTTGGAACCCTGCCGAAGATGGGGTTCGTGGGTGTGAACATCACCGTGCCGCACAAGGAAAAGGTGCTTGAGATTGCAGATTTGATCACCGATCGGGCGACGCTGATCGGGGCGGCAAATACGTTAATCTTTCGCAAGGATGGCAAGATCCACGCAGACAATACGGATGGTTATGGTTTCATCGAGAACCTGCGCCAGGGCGCGCCCAACTGGAACCCGTCCTCGGGGCCGGCGGTCGTGCTGGGCGCGGGGGGTGCGGCGCGGGCTGTCGTTGCGTCGCTCATCGATGTGGGGGTGCCGGAAATCCTGATCTCGAACCGCACGCGGGTTCGGGCCGAAAAGTTGGCCGATGATTTCGGTAAGCGGGTGAAGGTCGTGGATTGGGTCAAGGCCGGAAACGTGCTGGAAGATGCGGATATGGTGGTGAACACCACGTCGCTGGGCATGTTGGGCAAGCCCGAGATGCGTGTGCCGTTGGATGGGTTGCGTAAGGGAACACTGGTGACCGATCTGGTTTATAATCCGTTGCAAACCCGCCTTCTGCGCGAGGCCGAGGCGCTGGGCTGTCAGACGGTGGATGGGCTGGGCATGTTGCTTCATCAAGCGGTGCCTGCGTTCGAGCGTTGGTTTGGCAAACGCCCCGTGGTGGATGCGGCGACACGGGCGGCGATCCTGCGATGACGTTTCGGCTTGGTCTTACAGGCTCGATCGGAATGGGCAAATCGACCACGGCAAAGCTGTTTTCCGAGGCGGGCTGTGATGTGTGGGATGCGGATGCGGCGGTGCATCGGCTTTATGCCAAGGGCGGTGCGGCGGTGGGGCCGATGGGCGCGGCCTTTCCCGAGGCGATTGAGGCTGGCGCGGTTTCGCGTGATGCGCTCAAGCGGATAATCGGGGCCGACCCGCAAGCGCTGAAGCGGATTGAGCAGATCGTGCATCCTTTGGTGGGGCTGGACCGTGAGAGTTTCGTGAAAGGCGCAACATCGGATATCATCGTGTTCGATATTCCGCTGCTTTTCGAAACCGGTGGCGAGGCGCGGGTGGATGCGGTGGCCGTTGTCAGCATCGACGCCGAGACGCAGCGCGCCCGGGTACTGGAACGCGGCACCATGACCGAGGCGCAGTTCGAGGCGATCCGCGCAAAACAGGTGCCGGATGCCGAGAAGCGCGCGCGCGCCGATTACGTCATCCTGACCGACACGGTTGAGCATGCCCGCGCACAGGTGCAGGATGTGGTCAACGACATCAGGAGCAAGCGCCTTGCGTGAAATCGTGCTGGATACGGAAACCACGGGCTTCGATCCCGAGAGTGGCGACCGGATCGTCGAGATTGGCGGCGTGGAGCTTTACAACCACGTGCCAACCGGCCGCACGTATCACCAGTACATCAATCCCGAGCGGGACATGCCGCAGGATGCCTTCGAGGTGCATGGGCTGAGCGAGGAGTTTCTGCGCGACAAGCCGGTGTTCAAACGCATTGCGCAGGAGTTTCTTGATTTCGTTCAGGATGCGAAACTGATCATTCACAATGCCAGTTTCGACATGAAGTTCCTCAATGCCGAGTTGCGCTGGCTGGGGATGCCGCAACTGCCGATGAGCCAGGCGGTTGATACGCTGGCCATCGCGCGGACAAAATATCCGGGCTCGCCCGCGTCGCTGGATGCGCTTTGCCGCCGGTTCAACATCGACAATTCGGCGCGCACATTGCATGGCGCGCTTCTCGACAGTGAGATTTTGGCCGAGGTTTATCTTGAGCTGATCGGTGGGCGGCAGCCGGATTTCGCGTTGGCCGGGCCTTCGGGGCGTTCTACGGGAGGCGACGAGGCCGGAAACTGGCGACCGCGCCCGCGGCCCGAACCGCTGGCGTCACGCTTGACGGCGGATGAGCAGGCGGCACATGCGGCCTTCGTCGAAAAGCTGGGCGACGACGCGCTTTGGAAAAAACTGGGATAGAATAGCAAAGGCCGGGGCGCCACATGGCAGCCCCGGCCTTTGAATGATCTTGAATTAGGCGGTTCCGACGGTCTCGGCCTGCTGACGCCGCGCGAGTTCCTGACGGTAGAGTGCCACAAAATCGATATTGTCGAGGTTCAGCGGCGGATAACCACCGTCGCGGGTGATGTCCGAGACGATCCGGCGCAGGAACGGGAACAGCAGCCGCGGGCATTCAATCAGAAGGAACGGGTGCATCTGGTCTTCTGGCACGCCTTTGATCAGGAAAACACCGGCATAGTCGACTTCCAGCAGGAAAATCTTGATGTCGGCATTCGCCTTGTCTTTGGAAACGATGTTGAGCTTGATGGCGACTTCGAACTGGTCGTCGGCGTCGCGCTTCTTGGCGTCCAAGTTGACCTGTACGTTGATATCGGGCTGCAGCTCGCCAGCGCCGCCCTTTTGGGCGAGGATGTTTTCAAAGCTCAGGTCCCGCACGAACTGGTTGATCACGTTCAGTTGAATCTGGGGTGCTTGGGCTTCGTTGTTTTGCGCGTCGGCGGCGCCATTGCCGTTTTCGGCCATATCAGTCTCCGGAAGTTTAATGGGCAGGGTTACTGCGGTTTTCGTGTTAATATGCCACTGACTTATCGAAACTCAGTGTTTTGTCCAGCCCGAAGGCCGGTGCGTGGGTCGTTTTGACGGATCGACTTCGGTGAACTCACCGTCGATCACGTCGCCCTGCTGGGCGCTGGAAGGATGATTTGCGCGTGGATCGTGCCGGTCAGAAGTGCCGGGACCTGCGCCGCCCATCGAGAAGGTTGTCGTGACGTTGACCCGCTTGCGCAGAAACTTGAAAGTCGCGACGCGGAAATTGGGGATCATCAGGGCAAGACCGACAGCATCGGTGAAAAACCCCGGCGTCAGCAGCAGCGCTCCGGCAAACAGGATCATCGCGCCATGGGCCAGCGGCTCGGTCGGGTCGCGCAACTCGGAAAGCGACCTTTGCAAATCGCCAAGAACCTTCACCCCTTGGCTACGCACCAGTGTGGTGCCAAGGATCGCGGTGACGAGCACGATCAACAGGGTCATCGGAAGCCCGATCATGCCACCCACCTCGATGAAGAGGGTGATTTCGATCAGTGGAATGGCGATAAAGGCCAGTAGCAGCCACATGTCGCATGTCTCCTTTCACAACAATGACGCGATAAAGGTGCGATGGACTTGATCGCGCGCGTCACTTACATAAGTGCAGATGAATGCAGTTTCCATGATCAACCCTGAAAAGAGGTGCCAATGAACTCTCCCATTCTACAGCTCGTCGTGCTGGCCGGGATCGCGATTTTCCTGATCCTGCGGCTGCGGAGCGTTCTGGGAACCCGCGACGGTTTCGAAGCCCCGCCCGAGCCGAAACAGATGGGGCAGTCAGGGCCGAAACGCGATTTCGAGGTGATCGAGGGTGGACCGGATCGCGACATCACCGATCATGTGCCCGAAGACAGCCCCGCCGCGGGTGCGCTGGCCAAGATGAAGGCGGAAGAGCCGTCGTTTTCGGTTACAGAGTTCCTGTCGGGCGCGCGTGGCGCTTACGAGATGATCCTGATGGGTTTCGAGACAGGCGATCTTGCCCCGATCAAGCCGTTCCTTGCGGATGACGTTTACGAGGCCTTCGCCGGAGTTGTGGAAGCCCGCGAAAAGCAGGGCCTGACGGTTGAGGCGGAGTTCCTCGGCGTTCGCGAAACCGCGCTGAACGATGCGCAGTTCGATGATGCTACGAAGACCGCGGAAATCACCGTACGGTTCGTGGGCGAATTGAAAAGCGCGGTTCGGGATGCGGCGGGCGATATCGTCGAAGGTGAGGATGGCAAGGTCAAGCGTCAGAAAGATATCTGGACGTTCGAGCGTCGGATGGGCGTGAACGATCCGAACTGGCAGCTTGTCGCCACGGGCGAATGATCCGTGGGCTCTGGGCCGCGATCCTTGCGGGGCTGGTGATGACCGGCCCCGTTTTTGCGTCGGATGGTGGGCCGGGGCTGAAGTACAGCGTTCTGAAATACAGCGATCTCGACGGCTGGGCCGAGGATGATCATGCCGCCGCCCTCAGGGTGTTCAACGAAACCTGCCCCGATATGAACGACCCCGACTGGCGCGCGCTTTGTGCGCTGGCCTCGGCGCAGAAGGGCGAAGAGGCCGATGCGCGCGCGTTCTTCGAATTGTTTTTCCGCCCTGTTTTGATTGAGGACGGCAACGACGGCCTGTTCACCGGCTATTTCGAGCCCGAACTCGATGGCGCTTTGTCGCCCGGGGGGCGCTATCGCTATCCGCTTTACCGTGTTCCGCCCGAGGCGCGCGGGCAGCGCTTTTGGCATTCGCGTCGCGAGATCGAGGAAGGCGGCGTACTGTCCGGGCGCGGGCTTGAGATTGCCTGGGTCGATGATCCGGTAGAGTTGTTCTTTTTGCAAATTCAGGGCTCGGGGCGTATTCGCCTGCCCGATGGGCGGCATCTTCGCGTGGGCTATGGCGGGTCGAACGGGCATGAATACCGCTCGATCGGAATCGAACTGGTGCGGCGTGGGGTTTATAACGCGCATCAGGTGAGCGCGCAGGTGATCAAGAGCTGGGTCCGGCGCAACCCGGTCGATGGGGCCGATCTTTTGCGGCATAATCCCAGTTTTGTCTTTTTCCGCGAGGTGAACGAGGTTCCGCCCGAAAAGGGGCCATTGGGGGCGATGAACCGTTCGATCACGGCGATGCGGTCGATTGCGGTGGATCGGCGCTACACGCCTTTGGGCGCGCCGGTCTGGATCGAGAAGGACGGGAAAAATCCGCTCAGGCGGCTGATGATCGCGCAGGATACCGGATCGGCGATCAAGGGCGCGCAGCGGGCCGATGTGTTCTTTGGCACCGGGGACGAGGCTGGTCTGGCGGCGGGCAAGCTGCGCGATCCGGGGCGGATGCTGGTGCTGATGCCGATCCAGCGCGCCTATGCCATGGTTCCGGCGGATGCCGAATGACCCGGCGGCGGCTGTCAGAAGACGAGATCGCGCTGTGGCGGCGGGTGGCCGAAACGACGGAGAAGATGCACCGCGACGGCAAGCCGCACGAGGCGCCCATTCCGCGCCCCAAGCCAAAGCCGCAGCCAAGGCAACCGGGGTTCAGGCTTGAACCGTTCGATATTCCGGCGAAACCGGCAGATGGCGGGCACGACGTGTTGCCGCCCATCGGCGAGCGGCTCGCCAAGGCGCCGCTCAGGATGGACCGCAAGGCGCATCAGAAGCTGAAGCGTGGCAAGATGGTGCCCGAGGCCAAGCTTGACCTGCATGGCATGACGATGGAGCGCGCGCATCCGCGGCTGTTGAGCTTTATCCTTCAGGCGCATGGGCAGGGTAAGCGGCTGGTTCTGGTGATCACCGGCAAGGGCAAGCACCGCGATGAAGGCGGGCCTATTCCGGTGCGGCACGGGGTGTTGCGCCATCAGGTGCCGCATTGGCTTTCGGTGCCGCCGCTGGCGCAGGTGGTTTTGCAAGTGGCTGAAGCGCATCAAAGCCACGGTGGCGGCGGGGCCTATTACGTTTACTTACGCCGCAGCCGGTAGCAGGCGGCGTGCGCGGGTTACGCCCACCAGCATGAAGCCGGTCGCGATCAGGAAATAGAGCGAAACGGCGAGGTATTGCCGCTCGATGCCGATGCCGGCGTCGATGCCCCAGCCGGTGATGCCGGGCCCAAGCGCCGAGCCAAGCACCATGACCGCCGCCACCATCGCCTTGACCGATCCGATGTTCCGCGTGCCGTAGAAATCCGCCCAGAAGGCGTTGGGCACGGTCATCATTCCACCGTTGCCCATCGCGGCGAAGAAAAACCCGGTGATGAGGCCGGGAAGGCCCTCGGCCTGCGAAAAGAAGACGAAGCCGATGGCCATTGGCACCTGCACGAACGGCATCAGCCGTGCTGTGCCGAAGCGATCGAGCGCCCAGCCGGACAGCACCATGAAGCCGATGGTCATGCCGGTGAACAGCGGGAAAAGCGAGACGAGTTCGAGGTGGGAGATGCCCTTCACCTCGGCATAGTGGACCTGATGAAAAAAGAACGCCGTGTTGAAGGCGGCGGGGCCAAGCATCGCCGGGATCATCATCCAGAACAGGAATTGGCGCAGCGCCTGATTGCGGGTCCAGTGGCGGCCCTCCATCCCGAGGCTGCTTTCGGTTTCGGCAAAGCTTTGTGGTGTGCGCTCATGGCGCAACAGGGAAAACAATGCTGGGATGCCAAGGATCGCCACGCAGGCCGCGCCGATCCAGAGCGTGCGCCAGTCGAACAGGGTGAGCAGCCAGACGAAGAGCAGCGGCAACAGCGCCTCGCCCACGGAAAAGCCCGAGGTGGCGATGGACAGCGCACGGCCCCGCGCGGCGACGAACCAGCGCGACATGGCGACGACCGAGATGTGGCTTGTCATCCCCTGTCCGCAAAAGCGCAGCGCGAAAATCACGAATGGCAGCATCCACGCCGCACCGTTGAGCGCCATCAAGAGGCAGGACGCGGCCAGCATCGACAGCACCACTGCGCCCAATGCACGCACGCGAAACCGGTCTGTCAGCCCCCCGGCCCAGATCATCAAGAGCGCCGAGGCCGACGTGCCGAGCGTATAAATCCCGCCCCATTGGCCGTGCGACAGGCCGAATTCGCCGCGTATTTCGGCGGCGAAGATCGAGATGAAAAAGGTTTGTCCGAAGCTGGAGAGAAAGAACAGCATCGCCCCCGCGGCCAGCCACGGGGCGTTGTCACGCAGGAATTGAAAGGTGGGAACGCGCGGCGCTGTCATGAGCGCCACGCTTCCCGGTTTTCAGGCGGAAGGAAAGTGCGAAATCACAGGACGTAACGGGAAAGATCGGTCGAGCGGGTCAACTCGCCCAGATTTTTCTCGACGAAGGCGGCATCGACAGTGACGGTATCGCCGGCGCGGTCGGGCGCGGTGAAGCTAAGCTCTTCGAACACACGCTCGAGAACGGTGTAGAGCCGCCGTGCGCCGATGTTTTCGACGCTCTCGTTTACGTCTGCCGCGATCTTGGCCAGCGCGGCGATGCCTTCTTCTGTGAACTCGACACTCACCTCTTCGGTTTGCATCAGGGCGGTGTATTGCCGGGTGAGGGCATTGTCCGTCTCGGTCAGGATGCGGACGAAATCGCCCTCGGTCAGGGCGCGCAACTCGACTCGGATGGGCAGGCGGCCCTGAAGCTCGGGCAACAGGTCCGACGGCTTGGCGATGTGGAACGCGCCCGAGGCGATGAACAGGATATGGTCGGTTTTCACCGCGCCGTGCTTGGTGCTGACCGTGGTGCCTTCGATCAGGGGCAGCAGGTCGCGCTGCACCCCTTCGCGCGACACATCGGCGCCACGCGCATCGGCGCGGGCGCAGACCTTGTCGATCTCGTCAAGGAAGACGATGCCGTTCTGTTCGACCGCTTCGAGCGCGGTGACTTTCACGGCCTCGTCATCGAGAAGCTTGTCGGCCTCTTCCTGAATCAGCACCTCGTAGCTTTCCGAAACCGAAAGCCGTTTGCGCACGGTGCGCCCGCCGAACGCCTTGCCGAAGATATCGCCAAGGTTCATCATCCCGGCCTGTTGGCCCGGGGGCATGCCGGGAATGTCGAGCATCCCCATGGGCGAGGCGTTGTCGGCCACGTCGAGTTCGATCATGGTGTCGTCCAGCTCACCAGATTTGAGCTTTTTGCGGAACATTTCGAGCGTGCCTTCGCGCGCGTCTTCTCCGGCGATGGCGCGCAACACGCGGTCTTCGGCGGCCTTGTGCGCCTTGGCCTTGACGTCTTCGCGCATCAGTTCACGCGTCTGGGCGATGGCGGCATCGACCAGATCGCGGATGATCTGCTCTACGTCGCGCCCGACATAGCCGACTTCGGTGAATTTCGTCGCCTCGACCTTGATGAAGGGCGCGCGGGCGAGTTTGGCGAGACGGCGGGAAATCTCGGTTTTGCCGACGCCGGTCGGGCCGATCATCAGGATGTTCTTTGGGTAAACCTCGTCGCGCAGGTCGTCGGACAGGTGCTTGCGCCGCCAGCGCGAGCGCAGCGCCACGGCGACGGCGCGCTTTGCGTCGGCCTGACCGATGATGAAGCGGTCAAGCTCGGAAACGATTTCGCGGGGGGTGAGATCGGTCATGGAAACCTCGGGATGTTGGATGGATCAGTGACACGGCGGCAGGCGATCGCGCGGCAGGATACCGCCAAGCGTGGCCATGATGGCCGCCCGGATACGCGCCCAAAAGGCGCCAAGGATGAGAAGCAGAACGCCCAGAAGAAGGACGGTCCAAGCCGCGCCGGTGCCGTCGAAGACGATAGCAGAGAGCGTGACGGAATAGCCGATCGCGGCGATCAGGAAAGACCGCCGGTCGATGATGATGGCAACAAGGGCAAAGACGATCAGCACCGCGAACAGGATCAGGTTTGCCTGTGCCGTGCCCTGTGACAAAAGCGTGAGCGCGATGGTATTCACAAGGGCGGGCGCGGCCACGACATGCAGCCAGAACCCCTGAGACGAGCGCAGGGTCACGCGGTGCGGATCGCTCATGTCGAAATACATGGCGATGATGAAGATGACGACGCCCACCGCCAGTGTGATCCACGCGAAGGTGCCATCGGCTGACAGCAGGAACAGATCGGAGGGCGAAGTTGGCGTGCCGGCGTGGGTTGCGCCAAGGATCAGCGCAACCGCCATCATCCCCAGCGCGATCAGCGCCATCGCGAACGGCACCCGGAAGCGCAGCCAATAGACGGCCACAGCCGCGGTCGTCAGGCCGACGGGCATCAGAAGGCTGGAGTAATCTTCCTGCGCAACCATGAAGACCTGCGCGAATTGCGCGGTCAGGCCGATCGAGGCGTTCACCGCGAACATGATCGCCAGCGTGATCGCCGGGCCGATCATTCGGCGGCGGCGAATGAAGTATTCCGACAGCGCCCAAAGCACCGCCGCCGCGATCAGCGAAGATGAGGCGATGTGGTTCTGGTAATTCACGATGCCGGTCGCCATCGAAACGCCGACCGCCGAAACCCAACCGGAGGCGAGGATCAGCAAGCCGACGATGATGAAGATTTCGTTGAAACCACGAAACAACTCGAACGGTTCGTCAGTCTCGGACAACCCCTCGCGCGCGCCACGGCGGCTGTCGGCCAGCGCCGAGAGTGACGCCGCCTGTGCTTCGCTCAGAAGGCCCGAGCCGACAGCGGCGCGAAGATCGTCCTTCGAGATCATTTTGTGATCTTCTCAACCGTCAGGTTGCCGTTGGTGTAGACGCAGATATCGGCGGCGATGGCCATGGCGGCGCGGGCTACCTCTTCGGCGGATTTGTCGGTGTCCATCATGCCGCGCGCGGCGGCGAGCGCATAGTTCCCACCCGACCCGATGGCGGTCACGTCATGCTCGGGCTCGAGCACATCGCCCGCGCCGGTGATGACATAGATCTCTGACCCGTCCGAGACGATCAGCATCGCTTCGAGCTTTTGCAGATACTTGTCGGTGCGCCAGTCCTTGGCCAGCTCGACGCTGGCACGGGCCAGTTGGCCGGGGGTTTTTTCAAGCTTGGCTTCCAGCCGTTCCAGCAAGGTAAAGGCATCGGCGGTGGAACCCGCGAAGCCCGCAACGATATCGTAACCGCCGGGCGAGAGGCGGCGCACCTTGCGGGCGGTGCCTTTGATTACGGTCTGGCCAAGGCTGACCTGACCATCGCCCGCGATCACCACTTCGCCGCCTTTCTTGACGCCGATGATCGTGGTGCCGTGCCAGCCGGGGAATTGATCGTCTGCCATGCGGGGGCCTCCTTTGTTCATTGGGCAACTATATGGCGGCGAAGGTGGGGCGGCACAAGGGCGGGCCTTGTTCAGCCCCCGGCTGCGTCCTAGCGTGGCGGCCATGACCCTGCCCAGTATGATGACATTCTATCTTGAGCCCGGCCTGAAAGAGAGCGCCGAGGCAGGGCAGCATAATTTTCTTTCGCTGATCGCGCAGGTGGGGCGTGAAGCGGGGCTCGACATCGTGATCCGGGGCAATTCGACGGGGGATCTGGCCGAGGCCGACCCAGACAGGGAATGGGCCGTGGTACATATGGAGCCGCCACCGCATGCGCGCGCGGTCAGTTTGCGCCGCGCCTATGCCTATCCGTTCTGGTCGATCGAGCGGAGCGAGAAGCGCTGGGAGTTCGACGTGGCGCGCGCGCTGTTCGATGCGGATGCGGTGGACGGGGCCAAGGCCGCGCGGTTCGTAGCGCGCTGGCAAAAGCGCCTGTTTGGCGATTGGCCTGTGGATGGGCCGCGCGGGCATGTTTATGTGCCGCTGCAAGGGCGGCTGGGTGAGCGGCGGTCATTTCAGACGCACGCGCCGCTTGAGATGGTGCATCTATTGCTGGATCTTGAGCGCGAGCGGCCCATCGCCATCGGACTGCACCCGAAAGAGAGCTATTCTGCGCTCGAGATCGACGCGCTGGAAAAGCTGGAAATAAAGCATCCGCGCGTGTCGGTCGAGATGGGCGGGATGGAGCGGCTTTTGCCCGGGGCGGACTACGTCGTGACCGAAAATTCCGGCGCGGGGTTCTTTGGGCTTTTCCACGAGAAACCGCTGGTTTTGTTCGCAGGGGTGGATTTCCATCACATCGCCGCGCGCGTTTCCGAGATTGGGGCGAAGCGCGCAATCAAAGGCGCGCCCGCGATGCGGCCGGATTTCGCGCGTTATCTTTATTGGTTCTGGCAAGAGCGCGCGATCAACGCGGGCCGCCCCGAGGCGAAGACGCGGATCGCTGAACGGTTGCGCGGGTTTGGCTGGCCGGTCTAGGCCGCTTTAACGAACAAGCGAAAACGAAAAAGCCCCGCCGCAAGCGGCAGGGCCTTTCCTTGAAACCTGTGACGGTGCCTTAGGCGGCTTAGATCGATTCTTCGATCCAGCTTTGCAGCGCGGCCTTGGGGCGGGCGCCGGCCATGTTCGAAACGACCTCGCCGTTCTTGAAGATGAACAGCGCCGGAATACCGCGCACGCCCATGGCGGCGGCGGCGTTGGGGTTCTGATCAACGTCGACCTTGGCGATCTTGACCTTGCCTTCCATCTCGGCCGACAGCTCTTCGAGCGACGGGCCGATCATCTTGCAGGGGCCGCACCATTCGGCCCAGAAATCCACCACGACGGGGATATCGGAATTTTTCACTTCGGCATCGAAGGTATCGTCGGTGACAGCGACGGTTGCCATGTCAGTTCTCCTAGAAGGGGTTGTGGGCGTTACCGGGAACGTAGGCTCAGGGGGTAGGCTCGTCAAGGATATGGGTGCTCTGCAACGCTTGCATAACCAGATCGTGTGGCAGGTGCATGAGTGTTGCGGTTTTCGTCCAAAGCAACGCGGTAGCGATGTTTTTTCCGGGAAAGACCTGTTCCAACGCGGCGGCGTAAGCGCCCATTTGCCGCAGAAGCCCGTCAGGGCAATCTTCGGCGCGCGCGGGCGCGATGGCGTTTGTCTTGAAGTCAACGGCGAGGATGTTGTTCTCGCCAATCACCAGCCGGTCGATGATGCCGTGGATCCGGCGCCCTTGCAGCGCGTCGAGGCTGGCGCTGATCGGCACTTCGGCAAGGGTGTCGGAAGCAAAAAGCGGCTCTAACTCTGCGGAGTTCAGCGTTTGCTTCGCCTCTGCCAGAAGTGCGGCGCGTTCCTCGACCAAGGCCGCATCGGGGCCAGAGGAGAGGAGCTTTTCGCTCACACTTTCCCATGTCGCGGGTGGATAGGCGGGCAGGTGTTCGAGCAGAAGGTGAACCTGTCGCCCGTATCGCTTGGCCTCTTCCTCATCCTGACCGGCGGCCCCGGGAAGGGCTTTGGCCCCGCCAAGATCAGAGGGCGAAAGTGCCTTGGGCCGGGGGGCGGCGATGGGAGCGGGGTTTTGCACCCAGTCGGGCAGGATAGTTTGTGTTTCGGGCTGCGGTTGGGTGTCGTCCTTGGTGGGTGCTGGCGCTTCGCCCCATGTGCCGTGTTGCAGGCGAAGCCCGTTGCCCGTTGGCGTGTCCAGCGGTGCGGCATCCGCCGCCTCCATCGCGGTGCGGATCACGTCGTGCCAGGCAAGGCCATCGCGGCCCAACTCCCCCGCCGCCGCGACGATCAGCCAGCATTCAGCCCGTGTCATGGCGACGTAGAGCAGCCGGTCACGCTCTTGCCGGTCACTCTCTTTGCGCGCCTCGATCAGGGCATCGGCCTGTGGCGGCATCATGTCGGCGTTGGGTTTCCAGATCGCGACATCGCCGGGCAGGATCTGATCGCGGACGGTATCGCGCCGTTGGCCGGTATCCGGCAGAATCACGATCGGCGCTTCGAGTCCCTTGGCGGCGTGCACAGTCATCACCCGGATCTGGCGCCCGGCGCTTTCCATCTGGCGTTTGAGATCGAGGTTGTCGGTTTCCATCCAGACAAGGAAGCCGGTGAGCGAGGGCACGGCGTTCTGCTCATAGGCCAGCGCCTGACCCAAAAGCGCGTCGATGCCGTCTTCGGCCTCACGCCCCAGCCGGGCGAGAAGGCGGCGACGGCCATCGTGGCGCGTGAGGATGCGCTCGATCAAATCATAAGGGCGCAGGTAATCGACATTGCGCCGCATGTCATCGAGTATGGCCATCGTTTCGGGATGATCCGCCGCGTGATCGCGCAGGGCGGCCCAAAGGAAGCCTTTGCGTGGCTGGGCAAGGGTATAAAGCGCCTGTTCCGACCAGCCGAACAAGGGCGAGCGCAGGGCAGTGGCCAGAGCGAGATCATCCTCGGGCGTGGCAAGGAATTGCAGAAGCACCGCGATATCGCGCACCGCCAGTTCGGCACCCACGCGCAGCCGGTCGGCCCCCGCGATGGGCAGGCCAAGCGCCTTGCATTCACGGATGATCGCGTGAAACAGCGGTGAGCGGCGCTGCACCAGAACCAGGAAATCCCCGGCATGGCAGGCGCGCATGGATTTGCCGTTTTCGGCAGGAACAGAGACGTTTTCCGAGATCATCCGGCCCATTTCACCGGCAATCGCGCGGGCGAGGAGTTGCACCGGATCTTCGGGGCCGGTCTGGTTTACCGGCTTGAACCACTCGTGTTCTTCTTTCTCGATCTTGAGCTTGGGCAGCACAGGCCAAAGGTCGACGCGCCCGGGCATCGCGTCGAAAAACGCCTTGTGATCCTGTCCGGCGGTAAAGCCCGATGCGGCCCGATCCTCGAACGTCATGTCCACCAGCGAAAGGATCGCGCCCGAGGATCGGAAGGACCACGCAAGTTGCGCATCCTGCAAGGGCGTGTTGGTCGGCGCGAGGCGTTCCTGAAATTCGGCGCGCATCCTGTCGAACTCACGCGGATCGGCACCTTGGAAGGAATAGATCGATTGCTTTTTGTCGCCGACGACAAAGATCGTGCGGGGCACATCGGCGCGTGCGCCTTCACCGGCAGTGAACTCCTGTGCCAGCCGGTCGATCACGTTCCATTGCGTGGGCGAGGTATCCTGCGCCTCGTCCACGAGGATGTGGTCAATGCCGCCGTCCAGCCGGTAAAGCACCCACGCCGCGACGCGCGGATCGTTCAGCAGGTTACGGGCGCGGCTGATCAGGTCATCGAAATCGAGCCATCCGCGCGCCTGTTTCGCCGCTTCGTAATGCCCAAGGAACGCGCCGGCAAAGCCATGCAGCGCGGCGGTGCGCTGGGCGGCATAAAGCGCGATCCGCAGGGTGCGGGTATCTTCGACGCGCCGCATGAAGGCTTCGAGCGCGGGCATCATATCGGCGATGGTGGCTTGCGTGGCCTTGGTTGGAAACGTCCCTATCTTGGCGCAAAACGGTTCTTTTGCGGATCTTCCAGTCAGGAACACCTGTTCGAGGATCGGCAAGGCATCAACCGTAAGCTCTGAAACCAACGCCAGCTTCTCGGCCGCTTTGACATCATTCGCGCTGCCAGCGCGCAGGGCGGGCAGAAGGGACGTCAGCAGAGCCGCCTCGCCCCCGGCAAAGGCGCGTTCGGCTATATCCTCGGGGCGGGTCTCAGGGGCCAGGCCGAAGTGGGTGTAGATTGTTTCGCGGCTCATCGGATCGGCAAAGGCATCCGCCTGCCGCGTGATCTCGCTCATCAATTTGTCGAGGGAATCATCATCGCTGATGTGGCGCACCAGATCGAGAACAAGGTCGCGCTCGTCGCCTTCGGACATATGCTCGACGATGTCCTCGCGCAGCAAGGCGGCGGCGCGATCGTCCATTTCGGTGAACCGTGGCGAAACGCCCGCTTCGAGGGGGAACCGGCGCAGCAGGGCGGCGCAGAAGGCATGGATCGTCTGAATCCGCAAGCCGCCCGGCGTTTCGATGGCACCGGCAAAAAGGCGACGGGCCTCGGCCAGCGTTTCAGGTGCGACATGGGTGTCGAGGCTGAGCTCCTGCAAGGCGGCGCGCAGGGCCGCGTCGGGCAGCATCGCCCATTCGCCCAACCGCCTGAAAAGCCTGTTCTGCATCTCGGACGCGGCGGCCTTGGTGTAGGTGAGGCAGAGGATATTCTGTGGATTCACACCCGAAAGCAAAAGCCGCGCGACACGGTCGGTCAGAACGCGGGTCTTGCCCGACCCGGCATTGGCAGACAGCCAGGTGTTGGCCTGCGGATTTGCGGCCTCGATCTGGGCCAAGGTGGCTTCGTTAGGCTTTGTCAGGGTCACTTCAGCACCTCCGGCACGGGATCGTCGGCGATGTCCCATTCGCCGTAGCGGGCGAGTTGATCGTAATTGCCCGTCTCTTCGGATTTGAACATCGCGCGGCGCGAAAGGAAGCCCTGATCAGGCGAAAGATAGGCAGTGATGAGCGCTACGAACTCCTGCCAGATTTGCGCTGGCGTGGTTTCCTCTAGCGGCGCGGCGGCCTCGCCCGGTTTGGCGCCGAGGCCGATGTAAGAGGCGGCGATCACGGTCGAGGCCGGGATGTCGGTGAACCCGCCCTTTTCGGCGATGACGGCTTCGAGCAGTAGCTGTTTGTCGAAGTTCTTTTGCTGCGCCTTGGTCGGGGGGCTGCCAGTCTTGTAATCATAGAGAATCAGTCCGCCGTCGGCCTGATCGATCCGATCGGCGGTGCCACGCAAGGTAAAGCCAAGCTGGGGCAAGTCGGCGTGGCCCTTCACTTCGTATTTGAGTGGCGTGGCGCGGGATTGGCGATTGGCCTCGTCAGCGAGGAAGCTGTCGGCGATCCGTTCGACACGGGCGCGCCACATCAGCCGCGCGGCGGGCCAGGGAACGGCCCCTTCAAGGGCGGCATCGGTGATTTCAAGAAGACGGTCGCGCGTCGCATCTGCGGGGTTGGCGACGATGTGCTTTATGAAATGCTCCATCACCTCGTGGAGGACGATGCCGCGCGTCGCCGCGTCGGGCAGGCGCATCAGCGGATCGAGCGGGTTGAGGCGCAGGATCCGGCGGGCATAGATCGCATAGGGATCGCGGATCAGGGTTTTGATTTCGGTCACCGAAAGGCGACGTGGGCGCGCCTCGGTCGGGGGGATTGGCGCAGGGCGATGGGCGGGCGGCACGGGGTCGGGCGTGTCGAGGGCACGGGCAAGGGAGCGCCACTCGTCGCCGCGGTTCTTCATCGCCTTGACGGCATCTTCGCCGTGCTGTTCGGGCAGACCCTGCATCAGGTTGAGCAGGCGATTGACCCAGCGCGAGGGCACGGTTTCGGCGTCATCGGTCTTGATCGCGCGGGTGAGCCAGACCTCTTTCGCCGCGATGGCCTGTTGAAAATCATGCGCCGAAAGCCCGATCCGCCGTTCAGGAAGAAGCAGCCCGGCGCGGTGGCGCATCTGACGGTTGAGCCACGGGTCGGGCGCGGGCATTTCGGGCCAGCTGCCTTCATTCAGCCCGCCAAGAATGACCAGATCGGCACCCTGCACGCGTGCCTCAAGCGTGCCCCAGATCAGGATATGGGGATGCGGCTCTTCGACCCGGCGCACTTCGCCCGTAGCCAGAATGGAACCAAACAGATCGCTGTATGCGCGCGCCGACAGCGGATCGGCGGCATCCGCGGCCTCGGCCAGTTGATCGAGAAGCTTGCGCGCCTCTTTCCCGTCCCGCTCGGCCCAGAGATGCGCGGCAGCCCCCGGTGTGCTGCCTTTCGAGATCCGGGCGCAAAGCGCGAGATGTGTCTCTAACATTGCGGAAAGCGGCTGTTCGCCGACCGTTTCTTGCCCGGTGAAGCAAGAACAGAGCCACTCGGCCCAGCGCGTGACATCGGCGTCGTCCTGCTTGATCGCCCAAGCGCGCAGATCATCGGCGTCGGGATAGGGTGGGGCCCATCGGCGCAGGTGCAGTTCAAGGTCGCGGGTGAAGCGAAGGTGATTGCCACGATCCGCGCCCATATGGGTGAGCGGATGCTTGAGCAGGGTCAGCAGCGATTCCGCCGACAGCCCCTCGTCGAACAGGGCCGCGACGTGGCGCAACAGCCGCCCGACCGGCGACAGGGGAAGCGGCTGCCCGGCGCTGTCGTCGGGCAGGATGTTCCACCGGTCGAGCGCCGCGGCGACCTGTCGGCTGAGCATCCGGTCCGGGGTGATCAGGGCGGCGGTTGTGCCGTCCTCGGCCGCCTTGCGCAGGCGCAGGGCGATGGCGGTGGCTTCTTCGCGTTGGCTGGTGGCCTCGATCAGGCTCATGCCCTCGGCGGCGGGGTGCAAATCGCCCAGCGCAGGACCATCCGACAACCATTGATCGGTGACGGGCGCGGGGCGCAGCGCGAGAGAGATCAGGCGATTGCGCGCGGGGCTGGGCGGCGCGGTATCATCCCAGCGCATGATGTCTTCGCGCGCGAGGCCGAGGTTGGTCATCAGCGTGCGGTAGCGAAATTGCGGGTGATCCTCGGCCAGAAGGGCGTTGTCGAGCGTTTCCCAAAGCCCCACAGGAAGGTCGAAATCAAACCCGGGCAGGACCAGCGCGCCTTGGGGCAACCGGGCCACGGCCTCCATCAGAAGGCGGGTCGCGCCGCGCGACCCGGTCGACCCGGCAAGGATCACGGGATGCTGCGGCGGGGCCTCTTGCCAAAGCGCGGCAAGGCGTTCGGCCCGGCGGCGTTGCAACGCCTCGGCATCGGGCGGCTCTCCGGTTTCGTCGAAATAGTGCTGCACGATTTCGAGGAAGGCCTTGGTTCGGGCCCAGTGGCCGGACTGATCCTCGACATCCAGCGCGGCGATGGCCGAGGGTGGCACGCCTTCGCCCTGCATTTCACCCAGCAGCGCGGCGAGGCTATCGGCAAGGTCATAAAGCGCGGCGCGCGGCGCGAAATCTGGCGCTTGGTCAAGGAACCGCGACACCAACCGCGTGAGTTCCAGCCGCCGACGGATTGGCGGGACGGGCGCGATCAGGTCGCCGTCAAGCGCACCGTCGCCCAGCATCGACAGATCGCTCAGCAGCCGGATCCGCGGCAGCAGGATCGCGCCCCCCTCGTCGAACAGCGCGGCGATGCGGCGCGCCATGCGGGAGGTGTTGACGATCAGGTCGACCCGGGCCAGCGCCTCGGGCGGGCGGTTTGCGAAATCGCGCGTCAGCCGGGCGACGATGGCGCTAGGGAAATCTGCACCGGGGGGCAGAGCGAAGATGCGTGGACGCTCGGAAGGCTCAAACATCCGGGAACTCCAGCATTTCTTCTGCCAGGGCGATGCCTTCGGGCCGGCCCACGTCGCACCATTGGCCGGGGTAGCTGATCCCGAAAAGCCGCCCTTCGGGCTGCATCCGGTTCCAGAGCAGGTTGAGCGAGAAGGCGGGTTGGTCGATCTCGTTCAGGCCCGTCGGATCGAGGATCTGAATCCCGGCGTAGACCTCGCCCTTGCCGCGTGAGAGTTGGCCGTCTTGGCCAAGCAAGAAGTCTCCTTCGCCCGTGTGGCCAATGGCGCGCTCCAATGGCACACAGAGCAATAGCGCATCCATTTCTCCGGGCCGCCATGCCGCCCGCAACAGAGCTAGCGGGTTCGGCCCGCGAAAAACCGCGTCGGAATTCATCGTGAACACCGGCCCTTCGCCCAAAAGCGGCAACGCCTTGCGTAGCCCGCCGCCGGTTTCAAGGATGTCATCCTCGTGCGAGATCATCACGTCACGCTGCGAGAGGTGATCGTGCAGCGGCGCGGGTTTGTAATGCGTGTTCACCACGACGCGGGACAGGTCCATCGGCGCGACAAGATCCAACGCGTGATCGATCAGCGGACGCCCGGCCACCTCGATCATCGGCTTGGGCCGGTCGGCGGTTAGTGCGCCCATCCGCGTGCCGAACCCGGCGGCGAACAGCATCAAAGCGTCTGGGGTTTCGGGGCGGTCGCGCATTTCTGTTTCAGCCTGTCGAGTATGTCTTGTGTGGGTTCGGGAAGCGTGGCGCGCAAATGTGGGGCGACGGCGGCAAGCGCCGGGTGATCGAGATCGCGCTGAAGAAGGCCCCAGACGCGCGGGATCAAATCGACATAATGCGCCTTGCCATCACGAATGCAGAGCCGGGTAAAAACGCCGAGGATGCGCAGGTTTCGCTGCGCGCCAAGCAGGTGATAGGCCCGCTCGAAGGCGTGCGGATCCTGATCTGCGGCGCGGCGGATGTAGCGGGTCAGCATCTCGCGTTCGAGGGCGGGCGGTACATCGCGGCGCGCGTCTTGCAGAAGCGAGACGAGATCATAGGCGCGATGCCCGCTCATCGCGTCTTGGAAGTCCAGCAGGCCGACACGTGCAACGCCGTCGCGGTCGGGCAGCCAGAGCAGGTTTTCGGCATGGTAATCCCGCTGGATCAACACGTCATGTTCGCTGGCATGGGCTTTCAAAAGCGGCTCTAACCTTGCCAAAAACACATCCCGGCTGGCCAGATCGGGGCCAACCGAATGCGCCAGATACCAATCATAGGCCAGCGCGGCCATTTCCGCCATCAGCGTCGGGGAGTAGCACTTTAGAGCGGTGGGCGCAGGCGCGTGATGCAGCGTGATCAAAAGATCGGTCGCCGCTTCGTAGAGCGTGGACTCAAGCGTGGGGTCGCGGGGGATTACACGGGCGAACAGATCGTCACCCAGATCTTCGAGCAAGAGGAATCCGGCGTTTTCGTCACGAGCCAGGATGCGTGGCGCCGAGAGGCCGAGTGCGTAAAGGTGATCGGCGATGGCGATGAAGGGACGCACGTCTTCGCCCTTTTCCGGGGGCGCATCCATCAGAACGGCCGGGCCTTTGCCCTCGTCCCGCAACCGAAGATAGCGCCGGTTCGACGCATCCCCCGCCAGCGGCGCAACTGTGGCATCGCCCCAGCCGGCGCGGTCCAGAAAGTCAGGTATCAGGGCATCACGGTTCGTCATTTCAGCACCTTTTCAAGCCGAGCGGTCCATGACGGATCGCGCCACTCAAGCGTGAGGTCGCGGCTATCATCCTTGTTCGCATCGGTGAAGCTAAGTGAAAGCGCGGTTTCGGGCGCGAGGGGACCAAGGCGATCGGGCCATTCGATGATGCAGATGGCGTCTCTGAACGCTTCGTCCAGACCCAGCTCATAGATGTCGTCCGGCCCGCTTAGCCGATAGAGATCGCAATGCCAGATCGGGCCATTCACGCCCTCATATTCCTGAACCAGCGTGAATGTCGGAGAGGGGACGTCTTCGGAATGGGCGAGAAGGGATTGTATCAAGGCCCGCGCGAAGTGCGTTTTTCCCGCCCCGATGCCGCCGGAAAGCAAAAGGGCATCGCCAATACGCAACACCCCGCCAAGACGCACTGCAAGTGCCGCGGTTTCTTCCGGCGAAGCGAGGGGGATCTGGACCGGCGGTACAAGCATGAGCGCGAGATTACCCGGACAGGCCCGCCCTGCAACCGCTTTTGCAATGCGCGGTGATCTCAGTTTGGGACTTAGCCCGGTTTTCCGGTTTCACTGACGGAGACAGCACCCCCGCGAGGCCCGACCTTTAGAAGCTGAGGCAGTCGGAAACCTATCAACGTGACTCCGCCCTTGAGCGGCGTAACCCTGCATTCTACACGCTGCCCCTGCGCCATTTCGATATCGGCAAACCACTCTTCGCGCTGGGCGGCGTTGAGCACGAAATCATGCAATTCGTCCCAGAATGTGGTCTCGCGCGACCTCGTTTTCCAGTGTCGGCGTGCATCCCTGATCGTGACATCGGCAAAACTGCTTTCGGGATCCAGCCCCCAAAGTTGACGGAATGCCAGATTTGAACCGACAAGCACGCCCCTCGAAGAGAAGACGGCAAGCCCCTCATCAAGTGTATCAAACACGTCTTGCCCAAGGTTGAGTTGCCCGCGGAATCGGCGGGTCAGAGATATTTCGGCAGAAATATCATCAAACAAAAGCGCAATAGCGCCATCGGGATGAGGGCGACCCGTGACGCGATAGGTCAACCCCGTCGGAAGTGTCCATGTTTCCTGATAGCGGCCGTCTTCGGAGGCCGAGACCAGCTCGGCGATCTGTTGGCGCCAGCCGGAGTAATTCTTGGGTTCGGGCATCATCTGATTTTCGCGCAGCTTGTCGAAAAACGTAAGCAGGGTTGGCCGTGCGGAAAGGAAATCGCCGGGAAGCGAGAGCAGGTCCATCAGTGCCGGATTGAACAGTTGCAACTGCTGATGCCGGTCGAACACTGCGAGTCCGGTGGATAGCTGTGCGAAAGTTTTGGTCAGGGTCTGGACGAATTTCCGTTGCTTGATCTCGGCCATGACAACGGCATTCACATCAATGGCGAGGCCCAGCTCAATCCCTGCATCAGACCTTGCACGGAGCACGTCGAACCAATGGCTTTCGCCGGTTTCATCCTCGGTCAGGGTTCGGGTGCTTTGTGATGCCTCGCTGGTCGGCTCCGGCCCGCTCAGCTTTCTACAAAGTCCAGCGATATCGCCATCACCGGCAAGATCGCGCAACGCCTTGTTCACCCATAGGATTGAGCCATCATCACCGCGCAGCCAGACGGGATGCGGATAAAGATGCGAAACGCTGTTCAGCATCTGCAATTCGCGCGCCGCCGTGAGGGCGACATGGCGGTCCCCCAAGGAAGGCGCGGCGGTATCGGTGATGGACAGACGTAGTTTGCCCCTAACCAGACTGAGATCGAGCGTTGCATCGTCGCCGGCAAAGGCGGAGCAAAGCGTTGTCGGCGCCATTTCCAGCGCCATTTCGGGCATCTCGGGCAGGGCCGGAAAGCGCGATTTCAGCGCGCGATAGAGCGCGCGCCATTCGGTAAGGGTATCGGAATCCTGATGATCGCCGCGTGCGGCGTTTACGGAACGGTCTTTGTTCGAAGCGTGCAAGATGTCCCACCCGGCCGGACTCGCATCGACGAGGAAGCACTGATCAAACAGAAAAGCGGGTTCCTCGGCCAATTCCTGTCGGTCGGCTCGCCTAAGGTCGATGCGCGATATCACGACAAGCGCGAGCGTTGCGCCCACCACGCTGACGCCCGCCAGCGTGAGGATATACCAGAACCCCGTTAGATCGGCCATGCCCGTCTGCCTTCGTTGCCACGTTCCAGCCTTTGCAGTTAATGGTTAACGAGTGGTAAATCGCACGTCGTTTTATGGCCCGCTCCAAGGGGCTTTTTGTGCGTATATCCTAGGGTAGGAAGGGGCGGTTCTGGCCCTCAGCGCCCGGATTTTGACCAAAGCGCGCGCCAAGTTTCGCACTGGGCCAACTGACCAGAACCAGCGCACCACAGCGTTCGGGCGGCACGGTATCGACGTTGCGCGGATCGGATCCGTTGGCAAAGCGCAATTCGGCACCTGAACGTTCCAGCAATGTCTTGGCAATGAAAAGGCCAAGGCCCATCCCTTCGTAAGCCGGGCGCACACCTTGCGAGCGGCGATCGCGCATGAAGGGATCACCGATCCGCCCGATCAGGTTGGCGGGATAGCCCGCGCCATCATCCTGTATCCGGACCGAAATCTGTTTTTCATCCCAGAACGTATCGACCCATACGTTGCCCCGTGCGAAATCCACCGCGTTCTGGATCAGGTTGCGCAACCCATGCACCACCTCGGGCCGGCGCAGAACCACCGGCTGATCGAGATCGGACCCCGCCGCCGGACCGGCCGTGAACCTGAGGGTCTTGCCGCGTTCCAGATGCGGGCCGGCGGCCTCTTCTATCAGGGCCGAGATCGGCGCTTGATGCAGGTAGAGATCATCCTTTCCAGCCCGCCCCATAGAGCGCAGGATATCGCGGCAGCGGTCGGCCTCTTGGTTGATCAATTCGATATCTTCGGCCAGATCGGGCCGGTCGGAAAGATCATCGAGAAGCTCAGACGAGGTGAGTTTGATCGTCGCCAGAGGCGTGCCCAACTCATGCGCCGCCGCCGCGACGACACCGCTGAGGTCCGAGAGTTTCTGTTCGCGGGCAAGGGCCATTTGGGTGGCTTGCAAAGCGTCGGTCATCGAGTGGATTTCGGTCGCGATCCAGCGGGCATAAACGGCAAGGAAGATCACGGCGATCACGATGGCCGCCCAGTTGCCGAACACGAACATCGGCCCGATCATGTAAACCACGCCCTCACTGGTGATCAGCGGCAAGTGGAACTGCGCCAGCAGGGAAACCAGCAAGATCGCCGTCGCCCCGAGAAACAAGGTTGAGCGCGCCGAAAGCGCCGCGGCCGAAACCGTGACTGGCCCGACGATCAGAAGCGAGAACGGGTTGTGTAGACCGCCCGAGAGGTAAAGCAGCGCGCAAAGTTGCAAGAGGTCGAACAGCACCATCAGAAGGTTTTCACGCTCGCTCAGGCGTTTGCTTTCGGGGAAAATCAGCATCGCGACGATGTTGGCGATGACGGACAGGCCGACGACCAGAAAGAAGAGCCCGGTGTCGATAACGATGTCGTAATACCCTTGCGCCACCAGCAGTGCCGCGATCTGGCCAAGGATCGCGGCCCAGCGAAGCCAGATGATGGTGCGCAGGCGAATCCAGTCGCCGCGCTCGCGCTCTCCGATCAGGCCGGGAATGTCATCATTCATGCTGCTGTGCCCCTTCGCGCGCGCCTGCGCGCCTTCGCCCCGTTGAACTCTTGCCCCGGATTGTTAGATGTGCTGTCACGGCCATTCAATGGCGGTTGCCAGAAAGCAGAGGTGGGGCATGGCGAAGTATTACGCTTGGGGCGCGGTTGTCGCGGTTGTTTTGTTGATCGTCGGCATGGTGGTTTTCACCATGGGCGGCAATGATGAGAAATACGCGCAGTGCACATCGACCAAGGCCTCGGCCGCGATTGGCGGACCTTTCACGCTGGTTGATGAGGACGGCAAGACCGTGACCGACAAGGACGTGATCGACGAACCCTCGCTGCTTTATTTCGGCTACACCTTCTGCCCGGATGTCTGCCCGCTCGACAATTCGCGCAACGCCGAAGCCATCGAAATCCTTGAAAGCCAAGGGAAAATGGTCAAGCCAGTGTTCATCTCGGTCGACCCGGACCGCGACACGCCCGAGGTGCTGCGCGACTTCACGGAAAACCTGCATCCGCGCATGGTTGGCCTGACCGGCAGCCTTGAACAGGTGGCCGCGGCAAGCAAGGCGTACCGCACGTTTTACGACAAGCACGACCCCGAAGAGGGCGACGAGGAATTCTATCTGATCGACCATTCCACATGGTCCTATCTGGTGTTTCCGGGGGAGGGGACGGTGGCGTTGTTCAAGCGGGATCTGACACCGAACCAGATGGCAGAGCAAATGAGCTGCTATCTCGACGCGCGATAGTTTGACGCAGTGCTTGCGGCAGGATAGAACACATTCAATAAGTTAGGTGCGAACAGGAGGGCCGTTCCGTGGTTGATCAGGCTTTGGATATCGGGGAGGACAAATCCCTGCTGATCGTCGATGACGACGAACCCTTCCTGCGGCGTCTGGCCAAGGCGATGGAGAAGCGTGGCTTTGAAGTCGAAACCGCCGGATCGGTCGCCGCCGGAACGGCGATCGCCACGGCGCGCCCGCCCGCATATGCGGTGTGTGATTTGCGGCTGGAAGACGGCAATGGCCTTGATGTTGTTGAGGTTCTTCGCGAAAAACGCCCCGATAGCCGGATCGTGGTGCTGACCGGATATGGTGCGATTGCCACCGCTGTTGCGGCGGTCAAGATCGGGGCGACGGACTACCTCTCCAAACCCGCTGACGCCAAGGATATCACCAACGCGCTGCTGGCCGGTGAGAACGAAATGCCGCCCCCGCCCGAGAACCCGATGAGCGCCGATCGCGTGCGTTGGGAACACATCCAGCGGGTCTATGAATTGTGTGACCGCAACGTAAGCGAAACCGCCCGGCGGCTGAACATGCACCGGCGGACTTTGCAGCGGATCCTTGCCAAACGAAGCCCGCGTTAACACTCGACTCAGCCTGAAAATGGGGGTCTGCGATGCGTCTGCATCGTGGCTGCTTTGCGTATGGCGCGGGCGCGTGGTGCCGCGATTGCGCCAAGTGTAAACGCGCCGATCGGTGATGTGTTGGCCCGGACGGGTAAGCATATCAGCGCGCGCAGCGGCATGGGTGAGGGCGGTGTGGGGGCCCCATCAAGTTGGCATCGTTTGCGGATATGTATAGGCTTATTGCGATCTAGCGCATCGAACAGACGCCAATTTCGCGTCGGATAAGGCGCCCCACCGAAACCCGGAAGCGAATCCGCTTATGCACATTCTCAAGCGCAGTGAACTGGTGGATGTCCCTTGGAAAAACGGCGGCGGGATCACCCGCAAGATCGCGACGGGCCTGTCGGGGGATCGGGTGGCTTGGACGATCAGCCGCGCCGATGTTGTCCAAGATGGGCCATTTTCGGATTTTGCAGGGATGATGCGGGTTTTGACCGTGGTATCGGGTGGGGCCATGGACCTGCTGGCCCCGAACGACAAGATGGCCGCCTTGATGTGGGAGCCGGTGCGCTTTGACGGAGCACTGAACATCAAATCCCGCCTGATTGACGGGCCTTTGACCGATCTCAACCTGATGTTTGATCCAAACCTTTGTGAGGGCACCGTCAAGGCATGGCGCGATCCGTTCAAAGGCCTTGTCGCGCGGCCCGAGAAGGGCCTGCTGGCGTTTCACATCCTTGCCGGTGCGCCACAGATCAATGCGGCCTTCCTGACGGTTGGAGACAGCGTGTTCATCGATGGCGACGACGCCGCCCTGAACATTGGCGAAGGCGACGCCGTTTTAGAGATCCGACTGGACTATGGGGATCACAGGGACGCAATCAAGCTTTGCATCGCGTCCTTGTAGGCCCCGGTGATTTCATCGCGTCTGATGTGACGGCCCGATTGCACGGCGTGGCGCCCCGCTGACCAGACATCAGTGACCACGTCGTCTTTGGCTGCGAAGACAAGCCCATCCAGCAGTTGACCTTGGCGCAGGGCACAAAGGGCCGGTGCCGTGCTGTCTATCGCGACGACATCTGCCAATTCCCCGACCTTGATTTCGCCCGCGCCACGGCTCAATGCCTGTGCGCCGCCCTTGGCCGCGCCGGTGTACAGCGTGTCACCGACCGATCCTTCGCCAACGACCATCACGTTGCGCGCCACGTCGCGCAGGCGTTGGGAATATTCCAACGTGCGCAATTCCTCGGTGAGCGAGATCAGGACGTTTGAATCCGACCCAACCCCGAACGCGCCGTTCGCCTCTAGATAGCTTGGGCCATTGAACGGCCCGTCGCCCAAGTTTGCCTCGGTTACCGGGCAAAGACCCGCCACCGCGCCGGATTTGGCCATGTTCGTGGTTTCCGTCGCCGTCATGTGGGTGGCGTGGATCAGGCACCAGTCGGGCGTGACGTTTACATTGGCCAGCAACCAATCGACCGGACGCGCACCCAGCCATGCCGTGATGTCGGCCACTTCCTTGGGTTGTTCGGCAATGTGAATGTGAACGGGGCCGTTGGTGTTTGCAGAAAGCACCAAGGCCAGATCATCCGGTGACGTGGCCCTTAGGGAATGCGGGGCAATCCCGACCCGGCAATCGGCGGGAAGCTGTGCAACCGCGTGTTGCGCGCGTGCGACAAGATCGTTGAACCGATCGACGGAATTGCCGAACCGCGCCTGCCCCGACTCAAGCGGAACCTGCCCGGCGCCGCCGTAGGTATAGAGCACCGGAAGGTGGGTCAGGCCGATTTCTGTTTTGGCCGCCGCTGCGGCGATGCGGGCCGAAAGCTCTCCCAGATCGGCGTAGGGTGTGCCGCCGGCCTGATGATGCAGATAGTGGAATTCACCAACGCTGGCATAGCCGGACTCTTGCATTTCGAGGAAGACGAATGCGGCAATGGCTTCGATGTGTTCGGGCGTCAGATTGGCGGTGAAGCGATACATCAGCTCGCGCCAGGTCCAGAAGCTGTCCTTGCCGGCCATGCGGTATTCGGTCATCCCGGCCATCGCACGCTGAAAGCTGTGACTGTGCAAATTGGCGAGGGCCGGCAGCAGGGTATCGACGCAGGTGTCGCCCGGCGCTGGCGCTTGGTCGGCTTCGATTGCGGTGATCTTTCCATCCGTATGCGTTAGCCGCACATTGGACGCCCACCCGGTCGAGAGATTGGCTTGTCTGGCAAAAATCATTTGGCGGACCCTCTTATTATGTATATACATAATACATACTAGTGCGTACTAGAAAAGTGGAAAGTTTGACTGATGGTGGGCGAAAATGGTCGCGCAGAGCACAGGTTTCGTTGATGGTGGCGCGGCTCAGATGGGCGATTTTGACAGGCACTATAGACTGTTCAAAGAGGTTGCACGCGCGGCGATCATGACGGTTGGGGATATCAGGGCCCCTGACAAAGCGACCTGTCACATCGGTTTAACCCCGCTTCATCCCTGCAATGTCGGAGGCCTTGCGTGACCATACTTACCCTCACCCCCGGCGCAGTGACGCTGGACGATTTGCACAGTATTTACTGGAACGAAGACGCGGTGCGCCTTGACCCTGCCTGCCATCCTGCGATTGAGCTGGCCCATTCGCGTATCGCCAAGGCCGTGGCGGGGACGGACGCGGTTTATGGCGTGAACACTGGGTTTGGCAAACTGGCCTCGGTCAAGATCGCATCCAAAGACACGGTAACACTGCAACGCAACTTGATCTTGTCGCATTGCTGCGGCGTTGGCCCCGCGATCCCGCGCCGTCACGCGCGCCTTTTGATGGCGCTGAAACTTCTCAGCCTTGGGCGCGGGGCGTCTGGTGTGCGGCTCGGGATCGTGACGTTGCTTGAGGAAATGCTCGCCAAGGGTGTGACGCCTGTGATCCCGGCCCAAGGGTCGGTTGGAGCGTCGGGCGACCTTGCCCCGCTGGCGCATATGGCCGCGGTCATGATGGGGCATGGTGAGGCAGAATTTGAAGGCAAGGTCATGCCGGGCGCCGACGCGCTGAAGGCGGCAGGGCTGACGGCGGTCGAGCTTGGCCCCAAGGAAGGGCTGGCGCTGATCAACGGCACGCAGTTTTCCACCGCACTGGCGCTGGCCGGTTTGTTCGGCGCATGGCGCGCAGCGCATTCGGCGCTTGTGACCTCGGCCCTGTCGACCGACGCGATCATGGGATCCACCGCGCCGTTGCAGCCCGAAATCCACGCCCTGCGTGGTCATCGGGGTCAGATCGAGGCGGGTGAAACCATGCGGGCGTTGCTGGCCGGGTCTGAAATTCGTGACAGCCATATTGTGGATGATGCGCGGGTGCAGGACCCTTACTGCATTCGTTGTCAGCCACAGGTCACGGGGGCCGCGATGGATGTGCTGCGCATGGCGGCCCGCACGTTGGAGATCGAGGCGAATGCCGCCACCGATAACCCGCTGGTCCTGATCGGTGCCGATGTCATCGTGTCGGGTGGCAACTTCCACGCCGAACCGGTGGGTTTTGCCGCTGACATGATCGCGCTGGCGATTGCCGAGATCGGGGCTATCGCGCAGCGCCGTGTCGCGCTGATTGTTGATCCCGTGTTGAGTTTCAACCTGCCGCCGTTCCTGACGCCCAATCCGGGTTTGAACAGCGGCTATATGATCGCCGAAGTCACAACCGCCGCTTTGATGAGCGAGAACAAGCACCTCGCCAATCCCTGTGTGACCGACAGCACGCCAACGTCGGCCAATCAGGAAGATCACGTTTCGATGGCCGCACATGGCGCGCGCCGCCTTGGGCCAATGAACGAGAACCTGAACCGGATTCTGGGGGTGGAACTGCTGTGTGCGGCGCAGGGGATCGACTTTCGCGCGCCTCTTGCGACCAGCGAGGCGCTGCAACGGGTGGTGGCGCGGGTTCGTCAGGATGTCGCGACGCTGGGCGATGACCGCTATCTTGCCCCCGACCTTGAGCGGGCCGCCGCGATGATTGCATCCGGTGCGATTGTGGACGCCGCAGGCATTGAGATGCCGGAGTTCGACGCATGACCCCGGTCGAGGTTCATCAGGGCGATAGCCCGATCGTTCTGGGGTTGCCGCATACCGGGACGTTCGTTCCCGATGAGGTGCTAGCAGACCTGAACGCGCGCGGGTGCGGGCTTGATGATACGGATTGGCATATCCATCGCCTTTATGACGGTCTTTTGGACGGGGCGACCACGGTGCGCGCGACGTTCCATCGCTATGTCGTGGACGCCAACCGCGACCCGTCGGGCGTTTCGCTTTATCCCGGGCAGAACACCACTGGCCTTGTTCCGTTGACCGACTTTGACGGGCATGACATTTGGACGAGCCCCCCTACGGACGCTGCCATCGCCGCGCGGCGCGAAACGTTCCACGCGGCCTATCACGCCGCGTTGGAGGCCGAACTTGCACGGGTGCGTGACAGTCATGGCATTGCGATCCTCTATGACTGCCATTCGATCCGATCGAACATTCCATTCCTGTTCGATGGCACGCTGCCTGATTTCAATATCGGGACGAATATGGGCACCACCTGCGCGCCCGAGATCGAAGCGGCGACGCAGGATATCTGTGCTGCGGCGTCGGGTTTTACGTCTATCACCAATGGCCGGTTCAAGGGCGGCTGGACAACGCGCCATTATGGCCGCCCGTCCGAGGGGATTCATGCCATTCAAATGGAACTGGCGCAGAGCGCCTATCTGGCAACCGAAGCCGCGCCTTGGGCCTATGACACCGACAAATCTGCGCGCCTTCGCGTGCATTTGCAAACTATCCTCACGGCACTTGCCGATCTGGCCCCGACATTGAAAAGCGCGTCATGAGCGATCAGCGAAGATCGAACCGCTTCAGTCGCTTGGATACGGTGGTGCCATCCTCGAGCGTGACGTTGCGCTTTTCGGCGTAGTCCTCAAAACCGCGGGATTTGTAATAGGCCAGCCCGCCGGCGTTGTCCGCGCGGATGTTGGCGTTGATCCATGTGTAGCCCAAATCATGGGCGGCGCGCAGTGTGGCCTCGAATAGTTTGGAGCCGACGCCAAGGCCGGTGTTGCCGCTGTGCACGAAGGTGGCGATGTCGCAGGCGTCTTCGGGCAGGTCGGGATGCGGGGCGATCCATTGGAAGCCCATCAGCGCGCCTGTGTCATCCTCGGCCAGGCGCCATGCGCTGCGCTGGGCGTCGGTGTGCATCCAGTCCTCGATATCGGTTCGGGACACGGGGGTGGTGATGGCGGTAGTGCCGCCCTCGAAGATGATCTCGTTCAGAAGTTCGGCCATGGCGCGGGCATCGGCGGGCGTGGCGGGACGAACGTGAAGCATGGATGGAAGCATTGTGAGCCTTGTCAGATGTCAGAGTTGCGCCAGAAGTTCGGCGTGCCGTGCAGTGAAGTCCTCGCGCACATCGCGGGGGGGACGCAGGCGGATTGTGAGGTCTTCTATCAGGTCTGGCCGGGGTCTGCCGAAGAACTTCGTGGCCTCGGATTCGGCGAATCCGGCGATCTGGACCGCCTCCATCCACGCCGAGACGCGATCCGCCGCCTTGATCTTTTTCTTCACCGCGACAGGCACGACGGCGGGCAGGCCGAAGCGGATGTGAATCGCCGCCGTGAGCCGGTCATCAAGCGCGCCATAGCCCGGCCCGACCGCGGCCTTGACCGGCGAAATCATGTCGCCGATCACATATTCGGGCGCGTCGTGCAACAGCGCGGCGAGGCGCCATTTTACCGGCGATTTCGGCTCTAACCTAGCGAAAATCACCTCGACCAGAAGGGAATGTTCGGCCACGGAATAGGGCCAGTCGCCCATCGTCTGCCCATTCCAGCGGGCGACGAAGGCAAGGCCGTGGGCGATGTCTTCGATCTCGATATCCATTGGCGTGGGATCGAGCAGGTCGAGCCGCCGCCCAGAAAGCATCCTTTGCCAAGCGCGTGGTGGTTTTGTGGATCTTGCCGCCATTTCTTCCCTTTCGTGGACAATGCCCTTTTTCTGCCACATTCAGATCGCAGTATGAACATGATACGGATCGCCGCTGCCACGATGTTCCGATGTGCCTCAGTTTCTCTCTCATGTGGGCGCACCTGAAATCGAGATCCCAAAAGATAACACCCTGAGAGGGCGTGCGTTCCAGTCCCTTCGAACGCGCGCCCGCTACGGGGCAATTGTGGCAGTAAGGAAGGAAGCCGGGACATGCTGATCAAGCGGGTTGTGGCAACAGGGCTGGCGATTGGCGCGGTGATGACCGCGATACCGGCCCATGCGGACGAGGCTATGGACTGTGCGTCGCGCGGTCAGGTGATCGACCGTCTACAGGAACATTATGCCGAGCAGCTCACCGCGGGTGGGCTGAACGAAGGCGCGATGATTGAGGTTTGGGCTTCGACGAAAACCGGAACCTTTACCGTTTTGCGCACCGATGCGGGCGGAATGACCTGCATCATGGCGACGGGCACCGATTGGTTTGCCGCGCGCGATGCCACGGCCCCGCTTGGTGTAAAGGGTTAAGCGGCCAAGGGCGGGACCGGATGCCGCGCCCGATGGTGCATTGTGATGCAAGCGGTCAAATGGTAGGAGCGCTCCTGAATTTGTACAATCTCAGGATGCTTCCCCATGTCTGCCGACTATATCGTGAAAGATATCGCGCTGGCCGAATTCGGCCGCAAGGAAATCGCCATCGCAGAAACCGAAATGCCGGGGCTGATGGCCCTGCGCGAGGAATTTGGCGCGGCGCAACCGCTTAAAGGCGCGCGGATCGCCGGATCGTTGCACATGACGATCCAGACCGCTGTTCTGATCGAAACGCTGGTGGCGCTGGGCGCGGATGTGCGCTGGGCCAGCTGCAACATCTTTTCGACGCAGGACCACGCGGCGGCGGCGATTGCCGCGGGCGGTACGCCGGTCTTTGCGATCAAGGGCGAGACGCTTGAGGAATACTGGGACTACGCCGACCGGATCTTCATGTTCGAAGAGGGCGGCTGCAACCTGATCCTCGACGATGGTGGCGATGCGACGCTTTACATCCTGATGGGGGCACGCGTCGAAGAGGGCGAAACCGACCTGATCGAAACCCCGACCAGCGAAGAAGAAGTCGCGCTGTTCGCCCAGATCAAGAAGCGGATGGCGGAAACGCCCGGTTGGTTCGTCAAGCAGCGCCACATGATCCAAGGTGTTTCGGAAGAGACCACCACCGGCGTTCATCGTCTCTACAAGATGATGGAAAAGGGCCACCTGCCCTTCCCGGCGATCAACGTGAACGATTCCGTCACCAAGTCGAAGTTCGACAACAAGTATGGCTGTAAGGAATCCCTCGTCGATGGCATCCGCCGCGCCACCGACACGATGATGGCCGGCAAAGTGGCCGTGGTCTGTGGCTATGGCGATGTGGGCAAGGGTTCGGCGGCAAGCCTTTCGGGTGCTGGAGCGCGGGTGAAAGTGACCGAGATCGACCCGATCTGTGCGCTTCAGGCTGCAATGGACGGGTTCGAGGTTGTCACGCTGGAAGACGTGGTTTCCGACGCCGATATCTTTATCACCACCACCGGCAACAAGGACGTGATCCGCATCGAGCATATGCGCGAGATGAAGGACATGGCGATCGTCGGCAACATCGGCCACTTCGACAACGAGATTCAGGTCGCCAGCCTGAAGAACCACAAGTGGACCAACATCAAGGACCAGGTCGACATGATCGAGATGCCCTCGGGCAGCCGGATCATCCTTTTGTCCGAAGGGCGTCTGCTGAACCTTGGCAATGCCACCGGGCATCCGTCGTTCGTGATGTCGGCGTCCTTCACCAACCAGGTGCTGGCGCAGATCGAACTGTTCACCAAGGGTGAGCAGTACAAGAACGAAGTTTACATCCTGCCCAAGCATCTGGACGAAAAGGTTGCCGCGCTGCACCTTGCCAAGGTCGGTGCCAAGCTGACCCAGATGAGCGCCGAGCAGGCGGATTATATCGGGGTGAAACCGCAAGGGCCCTACAAGCCCGAGCATTACCGCTATTGAACCTCGCCGCATAGACGATCACGATGGGCCCCGGAACTTCCGGGGCCTTTTCTTTTGGAGAATGATATGCGGGTGATCGTTTACGGTGTGGGTGCGATTGGCGGGGCCGTTGCGGCGGCGCTTTGCGACAATGGGCAAGAGGTGATCGGCATCGCGCGGGGGCGGATGCTGTGGGCGATCAAGGCCAACGGATTGCATATGCAGAGCCCGGTGTATGACAAGGTGCATAAGTTTGAATGTGTCTCTAAACCGGCCGAAATCGAGTTTCAGAGCGACGACATGATCCTGATGTGCATGAAGACGCAGGACACCCAAGCCGCGCTGGAAGACCTGCGCGCCGCTGGGGTCACGACGCAGCCGATCTTCTGCTTGCAGAACGGTGTGGCGAACGAGCGGATTGCGCTGCGGATCTTCCCGAACGTGCATGGGGTGACGGTGATGCTTCCGGGCAATTACCTTGACCCGGGGGAAGTGGCCGCGTTTTGCGAGCCGAAATTCGGGATGTTCGATATTGGGCGCTATCCCAAGGGGCAGGACGCCGACGATGCGCGGTTGGCCCGGGCGTTCGAGGGCAGCATGATCGTGCCCTTCCTGCATGACGATGTGATGCAGAGCAAATACGGCAAGCTTTTGATGAACCTGCAAAACGGGCTGACCGCCGCCTTCGGCAAGGACGCGGAGTTCGAGGATCTTTACGAGGCCGCCAAGGCCGAGGCGCTGGCGGCGATCGAGGCGGCCGGGATCACGTGGCAGGATGTCAGCGGCAAGTCCGATCCGCGCCGCAGCGAGATCATGCGCATGGGCAAGATCGAGGGGCTGAAAACCGTGGGCGGATCGACAGCACAGAGCCTTGCGCGCGGCGGCACGGTCGAGATCGATTACCTGAGCGGCGAGATTTCCCTGACCGGGCGTTTGCATGGTGTGCCGACACCGGTGAACGATGCGGTGAGCGCACTTGTCGCCGCGATGGCGCGCGATGGCCGCGCGCCGGGCAGTGCCGATCCCGAAGGGATGCGGCGCGCCTTGAAGCTTTGAGCAATCTCGAAGGGAATGGCGGGTTTGTCTTTATGGGGAAGATGGCGACAATATTTCCCTTTGTCTGCATTGAACTCAGGCGCTAACGTTCCGGAAGCGGCATATGGGGCCGAACTGAAGCAAGCGGCAAAGCCGCAAATAGTGGAGACTGATAATGGGCAAGCGTGACGATCTGATTGCGAAGTACGCAGACGACCTGAAAAACAAATGCGGCATGACGCCGGATATGGACCTTCTGACCAAGGTCACGATCGGCTGCGGCCCGTCGATTTATAATGACGATGCATCGACCGTGGCTTCGAGCCAAGAGAGCGAGCTTGAGACCGTTAAAAACAACTTCCTTATGAAGAAGCTTGGCCTTGCCGACGGTCCGAACCTGATGGACGGCATCAACGCCGTGATCGAAACCTACGGCAAAAGCGAGCGTAATAAATACCGCGCTGTTTTCTACTATATGCTGGTCAAGCATTTCGGTAAGGAATCGGTTTACAGCTGATTTCCAAACCGTCTAGCTGAATTGAAACGCTCGCCTATTTCCGGCGGGCGTTTTTCTTTTGTCGAAAATGCGCGGGACTATTTCTTTGCCCTGCGACAGGCCCCTCGGCTATGGTCATCAGGACCGAGCCAGGATGGCCGGACCCAGTTTTGAATTCACGTGTGGTGTGTAGGGAGCACGTGGGGAGACGGAGGGTTCTGGCTGTGTGCTCGAACCCTCCGTTTATTTTTGCCGTTGGATTTGGAGCGGCCCGTTCTCAGAACAGGCAGAGCACGACGCCCATCAACGTGCAGGCAATCGCCGCATAGCCGCCATCGATCAGGGTCAGGCGCAGCGGGCGCATCGCATAGGTGTTGTTGATCAGGATCCACGGCGCGATGAAGAACAGCCCGATGCCAAGGCCGGACAGTGCGCCCTTTATGGGTGTTTCGATTTCGCCCATGCCGAAGATGTGGCGCATCATGCCCGCCACGACCAGCATCGCAATGGCCGAGATGACAAAGGGCGCCGCGCTGCCGTGACCCTTGGGATCGCCGTGTTCATCAAGGGCAAGCCCGGCGTCCTTGGCCCATGGTTTTGACCAGAGCATGTACCAGATTGCCCCCGAAACCCATGCTGCCGCTGCTGCCGCGACCACGCCGATCAGTTCCATGATCCCCTCCCTTTTTGTCCATCTTTGGCATGAATAGTGCCACATTTCCGGCGCCGAGGCGAGGTGTCAGGGATCAACGCCCGCCATCTCGCAGACGATGCGCCATTCCTCATCTGTCACCGGCTGCACCGAAAGGCGCGAGTTTTTCACGAGGATCATTTCGGCCAGGCGCGGATCTTGTTTGATTTCGTCCAGCGTGACGGGGCGGGCGACGGGTTTCACCGCCTTGATGTCCACGCATTCCCAGCGGGGATCGTCGGTGGTGCTGTCGGGGTGGGCCTTGGCGATCACCTCGACGATGCCGACGATGCGCTTTTCATTCACCGAATGGTAAAAGAAACCGCGATCGCCCAACTCCATCTCGCGCATGAAATTGCGGGCCTGGTAGTTGCGCACACCATCCCATTCCTCGCCCGCGTCGCCCTTGGCGACCTGATGCTCCCAGCCCCATGTGTTGGGTTCGGATTTGAACAGCCAGTAGCGCATCAGCCGATGACCTTTTTCCATTCGATCAATTCGACGGATTGGAACAGGCCGGCCTTGGCGTAAGGGTCATTGTCGGCCCAGTCCTGCGCGGCGGCCATGTCGGCCACGTTGAGGATGATGAGCGAGCCGACCATATTGCCATTTTCGATCAGCGGTCCGGCCATGGAGATTTTTTCGCCCGAAGACTTGAGATAGTCGAGATGCGCGGGGCGGTTTTCCGCGCGGATGTTTGGACGGGCAGGGTTATCACGGGCGATCAGGGCGATAAGCATTCATTCCTCCTTCAGGGGTCTGGACAGTAGCGATTGCAGCGCCTCGGCGACGCTGAATTTCCCGGCGCAAAGCGCGGCAACGGCGGAACAGATCGGCATGTCGATGCCCAGTTCGCCCGCCCATTCGGTGACGGCGCGCGCGGTGGCGACACCTTCGACGGTGGTGTCGCTGTCGAATGCCTCGCCCCGTCCAAGGGCAAGGCCGAAGCGGTAGTTACGCGACAGATCCGACGTGCAGGTCAGCACCAGATCGCCAAAGCCCGAAAGCCCCATGAGGGTTTCGGGCTGTGCGCCGCGGGCTTGGGCAAGGCGGCGGATTTCGGCAAAGCCGCGCGTCATCAGGGCGGCGCGGGCGCTGTCGCCCATGCCCTTGCCGATGGCGGCCCCGGCGGCGATGGCGATCACGTTTTTCAGCGCGCCGCCAAGTTCGGCGCCATGCGTGTCGGTGGTTCGGTAAATGCGGATATTGGGCGTTGTCAGAGCCTGTTGCAGGCGTTCGCCAAGGACCGCGTCGCCGCAGGCCAGCGTCAGCGCGGTGGGCAGGCCGCGCGCAATATCGGCGGCAAAGCTGGGGCCGGTCAGGATGGCGGGCTGCGCGCCGGGGATGACCTGCGCGATGGTTTCGACCGGGCCAAGGTGTGTCGCAAGGTCGATCCCCTTGCAGGCGGCGATCAGCAGACGACCCTTCAGCGCATCGGCGTGGGTTTCCAGCACGCCGCGCAGACGCTGCATTGGCACGGCAAGGATAAGCGGGCCGGCGTCGGGAATATCGGCGGTCGGCCGGATGTTGTCGGCCAGCGCAACGCCCGGCAGGCGCTTGGCATTTTCGCGAGCGGCGTTCATTTCCGCCACGTGATCCGCGTCATGCGCCCAAAGGGCGACGACCTCGCCGAGCCGCGCAAGGGACACGGCCAGCGCCGTGCCGAAGGCGCCTGCGCCCATCACCCCGATCATGCCTTGGCCCCCTTCTTGCCCGAGCCGAGCATCGCCGGGCGGGTTTGATCCAGCGGCCAGCGCGGGCGCGCGGACAGCGCCATGTCATCGCTTTGCCCGGCGGCGAAGCGTTCCAGCCCGGCATAGGCGATCATCGCCGCGTTATCGGTGCAAAGCGCCAAGGGCGGGGCGAGGAAACGGGTGCCTGTTCCGCTCGAAAGTGTCTCTAACGCGGCGCGAATGGCGGTGTTTGCGGCAACGCCACCGGCCACGGCTATCACCGGTTCAGCCGGGGTTTCGGCCATGTAGAGCGCCAGTGCGCGGCGGGTTTTCTCGGCCAGCACATCGACAACCGCCGCCTGAAACCCGGCGCAGAGGTCGGCGCGGTCCTGTTCCGTCAGCCCGCCCTGATCCGCGATCAGGGCATCGCGGGCGCGCAGAAGGGCGGTTTTGAGCCCCGAGAACGAGAGATCACAGCCGGGCCGGTCCAGCAGCGGGCGCGGAAAGCGGAAACGCTTGGGATCGCCTTTCGTGGCCTCGGCTTGCACCGAGGGGCCGCCGGGTTGCGGCAGGCCCAGAAGGCGCGCGGTCTTGTCGAAGGCTTCGCCCGGGGCATCGTCGATCGTGCCGCCAAGGCGCGAGAAATCATCATGCCCGCGCACCAGAAGGAACTGACAATGCCCGCCCGAGACGAGCAGCATAAGATAGGGAAAGGCGACGCCATCGGTCAGCCGCGGGGTCAGTGCGTGCCCGGCCAGATGGTTCACCCCGATCAGGGGCAGGCCCGCCCCGGCGCAGATCCCCTTGGCGCACATCACGCCCGAAAGCACCCCGCCAATCAAGCCCGGACCTGCCGTGACCGCCACCGCATCCATTGCAGAAAGCGGCAAATCGGCCTGTGTCAGAGCCTGTTTTACACAGATGTCGAGCCTTTCGGCATGGGCGCGGGCGGCGATTTCGGGCACCACGCCGCCGAAATCGGCGTGCAGGTCATTCTGCCCCAGAACGATCGAGGACAGCACCCGCGCCGCGCCCGGACGCCCGCGCACGACGGCGGCGGCGGTGTCGTCACAGCTGCTTTCGAGGGCGAGAACTGTCAAATCCTGCATGGTCGTTCCATTGCGTGCCTGTGTCTTGGCAGGTAACACCGGAGCGAGCCAAAGAACAACTGGCCAATGCGCAACGGAAGGCCTGCCAAGATATGCCCGTGATCCTGCTGACCCGCCCGGAAGAGGCCGCGCACCGGTTTGCCAAGGCGCTGCGCGTGGCATTGGGCGAGGTGGAGGTGATCACCTCGCCGCTGATGGCGATCCGGTTCGAGGGCGTGCTGCCGGATGGCGAAGCGATGCCGATCTTTACCTCGCGCTACGGGGTGGCGGCGTTTGCCCATGCGGGAGGCAAACCCACAGGGGAGTGCTGGTGCGTGGGTGAGGCGACGGCGCAGGCGGCGGAACAGTTGGGCTTTGCCGCGCGTTTTGCCGGAGGGGACGCAACCTCATTGGTGGAGGCGATTTTGGAGAGTGGCGACAAAGGGCCCTTCTTGCATGTCCGGGGACAGCATCTGGCCGGTGATGTGGCCAAGCACCTGTCCGAGGCGGGGCTGCCCGCGCGCAGTGTGGTGCTGTACGATCAGGTGGCGCAGCCGCTTTCGCAAGAGGCGCTGGTAGCGTTGGATGGTAAGAAGGGTGGGGGAAAGCCGGTGGTTGTTCCCCTGTTTTCGCCGCGCAGTGCCGGGTTATTCAGCGAAGAGATGCGGGAAACCGGGCGAAACGCGCCAATTTTCGTCGCGGCGATGAGCGAGGCGGTGGCAAATGCCGCCGCGCCGTTGCAGCCTGAGAAGATGCAGATTGCCGCGCGCCTTGATGCTGGCGCGATGGTCGAGGCGGTAGCGGGATTGTATGACGCAGCGCTGGCGCTTGAGGGTGCTGCGGGCGCAACGTAAGGTGGACTGTAATTTGGACTGCGGCCAAAGCGGCTTGGGCGGTTAGAATCGGGAAGGGTGTCAGGTGGCAAAGAAGACAACGACGACCACAGGAAAAAGCACGGGGAAGAGCACGGGAAAAAGCACGGGGAAGAGCGCCGCAGCGGCGGGCAAGACAGCCGACACCCCGGTCAGCACCCCTGAAACCAAGCCCGGCATGACGCCCGGTATCACCAAGGAAGAGGCGGCCAAGCTGTCCGATGCGATCCGCAAAAGCATGGACGATGCGCCGAAGGCAGACGAGGCCGCGGGGGCCGAGACCCCTGCCGCGCCTATCGAAGATGCCGTGATCCTGGATGAGCCGCCCGCCGCCGATGCGGATAAAGACGCCGATGCGGATAAAGACAAGGCCGAGAGCGCCAAGGCCGACACCGCCGACGCGAAAGACGCCAAGGCCCCGCGCGAAGAGCGCCCGAAAAAGACAAGCAGCACCGCGACACCTCCGCCCGCCGCGATTGCCCCGCCCGAGCCGGTGGTGATCCGCAAGGGTGGCTTTGTGCCGCTGGTTCTGGGCGGCGTGGTTGCCGCCGGGATCGGGTTTGCCGCCGCGCGCTATGTCCTGCCCGAGGGCTGGCCATGGCCGGGGGCGGACACCGGCTTCGAGACGCAGGTGCAAGAAACGCTGAAAGCGCAATCCGATGAGCTTGCAGCTTTGCGCGCGGACTTGGGCAAAGCGCCCGACCTGAGCGCCGCCACCGCCCCGATCGAGAAACAGCTGGCCGAGATTGGCGGGCAGGTCGATGATCTGACCAAGCTTTCGGCTGCGGCCTCGGAGCGGATGGACGCGATGGAAGCCCGCCTTGCGACGCTTGAAAAAGCGCCGATGACTGGAAGTGCCGACCCCGCCGCCGTGGCCGCCTATGAGCGCGAGTTGAAGGCGCTTCAGGATGCGATGGCCAAGCAGCGCGGCGAAATCGAAGAGATGCTGAAACAGGCACAGGAGAAGGACGCCGCCGCACAGGCCGCCGCAACACTGGCGCAGCAACGCGCCGCGCTGGCCAGTGTGCAGACCGCGCTTGAAAGTGGAGCGCCCTTTGCCGAGGCGCTGACGGTGTTGCAGAACACCGGCGCAGAAGTGCCCGCAGGCCTGAGCGCCGCCGCCGAAAGCGGTGTGCCGAGCCAAGGCGCGCTGGTTGCGGGCTTCCCCGCCGCCGCGCGTGATGCCTTGGCCGCGGCGCGCAAGGACGAGAAGGGCGGCGGCTTAGGGGCCTTCCTTGATCGTCAACTTGGCGCGCGCAGTCTTGAGCCGATGGACGGCGACGATGCCGATGCGGTTCTGAGCCGGGCCGAGGCCGCTCTCAAGGAAGGTCGGCTTGCCGATGCGCTGACCCTGATCGGCGAGTTGCCGCAACCGGCGCAGGATGCGCTGCAAGGCTGGACAGCACAGGCCACGACACGGGCCGATGCGCTTGCGGGCGCAGGGGAACTGGCCGCGAAATACAACGCGAATTGAGGATGACGTAAATGCTTTGGTCTCTTATCAAGATTGTACTTTTCGTCGTTCTGGTCGCGGCTGCCTCGACCGGGGCGATGTACCTGATGAATATGGAGGGCGGTGTGCGCATCGCCTTTGGCGGGATGGAGTTCACGCTGACCCCGCTGATGACGGTGATCGCGCTGGTCGTGCTTGTGATCGCGGTTTACGTACTGATCAAGCTGGTGAGCTTTCTGATCGCCTTCCTGCACTTCCTCAACGGCGATGAAACCGCGATTTCCCGCTGGTTCGACCGCAATCGCGAGCGCAAGGGGTATCAGGCCCTGTCCGACGGGATGGTGGCGCTGGCCAGTGGTGAGGGCAAGCTGGCGCTGGAAAAGGCGCACAAGGCCGAGAAATACCTTGAAGCGCCCGAGTTGACGCAGGTCCTGACCGCGCAGGCCGCCGAGATGGCAGGCGATCGCAAGAAGGCCGAGCAGGTCTATAAGAAGCTGATCCTGCACGACAAGACGAAGTTCATCGGTGTGCGCGGCATCCTCAAGCAAAAGCTCGAGGATGGAGATACCGAAACGGCGATGAAACTCGCCGAGAAGGCCTTTACCCTCAAGCCTGGCCATGCCGAAACGCAGGACACGCTGCTGAAACTGCAAGCCGGGTGTCAGGACTGGAAAGGCGCGCGCAAGACGCTGGATGCGAAGCTGAAATACGGCACCCTGCCGCGCGACATTCACAAACGGCGTGAGGCAGTCCTGGCCCTGTCCGAGGCGCGCGATGTGATCGCTGACGGCAGCACCATCGAGGCGCGCGAAGCGGCGATCGAAGCCAACCGGCTTTCGCCCGACCTGATCCCGGCGGCGGTGATGGCGGCGCAGTCGTATATCGCCAACGCCAAGCCGCGCTATGCCACCCGCGTGCTGACCAAGGCATGGGAGGCGCGCCCGCATCCCGACCTTGCCGCCGCCTTCGCCGCGATCAACCCGGACGAAGACAGCAAGGCCCGCCTGAAGCGGTTCCAGAAGCTGACCAAGATCCATCCGGAGCATCGTGAGACCAAACTTCTGCGCGCCGAATTGCTGATCGCCGCCGAGGATTTCCCCGAGGCGCGCCGTGCGCTGGGCGACCTGGTGGAATCCGATGGCGATGCCCGCGTCTATACCATCATGGCCGCGATCGAACGTGGCGAGGGCAAGCCCGACGCCGTGGTCAAAGGCTGGCTCGCCCGTGCCCTGACCGCGCCGCGCGGGCCGCAATGGGTGTGCGACAACTGCCAGCATATCCACGGCGAATGGGCGCCGATCTGCGATCATTGCGGCGCCTTCGATACGCTGAGCTGGCGCAGCCCGCCGCAGGGCGACACCAAGCTGCCCGCCGGCACCGAGATGCTGCCGCTGATCGTGGGCGCGATCGAGGACAAGGCCGGGGAAGATGCCCCGGATGAGGCCGAGATCATCGACGCCGAAGACGTCACTCCGGTCGAAGAGCCTGCGGAAACCGCGACGGCAGGAGACGACAGCGCCCCCGAGGGTGCCGCCACTCGAAAATAGCTCTTCCCCCCTGCCCGTCACGGTGCTATAGCCGCGCCGCATCGGGCAGGGTTTCACCCTGCACGGGGCCGCTGTAGCTCAGCTGGTAGAGCACGTCATTCGTAATGATGGGGTCGGGGGTTCGAGTCCCTTCAGCGGCACCACTTTCCTGTACGAGGAAAGTTAAAGACATCCAGAAAGCCAAGTATTACAAGGGGAATGCGATCCTTTTGGTCCAAAGTTGTGCGGCTTGGTCCAGTACAGTTCAACCCTATTGGGGGTAGATCAGGGGGTATCGCGAAGATCGCGCGAAAGAGGATACCCCCAACGTGCCCCTAAACGATGCTCAAATTCGCAACCTCAAACCCAAGGACAAGCCATACAAAATCTCAGATTTCGAGGGCCTGTACCTAGATATCCGACCAAGTGGATCAAAACTCTGGCGTATGAAGTACCGCTTCAAGGGCAAAGAGAAGCTTCTAGCGCTTGGCGCCTATCCTGCGGTGAGCCTTTCGGTCGCGCGCAAGAGCAAGGACGCCGCGCGTGCAATACTGGCGCAAGGAAATGACCCGGGCGCAGTAAGACAGGAAGAAAAGCGGGAGGCGCAGAAGGTCACTGAGCATACCTTCGGCAAACTTGCGGATCAGTTCATTGACAAGGCGCGCCGTGAGGGCCGCGCTCCAGCGACGATGGCCAAGACTGAGTGGCTCTTGGGTATGGCGAAGGCCGAATTTGGGACCCGTCCGATTGCAGAAATCACAGCGCCGGACATCCTTGTCGTCCTCCGCAAAGTCGAAGCGAAGGGCAACTACGAGACGGCCAAGCGCCTGCGTTCCAAGATCGGCGCAGTATTTCGCTATGCCGTGGCCAACGGCGCTGCTCAAAATGATCCGACCTATGCCTTGCAAGGCGCTCTGATCCGACCCCAAGTCACTGCACGCGCTGCCATCATCGAGCCGGAAGCCCTTGGTGCGCTACTGAGGGCCATTGATGGATTCCACGGCCAGCCAACAACCCGGATTGGCCTTCAGCTCCTATCTTTGGTGGCCCAGCGCCCGGGCGAAATCCGTCATGCGAAGTGGCAAGATATTGATACCGGAAATGCTGTTTGGTCGATACCAGCAGAGCAGATGAAGATGCGGCGCGCGCATTACGTACCATTGCCGGGCCGAGCGTTGGAGCTGATAGAAGAATTACGCGAGATCACCGGAACGGGTATTTTCCTTTTCCCAAGCCTACGCTCCTACAAGCGACCCATGAGCGAGAACACATTGAACGCGGCGCTGCGCCGGATTGGCTACTCTGGCGATGAAATGACAGCACACGGCTTCCGGGCGACCTTCTCGAAATTAGCGAACGAAAGCGGACTTTGGCACCCTGACGCAATTGAGAGGCAATTGGCCCATGTCGAAGGCAATGTGGTGCGGCGCGCTTATGCGCGCGGCCTGCATTGGGAGGAGCGGGTGCGCATGTCAGAATGGTGGGCTGGATATCTGGACGAACTCAGGGCAGGTTAGAAGCTGTTACGCATATGAGTGAGGCTTCTTTGGACAAGTCGGTTCGCAAAAACATCATTGATCGAGAATATAAGCGACTTTTGGAGCCTGTCACGCACTGGGTGCGGCCTGAATTAGTCGAAGCCATCGGTCCGAATGATTTGGATATGGTGGCAAAATTCGAGGAAACACTTCCGCTGCTCAAGGCGGAAGTTAGAAGCGACTTGGAGGCTATGACAGACGAAGCATTTAATTTCATTGGTCAAGATCCTTATGTTCCTTACGAAATCAATAACCTTCCTGAGATCGCAGCAATTAGATTAAAGATTGCAGAGTTACAGAGAATCCAGCCGTCTATCTTTGCGTGTGGTTTTGGTGCTGTTCCGTTGAGGGCGGATTTTTCCTATTGGCGAACCATGCCTAAACTGACCTTGCATGAAGCTCTCATGTTGTCTGTGGGACTGAATCCAGCGCTGTATTCCCCTGACCGCTTAAATGATCTAGCAAAGCGTAGGTCAAAGAAGACGCTGTGTTCTGCATTGCAATTCTTGTTGGATCGGCGAGAAGTGTTCTACCGTTTCTATCCGGCAGGTGTGTCTGGATACATGTCGATGTCATTCCCGCTTTTGAAGCGGGCGTTGGAAACATACGGCGTGGAACTGGACCAAGAGTTCCGGGAAGCCCTCGCGGCGAGGTGCCCTGACGCTAAACACGCTCACGAAACGCCGAACCCCTCGAAGAGTATTTCCAGCCAAGAGCGAGATACACTTCTCAAACTGATTGCTGGCATGGCCGCCGAGCAGTACGGGTTCGACCCGCGTCACCAGCGTTCCGAGACCATCAAAAACATTCAGGAAGATCTGGATCGAGCCGGTCTTTCAATGGATGCAAAGACCGTCAGAAAATGGATTCGACAAGCGGCTGAACTGATACCCGACGTCTATTGGAAAGACTGATGTACTAAGGGATTCCTGCGGGAAACCTGACCATTCCCCCAACCCTCGCTCGGCTTGTGCCAAACGTCTTGGCACGTCAACGAACGAGGTAAGACGATGTCACATCATTCTGATTTTCCTTGCACCGGCTTTGTCCGGCTTTCCCAAATCCTTGCGCCGTCTGGCCCTATCCCTGTGTCAAAATCAAGTTGGTGGCAGGGCGTTAAAGACGGACGCTTTCCACAAGCTGCACGCCATCTGCGACAGCTAGGGACGACCGCTCAACCTGTTTGTCACCGCCGGACAGGTTAGCGATTACATCGGCGCGCGGGCGTTGCTCAGCAGTCTGCCAAAGGTCGACTGGCTGCTCGGGGATCGCCGCTATGACGCCGACTGGTTCCGAGAAGCGTTGCAGGACAGGAGGATACGAGCCAGCATCCCCGGCCGAAAGCAACGCAAGACACCGGTCAAATACGACAAACGCCGATACAAGCGATGCAACCGCCCGTCTCGTGACATTGCTTCGGAATACACTGCCGGGCAGCGATGCGAGATCATGTTTGGTCGGCTCAAGGATTGGAGACGCGTGGCAACCCGATACGACAGATGTCCGAAGGTCTTCCTCTTGGCTATCGCGCGCGCGGCAACCGTCATCTATTGGTTATGAATCCTGACGCTAGCATATAGCGATATTCTTGCCTTTGCGTACTGACCTCAACCACCACTCGCATACCGCATACCAGCCTCGTCGGTCTGACAACTACAAAATATGATTACCAGTCAAGGAATGACCGAAACCTGACCGGAGCTAATCCAAATTAGCGGCTTCAAAGGGGGTGGGTTGACGGGGAGGGGCGTCGAGAGTTTCTTTCAGCAAAAGTTGTGACGAAGAAAATACCGCAACCGGCGCCACCGTCAGAGTTGAATACGCCCATTGAAGTGTGCAAAATCAACAAAGCTTTCAGTAATTAGGAAAATAATGGATGGCACCACTTACAATCTCGGGCGGCTTCGCATTTGAACAATCCGCAAACGGTCAACAGGCCTACCTCGGCGCGGTGTCGCTGGAAATCGACGTCCCGTCGGATAGCCACCTGATCGGCTTCAGTGCAAGTTCATTCGAGACGACGACTCCCTTCTTTGCACAAGCGAATTCGCATGCAGTGCCAGAACAAGTGACCTACGGCTTAACACTGGATGGTAACGATGTACGCGAGGAGGTGACCAGTGCGTACAACACCGTATGGACCTTTGACACGGGACCTAGCCAGTTGGTTTCTGTGTTCGTGACGGATGGCTATACCATCATCGTTCCAATTGGGGCGCACCCAGATGCCCCCGGCGACGGCGCAGGCAATTACACGTTTTATGATAACAACGTCACCGGCAACGCGCGTATGCTGGGCGCTTGGTATGCTGAACAAAGCTCAATTGGGACGACGGCGCCATCGGAAGACGAGCTGACGGCCGACGAAGTCTCCGCGCTCGAGACCCTTTGGGACGCCGTGACCGGCGTCAACAATATCTATAAGGGCATGACCGACGGCCTTGTGGATTTCGCAAAATCCTCCGATGCGGAGTTCGACGGCACCGCCTTTGACGCGTTGCTGGAAAACTCGATCTGGGAACAGGTCAAGCTCTATCCCGGTGATTACGACCCGGCGGACATGCAGGCGCTGCTGCGCACCGGGGCGCAGTTCGAAACGGCGCAAGACTTCGTCGCGCACGTCCGCAACACTGAGCTGTTGGGCAAGATCAAAGTCGGCACGATTGCCGACAAGCTGCCCGATATCATCGAAAGCGTTCAGACCCTTTGGGATGGCTGGAAAGCCATCGACGAGATGCTCGAAAACAATAGCACCGACGCGGGCTATGAAGCCTTGGAAAAAATGCTGGTCGGCATCGTCTCTGGCGGTGTCACGGCCGTGATCACCTCGTCGGGTGCAGCAGTCAGTATCGGCGGCGTTCTTGGGTCAGCGGGCTATGCCTCAGTGGTAACTGTGGCGGGCACCACCTTTGTCATCGGGTTGGGCGTGGCCGCCGTCGCCAATGAGATCAACAACGCCTATGACGTAACCGGCGGGATCAGCGACCTGTACCGCACCGCGCTGTTGGAGTGGCAGATCGGCGGCGGCTATGGCTTTGGCGAGGATCAGCCCCCGTTGAACATCACCGGGGACCATTTCGTCACCGGCACAGATGGCGATGACACCCTGCGCGGGCGCGGTGAAGATGACGTTATCTATGGGTCCGGCGGCGATGACGTGCTGTGGGGCGGAAGCGGCGCTGACGAGATGCACGGCGGCACCGGCAACGACACGTACTACGTGGACAACGCCAAGGATCGGGTTTTCGACATCGACCTCGATTTTTTCTCCGAGGATGTCGACACGGTCTATTCCAGCGTGACTTTCGCGCTCGGGTCTAACCTCGATCACCTGTACCTCACGGGTGGGCGCAACATCGACGGGACGGGCAATATCGAAGACAACCAGTTACGGGGCAATTCCGGCGAGAACCGGCTCGACGGCGGGCGCGGTTCGGATTTGATCAACGGCTTCGGCGGCAGCGATGTGTTGATTGATGGTAAGGGCGCCGACACTGTGATCGGTGGGCAGGGCCACGACGTTTTCTACGTCTCCAACGACAATAAGGCCGATATCTTTAGCGGTGGCGCGGGAACAGATACGCTGATTTTCCAGAACTTAAGAGTGGTGGCGGGGCAAACCCTTGACCTCGAGCAAAGCAAGGCGAGCGGCGCTTGGGGGCCGCTGACCTATTCCGGCATCGAAAACGTCACGGGCAATGCTGGCGGTGATGTGTTCCGTGGCAATGGCCAAGACAACTGGCTGTCCGGTCGGGGCGGCAATGACCTGTTGGTCGGGCGTGCCGGGACGGATCAGTTGACGGGCGGCGCAGGCAAAGACACGCTGCTGGGTGGGGACGGCCACGATTTTCTGCAAGGTGGCACGCAGAACGACCTTCTTGAGGGCGGCATAGGACGCGACACGCTGTTCGGCGACGCCGGCAATGACACGCTGTTCGGCGACGCCGGCAATGACACGCTGATAGCGGATGAGGGTAACGACACACTCATTGGCGGAATGGGTTCTGATAGCCTGATTGGAGGTTCTGGAATCGATGTAGCAAGATATTCATTTGGAGCTACGACGGGCATTTCGGTCGATCTAGAGGCAGGAACGTCCAGCGATGGCGATATCCTCGTTTCCATTGAAAATGTTGAAGGAACGGCGTTCTCGGACACAATAGATGGGGGCGCGGAAACCAATTCACTTTTGGGAATGCTCGGAAATGACGTGATCCGGGGGCGTCTGGGCAATGACAAGCTCTTTGGCGGCGACGGGTTCGATACGCTCGACGGGGGCGACGGCAATGACAGCGTCTGGGGCGGCAACGGCCGGGACAAGGCGTTCCTGGGCAACGGCAACGACCTATTCTTTGACAATGGCCAGGGCGGTGTGAACGGTCAGGACACGGTTTATGGCAACCAAGGCAACGACATGATCGAGGGCGGTGCGGGCAACGATGAGTTCCATGGCGATCTCGACAATGACGTGATCCGGGGGCGTCTGGGCAATGACAAGCTCTTTGGCGGCGACGGGTTCGATACGCTCGACGGGGGCGACGGCAATGACAGCGTCTGGGGCGGCAACGGCCGGGACAAGGCGTTCCTAGGCAACGGCAACGACTTGTTCTTTGACAATGGCCAAGGCGGTGTGAACGGTCAGGACACGGTGTTCGGCGGGACCGGGTTCGACACGATCAAAGGCGGGGCCGGGAACGACGTGTTCTATGGCGACAACGGCAACGACGTGCTGTTTGGCGGCAATGGCGACGACAAGCTTTATGGCGGGGCCAATGCCGACAAGCTTTACGGCGGCGACGGGACGGACAGCCTCTGGGGCGGCGCCGGGCTTGATCAGATGACCGGCGGCAGTGGGCTTGACACGTTCTTCTTCGTCGACGGGTTCGGGACAGACACGGTGTTCGGATTTGACGCGGCCGATGGCGAGAAGATCAGCCTCGCGGGCGTGAGCGCGATCACCGGTTTCACCGACCTAGTGGCCAATCACCTCAACAATGTTGGGGGCACGGCCCAGATCGTGGACGGGGCTTACACTATCCTGCTCAACGGCGTGGCGTTTGCTGATGTCGGCGTCGGGTTAGCATATTCGGCCGATGATTTCCTGTTTTGAGGAGGCCTTTAACAAGCGCCGGCGATATTGGAGCGCTATTGGTGTCCAAGAGGTTGTACGGGGAATGTCGCTTGAGAATATTAAGCTATTGATACAATTAAGAAATCAGGAATTAGTATCCACAACGAAACCGAAGCCGATACCCGCGCCGAGCGCATAGACCCCGTCCTTGCGGCTGTGGGCTGGGGACAGAACGGCTCCAAGGTTCGGCGTGAGGTCATCTGTCCGGGGCGAATCCAGTCGGGCGGCTCACGCGGTAAGGGGCTGTCTGCCGATTATGTCCTGATCCACAAAGGCCAAAAGCTCGCCGTGCTGGAGGCCAAGCGCGCGGGCGTCAGCTACCGCAACGGCGTGGGTCAGGCCAAGGACTATGCCACCCGCCTAGGCGCGCGCTTCGCCTATGCCTCAAACGGGCTGAGCTGGTATCAGATCGACATGACCACGGGGGCCGAGGGCGACATGGATTTGCCCTTTCCCACGCCGGATGAGCTGTGGGGGCGCACCTTTGCCAGCCACAACGAATGGCGCGAGCGTTTCGGGGCCGTTGATTTCGAAACGGACGGCGGCAAGTGGGAGTTGCGCTACTACCAGCACAAGGCCATCACGGCGGCACTTGAAGCCGTTGCCAAGGGCGACCGCCGCATCCTGCTGACGCTTGCCACAGGGACCGGAAAAACCTCCATCGCCTTCCAGATCGCGTGGAAACTGTTTGAGGCCAAGTGGAACCTCTCGGGTGAGCCTGTCCGCCGCCCGCGTATCCTGTTTCTTGCTGATCGCAACATCCTCGCCGATCAGGCCTACAATGCATTCAGCGCTTTCCCTAACAATGCCGTCACCCGGATTGACCCGGCGACGATCCGCAAGAACAAGGGCGTGCCTAAACACGCGAGCCTGTTCTTCACGATCTTCCAGACCTTCATGACAGGCGAGGGAGAGCCGGTTTACAAGGATTACCCGCCCGACTTCTTCGATTTCATTGTGATCGACGAATGCCACCGGGGCGGGGCCAAGGACGAAAGCGAATGGCGGCAGGTGCTGGAGTATTTCGAACCAGCCTATCAGCTTGGTTTGACCGCCACGCCCAAACGCAAGCACAATGCCGACACCTATGCCTATTTCGGCGAACCCGTTTACACCTACGCCCTGCGCGACGGGATCGAGGATGGTTTCTTGACCCCCTTCAAGGTGCGCCAGATGGCCAGCACGATTGACGAATACGTTTGGGATGGTTCTGACGAATTGCTGGAAGGCGAGGTTGAAGAGGGGGAGACGTTCACCGAAAATGACTTCAACAGGCGGGTGATCATCGAAGAGCGGGAGTTGAGCCGGGTTCAGGAGTTCATGAGCCAGATCGACCAGCGGGAAAAGACATTGGTATTTTGTGCCACGCAGGACCACGCGGCGTTGGTGCGTGACCTGATCAATCAGGTGAAAGAAAGTAACCACCCGGATTATTGCCACCGCGTCACGGCAGAAGATGGCGCGGTTGGCGAAGCGTGGCTGCGCACTTTTCAGGACAACGAAAAGACCATTCCGACGATTCTGACCACCTCTCAGAAGCTTTCCACAGGGGTCGATGCACGGAACATTCGCAACATCGTTCTGATGCGCCCGGTCAAGTCGATGATCGAGTTCAAACAGATCATCGGGCGCGGAACGCGGACCTATGAGGGGAAGGACTACTTCACCATCTGGGATTTCGTGAAAGCACATTTGAACTTTCAAGATCCTGAATGGGATGGAGAACCTGACGATCCAGAACCACCCTCTCCGCGCCCACCATCTGTGCCAGTCGAACCGAACGATCCTTCGCCGACGCCCGAAGACACGACGGAAGACGACGAGCGGCCCGCAAAAATCAGGATCAGTCTTTCGGATGGGTCTGTCCGCGATATTCGATACTTGGCGACCACGACATATTGGAGCGCTGACGGGCGGCCCATGACAGCGCAGCAGTTCTTGGAGCAGCTCTTTGGCGATCTTTCCGGCTTGATCAAGGACGAGGACGAGTTGCGCAAGAAATGGAGCAACCCCACGACGCGGGTTGCCTTGGTCGAGCAGCTAGCGGATCGAGGATACGATGCAGAAAAGCTGAAAGAGATCAGGCGCATGGTCAGCGCGGAGAATAGCGACCTCTTCGACGTGTTGGCTTACATCCTGTATCAAACGGAACAGAAGACCCGCGAAGAGCGAGTTGAAGCGGCCAAACCGAATGTTGATGGCCAAGAAAACGGTGATCTGCGACAGTTGTTAGCGAGTGTTTTGTCGGCCTACGAAGAGCGGGGTTTCGAAGAACTTCAGATGGAAAAGCTTGGGCAATATCTGACAGCCCGGTTCGGCGGTGTGTCTGAAGCAAAGCGCAAAATCGGTGATTTGTCCGCCATTCGCGCAGCATTTCTGAAGGTCCAAGAAGCGCTCTACCGCCACTGAAGGACAGTTTTGGGGGTACATCTGGGGGTACAAAAGATACCGCAGATATTTTTATATATTATTTTCTTATGCTTTGAGTCTTAACTCGAGTCCCTTCAGCGCACCACTTTCCTGTACGAGGAAAGCCAAAGACATCCAGAAAGCCAAGTATTATAAGGGGACTGCGCCCCTTTTGATCCAAAATCGTGTGGCTTGGTTCAGTACAGTTAAACCTTATCGGGGAAGGGGTGTTGCCAAGTTGTTCATCCGAGCTGATCGGGTCATTTTCAGGGTGTGAGAATTTCGACCAATACGCCACGCCCGAAGGGCTTTCTCTGTCCGGGTGAAATCATTGCCTGCGCTGTTTGGGCGTACCGATGTTTTGCATTAAGCGCTGGCGACATTGAGGACCTGGTTGCAGAGCGGGGCGCGATCAACTTAACGCTATTTCATAGCGCCACGCACGCTCTGATGTCTTCAGCCTATGAGCCGACCACACCGCAGATATGACCGCCTGACAGGCGCCCCGCCCTCACTTTGTCGACGGTCAAAACAACTTGGCAACATGCAAGGAACAAGCTACGAATTAGACATGGTCGAGATTCAGAGCCAGTTTTGGACGAATTGGGAAAGCACGGGGAAGCCAAGCTTCCAAAATAGTGTGGCGCAGGCCATTATGGGCTTCACCAAGCGGAAGTGTGGTCAAGTCAAGCATGGGAAACGATGATGGGTAGAGTAAAAAAATACTGTCGCCGTTGCTCCAGAAATCTCTAGGGTATTATATCAGCATGAAAAATTTTTATTCTGACTTGGGAAAAAGCGCTTTTTGGAAATCGGGTTTGGCCGATGTTAGCCCTCTAAATGTGTCTGATATATATAAAAAGAAATGGGATATTGGGGAAAATTGGCAAATAGGAACAGCAGGAAGCTGTTTTGCGCAGCATATTGCACGACATCTAACTGCCAATGGTTACAACGTCCTTGATGCAGAGCCCGCACCAAGCGGCTTAAAATCGAATGAACACCAGTCTTATGGATATTCGCTTTATTCTGGTCGATACGGAAATATTTATACAACACGTCAGTTTCGGCAGTTGATTGAAGAAGTTTTTTCCGATGAGCCAGAAAGTCCAATAATCTGGGAAAAGGACGGAAAATTCTTTGACGCCCTTCGCCCAAATATTGAACCCAATGGCTTTGCATCACAGGTAGAGGTGATTGAGGCGCGAGCTTACCATAGGGAACGCCTGCGCGAACTGTTTCTTGAGGTTGACATGTTCGTCTTCACACTTGGTCTGACAGAAGCATGGATTCATACGGACAGTGGCCGGGTTGTGCCTCTTGCACCGGGGGTTGTAGCCGGTGGGGAAGAGGCGCAGGACTATTCCTTTATCAACTTTTCCTATGCCGATGTCGTTTCTGATTTTCGCCGTGCCATGACAGTCTTGCGAGAGAATCGAAATAAGCAAATTCGCTACCTCTTGACGGTTTCGCCTGTCCCGTTAACAGCCACGGCTAGTGGAAATCATGTTCTAACCGCCTCGACTTACTCAAAATCTGTTTTGCGGGCTGCGGCTGGTTTTTTGAGCGAAAGACACGGGAACATCGACTATTTTCCTAGCTATGAGATAATCACTAATCCGGCGGCAAGAAGTACGTTCTTCGCATCTAATCTGCGCTCAGTTATGAATGAAGGTGTGGAGGTAGTAATGAAAACATTTTTTGCAGCGCACCCCCCAAAAGTGACTACGGCAAAGGCGAATCCGGTCGTTGAAGGTGCGTCTTCTGATGAAGACGTGCAGTGCGATGAAGAGATGCTGGAGGCATTTGGGAAATGAGGCGTGTTTGTTTTATCGGAAATTCCCACGTTGGTTCTGTTAAAAGAGCTGCGGATGAAATTAAAGATAGTGGAGTATTAGATGGTGTGGATGTTACCATATTTGGAAGCCATAGAGATTCATTGAAAACGCTTAAGATTAGAGACGGTTATCTAGTTTCGGATGATGATTTTGTTCAGAAAAACTTTCATTGGACGTCTGGCGGTTCGACCAAGGTCAAGATCTCTGAGTACGACGAAATTTGTTTCATCTTAGGCCGTTCGATCTTTGATTTCACGAAATTCCAAGCAGGTACGGACATTCCATTTATAAGTAACAACCTCGCTATGAAGCTAGTGAATGCCGCGTTGAACACATGGCCTATGAGGCTTGCGATGAGAACTGCCAAGGAAAGTGACAACGTTCAAGTGACCCACGTAGGCAGACCCTTTGTTTCCGCCGAAGCTCCTTTATCGAAGGCGATTTTGGCTAGATTTAGTGAACCAGAATCAAAAATATCTAGCCGTACAGAGCAATTAAGAACTTTGATGGACGAAAAATCTACTGAGGTTTCAGAAGGCAATTTCCGATTTATGAAGCCACCTACCGCCACTCTGGAAGAGCACGGCCTTTTTACGCAGCACATCTTTTGCCAAGGTTCGATTCGCCTAGGTAAAAAAATGAACAAAAGTCATTCAACCGATGACTATGGACATATGAACGCAGACTATGGACGATTGATTCTAGAGCACTTATTGGCGCAAACAGCGTAAATCTGCTGACCAAGCCCTCTGATCGGGGCCAATCAGGCGCAGGATCCGTTCCAGTTTCTTTCTTGTTGATTAGATTCTAATCAAAGCCTGCTGAGCGAAGCTCAAGCTAAGCAGGTCGGTTGAACCGGTTGAGTTGGGCCTGGTCTTTGGGTGTTGTGGTCAATCCTTCATGTTTCGATGCTACACGCGCCTCGGCGAGGTCCCGAACGTTCAAGCATTGTGACCTTGAAGTTTTTTACGAAGGCATTCTGCATAGGCTTGCCTGGCGCTATGTAGTGCCAGTTTACGCTGGTCTCTTGATGCCAGCGCAGTAGCGCGAACGAGGTCATCTCGGTTTCGCGTATTGCTAGGTTGTCATGACCGTCGGCAAAGGAGGGGCCGTGCGCCTGTTGCGTGGTGTAGTCGGCCCAGAGACTGAAGGCATCGGAGCGTGCGTGGCGCTATGAAATAGCGTTGAGCTGATCGCACCCCGCTCTGCGAGCAGGCCCTCAATGACGCCAGTGTTTAATGCAAAATGTTGGTACGCCCAAACAACGTAGGCACGGTATGCTGTCGCCCGTTGACTTAGAAACCAGACAGCTCAAACTGAACACGTCAGGTGTCTAGGGAAACTAGGGGCACCTCATGGGTACTGGAACCGTTTCAGGATACAACCGACCGCGCTGACGATCTGCTCTGCAGTGCGGTTGAGGAAGTCTGAACCGAGATACCGCCCATTGATACGGTACAGTTATTAAAGACCTTAGGTGTCATGGTTCGACACTATTAGAAAAGGGACCTGACGCGATGACTGAACGCAGGACGCCGCCTCTTTATCACGCGATTTGCGCCGAGGACGCACTCCAAGCGTTGACCTCCAAAAAGGAAGGGCTTGGTGCTGACGAGGTTGTTCGCCGCCGGGACGAGTGCGGGCTGAACCGTTTGCCAGAGCCGCCAAAGCCCAACCCGGTTCTGCGGTTCCTGTCGCATTTTCACAATGTGCTGATCTACGTGCTGATCGCCTCTGCGGTGGTGACAGCGGCATTACAGCATTGGGTGGATACAGGTGTGATCCTTGCCGTGGTTATCGCGAACGCGGTGATCGGATTTATTCAGGAAGGCCGTGCCGAGCAGGCAATGGACGCTATCCGCGGGATGCTGGCGCCGCGCTCGGCAGTCTTGCGTGACGGGCTGCGGGTCAGTGTGGATGCCGCTGATCTGGTGCCAGGGGATATCGTTCTGATCGAGGCCGGAGACCGGGTGCCCGCTGATCTTCGGCTGATCCAGTCGCGCGGGTTGAGGGCCGAAGAGGCAATCCTGACTGGCGAATCCGTTCCGGTGGAAAAGGACGTCGCCCCCGTAGCGGAAAACGCGGCTCTTGGCGATCGGACCTCGATGCTGTTCTCCGGGACGCTCGTGGCAGCGGGAGCAGGACGCGGTCTGGTGGTGGCGACTGGTGCTGTAACCCAAATCGGCCAAATCAGCGGGATGCTTGGGAAGGTAGAAACACTCACGACGCCACTGGTGGCGCAGATCGACCACTTTGCCCGCTGGCTTACAGTGTTCATCCTGATCGTGGCGGCATCGTTGCTGGTCTATGGGTATTTCGTCGGACATATGCCCTTCCCTGACCTCTTTATTGCGGTCGTCGGCCTGTCGGTGGCCGCGATACCCGAAGGATTACCCGCGGTCTTGACGATCACGCTGGCCGTTGGCGTGCGGGCGATGGCGCAACGCAATGTAATTGTACGCCGCCTGCCGGCGATCGAAACCTTGGGTTCAGTCTCGGTGATCTGTTCGGACAAGACAGGGACACTGACCCGCAACGAGATGATGGTGGCATCGCTGGCGGATGCAGGGCGCGTCTATTCCGTGGATGGCAATGGTTATGCCCCCGAAGGCGCGGTGCGCTGGAACGAGGCCGACGCACATCCCGATGAGCACGCCGTGCTATTGGAGTTTGCACGCGCTGCCGGACTCTGTAATGACGCAATGCTGGAAACTCATGAGGCGGGCTGGCGCGTCGAGGGGGATCCGATGGAGGGCGCGCTGATGGCGCTTGCCGGCAAGATTACGCGCGCGGGAAAGGCGCCATTCCATCAATGGACCCGTATCGATGCGATCCCATTTGACGCAGTTCACCGCTATATGGCGACCCTGCACCACGAGGACGCGGGGTTGTCCCGCATTCATGTCAAGGGCGCCCCCGAGGCGGTGCTTGCGCTCTGTGGCAACCAGCGCGCGGCGCATGGCGGGGTAGAGCCGCTCGATGTGGTGTATTGGAACGATAAGGTGGAGGATCTGGCAGGTGAAGGCCATCGGGTCATCGCGGTGGCAGTGCGCAACATGTCTGAGGGGCATAGGGACCTGACGACCGTCGACCTAAAAGGGCAAATAACGTTTATTGGGCTGATCGGCCTGATCGACCCACCACGCGCCGAGGCCATCGCAGCGGTGGCAGAATGTCATCAGGCCGGAATCCGGGTGAAGATGATCACAGGGGATCACGCTGCAACCGCCCGCGCCATCGCTGGTATGATCGGGTTAAAGAACCACGACCGTGTCCTGACCGGCGCTGATCTAGAGGCGATGGATGACGCTGTTTTGGCGGAGGCTGCAGTTCAGACCGACATATTTGCCCGTACGTCGCCCGCGCACAAGCTGCGCCTTGTCACGGCGCTTCAGGCACGGGGGTTGACCGTTGCCATGACCGGCGACGGGGTGAACGACGCGCCCGCATTGAAACGTGCGGATGCGGGCATCGCCATGGGGCAGAAGGGCAGCGAGGCCGCGAAAGAGGCCGCCGAATTCGTGTTGGTCGACGATAACTTCGCTTCGATCGCCGCCGCCGTGCATGAGGGACGAACTGTCTATGACAACATCAAAAAGGTAATCAGTTGGACCCTACCCACCAATGCGGGCGAGGCCATGACCATCATAGTTGCACTTTTCGCCGGCATGGCTCTGCCGGTTACAGCGGTGCAGATCCTGTGGGTAAATTTGATCACCGCTGTGACGCTCGGCTTGGCTCTCGCCTTTGAGCCGTCCGAGCCGGGCACCATGCTCCGGCCACCCCGGCCGAGGAATGAACCATTGCTGAAGGGAGGGCTGATCTGGCATATCGTGTTTGTGTCGATGCTTTTTCTGACGGCGGTGTTCGGCATGTATTTTTACGCCATCGACCGTGGATATTCCGAAGCATTGGCACAGACCATTGCGATGAATACGCTGGTCGTGTTGGAAATCTTCCATTTGTTTTTCATCCGCAATATTTACAGCACCTCGCTGACATGGGCGGCGGCCACGGGCACACGGGTCGTCTGGCTATCCGTGATATCGGTTACGGCGGCGCAATTCGCCATCACCTATCTGCCCCCCCTCCAGACGATCTTTGGAACCCAAGCCGTGTCTTGGCGCGACGGTCTGTTAATCGTTGCCGTTGGTGCCGTCTTTTTCGCGTTGATCGAGACGGAAAAAAGGATGCGTCTTATATTTAGCGCCCCTAATTGGCATCCCCGAGGACGCTAGAACACTGATTATTCCAAAAGAGCAAAATGTAAGACTAGCCACCTGCTCCTGCATCACGAGTCTGATTTTTGCAAATTACGCTACAAGCTATGCGAGTAGTGGGCTTCCCCCATACAGCACAATGCAGTGTTCAGCGTCCCTAGCTTGCCAGATGCGGGTTCTTGTGCGCTGAAAACTTGACGCCCCCTACCGGGTTCCTTTTGGGTAAAACGCAAAGCGGGGCGGCTCTGAGTGCAAAGCTCCCTAGCTGTCCGCTTCTTCAGATTCGCTTTGCTCTGGTTTCCGTTGGAGCGGACTTCCACCTTCCGCCATCCAGGTCGACTGTTTCATCTTAGAAGCGATTGGACCTCGAAGGTGCAATATAGGAAGGCTGAACCGATCAACCGCGCCTCAAATCCTTGCCGTTGATTTTCTGGCCATCGCGACCGCCGCTGTCTGTCAGGGATAAGAACGAGACCTTGCCCCAGATAACACCTATCAATACTCATCTCTCTCGGGGCGTCCCCGAAGAAGATGCAATTTCGAAGGCCCAGCCTATGTATGATGTTCCATCCTATGCAATCGCAGTTGTGCTTTTCGTGCTGATGCTGGTTTCGATCTATCTAGGTGGAACAGTCGGCCGAAAGCATCAGAACAAAGAGAGTGATAGCGCGAAGAGCCAAGCGAACGCCGTTCAAGGCTCGCTGCTTGGTCTGCTCGCACTGTTGCTCGGTTTCACATTTTCACTATCACTTGGACGCTATGATCTAAGGTCTGCCGAAGTGGTTAGTGAGGCAAATGCGATTGGGACTGCATGGCTCCGGACAGACTTGGTCAGTGAGGCACGGCGCGGCGAGGCCAAGCAACTGCTGCGGGAATACGGATCACTCCGGCTCCGGTCTTCGATGGTTTCCGCCGCGGATGAAGACGAACGGGTACGCTTGATTGGCGAGGCTGAAACCGTATTCAACGACATGTGGTTGCTGATTGCGGAAGAGGCGCGTGAAGCTCGCAATCCAGTCGCCATGGGGGTCGTGGCAAGTTTGAACGATATGATCGATGCGTTGGCAAAACGAGACGCGGCGATCAACCGTCATGTGCCCGAACTGGTGCTGTATCTGCTGTTCGGAACCTTCGTTCTTCTGGGCGGCGTGGTGGGTTATGCCTCTTGGATATCGGCCGTCCGGCCTGGCGTGCCTGTCTATGCGATGATGGTGTTGATTGTCATTCTGGTTTTTCTGATCATCGATCTGGACCGGCCTCGCCGCGGTCTAATTGCTGTGGATCAGACGAAGCTCGCCACGACGGTGGCCGCAATGGGAATCCCGAACTGATCCTGTTCGAGATGTCGGCACATCAAGGCTTCGTCTGTCTGACATCAGCAGCAATGTGACAGTTTAGGTCGATTTAGTCCTTTCGGCCTTCGCGAAGATCGCTCCGGTCGGAAAGCCGAGCGATGGCGCCGAAAGCTTGTTGCGAGCTCGCATGCCTGTCCACCCTTCAGAAGTCTGGAAATCATCCACCTTTTCATTCCTCCGCAAGACTTAGATAGCCGCGGACAAGGCAAGACGAGCTATAACAATAGAAGCAGCAAAATAGCTGATCTTTTCGGAATTTCGGACCCCTGCGCACCACTTTCCATCCAGAGATTCCTGAAGCGATCAGCCTGGGTTTTTCCTGCGGACCCGGGTGTTTGCCGTTACCCTGCTGGAAATCACTCTGACAGGCCCTAAAACGCCGGCGTTAACGCCGTGCGCACACTTTCCAACCTCGCGTAACCCCGCCGTTTCTTGGCTTGCGTTTGTTTGGCAGGGCGTCAGGATAACCATGACAAGTGAGGGGAGAGGCCATGAGAGCGTTAAAGCGCGGAGTGGGGATCGTTCTGGGAATCGTGGTCGTGGCGATCGTGGCGGGGTATCTCTACATGCTCTTGCGCCCGCCCGAGCTTTTGCGCGTGGGGGCGGGGTATAGCTCCAAGATCATCTGCTCCTCGACCTATGTTTCCGGGCGCGATCCCGAAGCGGTGCTGCAAAGCGATGTGCAGGCACCGGGCAACCCCATTCTGCGGCTGTTCAGCCTGTCCAATGATTCCGAGAACCGCCTCGTGCAGACGGCCTTCCTGCGGTTCATTGCGCCGGTCACGTCGGCCAGCCGACCCGGGCTTGGCTGTGTCGCTGTGCCCGATGGCGACCTGACCCGCGCCCAAGGACAAAGCGCCTTGCCCGCCCCCGGCGCAGAGCCGGGCGGCGCGATCTGGCCCGAGGGTGAAGGCGTCGACCTTGCCGGTCACGAAGCGCTGGCCGCGGTGCTGGCCGATGACACGCTGGCCGGGCCGGGGATGCGCGGTATTGTCGTGGTCCGGGATGGCCAGATCGTGGCCGAACGGTATGGCGAGGGATTCGACCCTGTGACACCGCAACTTGGCTGGTCGATGGCCAAAACCGTGACCGCTGCGCTGGTTGGGACGGTGGTGGGCGAGGGCAAGCTTTCGCTCGATCAGACCGGCCTTTTGCCGATGTGGGAGGCGGACGACCGGGCCAAGATCACGTTGGCACAGCTTTTGTCGATGTCGAGCGGCCTTACCTTTAACGAGAATTACGGCGATGTCTCGGATGTGACCCGGATGCTCTACCTCTCGCCCGACATGGCGGGATTTGCCGCCTCGCAAGAGTTGGAGCATGACCCGGGAACGATGTTTTCCTATTCCTCGGGCACGACGGTGATCCTGTCGCGCATCTGGCAGAACGCGCTGGGCCAGCCCGAGGCGCACGGCGGCGCGCACAACTGGCCGCGCACGGCGCTGTTCGATCCCCTCGGCATGAAAACCGCCGTGTTTGAAACCGATGCGGCGGGCACCTTCGTGGGAAGTTCCTATCTCTATGCCAGCCCGCGGGATTGGGCGCGCTTTGGCCTGTTCCTGATGCGGGGGGGCGTCTGGAATGGTGCGCGTATTTTGCCCGAAGGTTGGGTGCAGATGATGATCACGCCGTCACAGGCGAACCCGGCCTATGGCAAGGGACAGGTCTGGATGGCGGGACCGGTGGGTGATGATCTGGCCGACAAGGATGCCGAGTTCGGCATTCCCGGAGATGCCTATTGGCTGCGCGGCCATGACGGGCAAACCGTGGCCGTTATCCCTTCGGCGCGGGTCGTGGTGGTGCGGATGGGGCTGACCCCCTCGCACCTCAACTATCGACCCCAAAGGCTTGTCGCCGCAGTGTTGGACGCTATTGCGCAGGAATAGAGCCTGTTTTGCCGCGAAAGAGCCGCGACAATCCCGCCCTTGTGACACCCGCGTGGGTGCGAGATAGTCACCGGAATTGAAAACCGGGGAAACACGATGCAACTGGCCCATGTACTGGCGCCCGCGCGGGGCGAGGTGAACCGCCTGCTTGAACAGCTGGCCGCGCAGGCGGCGGCGCGGGGTCTGCGCGTTGTGGGCGCGGTGCAGATCGACGTGCCGCGCGCCGATGGCGAGAAATGCGATATGGACCTCGCGCTTTTGCCCGACGGGCCGGTGATGCGGATCAGTCAGGATCTTGGACCGGGCGCGCGCGGATGCACGCTTGATACCGCTGCCCTCGAAGGGGTGGTGGCCGAGGTCGCCGCGCGGCTGGCACAGGGCGCCGACCTGCTGATCGTCAACAAGTTCGGCAAGCACGAGGGTGAGGGTCGCGGCTTTCGCGAAGTCATCGCAACCGCGCTGGGCGAAAGTATTCCCGTGATTGTTGGGGCGAACGCGGCCAACCTTGCCGCCTATGACGCCTTCACCGATGGGCTGAGCGCGCCACTTCCCGCCGAGGCGGGCGCGCTCAACCACTGGCTCGATAGCTTGAGCGAGGCGGCGGCCTAAAGCTCTTCGAAGCCCTGATAGAAGCGGTTGCGCGTGGGCGAGATCAGGATTTCGTTCAGGCAGACATGCGGCGGCATCCGGGCCACGAACTCCACCGTCGCGGCCAGATCTTCGGGCTGTAGCATCCGGTCCATCTCGGCCTGCGAGGGCGGCTTGGGCCGGGATTTCATGATCGGCGTCGCCACTTCGCCGGGCATGATCACGGTCGAGCGGATGCCATGCGGCCCCTCTTCTTCGTTGATCGATTCCGACAGCGCGATCACCGCCCGCTTCGTCGCGTTGTAAGCGGCCCCCGTCAGGCGCGAGGCATAGCGCCCGGCCCAACTGCTGACCAGCATGATAAGCCCGTCGCCACGTTCGCGCATCCCCGGCAACACGGCGTGCGAGGCATAGAACAGCCCGTTGAGGTTCACCGCCGTGACGTGATCCCAATCCTTCGGGGTCAGCTGCGAAAGCGCGCGGGTCGGCACGTTCAATCCGGCCGAGGCGAGCAGGATATCGACTTGCCCGATCTCTTTGCGCGCCGCTTCGACGGCGGCGCTGTCGGCCATGTCGGCGGCCACGGGATAGGCGATACCGCCGACCGCCGCGATTTTATCGCAAACCTCGCGCAGCGGTTCCTCGCGCCGCCCGGTCACGAAAACCTCGGCCCCTGCATTGGCCAGGGCCATGGCGCTTGCCGCGCCGATGCCGGTGCCCCCGCCCGTGATCCACGCGCGTTTTCCATCCAGTGCTGTCATCGTCCTCTCCCTTTGAATTCGTTGATTTCGGCCATGTTAGAGCCGCTTTAGTGCAACACCCTCACCCTCAAGCAGGCTGCGCAGGGCGCGGGCCATCTCGACCGCTTCGGGCGTGTCGGAATGCAGGCAACAGGTGTCGATCTTCGCTTCGATCCGCGCGCCGGATTCGGCAATGATTGCCCCTTCGCGCAGCATCGACAGGATTCGCGGCGCCGCCACATCGGCCTCGTGCAGCACCGCGCCGGGCAGGGAGCGATCGACAAGCGTGGCATCATCGTTATAGGCGCGGTCGGCGAAAATCTCTCCGGCCCATGTCCCGCCCAAGGCCTGCATCGCGCGTTGTTGCGCGGTGCCGGCCAGCACCATGATCACCAGATCGGGATTGACGCTGAGCGCGGCGTCGTAGCACACGCGCGCCATCTCTTCATCTTCCGAGGCCATGTTCGACAGCGCGCCGTGCAGCTTCAGGTGCCGCACCTTGCCGCCCACCGCCCGCGCCATCGCCTCGGCCGCGCCAAGTTGATAGGCGACAAGGTTGCGCAGTTCCTCGGGCGTGCGCGAAAGCCGCCGCCGCCCGAATCCGCGCAGGTCGTCAAAGCCGGGATGCGCGCCGATGCCCACGCCCTTTTCAATCGCCATCCGCATGGTGCGCGCCATCACGTCGGGATCCCCCGCATGAAAGCCACAAGCGATATTGGCTGAGGTGATCACATCAAGAAGCGCCGCGTCGTCGCCCATCTTCCACGGGCCGAAACCTTCGCCCATGTCGGAATTGAGATCGAGTGTCAGTGTCATCGTCTTCCCCTCTCCGGATTTGCCTTCATTGATAGACCGGCGCGAGGTGCATGTCATCGGCCTCGGAGAAGGCCGTTCCAAATCAGTGAAAAATGCGCGCAAAACCTTGTGGCGTTTGGCGGCGCGAAGGGCCTTTCTAAGGTATTAGGTAACGCTTTTACGCGAAGCTACCGCGGTAAGAGTTTAGGAAGTTGAGGGCCTGGTGCCGTGTTTTATTCTGCTCAAATCAACATGACTGCTTCGGGTCTCTCCGACCTGCAGGGCGATACATCCGATTTTACAATCACGGCACAGCTTTCGGCGGCGGATCTCACGGGGTATCTCACGGGGTCAGGCGGCAATCCGGGCGCCTTGACCGGGGTATTGGCGAACGGGGATTTCACCGTCTCCTCCTACCAGTTCGCGCTTGCGGCGCCCGAGGTCGGAATGCCCGGCGCGGACCCAAAGGCCGATCCAATCTATGGCTATACTGCGCTTGGTGACCTGATCCCTGAGGGCACGGGAAAAGAAACGGGTCTAGAATCGGGTCAAGAAAGCGCCTCTCAACACCTGATCAACGTCGCGGGCACGCAATACATCTTGCTTGCAGATCCCGACATCAGCAGCCTGTCTGTCTATACGGTTCAAGATGGGCAACCAGACACGATGACCGATCAGGTGATCGACACCTTGCAAACCCGCTTTTCCGGTGTCTCGGCGATTGATTACATGCCGGTCGAAAACCACGGCCTGATCGCGGCGGCTGGGTTGGATGACGGGTTTTCCGTCTTTTCCCTGACCGCCGATGGCGCGTTGCATCACGTCGAAACGCAAGAGGGATCTTGGGAAAAGCCGCTTAACGGCATCACTGGGATTGCAATGGACCTGACTGGAGAAACACTCACTGTCAGCGTGACCCGTGAGCAGGCCCCGGGAAGCACCGCGGTTGAGCTAAGCTTGCCAGCCGACCTTCTGCCTGAAAGTGGCAGGGTCGAGCTGTTCGAGGACACCACTCCACCGGCCCCGGTCGACATGCTCTATACGCTTGGCGATGGCAACCAGCCTGTCTCTGACCGGGGCGAAGCGGGTGCGCCCGTGTCAGAGGGCGAAGAACTGGATTGGCACGGAACGGCGATGAACTGGGTGCCGGCCCCGGATGGCGTGGGCATGGTGTTGGAGTTCACCAGCCATGAACAGGATTTCGTATTTCACGACAGCACCACATTGACGCATCAGGAAGGTGCCGGGTCAATGATGGAGGATGGCACTCTGCCGCTGCAAATCTATGAACCGGGGCAGGGGGCGGGCGCGTTCCTTGACGATCTGTTCGAAGACACAACAGGTGCCGCAAGTTGGATCGTCGAAGCCCAGATGTTTGCCACGGGTCAGGATATGGTTCGAATAATCGGGTTCAAAGCCGAAGGAGAGAGCGCGTCGATTGACCTGTCGCGGCTTGGTGGGTTTGAGCAAACCTCTGATGTGCTTGAGGCCGCGACCCAAGTGGCGGATGGCGTCTTGATCGAAGCGGGGCTTGAGCGGTCCATCTTGATCGAGGGGGTCGATCTTGCGGAGCTGACCGAAACGGATTTTGTCATCTAAACACGGTCCCCCCCGGCACCGGGCCTTAGCCCGATCTCAGTCCATTTCTATGTGATTCGCACCGGCTGCGACGGACGTTCCCGCGCGCGTCACGCGGGTATTTTTGTCCGTGTGACGCCCCCGGATGCACCAGAGAATGTGAAGCGAGTAATAACAATTTAATCCGCACAATGGGCAAAATTGTCAAAGCCATGAAAGGAAACGAAAAACAGATTAAGCCAATGATAGTAAACAAAAAATTATTGACCTGGATCATGTTAACAATCTCTGTAAGGGTGCTAAACTCCCGCTATACGTGCAGCGATGGAAGGTAATAACACGATGTATGATCTGGGTCCGGATGAGATGATTAAGGAAATGCGCTTTGCTGTGACAAAGCGGGCCAAGGCCCTAAACCATCCGGCCAAACCGAGCGACACCGCGACGGAGTCTCGGGATGCACCCCGAAAACCTGTGCGAGAGAAATCAGAAGCGGCGTCTCCAACTGTCAGCGCGTATCTTGCGCAGATGGAGGCGTCTGACAGCTTCGTTTTCATCTGATCCTGCGGGGCAATACCGAACACTCGACTGAACGATAGGCTGACGACACCGGACTAAGTCGATGGGCCGGGCGGGTCCTTGGGTTGAACACGCAGGTCGCTTTGATGCGTGATGCCCGCCCCAGTCACCATTTTACCGATGGCCCGGTTTCAAACCTCGGCGCTGACGAAAACCCGCGATGGGTGCAATTCACCGCCTTGATATCGGCCCACCGCGACCGCGCGCCCCTCGTGCGAGGCCCAGCATTCTTCGCCGAACTCCACGTCGCGTGCGATCACCTGCCCGGGGTTGCCATTGCGCAGACGCGCCGCGCCCATATCCGTCGCCTTGACCTCGGCCAGGTCGTGCAAGCCCAGTTCCAGCGGAAGCAGCTTTTCCTCAAGCGCCGGGGTGCGGGCCAGCGCTTCGATCTCATCGAACGTCACGGCATTCTCAAGGTCGAACGGCCCCGACCACAGCCGACGCAGCCAGACGACATGCCCGTAACAACCCAGCGCCTCGCCCAGATCGCGGGCGATGGCGCGCACGTAGCCGCCCTTGCCACAGGTCATCTCGATGGTCGCATGATCGGCGTCGGGCCGGTCGGTGAGCAGGATCTCTTCCACCCAAAGCGGGCGCGCGGCAACTTCGAACTCCTCACCGGCGCGGGCGCGTTTATAGGCGCGCTGCCCGTCGATCTTGACCGCCGAGAACTTGGGCGGCACTTGCATGATCTCGCCCACGAACTTGGACAGCTCCTGCTTGATCTCATCGTCAGAGGGGCGCGCGTCACTCTCGGATGTCACCTCGCCTTCGGCATCGTCGGTGTTGGTCGCCTGCCCGAACCGCACGCTAAATTCATAGGCTTTCATCGCGTCGGTGATGAAGGGCACGGTTTTCGTCGCCTCGCCCAGCGCGATCGCCAGCAGGCCGGTCGCCTCGGGGTCGAGCGTACCGGCATGGCCCGCTTTCTTGGCCTCAAGCGCCCAGCGCACCTTGTTGACCACCGCGGTTGAGGTCATCCCCGCAGGTTTATCCACGATGAGCCAGCCGGAAATATCGCGGCCCTTGCGTTTGCGTCCCATGATGCCCTCTTTTCTGTTCGGTCGCGCGGCCTACGCCAGCGGCGCGCGCGCGTCAAGTTCAGGCTCTAATCCGGCGCAATCACGCCCACGATCGGCCCCATCGGAAACCCCGCATCGTGCCGCCTCAGCGCAGGCGCATAAAGCCGCGAGATACTGCCATCGAAATAGAGCGCATTGGGCGTCTTCAACACGTCGCGGAACAACGTGCCGAACTGATGAAAGGTGACGGCATTGTTGGAGATCGCGAACACCACGCGCGTGCCATCCGCACTGCTGCCCACGCCGTTGCGAACATAGCGCGAGGTGCTGTCAGGCAGGAACCGCGGATGCAGCGCCCCGTCAATCACCAGCATCGGCCCCGATTGCGTGGCAGACCGGCAGGTCGGTTCCTGTCGCGCAAAGCGCAGCGTTTCGATCACCCGCGCCTTGCCCTCGCTGATACAGAAAACCCCATTGGGCAGCAGGCCAAAGTTGCCGGGCCCTTCAGAGGTGATCAACCCACGCTCTTGGCGGCCGTGTTCAATGTAAAGGCCCACGGGCGAACGATCGGTGTGATACATCCCGGCGTTCATCCCGAAGGAAAGCTTTTGGCCAATCCCCTGCTCGACCGCCGGAAAGCTGCCATAGATCGCGCCATCACCATCGCGCAGGAACAGGCGCAACTCTTCGCGCGCAGCATCCACTTCACAGATCGTGTAGCTGTTGCCGTCGTGTGAAATATCACGGCACTCTACCGCACTGGCCAAGGCGGGGAACCCAACCGCCAGCAGGCCAAGCGCCGCTCGGAGGAAGAGCTTAGCTTTCCACATCCCGCCGCACGGTATCGTCCGAGAACAGCCGACGTGTTTCGTCGATCTGGTCAAAGGTGGTGTCGACGCGAAACCGCAAATCCGGCGTGAACTTCAGCGCCGTGGTCTTGCCGATGGCGCGGCGCAACTCGCCCTTATGCTTGGCCAGCAGGGTCACAGCATCCTCTGCATGACCGCCGCCCAGCGGCATCACATAGGCGGTCGCCACCTTGAGATCGGGAGAAACCCGCACTTCGCCCACCGTGATCGACATGCGATTGAGGTCGGGATCGTGCACATCGCCCTGGGCCAGCACCTGCGACAGGGTGCGGCGGATCAGTTCGCCTACGCGCAACTGCCGCTGAGTCGGGCCGGGCCCATCATGAAACTTGTTCTTTGCCATACCGCGCACATAAGGCCTCTGGCGGGCTTTGCCAAGCGGCGCGCGCTACGCTAGGACGGTTCCCAAGCAAATCGAAGGATATGACAGATGACCGACCTGCCCGGAATCGTGATCACCGGCGCCTCGGGGCGCATGGGCCAAATGCTGATCCGCACGGTGTTGGACAGCGACAAGGCCCGCCTTGTCGGCGCGATCGAACGTGAGGGCCACGATTGGATCGGTCGTGATCTGGGCGAGGCGATGGGTGGTGCCGCTTTGGGCGTCATCGTGGAAAGTGACCCGCTCGAAGCGTTCGCCCGCGCCCATGCCGTGATCGACTTCACCGCGCCCGAGGCGACGCTCGACTTCGCCGCCATCGCCGCACAGGCGCGCGTCGTCCACGTGATCGGCACCACCGGCATGGACGAGGCGCAAATCGCAAGGTTAGAGCCTGCTTCGCGCCATGCCGTCATCGTGCGCGCAGGCAACATGAGCCTTGGGGTGAACCTTCTGGTGCAGCTGACCAAGAAAGTGGCGCAGGCGCTGGACGAGGATTTCGATATCGAGGTGATCGAGGCCCATCACCGGCACAAGGTCGATGCGCCTTCGGGCACCGCCCTGATGCTGGGCGAGGCGGCCGCCGAAGGGCGCGGCGTTGCGCTGGCCGATGTGGCCGACCGCGGCCGCGATGGAATCACCGGTGCGCGCGAAAGCGGCCATATCGGCTTTTCTGCCATTCGCGGCGGCGACATCGTGGGCGAGCATGACGTTCTGTTCGCCGCCCCCGGTGAGCGGATCATCCTGCGCCACGTCGCCACCGACCGCGCGATTTTCGCGCGCGGCGCGCTCAGAGCCGCGCTTTGGGGGCAGGACAAGAAGCCCGGCCAATATGACATGATGGATGTGCTTGGGCTTTGACGCCGTGCGATCTGGGGCCGCGCGATCAGAAGTCGATCGCGATGCCCTTCTTCTCCCAATCGCCATAGCGTACGGGCTCTGGCCCGTCGCGCCCGCCCAACTCCTTGGGCAGCGGTTCGGCCAGGGCGGCCTTCTTGCGGCGCTCTTCGGCTTCGGCCAAGGCGCGGATGGCGGCGGGGGGAAGGTCTTTCTTATCGCTCATAGCATTGATATAGGCCGCTCTTGATCCCCGCTCAAGGAGCTTCCATGCCGCAGCCCGCCCCCACCGCGCGTTCCACCGCCATTTACCTGCTCGATCAGGTGCTGGGCGAACAGAAGCTTCTGAGCGAACTCAACGCCGCTTACGAGCCGCTTTCCCCGCCCGACCGCGCCCGCGCACAGCGTCTGGCCGTCGAAACCCTGCGGGGGATGGAGCGTGCCGATCGCCTTTTGCAACGTCATCTGAACAAGCGCCCCGCGCCGCATGTGATGAATGTGCTGCGGCTGGCCACGGTCGAACTGGCCCATGGGGGCGATGCGCATGGGGTGGTGAACGACGCGGTCAATCTGGTGGCCAGCAGCAAGCGGCACAACCGGCTCAAGGGGCTGGTCAACGCCGTGCTGCGCAAGATGACCGCCGAAGCGCCCGAAAAGTGGAACGACCTGCGCATGCCCCGCCTGCCGAAATGGCTGCGCAACCCGCTGGTGCAGGCTTGGGGTGGCGAAGCGGTCATGGCGATGGAGGCCGCGCATTACGCCGGCGCGCCGCTTGATATCACCGCGAAAACAGACCCTAAACAGGCGCAAAAGGCCCTTGGCGGCGTGCTGCTGCCGACCGGCTCGATCCGGCTTGCGGGCAATGTTCAGGTCTCGAAACTGCCGGGATATGAGGCCGGGGACTGGTGGGTGCAGGATGCCGCCGCGGCCCTGCCGGCGCGGATTTTAAACGTGCAGCCCGGCGAAAAAGTGCTCGATATGTGCGCCGCGCCCGGTGGCAAGACACTGCAACTCGCCGCCGCCGGGGCCGAGGTGACGGCGCTTGATATCTCCAACGGACGGCTGGCGCGGGTGCGCGAAAACCTCGCCCGCACCGGCCTTTCGGCGCAGGTCATCGCCGGTGACGCGCTGGAACACGATGGGCTATACGATGCCATCCTGCTCGATGCGCCCTGTTCGGCCACCGGCACGATCCGGCGCCATCCCGACCTTCCCTTTGCCAAGGACGGCTCCGAATTCCTTGGCCTGTTCGAATTGCAGGCAAGGATGATCGACCACGCCGTCGGTCTTCTCAAACCCGGCGGGCGGCTTCTTTTTTGCACCTGTAGCCTGCTGCCGGATGAAGGCGAAGTGCAGGTGGAAGAGGCTCTGACACGGCATAGAACGCTGAAAACCGATGCGCAGGCGCTGGAAATTCCCGGCGTCGATCCGGCGTGGATCAGCGAAGAAGGCGGCCTGCGCCTGCGGCCCGACTACTGGGCCGATCAGGGCGGCATGGATGGCTTCTATATCGCCTGTCTGCGCAAGGATTGATCGCGGATCGGCGGAATCCCCCGGCAAAGACCACGCGGGGCGAATCGGCTGATGACCTGTTACACTTCTGCGGCTATGATGCGCCAAACGACGCCCGCAAAGGGCGCGCAGAGAGGCAGAGCAGATGTCGCAAAGTGACCCCACCGCATGGCTGACGCGGGTTCTGAACGCGTTTCACGCGCGCGCCTCGGCGTTGTCCAAAACCGCGACCGCCTTCAAATCCGCGCCCGAACCGCGCTCAATCGGGATATTCGCGCGCGGACGGCAGCTGATCGCCGGGAATTTCCTGTTTTCGGGGCATTTCGTCGAAGATCCAAATGCCAGCATCTGGGATCTCGGCATCAACGATCCGGCGCTTCTTGATGATATTCACGGCTTCGCGTGGCTGGATGACCTTGCCGCCGTGGGCGATTTCGACGCGCGGCGCCGCGCGCAGGACTGGACATGGCAATGGATCGCGCGGTTCGGCCCCGGCAAGGGGCCGGGCTGGACCCCCGAACTGACCGGGCGGCGGCTGATCCGCTGGATCAACCACGCCTTCCTGTTGCTTCAGAACCGGGACAAACCCGCCTCGGATGCCTTTTACCGCTCCCTCGCGCAGCAGACCAATTTCCTTGGCCGCCGCTGGCGCGCCGCCACGCCGGGCCTGCCCCGATTCGAGGCGCTGACCGGGTTGATCTATGCCGGGCTATCGCTTGAGGGGATGGAGAAATACGTCGATATCGCCGCCAAGGCGCTGGCCCAGGAATGCGGCACGCAGGTCGATGAACAAGGCGGCATTCCCACCCGTAACCCCGAAGAACTGCTTGAGGTGTTCACCCTGCTCACTTGGGCCGGGCTGGCGCTGGACGAGGCCGGGCGAAACGTCCCGCAGGCCCTGTTTGAGGCAATCGAGCGGATCGCGCCCACCCTGCGCACCCTGCGTCATGCCGATGGGTCGCTGGCGCGCTTCCATGGCGGCGGCAAGGGGCTGGAAGGGCGGCTTGATAACGCGCTGGCGCAATCCGGCGTCAAAGGGCGCGCGCCCGATGGGCTTTCGATGGGCTTCGCGCGGCTGTCTGCCGGGCGCACCAGTGTGATCGTCGACGCCGCCGCGCCGCCCAAGGGCCGCGCCAGCCACGACGCCCACGCCTCCACCATGGCGTTTGAGCTGACTTCGGGTCGGCGGCCCTTGATCGTCAACTGCGGTTCCGGGGCCAGTTTCGGGCCGGATTGGCGCCGTGCGGGCCGGGCCACGCCGTCGCATTCCACGCTCTGCATCGAAGGCTATTCCAGCGCCAGCCTGAGCGGGCCGGACAAGCGCGGCCCCGAACTTCTGACCGAGGCACCGACGCGCGTGCCGATCGAGATCACCCATGTCGCCGATGGCGTTCGGTTCGAAGGCGGGCATGATGGCTGGATCGCCTCGCACGGGTTGACCCATGCGCGCATTCTAGAGTTGACGAACGACGGGCGCGGCATGGTGGGCGAAGACCTGCTGGTTTGTGTCGATCCGGCGGATGAAAAGAAATTCAACGCGGTGATGGAAGAGCAACTGACGCCCGGCATTCTGTTCCAGATCCGGTTTCACCTGCACCCCGAAGTGGATGCCGAGATCGACCTTGGTGGTGCGTCGGTGTCGCTTGCGCTGAAAAGCGGCGAGTTGTGGTTGCTACGCTCGGACAGCGGCGTGACGATGACGGTCGAACCGTCGGTTTACCTTGAAAACGGTCGGCTGAAACCGCGCGCCTCGAAACAGGTGGTGCTGTCGGGACGCGCCGTGGCCCCGAATACGCGCGTGCGCTGGTCGCTGGCCAAGGCGAACGAAACCCCCGACGCGATCCGCGATCTGCAACGCGATGCGCTGCCGATGGTCGAGGGGTAAGCAGGATTGGTGAGGGTGGCGCCCGGGTGGGTCGCCCGTGCGAGGGGCACATGATGGCACAGCGCGTGCCCCGGCGCGGTTGCGCCATGCCCGACCTCCCCCCAGGGTGGGCATTTCTTCATCGGCCGCTGCGCATGTGGCATCTGTTACTCTGCGACCACCCGGCGCTTGTTTCAATGCGCCTTCCCTAGGTCGGGCATGGCGCAACCGCGCCTCGGTGCCTTTCGTCACCCTTATCGTCGCATCTCTTCATATAAACGGTTCAATATTCCGTCATGATGGCGTATGCCGCGCCGCAGAAGCTGCTCCCTGACCCTATCGGAGGTTCTCATGACCGATCTCGCCCCGCAACTCGCCCCCCTGCGCCGCGCCCTTTTGTCCGTGTCCGACAAGACCGGGCTTGTCGATCTTGCCAAGGCGCTGGTTGCGCGCGATGTCGAACTGCTCTCGACCGGGGGCAGCGCCAAGGCCCTGCGCGATGCGGGCGTGCCGGTGCGCGACGTGTCCGAAGTCACCGATTTCCCCGAGATGATGGACGGCCGGGTCAAGACCCTGCACCCCAAGGTGCACGGCGGTCTTCTGGCCCTGCGCGACAATGATGAGCACCTCGGCGCGATGACCGCCCATGGCATCCCGCCGATCGACCTGCTGGTGGTCAACCTCTACCCGTTCGAGGAAACCGTCGCCAAGGGCGCGGATTATGACACCTGCATCGAGAATATCGACATCGGCGGCCCGGCGATGATCCGTGCGGCGGCCAAGAACCACAAGTTCGTCTCGGTCGTCACCGATGTCGAGGATTACACCGCCCTTCTGGGTGAGCTTGATGCCAACGACGGTCAGACCACGCTCGCCTTCCGCAAGCGGCTGGCCCAGGTGGCCTATGCCCGCACCGGCGCTTATGACGCGGCCGTGTCCACGTGGATGGCCAGCGCCATCGAAGAGGCGACGCCGCGCCGCCGCGTCTTTGCCGGCACCCTGCGCCAAACCCTGCGTTATGGCGAAAACCCGCACCAGACGGCCAGTTTCTACACCGATGGCACCGACCGCCCCGGCGTCGCCAATGCGACCCTGCATCAGGGCAAAGAGCTGTCTTACAACAACATCAACGACACCGACGCCGCCTTCGAACTGGTGTCGGAATTCCTGCCCGCTGATGGTCCGGCCTGCGCCATCATCAAGCACGCCAACCCCAGCGGCGTGGCCCGTGGCGCGACGTTGAAAGAGGCGTATCAGCGCGCCTTCGATTGCGACCGCACCAGCGCCTTTGGTGGCATCGTCGCGCTGAACGGCATCATCGACGCGGAAACCGCAGAAGAAATCACCAAGATCTTTACCGAGGTCGTCATCGCCCCCGGCATCAATCAGGACGCGATGAAATTCTTCGCCGCGAAGAAGAACCTGCGCCTGCTGACCACGCCGGGCATGGCCAATCCCACCGATGCGGGCCTGACCTTCCGACAGGTGTCGGGCGGCTTCCTCGTGCAGGACAAGGACAATGGCCACATCAGCATGGAAGACCTCAAGGTGGTGACGAAACGCGCCCCCACGGATCAAGAGATGGAAGACCTGCTGTTCGCGTGGAAAGTGGCCAAGCACGTGAAATCCAACGCGATTGTCTATGTGAAGGACAGCGCCACCGTCGGTGTTGGCGCGGGCCAGATGAGCCGCCTCGACAGCGCCAACATCGCCGCGATCAAGGCACAGCGCATGGCCGACGCGATGGACCTGCCCGAAAGCCTTGCCAAAGGTTCGGTCGTGGCGTCCGACGCATTTTTCCCGTTTGCCGATGGTTTGATGGAGGCCGCAGCAGCGGGCGCAACGGCGGTGATTCAGCCTGGCGGCTCGATGCGCGACGACGAAGTTATCGCGGCGGCAGACGAGGCAGGGCTGGCAATGGTCTTGACCGGGATGCGCCATTTCCGGCACTAAGGACACGAGGCAGGCGCAAAAGAGGCATTAATAAGCCCCGCGCCGAGGCAGGAGAGCATAATGCGCACCGTTTTCTGGGTCGGATTCTGGACCTTTCTGGCCGATCAGGCCAGCAAATACCTTGTGGTTCACACCCTGAACCTGCGCGAACTGGGGCGGATCGACGTGCTTCCGCCCCTTCTCAACCTGCGCATGGCATGGAACTACGGCATCAATTTCGGCCTGTTTGCCGAAAACAGCGAGTTGACCCGCTGGGTCCTGATCGCGGTGGCGCTGGTGATTTCCGGCGCGGTGCTGTGGTGGACCCATCACGAGGAAAGCGGCCTTGCCGGACAGATCGCGGCCGGGCTTCTGGTCGGCGGCGCGCTGGGCAATATCGTCGATCGGCTGCTCTATGGCGCGGTCGCGGATTTCCTCAACATGAGCTGCTGTGGCTTGAACAATCCTTACGCCTTCAATATCGCGGATATAGCGGTGTTCGCCGGGGCGGCGGGGCTTGTGCTGTTTTCCGGTGGAACCGATGGAAGCCACGGCAAGAACGGCCAAACGAAACCGGTGTCGTCCGATACGGCGGCGGAAAAGAAAAACGCCTCGTGACGGGGCGCGCACAATGGGCTAAAACCCCTGCAACACGTGGGAGTGCATGATGCTTACAAAGGGTTTGAACCGGGGGATCATCCTGATCGCGGCGGCGCTGACCCTGTCGGCCTGCGCCGGGCGCGAGCGTGACATCACCCTGCGCGTGGTGCAATCGGACCAGTCGGGGCCGGACGAATTCGGCATCATCCCCGGCAAGCCGTTGCAGCAGCCCGATCAATACACGACCCTTCCGGCGCCCAACCCGGGCGGCGCCAACCGCACCGATCAGAACCCGCTGGGCGATGGCGTTGCGGCGCTGGGCGGCAATCCCGCGCGGCTTAACCCTGCGGGCGTTCCGCGCGGCGAAAGCGCGCTTGTGGCCTATGCCGGGCGCAACGGTGTCGACCCCAACGTGCGCACCGAGCTGGCCCAGCAGGACGAGGATTACCGCCGCCGCAAGTCTGTCTTCACCAAGTTCAGGCTCAAGCGCACGGATCTCTACAACAAGATCTACAAGAACGAGACCCTGAACGCCCAGCGCGAGATGAACCGCTATCGCCGCGCCGGTGTTCCGACCCCGACCGCGCCGCCGCTGAACTGATCCGGCGAACCGACCGGACGGGGCGCGAACAGGGCCGGGTCAAGTTAAATCCCTGTAATCCGCCTCATCTTGGCTCACATGTCTGTCACTTATGGTCGCATCGCCTTGCGGTGCGAAGCGCAACCGCGCATCTTCAAGGCAATCACGCCTGGTTTCAAACCCGAGCCCACGCAAGCGAGAGGACTTCATGAGAAAACTCATCGGTGCGGCCGTCGCGGCCTTTGCCCTTTCCCTGCCTTTCACCGGCCCCGCTTCGGCGGATGACAAGGTCAGCAGCTTCGCGCTTGATAACGGGATGCAGGTCGTCGTGATCGAAGATCACCGCGCGCCCGTCGTCGTGCACATGGTCTGGTATCGCGCCGGATCGGCGGATGAGACGCCCGGTGTCTCCGGTGTCGCGCATTTCCTCGAACACCTGATGTTCAAGGCCACCGAGAATATGGAGGCCGGGCACCTGTCAAAGGTCGTGGCGCAGAACGGCGGCAGCGACAACGCCTTTACCAGCTTCGATTACACCGCCTATTTCCAGCGCGTCGCCGCCGACCGCCTGCCGCTGATGATGCAGATGGAAGCCGACCGGATGGTGAACCTGAAACTCACCCCCGAGGATATCGCGACCGAACGTGACGTGATCATCGAAGAGCGTAACGTGCGGGTCGAGAACTCGCCCGCCGCGCTGTTCCGCGAACAAAAGCGCGCTGCGCAATACCTCAACCACCGCTACGGCATCCCCATCATCGGCTGGCGTCACGAGATGGAGCATCTTGATCGCAAGGCCGCGCTGGATTTCTACAAGCAGTTCTATGCGCCCAACAATGCGATCCTTGTCGTGGCCGGTGACGTGCAGCCCGACGCGGTGCATGAATTGGCCAAAGAGATTTACGGCAAACTCCCCGCCAACCCCGATCTCAAGCCGCGCGCCCGCCCGAGTGAGCCGCGCCAGATGGCCGAACGGCGCATGATCTTTCGCGATCCGCGCGTGACGCAGCCCTATGTCAGCCGCTCCTACATGGCGCCCGAGCGGAACCCCGGCGATCAGAAGGACGCAGCCGCGCTGACCCTTCTGGCCAGCCTTCTGGGTGGCAGCCCCACCGCCTATCTGAACCAGAAGCTGCAATATGACAGCCAGACCGCCGTCTATACCTCGGCCTTCTACGACGGGCAGAACCTTGACGAGACGACCTTCTCGCTGATCATCGTCCCCTCCGAAGGGGTCAGCCTCTCCGACGCGGAAGAGGCGATGGATGCCACCGTCGCCCAGTTCATGAAAGACGGCATCGACAGCGAGGAACTGGCCCGCATCAAGACACAACTTAAAGCGGCTGAAATCTATGCCCGCGATGACGTGGGCGATCTGGCCGAGCGTTATGGTTCGGCACTCGCACAGGGCCTCACCATTGAAGACGTGCAATCCTGGCCCGAGGTGCTGCAATCCGTGACCGAGGACGAGATCATGGCCGCCGCGCGCGATGTGCTGAACCGCGATCGCGCTGTGACCGGCTATCTCATGATCGATGAAAAGGCCCCGACGCACGAAACCTCAGACGCGCCAGAAGTGACGCCCGCCAGCCAGCCCGCCAGCCAGAAGGTGACGCAATGAAAATGACCGCTTTCACCCGCGTCCTCACCGCCGGTGTCGTGGCGCTGGGCTTTGCCCTGCCTGCCGCGGCCAAGGTCGATGTGCAGGAAATCACCTCGCCCGGAGGCATCAACGTCTGGCTGGTCGAGGAACACTCGATTCCCTTCACCGCGCTGGAAATCCGCTTCAAGGGCGGCGCGTCCCTCGATGCGCCGGGCAAGCGCGGCGCGATCAATCTGATGACCGGCCTGCTCGAAGAGGGCACTGGCGACATGGACGCGCGCGACTTTACCCGCGCGACCGAAAGCCTTGCCGCGTCGTTCCGCTATAGCTCGTCCGACGATGCGATTTCTATCTCGGCCAAGTTCCTGACCGAGAACCGCGATCAGGCCATCGCCCTTCTGCGCGACAGCATCGTCGCCCCCGCCTTCAACGATAATGCTATCGAACGGGTGCGTGGTCAGGTGCTGTCGAACATTCGCTCTGACGTGAATGATCCTAACGCCATGGCCGGGCGTGCCATGGCCGAAATGCTCTATGGCGATCACCCCTATGGCAGCGACGAATCCGGCACGATCGAAAGTGTCACCGCCTTGACGCGCGATGATCTTGTCGCCGCGCACAAGGCCGCAATGGCCCGTGACAGGCTCTATGTTTCCGCCGTGGGCGACATCACCCCCGATGAGTTGGGCCGCATCGTCGACACTCTGTTTGCCGACCTGCCCGCCAAAGGCGCGCCCATGCCCGACAAGGTGACACCGCGCTTTGATGGCGGCACCCACGTCACCGATTTCGACACTCCGCAATCGGTTGTCCGTTTTGGTCAGCCCGGGCTTGCCTTGGAAGACCCTGATTTCTTTGCGGCTTACCTGCTCAACGTCACGCTTGGCGGCGGCGGTTTCGAATCACGCCTGATGCAAGAGGTGCGTGAAAAGCGCGGTCTGACCTATGGCGTTTATTCCTACCTTGCCGACCGGGCGCTTTCTCAGGCTTGGGTCGGCTCTGTCGCCTCTGCCAATGATCGCGTCGCCGAGGCGATGTCGGTCATCAAGGACGAATGGACCAAGATGCACGAAACCGGCGTCACGCCCGAGGAATTGCAGGACGCCAAGACCTACCTCACCGGTGAATACCCGCTACGCTTTGATGGCAACGGCCCGATTGCACGGATCATGGCCAACATGCAGATGATGGATATGCCGGTGGATTACATCAACACCCGCAACGACAAGATCGAAGCCGTCACGCTGGACGATGTGAACCGCGTCGCACGCGAACGGATGGATCCGGACAAGCTCACCTTCGTCGTGGTGGGTCGCCCGCAGGGCCTTTCGAACTAAGAGCGCACGCGTCGCCGTCGCCTGCGCGACGCCGGGTTGAAGTACACAGACGGAGGGCGGGGGCAATCCCCCGCCTCGCCCCGGTCTTCAATCGCCGTAAGGCACCCAGATATTCTTGACCTCGGTCGCGGCTTCAAGGAAGTCGCGCATGTTGGACGCGTCCCAATCGCGGGCATGGCCGTTGTTGACCCACGTCCGTTTCAGGTTGGTCGCGCTTTCCGCTTCGATCACCTTAGATATGTCCGAGGACGAGAACGACCAAACCGCATCCACATCCATATGCCCCGCCAGATGCGGCGCAAGTTCTTCGTGCGCGCCGGTCAGGAGATTCACCACCCCGCCGGGCACATCGGAGGTGTCCAAAACCTGATAAAGGTCGGTGGCCGACAGCGGATAAGGCTCTGACGCGATCAGAACCGCCCGGTTCCCCATCGCCATCGCCGCGCCCATCACCGTGGCCAGCCCCAACAGCGGCGACTCGTCCGGGCAGAAGGCCCCGATCACGCCCACCGGCTCCTTCATGGCCAGCGCCACACCCCGGATCGGCACGCCATGCGCCTGCCCGTCAAACTTGTCGGCCCACGCGGCACAGGTGAACAGGCGGCTCACGCTGGCCGCGACTTCTTTCTTGCCCTGCCGCCCGCCTTTCATCGCGTCGATCCGCGCGGCGAACTCATCGGCCCGCGCCTCAAGGTTCTCGGCGATATAGTAAAGGATCTGCGCCCGCAGGTGGCCCGTGGTTCCGGACCAACCCGCAGCGCCACGCGCCGCTTCGACCGCGTTGCGAATATCCTTGCGATTGGCAATCGGCACCTCGCCCAGCCGCTTGCCCCGCGGGTTAAACACGCCACGGGTATAGCCGCCGTCGGGCCGCGCCTGCTTGCCCCCGATATAAAGCTTCGCGGTGCGGTCCAGACCATCCTCGGGGCCTTCTTCGCCTGTATTAGGCTCGATTCTCTCAAGTTTTCGAACCCGCCCATCGGGCTTGGTATAGGCCCGCAGCCCTTCCCAACCGCCCTCGCGCCCAAAGCCGCTTTCGCGCACGCCACCGAAACCGGCCGCCGCGTCAAACATGTTCGTGCCGTTGATCCAGACGACCCCCGCCGCCAGCTTCGGCGCGACATCCAGCGCGCGGCTGATGTTCTCGGTCCAGACACTCGCCGCCAGCCCATAGCGCGTGTTGTTGGCCAGTTGCACCGCCTCGCCCGGCGTGCGGAACGTGGTCGACACTAGCACCGGACCAAAGATTTCCTCCTGCATCAACTCATGCGACGGCGCCAACCCGGTGATCAGCGTCGGTGGATAAAACGACCCCTCCGCCGGCATCTGTGCATTGACCCGGAAAACTTCGCCCGCGTCACAGCCATCGACCATGCCGCGCACGTGCTCAAGCTGCGCCGCGTCGATCATCGCCCCCACGTCGATGCACTTGTCCAGCGGTGAGCCGATCCGCAACTGCGCCATCCGCGCCTTCAGCTTGGTATGAAAAGCCTCGGCGATCCCTTCCTGCACCAACAGCCGCGACCCGGCACAGCACACCTGCCCCTGATTGAACCAGATCGCATCGACCAGCCCTTCGACAGCCGAATCCAGATCGGCATCCTCGAACACGATATACGGGCTCTTCCCGCCCAACTCGAGGCTCAGCGCCTTGCCTTGCCCCGCCGTCGCGCGGCGAATGATCCGGCCAACCTCGGTGCTGCCGGTAAAGGCCACCTTGTCGATGCCCTCATGCGCGACGATCATCTCGCCCACGGCGCCATCGCCCGTCACGATATTCACGACACCCTTGGGCAGGCCCACCCGGCGGCACAGATCGGCAAACAACAGCGCGGTCAGCGTGGTTTGCTCTGCCGGTTTCAAAACAACCGTGTTGCCCATCGCCAGCGCCGGCGCGACCTTCCACGCCAGCATCAGCAGCGGGAAGTTCCACGGGATCACCTGTCCACACACCCCGAGCGGCGCGCGATCCGGCAGTTCCTCGGCCATCAGCTGCGCCATGCCCGCGTGATAGTAAAAGTGTCTCTGAACCAGCGGAATATCGATGTCCCGGCTCTCGCGGATGGGTTTGCCGTTGTCGAGCGTTTCAAGCACCGCGAACAGCCGCGCGTGTTTTTGCAGCCCCCGCGCCAGCGCATAAAGATGCCGCGCCCGCGCCGCGCCGCCCATGCGCGCCCACCGCGTTTGCGCCCTGCGCGCGGCCTCAATGGTGGCGTCTACCTCTTCGGCATTGGCTTGCGTCAACTCGGCCAGGATCTCGCCATTGGCCGGGTTCATTGCTTTGAAATCATCGCGCCCTTCGGTGAAGGCGCCGTCGATGAAATGGCCAAAGCTCGACCCCTGGTCCACCAGCCACGCAAAGGCCTCCGAGGCATCCTCGGGGGCGGGGCCGTAGTCCATGCTTTCGAAAATCTCTTTCACGCTCATCGCCTCACCCCGCCGCATGCCGATACGAGGCCGAGTAGCGCCCCGTCACATGATGTTCCAATTGCCGCTCGATATCGCCCAACAGGCTGGACGCGCCAAACCGGAACAGATGCGGCGAAAGCCATGCATCGCCCAGCTCTTCCTTGATCAGCGCAAGGTAGGTCAGCGCATCCTTCGCCTTGCTGATCCCGCCCGCCGGTTTATAGCCCACTTTCACGCCGGTTCGGGTGTGATAGTCTCTGATCGCGCGGATCATCACCAGCGAAACGGGCAGCGTCGCGTTGACGCTTTCCTTGCCCGTAGAGGTCTTGATGAAATCCGCCCCCGCCATCATGCACACGAGCGAGGCCTTGGCGACATTGCGAAGCGTGCCCAACTCGCCAGTGGCCAAAATCGCCTTCACATGCGCCTCGCCACAGGCGGCGCGGAATTCGCGCATCTCGTCATAAAGCGCCTGCCAATCCCCGGTCAGGACATGCCGACGCGAAATCACGATGTCGATCTCGCGCGCCCCGGCTTTTACGCTCTCTTCGATTTCCTGCACGCGCAAATGAAACGGCGACAACCCCGCCGGAAACCCGGTGGAAACGGCGGCCACGGGGATGTTCGACCCCTCAAGCGCGGCCACGGCGGGGGCGATCATGTCGTGATAGACACACACCGCCCCAACGGTCAGGCCCTGCATTCCCAACGCATCCAGAATATCGGCACGCACCGGTTGGCGCGCCTTCGCGGCAAGGCGGCGCACCCGTCCCGCCGTGTCATCCCCGGCCAACGTGGTCAGGTCAATGCAACTGACCGCGCGGCACAGCCATGCCGCCTGATACTCTTTCTTGACGCTGCGCCGCCCCGGCAACGTGGCCGCGCGCCGCTCGATCGCCGAGCGGTTGGCTTGCGCTGCACCGACCCAATCCAGATCCAGCGCCATGCCGGGATTGCGCTGCTCCAACGCCTGCGGAAGCAGCGTCTGATCCTTGTCCTTCACCACCATCGAAGGCCTCCCTCTCTTGCCTCGAAACTCTCACGCCACAGCGCTCAAGGCAAGCGCACCAATCTGCGCGAAATCTGCACGAACGCGCGGCAGGGGCCTGCGCAAATCATCGGGCAAAACGGGATCAATGACAGGCAAGACAAAACTGATCGCAAAAAGGGACAGACCGATGAAAACCTTTCTCCTCCGCGGGGTTCCACCCGCGCTGGCCACGGATGGCTGGTGGCTGACGAGCAGCATTTCCCAAACCGGGGAAAAGCCGCCAACCTCGCGCCCCCGCGCGAGCGGCCGGGAAGACAACAGCCCGTTTCCGGCAAGCGTGGGGGCGCTTCTTGCGCTGATTGCATTGGCCGATGTGATGCTCTGGCAGGTTAGCGCACCGGGGCTTTCGCTGTTCGTGTTCGGCGCGGGCGTGATCCTTGCCGCATGGGCGCTGGCCGGGCAACGCGGGACGGGGGGCCTGATCCTTGCCCTCGTGTCCTTCCTTCCGGTGATCGAACGGGTGCAACCGCTCTCGCTCGCGTTCTGGTTCGCGGGCCTCGCGCTGGGCGCGGCGTGGATCGCGCTGGCGCGGTTTCCGGGGCTGTCCGGCGGCCTGCGGTTCCTGTTGCACGCGCCGGGGCAGGCAATCGGCGATCTGCACCACCTTTTGACCCTGCGCAAGGAAGGCGACCTGCGCGCGACGCTGGGTCGGGCCACGCTGGCCTGGGCGCTGCCGATTGGCTTGTCGCTGGTGTTCCTTGCGTTATTTGCCGAGGCCAACCCGCTGTTCGAAGACGTTCTGGCGCGGTTCGATCCCGTCGATTGGCTTGATCCCGAAACCGCCGCGCGCGGCGTGTTCTGGGCCGGGATCGCCTTTCTCGCGTGGCCCTTCCTGCGGCTGCGCGCGATGCAGCAGCGGATCGCGCTGGGCCTGTCGCAACCGCGCGCACGGGCGCTTCCGGCGCTGATCAACGCAGGGTCCATCGCGCGCTCGCTCTACCTTTTCAACGCGCTTTTCGCTTTGCAGACGGTTTCGGACATCGCCGTGCTTTGGGGCCATGCCGCCCTGCCCGAAGGGATGACCTATGCCCAATACGCGCATCGCGGGGCCTACCCGTTGGTTGCGACCGCGTTACTGGCCGGGGCTTTCGCCCTTGTCGCGCGCCCCTTCACCAGCGGCAATGGCGCGCTTCGTGCCGCACTTCTGATCTGGGTCGGGCAGACGGTCCTTCTGACAATTTCGTCCCTAATCAGGCTCAACTCCTATGTTTCCGCCTATGGCCTCACCCACCTGCGCCTATCTGCTGCAATCTGGATGGGTCTTGTGGCGCTGGGCCTGTGCCTTGTCATCTGGCAGGTGTTGCGCGACATTCCGGCGCGCTGGCTTTTGCTGCGCTCGGCGGCACTGGGTCTTGTCACCCTTTACCTCTGTGCCTTTGTCCCCTTCGCCCCCATCGTCGCGCGTTACAACCTGACCCACGATGTGCCGTTTGATCGGGTTTACCTCTGCCGTCTCGACCGTGCTGCGCTACCGGTGATCGTGGCGCATGAGCGCGCCACGCGGCAAACGCTCTGCCCCTATGTGCGCCCGGAACTGCACAGCCCGCGCGACTGGCGCGAATGGGGGTTTCGCGATTGGCGGGCAAGCAATAGCCTGCTGGCACTGAACTGAGGGGCGCAGGCATGGCCGATATCCTGATCATCGATGACGATCCGCAAATCCGGCAGGTGCTCCGCATCGCCCTGAAACAGGCGGGCCACCAGACCCGCGAGGCGGGCGACGGCCCCGAAGGGCTGGCCAAGGCGCTGAACGGGCGCGATGACCTGATCGTTCTCGACGTGGGCCTGCCCGGGATGGACGGGTTCGAACTCTGCCGCCGCCTCCGGGCCGAGCGTGAGGTGCCGGTGCTGTTCCTCACCGCGCGCGATGATGAGATCGACCGCGTGCTTGGCCTTGAACTGGGCGGCGACGATTACGTGACCAAACCGTTCTCGGCGCGCGAGTTGACGGCCCGCATCCGCGCCATCCTGAAACGCAGCGGGACAGGCGGTGGACAAGCCAGCCCCGAGCGGATGAAGCGCGGCGCGCTCGAAATCGACCCGGCGCGCCATCTCTGCCGCTTTGCGGGGCAAGATGTGGCTCTGACACAGCGGGAAATGGGGATTCTGGCGCAACTCATGGCGCGGCCGGAAAACGTCTGGTCCAAGGCGCAGCTTTCGGATGCGGTCTATGGCCCAAGCATTCACGTCTCCGAGCGCACGCTCGACAGCCACCTGCGCAACCTGCGCGCCAAACTGGCCGAGGCGGGGGCAGGGGGCGCGATCGAAACCGTGCATGGCGTCGGCCTGCGCATGGGCGCTTGCGAAACCGCATGAGCGGCATCCGCCAGAATATCCGCCAGAAATGGCGCCCGCCCCTCGCGCTGGTCATCGGCGGCACGCTGGCGGCAGTGCTGCTTTTGCCGCTGGTAGGCATCGCCTATTTCCGGCTGGCCGGGAATATCCTTGGCTGGGGGGAGACGGCTTGGCTGATCTTCTGGATGGCGGTTCTTTCGACCCTGATCCTCGGGTTCTTGCTGTGGCGGTTGGTGCTGCGCCCGGTCTGGGCGCTGACGGGCTATGCCGATGCGGTGCGCGACGGGCGCGACGCGCCCTTACCTGCGCAACTGGGCACGCCCGAATTCACCACCCTGACCCGCGCGGTTCAGGGCATGGCCGAAACCCTGCAAAATCGCGAGGCGGGCATCCGCGCCTATTCCGATCATGTCACGCACGAGATGAAATCGCCGCTCACCTCGATCGCCGCCGCTGCCGAGTTGCTGGGCGACGATCTTGAGCCCAATGACCGGGCCGAACTGACCACGACGATCCGCACCTCGGTCGCGCGGATGCAGGCGCTGCTTGAGGCGCTGCAACGCCTCGCCGCCGCGCGCAGCCCGCTGGGGCGCGGGCCATGTGATCTGGCGGCGCTGGTCAAGACGGTGCAGCCCCGCTTTTCGCTGACGATGAGGCTTGAGACCGGGGGCGCGATCCCACTCGACCCCGAGGCCGCGCGCGTGGTGCTGGAACAACTCGCCGGGAACGCCGAAGCGCATGGCGCAACGTCTCTAACCCTGCGCAAAACGGGCAATACGCTCGTCATCCAAGACGACGGTCCGGGCATCGCCGCGGGCGACCGCGCCCGGGTGTTCGACCCGTTCTTCACCACCCGGCGCGACACCGGCGGCACCGGCATGGGCCTGTCCATCGTGCGCGCCATTTGCGAGGCGTCCGGCGCGCGCATTGACCTTGGCGAGGTAGAGCGCGGCACGCGGTTCGTGATCTCGTTCTAGGTGGTTGTGTGGGGGAAGAGGGCCGTAGCGGCGACTCTGATGCCACACGCAGATTTTAGTGGGGGCTTTAAGTGGGGGCTCTGCCCCCACACCCCCGGGATATTTTCAGTCAGATGAAGCAGTGGGTCAGCTGCGCAAGAGGGCGTGTTGCGAGAGGAGCGCGGCGCGATAGGCGGGCAGGAGGGGGCTTTCGCCCAACAACACGATCTCTTGCCCCAGCCAATAGGGTTTGGCACTTGCCAGCTCGGCACCGAGAAGGTGGCCGAGGATGGCATCCGCGTCTTTGCAAAGCTCGGCCGAGGCGAGGTGACTGGCAAGGCGCTCGGGCCGCGACAGCGTGGCGTCGAGCGCATCCATGTCCGGTGTGGTGCCGCCAGCAAGCGCGGTGTTGAGGCGCACGGTCAGGCTGGATTGAAAGCTGATGATCTCACCCGCGCTGAGGTGGACCCAATGGGTGGGATCACCGGGAACGTTGCCGGGGAGAAGGACGATACCATCCCAGTTGGGATGCGCCTGGGCATGATCGGCCACCAAGCCACGCGCCGCAGCGGGCAGGTGCGCGCGCGGGCTGGCCTGATCAAGCCCGCCTGCGCCCTTGGCCGGGGCGGGAACTGTGCTCATTCGGCGGCGTCTTTCTCGGGGGTGGGGGTCAGCTTTTTCATCGCGTCATATTGCGCAAGGAACAACTCGCCGGTCAACTCGTCGAGGAAATGACAGCGTGCAAGGCGGTCCGTCACCGGGCCCTTGACCTCGGACAGGTGCAGCTTGATCCCCATCAGGTCGAGCCTGTGATTGATCTCTTCCAGCGTTTCCAGCGCGCTGGTGTCGATCTCGTTCACGGCCGAGCACATCAGCACAACATGCTTGATGCGCGGATCGCCCGCGACGCGATCAAGGATCAGGTCTTCGAGGAAGCGCGAATTGGCAAAATAGAGGCTTTCGTCGATCCGCAGCGTCACCATTTCGGGGTGGGTGATCACCTCGTGCCGGTTGATGTTGCGGAAATGCTGCGTCCCCGGCACGAGGCCGACTTCGGCGACATGCGGCTTCGACGTGCGATAAAGGAACAGGCCGATTGAAATCGCCACCCCCGCCGAAACGCCGATTTCCACGCCCATCAGCAGCGTCAGCAGGATCGTCGCGGAAACGGCGGCGAAATCGACGCGCGAATAGCCCCACGTCCGCTTGAGGATCGAGAAATCCACAAGGCTCAGCACCGCGACGATGATCGTGGCCGCCAGCGTCGCCTTGGGCAGGAAGAACAACAGCGGCGTCAGCAACAGCGCGGCCAGCAGGATGCCGACGGCGGTGAACGCGCCCGCCGCGGGGGTTTCGGCCCCGGCGTCGAAATTCACCACAGAGCGGGCAAAACCGCCGGTCACCGGATAGCCGCCTGATATGGCCGAAGCGATGTTCGACGCGCCCAGCCCGATCAACTCCTGATCCGGGTCGATGCGCTGGCGCTTCTTGGCCGCCAGCGTTTGCGCCACCGAAACCGACTCCACAAAGCCAATGATCGAAATCAGCAGCGCGGGCACGAACAGCTGCCCCCAAAGCGCGGAATCGAACGAAGGCAGGGTGAAAGGCGGCAGGCCCTGCGGCACCTCGCCCACGATGGCAACGCCGCGCCCGCCCAGCCCGAAGGCCCAGCTGACAAGCGTCGTCACCACCACCGCCGCCACCGGCCCCGCCTTGGCAAGGATATCGGCCATGCGCGGTTTCAGCCCCAGCGAAAGCAACAGCGGCTTCAGCCCCTTGCGCACCCAGAACAGGAACGCCACCGCCGCGACACCGATGATCAGCGTGATGACATTCGTCTGGCCCAGATTCCCGATCATCGAGCCAAGCAATTCGGGAAGGGCATGACCATGCGCCGGAATGCCGAAGATATGCTTCAACTGGCTCGTCGCGATCAGCACGCCCGAGGCGGTGATGAACCCGGCGATCACCGGGTGCGACAGAAAGTTAGCAAGGAACCCCAGCCGGAAAATCCCGATCACCAACAGGATCAGCCCCGAAATGAACGCCAGCAGGATCGCCGCCGTGATATAGCCCGCCGTGCCAGTTTGCGCGATCTGGCCGACCGCCGCCGCCGTCATCAGCGAAACCACGGCCACAGGCCCCACCGCCAGCGCGCGGCTGGTGCCGAAAATCGCATAGGCCACCAGTGGCAGGATAGAGGCATAAAGCCCCATTTCCGGCGGCAGCCCGGCCAGCATCGCATAGGCGAGCGACTGCGGAATCAGCATGATCGTCACGATCACCGCGGCGGCCACGTCGCTGATCGCGACATCACGGGTATACTCCCGCCCCCATGTCAGGATCGGCAGATAGCGGGACAGATCACGCATCTTGGGCATGCGAAGCCGGGGCGCGGCCATTACTTCGACGCCGACACTTTTTCAGGTTTGGCCAGCCATTCCCGCCCGCGCAACATCGCCTTCCAATAGACCGGCGGCAGGATCTGTTCCTTCAGGATCCACGCAAGGCGGGTCGGCTTGGTGCCATCGACAAGCCACTTCGGGAAGGTCGGCATCACCACGCCGCCATAGCCGAATTCCGCCAGCACGATCTTGCCCCGCTCCACCGTCAGCGGGCAGGAGCCATAGCCGTTATAGATCGCCGTAGGCGAGCGGCCCGCGATATCATCGACGATGTTCTCGGCCACCACCGGTGCTTGCGCCCGTGCCGCGGCGGCGGTTTTCGAATTGGGCGTGTTGGCCACATCGCCCAGCGCCCAGATATTCTCGTACTCCTTGTGGCGCAGGCTGGCCTGATCCACATCGACCCATCCGGCGGCGTCCACGATCGGCGATACCTTGATGAAATCCGGCGGGCATTGCGGCGGGGCCACGTGCAGCATGTCGAACTCGCGCTCGGTCCGGTTACCCTCACCGTCTTCGAACCACGCCTTTTTCGCCGCGCCATCCACGGCGACAAGGTTCTGGCCAAAGTTCACATCCACATTATAGCCCTGCATCGCCTGTTCCAGCGCCGGGACATATTCCTTTACCCCGAACAGCACGCCACCCGCATTCATGAAACTGACGTCGATGTTGGGCAACAGCCCCTCGCGCTTCCAATGATCGGCGCTGAGGTAGAGCGCCTTTTGCGGCGCGCCGGGGCATTTGATCGGCATCGGCGGCTGGGTAAAGATCGCCTTGCCCTCTTTTAGGGACTTCACCATTTCCCACGTGTAAGGCGCAAGGTCATAGCGGTAATTCGACGTCACACCATTCCGGCCCAGCGTTTCGCGCAGGCCCTCGACCTTGTCCCAATCCAGCTTCAGACCGGCACAGACGACAAGCCGGTCGTATTTCACCACCCGACAGCCATCAAGGATCACGGCGTTGTCCTTGGGCTCGAACGCGGCAACGGCGGACTTGATCCAAGTGACACCCTTCGGGATCAGGCTGCCCATTTCCTTGGCCGTGGTTTGCGGCTCGAAGATACCGCCGCCCACCATCGTCCAACCGGGCTGGTAATAATGCACATCCGCCGGATCAAGGATCGCGATATTCAGATCCGCCTTGCGCGATTTCAGGCTGGCCGCCACGGCAATCCCCGCCGATCCCGCACCTACGATCACCACATCGAATTTCGCATCGCCCGTGTCGGTGGGCGTCTTGCCACCGTTGACGATCCGGCGTGCGACACCGGCCATGTCATAACCCGCCTTCGATGTCGCTTCGAGGATCTCGGGAAGGTCCTTCTGCCCGGCAACCGCCAGCGACCACAGTGTTGTCGACCGCGTTCCGGTGCGGCAATAGGCAAACACCGGGCCGGGCAATTCCATCAATGCGGTGCGAAAGGCGGCGGTGTCTTCGTCACCCACCATGCCACCACTGATCGGGATGAACCGGGTTTCAAGCCCCTCGGCCTTGGCCGCGCTTTCGATCTCTTGCCATGTCGGCTGATCCGCGGCCTCGCCATCGGGGCGGTTGCAGATGATCGAGCGGTAACCGGCCGCGTGGATCGCCTTCAGGTCTGACGGGGCGATCTGCGGCGATACGGCGATCTCGTCCGAGATTTTGCGGATTTCCATGGTGCTCTCCCTGGTCGCGCGTGTGGGCTCTTGCCGCGCTTATATTCAAACACAAGCATATAATGCAACGCGTTTGAGCGCCCGGGGTTCCCGCGCGCAAAACCCGGCAAGCGTGAAGGGCATTATCCCTGCGGCGTCATGTTCTTTCTTGCCCGGCCCCGTTCCAGCCCAAGCCGATGCTCACGCAGGATGATGATCACCCCCGCCAAAATCACAATCCCCGCACCCAACAGGGTTTGTGGCGTCGGCACCTCGGTAAACACCAGATACCCGATCGCCAGCGCAAAGATCATCGAAGAATAGTCAAACGGCGCTACCACGCTGGCATCGGCAAACCGATAGGCCGAGGTCAGGCAAATCTGCCCCAGCCCGCCGATGAACCCGGCAAGGATCAACAGCGTTGCCTCATACGCGCCGGGCATCACCCAGCCGAACGGCAGCGTGAACAGCGAAAAGATCGTCGAGCTGAGCGAAAAGAAAAACACGATTGCCGCCGTCTGTTCCGTCTGCACCAGCTTGCGCACATAAACCTGTGCCAGCGCCGCACAGCCCGCCCCGGCAAGCGCCACCAGCGCGCCCAGTGCCTGCACGCTTTCCATGTTCGGCCCGGTAAACGTCGTCAGGCGCGGCGACAGCACGATCATCACCCCGACAAGGCCCAGCCCCACGGCACCAAGGCGGAAAATCCCGACCTGCTCGTTCAAAAACATCGCGGCAAAGATCACCACAAGGATCGGCGCGGCATAGCCGATGGCCGTCACCTCGGGCAGGGGCAACATGCCAAGCGAGGTAAACATCAGCCCCATCGCCGCCGTGCCGACGAACCCGCGCCAGAAATGCCCAAGCGGCGAGGCCACTTTTAGCCCGGTCTTCAGGTCTCCGCGCAGGGCAAGCCAGCCAAGGATGATCGGGATGGCAAAGAACGAGCGAAAGAACACCGCCTCGCCCGGCGGCACATGGCCCGAGGTCGCCTTGATCAGTGATGACATGATCACAAAGCAGAAAACCGATATCGTCTTGAGGATGATCCCTCTGAGCGGGTTCATGGCCCTCTCCCCCTGTTGCGCGCGCGCTCAAGGTGCGCGGGCAATGCGGCAAGGTCAATCACCGCTTGAAAATACCTGCCATGCGCGGGAAACATCGACGCCAACGGAGGACAGCCCAATGTATGATCAAAATTACCTCGCCCATCGCCTTGCCACCCACTTGGACGCACAGCGCGACAAGGTGTTCGCGACACGCCCGATGTCTGGCCTTGCCTCTGGCCCCATCGCTGGTGGCCCTGATGCGGGGGATATCACCTACGGCGCGCTGTTCGACATGGCCGAAAGCCTCGCCGCGCGGTTGATCGCCTCGGGCCTCAAGCCCGGTGATCGCGTCGCGGTGCAGGTCGACAAAAGCATCGAGGCCGTCGCGCTTTATATCGGCACGGTCATGGCGGGGGGCGTTTTCCTGCCGCTGAATACTGCCTACACCGCCTCGGAAGTTGCTTATTTCCTTGGCGACGCGACGCCCTGCATCGTGGTCTGTGATCCCATGCGCGAAGGTGAGATCGCCCCGCTTGCGGGCGATGCGATGGTCTTCACGCTTGACGGTATGGGGGCCGGCACGCTGACACAGGATTTGCCCGCACCCGGGTTCGATCCGATTGCGCGCGGCGCCGATGATCTGGCGGCGATCCTCTATACCTCGGGCACCACCGGGCGCTCGAAGGGGGCGATGCTCAGCCACGCGAACCTTGCCTCCAACTCCGAAACGCTGCGCGATTACTGGCGCTTCACCGCCGATGATGTGCTGATCCACGCGCTGCCGATCTTTCACACCCACGGCCTGTTCGTGGCCACCAACGTCGCGCTTCTGTCGGGGGCCAGCACTGTTTTCCTGCCGCGGTTCGATGCCTCTGCCATTCTGGATGCGATGCCGCAGGCCACCTCGCTCATGGGGGTGCCGACCTTCTATACCCGCCTGCTCGAAGATCCGCGCCTGAACCTTGAAACAGTCTCTAACATGCGGCTTTTCATCTCCGGTTCCGCCCCGCTCCTCGTCGACACGCACGAGAAATGGGAAGAGCGCACCGGCCACCGCATCCTCGAACGCTACGGCATGACCGAAACCAACATGAACACCTCCAACCCCTACGAGGGCGAGCGCCGCGCCGGCACCGTCGGCTTCCCCCTGCCGGGGGTAGAATTGCGCGTCATGGCCGATGGCGCCGAGGTGCCGCAGGGCGAGGTCGGCACAATCGAGGTGCGCGGCCCGAACGTCTTCCAAGGCTATTGGCAGATGCCCGAGAAAACCGCCGAAGAGCTGCGCGCCGATGGCTGGTTCATCACCGGCGATCTCGGCACGATTGATGCCGATGGCTATGTCTCCATCGTCGGGCGCGGCAAGGACCTGATCATTTCGGGCGGATTCAACATCTATCCGAAAGAGGTTGAAAGCGTGATCGACGACATTCCCGGCGTGAAGGAATCCGCCGTGATCGGCGTTCCGCACCCCGATTTCGGCGAAGCGGTCGTCGCCGTGGTGGTGCCGGACGCCACCGGAATCCTGCCCGAAGACATCCTCGAAGTGACCCGTGAAAAGCTGGCCAACTTTAAACAACCCAAGCGGATCGAATTCGTTCCCGAGCTTCCTCGCAATACCATGGGCAAGGTACAAAAGAACGTGATGAGAGACACTTACAAGGCAAGTTTCGGCTAATTTTTGCCGCCTCTCCCGGCGTCATGCGCTGTTTTTGGCTTAACGGTTTCGCGCCCCCTTCAACGAGGCGGGGCGCGTTCATAGCTCCTGTTTGATCGCAACAGAACCGGATTTCCGGCGCAATACAGGAGTATATCGATCATGAAACTCAAAGCCCTCGCGCTTGCCTCGGTGGCAGCATCCGCAATCGCCCTTCCCGCCTTCGCAGGCTCGCCCGTTCCGGCGGACCCCGATCCCGTCGTTCCGGCCCCCGTCGTTCCGGTTGCCGTGTCGGGTGACTGGACGGGTGCCTATGGCGGTCTGAGCCTCGGTTACGCCGACGTCTCGACCACTGGCGCCTCGGACACCAACGCCATCTATGGCCTGTCGATGGGCTATGACTACGACATGGGCAACTGGGTGCTTGGTGGCGGTCTTGACTATGACTGGACCGATATCAACCTTGGTGCCGCCAACGTCGACAACGTCGCCCGCCTCAAGCTGCGCGCTGGTTATGACATGGGCAATGGCCTTCTCTACGGCACCGGCGGTGTGGCCAAGGCGTATAGCTCGATCGGCGATGACAATGGCTGGTTCGCCGGCGTGGGCTACGAGCATATGCTGACCCAGAACGTCAGCCTCGGCGGTGAGGTTCTCTATCATCAGTTCGACAACTTCGCCGGAACCGGCAACGACATCGACGCGACCACCATCGCGCTCAAGACCAACTTCCGGTTCTGATCGTCCCCTCGGGCGGCGGGTGTCCCCCAAGACCTACATCAGTCCCGCCGCTCCACAGCTGGCGCCGGTTCATCAGTCCGGCGCCAGCATGTATCCCGCACCGCGCACCGTCTGAAGGTAGCGCGGCTGTTTTGGATCACCCTCGATCTTGCGCCTCAGCCGCGTGATCTGCACGTCGACCGCGCGCTCCTGCGCCTGTCCGCCATCGCGGCCAAGCTCTTCGACCAAAGTGCCCCGGCCAACCGCCTCGCCCGGCGTCGCGGCAAAGATCCGCATCAACTGTGCCTCGGTCGCGGTCAGCCGGATCAACTCGTTTCCCTGCCAAAGCTCGCCCCGCTCGATATCATAGCGGAACCCGCCGAGGTGAAGCACCTTGGGCCGGGTTTCTTCCTGTGGGGCCTCGGGCATCCGCCGCAGGATCGCGTTGATCCGCAGCAACAGTTCCTTCGGCTCGAACGGTTTGGACAGGTAGTCATCCGCCCCCGCTTCAAGCCCTGCGATGCGGTCCTCGGTCTCGCCCTTCGCGGTCAGCAACAGGATCGGCGTGTTCGACCGTTCGCGCAGCGCGCGCGTCAAACTGATCCCGGTTTCGCCGGGCATCATCACGTCCATCACGATCAAGTCGAAATCCAGCCCCGCAAGAATACGGCGCGCGTGCGCCGCGTCTCGCGCACCAGTCACGAGAAACCCGCTTTTCATCAGGAATTTCATCAACAGCAGTCGGATCCGCTCGTCGTCATCAACGATCAGAAGATGCGGGTCGAAATCACTCATACGCCTCCCTCTCGCAGCGCATGGTAGCGCCGCCGCATGTCCGGGTCCATCATCGCCTCCAACACGGTGCGGAACCCTGCAACCGCCTCTGGCCCGGCCTGACGATAGGCCGATCGCATCCGTGCCCTCTGTGCATCGGAAAGCCGCCGTTCCAGCGCTTGCCCCTCCTCGGTCAGGGACAGGTGCCGCTGGCGGCGATCCTCTTTCCCGACCTTGCTGACCACAAGACCGTCTTCCACCAGCGTGCGCAACACACGGTTCAGCGATTGCTTTGTAACACCAAGGATATCAAGCAGGTTGTTCACCGTCGTCCCCGGGGCCCGCGCGATAAAGTGAAGCGCACGGTGATGCGCCCGCCCATAGGCCAATCCGACAAGGATACGATCGGGATCGGCGGTAAACCCACGATAGGCGAAATACATCGCCTCGATCCCCTGTCGAAGTTGCTCGTCTGTCAGAAAGAGCAGGCTCTCGCTGGTTCCGGACTCCGACATGGTCACCTCCTGGTTTTCACAAAACGCCGCGTTTCGCATCACAATAAGTCAGCTTTATTGACATTCCAAGAAGCAACTGGTAGCGAATCGCATCTCAAACGCAATTATATGTCCGAAGCGGATATATCAGGGCAATAAATGCAAAACCGCACCCCCGAAGGAGTTGGAAAAATGACGGGTTATGATGATCGCGATGGCAAGATCTGGATGGATGGCAAACTGGTCGACTGGCGTTCGGCCAATGTGCATGTCCTGTCCCACGCGCTGCATTACGCCTCGTCGGTATTCGAGGGCGAGCGGCTCTATAACGGCAAGATTTTCCTTGGCCGCAAACATTCCGAACGGCTTTTGAACTCGGGCAAACTGCTGGATATGGAAATCCCCTACACGGCGGATGAAATCGACGCGGCCAAACAGGCGGTGATCGATGCCAACGGGCTGACCAACGCCTATGTGCGCGCGGTCGCTTTCCGTGGCGCGGGGCCGGATATGGGCGTGTCGTCGTCGCAAAACCCGGTGCGCATGGCCGTCGCCGCGTGGGAATGGGGCGACTACTACGGCGATGCCAAGATGAAGGGTGCCAAGCTCGACGTTGCCAAGTGGAAGCGCCCCTCGCCGGAAACGATCCCCACCGCCGCCAAGGCCGCCGGTCTCTACATGATCTGCACCATGTCCAAGCACGCGGCCGAGGCCAAGGGCTGCTCGGACGCGGTGTTCCTCGATTATCGCGGCTACGTGGCCGAGGCGACCGGTGCCAACATCTTCTTCGTGAAGGATGGCGAGGTGCACACGCCGCTGCCCGACGCGATCCTGAACGGCCTGACCCGTCAGACCGTCATCGGCATGTTGAAAGAGCGCGGCATCAAGGTGCACGAGCGTCACATCGAGCCCGGCGAACTCGACAGCATGCAGCAATGCTGGCTCACCGGCTCTGCCGCCGAGGTTACGCCGGTTGGACAGATCGGCGATTGGACCTTCGAAGTCGGCGACCTGACACGCGAAATTTCGACAAGTTACGAGAAACTTGTTCGCGAATAATCCTGCTGCGGTCCTCGGATCGACACGGATTGGTTAGGCTTTCGGGGTATCCTTTCGGGCAAGACAAGGCCCAGAGGATACCCCATGCACTGTATCGGCGATGAATGCATCGAACGGTTAGAGACCCGCCCGGTTGTGCGCCGGGCGCCTTCCCGTCTTTTGCGTTCGGTCGTGATGGGGGCGGTTTGCGCGGGCCTCGGCGCGGGGATCATGGGGCAGTATCGCGCCGGTGATCGCTACGCGGAAACCGCCGGTTTCGCGCCACCCATTGTGATGACTTCTGGCCTCGGCTCGGCGCGCACCCTCGATTAACGCGATATTCAGAATGGCCGATCCAGCGCACTTTGAGTTAAGAAGTTCAAATGCGCCCGCCCCGCACCCGCTGCCATACGCAAAGCAGACGGATTGCAGGCGCGGTGCAGACGCGTGTATTGCCGAGTCGGCGGGCGTTAACCTTTGTCGTTCGCCGCCTTGTAAATCCGCTGCAACTTGGCCATACCGCCAACCCACTTGTCGTAGTTATCGACCTTGTTCTGCATGTATTGCGCCACTTCCGGATGCGGCAACACAAGGAAGCGTTCGTCGCGGATCGCCTGCAACGTCGCCTTGGCCACCTCTTCCGCCGACAGGATACCATCTGCCTTGGCCGGATTGTCCTCGGACCCCCGCAACATCGGCGTATCCACCCCCTGCGGGCAAAGAACGGTGACGCGGATACCATCATCCTTGTGGCCGAAAGCCAGTGCCTCGGCAAAGCCGACAGCGGCATGTTTGGTTACACCGTAAACCGCTGATCCGACTTGATTAAGCAGACCCGCCGCGCTGGCCGTATGCATGAAATAGCCGCCCCCGCGCGTCTTCATCCGGGGCACAAGGAACCGCGCGGCATGGACATGCGACATCACATTCACGGCCCAGGCCTTGTTCCACGCGTCAGTGCTGGCAAAGGCGATATTGGAAAAGTCGGGATCGAGCGGGCCAAGGATACCGGCGTTCGAACACATCAGGTCGATCGGCCCGATATCGGTTTCGATCTTTTCAAGCATGCCGTCCATCTGGCTCTGATCGCCGACGTCACAGGCAAAGGCCGTTCCGCCCACCATCTCTGCCGTCTCGGCGGCCTTTTCGGCGTTGAGGTCCACGGCCACGACATGCCCGGCCCCCGCTTTGTGCAACGCCAAGCAAAGCGCCCGACCAATACCCTGAGCTGCGCCGGTGACGACGCAGATTTTTCCTGCAAAATCCATGGGTTCCCCTCCCTGTTAGCGGGGGGTAACCCCCCTCAGACGTTCGGACCGGCGGCGCAGAAGTTCGACCGTGGCCAGAAGCAAGACCGAGATCACGACAAGGATCGTAGCCACCGACAGGATCGCCGGGCTGATCTGTTCGCGGATCCCGTTCCACATTTGCCGGGGGATGGTCTGTTCGTCCAGACCGCCGACGAACAGAACGACGACAACCTCGTCAAATGACGTAACGAAAGCGAACAGCGCGCCGGAAATCACCCCCGGAAGGATCAGCGGCATCTGGATCTTGAAGAACGTCCGCGTCGGGCCGGCCCCAAGGCTCGCCGCTGCCCGGCTGAGCGAATGATCAAAGCCCACAAGCGTGGCCGTCACGGTGATGATCACGAAAGGAATGCCCAGCGTCGCATGCGCGAGCACCACGCCAAGATAGGGGATGCCCCAATCCTGGATCGAAATCTTGGAGTAGAAGAAGAAAAGACCCGTCGCCACGATGATGATCGGCACGATCATCGGCGAGATCAGCGTCGCCATAATCACCCGGCGGAACGGCATTTCGGGGCGCGACAGGCCAAGTGCGGCGATGGTGCCAAGCGTGGTGGCGATGACGGTCGAGAAGAAGCCGATGATGATCGAGTTCTTGGCCGCGTTGATCCACTTGGCGTTTTCCCACGCATCGGCCCACCAGCTGGCGTCGCGGGGCGCGTCCGGCGCGATCATCCCGAAGGTCAGCAGCAGATCATACCAGCGCATCGAATAGCCCGTGGGATCGAGGCTCAGCATCTTCTTGGTGAAGGTGAAATAGGGCTCGATGTTGAAGCTGAGCGGGATGACGATCAGGATCGGCGCGATCAGGAAAAGGAAGATCAGCGAACAGATCGTGAGATAGGTGTAATGCCAGATCTTCTCGCCGGTGGTTGCGTAAGAGGGAAGTGCCATGTCGCGTTACCCCAGCTTCAGATTGTCGATGCCTACCAGCCGGTCATAGAGCCAGTAGAGGATAAGGATGCCACCCAGAAGCAGCGCCGCCAGAGCCGCTGCAAGCGACCAGTTCAGCGATTTCTGCATGTGGAAGGCGATGAGGTTCGAGATCAGCTGACCATCGGCACCACCGACAAGGGCGGGTGTGATGTAGTAGCCAACCGAAAGAATAAAGACGAGAAGCGCCCCAGCGCCAATTCCCGGGATCGTCTGTGGGAAGTAAACCCGGCGGAAAGCAGTGAAGCTTGTCGCGCCAAGGCTGCGCGCGGCGCGCACATAGGACGGATTGATCGGCCGCATCACGGAATAGAGCGGTAGGACCATGAACGGCAGCAGGATGTGCGTCATCGCGATCACCGTGCCGGCCTGATTGTACATCATCTGAAGCCGGTTCTCATCGCCCAGAAGGCCGCTCGCGACCAGCGCGTCGTTGACCACGCCCTGACTTTGCAACAGCACCATCCAGCTGGTCGTTCGTACCAGAAGCGATGTCCAGAACGGCAACAGAACAAGGATCATCAGAAGGTTGGAATACCTCAGCGGAAGCGTCGCCAGAAGATGCGCGATGGGATAGCCGAGGATGAAAGTCAGGAAGGTGATCAGCAGCGACAAAACCAGCGTGCGGATAAAGAGTTTTACGTAAACCTGACGCTCGGGATCGACCATGACGATCTCGCCATCGGCGTTCTTGGCGCGGTCCAGCGCGGCGAGGTAGAAGTTGATCGTATAACCCGAGGACGCGTCGCGCATGACTTGCCAAAGCTCGGGGTCGGACCACTCGTCATCGAGATCAAGTATGGCTTCTTTATAGGGCGGCTCCAGCTTCTTGGCATTGCGCGCGCCTTTGGTGAACATCGAGCGCGACCCCGAGCGTTCATAGTTGATCCGGGTACCGGCACTACCTGCGGCGCGCAGTTCCTGCAAATGCAGCAGGTCGGCGGCAAGCGCGGCATAGGCGGCTTCGTCCGGTTCTGAGCCTTGCGGATTCTCGTCAAACCATTGCTTGAGGTTCACCATGATCGGCGTGCGTTTGCCAGAGACGACATCCTCACGCACGGTGAAGCCTTCGTTGTAAAACGACTGATGCAGCATCTGACCAATTGGCGCGATGAAAGTGATCAGGATAAAGGCCAAAAGCGGCAAGACCAGAAGGAATGCCTTGCGCCGTGCCCGGGACTCTGCCCGTGCGAGTGACGCCTTGAGCGGTATTCCGTCGGCTGTCTTGAGCGGTTGATTGGCTGCTGCGTCGCTCATGGTTTGATCCCTGTCCTCTTGATGGGCGGGCCTTGCGCGGCCCGCCCGTTTTCATGTCACCTTTAGGTGCTTAGTTGGCCAGCCACGCGTTGAAGCGCTCGTTCAGTTCGGCGTCTTCATCGACCCAGAACTCGAAGTTGTTGACCAGAGCGTTCTTCAGGTTCGCCTCGGCGGTCGGCATATGCGGTTTCATGTCGGTCTTGCCGTCCATGAACTTACCGACCATATCACCCGACGATTTGCGCGCCGGACCATAGGAAATCCACGATGCCTGATCGGCAAGGCGCTTGGTGTCGGTCGAGAACGCGATGAACTTCAGGGCGTTTTCCTTGTTCGGGGCGCCCTTGGGCACAACGAACAGGTCGAAGTCGAGGATTTGACCATCCCAAACCACTTCGAGCGGCTGGTTTTCAGCAACCGCGGCGTTGAAGATCCGGCCGTTGTAGGCGGTCGACATCACCACTTCGCCATCAGCCAGAAGCTGCGGCGGCTGTGCACCGGCTTCCCACCAGACGATATCGTCCTTGATGGTGTCGAGCTTGGCGAATGCACGGTCGACACCTTCGTCGGTTCCGAGCAATTCATAGACTTCACCCGCGGGAACGCCGTCGGCCATCAGGGCCATTTCGAGGTTCGCTTTGGCGGATTTGCGCATGCCGCGCTTGCCGGGGAACTTCGCAGTATCGTAGAAATCCGCGATGGTGGTCGGCGTGCCTTCGACGTTGGTCGTGTTGTAGGCATAAACGGTCGACCAGACGATGTTCGCCACGGCACAGTCCTGAAGCGCGCCTTCGATGAAGTCATCGGCGGCAGAGGTGCCATCGGGCGCGGCAGGAAGCATCGCTACGTCGATCGGCTCAAGCAGGCCTTCGTCGCACAGGCGCACAGCGTCCGAGAATTCAACGTCAGCCACGTCGATCGACACGTTGCCGGCCTCGACCTGCGCCTTGATCGGCGTGGCGGGGTTGTCAGCATCGACCGAGTTAACCTTGATGCCGGTCTCGGCGGTGAAAGGCTTCTGGTAGGCTTCGACCTGCGACTTGGTGTAGGCGCCGCCCCATGACATCACGGTGACTTCGCCTTCTGCTTGGGCAGCGGCGACGCCACCCATGGTGAAGACGGTCGCCAGAAGAGCAGTTCTGAGCTTCATGAGTATCTCCCTTAGTTACCCGTTGGTTGGTTTAGGGCCGCCGCCACGGGCTTGGCGGTGGGCCCATGCGTTTTTCCCGATGCGCGCAAGCGGGCCTCGGGAAATTCGGTCAATCAGGCGTCAAGCGCCCGGCAATCCTGTGGAAGCCAGCCGATCTCGATCTGTTCGCCGGGCTTCAGGCGTACTTGATCGGGGGCGTTACGAGTTTTGACAACGAACTCGTCATTGCCAGCCACCTTGAGCCGGGTGCGGAAAATATCGCCCATGTAGATGAACTCCATCACCTCGGCCTTGAGCGTATGCGCCCCAGCCTGAAGGCGTTCCTTGTTGAATTCGACGCGCTCGGGCCGGATCGAAACGCGCGTGCGCTCGCCGGGCTTGCTGACGTTCACGGGCAGGCAGTCGATCAACTCGCCATCGTCAAGCTGAACAAGTGCGATCCCGTCGCGGATCTCTTTCACAGTGCCTTCAAGCGTGTTGTTCTCGCCGATAAACTGCGCGACGAAGCTGTTCTGCGGCTCTTCATAGAGCGTATCGGGCGCATCAAGCTGTTGGATTCGGCCATCGTCGAACACGGCAACGCGATCCGACATGGTCAGTGCTTCGGTCTGGTCATGGGTCACGTAAACCGTGGTGATGCCCAAGCGATGCGCCAGATCGGTGATCTCGAACTGCATCTTTTCACGCAACTGCTTGTCGAGCGCGCCAAGCGGTTCGTCCATCAGCACCAGTTCGGGTTCAAAGACCAGCGCGCGAGCCAGTGCGATCCGCTGCTGCTGACCGCCGGAAAGCTGTGCCGGACGGCGTTTTCCGAACGCGCCCATCTCGACCATGTCGAGCGCGCGTTTCACTTTCGCCTCGCGATCCGATTTGCCGATGTTGCGCACTTCCAGCGGGAACGAGAGGTTTTCCTCGATCGTCATGTGCGGGAACAGCGCGTAGTTCTGGAACACCATGCCGATGCCGCGCTTGTGCGGCGGGATGTTGTTGATCGGACGGCCATTGAGGCGGATATCGCCATGGGTCGCCGTTTCGAACCCCGCAAGCATCATAAGGCAAGTCGTCTTGCCCGAGCCGGACGGGCCCAACATGGTCAGGAACTCGCCTTTCGGCATGGTCAGGTTGAGGTCTTTGACGACGAGAGTTTCGCCATCATAGCTTTTCTGGACGCGTTCGAATTCGACGAACGCGTCTTCGTTCTGCGATGCAGCCAAGAGTGGCTCCCTGTGATCTATGTGCTCCGGGTTGGCCCCGGTTTCATCGACTCACATGTAAAACCGCTGTGACGTTGCGTTGCAACCAATTTGCGGGATTTTGAGGCAGTAATCTCGGTTTGTTCAATTTTCAGGCGGTTTCGCAGGGCGGGCGGGATCAAATCTCGCCTGCCCTGCGCATCAATTCAACTGGCGGCTTTCAGAAGGCCTTCGTCCTTGATCCGCGCGTAGCATTCATCAAGCGACTGGTGGGCGCGGTCGATCAACGTGTCGATCTCGGATTTCGAGATCACCAGCGGCGGCGAAATGATCATCCGGTCACCGACATGGCGCATTACCAGCTTGTTGGCAAAGCACCGTTCGCGGCAAATGTAGCCCACCGTGCCGGGATCCGAGGCGAACTTGGCGCGGGCGGCCTTGTCAGGTGTCAGCGCGATAGAGCCCATGAAGCCCACGATCTTGGCTTCGCCAACCAGCGGATGGTCGGTCAGCGCTTCCCACTTCTCTTTCAGGTAGGGCGCGGTCTCGGCGGCGCCTTTCTCGACGATCTTTTCCTCATCGAGGATGCGCAGGTTTTCAAGCGCAACCGCGGCGGCGACGGGATGGCCCGAGTAGGTATAGCCGTGGTTGAACTCGCACGCATTGATCACCTCGGCCACTTCGTCACAGACGATGGAACCGCCGATCGGCGCATAGCCCGAGGACAGCCCCTTGGCGATGGTCATGATGTGCGGGCGGATGTTCAATGTCTGACTGCCGAACCAGTTGCCGGTGCGCCCGAAGCCACAGATCACCTCGTCCGCAATCAAAAGGATTTCATACTTGTCGCAGATGCGCTGGATTTCCGGCCAATAGGTTTCAGGCGGGACGATCACGCCGCCCGCGCCCTGGATCGGCTCGGCAATGAAGGCGGCGACGCGATCTTCGCCCAACTCATTGATCGCTTCTTCTAACTCGCGTGCACGGGCAAGGCCGAATTCTTCGGGGCTCATGTCGCCGCCTTCGGCCCACCAGTTGGGCTGGTTGATGTGGTGGATATCGGGAATCGGCAGGCCGCCCTGTGCGTGCATCGGGGTCATGCCGCCAAGGCTACCGCTGCCCACGGACGAACCGTGATAAGCATTTTTGCGGCTGATGATGATGCTTTTCGTGGGTTTGCCTTTTTCGGCCCAATAGGTGCGCACCATGCGGATATTGGTGTCGTTCGCCTCGGAACCGGAACCGGCATAGAAAACGTGGTTCAGGTCACCCGGCGCCAGTTCGGCCAGCCGCTGCGAAAGCGCGATGACCGGCACGTGAGTCGTCTGAAAGAAGGTGTTGTAATAAGGCAATTCGCGCATCTGCCGCGCGGCCACGTCGGCCAGTTCGTCACGGCCATAGCCGATGTTTACGCACCACAACCCCGCCATAGCATCGAGAAGTTCAACGCCTTCGCTGTCGGTCAGGGTCACGCCCTTGGCACGGGTGATGACCCGCGCGCCCTTGGCGGACAGTTCGTCGCCGTTGGAAAACGGGTGCATGTGATGAGCGGCGTCGAGCGCCTGCAGCTCTTCCGTGGGCATGTGATTGGTGATGATGGCCATCTCGGGCGCCTCGCGAATTGTGGTGAAAGATCGCGCTCAGAATATGATCAAATTAGCCCAAGTCAATCGAATCAACTGCCCAATTCCTGAGCGGCGAGAACCCGGCGCACCTGCTCCATCCCTTGGATCACATCTTTCTGCATGGCATTGGCCGCGGCCTGTGGATCGCCCGCCCGCATCGCTTGTAGCGCGATCTTGTGCTCGTCAGGCAGGTTTTGTGTGCCCAGCCGTCCACAAACGACCCGAAGCGAGGGGCCATAACGCAACCAGAGACTATCGGCCAGCGCCGACAGGATCGGTGCGTTCGCCAGCGCATAGAGTGCAGTATGAAAACGATAATTCAGTTCGAGATAGGCCCGCAAATCGCCCTTGTAGATCGCTGTATCCAAAGCCTCGTCTATCACTTCGAGCTGATCGAGATCGGCATCGCTGATCCGTTCACAGGCGCGCAGGACAAGCTGCGGCTCCAACGCCTGCCGCACGAAAATCAACTCGTTCACGTTATCCACCGAAAGCATTGGCACGGTAACCCGCCGATTGCCCTGAAATTCAAGCGCGCCCTCGGCGGTGAGGCGGCGAATCGCTTCGCGTACCGGCGTCATTCCGGCGACCAACCGCTCTGTCAGGCCCTGAATGGTGACGGGTTGGCCGGGGGCAAGTTCGCCGAACAGGATCAACTCCCGCAATGCGCGGTAGACGGTCTCGTGAGCGGGCAGGCGGGGGGCGTCCGGGGTCTCGATCACCTGCAAGATCTTTTCACGTGCCACTTTTTTCATCGCACCGCACCTTCTGTATTCCACAATCCGCCGTTTCCGACGATGTTAGCTTGTCGGGGCGGGAAAAGCTATGTTGCAACCGCGCCTGAAAGTTGATCAAATCCTGCGCCAAGGGGCGAGTGACCCCACCTAAGGGAGACTTGAATGAACAAGAAACTGCTTTCCGCCGCAACCGTGGCCGCGCTGACGGCCGGAATGGCCATGGCCGAAGAGGTGCGCGTCTACAACTGGTCTGACTATATCGACGAGGACCTGCTGACCAAGTTCGAAGAAGAAACCGGGATCGAACTGATCTATGACGTGTTCGATTCGAACGAAGTTCTGGAAACCAAGATGCTGTCCGGTGGCTCGGGCTATGATGTCGTGGTTCCGTCGGGCACCTTCCTCCAGCGTCAGATCACAGCCGGCGCGTTCCAGAAGCTCGACAAATCGAAGCTGCCTAACATCAAGAACATGTGGGACGTGATCGACCAGCGCACGGCGAAATACGATCCCGACAACGCCTATTCGATCAACTACATGTGGGGCACCACCGGCATCGGCGTGAACCTTGGCAAGGTCAAGGAAGCGCTGGGTGAAGATGCACCGATCGATAGCTGGTCGCTGGTCTTCGATCCGGCCAACATGGAAAAACTCGCCGGTTGTGGCGTGCAATTCCTCGATGCTCCGGCCGAAATGATCCCGGCGGCGCTGGCCTATCTGGGCGAAGATCCCGACAGCCAGGACCCCGAGGTTCTGGCCAAGGCTGGCCCGGCCTACGAAGCGGTGCGCCCCTATATCCAGAAGTTCCACAGCTCGGAATACATCAACGCACTGGCCAACGGCGATATCTGCGTCGCGGTCGGCTGGTCGGGCGATGTGCTTCAGGCGCGTGACCGTGCGGCCGAGGCCGAAAACGGTGTCGAGATCGCCTATAACGCGCCCAAGGAAGGCGCGCAGATGTGGTTCGACCAAATGGCGATTCCGGTGGACGCGCCCAATCCCGACGCCGCGCACAAGTTCCTGAACTTCATCATGGACCCCGAGAACATGGCGGCGGCATCGAACTATGTCTATTACGCCAATGGCAACAAGGCGAGCCAGCAGTTCCTCGAGGAAGACGTGATCGGCGATCCGGCGATTTATCCGACGGAAGCGGCGCTGAAGAACCTCTTCACCACCACGCCTTACGCGCCCAAGGTGCAGCGGGTCGTCACCCGCCTGTGGACCAAGATCAAATCGGGCACCTAAGCCCGCTACCGCGACCCGCGCCATTCCGGCGCGGGTCGTTTTACCTTACTGGCGGAGTGACGGATGGCGCAGACAGTGTTCGCCCCGTGGGCCGATCCCAACGAAAAGCCTCTGATCGAATTTCGAAACGTCACCAAGCGTTTCGGTGATTTTACCGCGATCGACGATCTTTCGCTCGATATCTATGCGCGCGAATTCTTTGCCCTTCTCGGCCCGTCCGGCTGTGGCAAGACGACGATGATGCGGATGCTGGCCGGGTTCGAGGCCCCAACCGAAGGCTCGATCCTGCTGTCCGGGCATGATATCGCGCCGGTGCCGCCCAACAAGCGCGCAGTGAACATGATGTTTCAGTCCTACGCGCTGTTTCCGCATCTTTCGGTCTGGGAAAACATCGCTTTCGGCCTGAAGCGAGAGTCGAAGGACAAGGCCGCCATCGCCGCCCGGGTCGATGAAATGCTCAAGCTGACTCGGCTCGAAAAATTCGCCCGCCGCAAACCGCACCAGATTTCGGGTGGTCAAAGGCAGCGTGTGGCCTTGGCGCGTAGCCTTGCAAAAGCGCCGAAACTTCTGTTGCTCGATGAACCCCTTGGCGCGCTCGACAAGAAGCTGCGCCAGGACACCCAGTTCGAGCTGATGGATATTCAGGAAAAGACCGGCACCACCTTCGTGATCGTCACCCACGATCAGGAAGAGGCGATGACGGTTGCCTCCCGCGTCGCGGTGATGGACGAAGGCAAGCTGATTCAGGTGGCCACCCCGGCCCAGATTTATGAACAGCCGGGTTCGATCTATGTCGCCGATTTCATCGGTGAGGTGACGATCCTTGAAGGCCATGGCGAAAAAGTTGGCGATGCCTATGAGTTCGCCTTTGCGGAAGGTCAGCCCAGGCTGCATGCCAAGACATCGCGCGATCTGGGCGCGGCGGGGCGGATGTACCTTGCCATCCGGCCCGAGAAGGTCTCGATCTCGGCGGATAAACCCGAAGACACGCCCAATGTGCTGAAGGGTCGGATCCTCGACATCGCTTACCTTGGTAATATTTCGACCTATCATGTCGAATTGTCCAACGGACAGATCATCAAGGCGCAAGAGGCCAACACCCGCCGTCTTTCGCGCCGCAGCTTCACGTGGGAGGACGAAGTCTGGCTTAGCTGGACCGACACCGCCGCCGTGGTTCTGGAGCGCTGAGATGCGCCGCTTTATCCTCATCGCGCTGCCTTACCTCTGGCTGCTGCTGTTCTTCCTGATCCCGTTCGTCATCGTCTTCAAGATCAGTTTGAGCGATCTGGCCCTCGCCATTCCGCCCTATACGCCCACGTTGTCCTGGCCGATCACGTGGGAGGCGTTGAAAGAGTTCTTCGCGGCGCTGGATTTTGAGAATTTCACCTTTCTGACGACTGATGATCTTTACTGGAAAGCCTATCTTTCCAGCCTGCAAATCGCCGTGATCTCGACCATCATCACGCTGCTGGTCGGCTATCCCATCGCCTATGGCATGGCGCAGGCGCGCGATGAATGGCGCCCGACGCTGATGATGCTGGTGATCCTGCCATTCTGGACCAGCTTCCTGATCCGGGTCTATTCGTGGATGGGAATCCTTAGCCAAGAGGGCTTTCTCAATCAGTTTCTGATGTGGACCGGTGTGATTTCCGAGCCGCTGCAAATCCTCAATACGCCCGTCGCTGTCTATATCGGCATCGTTTACACCTACCTGCCGTTCATGATCCTGCCGATCTATTCCGCGCTGGAAAAACTTGACGGTTCCCTTCTGGAAGCGGCCGAGGATCTGGGATGTTCGCGGTTCAAGGCGTTCTGGCTGGTGACCTTTCCGCTTTCGCGGGCGGGGATGGTGGCGGGGTCGTTCCTTGTCTTCATCCCGGCGCTGGGCGAATTCGTGATCCCCTCGCTTCTGGGCGGGTCGGAAACGCTGATGATCGGCAAGGTGCTATACGAAGAGTTCTTCAACAACCGGGATTGGCCGGTGGCCAGCGCCGTGGCGGTGATCCTGCTGCTGATCCTGATCCTGCCGATCATCCTGTTCGAGCGGAACGAGCAAAAGCAGAGGGAGGCGGACCAATGAGGCGTTTTTCATGGTTCAATGCCACGTCCCTGACGCTGGGCTTTGCTTTCCTTTACATCCCGATGATCATCCTCGTGGTCTATTCCTTCAACGCCTCCAAGCTTGTCACGGTATGGGCCGGGTTTTCGACCAAGTGGTATGGAGAGCTTCTGAGCAACGACCAGATGCTCGATGCGGCTTGGGTCACGCTACAGGTGGCGGTGATTTCCTCGACCATCGCCACGGTGCTGGGCACGATGGCGGCCTATGTTCTGGTGCGGGCGGGGCGCTTTCGGGGGCGCACGCTGTTTGGCGGCATGATCTATGCGCCGCTTGTGATGCCCGACGTGATCCTCGGGCTGTCGCTCTTCCTGCTGATGAAGCCGATGTTCAGCCAAATGGGCGTGCATAGCATCGTTCTGGCCCATGCCACGTTTGCCATGTGCTACGTGTCGGTCGTGGTCTCGTCCCGGCTGGTCAGCTTCGATCGCTCGCTCGAGGAAGCGGCGCTCGATCTGGGCTGCACCCCGTTCGAGATGTTCCGCCTTGTCACCCTGCCGATTATCGCACCGGCAGTGATCTCGGGCTGGCTGCTGGCGTTCACGCTGTCGCTTGATGATCTGGTGATCGCCAGTTTCACCACCGGGCCGGGCGCGACGACCCTGCCAATGAAGATCTGGAGCGCGGTGCGCCTTGGGGTTTCGCCCGAAATCAACGCGCTTTCAACGATCCTTATTTCCATCGTCACGGTGGGGGTGATCACCGCGTCCCTGATCACGAAACGCGCGGCCATCCGCCAAATGGCAGAAGAGCGCGCGGCAGAGCGGGCATGAAACGCATCTTTGGCACGTATGCCTATGGCGATACGCCGATCGAGGCCTGCTACTGGGCCGAGGCCGTGCCGGAGGCGACCCTTCATCGCCCGCCCCTGCAATGGGCGGTGCGGGCCGATGTGGTCGTGATCGGTGGCGGTTTTACCGGCCTGTCCGCAGCGCTTCATCTGGCCCAAGGGGGCGCGAGTGTTGTCCTGCTGGAAAGCCGCTATCCCGGGTGGGGCGCTTCGGGGCGCAACGGCGGCTTCTGTTGTCTGGGGGGCTCGAAACTCTCGGATCAGGCGCTTGATGGCCGGGTGGGGCGCGATGGGCGGCTTGCGTGGCGGCAGACCGAAAAAGCCGCCGTTGGCCTTGTCGCCGACCTGCTGGCCAAGCACCGGATCGAGGCCGAAACCCATTCCGATGGCGAGACGATCCTTGCCCACCGCCCCTCGGCCGCGCGGTTCGAGGGCGAGGCGCGGCGTGTTGAGGAAAACTATGGCGTCACGCCACATATCACCGCCAAGGATGCCCTTGTCGGGGAAGGCCTGAACGCGGGGTTTCACGGCGCAATGACCATTCCCATCGGGTTCGGCCTGCACCCGCGCAAATACCTTGCCGGGCTTTTGCAGGTGGCAGAAGAGGCCGGCGCCACGGTGCATGGCGAAAGCCCCGTCACCGCGATCCAGTCGGTTGCAGGGCGGCATCGGGTCAGCACGGCGCAGGGCCATGTCGATTGCAACTCCGTGATCCTCGCCACCAACGGCTATTCCAGTGAGGACATCCCCGAATGGATGGCCGCGCGCTACATGCCCGCGCAATCAAGCGTGATCGTGACCCGCCCCCTGACCGAAGAAGAACGCGCCGCGCAGGGCTGGACCAGCTATCAGGCCAGCTATGACACCCGTAACCTTCTGCATTACTTTCGCCTGATGCCGGACAATCGGTTTCTGTTCGGGATGCGCGGTGGGCTTACGGCGTCGCCCCGATCTGAGGCCGGGATCAAGCGGCTGATCCGGCGGGATTTCGAGGCGATGTTTCCGGCGTGGCGCCACGTCGAGACACCGCATTACTGGAGCGGGATGGTCTGCCTTGCGCCGGGCTTTGCGCCGTTCTGTGGAGAAATCCCTTACAAGCCCGGGTTTTACGCGGGCTATGCCTATCACGGAAATGGCGTCGCGATGGGCAGCTATACAGGTGCGCTTTTGGCCGATCTGGTGCTGGGCAAGGGCGCGATGGAGCGGCCCGCGATCATGCAAACACCCCCGTCAAAATTCCCGCTTGGGCGGTTCAGACGCGCGGCGATGTTTCCGGCCTATGCCGGGTTCTGGCTGGGCGACCGGATTGGCTAAGCGCGGCGATACCGATCCACGAAATTCCGCAAGACAAGTTCGGGCGCGTGCACATCGGCGGCGCGGCACATGTCGATTAGCGTGTCCGCCTCTTCGGGCGGAAAGTAGCCGCGATGCTTGTAGATCCCGATCCGGGTTTCGAACCCGGCGGCGTCCGCTTCGGGGTGGAATTGCGTGGCATAGACGTTCTGGCCATGGCGGATCATCTGGTAGGGGCAACTGGGGGACGCAATCAGATGGGTGCAGCCCTCGGGCAGGGCCTGCACCGCCTCTTTATGACCGACAAAGGCATCGAAGCGTGTGGGCATTCCTGCGCAGAGCGGATCAACCTCGCCTGCTTCGGTCAGGCGGCAATCGGCGGTGCCGACCGGCTCGGAATAGGCCGCTTTGCTGACCTCGCCGCCAAGGTGATGCCCAAGGATACCGATCCCGTAACAGCAACCTAGATAGGGAAAATCCCGCTCCGTGATTTCCGGCATGAGCGACAGGACAGCGCGTTCGATATGGGCCTCGATCGGGGTTTTCTTTTCGACCGGATCCGACACGCAACCCGGACCACCGCCGACGATCACGCCGGAATAGTCGGAAAGATCATAGGTTTCGGGCAGCTCTTGGCAATCAAGCCGGACCCGGACCACGTCATCCTCTGACAGCCCGCCTTTGCGCAGGATCGCGGCGAATTCGTCGTCAGAGGCCTCAGCCTCGGGGCGCAGTTGCAGGATCAGGAAGGGCTTCATCACGTGGCCTCGCTTAGCGGTTGGAGAGGTTTCCCGCGTGCGCGGCAAAAGGTCAAGCACGCAGGGTGACGGGCGGGGCGGCGGGTAGGGCCGCTTGACCGGCCATGGCAAAGGCTTAGGTTGGGCCGAACTCTGGCGGAGCACGGGCCGAAAGGTTCGAAAACGAGACCTTAAAGAGAGGCCTGAAGAGAGGAAGGAACAGGGCAAAATGGCGCTTGGGCGTTCACTCTCATTCGCGGCTTATCTGGCACTGGCGCGGCGCGGCCCGCGCGAGGCGCTGACCTTCGCCTGCGCACGTCCGGAAGGCGCGCTGGTCTGGGGGCATGCGACATCGGCTGAACGGGGGGCCGCGCTGGTGCAGATCGCCGCGCGTCTGAGGGTGCAGCGGCCCGGATTGAACATGCTGATCACGACGCACGAAGGCCTTGCGCGGCCCGACCATATGACCGACCTCGATATCTGGCAGGCGCTGCCAGAAGATTCCCTTTCAAGCGGTCAGCAATTCCTCGAACACTGGCGCCCGGATCTGTGCATTTGGACCGGCGGGCATCTGAAACCTGCGCTGATCTCGCTAACCGAAGATCGGGATATGCCGATGATCTTGATCGATGTTGATGAAGAAGGTCTTAACGCCACGCGACAGCGTTGGTTGCCCGAGTTGCATCGCCGTAGTCTGGACAGTTTTTCCACCATCATGGCGCGCAATGGCAGCGCGGCGCAGGCGCTTCGCCGGGCGGGGGTACCGCGTGACGAGGTCGAGGTGACAGGACCGATGCAAACCGGCGGCGGGGCCTTGCCCTGTAGTGCCGCCGAGCGCGAGGAAATGGCACAGATCCTTGCCGGGCGTCCGATCTGGCTGGCCGCGATGGCACAGCGGGAGGAGCTTGACATCATCATCGAGGCGCATCGTCAGGTCAGTCGTATTGCCCTGAGATTGCTGCTTATTCTGGTGCCCGACGACGAATCTGACGGGGTGGAGTTTGCCGAGGTTCTCGAAGAACGCGGGATGCGCACGGCGGTGTGGTCGGAAGGCGATCTGCCGGATGAAACGACGCAGGTTTTGTTGGCCGATACCTATGGCGAGATGGGGCTTTGGTATCGCTTGGCGCCTGTTACGTTGATGGCGAAATCCCTGACGCCGCAAGGGCAGGGCGGCGATCCCTATGAGCCTGCTGCGCTGGGATCGGCCATCCTCTATGGGCCGAACGTCAGCCGGTATCTGTCCACATACTCGCGCTTTGCGGCGGCGGGGGCGGCGAAAATCGTCAATGATACCGCAGGGTTGGCTGGGGCGTTGGAGCTTTTACTTGCCCCCGAACGAGCGGCGGCCATGGCGGCGGCGGGGTGGGAGCTTTCGTCAGAGGGGGCCGAGGTTACGGATCGGGTGATCGATCTTGTTCATGATACGCTGGATGCGTTGGGGGTCGATTGATGCAAGCGCCTGATTTCTGGGAAAATTCGCCGGATGCGCCGGGCTGGAAGGCGCGCGCGCTGGCGCCGCTGGGGTGGCTCTACGGGCGGGCCACGGCGCGGCGGGTCAGGCAGGACGGCGCGCGGGTGGGCGTACCGGTGATCTGTATCGGCAACCTGAATGCGGGGGGCGTGGGCAAGACGCCGACAGTGATCGCGCTGGGCCGAAAGCTGATTGAACAGGGCCTCAATATTCACGTTGTTTCAAGAGGTTATGGCGGTTCCGCCGAGGGGCCGTTGCGGGTTGATCCGGCGCGGGACGAGGCGGGCAAGGTGGGGGACGAACCCCTTCTGATGGCGGCGTTTTTCCCGGTTTGGGTGGCGAAGGACCGGGCCGAGGGCTGCCGCCACGCGGCCAAGGCCGGGGCGGATCTGATCCTGCTCGACGATGGGCATCAGAACCCCAGTGTTTTCAAAGATTTGACCATGATCGTGGTGGATGCGGAGGTGGGGTTTGGCAATGGCCGCTGCATCCCGGCGGGGCCGTTGAGAGAGCCGGTTAAGGCGGGTTTGGCGCGGGCCGACGCGGTTTTGAGTATCGGACCGCCAGAGGCGCAGGAAAGCTTTTCAAAACAATGGGGTAGCGCGATTTCCTTGCCCCATTTGAAGGGCGTGATTCGGCCTGTCGAGACGGGGATGGAATGGCCGGGGCTGAAAGCGGTGGCTTTCGCGGGAATTGGACGGCCTGAAAAATTTTTCAACACGCTGCGCGGCATGGGGGTCGACCTGATCGCGACACATGCGCTGGCCGATCATCAAGAGATCACGCCCGCCTTGTTCAACCGCCTGAAAACAGAGGCGAATTCCAAGGGTTTACCGCTTGTCACAACCGAGAAGGACATGATGCGCCTGCCCGTCGATCTGCGCCGTCAGGTGGTGTTCCTGCCCGTTGCGCTGGAGGTCGAAGACTGGTCGCCGCTGGAGGCTATGGTGCAAAAGTTAACGGCAAAACGGCCCGGTTAGGGACTGTATGCGATGCGTCTGCACCTTGGCTGCAAACTGTCGGGCGCGATTGGCGATTTCGGGAAAACCGCCAATCCTGTATCGCCCGCGCGGGCGCGTAGCGTAAGCTTAACCCTTCAGTCGCCGTCGCCCAGTTTTGGCGCGGGGCGATCAAGCCGCAGATCGGCGCCGGAAAAGCGGAAGGGCGAGCGGATGCCCGGCACGCCATCGGGGTTGATCTGCATCCCGCGGGCCTGCACCTGCGGATCGGCAAACACATCGGCCATGTCGTTGATCGGCCCGGCGGGAATGCCTTTTTCCTCGCAAGCGCTGAGCATGTCTTCGCGGGTGCGTTTGGCGGTTTCAGCCATCAGCAGGTCGATCATCTCGGGGCGGTTTGCGACCCGGTCGGCATTGCGCAGGAATTTCGGATCCTCGGCCATCCAGTCGAGGCCAAGCAGGTTGCAGAGGCGCTGATACTGGCCGTCATTGCCGGTGGCGATGATGATGTGCCCGTCGGAACATTCGAACACCTGATAGGGCGTGAGGTTGGGGTGATAGTTCCCCGTGCGCCCCGGCGGGGTGCCGGTGGTGAGGTAGTTCATCGCCTGATTCGCCATGACCGAAACAGCGCAATCGAGAAGCGCCATGTCGATATGCTGACCCAGCCCGGTTTGCGCGCGCTGGTGCAGGGCGGCAAGGATGCCCGAGACGGAATAAAGCCCGGTGAAGATGTCGGTGATGGCGACGCCGGCGCGCTGGGGCTGGCCGTCGGGTTCACCGGTGATCGACATGAAACCCGACATGCCTTGGATGATGTAGTCATATCCGGCGCGGTGGGCGTAAGGCCCGGTCTGACCAAAGCCGGTGATCGAGCAGTAGATCAGGCGCGGGTTGAGGGCATGGAGGCTATCGTAATCCAGCCCGAATTTCTTGAGCCCGCCAAGCTTGAAATTCTCGATCAGGATATCGGCATCCTTGATCAGCTCTTTCACCTTTTCGAGGTCTTCGGCGTTGCGGAAATCGGCGGTGACCGAGGTTTTGCCGCGATTGCAGGAATGAAAGTAGGACGCCGTGTGATCGTCTTCGCGTTCCACGAAGGGCGGGCCCCAAGCGCGGGTGTCATCGCCTGCGGGGGCTTCGACCTTGATCACGTCGGCGCCAAGATCGGCCAGCGTCTGACCGGCCCAGGGGCCGGCCAGAATACGGGCCAGTTCAACGACTTTCAGTCCTTCGAGCGGCGCTTGCATCAGTTGCCCAACTCTTTCTCGATGATTTCTTTCAGCTTGGGGTAGGCCATGTTGGAATATTTCGTGCCGTTGATGATCAGCGACGGGGTGGAATCGATATCGTCGGCCTTGGCGTTGGCTTCGAACCAGTCGACAAGCGCCTTGGCCTTGTCACCGTCTTGCATGCAGGCGTCGATCTTTTCTTCCGAGAGGCCCGCGACCTTGCCCAGTTTGCGCAGGTTTTCGGCCAGAAGGACCGGATCGTTGCCGCTGAGCCAGTCGCGCTGCTTGCTGTAGATCAGGTCGGACACACCGAAGAAGCGGGGCGTTTCACAGCGCGCCAGCATCGAAGCCCAGAGACCGACGCGATCGAAATAGACGTCACGATAGGTGAAGTGGACCTTGCCGGTGTCGATGAATTCGGCCTTGAGCTTCTTGAACTGGTCGCCATGGAAGGCGGCGCAGTGCGAGCAGGTGAACGAGGCGTATTCGACGATCTCGACCGCGGCATCGGGCGCGCCGAGGGTCATTTCGACAACGGCGGGGGCCTTGGCCTGTTCGGTTGCCTGATCGGTGGTCTGTTCGGTCGAATGCTGCTCGGCGAAAGCGGCGGGCGCGAGGCCCAGTGCAAGCACGAGTGCGAAACTGCGGGTGAGGTTCATAAAGGCGGCCCTTTCTGGCGTTTCGATTTCAATAAGACGTTTTGCGCAAGGGTTTCAAGCGCATGGCGGAGGGTGTCGTCATGGACGCCCTCGGCCTGTTCATGGGCGGCACGGGCGATGGCGGGGTCGGGCTTGGTCGGTTGCGCCTTGGCCTTGCGGTGGGCGAAATCGGCTTGCCCCTCGGCAAAGCCGGTGGCGTGGGTCTGGGTGATACGGATGCGTGAAATGGCGTTGTAGCCATAGGTGGCGTTGACCTTCTCGCGCAGCTTTTCCTTTTGCATTTCCAACAGCGGCGCATTGGCCCCGGTGGTGAGCAGGCAAAGCGTTGCGCCGAAACCGCCACCGCGCCCATAGGTCACCTCGACCGGGCGGGACATGGCGGCGATGTCTTCGCCCGCGATTTCCGGCCAGTGGGTCAGCAGGCGGGTCACGGCGAATCCCCGGCTTTCGCCAGCTTTCCGGATCTGCGGGGAAAGCAGGGACGCGGCGCGGGTAAACCCTTTTTGATAGCCCTTGCGGGGTGCCATGCCGATTTGCGCCTTTTCCTGCCCTTTTGTCGCGGCCAACTTAATGGCAGGAGGGGCGGGCGAACAGCGATTTCCTTGAGAAAGGTTTAACAGTTGCGTGAGAGGGCCGAAGAGCTTCTGCAATGGTATGACGCGCATGCGCGCGATTTGCCTTGGCGTGTGCCGCCGCGGGCGGGCGTGCAGGGCGTGCGCGCCGATCCCTATGCCGTCTGGCTGAGCGAGGTGATGCTGCAACAGACGACCGTTGCGGCGGTGAAGGGCTATTTCACCCGGTTCATGGAGCGCTGGCCCCGCGTCGAGGCGCTTGCGGGCGCGCGGGATGAGGACGTGATGGGCGAATGGGCGGGCCTTGGATATTACGCCCGGGCGCGCAACCTGTTGAAATGCGCGCGGGTGGTGGCGGCGCGGGGCGGTTTTCCCGACACGCGCGAGGGGTTGATGGAATTGCCGGGGATCGGGCCCTACACCAGCGCGGCGATCGCGGCGATCGCGTTCGACCGGGCCGAGGTGGTCGTCGATGGCAATGTCGAGCGGGTGATGGCGCGGCTTTACGCCGTGTTAGAGCCGCTTCCTGCGTCAAAACAGGTGTTGATCGACCATGCCGCGCGGCTGACGCCGCAAGAGCGGCCCGGCGATTATGCGCAGGCGGTGATGGATCTGGGCGCGACGGTCTGCACGCCGAAAAGCCCGGCTTGTGGCATATGCCCTTGGATGCGCCATTGCGACGGGCGCACAGCGGGCATCGCGCCCGAGTTGCCGCGCAAGACGCCGAAAAAGCCCAAACCGGTGCGCCATGGCATCGCCTATGTCGGGCGGCGCGCGGATGGCGCGTGGCTGCTGGAGCGGCGACCCGACAAGGGATTGCTGGGTGGGATGCTGGGCTGGCCCGGGGCCGAATGGGGGGATGAGGCGGTTGCCGCGCCGCCCGTTGCCGCCGTGTGGCATGACATCGGCGCCGAGGCGCGGCACACGTTTACGCATTTTCACCTGCGACTAAGCGTCATGGTGGCCGAGTTGCCGATGGGGGGAGAGGTGCCGAAACAGGCTCTGTTCTTGCCTAAAACCGAGTTTCAGCCCAGTGACCTGCCCACCGTGATGCGCAAGGTATTCGATCTTGCGCGCGGCGCGTTTGAGGATAGTCTCTGACCCGGGGGACACGCGCCTATCAGGAGGCACCATGATCAGCGCAAGCGAGATTACCCGACCGTCTTTCTTCCTTCCGTTCTGGATGACCTATCTTCTGGTTCCGCTGGCGTGGATCGGGGCGATCTATGGCGGCTGGACCGTGATCCTGATGCCGGTGGTCAGTTGGTATTTGTTTTCGGCACTGGATCAGGTGTTCGGCCTGAACGAAGAGAACGCGGATACCAACATCGGCGAGGATGCCCTGTTCTGGTATCGGGTCGGCGTGATGGCATGGGTGCCGGTGCAGTTCGTGACGCTGTTCGGCGTGATTTTCTACGTGACGCACTATGGCGATCTTGGCGCGCTGGAGATGATACTGCTGTTCGGGGGCATGGGGGTGATCACCGGGACGGTGGGCATCGTTTACGCGCATGAACTGCTGCACCAGAAGAACAACTTCGAGCGGTGGCTTGGCGATATCCTGTTGGCGATGGTGCTTTATTCGCATTTCCGCACCGAACACCTGCTGGTGCATCACCTGCATGTCGGCACGCGGCGCGATACGGTGACGGCGCGCTATAACGAGAATTTCCACCGCTTCTTTTTCCGCGTCCTGCGCGAGGGGCCGAAATCGGCGTTTCGGGCCGAGAAAGAGAAGCTGGCCCGCAAAGACCTGCCTTGGCACGACGCGCGCAATCCGCATTGGCGCTATTGGGGGCTTCAGGCGGGGATGCTGGTTCTTGCCGTGCTGCTGGGCGGCTGGCTTGGGCTTGGGTTGTTCCTGTTGCAGGCCTTGAGCGGGATTTGGCAGCTGGAACTGACCAACTACGTCGAGCATTACGGGCTGACGCGGAAATACCTTGGCAATGGCAAGTATGAGCATGTGAAGCCGCACCATTCGTGGAACGCGGCGCAGAAGGCGACGAATTGGCTTCTCATCAACCTGCAACGCCATTCGGATCATCACTACAAACCCGACCGGCGCTATCCGCTGTTGCAGACCTATTCCGCGAGCGAAGCGCCGCAGCTTCCCTATGGCTATCCGCTGATGACGCTGATGGCGCTGATGCCGCGCGTCTGGCGGCGGGTGATGAACCCGCGCGTGCAGAAATGGCGCGAGATGTATTACCCCGAGATCAACGATTGGCGGGACTACAACAAGCTGCGCCTGCCCGAGCCGGGTTAAGCGGAAGAGACGCGTGCGCGCCATGCCCGACCACGGGAGGGTGCGTTCAAGCTTGTGGGGCGGTCCTTCTATGTGCTCCAACGCCGTTCTTGCCACGACTGACAGCAAAATGCCCTCCCGTGGGGGAGGTCGGGCATGGCGCATACGCGCCGAGATGGTCCTGTTCGGTCAGGTCCGCGAGCGGTCCGGCAAAAAAAAGAGCCCCGCCGGTTAGGGCGGGGCTTTAGTAGATGCCCAGTGTCAGGCCACAGGCACCGGCGGTGTTCTTTGGTGTTTTTGGGAACTCGAAAGGGGGTGGTGGCGATTTTCGCTCTGTCCGGTCCCTTCCTTGGTGAATTCCATCACTGTCCGTAATCTTGAGGTTTGTTCTTGGGGTCGTCTGAGGTGGTCTTGGGGTCGTCTCGAGGTGTCGTATCAGTTGCGCATTTCGGCGCGGATCTGTTGGCGGAACAGGTCGATCGGGACGCGCTTGCCGTCTTTCTTGATGCACCAGTAGGTCCAGCCGTTGCACGAGGGCGCGCCTTCGCAATGGGCGCCGACCTGATGGATGGAGCCTTTGACATCGCCGTGCGAGTCCGAGCCGATCAGCGTGCCGTCGGCGCGCACCTTGGCCTTGTGGCGGCCATTGACGGAGTAAAGCTCTTCGCCCGGGCGCAGCATGCCACGCTCGACCAGCTGGCCGAAGGGCACGCGCGGTTCGGCGCGTTTGGAGGTGCTGACTTCCAGCGCCGCCTTGTCGAATTTGCGGATTTTCGAGAGGCGTTTGAGGGCAACCTTGCGATAGGCCTCTTCGCGTTCGATCCCGATGAAATCGCGGCCCAGCATCTTGGCCACCGCGCCGGTGGTGCCGGTGCCGAAGAACGGGTCAAGCACCACGTCGCCCGGATTGGTCGTGCCGACAAGGATGCGGTGAAGCAGCGCCTCGGGCTTTTGCGTCGGGTGGGCCTTGTCGCCGTGTTCGTCTTTGAGCCGCTCACCGCCGTTGCAGATCGGGATCACCCAATCCGAGCGCATTTGAATGCCCTCGTTCAGGGATTTCAGCGCTTCGTAGTTGAAGGTGTATTTCGCGCCCTCGGATTTCGAGCACCAGATCAGCGTTTCATGCGCGTTGGTGAAGCGTTTGCCGCGGAAGTTGGGCATCGGGTTCGACTTGCGCCAGACCACGTCGTTGAGGATCCAGAACCCCTGGTTCTGAAGCTCGGTCCCCATGCGGAAGACGTTGTGATAAGAGCCGATCACCCAGAGCGCGCCATCGGGTTTCAGAAGGCGGCGGGCCGCCTTGAGCCATGCGTGGGTGAAATCGTCATAGGCTTTGAACGACGAGAATTGATCCCAGTGGTCATCGACCGCGTCGACCTTGGAGTTGTCGGGGCGGTGGAGATCGCCCTTGAGTTGCAGGTTATAAGGCGGGTCGGCAAAGATCAGGTCGACGGACCCAGACGGAAGACTGTTCATCGCCTCGATACAATCGCCTTCGAGGATCGTGTTGAGTGGGAGCGCGGAAGCGCCCTGTGCGGTTTTTGTCGTCGTCATTTTCTGCCTCTGTCCGGCGCTGATTTTGTGCGCTCAGTTGTTGGGATCAGGATGAGTCAGACGCGATTCGCGGTCAATTTCTTTTTTGAATCAGTGAGTTAAGTTTTTAGTCTTTACACAAGATATTGTGGACGGGTTTGAAGGAACGTCTATGGTGTGGGGTCACTCCTAAATTTTGAAGCGCTTCTATGTGGCTTTTTGATCCATATCCGGCGTTCGTCTCCCAGCCGTATCCGGGGTACTGTTGCGCGAGGGTCAACATGCCACGATCTCGCCAGATTTTCGCCACAATTGAGGCCGCCGAAATCGACCACGAACGCGCGTCGCCCTTGATGATGCACTCGGCCGAGAGCGTCAGGTCGCGGGGCAGCATGTTGCCATCGATCAGCACGTGATCGGGCGGGGCGGGCAGTGCGTCGAGCGCGCGCATCATCGCAAGGTGCGAGGCGCGCAGGATGTTGATCTCGTCAATCTCTTCTACTGTGGCTTCGCCGATACCGACCTCGGCGCAGGCGAGGATCTTGTCATAAAGCGCCTCGCGGCGTTTGGCGGTGAGCGCCTTGGAGTCGTTCAGCCCCTCGGGGATGTTGGCGGGGTCAAGGATGACGGCTGCGGCGGTGACCGGGCCCGCAAGGGGGCCGCGGCCAACCTCATCCACACCGGCGATGCGGAGGAAGCCGCGGGCGCGGGCGCTGTCTTCGAAGGTGAAATCGGGGGTGGGTTTGGGCGCTTTCATGGGGCGCAGGGATACGCGCCGCGCCCGCCGGGGCAAAGGGGGAAAAGCGACACCCCCGCCGGTCGAAACCTGACGGGGGTGTGCCTGCTGGACGGGCCCGCGGGTGACAAACCCGGACGAGTGGGGATGCGGGCCCGGCCTCAACTTCGGAGATTACCGGTTGGTGTGGCCGAACGCATGCCGACGGACACGCTCGGGCAGCGGCCGGGGAATGACGATATAGCTACGGGCACGCTCTTGGCGATGCGCGCGGTGGGCTTCGGCGCGCCGGTACTCACGTTGACGTTCAAGCCGGGCTTCGCGGCGTTCACGCTCGCGGCGGGCTTCGATTCGGGCGAGTTCGCGTTGACGTTCCAGCCGGGCCATTTCCTGACGGTGCTGGCGCTCTCGCTGAAGGCGGATGCGGTCATGCGGGTTGGGATGATACTGGCGCGTGACATGACCGCGATCGCGTGCCTTCGAGTCGTTGATGGCAGAGCCGATGATCACAAGCGCGGCGGCACCGGCGATGAACTGGCGCAGCTTCTTGTCCGAGGCGGCGGCCTGCGTGGCGGTGAGGCTTGAAAGCGCGATGGCGCTGGCGGTGACGAGGGTGATGAACTTGCGCGACATTGGAGGGGTCCTTTCCTGTCGGGGCGGTGGCGGGTTGGCCGTATGCGGCGGGATGGCCGCGGTGATGAGGAAAGGGTGGGGCGAACCCGCGATGCAGGGCAATAACGCCGGCCGGTTATCCGATAACCACGCCCAAAACGGCCGGACTCCGCCCGTAGATATTGAATAACGGCTGAACCTCGCGCATTGATTGGGGCATGAAACGATTTCTCATCTCTGCGCTCGCCGCGCTTGTTCTTGCCGCCTCTGCCGGGGCGGGGAATGCCGCTTGTTACGCCGATTACAAAGCCAAGCGGGATAACCCGCTCAAGCTTCATTACGGTGTGATGCAACTCAACGGGGCCTGCGACAAGGGGGCCGCACGGGGCGAGATCGCCCAGCGGCTCAAGGCCAATGGCTGGGTTCTGCTGAACGTGCTTTCGGTGTTCGACGAAAGCGGGCTGAACAGCCGGAAGGGAAGTGCCGGTGGCTATTTCCTTCGGTTCTGATCTGCGGCCCGGGCGCGTTGTCACTTGGGGGATCGTCGCGGTGGTGGCGATCCTGCTGGGGGCGGCGGTGGTGTTGTTCCTGACGCTGCCGGACGCCAATGCGTTCAACGCGCGAGTCGAGCAGCTTTTCATCGAGAATGACGACCTGACCAGCGGGGCCGAGATCAAGCTTCTGGAGATCCTCGCCGGGTCGGGGACGGCGTTTGCCGATACGCTGGCCTCTTACCGGGTGGTGATCTTCGTGCTGATGATCTTTGCCACCGCGCTTTTGATCGCGGCGCTGGTGTTTCTGGTGATGCTGACGGTGCTGAGCCGCCGCATGGCCCAGATCGAACGCGCCGGGATGCAGATCAACTCGCTTGTCATCAACCGCGAGGAAAACGCGGTCTATCTCAACGATTTCGCGCTGGATCTGAGCCCGGCGGTGATGGAAACGATGAGCGTTCTGGCCGAGGCTCGGATGGACGGCGATGTCGTGTCCGGGGCTTTGATCGAAGCGATGATTTCCGGCAAGGCCGAATCCGATTGTGAGGAATCCGCCGGCGCCATGCGGGTGAAACGGCTGCGCGATATGCTGGGCAACCAATTGGTGAGCGAACTTCTGGTCAAGAACATCGCCCGGCGCGGATACGTCCTTGCCGTCGACAAGGACGCGATCCGCGTCGAGTGAGGGACCCGGAATTTTGCGAAAATTCCGGCCAAAAATCTTGGCAAGATTTTTGCGCCCCCGGGCCGGGTGACTCGCTTAGATGGCAGCGCGCAGGGCCTGCATCAGCTTTTCAAGGTTGGCGCGATAGAGATCGCCCACCAACTGGCCCTTTTCATCGAACTGGTTCGAGCTGTCGTGCACGGCCACTTCGGGCGCGACGATGAGGCGTGGGCCGAATGGCACGAGACATTCGCGCAGCATGAGCTGTGCGCGTTCGCCGCCTGCCCGACCGGCGGCTGCTGACATGGTGGCGATGGGTTTGCCACCCAACGGATTCCCCTCGCAGCGTGAAACCCAATCGAGCGCGTTCTTGAGCCCACCGGGGATGCCCTTGTTGTATTCCGGGGTCGAGATGATGAGTGCATCGGCAGTGGCGATCTGGTCGGCCAGCTTTTGCACTGCGGCGGGGATGCCGGTCGCGATCTCATCATCGGTATCGTAGAGCGGGAAGCGAATATCGGCGAATTCGATTTCGGCATCGCCGAACAGGCGGGCCGCCTCGCGCAGCAACATGGTGTTGGTCGAGGGCGCGCGCAGGGCGCCAGAGATGGCGAGGAGTTTGGGGGTGCTCATTGGGGTCGTTCTCCGTTTTTGGTTGAACGAGAGATGGGCGTTTTGCCGGATCTGGACAATCTCAACCAGCGCAAGTGAGCTGTGCAAAAATGCGAAAGCCCCACCAGATGGGCGGGGCTTCGGTTCGTTTGTAGAGATGTGATCAGGCGCAGATCAATCAGGCGCTGGGCAGGATCACGATTTCCACCCGGCGGTTGAGCTGGCGCCCTTCGGGGGTGAGGTTCGAGGCGACCGGCTGGTTTTCACCCCGGCCCATGGCCTGCACGCGGGTGGCGGTGACGCCGCGGTTGATCAGCGCGCGCGCGACCGTATCGGCGCGGCGATAGGAGAGGTCTTGGTTGTAGGCGGCATCGCCCACGTTGTCGGTATGACCCAGCACCTGCACGGTGGAGTTCGGATAGGCGTTCAGGTTCTGTGCCACGGCGCCCATGTCCGAGAGCAGATCGGGGCGCAGCTGGTCGCTGTTGGTGGCGAACAGGATGTCCTGCGGCAGGGTGACAATCAGGCGATCGCCGGTGTTCTGGATCTGCACGTCATTGCCGACGGCCTGGCGCAGGTCACGTTCCTGCTTGTCGAGGATCGAGCCGCCAACGGCGCCCACGGCGGCGCCCAGCACGGCGCCGGTGGCTGCGGCCTTGCCACGATCGCCCTTGCGGCCGGTGATTGCGCCGATGGCCGCGCCGACGCCAGCGCCCAGAACCGCGCCGTCGCGGGTCTTGTTGGTGCCGTCGCCGATGCCGCCAACAGCTGCCGGGTCGGTGCAGGCGGTGGTGAGGGTGAGCGAGCCCGCGGCAAGCGCGAGGGTCAGTTTGCGAATGGGTTTCATTATGTGTCTGCCTCTGAAGCTGGCGCCGCATTTGTTGCGCGGCGATCTGGGCGCAATATAGCGGGGATTTTCGCTGACCCAAGCGAAAGCAGCGGGGAAATCGGCGGCATATCGCGCATTCTCACCCTCGTTGGGGGCGTGGGGGCGTCGCTTCGCGTCTTGCGCTTTCCCATGCGAGGAGGGCGCGTTTTACCGGCAGGCCCCAGTGATAGCCGCCAAGCGCGCCGGATTTGCGCAGCGCCCGGTGACAGGGGATCAGCCAGCTGACCGGGTTGCGCCCGACCGCCGTGCCCACCGCGCGCACGGCGCGGGGGTGGCCGACGGCCTGGGCGATTTCGGAATAGGTGGTCACCTGCCCCGAGGGGATTTGCAAAAGCGCCTCCCAGACCTTGATCTGGAACGGGGCGCCGATCATGTGCAGCCGGGTTTCGCCATTGCCGGTGAAGGCGGCGTCGACCAGCGGGCGCAGCGCCGCGGGGTTTTCGGTATAATGGGCCTTGGGCCAGCGGGCGCGCAGATCTTCCATCGCCGCATCCGCGCCGGTTTCGGCGGCGAAGGCAATGCCGCAGAGGCCCTTTTCGGTGCCCATGACAAGGGCCGGGCCAAACGGGCTGTCGAACCAGCCGAAGGCGATGTCGAGACCGTCGCCACGGCGGGCATAGTCGCCGGGACTCATCGCTTCCCATTTCACGAACAGATCATGCAGGCGGCCCGAGCCGGAGAGGCCAACGGAATGGGCGGTTTGCAGGGTTGTCATATGGTCGCCCAGCATGCGCTTGGCCTGATCGAGTTGCAGGTATTGCTGATAGCGTTTGGGCGAGACGCCGACCCATTGCGAAAAGCTGCGCTGGAAATGCGCCGGACTCATCCCCATGCGCGCCGAGAGGTCTTCGAGGGTGAGCGGGGTTTCTGCGCTGTCGATCTCGTCCAGCGCGCGGCGCATGACGTGGTAGTGATAGCTTTGTTCCTGCGGCTGGGCGTTCATCGGGTGTCTCCTTCTCTTGCAACATCGGGTGTCTCCTTCTCTTGCAACAAGGATAGGGTGGGCCGGGCGTCGGAGCGACCCGGATTTTGCGCATTTGGCAGAACGGGCTTTGGGGGCGGTGGAAATACGTTAGAAAGAGGCCAGCCAAAGGGGGTGCGCGATGAAAACGATCGAGACGATTGAGCAGCTTGAGGCGCTCTATGGCCCGCCGGTGCCAGCGGCGATCACCAAGGTGACGCGCGAGATGACGCCGCTTTACCGCCAGTGGATCGAGGCGAGCCGCTTTGTGGTGTTGTCGACCGTGGGGCCTGAGGGCACGGATGGCAGCCCGCGCGGCGATACCGACCCGGTGGTGCGCATTGCGGGGCCGAAAACGCTGCTTCTGCCGGATTGGCGGGGCAACAACCGGATCGATACGTTGCGCAACATGGTGCGCGACCCGAGGGTGAGCCTGATGTTCCTTGTGCCGGGCAGCGACAACGTGGTGCGGGTGAACGGCAACGCGGTTTTGACGGCGGATGAGGACCTGCGCGCCCAGTTCGAGAAGGCGGGCAAGTTACCCGCGACGGTGATGGTGATCACGCTGGACGAGATGTATTTCCAATGCGCCAAGGCGGTGATGCGGGCCGATCTGTGGGGCGGGGGCCGCGCAGAGGTGCCGAGCGCCGGGCAGTTCATCCGCGAGATGCAGGCGGATTTCGATGCCGAAAGCTATGACGCGGGCTATCCCGAATATGCCAAGGGGCGGTTCTGGTAGGGTATCCCGTCGCGTCGCGGCGTCGCGCTACACGAATTGAGCTTTTCTTCTGGCGGCGCTTGGGCAAACCTTGCGGCGCAATGAAACAGGGAAGGCGTATGCGATGTATGACGTGATTGGTGGGGTCGAGAACCGCACGTTCCGGGTGCTTTGGGCGATGGAAGAGATGGGGTTGGACTATACCTTCCACAAGTCGAAGATGCACTCGGAGACGGTCGCATCGCTCAACCCGTCGGGCAAGGTGCCGATCCTCAAGGTCGAGGGTAAGCCGATCACCGACAGCTCGGCCATCATGCAATACCTTGCCGACAAGCATGACAAGCTGACCTACAAGGCGGGCACGATTGAGCGCGCGCAGCAGGACAGCCTGCATTTCCAGATCATAGACGAGATCGACGCCGTGCTTTGGGTGGCGACGCGCCACAGTTTCACCCTGCCCGAGGAGCGCCGCGTGCCCGAGGTGAAGGAAAGCCTGCGCTGGGAATTCGGCCTGAACATCGCCCGTATTGCCGACAAGCTGGGCGATCAGGAGTTTCTGATGGGCGACAAGATGACGGTGCCCGACATCATCCTGTGCCATTGCCTGAGTTGGGCGCGCTCGGCCAAGTTCGATGTGCCGCATGACAACCTTTCGGCCTATGGCAAGCGCCTGCGCGGACGCAAGGCCTATGCCAAGGCGGCGGCGAACTGAGCCAAACGGGTAAGCGCCCCGCGACATCCGCTGGCGTGGTCGCCATTGCGCGGCCTGCGGGCCGGTGGTAGCCAAGGCACGACTTTGCGGGGTGTTTCATGGCCACACAGTATTTCGTTATCGGCAGCGGCTCGATCGGGCGGCGCCATCATGGCAACCTGCAGGCCCTTGGGGCCGAAAGCCAGTTGATCGGCTGGCGCGGGGCCGACCTTGCCACGCTTGAGGCGCTGATCGGGGGCGCGGGACAGGCCGGGGTGGTGATCGCCACGGCGACGCAGATCCGGCTTGAGCTGATCGAACTTTGCGGGCGACTGGGCGTGCCGTTCTACGTTGAAAAACCGCTCGCCTTTCGCATGGACGAGCTTGCGCGCATTCAAGAGGCCGCCGCGCCGGTGGCCGCGCGGTCCATCGTCGGGTTCATGATGCGTTATCACCCGGCGTTTCTGGCGCTCTATGGTGATGCGCCCCGGGCCTATGGGTTCGACATGGAAATCGGCCACGACGTGCGCCAATGGCGGCAGAACTGGCGTTTTGGCGACAGCTATGCCGCGCGCCCCGAGGGCGGCGGCGTGCTGCTGGACCTGTGTCACGAGTTGGACATGGCGCATTGCCTGTTTCCGCGCGCCAAGCTGCACGCGGTCGACAGCATCGGACATACCGATTTCCCCGGTGTCGATTTTGCCACGCGGGTGACGCTGGCCGAAGACGGCGGGCCGGTCGGCACGGTGTCGATGGATTATCTTTCGCCCCAGAGCCTGCGCAACACGCGGCTGCGCGGGCGTGAAGGCGTGGTCGATCTTGACCTGCTGGGGCCGCGTTTGACGCGCCGCCCGGGCGATGATGTGCAGGACTGGGACTTTGATCGCAACGACATGTTCCTTGCCATCATGCGCGATTTCATGGCGCTGACAGAAGGGCGCGCGCCCTCGGACAATCCGCTTTTGCCGCGGTTCGATCTTGTTCAGGACAGTTGCGCGCTGATCGCGCAGGCCTGGGAAGCGCGGCGGTTTCATGGGACTATAGAAGGAGGGTTCGAATGATCCTTGGGCATATCGGCGTCCGCAAAGGCTCCAAGGGGGTGCCGGGCAAGAATTTTCGTGATCTTCTGGGCAAGCCCCTGATCGATTGGTCACTGGAGCAGCTTCTGGCGCATCCGCGTGTCGACGCCGTGGTGGTGTCGACCGATGACGAACGGATTTACGAACATGCGGTGGCCAAGGGATGCCTGCCGATGGGGTTGCGCCCCGACAGCCTTGCCACCGATGGGGCGGGGAAATGGGGAGTGTGGCAACACGCGCTGGGCGTGGTCGAAGAGATGAAGGGCCCGGTCGAGGCGTTTCTTGACCTCGACTGCACCTCGCCGCTGCGTGATCCGAGCGATATCGACGGCGCGCTGGATGCGTATTTCGAGAACAAGCCCGACATGATCATGTCCTGCACCGAGGCGCGCAAGAACCCTTATTTCAACCTCGTCGAGCCGGATCAGAACGGCTATCTCAGGGTGTCGAAGCCGCTTCCCGGCGGGGTAGTCGCGCGCCAGCAGGCCCCCACGGTGTGGGAACACGCGGCGAGCACTTATGTTGTCGATCCCGACTACCTCAAGCGGGCGCAGGGCCTGTTTCAGGGGCGGGTGCTGCCCTACCTGATGCCGCCCGAGCGCTGCGTCGATATCGATACCGAACTGGATTTCAAGATTGTCGAATGCCTGATGAAGGAGCGTGAAAATGGGTGATCAACTGAAGGGCCGCACGGTTTTCATTACCGGGTCGGGCGGTGTTCTGGGCTCGACCTATGTGCGCCGGATGCTGGATCAGGGCGCGCGCGTCGTGGCAAGCGACCTGCCCGGGCATCGCGCCGAGGCGCTGCAAGCGGCGCATGAGGGCAACGAGAATTTCCGCTTTTACGAGTTGGACGTGGGCGAAGAGGCGGCGGTCGAAGAGATTTTCAAGCGCATCATGGGCGATGGCTGGGAGCCGAACGTCGTGCTGAACAACGCCGCGATCACCGGCGAGATGCTGATGGGCAAGGGCAAGTCCTTTCCCGATTTCTGCGATACCACGGTCGAGGATTTTGAGAAGACGCTGCACACCAACCTGACCGGCGCCTTCATGGTGGCGCGGCAGATGGACCGCGATATCGTCGGGCGCTATCCCAGCACGCTGATCAACGTGGCGTCGATGTATGCGCTCAACGGCGCGCATCATCCGATTTACGACGGGATGCCGTTCAAGAATTTCTCGGCCTATGGTGTGTCGAAGGCGGGGATTCACGGGCTTACCGTGTGGTTGGCGGGCTATTGGGCCAAGCGTAACGCGACGGTGAACACGATTTCGCCCGGCGCGGTGTTCAACGGCCATTCCGAAGAATTCCAGCGCCGCGTGGGCGAGTTGATCATGCAGGGCCGCATGGCGCAGCCCGATGAGATCGCCGACGTGATGCTGTTCCTTGCCAGCGCGCAGGCCGGGCACATGACCGGGCAGATGGTCAACGTGGATGGTGGCTTTTCGGCCTGGTAGGCGCGCCCCAGGTGTCGAGCGCGGCCAGGGTCTTTTCTACCGCGCCCGCATGGGTGGCAAGGAAGGCGTCGATCCGGGCCTGATCGGGGAATTTCGGCTCTGTTACGGCTGAAAACAGCCCGTCGGGGCCGACCTGCCGCGCCACGCCGGCGGCGATGGCCTCGCGGGCGGGGTATTCGATTGTCCAGATTTCGGGGCCGACGATGACGGGTTTTCCCAGCATCAAGGGCTCGATGATATTGTGGGAGCCGCGCGGGTTGAAGCCACCACCGGCCACGGCCAGATCGCAGAGCGCGAGGTAGAAGAACATTTCGCCCAAGCTGTCGCCCAGCAGCACGTCGATCTGCGGGGGATGCGTGGCGGTGAGCGTTTCGTCAAGCACATCGGAGCGGCGGGCAAAGCGCAATCCGGCCTGCGCCAGCTTTTGCGCGACCGCGTCGAAGCGTTCGGGCGCGCGGGGAACAAAGACGAAAAGTGGCTTGTTAGAGCCTTTTTTTTGCGTTTCCAGCAACAGGTCGATGAACAGGTCTTCCTCCCATTCGACCACCGAGGACAGGGTGATGACCGGCCTGTCCGCGGCGATCGCGGGGCGCAGGATGCGCGCCGCGGCAAGTTGCCCTTCGGGGATAGGTTGTTCGAAGCGCATTTCGCCGGTGAGGGCGATGCGGTCCTGTCCGAAATGGCGCATCCGGGCGGCGTGGACCTCGGATTTCACCATGACACCGGCGAAGCCAGGCAGCAGCAGGCCGGGGGACAGTGCGCGGGTTTTGTCGCGGGTGAAGCTTTTCTCCGGATACTGACCGTTGCACAGGTAAAGCGGGATACCGGCGCGGCGGCAGGCGGTGATCATGCCGGGCCAATACTCAACCTCCATCACCAGCCCGAACTTGGGCCGCACGGCGCGGAAAAACCGGCGGAAAGCGAGGCCGTAGTCGAACGGCACATAGCCGGCCTGCACTGTGCCTTGGGCGATCTCGGGGATGAAGATCTGTTCCGCCTCGCGCAGGCCGGCGGGGGTGAAATTCGTGATCACCACATGTTCGCCCTGATCAAGGAAGGCGCGTATCAGCGGCACGGCAGAGCGAAGCTCGCCGATGGAAACGGCGTGGATCCAGACGGGTGGCTGATCTGCGCGCGGATGAAAGCCGAACCGTTCGCGAATGCGCCGGGAATAAAGCGGATCGCGGCGGCCACGGTGCCAGAGGTAGGCGAGGATCACCGGCATCAGCACAAACCACGCCACCCGCCAGAGAACGAGAACGGCGCAGAGGCGCAGGGGCTTTCTCCAAGGCGGCAGGGTCATGACGCCCCCCGGATCATTTGGGCGAGGTCGGCGGCAAGCCCGTCCATCGCTGTTTGGCGCGCGGCGATAAGGGTTTGGGCGCGGCCGGGCATTTCGGCAAGATCGGGCCATGTTAGAGCCTGATAAAGCGCATCGGCATCATCGACACAGGCCGCCGCGCCCGCGCCATCAAGGGCAGCGTAATCGGCGGCGAAATTGGCCACGCGCGGGCCATGCAGCACGGCACAGTTCAATTGCGCGGGCTCCCACGGGTTGTGGCCTTCGACCGCGCCCATGGAGCCGCCGACAAAGGCCACGGGGGCGAGGCGATAGAACAGTCCCATCTCGCCCAAAGCGTCGGCGAGGTAGACTTGGGTTTGTGCCGTGATCGGTGCCTTGGCGCTGCGCCGGGCGGCACTCAGCCCTGCGGCTTTGATCTGGGACAGCACCTCTTCTGCGCGTTCGGGATAGCGCGGGGCGAGGATCAGAAGAGTTTGCGGATCATCCTGCAACAGGCGGGCGTGTGCGGCCAGCGCGGCGGCCTCGTCCGGGGCGTGGGTCGAGGCGGCGAGCCAGACGCGGCGTGTGCCGATTTCAGTCTCTAATTCAGCGCGATCGTGGGGCAGATCGGCCAAAGGCGGCGCGATGGATTTAAGCGATCCGTCGGTGCGCACGTCCCGCGCGCCAAGTGTGGAAAGATGCGCAGCGGTGGCGCTGTCTTGGGCCGAGACGAGGGCAAATCGTGGCAAGATATCGCGCCAGAGTGCAGCGATGCGCGCGCGTTTGGTGAAAGAGGTATCGTTCATCCGCGCATTGACCAGCGCCAGCGGGATACCGGCCTGATCGATGCGGTAGACGAGACCGGGCCAGACTTCTTGCTCTGCCCAGATCGAAAGGTCGGGGCGCCAATGCGCGAGGAAACGACGCGCCGGGCCGGGCGCGTCAAGCGGGGCGAACTGGTGGATCGTGCGGGGGGGCAGGTTGCGAGCGAACGCATCAGCCGCGCCGCGCGTGCCGGAGGTGACGAGGAAGTGCAAATCAGGCTCTAACATGGCCAGTTTCGCGATCAATCCGCGCAGCGCCAGCACCTCGCCCAAGCCCACGGCATGAAGCCAGACCAGCCGCCCGGCGGGGCGTTCGGCGCTGGCATGGCCGAGTTTCTCGCGCCAGCGGACCGGATCCTCTTTGCCGCGCGCGATCCGCTTGCGCAGGTGGCGCGGCAAGAGCGGCCCGATCGCGCGTGTCAGCCCAAGCCATCCACGCAGCGCCAGCCCGGGGGCCTTAGCCATGATCCTGGAATTCCTTTTGCAGGGAACGGGTCCAGAAAGACGGATCGCCCAGCACGGCGGTGAAGCGATGTGCCGCGTCGCCCGCGCCGAAGGCCGCGTCCTGCGGGTAACGCTTGCCCCAGTCTTCGGACAGGAACCGCGAGATGGTGTCGCTGTTGGCGGCCGTGCAGGAGGTGATCGAGGGCGCATCAGAGCGCCGGTTCTGCCGCGTGCCGATGTCGAGCGAGGGGATTCCGAGGAACGGTGCCTCGCGCACGCCTGCACTGGAATTTCCGATGATGCAGGCGGCGTGCTTCATCAACTCGGAAAAATGCGCGAACCGCATCGACGGGATGGCGCGGAAGCGGTCCTTGGGCAGGTCGCGGATCACCTGAAGAATCGCTTCGGAGCCGGGATCGTTGTTGGGCAGGATGACCACGAAATCGCGACCAGATGTCTCTAACGCGGCGAAAAGTGCCTTGGCCTGCGCGCCCATCGTGTCGGATTCCGAGGTGACGGGATGGAAGGTGACGATGCCGTATTCATCGAACGGGATATCGTAGCGCGTCTTTACCTGTTCCAGCGTCACGCCCGAGGAGTTGGCGTGAAAATCAAGCTCGGGCGAGCCGATGGCATAGATCGCTTCGGCCGGTTCGCCGAGCGCCATGACGCGGCGCGCGGCGGCCTGTGAGCTGACGAAATGGCAATAGGCCAGCTTGGTGTTGCAGTGGCGGAACAGCTCGTCAATCGTGCCCGAGACCTCGCCGCCTTCGATATGGGCGCAGCGGATGTAGTTGGTGGCACAGACCAGCGCGCAGGCCAGCGCCTCGACCCGGTCGCCATGCACCACCACTAGGTCGGGGCGGTGTTCGATCACGAAATCGGAAAACCCCATGACGGTTTTGGCCAGCACCATATCCTGTGGATCGCCGATCCGCTGGTTGAGGAATTCATGCACCGTGACGCCGGGGGTGCGATGCACCTCGATCTTGGTCAGGCCGTAACGGTCAAGCATATGCATGCCGGTGACGAAGAACGAAACGTCGTGCCCCGCATCGCGCGCAGCCAGTGCGAGCGGTTCGATCTTGCCGAAATCGGCACGGGTGCCAGTGACGAAGAGAAGGCGTTTTTGCATGCTTTACCCGGGCTTTGGATTTCCCGATGGTATGGACAGATTGCACGCGGATGTCTAGGCAGGGGCGAGTTTGGCGGCCTCTTGCGCCGGTTCCATAAAGGACAGGGATATGACCGAAGCCCGCACCGCACCCCGCACCGTGATCTGCATGAAATGGGGTACGCTGTATTCGGCGGCCTACGTCAATGTGCTCTACAATGCGTGCCGGGCGCATATCACCGGCGATTTCCGGTTCGTCTGTTTGACGGATGACGCGTCCGGGTTTTTGCCCGAGGTAGAGCATTTCCCGATCCCCGACATGGGGCTGAGCGAGTTTGACTGGAAAAAGGGCGGCTGGGCCAAGCTTTCGGTGTTCAAGGAAGAGCTCTATGACATCACCGGGCGGTGCCTGTTCCTTGATCTTGATAGCGTGGTGACCGGATCGCTGGACGAGATGTTTGATTATCCCGGCGACGTCGTGGTGATCGACAGTTCCGAAAACTGGCGTGGGGGCACGGGGGCGGCACCTTCGGCGATGACCTCGGTTTTCGCCTTTACCGTGGGCCAGCACCCCGAGGTTTATGAGCGCTTCATGGCCGATCACGCCGGGATGGTGTCGAAATACCGGATCGAGCAGGTCTATCTTCAGGGTGAGATCACCGAAGGCGGGCTTGCCTTCTGGCCACGCGAGTGGCTGGTCAGTTTCAAGTGGCACCTGCGCCGGCCCGCATTGGTCGGGCTTGTGCTGCCGCCGCGCGCCGCGCCCGACAGTTGCCGCGTGATCGCGTTTCACGGCGACCCACGGCCGATTGACCTTGTCCGGCCGGGGATGTGGGGGATCGGGCCGCATTGGGGGCGGGGGTCCGTCCCTTGGGCGGTGGACTACTGGCGCAGCAACGGTGGCGATCCGGGGCGGGACTGATGGCCTCTGCTCGTCTCAAGGCATGGCCGCGTAAATACCTGTTTCAGGCACCGCGCGGATGGCTGCTAAAGCTGTTCAGCCGCTCGAATGCGCGGATGCGGGCCGAGATCGCGGGGAAATCCGTTGTCATCGTGGGCAATGCGAAAAGCCTTTTGTCGCGCGATTTCGGGGACGAGATCGAAGCGGCGGACATCGTGATCCGGCTGAACAAGGGGTTCGCGGTCGAGCCGCGTGCGCAAGGGGCGCGCACCGACATGGTGGGCCTGACGCCGGAATTGTCCGAGGCCGAGGTCGAAGAGAAGTTCGCGCCGCGCTTTTGGCTGATGCTGATCCCTAAAATGCGGCACTACCGAATTTTCAAGCGCGCGCATGTGCGCAGCACGCTGTTTTATCCGTTCCGCTGGTGGCTGGCCGATCGCAACCTGATCGGGCGCAGGCCGTCTTCGGGCTTCATGGCGATCAGTTGGCTGATGCGGCTCGATTGTGCGGGATCAGTGACGCTTTATGGCTTCGATTTCGGCCAGACCGCGACCTATTACAATCCGGTGGGCTACAAGACGCCGCATAATTTCGCCCGCGAGGGCGAGATCGTGCGCGGATGGGCCGCTGCGGGGCGGCTGAGGATCGTTCAGGCCGAAAGCGTGACCGGCGCAGCGGATGCACCGGCGGGCGTGGGTGCGGCAACCGGGGCCGGGTCGGCCGAGGGATCGGTGGAATAGCCGAACGCCGCGAAATCGCGGGCATAGAGCCGCTGGATCAGGTCCACGGCGCGCGGCGTCAGGTAGGCCTGCACCGGGCGCGGATAGGTCTGCTTGCGCAATTGCGGCAGTTTTTCGGGGTGTTTGAGGCCGAAGGAACAGGCAAGCCAATCCAGCGCATCCTCCATCCGTTCCTTGTAAAGAATCCGATTAACGGCGACCTGCCCATCCGGTCCGGTGATGTAAAACATCTGATCGGGCATCCGAACGAAGCGCGTGCGGCGTTCCAGCCGCTGGTGATCCCGCGCGGCGAGGCGCCATTCGAGGAACTCTTCGAAGCCCATGCCCTTGGCGTAGTGGCGGCGCATATGGCCGAACTCGATCTTGTGGGTGAATTCGTAATGCGAGACGGCATGGCGAAACGGGTTCCGCACCATGGCGAAGGACGTATAGCGCCCAAAGGCCTCGGGCCCCAGTTTGCCGATCATTACGGCCGCTGAATCGTGCTGTTCGAACCATGCGTGCTGTGGCGATTGGCGCAGGGGCAAGGCGTGCAGCGTGGTGCGCAGCACGTTCCGCCTCGTGGTTTGCGCGGCGGGTTTCAACACGCGGGCAAGCGTGCTGCCGCCGGTCTTGGGTATATGGATGAACAGGAAACGCTTGCTGTGCGAAATTTCCATCTGCGGCCCTTACATGCGCGTCCCCTTGGGCTGCACATATAGGGCCGTTTTTTCGAATGTCAGCCGCGGGCGGCAAAATGTCGCCCAAGCGGTTCCTGTTGGCGGGTCAGCCGTCCAGATCGCTCCATTTGAGTTGCTGGTTGCGGGTGACGGCGGTCTTGAGCGTTCTGCCCAGAACCTTGTCGAACTCATACCCCGGAATCTCGCCCGAGCCGGGGCGGCGGGCCCAGATATCTTGTTCGCAGATCACGTGACCGGCGGGCAGGTCGGCATCGGCCACCACGGACGCCCGGGCGAAGGCGTAGACGTCCTCTTCCGGCCCGGTGCGCTTCTTGTCGTTGTTGGCGGCGATCCAGATTTCGCGTGAGCGGTCGATCAGGAAGCGCAGTTCTGCCGGGTCCATCGAACAGGAAATATCCGGCCCCTTGCGATACCGCGTGTCGGTGTAGTGGCGTTCAAGGATCGACGCGCCAAGCGCGACCGAGGCCAGCGCCATTTCCGGCCCGATGGAGTGATCCGAGAAGCCCACCACCGCGTTGGGGAAGGCCTTTTTCAGCTCGGTCACGCCTTTCAGGGACACGATTTCAGCGGGCGAGGGGTAGAGGTTGGTGCATTCGAGCAGGGCGTATTCGACCCCGGCCTCTTCGAGGATGGCGACCGAGGCGCGCATGGTTTCGATCGTCTGCATGCCGGTCGACATGATCACCGGTTTGCCCTTGCGCGCGATGTGGCGGATGAGCGGCAGGTTGTCCGCTTCGCCCGAGCCGATCTTGTAGGCGGGCACGTCGAGGGTTTCGAGAAAATCACAGGCGGCGCGGGAAAACGGGGTCGAAATCCAGATCATGCCGAGTTCTTCGCTATACCGCTTCAACTCGGCCTCGTCCTCTTGGTTGAGGGCGCATTGCTGCATCACCTCCCAGATCGAAACCTCGGCATTGGGGGGGAAGATGTTCTTGGCCTCGTCCGTCATCTCGTCTTCGACGATGTGGGTCTGGTGCTTGACCATTTCACAGCCCGACAGCGCGGCAAGGCGAACCATTTCCTTGGCCACGGACAGATCGCCGCCGTGGTTGATGCCGATTTCGGCGATGACAAGCGGTGGATGGCCGGGGCCGATCTCGCGGTTGGCGATTTTCATGTGTCGTCTCCTTGGGTCGGGGCGATGTCCTGCCAGCGCCGGTGAAACCAGAGCCACTGGCTCATGTGTTGCCTGACGCGCGCTTCGAGGCTGTCGTTCAGGGCTTGTGTCATCTCGGTCGGGGTGCTGTGGGGCACCGGCGCTTCCAGCACGGCGCGAAAGCTGAGCCCGTCATCCTGCCGGATGCCATAGCAGGGCACGACCGTGGCGTTATACTTCAGCGCCAGTTCGGCAAAGGACAGCGCGGTATAGGCGCGGTGGCCAAAGAATTGCAGCGGTTCGCCATTGGGAAGGCGCTGGTCGATCAGCACGGCCAGCGTGCCGCCGCCCTTGAGAAAGCGCATCATCTGCGCCATGCCGCGCCGCCCGCGTGAAAACAGCGGCTCACCCACCTGGCTGATGGTATCGACATAGATTTCGTTGAATTGCGGGATGTTCATCGGGCGATAGATGCCGCCCACCTCGAACCCGCGCGCGATCACGGCGGCGCGCACCACGTCGTAATTGCCAAAATGCCCCGAGACGAGGATCGAGGGCCGCCCTTCGGTGCGGGCCTGTTCCAGCGCGGCAAGGCCCGGCCCTTCCAGTTCGATATCCTGCACCCGCGCAACGAATTCATCGGGCGAGAACAACTCGGCCAGAGTGCGGCCGAAATTATCGGGGCAGGCGCGGATGATGCGGGCCACCTCGGCCCGGTCGAGATCGGGGCGAATGAGGGACAGGTTATCGCGAATGCGCCCCGGCCAGCCCGCCAGCGGCGACACGATCCGCGACACGATCCAGCCCGCAACCGGCACGCGCCAGCGATAAGGCAGCGCCCGCATCAGCCCGAGGGCGGCGCGGATCGCGGCGAATTGCAGCCGGTGTTTGCGGCTGATCGGTTTGGTATCAGTGCTCATCGAGGGCTGTATCGCTCAAATCTGCGGGCTGGGAAAGGGGGGCGAAGGACAGCTGCGGGCGCCTCCCCGCCGATCTTTGGTATTGAATTCCGGATAGTTTACGCGAGGGAAAGGGCCGAAACAGGCCCTAAACGGCACTGTGAGGTGATTGCCTCTCGCTATGATTGCATTACTGTCGACCCGTTATTGAGGAGGACGGTTCTTATGTCATCGAGCAACAAGGCCGAACGGCACAGTTGGACCCAAAACCCGGAAGGGGTTAAATCGGAGATCGTAGAGGTCGCCATATCAGAATTTGCAAACCGTGGTCTTGCCGGGGCGCGAATCGATGAGATCGCCGCACGCACCACCACGTCGAAGCGGATGATCTATTACTATTTCGGTGACAAGGAGGGGCTTTACGAAGCGGCCCTTCGCGGCGCCTATGCAAGATTGGGGGTCAGCGCGATTGGTCCCGAACTCGACAGCCTGTCACCGGTTGAGGCCCTGTCGCGGCTGATCTCGTTCAGTTTCGAACGTGCCCGGGCCAACCCCCGGTTCGTCAAGCTTCTGATGCATGAAAACGTCACGGGCGCAAAGCACCTGAGCCGGATCGCGGGCATATCCACTGACCACCGGCTCACGATTGACCAGATCACCCAGATCATTGAGCGCGGAATCGCAGAAGGGGTGTTTCGCCCCGGCATTGACCCGCTGCTGGTGCATTGGATGATCGGCGGGCTGACCTATTACAACATTTCCAACCGGGTCAGCTTTTCCATCGTTTACGGGGACGAACTGTTTTCCGACGAGGGGCAGGAACGGGTTGTGAATGCGATCAAGCAGATGGTCTTTGATCACGTGAGGGCGGTGTAGCGGCGGGCGGAATCAGAGGTCGCGCGCGGCGCGGACCTGCTGACGCAACTCGCGCCGCTTGGCTTCGCGGCTGCGCTTGTAGTCGAACACCTCGCCACGCGGTTGCCAGCGATATTCCTTGTCCTCGCGCGTCATCGACCACGCCAGATCGCCGCCGTTGCGCCACGGATCGAGCACCACACCGTCGAACATCGTGTCGCCCTTGCGGCTGATGATCACGGTCGAATGTTCGATGCGGAACGGGTTGTCGGCATTGGCGATGGCGCGGTGTAGGTCCAGTGTCTGGAAATTTTCCTGCGCCAGCCGGGTTTCCATATCCTGCGCCCAATGATGGCACAGGCCACGCGGGCGCAGGCCCATGTTGACCTTGGTATTATGCACCAGCGGCGGATCGGTGATTTCATAACGCTCGGCCAGAACATGCGGATAGCTGAGCGCGATATGCGCGGCGCGGGCGGCTTCTTCGGCGTCGACGCCGGGGGTGTTTCCGGCACCAAGACCGGCACCAAGACCGGCGATCAGGGCGGTGAGGGCGGCTTCTTCGCCCATTGGCGCGGCATTCGGGCCGCTGGTGGCCACCTGTGGCGTGTCACAGCCCGCGACAAGCGTCAGCGTGGCCAGTCCGGCCCCCGCAACAAGGAACTGTCTTCGATCAAAGCGCATCTCTATTGCCCACCATTGCCCGCTTTTTCCCGGCAGAGCCTAACACGCCGTGCAGGGGGCGGGCAAAGCGATCGCACGCGGTGCGCGGCGCGGCGTGGCGTCAGGGCCACCCGGGGCCACCCGACGCGCCCGCTTTGCCCATTTTCATCGCTCAGAATCGCGCCGGGGACAGGGCCTCGGCGGTGACACCCTCGGCTGCGATGTCTTGGGGAATGGCGGTGCCGCGCACCAGTGCCGCTGCGGTGCGGGCAAGCGCCGGGGCCGTCTGGATGCCATAGCCGCCCTGCCCCGAGAGCCAGAAGAACCCCGGTGCCGCCGGATCATAGCCCGCCGCCGGGCCGCCATCAGGCAGGAAGCTGCGCAAACCGGCCCATTTATGTTCGATCCGGCGGACCTGAAGATCAAACGCGGTTTCGATCCGGTCGACGCAGATCGCGATATCCATCTCTTCGGGTTGCGCGTCGCAGGGGGCCGAGGGCGTGGCATCGGCGGGCGAAATCAGAAGCTTTCCAGCATCGGGCTTGATGTAGAAATCTTCCTCGACCCCCACGGTCAGCGGCCAACTGTCGATCACGACACCCTCGGGGGGCGAAACCAGAAGCGCCGTGCGCCGTTTCGGCACAAGGCCCAGCGGGGCAAGCCCGGCCTGTTTGCCGATCTCATCCGCCCACGCGCCCGCCGCGTTCACGACAATCGGCGCGCGATAGCTGCCGGCGGGCGTGTCGACCTGCCAATCGTCGCCGACCCGGCCAAGGCCGGTGACATCGGCGTTGAGCGCGATTTCCCCGCCATTCGCGCGCAGGCGTTTGAGCGCGGCCTGATGCAACCCGTGCACCTCGATATCCGCCGCCGAGCCATCGTGCAGGCCAAAGGCGGCATGGCTTTCGCGCAGGATCGGGATCAACTCGCGCATCTGGGCACCCGCGATGGGCGTGACCGCATCGCCAAGTTCCGTGTGCAGGGCGGCGACATGCGCTTCCTGATCGGCGCGGGCGACGAACAATTCGCCACGCGGGCTAAGGTAGGGCTGCATCGCCGCTTCCGACGCGCGGCTGAGTGCGCGGATGATCGCAGGGCCATAGCTTTTGGAAAACAGCGCGGCAGAGCGTCCGGTGGTGTGATAGCCCGGCTGCGCCTCGCGTTCGAGAAGGCAAACCCGCAGGTCTTGGGAAAGCTCGGCGGCGACGGTGGCCCCGGCCATGCCCGCGCCGATGACGATTACGTCGAAACTGGTGTCCATCGCTTGCTCCTCTGGCTGGTTTGCTGATGTGCTAACATCGCCCGGCAGGCAGGGAAAGCACAGCGCGGGCAAGGGGGCGGTCGCCGCGACGATTACCTGTCAGAATGCCTTTCCGCGCGCCGAAACGGGCCAAAGCGTTTCGACCTTGCCGTTTCGCACGCCGACATACCAATCATGAAGGTTGCAAGTCGGGTCGCAATGCCCCGGCACAAGGCGCAGCTTGTCGCCCACCTTGAGCACGCCCTTGGGATCGGCGATCACGCCGTGTTCGTCCGAGCAGTTCAGGTAGGTCACATCCTCGCGCCCGAAGATCACCGGCAGGCCGCTATCGACCGATTGCACCTTCAACCCGGCGTCGCAGACCGCGAAATCGGGTTTCGCGTGGCTCATCACCTGCGTCAGCAGGAACAGCGCGTTTTCCCATTGGCCCGCGTCAATCCGCTGGCCGTTTTCGTCAAGGATGCGGCCATAGTCGGCATCCATGAAGGCGTAAGAGCCGCATTGAAGTTCGTTATAAACCCCCGAAGTGCTTTCGAATTCATAAGACCCGGTGCCGCCGCCGGTGATCAGGGCGGGGGTGAGTCCGACCGCGTTCAACGCGGCGACCGCCTGTTTCACCTGCGCGATGGCGTGGTCGAGTTTCGCCTTGCGCGCGGCGTATTCGGGCAGGTGCTGCATCGCGCCCTGATAGGCCTGTATCCCCGCGAAATTCAGGCCGGGGGCGGCCAACGCGGCTTGGGCGATGGTGACGACCTCTTCCGGCGTGCTGACACCGCAGCGTTCGGCGCCGCAGTCGATTTCGACCAGTATTTCAAGCGTGGTGCCGTGCCGCGCGGCGGTTTCGCTTAGCTCGGCGATGTTGGCGATGTCATCGACACAGACGCTGACCCGCGCGCCCAGTTTCGGCATCCGCGCCAGCCGGTCGATTTTCATCGGGTCGCGCACCTGATTAGAAACGAGGATATCCGTGATGCCGCCGCGCGCGAACACTTCCGCCTCGGACACCTTTTGACAACAGACGCCATCGGCACCGCCAAGCCGCTGCTGCAACTTCGCCACGTCGACGGATTTGTGCATCTTGCCATGCACCCGGTGGCGCATGCCGTGGGCGCGGGCGTAGTTGCCCATTTTCACGATGTTGCGTTCCAGCGCGTCGAGGTCGAGGATCAGGCACGGGGTTTGAATATCGCCCTCGTCCATGCCGAGCGCGGCGGGGATGTCATAGCCGACCTCGTAGTCGTCTGGGTTCGGTGGGGTCATGGTGGTGTCCTTTGAAGGCGGGCGGGTCAGCCGAGAAAGGCTTCGATCCGCTCAAGCGTGGCGATGCTGACGGCAACACCATCGCGGCGCGCGCGGGCGCGTTTGGCAGCGCGTCCATCGCCGGGAAGATGCGCGCCGGGCTGGGTGTGGATCGCCGCTGTCAGCGCCGTCATGCGCGCGGCGAAATCGCCGCCCGACGTGGCCCCGGGATCAATGGCGAGGAAGAACTGCCCGGTGCGGGGCGGCCCGCCCTTGGTGCCGGAAAAGGGCGAGGCGTCGATGCCCAGAACGGCCCCGGTCATCGCCGCCGCCATGGTTTCGACCAACAGCGCGACGCCCACGCCTTTGTAGCCCCCCGAAGGCGCCATGGAGCCTTTGAGGCCGACCTCCGCATCGGTCGTCGGCTTGCCCTCAGGGTCGAGTGCCCAGCCTTCGGGGATCGGCTTGCCTTCGCGGGCGTGTTTCATCACTTCGCTTTTCGCGATGGTGCTGGCGCTCTGATCGATCAAGAGCGCGGGTTCGCCCCCTTCGCCCGGGGCGGCGATGGAAAACGGGTTGGTGCCGACCACCGGCGTGGACCCGCCCGACGGTGCGATCGAGGCGGGCGCATTCGTGAAGCCGATGCCCAGCAGCCCGGCTTCGGCCAGCCGATAGGTGTGATAGCCCAGCACGCCGCAGTTATAGCTTTCGCGAATGGCCAGCGCGGCGATGCCCTGTTCGCGCGCCAGCGGGATCAGTTGTTCGAAGCCAAGGTCAATCGCCGGGTGGGCAAAGCCGGTGGCGGCATCCACCGTGATCACCCCGGGGCGCGGCTGGGTGAGGGACGGTGTGGCCTGTCCATCGACCTTGCCGCATTGCACATGCTCGCAATAGATCGGGATATAGGCGAGGCCGTGACTGGTGACGCCGTCAGCCTCGGTCGCGGCGGTGGCGCGGGCCAGCGGGGCGGCGTTGGCTTCGCTGGTGCCGGCGGCGATGAGGGCGCGCAGCGACAGCGCCTCAATCTCGGCGAGGGTCAGGGTTTTGGTATCGGTCATGCGTTCCTCGTTTCAGTCATTGTCGGTCAGGCCAGCCCCCGCCCCCGAGAGGCGCGACACCTCGCTTTCCGGAGCATAGGTGCGAGCGGCGTAGGTGGTGAGTTTTTGCCATACGGATGCGTCCGGTGTGGCGCGTGTGGTGGTGGGCAGTGGCGTCTTGATCCGCCCGCCGCGCGTGATCGTCACCGCCGCGCGGGCGGGCATCGGGGCGGAAAGCTCGGTATGTTGGCCATTCGTCACCGCCGTGACCTGCGCGGCGGTGAGCGTCAGTGTGCCGCCCAGCCGGCCGGCGGCCTGCGCCACAAAGGGCAGCAAGAGGAGCGGCGCGTTCAACTCGCCCAGTTCGGCCGCTTGAGCAAACCGCGCCACATCATCGGCAAACCCCGTGCCCGCCGCCAGTGGGCAGGCACCCGCGCCGCTATCGAGCAGCAGGGCCAGCGCGCCGCAGCCGTCCAGCCCATGCGCGCAGAGCCAGCGCACGGCGAACCCGGCCTCCTCGGCCATGCCCCAGCTATAGCCGCCGCCGCGCGCCGCCTTGCGCGCCAGTGCCTCGACCTCTCCCAATGAGTGGCTCATGCCGCGCCCTCGCCGTAAACCCAGAGATCGGCGTTGTCCGGGCACAGATCCTCGGGGTAGGGCGCGCCGGGATACATGCAGATGCGCAGCCAGCGGTCCGAGCGGGGATCGAACGCGCAGGCCCCGAAGAACGCAAGCTTCACCCGCAGCAAATCAACCGGGAACAGTGCCGCATCGATGGTGTTGTCGCGCACCTCGCCGTAGGGCGCGGTGACGGTGCCTTGTAGCCGGCGGGCGATATGGCGATGTTCGGGATGGGCGCGCAGCACGTCCGAAAGCGGGGTGTCGACGGCAAAGGCGCTTAGCGTTTCATGAAAAGCGACGGCATCGCGCGCGGGGGCGAGGGGCTGTTCATAGGGCGCGAGCGGCTCTTCAAACCGTTCGCCCAAGCGCGGTTCAAGCTTGGCTTCCGAGACATACCAGATACGCGCCTGCGCCTCTTGCGAGGTCCAGTCGAGCGCAAGAGCCCAGCCGAATACCTGTTCAATCAGCGCCGTCATCGTGGCCACCGGCATCGCGCCGTCGATGGTAGACGCGGGGGTTCTGTCTGCCATCTCACCCGCCAGATCATCGATCAGCGCGCCGTAAGGCTCCAGCATCAGCGAGGCGAGCCATTCCTGCCCCTCTTCGCTGAGCGCCCCTTCTGCCCAGCGATAGAGCCTGTCCCACGGGGCCGCGCCACCAAGGTCGGCCCGATCAAGATGTGCATTGATCCGGTCCGCATCGGCCCTGAGCGCGGACAGCTTGTCCACTTGCACCGGGTGCGCGCTTTGCCAGCGGGACAGCATCCGCATTCCGCCCTTGAGCACCCGGTGAAATAGCGCGATGTCGTCGGCGCTGGCATGTTCAACCCGGCGCACGCGGGCCAGCGCCTTTTCCCGCGCGGCGATCCAGTTGTTGAACAGTCGCGGATGGTTGAGGATGAACGGCCCCAGCCCAAGCCCAGTGGAATTGCCGATCCCGAGGCCCCGCGCCAGCGCCGGATCAAGCGGCACGGCCTTTGCCCCGCCACGCGCCCGCGCCATATGGTTCACAAGGTCGCGCACGAACGCGCGGGTAAGATAGACCGAGAGCATCTCGGCCTGAAACGGTGCGCTCATCTCGGGGCGGTGCTGGATCGTCGCGTAATCCGCCGCGCCCAGCTTGCCCGAGCCGTAAACAGCGGTGGTGCGCATCAGGTAGCCGGTTTTTGAAAGCTCTTGTGGATCGGGCTGGCGCCCTTCGCTGAGCGCCTCGACCACCTGCGCCCAAAGCCGGACAGAGCGGTTGGCGCGCGAGACGGAGAGTTCGCGCGCGCTGACCCGTCCGGCCTCTTGCAGGGGCACGTTGGCGCGTAGCCGTTCGATATCGGCGGGCGTCGGGATGCCATCGAACAGCGTAAAGGTTGCATCCCACGCGGTCGCGATCACCCGGTCCGAGCGCATCTCGGGCGGCAGGTCATGGGCGAAGGCGATGAGGGAATAGGCGCGCTCTGGCCCTGTTGCCGTGTAGACGGCATGGCCCACGCCGCGCGTGTCGATCTCGAACTGGGGGCGGGAAAAGTGCCAACCCTCGCGCGCCATGCGGCGGGTGAGAATCCGCATGAAGCTGAGCCGGGATTGGTGGAACGAGCCCAGCCTTGATAGCCGCATGACAGTTTCGGGCGCGCGCCGTTCGATCTTGTTTGCGGGCGCGTCCTTCATCGGCTCAGGTCCCCGGGCGCACTTCTGGGCCAAAATTCTCGGCAAAGAAGCGATACCAGTTGCCGCCCATGATCCCGGCGACATCGTCATCCGAGAGGCCGGTGGCGCGCAAACCCGTCTCTAACCTGCCGAAATCGCGATTGTCGCAAAACCAGGCGGGCATCAAAGGAAAGCCGGGCGCGGCGGCGCTGCCCTCGCCATAGTCGACCCCCTTGGTCCAGCGACCGCTGCGCATCCATTCCACCACGCTGTCGGGCTGATCCTGGCACAGGTCGGACCCGATGCCGAGGTGCTCGGCGCCAAAGTCTCCGGCCATCCGCGCGATCATTTCGCAAAAGCTCTCCAGCGTGCAATCGCTGCCGTCCTTCAGGTGATGTGGGTAGAGCGAGAACCCCAGCATCCCGCCGCGTTCCGTCACCGCGCGGATCACTTGCGCCCGCTTGTTGCGCAACGCCGGGTGCCAGTCATGCGGGTTGGCGTGGGTGATGGCGATGGGGCGGGTGGAATGCTCCGCCGCTTCGATGGTGGAGCGGTCGCCCGAATGGCTCATGTCCACGACCAGCCCGACACGGTTCATCTCGGCCACCACTTCGCGGCCCATGCGGGTGAGGCCGGCGTCGTACTCCTCGTAACACCCGGTCGCCAGAAGCGACTGGTTGTTATAGGTCAGCTGCATGAACCGCGCGCCCAAAGTGTGCAGGATTTCGACCAGCCCGATGTCATCCTCGATCGGGCTGGGGTTCTGGAAGCCGAAGAAGATCGCGGTGCGCCCGGTGTCGCGCGCGTGGTCGATATCCGCCGACGTCAGCCCCTTCATGATCAGGTCGGGGTATTGCTCGAACCAGCGGTTCCAGCGTTCGAAGTTCAGCACGGTTTCGCGGAATGTCTCGTGATAGGCGATGGTGACATGCACGGCGTCGACACCGCCTTCGCGCATCTGGCGAAAGATCTTTTCCGACCAGTTGGCATATTGAAGCCCGTCGATGCGCATATTTGACCCCTTCGTTCTGCCCCGAGGATGGACCCGGGGCGCGCGGCAGGTCAAACGCTAATCCGGCAGGTTCAGGCCGTTTCCGACGGCATCACCGCGCCAATCTCGCAGATCAGGTCGCGGATCGCATCGACGCCTTGGCGCGCCTTGAGGTTGGCGAACACGGTGGGCAGATCGCCGCGCATCCGCTTGGCATCACGCTCCATCACCGACAGGTCGGCCCCGACATAAGGCGCAAGGTCGGTCTTGTTGATGACAAGGATATCCGAGCGGGTGATCGCCGGGCCGCCCTTGCGCGGGATTTCCTCGCCCGCGGCCACGTCGATCACATAGATGGTCAGGTCGGCCAGTTCCGGGCTGAACGTGGCCGACAGGTTGTCACCGCCGGATTCGATGAACACGATTTCGACCTCGGGGTGGCGTTTCACCATCTCGGCCACGGCGGCAAGGTTGATCGAGGCATCCTCGCGGATGGCAGTATGCGGGCAGCCGCCGGTTTCCACGCCGATCACCCGGTCGCTGGGCAGGATCTGCATCCGCATCAGCGCCTCGGCGTCCTCTTGCGTGTAGATGTCATTGGTGATCACGCCGATGGAATTGGTGTCGCGAAACACCTCGGCCAAGGCGGCGCTGAGTGTGGTCTTGCCCGCGCCGACAGGGCCGCCGATGCCGATACGAAGGGGTCCGTTTGGGCTGCTCATGTTCGGAAAATCCTCGAATATTGGGTTTCGTGGCGCATCGATGCGATGTCGGTCAGGAAGGCGGTCGATGCAAGCTCGCTCAGATCGCCGGCGTCGGTGTCGGCGGCGATCTGCGGGCACAGCGCGGAAAGGCGGCGCAGCATCGCCTGCCCCTCGGTCTGACCCACCGGCAAAAGGCGCTGGCCCGCCGCGATCAAGTTCGAGGTGAAGGCCTGCAAATGCAACGTGGCGGTCAGGGCCTGTGGCAGGCCCTCAAGCCGTGCAGCCCGGCCAAGCGCCACCGGATAGACCAGCCCGGCCAGATCGGTGGCCCAGATCGCGCCGGTGGTGTCGCCAAAGGCCGCGCCGATGCGGTCGGCCTCGGTCAGCCGTTCTTTTGACGGGGCGAAGGCGCGGGCGGTGGTGTCGATCTCGTCCACCTCAAGGCGCGTTTCGGCCCGGTAGGCGGCGGCGATCAGCAGCGCATCATTGCGCCCGGTGCCATGGAGCAGCACGTCGGAAAGCCAGTCTTCCAAGCCGCGCGCATCGCTGACCCACCCCGCCTCGACCGCCGCTTCAAGCCCGTGGCTATAGGCGAAGGCCCCCACCGGATAGGCCGGGGAAAGCCATTGCATCAGCACCAGCGTGGCGTCGATCTCAGTGCGCATGGCTGTGCGTGCGCCCGTGGCCATATGCGCCGCCCTCGGGGGTGAAGGGTTCATCCACCTCGCGCAGGGTCGCGCCGAGTTTGTCCAGCATGTCCCGAATGACATGATCGCGCTGGATCAGGATGCGCGCCTCTTCGATCTGGGCCGGCATGTGGCGGTTGCCGATGTGCCACGCCAGCCGCATCAACTCATGCGCGCCGCCGGTGATTTCGAGCAGCGGCTCCTCTGCCGGGATCACCTCGATCAACCGTCCGTCTTCCAGCGCAAAGGCATCGCCCTGACCCAGCGAAGTCACATGCTCCAGATCGACAAGGAATTTCATCCCCGAAGCGGTGGTCAGGACCTTGCGGCGCAGGAACCGGTCCTCATAGGACAGCACCACCCGGTCATCGCCGTGGTGGGAATGCTTGATGTGATGGGATTTGGGCAGGTCGGTCATGGTCATTCTGTCATTACATCTTGTCAGGTCCGCGACGGTGCACGGTGGCGGGATCCATGTGACGCGGTATCAAAAAAGGAAATACCGCTGCGCCATCGGCAACACCTCGGCAGGCTGACACGTCAAAAGTTCCCCATCGGCGCGCACCTCGTAGGTTTCGGGGTTCACCTCGATCTCGGGCGTAGCGTTGTTGAGGATCAGATCGCGTTTGCCGATCCCGCGGGTGTTCTTCACCGCCAGCGTTTGTTTCGCCAGCCCAAGGGATTTGCCCACGCCCTCGGCCTGCGCCGCCTCGGAGACGAACACCACCGCCGAGTTTTCCACCGCCCGGCCATAGGCCCCGAACATCGGGCGCGAATAGACCGGCTGTGGAGTCGGGATCGAGGCGTTGGGATCGCCCATCTGCGCCATGGCGATGGAGCCGCCGATCAGGACCATCTCGGGCTTCACGCCAAAGAAGGCGGGCGACCACAGCACCAGATCGGCGCGCTTGCCCGGCTCGATGCTGCCGATCTCGCCACTCATGCCGTGGGCGATGGCGGGGTTTATGGTGTATTTTGCCACATAGCGGCGGACGCGGAAGTTGTCGTTCTCGCCGGTCTCCTCGGCAAGCCGCCCGCGTTGCTTTTTCATCTTGTCGGCGGTCTGCCATGTGCGGATGATCACCTCGCCCACGCGGCCCATCGCCTGACTGTCGCTGGCGATGATCGAAAACGCGCCCATGTCGTGCAGGATATCCTCGGCAGCGATGGTTTCGCGCCGGATGCGGCTTTCGGCAAAGGCCACGTCCTCGGGGATGGATTTGTCGAGGTGGTGACAGACCATCAACATATCGAGATGCTCTTCCAGCGTGTTCACCGTGAAGGGCCGGGTCGGGTTGGTCGACGAGGGCAGCACGTTTTCCTGCCCACAGATCTTGATGATGTCCGGCGCATGGCCCCCGCCCGCACCCTCGGTATGGAAGGCGTGAATGGTGCGGCCCTTCATGGCGGCGACGGTGTGTTCCACGAAACCGGACTCATTGAGCGTATCGGTATGGATCATCACCTGCACGTCCATCGCATCGGCCACCGACAGGCAGCAATCGATCGCGGCGGGGGTGGTGCCCCAATCCTCGTGCAGTTTCAGGGCACAGGCCCCGCCCTTTACCTGCTCTTCCAAGGCGGCAGGGAGCGAGGCATTGCCCTTGCCCGCAAAGGCAAGGTTCATCGGAAAGGCATCCGCCGCCTGCATCATTCGCCCGATATGCCACGGGCCGGGGGTGCAGGTGGTGGCCAACGTGCCATGCGCCGGGCCGGTGCCGCCGCCCAGCATGGTGGTCAGGCCGGAATGCAGGGCATCCTCGATCTGCTGCGGACAGATGAAATGGATATGGCTGTCGAACCCCCCAGCGGTCAGGATCTTGCCCTCACCGGCAATCGCCTCGGTGCCGGGTCCGACGATGATGTTCACGCCGGGCTGGGTGTCGGGGTTGCCGGCCTTGCCGATCGCGGCGATGCGCCCGTCCTTCAGGCCGACATCGGCCTTGTAGATGCCGGTATGATCCACGATCAGCGCATTTGTGATCACGGTATCCACCGCGCCCGCCGCCCTTGTGACCTGACTTTGGCCCATGCCATCGCGGATCACCTTGCCACCGCCGAACTTCACCTGCTCGCCGTAAACGGCGCTGTTGCTGCCCTCGGGCTGCGCGGTCAGGTCGTGCTCGACCTCGATGATCAGGTCGGTATCGGCAAGACGCAGCTTGTCACCCGTGGTGGGGCCGAACATCGCGGCATAGTCAGAGCGGGAAATCTTGGCAGGCATGGCTATCTCTCTAATCCAAAGAAAATTCTTGTTGCAGTAAGTCGATGAGCCTGGAGGCCGACTCTCGGTTCAATCGAATGGACTGACTTCTCTTCCCAACAAGCTTGCGATCCGAACTGCCATATGTATCGATTTGGAAAAATTGTTCTCCATCCAAGTCAAAAGTCGAGTAAGTCGCTTCGACCGGTTTTTGTTTACTTGCATGCTCGAGATCTTTCTTTTCAAAACTCAGCACCAAAGCCATCAGAGGTTCCCCATCACGTATTGATTGAATCCATAAATCCTACGCGCGCCCGAAAATTCGATCAACTGTACCTCGCGCCGCTGCCCTGGTTCGAACCGCACTGCCGTGCCCGGCGCGATATCAAGCCGCCGTCCGCGCGCCGCCGCGCGATCGAATTCCAGTGCCGGGTTGGTTTCGGCAAAGTGGTAATGCGATCCGACCTGCACCGGCCTGTCGCCGGTATTGGCGACCATCACGGTGATCGCCGTGCGGCCTTCGTTCAGCGTGATCTCGCCCTCGGCGGGGAAAAGCTCTCCGGGTATCATCGACGCCTCTCTTTCATTTTTCCAAAAATACTCAAATTCAACGGATCGGCTGGTGCACGGTCACCAGTTTGGTGCCGTCCGGGAAGGTCGCCTCGACCTGCACTTCGTGGATCATCTCGGCGACGCCTTCCATGCATTGTTCACGGCTGATCACCTGTGCGCCCGCTTCCATCATCTCGGACACGGATCGGCCATCGCGCGCGCCTTCGACCACGGCGTCGGTGATCAGCGCGATCGCCTCGGGGTGGTTCAGCTTCACGCCGCGTTCCAGCCGCTTGCGCGCCACCACGGCGGCCATCGCGATCAGCAGTTTGTCTTTTTCTCTCGGGGTCAGTTGCATGGCTCAGGTCATCCAAGGTCGGGGAAGGGGGTCATGGGCAAGGCTTTCGATCAGCGGCACCAGCCACTGACGAAGCAGGTGACTGTCGGGCGCCAGTCCGCGCAGGGCCAGCACGCCGTCGCGGATCAGGCTCGCCCCCGCCGTTTCGGGAAGGCGCGCGCGGATTGCGTCAAGCCGCGCCTCGGCCTCTGGCGCGACGTAGAGCAGGGACACCATCGCCCCCGCGCCATCGGCGATGTGCCTGCGTGCCAGATGCGCGGCAAGGTCGCCCGCCATGCGGATCGAATCGAGGTAGAGCGGCACGCCCCCGCGCCGAATCTCGATCCGGTCACGAAAGCGCGCGCGGCTCAGGGTCTCGCCCATCGCGGTGCGGCCAAAGACCAGCGGTTCCACCATCAGGAAGCGCGCGTCAGTAGCCAGATCGACGCTCAGCGCGCGGTCCAGCGCAGAGCCGTCGTAAAGGATCGTTTCCTGCGGCAGCCAGTCGATCCGCCCGCCGGCCTCGACACTCAGCCGGGTGCGGATCTTGCCCGTCTCTCCCGGTTGGGCGCGATAGGCGCGTTCCGCCGCCTGCGTCGTGAGGGTCAGCGCCGTGCCCACCCCGGCGCGGCCCGAGATTTCGAACCGGTCGCCGCCGGTCACGCCGCCCGCGGTGTTGACCAGAACGGCCTGTGGCGCGGCCTTGCGGTCGACACGCGGAAACAACAGCTTCAGCGATCCGGCCTGCCTGAGCCCGTCGAGCACGGACGCGCCATCGCGCGCCTTGGTCGAGACATGCACCTTGCCGCGCGCGCGCGGTTGAGCGCTGCTATCGGGCGAGTCTGGCAAGGGCATGTGCAGCGCGTGTTCCACAGGCGTCCTTTTCTGGGGGTCCGTTTCAGAAGCCCGTATCGGCGAAGGGCGTTTTAGTTTCGCCTTTGTTTCGAGCACAGCGGCGCATGCGAGTCAGGCAGTTTCCGCCCGACTCAGGCCACAAGCCCGCAAAGCGCCGGGGTGGGCGCTTAAAAAATAGGCAAACACCCGGGGTCGCGGCGCGGTGTCAGTCCAGCCGCGCCACCTCGACCAGCGCGGTATGCGCGCTTGCGCCCTGTCCCAGCCGCGAGGTGCCGACATCCTTGGTCAGGACATTGGGATTGCCGTCGGGGTCGATTGTGCCCGCCGCATTGCCGCCGCCCGCGCCGAACCACGCGCCGGTGGGCATCGCCACCACATCGGGCAGGATATCCGTCGTCAGATGCGCCCGCGCCCGCGCCGCGCCGCGCGCGTTGAACACGCGCAACAGGTCGCCCTGTGCAATGCCGCGTACCTTTGCCGCCGTCGGATGGATGGCCAGTGCCACGGGCCGCGCGCCCGGCATATCGGCCAGCGCGCATTCCAGCTGGCTGTGCAGCTTGTCGCCCGGTTGCGGCGAGACAAGGTGCAACGGCGCCGCCGACTCCGCCGCGCCCAGCCATTCCGAGGGCGGCAGCCAGACGGGGTGGCCCGGGCAATCGTCATAGCCGAACCCGTCGATCCGTTCGGAAAAGATCTCGATCCGGCCCGAGGGCGTGTCGAGGGCGCGGCCCTCGGGATCATCGCGGAAGTGGGTGAGAAACGACTTCACCTCGCCCCGCTCGCGCACCGGCATCTTGAGCCAGTTCTGCGCGCGCAGCCCGTCGAAATCGGGCAGATCGATCCCGGCCTTGGTCGCGTTGGCATGGAAGGTGCCATAGAGATGGCGCAGCCACTGTTCCGAACTGCGCCCCTCGGTATAGGTCTCTTCGGCCCCCATCCGGGCGGCGAGATCGGTGAAGATGTCGTAATCATCGCGCGCCTCGTGCACCGGCGGAATCAGCGCGGGCATGTTGAACAGGTACTCATCCAGCGGGCTGAAGCCGATATCCTCGCGCTCGTAAGGGGTGGTCGCGGGAAAGACGATATCGGCGCGCTGGGCGGTGGCGGTCCACCACGGTTCATTCACGATGATGGTTTCGGGCTGTCGCCATGCCTGTTCCAGCCGGTGCAGGTCTTGGTGGTGATGAAATGGATTGCCCCCCGCCCAATAGACCAGCCGGATATCGGGATAGGGCTGGCGGTTGCCGTTGAAGTCATAGGGCACACCGGGGTTTAGCAGCATGTCGGCGATCCGCGCCACCGGGATCACCTCGGACACGGCGTTGTCGCCTTGGGGCAGGGTCAGCCCCTCGATCCGCTGCATCGTCTTGCCGATCCCGCCGATCGCGCCATAGCCATAACCAACACCGCCGCCGGGCAGGCCGATCTGCCCCAGCATCGCCGCCAGCACCGCCGACATCCAGTAAGGCTGCTCGCCATGTTCGCCCCGTTGCAGCGACCACGCCATGGTGATCAGCGTGCGCCCCTGCGCCATGTGCCGGGCCAGATCGCGGATCGCATCGGCCCCGACCCCGCAAAGCGGCGCGGCCCATTCGGGGGATTTCGGCTGGCCGTCGGTTTCGCCCATCAGGTAGGGGCGGAACCGGTCGAACCCGCTGGTATACCGGTCAAGGAAGTCATGATCGCTCAGCCCTTCGCTTTCCAGCACATGGGCCAGCGCCAGCATCAGCGCGGTATCCGAGGCCGGGCGCACCGCGATCCAGTCACAGCCCTCGGGCGCATCGCTGCGCTGTGGCGAGACATTGACAAGCCGCATGCCCTTGTCGCGGAACCGGGCGAACCAATCGGCCGTCTCATGCTCGGTAACGCCGCCCATGCTGACCTGTGCGTTCTTGGTGTTGATGCCGCCGAACATCACCAGCGTATCGGTGTGGCGCGCGATCACGTCCCAGCTGTCCTGTGAGCCGTAGTTGTACTTGAGGAAGGGCACGCCGAACACATGCGGAATGATCGCCTGTGCACAGCCGGTCGAATAGCTGCCGAAGCTGGCGACATAGCCGCCAATCGCGTTCAGAAAGCGGTGCACCTGACTTTGCGCATGATGGAACCGCCCGGCCGAGGACCAGCCATAAGAGCCGCCGAAAATGGCAGAGTTGCCATGGGTTTTGCGGATGCGGTCGATCTCTTGCGCGGTGATATCAAGCGCCTCGTCCCAAGGGAGTTCGACGTAATCGTCGATGCCGCGCCCCTGCCGGTTTCGATCCGTGCCTTCACGGCCTTCAAGCCAGCCGCGCCGGAACGAGGGCCGCGCCACGCGCGAACGGTGATAGACCGCCGCCGGGATCGCCTTCGGAATATCCGACGGGTTGGGATCGCCGCTAAACGGGCGGGTTTCGATCAGCCGCCCGTTTTCGGTGATCACCTCGAAAGCGCCCCAATGGCTTGAGGTGACTTGCGTTTTGCGGGGGGCGCTGCTGTCCATTTCCTGCATCCTTCGCACGTGATTGGGCGGCACGCGGGCCGCCGTTTGGGCGCAAGATAGCACCTGTGCGGGAAACTAGAACACCGATTCCGTTTGTCGCCCGCCGAGGACCGGGGCGAGCGTGGGTCAGCCCACCTGTCGCCCGTGGCACCAAACGCCGCGAATGACCGGCGTGCCTTCGATCCGCGCGATGCGGACCAGATCGCCATGCAGCCCTTCGCCGATGCGCCCCCGGTCGGCAAGGCCCGCGGCGCGCGCCGGGCTGGCGGTGACGGTGGCGATGGCGCGCGGCAGATCATCCCAGAGATCGGCCAGAAGGAACGCCGCCGTCATCAACGACGACGGCACGTAATCCGAAGACAGGATATCCAGAAGCCCCGCATCGGCCAGTTCATGCGCCGCCACGTTGCCCGAATGCGATCCGCCCCGGATCAGGTTGGGCGCGCCCATCATCACCTTGATGCCCTGCGCCTGACAGGCCTCGGCGGCCTCGACGGTGGTGGGGAATTCGGCCAGCGAAATGCCATAGCTGGCGCTGGTTTGGACATGCGCCGCCGTGGTGTCGTCATGGCTGGCCAGCACCGCGCCCAGCCGCGACGCCTCGGCCACCGCTGCCGCCTCGTGACGGTCGCCATTTGCGGCGCGCAGGGTCTTGAGGTGGGCGACGTGATCCTCGAATTCGGCGTCGTTCATCTGGCGCTTTTTCTGCACATAGGTGCGCAGCTGGGTGATGTCGCGAAACTGGCGCTGGCCCGGGGTGTGATCCATCAGGCTGACGATGCCGACGCGATCTTCGGGGGTGAATTCGGCCAGTTCCGCCTCCAGCGTTTCCGAGCAGACTTCGGCGCGCAGGTGCAGGTAGTGGTTGATGCGCAGCGCCCCGGCCGCGCGCAGGCCCATCAGTTCCGAGGCCAGGTCGCGCGCGTATTTCAGGTAACGCCCCTTGCTGTTGGGGATCGAGCCGACACGCATCGCATCGAACACGGTGGTGATCCCGACCGAGGCCAATTCGCCATCATGGGCAAGGATCGCGGCGGCATGGGGCCAGTCGACCGAGGGGCGCGGCTCGATATGACGTTCAAGGTTGTCGGTGTGCAATTCGATCAGTCCGGGGATCAGCAGATCGCCATCGCAATCCAATGCGCCGGGGGGCACGGCGCGGCCCGGGGTGATCGACTCGATCTGGCCCTCGCGCAGGGTGAGCGCGCCGCGCATCACCGTGTCTTCGAAAACGATCTCGGCATTGGCTAGGATCAGGTCGGTCATTCTGGGCAATCCTTCGGAAGGCAAACAGGCGCGCGATATGCCACGCGGGAAAGGGAAGGGCGAGGCGGCAAAGTCATACCGGCACATCCTCGCCGTCGAGCGCGTGCAGGAGGGCGGCCAGCGCCGGTTCGAGCGCGCCCGAGTTGTCGATTTCGATCACGTTCAGGCCCGCGGGAAGCGGTAGCGCGGCACGGCTCAGACGCGCGGCAATATCTTCGGGCGCCTCACGCCCCCGCTCGGATAGGCGCTGGGCCAGAACCTCGGGGCGCGCGGTGATGTGCAGGATCCGCAGGCCGGGGAAAGTTTGCGCCGCTTCCGACAGGATCGCGCGCGAGCCGTTGAAGACGAGGGTTTCGCCCTTGGCGAGACGGTCGGTGATATCGGCGGGGATGCCGTAGTGCAGCCCGTGGGCCTGCCAGTGCAGCGCGAAATCGCCCCGGGACAGACGGCTTTGGAAGGCGGCTTCGCTGACGCCGTCGAACTCCTCTCCGCCCGCTTTGGTCGGGCGCGAGATGACACGGCGCACCAGCGCAAGGCCGGGGCGCGCCGCCTGTGCCGCGCGCATCAGGGTATCCTTGCCCGCGCCCGAGGGGCCGACGATGGTGAACAAAAGCCCGCTCATGCCGCGCGCCCCGGGGTGAAGCGCGACACGTCGATTTCGCGATCGGCGACGCGGTCGCGCGCCGGGGCGTCGTGAAAGATGCCGATGATCGCCGCGCCGCGCGCCTTGGCCTCTTCGATCAGGCAGAGCACGGTTTCGCGGTTGGTCGCATCAAGGCTGGCCGTTGGTTCATCGAGAAGCAGTGCCGGGTAGGCATGGGCAAAGCCGCGCGCGATGTTCACCCGCTGCTGTTCCCCGCCCGAAAACGTGGTGGGCGACAGCGACCAGAGCGTTTCGGGAATATTGAGCCGGATGAGCAGCTCTTCTGCCCGCGCCCGGGCCACATCGCGCGGCGTGCCGATGGCAAGCAGCGGTTCGGCGACCACGTCACGGGTCGGGACGCGCGGCACGACCCGCAGGAATTGCGAAACATACCCAAGCGTATGTCGACGCAGATCGAGTATTTCGCGCGGCTCGGCGCGGGCGACATCCGTGCCGCCCACAAGAATACGGCCCGACGCGGCAAGGTAATTGCCGTAGATCATCCGCATCAAGGTGGATTTGCCTGCACCAGAGTCGCCGGTCAGCGCGACGCATTCGCCCGGGGCGACAGACAGGGTCGCGCCCTGCATCACCGGGATCACCGCGCCGCCCTGATTGTGCAGGGTGAAGGATTTGGAGAGGTTTTCGATTTCGATCATCGGGCTGCTCCTATGGCGGGCCGGGGATGAGTATTTATGGAAAAATGAAAGAGCATGGGGGCGCTAGACCTGAAGGATGGAGGACACGAGAAGCTGGGTATAGCCGTGCTGTGGGTCGTCGAGCACCTGATCGGTAAGGCCCTGTTCGACCACATGGCCGGATTTCATCACCATCAGGCGATCCGCCAGCAGGCGCACGACGGCCAGGTCATGGGTGACGATGATCGCCGAAAGCCCCATTTCGCGCACGAGGCCGCGCAGCAGGTCAAGCAGGCGGGCCTGCACGCTGACATCGAGCCCTCCGGTGGGTTCGTCCATGAACACTAGCCGCGGCCCGGTGACGAGGTTGCGCGCGATTTGCAGGCGTTGCTGCATCCCGCCCGAGAAGGCCGAGGGGCGATCGTCGATCCGGTCTTCGGCGATTTCGACGCGGCCGAGCCAATCGGTGGCCTGTGCGCGGATGTCGCCGTAGTGGCGCGCGCCGACGGCCATCAGCCGTTCGCCGACGTTGCCACCCGCGCTGACCCCCATGCGCAGCCCGTCGCGGGCGTTCTGATGCACGAAGGCCCAATCGGTGCGGCCCAACATGCGGCGTTCGGGTTCGGACATCTTGAGCGTGTCGCGGGGGCCATCGCTGCGGGTGTCGAACAGCACCTCGCCGGTGTCGGGCTCCAGATGCCCGGCGAGGCAATTGAGCAGCGTGGATTTGCCCGAGCCGCTTTCGCCGACGATGCCGAGCACCTCACCGGGATAAAGGTCGAAACCCACGTCGGTGCAGCCGATGCGCGCGCCGTAATGCTTGGCGAGATTGCGAACGGAAAGAAGCGGGGTCATGCGGCGGTCTCCTTCGGGGACAGGCGGCCACGGTGGCCTTGCGCCTGTCGGCTGGCGCAATAGTCGGTGTCGGAGCAGACGAACATGCGCCCGCCCGCGTCATCGGTGATGACCTCGTCAAGATAGGTGTGGCTTGCGCCGCAGAGATCGCAGGGGTGATCGGCCTTGGAGGGGTCGAACGGATAATCCTCGAAGTCGAGGCTGACCACCTTGGTGTGCGGCGGAATGGCGTAGATGCGCTGTTCGCGGCCCGCGCCGAACAACTGGATCGCGGGGGATTCGAGCTTGGGATTGTCGAACTTCGGGATCGGCGAGGGGTCCATCACGTAGCGCCCTTCGACCTTGACCGGATAGGCATAGGCGGTGGCGATATTGCCGTGGCGCGCGATGTCTTCGTAAAGCTTCACATGCATCAACCCGTATTCTTCGAGCGCGTGCATCTTGCGGGTTTCGGTTTCGCGTGGTTCGAGAAAGCGCAGGGGTTCGGGGATCGGCACCTGATAGACGAGGATCTGATCGCTGGTCAGGGGCGCCTCGGGGATGCGGTGTCGGGTCTGGATCACGCTGGCCTTGTCGGTGTGTTCGGTGGTGGCCACATCCGCCGTTTTTTCAAAGAACTTGCGGATCGAGACGGCGTTGGTGGTGTCATCCGCGCCCTGATCGATCACCTTGAGCGTATCTTCGGGGGTGAGGCAGGCCGCCGTCACCTGCACGCCGCCGGTGCCCCAGCCGTAGGGCATCGGCATTTCGCGGCTGGCGAACGGCACCTGATAGCCGGGCACAGCGATCCCCTTGAGGATGGCGCGGCGAATCATCCGCTTGGTCTGTTCATCGAGATAGGCGAAGTTGTAATCGCTCATAGCAATCCCCGTTCGGTAAGGGCCTTGTGCAGCGCTTGCGCGGTGGTGAAGTGGTGGGCGTCCATGCCGGCGGCGCGGGCGCCTTCGGCGTTATGGGCGGCATCGTCGATAAAGAGGCAGTCTTCGGGCGCGACGCCGGCGCGTTCACATAAGAGTTCAAAGATGCGCGGCCCGGGTTTGAGGGTCTTTTCCTGCCCCGAGACGATGGTGGTGCCGAACACCTCGGCCAGCCGGGGCTGCGCCTCAAGACCCTTGGGCCAGGTTTCGGCGGACCAGTTGGTGATGGCATGGACCGGCGTGCCTTGGGCGCGCAGGCGGTCGAGGATGTCCCATGTGCCTTCAATACGGGTGCGCACGGTTTTCGGATAATGCGCCACGTAACCGGACAACCGGCAGGCATCTTCGGCTTCTGTCAGCTCGGCGGCGAGGTCGGCGAAGGTTTCGCCGCCATCGGCGCGCAGGTTCAACGCCGGGAAATCGATCCGCCGCATGAACGCGTCGACCATGGCGCGGCTGCCCATCTCGTCCAGCCACGCAAGATGCGGCTGCCAATCGACCAGCACGCCGCCGATGTCGAACACCACGACCGAGGGGGTCATTCTGCGGCTTCCTTGTGCTGATGCGCCATCGCCTCGGCGCGGACCTTGCGGATCAGCTCAAGCTCGGACTGGAAATCGACGTAATGGGGCAGCTTGATATGTTCGAGGAAGCCGGTCGCCTGAATGTTATCGGCGTGGGACAGCACGAATTCCTCGTCCTGTGCCGGGGCGCCTTCGTTATCCTCGCCCAGTTCCTTCCAACGCAGGGCGCGGTCGACCAGCGCCATGGAAATCGCCTTGCGCTCGGTCTGGCCGAAGGTCAGGCCATAGCCGCGGGTGAATTGCGGCGGCTCGGTTTTCGAGCCCATGAACTGGTTGACGGTTTCGCATTCGGTCAGGGTGATTTCCCCGATGTCGATGGCAAAGCCCAATTCGGGGATGTCCATTTCGACCGCCACGGTGCCGATGCGCAATTCGCCCACGAAGGGGTGGTTGCGGCCATAGCCGCGCTGGGTGGAATAGGCCATGCCAAGCACGAAGCCTTCGTCGCCGCGCGTCAGGGCCTGAAGCCGCAGGGCGCGGTTGGCCGGGTAATCCATCGGCTGGCGGGTCATGTCGGGCGGGGTTTCGTCGCTGCGCACCTCGTCCTGGATCAGGCCCTCGCGGTTGAGGAAATCGGTGATCCGGGGCATGTCGCGCTCCTGCGCTTCGCCGGTGGCGGCCTCGGGCACCTCGCCCTCGGCGGCGAGTTTGAAGTCGAGCAGGCGGTGGGTGTAATCGAAGGTCGGGCCAAGCACCTGACCGCCCGGGGCATCCTTGAACGTCGCCGAGATGCGCCGGTCGCAGGCCATTGCGCCCGTATCCACCGGGGTGGAATGGCCGATCCGGGGCAGGGTGGTGCGATAGGCGCGGATGAGGAAGATCGCTTCGATCAGATCGCCGCGCGATTGCTTGATCGCCAGCGCGGCCAGATCGGGATCGTAAAGCGAGCCTTCGGCCATGACGCGATTGACGGCGAGGGAGAGTTGTTCGCGGATCTGCGCGATGGAAAGTTCGGCGATGGAGGTATCGCCGCGCCGTTCCTCGGCCAGCCAGTCATGCGCGTTGTCGATGGCGCGCTCGCCCCCTTTGACGGCGACATACATCAGATGTCCTCCACTTCAGTGCTGCGCGGCAGGCCGGCGAGGCGGTCGTCGGCGGTGAAATAGAAATCAAGGCCCAGCGGGAAAAGCGCCCGGTTGGCCCGGAAGGCGGCTGTTTCGGGCAGGGACAGGTGCGCCTCGACCTCGATCCCCGGGCCGGTCAGGCGCGGGCCATCATTGGACAGCGTGTCACGTTCGACGATCAGCGTGGTCGAGCGGTCGGGATAGTCCGAGGTGCCGACGGGGAAGGCCGCCAACGGCAGCGACTCCCATCGGCCAAGGGCGAATTGTGCGGCCTCGGGCGCGACGATGGGCGCGCCGATATGGAAGGCGATCCAGTCGCGGATCGCGGGGCTGTCGTGACCCGGGGCCAGATAGAGCGGCGTTTCGCCATCACAAAGCGTCAGCAACAGCGCAGCGGCAGCGGGGGACACCGGGTCCGGCGCGGTGGCACCGGTCAGCGCCTCGATCCGGCCCGGACGGGCGAGGGCAGAGAGCGCGGCACGAAAGGCGCGGGCGCTGTCCTGCGCCGGGTTGGCGAAGCCGCCCGATAGCGATTGGTCAAGCATCAGTCCTCTCCTCGCACCATGGTAAAGAAATCGACCTTGGTCGCCGCCGCCTTGGCCGCGCGGGTGGCGCGGGCGGTCTGCGCGGCCTCTTCCAGCGGGGTCAGGATCGCGGCGCGGATCGCCCCGGCGCGGTCGGTCTGCATCAGTGCGTCGATCAGCGCGGCGCGCTCGGCATGGGCCTTGTCACGGCCCTGCACATAGCCATGGCCGACCGTGCCGCAGGGCAGGCGCAGCGCACAGCGCGTCACCGTCATTTCGCCAAGGTTGAACGGCGCGCCGGTGCCGCCCGCGCGGCCCCTGACCATCACGCCGCCCACTTCCGGCGGGCGCAGCCACGTGTGCGCGGGCCACTCGTCTAGCCCGTCGCAAAGCGCGTGCAACTGCGCGGGCGCGGCCTTGGCCAGCGTGCTCATCCAGCGCTGTCGTGCGGGGGTGTTTGTCTGCTCAGGGGTCATTTCGACAACTTGCTCATTTGTCTAGATTAATATACAACTAGACAAATCATAGGCCCCGCCCCGCAAACGGGCAAGCCCCCACGGTATGAAGATTTGGTGACACTCGATGGCCCGCACTCCGATCTGGAAAACCATCGCCGCCACGCTGGAAGGCGAGATTGCCGCTGGCCATTACCGCGCCGGTGACAAACTTCCGACCGAGGCCGCGCTGGCGGGGCGCTTTGGCGTGAACCGTCATACCGTGCGCCGTGCGCTGGCCGATCTGGGCGAACGTGGCATCACCCGCTCGCGCCGGGGCGCGGGGGTGTTTGTCGAAGCGGCACCGACCGAATACCCCATCGGGCGGCGCGTGCGCTTTCACCGCGCGATCGAGGCGACGGGCAAACTGCCCACCAAGCAGGTGCTGCATGTCGACACCCGCGCTTGTGACGCGGACGAGGCGGGCGCGCTTCACCTGACAGCGGGGGACAGGGTGGTGGTCTACGAGGGCCTGTCGCTATCGGAAGGCACGCCCATCGCGCATTTCATCAGTGTGTTCCCCGAGGCCCGCGTGCCGAACATGGCCGCAACTCTGGGCGAGGTGACATCGGTGACCGAGGCGCTGCGCCGAAATGGCATCAGCGATTACACCCGCTCTGAAACGCGGCTGACCGCGACCCGCGCCAATGCGACCCAAGCGCTGCACCTGCGCCTGCGCGAGGGCGATCCGCTGTTGAAAACCGTGGGCCTCAACCTCTGCCCCGAGGGCCGCCCGATCGAACGCGGCCTCACGTGGTTTGCAGGGGATCGGGTGACGCTGACGGTGCGCAGCGATTAAGCGCCTTCGTATGTGTCGAGAAAGGCGCGAATCTCCAGCGCACGGAAATCATCAAGCCGTTCGCGCAGCGTTTCGTGATCCCAATCCCACCATGCCAGCGCCAGCAACCGCTCGACCACATCTGCGTCGAACCGCATACGCATGGGGCGCGCGGGGATGCCGGTGACGATCTCGTAAGGGGCCACATCGCGCGTGACCACCGCGCTCGACGCCACGACAGCGCCATGGCCGATCGTCACCTCGGGGCGGATCACCGCGCCGTGGCCGATCCACGTGTCGTGGCCGATCCGCGCGATCCGGGCGTGGCGGCGCGCGAAAAAGGCATCATCGCGGGTCGTATCATCCCAGTAATCGGACGAGCGATAGAGGAAATGATGCAGGCTGGCCTGCTCCATCGGGTGATCGGTCGGGCCGATCCGGGTGAAACTGGCAATATTGGCGAATTTTCCGATCTCGGCATTGGCGATGTCGGCGTAGCGGTCGCAATAGGAGTAATCGCCCATCGTGACATTCTGGATCCGGCTGCCTTGGCCCACCTCGGTATAGCGGCCAAAGGTGCTTTCGACGATCTCGCACTCGGGGTGGATGTAGGGGTCGTGAGCGGAAAGGCGCGGCATCAGTGACCGCCTTCCCCGCCCTTGATCAGGCGGGTGCGCAACTTGCCAGAGAACCAGTCCATCGCCATCACCATGATGATCACGAGGATAATGTAATACGTCACCTCTTCCCAGTCCTTCTGGGTGATCATCGCCTGTGTCAGCATCAAGCCGATGCCACCCCCGGTGATCGCGCCGATGATCGTGGCGCTGCGGGTGTTCGACTCAAGGAAATAGAGAACCTGTGACAGCAGAACCGGCGTCACCTGCGGGATCACGCCGAACCGCTGGCGCTGCAACGGCTTTGCCCCGGTCGAACGGATGCCTTCGATCTGCTTCTCATCAACATTTTCCAGCGCCTCCGAGAACATCTTGCCGAAGCTGCCGGTGTCGGTGATCAGGATCGCAAGCGCCCCGGTCAGCGGCCCGGGCCCGAAGGCGCGCGACAGGATGATCGTCCAGATCAGCGCATCGACCCCGCGAAAGAAATCGAACAACCGCCGCGCGGCAAAGCGCACCGCCGTCAAGGGCGCGAAGTTCCGCGCCGCGAGGAAGGCCAGCGGCAGCGCCACGATCGCCGCCCCGAAGGTCCCGAGAAAAGCCATCAAAACGGTTTCGAACAGCGCGCCCGCCACCTGATTGTGATGCCACATCGCGTTGTGCCAGAAGTCGTGGAAGATCGCCCCCGCCTCGCCATTGAAGGCGCGCGAGGCGATCTCGCCCAAGCCCAGCCCGTGATAGGGGCTGTCAAGGGTGAACCAGAACAGCTCCCAGCCGGTTTCATAGCGAAACACCTCGGCCTTACTGCGCGTCACGTTCAACCGCCCGGCCTCGGTCGTGATGGCGACGCGCGATTTCGACACGTTGGCCCACTCGGGCACAACGCCGCCGGGGAAGGTGGCGTTGACGCCCTTGGCGCGGCTCGACGTGATGCTGATCGTGCCATAGTCGGGGATTTCGAACGTCACCGGATCGCCCAGCGTGACGCGATTGCCCCCGCCCAGATCGACCACGGTGGTTTCGCCTAGCGTGACCCAATCGGGCGCGGTGCCTTCGGGATAGGTGCCCTTGCGCTCGCCCTCAATGGCGACGGTGGTGCCGCCATTGCGGTAATCGCGGGTGACGTGGGTCTTATAGCTGTAACTGTCGGCCACCAGCGTGCGCGCGTTTTCGAAGTTGGCGCGCTGGGCCAGACCCGGCATGTCGAAGCTAAAGAAGATGAACGTCAGATAGGCAAGGACCAGCGCCGGAAAGCCAAACGCAAACAACCGCTTGTGAGCGATCAGCCGGTCAGCGCCGCTGCGCAGGGTCGACAGGCGGTCGGGGGTGTCTGTCATGCTCATAACGTTGCCTCCAGCGTGCGTTTGCCATGGGTCAGGCGGTCGCGTAGCGCCGATGAAATCTGATCGACGATCACGATGCTCAGGAACAGCAGCAGGAAGATCGCCGCCGCCTCGTCATACTTGCCGGTGCCCCATGACATCGCGTTCTTCAACTCGTAGCCGATGCCGCCCGCGCCGACGAAGCCAAGGATGGCCGAGGCGCGGATGTTGATTTCAAAGCGCAACAGCGCATAGCTCAGGTAATTCGGCGCGACCTGTGGCAGGATGCCAAGGCTCATCCGCTGGATCCAGCTTGCGCCGACCGAATGCAGCCCCTCGACCGGCTTGAGCGAGGCATTCTCGTTCACCTCGGAAAACAGTTTTCCCAACGCCCCTACGGTGTGAAAGGCGATGGCGATCATTGCCGGAACCGGGCCACCGCCCAGCACGAAAATCAAAAGCAGCGCGATCACGATCTCGGGGATGGCGCGCATCACGTCCATGACCCGGCGAAACACCGGAATCGCCCATGGCCAAAGCGCCAATCCGCGCGTCGCCATGAGCGAGAACAGGATCGCGAACATCGCCCCGGTCAGTGTCGCCGCGCCCGCGATGTTGATCGTCTCGATCAGCGCGGGCAGGAAACGCACGAAATGTGCCGGAAACTCGGCCAGTTTTTGCGAGGCCTCGCCCAGAACCTCGGTCGGGAAATCGAAAAAGCGGTGCAACCCGCTCCAGAAGCCGCCCGCGTTGCGGCTGTCCGCCGTCCAGAACCCCGCCACCATGAGCGCCACGAAAAGCGCGATTAGGATCGTGTTGTAGGTCCGCTTGCGCCGGGTGAGGGCAAGGTATTCGGCCCGGACATCAAGCCCGGACGAGGAAGCAGAAGGGGACATATCTGACATGGGGTGCCTATGGGTTGGCCTTCAAAAAAGGCGGGCCCCGATGGTCCGGGCCCGCCTGATCGTGCTGAAAAGGGCTTAGTTCGACTTCAGCTTGCGGGCCTCGATGATCGAAAGATACGCATCGTGGTTGATCGGCTGGAAGCCAAGCGCCTCACCGGCCATGAAGTTATAGGCACAGTCCGGGTCCATGTAGGGCAGCGACGCGGTCAGCGTGGTCACGTCCAGCTTGACCCGCTCGGGCAGGGTCGAGCGCAGAACGATCGGGCCTTCGGGGATCGGGTTGGATTTCCAGATCTCGACCATCTCGTTCATGTCGACAAGGCCCGCATCCGAGGCCTTGCGCAGCGCGCCCGAGTTGTAGCCGTCTTCCCATTCGCCCATGCCGTCGGCCCAGGTCACACCGGCATCGACATCGCCGTTTGCGACGGCGACGATGGTCTGCTCGTGACCGCCGGTGAACTTGACCTCACCGAAATATTCGCCCGACTCCATGCTGGCGCCGGTGGCGTTGGGGATTTCGATCGACGGGATCAGGTAGCCCGAGGTCGAGTTCGGATCGCCAAAGCCAAACACCTTGCCCTTCATGTCGTCGAGCGATTTGATATCGCTGTCCTTGCGGGCGAACCCGATCGAGTAATAGCCGTAAGAGCCATCCATGTTGGTCTTGACCATGATCGGCTCGACCGCTTCGGGGTTGCTCAGGTAGGTCTTGGCATAGGCCGACGCGCCCAGCCACGCCATGTCGAGCGTGCCACCCAGCAGGCCCTGGATCACGCCATCGTAATCGGCCGGGGTGAACAGTTTCACCGGAACGCCCAGCAGCTTTTCGGCCTTGGCGCGGTAGCACTCGTTCGAGGCCATCCGGTCCTGCGCGTTTTCACCGCCAAGGATGCCGATGCGGAATTCCTTGATCGTGTCTTCGGCGCTTGCGGGCGCGGTGGCGGCTGTCAGGGCCGTGGTCGCCACGAGGGCGGTCAGCAGTTTTTTCATGGGTCTGTCTCTCTCGTGTTTGCTTTTGCAGGGTAGGGCCCGGCGCGAGTTCCGCCCCGGGGGTGGTGAAATCGAAATCAGGCCGATATTTTCAGGCCGGAATTTTCGGGGCCAAACCGGGCTGTGCCCGCTCAAGCGCCGCGATGCTGGTTGATGTGGCATGTTCGGAAAATCCGGCATTCGCGCCATAGATGTCGCGCGCCGCGCCGGTGGTCAGTTGCTCGGGCCGCCCGTCGAACACGACCCGGCCCGCGCGCATCCCGATCACCCGGTCGCAATATTGCCGCGCGGTATCCAGCGTGTGCAGGTTGGCTATGACGGTGCGGCCGTCTTCCTCGTGAATGCGGCGCAGGGCGTCCATCACGATCTGTGCATTCATCGGGTCGAGGCTGGCAATCGGCTCATCGGCGAGGATGATCTTGGGGTCCTGCATCAGGGCGCGTGCAATCGCCACGCGCTGTTGCTGCCCACCCGAAAGCGCCTCGGCCCGCTTGGCGGCGTGATCGGCGATGCCAAGCCGTTCGAGGATATCAATAGCGCGGTGAATGTCGGCCTGCGGATAAAGGTTGAACAGTGTCGCCAACGTCGAGCGGCGGTTCAGCGTGCCATGCAGCACGTTCGACACCACGTCCATGCGCGGCACAAGGTTGAACTGCTGAAAGATCATCGCGCATTGCGATTGCCATGCACGCACCGCCGCCCCCTTGAGGGCAAGCACGTTCTGCCCTTCGAAGGCCAGCGCGCCGCTGCTTGCATCGGTCAGCCGGTTCATCATCCGCAACAGCGTGGATTTCCCCGCGCCAGACGCCCCGATGATGCCGATCATCATCGGCCGGTCGACCGTGAAACTGACGTTATCAACAGCCGTATTCGCGCCGAAGCGCTTCGTCAGTTTATCAAAGACGAGCATCCTGATCCCCCGCTCAAATTCTGCGGGATCAAGACAGTGCCTCTGTCAAAGCGATGTGACAGCTCTGCGAAACTATTGTGACAAGGCGGGCTCGTTCGGCGCATCCGGTGTCATCAGCCAGGTGCGAAAGGCGTCGATCTCATCGCGATTGCCAAGCCCGTCACGCGCCACAAGGTAATAGGCCTGCTGCACCGGCAGGCGATAGTCGAACGGCGAGGTCAGCACACCGCGCTCCATATAGGGTTTGGCGAAACTCTCGTGGATCAGCGCCGCGCCGAACCCCGCCGTCACGGTCTGTAGCGCGATGAGCGATGAATCGGCCTTGAGCCAAACCGGCGGCGCGGGCAGGTCCAGCCCGAACAGGTCCGACAGCCGGACCCATTCCACCTCGGACCCCAGCACCGGCACGATCCCCGCCGCCAGCATGTCCTCGATGCGCGGATCGTCCCCGAAGGCGCGGGCATGATCGGGATGGCAGACCACCATCGCCGTCTCCTCCCCCAGTTTCCAGATATGGGGTTCATCCCAGTGGCCGGTGCCATAGCGAATGTCGAGGTCGATGGTTTCGTTGTCCATCCGGTCCGACCAGACCGCCGTGCTCAGCGAAAGTTCGATATCGGGATACAGGTCGCGAAATGCCTTCAGCCGCGGCGCAAGGATCAGCGTCGCATAGCTGATCGAGGCGCGAATGCGCACCTTGCGCTTGCGGCGCACGGTAAACAGGCCTTCCGTCGCGTCCTGCATCTCGGTAAAGGATTTGCGGATCGGCAGGGCATAGGCCTGTCCCATGTCGGTCAGGGCCACACCGCGCGGCAGGCGATGGAACAGTTGGATGCCAAGGTGTTGCTCCAACAGGCGGATCTGCTGGCTGACCGCCGCCGGGGTCAGGTTCAACTCGGCCGCAGCGCCGGAAAAGCTGCTGTGGCGCGCTGCGGCCTCAAAGGCCCTGAGCCATGTCACGTGGGGCAGTCGAATAGTGGCACCTCTGGCATCGCGTGGTCATCCGGGGTGCCGGACAAGCGGCCCCCAAAGCCATGTTGCAGAATGCGACGGCGGTTTGAAGGTCACAAAGCGTCAAAATGAACCGCCCCAATGACGTAAAAGCGGTTGTTTGTCACCGCACCCTCGCTGCGATCACATCACGCCTGCGAAAACGGGGCAGGATATGAACGAAACACCCTTCGATTACATCGTGGTCGGCGCCGGATCGGCGGGCTGCGCCGTGGCCGAACGGCTGACCCGCGATGGCCGCACCCGTGTTCTGTTGATCGAGGCGGGCGGCTCGGACAAACGATTCTGGATCAAGGTGCCGCTTGGCTACGGCGTCAATTTCGCCAACCCGCGCTTGAATTGGAGCTATCACGCCGAACCCGACGCCGGGCTGAACGGGCGGGCGATCTATTGGCCACGGGGCCGGGTGATCGGCGGATCAAGCTCGATCAACGCGATGGCCTATATGCGTGGGTTGCCGCATGATTTCGACGATTGGGAAAGCGCCGGCGCGCGCGGCTGGTCATGGCAGGACGTGCGCCCCGCCTATGAGCAGCTCGAGCGCCATTTCGAGCGTGACACCGACGGCACCCTGCGCCAGCGCGGCGATGGCCCGCTTGCGATCAGCGACCTCAGTGAACAGATGAACCCGTTTTCCGAACGCTTCCTCACCGCCGCTGAACAAAACGGCTGGGCGCGCAGCGATAACCTCAGCGCCGTAACGGATCAGGCGGTGGGCTATTATCGCAGCACCGTGCGCCGGGGCTTTCGCTGGTCCTCTGCCGATGCCTTCCTTGCGCCTGCGCGTGGGCGGGGAAACCTGCGCGTGGTGTCCGGGGCGCTGGTCGAAAAGGTGATCCTGCAAGGCCGCCGCGCCATTGGCGTGCGATTTCGCCACAAGGGCCGGGTGCAAGAGGTACGCGCCGGGCGCGAGGTGATCCTGAGCGCGGGGGCGATCAATTCACCCAAGTTGCTGCAACTGTCAGGCATCGGCCCGGCCGCGCAGTTGCGCGCGCTGGGGATCGTGCCGCTGCATGATCTGCGAGAGGTCGGGCGCGGGCTACAGGATCATCTGGCGATTTCTTATCTCTACCGCTCCAACGTGCCGACCTTGAACAACATACTTGGCCGTATGTCGGGGCGCATGATGGCGGGCCTGCGCTATCTTGCAACCCGCCGTGGCCCCCTCGCTGTGCCGATCAATCAGGTCGGCGGCTATATTCGCAGCGATCCAGCCCTCGCGCGGCCCGATATGCAGATCTACTGCAACCCGATGTCCTATGGCACCGATGCCGCCGGGCGCACCCATCTTGACCCTGCGCCGGGCTATCTTCTGTGTGCGCAGCCCTGCCGCCCCGACAGCCGGGGCGAGGTTCTGCTCCGCTCGTCCGATCCCGAAGATGCGCCGCTGATCCGGCCCAATTCGCTGGCCACCGAACATGACCGCGACGCCGCCCGCCGCGCCCTGCGCCTGATCGCGCAGATGGCCCGCGCCCCTGCGCTGGCCGAGGTGACGCGCCAGCGTTTGACCCCGGCCCCCGACCTAACCGATCCCGACGCACTTCTGGAGGATTTTCGCGCCCGTGCCTCGACCGTGTTTCACCCGACATCGACCTGTCGGATGGGGCATGGTCCGCAAGACTCGGTGCTGGATCATCGGCTGCGCGTGCATGGCATTGCCGGGCTGCGCGTGGTCGATGCCTCGGCCTTCCCGAGTGTCACCTCGGGCAACACCAACGCGCCGACGATCATGCTGGCCAGTCGCGCCGCCGGGATGATCGTCGAAGACAGCGCCAACGCCCCCGACAGGGCGCTGGCACAGGTCGGCTAACCCGGCGAGGTCAGGCCGAGGCCATCTGCGGCGCAGCCACAACCCCGTCGAACCCCTGCTTGGCCAGCACGCGATAGGTGCTGCGCAGCGCGCCCCGGTCGGTGTAGCAGCCGCGCAAATGCCGCTTGCCGCTGTCTGCGACATAACCTTCGCGGCCATGCACGATTCGATGGTTGTCGAAGATCACGCAATTGCCCGCCTCGGAGCGGAACCGGATCAGGAAGCGATCCTCCTGCATCATCTTCAGGAACTTGATGAACGCCGGGTAATAGGTGTCGAGCAGTGTTTGGGGCAGGTCCATCGTGTCCTGCAAATGCTGCGAGATGGTCACGCCGGTCACGCGCCCCTCGGGATCGGTTTCGATCACCCGCTGGTGGGCGCGGTAATCATAAGCATCGTGGCGATAGAAGAACGGAATCTCGTATTCGGCCAGCAGGGCGAATGCCGCGGGGTCTTCGGCGCGCAACGCCTCGGCCACCGCCGCGCCATCAAGGAACAGCGAAAGCCCGCCCTCGACGGTGTTTTGCAAACAATGCAGGAATTGCACCCCCGGCGCGGCTTCTTCTCCGGGCAGGTCGGTGTGCATTTCAAGCGGCCCGGCGGTGAAGGCAAGGTTGGTCGGCGCGATCTCGACCCGCACGTCAAAGAACAGCCCTTCGGCCGACGGGGTGATCGAACCGATCGAATTGACCAGCCGGGGCAGGCTGTCGTCGTCCTCGGCCATGTCGGTGACGATGGCGATGCCATCCTCGATCAAGGCGCGGGTCAGTTGTGCACGCGCCGCCGGATCACCCAGCACGGCGGCCTGTGGCACACGGGCAATGCGCGGCGCGAAATCCGAATACCAAAGCTTGCGCGGCAGGTCGGCAGGATCATCCGCGCGGCCCCGGCTGGCGAAGGTTTCCAGCATCGCAAGCGGGATATGGCTGACCTGCGGTTCGCCCTGCCAATCGATCACCAGTGTATCGCCCTCGATCCGCGCGGTGCGGGCGCGGGGCAGATCGGGCAGCGATGCGACATCGAAAATCCGCTCACGGGTCTGGCTGTCGATGCAACTGGGACAAGCCTCGCGCAGCCAGCAATGGTTGAAATAGGCCGGCCCCGAAGACAGGGGAACGGTCATGCCGGTCTCGGTCAGGGTGATCTGTGTCATCGCGCTCTCCAATTGGCGATCAGGTGGCGTAATCCGAATTTTCGTGGTCAAGGATGTCCCGAATCGCGGCGATATGCGCCTCGGCCTGTCCGGGGTAATCCTCCAGTTCCTGTGCGGTCTTCTCGGCGATGTCGTCCGGGATCAGGCGCAGCGGCTGTCCGGTTTGCAGCGCGCGGATATAGGTCTCGGCGGCGCGCTCGAAATAATAGAGCCGGTTGAACGCATCGCCCACGCTGTCACCCAGAACCAGCACGCCGTGATTGCCCATGATCATCACCTTCTTGGAGGGATCACTCAGCATCGCGGCACAGCGTTCGCCTTCGCTCTCGAAGGCGAGCCCGCCGAATTGCTCGTCAATCACCACGCGGTTGTAAAAGGTGGCGGTGTTCTGATCGATCGGCGGCAGGGTGCTGTCGGCAAGCGAGGCGAGAACCGTGGCAAAGATCGAATGCGCGTGCATGACACAGCGCGCATGTGGACAGCGCCGATGCACCGACCCGTGCAAGCCCCAGGCCGTGGGATCGGGCGCATCTGGCCGGTCCAGCGCATCGGGGTCATTGGCATCCAGCAGCAGCAGGTCCGATGCCCGGATGCGCGAAAAATGCGCCTGATTCGGGTTGATCAGGAATTCTGTGCCATCCTCGTTCACCGCGAGCGAGAAGTGGTTCGCCACCGCCTCGTGCATGTTCAGTCGCGCGGTCCAGCGAAACGCGGCGGCAAGGTCCGCGCGTTCCTGCCAATGGGTCAGGTTCTGTTGGCTATCAAGGCTCATTATGTTTGCTCCGCATGTTCATTCCGCCGCCTGCGCCGGGGCGCGCCCGGGGGGGAACACCTCGTATCCCTGCTCTTCTGGTTCATCGTCGATCAGTTCGGCGGGGAACCCTTCGGCAAGGATCGAAAGGCCGGTGGCCTCTTCCAGACGGCGAATGATGTCATCGGTATTGGCGCGCAGTCCATAGCGCTCTTGCCCGTCCTTCATGATGTCGATCACCATCGGAGAAAGCTCCAGCGGCACATCGTTGCGCTCGGCGATGGTCTGGAACAGGCCAAGGTCCTTGAGGATCAGGTCCATCGTAAAGCTCACATCGCGCGAGCCGTTCAGGATCAGCTGGCTTTCGGTTTCATGCACGAAGCTGGTGCCAGATGAAATTTTCATCGCCTCATAGGTGGTGGCAAGGTCCATCCCCGCCGCCTTCATCGTCACCAGCGCCTCGCAGCAGGTCAAAAGGTTGGCGGTGGCAAGGTAGTTGGTCATCACCTTCAGGGTCGAGGCCGATCCGACCGGCCCGGTGTGCAGCACCCGCCGCCCCATCCGCGTGAGCAGCGGCAAGACCCGCTCGAACGTGGCGCGCTCACAGCCGGCAAAGATCGAGATATTGCCTGTATCCGCCCGATGACATCCGCCCGAAACCGGGCAATCCACCGCCGTGCCGCCCTTGGCCTCGACCAAAGCGGCAAGGCGTCTGATCTCGGCCTCGTCCGTGGTCGACATTTCAAGCCAGATCTTGCCCGGCCCCACCTCGGCAAGCATCTCGTCCATCACCGCGGCCGAGGCGGCGGGCGAGGGCAGGCAGGTGATGACGGTATCGCAATCGCGCATCAGTGCGGCGGCCGTGTCTGCGGTTTTCGCCCCGCGCGCGGCGAAGCGGGCCAGAACCTCGGGCTTCTGGTCCAGCACGGTCAGGTCGAACCCGTTGCGTAGAAGGCTCCCGGCGAGTTTTCCGCCGACGTTTCCCAGCCCGATGAATCCGACTTTCATGCTCTCATGCTCCGATCTGCCGTTTGCCTACCCGACAAGAGTGGCAAAAACCGAAGGCTCTGAGAAACGATTGGATTGCGCGCTGAGGGTCAATTCAAGTTGAAGCAGGTGCCCCCGCGCCAGAAAACCTGACCCGGTCCGTTCCTCTTCAGCGCTGCTCGCCGGTCTGGGCAAGCCGCCGCTTTTCGCGGCTGCGCGCGATCCATTTGCCGATCCCGCGATGCTCACCGCCGAACACCCGGCGCATGACCGTGTAGCCCAACCGCCCAAGCGCAGTTTCCGGCGCGCGCTTGTTGCGCTTGTAGGCGCGTGTCGCAAAACTGGGCGACACGCCGAAATGGGCCAGCAGGGTGCCCAACATGTCCTCGGGGTCATAGTGCAGGATGGTCACATCATCGAATTCCTGCTGGAAAAGCGCGATCATCGGCTCGAAATCGCGCACCCAACTGTCCGGGGCGATGTTGAAGCGTGATGCCGCCGACAGTGGCCTTGCCTGTGCGTCCTTGGCGATCTGTGCCGCGTAAGAGGCGAACCAGTCTTCCTTTTCCCGCAGCACGATCACGATCGAGAACGTCGTATCCTTATTCGGGAACAGGCTGCGCAGCGTGTCGATTTCGTCCTTTGTGCGGATCAGCGACAGATGCTCCGAACTGAACAGCAGCTTTCCGGTCGGGGCGTTTCTTATGAAATCGGCGTAATCCTTGCGCGTTTGCGCGCGCAGCTCCGCGCGGTCCGCGTCGACAATCTCCACGTCGAACACGCCTTCGCGCAGGCAGGCATAAGACAGGCGCCGTGCATGGCCGGACCCGTTCACCCCGGGGTAGGGCGTGATGCCTGCATCAAGGAAATCCTCTGTCTGCTCTACAAGCGCCGCCTGAAACGAGGATGTCCCGGTGCGATGTAGCCCCACATGCAAACAGATTTGCGTCATTTCGATCGGCCCTTCCTTGGCAAAGACAGGTTTTACGGATCACCGTCGGTTTTCCGTCGCGGTTTTTTGTCGGAATTTTCATATTGCTGCGCCCCCATTCACCAAGCGGCGGCAAGGGTGCAATGGCACCAGCGCCGCGCGTGGATTGTGCTGAGAATAAAGGGGTTTTGGTGGAGCCTAGCGGGATCGAACCGCTGACCTCCTGCATGCCATGCAGGCGCTCTCCCAGCTGAGCTAAGGCCCCATAGAGGCAGGCAATTGCCTTGCCCGCCGGGTATTAGGGAATGCACGGGCCGGGATCAAGCGAAAAATCCGGCCCCCGCGCTGTTAAATTGCGCGATCTGCGCTTTAGTCGTCGTCTTCCTTGGCGACGTCGGCGATCTCGTCCAGCGGAACGCTATCTTCGTCGTCGTCATCGTCGAGAACGTCGTCGTCCAGATCCACATCGACGTCATCGCCGTCGAGCGTATCCAGTTCCAGTTCTTCGTCTTTTTCCGTGGCCTTCTTGTTGGCCGCGTCTTCGGCATCGGCAGCGATCAGGCTACGCTTGCCGGTCTCGATTTCGACGACTTCGCCGGTGTACGGGCTGACGATCGGGTCTTTGTTCAGGTCGTAGAACCGCTTGCCAGTTGTCGGGCATACGCGTTTCGTGCCCCATTCTTCCTTGGGCATTGGCAATCCTTCCAGAAACTCTTGTCTTGATGACGATCCGCGCCAACTGCCATAACGTGGGCAGGGTGTCAAAGGCTTTCAAGGCAGGTTTCCATGGGCTGTGCCCTTTCAATTCCTAGGCAAAGTGAGAGGGCGCGCGGATGACCCGCCATTTCATCCCCGGTGACCCCCCTGTCGAGGTGATCCTGCGCCGCTCTGCGCGGGCGCGGCGAATCTCACTCAGGGTGTCATCTTTGGATGGCCGGGTGACGCTGACCTGCCCCAATGGCGTGAGCGAGGACGAGGCGCTGGGCTTCGCCCGGGAAAAGGCCGACTGGATGCGCGGCCACCTGATGAAACGGCCCGACGAGGTGGTCGTCGGGCATGGTGCGGCGGTTCCGTTTCGCGGCCGGATGATTCGCATCATGCCGGGCACGGGCAGGGCGATTCGCATCATCGACGACAGGGCCGAAGTGCCCGGCGCCCCGGCGCAGGCGGGCCGCCGGATGCAGGCCTACCTGAGGGAAACCGCGCGCGCCCGCCTGGCCGAGGCCTGTGATACCCACGCCCGCGCGCTCGGCCGCCCCTATAGCAAGCTCACCCTGCGCGACACGCGCTCGCGCTGGGGGTCATGCACGTCGCAGGGCGGGCTGATGTTTTCGTGGCGCCTGATCATGGTGCCCGACGCGGTGCTCGATTACGTCGCCGCGCACGAGGTGGCGCATCTGGGCGAGATGAACCACTCCCCCCGGTTTTGGGCGCTGGTCGAACGGCTTTACGGCGATCACCGCGCCGCGCGAAAATGGCTGCGTCAGAACGGGCCGGAACTGCATCGCTATCGGTTCGATTGAACGGGGCCTGAAGCATTGGCCCCGTCGATTCGTCCCTTTCGTTCTTTGGCGAAAACGGCAAACTTGCTAACGGCGATGACGCCATTGTGTTGGCGTCATGCCGCTTTGGCGTCGGAAAGCGGCGACAAACGCAGACGGGCTGGAATAGCCCAATGTGTCGGCGAGCGCGGTGCTGCTTTGCCCCAGTTGAAGCCCTTCGAGCGCCAGAACAAATCGCATCCGGTCGCGCCAGGCCCGCCAGGAAAGCCCGGTTTCCCGCAGGAAGAGCCGGCTGAGCGTGCGTTCGCTCGTGCCCGCCGCGCGAGCGAGGTGATCAAGGCTGCTTGCCGCGCGCGGGGTTTTCATCACGCGCGCCATGACGGCGGCAACGCGCGGGTCGCGGCTTCCCGGCAGGTGCAGATCGGGCCGCTCCAATCGCGCGACCTCGTCCAGCGCGCTCCATCCGAGTCTGCGCTGTTGCGGCTCTGGCAGGGGGCTGGGCTGTGTCAGGCGTCGTCCGATGCCCCGGATCAGGGGCGTGGCGCTGACGACGGTCGGATGTTCCGGCATGGCGATGCGGCCGCCAAATTTCGGGTGCAACTGAAAGGCCTGGAATTCGATGTCACCCACAGGCTCTACCACCGGCTCTACCATCGGCACCGTGCCGGCCGGCAGCCAGATCCCGTGCCGGTCGGGGATGAACCAGCGATCTTCCCCCACCTCGACACGCATCATCCCGTCAAAGCAAAACAGAACCAGCGCCTTGCCACTGTGCGGCGTGAACTTCGCGCCGATGGGCAACGGGCCCGACCACGCGACGACTGGCAATCGACCATTTGGCGGAAAAACGATATCATTTGGCATGTTGTCGTTCTAGTGCATGACGCGGCACTGCGCTAGGGCAGGGGCCAAACCTGAGAGAGGCCCCCCATGATCCGTTTCAAAGAAGCCGTCCTTATCATTGCGATCGCCTTGGCGGCCTGGGCATCGATCGTTCCCCCCGGTGGCATGACCGGGGATCAGGGTATGACCTTCGGCATCGTGCTGGTCACACTCGCGCTTTGGGGAACGGGACTTGTGCCGGGGTATGTCGCCTCGTCCTTCCTGTTTGTCGCGCTGATTCTTCTTGGGCTGTCCACCCCGCAAGAGGTGTTTTCAAGCTTTTCGTCGACGGCAATCTGGCTGGTCGTGGCCGGTTTCGTCATCGGGGCCGCGATTACCCATTCGGGGCTTGGCGCGCGGATCGGCGCGCTGTCCCATTCGCACCTGTCCAAAAGCTATGCCGCCTTGATCGGCGGGTTGATGGTGCTGGGCATGGCGCTGGGCTTCGTGATGCCGTCATCGCTCGGGCGGGCGGCGGTGCTGGTGCCGATCGGGATGGCGCTGGCTGATACGCTTGGACTCGACAAGGGATCGCTGGGGCGCACGGGCGTTGCCGTCATCATCGCGATCGGCACCAACATGCCAAGTTTCGCGATCCTGCCGTCGAACATTCCCAACATCATCATGTCGGGCGTGGCCGAACAATCGCTCGGTTTGAACTTCAGCTATGCGGATTATCTGCTGCTGCATTATCCGGTTCTCGGCCTGTTGAAATCCGCCGTGATTGTCGGGCTGGTGCTGTATTTCTTTCCGGCCCGGATCGAAGAGGCTGCGTCTGACGCCGCGCCGGTCAAGGGATCGCCTCGTCGCCAACTGGCGCTTCTGGCGATCTTGCTCATCACCCTTGGCTTTTGGTCCACGGATCAGCTTCACGGGATCAATGCGGCATGGGTCGGGCTGGCGGCGTCGTTGGTGCTAATGGTGCCGCAACTGGGGTTTGTGCCGCCGCCGGTGTTCAAAAGCTCGGTCGATTTCTCGATGATCCTGTTCGTCGCCGGGGCGCTGACGCTGGGCACCGTGGTCAACACCAGCGGGCTGGGCGATATCATCGCGCATGCGGTCTTGCAGGTCCTGCCGTTCCGCGAGGGCAGCGATTTCCTGAACTTCATGTCGCTGTCCCTTCTGGGCATTACGACCTCCATCTTCACCACCGCGCCGGGGATGCCGGCCGTGCTGACCCCGCTCGCACCGGAACTGGCGCAGACCACCGGCTTTTCGACAAGCGCGATCCTGATGACACAGGTGATCGGCTTTTCGACCATCCTGTTTCCCTATCAGGTCGGGCCCCTGATCGTTGCGATGGGCCTCGCCGGTGAAAGCACCAGACCGTTGCTGCGGATTACCCTGTCGCTGTTCGTGATCACGCTGCTGCTTCTCCTGCCGCTCGATTTCCTGTGGTGGAAAGCGCTGGGTGAGATCTGAGGCGCCACGTATAGCCGAGGGAATCGGCGGTCATACGTCGCTTCTTCGGCGGGTCGCCCGCGACCGCACAACCAGCACCCAGAACAGCAAAAAGGCCGGGGAAATCCCCCGGCCTTGTCGCATCACGTCAACAGTGCTGCTTCAGATCAATCAGGCTGCTCTTCGCCATCGCCCGAGGGCAGGTTGAAGAAGCTCTCGGCGTCGAGAATGTCTTCTTTCTTGTCCTCGTCGTCGTCGCCCAGAAGTGTGAAGCTTTCCAGCCCTTCGATCGCGGTCGGGATCTTGGGCTCGGCATCCATGCCAAGGCTCTGCTCGGTCGAGACCAGCTTGCGGCGCTCGTCGTCGCTCATCACGCCGCCTTCCTTGGCTTTCTTGGCGTTGGCCTTTTGCACGGCGGCGTCCAGCTCGCTTTGCTTGCACAGGCCAAGGGCAACCGGGTCGATCGGCTGGATGTTGGCGATGTTCCAGTGGGTCCGCTCGCGGATCGCCTGAATCGTCGGCTTGGTCGTGCCGACCAGCTTGGACACCTGCGCATCCGAAAGCTCGGGGTGGAATTTCACCAGCCACAGGATCGAAGCGGGCCGGTCCTGCCGTTTCGAAAGCGGCGTATAGCGCGGGCCGCGGCGCTTTTCTTCGCCCACGGCTGCGGCGTTGAACTTCAGCTTCAGCTTGTGGGTCGGGTTCTTTTCCGCCGCGTCGATTTCTTCCTGCGTCAGCTGATTGTTGGCGATCGGGTCAAAGCCCTTCACGCCCTGCGCCACGTCGCCATCTGCGATGCCCTGCACCTCAAGCTCGTGCATGCCGCAGAAATCGGCGATCTGCTTGAAGCTCATGGTGGTGTTGTCCACCAGCCAGACGGCTGTCGCCCTGGCCATGATCGGTTTTTCGGACATGTCGTTGCTCCTTCACGTCACTTGAATTCCATGGTCCCGACAGTGCAGTTACATACACCTTTCCCGTGCCCTGGAAGGGGCGGCCCTTTTGAGGGGGCGGGTTTCCGTTGTCGGGGAACTTGGGCGCTATATAGTGCGACCAGCCCGAAAAGGAAAGAGTGAATGAAAACCCGTATTGTTGCCGCCCTGCTTGCCCTCTGCCTTGGTATGAACGCCGCGCCGGCCCATGCCCGGGGCGAGAAATCGGGCGAATTCGATTACTGGGTGATGGCGCTGTCGTGGTCGTCGACATGGTGCGCGCTTGAGGGCGATGCGCGCAACTCGCCGCAATGCGACCCGTCCGAGGATTTCGGCTGGGTGTTGCATGGCCTTTGGCCGCAATACCACCGCGGCTGGCCCTCGTTCTGCCCTACGGTCGAGCGGCAACCCAACCGGGGCCTGACCAACACCATGGCCGATATCATGGGCACATCCGGCTTGGCTTGGTATCAGTGGAAGAAACACGGTGTCTGTTCGGGCCTCTCTGCGCCCGATTATTACGCCCTGTCGCGCAAGGCTTATGAAAGCATCAACCGCCCGGCGGTGTTCCGCAAACTGACTAAACCCGTGCGCCTGCCTGCGAAGGTGGTGGAACAGGCCTTCCTCAAGGCCAATCCGGGGCTGGAGCCGGACATGATCACTATTACCTGCAAGGCGGGCCGCATTCAGGAGGCGCGCATCTGCCTGTCGCGTGATGGGCTCAAGCCCGTGCCCTGTGGCCGCGACACGGTGCGCGATTGCCGCCTTGATGACGCGCTGTTCGATCCGATGCGATAAGTATAGTCTAAATCTATTATAGGCTACTTAATAATCGATTTCACGAATAAGACGAGAAGGTCTATCTCTTCCTCATCACCAGCCAAGAAAGGCTGCAACCTGAACTTTGAGGGGAAAGACAATGACCGATCACTCCAATACCGCCGCCGTGGAAACCGCCAATGCAATCGCCAAGGTTCTGGCCAATACCCATGTCATCTATATGAAGGCGCATAACTTCCATTGGAACGTCGAAGGCGCGCGCTTCATTTCGCTGCACCAGATGTTCGAAGCGCAGTATTCCGATATGGCCGAAGCGATGGACGATCTGGCAGAACGCATTCGTGCGCTGGGCGAATACGCGCCGGGCACGTCCTCGCAATTCGCTGCAATGGCCAGCGTGAAGGAAACCGAAGGCCAGATTTCGGCCGAAGACATGCTGCGTGAAACCCTGCGCGATTACGAGGTCATCGGAGAGGTCATTTCCGAAGCGATCGAAATCGCCGATGGCCATGGCGATGACGTCAGCGCCGGTATTCTGGCCGATCGTCTGGAATACCACCAGAAACAGGCGTGGATGATGCGCGCCATGCTGAAATAAGCGCGGGATCGTTCCAAACCGAAGACCCCGCAAAGCGGCAAAACAGGGCGCGCCCTGGCCTGACCCCGGGCGCGCCAATTCGTGTCAGATCAAGCGGTGCAGGTCGTTTCGCTCTCTACGCTCAGGGCCAAGGTGAGTGACAAGGCCAAGGGGGCAAAGGCGCCAATCTGCTGGCGAGATCAGATGGCCATTTCTTCCAGACTTTTGCCCGATTGCAGGGCTTCGTTCACCCACGCGGGGCGACGGCCTTTCCCGGTCCATGTTTGTTCCGGGTTTTCGGGATTGGCGTATTTCGGCGCCCCCTTGGATCCCGGTGCTTTCTTGCCCCCGGTCAATTCGCTCAGCGAATAGCCAAGATCACGGGCCGTGGCCTCAAGCGCGGCAAGCGCCTTCTTGCGATCCCGATTCTCCTGCTTCTCAATCGCTTTGGCGACCTTCTTCTGCAAAGATTGCAGTTCGGTCAGCGACATCGAAGTCAGATCACCCATGGTGATACGCTCTTCATTCGTCATCAAATTAGTCCTTCACTAATGTTATCCCCACTCTTGGAACACATTAATGTTCGGGAAATTACAATGAAAAATTTGCGTTATTACAAAAATTGGCGAGAAATTGACGGATTTCTGCGCCTCAGTGGCGAAACCCCTCTCATAACCACACGTTTAAAGGAACATATGCCAAAGTTGGCAATTGTATTTTACATACCAATAATGGTCGATCCGGTGGTTTTGCGGGCTTCCATCGCTTCGTGCGCGGCGCGGATATCGTCCAGCGCAAAGCGCGCACCAATGGTGGTCTTCACCGCACCGCTTTCCAGTTTATCAAATAGGTGCGCAGCCATCTCCTGACAGGCGCCCTCTTTCTCGAAGTGATGAAACAGCATTGGCCGCGTCACCTTGAGTGAGCCGCGCGTCGCCAGATCACTCATCGTGAACGGCTCGACCGGGCCCGAGGCCGCACCGAAACTGATCAGCATCCCCAGCGTGCGCAAACTGTCGAGCGATCCGATGAACGTATCGCGCCCCACCGAGTCCATCACCACATCAACGCCGCGCCCGTCGGTAAACTCCTTCACCTTGGCGGTAAAATCCTCGGTCTGGTAATTGATGCACTGCGTCGCCCCGTGTTCGACGGCCAGCGCGCATTTTTCATCCGTTCCGGCGGTGCCAATCAGGGTGATCCCCTCCGAGCGCGCCCATTGGCACGCCAGAAGGCCGACGCCGCCAGCCGCCGCATGAAACAGCACCGTATCCCCGGATTTGAGCGGCGTGGTGCGGTGGAACAGGTATTCCACCGTCATCCCCTGCAACATCGCGCTGGCGGCCTCGTCAAACCCGATCGCATCGGGAAGGCGGACGACATGCGCCGCGGGCATCACCCGCGCCTCGGCATAGGCCCCCGGCGGCAAGGCGGCATAGGCGGCACGGTCGCCTTCTTTCAGGTGGCTCACGCCTTCGCCCACCGCCTCGACGATGCCCGCACCCTCCATGCCAAGCGTCAGGGGCAGGTTATTGGGATAAAGCCCGGAGCGCTGGTAAACATCGATGAAATTCAGCCCCGCCGCGCTTTGGCGGATGCGGATCTCTCCCGGCCCCGGATCGCCCACCGCAAGATCGCGCAGTTGCAAGACCTCGGGCCCGCCGAATTCATCGATGATTACCGTCTTTGCCATTGGCTTTATCCCTTTTCGTGTGGCTGGGCCTCAGCCCACCTTCAGAACGATCTTGCCCACATGTTCAGGCGTTTCCAAGCGGGCGTGCGCGCCTGCCGCGTCGTCGAACGGGAACTCGCTGTCCATCACCGGGCCAACGGTTCCGGCATCCAGCAGCGGCCAGACCTTCTCGCGCAGCTCCTCGGCGATCTGTGCCTTGGCCAAATCGCTCTGCGGGCGCAGGGTGCTGCCCGTGATCGTCAGCCGCCGCACCATCACCTGGGCAAAGTTCAGTTCCACCTTCGGCCCGGTCAGGAAGGCGATCTGCACCAGTCGCCCGTCATTGGCCAACGCCTCCACGTTGCGCGGAATATAGCTGCCCCCCACCATGTCGAGGATCAGGTCAGCCCCGCCCTCGCCGCGCAGGACCTCGACGAAATCCTCGGACTTGTAGTTGATCGCCCGCTCCGCGCCCAGATCGGTGCAGACCTTGCATTTGTCGTCGGACCCGGCGCTCGCGAACACCCGCGCACCGAAATGCCGGGCCAGCTGGATCGCCGTCGTCCCGATGCCCGACGTGCCACCGTGGACAAGGAACCGCTCTCCGGCCTGCAAGCCGCCGCGCATGAACACGTTGGTCCAGACGGTGAAATAGGTTTCGGGCAGGCACGCGGCTTCCTTCATCCCCATGCCTTTCGGAACGGGCAGGCAATGCGCCGCCGGGGTGCGCACGTATTCGGCGTAGCCCCCACCGGGCAACAGGGCGCAAACCTCGTCGCCCACTTTCCACTGGCTCACACCCGGCCCGACTTCGGAAATCACGCCCGAGCATTCCAGCCCCGGCAGATCGCTCGCCGTGGGCGGCGGCGCATAGTTGCCCGCGCGTTGTAGCGCATCGGGACGGTTCACCCCGGCATAGGCCACCTTAATGACGACATCGCCTTGCTCTGCCTGCGGCACGGGCCGCTCGCAGGGTTTCAAAACCTCTGGCCCACCCGGTTTCGTGATCTCGATCGCTTTCATCATGGTCATTTGTTTCCCCAGCTTCCCGGCATATCTGCCGCTCCCTTTGGCGCGCGGATCATCGCCGTTGCGCCCTCCATAAACTTACCCAGACCGGGCACCTTGCGCAGCCCCGCCTTGACCTTTTCGAACTGCATCACCCCGTCGATCCGCCGATCGAGGAATTCCCACGTCTCTTCATGCCCCGGGCTGTCATCGCCCAGCCAAAACAGCAGGGTCGAGGAATAAACCGCCCCCAGCGTCGCGCGTTTGGTGTACCAGTTGGCATCGCGGCTTTCATCGCCCAGCGCGGTCCAGATCGCGTCACAGGTCTCCCAGACCAGCTTCGCCCCCTCGGCCCCGTGCTGCGGCAGCGCGAACAGCGTCATCCCGCGGCGCACCAATTCACGATCTTCCACCGCTTCCAGCCGCGCGCGCACGGCGAATGCGATTCGGTCACGAAACCGCATATCGTCCAACTCGGCCTGCTCCAGCCGCGCCAGCATCTTCGCATCGCCGCGCTTGTGATAGGCCACGGCAAGGTCCACCGCCCCGCGCGGACAGATGCCGCGCGCCAGCGTCATGTCGATTCCCGCATCCTCGACCGCGGCGCGAAACGTGGTCTCGCTCCAGCCATCGAAAGGCACATGCAGCAGCGCCGCATCCAGCAGGTTTTCCAGTGTTTCGGTCATGATCCGTCTCCTTCGGGGCCACCCTAGACAAACGAAACGGAAGTTGCTATACGGCGCGCTCCTGCTAATTCCAGCAACTCGAACCTAGAAAGGTGGTGACAACCACATGCAGGTATCCGTTCGCGATAACAACGTTGATCAGGCACTCCGTGCTCTGAAAAAGAAGTTGCAGCGCGAGGGCGTGTTCCGCGAAATGAAGCTCAAGCAGCATTTCGAGAAGCCGTCTGAGAAAAAAGCGCGCGAAAAGGCCGAGGCAATTCGCCGGGCCCGCAAACTGGCGCGCAAGAAAGCCCAACGCGAAGGCCTCCTCTGAGGATTTCGCCAATCGGCTGTGAGTTTGACGACCCCCGGGCATCCGCTTCGGGGGTTTGTCTTTTCCGGGGGCATAGATTTTGTGCCGAAACACGTCCCCACGTCACGGATCCGCGCACAGCATCCGTGCATTGCGCCCATGCCGCCCCGCGCTTACCTTCTTCCTGAACAGGAAAGGACATACGCGCATGAGTGACACCTACACCCCCCCGAAGGTCTGGACACAAGAGGCCGAATCCGGTGGCCGCTTCGCCTCGATCAACCGCCCCATCTCGGGCGCGACCCATAACAAGGATCTTCCCGTCGGCAAGCATCCGTTCCAGCTCTATTCACTGGCCACGCCCAACGGCGTTAAGGTGACCGTGCTGCTGGAAGAGCTTCTCGCCGCTGGCCACGCCGCCGAATACGACGCATGGCTGATCCGCATCATGGAGGGCGATCAATTCTCCTCGGGCTTTGTCGATGTGAACCCCAACTCCAAAATTCCGGCCCTGATGGACCGCTCGGGCGATACCCCGATCCGCGTCTTTGAATCCGGCGCGATCCTGCTGCACCTAGCCGAAAAATTCGACGCCTTCCTCGGCAAGAACCGCCCCGAGATGCTGTCTTGGCTGTTCTGGCAAATGGGCAGCGCGCCCTACCTTGGCGGCGGCTTCGGCCATTTCTACGCCTATGCGCCGGAAAAATGGGAATACCCGATCAACCGCTTCACGATGGAGGTCAAACGCCAGCTTGACGTGCTCGACCGCCGCCTTGCCGACAACCAGTTCCTGACCGGCGACGATTACACCATCGCCGACATGGCCAACTGGGCATGGTATGGCCAACTTGCGCTGGGCCGCCTCTACGAAGCCGGCGAATTCCTCGATGTCGAAAGCTACGAAAACGTCCGCCGCTGGGCGAACGAGCTTGACGCACGCCCCGCGGTTAGCCGTGGCCGCATGGTCAACCGCACCTTCGGCGAGGAAAAGTTCCAGCTCCACGAACGCCACGACGCCAGCGATTTCGACACCAAGACGCAGGACAAGATCGGCAAGACCGAAGGCTGACCCGTCCCTTCATCTTGCTACAAATATCCCGGGGGTGTGGGGGCTGGCCCCCACGCCTGCCCTCGACACTCTCACCCCGCCAGCATCATCTCGGCGGCCTTCTCGGCAATCATGATCGTCGGTGAATTGGTGTTGCCGCTGGTGATCTTCGGCATCACGCTGGCATCCACCACCCGCAACCCCCCAAGGCCCCGGAACCGCAATTGCGCATCCAATGGCGCCGCCTCGTCCGCGCCCATCCGCACGGTGCAGGTGGGGTGGAAAATCGTCGTGCCGACTTCGCCCGCCGCCTTGGCCATTTCCTCATCGCTCTGATACGCGGGCCCCGGCTTGATCTCTTCCGGCGCGTATTTCGCCATCGGCATCTGCGCCATGATCTCGCGGCTCTGGCGAATCGCGGCAACGGCGACGGCGCGGTCGCCCTCGGTGCTCAGGTAATTGGGCGCGATCCGCGGCGCCTCGCGGTAGTCGGGCGACGTGATCTCCACCACCCCCCGGCTTTCCGGGCGCAGGTTGCACACACTCGCCGTCAGCCCCGGAAAATCATGCAAGGGCTGGCCGAACGCCTCCAGCGTCAGCGGCTGCACATGATACTCCAGATCCGCCGTTTCCACCCGCTCGGAACTGCGCGAAAACGCGCCCATCTGGCTTGGCGCCATCGACATCGGCCCGGTCCGGCGCAACGCGTATTCCAGCCCGATCTTGGCCTTGCCCCAAAGCGTGGCCGACAGCGTGTTGAGCGTCAGCGCATCCTTCAGCCGCCATGCGCAGCGCAGTTGCAGGTGATCCTGCAAATTCGCCCCGACCTCGGGCTGTTCATGCTGCACCGCAATCCCGTGTTTCTGCAAAAGCGCCCCCGGACCCACGCCCGACAACTGCAATATCTGTGGCGATCCGATCGCCCCCGCGCTCAGAACCAGTTCACCCGAACACCGCGCCTCTTTCTCGGTGCCGCGTTGATCATAGACAACGCCCACAACCCGGCCCTGTTCGATCACCAGCCGCTTGACCTGCGCCTGCGTCTCCACGCTCAGAGTGTCACCCTGCGTCGTGCGCACAAATGCCTTGGCCGTGTTCATCCGCCAGCCATTGCGCTGATTCACCCGGAAATAGCCCACGCCCTCGTTGTCACCAGTGTTGAAATCGCGCGTCGCCGGCAGGCCCCAGGCCTCGGCCGCTTTCATCCAGTCATCCAGCACATCCCAGCGCAGGCGCTGATTCTCTACCCGCCATTCGCCGCCCGCGCCGTGCATCTCGCTTGTGCCCTCGACGTAATCCTCGGACCGTTTGAACATCGGCAAAACGTCGTCCCAACCCCACCCGGTCAGGCCCATCTGCCGCCAGCCATCGTAATCGGCGGCCTGTCCACGCAGGTAAAGCATCCCGTTGATCGACGAACACCCGCCCAGAACCTTGCCGCGCGGATAAAGCAGCGCGCGCCCGTTCAACCCCGGCTCTTCGGCGGTCTTGTAAAGCCAATCGGTGCGCGGATTGCCGATACAGTAAAGATAGCCCACCGGGATATGCACCCAATGGTAATTGTCACGCCCCCCGGCTTCGAGCAGCAGAACCTTGCGCCCCGCCTCGGACAGCCGCTTTGCCATGACACAGCCCGCGCTGCCCGCCCCCACGATGATATGATTCCAGCCCATACGCTCCTCCAAACCGCTCGGCGGTAGCCTAGACGCTTCGCCCGGGCGATGAAATGGCGCGCCCGACTCAATCGGCCTCAAAGCGCGGGGACCGTTGCGTCCTGTGCTGCGGGCTGGGGCACCTCCCGCGCGCCGCGCTCGCAGGGCTGTGTCGCCAGCGCCAGCGCCTCACCGTAGCGCAGGCAAAGCCGCGCCGGTCGTTCCGAAAGACCGGGGGGCAGGTCTTCGCGCGCAATCGCCTCATCCCCCGCCAACAGGCTTTCGCACAGCGCGCCTTCGGCAAACAGGATCGCGTGCTCTGCCAGCAACAGGTGCACATAGGCCACGCGTGGGCAGGGCGCATAAAGGATGTCGCGCCCGTTCACCAAGGCCTTGGCCGGCACCAACACCTCGGACGTGCCGAACATCAATTCGGCCATGGGCGAGCGGATCATCACCCGATGCTGCGGCGAAAGGCGCAGCGGCGCGAAATTCCCGATCGCCCCCGGGCTGAACAGCACTGGCGTATTCGCGCCATACCCCGCCACCACGCGCCGCACCGCCCGCATCACCGGCTGTGGCCCCGCATCGAGCGTGTCGACCAGATCCCCCTGCCAAAATTCGCGCACCGCCACACCGCCCATCGCTGTGGAAATCCGCGTACTCTCTTCAAAGCAGACATAGCCGTGGGTATAGGCCGCGTCCTGATCGGTGGTGTAGTAATTCGGGGCCTGGCCATTGGCGAAATTGTCGAAGTACCAGCTTTCAAGATCGAACCCCGGCGTCCAAATCACCTGTGTCAGGTCGCCATTCAGGTCCTCGCCTTCGAACACGATGACACCACCCGATTCGGCAGAGTCGGACCGCACCACCACCGCATTCAGGATTGTGGCGCCGCCATTGCCACCAAAGGTGACGTCATAAATATCGCCAACTTCAAAAAGGCGCGGCTCGTCGTCCCCGTCATGGGTGGTAATCTCAAGATCCTTGGACGAGGTGGGCGGGTAGTCGAAATCCGACTTCCCCGGCTCGGAATTCACATTCGAGCCGGTTGAAGCAGCGAACTCATTGTTTTCTGCATAGATCGTAAACGCCATGACGGCCCCCAGAGAGCACGTCATTCTTCGTAAATGCAGTTGAATCCTAGGCTAACGCATGACGCTTTTTGCCAGCGAAATACCTAGAATACCTATAAAAATCGGCCTAGTCGTCTAACCCCTGCGACCGGCCTCTCTTCTTCGGGTCCTATCATCTGGCCCCTATCAACGGGCCAAAACAAAAACCGCAAAGCCCACTCAAACCGGCAGCGCGGTCGAGCGGAACACGGTGCGCAGGGCAAAGCTCGACTGCATCTGCGCCACGCCGGGCAGGCGGGCCAAATGCTGCCGGTGGATGCGCGCGAAATCATCGGTATCCTCGGCCACGACCTTCAGGATGAAATCCGCCGTTCCGGCCATCAAATGACATTCCAGCACATTTGGGATCAGCCGCACCGCCCGTTCGAACGCGTCCAGAATATCATCGGTCTGCCCCTGCAAGGTGATCTCGACAAACACCGTCGCGGGCAGGCCCACCTTGCGCGCATCCAGAAGGGCGACGTAATTCTTGATGAACCCGGCCTCCTCCAGCCGCTGCACTCGCCGATGGCAGGCGCTGGGCGAAAGGTTTACCTCTTCCGACAGATCGGCATTTGAGATCCGCCCACGGCGTTGCAGCACGGCAAGGATGCGGCGATCAAGGCTATCGGTCTGCATATAGAAGATTCCTTCGACTAGAGCGCCAGACTATCGAAGATTCTTCGCGAAAGTCCAGAAAAACAGAACCAAGTTTCAAAGCATCGGCGCGGACGCTGCGTCATTCTGTCCACACAACAGAGGAGAAGCGCACCATGAAAATCGGTTGCCCAAAAGAAATAAAACCCCAGGAATTCCGTGTCGGCCTGACCCCCAACGCCGCGGTCGAGGCCGTGGCCCACGGTCACAACGTCATCATCGAACGCGGCGCCGGGGTCGGCGCGGGCTTTCCCGACGAGGCTTACGAAGCCGCCGGCGCCACGCTTGTCGACACCGCCGAAGAGGTCTTCGCCACTGCCGACATGATCGTGAAGGTCAAAGAACCGCAGGCAGGTGAGCGCAAGATGTTGCGCGAGGGTCAGTTGCTGTTCACCTACCTGCACCTCGCCCCCGATCCTGAACAGACGCATGATTTGCTGGCCTCGGGCTGCACCGCCATCGCGTACGAAACCGTCACCGATGATCGCGGCGGCCTGCCGCTGCTGGCCCCGATGTCCGAGGTCGCGGGCAAGCTCGCGCCGCAGGTCGGGGCGTGGACGCTGCAAAAGGCCAACGGCGGGCGCGGCACGCTTCTGGGTGGGGTGCCCGGCGTCGGGCGTGGCAAAGTGCTGGTGATCGGCGGCGGGGTGGTCGGCACCCACGCGGCGCGGATCGCTTCGGGCATGGGCGCGGAGGTAACTGTGCTCGATATGTCGCTCGCGCGGCTGCGCTATCTCGACGATGCGTTCCGCGGTGAATTCGCCACCGGCTACGCTGGCCGCGCCTACACTGCCGAACTGCTGCAAGAGGCCGACATGGTCGTCGGTGCCGTGCTGATCCCTGGTGCCGCCGCGCCCAAGCTCGTCTCGCGCGAGCAGTTGTCGACGATGAAACCCGGCGCGGCCCTTGTCGATGTCGCCATCGATCAGGGCGGCTGTTTCGAAACATCGAAACCCACCACCCACGCCGATCCGATTTACGAGGTCGACGGCATCATGCACTATTGCGTCGCCAACATGCCCGGTGCGGTGGCGCGCACCTCGACCATCGCGCTTGGCAACGCCACCATGCCCTTCATGCTGGCGCTGGCCGACAAGGGCTGGAAACAGGCCTGCGCCGATGATCCCAACCTCTTGAACGGGCTCAACGTCCACGCCGGCAAGCTGACCTATTACGCGGTCGGCAAGGCACTGGGCATCGACGTGACCTCACCTCAGCTCATCGTCAAAGGCTGACGCGAAACACCTGTCACCGGGCGCATCCGGAATTTTCCAAAAATTCCGGCCGTTTTCTTCGTAAGAAAACGCGCCCGGTGGCGGATGTCGCGCTTCTGACGATGTCAGGCGCCCTTGGTCTTGGCGTAGTCGACGAACACGTCGAAGCTGTCCGGGTTGGCCATCGAATCGCGGTTCACGACTTTCGCCGGATCGCCCCCCAGCAGCAGCTTTTTCACCGGCACTTCCAGTTTCTTGCCCGAAAGGGTGCGCGGCACTTCCGCGATCTGAACGATTTCGTCGGGCAGGAACCGCGCCGAAACCTGCCGCTTGATCGCCGCGTTGATCTTGGCCTTCATCGCGTCGTCAAGGCTCAGCCCCTCGCGCAGCACCACGAACAGCGGCATGAAGCTTTCGCGCCCAAGGAACTCGAGGTCGATGACAAGACTGTCGAGAACCTCATCCATCCCCTCGACCGCGCGATAAATCTCTGATGTGCCAAGCCGCAGCCCGCGCCGGTTGATCGTCGCGTCCGAACGGCCATAGATGATCGACCCGCCATGTTCGTTGAAAGCGATCCAGTCGCCATGACGCCATACGCCTGGGTATGTATCGAAATAGCTCTCGTGCAGGCGCGAGCCATCGTCGTCGCCCCAGAAGTACAGCGGCATCGACGGCAGCGGCTCGGTGCAGACCAACTCGCCCACTTCGCCGATGATCTCATTGCCATCCGGGTCAAAGGCGCGCACGGCATTGCCCAAGGCGCGGCACTGCATTTCGCCCTCGTAGACCGGCATCATCGGGTTGCCCAGAACGAAGGCCCCGGCAAGGTCCGTCCCGCCGCTGATCGGGGCCAGCCACAGGTCTTTCTTCACTTCGGCGTAGATCCAGTGATAGCCCTCGTGTGATAGCGGCGACCCGGTCGATCCCAAGGCGCGCAGCGCGCCGAGGTCCAGTTCGGCCGCAGGCTTCACTTCGGCCTTGCGGCAGCCGTCGAAAAACGCCGCCCCCGCGCCGAAGTAATTCAGCTTCTCACGCGCCACGAAGCGCCAGACCTCAAGCATATCGGGATAGTTCGGCGCGCCATCGAACAGGCACACACGCCCGCCGCGCGACAGCGCGGTCCATTGCGAATTCCACATGATCCACCCCGACGAGGTGAGCCAGCTATAGTGATCGCCCGGTCCCACGTCCTGATGCAGACCCTGCTTCGCCGCTTCCAGAATCACACCGCCATGGCCATGCACGATCGGCTTGGGGTTGCCCGTCGTCCCCGACGAATAGACGATCCACAAGGGATGCGAAAACTCGACCATCAGTGCCTCGGGCGCGCCCTCGTGGGCCAGAACATCCGACCAGGGCATCCAGCCCTCTGGCGCCTCATAAAGCGCCTCGACCATCACCTTGGCCGCCAGCGTCGGCAACTCGCCCGCGATTTCCTCTAGCGCCGGACGCTTGTCGATCTTTTTGCCCGCATGGACATAGCCATCCTGCCCGATCAAAACCTTGGGTTCGATCTGGCGGAATCGGTCCAAAATCGCCACCTGCCCCATATCCGGCGCACAGAGCGACCAGATCGCCCCCATCCCCACGGTCGCAAGAAAGGCGATCAGCGCCTCTGGCGTGTTGGGCAGAACGGCAACCACCCGGTCGCCCTTTTTTACGCCCATCTCGCGCAGGCCAGCCTGCACCGCGCCGATTCGCTTGGCCAGCTCTTCCCAGGTCAGTTCGACCCGACCGAAGGTCTCGGATTGCAGCACCACGGCCACCTCGCCGGGCCGTTCGCCCGCACGGGTCAGGATTTGTGCCGCGAAATTCGTCTCGGCCCCGGGAAACCAGTCCGCGCCGGGCATCTTGCGCTCGGGAAGTACCTCGGTCCAACCGCTCACCGGCAGGTCGAAAAACTCGATGATCGCGGTCCAGAACCCGTCCAGATCGCTGATCGACCATTCCCAAAGCGCGTCGTAATCGGCAAAGGTCAGCCCGCGCGCGTCTTCGAGCCAACGAATGAACTTCGCCAGCGATGTCGCCTGCGCCTGCGCTTCGCTCGGCTGCCAAAGAACTGCGTGATCTTCCATTGCGCCTCTCCCCTATCGCATTCGCGCAGAGCATTCCCCGCCACGGCCAAAGGTGCAAGAGGCAGCAGCCCTTGCAAGTGCGGCACAACGCACCGTCACTTCATGCGACATCGTTTCCGGCGTGTCCCGGCCAGAAAATGAAAGTCAGAAAAGGAAGGGTAGACCCGTGTGGTAGCGTGAGGCGGACTTGAACCGCCGACCCCAGCATTATGAGTGCTGTGCTCTAACCAGCTGAGCTATCACGCCATGCCACACGGGTGTGCCCAATTATCCGCACGTGTCCGGCCTGTCAAACACAAATCCGGGGCTTTTCCGCTTATCGCCGCAGATATTTCGAATAGGCCCAGCCGCGCACGCCCGACTGGTGGCGCACCCGCACCCAGTTGCCCTTGCGTTCCAGTATCTCGACCCGCTCGCCGTTATACATCCGCCGCATGATCTGAAAATCCGAACCGGGACCAGAGCGCAGGTTCAGATACCCATCCCCGGGCGACCAGACCTCGCGCACCGCCGATCCCCGGCTTTCCAGCACAAGGTATTTGCGAAACGCCCAGCCCTGTTTTCCGGTCAGTTCGTGACGCACCCGCGCCCAACTGCCCTTGACTTCAAGCACCTCGACGGTGGTTCCGTGGCTCATGTGCGTGACGATCTCAAACCCGCTGCCCGGCCCGGTGCGCAGGTTCAGGAACCCGTCGCCCGGGCTGTTGACGATCCGGGTCTCGGCATGCGCGGCCGTCAGGAAAAGCGAAAGCGATAGTAAAATGCTGGCAAGGAACCGCATGGCGGGCCTCCTCTTGGTGATGAATGTCGCCAGCATGCCACGCAGACGGCGCCGCGTCCCTCCCCGTTTTGTCGCAGCGCGCCGGCAAGCCGCCCGGCGGGCTGTCGGCATGGCAATTCTGCTTGCTTTTGGTCCTGCTGCAATTAGGTAGGGGATGCCGAAAAGATTTCAGACGGGTTTGGTTATTCCCGTCCCCGCCACGGCGGGATTTACGCACGCTTTGGCGTGATCCCACGGCGCCACCTTTAAACAGGATGGTGCCCGGATCACGCGCGATGCGCCGCACGGCCCATCCATCATGGAAAGACCCTACGATGGAAAAGAAAACCCTGATTCTCACCCAAGTCATCATGACCTTCATCATGGCGGTTGCCATGTCCGGCATCATGTCCCTGATCAACCTTGGGCCAACGGCGCTCTGGCTCATGGTCTGGCCGAAAACCGCCTTGATCGCCTGGCCGTTCGCCTTCGTTCTGGGCGGCATCGCCTTTCCCGTGGCAGCGCGCATTGCCGGGGCGTTGACCCGTGACCGCTAGGGTGGGCGCGTGCCGGAAACGAGAAAGGCCCGCCCCCGAAAGGGCAGGCCTCGAAAATCCGTGTGAAACGGTCTTACTTCTTCAGCGAGTCGCGGATTTCCAGAAGCACGTCCAGCTCGCTCGGGCCGGTTTCCACTTCGGGCGCCACTTCTTCGGGCTTCTCGGCCATCGCTTTCACCTTGTTGACGTAGCGCACCAGCATGAACACCACGAAGGCGATGATCAGGAAGTTGATCACGGCCATGATGAACGAGCCATAGGCAAACACGCTTGCCCCGGCTTCGCGCGCGGCTTCAAGGCTGGCCCCTTCAGGAACTTCGCCTGCAAGAACGGCATAGTTGTTGGTGAAATCGAGTCCGCCGGTAAACAGCCCGATGATCGGGTTGATCAGGTCGGCGACCATCGAGGCCACGATCGCGGTAAATGCCGCACCGATGATGATACCCACGGCCATGTCCATGACATTGCCCTTGGCGATGAAATCCTTGAATTCTTTCAGCATGCGTCCCCATTCCTTTTTATTTGGCTACACTCGTCCACGGCACACCTGTCCGTTAGAATCACCCTATCACGCTTGTGATTCGGCGGTGAGCGTTAAATATCCGCAGAAGTTCCCCCTAAAGTGCCGCTGCTGCTTTCATGCCGGATCGTCCCCCGCTAGGGTCGCGACGATCCCGACCCTCGCTCAAGGAACAGCACCATGACCGCTTTCACCTCTGTCACCGATCACCCCGTGAACGCCCGCTGGCCCGCGAAGACCCCCGATGTGTTGCAACTCTATTCCTTCCCCACGCCCAATGGCGTGAAGGTGTCGGCCATGCTCGAAGAAACCGGCCTGCCGTATGAGGCCCATACCGTCACGCTGGCCGATGCCGATGTGAAAAGCCCCGAGTTCCTCGCCCTTAACCCGAACAACAAAATTCCCGCGATCATCGACCCCGACGGGCCGGGCGGCAAACCCCTCGCGCTGTTTGAATCCGGTGCAATCCTGATCTACCTCGCCGAAAAGACCGGGCAATTCCTCTCGCCCGATCCCGCCACACGCTATGAGACCCTGCAATGGGTGATGTTCCAGATGGGCGGTGTCGGCCCGATGTTTGGCCAGCTTGGCTTCTTCTATGCCTTCGCCGGGAAAGAGATCGAAGACAAACGCCCGGTGGCGCGTTACATCGGCGAAACCAAGCGCCTGCTCGACGTGCTGGAAACCCGCCTCACCGGTCGCGATTACATCGTGGACGACTATTCCATCGCCGACATCTGCACCGCGCCGTGGCTGCGCTCGCTCGACTTCTACGGTGCGAAAGAGGTGGTCGGCTGGGGCACGCGTCCGGCGGTCGAAGGCTGGTTCGACCGGGTGATGAGCCGCCCGGCGCTGCAAGCCGCGCTGAATATCCCGCCGCGCCCCTGAGTGGATCAGGCGGGCAGCTTGCCGGTCAGAACATAGCGCAGGATATCGACCACCTGTTCAGGCTCGCGCGCCATGGCCAGCGCGGCGGCGTCGACCTCTTTCAGCGCATGGTCATGCTCGGGCCGTTGCAGGATGATCAGGCTCTTGCCCAAGGCCGCCGCATAGCCGGCGTCAAACGCCGCGTTCCACTGGCGGTATTTTTCGCCGAACCGCACGACAACCACGTCGGCCTCTTCCAGCCCCTTGCGGGTGCGGATCGCGTTCACCATCGCGCCCTTGTGGTCGTGCCAATACTTGTCGTCCTCGGCCCCAAGGATGGCGACTCCGCAATCGTCGCTCGCTTCGTGATCCGTCACCGGGCTGTCGAAACTCACATCAAGGCCCTCGGCCCCGGCGATGATCCGTTCACGCCAATCGGTGTGAATCTCGCCGCTCAGATAGACTTTCAGGGTCATGATATCCTCCTCGATGGTCAATTTCGGCGTGCGCCGCGTTAACCGGCCAAAACCGGCCCGCGCGCCCGACAGGGTGCAGACGGTTTGCAGACGGATCGCAGACGCGCCTTTTTGGCGCGCCGCGAATCGTTAACCTTTAGCCGCGCAGCACGCCGCCGGTGGCTTTCGTGACCTTCTCGACGATCTTTGCCGCCACGGCCTCGATATCCTTTTCCTTTAGCGTCTCGCCCTGCGGCTGCATCCGCACGGTGATGGCGAGGGACTTCTTGCCCTCACCAAGGCTGCCGCCGATGAACTCATCGAAAACACGCACGTTTTCAATAAGTTGCTTGTCAGCTCCCGCCGCGGCGTTGACCAGGGTCAGCGCCTCGACCCCGGCATCAACGATGAAGGCAAAGTCACGCTCGACCGCCTGCAAATCGCTGACATCCAGCGCCGGGCGCGTCGTTGTCTTCTTGCGCGGGGCGGGCACTTCATCGGGCCAGACGGTGAAGGCCACGACAGGCCCTTTCACATCCATCGCCTTCAGGATCTTGGGGTGAATTTCCCCAAAGATTCCAAGCACTTTCTTCGGTCCGAGACAGATCTTGCCATGCCGCCCCGGATGCCACCACGCCGGTCCGTCGCGCAGGATCTGCACCTTCTCGGGCGCCCCCACCGCGGCCAGAACGGCCTCGGCATCGGCTTTGGCGTCGAACAGGTCCACGGGCCGCGATCCGCCATGCACATCCTTAGGCCCGGTGCGGCCCACAAGGATGCCGGTCACCTGCATGTGCTGCTCTTCCGGCTCGCCGCCCTGAAAGGCCGGGCCGCATTCGAACAGCGCCAAGTCATTGAAACCACGTGATTGATTTCGCGCCGCCGCCTGCAACAATCCGGGCAGAAGGTCGGGGCGCATATGGCTCATCTCGCTGGAAATCGGGTTCTCCAGCATCGTCGCCTCGGTGCCGCCGCCGAACAGAGCCGCGCTTTCACGATCTATGAAGGAATAGGTGACACACTCGTTGTATCCAAGCGCTGCCGCTGTCCTGCGCGCCAATTGCTCGCGTTTCTGGTGTAGCGAAAGAATCGGTTTCGGCACACCCGCCTGCACCCGCCGCATCGGCTGCGGTTCCAGCTTGGTCAGCGATGCCACCCGCGCGACTTCCTCGACCAGATCGGCCTCGCCCATCACGTCCGGCCGCCAGCTCGGCACATGCGCCATGCTGCCTTCCAGCTTGAACCCAAGCTTGGTAAGTGTCTGACGTTGCTCACTTTCCGGAATTTCCATGCCGACAAGGCTGATCACCCGTGCAGGGTCAAGCTTGTAGGCCCGGCTCATATCCGGCACCGCGCCGGCCACCACGACCGACGACGGCTCACCGCCGCAAAGCTCCATGATCATCGCCGTCGCCTGCTCAAGCCCCTGCATGTTGAAGCCGGGGTCGATGCCGCGTTCGTTGCGATAGCGGGCGTCGGAATTGATCTTCAGCGCGCGACCCGTATAGGCGATCTGGATATGGTCCCAGACGGCGGCCTCAAGGAACACATCGGTGGTTTCCTCGGTGCAGCCGGTCGAAAGCCCGCCCATGATTCCGGCAATGGATTCAACGCCTTCGTTATCCGCGATCACGATCTGACCGTCGCCAAGGGTATATTCCTTCTCGTCCAGCGCGACGAGGGTTTCACCCTCTTTCGCGCGGCGGATCAAAAGGTCGCCCTTCACCTTGCCCGCGTCGAACACGTGCAGCGGGCGGTTCTGGTCGTAGGTGAAGAAGTTGGTCACATCCACCAGCTTCGAAATCGGACGCAGGCCAATCGCCTTCAACCGATCCTGAAGCCACTGGGGCGAAGGCCCGTTGGTCACGCCGCGAATGAGGCGCCCGGCAAAAACCTTGCAGCCATCCGTCGTGTCTTCGGCAATCGAAACGCCGATAGGGCAGGGGAATTGCCCTTCCACTTCAACGTTTTGCGCCGGTTTCAACGTGCCAAGCCCACGCGCCGCCAGATCACGCGCGACGCCGCGCACGCCCAGTGCATCGGGGCGGTTCGGTGTGATCGCGATGTCGATCACCGGGTCGACTTTGGCGGGCTCATGCACCGCCAGCCAATCGGCAAAGCTCTGGCCCACTTCGCCAGAGGGCAGTTCGATGATGCCGTTATGCTCGTCCGACAGTTCCAACTCGCGCTCACTGGCCATCATGCCGTGGCTCTCGACACCGCGGATCTTGCCCACGCTCAGCGTCACGTCGATCCCCGGCACGTAATCGCCCGGCTTGCACAGCACCACGGTGATGCCTTCGCGCGCGTTGGGCGCGCCGCAGACGATCTGCTTTTCGCCCTCGTCAGTGTCCACCATGCAGACTCGAAGCCGGTCGGCATCGGGGTGCTGTTCGGCCTTCACCACCTTAGCGAGCGTGAAATTCTTCAGCTTGTCCAGCGGGTTGATGATCTCTTCGACTTCAAGGCCAAGATCGGTGAGCGCCTCGGCAATCTCATCCACTGTGGCCTCGGTGTCGAGGTGATCCTTCAGCCAGGAGAGGGTGAATTTCATGTCTGCACCTCAGTTTCGCTTTTGGGCAAGATCGGCATAATCGCCCATCCGCAACAGTTTGATTTCACGCCACAGCCGGATCGAAGGCTTCATGGCAAAGAAGCAAGAGCCGATCAGGAACAGCCATGTCCCGGCTGTCATCAGGCTCTCGTAGAAGAAAAACACCGACCCCACGATAAACAACGCCGCCGCCGAGAAATCCACCGCCGTATAGGCGATCTCGGTCAGCGCATAAAACCGGCGCTGTTCGGGGGTGTGTTCGGAGCGGAGGGTGTTGAAGAGTTTCATGTCATATCTATCTTGGCGTTACTTTATTAGCTAGGGCCAGAGGGTCTCGGCTTTCGGCTGGAGTTCTTGATGAGTTTAGGAACTCTCTACCGCGCATCAAAAAGAGAAGTTCTGACAACTGCAAATCAAGACGCTCACGCAATACTTCCAACGTCTTCAACATGATGCTTCGCAATTGGGAGCCAGAATATTGTTCTTGATGCGAGATTTCGTTCTTAGCATCACTCAAAACAGCGTCTAGCACGGTGTTAAGTTCATTTGCTTTCTTGGCGATCTCATCGTCAGCGATCAGGTTCATGAACGCTGTTTCGTGCCCCAACCTCCGACTGTACTCATTAATCGCCTCTCTAACGACGCTCAAATCCACCGTATCTACTTGGGCCTTTAAGCCAATAGAGGCCGCTGTGATTTCATCCCTCGCGTAGAGAACAAACTCAATGTAGCGACGGTAAGCTGTACGGCGCTCCTCGGCTAACTTATGCTCTCTGTCCTTCTGTTTTTGCCAAGGATAGGCCACGAACGCGATTAATAGCGCCGTGCAGGAAGCGACTGCATAGCCTTGCGAACCCTTGGGCGCGAAATATACAACAACGCCTCCGAGTATCAGGAGGACAATGGCAACTGGCCAGTTTATGCTCTTTACTTGGTGCAAAGGGTGATTTCGATTGAGCGGATATTACCGACTCAACCCCCCATGCAACGTCGGCACATCCAGGCTCGCGAACCCGTAGTGGCGCAGCCAGCGCAGGTCGGAATCGAAGAACGCCCGCAAATCGGGGATGCCGTATTTCAGCATCGCGATCCGGTCGATCCCCATGCCAAAGGCAAAGCCCTGATATTCATAGGGGTCGATGCCGCCGGCTTGGAGAACCTTGGGGTGCACCATGCCGGAGCCAAGCACTTCGAGCCAGCCGTCACCCTCGCCGATCTTCAGCTGGCCGTCTTCCCATGAACACTGGATGTCCACCTCGGCCGAGGGTTCGGTGAAGGGGAAATGCGAGGCGCGGAAGCGGGTCTTGATGCCGTCCACCTCGAAGAAGGCGGCGAAGAATTCCTCAAGCACCCACTTGAGGTTGGCCATCGAAATATCCTTGTCCAACGCCAGCCCCTCGACCTGATGGAACATCGGCGTGTGCGTCTGGTCATAGTCGGCGCGGTAAACCCGGCCGGGGCAGATGATGCGGATCGGCGCGCCCTGTTGCTCCATCGAGCGGATCTGAACCGGGCTGGTATGGGTGCGCAGCACATGCGGCGGGCGATTGTCGCCCTCGGCACGGTGCATGTAGAACGTGTCCATCTCGGCGCGGGCCGGGTGGTGGCCGGGAATGTTGAGCGCGTCGAAATTGTGCCAGTCGCTTTCCACCTGCGGCCCTTCGGCCACGGCAAAGCCCATGTCGGCAAAGATCGCGGTCACTTCCTCGGTCACTTGGCTGACCGGGTGGATGGTGCCGACGCGGCGGTCGCGGGCGGGCATCGTCACGTCGAGCCATTCAGCGCGGAGCCGTTCGTCCAGCGCCACGTCTTCCAGCGCTTCCTTCTTGGCCGAAAGGGCCGAGTTGATCTCGTCCTTCAACGCGTTGAGCTTGGGGCCCATGACCTGCCGCTCTTCCGGGCTCATCTTGCCCAGTTCGCGCATTTTCAGGCTGATCTCGCCCTTCTTGCCGACGGCCTGCACGCGCAGGTCTTCCAGTGCGGATTCGTCGCCCGCCTCGGCCACCAGCCGGATGTATTTGTCGCGCAGATCGTCCATCGGATGTATCCCCTTGAATATCGCGGCTCTAGCTAACGCAGCTTGGGGCTTATCACAAGTTCCCGCCTCAGAAATCGCGCCAGAAGCGGCGGGTGAAAAGCACATAGACCGTCAGCATTTCCAGCCGCCCGACAAACATACCGAAGGTGAGCAGCAGCTTTGCTGTGGAATCGAGCGGGGCGAAATTGCCCGAGGGGCCGATGATCGTGCCCACGCCGGGGCCGACATTGGCCACCGCCGTCAGCGCCCCGCTGATCGAGGTGTCGAAGTCGAGACCGGTCAGCGCCAGCGCGACGGCAAGCGCGGCGACGGTCAGGAAATAGAACATGAAAAAGGTGATGACACCGGAAAGCACGTCTTCGGAGACGGGCCGCCCTTCGTAGCGGATGGTGATTATGCGATGCGGATAGCGAATGCGGCGCAAGGCGGCGACGGTGGCCCGGAAGACGAGGATCCAACGCATCATCTTGCCTCCGCCCGCTGTCGAGCCGGTGCAGCCGCCCATGGCGGTGAAAAAGAAAAACACGGTGATCGCGACCGGCCCCCATGCCAGGAAATCTTCGGTGGCATAGCCGGTGGTGGTCACGACCGAGACGAGGTTGAACGACACCGCGCGCAGCGTTTCCATGAAATCGCGTCCGGATTGCCATGAAACCCAGAGCGTGAGCGCAAGGATCACCACCGCCAGCGTTTTCAGCAGGGCGGCCACCTGTTCGCTGGCATACTGTCGGCGATAGAGCGCGCGGATGTACCACGCGAAGGGCACTGCGCCCGCCAGCATGAAGAATGTGGCCACCCATTGTAGGAAGGCGCTGTCGAAATGCCCGAAGGAAGCGTCGTAGTTGGAATACCCACCGGTAGAAAGCGTGGTCAGCGCATGGGTGATCGCGTCGAACACGTTCATCCCGCCGATGTGATAGATCAAGCCGCACAGCACGATCAGCCCGCTATAAACGCCCAGAGTGGCGCCGGCATAGCGCGTGGCCGTGGCCAGTTCCTTGTCCCCCTTGTCCGAGCTTTCGGTGCGGAACAGCTGCATCCCGCCGGTGCGCAGGATCGGCAAAAGGGCCATGCCGGTAACGATGAACCCGACGCCGCCAACCGCTTGCAACAGCGCGCGCCACATCAGGATGCCGCGCGGCGTCTGATCGAGACCGGACAGCACCGTCGCCCCGGTTGTCGTCAGGCCCGAAACCGATTCGAACAGCGCGTCGATCGCACCCATGCCCCAGATAAAGAGTGGCAACGCCCCGGCAACCCCCGCGGTAAGCCAAACAGATGTCGTGAGAAGAAAGGTATGGCGCAGTGTAAGTCTTCGGGCGGGTCCGCGTGTGGCCGCAGCCAGAAACAGGCCGAGCGCCCCGAGGATCACGCCCGCCAGCAGAAACACCTCGCGGCTTTCGCCGAAAACCAGTGCCTCTGCCGCCATCAGCCCGGCAAGCAGCAGCATCAGGACCGCGTTGACGAAAACGACGACGTTCATGCGCGCCTGCCGCCTTGCCCTGAATGAACCGGGGAGTGGCTGAAAAGCAAAACCGCCAGCCCGTCAGGGCCAGCGGTTTGCAATCTCGTATCGTCGGGCTTCATGAAAAGCCCCCGGCGCCCTATCAGGCGGCCAGTGCGGCCTTGGCCTGATCGACGATCGCGCCGAAGGCTTCGGGCTCATGCACGGCCAGATCGGCCAGAACCTTGCGGTCCACCTCGATCCCCGACTTGGCGAGGCCGTTGATGAACTTGGAATAGGTCAGTGCTTCGTCATGGGCGCGCACAGCAGCGTTGATCCGCTGGATCCAGAGCGCGCGGAAATTCCGCTTCCGGTTCTTGCGGTCACGCGTTGCATACTGGTTGGCCTTGTCGACGGCTTGACGTGCAACCTTGAAGGTGTTCTTGCGGCGGCCGTAATAACCTTTGGCTGCCTTGGTGACCTTCTTGTGACGTGCGTGGGTGGTGGTTCCGCCTTTTACTCGCGACATGTCTTATCCTCCTATCAACGGTCGTAGGGCATATAGCCCTTGACGATCTTGGCGTCGGGTGCCGACAGGGTCGTGGTGCCGCGGGCATCACGGATGAATTTCTTGTGGCGCTTGATCATGCCGTGGCGTTTGCCGGCCTGGCCTGCAATCACCTTTCCGGTGGCGCTCACCTTGAAGCGCTTTTTGGCGCTCGATTTGGTCTTCATCTTGGGCATTTCCATCTCCTTCGTTGGTCAGGTCAAACACGCGACTCGGCATGCCACTTCGGCCGGCCACGCGGGTAGAGAGGCGCCATATACTCAGGCACAGGCGCCTTGGCAAGAGGGAGGCTGCAAAACCGCCGATCACACGGGTGGAAACACACATGCGGGCGGCGGATATGTTCCACCGCCTTGGATGGCGTCAGTTCACGTAGCGCCCGATTACCTTCACGATCGTTTGCGGGACCTCCGAAACCGAATAACCGCCCGGCTTTTGCGTCGCGGCCCAAGCGACGAGCCCGCCGCTTACAATCAAAGCAATCGCGGCAATCCGCGGTGCTCGATGATCTGCGATAGAAGAGACGACAGCGGGAATGGAAAAGATCCCCACCACCAAACCGATAACCAATGCTAAATCGTGATCCATGTAACTGCCTCAAAAAGTCACCTTTGTGTATGAGGCGCAGATTACTCCGGATCGGAGGCAAAAATCAAACTTTCATCACAAGGTGCAACCCGCAGGATATTGGTCGTTCCGGGCTGATTGAAGGGCACGCCGGCAATCACCACGATCTGATCCTGAGTGCCGGCAAAGCCGTGCACGCGGGCGGCACGGGCCGAGTTAACCACCGCCTGCTTGAAGCGCTGCAATTCGCCGGTCATGATGCAATTCGTCCCCCAACTCAGCGCCAGACGCCGTGCCGTGCCGCGCAGACTTGTCATTGCGATGATCGGAACACGCGGCCGTTCCCGCGCGGTTAGCAGCGCGGTCGTGCCGGATTGGGTGAAGCAGCAGATCACCTTGATATCCGTCGTCTCGGCGATTTCGCGGGCAGCGGATACAATCCCCTCGGCGACGCTTTCACGCCCCGAAGTTGCGATACGCGAAGCCTCGATCACCTCGCGGTAGGTCGGATCGCTTTCCACCGCTTCTGCCACGTTGTTCATCGTCGTCACCGCTTCGACCGGGTATTGCCCGGCGGCGCTCTCGGCCGACAGCATCACGGCGTCGGTGCCCTCATAGATCGCGGCGGCCACGTCGGAGACTTCGGCGCGTGTTGGCATCGGGCTTTCGATCATGCTTTCAAGCATCTGGGTGGCGACAATCACCGGTTTCGCGGCCGACCGGCATTTCCGGATCAGCCGTTTCTGGATAGGTGGCACCGCCTGCACAGGCAATTCGACCCCGAGATCGCCACGCGCCACCATCACCCCGTCCGAGACTTTCAGGATCTCGTCGAAGCAGGCGACGGCCGAGGGCTTTTCGATCTTCGACAGGATCGCCGCGCGCCCCTTTGCCAGATCGCGCGCTTCGATCACGTCCTCGGGCCGCTGAACGAAGGACAGCGCCAGCCAGTCGATGCCGAGATCACAGACGAATTCAAGATCGGCGCGGTCCTTCTCGGAGAGAGCGGCCAAAGGCAGGACGACATCCGGCACGTTCACGCCCTTGCGGTTCGAGATGGTCCCGCCCGTCACCACGGTGCAATCGGCGAAATCGGCGCCGCATTTTTCCACCTTCAGGCGGATCTTGCCATCGTTCACCAATAGATTGGCACCCGGCTCAAGCGCTGCGAAAATTTCAGGATGGGGCAGGCGTACACGTTCAATCGTGCCTTCCGCCTCGTCTAGGTCAAGTCGGAACGACGCGCCTTCCTCCAACTCCTCCTCGCCGTTGGCGAAGGTGCCCACCCGCAGTTTCGGACCCTGCAAATCCGCCAAGATGGCAATCGGGCTGTCCAGTTCACGCTCAATCTCACGAATAATGCGGTGGCGCTCGCGGATTTCGTCATGGCTGCCGTGGCTCATGTTCAGGCGGAACACGTCGGCGCCGGCCTCGTGCAGCGCCTTGATCATGGCGTAGTCATTCGACGCCGGGCCCAAGGTTGCCACGATTTTCACATTTCTCAGTCGTCTCATGTCCGTGGTCCCGCTTGCTGCTTGCCCTTCGGGCGTCTGGTCCTGTTATCGCTATGAATCGCACCCGTTTCGGCAAAGCGCAATTCCATTTGCCACACAACTGATCTAGAGCGTGGGGCAGGGGAATGACAGGCACATGACGCAACAAGCTTACGAAATCATAGGCGAAGAACGCAATTCACGCTGGTTGATTACCTGCGATCACGCATCGAACCGCGTCCCGGATGGGGTGAATGGCGGTGATCTGGGCCTGCCCGCGTCGGAAATGGGCCGTCATATCGCCTATGACCTTGGCGCCGAGGGGGTCACCCGGGCGTTGGCCGACCTGATGCAGGCCCCCGCGATCCTGTCTCGGTTTTCGCGGCTGGTGATCGACCCCAATCGCGGCGCCGATGATCCGACCCTGATCATGAAGCTTTACGACGGCACGCTGATCCCCGCCAACCGGCACATCACGCCGGAAGAGGCCGAGCGCAGGCTGGAAACCTACTGGCGGCCCTATCATGACGCCTATGAAGCGCTTGCGGCGCGGCGTGACAACACGATGATCGTCGCCATCCATTCGTTTTCGCCCAAGCTTCAGGGGCGCGCACCGCGCCCGTGGCAGATCGGCGTGTTGCACGCGGGCGATGGCCCCTACAGCCCGGCCCTGATCGAAAGGCTGCGCCGCGAGCCCGACCTTTGCGTCGGTGACAACGAGCCCTACGCAGGGCACCTTCCGGGTGATGCGATCGACCAGCATGCCTTGCAGAAAGGCCGCCCCAACACGCTGATCGAGCTGCGCCACGACGTGATCGAAACGCCCGAGCAACAACAGGCTTGGGCCCGCCGCCTCGCCCCTATCCTGGCAGAGGTTCTGTCAGAGACCGGTATTTGAGAGAGGAGACCCGAGATGGATGATCAAACCCGTATCGAGATCGAAGCCGCCGCCTTCCGCCGCCTGCAAAAGCACCTGATGCAGGATCGCCCGGATGTTCAGAATATCGATCTGATGAACCTTGCCGGGTTTTGCCGGAACTGCCTGTCGCGCTGGTATCAGGAGGCCGCTGCCGAACGCGGCATCGAACTGGGTAAGGAAGAGGCGCGCGAGATTTATTACGGCATGCCCTACGACGATTGGAAGGCGCAGAACCAGACCGAGGCCTCGCCCGCGAAACAGGCCGAGTTCCAGAAGGCTTTCGCCGAGAACGTTTTGAAGGACAAAGGCTGAAGCCGGGGTCTTGGGTGGCCATCTTTTCTCCTTAATGGCTGGCTAGCCTGTGCCGAACCGGACTTTAGAGGGTTGGGCAAATGGGTGATTTTCAGGACGTGTTCGGCGCTGGTGCGGATGCCGTCGACATCATCGAGGGGTTCAACCGGCAATACCTGCGGGAACAGCGCATCAATGCACGTGAGGCCCGAACCGCCCGCCGCCATACCGAAAGCGATGAGTCCTGGATCGCAACCATGCGTGCCAGCGGCTATGTCGAGGGGCCGTTCCTTGCCTCTTTCGATGCGCTGTCCCGCTGGGAGCGCGCGTCGCCAGCCCCGCATGTCAGACGACCGATGAAGGGCGGCTATCAGGTGTTCTTCTCCAAGGTGTGAGGCGTTTCACGCCCGGCACTCATTCAGTTAGCCGCGCTCTCCATCAGCGCACAGCAACTGTGAGGCCATGGGCGTATCGTCTAGCGGCGCAACTCCTTATCTTGACCTTCAACAAGGATAAGGACGTTTCCGATGGCCATCTCTCACACGCGTATGCCGACCTACTTCATCTCCCATGGCGGGGGGCCGTGGCCCTGGATTCCCGACATGCGCCGCGAATTCGCCCGGCTTGAGGAAAGCTTCAAACGCCTGCCGGGTGAATTGCCGTCAAAACCCACGGCCGTGCTGATGATATCGGGGCACTGGGAAACGCGCGATGCCTTTGCCGTGATGCATGCGGCGCGTCCGGCGATGGTCTATGACTACCACAATTTTCCGCCCCACACCTACGAGGTCACCTATCCCGCACCGGGTGCCCCGGCCTTGGCGGAACGTGTGCGCGACCTGATCGAGGCGGCTGGCCTGCCCTCACGCCTTGATGAAACACGGGGCTACGATCACGGCACGTTCGTTCCCATGGCGGTCCTCTGGCCCGAGGCCGACATGCCGCTGTTTCAGGTTTCTATGCGCTCGAGTTATTCGCCTGCCGAACATATTGCACTGGGCCGTGCGCTCGCGCCGCTCAGGGAGGAAGGGGTGCTGATCCTCGGCTCGGGTCTGTCGTATCACAACCTTCGGGCCTTTGGGCCGAAGGCGAAGGTGCCCTCGACGAAATTCGACACGTGGTTGAACGAGGCGCTGCAATTGCCCGGCGCAGAGCGGATCAAGGCTCTCGAAAACTGGGAAAGTGCGCCATCGGCCCGGCAGGCCCATGCCGAGGAGGATCACCTTGTGCCCCTGTTCGCTGCCATCGGTGCGGCAGAGGGCGAACCGGCCACGCGGGTTTATCATGAAGAGGGTATTTTCGGCGGTGTCACTGCTTCAAGCTGGCGTTTCGGCTGAGTCCACGGGCAGATACGCGCTTTTCCGGGCGCTCCCGCTCGCCCACCCCGCGCCCGGAAAAGCGCGGGGGTGACGTCAGCGCGGGTCGTGCGCTGACGCGATGATGGCCCTCAGATCGCGACCTTGCGGCTTTCGTCGAGATAGATCTCGCGCAGGCGCTTGGCCACGTTGCCCGGCGTGCCATCGCCCAGTGTCGCGCCGTCGACCTCGACCACGGGCATGACGAAGCCCGAGGCCGAGGTGACGAATGCTTCGTCGGCCTTTTTCGCCTCGTCGATGGTGAAGCTGCGCTCTTCCACTTCCATCTGCGCTTCGCGGGCAAACCGGAGAACAGCGGCGCGGGTGATTCCGTGCAGGATGTCGTTCGACAGCGCGCGGGTGATGATCTTGTTGCCTTTCACGATATAGGCGTTGTTCGATGTGCCTTCGGTGACGAAGCCGTCTTCGACCATCCACGCGTCATCCGCGCCCGCCGCCTTGGCCATCATCTTGCCCATCGAGGGATAGAGAAGCTGCACCGTCTTGATATCGCGGCGGTGCCAGCGGATGTCGGGGATCGAGATGACCTTGATCCCGGTTTTCGACGCCGGGCTGTCGGCCAGGCCCGGTTTGTTCTGGGTGAACAGGACGAGGGTCGGTTTCACTTGCTCCGGATCGGGAAATGCGAAATCGCGATCGCCAGCCGATCCGCGGCTGACTTGCAAATAGACCAGCCCGTCCTCAATGCCGTTCTTCTCGACCAGCGCGCGATGGATTTCCAGAAGGTCGTCGAAGGCTTGGGGTTTCTGCATGCCCAACTCGTTCAACGAACGTTCGAGCCGCTTGGCGTGGCCGTCGAAATCGATCAGCTTGCCATCCAAAACGCTCGTCACCTCATAGACCCCGTCGGCCATGAGAAACGACCGGTCGAAAATCGAGATCTTGGCCTCTTCTTCGGGCAGGTATTCTCCGTTCAGGTAAACGATGCGGCTCATGGGTTGGTGTCCTTTCTGGGGGCTGTCTTTGGCTGTTTCCGGGCTTGGCCGGGGTTCGTCAAGTGGGGTGAGGTGCAATCCGACCGGTGGCGATGCCACTGGCCCAATCTTTGCGCCCGGCCTCGCGGGCAAGCGCGATCATGCGCGCAGTGTCGTAGGGCACGTGGCGATGGCAAACGTGCCATTCGCCGACCCCGCGTTCGATCACCGCGTAAGAGGCATCCGGTGTGCAGGTCTCCATCATGTGTGGCACGGGATCTTCATCGAGATACGCGGGGCAACCGACGCTGCCGGGGTTTACGATCAACCTCCCTGCAACTCGCATCATTCGCGGTTGATGACTGTGGCCACACAAGATCACCTCAGCCTCGATACTGTTGATCAGGGCGGCGATCTCGTTCTCGGGCCGCAGTTGCACCGTGCCGTCGGGGGTGACCTGCTCCATCAAGTAACTCGCGTCGTCGTCGGGACGCGCATGGCACAGAAAGACGGATTGGTTGATCTTGGCCACGGACGGTAAATCCGCCAACCATTGCAGTGCTTCCTTTGGAAGTTGGTCAAAGGCGACCCTGTCGGACGGCCCCATCGCATCGCGCGGTTGCTCGATCAGGTGGCGGTCGTGATTGCCACACACGGTCAGAATCTCTGGTCGATCATGCAAAAGCGCCCAGACTTCGCGCGCCGCCAATGGGCCGCTGAAGACATCACCCAGATTGACGATCGGCATGGCGCCCAACTGATCGATATCGTCGAGGACGGCGCGCAGCGCGTCGGCGTTGCCGTGAATGTCGGCGATAACGGCCAAGCGCTGCGGCATCGTTCTATCCCCAGAGTGCGGCTTCGGAGGGGTGCACGCCGCTTTCATCGAAGGCTAGCGGCACTTCGCGGTCTTCAGCCAGCAGGAGCGGGCCGTCCAGATCGGTCACCATCGCACCCTGCGCCACCAAAACGGCGGGCGCCATGGCAAGCGAGGTGCCGACCATACAGCCCACCATCACGTCATAGCCCCCGGCGCGCGCCGCATCGCGCAGGCGCAGCGCTTCGGTCAGTCCCCCGGTCTTGTCGAGCTTGATGTTGACGACATCATATTTGCCCTTCAGCCCGGAAAGAGTGGCCCTGTCATGGCAGCTTTCGTCGGCACAGACGGGCACCGGCCGCGTCATCCCGATCAACGCCTCATCCTCACCGGCGGGCAGGGGTTGTTCAACAAGAGCCACGCCAAGGCGCACCAGATGCGGCGCGAGGTCGGCATAGACTTCCGCGCTCCATCCCTCGTTCGCATCGACGATGATTTTCGACGCGGGCGCACCGGCGCGCACGGCTTCGAGGCGCGCCATGTCATCCGGGGTGCCCAGCTTGATCTTCAACAGCGGACGGTGTGCATTTTTTGCGGCCTGCGCCTGCATGTTCTCGGGGGTGTCCAGCGAGAGGGTATAGGCGGTGATCTCTGGCCCCGGCGCAGGCAATCCCGCCAATTCCCAAACACGCTTACCCGCCTTCTTCGCTTCCAGATCCCAGAGGGCGCAATCCACGGCGTTGCGCGCCGCCCCGGCGGGCAGCAGGTCGTACAACGCCTCGCGCGACAGGCTGTCAGGAAGCCCCTCGATCTCTGCCGCAACGCTCTCCAACGTCTCGCCATAGCGCGCGTAAGGCACGCATTCGCCCCAGCCCTCTACGCCAGCATCCTCGATCCGCACGGTCAGCACTTTCGCTTCGGTCCGGCTTCCCCGGGAAATCGTGAAAACCTGTGCCAGCCGAAATGTTTCGGGCGTTACCGTGATCCGCAATGCTCCATCCCTTTCATTTTTCCAAAAAATACTCCCGCCGGAGGCGTCCCCCGGCGGGCAATAGGCACTATCGTTTCAGATCGCGGCGAGCGCGTCCACCAACCGGCCTGCGTCCTGACGGAACGGATCGACGGTCGGCAGGCCCATCCGCGATTCGACCTCGGCCATGTAGGACAGCGCGTCTTCTTCGCTCATATGCTGCGTGTTGACGGAAATCCCGATGACCTTGCAGGCGGGGTTTGCGACGCGGGCAAGTTCAAGCGCCATATCGCGCACCGCTTCGAGCGTAGGCAACTTGTAGCCCGGCAATCCGCGCATGTGCTCACGCGTCGGCTCGTGGCACAGGACCAGCGCATCGGGCTGTCCGCCATGGATCAGGGCCATGGTCACACCGGAATAGGACACGTGAAAAAGCGAGCCTTGCCCCTCGATCATGTCCCAGTGATCCGGGTCGTTGTCCGGCGTCAGCCATTCGATCGACCCGGCCATGAAATCCGCGATCACGGCATCGAGCGGAACGCCCTTGCCGGTGATCAGGATGCCGGTCTGGCCGGTGGCGGCGAAGTTCGACTTCATGCCGCGCGCCTTCATTTCCGCGTCCATCGCCAGCGCAGTGTACATCTTGCCGACAGAGCAATCGGTACCTACGGCAAGGCAACGCTTGCCGGTCCGCCTCTCACCGCTTGCAATCGGGTACTTCACATCGGGAACCCGCACGTCATGCAGCGCGCGCCCGGTCGCCTCGGCCACAGCCACGAGATCGGGCTCGTCGCGCAGCAGGTTGTGCAGGCCAGAGGCCAGGTCGAACCCTTCCTCAAGCGCCATGACGAGCACTTTTTTCCACTCGGGGCTGATGATACCGCCCCGATTGGCCACGCCGATCACCAGCGTCTTGGCTCCGGCCTCTTTCGCCTCGGCCAAGGTCATGTCGGTCAGGCCCACATCGGCCATGCATCCCTCCATGCGATACTGACCGACTGCGTTGTCAGGCCGCCAGTCCTTGATGCCCTGCGCCACTTTCGCGGCAAGCTGGTCCGGCGCATCGCCAAGGAAAAGAAGGTATGGTGTCTGGATCATCGTCGCGCCCCGTTTTTGTGGTGTTCGCCCGATTGTTGAGCATTGAACGGGGGAGTGTATTGCAAAAAGGGCGTGAGATTAGAATTCCGGGGGAAATTCTTGCGTGGAACTCTGAGTTTGTCGAATAAATTTCGCTCTGCCTCAGAATCGTGCAGAATATAAACTGCCGGGTGAAGCCAATCGCAAGCCTGCAGGTGACGTGCATGGGGCTTGCCGCAATGCAGAATCGGCTTGCCGCTGAGTTTGTAATTTAATATCGCTTGAGCCTGAAAGAGCGCAATATCCTTACCAACCGAAAGGCCTGCCCATGAGCTTCCTCAAACAGCCCCCCGCCCCCGCCCGCCCGAACCGTTGCCAGCTCTTCGGCCCCGGCTCGCGTACTGCGCTGTTCGAGAAGATGGCCGCCTCCGCAGCCGATGTCATCAACCTCGATCTCGAGGACAGCGTCGCGCCGGATGACAAGGACACCGCGCGCAAGAACATCATCGAAGCCACGCATGACGTTGACTGGGGCACGAAATATCTTTCGGTTCGCATCAACGGTCTGGATACGCCGCATTGGTACAAGGACGTGGTCGAACTGCTGGAAAACGCGTCGGACCGGCTTGATCAGATCATGATCCCGATGGTTGGCAATGCCTCTGACATCTATGCCGTCGACGCGCTGGTCACCGCGATCGAGGCCGCCAAGGGCCGCAAGAAAAAGATCAGCTTCGAAGTGATCATCGAAACCGCCGCCGGCCTCGCCCATGTCGAGGAAATCGCCGCCTCCAGCCCCCGCATGCAGGCGATGAGCCTCGGCTACGCTGATTTCGCGGCCTCCATGGGTATGGCCACCACCGGCATCGGCGGCACGCAGGCCAACTACTACATGACCCACGAAGGCCAGACCGATTATCCCGACCCGTGGCACTATGCGGTTTCGGCCATCGTCGCCGCTTGCCGGACTCATGGCGTTCTGCCGGTCGACGGCCCGTTCGGCGATTTTTCGGATGACGAGGCCTACATCGCCCATTCCCGTCGCGTGGCGACGCTTGGCATGGTCGGCAAATGGGCGATCCATCCCAAGCAGGTGAAACTTGCGAATGATGTATTCACCCCCTCGGCCGAAGCCGTCGCCGAAGCGCGCGATATCCTCGCCGCGATGGAAGAAGCCAAGAAGCAGGGCCTTGGTGCCACGACCTACAAGGGCAAGCTGATCGATATCGCGTCGATGAAACAGGCCGAGGTTATCGTGAAGATGGCCGAACTGATCGAAGGCTGAGTCCAACCTTAATCTTGGATGTGAGGGGCCAGCCCCTCACACTCCCCGGGATATTTACAATCAGATGAAGCAGGGGATCGGTCCTGCCTTTCATTTTTCCCGAAATACTCCGGGGGTGCGGCCACAGGCCGAGGGGGCAGCGCCCCCCGGCGCTGCGCTTCAAGCCGGGCGAAGTCCGGTCTCGACGAGCAGGCCGCGCCGCTTGGCCTCGTAATAATAGCCGCGGGCATACCACATCACGGCCTTGTCCATATCGCCGTCCGAGACGAGCCATGCGCCGCGCAAATATTTCACGGCGTATTTTAGATTTGTATCCGCATCGAGCAGGTCCGAGGGTTTTCCGCGGAAACCCATGGTGCGCGCGGTCTGTGGCAGGATCTGCATGAGCCCGTAATACGGGCCGTTGCGCGCGCCGGGGCGGTGGGTGCTTTCGCGGACGATCTGGCGGTGCACCAGTTGCCGGGGCACCTCGTAGTGATCCGACCACTTGTTGATCTTCGTGCGCAGTTCCGGTGTTTCATTCGGAAAGAGCGGCGGGTTGTAACCCTTGCGCGCCGGGGGCTCGGCCCGGCGGGCGCAGGCCGCAAGGGCGAAGGGCAGGGCAAACGGGGCGGCGAGGGCGGCGCGGCGGGTCAGCATCAACGGGACTCCGATGGTTTTGCCCGGTTTAGCCGGGCGCGCGCGCGCCTCCAATCTGCCTGTGTCTCGCTGGGCGGCTTCCCGCGCATCAGGCGCGTTCGTCTTTCGGAGATCCGAGCACCACGTAGGTGGTGATTGCATTGACCTGCGGCAGTGTGCCCAGAACATCGGTGTGGAAGCGTTTGTAAGAGGGCAGGTCGGTCGCCTCGACCCGCAACAGGTATTCAACGGTGCCGGTGATGTTGTGGCACTCGCGCACCTCGGGCGCGCCCGCGATGGCGCGCTCGAATGCTTCCTGGGCCTCTTTCGTGTGCCGGTTCAGCCCGACGGCGAGGTAGGCCACGAACCCGACGCCCATCTGCCCCGGGTCGAGAACGGCGCGATAACCCTTGATCGCACCGGATTTTTCAAGTGCAGCGGTGCGGCGCAAACAGGCGGAGGGGGAGAGGCCAACCTTCGCCGACAGGTCGAGATTGGAGATTCTGCCGTTCTGCGACAGTTCTCGCATAATATTGCGATCTATGCGGTCTAACGCGTTCATAAGTTGCAAATCTAATGTGAGAGTAGATCAAAACGCAATCCAATGCCGCGGCTGTTTGCATATGGTTGCGTGGATGACACATGATCTTTTCCTCGCCCTTCTGGGTTTTGCATTCGTTTCCTCGATCACTCCGGGGCCAAATAACCTGATGCTGATGGCATCCGGGGCGAATTTCGGCTTTCGTCGGACGGTGCCGCACATGCTGGGTATCGCTTGCGGTTTCATGGTCATGGTGGTGCTGGTTGGGACTGGCCTGATGCAGGTTTTCGATGCGTGGCCACCGGTACGAACAATCCTTACGGTCCTGAGTGTCGCCTATCTTGCATGGCTGGCGTGGAAGATTGCCCATGCCGCAGCCCCCGGTTCAGGCGGACAGGAAAGCGCGCGCCCGTTCAGCTTTTTCCAAGCGGCGCTGTTCCAATGGGTTAATCCCAAGGCATGGACGATGACCCTGACCGCGATCACGCTTTACGCACCGGGGCGCGAATGGGCGCCGGTTGTGTTGGTCGCACTGGCATTCGGCGCAGTAAACTTGCCCAGCGTATCGGTCTGGGCCTTTATGGGGCAGCGTCTGCGCCTGTGGCTGACGTCGCCACGCCGATTGCGCGCTTTCAACTGGACGATGGCCGCGCTGTTGCTCGCTACGTTGTATCCGGTGCTCTATCCTGCGGCGTGATGCTGACGCTTTTGCACACCTCACCGGTTCACGTTGCCACCTTCGACGCGTTGCGCGACCGAATCGCGCCTGGAACACCCTTGTGCCATATCGTGCGCGAGGACCTGATGGAGCGTGCACGAGCAGAAGGGGTGACGCCGGAGATTGCCGCCGAAGTCGCGGCGCTTGTTTCTGGAGAGTCTGCTCTCTGCACCTGTTCCACACTCGGTGCCGTGGCCGAGTCAGCGGGCGCGCTTCGCATTGATCGCCCGGCAATGCGCATGGCCGCCAAAAGTGGCAGGCCGGTTTTGGTTGCCTTCTGCCTTGAAAGCACACGCGCCGCCACACTTTCGCTTTTGGCGGAAGAAATGGCCCGGGCGCAAAATCCGAACCCCGTACAGCCTATCTCAATATCGCAGGCTTGGGTGCATTTCGAGCGTGGAGATCATGACTGCTTCGTTGCTGCTATCGCAGAGGGTATTGAGGCGGTGCTTGTTGATGTGACGCCTGTCATCGTTTTGGCGCAGGCTTCGATGGCGGGCGCGGCGCCGAGGTTATCGCGGTCGGGAGTGCAGGTGCTTACCACCCCCGAAGCTGCATTGAGGGCCGCGATGAAGTCGGCCTGATGGATTTTTTTCGGTTCTTGACATAAGTCAAAGATGAATCGTTCGTGCATGTTATTGAGGGTTTACCGATTTCGTCTCGGTATGCGCCTTGGATCCGGCCCAGAAACGTGAAGCCACGCTTGTCCCTTAGCCAGCCACGCGTTCGGATCTACGGTGATAGGATAAAGCCGCCCGGATCAGGAGTGCCAGAGACTCCTTATCTGGGCGGCTCTTTTCTTCGAACAGTACGGCACGACGCCCTTCAAAGCGCATGCTCTTCGGAGCGAGTGGGCGAAAATCTTCGATCAAGCTTGTGCGGCAATGCACGAAAAGCGCGGGTTCGCCGGTTTTGGTCATTCCCAGTCTGATCGTGCTGCCCGCGCCCGATGGGGTGAGGTAGGCTGGCTGGCCCCATCGTAAGGCCTCTTTCAAAGGGCCTATATCCGGACTCCCGTTGGCGATCTCGAATATCAGGCGGCGTATGCCGAACAAAATGTCTTGCGCGGACGTGGGGAAGCTGTCGAAGACCGCCGCGACCTCGGGCGTCATGTCGGGCGCGCAGTTCATGCCGGCTTCAACGGAAGGCAGATGTCGGTCACCAATTCCGCTGGCGGCACATCGCGTGGGGTGTTGTGATAATACTCGAACGCCGGTGCATCGGCCGGGTCGCGCCCCGATTCGGGAAGCCACGTGCCGTAGAGATGGTCATAGCCTCGGTGCAACTCTGCATAGGGCCCAGTGAACCGCAGTCTCGCCACCTCACCCTTGGGCAGATCTATCACCTCCATCCCGTCGGGCAATTCCGCGCCGGAGGCCAGTTCGAATCCGGCATAGGACCGCAGGTCTTCGGCCGGCACTGACCCGGGATCGTCGAGATAGACCCCGATCATCGCCCGCACCTGCGGGAACAGGCCGCGCGCGCCGATTATGGCGCCTGCCTTCTCGAATGCGCGGCCCACCTCGATATAGGGCCCCTTGTGGGCGATGGCAGCAAGGTGGCGGGCGGGGGCAGGTTCGATCACGATCTCATACATCTCGGGCTCTCCATTGCGGTGCATAAGGGCGGGGTGGTCTTCCCGCCCGTTTTCACGAAAGGCACCCGGGGTCATGCCATAAGCCGCCTTGAAGGCGCGACCAAAGCTTTGCACCGAAGGATATCCGACCTTGGTCGCGATCTCTTCGATCGGCATCGCATCACGGGCCAGCCAACACGCCGCCCGGTTCAGCCGGATACGGCGGACGGCCTGCGCGCAGGTCTCGCCGGTCATGGCGCGAAAAACACGGTGCCAATGAAATCGGCTCATCGCCGCTACATCGGCCAGCGCATCCAGTGAAAGATCGGCGTCCGGATGTGCGTGGATATGCTCCAGCACGCGTAGCATCCGCTTCTCATAATCACCGCGCATCGGCATGAAGGTCCTTTCGTGGGCCATTGGTGCCATGGGGGCGGTGAACAAATCTTGCCGACTTGGCCTTCAGGGCAGGAAAAGTCGCGACGCCGCGGATCCGAGCACGAGGATGTAGCCCGCATAAAGGCACAACTCGTCGAACCGACGCCAGATTGCCACCTCCCTCTCGCGGTTGCGGGTCAGTTCCTCGCCCACGCGATCGAGCGCGCGTTTGTCACCGCTTTCGCCGCGCCGCGCCACGATGTCACGCAGCCGTTGCAGCCGTTTTTTGCGTTTGTTCAGCGAAAGCACAGGCACGGCCAGAACGGCTATGCCCGCGAAAGAAGCCGCATTCTGCCACCAAAGGATATGGTCCGGGGTCATGCCCCGTCAGCCCAGCATCGCCATCGAGATGAAGTCGTTGTTGCGGGCATCTGCCGACTGGTCCTCGGGGACGAATTCGATCCGGGGCCGGGCGTTGCAGGCACGGGCATAGCGCACGATGGTTTCGGTCGAGGGGATCGGCCCGGTGGCGGATTCGACCTTGGAAATATGCGATTGGCTCAGGCCCGAGGCCTTCTGCACATCGGTCTGTGTCAACCCGGCGGATTTGCGAAGCGCGCGCAGCGCAGCGGCCAAATTGGCCTTGGCCTCGTGCTTGTCCATCTGCTCGGCCAAGCCGGGGCTGGCCTTCAGGATGCGCTCTCTCAGCTTTTCGCTCATGTCGTTTCCTCAACTTTCCCAAGCGGGATTGATCAGCCCGCGGTGCTTGCGCACCAATTTGCGTGCGGCCTGACAACAGGCAGCCAGATTGGCGCCTTGCGGGATCGGCCCGTGCATCATCGCGCCGGGCTGCTTTGCCGCCCCAGTTGCGGCCTGATGATCCAGCGAAACGATCAGCCGATGACTGCCGCAGCCCGGGATGGCCATCGCGAATACCTCGTAGCGCAGGTCATAGACACCGCAGCGTTCGTCGGCGTCAGGGTCGTTTTCGCAAAGCTCGGTGTCGAGCCGCAGAATGTTTTCGCGGCAGCTTTCGGATAAGCGCATGATCGCTTCGAAAATCTCATCCTCGAAATCCTCCGGCTCGTGCACCTCGCGGTTCACATATCGTGTATATATATCATGATGCATATTAATTCAAGTATATACTCCGGAAGTGCTGTAATGCCGAGGGTAGTTGCATCATGCGCCCCAATCAATATATGCCCCGGATAGGGCGATTAAGGGCGATGAGATGACCAATTACCTCGACTTCGAAAGACCGCTGGCCGAAATCGAAGGCAAGGCCGAAGAGTTGCGCGCGATGGCGCGGGCGAATGAGGAGATGGATATCGAAACCGAGGCGGCCGCGCTCGACAAGAAAGCGCGCGAACTGCTGGTCGATCTCTATTCCAAGCTGACGCCTTGGCGGAAGTGCCAGGTGGCACGCCATCCCCAGCGCCCGCATTGCCGCGATTACATCGCAGCGCTCTTTACCGAATACACGCCACTGGCCGGGGATCGCAACTTTGCCGACGATCACGCCGTGATGGGCGGTTTGGCCCGGTTCGAGGATCAGCCCGTCGTCGTCATCGGCCATGAGAAGGGCCACGACACAAAGTCGCGCATTCTGCACAATTTCGGCATGGCGCGGCCCGAAGGCTATCGCAAGGCCGTGCGCTTGATGGAACTGGCCGACAAGTTCGGCCTGCCGGTGATCACGCTGGTCGACACCGCCGGGGCCTATCCCGGCAAAGGCGCGGAAGAGCGTGGCCAGTCCGAGGCGATCGCCCGCAGCACAGAAAAATGTCTTCAAATCGGCGTGCCGCTGATTTCGATCATCATCGGCGAGGGCGGCTCGGGCGGGGCTGTGGCCTTTGCGACCGCGGATCGCGTCGCCATGCTTGAACACTCGATCTATTCGGTGATTTCGCCCGAAGGCTGCGCTTCGATCCTGTGGAAAGATGCCGAGAAGATGCGCGAAGCCGCCGAGGCGCTTCGCCTGACGGCACAGGATCTGGCGGAACTGGGCGTGAACGATCGCGTCATTCCCGAACCGATGGGTGGCGCACATCGTGATCCGCAGGCTGCGATCAAAGCCGTGGGCGCGGCGCTGGGCGGTATGCTGGCCGAGCTTGAGGGCAAATCGGCCAAGAAGCTGATCAAGGATCGGCGGAAGAAATTCCTCGATCTTGGGTCCAAGGGCCTCGCTGCCTGACGGGTATTGCATACTACGGCACACTGATTTCCTCTTTCCCTTGGGGCAGGGCATGCGCTAAACGCTTTGCGACCGTTCAGCCGCAGGAGAGCCCCATGGCCCGGATTACCGAGGAACACCTGATCGAGAGCATCGCCGAGGCGTTGCAATTCATTTCCTACTATCATCCGGCCGATTTCATCGAGGCCATGACCCGCGCGTGGGAGCGCGAGCAAAACCCCGGCGCCAAAGCGGCGATGGCACAGATCCTCGTCAATTCGCGCATGTGCGCCATGGGCCACCGCCCGATTTGTCAGGACACCGGTGCCGCGAACATTCACGTGCGTATCGGCGTCGAGGCCCCGATCGCGTTCAAACGCTCATTGCAGGAAATCTGTGACGAAGGCACGCGGCAGGGCTATTTGCGCGACACCAACCCGCTGCGCGCTTCTGTTGTGGTCGATCCCTTCGATACACGGAAAAACTCGGGCGATAACACGCCTTGCATGTTGAGTGTCGAGATGGTCGCGGGTGACAAGATCGACGTCGAAGTCGCGGCCAAGGGCGGCGGGTCCGAGAACAAGTCGAAATTCACCACCCTGAATCCGTCGGGCAATGTGGCGGATTGGGTCGTCGAAACCGTCGAAGGTCTTGGCGCGGGCTGGTGCCCGCCGGGTATCCTCGGCATCGGTGTGGGCGGCAATGCCGACCGGGTAATGGCGCTGGCCAAGCAGGCGCTGAACGAACCGATCGACATGCAGGATCTGCTGCGCCGTGGTCCGCAGAACGCGACCGAAGAGCTGCGTGTGGAGATCTATGAACGGGTCAATGCGCTGGGCATCGGTGCGCAGGGCCTTGGCGGTGTGACGACCGTGCTGGACGTGAAAGTGGCAAGCTGGCCGACCCATGCGGCGTCGCTCCCGGTCGGGCTGATCCCCAACTGCGCTGCGACGCGCCACGCGCATTTTTCATTGGATGGATCTGGACCTGCGGTGTTTACGCCGCCGTCGATGGATGTCTATCCCGATATTCTGCTTGATGCCGCCGGGGCGCAGGCGACGAAACTGGACCTCGACAACCTGACGGATGATGTTGTGGCCTCTCTCACCCCGGGTCAAACGCTGCTTCTGTCCGGCACGCTCTATACCGGGCGCGATGCGGCGCATAAGCGGATGATCGACATGCTGGATCGTGGTGAGGAGCTGCCCGTCGACCTGAAGGGCAAGGCGATTTATTACGTCGGCCCGGTCGACGCCGTGGGCGACGAGGCCATCGGCCCCGCAGGCCCCACCACATCGACCCGGATGGACAAGTTTACCGACCGAATTCTGGCTGATACCGGCCTGAAGGTGATGGTCGGCAAGGCCGAGCGCGGGCCTGTGGCGCTGGAAGCGATCGCCCGGCACAAGGCGGCCTACCTGATCGCCGTTGGCGGTGCGGCCTATCTTGTCTCGAAGGCGATCAAGGCGGCGAAGCCGGTGGCGTTCGAGGATCTGGGCATGGAAGCGATCTATGAGTTGAAGGTCGAGGATATGCCGGTGACGGTGGCCGTGGATACGGACGGGAATTCGATCCACAAGAGCGGCCCGGCAGAGTGGAAGAAGAAGTTGGCCGAGCCGGCCTGAGTTCGGCGCCCCCTCGGCCAACCACACAATAGGAAACACGTCAGAGATGACATTTCATTTTTGACGTGTTGGCCCGTTTGTCCGATGTTTCTGCTGAGTAATGTTCAGGTGTGGGACTGGTGCTGACGAAATGGCGATAGGCTGAGCCTTCAGTCAGGCCAGCGCTGCCCTCATCTCGGCATGGACCGCGCGCGAAGCGGCAAGCACTCCGGCCACTTTGGGGCGGGCGTTGTTGAAGCGCAGCGGCGCACCGTAGCGATCAGTTACCACCGCGCCCGCTTCCGCCATGATCAGCGCGCCTGCGGCGATATCCCATTCCCAGCTGTCGCGAAGCGTGATCATCGCGTCATAACGCCCTTCGGCCACAAGGCAGAGCCGATAGGCCAACGACGGGCGGTAAACCCGGTCGATATCCGGGACCACGCCACCTTTCCAGAAGCGCGGTTGCAGTACCGGCTTGGCCGCGAGCACCGTCGCGCGATCCAGCCCCGGTTTCAAAGCCGTTTTGATAGGGGTGCCGTTCAGTTTCGCGCCACCGCCATACGTTGCCGTATACAGCTTGTCGAGCAGGGGCAGATAGACCACCCCGGCCTGCACGAGACCGTTCCGAACGACCGCAAGCGCATGCGCGAACGTGCGGCCGCCTTCCATGAAGCTGCGCGTTCCATCGAGCGGATCAATCACGAAGACCGTTTCGGCCTCAAGGCGCGCCTCGTTGTCCTCGCTTTCCTCGGACAGCCAGCCATAATCGGGCCGCGCTGCGCGCAGCCGTTCCTCGAGCATCCGGTTTACAGCCAGATCGCATTCCGTTACCGGCCCGGCGTTATCGGGCTTCTCCCAGCTTTGCGCCGTCGCACCCGAGTAGGTGCGCGCGATCCGGCCCGCTTCCTGCGCGGCCTCGACTAACAGGGCAAGATCAGTTTCCGGCAAGCGTCATCCCCTCGACCAGGATCGAGGGCACCACCCGCGAAAGCCATGGCCGCGCGTCATTTGCGGGCGTCATGGCGAGGAACATCTCGCGCAGGTTCCCCGCGATCGTGCATTCGTTGACGGGATAGGCAATCTCGCCGTTTTCGATCCAGAAACCCGACGCGCCACGCGAATAATCCCCCGTGGTGGGGTTGATCGTTGTCCCGATCATCGAGGTCACCAAAAGCCCGGTGCCGATCTCGGCCATCAGATCCTCGCGGGTCTTTTCGCCTTGGGTCAGCGCCACGTTCCACGTGCTGGGCGAGGGACCCGCGCCGGCTCCCCGCGCGGCGTTTCCGGTGCTCTCCATCCCCAGCTTGCGGGCATTGGCCAGGTCGAGCGTCCAGCCCGTCAGCACACCCTTGTCGACAACCGCACGTTGGCGTGTCGGCAACCCTTCGGCATCGAACGGACGAGAGCCGGTTGCGCGGGGGCGGTGCGGATCTTCGATCACCGAAAGCCCCTCGGGAAGGATCCGCTCGCCCAAAGCATCGCGAAGGAAGGACGATCCGCGCGCCACCATCGCGCCGTTCACCGCAGAAAGCAGATGCCCCACAAGCGAGGACGAGACGCGTTCGTCATAGATCACCGGAAAAGCGCCGGTTGGCGGCTTGCGCGCGCCCAGCGCGGCAACGGCGCGTTCGCCAGCGCATCGACCAATATCTTCGGCACTGCGCAGGTCGGATTGGAAAATCCGGCTATCACCATCGTGATCGCGCTCCATCCCAAGGCCCTCACCCGCAATCGCGACAGCATAAAGCGACCGGTCCGAGCGGGCATACCCACCCGAGAAGCCGTTCGTTGCCGCCAGCCAGACAGTGCGGCGCGAATATCCGGCGGAAGCCGATTGCACTTGGCTCACACCGGCTACGGCGAGCGTGGCGGCTTCAGCGCGACGGGCATCCTCTTCCAGCGCGATTGGAGCAGGCTCTGGCGTGGGGTCGCAGAGTTCAAGTGAATCCGCATCCCAATCGGTGACAAGCTGTTCGGGGTCGGCAAGGCCGATATAGGGATCTTCCGGCGCCTCGCGCGCCATGGCGACGGCGCGCTCGGCCATCGCATAAAGGGTTTCGGGCCGGGTATCAGAGGAAGACACGACAGCCTGCCGTTTCCCGACGAACACCCGCAGCCCAAGGTCCGTCCCCTCGCTGCGCTCGGCCTGTTCCAGCGTGCCGCCACGCACGTCGATGGCGATCGAGGTGCCGGACAGGGCCATGGCGTCCGCTGCGTCGGCACCCGCGCGGCGTGCGGCGACAAGGGCGGCGTTGGCCAAGGGTTCAAGCTCTCTGGGGTCGGACATGCACGCTCTCCTTCGGTTCGCTGTTGAGGTAGACCTCAAGTCGCAGCGGTGCAAGGGTCAGGCGGAACGGAAAAGGGCCGGCGCGCATAGCACCGGCCCTTAGGTCATCGATATAGCGGGCTTATCTCAGCCGCTGGCCATTCGCCGAAACGGACCCATCGGGCTTGATCTCGATCGTCGAGGTCAGCACGTCATCGCCCTCGCCGGGTTTCAGGATCATGCCGCTCATCATCCGCGCGCCCATGGCGTCTTCCTGACTCATCAGGCCAAGGCCGACAAGCTTGTCGATCAACGCGTTTGCGCCGGTCAGGGTCAGGTTCACAAGACCTTCGTTCACGGGGATGTCGGACATCATGATGTCAGGCATTCCCTTGAAGCTTATGGTCGCGTCGCCATTCAACGACGCGCCTGCCGCAGCAAGCAGCAATTCCGAAACATTCACGTTGACCGGAAGCGCAGGCATGCCCTGAGGTCCACCTTCGTCCATCATTTTCTGGATGTTGAGCAGGTCGAAGTTGAGTATCATCGTGCCATCGGCCCGAAGGGCGAAGTTGGCCGGATCACGCGGCAGGCCCTGACCCGGATCAAACAGGTTCCAGATTTCGTCATTCATGGTGAAATCCTTGAGCACCACCGTCAGGTTCATCGGTTGTGCCTCATCCGACTGCAGCAGCGGGACGCCAAGGCCCATTTCGACACCGTCGCCACGCATGCCGATCGGGAAGGGAATTTCCGCGCTTTCGATGTTGAATCCAAAGTTGCCGGTCGTGCCGCCGTAAGACAGGCCATCCGCCGAAAGCTTGGCAAAGAGGTCGTAGTCCTCAACCGAGGAAAGCTGGTTCATCTTGCCATCGGCCCCCATGTCCATCATCTGAGATGATGTGACAGAGGCGGCCTTGTACTGCATGTCGATGCCAAGCCGCCCGTCACGCAATTGGTCCTGCGAGGCAAGCCAATTGATACCCTCGGAAGGCAGGATCATCTTGGTGACGGCCGTTGTTGGGCCTGAATTGCTGTCCGCCTGCACCTTGCCGCCTTCTTCGCCCGGAATGGCCAGAGTATAGAACATGCTATACCCCTGCATCTCGTTCGTAGACGTCACATTGATGCTGTCGGAACCGTATTCCGCCACGCTATTCACCTTTCCGGCGAGCATTTTCAGCGTCGCCGTGGCGTTGTCTGCGGGCTGACCATCGACCGTGAGGGATTTCAGGGTGAACGTCATGCCCTGATGCGCCCAATCGGTGACAGTCCGCGAGGGATCGCCGGTCATCACGGCGGTCTGACCCATCAACTCGCCCTCGAGCGTGGCATCGAACTTGCCTTCGCCCTCCGCTTCGCCACCAAGGGTAACGGTGTAGGGCGTGGGATAGATCACGTTCACGGCACCGCCCTGACCGGGCTCTAGCCGCGGTCCGGGAAGGGTGATGTAACCCTTCACTTTGGGAAAATCGATCTGGATGCTCATCGTGCCGATCTGCAGCGCATCGCCATCAGGCGTCGCTTCGGCGCTGACAGGAAGTCCCATCGCCTTGATCTGGGCTTGCCAGCCTTTCCAGGCCTCGTCAGGCGTGAGGGCAAGCGCAGGGGCACCTGCTAGAATGGCGCAGATTGCCGTGCTGCGAAAAAGAAGCGACATAAGGGGGTTCCTCCCGAAAACTATCAACGCTTCGGATGCTATCCCGGTGTATGGCAAAGGAAAAGGGCCGCACCCTTGGTGCGACCCCCTAATTTTCGTGCAGGCGGGGTCGATGCTGCCCGCCTTGCCCGCGCTGTTACTTGATGCGCTGACCGTTGGCCGAAATCTCGCCTGATTTCTTGATTTCCAGCGTCGAGGTGAGCGTGTCCTCACCCTCACCCGGTACGGCAAACATGCCCATCATCATCCGCGCGCCCATCATCTGATCTTGCGGCACCAGGCCCATGGCAACGAGCTTGTCCATCAGCCCGTTGGCGCCCACGATCTTGAGGTTGAGCGTCCCGTCGATGCCGTTTGCCCCTTGGCTCATCATCGCGGCCTGCATGTCGACATCGGCCGCGCCGGTGCCGGTCACCGAGGCGCCCGCAGCGGTGATTTCCAATTCCTCGATCTTGAGTGTCTGCAAATCGCCCGGCATGGTTTCACCGCTTTCGACCGCGGCCATCTGTGCCTCGTCGAGCAAATCAAAGCCAAGCTTGCCTGTCCCGCTGACATCAAGCGCGATCGTTGCGGGATCCCGCGGCAATTGTGCGCCCGGATCGATCATGCCCCAGATCTGCTCAGACATCACGAAATCACGCAGGGCGATCCCCATGGAGAAGTCTTGCGTATCATCGGATTTGACGACGGGCACGGCCACATCATAGCCGATTTGCCCGGCCTCGAAGGAAACGGGGAACGGCACATCACCGCCTTGGAAATTCACCTTCAATCCAGAAGCGCCCACGCTGTACTGCAGCCCCTTTTCGGACATGGCCGCATCGACTGATCCGCCGGTCGTGCTGGTGTTTGCTGTAATCTGATCGCCCTCTTCGGTGAAGAGGAAGTTCATCTGGCCACCGGAATGAACGAACTTGCCGGCAAAATTGAAGCCCGCCTTGATCATCGCGTTCATGTCGTCGCTGTTCATTTGCCCCATCGGGTAATCCCCGGCGCCCTCGAACGACAGACCCTTAAGGTCGCCTTGAACATCGACATATTCATCCGCAGCGTCGGGATTGGCGAACTTGAATGCATAGCCGAGTGCTCCGGCTTTCATCTGCTGGGTCACGTTGCGCAGATTGCCGGTTTTGGTGGTTGTTGCGCCGGCAACATCGGTAAGCGAGAAGATGCCCTTTTCAACCGGAACTGTCTCGCCATTCGCAGTGACCGACTGCACGTCCAACCCCAGGTTCACGGCGGAATAGGTGTAGGTCATCTCTTGCGGTGTGCCCGAAACGATCGCATTGAACCCGTTCTGGGTAAGGGTCATCGGCACTTCAACCGACTCGCCGCCGCCAACGATCTTGACGTTCACGGCCTCGGAGGCCGGGATCGTTACGGCAACGGTTCCGTCGCCCTGGTTGGTGTAGCTGATCTCGCCCATCATGATGGTGATCGTGCCCTCGTCTTCGGGAAGAGGCATGGTCATCGAAAGATCGCTCGTGGTCAGCGTGTCGCCCGAGGTGGCCTCGGTCGCGGTAACGGAGTAGCCCATGCTCTCCATGTAGCCTTTCCAATCGCCCCAAACGTCCTGAGCCGATACATCGGCAAAGGCCGCTGATCCGGTAATGATTAATGCCAGTGCGGTCGTGCCGCTCAAATTTTTGAAACTCGACATGCAGTCGTCCTTCCTTATGAAAAGCGTTTCTTTCATCTTGGGCGACCTCTTATCGGATTCAACCCCGAAAGCACCTGCCCAAATTCAACTCCTCCGAAAACCGGCAGAGAAACGCGGTTCTGCAACCTAACCCTGAATCACAGGCCAAATACAGGGGCAGAAAACGCGGGTGGACCGGTCTCTTGGCATAGTTTACCAAACAATCATGACCGAAGGGGAGGCATAAATGACCGACTTGACAGGAAAAACCGCGCTTATTACCGGCGCCAGTCGTGGTATCGGCGAAGCGGCTGCGCGACTTTTTGCAAAGCAGGGCGCAAACGTGGTTCTTGCCGCTCGCGGGCAGGACAAGATCAGCCGCATCGCGGATGAGATCGGCGCCAATGCCCGCGCCGTGGCCTGCGACGTGGCGCAATTTGAAGATATGCGCCATGCAGTGGATCTGGCCTGCGAGGCCTTCGGCGGGCTTGATATCCTTGTCGGAAACGCAGGCATGATCGAGCCGATTTCCCACATTGAAAGCACCGACGCCGAGGACTGGGGACGCGCAATCGACGTCAACCTCAAGGGTGTTTTTCACGGCATGCGCGCCGCGCTGCCGGTGATGCGCGAAAAGGGCGGCGGCACGATCATCACGATCAGTTCGGGCGCCGCGCATAGTCCCCTTGAGGGCTGGAGCGCCTATTGCGCATCGAAGGCGGGCGCCGCGATGCTGACCCGTTCGGCGCATCTTGAATTGGGCGGTGACGGCTTGCGCATCATGGGGCTTTCGCCCGGCACGGTCGCCACGCAGATGCAGCGCGAGATCAAGTCCAGCGGTTTGAATCCGGTCAGCCAACTTGAGTGGGAAGATCACGTTCCCCCCGAATGGCCCGCGAAATGCCTGTTGTGGATGTGCGATGCCGACTCGGACGACTACCTTGGCGAGGAAATCTCGCTGCGCGACGAAGCGATCCGCCAACGGCTGGGCCTCTCGTGATACGGCTCGAGCAGGATAGCGGGCTTTGGATTGCCACGATTGACCGGCCGGACAAGGCCAATTCACTGACTGGCGCGATGCTGGAAGAGCTTTGCAACATCGCAGAGCGCGCCAGCGATGCGCGCGCCCTGATCCTGACCGGTCAGGGGCGCGTTTTTTCCGCCGGGGCCGATTTGGACGAGGCGCGCGCAGGTCTGGCCACCTCCCCTCTGTGGGAGCGCCTTTCAGGGGCGATTAACGGTCTTCCCGGACTCACCATCGCCGCGCTCAATGGCACGTTGGCGGGTGGCGCGATGGGAATGGCGCTGGCCTGTGATTTGCGCATCGCGGTTCCGGCGGCCAAGTTCTTTTACCCGGTGATGAAGCTTGGCTTCCTGCCGCAGCCGTCCGATCCGCAGCGAATGGCCGCTTTGATTGGCCCTGCACGGGCCAAGATGATCCTGATGGGCGGGCAGAAGATCACTGCTGATGAGGCGCTGTCCTGGGGGCTTGTCGATCGCATATGCGAGGCCGACGCGCTACTCGACAGCGCGCGCGACATCGCGGCGGATACGATCGCACAGGACCCGGAAATCGCCAGCGCGATCAAGGCCCTGATCCCGCGCTAATCCTAGTTTCTCCGAGCACGGCGGGGTTTTGCGCCCTCGACGGTTCATTTGTTAGGCAGCCGTGCCCGGCTGCGGGCGCGGCAATACTCTGTGCTTGCAGGCGCGGCGCAAGCGCGTAACCTGACCCCGAATGGCCAACATGGGGTGCGCAGATGACTTTGAAATTCGCCGACGCAGAGAGCGCAGATCAGGCGCTGCCGCTTGTCCTTCTGGAAAAGGATGCATTGGCGGAATGGCTTGGGGGCCAAAGCGCGGCGACAGCGGCATGGGTGCGCGCATCCGGCTTCGAGGCGGCGCTGGGAACGGCGCTGTTGATCCCCGGAGAAGACGGTGCGCCGAAAGCGGCACTGGCCGGGTATGGCGATGCAGCGGCGCGGGCGCGTGGGCGTTTTCACCTCGCGGGCGCTGCGGCGAAGCTTCCCGAGGGGGTCTATCGGTTGGAAACCGACCTCACGGGCGACGCGCTGGCGAACGAGGCGCTGGGCTGGCTTCTGGCGCAATATGCGTTTGATCGCTACGCCAAGGCGAGCGGTATAAAGGCCCGCCTCGTTGCCCCCGATGGCGTGGATGGGCGGCGGCTTGAAACCATCGCGGCGGGCGAGGCCCTGACTCGCGACCTGATCAACACACCGGCCAGCGACATGGGGCCCGACGCGTTGGAGGCCGCCTGCCGGGATCTGGCCAGCCAGTTCGGCGCGTCCTGCGACGTGATCCATGGTGAGGCGCTGCTGGAGCAGAACTTTCCGATGATCCATGCCGTCGGGCGGGCCAGCGCCGAGGCGCCGCGCCTGATCGATATGCGCTGGGGCAAAAGCGGGCCGGCGCTGACACTGGTGGGCAAGGGCGTCTGTTTCGATACCGGCGGGTTGAACCTCAAGCCCGGGGCCTCAATGGGGTTGATGAAGAAGGACATGGGCGGTGCGGCTACCGTTCTGGGACTGGCGCACGACATCATGGCGCTGGGGTTGCCGTTGCGGCTTCGTGTGCTGATCCCGGCGGTGGAAAACGCGGTGAGCGGTGAGAGTTTCCGGCCCGGTGATATCCTGACCAGTCGCAAGGGCCTGACCGTTGAAATCAACAATACCGATGCCGAGGGGCGGCTGGTGCTGGCAGATGCGCTTGCGTATGGGGCTGAAGAAAGCCCTGATCTGATGCTATCCATGGCGACGTTGACCGGCGCGGCGCGGGTGGCCGTCGGGCCGGATCTTTCGCCATACTACAGCGACGATGCTGGCGTCGTCGCGGCGCTGGAAGGGGCGGCGGCACGGGTGGCTGACCCGGTGTGGCGATTGCCGTTCTGGGAGCCTTACGAGAAGATGATCGAGCCGGGGATTGCCGATCTCGACAATGCGCCGAAGGGCGGGTTTGCCGGATCGATCACGGCGGCGCTGTTCCTGCGCCGGTTCGCGGGCGAGGGACTGCGCTATACCCATTTCGACATCTACGGCTGGCAACCCACCGTGGCACCGGGGCGGCCCAAGGGTGGCACTGGCATGGGCGCGCGGGCCCTGCTTGATGCGCTGCCCGAGGTGCTGGGGCTGTGAGCAAGCTCAGCCAAGACCGACGGCTTCTCGCCGCCAACGGGCGCGTCGCCGATGTCGCGTTGCGCGGAATGGTCGAAGCCGAGCGTTTTGTCGAGGGGGCGGCGCGACAGCTGTCCGTCCCTGTGGCCGATCTCTTGCACGCGCCGGGGGGACGACGGGAGCGGCAAGTGGTGACCGGTGCCTGCCTCTCGGTGTTCGAGGAACGCGATGGCTGGTCCTTCGTGCGGGCCGAGGCGGATGGCTACGTTGGATACATCCAAAGCAATCTGTTGGAGAGTGCGCAGGAGGCCACGCATATCGTCAACGCCCGGGCGACGCATCTTTACCCCGAGGCCGATTTCAAGGCGCATGAGCTGGAAAGCCTGAGCATGGGCGCGCGGCTTAACGTCCTGTCGGTGGGTCCAAGGTTTGCCGAGACGGACAAGGGTTTCGTTCCCAAGGCGCACCTGCGGGCGCTCGATGATACAGAGCACGACCCGGTTACCGTGGCCGAAAGGCTGATCGGAACGCCGTATCTCTGGGGAGGGAACAGCGCATTCGGGATCGATTGTTCGGGTCTGGTGCAGATGGGGCTTCTGGCCTGTGGTCTTGCTTGCCCGGGCGACAGCGACATGCAGGAAGCCGCGCTGGGCGAAGACCTTGGCAACCGCGCGCCGCGCCGGGGCGATCTCTACTTCTGGAAAGGACATGTTGCATTCGTGGCGGATGAGGAGACGCTGCTGCATGCAAACGTGCATCACATGGCCGTGGCCCACGAGGGGCTGGAGGAGGCGGTGAACCGTATCGCAGAGCAGGGGGATGGCCCTGTGACTGCGCGCAAGAGACTGGAGTTGACCAAATGAGCGATCCCTTCTTCCACCCCGTAAGCGGTTTCGACCTGCCCCGTTTCGCAGGCGTCCCCACGTTCATGCGCCTGCCGCATGTGGCGCCCGGCGATGCGCGGTTTGGCGACGTGCAGCTTGGTATTATCGGTGTCCCCTGGGACAGCGGCACGACAAACCGACCTGGCCCGCGTCATGGGCCGCGCCAGTTGCGCGATGCCTCGACGATGATCCGGGCCGAGCACCCTGTCTCGGGCGTGCGCCCCTTCGAGGCGGCCAATCTGGCCGATCTCGGCGATGTGGGGCCGAACCCGGCGGATATACCCGACAGCATGGCGCGGATCACCGCGTTTTACGAAAAGGTTGTCGGCGCCGGTATCCGCCCGCTCACGGCAGGTGGCGATCATCTGACCACGCTGCCGGTCTTGCGCGCGGTGGCGGCCAAGGGCCCGGTGGGCATGATCCATTTTGACAGTCACACCGACCTGTTCGACAGCTACTTCGGTGGCACCATGTATACCCACGGCACCCCCTTCCGCCGCGCGGTCGAAGAGGGGCTTCTCGACCCCAAGCGCGTTGTCCAGATCGGGATCCGGGGGACCATGTACGATCACGAAGATCGCGACTTTGCCAAGGCAGAAGGCATCCGGATCATCCCGATTGAGGAGTTTTTCGCCCGTGGTATCGCGGATGTCATGGCCGAGGCGCGCGAGATCGTCGGGGATGGGGATACTTATATCTCTTACGATATCGATTTCGTCGATCCGACCTTCGCCCCGGGAACGGGCACGCCTGAGGTTGGCGGACCGAACTCCTACCAGGCGTTGCAGGTGGTGCGCGAACTTACCGGAGTCAGGATCGTGGGTGCCGATTTGGTCGAGGTCTCTCCGCCGTTCGACGCCAGTGGCGGAACGGCGTTCCTTGGTGTGTCGATTATGTTTGAGCTTTTGTGCCAGATGGTGTCGCATTTGGCCCGGTAGGCTGCTTCCGGCGGGAGTATTTTAAGGAAAAATGAAAGGTCACGGCGCTTTTTGTTTTCCAACATCACGCATCGGGGCTGGGGAGAAGGCCCCGATACGGCCTAAAGGAAGGACGAGGCGATGTCGAAGGATCCGCTGCTACAACCTTACAAGCTCAAGCACTTGACCCTGCGCAACCGGATCATGACCACCGCGCACGAGCCGGCCTATGCCGAAGAGGGCATGCCAAAAGAGCGCTACATCGCTTATCACGAGGAACGGGCCAAGGCCGGGATCGCGATGGCGATGACGGCGGGTTCAGCCAGCGTCAGCCGCGACAGCCCACCCGCATTCAACAATATCCTTGCATGGAAAGACGAGGTGGTTCCGTGGATACGCCGCTTGACCGACGCGATCCACGAACATGGCGCAGTGGCAATGATCCAGTTGACGCATCTTGGCCGCCGGACCGGTTGGAACAAGGGCGACTGGCTACCCTCGCTTGCCCCGGGGCCACACAAGGAACCGGCGCATCGCGCCTTTCCCAAGGTGATGGAGGAGTGGGACATTGCCCGCGTGATCCGCGATTTCGCGGATGCGGCCGAGCGGATGCAGGCAGGAGGAATGGACGGGATCGAGCTTGAAGCCTATGGCCATCTGCTCGAACAGTTCTGGTCGCCGCTGACCAATCGGTTGGAGGGCGAGTACGGGCTTGGACGCCTCGAAAGCCGTATCCGGTTCACCATGGATGTGCTTGAGGAAACGCGCAAACGCGTGGGGCCTGAGTTCGTTATCGGGCTGCGATACACCGCTGACGAGGCCACACCGGGCGGTACGACCGAGGAAGAGGGCCTCGAGATTGCGCGGATTTTCCGTGACAGCGGCATGGTGGATTTCCTCAACGTGATCAGGGGCCGAATTTCCACCGATCCGGCGCTGGTCGGGGTGATCCCGATCCAAGGCATGAAATCCGCGCCGCATCTGGATTTCGCAGGAAAAATACGCGCCGAAATCGGGCTGCCTACCTTTCATGCCGCTCGGATCCCCGATGTGGCCACAGCGCGTCACGCGGTACAGGCGGGGCTTCTCGACATGGTAGGCATGACCCGCGCTCATATCGCGGACCCGCATATCGTGCGAAAGATCATGTCAGGACAGGAAGACGATATCCGTCCCTGTGTTGGCGCTACGTATTGTCTCGACCGGATTTATGAAGCGGGTGGTGCCCTTTGCATTCACAATCCCTCAACCGGACGCGAGCGTGAGCAGCCGCACGAAATTCCCGCTGCTACGCAGAGGAAACGTGTCGTTGTCGTGGGCGCGGGACCCGGCGGGTTGGAGGCCGCGCGAGTGGCCGCGGTAAGAGGCCACGACGTGATTGTGCTTGAAGCGCAGGGCAATCCGGGCGGACAGGTGCGGCTGACCGCACAGCATCCACGCCGCCGCGAAATGATCGGCATCGTCGATTGGCGCATGGCGCAATGCGCCGCGCGCGATGTGGAATTCCGGTTCAACTGCTGGGCCGAGGCAGAAGATGTGATCGCGCTGAAGCCGGATACTGTGATCATCGCCACGGGCGGCCTGCCCAATACCGTATTGCTTGAGCAGCATGAGGAGCAGGCTCTCGCCGTAACCGCTTGGGATATCCTTTCGGGCGATGCGAAACCCGGTGAAAGTGTTCTGATTTTTGATGAAGCGGGGGATCACGCGGGTCTTATGGCGGCCGAGATCTGTGCGCAGGCGGGCGCGAAGGTCGAGGTGATGACCCCGGATCGAAGCTTTGCGCCGGAAGTCATGGGCATGAACCTCTCGCCCTATCTGGCCGAGTTGCAGCGCCACGATGTCCTGACCACGATTGGCCGTCGCTTGGCGGGCATTGAGCGCGACGGCAATCTTCTGAAGGCGCGGATTGGGACCGATTACTCTGATTATGTGAGCGAAAAGCTCTATGATCAGATCGTCGTGAATTGCGGCATCCTGCCGATGGATGAACTCTATTTCGAACTCAAGCCGCTTAGCAAAAACCTGGGAGAGGTGGATTACGAAGCGCTGATCTCGGGTGCGCCGCAAGATGTGCAACGTAGCTCGGGCGGCGCGTTCGAGTTGTATCGAATCGGAGATGCCGTAAGCGCGAGAAACACCCACGCAGCGATTTATGATGCACTCAGGTTGGTGCGGCAGATCTGAAAGCCTACGCCGTCGCTCGCCGGGGTGAACGTTGCGCCCTGGCTGGCCCCATATGAGGACGTGACCACGCACGATGCCTTTGAGTCGAGGCACGCGCTATGGACAGTGCACTTTTTCTCCCAGTCCTCCCTGCAAGCAGCCAACGTCGTGCTCGGCGGCGACGGCAATTCATGTACCGTCCTGCCAGCCTAACGAGGTGCAAGAGTGTCCTACCCAAGAACGGGCGCAGGGCCGGTGAGAGATGAGGTTCAAGTACGAGCTCGAATGAGAATCGTGCGAAGCCGGGTCGGATGCTCTTGCCAAGCGCATGAGCCTGCGGTAAGGCGCTGGCTCACGGTCGGAGTGTAGCTCAGCCTGGTAGAGCACTGTCTTCGGGAGGCAGGGGCCGGAGGTTCGAATCCTCTCACTCCGACCAATTAAACAAGGCGCCCTCGGGCGCCTTTGTTGTTTCCGCGGGAATGCTTGGTAATCCTTTGTCCGCCAGAAAGCTCTGACAGTTTTGGGCACTTGAACAGGATGGAAACTGGGTTCTGGAGCCGGTATTGAATTCCAAGGTTGAGGGCCTCAACTGGGCCGCAGAATGCACTGTAAGGTTCGTTCGTGCAGACCGGACATGAAAAAATATCGGATTTGTTTGCCGTAGAGACGCATTTCGGGCGGATTGGCATCAAATGCGTTTCCGACTGCCCTGCCGATCTTATTGCGATGGTACGGAATGCAGTTGATCTTCGCCTCTTTCCTTCATGGTCACGTGTTGACACTTGCGCCTTGACGGTTTCCGCTGGTTACCTGAAATTTCGAATATCAATTCAGGGGTGAGGATTCAGATTGGCGTTCAGCTTTGTGCATACGGCGGATATTCACCTCGATTCGCCTCTGAAAACTTTGGCCCTGCGCGACGAAAGTTTGGCCGAACTGGTCGGAAATGCCACGCGTGAAACATTCACCCGCATCATCGATCTGTGCGTTGCTGAAGAGGTCCAGGCCCTGCTTATTGCGGGCGATCTTTACGATGGCGGGCAAACCTCGATGAAAACCGCACGATTTCTGGCACAGGAAATGCTGCGCCTGGACGCGGCAGGCATTCCTGCTTTCGTGGTGCGCGGGAATCATGATGCGGCGTCCCGGATCACCAATGAATTGACACTGCCCGATAGTGTGAAGGTTTTTTCCGGCCGCGCAGAGCAGGTCGAAACTCTTTGGAATGATCATGCCGTTGCGGTGCACGGCATATCGTTTCGAGATCCACATATGCCCGATACGATGCTGGATCGTTTCGGCCCACCTTTGCCGGGGGCTTTTAATATTGGAATGCTGCACACTTCGCTCGGTGGCGCTCCGGGTCACGATCCGTATGCGCCTTGTTCATTAGGTGAGCTTCAGGCCACGGGCTATGATTATTGGGCGCTCGGCCATATCCACCAGCGCGACGCCTATCCCGGGTCGACCACGGTCGTCATGCCGGGCATTCCGCAAGGGCGCGATATCGGCGAAGCCGGACCCAAATCCGTCACTCTTGTCACCGTGGGCGACGACGAAGAAGTCAGCCTGACCGAACGCTACCTTTCAGTTGCCCAATTCGAGCGCGCGACCGTCAACTGTCAGGACATATCAGATTGGCCTGCGCTGATAGACGGATTGAAGAAAGCGCTCATAGCCGTGCGCCGGGAAAGCGGTGGAGAACAACAGATCGTGCGCCCGGTGCTGGTCGGGGCCACGCCGCTTGCGTGGCGGATCGGGCGGGACGTGGATCTTATACGCGAGGAAGCTCAAGTCATCGCCGAGCAGTTGGGCTCCCTGTGGATCGACAAAATCGAAATCGCGCTTACCGCAGACAAGACCACCTCTCCCGGCGGCGCGGTTGGCGAATTGGCCGAAATCATTGCTCAAGGAAACTTGCGACCAGAAGACCCAACAGTGCAGGACGAAGTAAACCGCCTTTTGAAGCATCTCCCGCGAGAGCTTCGTGGCATTCTGGGCGATAGCGAAGAACAGTCCGCAGCGGCCTTGGCTGACGCGATGCAGCGGGGCGCGCTGGATGTGCTCGCCCGCCTTGATGCGACTGAGACCTGAGAAATGCGCCTAAACCGCCTCGACCTCACACGCTATGGCAAGTTCACAGATGTGAGCCTGACGTTCCCGCACCCTGTTCAAAACGGCCCGGACCTACACGTGATCTATGGCGCCAACGAAGCAGGCAAATCTACCCTGCTCGAGGCATGGCTAGATCTGTTGTTTCAGATACCCGTGCGCAGCACCATGGGGTTCATACATCCCTATCAATCCATGCGCTTGGGCGCGCAGCTTGAGATCGACAATCGCTTGCATGAAATTGTGAGGATCAAAAAGCGCGACAATTCCCTACTGGATGCAAACGATGCGCCTCTGGGCGAAGCCCTGCTGCACGGGGGGCTTCGCGGTCTTGACCGGGCGTCTTATGCCGCGATGTTTTCCCTCAACGGCCAAACCCTCAATGATGGTGGGGAAAGCATTCTGGCAAGCAAGGGTGACCTAGGGGAGCTGTTGTTTCAGGCAAGCGCCGGTCTCGCCGATCTGGCGGGCCAGCTGGAAGCGCTGAATGAAAACTCCGAGGCATTTCTCAACCGGACCGGACGGAAAGGCAAACTTCGCGAACTTGTCGCCGACTTCGATGAACTTGGACGGCAGGTCAAAGACCTCGATACCGCTGCTGCGGAATACAAGCGCCTCTCGACTGAGCGCGACCGCGCAGATGAAGCATGGAAGAAAGCGCGAGAGGCGGCAGAGCATGCGCAGGTCGAACTCATTGAAACCGAGCGGCGAATAGAGGCGCGGCCATTGCTTGCCCGCCTCGAGCGACACGAAGCCGCGATTGCGACATATGGCCCACTGCCAGAGCCACCGGAAGGATGGCTGGAGGAACTGCCGCTTCTGGATAGACAAGAGACCGCGATATCAACCCGGCTGGAGACAGCAAGACACGCGGTGAAATCCCTTCAGGATGATTTGAAAAACATGCCCCCCGATCAGGCGGCTCTGGATGCGAAGGAAGCTGTCGAAGGGGCAGAGCAGTTGAAGTCCGCCCACGATACAGCCCTCAACGACCTGCCCAAACGCCAGAGCGAACTCGACATCGTAGCCGGGGCGGTGAACGAATGTCTGGCACGGTTGGGGCAGGGGGGTGTGGAACCTGCAGTGCTTATGCCCGAAGCCGCAGTAATCGGGCGCTTGCGTGAGTTGATCGAGCAGCATTCTGGCGTGAAAACTGCTCGCGAAAGCGCTGTTCTGGAACTCGAAGAAGCCCGTGCCGAGCAGGAGCGCGCGATAGAGCGCCTAAGGCAAGCCGGAGGCAGCGCGTCGGATCAGGGAGGTTTGCCCGGGCTTGTGCAAAAACTGCGCCGAGAAGATCCAGATCAAGCGCTGCGCAGGGCCGAGGCAAATCTGATCGAAGCGGACGCCCGTGTGCAGTCTGCGCTGAGCGCGATGTCACCATGGACAGGTAACATAGAAGATCTGGTGCGCCTAAATGTGCCTGAACGTGCCGTATTGAAACAGCTCGACGCGCAAATCAAAGATGCAGATCGTCTGCTCGAACGAGCCCAAGACCGGGTGGAGCAGGCCGAACAGGACATGGCGCAGGCCCGGGCCCGCAAAGAGGCGATTGCATCGGCAGACACCGTTACACTCGAAGAGGCCGCGCAGGTCCGAACCCAGCGCGAAGCCGAGTGGTCGCGCCACCGCAGCGCCCTTACTGACGAAACCGCCCTCAGTTTCGAAGCGGCAATGCGGCTTGATGATCAGGTAACGGCCACCCTTGCGCATCAACGTGCTCATGAAGAAATGACGGCCGGTGCTGCGCGCGCGCTAGCAGAAGCCGAGCTACAGCTAGAGAGCGCTCTAAAATACCGCACCGATGCACTTGCGCGGCGCAACGATCTCTCCCAGCGGCTAGGCGGGATTGTTGCCAATGTCTCGCCCGCGCTGCCCGCAAAAATGGAACTGCCTGAATTCGAGGCGTGGATCGACCGATTTGATGTCGCGTGCGCCGCACAGGTCGCCCGAGAGAAGGCGGTTCGCGAACATTCTCTTTTCAGGCAAGAGTCCGACCGCGCGCTTGCCGATATTTGTGAGGCGTTGAGGCGCGCTGGCCATGAAATCGATGCCAGTTCCGGTCTGGCCTTCGCTCTGGAAACCGCACAGTCATTACTGGATCGCGCAACCCGGATTGAGGCGCTGCGTGAAGCCGAAGGCCAAGCGAGGCAAGATGTTGCCCGACGCGCGCGCACACACGCCACTGCCGAAGCCGCACTGGAAGAGTGGCAAGCCGCATGGAACAACGCCTGCTCGAACACGTGGATGGCGGGGGCTTCGCTCGGTGTTGCAGAAATGCGGGCAATCCTTGAAGAGCTTGATCGTCTGCAAGCGCATCATGCGCGCATGGTCGAACTGACCCATCGGATCGCCACCATGCAGGCCAATCAGAACCATTTCGAACAGTCGGTTCGTAGTTTGGCGACGCGTCTTGATCTTGATGAGAGCAAACCCGTTCCGGAATTGTGGCGCGGTATTACCAATCGGCTGCAAGCGGCGGATGCCCGCGAAAATCAGCGGGCGATCCTCGAGCAGAAGTTCGAAACAGCGCGCCAATCCCTGGCCAAGATCGAAAGTGAAGCCACACTCCACAGCAGCCGAACCTCGGAGTTCGCCCGATACTTCGGCGTCGAGACATGGGCGGATGCGCGCGATTCGCTGGCCCGTGCGGGAGACCTATCGAAACTGCACGAAGCTCGGCGCGATGTGATCGAAGATCTCTGTGTCCGTATGCATTGCCAAACGATAGACGAGGTCCGGGACGACCTTGAAAGCACCGATACTGATGCACTGGAAGCGCGCGCGGAAAGCCTTCGCGCTGACTTAAAGGCGTTGCGCAGCGCGCAGGAAGAGGCGCAGGACACGTTCCGCAAGGCCGAAGAAGCCGTCGACGCGGTCGGTGGCGACGATGCCGTTGCCCGCTTGGAAGAACGGCGCCAAACATTGCTTTTGGAAATGGAGGAGGGCGCCAGAAAGCACCTTCGCCAACGGCTGGGCCTTCTTGCGGTCGATGCCGCTCTCAGGCGCTATCGCGACACGCATCGTAGCGGCATGCTGGACCGCGCATCCGAGTCGTTTCGTGTCATGTCACGCGATCGCTATTCCGGGCTTGCGGCGTCATTTGATGGCAACCATGAGGTTCTTGTCGCGCTGGGGGCCGAGGGCGGCTCGAAACATGCGGATCAACTGTCCGAGGGCACACGGGCGCAGCTTTACCTTGCCCTTCGGATCGCCGGTTATCATGAGTTCGTCCGCAATAACGGACCGGTGCCCTTCATCGCAGATGACATCATGGAAAGTTTCGACGACTCTCGCGCAACGGAAGCCTTCGCTCTCATGGCGCAGATGAGTGAACAGGGTCAGGTGATCTATCTGACCCATCATGCCCACCTTTGCGAGATTGTTCGTCGGGTCTGCCCATCTGTTCACATCCACGAACTGCCCGAATGACAAAACGCAAGCCGCGCTGATGTTGATGGCCGTCGCAGCGCCCGATTCAAGAAGTTACGCTAGAACAACCCGTCCAAGGCGAAGGCCCGACCGCTCTAAAGCGCGGGGTCGGCTCCGTCAGGGCGTATATAGCCGCGCAATGCCTCACGCGTGACGTCCCGCGCGATATCGGCTCGCTTGAGCGACCCCTCGTCACGATACCAGATGCCTACCCAGTTGACTGCACCAAGGATGACGAAGCTGGCCATCTTGGGGTCAAGATCGCTTCGAAGCGAGCCATCCTCGACCCCGGCGCGCAACGTCTCGCGCACGAGGGAGTCGAGCTTGTCACGGCTTGCCAACTCTCCGCGCTTGTGACCGGTGGTGACATGCGGCGGCGTATAGCTCCACAGATACTGCATGTCTCTTTCCGTCATGGTGAGGATATAGGCCTGCAACCCGGCGTTCAGCCGCTCTGCGGCGGATCTGTTTCCGGCCATCGCTGCTTCGACGCTGGTGACAAGCCGCTCCATCCCGGCGTCATAACACTGCATCAGCAGATCGCTCTTGCTGCTGATGTAGTTGTAAAGCGCCGCTTTCGTCACGCCGAGTTCGGCGGCGATGTCGTCCAGCCGCACGTTCTCATATCCTTCGGCGCCAAACCGCAAGCTTGCACAGCGCACGATCTCGCGGCGCTTGAGGTCGCGCAGTTTCTCTCGGGTCGGAAAGCCGGTGATATCTGTCATTCGCGCTATATCTACACATCGCGACCCAGCGTCAATATGGTGAACCTTTATGTCACACCTTGCCAAAGGGTGTTAGTCCAACCTACAGAAGCTTAAGTTACCCAGAGTTACCAAGCCGTCGCCAAGTCAGGGCGAATGGCCGCAACTCAGGGAGAGGGTGACACGGTCGCAGGGGAGGGCTACCGATGATCAAGAAATTGCTGATCGCCAACCGTGGTGAAATCGCAATCCGGGTTGCACGCACGGCGGCGGCCATGGGCATCGAAACGGTCGCGGTTCACACCGCTGACGACGCGGCCTCGCTGCATGTCAAACATGCCGATGAATTGCGCTGCCTGCCCGGTTCCGGCGTCGCCGGTTACCTCGACATCGACGCGATGGTCGCGATTGCCATCGAAACCGGGTGCGACGGGGTCCACCCCGGTTACGGCCTGCTCAGTGAGCGCGATGACTTCGCCGAGGCCTGCGCAAAGGCAGGCTTGATTTTCATCGGTCCGGACGCAGAAACCCTGCGCCGTCAGGGCGACAAGGTTTCGGCCCGAAGCCTTGCAGAAGAGGCTGGCGTGCCGGTGCTGCGCGGCTCTGATCCGTTTGAAACCGCCGCTGATGCCAAGGCTTTTTTCGAAGCCCACGGCAACGTGCCGCTGATGATCAAGGCCGTGCACGGCGGAGGCGGTCGCGGTATGCGCGTGGTCCAGTCCGTCGAAGAGATCGAAACCGCCTTCGCGCAGGCCGAAGCAGAAGCGGTATCCGCCTTCGGCGATGGGGCGCTCTATGCCGAACGCTTCCTGTCCTCCGTGCGTCATATCGAGGTGCAGATCATCGGTGACGGCACCAATGTCACCCACCTGTGGGAGCGTGACTGCTCGGTGCAAAGGCGCCACCAGAAGATCATCGAACTGGCCCCCGCGCCCAACCTCGCCCCCGCCACGCGCGACGCGCTGTTGAATGCGGCCATCGCCATCGGCAAAGCTTGCGACTACCGCGGCCTCGGCACGGTCGAATTTCTGGTCGAAGGCTCGGGCGATTTCTACTTCATCGAAACCAATCCCCGCATTCAGGTCGAACATACGATCACCGAGGAAATCACCGGTTACGATCTGGTCGAAATCCAGATCGCTCTGGCCTCCGGGTCCAGCCTTGCCGATCTCGGACTCGACACACCGCCCGCACCGCCCATCGGCTATAGCGTGCAGGCCCGGATCAACACCGAACGCCTTGCACCCGACGGGACCTTTACGCCGACCGGTGGCACGCTCAGCGGCTTCCACGCCCCCTCTGGCCCCGGCGTGCGCATCGACAGCTATGCCTACCCCGGCTACAGCACCAACCCCAGCTTCGATTCGATGCTTGCGAAGCTTGTCGTTCATGAAAAATCCGATGACCTCGAACGTCTGTTCGCCCGGACGGAACGCGCCCTGTCGGAATTCCTGATTGGCGGCGTCGAGACCAACATCGGGTTCCTTCGTGCGTTGCTGTCGCTGCCAAGGCTGGCCGATTGGCGCGTCGACGTTCGCATGCTCGACACCCTCATGCCCGAACTGGTGGGGCACGAGGCGGGACAAGACCGTTTCTTCCTGACCAGCGCTGCTGAAACCGAATCTGAAATCGACATTCCCCAAGGCGCCAACGCGCTTCTTTCGCCGACACAGGCAGTGATCCAAGAACTCTATGTCGCCATCGGGGATACCATCGCCAAGGGACAGGAAGTCGCCGTTGTCGAAGCGATGAAGATGCAGCACACCATTCTGGCCGAATCCGGCGGCACTGTCGTCGCGCTTTACGCTGATGCGGGGGATACCATCGCCCCCGGCATGGCGATCCTTGCGTTCACGCCCGACGACACGCTGGGCGAGGTCGCGGTCGAGGAAACCCAGCCCGACCCCGATCACATCCGCGACGACCTGTCCACCCTGCAGGATCGGCTTGCCCGCACGCTGGACGAAAACCGCCCCAAGGCGGTCGAACGCCGTCGCAGTCGCGGTCAGCGCACCACACGCGAGATCGTAGATGCCCTGTGCGAAGGCGGTGATTTCCACGAATACGGCCAGCTCGTCCTTGCCGGGCAGCGCCGTAAGCTCGGCCTTGAAACGCTGATCGATGTGTCGCCCGCCGATGGCATCGTCACCGGTGTCGGCGCCATCAACGCTGCTGACTTCGCCGAGGACCGCGCGCAGGTGGCCATGCTGGCCTATGACTCCACCGTCATGGCGGGCACGCAGGGCTATTTCGGGCACCTGAAAACCGATCGCATGATAGAAGTGGCTCACAAGCGCGGCCTCGCCTCGGTGTTCTTTACCGAAGGCGGCGGCGGGCGTCCAAATGACGATGATTTCGCCCAGACGGTTCAATCCGGCCTGAAGGTCACGACTTTCGCGGAATACAGCCGGCTCAAGGGTTGGGGTCCGCGCATCACCGTCAATTCCGGGTTTTGCTTCGCCGGGAACGCGGCGTTGTTCGGCGCGGGCGACATCCGGATCGCCACCCGCAACAGCTGGATCGGCCTCGCCGGCCCAGCGATGATCGAGGCGGGCGGCATCGGCGCCTTCCATCCCAAGGACATCGGTCCCGCGCCTATGCACGCCGAAAACGGCCTGCTCGATATCCTTGCGGAAGACGATGACGAAGCAATCGCGGCAACGCGTGCCGTGCTGTCCTATTTCCAAGGGCCCCTGTCGGATTGGCAGGCCTCGGATCAGCGCCTTCTGCGCCATGCCATTCCGGAAAACCGCAAGAAGACCTACCATATCCGCCCCGTCATCGAACAACTGGCCGACATGGGCAGCTTCCTTGAACTGGGCGCACAGCACGCGCCCGGCATGATCACCGGTTTCCTACGTATCGAAGGGCGTCCCATGGGCGTGATCGCCAACAACCCGATGCATTTGGGTGGCGCGCTGGATGCTGCGGCCTCGGCCAAGGGGGCACATTTCCTCAAGCTGTGCAGCAAATTCGGCCTTCCGGTCCTGTCGCTCTGCGATACGCCCGGCTTCATGGTCGGCCCCGAAAGCGAAACCCAGGGCGCAGTCGCTGCCGCCTGCGACCTGATCTCGGCCGGGGCCAACCTGAGCGCGCCGATGTTCTTTGTCAGCCTGCGCAAGGCCTATGGAATCGGCGCACAGGCGATGGCCGCCGGAAGCCTTGCGGAACCCGCATTCTCGATCTCGTGGCCGACTGGCGAATTCGGCCCGATGGGCTTGGAAGGCGCGGTGCAGCTTGGTTACCGCAAGGAACTCGAAGCCGAAACCGACCCGGCCGCGCGCGAGGCGCTCTACAACAGTCTCGTCAACGAACTCTACGAACGGGGCGGCGCCATCAACGTGGCATCCACCCACGAGATCGACGCCGTGATCGACCCCGCCGACACGCGGGGCTGGATCGCCAAAGGGATGCGCATGGCGGCGAATGGTTAGTCCGGCACACCGGATCTAGGGAGGAGAGAGAAATGACAACCACTCAGGATATCGAGGGTCAGGTTGAGGAAATCCGCCGCCTTCAGGCCGAAAACTGGCCCGAGGGGATCCCGCGCGAGATTACCCATCGTCTGGGCAAGACCCCGCTCAGCCAATACCTGCGCCAAGATGCAAAAACGCGCCCCGATGACGCGATGGTGCACTACTACGGGCGCACGCTCAGCTACGCTGAGATTGACGAGATGTCCGATCGCTTCGCGGGTCTCTTGCAGGAAAGGGGCCTTGGCGCGGGGGATCGTGTCGCCCTGATGATGGGCAACTGCCCTCAGTACCTGATCTGCTTCTGGGGCATCATGAAACTGGGCGCGATTCTTGTCCCGGTGAACCCGATGTTCAAGGCGATCGAACTGACCTACCAACTCAACGACAGTCAGGCCTCATTGCTGGTGTTCCAAGATGATCTTGCGCCTCTGGTCGAACAGGTCGCAGGCGAGACGCCGGTTCAAACCCTGTTTGCCACCGGTGCCGCCGAAATGGCTGGCGAAAGCAGCCCGGTTCCCCGCCCCGACGGCATGGGGCAGGCCCCACAGGCCCCCGGCGTCGAACGGCTGCTCAATGCGATGAAATCCGCCAAGCGGTTCGATGGCCCTGATTGCACCGACCTCGATGCCGTTGCTGCGCTGAACTATACCGGCGGCACCACGGGCATGCCGAAGGGCTGCGTTCATACGCATGGCGATATGCTCTATACCGTCGCCGCCTATTGCGGGGTCGCGATGGCAGAGGCCAGCCCTGAGGATGTCGTTGTCAGCTTCTTTCCTATGTTTTGGATCGCGGGCGAAGATCTTGGACTTCTCGCCCCCGTCTATACCGGCGCTGCGGTCTGCATCCTGCATCGCTGGGATGCGGTCGGCTGGATGACGGCCGTGCAATCCTATCGCGGCTCGATCGTCACGCTTCTGGTCGACAACGCGGTCGAGATCATGCAGCGCGATGATGCAAGCGGCTATGACCTCTCCTCGCTGCGCGGCACCTCGGTCTGTTCCTTCGTCAAGAAACTGGGCCATGACTTTCGCAATGACTGGCGCGCCCTGACCGGCAGCACCATGGTCGAGGCGTCCTGGGGCATGACCGAAACCAACACCTGCGACACCTTCACCGTCGGTATGCAAACGGATGATTATGACCTCGAACAACAGCCGGTTTTCGTCGGTCTGCCGGTGCCGGGCACCGATATCATCATCCGCGATTTCGACACCGGCGCGCTGAAACCGCTCGGCGAAAGCGGAGAGTTGTGCGTGCGCTCGCCCTCCGTTCTCAAATCCTACTGGAACAAGCCGGAAGAGACCGCCCATGCCATCCGCGATGGCTGGCTGCACACTGGCGATATCGGGATGGTAAACGAACGCGGCTATGTCCATTTCCTCGGACGTCGCAAAGAGATGCTCAAGGTCAACGGCATGCCGGTCTTCCCGGCCGAGATCGAAATGCTGCTGGGCCGCCACCCCGCGATCCTCGGTTCGGGCGTCATTGGCCGCCCCGACGAGCGTAAGGGCGAAGTGCCCGTCGCCTTCATTCATGTCGATCCGGCCAAGGCTGACGGCATCGATGCCGAAACCCTTACCGCATGGTGCCGCGAACAGATGGCGGGCTTCAAGGTTCCCGAAATTCGGCTGGTCGAGTCCCTGCCGATGACGACGACCGGGAAGGTCAAGAAAGAAGAACTGACCGCGCTGCTGTAGCGACAGGCCGGAACGAAAAACAGGAGAGCAGCAAGCTCAAGATACGAACTTTGCCGGAAACAAAGCGGCAAAAACGAACGCAAACGGGAGGAGAAACCAGATGACGTTCTTCAAGAAGGAAATCACCGCGGCCGTGGCCGCACTGGCGCTCAGCGCCACGGCCATGCAGGCCGAAACCCTGCGCCATGCAATTGGTGCGGCAGGTGTCAGCGGGTTGATCGACGGCACTGAATACTGGGCCAACTACATCAAGGAACAGACCAATGGCGATGTCGACGTCAAGATCTTTGCCGGCTCGCTGCTGAACTTCACCGAAACCTTCACCGGCCTGCGCGACGGCATCGCGGATAGCGGCTTTGTCGTGCCCGCTTATCACCGTGCCGAACTTCCCTATGCCAACCTTCTCAGCGATATGGGCACGGCGGGTGTCGATCCGGTCGCCATGGCCGGGGCGGCCAACGAATTCACCTTCACCTGCGCGCCCTGCCTTGCCGAGTTCAAGGCCAACGGTCAGGTCTTCCTCGGCACCACCGTGACCGGCCCCTACTACATGTATAACCAGAAGCCGGTGAAAGCCCTCGCCGATTTTCAGGGCGCCAAGCTACGCGCTTTCGGCCCGTTTGCCCGCTGGGCCGATGCGATGGGCGCCTCGGCCGTCAGCATGGGTGCGACCGACATCTATGAAGGCATGAGCCAAGGTCACATCGACGGCAACATCCACACGCTGGAAACACTCGACACCCTATCGACTGGTGAGGTTGCCGATTACGTGCTGAACCAGCCGATTGCCGTGTTCACCGGCAACACCATGTTCAACGTCAGCGAAATGACATGGTCTGGCCTCGACGACCGCACCAAGCGCGCGATGATCGACGGCGCGGCGTATGGCCATGCCATCGCAACCGTCGATAGCGATTTCCAGGCCACCAGCATTCTCAAGGATGCCAAGGCCCACGGCGTCGAACTGCTCGAACCGGATGCAGACGTGAAAGCCAAATCCGAGGCGTTCAAGACAAGCGACATGACAACTGTCGCCACGCTTAACCGCGACAAATACGGGATCGCCGACGCCGAAGATCAGGTCGCGCGCTTTCAAAAGCTTGTCGCGAAATGGGAAGAACTGGTGAAAACCGTCGACCGGACCGATCCCAAAGCGGTCGGTGATCTCTACCTGCGTGAGGTCTTCTCCAAGGTCGACCCGGCCTCGCTGAACTAAGCCCTAGCCAATGCGCCCCGGTGCAAGCCGGGGCGTTTCTCTCCTGCACCCCTCATTCACCCCAAAGGGAGGCGCGCCGTTGTCCAGGTTAATCCAACTTAATAACGCACTGTCCCGCTTTACCGCGCTTGCCGCCGCGTTGGCGGTGATCGCGATGATGTTGCTGGTGGCGCTGGATGCCTTCCTGCGCCAGACACTCAATATTCGCGTTCCTTTCGTTTCCGTCACCGTGGCCAACTACTTCATGGTGATGATCGCCTTCCTGCCCCTCGCTCTGGCCGAAACCGAGGATCGCCATATCTCGATCGACCTGCTGTTCAGCAACCTGTCGGTTGGCCTGAAACGGTGGATCTCCCTGATCGTGCACCTGCTCTGCGCGCTGACCTGCGCCGGCCTGACATGGACGATGTGGGACGAGGCCATGCGCCGGTTTTCCAGTGGCTCGGTGGCGGTTGAAGACGGCGCCTCGATGGCCATCTGGCCGGGCTACTTCCTGCTGCCGCTTGGGTTCTTCCTGCTGACGCTCACCTACCTTTTGCGCGTCGCGCTGGGGCTGGTCGGCGCCGCCGAGGCTCAGCAACCCCTTATTCCCGACACGGACCCTGCAAACCCCGAGGTGACCCAATGAGCCCCGAGATTATCGGCCTGATCGGTCTGGGCGTGCTTGCGCTCTTGCTGTTGTTGCGTATGCCCGTCGGCCTTTCGCTGATCCTTGTCAGCTTTTCCGGCATCTACATCCTGCTCGGCGCGCGTCCCGCGTGGGGCATCCTGACCAGCGTGCCCTACCAGTTCGCCGCCAAATGGACCCTGTCCTCTGTGCCGATGTTCCTGCTCATGGGCTATGTCTGCTATCACGGCGGCATGACGCGGGCGCTGTTCGCGGCGGCGCGCTCTTGGCTTGGGGCGTTGCCCGGTGGTCTAGCCATCGCGTCGGTCTTTGGCGCGGGCGGTTTCGCGGCCGTCACCGGATCGTCGGTGGCCTGCGCGGCGGCCATGGGCCGCATCGCCGTGCCCGAGATGACGCGCGCAGGCTATGACCCGGGCCTTGCCACCGGCTCGATCGCCGCGGCAGGAACCTTGGGCGCGTTGATCCCGCCCTCGATCCTGCTGATCCTGTTCGGCATCTTCGCACAGGTTCCGATTGGTCAGCTGTTCCTTGGCGGCATCGGCGCGGGGGTGCTGACGGCACTTGCCTATGCGGTGATGATCTATATCCGCGTGCGCCTCAATCCTGCGCTCGCGCCCAGCCGTGAGATGTCGGCAAGCTGGGCCGAACGCTTCGCCCACCTGCGCGGCATCTGGCCCGTCATCACGCTTTTCATCGTCGTCATCGGCGGCATGTTCGCAGGTCTTTTCACCGCAACCGAGGCTGGCGCAATCGGCGCGCTCGTCGCTTGTATCATCGCTTGGGCGACCGGTGGTCTGACCCGCGCGACACTACGCCAATCGGTGAACGAAACCATCGTGACCACCGCGGCGCTGTTCCTGATCGCCATCGGCGCCAACCTTCTGACCCGGTTCCTCGCACTCTCTGGCTCTGGTGAGTTGATCACCGAGACGATCCTCGCCTTCGGCGCGTCCGACCTCGCGCTTATTCTCGGGATCGCGGTGGTCTACATCATCCTCGGCATGTTCCTTGATCCGATCGGGGCGATGCTTCTAACGCTTCCGGTCCTGCTGCCGGTGGTGGGCGAGGCGGGCATCCCGCTGGTCTGGTTCGGTGTCTTCGTGGCCAAGTTTCTTGAAATCGGCATGATCACCCCCCCAGTTGGCTTGAACGTCTTCGTGATTAAGGGAGTGGTGGATCGATCCATCTCACTTGGCGTGATTTTCCGCGGCGTGATCTGGTTCCTCGTCGCCGATGCCGTGGTCGTCGCGATCATGGTGGCGTTTCCGCAAGTGATCCTCTGGCTTCCGGGATTAAGCTGACCAGAGTGCGACGAGCTTGCCTCGCGCCCTCGGCGTTGAGGTCTGACACATCAGCACGACTGGAACCTTACTCATCCAGCCGGGGCACGGGGCTGCCCGTAACAGGCAGCCCCGTCGTTTGGGGCGGTGTTCTGGCCTTACTTGCGCGGAGGCGGACCACCCGCTTTCAGCGCTTCGTCAACGGTGTCTTTCGATACCTTGTAACCCGACTTGGTAAGGCAGCTTGAGATTTTGGAAGGATCGGGGCGTGCGGGGCGCTCGCCCTCTTTCGGCTTGCCCAAGCACGTCATCAAGGCATCTTCCGGCACGTTCATCTTCGCAGCCTTGGCCGAGAAGTCGGGTCTGGGCGGACGTTGCTGCTGCGCCGTTGCGGTGCCCGCGGCGAATGCCATTCCTGTGATAAGCGCGGCGGTAAGTGTCTTGCGGCCGTTCAACATGATCTTTCCTTTGCCTGTTCATGTGATCTTGCGCCCCTCTGCATCAGCGGGGCGCACGGCAACTCATACGAAGCGCCGCTGCGCTTCCGTCGCGATTTTCCCGAAATTGCCCGTCCCGCCTTAACTGATTTCTTCCAACAGCCATTCGGCGCGCGTGATCTGCTCTTCTGCAACCGCCAGTTTGCGTTTCAAACGGTCTTTCTTCTCCACGCTCTTGGCCTTCTCGATCTCGGCTTCCAGTTCCGCGTGCTTGTTGCGAAGCTTTTCAAGGATGGCGATCACGTGGCCCGCTTCGATCTTGCGCGCCTCACCACGTTCAAGACGCTGGTTGTAGTCCTCAAGCTTGTGAGAAAGTTTCTTCAGCCCCATCTGCACACCTCCGGCCCGGGTTCCCGTGCTCGCACCATACCCGCCCCGGATGACGGTTTTGTCACCCCGTCAGTTGGCCTTCCTGAAGGATCAGTTGCGCGCGGTTGCATTGCTGTCTCCCAACTCGTTCTCGTCCAATGTCAGCAGGCGTTCGACTTCGGCCATCGCTGGATCGCGCTCGATGTAATAGCTGCGCGCAGCTTCGATCAGGTCGCGCATCGCGCCATAGGCATAGGCCGAATCGTTCAGGAAAGATGTCGCGGCATTCGCGTTCAACTCGCCCTTTCGGATCAGCGCCTCGACCCGTCGCATGGTCGAGCGCGCGTCCTCTTCGATCTGTGCTCGCTCCTGATCCAGCCAGAGGGCGCTGCGATCGTCGGGCGCCGCCAGCCCCAGCTTGTGAATTTCCACGATGATCCGCGCGATCTCGGTGCGAAGCCCGTCATAAAGCTCGGAAACGGTGCCTTGTGGCCGCACCGTGTAGCGCAACATGTTCTTGCGCAGGTGCTTGATCGATTTCACCGCCTGAACGATATCGCCCGACACATCCCGCAAGGCATAGATCCGCGTAAGGATATCCTGCGGCGTCTGCTTGCCTCCGACCCGGGTCGTGAAATCGACGATCGCGGAATAAAGCGATTTCACCCGCCGCTCATACCCTTCTTCGAGGTCGAGATCGAAAATCCGCCGGCTGCTGCGAACAGTCGCGGCGATGTCCCCGGAGTCGAAGACCTGACTCCGGTGTAGGTTCAACCCGTGCAGGATCAGCGCTTCGGCGTTTTCGTAAAGGTGCTGCACCTCATTGCGCAACGCGCTTTCAAGTGTTTGCGGGAATTCGTCCACCGCCGCGTTCAGATAGCGCGGCTGGCTGACATCCGGCACCGGCTCGGGAATGCGCCGGATTAGGAAGGCGACCAACCGGTGCAGCAGCGGAAGCATCAGCGCAACACCAAGCAGGTTGAAGATGGTGTGGAACACGGCAAGTTTCAGCGTGTAATCATCGGACGCGATGCCAAGGAACGCACTCACTGCGTCCACCGTATCACGCAGAGGCGAGATGAAGATCAGCGCCAGAACCGCCGTCGAGGTGTTGAAAATCACATGCGCAAGGGCAAGCCGCTTGCCTTGGTAATTGGCCCCTAGCGCGCCGAGGACTGCCGTGATGGTCGTGCCCACATTGGCCCCGATCGCGAGCGCCAGCGCATTTTCATAGGTGATCTGCCCGGCCGAAAGCGCGGTGAGGACAAGCACCATCGTCGCATGGCTCGATTGCATGATGACGGTCGCGGCCGTCCCAAGCAGGGTATAGACGACCAACCCCAAAAGCCCCGGAAGAGCAAAGCGCAACAGGTCGATCTGGTCCTTGAAGGCCTCGAACCCGGTCTTCATGTAATGAATGCCAAGGAACAGAAACCCCAGCCCGCCAAGCGCATAACCGATGCCCCGAATTGCTTTCGGCTTCTGAAAGACAAGAACAATGCTGAGGGCGATCATCGGCATCGCATAGGCCGCGATATCAACTTTAAGACCCAACCCGGCCACAAGCCACGCGCCCGTCGTCGTCCCGATATTGGCCCCGAACACGATCCCCACTCCGCCGATCAAAGTGATCAGCCCCGCACTCAGGAACGAGATAGTGATGATCGAAACCAGAGAACTGCTTTGCATCAAAGTCGTCGAAACGATGCCGAACAAAATCGAACGCGGCGTCGAACTCGTCGCGCGTTCAAGAAGCCGCTCCAGCGTGCCACCGCCCAATAGCTTGAACCCGTCCTCCAGCATCAGCATCCCGAACAAGAAAATTGCGACCCCGGCCGCAATCTCCTGCGCATCCGGGCTGAACCAGAAGGTGACCAGAAGCGCGGCTATCGCGATGGGAAGAGAGTAACGCCGCATTCAGAACGCGCCGATCTTGCAAGAGGATATCGTCGAAACTTCGTGCCCGTCCTGCGCCAAGGGGGGTAGGTCGTCTCTCGCCGGACAACGGCGATGCAATTGGCCCGCGCGTTGGGCCTCATTGGCTCTGCTCCAGCACAGCGCGGCACGTGCCTGATGTGGCTTTGCCCCTTTTCCCATCTTGCACGCCCCTTTGCCAAATTGCGCCGTCTATTATGATTAGAACAACCCAAAACCCAGTTCACATTCAACTGCCGCTCAATGCCAAGCTGCCAACCTGAATGATGACTGCCTTGCATTGAACTGTCACCATCCGGATTACGTCGGCGTTTAGTTAGGTGAAGGCGACCAGGCGATGTTTATCGCCCCGACCTCTGCCCGCGCCAAAGAATGAAAAAACCCGAAACGATAATCAGGCCCGCGCCAAACATCATCGATGGCACCAAACGCTCACCAAAGAACGCAATTCCAAGGGTTAGCCCAAACACAAGCCGAGTGTACCTGAAGGGGGTCACGACGGACACCTCTCCGCTGCGCATCGCTTTCATCAGGCTCGCATAGGCAAAGGTCCCTGCAAGCATTGCCGCCAACAGGCAGAGTGATGCCTTGATGTCAGGTTTTACGAAGGGCACCATTTCCCAACACGAGAATACAATGCCCGCAATTATGATGGACAGGAATCCGTAAAATCCTAGGAGTGTCGTCCCGAGAGTCGCAGGCGCCGCTCGGCTGGCAAGATCGCGTCCGGCAAAACCGATCATGCCCAGAACAGCCAGAACAGACAGGATCGAAAAGCTGTCCGTTCCGGGCTGGATGATGACAACGACCCCGATTAGCCCAATGAGAATGGCGGCCCACCTTCGCCATCCCACTTTTTCGCCAAAGACGATCGCTGCGCCCGCGACCACGACAAGCGGAGTCGCTTGCAGGATAACCGTCGCCGAGGACAATGGCGTAAGCGCGATGGCCAGCATGTAAAACAACCGGCCCAATACCTCGAAACAGGCGCGAATCTGCATCGGGCGCGATAAAACGTCCGTTACGAACAAGCGCTCTTTATTCAGCGCAGCCAAACCCGCAAAAACGCTTGCGCCGCCCAAGCCGAACAGGACAAGGACCTGACCGACCGGCAAAGTCTCCGCAGCCGTTTTGACGAGCGCATCTTCGATGGCAAAGGCCGCCATGGAAACGACCATCCAGATGCCACCCAAAATGTTTGCGCGGCGGTCGGTTGCGATATGGGTGATCACGATTGATCCAATGATGTTTTCGATCTGTCGGTCATGTCGGCGTCGCCATTCATCATAACTTCCCGTGCGGCCAAGGCCGCATCATGTCCAAAGGTGCTGGATATATGAGGCTGTTAAGGTGTGTCTTTATCGGGCAGCTTTCTCAACCCCTCTAGCAGAAAGTCACAGACCAGTTGCAACCGCGCATTCTCAAGTATTCTCTTGATGAGCCAGCAACCAGATCGCGATTGCAGTATTTGGGGCGTGTGTCGCTGCGTACGATACCGGCCTCGCGCGCGCGGATTTGTTAACCGGTTCTATTGGTCCACGTCACCCAAGATCAACGCGCCGATGGTGTTGGTCTGCTGCGTAAGATGCATCGCGCCGCAATCGCCACATGCAATGTGGGCCGCGCAAGCGCGATAAACACGGCCCCAAAGACCGACGTGTTCTCTGGTTCAGCCGTGCTCAATGCTTGATGAAGACGGCGCAGCGTCGGGATCAAGGGCGCGCACGCGATAGGCCGCGGACTTGGGCAACCAAGCCGTGAGCATATTCTTGAGGTCAGTCAGGGGATCACCGGAATCATCGATTCGCAAATCCACGTCCTTCAGGCCATCGTCTCCGAGAACGGCGATAAAGGCCGATTGCAGCGGATCTCGTTCTCCGCCTGCGGCTTCACCGGCCAACATCCCGGCAACAAGCCGCTCGGCCAGGCCCCCCGGTGCTGTCTCAAACCCTTCGATCATGGCTGGCAGCACAGCGTCCGACCCGAGGAAATTGCCCAGCGCCAAACTGTTGGCCCCGGTAAGACCGCCAGCTACCCCCAGGCACGAGGCGCCGGTAAAATGCAGCCCCTCTCCGCGCGCCGGAAAAACCCCGAGTTGGCGCCAGTGAAGCGCAGTCGCCGCCTCTTGCATCGCCTCCATCGCAGACATTGCGTTGCCCGTCTCTTCCCAGTTGCGAAGCCCGTATCGGTGCAGCCGCGGATCGGTTCGACATTGAGAGAACACAACACAGCCTTCCGTCAACGCTCCAACCCGTCCGCCAACGCATACCGAAGACGTAGCAACAGCAAAGCCGATTTCGCCGGTTTCCGGGTCTCGCCCAGCCAATGAAAAGGTCATGACGGTATCTCCACGCCTGTTTGTTCTGTGATTGGGCCGTAATGTTCGATCCGGCGATGGCGCGCAAAATCGAAAACCGAGCGTCGGATATAGGCCCCAAGGTCCAGATCGCAGTTGTAGGTGATAACCTCGTCATCCTCCGAGACCGCGCGCGCCACGGTTTCTCCCGTTGGGGCGACGATGGCCGATCCGCCGATCATGGCAAATCCGTCTTCGGCGCCGCATTTGGCCGCGGCCATGACCCACGCGCCGTTCTGGTAAGCCGCGGACTCAAGGCTGAGCCGGTTGTGAAACTCGCGCAGATGCGCGGCTTCGGGGTGGTGGATGTTGCGCGTGGGCGTGTTGTATCCCAGCATGAAAACCTCTGCTCCGCGCAGGGCCATGACGCGGAACGTCTCGGGCCAGCGTCGGTCGTTGCAGATGCACATGCCAAACCGCCCGGATGGCGTGGCGAACGTCGGGAATCCCAAGTCCCCAACTTCGAAATACCGCTTTTCTAGATGCTCGAACTCCAAATCACCGATAGGGTCCTTGGTGCCGGGCAGGTGAATCTTGCGGTATTTGCCAAGGGTGCTGCCATCCGGACCCACCAGTACCGAGGTGTTGAACCGGTGGGTAACGCCGTCTTCGGTGATCTTTTCTGCATACCCAAGGTAAAAGCCCACGCCGAGATCCTTCGCAACCTCGAACAGCGGAAGCATCGCGGGCGAGGGCAAGCCCACCTCGAAGAAGGCGTCGTATTCTTCTGCGGTTTCATAGACATAGCGTGGGAAAAACGTGGTCAGAGCCAGTTCCGGGAAGGTCACCCAGCGCGCGCCTCGGCCGTGTGCCTCACGCAGCATCTCGATCAGGCGGTCGATCACCTTCTGCCTCGTATCGGCCAGATGCACCGGTCCCATTTGCGCGACGGCAAAAACCTCGTTCCTGCTCATTAAACCCTCCAATACTTATGTCCACTGTCCTTGCTAGTCAGTGAGGGCATTAGTATGAAATAAAAAATAGCGGCCATCGAATAACTGGGGATTATACTATGATCAGTGCGCGTCAGCTTGAGGTTCTCTCGACCGTGATCGAGGTCGGCACCACGGCCCGCGCCGCCGAGTTGCTGGCGGTTAGCCAGCCGGCGATCAGCAACATGATCCGGCACACCGAGGATCTGGTTGGATTTCCGTTGTTCATGCGCGAGCACGGACGCCTCACCCCAACGAAAGAGGCGCTGCATATCGCACAGGAAGCCCAGCACCTGTTCATGCAGCAAAAACGCATCGACAACATCATCGATGAATTGCGGGGCGGCACTGTCGGACGATTGAGCATCATCGCGACGCCCTCGGTCGGGCATGGGGTTCTTCCCCGTGTTCTCAGTCAGTTCCTCAAGACGCGGCCTAAGCTACAGCTTTCAATCGAATTGGGAAGCATGGATGAGATCATCCGCAAGCTGGGCAGCGGTCGTGTCGATCTCGGGCTTTCGATCACGCCGCCCCGTCATTCCGCCGTTTCTGTGCGAGAGATCGCGAATGGGCAATTGATGTGTGCCTGTCCCGCCGATCACGAACTGGCCCTGCAAGACGTCATTTCGATTTCCAGTCTGAACCACGTTTCGCACATTTCCTATGCGGCCCGCACACCATTGGGGCAGGCGATCGACACGCTGTTTTCCGAACGCGGACTCGAGCGGCGCTATTTTTGCGAAGTGCGTCACACCGCAACTGCGCTAGAGATGGTGCGCAACGGGCTAGGGGTGGCATTGGTCGACAGTTTCGCTGTGATCGGATCCCATGGTGACACGATCGCCGTGCGTCAAACACGGCCTTCCCTACCTTTGAAATTGCACGGTCTCACATCGAATATGTTCCCCACCACGAACCTGACGATGCAGTTTCAGCGGTTCCTCTCGGACTACCTCAAATCGCATGACGGGCACGCTGGGACGGACGGGGCAGACACCGGAAGTCTATAACTTCAGGATATAGATGCGGGCCAATTTTTAATTTCTAAATGCGTCCCCACCATGGTCACCTGCTCGCAAATGGGCAGCCGTTTCGCTGCCAGAAGCCAGTTGCCAGAGAAAAACGGGTGATCCTGTCTGATGAATGAACCGATCCTTTCCATCAAGAACGCGGTAAAGCGATATGGCCCTGTCAACGCCCTCGACGGGGTGAATCTGGATGTTGCCGAGGGCGAGTTTCTTACTCTGCTTGGGCCGTCTGGCTCAGGCAAAACCACCTTACTTAGCGCGATTGCGGGTTTCATCGCGTTGGACGAAGGGCAACTCGCCCTCCGGTCAGCCGACATCACCGGCAAGCCGCCTGAACATCGTGATTTCGGCATGGTTTTTCAGGGTTATGCCCTGTTTCCAACCATGACGGTGCGCGAGAATGTGGGCTTTCCTTTGAAAATCCGCAAACGCTCCGCATCCGAGATCGAAAAGCGCGTAAACGAAGCGCTGGAAATGGTGCAGATGAGCGCCTTTGCCGACAGAATGCCGAGCCAGCTGTCCGGCGGGCAACAGCAGCGCATCGCTCTCGCACGGGCGATGTCGTTCGATCCACAGATCCTGTTGCTGGATGAACCCCTGTCGGCGCTGGACAAGAAGCTGCGCGCCGATTTGCAGTGGGAACTGAAAGACTTGCACCAGAAGTTGGGTGTTACGTTTATCTACGTCACCCACGATCAGGACGAAGCGCTGTCCATGTCGGATCGGATCGTCATCCTAAAAGATGGCGCGATCCAGCAAGAAGGCGACCCCAACACGCTTTACGACCAACCGCGCAACCGTTTCGTGGCGGATTTTCTTGGCAAGTCCAACTTCCTCGAAGCGGCGGTCGTTGCGGGAAGCGGCGCATCCTTTCAGTGCGAAACCAAGGGCGCGGCCTTTACGCTCGATACGCAGACCCCCTGTCGCGAGGGCGAGACGATCACGCTTGCCCTGCGGCCCGAGCGGCTGCGCCTTGGCTTGCCGGGGGAAGAGTTCGTTCCCGGCACCGTCAAGCAGGTCAGCTATCTCGGCGAGCGCTGTCAGGTGTTGGTGACGCGCGAGGGCGGTGACGAATTCCTCGTCTCACGCCCAACCTGGAAAACCGACATTACACCGACCCCAGGACTACAGGTCAGCATCGGCTGGGATGCCGACGCGCCCGTTGTTCTGGCCCCCGCATAACAAAGAGTGACCGTCACCCGAAAAGGTCACCGCACCTCATGACAAGGAGAAGAAAACATGACTGACACAACTGATTTTGAAGCCAAGCGCGATATCGCCGAAATCGCGGTTGAGCGTTACAAGCAAGGCCGCCTGACCCGGCGCGGTTTTATCGCCGCCATGGGCGCGCTGGGCGTTCTGCCGGCGTTTGGCCATCGCGCCATGGCGCAGACGAAGGAAATCATCGTCGTGAACTGGGGCGGGACGGCAAAAGACGTTCTGCAGGAAGTGCTCTGCGACACATATACTGCCGAAACCGGGATCAAGGTGACGGTGGATGGCTCTGGCCCCTCGGCAGGCAAGATCCGCGCCATGGTTGAAAGCGGCGCGGTGGTCTGGGACCTCTGCGACAGTGGCGCCGGCTCGGCGATTATCCTTGAACAACAGGGCATGACCGAGGCGATTGATTACAGCATCGTCGACAAATCCAAAGTTCTCGAAGGCACGGCCTATAACAATGGCGTCGGCAACTATGTCTATTCCTACGTGCTGGCCACGAACCCCCAGCTTCTGGGTGGCAACATCCCGCAGACATGGGAAGACGTCTGGAACGTCAAGGACTTCCCCGGCATGCGGACCTTCCGCAAATCGGTGCGCGGTCAGCTGGAAAGCGCAACCCAAGCCCGCGGCGTGCCGCTGGCCGAGGTCTATGACGCGCTGAGCACAGAAGACGGGATCAAGGCGTCGATCGCCAAATTCCGCGAGCTGCGCGAAAATATCATCGTGTGGGGATCGGGCAGCGACAGTCAGAACCTTTTCCTTCAGGAAGAGGTGGCAATCGGCAACATCTGGTCGACCCGCGCGCATCTTCTCAAGGACCAGATGGAAGAGGGCACCTTCAACGTCAGCTTCAACGGCGGCGTGATCGCACCGGGTATCTGGGTTGTGCCCAAGGGCAACCCGGCAGGCAAGGACGAGGTGATGAAGTTCATCGCCCATGGTCAGAAGCCCGAGCTTCAGGTGCAATGGCTTGAAAAGATTGGATCTGGCCCGATCAACCCTGCAGCGGCTGAATTGGTTCCGGCTGAGTTGGCTCCCTACAACCCGTCCAGCCCCCAGAACCTGGCGATGCAGATCCTCTACAATGACGAATGGTATGCAAAAAATCAGGTCTCGGCCGAAGAACTGTATGTGGACGCGCTGATCAACTGATCCTGTTCACTGGCGGGCTGGCCAATTGGCTGGCCCGCCACACCCCGCCACAGCATAGAATTCACAAAGTTATCGGGGGTCGAAATGCCACGGGTTAACGAAAAGGTCAGTTACTGGATGCTGGTTCTACCGGCGTTGGCAATCATGGTGTGTTTCTACATCCTGCCCGTTCTCGGCATCTGGGAAATCGCCTTTACAGAGCCGGAAACCGGGGTTGGCAACTTCGTCAAGATGGCCGGGTCCAACGCGGTGAAAACCAGTTTCGTGATCACGTTCCGCGTTGCGGCCATCACCACCGTAGGGTGTCTGATCCTCGGGTATATCGTGGCCTATGCAATCAGCAATTTCGCCACCCGTCTGACACCGCTGATGGTGGCGCTGGTTATTTTGCCCTTCTGGGTTTCCGTACTGATCAGGTCGTTCAGCTGGATCGTTCTGCTGGGCCGGTCGGGTCTTGTGAACGATGCGCTGATGCATGCCGAACTGATCGAGCGTCCGCTGCGGCTGATGCATAATGAATTGGGCGTGTTGATCGCGATGATCCACGTCATGCTGCCCTTTGCAGTCTTGCCTATGCTGACGAATATGCGCGGCATTTCCGGGGTCTACGTGCAAGCCGCACGCAGCCTTGGGGCCAGTGAATGGACCAGTTTCCGGCAGGTGTATTTCCCCCAAACAATGCCGGGCGTCCTGTCCGGTGCGCTGCTTGTCTTCGTTCTGTCGCTCGGTTTCTTCGTGACGCCGGCCTTGTTGGGCGGTGGACGCGTGCTGATGATTTCTGAGTATATCACATATCAAATTCAGGAATTCCTGAACTGGGGACTCGGATCAGCACTGTCTGTCGTATTGTTGGTGGCAACGGCCCTCGTCCTGCTGATCGCGGCACGGTTTGTGAACCTGCGCGCCACTCTGTTGGAGCGTAAGTGATGCACGTGTCAGCCTTCAAAATATTCTTTCAAACGGGCGCATGGTTGGTCATCGCCTTTCTGGTCCTGCCGATCCTCGTCGTGCTGCCGATCTCGTTCACCGATACGAGTTATATTGGATTGCCTAAAGAGGGGCTTTCGCTTCAGCATTACGCCAATTACTTCACCGATCCCGATTGGCTGAACGCGACCTGGACAAGCGTTTGGGTCGGGCTGGTGGTGGCGACTTGCGCCTCGGTTCTGGGTACGGCCTTCGCCATCGGCTGCTGGTTCCTGTCGGACCGGGCGGCGATGGTGGCGCGCTGGATCCTGATTACGCCGATCCTTGTGCCGCCTGTGGTGCAGTCGCTGGGCTTCTACCGCTTCTGGGTTAAGCTGGGCCTGATCGATACCCATGTCGGGGTCATCCTTGCGCATACCTTGCTGGCGTTACCTTATGTGTCGATCTCGGTCTTTGCGGCGCTGAGCAACCTCGACCGAAACCTGCCGCGTGCCGCGCGCAGCCTTGGGGCGTCGGTTATGCAGACGGTCTGGGCCGTTGTTGTGCCTGCCGCGCGCCCCGGGATCGCCACCGGCTTCATATTTGCCTTTATCGTCAGCTTTGACGAAATCGTCGGTGTGCTGTTCATCACCGTGCGCAATGTGCAAACCCTGCCCAAAATGATCTGGGAGGGCATTCAGGACAATATCGACCCGACGATCGCCGCCGTGGCGACGTTGCTGATCGTCCTGACCCTTATCGCCACGGCCATTGGAGTTCTGCGTAGAACATGACCCGCCTGCTTTTGAAAAACGCGGCCTATATCAGCCATGACAGCGGCCTGCCTGAGGTGCGCCGCGGTCATATTGCCATCGAAGGCAGTCGCATCGTCGCTTTGCCAGACACGCTTGACGGCACTGCCTTCGAGGGCTTCGAGCCGCTGGATATGTCGGACAGGCTGGTTTCGCCGGGGATGATCAACGCCCACACCCATTCGGTCTTGCTGGTCCTGCGCGGCACGGTCGAAGATATCGAAGGCAACCTTGTCTACCAATACATGGTGCCAGCCTCCTACCTTCTGGAGCCGGCCGAGCGCGCGGCAATCGCACGGCTGGCCTGTGCCGAGGCGATCCGTTCGGGCACGACAACCATGGTCGATCCACTCCGCCACGTGGCCGACTACGCCCCGGCAATGATCGACAGTGGCCTGCGCCTGTGGCTGGCGGAAAGTTGCGCCGATGCGGTGACAACCGAGGTGGGCAGTGGCACCTATCGTTTTGACCGGGACTTCGGGCAAACCTTCCTTGATCGGACCGAAGCCCTGATAGACAGGTTCCACGGCTCCGAGGATGACCGCGTGCGCGTGATGATCGCCGCCCATGCCCCCGACAATTGCAGCCCTTGGATGCTCGGGCAGCTCAAGGATCTGGCGCGCAAACATGGCTTGCGCCGCACGGTCCACCTGAGCCAGATCATCAGCGAAAAAGAACAGGTCGAGGCGCTACATGGCTGCACATCGACAGAGTATCTCGACCAGAACGATTTTCTGGGCGATGACCTGATCGCGGTGCATTGGACCTTCTGCAATGAAAGTGATGTGGCACGTCTGGCGGAAACCGGTACGTGGCTGGGGCATTGCCCGGCGTCGATGTCGGCCAAGGGGCCGCACCCGTTGCCGATGCGCGCGATTTTGGATCACGGGGTCAAGATCGTTCTGGGCACGGACAACATGACCGAAGACATGTTTCACGCCATGAAGCTGGGCCTGACCTTGCATCGCGGGGCTTATCAGCGCTCGGTGTCGCCCACACCGCAGCAGGTATTCAACTATGCCACGCTCAACGCCGCCAAAGCGCTTGATCGGCCTGATATCGGCAGCATCGCGGTGGGGCAAAAGGCCGACCTTGCGATGTTCGATCTCTTCGCTCCCGCACTGAACCCGCGCGTGTCGCTGGTGTCGAACCTTGTGCATTACGGACATCCCGGCGTGGTGACCGACACCATGGTCGACGGGCGCTTCCTAATGCGAAACCGGGTGCTGACCACGATCGACGAACGCACTGCCGTGGTCGAGGCGCAGAAAGCGACCGAGGCCATGTGGCAGCGCTTCGGCGCCGAAGACCGGGGCGTGCCATTGCCCGCCACCGACGCCTGCTAAGAAAGAGGGAGCGATCACATGACATTCTCGATCATTGGGCGTTGCGCGCGCACCGGCGCATTCGGTGCGGCCATCACAACGTCCGATCTCGCCGTTGGTGGGCGCTGCGTGCGGCTTCTTCATGGCAAGGGTGCCATGCTGTCGCAACACCGCACCGATAGCCGTCTGGGGGATCTCGGCATTGCGTTACTGGGCGAAGGTAAAAACGCACAGGACGCGGTGACGTCGGTCTGCAATTCGACCAAGGATATCGAGTGGCGACAGATCGGCGCGCTTGATGCAAAAGGTCGTGCGGCGGCCTATCATGGGCGTCGCATGTATTCGATCTATACCCACAGCATCGAGAAAGACTGCCTTGCCCTTGGCAACATTCTGGCCAACGAAAACGTTACCCGAAAGATGGCCGAGGCCTTCGCCCGTGACCCGGCCCTGCCGCTGGGAGAACGGCTGATGCAGGCGCTTGAGGCCGGGCGCGACGCAGGCGGTGAAATCGTCGGCCCTCTGCGGTCTGCCGCCGTGCGTGTGACTGGCGAACATGGGATCGACGCGATGGACCTTCGGATCGACATATCAGACTCCACCGCAGTCGAAGACTTGCGCGCGTTGGTCAATGCCTATGCTGGCAGGGCCGAGATTTTGCGCAATGTCGCCCTCGCCCCCGAGGGAATCCCGGTCATGCGCAGCCTGTTCGAGGCCAGCATAGATCGGATCGAGGAACTGGGCCTGCAGGCGCGCTTTCCAACGGCACAAAATCGCGACAGCTGGACCTTGAGAGACTGAACCGTGATGTCATCCGAACAAATATACTGGCAAGCAGACGACACGGACGAGATCGCGACGGCAAATGCCCCTGACCGGGCGGACGTTGCCGTCATCGGGGCAGGCTATACCGGGTTGAGCACGGCACTTAATCTTGCGCGGGCAGGGCGCCATGTCGTCGTGTTCGACGCAGGCGGCATCGGCGCGGGGTGTTCGTCGCGCAACGGCGGCATGGTCGGTCCCAGTTTTCACAAGCTGGGTTCGGCTGGCCTGATCGCCCGCTATGGTGAGGACAAGACGCTCGCGATCATGCGCGAGGGGGTTCATGCGCTCGACTATTTCGAAGAGTTCGTCGCCCAAAACGCGCTGGATTGCGATTTGCAGATGCGTGGACGCTTTCGGGGTGCCCGCACTGTGGCCGACTATGATGCCATGGCGCGCGAAACGGATTGGTTGTCGCGCAACATAGGATTGCAGGTCTCGATGATCGAACGTGCAGAGCAACACAGCGAGATCGGCAGCGATTTCTACGTTGGCGGCGCTGTGTATCAGCGTGATGGCGGCATCCATCCGCGCAAGCTCGTGATTGCGCTGGCACAAGCGGCGCGGGCGGCTGGCGTGCAGATCGTAACCAACTGCCCGGTTTCCAATATGCGCCGCGACGGCGGGGCAACCACCTTGCAAACACCTTTGGGTAACGTAACCGCGAAAGAGGTCGTGGTGGCGACCAATGCCTATGCCGATCGGCGCACTCCTGCGATGCGAAATCGTATCGTTCCCATCCGTACCGCCGCTGTCGCAACCGAAGAACTCTCGCCACAACTGATGGACAGCCTCACCCCGAAAAAGCGAATGTTTGGGGAATCGGGACGTATCTTTATGTGGTTCCGTCCCAGCCCGGATGGCCGTCGTTTCATCTTCGGCGGGCGGATCGGCCGCCCCGGCGGGCCGATCGAAGCGCAGCAAAAGGCGTTTGGCCAATCGGTCAGACGCGTTTTCCCACAGCTCTCGGATGTGAACTTCAGCCATGTTTGGTCAGGCAATGTCGCCTATACACCCGATCACAGCCCGCATGTATGCTTCGAAGATGGCGTCTGGCTGGCGGGGGGCTACTGTGGGTCCGGGGTGACGCGCAGCGTCTATTTCGGAATGAAACTGGCCCGCAAAATCCTACAAGAACCGGGCGGCGAAACCGCGTTCGACGACCTGCCGTTTCAACCGGTCCCGTTCAAGCCCTTCTCTGGGCGCGCGGCCAGCTTGCTGACGAAATGGTATGCGCATCTCGATGCCCAAGACTTGCGCCGGGATCGTGGCAAAGGCTGACGCACCCGCAAGACTAAAGCATCCCGCGCTCCAAGCCCTGCAACGATTGCTGTCGCCTGCGAAGCTGGCCTATCTGGCCCTCGCCGCGGAAACCGCCCGTCAGATCTTCGCGGCACGCTTGGGCAAACCAAGGCGCAAATAGCGGAACACCTAGAAACACTTTCGATGACCCCGCTTGGGGCGAATAGGCGCTACGATCGCTCGATTCCGCCAGGCACACTGGTAGACGGCATGTAGCGAATGCATGGCATAACCTGATCCGACCGACACGAACGCGGTAACCCGAATCCAAACCGAAAAAGCTTCGGCTGAAGTCAGAAAATTAGGCCAAAACCGCTGTTCCAAAGACAGAAGTGGGACAGTGGTGAAATTTCAATCGATCTCCCACGCCTAAGTAAATAAGGCAAAACAACCGCGCCAACCTGCGCGCACAGGAAAAAAATCGACCAACAGAGATTTTCTGCAAAAAAGCTCTTGCGAATCTAACCATCAAACCGTAGATACCCCTTCACCGGCGGCGCTGAGGCGCGGACGGGACGCCAGACGGACTGAGGGAGCGGTGCTCTTGAGGGAAGCGAGGCAAACAAACACAGAGGCATCGAAGGCGGGGCGCGCCAGGTACTAGCGGCGCATCCAGTCTGTTTTGTCTCTACGCTCTTTGAAATCGCTAATATCTGAAGAGATATGTGGGCGGTTTGGTTCA
>JANFFA010000030.1 GCA_030848925.1 Rhodalgimonas zhirmunskyi
GATGCTGTCGATCACCACCTTCCGGCGCGAGGCGGCTGTCGAGCGCACGGTGCGCCGGTTCTCGAAGTTCATCACCGACTCCCGGCTGAAGGACCACATCCGCCTGACCGTGGTAGACAATGGCCAATCGGTTTCGATCGAAGAAAGCGACCATGTTCATGTCATCCCGAACGAGAATTTCGGCGGCGCAGGCGGCTTTTCCCGAGGGCTGATCGCGGCGCGCGAAAGCGGGGCCAGCCATTGTTTGTTCATGGATGACGATGCCTCGATCCATATGGAAAGCCTTGAGCGGACCTGGATGTTCCTTGCCTATGCCCGGGATCCGGCGACAGCCGTGGCCGGTGCGATGATCAACGCGGCACACCGCTGGGCAATCTGGGAAAACGGCGCGATCTTCAACACCCGCTGCTATCCGCTGCACATGGGAGTCGATTTGCGTGACCCGGGCCAGGCCTTTGGCATGGAGTTCGACACCACGGGCCCCGCGCCTGCGAATTTCTATGGCGGCTGGTGGTACTTCGCTTTCCCGGTGGCCGAAGTGAAACACATGCCGTTTCCGTTCTTCGTACGGGGCGACGACGTCAGCTTTA
>JANFFA010000031.1 GCA_030848925.1 Rhodalgimonas zhirmunskyi
TATGACAATCCTCGATCCGGACGCGCAGAAATTTTTCCAACCCAAAGCCGTTGGCCCGTTTGGAGCATTCGAGGAACAGGTCATAGAACCCGATCGAGAAGACGGTATGCACCTTGATCAGGAACTCATCCATGGGAAAGGTCGGCCCGGCCACGAGCGTGCCGTTGCGGATGATGATCAGCTGCGAGAATTCCAACTCCAATGGCCGGTCGAGGATAAACGTCTCACCCTTGAGGTCGATCTCGTAAAGCGTGCCCGGCGTGTTGAAATAGCCCACACGATACCGCCCGCTGTCCGCCTCCTTGATGCCATCGCGGATAACCTGATGGATACGGTCGTAGTCGTGGCTTTCGGTGGCGAATATTTCAGCCAGATTCTGGGCCATCTCCCGGTCCTTTCTTCTTATATATTTGTCCGAGTCTGATTGGCCGAGTCTATTTGGTCGGGGCCGGCACCAAAACGGCACCTGTCGCCGGATCAATTTCAAGCGCCTCGTACCAAGCGATTGCATCGGCAAAGCGTTCTTCGATCGCCGAGGTATCACCAAGGTCGCGTGAGGGCGAGACATTGCGCTGGGGCAAG
>JANFFA010000032.1 GCA_030848925.1 Rhodalgimonas zhirmunskyi
TTGAAGACCCACAGCGCCGCCCGGCAGGTCGCGCTGCATCTTTCGGTGTCGGGGGCGTTTGCCTATCGCCTGTTTCAAGCCGGGGGCCATCAGCCCGATGAGGTGATCGACGACGGCGTGATCGAGAATTCCCGCGACGCGGAGGCGCCTCTTGCCGCGGCGGTTGCAACGCTTTCGCTTGGCTCGGACATCGGACAGAACCGGCGGCTTTTCTGGGAGGTCGAGGCGCTTGGCGATGATGCCGTGCTGCACGATGCCGTCTGGAGCCTGACCGCGCCGCGGGATGCCGGGGGGCGGATGATCGTCGTGCTGCGCACCTTTGGGCGCGGCGAAGATGTGCGGGCCCTGCTTGCGGGGTTCGAAGCGGCCAGCCGGCGCAGCCCGGTCTATGGCCGCATCCTGCGCAACATTGCCTTCCTGGTGCTGGACACGACCCCCGGTGTGACGGCGGCGGATTACGAGGATTTTGCCGGGTTCGAGGCGCTCCATGCGCATGTGATCGCAGGGGCGAACCTTGGCGGTGGCGGCAATATGAGCCAGATCCTGACCCTGCTTGAGGGGGCGCTCG
>JANFFA010000033.1 GCA_030848925.1 Rhodalgimonas zhirmunskyi
TGCCTCTGGCCGGGGTTGGCCCGCCAATCTGATCCGCGACCACGCTGAGCGCATCGCGCGTTTCGGACAGGCGCAGCATGGTTTTCACGAAATTGCTCCCATGCGCGGAAAACACCCACGAGGTGCGCAGGATCGCGGCTTGCCCTGCCGCCGCGCGGATCGCCTGTTCCCCGGCCAGCTTCGAGCGGCCATAGGCATTGCACGGGGCGGGGGGATCGTCTGGCCGATGCGGGGCCGTGCCGTCTCCGGCGAAAACATAGTCGGTCGAGATATGCAAAAAGGGCAGGGCGCGTTTTGCGGCCGCGCGGGCCATGGCGCCGGGGGCCGCGCCGTTTATGCGGGTGGCCAGCGCTTCGTGCTCTTCGGCCTGATCCACCGCAGTCCAGGCCGCGGCGTTGATGATGGCATCGGCATCGGTCTGTTCGATTTGCGCGGCGCAGGCCGCAGGATCGCTCAGGTCCGCCTCCTCGCGGCCAAGCGCCGTGATCGTCAGGTCCGGCCCTTCCAGCCGACGAAGCTCGCGCGCCACTTGCCCGGTTTTGCCAAAGATCAGAAGCTTC
>JANFFA010000034.1 GCA_030848925.1 Rhodalgimonas zhirmunskyi
GTGCGCCACTATTCCTCGGGGATGCAGGCGCGGCTCGCGTTCGGGGCCTCCATGGGCATCCATTTCGATACCTATCTGGTGGACGAGGTGACCGCGGTTGGCGATGCCCGCTTCAAACGCAAAAGCCGGGCGGTGTTCCGACAGCGCATGAAGACCAGCGATGCGATCATGGTAACCCACGACATGGGCCAGGTGCGCCAGTTCTGCGATGCCGGGGTGGTGCTGGATCAGGGGCGGCTGACCTATTTCGAGGATCTTGAAGAGGCAATCGGGCTGCATCAGGACATACTGGCCTGAAAACACTGGCCTGAAAGCGCTGGCCTGAAAACACCGTCCTGAAGGCACTGGCCTGATGAAGTCTGCCTAAGGCGCGCAATCGGAAAAGTGTGTGTTGCGTGCTCCCCGGTCCTGCTCTACGGATTCGGGAAGTTGATGCCGCATTACCTTCAAAAGGATAGAGACATGACCGACGCCACCAGCCCTGAGCAAGACTCGTCAGACGCCCGCAAGATTCAGCGGCACATCGCCCGTGTGATGCATCGTCTGGACTGG
>JANFFA010000035.1 GCA_030848925.1 Rhodalgimonas zhirmunskyi
TCGATCAGCTCAAGCAAATCGCCGCTATGATCCCGGGTACCCGTGTTTTGATCATGATGCGCGCGCCCTATGCTCGGCTCGTATCAAATTACAACCACGCCTACCGGCATTTTCCTGACATGCTGGAAACCGACGCTGCGGCTCTGAAGTGGCTCGGCTCGAAGACGGTGACGGACCGGGTCGAGTATGCCCGCCTGATCCGTGATGCCCGGGCAGCCTTTGGCGAAGAGAACACGTTGTGTTTGTTCTTCGAAGACATGGTCAACGACCCTGAACTTTTCCTGCGCGGTATTCTCGATTTCATCGGAGTCGAGTTTCATCCTGCCGTGCTGACCGAGATCGACAGGAGAAAAACCAAGGGCGCCGAAAAGCGCCCGATGTCCGAGACATTGCAATCGGCCTTTCACGCGCGGGTTGCCCATGTCGCAGGCGAGGTCGAGCCGCTTCTCGGCCGGGTTCCTGAAAACTGGAAAAGCTGAGCACAGGAAAAGCTGAGCACTGACAAAGACCGGCGAGGAGCCTTCTGACCAATGAAAATCGATTATGACAGGA
>JANFFA010000036.1 GCA_030848925.1 Rhodalgimonas zhirmunskyi
TTATCTGTGATATTTTCGGAGCCAGCCCCAAGGATGATCTGGGGAGCATGGAGCACCCGATCTTTTCGCTCAGCACGCGCCCGGACCGTCGGGTGCTGAGTTACGAGCACAACGGGATCACCGTCGATGTGACGCCCTCGGTCAAGGGGCGGGCGACAATCTATGACAAGGATATCCTGATCTACTGCATCAGTCAGCTGATGGCAGCGCTTAACGCAGGGCGGAAGGTGAGCCGGACGTTGAAGATCAAGGCGCATGATCTGTTGGTGGCGACCAATCGCGACACCGGCGGAGACAGCTATACCCGCCTGCGGGAGGGGTTCGAGCGGCTGGCTGGCACGCGGATCACCACCAACATGGCGACCGATGGGATCGAAACGACCAGTGGGTTTGGACTTATTGAAAGCTGGGAAATTGTCCGGCGGTCGCGGGGCGGGCGGATGATCAACGTGACGGTCACGCTGAGCGAATGGCTTTATCGGGCCGTGCTGTCGAATTCGGTGCTGACGCTCAGCCGAGACTATTTCCGTCTGCGCAAGCCAC
>JANFFA010000037.1 GCA_030848925.1 Rhodalgimonas zhirmunskyi
CCTTAAGCGTATCGGCCCATTCACCACCGTCGATGAAGTCGTCACCGCCGCCGCCGTTGATCGAGTCATTGCCATAACCGCCATCGATCTGATCGCCGCCGCCGCCACCAAGGAGGGTGTCGTTGCCGCTGCCGCCATTGATCGTGTCAGCCCAGGCGCCACCGTCGATCAGGTCGTTGTCCGTGCCGCCACCGAGTGTATCGCTGCCGTCACCACCAAGGATGGTATCATCGCCACCGCCGCCCGAAATCTTGTCATCACCGGCACCGCCATCGACCGAGTCGTTGCCGCCTTCGGTATAGATATCGTTATCCGCCGCAGACCCGATGACCGTGTCGTTGCCATCAAAGGTGGTGATGTTCTCGACATCGATCATGTCATGGCCGCCGAGGGTGCTGATAAAACTCCAGGTCTCGTTGAGCAGGTCGACAAAGGTGGCGAGAAAGGTGTTGGTGAAGTCGACCGTATCGTTGCCGGTGCCGCCATCGTAGTGATCGCTTCCGTCACCCGAACGCATGTACATCAGGTCGT
>JANFFA010000038.1 GCA_030848925.1 Rhodalgimonas zhirmunskyi
TGACGACAGCTTGCAGCAATCCATCACGATGCAGGCCAATGCCGACACCAACAACAACGGCATTCTCGATCTGGAAGAGGCGCTGCGCAATCTTGACGATCTGGGCGGGACCAATTTCGAACCGCCGCTGCAAGAGGCCATCACCTTCTTCAACAGCCGGCCAGCCGGGGGCAGCAACTATGTCTTCTTCCTGTCCGACGGCGTGCCATCCAGCACCACCAACTATGCTGACGAAGTCACGACGCTGATCGATCCGGCCGGGATCAATGCCGAGATCCAGGCCTTCCCGATCGGCACCGGGGCCAGCGAGCAATCGCTCGACCTGCTGGATGACGGCATCGACAACAACTCGGCAACGCCCGTGGCCGACCCCGGCGCGCTCAGCGCCGCGATCACCGGGGGCGGGATCACCGCCGCAGACGTCGCAGAGGTGCGGGTTTTCGTGAATGGCGTGCTGAAACAGACGATCCCGTCGTCTGCCCTGACCGCGACGCCGTTCGGCCTGAGATA
>JANFFA010000039.1 GCA_030848925.1 Rhodalgimonas zhirmunskyi
AGCACCGTGCCGTTCACCTCGAGCGCCGCAACACCATCCGCAACCGACACCGTGAAGCTGCCCGCCACAGACTCGTCCGGCGAGGTCGGATCCGTGCCATCCGCCAGCGCGCCCTCGTCAACCGTGCCATCCGTGCCCGCAACCGGGCCATCCGTCAGGCCGGTGATCGCAAGCGTGTCGTCCACCGGCGTGATCGCGATCTCCAGCGTCGAACTCGCCGTGCCCCCCGCCCCGTCGCTGATCGTGTAGCTCGCAACAGGCACAGGACCGGCGTAGTTCGGCGCAGGCGTGAACACGTAGCTGCCATCCGATCCAACCGTCAGCGTCCCGATCAGAGCGCCAGACGCATCGCTCAGCGCCGTCGGCGTGCCAAGCGCAAGAACATCCGCAACACCATCGCCGTCCACATCGACCAGAACCTGCGTCACCTCCAGCGGGTCGCCATCAATATCGCTGTCATTGCCAAGAAGGTTGCCCGCAACCGCCGTGTCCTC
>JANFFA010000003.1 GCA_030848925.1 Rhodalgimonas zhirmunskyi
GTCCAACCGCGCGGTCAAAACCCAAGAGATCGACGAATTCGGTCGCACAGTCATCGCGCCGGTCACCGTCTATGACACCAACACCGCCACCACTGGCACGACCTTCCAAGGCCGCTGAGGCCGCTGAGGCCGGTCGGGTGCCTACAGGTGAAGCGTGAAACCCCACTTCGCCGACACCGAACACCTCTATCGCAAATCGTCCGGCCTTCAGGCCGGGCGATTTTTAGTTTTTCAGCGGTCACAAAGCCGTAATCCCCCCTTTGCATTCCGACTGTTCAAGACTAGATTTTATGTCCTGGCGCATGCGGCTTTGATCGTCGCGCCCAAGCAAAAATATCGGGATGAGTGGTTTGGATTGTCTGACGCCGAGGCGGCTCCGTATCGTATTCTATATTCAGGCGATGTGCGTCGGAATTTTTCTTGCCGGAACGTTCAGAGAACTGTTTCTCAAGGAGGCCAGCGAGATAACAGCTCCGATCGAAATCGCTTTGAGGCTCTTTGTCGCCACCGGAATGGTGCTCGGTACGGTCCTCGGCTGGAGCGCGCTGCGCAATAGTATGCGCAAGGCGCAGGAAACCGAGCGCAAGCTCAAGGATGCCTCCAATGCTTTCATGGATGTCATGGCAGAGCATTTCAAACAATGGGATCTGACCCCGGCGGAAAGCGACGTCGCGCTGTTCTCGCTCAAGGGGCTGACCGTGAATGAAATCGCCGAGTTGCGGGGCACCTCTGCTGGGACCGTCAAGGCCCAGAGCAACGCGATCTACCGCAAGGCCGGCGTCAGTGGCCGGCCCCAGCTCCTCAGCTTGTTCATCGACGATCTCATTCAGGATGAACTGCCCGGGCGCATTAAGGAAAAGGCACAGTCGACGGCCCCTTCAACGCTCAGCACAGTCAGCGGCTGATAATATATTCAGCCTCAAGACCTGTGTCGGAACCGGCTGCATCCCCAAAGGCCGCCCGCGAAATCAGAGCAACCCGCGCCTTTTCTCTTTTCTTAAAATACTCCGGGGTCCGGGGCAGCGCCCCGGTCCTCCTGCTTCCTTGCTAGGCGACCTCAGTCGGTCTCGCGACCCTCGGTATCGGACATGTCGAAGCCAAGGTAACGCGCCACGGTCTGCACATCCTTGTCCCCGCGCCCGCACATGTTCATGACGATGATGTGCTCGGGTGGCAGCTTGGGCGCGATCTTCATGACATGCGCAAGGGCATGGCTGGGCTCCAACGCGGGAATGATCCCTTCGGTGGAGCAAGACAGCTGAAACGCTTCCAGCGCCTCCTTGTCGGTGATCGAGACATACTCGGCCCGGCCCGTGTCATGCAGCCAGCTGTGCTCCGGCCCGATGCCGGGATAATCCAGCCCGGCCGAAATCGAAAACCCTTCTAGGATCTGCCCGTCGTCATCCTGAAGCAGATAGGTCCGGTTGCCATGCAGTACGCCCGGCCGCCCCCCTGTGAGCGAGGCGCAGTGCTCCATCTTGTCATCCACGCCCTTGCCGCCCGCTTCCACACCGATGATCCCTACAGATGGATCGTCGAGGAACGGGTAAAACAGGCCCATCGCGTTCGATCCACCGCCAATGGCCGCGATCACCGTATCGGGAAGGCGGCCTTCGCCTTCCTGTTCGGCCAATTGCCAGCGCACTTCCTTGCCGATGATCGATTGGAAATCACGCACCATCGCTGGATAGGGATGCGGCCCGGCAACCGTGCCGATGCAATAGAACGTATCACGCACATTGGTCACCCAGTCGCGTAGCGCATCGTTCATCGCGTCCTTCAACGTGCCGCGCCCGCTTGTCACCGGGATCACCTCGGCACCCAAAAGGCGCATGCGGAACACGTTGGGCGCTTGTCGACGCACGTCGTGCGCGCCCATGTAGACCACGCATTTCAAACCGAACTTGGCACAGACCGTTGCCGTAGCAACGCCGTGTTGCCCGGCGCCCGTTTCAGCGATGATACGTTTCTTGCCCATCCGGCGGGCCAACAGGATCTGGCCCAGCACGTTGTTGATCTTGTGCGCGCCCGTGTGGTTCAACTCATCCCGCTTGAGATAAATCTTGGCCCCACCCAGATGCTCGGTCAGTCGTTCGGCGTGGTAAAGCGGGCTGGGGCGCCCAACGTAATTCGCCCAAAGGTCATTCATCTCGGCCCAGAAGGCCGGATCATCCTTGGCGCGGTCATATTCCGCCTCAAGTTCGAGGATCAGCGGCATAAGCGTCTCGCTCACGAACCGCCCACCGTAATTGCCGAACCGGCCCTTTTCATCAGGTCCGTTCATGAAAGAGTTGAAAAGATCGTCGGCCATGGCGTCACCTCTTGCGCGTCGTCGCCGCCCTGATTACGCGGGCCAGCCGCGCTTTTCCAGCCGGAAATCGATTTGGCTTCGGCCAAGCGCCCGAATATCAGATCGCCCAGCGTGGAATCGCCCCAATCTGCGGGGATCAACTCCGATAAATCGGGCGGCCTTTTCATGGCACGCCTGACCTACGCGGTTCAATTGCGCTCTGCAGCCTCGACAAAGGCCCGGATCAGATCCGCATCCTTGACCCCCGGCGCGGTTTCCACGCCCGAAGCTGTATCAACCTGCACCGCACCCGTTCGCTTGATCGCTTCGGTGACATTCTGCGGTGTGAGACCCCCGGCAAGCATCCACGGCGTGGCCCACTCGCGCCCATCGAGCAGCGTCCAGTCGAACGGCACGCCATTGCCTCCAGGCAGGATCGCGCCTTTGGGCGGCTTGGCGTCGACCAGGATCTGATCGGCCACCGCTGCGTAACGCGCCAGCGCATCAAGGTCAGCCGCCTCTGATACCCCGACCGCTTTCATCACCGGCAGGCCGTAACGTGCGCGTACCCAACGCACACGCTCAACGCTTTCGTGCCCATGTAGCTGAAGCATGTCGAGCGGCACTTCATCCAGTATCGCATCAAGCGTTGCATCATCGGCATCCACCACGAGGCCGACTTTCGCAAGCCCCACGGGGGCCTCCAACGCCAGCATCCGGGCTTGCGCCGGGGTCACGTATCGCGGGCTTTTGGCAAAGAAATTCAACCCGATGTAAACCACCCCGGCCTCGGCACAGGCGGTCACATCCTCGCGGCGGGTCAGCCCGCAGATTTTAGTCCTGACTTTCATGAAACCCGCTTACGCAAAAAGGGGCGGCTTGAAAACCACCCCTTCGCAAATCGCATATCCCTGAACTCAGTCGAGCAGCGCCAGAACGTCGTCCTTCTCGCCGGCTTTTTCCGAGGTCTTGAGCTTTTTGACCTCACGCTTGAGTTGGCGCACCTCGCCTTCCTTGCGGGCGACCTGCGCGCGATGCTTGTGCTCGCGCAACCATTCCCAGACGAAACCGATCAGCAATCCGGCCAGGATCGCGGCAAAGATCACCAGAAAAAGTGGCAGTTCGATCGACCATGAAAGCCCGGTCAGTGCCGCCATGTCGGTTGGCAGCAATTGCAACGTGACAGGCGCGCGATTTGCCAGTGCCACGGCGATCAGAACAACGGCCAAGGCGCCGAGGAAGGCATAACGGATGTAGCGCATGGATCAGTTCCCGTTCAGGCGGTCACGCAGCAGTTTGCCGGTCTTGAAGAACGGCACATGCTTTTCCTCGACCTGCACCGCGTCGCCGGTGCGCGGATTGCGACCGACGCGCGCGTCGCGCTTCTTGACCGAAAATGCCCCGAAACCACGCAGTTCGACGCGGTGCCCTTCGGCCATCGCCTCGGTGATCTCTTCGAATATGGTATTCACGATCCGCTCTACATCTCTTTGATAGAGGTGCGGATTTTCGTCTGCAATCTTCTGGATCAATTCCGATCGGATCATCGGATCACTCTCCCCCGGGTCAACTATGCGGTAATACACAACAACGCGACTATAGAAAGTTTTGCAAGCTCTACAAACCATAAACGCCGACTAAAGCCAGCAGAGGCAGACCTACTTGCGCGCAGAACGGCAGATTTTTGCCCGGTATAGCAAGGCTTTGTCAGTCCAACGCAGCCGGGACAGGATGCCGCAGCGCAGCGCAACGCGCTTGATTCGCGCCCGTTTAGGGGCCTGTCGTCAGCGACACCCCTTCCCCGGCAACACACGAAAAACCCCCGCCACCTTGCGGCAGCGGGGGTCAATAACTTCGGCCTTGTCAGGCGACGATTACTCGTCGTCCGACTTCAGCGCGGCACCAAGGATGTCGCCGAGCGAAGCGCCCGAATCCGAGCTGCCATACTGTTCCACGGCTTCTTTCTCTTCGGCGATTTCACGCGCCTTGATCGAGAGGCCAAGGCGGCGGGTCTTGCCGTCGACATTGGTCACGCGCACATCGACGTGGTCACCAACCGAGAAACGCTCGGGGCGCTGTTCGGCACGGTCACGGCTGAGGTCGGAACGACGGATGAAGCTCTTCATGCCTTCGTATTCCACCTCGATGCCGCCATCCTCGATCGAGGTCACGGTCACGGTGATGATCGAGCCGCGCTTCACGCCGCCCACGGCTTCGGCGAACTTGTCACCGCCCAGCGCCTTGATCGAGAGCGAGATACGCTCTTTCTCGACGTCGACTTCCGACACGACCGCTTGAACGACATCGCCCTTGCGGTAGTTCTGGATCGCGTCTTCGCCGCGCTCGTCCCAGCTGAGGTCCGAAAGGTGAACCATGCCGTCGATGTCGCCGTCGAGGCCGATGAACAGACCGAATTCGGTGATGTTCTTGACTTCGCCTTCGACCTGCGTGCCCTCGGGGTGGGTCTCGGAGAAGACTTCCCACGGGTTGCGCTGGGTCTGCTTGAGGCCCAGCGAAACACGGCGCTTGGCAGCGTCGATTTCGAGAACCATGACGTCGACTTCCTGGCTGGTCGAAACGATCTTGCCGGGATGCACGTTCTTCTTGGTCCACGACATTTCCGACACGTGGACAAGGCCTTCGACGCCCGGCTCCAATTCGACGAATGCGCCGTAATCGGTGATGTTGGTGACGCGGCCCTTGTGGACGGTGCCCAGCGGGTATTTCGCGCCAACCAGATCCCACGGATCATCCTGCAGCTGCTTCATGCCGAGGCTGATACGGTGGGTGTCCTTGTTGATCTTGATGACCTGAACCTTGACGGTTTCACCGATCGACAGGATCTCGGACGGATGGTTCACACGACGCCATGCCATATCGGTGACGTGCAGCAGACCGTCTACGCCGCCAAGGTCAACGAACGCACCGTATTCGGTGATGTTCTTGACCACGCCGTCGACCGTCTGGCCTTCGGTGAGGTTGGCGATGACTTCGGCACGCTGTTCGGCGCGGCTCTCTTCGAGGATCGCACGACGCGACACAACGATGTTGCCACGACGACGGTCCATCTTGAGGATCTGGAACGGCTGCTTGAGACCCATGAGCGGGCCTGCGTCGCGCACGGGGCGCACATCGACCTGGCTGCCGGGCAGGAAGGCCACCGCACCGCCGAGATCGACAGTGAAGCCACCTTTGACGCGGCCGAAGATCGCGCCTTCGACGCGAGCATCGTCTGCGTAAGCTTTTTCAAGACGGTCCCATGCCTCTTCGCGGCGGGCCATCTCGCGGGAAATCACGGCTTCGCCACGGGCGTTTTCTGCCGAACGCAGGAACACCTCGACCTCATCGCCAACGGCGATTTCGGGAGCTTCACCGGGATTTGCGAATTCTTTAAGATCGACGCGGCCTTCCATCTTGTAGCCTACGTCGATGATGGCTTGGCCTGCTTCGATAGCGATGACCTTGCCTTTGACAACAGACCCCTCATCGGGCGTGTCCATTTCGAAGCTTTCGTTAAGGAGGGCTTCGAATTCCTCCATGCTTGTTTCGTTAGCCATGTGGCGTTTCAATCCTTTACAGTCATTTTTGCGGGCCGTGCGGTTGTCTCCGCCGGTCTTGAGGTTTCGTTGGTCAGAAGCGAAAACCGAAATTCGCTGCAAACACAAAGAGGGCCGGATGATCCGACCCTGCTCGATCTCTTGGGTTTGCAGGCATTTTCGCCCTTGTCGACGCGCGCTCTATAGACGCATCATCGCTCAGGGGCAAGCGTTTAAGGCTTGCCCCGGCGCGGAACGGCGCGCATTTTCCGATGATGGATATTTCCCTGATCAAAACATTCCTTGATGTGGCCAGCACCGGCTCCTTCGTGGCCGCCTCGGAACGGCTGTTCGTTTCGCAATCGGCAGTCTCCTTGCGGATTCAAAGATTGGAAGAGGAACTTGGCCAGCCCCTTTTCACGCGCTCACGGGCCGGGGCGGAACTGACCACCGCGGGCATGGAGTTCCAGCATTACGCCATCTCGCTTCTGACCCTCTGGGAAGAAGCGCGCCAGCAGGTCGCCATTCCCGACGGGTTCAAACGGGCGCTGACGATCGGCGCGCAGTATTCGCTGTGGCCGCGGCTGGGGTTTCGCTGGATCGATCAGATACAGAAGCTGGCCCCCAACCTGAGCATACGCGCCGAAATGGGTATGCCCGACCGGCTGACCCAGATGCTGGGCCGCGGCGCGATCCAATGTGCCCTGACCTACACGCCGTATCTGCGCCCGGGGCTGGAGGCCAGCCAGGTCATGCAGGAAGAATTGGTCCTTGTCGCCTCATGGGAGAACCCGACACTGGCGATGGAGGGGCGCTACATCTTTGTCGATTGGGGCCCCGAATTCGTGCGAGCACACGCTCTGGGCCTGCCAGAGTTGCACAATACCGGCCTGACGATGGCACTTGGGGCATTGAGCGCCGAGTATATCGTGAACCGTCGCGCCGCCGCTTACCTGCCCGTACGCCACGTCCAGCCCCACCTTGATGCCGGCAGGCTTCACCTTGTGTCAAATGCGCCACGCTTCCCCTATCCAATTTGGCAGATCTGGCGCGACGACGTCGACCCGATCGTGCGGGCCGCCGCCGAACAGGCCATCGAAGAGGTCGTCGCCCTTATCGAAGATGTTCAGACAGAAACCCTTGATAAACTTGCCGAACTCAGCGGCGAGGATGAAATCGCAGTGCTCAAGCCGGAAATTTCCGACATTTAACATGAGCATAACTGGGCTTAACCCCCAATAATATCAATTTCACTCCTGTATGTATCGGCTTTAGATCAGTCCCAAGCAGAGATGCTCTTTCGGCCACTCTGGTCGGAAAAAACCTGGGAAAGGATCTTCTTATGATCAAACTTTCGAATATTGCCGTCGCTTCTGTTCTTGCCATGACGCTGGCTAGCCCGGTTCTGGCACAAAGCACTGTGACCGGTATCAAAGACCTGAACGACCGGATCGATGACATCCAGACCGATGTCAAAGACGACATGGATCTTGGCACCGATGCCGAGCGTTTCGGCCCGCTGGGCGTTCCGCAAGGCTGGCGCGGTTCGCTTGCCTTCTCGACATCGTCGACCGATGGCAACACCAACACACGTGAAGCAGCCCTTGGCGCACGCCTGACCTATGGCGTCGGCTCGTGGACCCACCTGTTCGGCGTCGCCGCTGAATATGGCCGCGAAAACGGTGTCGTTTCGAGCGAGGATTTCTTCGCCACCTATGAAGCCAACCGTTACTTCACCGAAACGTTCTATGTGTTCGGCCTTGGCCGCTATCAGTATGATGGCGTCGGCGGCACCGAGCACGAGGGCTTCCTCGGTGTGGGTCCGGGTGTGCGCGTGATCAACAACAAGCAGACGACTTGGCGCCTTCAGGCAGGCCCCGGCGTGCTCTATACCGAGACCAACCTCGGAGCCTCGGATAGCCGTGGCGCAGGTATCGTTTCGTCGCGCTTCTATCACGCCTTCACCGACACGCTTTCGCTGACCAACGACACCGATGTTTTGCTGGCGAACAACGTGACGATTGCGACCAACGATCTTGGCCTGAACGTCAAACTGAACGAGCGGCTTTCGACGCGGTTCAGCTATCGCACCGACTATGACGATAGCCGCGCGATCGAAACTGATAGCAAGGTGGGCCTGTCGCTGGTGCTTGGGTTCTAAGCCCGGCTACGCGACCGACTTTCCAGTCATCCAAACTGGGGCGGAGAAATCCGCCCCTTTTTGTTTACGTTTCGCTGTCGGGATCGGGTCGGCGGCTTGGCTGGCCCAAGCGGCGTGCAGGGGTGCAAGCCACAGTTTCGAAACGCAAAGTCACATTTCAAAACATTTGGAAAACGCCACCACATGTGTAGAACACTCCTTGGGAGGACTATTCATGACAATCTACAAAAGCACTTTTCCGGATGTCGCAATCAGCGACAAGACCGTCACGCAACGCGTTATCGAAGGGATTGATCCGGCCGCGGTGATCCTTGTCGATGGACCCACTGGCCGCAAGGTGACGGGGGCCGAGTTCATCGGCGGGGTCAAGGCCATCGCAGGCGGGCTCAAGGCGCGCGGGATCGGGCCGGGCAAGGTCGTCGCGCTGATGGCGCCGAACATCCCCGAATACGCCACCGTATTCCACGCGATCGCATGGGCCGGGGCCTGTATCACCACCATCAACCCGACCTATACCGCGCATGAGGTCAACCACCAGCTGGAGGACTCGGGCGCGGAAATGTTGATTACGATCAACATGTTCGCCGATCTCGCCAAGGAGGCCGCGAAAGGCACCGGGGCCAAGGAGATCGTGGTGATCGGCGATGCCCCCGAGGGGACCACGCCGCTGACCGATCTGGTCGGCACGCCGCTGGCCGAACAGGTGCCGGTGGACGTGGAAGAGCATGTCGTCGCCCTGCCCTATTCAAGCGGCACGACGGGCCTGCCCAAGGGGGTGATGCTGACCCATCGCAACCTTGTCGTGAACATCGACCAATCGCTAGAGCCTGCGGCGGTGGTAAAGGGCGAGATGACCGTCGCCTTCCTGCCGTTCTTTCACATCTATGGCCTTGAAGTTCTTATGAATATCTACATCGCGGCGGGGGGCGGATTGATCACGATGCCGCGCTTCGATCTCGAGATGTTCCTGAAGCTGGTCAGCGAGTGGAAAACCCCGCGGCTTTGGATCGTACCGCCGGTCGCGCTGGCCCTTGCCAAGCATCCGCTGGTGGACAAGTTCGACCTGAGCCATGTCCGCCAGATCAACTCGGCCGCCGCGCCGCTGGGGGCCGATCTGGGCGAGGAGATGGGCCGGCGCGTCGGCACGAGTGCCACGCAAGGCTATGGAATGACAGAGCTTTCCCCGGTGAGCCATGTGACACCGGAAGGCCACGGCAAGCCGGGCGCCTCGGGCGTGACGATTTCGAACACCGAGTGCCGGATCGTCGATCCCGAGACGCTGAAAGACCTGCCCACCGGCCAAGATGGGGAGCTTTGGGTGCGCGGGCCGCAGGTGATGAAAGGCTATCTCAACAACGAAAAGGCCACCGAGGAAACCATCGTCGAGGGCGGCTGGCTGCGCACCGGTGACATCGGCCATTTTGATGAGGACGGCTACCTGTTCATCACCGACCGCCTGAAAGAACTCATTAAATACAAAGGGTTCCAGGTCGCCCCGGCCGAGGTGGAGGCGGAACTCGTCACCCATCCCGAGATCATCGACGCCGCAGTGATCGGCATCCCAGACGAGGACGCGGGCGAATTGCCGATGGCCTTTGTCGTCGGCGCGCCCGGTGTCACGCCGACGCTGGAAAGCGTGTCGGATTACCTTGAAAGCCGCCTGGCGCATTACAAGCAGGTGCGCATCCTTGAAGTGGTGGACGAGATCCCGAAATCCGCCAGCGGCAAGATCCTGCGCCGGGTTCTACGCGACCGAATCGCCAAGGGTTAACGGCCCCGCGCGTCAAAAATCGGCGTATGCAAAGCGTCTGCCTTCCGTATGGATCACGTCGGGCAGACGCACACACCCCCGGTTTCGGGCAGGTGTTGACGGGGTGGGCGGCACCCCTACCCCCGGTTCACATTTCAACATTCATAATAGACGGTTTGTTTGCCCAAACAGGCAGGACCGCCCCGCGCGTGATCCCCCAACGCCCCGCCATCGGCGGTTTCCCTCTTATCGACGCCGTGAGCCCAGTGAAATGACGGGGCGTATTTCTTGGCAGGATTGCCCGGCGCGCAATAGCGTTGCGTCAGGGAGGACGTGAACATGAACATTATTACGAGTCGCTACCCCGAGGTGGCATTGCGTGAAATCTCGATCACCGACCGGCTGTTCGAAGGCCTGGGCGACGATCCGAACCGGGTCATGCTGATCGACGGGCCGACGGGGCGTGAAGTGAGCGTGGAGGCGTTTCGCCGGGGGGTGAGGTCACTGGCAGGCGGGTTGAACGCGCGCGGCACGGGCAAGGGCGCGATGATTGCGCTGATGTCCCCGAACCTGCCGGAATTCGCGACGGTGTTTCATGGCGTCGCTTATGCGGGCGGCACGGTGACGCTGGTCAACCCGACCTACACGGCGAGCGAGTTGCGCCACCAGTTGAAGGATTCGGGCGCGACGCTTCTGATCACCATTCCGCAGTTCCTTGCCATGGCGCGCGAAGCGTCCGAGGGCACCGAGGTGCGCGAGATCGCGGTGATCGGCGCGCGCCCCGAGGGCGCCGATGATATCCTCACGCTGGCGGACCTGATGGGGGCCGAGCAGGAGGCGCAGACGCCAATCGATATTCGCAACCACGTTCTGGCCCTGCCCTATTCCAGCGGCACGACGGGCCTGCCCAAGGGGGTGATGCTGACGCATTGGAACCTGTCCTCGAACGTCGATCAGACGCTGGGCATGGTCGATATCCAACCCGGCGAGGCGACGGTGGCCTTCCTGCCGTTCTTTCACATCTATGGGCTGGAATGCCTGTTGAACATGGCGCTGGCGGCGGGGGGCGCGCTGATCACCATGCCGCGGTTTGACCTCGAGATGTTTCTGGACCTGTCGTCGCGCTATCGCACGCGGCGGATGTATGTCGTGCCGCCGGTGATGATCGCGCTGGCCAAGCATCCGATCGTGGACAACTACGACCTGTCCTGTGTCGAGCAGGTGAACTCGGGCGCGGCGCCGCTTGGAGGCGATGTGACCGACACGGTCGAGCGGCGGCTGGGCTGCCCCTCGACCCAAGGCTATGGCATGACCGAATTGAGCCCGGTCAGCCATTCGACCCCCGCCAGCGAAGCGCGCGCCGGGGCGTCGGGCCTGACGGTGCCCAACACCGAATGCCGGGTGGTCGATCCGGCCACGGGCAAGGACGTGGAGCCGGGCGCCGAGGGCGAATTGTGGGTGCGTGGGCCACAGGTGATGAAGGGCTACTGGAACAACCCCAAGGCCACCGCGGAAACGCTCGACGCCGACGGCTGGCTGCGCACCGGGGACGTGGTGCGCTTTGACGAGGACGGTTTCATGTACGTGACCGACCGGTTGAAGGAGTTGATCAAATACAAGGGCTTCCAAGTGCCGCCAGCCGAGGTTGAGGCGGCGCTGATCACCCATCCCAAGGTGGCCGACGTCGGCGTAATCGGCGTGCCCGACGCCGAGGCCGGCGAATTGCCGATGGCCTTTGTCGTGGGCGCGGGCGAAGCGCCGACGCTCGAAGAATTGCAGGCGCATCTGGAAGGCACGCTGTCGCATTACAAGCAGGTGCGGCTGCTGCGGATCGTGGACGAGATTCCCAAGGCCGCCAGCGGCAAGATCCTGCGCCGGGTTCTGCGTGAACAGGTGAAAGAGGCCGAGCAGGCCTGATCAACGCCATCGGGCCGCAGCGAAAGCCGCGGCCCGATCTATTTGCCCGGGCGTTGGCGGTTTAGCTGAACCGTTCCGGCCCCTGCCATTGGCCTTCGCTGTAGCGGTCGCCGTGGCACCAGCCGACCGGCAGCACCTGTTCGATCCGCGCGATATCCTCGAGCGAGAGGTCGATTTCGGCCCCGCGCACGCATTCCTTGAAATGATCGACCGAGCGGGTGCCGGGGATCGGGATCACGTGATCGCCCTGTGCCAGAAGCCACGCGATGGCCAGCGCTGCCGCCGGTTCGCCCATGTCGCGGGCAAGGTCGCGGAAGCGGTCGGTGATCGCCATGTTGGCCGCGTAATTGGGCGCCATGAAGCGTGGGTTGACCGATAGAAACGCCAATTCGCACGCCGCCGCATAGGGCAGCGGATGATCGGTCAGGAACGAGCGCCCCACCGGCGAAAAGGCGACCAGCGCCGTGCCAAGCTCTTCGCAGGCCTGCACGAGGCCCAGTTCCGGCGCGCGGGTCTGAAGCGAGTATTCCGATTGCACGGCGGCGACGGGGCCAACCGAGGCGGCGCGGCGCAAGCTGCTTGGCGCGATTTCGGAAAAACCGAACGCGCCGATCTTGCCGCTCTGGACCAGTTGCATCAGGCCTTCGGTCACCTCTTCGATCTGCATGTCAGACTGGCGACGGTGGACGTAGAACAGCGCGACATGATCGACGCCCATGCGGGCAAGGCTCTTGTCCAGTTCCGCTTCCAGATGCGCGCGGTCGTTGCGAAAGCAGCGGGTGCCATCCGCGTCGCGGGTGATCGCCGCTTTGGTGGCGATGACGAAATCATCCTTTGCCTTCGGGTTGGCGGCGAGATAGCTGCCGATCGCCTCTTCCGAGCCGCCCATGCCATAGACATTCGAGGTATCGAGATGGGTCACGCCCAGGTCGCGGCAGGCATCGAGGATGGCGTGGCTCTGCTCAACCGTGGTGTCGCCGTAGAAGTTGGAAAAGCTCATCGCGCCGTAGCCCAGCGCGAAAATCTCGGGGCCGTTCTGGCCAAGGCGGCGGGTTTTCATCTCGGGTCTCCTTATCGGATGGCGTCAGGTGGCGCGGCTTCAGGTGGAACGGCGGGCGTCGATCGCTTCGATTGCGGCGGCGATGGCATCTTCGATCGAAAGGCGGCTGGTGTCGATCACCACCGCGTCATCGGCGGGCCTGAGCGGCGCGGTGGCGCGGGCGCTGTCGCGCGCGTCGCGCTCTTTCACATCGGCCAGCACCTGCGCGAAGGTGGTCTCATGGCCGTTGCCTGCAAGTTCGCGGTAGCGGCGCTCGGCGCGCACCTCAGGGCTGGCGGTGACGAACAGCTTGGCGGGCGCATCGGGGCAAATTACCGTGCCAATGTCGCGCCCGTCCAGAACCGCGCCGCCCGCCCGCGTGGCAAAGGCGCGCTGGAAATCGACAAGCGCGGCGCGCACTTCGGCGATGACGGCGACGCGGCTGGCCGCCTGCGCCACGGCGGGGGTGCGCAGATCCCCTTCGAGATCGGCGGCGGTCAGGGACTGGGCCGCTTCGAGCGGGTCGGCCCCCGCGGCCACCTTCGCGCCCACGGCGCGATAGAGCAGCCCGGTATCGAGATGTGCCATGCCGTAATGCGCGGCCACGGCCTTGGAAATCGTGCCCTTGCCGGCGGCGGCCGGCCCGTCGATGGCGATGGTGAAACTCATGCTGCGCCCTCCCCTTAGCTGCGCCGAATATCCGCGCCCAGCGCGGCCATCAGCGGCTCGAACACCGGGAAGGACGTGGCGACCGGCGCGCCATCGTCCAGCCGGACCGGCGCTTTCGCCGCCATCCCGAGGCACAGGAACGACATGGCGATGCGATGATCGAGGAAGGTCTGCACCGTGGCCCCGCCCGCGACATGTCCCGCGCCGCAGCCCTTGACGATCCACCAGTCGGGGCCGTCTTCGACCTCAACCCCGTTGGCGCGCAGGCCCAGCGCCATGGCTTCGATCCGGTCGCTTTCCTTGACACGCAGTTCCTTGACCCCGCGCATGACGGTTTCGCCACGGGCGTTGGCGGCCACGACCGACAGGATCGGGTATTCGTCGATCATGCTGGCGGCGCGTTCGGGCGGCACCTCGATCCCCTTCATATCGGGCGAGAACCGCGCGCGCAGATCGGCAACAGGCTCGCCGCCCTCTTCGCGCTCATCCTCATAGGTCAGATCGGCGCCCATCTCGCGCAGGGTGGTGAACAGGCCGGCGCGGGTCGGGTTGAGGCCGATGCCCGGCACCAAAACGTCCGAGCCGGGGGTGATCAGCGCGGCGCAGACCGGGAAGGCCGCCGAGCTTGGATCGCGCGGCACGGCGATGGTCTGGGGCGTCAACTCGGGCTGGCCGGTCAGGGTAATGACCCGGCCCGCGTCGGTGCTTTCGACGCTGATTTCGGCGCCGAAGCCTTCGAGCATCCGCTCGGTGTGATCGCGGGTCGCCTCGCGCTCGATCACCACGGTCTGGCCCGGTGCGTTGAGCCCGGCCAGCAGCACGGCGGATTTCACCTGCGCTGAGGGGACCGGCACCTCGTAGCGCACCGGCACGGGCGCGCGCGCCCCCTCGATCACCATCGGCAAGCGCCCGCCCGCGCGGCCCACGGCGCGCGCGCCAAACAGCGCCAGCGGGTCGGTCACCCGCGCCATGGGCCGGGAATTGAGGCTGGCGTCCCCGGTGAAACAGGCGGTCACCGGTTGCGTCGCCATCGCGCCCATGATCAGGCGCACGCCGGTGCCCGAATTGCCGCAGTCGATCACCTGTTCAGGCTCGGCAAAGCCGCCAACACCCACGCCATACACATGCCACGTGCCATCGTCATCGCGCGTCACCTCGGCCCCGAAGGCGCGCATCGCCTTTGCTGTGTCGAGAACATCTTCGCCCTCAAGCAGCCCGGTGATTACCGTCTCTCCGACACACATCGCGCCGAGGATCAGCGCCCGGTGCGAGATCGACTTGTCGCCGGGCACTTCGGCCGCTCCGGACAGCGGGCCGGAAGGATGCGAAATCATCGGGATCGGAGTGCCGTGGGCGGACATGGCGGGCCTTTCGGTGGTGCGTTTGGCGGCGGTGATACCCTGCCCTCGCACCTTCGTCCATTCAGTATAGCGCCGGAGATGGGGGCGCTGCCCCCACACCCCCGGGATATTTCCGGTCAGATGAAGCAGGGGGGCTGCCGCCAATTACAGTCCAGCCTTTCATTTTTCCCGAGAAATACTCCCGCCGGAGGCTCCGACGTTCTCAAATGGACCGCGTCCGAAAACCGGGCGCCGCCTCGACGCTGGCTGAATGAAAGCGCGCAGTTCCCGGCAGGTTTCCTTCGAGAAGCGCCGCCGCCGATGGTACGCGCTCATTCAGGTCAGGTTTGCGGGCTGGTCAGCTTTGCGCGCTATGGGGTGGGCAACGCGGGGGCGTCAGAACCACTGGCCGGGTTCCATCAGGCCAAGGTCGAGCAATTGGCGCGAGTGCCATTCGAACGGGGTGGAGTTGTGCCAGCGGAAGCTTTCGATGTCGAAGGTCGAGCCGGGGTTGCGCTTGAGCGCCTTGGCGGTGCGGAACGAGGCGATCGCGGCGGTGAGGTTGTTGTGCCACGGGCAGGTGTAGGTGTTGAGTTCTTCGTCCGTGAAGGTGTGATCGTCACGCAGGCTGATGTCCTTGCGGGCGCGGAACATCGCGACGCGGTCGATCTTGCGGCGCGGCGCGGGGATGTGCTCCTCATAGCGCCAGCGCAGCCCACCGAAGAAATCGAGTTGGCGTTCCTTGGGGTGGTCGTGGTTGGCCGCGTCGGGGCGCGCCAGCGCGTAATAGCCCGACTTGTCGAGCCAGGCGTCATCGAGCGACACCGCATCGGGGAACCGCCCGAGATCGCCAGCATAGAGATCGATCACGTAGGTCAGCATCGCGTCGCGCCGTTCCTCGGTATGAAAGGCCAGCATTTCGCCCACGGTGCGGGTCTCGCAGAACGGGTAGAACAGGTATTCAGCATTGTAGCAGTAGTAGAGCCATTCGCCTGCGGCCGCGCGCGACACCGCATCCACTGCCGTTTGCAGCGCCCCCTCGACCGTCATGTCATAGCGCACCCGGTGCACGGTTTTCACCAAATCCCCCGGCAGGCCGAAGCCGTCGGGCATGAAGCCCACCACCGATTTAAAGCCAAGCTGCTGGTGATGGCGCAGAGTTGTGTCAAGCTCGACCTCGTCTTCGCAAAACACCAGCGCGATCGGCCCCTTGGCCAGCGCGCGGGTGCCATTGGCGATGAAATCTTCCAGCCCGGAATAGCTTTTCCCTGCATCGGACATCGGTTTCGCCAGTGTTTCGGTCTCGGCCATGCTGCGGGTGCCTCTCTCGGCTCGAACGGATCGCTTGGGTCGTATGGGTCGGTTGGCCCGGTGCGCCCGGGTTTGGCGTAGAATCGGTTAATTCCGGGTGCATTGCAAGCCTGTGCGCGCTTGTGTATGTCAGCCCTCTGACCAGACGCGCGCGCCCCTTGCAGGACAGGACCATGACCCAGACGAAGCCCCAGCCCAAGAAGCTTTATATCAAGACCTATGGCTGTCAGATGAACGTCTATGACAGCGAGCGGATGTCCGAAGCGCTGGGTGGCACGGGTTACGAGGAAGTGTCGTCGCCCGACGAGGCCGACATGATCCTGCTCAACACCTGTCATATCCGCGAGAAGGCGGCCGAGAAGGTCTATTCCGAGTTGGGCCGGTTCAAGGGCTTGAAGGCCGAGAACCCCAACCTCAAAATCGGGGTCGCGGGCTGTGTCGCGCAGGCCGAGGGCGAAGAGATCATGCGCCGTCAGCCGCTGGTCGATCTGGTGGTGGGGCCGCAGGCCTATCACCGTCTTCCCGAGATGGAGGCGCGGTTGTCGAACGGGGCCAAAGTTCTCGACACCGACATGCCCGAGGAAGACAAGTTCGAGCAGTTGAAGGCGCGGCCCAAGGCCAAGCGCGGGCCGACCGCCTTTTTGACCGTGCAGGAGGGCTGTGACAAGTTCTGTGCCTTTTGCGTGGTGCCCTATACGCGCGGCGCAGAGGCGAGCCGCCCGGTGGCGCGGGTTCTGGACGAGGCGCGCGATCTGGTTGAACGGGGCGTGCGCGAGATCACGCTTCTGGGCCAGAACGTGAATGCCTATCATGGCGCGGGACCGGACGGGGAATATAGCCTTGCGCGGCTGATCTGGGCGCTGAACGAGATCGACGGGCTGGAGCGGATCCGGTTCACCACCTCGCACCCCAATGACATGAGCGACGATTTGATCGAGGCGCATGGGCAATGCGAAAAGCTGATGCCCTACCTGCACCTGCCGGTGCAATCGGGCAGCGACCGTATCCTCAAGCGGATGAACCGAAGCCACACGCGCGACAGCTATCTGCGCCTGATCGAGCGGATCCGCGCGGCGCGGCCAGATATCCTGATCTCGGGCGATTTCATCGTCGGCTTCCCGGAAGAGAGCGATCAGGATTTCGCCGATACGATGGACCTGATCCGGCAGGTGGGCTACGGGCAGGCGTTTTCCTTCAAGTATTCCACCCGCCCCGGCACCCCGGCGGCAGAGCGCAAGGAGCAGGTGCCTTCGGATGTGGCCGATGCGCGGCTTTACGAGTTGCAGGCACTGATCACGCAGCAACAGCGCGCGCGGCAGGATGCGATGGTCGGCCAAACCGTTGGCGTTCTGTTCGAGAAACCCGGCCGCCTGCCCGGCCAGATGGTGGGCAAATCGGATCACCTGCATGCCGTTCATGTCAGCGATTGCGACGCGCAGCCCGGCGATCTGCGGCAGGTGACAATCGTGGACAGCGGTGCCAATTCCCTTTCGGGCGTGCTGATCTAAGCGAATCCGATTGGTGCGAAACCGGCTATAATATAGCGCTTTGATCCGTCAACTCGGCTCTAAAGACCCCACATCTTGTATTCGCGACGGCCCGAAATGGCCATAAATCGGCATTGTTTCTTAACCTGCTACAATATCTGGTGAATTGTCCTTCACAAGCCTGTCAAAGGTGCTAGACTGATTTCTGTCAAATCGTCTGGGCCTTTGAGGATTCATTTGTTCGTCAAGGGCTTGGTGGGGGAAACAAAAATCAAGGGACAGAAGCTGTGGCGAATAGTTTTTCGAGAACAGTAAGCAAGCTTGCGAGTGGCATGATTGCCGCCGCTCTGGGCGTTGCTTTGTCGGCGGGCGCGGTAACGGCGCAGTCGGCTGCATATGACTCGGTCGAAGTGGTTTCCGGCAAAGGCCGGGTGATCAAGGGCGAGGAATACATTCCAACCATCTGGGTTGACCCGGATGGCTGCGAGCATTGGGTGATGGACGATGGTGTCGAAGGCTACATGACGCCGCACGTCAACCGTCAGGGTATTCCGGTCTGCCGCCGGGGCAATGTCTGTGGTGTGATGAACTCGGACCAGTATTTCGCGACCGACAGCGCGCGCATCTCGCCCAAGGGCAAGGCCCGCCTGCGCGAATTCTTCGCCAACACCAAGGCCCAAGCCTATATCATCGCAGGCCACACCGACAGCCGCGCATCGGATGAATACAACATCCGCCTGTCGCAGCGCCGGGCCAATTCGGTTGCACGCATCGCTGCCGCGACCGGCGCACGTATCGCTGACGTGCGCGGCTATGGTGAGCGTATGCCCGCCGCGCCGAACTCATCCGCCGCGGGCATGGCCAAGAACCGCCGCGTCGAAATCATCTGCATCCGCTGATCGGAAGGACTAAAGACATGAAACTTGCAAAAGCCTTTCTGATCGTCGCCGCTTGCGGATCGCTGACGGCCTGCGCCGAAGCGGTCCTGCTGGAACATGGCCCTGTCGGCGCCGACAAGACCTATGACCGCGGATTCGACAAGAAACACCTGAGCCAGCTGCGCGCCGGTATCTGGGTTGACCCCAACGGTTGTGACCACTGGATCATCGACGATGGTGTCGAAGGATACCTCTCGGCACGGATGGACAAGTACGGCAAGCCGGTCTGCTCGGGCACGGCCCCGCCGAACGTGGCCACCGGCCCGTTCAAGGGTGGTTCGACCTCGTCTATCGGCGATCCGCTCTGATGCATTGCCACAGGGCAGAGCACGCTGCGCGGGCTTTGCCGAAAAAATGGGCCGCGAGGGGAAACCTTCGCGGCCTTCTGCGTTATATCTTTATGACAAACCATCAAGCGCCCTTGCGCGACACTCAATATTTAGGCACCCTTTCCTTACACACCGCTAGATGGAGAGTTGATTGGTCAGCACCGTCCTACCCCCGCCGCGCCCCGAAATGTCGTCAGCCGTGACACAGGACCCCGAAGCCCTGCACGAACAACTGGTCGAGTTTCCCGACAACCGATTGTTGATCGAGCTTTGCGGAGAGTTTGACCGCAACCTTGCCGAGATCGAACAGAAACTGGGCGTGCAGATCCTGCGACGGGGCAATCAGCTTGTGGTGATTGGGGATGCGACCAGCGCGGGCGAGGCAGTCACGGTTCTGAGCACCCTTTACGAACGTCTGGAAACGGGCCGCCCGGTCGAGGCCGGCGATGTCGATCGCGAATTGCGGATGGAGACGGTTGGCGGCAGCTACGCCACCGATGCGCGCACCGCCAAGGGGGATCAGCTTGAAATGTTTCGCGGCGGGCGGGTCGAGATCAAGACCCGCAAGAAAACCGTCGAACCGCGCACGGATGCGCAAAAAACCTATGTGCAGAACCTTTTCGGCAACGAGCTGGGCTTTGGTATCGGGCCTGCGGGCACCGGCAAGACCTATCTTGCCGTGGCGGTGGGCGTGAACATGTTCATCGAGGGGCATGTCGACCGGATCATCCTGTCGCGCCCGGCCGTCGAGGCGGGTGAAAAGCTGGGCTATCTGCCCGGTGACATGAAGGACAAGGTCGATCCCTACATGCAGCCGCTTTACGACGCGCTGAATGATTTTCTGCCGGGCAAGCAACTGGCCAAGCTGATCGAGGAAAAGCGGATCGAGATCGCGCCGCTGGCCTTCATGCGGGGCCGCACCCTCGCCAATGCCTTCGTGGTGCTGGACGAGGCGCAGAACGCCACGACGATGCAGATGAAGATGTTCCTGACCCGGCTGGGCGAAGGCTCGCGCATGGTAATCACCGGCGACCGGAGCCAGGTCGATCTGCCGCGCGGGGTGCCGTCGGGGTTGGCGGATGCGGAACGGTTGTTGTCGTCGATCCCCAACATCAGCTTCAACTATTTCACGTCGAAGGACGTGGTGCGCCATCCGCTGGTGGCCAAGATCATCGAAGCCTATGATGCGGCCGATCCGGCGAAGTGATCGGGGCTGGCGACGCTGCTCTCTTGCCAAGGGGTCCGCTCTGGGATACCGCCCGATCTTGTTTTGGACGGGACTATGGACGCCGATATCCTGATTGAAGATGCGCGCTGGAGCGCGCTGGGCCTTGAGGCCATCGTTTCGCGCGCAAGCGGGGCGGTGGCGGCGCGGTTCGACCTGCCCGGGGATGCGGGGTTTTCCGTTCTGGCCTGTGACGATGCGCGCATCGCCGTGCTGAATGCCGAATTCCGCGACAAACCGCAGCCGACCAATGTTCTCAGCTGGCCCGAGGCCGAGCTGGCCGCCGAAGACGAGGGCGCGCGCCCTGCCCCGCCCGAGGCCGACGTGATGGGCGAGATGTTTCTTGGCGATATCGCGATTGCCTATGACACCTGCGCCCGCGAGGCCACGGAGGCGGGCAAGCCGCTGACCGATCATGTCACCCACCTGATCGTGCACGGGCTGCTGCATTTGCTGGGGTTTGATCACCTGCGTGACGGTGATGCCACCCTGATGGAAGGGTTGGAGACCGAAATACTTGGCAATTTGGGTCTGGCTGACCCATATTCAGAAAACCGGGCCATCTAATCATGCCCGACCACGGCACATGTGAGAAAGGAACCATGGGCGACACAACCGACGGGTCTTCTAAGGCAGCGCAGAGCGCGCAGCCCCGGCCATCCGCCCCCGCCAGACCGGCAGGGCAAGCGGCATCGCATCACCGCCCCGGATTTTTCCGGCGCATTTTCGGCGCGCGTGAAGCCGCCATGACGGGCGTCAGCGCCCCCGAAAACCACCCCGTGAACGGCGGCAGCGCCCCGGTCCTGCCCGGCATGGTCAACCTGCGACGCATGGTTGTCGAGGATGTGATGGTGCCAAAAGCCGACATTGTTTCGGTTCCCGCAACAATCACGAAGAACGATCTTGTCGAGGTTTTCCGCGAAAGCGGCCTGACGCGCATCCCGGTTTACAAGGATACGCTGGACACGCCCATCGGCATGGCGCACCTCAAGGATTTCGCGCTGCAATACGGGTTCGGGGCCAGCGATGCCGGGCGGTTTGCGCTGCGCAAGATGCTGCGCCCGCTACTGTTCGTGCCGCCCTCGATGCCGATCGGTGTGCTGCTGTCGAAGATGCAGCAGGACCGGCGTCACCTTGCCCTTGTGATCGACGAGTATGGCGGGGTCGACGGCTTGGTCACGATCGAGGATCTGATCGAACAGGTGATCGGCGAGATCGAGGACGAGCACGACACCGAGGAAGATCAACTGTTCAGTCAACAGGCCGATGGCACGTGGCTGGCACAGGCCAAGACGCCGCTCGATGAATTCGAGGCGGCGGTCGGGCTTGCCCTGACCGCGCACGAGGAAGTGGACGAGGAAGAGATCGACACGCTGGGCGGGCTGGTCTTCATGCTGTCGGGCCGGGTGCCGGTGCGCGGCGAGATGATCCGCCACCCCGATGGTGTGGAGTTCGAGGTGATCGAAGCCGATCCGCGCCGGATCAAGCGGCTGCGCGTGCGCCTGCCACAGGGTCTGGGCGGCGCAAAGGACGCGCGCCCGCCGGAGGCGGCGGGGGAGACCGCGCCGAACGCCACCCCGGCGGTCGAACTCGCGCAGACGCCCGCGGTCGACAAGGCCTGAACCGCAATGCACGATGCTTCTCTTGCCGGCAGGTTGGAGACCCGGGCAGAGGGCAGTTTCCTGCGCCCGGTGATGGCGCTGGCGGCTTTCATGGGGGCCGTGGCAGCCCTGAGCCAAGCGCCATTCGACCTCTGGCCGCTGGGCCTGATCGGGCTGGCGGGGCTCTACCTGCTGTTTCGCGCCGCGCTGCGCCCCTTGCGGGCCTTCTGGGTCGGCTGGGCCGGGGGCGCGGGCTATTTCGCGGCGTCGATGTTCTGGATCGTGGAGCCGTTTTTCGTCGATCCATGGCGGCACGGCTGGATGGCGCCCTTTGCGCTGGTGTTCCTGTCGGGCGGATTGGCGCTGTTCTGGGGCGGGGCCTTTGCGCTGGCCCGGCGGCTTGCCGGGGCTGACGCACGCGCCGGGGCGTTGGCGTGGATCGCGGCGCTGACGCTGGCCGAAATGGCGCGCTCTTATGTGCTGACCGGTTTTCCGTGGGGGCTTGTGGGCTATGTCTGGGCGGCGAGCCCGCTGTCACTGTTTGCGGCGTGGATCGGGCCACATGGGCTGAGCCTTGTGGCGCTGGCGGTGGCCGTGGCACTGGCGCGGCTGTTCGGGCCACGGGGGACGGGGCGCTGGCTGGCGCTGGCGGGCCTTGTCGTGGTGGCCGGGGCGTTGATCTGGGCATGGCCGCGCGCGGGCGGGCTTTATGCCGATACGCCCTCTTACACCGCGCCCGATGCCCCGGTGATCCGGCTGATCCAGCCCAACGCGGCGCAAGACCGCAAGTGGGACCCGGATCACATCATGACCTTCTGGAAGCGGCAGTTGGAGTATACGGCGGCCGGACAGGATCGTGCGCGTCTCGACCTGATCGTCTGGCCCGAGACGGCAATCCCATGGCTGCTCGACGATGCGCAGGGCGCGTTCGACTTGATCACGCAGGCGTCGGGCGGTGTGCCTGTGGTACTGGGCCTGCGCCGGTTCGATGGGCCACGGCTGATGAATTCGGCGGTGGTGCTTGACGCGCAGGCGCAAGTCACGGCGCTTTATGACAAGCATCACCTCGTGCCGTTTGGCGAATACGTGCCGCTGGGCGATCTGGCGGCGCGGTTCGGCATTCACGGGCTGGCGGCGGGCGAAGGCGATGGTTATTCCGCCGGGCCGGGCGCGGCGCTGCTCGATCTTCCGGGGATTGGCCCGGCACTGCCGCTGATCTGTTACGAGGCGGTGTTTCCGCAGGATGTGAATGCCGCCCCGTCACGGCCCCGGGTGCTTTTGCAGATGACCAATGACGCGTGGTTCGGCAAGTTTTCCGGCCCCTACCAGCATTTGCAACAGGCCCGCATGCGCGCGATCGAACAGGGTCTGCCGATGATCCGGGTGGCCAACACCGGCGTTTCGGCGATGATCGATGCACAGGGCCGCATCACCGCGCGGCTGGCGCTGAACACGGCGGGCCATATCGATGCCCCCCTGCCCCCCGCGCTTGCGCCCACTTTGTATTCCCGCACGCGCGATTGGGCCGCGCTGATCGCGGCGCTGCTGGTCTTGGTGTCGGCACGGGTCCTTGCGCGCAGAATCGCGGCGCGGCAGCCGACATCCGACGGTTAACGCCCCGCTAATCCGCCGCACGGGCGCGTCGCTTTGCCCATTGACCCGACCCGGCCAGCCCCGTAACCAAGGCAGCATTCCTGTCACAACGGCTTCCTGGCGTGGCGGGTTAACACCAATGGAGCACTTCTCATGTCACGCAAGAATTTCATTTTCACCTCGGAATCCGTGTCCGAGGGTCATCCGGATAAGGTCTGCGACCGGATCTCCGATGCTGTTCTCGATGCCTTTCTCACCGCAGATCCCTATGCCCGCGTGGCCTGCGAAACCCTTGCCACCACCGACCGCGTGGTGATCGGCGGCGAAGTGCGCGGCCCGGCGTCGGTGCTGCAACGCGTCGAAGAGATCGCCCGCGAGTGCGTCAAGGATATCGGCTACGAGCAAAAGGGCTTTCACTGGGCCAACATGCAGGTCGACAATTACCTGCATGCGCAGTCGAGCGATATTGCACAGGGCGTGGATGCGTCCGGCAACAAGGACGAAGGCGCTGGCGATCAGGGCATCATGTTCGGCTATGCCTGTGATGAAACCGAGGCGCTGATGCCCGCACCGATCCTTTATGCGCACAAGATCCTGCGCCGTCTGGCCGAGGTGCGCAAAAACGGGACCGAACCAGCGCTTGGACCGGATGCCAAGTCACAGCTTTCGATCCGTTACGAGGATGGCAAGCCGGTCGAGGCGACCTCGATCGTGCTGTCGACCCAGCATGTCGATGCATCGCTGACATCGGCGGATGTGCGTGACATCGTCGAACCCTATATCCGCGAGATCCTCCCCGAAGGGTGGATCACCGACGGCACGATCTGGCACGTGAACCCGACCGGCAAGTTCGTGATCGGCGGGCCGGATGGCGACGCGGGCCTGACCGGTCGCAAGATCATCGTCGACACCTATGGTGGCGCGGCCCCGCATGGCGGCGGCGCGTTCTCCGGCAAGGATCCGACCAAGGTCGACCGCTCGGCCGCCTATGCCGCGCGCTATCTGGCCAAGAACGTGGTCGCCGCCGGGCTGGCGCAACGCTGCACGCTGCAGCTGTCCTATGCCATCGGCGTGGCCGAGCCGCAGTCGGTCTTCGTTGAAACCCACGGCACTGGCGAAGTGGCGGACGAGGCGATCGAACGCGCGGTACGCGGCGCGATGAGCCTGACCCCGCGCGGCATCCGCGAGACGCTGGGCCTCAACAAGCCGATCTTCCAGCGCACCGCCGCCTATGGCCATTTCGGCCGCGAACCGGACGAGCAAGGCGGGTTCAGCTGGGAAAAGACCGATCTGGTCGAGGCGCTGAAAGCCGCGGTCTGAACGCTGTCGAATATCTGCAAAAGGCCCCGCACAGGATAAGCACCCTGCGGGGCCTTTTTTCGTAGCGTCACCCGGTTTTCAACTAGCCACCGGCGACCGGCCTCGCCATGCTGCGGGCAAGGAGGAGACACGCATGATATTTTACGACTGTTCCACGGCGCCCAGCCCGCGCCGGGCGCGCATTTTCATCGCCGAGAAAGGGTTGGAGATCGAGACGCGCGAAATCTCTATCGCGCAGGGCGAACAGCGTGCGCCGGATTTCCTTGCCATCAATCCGCGCGCGACACTGCCTGTGCTGATCACCGAGGCGGGCCACACGCTGAGCGAAAATGTGGCGATCGCCACCTACCTCGAAGCGCTTCACCCCGAGCCGCCACTCTTGGGCCGCAATCCCGAGGAAAAGGGCCAGGTGGCGATGTGGAACGCGATTGCCGAAGGGCAAGGCGGCATGGCCATCGCCGAAGCGTTTCGCAACGCGCACCCGGCGATGAAAGGCCGCGCCCTGCCCGGCCCGCTCGATCTGGACCAGATCCCCGAATTGGCAGAGCGCGGGCTGAAACGGGCGGCGGCGTTTTTCGAGTTGCTCGAGGCGCGGTTGGCCGAAAGCCCCTATCTGGCGGGTGACGTGTTCACACTGGCCGACATCACCGCCTATGTGTTCACCGATTTCGCCCGTGTCATCAAAATGCGGCCGCGCGAAGACCAGCCCCACCTGCGCGCCTGGGCCGAGAAACTGGCAGCTCGGCCCAGCATTTCACTCTGAGTGGCACATCCCGTCTTGTACACCCCGGCTTGCACCAAAGGCCCGGCCCGGCTACATCCCCGGCCATGACTGATGAACAGCACCCCTCGGGCGCCCCGTGGCGCAATTTCTATGGCCGCTTCAAGGGCAAGGCCCTGCGTAAATCGCAGGAGGCCTGGCTTGACGAAGACCTTGGCCGCCTGTCGCCCGGCCCGGTCGGATGGGAAGAAAACCCAGAGCGCACCCCGCTCGACCTCAACGCGCTTTTCGGGGGCCGCGACACTTGGCTGGAAGTGGGATTTGGCGGCGGTGAGCACCTCGTGCATCAGGCGCAACAAAACCCGGATGTCGGCATCATCGGGGCCGAGCCCTATATCAACGGCGTGGCGATGCTTCTGGGCAAAATCCGCGACGCGGAGGCCGATAACATCCGCATCCATCCCGGCGATGCGCGCGACTTGATGGATGTGCTGCCCGAAGCCTCGATCTCGCGCGCGTTCCTGCTCTATCCCGACCCCTGGCCGAAAAAGCGCCATCACCGCCGCCGTTTCGTGACGCCCGAACACCTCGAACCGCTGGCGCGGGTGATGAAACCCGGTGCGATCCTGCGGGTGGCGACGGATATTCCCGATTACGTGCGCCAGACGCTGGAAGAGGTGCCGAAATCCGGGTTCGACTGGCTCGCCGAACGCCCCGCCGACTGGCGCGTTGCGTGGGACGACTGGATTTCGACCCGCTACGAGCAAAAGGCGCTGCGCGAGGGCCGGGTGCCGCATTACCTGACGTTCCGCAGGCGGTAGATGCGGCTTTATTGAGTATTTTCAGAAAAATGAAAGGGACGGCGGGTCATATTGGCGCGCCGTGCTCTCTTTTATGGCCATAAATACCCCCATCCCACGGCAAACACGCGCGCGCCGGACAGGGCGGCGCGGGCCCGTGGGATCAGGTCGATTTACAGGTTTTCGGCCTGCGGCATGCCAAGGACGTGGTAGCCGCCATCGACGCGGATAATTTCGCCGCTGGTGCAGGCGCCATCATCCGAAGCCAAGTAGACTGCGGTGCCGCCGACGGCGTCTAGGGTGGCATTGGCGCGCAGCGGTGCGTTCTGCTCGGTGTGTTTGAAGGTCTTGCGCGCGCCGCCAATCGCCGCCCCGGCCAGCGTTTTCATCGGCCCGGGCGAGATCGCGTTCACGCGGATGCCCTGCGGGCCCATGTCATTGGCAAGGTAGCGCACCGTCGCCTCAAGCGCGGCCTTGGCGACGCCCATCACGTTGTAATTCGGCACGACGCGGTTCGACCCGGCATAGGTCAGCGTCAGGATCGTGCCGCCCTCGGTCATCATCGGTTCGGCCCGGCGGGCCACTTCGATCAGCGAATAACAGGAGATGTCGAGCGAGTTCTTGAAGTTTTCGCGCGAGGTGTTGAGGAAGCGGCCCGTCAACTCGTCCTTGTTGGAATAGGCGATGGCATGGACGAGGAAATCGAGCCGATCCCAGCGCGCGGACAACTCGCCGAAGGCGCGGTCGAGCGAGGCGTCGTCGGTCACATCCGCGTCGACGATGAAATCCGACCCAAGGCTTTGCGCCAATGGCAGCACCCGTTTGCCGAAGGCTTCGCCCTGATAGGTGAAGGCCAGTTCTGCCCCCTCACCGGCCAGCGCCTTGGCGATCCCCCAAGCGATGGAGCGGTCGTTGGCGACCCCCATGATCAGCCCGCGCTTGCCCTTCATACGATCGCCCATACCGCTTACCCTTCAAACTTCGACAGGATCATCGAGCCGTTGGTGCCGCCAAAGCCGAAGCTGTTGGTCATCACCGAATCGAGCCCTGCGTTTTCAACCAGTTGCCGCGCGATCTCGCCCTCGTGGATGGCCCGGTCGAGCGTTTCGATATTGATCGAGGGGGCAATGAAATCGCCCTTGAGCATCAACAGGCAGAAGATCGCCTCAAGCGCACCTGCCGCGCCCTGTGCGTGGCCCGTCATCGATTTGGTCGAACTGATCGGCGGGGTGCTGCCCTCGCCGAAGACGCGGCGCACCGCTTCGACTTCGCCGACATCGCCCACCGGGGTCGAGGTGCCGTGCGCGTTGATATAGCCGACCTTGCGGCCTTCGGGCAGGGTCTCGAGTGCGAGGCGCATCGCCCGCTCACCGCCCTCGCCCGAGGGTGCGACCATGTCATGCCCGTCGGAGGTAGCAGCGTATCCCGTGACCTCGGCATAGATGGTGGCGCCGCGGGCCTTGGCATGTTCCAGCTCTTCCAGCACGACGATGCCGCCGCCGCCCGAAATGACGAAGCCATCGCGGGTTTCGTCGAACGCACGGCTGGCCGTGGCCGGTGTGTCGTTATACTTCGAGGACATCGCGCCCATCGCGTCGAACAGGCACGAAAGCGTCCAGTCGAGCTCTTCTCCGCCACCGGCAAACATAACGTCCTGTTTGCCCAGCATGATCTGTTCCGCCGCGTTGCCGATGCAATGCAGCGAGGTCGAGCAGGCCGAGGTGATGGAATAGTTGATGCCCTTGATCTTGAACGCCGTGGCAAGGTTGGCCGAGATCGTCGACGACATGCATTTGGGCACGGCGAAGGGCCCGATCCGTTTGGTCGCGCCAGAGTTCAGCACCACCTGATGCGCCGCGAGCATGGCGCTGGTCGAGGGGCCGCCCGATCCTGCCACAAGGCCGGTGCGCGGATTGACAATCTGGTCTTCGGAGAGGCCCGCGTCGGCGATGGCCTCTTGCATGGCGATATGGGCATAGGCCGCGCCCGGCCCCATGAAGCGCAGGGTGCGCTTGTCGATATGCTCGGCCGGGTTGATGTCGATGGTGCCCGCGACCCGGCTGCGAAAGCCGTGCTCGGCCATGTCGGGACTGGCCTCGATCCCGGACTTGCCCGCTTTCAATGCGGCAGTCACGGCCTCGGCCCCGACCCCGATGGATGACACGATTCCCAGCCCTGTAATGACGACACGACGCATCGGTGCACTCCTCTCGATCAGACGATTTCCGTGATAGTGGGCGTGGGGCGCGGGCGCAACCGCGTTACGCACCTGTGTGGCGAAGTTGAACAGCGCCTCAACGCCGTGACACGCCTCAACTCTCGCTCAGCGCGACCTTCATATCCTTGACTTCGTAAATCACCTCGCCGTCCGCCTCGACGATGCCATCGGCCACGCCCATGGTCAGGCGGCGGGTCTGGATCGCCTTGGTGAAGTCGATCTTGTAGGTCAGCATCTTGCGATCGGGGCGCACCATGCCCTTGAGCTTCACTTCGCCCACGCCCAGCGCGTAGCCACGCCCCTGCCAGCCGCGCCAGCCGAGGTTGAAGCCGGTCAACTGCCACAGGCCATCAAGTCCAAGGCAGCCGGGCATGATCGGGTTGCCGGGGAAGTGGCACTCGAAGAACCACAGGTCCGGGGTGATGTCGAATTCGGCCAGGACATGGCCCTTGCCATGGGCGCCGCCATCGGCCGAAATGTCGGTGATCCGGTCCATCATCAGCATCGGCGGTTCGGGCAGTTGCGCGTTGCCCGGGCCGAACAATTCGCCGCGGGCACATTTAAGCAGGTCGTCCTTGCCGAAACTGGTGGGATACTGGGTCATGCTTGATGGGTGTCCTTACAATTCTGAAGTGGCGATCTTGATGTCTTCGGTTGCTTTCCCTCTAGCATCGCGCCTTGCAAGGACGCAATAGAGGCGCGCCGGGGCGGGCAACCTGCCGCAGCGGCAGGGGGTCGCCGCTTTGCAATTGAAACATGGGGTTTTTATACTTAGAATAGTCCTTCAAGGCACCCACAAGACCTTAGGCAGCCCCGGAGGCACCCCAAGTGAGCGATCTGGCAGAGACAAAGCAACGGCGCGGACATGCGTGGCTTTCGGGCGCGGGTTTGCGGCCGACGCGGCAGCGGCTTTCGCTGGCCACATTGCTGGTGGGGGATGGTCAGGATCGTCACGTCACCGCCGAAAGCCTGTTCGATGCCGCCGAGCGCGCCGGTGAGAAGGTTTCGCTGGCCACCGTTTACAATACGCTGCGCGCGTTCTGTGACGCCGGGCTGATGTCGGAAATCACGGTCGACGGCACCAAGAGCTATTTCGACACCAACACCACCGAGCATCCGCATTTCTTCTGGGAAGACACCGGAGAGTTGACCGACGCGGCGCACGAGCGGATGGAAATCCGCAATCTGCCACAGGCCCCCAAGGGCGCCGAGATCGCCAGCGTCGACGTGGTGATCCGCCTGCGCCGGACCTAAGACCCAAGGTCAGACCAGAGCAGGGTCCAACACCCCTTGCGCCTTCGTGATATTGCCCGTCTTCTCTCCGACACACAGGAGGATACCATGCGCGCAATCACATACACCGACTTCGGCCCCGCCACGGATGTTCTGCATCCGGAAGACCTGCCTACGCCCAACCCCGCCCCGGGCGAGGTTCTGGTGCGGCTGCACCGCTCGGGCGTGAACCCGTCCGATACCAAATCGCGCAGCGGCAGGCCCGGCCTCACCAAGCCGGCCTTCGACAGGATCATCCCCCATTCCGATGGCGCGGGCGTGATCGAGGCGGTGGGCGATGGTGTCGACGGGGCGCGCATGGGCGAACGCGTGTGGATCTGGAACGGCCAGTGGCAGCGCCCGTTCGGCACCTGTGCCACCCATATCACCCTGCCTGCCGCACAGGCCGTGACATTGCCCGAAGGCGTCGATTTCAGCACCGGCGCGACGCTGGGCATTCCCGGCCTCACGGCGGCGCAGGTGGTGCTCGGCGGCGGCGACGTGGCGGGCAAGACGCTGTTGATTTCGGGCGGCGGCGGCTCGGTCGCGCATCTGGCGATCCAGCTTGCCAAGTGGAAAGGCGCGCGGGTGATCGCCACGGCCTCGCCCGGGAAATCGACGCAGGACGCGCTGGCGGCGGGGGCCGAGCAGGTGATCGATTACCGCTCTGAAACCCTTGCGCAGGATATCCTCGACGCCAGCAACGGCGCACCGATCGAGCGCGCGATCGAGGGCGAATTCGGCGCGAACATCGACCTTCTGAGCGAGGTGATGGCGCCGCTCGGCACCATTGCCGCCTATGGCTCGGCGATAGAACTCGCGCCCAAGTTTCCGTTCTTTCAGGCGCTATTCAAGGCGCTGAAAATCGACATCACCCTGATCTACATCCTGCCGTTGGAAGAGCGGCTCAAACGGATCGCCCAACTGCACGAGGCGCTGAGCGCGGGCGCGCTGCACAGCCGGATCCATGCCACCTATCCGCTCGAGGAAACCGCCGCCGCACACAGGGCGGTGGAACAGGCCGGACGGCACGGTGCGATCCTGATCGATTGCAGCTAGGACCACACCCGCCGGAATTGCCTAACCTCAGCCAAGCGCGCTAGTCGCGTGCACCGGCCCGCAGGGCGGGTGCGGGCTTATCCTGTGGCGCCGCAGGTGCCGCGATCAGGTCAGGCCGGTCAGGTCTGGCGGGAAGCTCTGATTGGATAACGCGCTGTCAGTTGCCGTCAAAACGCGTCGGGCTCTTCGCCGGTTTTCGGGTGGCGGATGCGATTGCGCGAGGCGGCAAGCCCGTCGGCAAAGCCTTCGCCATCGCCGTAATCGACGAAACCGGGGTAATGCCCGTGCATCCCCTTCACCTTGGCGGCGTGCTTGATCGGGCACCAATAGGCCTCGGTCCGCCCGGCCACTTCGCGCACCCACGCGATCACGCCATTGCAATAGCCGCAATACATGCAGTTCAGCTTCTGCAACCCGTTGAGATAGGCAAGGTGCTGTCGGTCGATCCGGATGTGATCGCCACGCGCCACCTTGGGGATTTTGTAAACCGGGAAACAGACGGCTTGGTAGACCCAGACGAAGAGATCGAGCAGGATGAAGGGGATGATCAGCGCATAAATGAACGGCGCGGTCACAAGCACCATCGGCCGCGTCGCGCGCAGAAAGACCAGCAGGTTGACCCGCAGTTCCCGGTGGCGGCGGCGTGCGGCCTCATCAAACACCACGCGCCCCTTCTCGATCCGGTAGCGAAAGGCCGCGCGGCGCCGTTCGACCTCGGCCTCGGCTTCTTGCGCAAGGGCGCGCATCCGCGCGCGCAATTCGTCCAGTGTCGGCATGGCTGTGACTCCCGTGGTGGGGTTGTTCTGTCACTAGATAGGCCCGTCGCGGGTCAGAGGCCAGAGGTCAGAGCACACCCGAACCGATCCACAACGCAAAACGCGCGCCCGGGCGGCTGGCCCGGACGCGCGCTGAATGTCTTTCGGTCCTGCTGGCGGCTCAGCCGACCGAGACGACCTCGATATCGAAGATCAGGTCTTCGCCCGCCAGCGGGTGATTGGCATCAAGCACGACATGGCTTTCGGTTACTTCGGCGATGCGCAGGTTCATGACCTCGCCGTTTTCGTTCTGGGCCTGAAGCTGCACGCCTTCTTCAAGCGGGATCGAGTCGGGCAGATCGCCGCGCGGCACTTCCTGGCGCGCTTCTTCGATGCGCGGGCCATAGGCCGCATCGCAGGGCACTTCGACGCGCTTGCTTTCGCCCGTCGTCATGCCGGGAAGGGCCTGATCGAGGCCGGGGATGATTTCGCCCGACCCGACGGTGAAGGAGAGCGGATCGCGCCCTTCGCTGCTGTCAAACACCTGCCCGTCCTTCAAAGTGCCTTTGTAGTGAATGGCGACGGTATCGCCTGCCTTGACTGCGCTCATGTTGCTTCCTTTCCGCCCGCCGTCCGGGCCGTTTGCAAAGGGCCGACCCTAAAGCCGCGCGCGCGATATTGCAAACCGGATGCACTGGGGCCTTTCGTCCCGCGCCCCGCCGTGACAATCTGCCCCGGCAACAACGAGGGTCAGGGGGGCCAGAGATGCCGATCAAAAGCGCCGTTTTCGATGCCTATGGCACGCTTTTCGACGTCACCGCCGCCGCGCGCGAAGCCGCCGGCGAACCGGGGCAAGAGGCACTGGCCGATACGTGGCAGGGGTTGGCCGCGACATGGCGCGCGAAACAGTTGGAATATAGCTGGCTGCGCGCGATCCGGGGCGATCACACGGATTTCTGGACCGTCACCCAAGATGCGCTTGATTACGCACTCGAAGCGCATGGGTTGGGCGATCCGGCGCTGCGCGAGCGGCTTGCACAGCTATACTGGCAGCTTTCGGCCTATCCCGAGGTGCCCGCCATGCTTGAGCGTCTCAAAGCGCGCGGGCTGAACACGGCGATCCTGTCGAACGGGTCGCCCGGGATGCTTGAGGGCGCGGTGCAATCGGCGGGGCTGGACGCGCTTCTGGACGCGGTGCTGTCGGTCGAAAGCGTCGGCATCTTCAAGCCCGCCGCGCCGGTCTATGACCTTGTGAACGAACGGTTCGGCGGCACCAAGGACGAGGTGCTGTTCGTGTCATCGAACGGCTGGGATGTGTCCTCGGCGGCGCGCTACGGGTTCAGGACGCTTTGGGTGAACCGCGCGGGCCTGCCGGTGGACAGGATGCCGGGCACCCCCGACACGATCCACTCCGACCTGACCACGCTGGAAGAGGTGCTTTGATGCCCAAGTTCACCACGCCCGACGGCATTTCCCTGCATTACACCGATGAGGGCGAAGGCACGCCGATCCTCGCCCTTGCCGGGCTGACCCGCAATGGCAGCGATTTCGATTTCGTCGCGCCGCATTTGGACGATGTCCGCCTGATCCGGCTTGACTACCGGGGGCGCGGGCAGTCCGACTGGGCCGATTTCACCACCTATACCATCCCGCAGGAGGCCGCCGATGCGCTGGCCCTTCTCGATCATCTCGGCCTCGACAAGGTTGCGATTCTGGGCACCTCGCGCGGCGGACTGATCGCGATGACGCTGGCGGCAACCGCGAAAGAGCGGCTGTCTGGCGTCGCGCTCAACGATATCGGGCCCGAGCTGGACCCGGCGGGGCTTGAGAAGATCGCGCAATATATCGGCATTCCCCCGGCCGCGAAAACCCGCGCCGCCCTGCTTGAGATCTGGCCGGTCGTGAATCCCGGCGTCACGAACCTGCCGCCCAATCGCTTTGCCGAGGAAATCGCCCGGCTTTACGACGAAACGCCCGAGGGCCTGCGCCTGACCTATGATCCGGCGCTGCGCGAGGCGGTTCTGGCGGCGGGTAATCTGGAAATGCCTGACCTCTGGCCGCTGTTCGATGCGCTTTCGGGCCTGCCGCTTTGCGCGCTCAGGGGCGAACATTCCGATATCCTGCCGGCAGCGACCTTCGAGGAAATGAAGCGCCGCCGCCCCGACATGATTGCTGCACTGGTGCCGGATCGGCGTCACGTGCCCTACCTTGACGAGGAAGAAAGCCTCGCCGCCCTGCGAAAATGGATAGACCTGCTATGAATATCGAGATGATCCGCGCCGCCGATGCCCGCCTTGAGGGGCATGTGCGGCGCACCCCCCTGCTCTCTTCTCCGTTTCTGGATGAAATTGCGGGGCGGCGTCTGTTCGTAAAGCCCGAATGCCTGCAACATACTGGCAGTTTCAAGTTTCGCGGCGGCTGGTCGGCGCTGTCCGCGCTCGACCCTGAAACCCGCAAGCGCGGCGTGATCGCCTTTTCCTCGGGCAACCATGCGCAGGGCGTGGCCCATGCGGCGACGTTGCATGGCGTACCTTCGGTCATCATCATGCCCTCGGACGCACCGGCGCTGAAAATCGCCAACACCCGCGCGCTGGGGGCCGAGGTGGTGCTGTATGACCGCGCCGGGGAAAGCCGCGAAGAGATTGGCGACACGCTGGCACGCGAACGCGGGCTGACATTGGTGCGGCCCTATGACGAGCCTCAGGTGATTGCGGGGCAAGGCACCTGCGGGCTTGAGATCGCGCGCCAAGCCGGGGAGTTCGGGATCGAAAGTGCCGATGTGGTGGTAAATTGCGGCGGTGGCGGGCTGACCTCCGGCATCGCGCTGGCGCTTGAGGCGGATGCGCCGGGCCTGCGCGTGCGCCCGGCCGAGCCGGAAGAGTTCGACGACACCGCGCGCTCGCTGATCTCGGGGCGGATCGAAAGCAATGAACGCCGCGCCGGCTCGCTTTGTGATGCGATCATCACGCCAGCGCCCGGTGAGATCACCTTCCCTATCATGGCGCGGCTCTGCGGTCCGGGCCTTGTGGTGAGCGAAGAGGAAGCCCTGAAAGCGATGGCGCTGGCCTTTCTACGGCTCAAGATCGTGCTGGAGCCGGGCGGCGCGGTCAGCCTTGCCGCCGCGCTGTTTCATGGCGACGAGATCGAAAGCGACACGGTGATCGCCGTGTGCACCGGCGGCAATGTCGACCCGGGGGTGTTCGCCCAAGCCCTGGTAACCCTTGATCCCTGATCCTTGACCCTTGATCCCTGAGAGGCCCTTATGACCCGTTTCACCATCGCCAGTTTCAACGTGAAAAACCTGATCGGGGCGGACAAGGAATTTTATGAATTCCTGAGCTACACGCCCGAGGAATACGCGTGGAAACAGGATTGGCTCGCCGATCAGATCCTGACGATGGACGCCGATATCGTGGGCTTTCAGGAGATTTTCGAAGAAGAGGCGCTGCGCGATGTCTTGAAAGAGGCCGACCGGCGCGGACGGGTTTTGAACGAGGCCGCCCTGCCCGATGCGAGCAAGAGCTATCGCAAGAAGGCGATCTTTCGAAAGCTGGGCTTCACGCCCTATGACAAGGCGGCGCTGGCCTTTGCGCCCAATGTGAACGATGGCGAACCGGGGCAGCGGCGGCCCGGACTAGCCATACTGTCCCGTATGGGATTTGCCGACCCCCCCGTCGCGCTGCAAGAGCTGGACGAGCCGCTTTCGATCCCGTTTCGCGAATTGACTGGTGAGGACTCGGGCTATTATCGCATTTCTCGCCTGTCGCGCCCCATCCTGAAGGCGCGCGTACCCGTCGGCGGCGAGGTGATCACGGTGTTCAACTGTCACCTCAAATCGAAGCTGGGTGAACACCTGACGCCCAAGGGGGCCGAGTTCGCGCCGGAAGAAAACCTGCTGTCTTACGATCCCGCGGGCCGTGCGCTCGGGGCGTTGCGCGCCGGGATCCGGCGGATGGCCGAGGCCTGGGTGCTGCGCCGCGAGATCCTGGCCGAATTGAACCTTGGCCGTCCGGTGATGGTGCTGGGCGATTTCAACGATGGCGAACATGCCGTGAGTTCGGAAATCATCACCGGGGAGCTGCCGTTCAAGAATTACTCATGGATGCTGCGCCACGATGCCGATCACCCCAACGATCGCTACTCCAAGGAAGAGAACGAGAAGATCACCGAAAACGTCGAGCGGGTGCGGCTTCATTCGGCGGAAAAGCTGTTCGTGCGCAAAAGCCTGCGCGACATGGTCTATACGGCGGCATTTGGTGGCGTATACGAGTCGATCGACCAGATCTACCTGTCACGCCATTTCCATCCCGACTATGCCAAACGGATCGGCGAGATGGAGTATTTCAGCGTGTTCAACGACCACCTGACCGATGGCTCGCACCCCGAGGCGCCCTATAACAAGCTGGCCTCGGATCATGGCCAGATCATCGCCCATATGCGGCTTGGGCCACCTGACGGTAAGGGCTGAATCGCGTCAACGGGAAAAGGGTATGGAATTCCCCACTGGCGCGGTGCGTCGGCGCAAGGCATGCTGATCCCACAGTCATTTTGATCACCAAAGCATGAGAGGGGCGGCCCGCCCATTTTCGTTCAAGTAGCGTTCGGGCCCGGTTTTTGGGCCTGCTTGCGAGTTCGTGCACTTGGTCGTGCCCGTGGGCCGCCGAAAGGCGATGGATGCAGTTCAACTCAAGACCTATGGTTTCGTTTTGGCCGCGGCGCTTGGCTATGCCCTTGCGACCGTGGGGATGAAATTGGCCGCCGGATCGGCCAGCCACGCGGGCAACTGGACGCTGCTGGCGCTCGCCCTGCTGTTGCTGGGCTTTTTCGCCGCGACCCATTCGGAAATGACGCTGATGCGCGAGGTCCATCTTGGCGCGCTTTACCTTTTGATCATCGCGGTCGAAACGCTGGTGGTGCTGGTCTATGCGTGGATCATCGGCGAAGGGCTTGGCCCGCGTGACATGCTGGGCGGCGGACTGGTGCTGGCGGGGGCGCTGATCATCGGGCATTGAGAGGGCGGATTGGGTAGATGATTTGACATCGCCCTCCGCCGCGCCCACCTTCGCGCAAAATGCCGGAGGGACTGCCCATGAAGATTGCCCAACTTGATGATATCGCGCTTCACTATCGCCTTGACGGGCCAAGCGATGGCGCGCCGGTGATCTTTGCCAATTCGCTGGGCACCGACCTGCGGCTTTGGGACCCGGTGCTGCCGCACCTGCCTGCGGGCCTGCGTATCCTGCGCTATGACAAGCGCGGGCATGGCCTGTCAGAGGCGCCGGTGGGGCCCTATTCCATGGGGATGCTGGTGCGCGATGCCGAACGGTTGATGGAGCATGTGGGCATGCGCGACGCGGTGATCGTGGGCCTGTCGATCGGCGGGATGATCGCACAGGGGCTGGCCGTGAAGCGGCTTGACCTGATCCGGGGCATGGTGCTGTCGAACACAGCGGCCAAGATCGGCCAGCCCGCGATGTGGGCCGAGCGCATCGCCGCGATCCGCGCCGACGGACTCGAAAGCGTTGCCGATGCCACGATGGAGCGTTGGTTCTCGCGCGATTTTCGCACCACGCCCGAGCTTGCGCTTTGGCGCAACATGCTGGCCCGCCAACCGCTTGAGGGCTATGCGGGCTGTGCGGCGGCCATTTCCGGCACCGATTTCTATACGCCAACGTCTGGTTTGCGTCTGCCTTGCCTTGCCGTCGCGGGCAGCGAAGATGGCTCGACCCCGCCTGATCTGGTGCGGGAAACGGCTGACCTGATCCCGGGCTCGCGTTTTGCGCTGATCCGGCGGGCCGGGCATCTTCCTTGCGTCGAGAAGCCCGAGGAATACGCCGCGCTGCTGGCCGGGTTCCTGCGCGATATCGGGCATATCTAAGGGCGCAGGGCGGGTCAGAGCGGGTCAGAGCGGGAAGGTGCCGCAGTGCACAGGTGCCACATTGCATCCCGAATGCCGTAGCGTCATTATGCGCGGGACATAAGGGCGAGGATGCGTTTCATGTCTGATTTCCTGTTGATCCACGGGGCCATGCACGGGGCATGGTGCTGGCGCGATCTTGTTCCCGAACTGAACCTGCGCGGACATCGCGTGCAGGCGATCGACCTGCCGGGCCATGGTGGCGATATGACCCCGATTTCAAAAATTACGCTCGATCTATATGCCGATGCGATCCTTGACGCGATCGAGCGCGATTTCGCGGGCGGGCCGGTGCAGCTTGTCGGTCATTCGATGGCGGGCTACCCGATCTCGCTGGCCGCCGAGCGCGCACCGGACAAGATCGCCCGGCTGATCTATCTTTGTGCCTATGTGCCGGCAGCTGGCCAATCGCTGGCCGACATGCGCAAGAGCGCGCCGCGCCAACCGCTGTTGCCGGCGCTGATCCGCTCGGAGGACGGCAAGAGTTTCCGCGTCGATCCGGCCAAGACCGAAGAGCTGTTCTACCACGATTGCCCCGAAGGCACCGCCGCCTATGCCAATATGCGGCTTTGCGCACAGGCCGTTGCGCCACAGGCCGTGCCCTGCCCGCTGGGTGAAAACTATGCCTCTGTGCCGCGCAGCTACATCCGCTGCACCGACGATCGCACCATCCCACCGGAATTTCAGGTGACGATGACCCATGATTGGCCCGCCGCGGATGTGTACGAGATGGAGACCAGCCATTCGCCGTTCTTCGCGGCCCCGCAAGAGCTTGCCCGGCTGTTGTCGCAGATCACCGGATAGGGGCCGTGCGGCCCTCGCCAAACAACGCCTTTGGCCAAAGTATGGAATACCTGACCTTCCCCAAGGTCACGGGCCGGGGCACTCTTTCCCGACGATCCCTGCAACGCTATAGCCCCTCCACCACCCACTCACGGGCGGAGGCACCCCGCGCCGGACCTTTATGAACAACCGTCTTGCCCTGACATTCATCCTTCTTACCGTCGGCATCGATGCGATGGGTATCGGTTTGATCCTTCCGGTCATGCCGGGGTTGATCACCGAGATCGAGGGAGGAACGCTCAGCGAGGCGGCGGTCTGGGGCGGGGTGCTGTCGACCGCCTTTGCGGTGATGCAATTCCTGTTCGCGCCCCTGCTTGGCGCGCTGTCCGACAGGTTCGGACGGCGGCCCGTGCTGCTGGCCTCGCTTTTGGTGATGGCGCTTGATTACGTGGTGATGGCGCTGGCCGGGGCGATGTGGATCTTGCTGGCGGGGCGGCTCGTGGGCGGGGTCACGGCGGCGACGCATTCGACGGCGATGGCCTATGTCGCCGATATCTCGAAACCGCACGAGAAGGCGGCGCGCTTCGGCCTTGTCGGGGCGGGGTTCGGCGTCGGCTTTGTCCTTGGTCCGGTGCTGGGCGGGATGCTGGCGGAATATGGCACGCGCGCGCCGTTCTGGGCCGCCGCGGCGCTGGCGCTGGCCAATGCGGCGCTGGGGGCCTTCGTGCTGCGGGAAACGGTGACGGACGCGATCCGCCGCCCGTTCAGCGCCGCGCGCGCCAATCCGTTCGGCGCGCTCAGGCAGGTGTCGGCCCTGCCCGGGCTTGGCGCGCTGATCACGGTCTATTTCCTCTATCAAGTGGCGAGCATGGTCTATCCCGCGATCTGGGCCTATTTCACCACGCTGCGGTTTGGCTGGTCAGAGGCGACCGTGGGGCTATCACTGGGGATTTACGGCGCGTTCTTTGGCCTTGTCCAAGGGTTGGCGGTGCGCCCGGCGATGGCGCGGCTGGGCTATCGCGGCACGGTGCTGTTTGCCTTCGGGGTGGATATCATCGCGCTGGTGCTGGTGGGGCTGCTCACCTCGGGGACGATGGTGTTGTGGCTGATCCCGTTCATGGCGCTGGGGGCGGTCGGCCTGCCTGCCATTCAGGGCACCATGTCGGCGGTGATCGCGGATGATGCGCAGGGCGAATTGCAGGGCGTTCTGACCTCGGTCACGTCATTCGCGATGATCGTGACGCCGCTGGCCATGACACAGGTTTTCGCGTGGTTCACCCGGCCCGATGCCGTGCTTTACCTGCCCGGGGCGCCGTTCCTGCTGTCGGCCCTGTTGATGGTGCTGTGCACCGTGCTGTTCCTGCGCAGTTCCGTTCCGTCAAGCCCCCACTGAGCCGAGATTTCACCTTGCACGCCGCGCGCCATTGCGGCCAAGTTCGGATGGAAACCGGAGGGAGAGAGACATGACCACGATCAAGGCCGCAGTTTGCCGCGAATTCAACGCGCCACTGACCATCGAAGAGATTGAGCTGCGCGCGCCACAGATGGGCGAGGTTCAGGTCGATGTCGAAGCGGTGGCGATCTGCCATTCCGACATCTCGTTCTGGCAAGGCGGATTCGGCGGCGCGCTGCCGGCGGTCTATGGCCACGAGGCGGCCGGGCGCGTGTCGGCCGTGGGGCCGGGCGTGCAGGGCGTGGCGGTGGGCGACAGCGTCTGCGTGACGCTGATCCGGGCCTGTGGCACCTGCCGCTGTTGTGGCGAGGGCAAGCCGACGATCTGCGAAACCCCCTATGACGCGAGCCACGGGCCGCTGACCCTGTCGGATGGCACGCCGGTCTATCATGGCCTTGCCACCGCCGGCTTCGCCGAGAAGGTCGTCGTCGATCAGAGCCAGGTGGTGACGATCCCCGACAGCATCGGCATGGATGTGGCGTCGCTTCTGTCTTGCGGGGTGATCACGGGCGTGGGTGCGGCGGTGAACGCCGCCGGTGTGAAGCCGGGCGATGACGTGGTGGTGATCGGCGCAGGGGGCGTGGGCCTGAACGCGATTCAAGGCGCGGCGATTGCCGGGGCACGCCGCATCGTGGCCGTGGACATGACCGAGGAAAAGCTGGCCGCCGCGCGCGAGTTCGGCGCCACCGACGGCGTGCTGGCCACCGAGGCCAAGCCGTTTCGCGAGGTGCACAAGCTTCTGGGCCGGGGCGCGGATGCCGTGCTGGTCACCGTGGGGGCCGTGCCCGCCTATGATCAGGCGCCGCGTTACCTTGCCAATGGCGGCAAGGTGGTGATGGTGGGGATGCCGCATTTCGGCCAGAACGCGACCTATTCGCCGCTTCTGATGGCGGATGCGGGCCAGAGCATCATCGGCACCAAGATGGGCGATTGCGTGATCAAGCGCGACATTCCGTGGATGGTGGACATGTACCAGCAAGGGCGGCTCAAGCTGGACGAGCTGGTGTCGAACCGCTGGCGGCTGGATGAAATCAACGAGGCGATCGCCGACACGATGGGTGGCGCGGCACGGCGCAACGTGATCCTGATGTGAACCATAGACATGGGGGCGCTGCCCCCAAACCCCCGGGATATTTGCCGCAAGATGAAACCAGAGAGTTGTTTGCGAAGGTCGATCCATGAAACTGCAAGACCTTGAGATCATCGTGACCGCCCCGCCCGCGCCGGGCTGGGGTGGGCGTTATTGGATTTTGGTCAAGCTGACGACCGATACCGGGATCACCGGCTGGGGCGAATGCTATGCCTCGGCTGTGGGGCCGGTGGCGATGCGCGCGGTGATCGAGGACGTGTTCGCGCGCCACATGGCGGGCGAGAACCCCGAGAACATCGAACTGATGTATCGCCGCGCCTATTCCGCAGGCTTCACGCAGCGCCCCGACCCCACGGTGATGGGGGCGTTTTCCGGGCTTGAGATCGCGTGCTGGGATATCCTCGGCAAGGATCGGGATCGCTCGGTGCATGCGCTTCTGGGCGGGCGGATGAACGAACGGGTCCGGGCCTATACCTATCTTTACCCGCAGCCGGGCCAATCGCTTGATACCTTCTGGACCGATCCGGATGCGGCGGCGAAAAGCGCGGCGCAAATGCTGGCGAAGGGCTACACGGCAGTAAAATTCGACCCCGCCGGGCCCTACACGATCCGGGGCGGGCATATGCCGGCGGCGTCGGACATTTCGCAATCGGTGGCCTTCTGCAAGGCGATCCGGGCCGCCGTGGGCGACCGGGCCGACCTGTTGTTCGGCACCCATGGGCAATTCAACGTGGCCGGGGCAGTGCGGCTGGCGCAGGCGATCGCGCCCTATGATCCGCTGTGGTTCGAAGAGCCGATCCCGCCCGATGCGCCCGAGGACATGGCGCGAGTGGCACGCGCGACCAGTATTCCCGTGGCCACCGGCGAACGGCTAAGCACGCGGGCCGAATTCGCCGCCGTGTTGCGCGCCGGGGCGGCCGAGATCCTGCAACCCGCGCTGGGGCGCGCCGGAGGGATCTGGGAGGGGCGCAAGATCGCCGTTCTGGCCGAAAGCTTCACCGCGCAGGTGGCGCCGCATCTTTATGCCGGTCCGGTGGAATGGGCCGCCAATATCCAGCTTTGCGCCGCGATTCCCAACGTGTTGATGGCCGAAAGCATCGAGACCGCGTTTCACAACGACCTGATCCGGGGTGCGATCCGGGTGGAGGACGGGTTCATAACGCCCTCTGACGCCCCCGGCCTTGGCATCGAGGTGGACGAGGCCCTGGCGCGGGCGCACCCTTACGACGGGGACGGTCTGCATCTGGAGATGCAGGAGGCGCCTTGCGATTATGCAAATGGCAACAATTTCGCCGGTGGCGCGCCGCCCAAGTCGGACTAAGCGTCGCACATCGCGGCACAAATCGTGGCCCCTGGGGGCCGCTGATTGACAAGCCGTGCCAAAATGCCAATCTAGAGCGCATGAACGCACTCGACACCGACGACATGCCCTCGCCGCCCGCACCGCCCGGCGAAATGGCCCGCAGCGCGGCACAGGCCGCGGCCTATCTCAAGACGCTGGCCCACGAGGGGCGGCTGATGATCCTGTGCCACCTCGGCTCGGGCGAGAAGTCAGTGGGCGAGTTGGAAGAGCTTTTGGAAATCCGGCAAGCCGCCGTGAGCCAGATGCTGGCACGGCTGCGCGAGGAAGGCCTCGTGTCGACTCGCCGCGATGGCAAGACGATCTATTATTCGCTGGCTGATGAGAGCACCTACGAAGTGATCTCGCTGCTGTATCGGTTGTTTTGCGGTCCGGCGAACGCCCAGCCGGGTGATATGATCGACTGTAGCTGAGCCTAGCCAGCCGCGTTCCACCACATCTCGATCTGATCGGCACTCAGGCGCGCGGCAGGGCCGATGCCCACCACCCGGCCTTCGGGCGGGGCGGCGCAGCGGGTGATCTCGATGCTGGGGCCGACCTTGTGAAATTCCAAACCGCCCTCGGGGCCACTGATCACGCCCTTGATGCGAAACAGCCCTTCGGGCGCGGCCTGCAAATGCGCTTCCAGCGCGGCACGGGTCATCGCGCGCCCCTGCCCTGACCAACTGACATAGGCGCCGTGCCCCGCGCCCTGACGCAGCGGGCCGGGGCTGATCCCGCCAAGCAGCAGCGGCGCGACCGACCCGAGCGCGCCCAGCGCCACCTGCGGCGCGGGCGACAGCGCGGCCAGCGCGATTGAGAGCGCGGGTGGCACCGCGTCCCCCGATTTCGACACCAACAGCAGGTCGGCCACCGCCACCTGCCCGCGAATCTGCGGCCCGATCTGGGCATCCTGCGCCAAGGCCGGGAAATTCAACGCATCGACCAGCACGGCGATGCCGCCATAACGCATCTCGGGCTCGGCGCGGGCGGCGGCGGCGATGCGGGCGGGGTCGGCAATGCCGCTGGCCTCGATCACCAGATGATCGGGGCGCGGACGCCGATCCAGCGCATCGCCCATCGCCATGAACAGATCGCCCCCCATGGTGCAGCAGACGCACCCATTGGTCAGTTCGATCGTGTCGCCATCGGCGGAACGGATAAGGCTGGCATCAAGGTTCACCGCGCCGAAATCGTTGACCATGACCATGACGCGGCTGCCGTGATCTTCGCTCAGCAGACGGTTGATCAGCGTGGTTTTCCCGGCACCGAGATAGCCGCCGATCACCGTGAGAGGCAGCCTGTGAAGCGTGTCTTGCGTGTTCATGACGGTGAGTGTCGCGGCCCGACCCCCGGCGTGCAAGCCCCTGTTTTGCATCCCCCCTGATTGACATCCCCTGCCCCGCCCGCGACCCTAGACACGACACAGGACAGAGAGTTGAAAAGATGTGCGGTCGTTTCGTCGATCCCAACCTGCGCGGCACCGAGATCGACTTCGACGAGTTGAAGATCGATCCGATCCCGCGCCGGTTCAACGTGAAGCCGACGCAGGATATTCTGACGATGAGCGCGCCGGGCGAAGGGGCTTATGCGCGCTGGTGGCTGGTGCCGTCGTGGTTCAAGGGCGATCTCAAGGACTGGAAAGCCACCACGTTCAACGCCCGGATCGAGGACGCAGCCACGAAGCCATCGTTCCGCGGGCCGTGGCGGCACGGGCGCTGCCTGATCCCGACCGGGGGTTTTTATGAATGGACCGGCGAAAAAGGTGCGAAACAGCCAAATTACATCCGCTCTGCCGGCAATGAAGAGGTGCTTTGGTTCGCCGGGCTTCTGTCGCCTTGGCACGATATTTTGACCTGCACCATCATGACCCGCGCGGCCAATGCCGACATGGCCACGCTTCACCATCGGATGCCCGTGATCCTGAACGCCCAAGAGCGCGAGGCATGGCTTGCGGGCAGCGATGATCCCGATCTGGGCGCGGGTGCGCGGCTGGCGCATCACCCGGTGGCGCGGTTCGGGCGCGACGATGACGGCGCGGCGCTGATCGAGCCCGAACAAGGGCTGTTCGCCAACGGGGCCTAAACTCGTCGCACCAGCATTCGGGCCTTCGCCCCCCCGCGTGAAAGGGCACGATCACGGGCACCGGCCAACGCAGGCCTGCTTATTCCGTGTCTGACTTTGAGTGTCTGTCTATGAGTGTCTGGCCTTGAGTATCTGTCCGCCCACGTCCCGTTTGCAGGATCACGCACCGATCCAACCCGCCGCGCGGACATTGCTACGCCGCGTCGCCAGTGACTCAGGGCACGATGTCGTCTGGTCTTTCCGAAACCGGCTGGTGTAAGAGACTCTCGCGTCTGCCCCGGCCGCCCATTTGGCGCGCCCTGTGTGCGGCAGCGATGCATGACACGAACATTCAAGGTGATGACACGATGAAGGACTGGAGCACGGCCGCGACCTCTCTTTATGATGGCGGGTTCCGCCGAATGTTCATCGACGGGCAGTGGTGCGAAGCCCGCTCGGGCGAGGTGATCGAGGCGCGAAACCCCGCCGATGGCACCCTGCTGGCGACGGTGCCCAAGGGCGGAGCGGCGGATATCGACGCCGCGGTAAACGCCGCGCGCAAGGCCTTCGAAGGCCCGTGGTCCAAATGGACCCCGTTCGAGCGTCAGGCGCTGTTGTTGCGCATCGCCGACCGGTTCGAGGCGGAATGGGAAGACCTGTGCCTGTCCGATACGCTCGACATGGGGATGCCGATCCAGCGCACGCTGGCCAACAGCCGCCGTGTGTTGGGCATGTTGCGCTTTTACGCGGGGCAAGCGGTGGCGATTCATGGCGCCACGATCCCGAATTCGTTCCCCGGTGAGATCTATTCGCAAACGGTGCGTGAACCCATCGGCGTGGTCGGGGCGATCATCCCGTGGAACGCGCCGATTGCCGGGTCGATCTGGAAGATCGCGCCCGCCATCGCGACTGGCTGCACCGTTATTCTGAAACCGTCCGAGGAAGCCTCACTCACCGTTTTGATGATCGCGCGGATCATGCAGGAAGCGGGCCTGCCCGATGGCGTTCTCAATGTCGTGACGGGCCTGGGGGCCGAGGCGGGCGCGGCACTGGCCGAACACCCGGGCGTCGACAAGATCGTCTTTACCGGCTCGACCGCAACCGGACAGGCGATCGCCCGCGCCGCGACCGGAAACCTGAAACGGGTTTCGCTGGAACTGGGCGGGAAATCCCCGGTCATCGTCTGCCGCGATGCCGATATCGAAAAGGCGGTGCCGGTCGCGGCGATGGCGGTATTCGCCAACTCGGGACAGATCTGCATCGCCGGGTCGCGCCTGTTCGTGGCGCGCGAAATCCATGACGAATTCCTACGCCGGGTGGCCGATTACGCCGCCGCCCTGCGGATCGGGCACGGCATCAAGGAAGACACCGACATCGGCCCGATCATCTCGGCCCGTCAGGCCGAGCGCATCGCCGGGTTCCTGTCGGTCGGCCCGCAGGAAGGCGCCGAGGTGCTGACCGGGGGCGCGCGCGCAGACGGTCCCGGCCTTGAGGGAGGGCATTTCTTCCAACCCACCGTTCTGGGCGGCGTGACCGACCAGATGACCGTGGCGCGCGAGGAAATCTTCGGCCCGGTCATCTCCGCCCTGCCGTTTGACAGCATTGACGAGGTGGTCGCGCGGGCCAACGCCACGCCCTATGGTCTGGCGGCGGGGGTGTTTTCGACCCACCTTGGCACCGCGCACAAGCTGGCGCATCGGCTCAAGGCGGGGTCGGTCTGGGTCAACATGTATCACGCGATTGATCCGGCGGTGCCCTTTGGCGGCGTCAAGATGTCGGGCTATGGCCGCGAAGGCGGGACCGAGCATATGGAAGAATACCTCGACACCAAGGCGATCTGGATCAACGCGGATTAAGCGCCATTTCCGGGCTCAAATCCGGGCATATAAAAGAGAGGGACCATCAACATGCATGTCGGTATCATCGGCGTTGGCCTCATGGGCCACGGGATCGCCCGCAATGTCCTGTCACGCGGCGGCTTTGCGCTCAGCTTTCTGGACCACCCCGGCAACCAGCCCACGGATGAAATCGTCGGGCTTGGCGCGCGCCCCTGCGCCACCTCGGCCGAGGTGGCGGCGGCGTCGGACGTGGTGATCCTGTGCGTCACCGGCTCGCCTCAGGTCGAGGCGATCATCACCGGCGCGGATGGCGTCGCCTCGGCGATCCGCCCCGGCGCGGTGGTGGTGGATTGTTCGACCGCCCTGCCCGAGTCGACCCTGCGGATGGGCGAGATCATCGCGAAAGCGGGCGGCGCCTATATCGACGCGCCGATGACCCGCACGGCGAAACACGCCCATGAAGGCAAGCTGAACCTGCTGGTGGGCGGCGCGGCGGAAACGCTGGACAAGGTGCGCCCGGTGCTGGCCTCCTTCACCGAAAAGGTCGATCACGTCGGCCCGCTTGGCCATGGCCATCGCCTTAAACTGCTGCACAACTACGTGTCGGTCGGCTTCATGACCCTGCTGGCCGAAGCCGCGGCACAGGCGGCGGATGCCGGGGTCGATCCGCAGGTGTTCGTCGATGTGCTGGCCGGGGGCGGCGGCGCCAGTGCCGCGCTCGATCGCCTTGCGCCCTATATCGTGTCGCAGGATCGCGAGGGCCTGCCTTTCGCGGTGTCGAACGCGCAAAAGGACATCGATTATTACCGCGCCATGTCCGATGCATCCGGCGCACAGACAGTTGTTGCCGACGGGGTGTCGGCGGCGCTTGCAAAACCGGTCGAGGCGGGCCTCGGTGAGGCCTACGTGCCGGAACTGGTCAAGCTGTTCCGAAAGGGAGCGGGCAGCTGATCCAACCGGGTGGTTTCGCCCCGCTTCATGCCCCTGTGTCGCAGGCGCATGGCGCGGGGTTGCCACTCAAAAGCTCCTTGTGTAGCAAATCCAAACGTCATTTGGGAGGATAACCATGACATTCTTTACCCGCGGGCTGGTTTCAACCGGCCTTTTCCTAGCTGCCAGCTTTCCGGCCCTCGCCCAGACCGAAGTGAAAATCGGTTACGCGCTTGCGCCCGACAGCCACTATGGCGTTGCAGCCCAGAAATTCGAAGATGTCGTCAAGGCCGAAACCGGCGATGACTTCACCTTCAAGCATTTCCCGTCGTCCGGTCTGGGCGGTGAGCGTGAAGTGATCGAAGGGCTTCAGATCGGCACCATCGAGGCGACCATCGTCTCGTCGGGCACGCTGGCAAACTTCGTTCCCGAAACCGGCGTGTTCGACATTCCGTTCCTGTTCCGTGACCTTGGCCATGCGCGCGATGTGCTCGACGGACCGGTCGGGCAAGAGATCCTCGCCAAGTTCGACAATGTCGGCCTCAAAGGTCTGGCTTGGGGCGAACAGGGCTTCCGCCACATCACCAACAACCGCAACCCGATCCACACCCCGGCGGATGTCGAGGGTCTGAAGATTCGCACCATGGAAAACCCGGTGCATCTGGCCGCGTTCAACGCGATGGGCGCCGCGCCCACCCCGATGGCATGGCCCGAAGTGATCTCGTCGCTGCAACAGGGCGTGATCGACGGGCAGGAAAACCCGCTTTCGGTGATCGTTTCGGTGAAGCTGAACGAAGTGCAGAAATACCTGACCCTGTCGGGCCACGTGTATTCGCCCGCGATGCTGCTGGTGTCCAAGCCGTTCTGGGACGGGCTTGACGACGACCAGAAAGCCGCCTTCCAGAAGGCCGCGAACGAGGCCGTCGCCGAAATGCGCGGCTACGTCGACAATGTCGAAACCACCGGTGTCGAAACGCTGAAAGAGCGCGGCATGGAAGTGAACGCGCTGTCGGCCGAAGAAAAGGCCGCGTTCCAGGCCTCAATCGCGTCGGCCTACGAGGGGTATTACAAGACCTATGGCAAGGACCTTGTCGACTCGATCGTGAACTTCAAGTGATGAAAACGCGTCGGCGCCGCAGGTGGCGCCGACGCAACCCCCGGTCGGGGGCCTGAAGGGGATGCTTTTGAAACGGTTGGAAAATGCCTTCGTCACGCTGAACGGCTGGGCGCTTATCCTGATGCTGTCGGCGATGGCGCTGATCGTGGGGGCCAATATCTCGCTGCGCTACCTGACCGGGCATTCGCTGCCTTGGGCGGACGAGGCCGCGCGCTACCTGATGATCTGGCTCACCTTCATCAGTGCCGGGCTGATCCTGCGCACCGGCGGGCATGTGGCGATCACCAACCTGCAAGATGCCCTCGCCGAAACCGGACAGAAACTCCTCAGGGCGGGTATCGTCCTGATCCTGCTGACCTTTTTCGGGTTCATGGTGTATGTCGGCTGGCAATATGCGCAGCGGATGCAATATCAGGTGACCCCGGCGCTGCGGCTGCCGTTCATCTATGTCTATGCCGCGATGCCGGTGGGATTTGCGCTGCTGATCGTCCACCTTCTGTTGATCGCGCGGCCCTTCATTCAGGCGGGTGAATACAAGCCGCTTCACGCCTTCGGTGTCGAGGATGACACCCTGCCCGGCGGCGCCAATGGCTGAGATCCTGTTCCCCGCATTGTTCCTGTTGCTCGCCCTTGGTTTGCCGGTGGCCTTCGCCATGGCGATTGCCGTTTTCGCCGCAATCACCCTTGCCTCGAACTACCCCGCGCTTGTCGTGGTGAAAGAGATGTTCGCCGGGCTCGACAGCTTTCCCCTGCTGGCGGTGCCGTTCTTCATTCTTGCCTCTGAAATCATGACCGGCGGGGCGGTGACCCATGCGATCCTGCGGCTGGCACAGGCTTTCGTTGGCCATCTGCGCGGCGGGCTGGGCCATGCCAATGTCATCAGCTCGGCCATGTTCGCAGGGATTTCGGGCAGTGCACTGGCCGATGCGGCGGGGCCGGGTACGATGATGGTGCGGATGATGGAAAAGGGCGGCTACGATCGCCCCTATGCCAGCGCCCTCACCATCGCCAGCGCCGTGGTCGGGCCGATCATTCCACCCTCGATCACCATGATCATCTACGCGATGCAGGATCAGAACGTCTCGGTCGGCTCGCTCTTCATGGCCGGGGTTCTGCCCGGCCTTCTGATCACCGCGATGGTGCTTCTCGCCAATGCGCAGGTCAGCAAACGGCGCAATTACACGTCGGGCGGGGTGATGCCGCCCTTGGCCGAAATCGGCAAGATCGCGCTTTATGCCCTGCCTGCGCTGGTGCTGATCGTGCTGATCGTCGGCGGCATCCGGTTCGGCATTTTCACCCCGACCGAGGCCTCGGTCATCGCTGTGTTCTATGCGCTGCTGGTGGGGATGTTCGTCTATCGCTCACTGCGGTTGCGCGACCTGCCCGCCATCGTGCTGCGTGCGGCGATGACCTCGGGGGCGGTGCTGCTGATCCTCGGGGCGGCGCGGGCCTTTGCATGGGTGTTGATCATCGAAAGCATCCCGCAATACCTGGCCGAGACGATCATCGCGTGGGATCTGTCGCCGATCGTGTTCCTACTGGCGGTGAACCTGCTGTTGATCGTGTTCGGCCTGTTCATGGATCCGCTGCCGGGCGTGATGATCCTTGTCCCGATCCTTGCGCCGATCAGCTATGCGCTGGGGATCGACCCCAACCATTTCGCCATCGTCGTGATCGTCAACCTGACGCTGGGACTGACCACGCCACCGGTCGGAAGCCTGATCTTCGTCGTCTCTTCGACCGTGGGGCTGAAGCCATCGACCCTGATCCGCGAAATGCCGCCGTTTTTCATCGCCCTTGCCGCGGCGCTTTTGCTGATCACCTTCGTGCCTGTGCTATCAACATGGCTGCCCAACATCAGCGGGTTCTGAGGTAAGGCAAGCCCCGCGCAACCGCGCGCGGGCGGCGTGTCACACCCGGCCCCATGCGCGGACCCAAGACGCGAAAAAGCGCCCCGACCGCTGGGCCGGGGCGCTTTCAGAACGGCCCAGAGTTCAACGCGCCCTATTCAGCAGCGCCCTTGACCTCGTACATCAGCCCCTTGGCTGTGCCCTTGGCAAACCCCTTCCAATAGCTGTGATCTTCCTTCGGCGTCCCGTCCTCGTTCATCGACCACACACCGGCGTTGCTGTCTTCGATCAGATCAAGGTAGCTGGCCTTCGCTTCATCGCCCTTCAGGTGCGCATCCATCCACGCGGTCACGAAATGCTGCGCGATGTTGTTCATGCGCGCGGTGTCCCACACCGGATCGGTGTAATGCTCGGAAATGTTGAACCCCTTTTCTTCGCTGAAGAAAAAACTCTCTTGCGGCGCGGGCATCGGCGCGCCGGAATTGTGGCCGCCGTTCACATAAGTCAGCAAGCCATGCGGCAGGTCCGAGGCGTTCTCCCAGATCGCGCGCACGCCCTTTTCGTAAAGCGAGGTGTCGTCTTGCGACCCGGCGATGAACAGCATCGGGATGCGGATGCCCGACAGGCCCGTCGCGTCCCAGAAACCGGTGTTCATGCCCCAAGGGCCGAACGCCACCGCCGTTTTGATCCGCGGATCGGGAAGTGCCTCATGCGTCTCGGATCCGGCAAGGTGAATGCCCAGCGTGCCATGCGGCGCGCCCCAGGAATAACCGACCGAGGTTTCGGTTACCCCGCCCCCGGCTGTGATGATCGCGCCATATCCGCCCATCGAATAGCCGATCAGCCCGGCGTTATCCGCGTCATACAGCCCGGCGAACTCTCCGCCCTCGGCGGCCATCTTGGCCATCTCTTCCAAAACGAACAACTGATCGAGCGAGCGGTTCACAAGGGTCGAGCCGAACGCCGCCTGCGTGCGATAGGTGCTGTCGGTGTGATCGATCGAAGCGACGACATAGCCCTTCGAGGCCAAATTCTCGGCCAGATGCGACAGCAGGAACCGGTTGCCCGGATAACCGTGGCTGATCAGGATCAGCGGATAACCCGCCCCCGCCGGGGCCGCATCGCGTACCGCGCGCCCGCTCAGCCTCACTTCGGTTTTGCCATCGCGCAGGTAGGCCTTCATCGTGGTGTCGCCGGTCGCGCCCTGTTCCGCCGGATACCACATTTCGACCGTCAAGGGGCGGTCATAGGTGGGAAGTGGGTCGGGTTTGTCGGCACCCGGATCAATCGCCAGAATGTTGATCTGGTTCGGGTTCACCATCTCAAGCTGGCGCACACCGACGGTCATGTCGCCATAGGCGGCCAGTTCCGGCGCGTTGGGCAATTGCGTATCGATCCGGTTCTCGGCCATCAAAGCACTTCCTGCGAGCGTTGCCGCAAAGGCAAGGGGTAAGGTCACTACGGATGTTCGCGTCATCATTGGTCTCCTCCACTGTTCAGTGCAATCCTAACGAGAGATGCACACCAAACAAGAAACACGGAGCATTACGTTGCGATGACATCCCCCAAGACCCCCGTTTCATCAAAGGCGTTCAGACGCTGTCCTTTGGCGAAACCTTCGACGCCCAAGGCCCTTAAGGGCACGCGTGAACAGGACGGGCATCAAGACCACCCAGCCCCTGAAGACGATCGAAACCTGAGCCCACCAACGGCCAAACGCCAAATGCAACACGCACATAGCAAGTTCCGTCCCGGCACAATTGCCGGTTTGGCCCGGTTTGGCCTTGTCTCCCCCCGGACCCGGCCCTACTGCTGAGACCAAGCACCTTTCGGGCGGCCTTTTTCCGGTAAGCTTTGTAACGCGTCGCCGATGGCCTCTCCTTCGCCATCACCTGACAACCCCTTCAGCCAGTGAACCGCTTTCATGACCACCGCTCAGCCTTCGCAGTTCACAGGATACGCCGCCGCATGGAGCATCGTCTTCGTCTGGTCCTTCTGGCTGATCGTCAGCCGGGTCGCATCGGGCAGCGGGCTGACGATCTATGATCTCGCGGCGATGCGCTATGGGCTGGCCTCGATCATCGCCGTCCCGCTCAGCCTTTATTACAAGCCGTGGCGCGGGCTCAGCCTTGTGCAGATCGCGGTGATCTCGTTCATCCTCGGGCCGATTTACATCCTTTGTGTTTTCTCGGGCTTTCTCTATGCGCCCGCCGCCCACGGCGGGATCTTCATGAACGGGCTGTTGCCGCTGATCAGCCTTGGCTTCGGACTGGCCCTGTTCAAGGCCCGCCCCAGCCCACGGCAGCTGTTCGGCGGGGCGCTGATCCTGATTTCGGCGGTGGTGCTGGCGCGCGATGGGGCTGCGCTGATCTCGCCCGACGCATGGATCGGAGACCTGCTGTTCGTCATCGGCGCAGTGTTCTTCTCGTCTTACGTGATCCTGTCGGAACGCTGGAGCATCACGGCCATGCAGGTGATCTTCTGCGGCACAGTGGTGAACGCGGTGCTCTACCTGCCGATCTGGGTGCTGTTCCTGCCCTCGGGGCTGGCCGATGCGCCGACCGGGCCGCTGATCCTGCAAGCGATCTATCAGGGCTTCGTGCCCAATCTGATCGGGTTGATCTTCATCGCCCATGCCTCGCGCACGATCGGCAATGCCAACACCTCGTCGATCCTCGCCGGTGTGCCGGGGGTGGGCGCGCTTCTGGGGGTGCTGATCCTGCAAGAACCGCTCAGCCCGCTTGGCATCATGGCGCTTGTCCTGCTGACCGTGGGCCTGTTGATCAGCGTCCGGCGGCGTCGGCCGGTGGCTGTCTGACAGGGTCTGAAACGGCCCGATCCGACCCTGCCCCGGCTGGACATCTCCACGCGGCAAGCGCACACTCGGGCCAACTTCATAATTTCGTTGCAAGAGTCCCGCAAAAGCGCAGCCATGACACATATTCCGAACGCCGATTTCCTCGCCACGCCCTTTCCCGAAGCAATCACCCTGCCCGATCTCGATCTGGATGGGCCGGGGCGTTTCTATAACCGCGAGCTCAGCTGGCTGGGCTTCAACTGGCGCGTGCTGGAAGAGGCCGACAATCCGCGCGTGCCGTTGTTGGAACGGCTGCGTTTCCTGTCGATCTCGGCCACAAATCTTGACGAATTCTATACCGTCCGCGTTGCGGGCCTGCGTGAACTGGTGCGCGAAGGTGTGACGACCCCCGCCATCGACGGGCTGACCCCGGCGGAACAACTCGTGCTGATCAATGCCGAGGCCCGCCGCCTCATGGCGCATCAACAGGCGACATTCGTCACGCTCACCGCTGAAATGGCCGCCCAAGGCATCACCATCGTCGATCGCACCGCCCTCAGCGAGGCCGACAAGAAACACCTTCGCAATGTGTTTCTGGATCAGGTCTTCCCGGTGCTGTCGCCGCTGGCCATCGACCCGGCGCACCCCTTCCCCTTCATCCCCAACACCGGTTTCGCCCTCGCGCTACAGCTTGAAACCCGCGAGAAACGCCGCAGCCTTCAGGCGCTGCTGCCGATCCCGCACCAAATCGACCGTTTCGTCGCCCTGCCCGCGCCCGAAGGGCAGTTTCGCTTCCTGCCGCTCGAAGACCTGCTGATCAAGTTCATCGACGAGTTGTTCCCCGGCTACACGCTCAAGGGGCACTGCGCCTTCCGGGTGCTGCGCGACAGCGATCTCGAGGTCGAGGAAGAGGCCGAAGACCTCGTGCGTGAATTCGAAACCGCCCTCAAGCGCCGCCGCCGCGGCGAGGTGGTGCGCATGAAGATCACCGACAACGCGCCCAAGGCCCTGCTCAACACGATCCAGCGCGAATTGCACGTCACCGATGACGAGATCGTGCAGATCGACGGCATCATCGGCATCGCCGATCTTTCGGAACTGGTGCTCGACGCGCGCCCCGATCTGCTTTGGCCCTCGTTTTCCCCGCGCGTGCCCGAACGGGTGCAGGATTTCGACGGCGACATGTTCGCCGCGATCCGGCAAAAGGACATGCTGCTGCATCACCCTTACGAAACCTTCGACATGGTGGTGCGTTTTCTGGCCCAAGCTGCGCGCGACCCCGATGTCGTCGCCATCAAACAGACGCTCTATCGCACCTCGCGCGACAGCCCGATCGTTTCGGCCCTGTGCGAAGCGGCGGAAGACGGCAAATCCGTCACCGCGCTGGTCGAACTCAAGGCCCGCTTCGACGAGGCCGCCAATATCCGCCAGTCCCGCCGGCTGGAACGCGCGGGCGCGCATGTGGTCTATGGCTTCGTCGATTGGAAGACCCACGCCAAGATCAGCACCGTGGTGCGCCGCGAGGGCGACAAGCTGGTGACCTATACCCATTTCGGCACCGGCAACTACCACCCGATCACCGCCAAGATTTATACCGACCTGTCGTTCTTTACCTGTGACGCGCCTTTGGGGCGCGATGCGACCAAGGTGTTCAACTATCTTTCGGGCTATGCCCAGCCCGAACATTTGGAAAATCTTGCCATTTCGCCCCGGTCGCTCAAACCCCGATTGCTCGAACTGATCGCCGCCGAGGCCGAACATGCCCGCGCGGGCCGCCCGGCCGAGATCTGGGCCAAGATGAATTCCCTCGTCGAAAGCGAGGTGATCGACGCGCTCTATGCCGCCTCACAGGCCGGGGTGAAAATCTCGCTCGTCATTCGCGGCATCTGTGGCTTGCGCCCGGGCATCGAGGGCCTGTCCGAGAATATCCGCGTGAAATCCATCGTCGGGCGATTTCTTGAGCATTCGCGCATCGTCTGTTTCGGCAATGGCCGGGGCCTGCCGCATAAAAAGGCGCGGGTCTTCATCTCGTCCGCCGACTGGATGGGGCGCAACCTCAACCGCCGGGTCGAAACTTTGATCGAGACGCTGAACCCCACGGTCAAGGCGCAGATCCTCGAACAGATCATGGCCGCCAACATGGCCGACGTGGCGCAAAGCTGGGTCATGGATGCCACCGGCGCCTTCACCCGTGCGGCCCTGCCCGAGGGCGAAACACCGTTCTCCTGCCACCGGTTTTTCATGGAGCACCCCTCGCTTTCGGGGCGCGGCACGGCGGGGGCGGCGGATGTGCCGCAACTCACCCACGAAGAAGACTGACCCGCGCCCCGCAGGGTCGCAGGGCCGCAAGCAGATAAAATTTGAGCGATCGATGGAACGCGGATCAGGGCTTCCTTAAACATTCCGGGCGCATATTCCGCGCACCTGCGTTGCGAAACGCGTTGCCGGAAGCTAGCATGTTCAAATCCCTGACCCAGATGCCGATCAGCCGTCGCCTGCCCCTGACAATCGCGCTGATCATGGTCACATTCGCGGCGGCGATGGGGGCCGCGCTTTACGTGCAAGCCGAACGGATGCAGGTGCAAAGCGCCCGGATCACCCTTGCCGGTCTGGCCAAGGATCAGGCCGCCGCAGTCAATTCATGGTTTACCGCGACACAGCGCAACGTCATCGCCCAGGCGAATACGCCGCTGCCCGCCCGCGCGATCACGCAACTTGTCCAAGCTGAAAACGATACGACCACCGCCGCGCCGTTGGCCTCTGCCGCGGGCCTGCCCTTTGCTGCACCCGATATGCAAAACGCGGATCAAGAGGCGGTCAAAACCCAACTTCGCCGCCTGGCCACGGCCTTTAACTACAGCGATATCCTGTTGTTCGATACGAAGGGCCGCCTGCTCTATAGCCTCGTGAAAAATGGCGTCTTGGGTCAGGATATTTTGCAAGGCCCGTTCGCCACCACAGCCTTGGCCCAAGCCTATCGCGCGGCCAGCACGGCCCCCAAAGGCACCGTCATCACCACCGATTTCGAGGCCTTTCCGCTCAACGCCGGGGCGTCGGCAGCGCCCCCGGCGGCATTCATGGCCAGCCCGGTGTTTGACACAGCGGGCAAACCCGTCGGCGCCATGGCCGTGCAACTGCCGGCAGACGAATTATCCGGCCTGTTGACCCGATCCTCCACCTTGGGCGAACACGGCGATATCTATATCGTCGCCTCTGACGGAACAGCACGAACCGCGTCGCGCTTTGACGATGGCTTCTCGATCCTCGATCCCTTGGCGCGCGTGCCCTTCATCGCGGCGATCACGGATCGGCCCCGGGGTGCAGGCGGCCAAAGCGGCGATAGGGTGGTCCGCTTTTTCGAGAACGTCCCGGGCCTGAGTGGTCAGCAAAGCCTTGCCGCGACACACCCGATCCCCTTGGACTTCGCCGATTGGACACTGGTGACCGAACTCGACAAGGCGGCTGCGCTCACCGGGCTTGTCGCGATGCGCAACAACGCGCTGCTGATCGCCCTCTCCGGCCTTCTTTCCGCACTTGGCCTTGCCTATCTGACCTCGCGCGCGATCACCCGTCCGGCGCATAGTTTCATGGCGTCGATGGGCAAGATTGCCAGCGGTGATTTCTCAACCAAGGTGGCCGTCGCCAGCCGTCGTGATGAAATCGGCACCATGGGCCGCAATCTCCTCGCCTTTCGTGACAAACTGGCCGAAGCGGAACACCTCAACGCGATGCGCGCCGCATCTGCCAAGGACCAAGGCCACGTTGTCGCCGAGTTGGGGGCAGCGCTCAGGGCGCTCTCGCAGGGTGACCTGACGCGCACGATCGAAATCGAATTCCCCACCGATTACGAAAGCCTGCGCCACGATTACAACGCCACCATCCTCAGCCTGAAAGAGTTGATGATATCGGTTGCCGACAACGCCGGTGAAATCCTTGCTCGCGCGGATGAACTCAGCGCCGCCTCCGATGACCTTGCCCGCCGGACCGAGGCCCAGTCCGCCACGCTTGAAGAAACCGCCACCGCGCTTGAAACCCTCTCCGCCAGCGTCAGTTCCGCAGCCCAGAAAACGGCCGAAGTCGATCAACGCGTGCAGGTCACCCGCGCCGATGCGGAAACCTCGGGCGAAATCGTCGAACAGGCGGTCATCGCCATGTCGGCGATCAAGGCCTCGTCCGATGCCATCACCCAGATCATCGCCGTGATCGACGACATCGCGTTCCAGACCAATCTGCTCGCCCTCAACGCGGGGGTCGAGGCCGCGCGCGCTGGCGAAAGCGGACAAGGCTTCGCCGTGGTCGCCTCCGAAGTGCGCGCCTTGGCCCAGCGCTCGGCCGGGGCTGCGAGCGAGATTAAGACATTCATATCAGAGAGCACGACACAGGTGGAAAGCGGCGTCCTGCTGGTCAATCGCACCGGCGCCGCCTTGGCCGAAATCGTCGCGCGGATCGGCCAAATTTCAAACCTGATCAGCGATATCGCACACAGCGCACAGGATCAGTCCATCGGTCTGGGCGAAATCAGCATGGGGATGAGCGAACTCGACAAGGTCGGCCAGCAAAACGCCGTCATGGTCGAGGAAGGCACCGCCGCGAGCACCACCCTCAAGCACGAGGCCCATACTCTGCAGGCCCATGTCGGGCGCTTTCGAATTCAGCACACGCCACATCCGGCCAAGCCCGCCGCCCCGCCCTCACCCCAAGGGTCGAGGCCCATTCCCGACATATACGGCGCGATGCGCCCCGCGAAACCAACCGCCCTGGCCCTCAAGGCCTTGCCTGCCGTCAATGCCTCCGCGCCACGCGATCTCGACGCCAGCGCGGAGTGGAGCGATTTTTGATCTCGCTCACCGCCGACCTGCCCGCCCACCCCGCGCATCCGCATCCGACACCAACTCCCAAATCGCCGCAACCTGCCCCGGCCTCCGCCCCCTATCCCGCCCTTTCGCCCGCGAACCAACGACCGCACGCAACCGCCGCCCGCCGCAAAGGTGCCCCTGAATGACCCCACTCGCCTCCACGCACCAACGACAGGAACATCGCCCCCCAACCGGCGAAGCCCCCTTCGATGCTGGTGAGGTTTTCTACAGCCGCACCGACCGGCGCGGCGTGATCGTGGCGGGCAACTATATTTTCCGCCGCGTCTCCCATTACGACTGGGAAAATCTGATCGGCGCGCCCCACAAGATCATCCGCCATCCGGACATGCCCAAAGCGGTGTTCTGGCTGCTTTGGAAAAAGCTCGCCCAGGGCGAAACTTTCGGCGGCTACATCAAGAACCGCGCCAGCGACGGGCTTTATTACTGGGTCTACGCGGTCGTCGCCCCGATGGGCGAAGGCTATATCTCGACCCGGATCAAGCCCGGCAGCGCGCTCTTTCCACAAATCGAACGGCTCTACAACGACCTCAGGCAGGGCGAAGAAAGCGGCCTCTCGCCCGAGGAAAGCGCCACCGATCTTATCGCGCGGCTGCACCGCCTTGGCTTTGACAGCTACGAAGAGTTCATGACGCATGCCTTCGGCGAGGAGCTGTTGAACGAAACCACCGCGCTTCGCCTCGCGCCTGAAAAAAGCGTTGCGCGCGCCCGCACCATGCTGGCCCTCTCGCGCGCGCTGAGCGAAGAGACCGCGCACCTCGCCCAAGAGTTCGATGTGCTCAGTTCGGTCCCGCACAACATGAAGGTGGTCGCGCGCCGGATCGAACCCACCGGTGGCCCAATCAGCGCGCTTTCACGCAATTACGGCGATATGTCGAACGCGCTTTCGCAATGGTTCCTTGCCCATGTTCTGGGCGAAGACAGCAATTTCTCGCGCATCTCGGCCTCGGTCAAACAATCGATGTGGATGACCTGTTTCGCAGGCCTGCTGCAACGTTGCGAAGCACAATTGCGGGCCGAGCGGCGCGCCCTTGGGCCAGTGGACATCTCCCATGAACGCGCTGGCCTGAACATGCTGGCCAAAGACTATTTCTATACAGCGCGCGACGGGATGAGCGCGGTCATAACCGAGGCGCGCCGGATCCATAGCGCCTGTGATGAAATTCGCCGCAAGATGCTTGCCCTGTCGACCGTGCGGCTGGCCTGCAAGATCGAAGATGCGCGCGACCCGGCCCGCTCGGGCAACCTTCAGGGCATCATCGATCAACTGGGCAAATCCCAGCAGCATATCGACGCGCGCGTCACTCGCATTCGCACCACCAGCGCCAAGATCATTTCCATCGCGGAAGAGGGCATCGCCGCCGACGCCATCCACTGTGACAAGGCCCTACTTTATGGAAAACGCATGGCCGCGGCGCTTCATCCATCAAACCCCGAGGGAGTGGAAAAAGCGCTCTGATGCTGTCCTTTTGGCCGCCAACACTGGCCCAAATACTGGCCCAAATACTGGCCCAAGTACTGGCCCAAGTACTGGCCCAAAACAACCCATCGCAGCACAAATCGCGCCGCCCGCCGATCATCGGCAAATCGGCCATAGGACACAATACCGCCCTGCCCGCGTATTGACCCGCGCCATGCGCCTTGCAATAAGGAAGTGAAATCGGCCCCCGGGGGATGGCATGGACACAGAAAACCAAGCAACATCAACCGATTGGGGCCCGTTTGGTCGCCCTCTTTTCAACGATCCGCAATCCCGCGCGCTCAGCCGCGTTGGCGTGGTCGATGTCGGGTCCAACTCCGTGCGCCTCGTGGTGTTTGATGGCGCGGCGCGTTCCCCGGCCTATTTCTTCAACGAAAAGATCATGTGCGGGCTGGGCGAGGGCCTGTCCGAAACCGGCCGTCTCAATCCGCAGGGCCGGGTGCGCGCGCTGGCCGCCATCCGCCGCTTTCAGCGGCTGGCCGAAGGCATGGACACCGGCCCGCTGACCGCCGTGGCCACTGCCGCCGTGCGCGACGCCGAGGATGGTCCCGAGTTCCGCGATCTTGTCGAGGATCAGACCGGCCTGCGCCTGCACGTGATCGACGGGACCGAGGAAGCCCGGCTTTCGGCGCAGGGCGTTCTTCTGGGCTGGCCCGGCTCTTACGGGCTTGTCTGCGACATCGGCGGCGCCTCGATGGAACTGGCCGAGATCGAAAAAGGCCGCGTCGGCAAGCGCGTCTCATCACCCTTGGGGCCGCTGCGCCTGAAGTGGATCAAGGGCGGCAAGAAGGCCCGCAAGGCCCATATCAAGGGCATCCTGACCGACCTGCACGAAAAGATGGGCGATCAGCACAACCGCCTGTTCCTTGTCGGCGGCTCATGGCGTGCCATCGCCAAGATCGACATGGAGCGGCGCGGCTACCCGCTTCACGTGCTGCACGAATACCGGATGAGCCGAAAGGCCGTGTTTGCGACCGCCCGGTTCATCAAGGAAAACGATCCCGAAGAGTTGCGCAACCGCTGCGGCGTGTCCTCGTCGCGCATGGCCTTGGTGCCGATCGCGATCGAGGTGCTGAAAGAGGTGGTCAAGACCTTCGGCCCGCGCGACATCGCCGTGTCCTCCTATGGCATCCGCGAGGGCATGCTTTATGAACAAATGCCGCAGCAACTGCGCGACCGTGATCCTTTGATCGAGGCCTGCCGCTTTGCCGAGGCCAAGGATGCCCGCCTTCCCGGCTTTGGCCGCACGCTTTATCATTTCATCGAGCCGCTGTTTCACAGTGCCCGGGACGAGCGTAAACGCCTGATCCGCGCCGCCTGTCTGCTGCATGACGTGACATGGCGGGCACATCCCGATTACCGCGCCGAATTGTGTTTCGACAACGCCACCCGCGCCAACCTTGGCGGGCTGAAACATTCCGAGCGGATCTTTCTGGGCCTCGCCCTGCTGCATCGCTATTCCAACACCCGCAAGGGCACCCGCTTCGAGCCGCTTTACGAGCTTTTGCCCGAAAAGGACCAGCAAGCCGCCGAGGTTCTGGGCAAGGCGATGCGCTTTGGCGCGATGCTCTGGCTCGATCGAGAGGCCAAGCCGGGTAAACTGGTGCTGCGGCCCAAGAAAAAGGTGCTGGAACTGCGCCTCACACCCGAATCCACGCCGCTCTTCGGCGAGGTGGCCGAGGCGCGCTTCCAATCGCTCGCCGATGCATTGGGGGCCACGCCCGAAGTGCACACAGCCGCCTGAGGCGATACCCTTGCGAAGCCGCAGCGCTTAATCGCCGCGCGCGCGTTCGGCCAAGGCGATGATCTGCGGCCCGATCGCGGGCACGATCCGCTCCAGCCCCTTTTCGTTGGGGTGAATGCCGTCGTCCTGCATGAACTCCAGCGCCTCGGCCGGGGGCTTGCCGATGCCGGCAAAGAAATCCGGGTAGTAAAGCGTGCCGTATTCCTGCGCCAGATCGGGCCAGACCGCGTTGAAGGCCTGCTGATAGTCTTGCCCGTAATTCCCCGGCACCCTCACGCCCACCAGCAGCACATCAAGCTGCTTGGCCTGCGCGATTTCGATCATCCCCGCCAAATTCGCGCGCGCCTGTTCGGGTGACAACCCGCGCAGTGCGTCATTTGCGCCCAACTCGATCATGATCGCGTCCAGCCCCGGCTCCATCGCCCAATCTAGCCGCGAAAGCCCGCCCGTGGTGGTATCGCCCGAAACGCCCGCGCCCACCAGGTGCACATCGGCCCCCTGCGCATCCAACCAAGCCTGCATGCGCGGCACCAACCCTTGGTCCGCAGGCAGTCCATAGCCTGCCGTCAGACTGTCACCAAAGGCCAAAATCCTGACCGTTTCCGCCCGCACCGCACCAATCGTCACGAACCCGGCGATCAAAAGGATACTCAGGCCGTGCAACGCCTTGCCCATGGCCCACGCAACCCCATATGACATGGGATCACTCGTAACCGCTCTCGATTTCAGGATTTTTCGCATGACCTCTCCCGCGCTTTCTCTCGATATGGCAAGCCTCTCGCTTCAGGGCAATGCCGGGGCGGTGGAAATCCTGCATGGCATCAGCCTCGATGTGCCCAAGGGCGAAACAATGGGCCTGATCGGGCCGTCCGGGTCGGGCAAATCCTCGCTTCTGATGCTGATGGGCGGGCTTGAGCGCGCCACTTCGGGCCGCATCATGGCGCTGGGCCAAGACATCACCGAGATGAGCGAAGATCAACTCGCCCGGTTCCGCCGCGATCACATGGGCGTGGTGTTTCAGAGCTTTCACCTGATCCCCACCATGACCGCGCTTGAAAACGTCGCCACGCCGCTGGAACTGGCCGGAAAGCCCGACGCGATGGAGCGCGCCCTGGCCGAACTTGAGGCCGTCGGCCTTGGCCACCGTGCCGACCATTATCCAAGCCAGCTTTCGGGCGGTGAGCAACAGCGCGTCGCCCTTGCCCGCGCGCTGGCCCCGCGCCCCGATATCCTTTTGGCGGACGAGCCGACCGGCAATCTCGACAGCGCCAATGGCGCCGCGATCATCGAACTTCTGTTCTCGCTTCAGGCCGAGCGTGGCGCGACCCTCGTGCTTGTCACCCATGACCCGGCGCTGGCCGCGCGCTGTGATCGCACGCTTGCGCTGCGCGATGGGCGGATCGACACCGCCTTTGCCGCGCCCGAAACCATCGCGCCCGAAACCACCGCACAAGAGGCCACCGCATGAGCCTGCCCAAGGCCGCCCGGATCGCCCGGCGAGAGTTGCGCGGCGGCTTGCGCGGTTTCGCCATTTTCCTTGCCTGCCTTGCGCTTGGTGTCGCCGCCATCGCCGGCATCGGATCTGTCCGCGCCGCGATCGAACAAGGCCTGTCCGCCGAGGGCGCGGCCCTTCTGGGCGGTGATGCACAGATCGAGCTGACCTATCGCTTCGCCAAAGAAGACGAGCGCGCATGGATGACCCAGAACGCCAGCGCCATGTCCGAGATCGCCGATTTCCGCTCCATGGCGCGCGCCGGTGATGACACCGCCCTGACACAAGTCAAGGCCGTCGACGGCGCTTACCCCCTTCTGGGCCGGGTCGTGCTTGACCCGCCCCAGCCGCTTGCCGACGCGCTGGCCACGCAAGACGGCCTGCCCGGCGCGGTGCTGGCCCCGCTGCTGGCCGACCGGCTGGCGCTTTCCCCGGGCGATCAGATCACCATCGGCGGGCAGCCCTTCCGCTTTGCCGCGCGCCTCACGCGTGAGCCGGACAACACCAACGCCGGGTTCGGCCTTGGCCCGCGCAGCCTCGTGGCGCTGTCGGCGGTGAAGGACACCCCGCTTTTGGCCCCCGGCACGCTTTATGAGACCAAGTATCGCCTCACCTTTCCGCCCGAAACCGACCTTGAGGCGATGAAACAGGCGGCAGAAACGGCCCTGCCCGACAGCGGTTTGCGCTGGCGCGATGCGCGCAACGGCGCTCCGGGCGTGCGCAATTTCGTCGAGCGGCTCTCGGCCTTCCTGATCCTTGTCGGCCTGTCGGGACTGGCGGTCGGCGGGGTCGGCGTTTCGGCGGCGGTGCGCGCCTATCTTGCGGGCAAGACCGATACCATCGCCACGCTGCGCACGCTGGGTGCCACCAACGCCACGATCTTTGCCACCTACGCGCTCCAGATCGCGGCGATTTCCGCCGTGGGCATCACCATCGGCCTGATCCTTGGCGGTGGCATCCCGCTTTTGCTGGCGCCGCTGTTGCAATCGCTCTTGCCGGTGCCTGCGGTGTTCTCGCTCTATCCCCGTCCGCTGGTCGAGGCAGCACTTTACGGCGCGCTCACCGCTGCACTGTTCACGCTCTGGCCGTTGGCGCGCACCGAAACCATCCGCGCCGCGACACTGTTCCGCGATGCCATGGGCGGCGCGCGACAGCTTCCGCGCGCGCGATACATCCTTGCCACAGCGGGCCTGCTGGCGGCGCTAATCGGCTCGGCGGCGTGGTTCTCGGGCTCGGTCATGCTGACGCTTTGGACAGCGGCGGGCCTTCTCGGCGCGCTGGCGCTTCTTGCTGTGTCGGCGGCGCTGATCCGGATGATCGCGCATCGCGCCCGGCCCCTGTCGCGCGGGCGTCCGGCCCTGCGCTGGGCCTTGGCGGCAATTTCCGGACCGCGCTCCGAGGCGCTGCCGATCACGTTGTCGCTCGGGCTTGGCCTGTCGGTCCTTGCCGCGGTGGGGCAGATCGACGGCAACCTGCGCGCCGCCATCTCGCGCGATTTGCCGTCGCGCGCGCCGTCGTTCTTCTTCGTCGATGTCCAGAAGGACCAGATCGACCCCTTCCTTTCCCTGCTGGCGGGCAACCCGGCGGTGAGCGAAACAGAAAACGCCCCGATGCTGCGCGGCGTGATCACCCGGATCAACGACCGCCCCGCAGAAGAAGTCGCAGGCGATCACTGGGTCGTGCGCGGCGATCGCGGCATTTCCTACGCCGCTGCCAAGCCGGAAAACACCAAGCTGACCGCAGGCGAATGGTGGCCCGAGGATTACACCGGCCCGGCGCAGCTGTCGTTTGCGCGCGAAGAGGCCGAGGAAATCGGCCTGACCGTCGGCGACACCGTCACCGTCAACATCCTTGGCCGCGACATCACCGCCACGATCACCTCGCTGCGCGATGTCGATTTCTCGACCGCCGGAATGGGCTTTGTCATGGTCATGAACGAGGCCGCCGTCGCCGCCGCGCCGCATATGTTCATCGCCACCGCCTATGCCACGCCCGAGGCCGAGGCCGGTCTGTTGCGCGATGTCTCGAACGCCTTCCCGAACGTGACCGCCATCGCCGTGAAGGATGCGATTTCCCGCGTGTCCGAAATGCTCGGCGCGATCGCGGCGGCCACATCATGGGGCGCGGCGGCCACGCTGTTGACCGGGTTTCTGGTTCTGATCGGTGCGGCGGCCTCGGGCGCGCCCGCACGCGCGCAAGAAGCGGCGGTGCTCAAAACGCTGGGCGCCACGCGTGGCCGCATCCTGCGCAGCTTCCTTCTGCGCGCGGCCCTTCTGGGCCTTGGCGCGGGTGTGGTGGCGCTGGCGGCGGGCATCGCCGGGGGCTGGGCCGTGGCGCATTTCCTGTTTGACACCCGGTTCGAGGTGATCTGGCCCTCGGGCCTTGCCATCATCGCAGGCGGCATCTTGGCCACGCTTCTGGCCTCGGCGCTGTTCTCGGCGCGCGCGCTTTCCGTGCGCCCCGCCCGCATCCTGCGCGCTCGCGAATAGGGCCGGCGAATGGCCCCGCTCAAGGGGAATGTTCGGCGCCAATCCCCGCTTGCGCCCCCGCGCACCAGATGCCACTCAAAGACCAGACGCGCCGCCACCCGGGAGACCACAGATGACCGAGACCCAAATGCCTGAGACCCAGCTGCCACAGCCCGCCACCCGCCTCAGCCCGGCGCAGATCACCAACCTTGCCAATATCATCCGCCGCGCCGCCCGTTCCGAGATCCTGCCGCGGTTTCGCAACCTGACCGAAGGACAGATTTCGGCGAAATCCGGACCCGAGGACCTCGTCACCGAGGCCGACACCGCCGCCGAGGCGATGATCGCCCGTGGCATCCTGCGGATCTTCCCGAATGCCGTGGTGATCGGCGAGGAATCGGTCGCCGCCGACCCCAAGCTGCGCATCCGCGCCGCCGAGGCGGAACTCGCCTTCATCATCGATCCGGTGGACGGCACGTGGAACTTCGCCAAGGGCGTGCCGCTCTTTGGCGTGATCCTTGCCGCCACCCGCTTTGGCAAACCGATCTTCGGCCTGATCTATGACCCGATCACAGATGACTGGATCTGGAGCAGCGAAGACGGCCCCGCCCTGCAATCCGAAGTGGGCCTTCTGCCGCGCACGCTATCGACCTCGAAAACCACCGACATCGCCAAGATGACCGGCGTGGTGCATTTGTCGCTGATGCCCAAGGACGTGCAGCAGAAATTCGCCCCGCTGATCCCCGATTTCGCCCGCATCACCGGGCTGCGCTGCTCGGCTCACGAATATCGCCTGATGGCGCAGGGCGCGTTCGACTTCACGCTTTCAAGCATGCTCAACCCGTGGGATCACGCCGCAGGCGCGCTGATCACCGCCCGCGCGGGCGGCGTTGCGCGCTTCCTCGATGGCAAGGACTACGACACGGCCACCACCGAAGGCACGCTTCTGACCGCCCCGTCCGAGGCCACCTGGACCGCGCTCAGGGACAAGATCGCCCCGGCCTTTGGTCTCTGAGGCAAAGCTGGGTATTTGAGTATTTGTCGAAAAATGAAAGGGCCACTTCCTTTCATTTTTCCAGTAAATACTCACTGCGCAGCAGCGGACAGCCAGCGCGCGCTCAGCTTGAAAAAAGGCTCATTCCGAACTCGGCGTCATCCTCGGCGGCGGCCTGTTTGAAATCCTCGATCAACTGTGGGTCAGCCGCGTGCACCCGGCTCCAGTTCGGGATGAAGGGCGTCTCGTGCGGGTTTTCGAGGAAGATCTGCCCCGCGCGCACGATGTTTTCGGCGAACATCTCGATCGAGGCTTCCTCGGAATGGCGGTCCAGCTTCAGCCCGTTCATTACCGCATCCGCCGCGTAAAACTCCAGCAGGTCAAGCGCGACACGGTAATAGGTCGCCTTCAGCGTGCGGAACGTATTGTGCGTGAACACCGTGCCATCGGCGGCCAGCTTGCGGTAGATCGCCTTGCAGATATCGGTCGACATCCGGTTCAACCCGGCATTCGCGTCCTCGGGCGACAGGGTCTGGTGCTTGTGGTCATAGGCGTCCGAAATCTCGACCTGCGCCACCGCATGTGGCGCAAGGTTGCGCCAGGCTTCGGACAGCACCCCGATTTCCAGCCCCCAATCCGACGGGATGCGCAGGTCGGGGAGCATCCCGGTGCGCATCGCGAATTCACCCGAAAGCGGGTAGCGGAACGAACGCAGGTAATCGATGTAATCGCGCTGGCCCAGAACCTTCTGCAACGCGATCAACAGCGGCGACACCAGCAGCCGCGTCACCCGCCCGTTCAGCTTGCCGTCGCCAATGCGCGGATAGAACCCCTTGGACAGCTGGTAGGGGAAATTCGGATTGGCCACCGGGTACAGCAGCCGATCCAGCATCTCGCGCTTGTAGGTGACGATATCGCAATCGTGGATCGCCATCACCGCCGTATCGGCACAGGCCAGCAGATAGCCAATACAGGTCCAGACGTTCTTGCCCTTGCCCGCCTCTTTCGGGGCAAGCCCCTGTTCATCCAGACGCGTCTGAAGCGCCTTCATCCGCGGGCTGTCGTTCCACAGCACGACATGGTCCTGCGGCAGGCGCGAAAAGAACTCGCGCGCGTGGCGGAACTGCTCTTCGTCCGCCTGATCAAGACCGATGACGATCCGGTGCAGGTAGCTGACCTTCGACAACTCGTCGAGGATCGCGGGCAGCGCATCGCCCTCAAGCTCGGAATAGAGCGAGGGCAGGATCAGGCTGATCTTGCGGCTCTGGGCAAAGGTTTCAAGCTCGTAAACAAGCTCATCGTTGGGGCGTTGGCGCAGGTCGTGAAACTGCGCGATATTTCCGTTCTGGTGAAAGTCGGCCATTAGGTTCCCTGCTTCGTATCCATATCGTTCAACGCCTCCAGCACCGCTCGGTTCCATCCCGTTGGCCCCGCCGTGTCGGTGCGCAGGATCCGGCCCTCGGTCTCGCCCAGAAGCGTCGGAATGTTGGTGCCGTGATCGTTGCGGATGATCACACCGCGATCGGCGGCCTCGATCATCTCGATATCATTGGGTGCATCGCCCAGCGCCATCGTTTTCGGCGTGCCGTAGCGGGCCGCGATCTCGGCCATCCGCCCCGCCTTGGTGCCGCCGAACGACAGCGTCAGGAACCGCCCGCCGCGCCGCGCCGTCACACCCAATTCGTGCAACACGGCTCTGAACTCTGTTTCGCTTTCGCCGTCGCCCTGCCACAGCCCCGGTTCGGAATGGGCGCGGGCCTGTGCCAGTGCCGCCGCCTCGGGGGAAAGCCCGGTAACCTCGGCCACCTCTGCCGCGCTCATGTCGCCAAAGCCCGTGAATTTCGCGCGCAGCACCGCTGGCACCGCGTCAAGCCGTCCGCGCAGCCGGGCATAGGCCTCGCCAGCCTCATCGGCCGCGCCGGGGTGCCAGACCGCCGCCCCGTTTTCGACAATCGCGGGCGCCTCGCCCAAGCCAAGCGCGGCGTGCAAACCGGCGATCTCGGCCGCTGTTTTGGAACTGGCAAGGATAAGCGGCACATCACGCGCCTTGAGCGTCGAAAGCGCCTCTTGCGCCGGGGCATAGGAATAGCTCTCGTGATCGAGCAGCGTGCCATCGAGGTCGGTGAATATGATCAGGTTCAAAAACGGCCCATCTTTCATCGCGTGTGGTCAGCTTAGGCCGATTGCGCCGGGTTGGGAACAGCGCAAGACCACTTCTTGTGCAGTTTTTTCTGCACTGCGGCAAACGCGCGGCCCCCGCGCCCGGTTGCCTCAGCCCTTCGCCGTCGCCCGGTTGACCTGATGCACCCCCACGACGCACAGCGCGAAGCCCAGCATCGCCAGCGGGGTCAGCGTTTCGCCCAATATCGCCCACGCGATGATCAGCGCCAGCGGCGGCACGAGGTAAAGCAGCGCCGATATCCGCGTCGCATTGCCCCGCCGCACCATGCCGATGAACAGCGACACCGCGATCAGCGAATTGCCCAGCACGAGGTAAGCCATAGCGATGATCAGCCCCGGCGCCCACTCAATCCGCCCCGTTTCCAGCCACAGCGCAAAGGGCAAGAGCGAGGCGAACCCCACAACATATTGCATCAGGCTCGACACCAGCGGGTGGGTGACATAGGCCATCTTCTTCTCGAACAGCGTCGCCGCCGTGATCGCCGCCAGCGCCAGCGCCGCCATGCCAAGGCCGAAGCCGGGGCTGGGGCCAAGCGATTTGCCCGCCGCGATCACGATCACCACCCCGCCAAACCCAAGGATCAGCCCGGCCCAAAGCCGCACGCCGCCGCGATCCTCGGGCGCGAGCCAAAGCGACAGAAGCGCCACCAGCAAAGGCTGCACCGCCATCATGATGGCCATCGTGCCCGCGTTCACGCCTGCGCTCATCGCCTGATAGCCAAAGCCGAAATAGGCCGACTGGATCAGCAGCCCCGACAGCGCCAGCGCCCCCCAATGCCCCGGCGTGCGCGGCCATGGCACCCGGACGACAACCAACAGCCCGGCAAGGATCAGCGTCGCCAGCGCAAACCGGATCACCAGCATGGTCAGCGGCTCGATATAGGGCAGGCCCAGCTTGGCAAAGCTGTAGCCCCCCGCCCAAAGCACGACGAAGATCACCGGGGCAGCACGCCAAAGGGGGCTGTCCTTATCGCTCACATCAAGCGCCCGCCCAGCCGCTCCAACATGCCAAGGCATTGGGACAGTTGCGAAAGTTCGATGAACTCATCCGGCTTGTGCGCCTGCTCGATCGAGCCGGGCCCACAGACGACCACATCCATGCCAAGGCTCTGGAATATCCCCGCCTCCGTCCCGAACGAGACGAGATCGGCACCGTTCGCCCCGGTCAGTTCCATCGCGATGGCGCGCGCCTCGTTCACGCTGGCGGGTTCAAGGCCGGCCACCTCGCCCTCGGTTTCGGTCACGATGGCGGCCCCGGGGTGGACCCGGCGCATATCGGGCAGCAGCACGTTATGCACGAAAGAGCGCATCTGCTCGCGCACGAAGGCGCCGTCGCCCTCTTGCACCGGGCGCATTTCCCACCGGATTTCCGCCTCTTCGGCGATCACGTTATGCGCCGTTCCCCCCAGCAACGCGCCGGGGTTGATGGTGCTCCAGGGCGGCTCGAACCGGCTCCAGTCCGGGGTGCGCGCCTTCAGGTCTTCACGCAGTTCCAGCAGCCGCGACAGGTAGCGCACGGCATATTCCACCGCGTTCACCCCCAGTTCGGGGCGTGAGCCGTGCCCTGCAAGCCCATGAAATCGCGTGGTATATTCGCAGCAGCCCTTGTGCCCTTCGATCACGCGCATGTTCGTCGGCTCACCGATGATGCCGATCGCGGGTTTGATCCCCTTGGCGCGCAGCCGATCAACCAGCGCCTGCGCCCCGATGCAGCCGATCTCTTCGTCATAGGTAAAGGCGAAATGCAGCGGCCGCTTGTCCACCTCATGCGCCAGCACAGGCGCCATGGCGACACAGGCCGCGATGAACCCCTTCATGTCACAGGTGCCGCGCCCGTAAAGGCGATCCTCCCGCTCGACCAGTTCGAACGGATCGTTGGTCCAGTCCTGCCCCTCGACCGGCACCACGTCGGTATGCCCCGAAAGCAGGATACCGCCGTCGCGTTCCGGCCCGATGGTGGCGAACAGGTTGGCGCGGGTGCCGCTTTCGTCGTGGATCAACTCCACCTTCGCCCCCGCCGCCTCGAGCCAACCGGCAAGGTTGGCCAGCAGATCAAGGTTGCTCTGGTGCGAAATCGTCGGAAAGCTCACCAACTCCCGCAGAAGCGAGACGGTATCATCCAGCTTGGCCCGCATCATCTGCCCCGCGTCACTTTTCGAAAATCTGCCGCGGGATGGAGCAGAACGGCTCGGCTGGCCCGTCGGGCGTGATCAGCATCGGCTCGGTCGTCTCCAACCCCCAGTCATCCATCCAGATGCCGGGCATGAAGTGAAAGGTCATGCCGGGTTCCAGCACGGTTTCGTCCGTGTCCCGGAAGGAAATCGTGCGCTCGCCCCAATCCGGCGGATAGCTGAGACCGATGGGATAGCCACAGCGCGCGCCGCGCTTGATGCCCGCTTTTTCCAGCGCCGCGCCCAGCGCATTCGCGACGTCGCAGGCCCGGTTGCCCGCGCGCGCCGCCTCGATCCCGGCGGCCAACCCCTCGTTCAGCGCCTCAGAGGCATCGCGCATCTTCTGCGGCGTCTTGCCCAGATGCACGGTGCGGCAGATCGGCGTGTGATAGCGCCAATAGCACCCGGCCAGTTCAAAGAACGTCGCCTCGCCCGCCCGCATCTCGCGCCCGTCCCACGTCAGGTGCGCGGCGGTGGCATCAAGCCCCGAGGGCGTCATCGGCACGATGGCGGTGTAATCGCCCCAATCCTCGCCCACGCCGGTGATCCCGGCATGCAGGATATCGGCCACCAGATCATTCTTGCGCACGCCGGGCGCGGCGCGCTCAATCGCCACCTGCATCACCTTTTCGGCGATCCGCGCGGCGCGGCGCATGAAATCAAGCTCCTCGTCGGATTTCACTGTGCGTTGCCAGTTGACCAGCGCGGTCGCATCCTCGATCCGGGCGTTGCCCATCCCGGCCACGATCACCGCATGCGCCTTGGCCGAATAATAGTAATTCTCCATCTCGACGCCGATCCGCGCGCCCGCCAGCCCCAGCCGCGCCATCAGCGCACAGAGGTCTTCCATCGGGTGGTCGGTGGTCGATTGCACATAGTGGTCGGCATAGGCGTGGATGTTCTCGTCCTCCATCCACACCGTGCGCCGCGCGCCGTTGGAATCCATCCCCCGGCCCCACCAGTGCGGCGCGCCCTCGCCCGTCAGGATCACGCCCTGATGCACATAGAACGACCAGCCGTCATAGCCGGTCAGCCACGCCATGTTGGACGGGTCGGTGACGAAGATCGCGTCAAGCCCCGCCGCCTCCATCGCGCGGCGGGTTTTTGCGATCCGGCGATCGTATTCGCCTTGGCTGAACGCGGCCATTCCTGCGGGCATGAGGCACCTCCTTTGACGGTTTCAAAGCACCTCATGCCCAAATCAAGCGAAGGTCAATCCCCGCGCGCCCGTGGGGCGCTCATTGCGCCGCTCATTCCGTGTCAGCGCCAAGGCAACCGGCAATCGCCGTGCCGATCCCTTCGATCACCGCCGGATACAGCCCCGGCCCCGGCGTCACGTCGACGCCCAGCGGATCGAGGGTGGCAATCCTGACGGTGGTGTTTTCGAACACCGTATCGATCAGCTGCGCATTGAACTGCGGCTCGGTAAAGGCGCAGGTGATGTTGGCCGCGCTCACCTCGGCGCGCAATTCGGAAATCCGGCGCGGGCCGGGTTGCACCGCATCGCCCAGCCGGATCGCCAGCGCCGGGGACAGGCCGAACCGGCGCTCGAAATACTGGTAGCTGTCGTGAAACACGACGAAGCGCTTGTCCTTCACATCGGCCAACGCGGGCGTGATCCGGGCGACAGCGGCATCGATTTCCGCCACACCCGCGCGCGCATTGGTGCGATAGGTCTCGGCGTTCTCGGAGTCGGCTTCGGCCAACGCCTCGGCCACGTCCATCAGCCACGCCTTGCCGTTTTCCGGGTCAAGCCAGGCATGCGGGTCGGTCTGAAGCAGGTCTGCGGCATGTTCCTCGTGGTCATGCTCGTCCTTGGCATGTTCCTCGTGGTCATGCTCTTCTTTGGCATGTTCCTCGTGGTCGTGCTCCTCCTTGGCATGTTCCTCGTGGTCGTGCTCCTCCTTTGCATGTTCCTCGTGGTCGTGCTCCTCCTTTGCATGTTCCTCGTGGTCGTGCTCCTCCTTTGCATGTTCCTCGTGACCATCTTCGTCGCCATGCGCATGCACATGCCCGGCGCGGAACGGATAGCGGATCGTCGTCTCTTCACCCAAAAGCACCACCCGCGCCGCCTCTGGCGCCAGCGAATCCGCCGCCTCGTCCAGCCATGGCGACAGCCGCCCGCCGACCATCACCACGATCTCGGCCTTCGACAGCGCCCGCCCTTCCGAGGGCTTCAACGAATAGCCATGCGGCGACGCGCCCGGCGGCACCATCAACACAGGCTCGCCCACGCCCTGCATGACCCGCGCCACCAGCGAATGCACCGGCGGAATATCGGTCACGACCTGCGGCACCTCGGCCTGCGCAGCACCCCCCGCAAACCCCAACCCGACAGCCAATGCCAACCCGCTTACCCGGTTAATGAATTCCATCGCCATCGCTCCATTTTGTTATAAGGTAACATCTCTGCCGGGGTTGATACTTGTAATAATATAACATATCAACCCTCGAATTCCGCCCCCGGACTTTTTCGAGGACCACCAGATGGACGCCAAGGGTTTCGACGATCACGATCATGCAAGCTGCATCAAGGATGGCGTGGCCAGCGCTGCCGCCTATTGCACCGAACATGGCCTGCAATTCACCCCCCAGCGCCGCCGCGTGCTGGAAATCCTGCTGCGCGAACACCGCGCGCTTGGCGCTTACGACATCCTCGACGTGCTGCGCGAAGAGGGGCAGACGGCACAACCGCCAATCGCCTATCGCGCGCTCGATTTCCTTGTCAGCAACGGCTTCGCCCACAAGATCGAACGCCTCAATGCCTTTGCCGCCTGCGCCCATATCGGCGAACGCCACGCGCCCGCCTTCCTGATCTGTCGCGCCTGCCGCGCCGTGGCCGAGGCGGCGGCCGCCCCGGTGCGCGCCGCCCTCGGCAAGGCCGCGCAAGAGGCCGGTTTCACCGTCGAACGCGCGGTGATCGAGGCCGAAGGCCTCTGTCCCACCTGCCGCCAGACGGAGGCCCCGGCATGAGCGGCACCCCCAAACGCCTTGTCACACTCGAGCATATCGACGTGACGCTGGGCCACGCACAGGTCCTGTCGCATGTCGATTTTCACATCGACGCGGGCGAGATCGTGACCATCGTCGGCCCCAACGGATCGGGCAAGACCACCCTCCTACGCAGCATCCTAGGCGCGCTCACCCCCAGCGCCGGGCGCATCACGCGCGCGCCGGGACTGCGGATCGGCTACGTGCCGCAAAAGCTGCACATCGACCCGACCCTGCCGCTCACCGTGCGCCGCTTCCTGTCGCTGCCGCGCCGCGTGTCGGATACCGACGCCGCGCAGGCGCTCGAACAGGCGGGCGTCGCGGCTCTGTCGGGGCGGCAGATCTCGGGCCTCTCGGGCGGGCAGTTCCAGCGCGTGCTGCTGGCCCGCGCCCTGTTGACCGACCCCGAATTGCTGATCCTGGACGAGGCGACACAGGGCCTCGATCAACCCGGCTCTGCGGCGTTCTACCAAAAGATCGAAGAGGTGCGCCGCGATCTCGGCTGCGCCGTGCTCATGGTCAGCCACGAATTGCACGTGGTCATGGCCGCCTCGGATCGGGTGATCTGCCTCAACGGCCATGTCTGTTGCCACGGCGCGCCCGAACATGTCGCCTCGGCCCCGGAATACCGCGCCCTGTTCGGAAGCGGCACCCACGGCGCGCTGGCGCTTTATCGCCATGACCACAATCATCGCCACGAAGAAGATGGCGCAGAGGCCCAAGACGATTGCGGCCCCGGCTGCACCCATGACCATACGCATACGCATACGCATGTCGCGAAGGAGTCCGCGCAATGATCTTCGACGCCTTCTTCCTGCGCACCGCGCTGGCCGGTCTCGGCGTGGCCATCGCGGCCGCGCCGCTGGGCTGTTTCGTGGTCTGGCGACGAATGGCCTATTTCGGCGATGCCACGGCCCATGCCGCGATCCTCGGCGTGGCGCTCTCGCTGGGGTTCGGGATCAACATTTTCGTCGGCGTTCTCGCAGTGTCCCTCGCCATGGCCGCAACGGTCAGCACGCTTTCGGGCCGGGGCCACGCGATGGACACTCTGCTGGGCGTGTTGGCACATTCGGCCATCGCCTTCGGGCTGGTGGCGGCGAATTTTCTCACCGGCGTGCGGATCGACCTGATGGCCTATCTCTTCGGTGACATCAACGCCGTGTCATGGGACGATCTCTGGGTGATCTGGGGCGGCGCGCTGGCGGTGCTGGCGCTGATCGGGTGGCGCTGGAACGCGCTGCTGACCTCGACGCTCAACACCGATCTTGCGACGGCCTCGGGCATCGACCCCAAGCGCGAACAACTGGTGCTCACGCTGGCGCTGGCCGTGGTCGTGGCCGTGGCGATCAAGGTGGTGGGCGCGCTGCTCATCGCGGCGATGCTGATCATCCCCGCCGCTGCCGCCCGCCCCTTCGCCAGCACGCCCGAACGTATGGCGCTGGTCGCGATGGGCGTCGGCGCGGTCTCGGCCCTTGGCGGGCTGCTGTTGGCCTTCCGGTTCGACACCTCGACCGGGGCCACCATGGTCTGCCTCGCCGCCGTGCTCTTCGCGCTGGCCAGCCTTACCCGGGGGCGCCGCCTGCGCTGAGGCCGCGCTGAACACACGTCACACAGACCCGAAGCAACAGAACCAAGCCCCGCCACCGGGCCCGTTTTCTTCGCAAGAAAACGGCTCGGAATTTTTCGAAAATTCCGCCCCCGGCGGCGAGGCTCTGACCCAGATTACTCCGGTGCGCCGATGTTCAGCGCGATCGGGTCCAGCCCGTCGATCCCGCCGGTGATCTTGTCGCCTGCCTCGACCGCGCCGACACCGGCCGGCGTGCCGGTCATGATCACATCGCCGGGTTGCAGGTGGTAATAGCGTGACAGGTGCTCGACCACCTCCTCGCAACTCCACACCATCTCCTTAAGGGTCGCGTCCTGCCGGGACTCCCCATTCACTTCCAGATGAATCCGCTGGTCCTCAACCCCGAACTCCCCCGCCTTGGTCATCGGGGAAAACACCGCCGCGCCCTCCACGTCCTTGCCCAGATCCCAAGGCCTGCGATGATCCTTACCGTCTTGCTGCCGGTCCCGCCGCGTCATGTCGAGCGCACAGCCATAGGCATAGATCGCCGCCGCCGCCTCGGCCTTCGTGGCGCGGAATACCGGCTTGCCGATGGCAAAGGCCAGTTCCATCTCGTGATGATAGTTGCTTGTCCCCGGCGGATAGGGCTGCGCCGATCCGCTCGGCACGGCATGCAGCGCCGACTTGGTGAAATACCACGGCGCTTCACGATCCACCTCACCGCCCATCTCGGCGGCGTGGGCCGCGTAGTTGCGCCCGACGCAGAAAATCCGGCGGATCGGCAGGGGTTTGTCCTCCCCCTTGACCGGGATGGTCTTCACCTCTGGGGCCTCAAACAGATAATCGCTCATCACGCGCTCCTTGCAAATCCTGCCGCTACTCTTACCGCGCGCCCGGTCAGGCGCAACTCGAACGCCCCGTCCAGGCACAGCGTCGACCTGCTTACGAGCATCGGCAATGCTATGATCGAAGGGCACAAAGAGGCCTGCCCTCTCGCGCTCAGGGCGCCGCGGTTGCGGCTTCGATCAACGCCTGCACCGCCTCGGCGTTGTCGCGCAAGAACTGCCCGTCGGGATGCCAAAGGTTGTTCTCGAACCCGATACGCACCCGCCCGCCGCGCGCCAGCGCCTGCAAGAGGCAGGCCCGCTCCTGCTTGCCAAAGGCGCAGACGGTCCAATCCCGCAAAGCACCAAACCCGGGCCGCGCCAGAAACGCGTCGAGATCGCCTGGCACCGCCTCTCGCCCGGCATAACTGCCCAGCACGAAAATCGCGCACAGCGGCCCCTCCGGGATCACCCCCGCCTTTTGCCAGCCGATCAGCTGATCGATTTCCTCGGCCGCATAAAGGATATGCTGCACCTCGGTGCCGCGCTCGGCGCAACCCGCGTAAATCCGCCGCGCCGCGCCCTCATCCACCGCCATTTCGCGCCGCGCGATGCTGGCCCAGCGCGGGGCAACCGCCGCAAGACAGGCCTCCTGCTGGGCGATATCGCAAACCCCGGCGCTTTCGGTGGTGATCTGGATACGCATATCCGGCGCCGCATCCTTGATCGCGGCAATCGCTTCGCCGTAAAGCCCCGCGTCAAGCGAATGACGCCCCTCGCGATCACGCACATGCGCATGGATCGCCCCGGCGCCGGCCTCGAAACAGCTCTGCGCCACCTTTGCCAACTCGGCCGCCGTCACAGGCAGTGCCGGATGATCCGCTTTGCCGCGCCGCGCCCCGTTTGGCGCCACCATGATATGATCCGCTGCGATCTGCCGCATGTTCACCCCCGGCCAGATGCCGTTTTCAAGCGATATTACAAGGCCTTGAAGGGAATGGTACGGGCGGTGGGACTCGAACCCACACGGGGTTTCCCCCTTCGGATTTTAAGTCCGATATGTCTACCATTCCATCACGCCCGCATCTCGGCGCACCATAGACAACTCCTTTCCCGAGGGAAAGTCGGCTTGAACCGGGAAATCGGCAAACCACTCCCGCTGCAAAGCCGCGCAAAAGGGCGGCCCGCGATACCCGCCAGAGCGCGCCCCGAATGCCGCAAAAAATCTCGCCAATTTTCTGCGGTTTCCCGTTTTGATGCCCAATTCTTGACAAATTGGCAGGGTATTCCTCGCAGCATAGACAAAAAGCAGTTCTACGATTTGGGCCACAACGGCCAGAAGGCGCCTGTAACACATGTCGACGAGCAAACGAAAAATGAGCGATCAAACCAAGGACCTCAAAAGCCAGCAGGCCTTTCAACAGGGGATGATGCTGGCCCTTGCGCTAGCCTTGGTGCCGCTCGCGGTCATCTCGGTTGGGTTGTTCCTCTCGGGTTACAAGCCCGCTGATTTCGACACCAACCTGCGCTATGCGCTGTTGGGGATTTGGCTGATCTTCTTGCTTAGCGTCGACCGTCTGTCCAAGCTCAAGGGCTGGCTGCGCGTCCCCTTCATCAAGGCCGAGCAAAGCGGTGAATACCTCACCGTTTTTGCCTTCTCTGCCCTGATCGCTGCGCTGCGCCTCAACCCGGACATGTCGAACCTCGAAATGATCACTGTCTGGCTGAAAAGCTTCGCTCTTCTGATGGCGCTCTTCCTTGTGATGCACGCGGCCTTCTCGGCGGTGCGCGCCTCATGGCGCCGGGGCAAGGCGCGCAAGGCCCGCAAGGCCGCCCGCCGCAACTCCGGCGATCAGGCACAGGAACAGGCCTGATCCGCCCGACCGGGCCATATCACGACGCTCAAAGCCCAGCGCCCTGATCCCAGCGCCCAGAACCCGGCACCCTGACGCACCCCCCGCACAGTAAAAGGCGCCCTCGGATCCCGAGAGCGCCTCAAATCGTTCCAACGCGAAGCGGTGTTTACTCCGCTTCGTCCATCGTGGTTGCGTTCAGCTGCTCGTAACGCTCGGCGCCAAGGCGGTCGTAAAGGCCAAGCTGGGTTTCGAGGAAGTCGATATGCCCTTCCTCATCCGCCATCAGCTCTTCGAACAGTTTCTGGCTCACATAGTCGCCGATGCCGTTGCAATATTCCCGCGCCTCACGATAAAGCGCGCGCGCTTCCTGCTCGGCGGCCAGATCGGCTTCCAGCGTTTCCTTGGCGTTCTGCCCGATCCGCAGCGGATCAAGCTTTTGCAGATTCGGATGCCCTTCAAGGAACAGGATCCGCTCGATCAGGCGATCGGCGTGATGCATCTCTTCGATGCTTTCCTCGCGGCTTTTCTTGGCCATCTTACCAAGGCCCCAGTCCTCTTGCAGCCGGTAGTGCAGCCAATACTGGCTCACCGCCGTCAACTCCGAGCGCAGCGCCTTGTTGAGATAGTCGATAACCTTTTCGTCGCCCTTCATGCCTAGGCCTCCCTTACAAATGTCTCACGTAGATTGCACAGCTCGGCCGGAACTTCCAGATTGCGCGAGCGGCGCATCGTCGAAAGGAAAAGCGGCATGCAGCCACCGCAATCGGCGGATTTGCCAAGGGCGTGATAGATTTTGCCGGGGGTGATGATCGTGTCGGGGTCAGAGGCGCGCATCCAGTCGATCGCCGCCTCGATATCCCCGTCGGTGATTTTCTGACAATGACAGATGATCACGGCCCCGTCTCCTGCTTGCTCGGTTGCGCCGGGTAAAGCTGACTTTTTCTGTCGGAAAAATCAAGTCACGCCTGTGTGGGCCGATGTATTCTTGCCGCGACGTTGCCCGGATGCACGTTCAAGACTGCCGTAACCCCCTCTGCAGTCAAAGTTTTTCACCCGGCGCCGCGCCATCCAACCCATCCAGCAGCCGCTTTTCCGCAAGCCACGGGTTCAGGCTCACCGCGCGAATCAGGTCGCGCCGCGCCGCGTCGTCCCGGCCCAATGCGATCAGCGCCATCGCCCGCCCGGTCAGCGCGCCCAAGTGCGTCGGCTGCAACTCAAGCGCACGGTCAAGGTCGGGCACGGCCGCTGCATAGTCCCCGGCGATGAAACTGACGAAAGCGCGCTGGTTGAACCCTTCGGCATAGGCCGGGCAATAGGCCGCCAACTCGTCAAGCGCTTCACGCGCCTCCGGCAACTCGCCCGCCTCGCGCCGGTGCATCCCCAGATCAAGAAGTGCCTGCGCCGCCGGATCGGGCGCATCAAGCCACAGCGCCCACATTTCATCCGAAATCTGCTGCGCCATCCGCGCATCCGGGGCCGCGCGCAGCTGTTCGATCAACCGCGCCAGCGCCACGCCATGATCGGGCGCGGGCGGGCATTGCGCCTGCACGCCCCCGGCCAGCCAAATGCCAACAACACCCGCGATGATCCAAACCTTGCGCATCACACGACCCTGCCGCAGAGCGCCCCAAAACCCAAGCGTTTCACGCTCACACCTCGATCACATCCCCAACAACGCCCTCTTTGACGGCCTGCATGGCCACATAGGTCGATGTCCCCGCCACATGCGGAAGGCCCGAAATCTCCTCACCCAGAACCCGGCGATAGGCCCGCATATCGCGCGTGCGCACCTTCAACAGGTAGTCGAACCCGGCGGCCATCATGTGCGCCTCTTCCACCTCGGCGATTTTGGCCACCGCCGCGTTGAACGCCCTGAGCGCCGCCTCGCGCGTGTCGCTCAACCGCACTTCGACAAAGGCCACGTGATCAAGGCCCAGTCGCACACTATCGAACATCGCGCGATACCCCCGGATCACGCCACTCTGTTCCAGCCGCTTCACCCGCGCCTGCACCGGCGATTTCGAAAGCCCCACCCGGCGCGCCAGATCGGCAATCGAAATGCGCCCCTGCCCGGCCAGAATCTCCATGATCCGCCAATCGAACTCGTCCAACCCGGTTATTTCAGTCCGTTCGCCCATCACATCCCCTCAATTCAGTCCAATCGCCCGCCGATTCCCCGCTATCCTACCTCAAACAGTCCGGAGCCCGCCATGAATTCGACCCCACACACAACCGCCATGCAATTCAGCGATCTCGATCACCTCACCTACGCGGACGAGGGCGAAACCCTCGCCGCCCTCATCACCCGTGCCGCGCTTACCCCGCAAGATCGCGACCAGATCACGCAAGCGGCCGCCGCCCTCGTGCGTGCCATCCGCGCCCGCGCCAACCCCGGCATGATGGAGGTGTTCCTCGCCGAATATGGCCTCTCCACCGACGAAGGCATCGCGCTCATGTGTCTGGCCGAGGCGCTGCTCAGGGTGCCGGATTCCGAAACCATCGACGCGCTGATCGAAGACAAGATCGCGCCCTCGGACTGGGCCGCGCATATGGGCGGCTCCACCTCTCCCCTCGTCAATGCCTCGACATGGGCGCTCATGCTCACCGGCCGCGTGCTCGACGATCCGCAGCCGGGCCTTGTCGGCACCCTCAAGGGCGCGGTCCGCCGTCTGGGAGAGCCTGTCATTCGCACCGCCACCGCCCGCGCGATGAAGGAAATGGGCCGCCAGTTCGTGCTGGGCGAAACCATCGCCGCCGCCATGGCCCGCGCCGCCAAGATGGAGGAAAAGGGCTACACCTATTCCTACGACATGCTGGGCGAGGCCGCGCGCACGGAAAACGACGCCACCCGCTATCACCTTGCCTATTCGCGCGCCATCACCGCCATCGCCGAGGCCTGCCATAGCCCCGATATTCGCGAAAACCCTGGCATCTCGGTCAAGCTGTCGGCGCTACATCCGCGCTACGAGGTCGCCCAAGAAGCCCGCGTCATGGACGAGTTGGTCCCGCGCCTGCGCTCGCTCGCCATCCTCGCCAAATCCGCCCGCATGGGCCTGAATATTGATGCGGAAGAGGCCGACCGCCTGACCCTCTCGCTCAAGGTGATCGAAACCGTGCTGCGCGAACCCGCGCTCAAGGGATGGGATGGTTTCGGCGTGGTGGTGCAGGCCTATGGTCAGCGCGCCCTGCCGGTGATCGACCAGCTTTATGCGCTGGCCGAAGACACCGACCGCCGCCTGATGATCCGCCTCGTGAAAGGGGCCTATTGGGACAGCGAGGTGAAACGCGCACAGGTCGAAGGCCTGCCCGGTTTCCCGGTCTTCACCCGCAAATCCGCGACCGACATTTCCTATATCGCGGGCGCGCGCAACCTGCTGTCGAAAACCGACCGGCTCTATCCGCAATTCGCGACCCACAACGCCCATACGGCTGCGTCCGTTCTGCACATGGCCCGCGATATGGGCGTGGCGCATGAGGCGTTCGAATTCCAACGCCTGCACGGCATGGGCGAGGCGCTGCACGACATCCTTCTGAAGGAGCAGAAAACCCACTGCCGCATCTACGCCCCGGTCGGCGCGCATCGCGATCTTCTGGCCTATCTCGTCCGCCGCCTCTTGGAGAACGGCGCGAACTCGAGCTTCGTCAACCAGATCGTCGATGAAGACGTCCCGCCAGAAGAGGTCGCCCGCGACCCCTTCACCGCGCACGAATTGGCCAAGCCCCCCTTCCCCACTGGCCCCGAATTATTCCAACCCGAGCGCGTGAACTCCAAGGGGTTCGACCTGACCCACGCCCCCACGCTGGCCGCGATCGACACCGCCCGCGCGCCGTTCATGGCGCATCACTGGCAGGCAACACCGCTGCTCGCGGCCCCCTGCGCCCCCGAAGCCGCGCGTCCTTGCGAAAACCCCGCCGGTCCCGCCGATCCCCCCGGCACCGTCGCCTTCGCCAGCGCGGCCGATGTGCAAACCGCCCTCGCCCACGCCGCGCCGTGGGATGCCCCGGCACAGGCGCGCGCCAAAACCTTGGGCAAAGCCGCCGACCTTTACGAGGCGCATTTCGGCGAACTCTTCGCCCTGCTCCACCGCGAGGCCGGAAAAACCCTGCCCGACGCCGTCGCCGAACTGCGCGAAGCGGTGGATTTCCTGCGCTACTACGCCGCCAACGCGCCTGACACACCCCCGGCAGGCCGCTTCACCTGCATCTCGCCGTGGAACTTCCCACTTGCCATCTTCACCGGGCAAATTGCCGCCGCGCTGGCCGCGGGCAACGCCGTGCTGGCCAAACCGGCCGAGCAAACCCCGCTGATCGCGCATCGCGCCGTGCAATTGCTGCACGAGGCCGGGGTGCCCCGCGCCGCGTTGCAACTCCTGCCCGGCGCGGGAGCGGTGGGCGCCGCGCTCACCTCGGATGCGCGCGTAGATGGTGTGGCCTTCACCGGCTCCACCGACACCGCGCAAATCATCCGCCGCGCCATGGCCGACAACCTCGCCCCCGGCGCGCCGCTGATCGCCGAAACCGGCGGGCTCAACGCCATGATCGTCGATTCCACCGCCCTGCCTGAACAGGCCGTGCAGGCCATCGTCGAAAGCGCCTTCCAGTCGGCGGGCCAGCGCTGCTCCGCCCTGCGCTGCCTCTACGTGCAAGAGGACATCGCCCCCCATTTCACCGAAATGCTCAAAGGCGCGATGGATCAGCTTTCAATGGGCGACCCGGCACAGCTGTCCACCGACATCGGCCCAGTGATCGACGCCGAGGCCCACAGCCCCATCGCCGATCACATCGCCAAAGCCCGCGCCGAAGGCCGCCTGCTGCACGAGGTCCGCACCCCGAACGCGGGCCATTTCATCGCGCCGACGCTGATCCGCATCCCCGGCATCAGCGCGCTCAAGCGCGAAATCTTCGGCCCCGTCCTTCATATTGCAACCTTCAAGGCGTCCGAACTTGACGGGGTGATCGACGCCATCAACGCCACCGGCTATGGCCTCACCTTCGGGCTGCAAACCCGCATCGACGATCGGGTGCAGCACGTGTCCGAACGCATCCATGCCGGCAACATCTACGTCAACCGCAACCAGATCGGCGCCATCGTCGGCAGTCAGCCCTTCGGCGGCGAGGGGCTCTCCGGCACCGGCCCCAAGGCCGGCGGGCCACACTACCTGCCCCGCTTCGCCACCCCCGCCCCGCGCAGGGCCACCGAAAGCTGGCCCAACGCGATGTCGGCCAAGGACATGCAAACCGCCATCAACGCCGCCCCCAAAGCGCCCCCGAAGGAAACTCTCACCCTCCCCGGCCCCACCGGGGAATCGAACCGCCTGACCCTGACACCGCGCGCCCCCCTCCTCTGCCTCGGCCCCGGGGACGAGGCCGCGCGCGCACAGGCCGATCTCGTCCGCGCCCTCGGCGCGACGCCCGTCCGCGCCACCGGCACGCTGCCGCCCGAGGCGCTGGAAACCCTCACCGGCTTCTCCGCCGCCCTGCTCTGGAGTGATGCCGACACCGCGCGCCCCTATGCCCGCGCGCTCGCACGGCGCACCGGCCCGATCCTGCCGCTTCTCACCGGCGCGCCCGATGCCGCCCACGCGCTGCACGAACGTCACGTCTGCGTCGACACAACCGCCTCGGGGGGCAATGCGGCGCTTCTGGGGGGTAACGGCTGAACCTCGAGTCGTGGCGCATCTGGCAGCGTTGGGATTCGAGTATTTATGGAAAAATGAAAGGATAGGGGCGCAGACAGGGCCTGTCGTTCTTTTATGGCCATAAATACCCATATCGCCACGCCACCAAGAGCGCGCCCTTTTGCGGCTTTTCGCGGCCGCAGAAAGCGGCTAGCCTCGCGCGCATGTTTCCGATCCGCGATCACAACCCCTCGGGGCGCACGCCCTATGTCACCTACGCGCTGATCGTGGTGAACGTGGTGGTGTTTCTCGCCACGCTCGGGATCGAACAGAACAGCCGCGCGCTCATGCAGTTCTATTTCGATTGGGCGATCATCCCCGCGCGGGTCGAAGCCGGGGAGGGCTTCTACACGCTCATCACCTCGATGTTCCTGCATGCGGGCTTCATGCATATCGCGGGCAACATGCTGTTCCTGTGGATCTTCGGCGACAATCTCGAAGACATCATGGGCCACGTCGGCTTTCTTATCTTCTATCTGCTTGCGGGCACCGGCGCGGGGCTGGTGCATGTGATGATGTCGCCCGCGTCACTTGTGCCCACGGTCGGCGCGTCGGGCGCGATCGCGGCGGTGATGGGCGGGTATCTCCTGCTCTTTCCCAAGGCCAAGATCGATATCCTCGTCATCTTCATCATCTTCTTCAAGATCTTCACCATCCCGGCCTGGATCATGCTGGCGATCTGGTTCGCGATCCAGTTCTTCGGCGGGCTCGCCGCCGATCCTGACGCGGGCGGCGTGGCCTATTGGGCACATGCGGGCGGCTTCGTCCTTGGCGCCATTCTGGCGCTGCCGGTGTTCCTGCGCCGGGGCGGCCCGGCCTTCTGGAACCGCACCCATGGCCTGCCGCCACATCCGGCGGCGCACTACGATCCCTCGCGCATCCCCACCGTGCGCCGGTCTGTGCGCCGGCGACGCTGATGGGCGCGGCGCTTACGCTCACCTGCCATTGCGGTGCGGTGGAACTTCGCCTGCGCCCCTCAATGCCGCTGTCAGAGGCGCGCCACTGCAACTGCTCGTTCTGCCGCAGGCGCGCGGCGGCCACCGTCTCTGTCCCGCAGGACGCGCTCGAAATCGTCAGGGGCGCTGGCAACCTCACCCTCTACCAATTCGGCACCTGCACGGCGCAGCATTATTTCTGCAAGACCTGCGGCATCTACACCCACCACCGCCGCCGCTCGGACCCGAGCGCATACGGCGTCAACCTCGGCGCGATCAAAGGCGTCAACCCCGAGGATTACGAGCCGCTCGAATGGACCGACGGCATCAACCATCCCTCGGATCGCTAACCCTGCCTAGACCTCCTCGCCCTTGCTAAGCCGGTCGAGGAACCGTCCCGCCTCGGCCCGGATCGTGTCGCGCTTGTCACCATCCATCCGGTCCCACGTCGAATAAATCCGCCCCATCCGGTGATTGCTTTCGAACCGCTCGCGATGGCGGTCCATGAACTGCCAGTAAAGTAGGTTGAACGGGCAGGCCGTCTCGCCCGTTTTCTGCTTCACGTCATAGGCGCAGCCGCTGCAATAATCGCTCATCTTGTCGATGTAATTGCCCGAACTGACATAGGGTTTCGACCCCACCACACCGCCATCGGCGAACTGGCTCATCCCCACGGTGTTGGGCGCCTCCACCCACTCGAAGGCATCGGCATAAACGCTCAGGTACCATTCATGCACCTCTGCCGGATCGGCCCCGATCAGCAGCGCGAAATTGCCCGTCACCATCAGCCGCTGGATATGATGCGCATAGGCATCCTCGCGCGTCTGTTCGACCGCATAGGACAGGCAGGCCATCTTCGTCTCGCCCCCCCAGTAAAGCGCGGGCAAACCCCGCTGGTGGTTCAGCCGGTTGCGCCGGGTATACTCCGGCCCCTCGCGGAAATAGATGCCGCGCACAAATTCGCGCCAGCCGAGGATCTGCCGAATGAACCCTTCCGCCGAATTGATCGCCACCTTGCCCGTCGCATAAGCCTCGGCCGCCCGCTGACAGACCTCCATCGGCGACAACAACCCGATGTTCATGTAGATCGACAGCAGGGAATGGTTCAGGAAGCGATCGTCGCGCAGCATCGCATCCTGCACATCGCCGAATCCATCCAGCGAATGGCGCACGAAATGATCCAGCGCGCGCAGCGCCTGCGCGCGTGTCACGCCAAAGGTAAAGGGGCGCAGCGTGCCGAAATTCTCGCCGAACTCACGCCCGACCAGATCCAGCACCTCTTCCGTCATGTCGTCCGGCGTGAACTCCATCGGTGAGGAGCGCAGCAAATCCGGCTCTGCCGATTTGCGGTTTTCCTTGTCGTAATTCCACTCACCGCCCGCCGGGCTGTCGCCCTCCATCAACAGGCCAGTCTTGCGCCGCATCTCGCGGTAGAACCATTCAAGGCGCAACTCCTTGCGCCCCTCGGCCCAGGCCTCGAACTCTTCGAGCGAACAGATGAAGCGATCATCGGCTTTGAACCGGATGTCGAGCGGGCAGTCCTCCAGCGCCGCGATCAGCCGCCATTCGCCGGGCCGCGTCACGATCACCTCGCTGGCGCCGACCTCCTCGGCGCGGCGCAGCAATTCGCCGGGGATGGAGCCCGCGTTTTCCGCATCATCATAGCGGGTATAGCGCACATACCATCCCGCATCGCGCAACTCTTCGGCAAAGTGCCGCATCGCTGCGAAAATCAACGCGATCTTCTTGGGGTGGTGCGGCACATAAGACGCCTCGTCCCGCACCTCGGCCATGACCACGACATCGCCCGCCTCTGCCGCCCTCAGCGCCGAAAGGTCACTCGAAAGCTGGTCCCCCAGCACAAGGATCAGACGACTCACCAGACCACCCTTTCGCCCTTCCAGTCGAAAAACTGCCCGGTCTGCTCGGGCCCCAACCCCTCAAGCACACCCAGAAGGTAGGCCGCCGCCTCTTCCGGGGAAAGCTTGTCACGCCCGCCATAATCTGCGGTGAACTCGGTCGCCACGGTGCCCGGGTGCAGCGCCACGCAAACCGCCTGTTTGTGACTGCGCGCCAGTTCGATCGCGCCGGTGTGGATCACCTGATTCAGCGCCGCTTTCGAGGCGCGATAGGAATACCATCCCCCCGCCCGGTTATCCCCGATCGAGCCGACCCTTGCCGAAAGGGCCGCGAACACACCGCGCCGATCCCGCGGCAACAACCGCGCGGCATGGCGTAAAACCAGCGCAGGGCCGATGGTGTTCACCGCGAATTGCGCCGCCATTTCCTCGGCGGTGATCTCTTTCAACGCCTTCTCGGGCCGCTCTGCCACGCCGGTCAGGATCCCGCTCGCCACGAAGATCAGATCGAACCCCGGCTCCAGCCGCGCCAACATGCCCTCGACCACGGGCGGCTCGGTCAGATCGAACCCGTCGGCCCGACTCAACCCCGTCACATCCACGCCACGCTCTTCCAATTCGGCAACGAGTGCGGCGCCAATGCCCCCCGAAGCCCCGATGATCAATGCTCTTTTCATACCCCTTCTACGCATGAAGCCGGACAAGAGTTCAATTATTCACTTTTCATTTCTCGAATCCTGCCTATAGTCCGGCCTCATGACGACAAGCGCCCATATCGCCGCTATTTGCGGCACGGCCCCCGGCTCCGCCCGGCTGCCCTTGCGCGCGCTTCTTCTTCTCCTTAGCCGCCTCTGAGCGTGCCTGTCGGCGCGACCGCTCAGAGGGGGAATTCGCGCCACGCACCATAGGCCAAGGACAGCAAAAAGAGATCCGACATGACCAATACATCCGACCAGAACCGCGTTCTGATTTTCGACACGACTCTGCGCGACGGTGAGCAATCCCCCGGCGCCACCATGACCCACGAGGAAAAACTCGAAATCGCCGAGATGCTCGACGATATGGGTGTCGATATCATCGAAGCGGGCTTCCCGATCGCCTCCGAAGGCGATTTTCGCGCTGTGAAAGAGATCGCTGAGCGGTCGAAAAATTCGGTTATCTGCGGGCTTTCGCGCGCCAACTTCAAGGACATCGACCGCTGCTGGGAGGCGGTGAAACACGCCGGCAAGCCGCGCATCCACACCTTCATCGGCACCTCGCCGCTGCACCGCCAGATCCCCAACCTGACACAGGACGAAATGGCCGACCGTATCCATGAAACGGTCAGCCACGCGCGCAACCTGTGCGAAGATGTGCAATGGTCGCCGATGGATGCCACCCGCACCGAATGGGATTATCTCTGCCGCGTGGTGGAGATCGCCATCAAGGCGGGTGCCACCACGATCAACATCCCCGACACCGTCGGCTACTCCGCCCCCGAGGAAAGCGCCAACATCATCCGCGGCCTGATCGAACAGGTGCCCGGGGCCTCGGACGTGATCTTCGCCACCCACTGCCACAATGACCTCGGCATGGCGACGGCCAACTCGCTGGCCGCTGTCGCCGGTGGCGCGCGCCAGATCGAATGCACCATCAACGGTCTGGGCGAACGCGCCGGTAACACCGCGCTGGAAGAGGTCGTCATGGCCCTCAAGGTGCGCCACGACATCATGCCGTGGTCCACCGGCATCGACACCACCAAGATCATGGCGATCTCGCGCCGCGTCTCGACCGTCTCGGGCTTCCCGGTGCAGTTCAACAAGGCCATCGTCGGCAAGAACGCCTTCGCCCATGAATCCGGCATCCATCAGGACGGCATGCTGAAAAACCCCGAGAACTTCGAAATCATGAAGCCCTCGGATGTGGGCCTCGCCGCGTCCTCGCTGCCGCTGGGCAAACACTCGGGCCGCGCCGCGCTGCGCGACAAGCTGGAAACGCTGGGCTTTGAAGTGGGCGACAACCAGCTCAAGGACGTGTTCGTGCGCTTCAAGGATCTGGCCGACCGCAAGAAAGAGGTGTTCGATGACGACATCCTCGCCCTGATGCGCGTGTCGGAGACCACCGACAACGCCACCCTGAAACTGAAATCGCTGAAGGTCACCTGCGGCACCGGCGGCCCGGCCACAGCCGAAATCGTGATGGAGGAGGACGGGATCGAGAAAACCGCCACCACCCAAGGCGACGGCCCGGTCGACGCCAGCTTCAAGGCGGTCCGCGCGGTGCACCCGACCGAGGCGCATCTGGAACTCTACCAGGTCCACGCCGTGACCGAAGGCACCGATGCGCAGGCCACCGTCTCGGTCCGGCTCGAAGAAGGCGGCAACATCGCCACCGGCCAATCGGCCGATACCGATACCGTCGTCGCCTCGACCAAGGCCTATATCCACGCCCTCAACCGCCTGCTCACGCGGCGTGGCAAACTGGGCGAGGATCAAAAGGAAATCAGCTACCGCGACGTGGCCGAATAACACACCCCGTCAAACAAGAGCTCGAGGGGGAGGGTCATCGCGCCCTCCCCCTTTCATTTTCCCCAAAATACTCCCCGCGGAGCGTCCGCCGCCGCCCCCTCACCAACGCCAGCCCGGTTCCGCCCGCCGGTCGCGCCCGATTCAAAGGGGGTCTGATCCCAAGGCGCGGCTACGCCGCACACGAAGTCTCGTCCTCCGCTGACGCGTCGTCCTCGGGATGGAAACATCTGCAAACGCTGTGCTCAAACCAGCGGGATCGGCTTGTTGTTGATCTTGATCAGGCCAAACCCCACCACCGCCGAAACCACGATGGCCAAAAGCGTCAGCGGCGTCGGCGACAGGCCCACCACCGGCTCGAGCAGCAGCAGCACCAGCGCGTGCACGAAATAGATCGCTGCCGAAAGCGGTGCCATCCACGCCGCCGCGCGCACGGTCTTCAGTGACAAAAGCCAGCCGAAAATCAGCGGTGCGATCAGGAAGTTCATCAAGTTGATCTCGAAGATCGCCTCGTGATCGAAGCTCCAATATTTCACCGCATTCTCGGCCAGCAGCAGCGCACAGAGCACAAGAAACAGGCGCAGGCTCAGGATCGAGTCGATAAACTCGCGCACCTCACGCCGTGTCATCAAATGGCCAAGCACCATGAACGGAAAGCCATAGGTCACGAAATTGCGCGGCAGGGCATAAAGCGCGTTGTGATGCGCCACCGTCTGGAAATCCAGCGTCAGGTCCATCGCGTATTGCACCACCCCGCCCAGCCCATAGGCCGCCGCCGCCAGCAGCAACAGCCGCCCGGTCGACAAATGCCGCAACCAGTACAGCATCAGCCCGCCCCCCAGCAGCGCCGGCATGAACCACAGATGCCCCGCCCCGAAGAAATACCAGAACGTCGCCTTTTCCAGCGATAGCGTGCCCGATGGCATCCACGCCCCGATATAGATCGTCGACCAGATCAGGTGCAAAATCAGCACCCTTTTGGCCCAGCCCCCGATCCCACGCCTGATCTGCACGGCAAAGAAATAACCCGAGGTCATCAGGAAAATCGGCATGATCAGGCGCAATACCCCGCCCAGAAAAGTGAAGAAATACAGTGGGTAAGAGATATCTATGAACATCCGCCCATGCGCCCCCACCACCATCAGCGCCATCACGAACCGCGCCAGATCAAGCGCCTCGACACGGCTGCCAACCCCGCCCACGGCCCTACCGGTTGCCCGCGATCCCGTCACGGCGTGCCCGATTGGTTCCGAGGCGAGTCCGACAGCCCGCTCAATGCGCGACCGGGCCTCGGTCTCGATCAGGGAGCCATCGTCCAGCGGAGGTGGAGTGCGATCTGCCATGCCTGCGTTATATCAATTTCACGAAAATTTTAGACCTACTCCACGGAAAAACACCGTTTCCCGTTTGTAATAACTGCACCTCTCCCTCGCCCGCTTCCCGGTTCGCGCCCGGCTCATTGCCCTTACATCCGCGCCCCCGCCTTGCGCCCCCATGCCAGCCCACGCCCCCATGCGGCAGTTTTGCGCCGACACCCGGTCCAATCGCCCCTTTCACCCACACCGGGCTTACCTATATAGAGACGCTCATGGTCCCGCTCAGTGCGAGTCGCGGACCAAACAGCCCTGACCCGTATTTCAACCTGAAAGGCCCCCAAGGCATGGCGATTTTTGACAAGATGCCCGGTCTCTTCGCCGCTGACATGGCGATCGACCTCGGCACCGCAAATACACTCGTCTATGTCAAAGGCCGTGGCATCATCCTGTCCGAACCGTCGGTCGTGGCCTATCACGTCAAGGATGGCGTCAAGAAGGTGCTGGCCGTGGGCGAGGATGCCAAGCTGATGCTGGGCCGCACCCCGGGCAGCATCGAGGCGATCCGCCCGATGCGCGAAGGCGTCATCGCGGATTTCGACACCGCCGAGGAAATGATCAAGCATTTCATCCGCAAGGTGCACAAGCGCTCGACCTTCTACAAACCCAAGGTCATCGTCTGTGTGCCGCACGGCGCGACCCCGGTTGAAAAACGCGCGATCCGCTCTTCGGTTCTGGCCGCTGGCGCACGCCGCGCGGGCCTCATCGCCGAACCCATCGCTGCCGCCATCGGCGCCGGGATGCCGATCACCGATCCCACCGGCAACATGGTCGTCGATATAGGCGGCGGCACCACCGAGGTGGCCGTGCTCAGCCTTGGCGACATCGTCTATGCCCGCTCGGTCCGCGTCGGTGGCGACCGGATGGACGAGGCAATCATCTCTTACCTGCGCCGCCAACAGAACTTGTTGGTCGGTGAATCGACCGCCGAACGGATCAAGACCTCCATCGGCACCGCCCGCATGCCCGACGACGGGCGCGGACAGTCGATGCAGATCCGCGGTCGCGACCTTCTGACCGGCGTGCCTAAGGAAACCGAGATCAGCCAGGCCCAGGTGGCCGAGGCGCTCTCCGAACCGGTGCAGCAGATCTGCGAAGCGGTGATGACCGCGCTCGAAACCACGCCGCCCGACCTTGCCGCCGATATCGTCGACCGGGGCGTGATGCTGACCGGCGGCGGCGCGCTTCTGGGCGAACTCGACCTTGCCTTGCGCGAACAGACCGGGCTTGCCGTCTCCATCGCGGACGAGTCGCTCAACTGCGTCGCGCTCGGCACCGGCAAGGCGCTGGAATACGAAAAACAGCTCAAGCACGCGATCGATTACGACAGCTGAGGCCCGGCTCATCACGGCAGGCCCTCCGGTGCGCGACACCGGGGGCCGCCTTCCCGCTGGCCGCCTGTGTCTTGGCGCCCCTGTCTCAGCGCCTGTGTTTCAGCACCTGCGAGTCAACGCCCGCGCGGCGCCGCCTCGATCCGCGCGGCAAACGCACCGCAGATCAGGTCAAGCGCCGTGCTCCATTCCTGAAACAGCACCAACTGGCCCGCATCCGGAAACACCCGCACATCGTAATTCTCGATCTCGGCCAGCCGCGCCCGGATCAGGTGCGGCGGCGCGATCCGGTCCTTTTCGCCCAGCAGCGCAAAAACCGGCACCCGCCCCTCCAACCGCGCAATCGCATCGCTCCAGTCGGACACGGCAAGATAGCCATCCTTGATGAAGGCATCACCGCCCTGCACGATCGCATGGCGCAGCCCGTCGGCCATCACGTCGAAACACCCGGTGCGCTGACAGTACTCCATATCCACGGGTGAACTGCCCAAATGCCGCCGCATCATCCGCTCGGCCCCCAGAAAATCGACCGAGGCAATGGCAGCACGGGTCAGGAACCGGATCGCCGTGCGCGACCGCTGGTAAGTGCGCGCAAAAGCCCGCGACATCGTCGTCATGCCCTCGATCAACGCGTCGGTCACGATGCCGCTATAGCCCGCGTTCAAAATCCCGATACAGCGCTCGGGATAGCGGTCGGCAAAACTGACCGAAATCCCCACCGCCGAGAGATGGCCGATCACGAACACCCGCGGGATCGACAACGTGTCGAGAAAGGCCAGAAGATCACGGCACGACTGCTGCACCAATTCCGCATCGGTGGCCGGGATGGTGTCGGATTTGCCAAAGCCCGGCCGCGACGGGGCCAGAAGTCGCACCCCGCGCCGCCGCGCCTCGGCCTTGACCTGCTCGGGAAGGTCCGGCCCCCCCATCATCCCGTGCAGGTACAGCACCGGCAACCCGCCCTTGGCCCCGAACTCGCGATAGGCCAGCATCCGCCCGCTCGGCAGGATCAGCCGCGCCTCGGTCTCGGCCGGGGCCTCACGCTCGCGATAAAACGCTTGCGACACCAGCGACAGGCTCTGAAACTGGCTCTGCAAAAAGATGCACGAGCGCACCAGATCGTTCTGCGTCTGGCTCGCTGTCTTTTCCAGAAGCGCCCGGATATGGGCGCGGATCGTGTTGATCGACACATCCCGCGCACGGGCGATCTCATCGGCCTTTTGCCCCTGCGCCAGCATGATCAGCACCCCGGTTTCCGCCGGGGTCAGGGCGTATTTGTCGCGGATCGCCTGCCACACGCCATCGTCTTCGCTGATCTCGTTCAGCACCACGAGGAAGCGCCGCCCATGCTCGCCCGCATCCCTCAGCGCCTCGGGCAGTTCGGTGATCACCGCCGTGCCGTCCCCGTCGCCGCCACGCGCGACATGCACAAAGGCCATGCTCTGCCCCTCGGGCCAGTTTGCGATTTGCTCTCCGAGCTCGCTTTCCGCCAGAAGTTCGAGCGGATCATCGCTGCCAAGCCATTGCCCCAACCGCGCATTTTCATGCAGCACCTGCCGCGCGCCGCTACAGATCAGCGCCGGAACGGAAAACGAATCAAGCAGCTTCTGCGCCCGGTCCTGATCGCGCTGCATCCGCCCGATCCGGTCAAAAATCTGCAACGCACTGTTGAGATGCGCCGCCAGTTCGCTGTCGCCCTCGGCGATCTCGTCGGCCACGATCCGCGCGGTCAGGCAGCGTTCCCAGATCTCGATCAGGTCGTGAAACTTCTCCGGCTCGGCGATGGTGGCATAGGTCAGTTGCACCAGTTCGGCAAACAGCGCCGGTTCCCCGCCTTCCCCGCTGCCGCCCCCGCTCAGGGCCGTTTCCTTGTCCTGCTCAGGTGCCATGTTTCACTATTTCCCAACGCGTTCGCTCCCATGCGCCGCAAAACGCGCGGCCCGGGATTTTTTCCACCTTAACGGCGAAAAAACGCCGCGTCTTATCAAGATTGATAATGTTCGCCGCCCCTGGTTCGGCAAAGCTGCCCCCGTGTGAAAAATTTGAGCACGCATTTATTTGAAAGACTTCCTTAACCCCGTGAGTGAAGACTTTAGAAAGACAAATTTTTTATGACCTAGCCATTGGTTTGGCTGCCGGGGTCGCAGTGTTCCCAACTGCGGCCCCGGTTTTTCTCCTGCACCACTCCCCCGCACCTCAGCGCCTGCCCACCGCAGCCGATTTCCCACGCCCGCGCCAAGGCCCGTCGCCCGCCCGCGTCAACACAGTCGTGAAGCATTTCCCCCTCAACCCCGCCGCGCACGCATGCTATAGACGCGCGCATGGCACGTGATCGCGCACAATCGGACGATTATACCGGCCCGCTCAAGCGGTTGCTGGCGTTTCTGCTCGTGCTGATCCTGATCGCCATCTTCATCGTCTGGCGGATCGATTCCCCCCGCGTCGAACGCTTCCGCGCACAAGTGGCCGACAAGGTGCTGCCGAACTTCGATTGGGCCATGGCCCCGGTCACGGCCAGCGTGAACCTGCTGCGCGATCTGCAAAGCTATCAGGCGCTTTATGCCCAGAATCAGGAATTGAAGCGCGAGCTTCAGAAGATGAAGAAATGGAAAGAGGCCGCGGTGCAGCTTCGACAGGAAAACGCCCGCCTGCTCGATCTCAACAAGGTCCGCCTCGATCCGCGCCTGACCTACATCACCGGCGTCGTCATGGCCGACAGCGGCTCGCCCTTCCGCCAATCCGTCACGCTCAACATCGGCGCGCATGACGGCATCCTCGATGGCTGGGCGGCGATGGACGGGCTCGGCCTTGTCGGGCGGATTTCTGGCGTCGGGCAGAACACCTCACGCGTGATCCTGCTGACCGATGCCTCCTCGCGCATTCCGGTCACCATCCCTGCCTCGGGGCAGCATGGCCTGTTGATGGGCGACAACACCCTCGCCCCCGCGCTCGATTTCCTTGAAAACGCCGACCTCGTGCGCCCCGGCGATCGCGTGGTCAGTTCCGGCGATGGCGATGTCTTCCCTTCCGGCCTGCTCGTGGGCGAAGTGGCACGCGATCCCGGCGGGCGGCTTCGCGTGCGCCTTGCCGCCGATTACGAACGCCTCGAATTCTTGCGCGTGATGCGCCACCACGGTCAGGAAAAGATCTTCGATCCCGGTCGCATGATCCTCCCCGAAGAGCCGGTCGAACAGCCCGAGGCCGACCCGCTTGCCGGCCCCGCCGACGACGCCCCCGACGAAACCGCCAATGCGCAGGGGGCCTCGAATGGATGAGATCACCCAGACCCGGCTCTGGGCCATGCGCGCGTTGTTTGCCCTGCTCTGCCTCTTGATCCTGATCGTGCAACTTCTGCCGCTGGAATTCACCCCGCGCAGCTTTGCCGGCCCCAACCTGATCCTTGCCTTTTCCTTTGCATGGGTGCTCCGGCGCCCGGAATACGTGCCGATCTGGCTGGTGGCGGCGATCTATTTGCTGGCCGATCTGTTGCTTGGCCGTCCGCCGGGGCTTTATGCCGCGATGGCGCTGCTGGCCTTCGATCACCTGCGCAGCCGCGCGCTCGGCCTTCGGGACATGCCCTTCACCGTCGAATGGCTCTCGGTTGCGATGGCAATGGCCTTTACCATGCTGGCCTATCGGCTGATCCTCGCCATCGCGGTGGTCGAGATGCCGGGCATGCCCCTCTTGCTGACAAAGCTGGCAATGACCATCTTGATATATCCCCTCGCGGCGGCGCTCACCCGGTTCGGCTTCGGCCTGCGCAAGATCGCCCATGGCGAGGTGAACGCCCTTGGCCAACGACAGTAACCTGCGCCCTTAACGACCGATAAAGGACAGACCCGAACATGCGCCGCTCGCCCAAGGACACCGCCCTCTCGCAACGCCGGATCACCCGGCGCGGGCTGGTGCTTGGCGGGCTTCAGGCCGGGGTGATCGGCGGGCTGGCCCTGCGCATGCGCTTCCTTCAGGTCGAACAGGCCGATGAATTCCGCTTCCTCGCCGAAGAAAACCGCATCAACATCCGCCTGATCCCCCCCGCGCGCGGCGAGATTTTCGATCGCAACGGGCGCATTATCGCGCGCAACGTGCCGTCCTACCGCATCACCATCACACGCGAAGAAGCGGGCGATGTCGACAAGGTGATCGAACGCCTGCAACACCTTGTGCCGCTCGATCCCGTCGAACTGGCCGCCGCCCGCGAAGAGCTTGAAAAGCGCCGTGGCGATACCCCCGTCACCGTGGCCGAACGCGTCAGTTGGGAAGACCTCTCGCGCGTTGCCGTGAACGCCCCCGCCCTGCCCGGCGTCACGCCCGAGGTGGGCCTCTCGCGCACCTATCCCCTTGGCCCCGATTTCACCCATGTCGTGGGCTATGTCGGCCCGGTGTCCGACTACGACCTCTCCAAGATCGAAGACCCCGATCCGCTGCTGCTGCAACCGCGCTTCCAATACGGCAAGATCGGCGCCGAAAGCGCGCTCGAAGACCGGCTGCGCGGCAAGGCCGGGATCAAACGGGTCGAGGTCAACGCCGCTGGCCGTGTCATGCGTGAACTTTCGCGCAAAGAGGGCGTGCCGGGCGACGACATCCAGCTGACCATTGATTACAAGCTGCAAAACTATGTGCAGGCCCGGCTGGGCGACGAAAGCGCCGCCGCCGTTGTGATCGACACCCAGACCGGCGATCTGCTGGCCGTCGGCTCCTCGCCCGCCTTCGATCCCAACCTGTTCGTCAACGGCATCTCGTCCAGCGATTACAAGGCCCTGATCGAAAACGATCACCGCCCGCTGGTGGCCAAATCGGTGCAGGGCGTCTACCCGCCCGGCTCGACCTTCAAGATGATCACAGCGCTCGCCGCGCTCGAATCCGGTGAAGTCTCGGTCGATGAAACCTTCCGCTGCCGTGGCTTTCTCGAAGTGGCCGACAACAAGTTCCACTGCTGGAAACGCGCTGGCCACGGCAACATGGACCTGCACACCGCCATCCGCGAAAGCTGCGATGTCTATTTCTACGAACTCGCCCTCAAGGCCGGGATCGACCGCATGTCGGAAATGGCGACGCGGCTGGGGCTGGGCCGCAAATACGACCTGCCGATGTCATCGGTGAACACCGGTCTCGTGCCCTCGCGCGACTGGAAACGTCAGGCCAAGGGCGCGGAATGGGTGATCGGAGACAGCGTGAACACCTCGATCGGGCAGGGCTTCGTGCTGGCGTCGCCTCTGCAACTCGCGGTGATGACCGCGCGGCTGGCGACGGGGCGGCAAATCACCCCGCGCCTGATCAAATCGATCGATGGCGTCGAACAGCCCACCCAATCCGATCAGCCGCTCGGCCTCAACGAAAACCACCTGCGCGCCGTGCGCAAGGCGATGTTCGCCGTGTCGAACTCGCGCCGGGGCACCGCCTATCGCACCCGCATCGTAGCCGAAGGCATGCAGATGGCCGGCAAGACCGGCACCAGCCAGGTCCGCCGTATCACCGCGGCTGAGCGCCGCGCCGGTGTCACCCGCAACGAAGATCTGCCGTGGAACCGGCGCGATCACGCCCTGTTCGTCGATTTCGCCCCGGCCGAAAACCCGCGCTACGCGGTGGCTGTCGTGGTCGAACACGGCGGCGGTGGCTCAACCGCGGCGGCGCCCATCGCACGTGACATCACCCTTCAGGCGCTCTATGGCGAAGACCCCCCGCTCACCGCTTATCCTGAGCGCGACCGCGGTCGCATCCGCGCCCAACAGGCCCGCCTGCGCGAATTGCGCCCCCCCGAAGATGACGGAAGGCCCACCCGCGCATGACCCTTTCTTCGCACCCCGCCCCCCACAGCCCGATCCGGTAAGACCGCTTAGATGAGCTATCTCGAACATACCGTCAAATACACGCCCTCGGGCCTGCGCAAGGTGTTCTACCTCAACTGGCCGCTGCTCCTGCTGCTGCTGGCGGTGGCGACGCTGGGCTTCTTGATGCTCTATTCGGTCGCCGGTGGCGCCTTCAATCCGTGGGCCGAACCACAGATCAAGCGCTTCGGGCTGGGCATGGTCCTGATGTTCACCGTGGCGATGATCCCGATCTACTTCTGGCGCAACGTCGCGCTGCTCGCCTATCTCTTCACACTCGGGCTGTTGCTGCTGGTGCAGGTGATGGGCGATGTCGGCATGGGCGCACAGCGCTGGATCGACCTCGGCTTCATGCGGCTGCAACCCTCCGAGCTGATGAAAGTCACGCTGGTGATGCTGCTGGCCGCCTATTACGACTGGCTGCCCGTGCGCAAGGTCTCGCACCCCCTCTGGGTCGCGGTGCCACTGGCGATCATCCTCATCCCCACGGCGCTGGTGCTGAAACAACCCGATCTCGGCACCTCGATCCTGCTGGTGATGGGCGGCGGCACGGTGATGTTCCTCGCCGGGGTGCACTGGGCCTATTTCACCGCCGTCATCGCCGCCGGGGTCGGCCTCGTGACGGCCGTGTTCGAATCGCGCGGCACACCGTGGCAATTGCTCAACGACTACCAGTATCGCCGCATCGACACCTTCCTCGACCCCTCCGCCGATCCGCTCGGCGCGGGCTATCACATCACCCAGTCCAAGATCGCGCTCGGCTCGGGCGGCTGGACCGGGCGCGGCTTCATGCAAGGCACCCAAAGCCGGCTCAACTTCCTGCCCGAGAAACATACCGACTTCATCTTCACCACTCTGGCCGAGGAATTCGGCTTTCTCGGCGCGGTCTCGCTTCTGGGCCTCTATGCGCTGATCATCATCTTCTGCATCACCTCGGCACTGTCGAACCCCAATCGCTTTGCCGCGCTGCTGACGCTTGGCATCGCCACCACCTTCTTTTTGTTCTTCGCCGTCAACATGGCGATGGTCATGGGCCTGATCCCGGTCGTCGGCGTGCCCTTGCCGCTGGTCAGCTACGGCGGCTCCGCGATGATCGTGCTGATGGCCGCCTTCGGGCTGGTGCAATCCGCCCACGTCCACAAACCGCGCTGATCCCCCCTTTCATTTTTCCACAAATACTCATCCCCCACCTGCCTCCATTTGCGCCGGTCGGGGGTTGATCCGCCCCTGCGCACTGGCCATCCCCGGGGATCGGGTTGCACCCGCCTGCGCCCCGGTCCACCCTGCGCGCAACGCAGAACACCGGAACAGGACACCATGACCACCACCATCCTCTTCGCCGCGAAACCACAACGCTGGGTCGAATACCAACAGCCCCTGCACGAGGCCCTCGGCAGGACCGGCCTCGATTACCGCCTCGGCCTCGACTTCCCCCCGGACGAGGTCGATTACATCGTCTATGCCCCCAATTCCGACCTGCAGGATTTCACCCCCTACAACAATGCCAAGGCGGTGCTCAATCTCTGGGCCGGGGTCGAAGCGATCACCAAGAATGCCACGCTGAAAATCCCGCTCGCCCGGATGGTCGGCGGCGGGCTGACCGAGGGCATGGTCGAATGGGTCACCGCCCATGTGCTGCGCCATCATCTCGGGATGGACGCCCATATCGTGAACCCCGCGCATGAGTGGAAACCGGCCCCGCCACCGCTCGCATCCGAGCGCCCCGTAACCATCCTCGGGCTGGGTCAACTCGGCCTCGCCTGTGGCGAAGCGCTGGCCTATTTCGGCTTCCCGGTGCGCGGCTGGTCGCGCAACCCCAAACAGGTCAAGGGGATCGAGACGTTCCACGGCAATGACGGCCTGCTCGCCGCGCTCAAGGGCACCCAAGGCGTCGTGCTGCTGCTGCCCGACACCCCCGCCACCCATAACGTGATCAACACCGAAACCCTATCGCAGGTCGCCCAAGGCGCGTTCCTGCTGAACCCGGGGCGCGGGCCGTTGATTCAGGACACCGCCCTGTTGCAGGCCCTCGATTCAGGCCGCCTGTCACACGCCACACTCGACACCTTCCGACAAGAGCCGCTGCCCGCTGACCACCCCTTCTGGTCGCATCCCAAGGTGACGGTCACGCCGCATATCGCGTCCGAAACCCGCGCCGGTCCCGCCTCCGAGGTGATCGTCGAGAATATCCGCCGGGGCGAGGCCGGTGAGCCGTTCCTCCACCTCGTCGATCGCAGCGCAGGCTACTGATCCGAAACAGCACCGCGCGCAGGCGTCACGCTTGCGCGCAACACCCCCCGCCTTTTGCGTGCCATACGCTTGGCAGGCAGGGTGCAGACGGATCGCAGACGCCGATTTTCGGGCCTTTCCGCCGTTAACCCCGCCGGACGGTGCCGCAGCACTTACTTCAGGATCGGCGGCTTGTCCGGGTCCGAGCCGGGGGCCGGACGGATCACATCGGTCTCGGGCAGCACCGGTTCGGGCAGGTCGAACCGCAGCCCCGTTTCGGCGAATTTCGCCACCACCGGCATCCCGTCGTCGAAAAAGCCCACGTCAAGCGCGCCCTCTTCCAGACCGGAAAACACCAGCGCCTCGCGCAGCGCCCCGGCCAAAGCAGGCTCATCCCCCGGCTGCGCCCCGATGACCGCCAGCAAATGCGCCGCCTCGTCATTTTCGTAAACGATCCCAACAAGATAGGCCGCCTTTGCCAGCCCCGCCGCCTGCGCCAACTTGCGATCAATCGCGGTGACGACCCCCTCGGGAAGCTCCGGCGCGCGCAACTCCTTTACCTGTCCCTGCGCCTCTTCCGGGGCCGGGGCCAGCGTGCCAGCAAGCCAGTCGATCGCCGTCGCGGGCAACAGGATCGAGGACGGCGCAACCCCAAGGTTCAGGCCAATCCCGATCCCCTGCCCGGCCAGCATCGTCGCCAGCGCGCGCCCCGGAAGTGCCGCATAAGGCGCTGATCCTTCAGCGAAATCCGCCAAACGCTCTTCGCTGTCAAACACCATCACGAAGCGCCCTTCTTCAAGGTCGAACAGCGCCGGCTCCACCGCTTCGTCGCCCGCCTCCTGCGCCAGCATCAGGAACAACTCGGCCGCCGCAAGGTGATCATAAAACGCCAACCGCGCGGCACCGTCATTGTCCTGTTCCATCGCGGCATGGGCGGTGTCGAGCGGGGTTTCACGGGTCATCTCGGCCTCTTTCTCGGGTCATCTACAGTTCGCGCTTGGTGTGTTTCCGGTAGTGCGCCACAGGCCCGGCGACAAGGGGAAAACCCCGGGACAGATGCGCGCGCCACGCGCACCGCCAATATTTCGACACTTATCGAAATGACCTTTACAGGCCGTCATTCCTACTATATTTCTAGAATCATGAAAATGAATGACCTCTCCGAATCCGAACTCGCCCGCGCCGCCTCGACCTTTGCCGCGCTCGGCTCCGAACAACGCCTCACCGTCCTGCGCACGCTGGTGCGCGCCGGCCCCGAAGGGTTGACCATCGGGGCATTGGGCGAACGCGCGGGTGTGACCGGCTCCACCCTGACGCATCACATGAAAATCCTCGCCCAGGCGGGCCTCGTCACACAAACCCGTCAAGGCCGCCAGATCATCTGCGCCGCCGTCGCCTATGACGAATTGCGCGATCTCTCGAACTTCCTGCTCAACGAATGCTGCGCCGATGCGTCTTGCGCACATGATCCAGAAAGCCCGCCCCATGACTGATATCACGCCCCCCCGCCCACGACGCCTGACCCTGTCGCGGATCGACAAGGCCTGGGCCTTCCTTGCGCTCACGCTTTTAGTCCTCGCCGTGATCGACTTGCCGCAACTCTGGCCCACCGTCACCTTCACGCTCGACGCGCTGTTCAGCACCGCGCCCTTCATCACCTTCGCAGTGCTCGCCGTGGCATGGCTCAAGGCCACCGGCGCCGAAAGCCTTCTGGCCAAGGCGTTCGAGGGCCGCGAGGTGCGGATGATCCTGATGGCGGCCCTGCTTGGCGGCCTCTCGCCCTTCTGTTCGTGCCAGGTGATCCCCTTCATCGCGGCGCTGCTGGCGGTGGGCGTCCCGCTGTCGGCGGTGATGGCCTTCTGGCTGGCCTCACCCTTGATGGACCCGGCGATGTTCTCGATCACCGCGGGCACGCTTGGCTTCGATTTCGCCATCGCCAAGACCATCGCCGCCGTGTCGATCGGGGCGCTTGGCGGGATGGCCGCCATGGCGCTGAAAACCTCACCCGTTTTTGCCGACCCGCTCAAGGAACGCGCCCCCCAAGGCGGCTGCTGCTCGGCGAAAAAACCGTTTCAGGGCAAGCCAGTATGGCGCTTCTGGACCGAAGCCCCCCGGCGCGAGACCTTCCGCGACACCGCGCTTGAAAACGCTTTCTTCCTGCTCAAATGGCTGACCGTCGCCTATGTGTTCGAAGCGCTGATGCTGCGCTATGTCCCGGCGGATTGGGTGGCCTCGGCGCTGGGCGGCAGTGGCATCTGGCCGATCATCGTGGCCAGTGTCGTGGGCGCGCCTGCCTACCTCAACGGCTATGCCGCCGTTCCTCTGGTAGATGCGCTGCTGTCGCAAGGCATGGCGCCCGGCGCCGCGATGAGCTTCATGATCGCAGGGGGCATTTCCTGCATCCCCGCCGCCATCGCTGTCTGGGCGCTGGTCAAGCCCCGGGTCTTCGCGGCCTACCTCGGCTTTGCCGTGATCGGCGCGATGCTTGCCGGGCTGGCTTGGGCGGCGGTCGTCGCCTGAGCGCAACGGCGCCCAGCCCCGAACTGATGCGAAACGGGAAAACAGCCCCGTTTCGCCCCTGAATTACACCCAAATTGGAAACAATCCTGCAATCTGAACGCGGCGCCCCCCCGGCGCCGCGTCTTTGCCTTTTCTGCACACAGACCTGTGAACACAGGCCATCCCGTTGCCCCAATTAACTGGGCATGGGCCTTAATTTCGCCTAAAGTTCTTGTATAACTGTTTCCATACCGGCCAAGTGCCGGAAAGGGCTTGATAAGCAACTCTTCATCAAGCCCCGCTATGAAGAGGCCCGCGTTAAAGAGGGTGAGCAGAACCGGAGCGCTGAATGCTCGAGTTTGAAAATGTCAGCAAGTCCTTCTGGACGGGGTCGCAGCGCAAGGTCATCCTTGATCGCGCCTCTTTCCGTGTGGAGCTTGGCCGCTCGCTCGGTATCCTTGCGCCCAACGGCACTGGCAAGACGACCCTCGTGAACATGATGGCCGGTCTGGAAAAGCCTGACGAAGGCGAAATCAGGCGCAGTTGCCGGATCTCGTTCCCGCTGGGCTTCATGGGCGGCGTCATCGGCAAGCATTCCGCCGTGGAAAACTCGCGCTATATCGCCCGGCTCTATGGCCTCGATCCCGATTATGTCGAAGCGTTCTGCCGCTGGCTCTGTGGCTTGGGCGAATATTTCGACCAGCCGCTCGGCACCTATTCCTCGGGGATGAAATCGCGCTTCACCTTCGCGCTGCTGCTGGCCCTTGATTTCGACATCTACCTCATCGATGAAGGCATGCCCGGCTCCACGGATGTGGAGTTCAACCGCAAGGCCGGGGAAATCCTGCGCGAGCGGCTGCGCACGACCACGATCATCATCGTCTCCCACAGCCCCAAAACGCTGGAGCAATTCGTGCAGCAGGCCGCCGTGTTGCGCGATGGCCGCCTGCATATGTTCGACAGCCTTGAAGAAGCGAAACAGCTCTATGACTACGAAGCCTAAGGCCCGTAAATTCCGCATTCGCCGCAGCCCCGGCACCCCCGGCTCCCCGGCGGGCGTGGGTGAACGACCGCGCCCCAAGACCGTCAGCCAAGAGGCCCGCCCCCCGTCCGAACCAGCCAATACCGCGCCCCGCGCGCCCATTCAGCCCGTTCAACCGGCACAACCGCAGCAGTCCCCTGCTCAAGCCGCCGCCAAAGCGCCCACAAAATCCCCGGCCGCCTCCCCGGCCCCACAAGGCGCGCGCCCCCCGGCAGAGCCGCCGCAAGCCGACGCAAGCCCCGCCCAAAAATCCGCCCCACAACCGACCCCCCAGCCCCAAGCGCAACCGCATCCCCAAGCGACCCCGCCGCAGGCCGACATCGCCTCGGCCCGCGAAACCCGAGCGGAAACCGATATCGACGCGATCCGCCGCGAAGGCCTCACCGGTCGGCAATTGCGCATGGCGCGTCGCGTGGCCCAAAAACACGGCCTCGCCCCGATTTCCGATTTCGACGCCGTGCGCCAGTTGCGCCAGCGCGGGATCGACCCGTTCAAACGCTCCAATATGCTTGAACTGGTGGTTCAGGGCAAAGATGACCCCGCAACCCAAACTGGCAGTGGCGGTGGCAACAAGGGCACCTCGGTTCCGTCCTTCCCCGTCGACGATGGCGGCGACCCGCCCGACATGGGCCGCGTGCAATTGCCCCAGACGGTCCGCGCCGGGCAAACCAACCTGCCTTCGACCGATACGATGTCTCCGGCCGATCGCCGCGCCGCCGAGATCATGGAAATTCAGCGCGACATCGCGCGCCGCCGCCGTCGCCGCCTCGGGCTGTTGCTCACCCGGCTCTCGGCCTTTGTCTTTTTGCCCACGATCCTCGCGGGTTGGTACTACTTTGCGCTCGCCACGCCGATGTATGCCACCAACACCGAATTCCTGATCCTCAAGGCCGATGGCGCGGGCAGCGCCATGAGCGGCCTTTTGCCTTCGCAATACGCCACCAGTCAGGATGCCATCGCGGTGCAATCCTACCTGCAATCCAAGGACGCAATGCGCAGGCTGGATGAAGAACAGGGCTTCAAGGCGCATTTCAGTCAGGACTGGATCGACCCGATTCAACGCCTGCCCGACGATGCGTCGAACGAAGTGGCTTACAAGCTTTACAAGAAAGACGTGAAAATCGGCTACGACCCCACAGAAGGCGTCATCCGGATGGAAGTCGTCGCCGCCGAACCCGAGGTCGCCTTCCGCTTCGCGTCCAGCCTGATTTCCTACGCCGAGGAGCGCGTCGATGCCCTGTCGCGCAAAAAACGCGAAGATTCGATGGCCTCGGCCAAGGAAAACCTCGAACGGGCCAAGACCGAGCGCCGCGCCGCCCAAGAAGCCCTCGTGAACATGCAGGAAACCGAAGGCGTCGATCCGACAGAACAGCTTGGCGCGATCCGAAGCCAGATCACGAATTACGAAACCCAGTTGCAAGAGAAAGAGCTGCAACTCGCCGCCCTGCTCGACAACGCCCGCCCCAACCAGGCCAAGGTCGATGGCGCGCGCGGGGACGTGCGCCGCCTGAAGGAACTTCTGGCAAAGCTGAACGCCAAGATGAGCGAAGCCACACAAGGCCAAGATTCCCTTGCCGCCCGCTCTGCCAGGATCCAGATGGCGCAGGCCGATCTCGCCACCGCCGATCTGTTCCTGCAAAACGCGCTTCAGGCCGAAAAGCAAACCGCGCTCGAAGCCAACAAACAGGTGCGCTACCTGACCGTTCCGGTGCGCCCCGTCATGGCCGAGGATCCCTCTTACCCACGCGCGTTCGAGAACACGATCCTCGCCTTCCTGATCTTCGCGGGCATCTATCTGATGATCTCGCTCACCTCGTCCATCCTGCGTGAACAGGTCTCATCCTGACGCGCAAGATGCGGGAAGCCTGCCTCTTGTGGGGGCGCCGCGGCGGCATATCGTCCGCGGTCCCCGCCAATGGGCGCGCACCGCCTTGCGTCCCTGCGCACAGCCGCTATTTTCGGTTTTGACTACGGGTTGCGCCGGTTCGCGCGATCTTTGAAAAGCCGTCCTTGAAAAGAGAGCATTACAGTGACCAAACCCATTTCCGACGTCACCCCCAATACTTGGGAATTCCTGCGCGATCCGATGATCAAGCCCACCGGTTTTCGTGAGTATGATGCCCGTTGGAAATACCCCGAAGAAATCAACCTTCCCGGCATGACCGCCCTTGGCCTTGGCCTCGGCACCCAGATGCGCCGTCGCGGCATCCCGCCCGTAATTGCCGTCGCGAACGATTACCGGGACTATTCGCTCGCCATCAAGAACGCGCTCATCCTTGGCCTGATGCAGGCCGGGATCACGGTCAAGGATATCGGCCCCGCCGTTTCGCCCATGGCCTATTTTGCCCAGTTCCACCTTGATGTGCCCGCCGTGGCCATGGTCACCGCCTCGCACAATCCCAACGGCTGGACCGGCGTGAAAATGGGGTTTGAGCGCCCCCTCACCCACGGCCCGGAAGAAATGTCGGAACTGCGCGATATCGTGCTGAACGGTGAAGGCGAAGCCGCCCCCGGCGGCGCGTATGAATTCGTCGATGGCGTGAAAGAAGCTTACCTCGACGACCTCGTCGGTGACTTCAAGATGAAGCGCAAACTTCGCGTCGTCTGCGCCACCGGCAACGGCACCGCCTCGGCCTTTGCGCCCGAATTGTTCAAGCGGATCGGCGTCGAAGTCATCCCAAGCCATAATGACCTCGACTACACCTTCCCCAACTACAACCCCAACCCCGAAGCGATGGAAATGCTCCACGACATGTCCGACTCGGTCAAACAGTCGGGCGCCGATTTCGCCCTTGGCTTTGACGGCGATGGCGATCGTTGCGGCGTGGTCGATGACGAGGGCGAAGAGATTTTCGCTGACAAGGTCGGCGTCATCATGGCCCGCGACCTGTCCAAGCTTTATCCCGGCTCCACCTTCGTGGCCGACGTGAAATCCACCGGCCTCTTCGCCTCGGACCCCGAGTTGAAGAAAAACGGCGTCAAGGCCGACTACTGGAAAACCGGCCATTCCCACATGAAACGCCGGGTCAAGGAAATCGGCGCGCTCGCCGGGTTCGAAAAATCCGGCCACTACTTTCTGGCCGAGCCGATCGGGCGCGGCTACGATTGCGGCATGCGCGTCGCGGTCGAAATCTGCAAGCTGATGGACCGCAACCCCGACATGTCGATGTCGGACCTGCGCAAGGCGCTGCCGAAAACATGGTCCACCCCCACCATGTCGCCCTACGCCTCCGATACCGAGAAATACGACATCCTCGAGCGTATCGTGCAAAAACTCGTCGCCAAGGCCGAAGCAGGCGACACCTTCGCCGGTCAGCCCATCAAGGAAGTGGTCACCGTGAACGGCGCCCGCGTCATCCTCGACAACGGTTCATGGGGCCTCGTTCGGGCAAGCTCGAACACCCCCAACCTTGTCGTGGTCTGCGAATCCTCGCAATCCGAGGAGGAGATGCGCGCCATCTTCGCCGATATCGATGCGGTGATCCGCACCGAACCCGGCGTCGGAGAGTACGACCAGACCATCTGAACCCCTTTCGCCAACAGCTAACCCGGCATTTCCATGGATCAGTCCTGGTATCTTCTTGCCCCCGCAGCCCTTTTCGCGGCCCTGCTCCTGTTCAGGGCCGCGATCCGGCGCCTCAAACCGGCCCCGGTCGAACGGCGCATCCTGATTGATGGCTCCAACGTCATGCACTGGAAAGACGGTACCGCCGATATCGGCATCGTGCGCACGGTGACACAGGCGCTGGCCGATCAGGGCTACACCGTCGGCGTGATTTTCGACGCCAATGTCGGCTACAAGCTGAGCGATAGGTACATGAACGAATCCCAGCTCGCCCGCGTCTTGGGACTGAAATCCCAACAGATCATGGTCTCTCCCAAGGGCCAGCCCGCCGATGGCTTCCTGCTACAGGCCGCCCGCGACATGGATGCGCCCATCGTCACCAACGACCGCTTCCGCGATTGGCAAGAGGACTTCCCCGAATGCGCCGCCCCCGGCCGCCTGATCCATGGCAGCTGGCGCAACGGCGCACCCGAACTCCGGTTCAGCAAGGGCAAACCGCGCTAGTCCAAAACGCGCGGCTCCCCCTCACTCGACCGAAACCAATCCGGAGCGGTCGTCATTGACGCCATCGGTCCGCGCGTCAAAGGGCGCCGGACAGCGCCCCGGTTCCTACGCCGCCACCAATCCGCGCCCCTTGAGCAACGCCTCAACCCCCGGCAACCGCCCGCGAAACGCGACGTAAAGCTCTCCCGCATCCACCGATCCGCCGGTCGACAGGATATTCTCCTCCAGAGCCTTGGCCGTCGCCGGATCAAACGCGCTTCCGGCCTCTTCAAAGGCCTCGAACGCGTCCGCATCCATCACTTCCGACCACATGTAGGAATAATACCCGCTCGAATACCCGTCGCCCGAAAAGACATGCGCAAACTGCGGGCTGGCATGGCGCATGACAATCGCATGCGGCATCCCCAACCCCTCAAGCACCTCGCGCTGCTTTTTCATCACGTCCTTCGGCGCTGACCCGTCATGAAACTCCAGATCCACCATGGCCGAGGCCACATACTCTACCGTCTGGAATCCCTGATCGAAATTCGCCGCGCCGAGAACCTTGTCCAGCATCGCTTCCGGCATCGCCTCGCCGGTTTCCACGTGGGTCGCGAATTCGCGCAGCACCTCGGGCACCTCCAGCCAATGTTCATAAAGCTGGCTCGGCAACTCCACGAAATCGCGTGCCACGGATGTCCCCGACACGCTCTCATAGGTTACGTCAGACAACATCTGGTGCAGCGCATGGCCGAACTCGTGAAACAGCGTGCGCGCATCGTCATAAGACAACAGCGCCGGATTGCCCTTGGCAAAGTTGCACACGTTGATCACCACCGGCGCCTGTTCCTCGGGGAACTTCGCCTGCGCGCGCATCGCCGAACACCACGCCCCCGACCGTTTCGAGCCGCGCGCGAAATAATCCCCGATGAAGACCGCCACATGGCGCCCCTCGCGCGTCACCTCCCACGCCCGGCAATCCGGGTGATAAAGCGCCACGTCGAGGGGCTTGAACTCCAGCCCGAACAAGCGGTTCGCACAGGCAAACGCCGCCTCGATCATCCGTTCCAGCGAAAGGTAGGGCTTGAGCGCGCTGTCATCCAGATCATGCTCTTCCCGCCTGAGCCTTGCCGCGTAAAACCGCCAATCCCACGGCTCCAGCGGCCCGTTGACGCCATCGCCATGCATCATCTCTTCCAGCCGCGCGCCATCCGCCTCGGCCCGCGCCTTCGCCGGTTTCCAAACCGCCATCAACAACTCGCGCACCGCCTCTGGCGTCTTCGCCATCTCGGTTTCAAGCTTGTATTGCGCGAAATTCTCGTATCCCAACAGCTTCGCGCGCTCTTCGCGCAGGGCAAGGATTTCCGCCGCCACCTCGCGATTGTCCGTCTCGCCCCCGTTCGCGCCGCGCGCAGCCCATGCCTTGAAGGCCCGCTCGCGCAAATCGCGGCGCGGCGAGTTTTCCAAAAACGGCACGATCAAGGACCGTGACAGCGTCACCACCGGCCCGCCCGCGCCCTTTTCCTCGCCCGCCGCGCGCGCCGCGTCGATCACGAAACCGGGCAGCCCTTCAAGATCGTCTTCCGAAAGCTCCATGAACCAGTCCCGCTCATCCGCCAGAAGGTTCTGGGTAAACGCCGTGCCAAGCTCTGCCAGCCGCGTCTTGATCTCCTGCATCCGCGCGTCCCCGGCCCCGCTCAGTGCTGCACCCGAACGCACGAACCCCCGCCGCGTCAGCATTAGAACCCGCGCCTGCTCGGGCGTCAGGTCCAGCGTATCGCGCTGTTCCCACACCGCCTCGACCCGCGCAAACAGCGCCTTGTTGGCACTGATCGCCGCGAAATGCCGCGCCAGCTTGGGCGAAAAATCACGCTGCAAAGCCTCGCGCTTTGGATTGCTGTCCGCCCCCGCCACGGTGAAAAACACCGAAAGAACCTTGTCCAACCCCTCGCCCGCCGACTCCAGCGCGCCGATCACATTGTCGAAATCCGCAGGCCGCGCATCGCTCGCAATTGCGGCGATCTCGGCCTCGTGCGCGGCCAGCGCCTGTTCCAGCGCGGGGGCGAAATCCTCGTCCGATATCGCGTCGAATGGCGCGATCTCGAACGGCGTTTTCCAGTCTTGCAACAGCGGGTTGGTCGTCATCGAAGTCATGGGGGAACTCTCCTTGGTTGCCCCCAAGCTATGCGCTCTGTCCCGGCTCTACAATGCACCACAGACCGGACAATCCGCGCGCCGCTTCACCGCGATCTTGCGGCTCTCGCCCCAAAGCCCGTCAAAGATCACCATCTCACCGCGCAGGACATTCCCCGCCCCGTTTTCCCCGATCCCCGCGATCAGCTTCACCGCTTCCAACGCCATCATCGACCCGATCACGCCGGGCAACGGCCCCACCACCCCCGCTTCGGCGCAGGACGGCGCCAATCCCGCCGCCGGGGCCTCGGGAAAGACGCACTCATAGCACGGGCCGCCGCGCGCCGGGTCGAACACCGAAACCTGCCCCTCCCACTGCGCAATCGCGCCCGAGATCAGGGGCTTTCCCGCCGCCACGCAGGCCCGGTTCAACAAATAGCGCGTCTCGAAATTGTCGGTCCCGTCGATCACCACGTCATACTCACCCACCAGCGCCGCCGCCGTTTCCGCGTCCAGCCGCCGCTGATAGGGCCGCACTTCGACATAGGGGTTGAGCCAGGTCATCGCCTCTTCGGCCGATTGCACCTTGGGCATCCCGACCCGGTCCTCCCCGTGGATCACCTGCCGTTGCAGGTTCGAACTGTCGACGAAATCGTCATCCACCACGCCGATCCGGCCCACCCCCGCCGCCGCAAGGTAAAGCAACACGGGCGAGCCCAGCCCCCCCGCGCCGATCACCAAAACCTTCGCCTGCTTGAGGCGCTTCTGCCCCGCGCCGCCCAACTCGCGCAGCACGATATGGCGCGCATAGCGCCCGATCTCACCGGGGCGAAACGGCCCGTCCTGCGTCGCGGCGGCGACCTCCGGCTCTTTCGCCCGCGCCCGCAGCCAGCCCAGCCCCTTGACATAACCCCCGCCCAGCACGGCCACGACCCCAAGGATCACCCACCCCGCAGGCCCATCGCCCAGCGCCTGCCGCAGCCCGTTCCCTTCAGGCAACACCAGAACAGCCGACAAGGCCGCGGCATAGATCAAGACAATCGCGCCCCAGACCAGCGGCCCCGGCAGGCGAAACGCCCGCCCCAGCCCCCAGATCATCACCATCAGCCCCAGAACCGCCAGCATCACTCAACCCCGGTCGAGCCGAAACCGCCCGCGCCCCGCGCCGTCTCGCCCAGCGTTTCGACCACCTCGAACGCCCCCTGCACCACGGGTGCCACGACCAGTTGCGCAATCCGCTCGCCATGGCGTACCACAAAGGCCTCGGTGCCCGCGTTCATCACGATCACGCCCAACTCGCCGCGGTAATCCGCATCGATCGTGCCGGGCGCATTGGGCAAGGTGATCCCGTGCTTCAGCGCCAACCCCGACCGGGGCCGCACCTGCACCTCATAGCCCTCTGGAATCTCCATCCGGAATCCGCACGGCACCAGCGCCCGCGCCCCCGGCTCCAACTCCACGGCCCCACGATTGCGGAAATTCGCCCGCACATCCGCCCCCGCCGCCTGCGCCGTTTCATAGGACGGCAAGGCCACCTCACGATCCGCCCCCTCAACCCAGGCCACGCGAATGCCGATCATGCGCCGCTCCCCTTCATTTTTCCAAAAATACTCGCGCCGCAGGCATCCGTCCTAGGCCCCGTGCGCGCCGGTCAACTCCACGGCCACCCGCTCGGCCAAACGTCTGGCCACCTCGTCCTTCGACATCCTTGGCCAATCCTCCACCCCCGCATCGGTGATCAGGTGCACGGCATTTTCACTGCCCCCCATGATCCCGGTTTCGGGGCGCACATCATTGGCCACGATCCAGTCACAGCCCTTGCGCTTGCGCTTGGCCTCGGCGTGGCTCACAACGTCGTCGGTCTCGGCGGCAAACCCGACGACAAGCCCGGGCCGCCCCGTCTGCATCTGGCTCACCGTGGCCAGAATATCGGGGTTCTCGGCGAATTCCAGAACGGGCAGCTTGCCCCCAACTTTCTTGATCTTCGACCCGCTCGCACTCGCCACACGCCAATCGGCCACGGCGGCGGCGAAAATTCCGGCCTCCACGGGCAGCGCGCCTTCGACAGCGGCCAGCATCTCGGCGGCACTCTCTACTTCGACGATCTCGGCCCCCTCGGGGCGCGCAGCCTCCGCCGGGCCGGTGACAAACACCACTTCGGCCCCCAGCGCCAGCAGGGCCCGCGCAATTGCGCTGCCCTGCGCGCCTGATGAACGGTTCGCGATATAGCGCACCGGGTCGATCGGCTCATGCGTCGGCCCGCTTGTCACCAGAATACGCTTGCCCGCCAGCGGCCCCGCCTTCAGCGCCGCGCCGATCGCCTCGACGATCTCCATCGGCTCGCTCATCCGCCCGGGGCCATATTCGCCGCAAGCCATATCGCCCGCATTCGGGCCGACAAAGCGCACACCATCGCCCTTCAACGTCGCGATATTGCGCTGCGTGGCGGCGTGCTCGAACATCCGCACATTCATCGCGGGTGCGCACAAAACCGGCGTATCGGTCGCCATCAACAGGGTCGAGGCAAGGTCATTCGCCTGCCCTCCCGCCATCTTGGCCAGCAAATCCGCCGTCGCCGGGGCCACCACGACCAGATCCGCCACCCGAGAAAGCTGGATATGCCCCATTTCCGCCTCGGAGGTCAGGTCGAACAGGTCCGAATGCACCGTCTCGCCCGCAAGCGCCGCCACCGAAAGCGGGGTCACGAATTCCCCCGCCGCGCGGGTCATCACCGGGGTGACAGCGGCACCGCGCTCGCGCAGCCGCCGGATCAGGTCAAGGCACTTATAGGCCGCAATCCCGCCCCCGATGATCAGAAGTATGCGTTTCCCGTCCAGCATCACGCCCCCCTTCAGGCCAATCCGCGCCCACTGTTACGCGCCGGGCCATTCAAAAACAATGGCCGCGCGCGCCCGGTTTACGCCCGGTTCAGCCCTTATCAAAGGCGGCACAAGGGTCTTCCCTCTCGGCCGCGGGCACCTCGATCACGGCATCGAACCGCCCCTCAGGCCCGCCCGGCTCGCCCACGCCCAGCGTGAATATCACCGCTTCGGGCAGTGCGCGCGCCACATAGACCGGCGCGCCCCAATCGCGCCGCGCATGGCCGTTGCCGGTGATCACCGCCACCGGCCCGCCGGTGTCCTGCAACGCCTGCGCCACGGCCCGCGCCAGCGCCGCATCGCGATAGCGCTGGATATCCACCATCACCGGCAGCATCTCTTCCGGCAGGGCATTGCAATGCGCCTCCATCTGGAAGGTTTCGCGCGCCGCCTGCTCTTGCGCGCCCAACGGCTGATCCAGTCCATAGCGCACCGCCTCGGTCCCAAAGGCCGCCGCGATCCCGGTCTGCATCACCCCGCGCGCCGCCTCGCGCGGAACCGCCGCGCCATAGGCCCGCGCCTCGCCCAGCGCGGCAAAAATCGGCGCGTAGATCGTGAAATCGGGCCAGCCCGCTTCTTCCCAGCCCAACACATCGCCCAGCGCCGCCACATCACCGCGCGCCTCGGGCGTCAGCCGCGCCGCCTGCTCGGGCGACAGCATCTCGAACACCACCGCCTTGGGCGCAGCCGCACGAAGCGCCGCCGCCTGAGCCAGATGCGCCTGCGCATTGTCGTGCACCTCGCCAAGGAACGCGACCTCGGCCCCGGCCAACCCTTCGATCACCGCCGGGGGCAGCGTGACTTCGGCCCGCGCCGCGCCCAACAGCCCCGCCACCAGTCCTGTGGCCGCACTTGCGGTCAGCATCATCGCCTTCGCCCAATTTCGCATGCTTTCCTCCTGCGCCAGCGCCTGTTATCCCGGTTGAGATAATGGACGCAGCATGACCCGACAACCGCAACCCCGAAACTTGGCCAAACTCTCGGCCCGGCCCAAAGGATCGCACCGATGACCCGCCGCGCCTTCCTGATCCGTCACGGCCCGACCCATGCGCGCGGCATGGTCGGCTGGTCCGATATCCCGGCCGATCTTTCGGATTCCGCCACGCTCGACTGGCTCGACCGCGAATTGCCCGCAGGCGCGCCCATCGTCTCCTCCGATCTGATCCGCGCCCGCGACACCGCCAATGCCATCCCCGGCACGCGCCCACGCCTGCCCGACGATCCCGGCCTGCGCGAATTGCATTTCGGCGCGTGGGAGCTGAAGACCCGTGACGAGATCGAAGACATCGCCCATTTCAAGGCCTTCTGGCAAAATCCCGGCGCGCTCTCCACCCCCGGCGGCGAAAGCTGGCACGGCTTCATGACCCGCGTCAGCGACGCAATGACCCGCATCTTTCAGCAGTCAAGCGCGCCCGACATCGTCATCACCGCGCATTTCGGCGTCATCCTCGGGCTGGTGGCACAGGCGCGCGGACAAGCGCCCGAACAGGTGTTCGGCCAGAAGATCGACAATTTCTCGCTGACCGAACTGCACGGAACGCCCGGCAATTGGGCCCCGGTCCGCGTCAATCAGCTTCCGTGATGCCCGGCGCATCATTTCCTCATTTGGTGCCAGCGGTCCACCGCGCTAACCTCAGGCCATGACATATGATCTTTATATCGGGGACCGGACGTTTTCGTCGTGGTCCCTGCGTGGCTGGCTCATGCTCGAGAAATTCAGCATCCCCTACCGCGCCCACATGGTCGGCCTTTACGACGGCACGATGGCACAGGATCTGGCCGATCTGGCCCCGGCGCGGCTGGTGCCGGTGATGCGTTGCCCCGACGGCGTTGTGATCGGCGAAACCATGGCCATGGCCGAAGAACTGGCCCAGCGCCACCCCGACGCAGGTCTCTGGCCCGCCGACCCGGCGGCGCGCGGGCTGGCGCGCTGGATCACCGCCGAAATGCACGCGGGCTTTGCCGCGCTGCGCGGTGCCTGCCCGATGCAGCTTTTGCATGTCTACGAGGGCTTCACCCCCACCGCCGCCGTGATCGAGGATCTCGCCCGGCTGGAACAACTCTGGACCCTCGCCCGCAACCGTTATGGCCGCGGCGGACCGTGGCTGTTCGGGGCCTATTCGCTGGCCGATGCCTTCTATGCACCCGTGGCGGCCCGGATCGCCGGGTATGGCCTCGATGTCGGCGCTCTCGCGCAGGCCTATGTCGAAACCACGCTCTCCGATCCGGCCTTCAAGGCATGGCGCGCCGAGGGCTTGAAGAGAAGCTACGATCCCGTGCCCTATGCGATGGACCTGCCAACGGCGCCCTGGCCCTTTGATTGAAGGGCGCTGAGGGGGCGCTGCCCCCTCGCCCTTCGGGCTCACCCCCGGGGTATTTTCGGCCAAGAAAGAACAGGGCCGCGTTAACCACTCTTAAACCATCCCCGCGCTAACGATTAACCATTCGGCAACGCGCGGGGATGCGACAATGGTGGCAAGGGCCTACACGGTGGCCTTCGAAGGGGTCGAGGCGCGCACCGTCGAGGTGCAATGCGCGGTCACCCCCGGCCTGCCCTCCTTTGCCATCGTCGGCTTGCCCGACAAGGCGGTGAGTGAGGCGCGCGACCGGGTGCGCACGGCGCTTTCGGCGCTGTCCATCGCGCTGCCGTCGAAGCGGATCACGGTCAACCTTTCGCCCGCCGACATGCCGAAAGAGGGCTCGCATTACGACCTGCCCATCGCGCTGGCCCTTCTGGCCGCGCTCGGCATCATCCCGCCCGACGCCACGGAAGGCGCCTGTGCCTTGGGGGAGTTGTCGCTCGACGGCGCGCTCATGCCGGTGATCGGCGCGCTGCCTGCGGCGATGGAGGCGGCCAATCATGAGCGCGCCCTGCTCTGCCCCGCCCCCTCGGGGCCCGAGGCGGCCTGGGTCGAGGCGGCGCAGGTGCTTGGCGCGCGCACCCTCTCTGACGTGGTGCGCCATTTCACCGGCCAATCCCCCCTCACCCCGGCCAGCCCCGGCGAAGTCAAACAACCCGCGACCGCGCGCGACATGGCCGATGTTAAGGGGCAGGAACGCGCCAAGCGCGCGCTCGAAATCGCCGCCGCCGGACGGCATCACCTGTTGATGGTAGGCCCGCCCGGGTCGGGCAAATCCATGCTCGCCGCGCGCCTGCCTACGATCTTGCCGCCCTTGTCCCCGATAGAGGCGCTGGAAACCTCGATGATCCAGTCTCTGGCCGGGTTGCTGACCGATGGCGGCATTTCGCGCACCCGTCCGTTTCGGGAGCCGCATCACACCGCCTCGATGGCGGCGATCATCGGCGGCGGGCGCGGCGCGAAGCCCGGCGAGGTGTCCCTCGCGCATAACGGCGTCTTGTTCATGGACGAATTCCCCGAGTTTCCCCGCACCGTCCTTGAAACCCTGCGCCAACCGATCGAAACCGGCGATGTCGTCGTCAGCCGCGCCAATGCCCATGTGCGCTATCCTTGCCGGTTCATGCTGGTGGCGGCGGCCAATCCCTGCAAATGCGGCCACCTCACCGATCCGAACCGGGCCTGTTCACGCGCGCCCAACTGTGGTGAGGACTACATGAGGCGCATTTCCGGCCCGCTGATGGACCGGTTCGATCTGCGCATCGAAGTGCCGCCCGTCGCTTACACCGACCTCGACCTACCCGCTTGCGGCGAAAGCTCGGCCACCATCGCCGCGCGGGTCGAGGCGGCCCGCGCAGTTCAGGCGGCGCGTTTCGAGGGGATCGACGGCATGCGCCTCAACGCCGATGCCGAAGGCGCAACCCTTGATGAGATCGCCACACCGGATGCCGAGGGCCGCGCCCTGATCTCGCGGGTCGCCGAACGCATAGGCCTTTCGGCGCGCGGTTATCACCGGGTTCTGCGGCTGGCGCGCACCATTGCCGATCTTGACGGCTCGGACGACGTGCGCAAACCGCACGTGGCCGAAGCGGTCAGCTTTCGGGTGATGACCTTGAAAGAGAACTGATCCAGCGCGCCACTTCACGCAGAGTCTCGCGCCCCTCGGGCAGGGTGGTCTGAAACATCGGCCAGACATGCGGCAGGCCCGGCGCGATCACCTCTTGCACCTGCACGCCCTCCTCGCGCAGATGCGCGGCCATCCGCCGGGTATCATCAAGCAGGATTTCGGTCGTTCCGGCGCAAATCCAGACCGGCGGCGCGCCCTTGAAGGCGGCGAACAAGGGCGAAGCGCGCGGATCTCGCGGATCCGCTCCTGCAAGGTAATGCTGTTCCATATCACGCGCCCGCGCGGCCGGGAGCATCACGTCAGCCTGCGCATTGGCGCTGAAAGACGGGCCGGAAAACGTCACATCGGTCAGTGGCGAAAAGGCGAACACCCCCGCGGGCCGCGGCAACTCCAGACGCAGGATTTCCCCCAGAAGGGCCAGCGCAAGCCCGCCACCAGCGCTGTCGCCGCCGATCACGATGCGGGCCGCGCCATGGCTGTCGCTCAGCGCGCGATAACAGGCCAGCGCATCTTCAACGGCGCCGGGAAACGCATGCTCGGGCGCTTTGCGATAGTCTGGCAAAATGGCCGCGCGCCCGGTCAGCCCGGAAAGCTGCGCCATCATCGCGCGGTGGGTGCGCGGCGAGCCCATGACATAACCGCCTCCGTGGAAATAGAGGATCACGCCCGCGCCGTCGCCCGTAACTCCGGCACCACGCGCGTCCAACGCAGGCACCCCGCCCAGCGACAACTCCTTGAACCGCGCCCCGCGCGGGGGCCGGAAAAACAGCCGCGCCTTCAATTCGAATGATCGGCGCAGCTTCGCTGGGTCCGGCTCCCGCGCCAGATGCCGCTTTTCGAACGCTCTGAGAAAGACGTTGAGCAGGCGCAGGCGCAAAGTCATCCCCGCGTTATCCGCGCTTCGCTTCGATCGCGCCCCAGATCTTGGCCGCGACGTTGATCCCGTCAAACCGCTCAAGCTCTTGGATGCCGGTGGGCGAGGTGACGTTGATCTCGGTCAGGTATTGGCCAATCACATCGATGCCGACGAAGACCTGCCCCTTTTCCTTGAGAAGAGGGCCGATCCGCTCGCAAATTTCGAGGTCACGCGCGCTCAGTCCGATCTTCTCGGGGCGTCCGCCGACATGCATGTTCGAGCGTGTCTCGCCCTCGGCCGGTACCCGGTTGATCGCACCGACAGGTTCACCATCGACAAGGATCACCCGCTTGTCGCCACCCGCCACATCGGGCAGGAATTTCTGAACGATCAATGGCTCGCGGCTGAACCCGGTGAACAACTCGTGCAGGCTCGAAAGGTTTCGGTCGCTTTCGGTCAGCCGGAACACCCCGGCGCCCCCGTTTCCGTAAAGCGGCTTGAGGATCACATCGCCATGCTTGTCCTTGAAGGCGCGGATGGTATCGAGATCGCGCGCGATTGTGGTCGGCGGGGTCAGGTCGGGGAAATCCAGCACCAACAGCTTCTCAGGGTAATTGCGCACCCAGAACGCATCATTCACCACCAAGGTGCCGGGCTGCACCCGCTGCAACAGGTGCGTCGTGGTGATATAGAACATATCGAACGGCGGATCCTGCCTGAGCCAGACCACGTCGAACTCCGCGAGATCAACCTCCGTCCGCTCCCCCAGACGAAAGTGATCGCCCTGCACCCGCTGCACCTCAAGCGGCCAGCCGCGTGCCGTGACGCGGCCCTCCTGATAGGCGAGATGCTCGGGCGTGTAATAGAAAAGCTCATGCCCCCGCGCCTGCGCTTCGAGCGCAATACGAAAGGTGCTGTCGGCGTTGATGTCGATCGGGCCGATCGGGTCCATCTGAAAGGCGATTTTCATGTCGGCGCATTCCCACGCTAAAAAGGTCTGCCTCCTACATGGCCCATGCGTCGGCCCTCTGCAATCGCCTGTCCCCGTTCAAAAGCCGCCGAAGGCGTTTTCAAGGACCTTTACCGCGCCCTGTCCATCCACCAACGCCACATCGAAACGCGCCTCGGTCAGTTGCCCCATCGGCTCTCGCGCGAGGTACTCTTCGGCAGCGCCGTAGATCCGCCGCATCTGCCTCTCCGAAAGCGACTCTGCCGCCGCGTCGAAGGTTCTGCTTTGCTTCACTTCAATGAACACCAGCGCGGCGCCATCGCGCATGATCAAATCAATTTCACCCCGGCTGCCCCGATACCGTTCCTGATCCAGCTTCAAACCGCGCTGCTCATAATCGCGCGCCACACGCGCTTCGGCGGCCTGCCCTGAAAGATAGGCGCGCTTGCCCCGCCTGCGCCGCGCATCCGCAACCGGCGTGGCCGCCAGAAACGTCTTGGACAAAGGAAATGCAGTCATCGCGTTCAACCTCTAAACGTTCAACCTCTCAGCGCTCAGCCTCTAAGCGTTCAGCCCCAATTTCCAACCGCGCCGGGCAGTGGCGCGACAATCGAAGACGCGATGATCGGTCATTCTCCCAACCGCCCTACGTCCTCCCAAGCGCCCTACGCCCGCCGTCAGTCCTCACCGCGCGACAGCGCCAATGCACGTTGATAGACATCGCGCCGTTTCAACCCGGTTTCAGCCGCGACGCGATCCGCCGCGTCCCGCACCGACCCGTCCTTCAGCGCCTCTCTCAGCAGGGACTCAACATCAATTTCACTAAGATTTGGTAAATCCCCCTTCCCGATCACCAGCACCACCTCGCCCTTGACGGTTTCACCGTCCAGTTGCGTGGCCAGTTCGGCCAAGGTCCCCTTGCGCACCTCTTCGAATTTCTTGGTCAACTCACGGCACACCGCCGCCTCGCGCGTGCCGCCCAGCGCCTCGGCGGCGGCGGCCAGAGTCGCTGCAATCCGGCGCGGTGATTCGTAAAAGATCAAACTCCCCGGCACAGCCGACAATTCGCGCAGCGCGGTCAGCCGCTTGCCCGCCGCCGTCGGAAGAAACCCGCCGAAGAAAAACCGCTCGGTCGGCAGCCCCGACAACAACAGTGCCGTGAGTGCCGCCGACGCCCCCGGCGCCGCAGTCACGTAATACCCCTCGGCCCGCGCCGCCCGCGCCAGATCGAACCCCGGGTCGGCCACCATCGGCATCCCCGCCTCCGACGCATAGGCCACAGATTTTCCTTCGCTCAGCGCCTTCAAAAGCCCCGGGCGTGCCCGTTCCCCGTTGTGATCATGGTAGGACACGATCGGCCGTCCGCTGGCCTGAACGCCGTGAATCTCCATCAAACGACGCATCGAGCGGGTGTCCTCCGCCGCGATCACATCAGCCGTGCGCAGGATGTCGAGCGCCCTCAACGTGATGTCGCGCGCCGTGCCAATCGGCACCGCCACAAGGTAGAGCCCCGGCGCCAATGCAGCTGCCGAACCGGGCGCAACACCGGCCCCCGCCGCCCCGTCTGGCCCCGCCGGATCACTCGTCTCTGACTGTCTGCCCCGATTCCCCACTGGACCGCGCCCCCTCAATCTCTATTATCTGCCCGTCTCATCCTCGCAGCCCCGTCGCGCCTTCCGCGCCGGGCGGGCGGGGCGATTGTCTGGGAGTTGGGAGTGTTTTTATGTTTGCCTCTATTGACCTGATCCGCAAGACCGCCGCGCGCCTCGTGGCGCTTTTCGCGCTGTTGTGGCTTGCCGCCTGTGAACCCATTTCCCTTGCCGGTGGCGGCGGCGGCGCCACCTCGGGGGGGCAAAACATCGACCTTTCCGCACCGGTTCCCGTGGCGCTTCTGGTGCCGCGTGGCGGACAGCATGCGGGCGATTCGCTTCTCGCCACCGCGCTCGAAAACGCGGCCCGGCTGGCCATCGCCGATCTCGGCGGTGTCCGGGTCGATCTCAGGGTCTATGCCACCGGCGGTAACCCGACCGGGGCGCAATCCGCCACCACGCAGGCGATTGCCGACGGCGCCAAGATCATCCTTGGCCCGGTGTTTGCCGAAGCCGCCAACGCCGCGGGCGTCGCGGCGCGGGCGCATAACGTCAACGTGCTCTCCTTCTCCAACAACACCACCATCGCCGGCGGCAATGTCTTCATCCTCGGCCCGACGTTCGACAACACCGCCCTGCGCCTCGCTCAATATGCCCGCCGCTCGGGCAAGTCGCGCATCCTCGTGGTGCATTCCGACAACGTCGCCGGCCAACTCGGCTCACGCGCGATCCAAAAGGCGGTCAGCGCCTCTGGCGCGTCTCTCGCGGGGTCCGTCGCTTATGAATTCTCGCAACCCGGCGTCGTCGCCGCGATCCCACGCATCAAGCAGGCCGTCGCCGCAGGTCAGGCAGACGCCATCTTCATGACCGCCAACACCGCAGGCGCATTGCCGCTGTTCTCGCAAATGCTGCCGGAACAGGGCCTCGGGCCGCAGGCGATCCAGTACATCGGCCTCACCCGCTGGGATATCCCGCCCCAAACCCTCGATCTGCCCGGCGTTCAGGGCGGCTGGTTCGCCCTGCCCGATCCGGGCAAATCGGCGGCCTTCCGCGCCCGGTATAATCAAGCTTACGGCACCGATCCGCACCCGATCGCCGGCCTCGCCTATGATGGCATCGCTGCCATCGGCGCACTGGTAAAACAGGGCAAGAGAGATGCGCTCACCGGCGCGGCCCTGACCCAGGGCGCGGGCTTCCAGGGGGCAACCGGCATCTTCCGTCTGCGTCCCGATGGCACCAACGAACGCGGCCTCGCCGTGGCCACGATCCGCAACCGTCAGGTCGTCGTGATCGACGGTGCGCCGCAGGCCTTCGGCGGCGCCGGGTTCTAAGGACGAAACAACAGCCATTGACCAAAGCCTTCATCATTCCAGAGCTGGTAACAGCTCCTGACACCTTGATCTGCCCGGCCGACGATATCCTCGACCGGGCAGCACTTTCTGCCGCTGTCGAAACCGCCGCCGCCGAGGCCGCGGATGCCGCCGCGCTGCGCAAGGCCATGGTCATGATCCTGACCGATGCCCGCAAAAAGGGCTTCGACGCCATCGCACAAGGCTTCGCCCTTGATCCCGGCGCGGCCCGGCCCACCACCCGCGCCTATACGTGGCTCACCGATTGCCTCGTCGCCGCCGCCTTTCACGTCGCCGCGCGCCACATGCATCCGCTGGCCAACCCGACCGACAGCGAACGTCTCGCACTGCTCGCCGTGGGGGGCTATGGCCGGGGCGAAATGGCCCCGTTCTCGGATGTCGACCTGCTGTTTCTGACACCTCACAAGATCACCCCTTGGGCCGAGAGCGTCATTGAATCGATGCTCTACATCCTGTGGGACATGCGCCTGAAAGTCGGCCACGCCAGCCGCACAGTGAAGGATTGCCTGCGTCTCGGGCGCGAGGATTTCACCATCCGCACCGCCCTGCTCGAGCATCGCTTCCTGATCGGCGACCGCGCGCTGTCCGACACGCTCGATACCACCCTGCGCGAAGACCTGTTCCAGGGCTCCGAGCGTGAATTCATCGAAGCCAAGCTGGCCGAGCGTGACTCGCGCCACATCAAACAGGGCGCGCGCTACGTCGTCGAACCCAACGTGAAAGAGGGCAAGGGCGGGCTGCGCGACCTGCAATCTCTGTTCTGGATCGCCAAGTATATCTATGGCGTCGAGGACGCGGCGCAGCTGGTCAAGCTCAAGCTGTTCCGCCCCGAGGAATACGAAACCTTCATCCTCGCCGAGAATTTCCTCTGGGCCACCCGTTGCCATTTGCATCTGGCCTCGGGGCGCGCCAACGAACAACTCACCTTCGACATGCAGGTGCAGGTCGCCGAGCGGATGAACTACCGCGACACCGGCGGGCGCCGCGCGGTCGAACATTTCATGCAGGATTACTTCCGCCACGCCACTTACGTTGGCGATCTGACGCGCATCTTCCTGACCAAGTTGGAAGCAACCCACCTCAAGACCAAACCCCTGCTCGAGCGGCTGTTCAAACGCCGCCGCAAACTGAAACCGGGGTATGAAGAGGTCCACGGTCGCCTCGCCATCGTCGATGAAGAGGCGTTTCTCGCCGACAAGCTCAACCTGCTGCGCCTGTTCGAAGAAGGCCTGCGCACCGGGATGCTGATCCACCCGGACGCGATGCGACTTGTCACCGCCAACCTCGACCTGATCGACGATGCCATGCGCGCCGACAAAGAGGCCAACCGCATCTTCCTCGGGCTGCTGCTGAAACACGGCAACCCCGAACGCGCCCTTCGCCGGATGAACGAACTCGGCGTGCTCTCGGCCTTCATCCCCGAATTCGCCCCGATCGTCGCGATGATGCAATTCAATATGTATCACGCCTACACGGTCGACGAACACACGATCCAGGTGATCTCGCATTTCAACCGGATCGAACAGGGCGCGCTCGAAGGCGAACTGCCGGTGTCCTCCGAAATCCTGCGCTCGGGCCTCAATCGCAAGGTGCTGATGGTGGCGATGCTGTGCCACGACATCGGCAAAGGGCGCGACATGGACCATTCGGTTCTGGGGGCCCAGATCGCCCGCGGCCTGACGCCACGCCTCGGCCTGACCAAGGCCGAAAGCGAAACGGTGGAATGGCTGGTGCGCTATCACCTCTTGATGTCGGACATGGCCCAGAAGCGCGACATCGCCGATCCGCGCACCGTGCGCGATTTCGCCAAGGCGGTGGGTTCGGTCAAACGGCTCGACCTGTTGCTGCTGCTGACGGTCTGCGACATCCGCGGCGTCGGCCCGAACACCTGGAACAACTGGAAAGCGGTGCTGCTGCGCTCGCTCTATCGCCAGACACGCCTCGCCCTCGAAGAAGGCATCGAAGCCCTCTCGCGCGAAGTGCGCGGCACCGAGGCCAAGAAAAACCTGCGCGACGCCCTCCCCGAGTGGAGCGCCGCCGACCTCAAACTCGAAACCGGCCGCCATTACGATCCCTACTGGCAAGGCCTGCACGTCACCGCCCACGTGGTCTTTGCCAACCTGCTCAACGGCATCGAAGACGACGAGATCCGCATCGACCTGCACCCCGACGAAGACCGCGACGCCACCCGCGCCTGCTTTGCCATGGCCGATCACCCCGGCATCTTCTCGCGCATGTGCGGCGCGCTGGCGCTGGTGGGCGCCAATATCGTCGATGCCCGCACCTTCACCACCAAGGATGGCTACGCCACCGCCGCCTTCTGGATTCAGGACGCCGACGGCCACCCGTTCGAGGCAAGCAAGCTCAAACGCCTCAGCCAGATGATCCACAAAACCCTCAAGGGCGAGGTCATCGCCCGTGACGCCATCGCCGACCGCGACAAGATCAAGAAACGCGAACAGGCCTTCCGCGTGCCCACCACGATCAACTTCGACAACGACGGCTCGGAAATCTACACCATCATCGAGGTCGACACCCGCGACCGCCCCGGCCTACTGTTCGATGTCACCCGCACGCTGGCCGCCGCCAATGTCTATATCGCCTCCGCCGTGATCGCGACCTACGGCGAACAGGTGGTCGACAGCTTCTACGTCAAGGACATGTTCGGCCTGAAAATCCACTCGGCCCCGAAACAGAAAGCACTGGAAAAGAAACTCCGCGAGGCCATCGCCCAAGGCGTCGAACGCGCAAGGGCCTGATCGGGTGTCTTTCAGGGGACGCTGCCCCCTCGGCCTTCGGCCTCACCCCCGGGATATTTCTGGCAAGATGAACGGTAAAACCTCCCAGCTTTCATCTTGCTTTAAATATCCCGGGGGTGTGGGGGCTGGCCCCCACTCCGACAGAAATTTCAGTCGAAACCCTCGAGCACGTTTTCCATGCCGCCAACAATGCTATAACGGCTTGAAAAAAGGCAGAGCAGTCCCATGAAACCCATCCGCCTCGTCTCGGGCTTTCTCACCGTCGGATTCTGGACACTGGCCAGCCGCGTTCTCGGCTTCCTGCGCGAGGCGCTGATCCTTGCCTATATCGGGCCGGGGGCACAGATGGATGCCTTCGTCGCCGCCTTCCGCCTGCCCAACATGTTTCGCCGCTTCTTTGCCGAGGGCGCGTTCAACGCGGCCTTCGTTCCGCAATTCGCCAAGCGTTACGAGGCGGGCGAGGATGCACAGGGCTTCGCGCAAGAGGCGTTCAACGGGCTTGGCTTCGCCGTGCTGCTGCTCACCGCGCTTGGCATGATCTTCATGCCGGGATTCGTCTGGGCCACCGCCTCGGGCTTTGCCGGTGATGCGCGGTTCGACCTGACCGTCGATTTCGGGCGGGTGGTGTTCCCCTATATCTTCTTCATGTCGCTGGGGGCGCTGTTTTCCGGCGTGCTCAACGCCACCGGGCGCTTTGCCGCCGCTGCCGCCGCGCCGGTGCTGCTCAACATCTTCGTCATCGCCGCGATGATCACCGGTGCCGTCCTGGGCGGCGAGGTCATCCGATGGCTGGTCTGGACCGTGCCGCTGGCCGGTGTCGCGCAACTCGCCCTCGTCTGGAGCGCGGCGCATCGTGCCGGTATCCGCATCCGCCCGGGCCGCCCGCGCTGGACGCCCGAGATGAAGCACCTCGTCGTCGTGGCGCTGCCCGCTGCGCTGTCTTCCGGGGTGATGCAGATCAACCTGCTGGTCGGCCAGCAGGTCGCCTCGCAAACCCCGTCTGCGGTCAGCTGGCTGTTCGCCGCCGACCGGCTCTACCAGTTGCCCTTGGGCGTGGTCGGCATCGCTGTCGGCATCGTGCTTCTGCCCGATCTGTCGCGCCGCCTGCGCGCGGATGACCGCGACGGCGCGCGCGATGCGTTTTCCCGCGCCGGTGAATTCGCCCTGACCCTCACCGTCCCGTCCGCCGTGGCGCTGGTCGTCGTGCCCCTGCCCATCGTGCGCGTGCTGTTCGAACGCGGCGCACAAAGCGTGGATGACAGCGCTGCCATCGCGCTGGCCACGGCGCTTTATGGCCTCGGCCTGCCGGCCTTCGTGCTTCAGAAGGTGCTTCAACCGCTGTTCTTTGCGCGCGAAGACACCCGCACCCCGTTCCGCTATGCCGTCTGGGCGATGGGGATCAACGCCGTCGTGGCGATCGGCTTGCACCCGTGGCTGGGCTGGATCGCCCCCGCCATCGCCACCACCTTCGCGGCTTGGGCGATGGTCGCGCTGCTCACCCGTGGCGCCCGCCCGATGGGCGAAGAGGCGCGGTTCGACGCCCGCTTCCATCGCCGCCTCTTGCGGATCATCGCCGCATCGCTGCTGATGGGCGGCGTGCTCTGGGCGGCGAACCTCGCGCTTGGCCCGATGCTCGAAGCCGCTGGCTGGCGCTATTTTGGGCTGCTGTTGCTGGTGGGGTCCGGCCTCGTCTCCTACGGCCTGTTCGGGCAGCTTCTGGGCGCTTTCCGCCTGTCCGAATTCCGCTCGGCCCTGCGGCGTCGCAAAAGTTAACGGCGCACCGCAAGGTCCGAGGATACGTTGAATTCCGGTTCGCGCATCGCGCGCCGCTTTTACGATCGACCCGCTCGCTGAGTCGCCGCGCCGTGCCATACGGAATGCAGGCGGGGGGCATACGCTTTGCAGACACCCGTTTTCAGCCCCGCCAAAACCTTAACACCGGTTGCCGTGGGCCCTCTGCGTCACTGGTGGCGCAGCTTTTCGCGCAGCCGGGCAAAGCCACCGGGGCTGACAACGAAGGACAGCGCAAAGCCCGAAACGAAGCCCGCGATATCGGCCAGCCAATCGCTGCGCGCGCCAAACAGCGCGCCGAACACCAGCTGGATCGCCATCAGGAACCCAATCAGCGTGAAGGCGCGAAACTGGTTCTCGCCCACCTGCCCCAGCCTGAGCCAGAGGATATAGGAGAACGCCCCGATCAGCCCGTAAACCCCCGGAAACGCGCCCAGCAAATACCCGGAATCGTTCAGGAAAAACCCCCAAACCAGCGCCCCGCCGATACCCGATCCAAGAAACACCACGGCCACCGCCCACCACGCGAACGCCTCGCCCACGAATTTGCCCAACGCCAACATCATCACCCCGGCGACGATGAAATGGGTAAAGCTGTAAAACAGGAACAGATAGGTCACGAAGCGGATCAAGTGCTGCCACGGATAGCGCCCCTGCTCCCACATCCAGTCAAACAGCGCGCCATTCATGCCGTAATCCTGGATCGCGCTGACCCGCCAGCCGACCGCCTGCGGCCCGCCGACCATGCCCAGATTGCCCAGCGTGAAGGCAAGCTCAAGCCCCAGCATGATCAGGAAAAAGATAATGATGACAGGCGATACCGGGTTCACCACGCCGTTGTGCACCGGCCGTTCGGGGCCGTTTTCATAGGGGTTTCGCATCCGCCCTCTCCTGCCTTCTCTGCCCGCCTGCATTGACGGCACTGTTCCCCTTGGGTAAGCCAGCCGCACCCATAAATCCAGACGGAGAAATCGCATGACCGAGGTGGCCCCTACCCCCCGTGTCCTTTCGGGCATTCAGCCCTCGGGCAACCTTCACCTTGGCAACTACCTCGGGGCGCTAAAGCGCTTCGTGGGGTCCCAGAACGACGGGATTGAATCCCTGTTCTGCATGGTCGACATGCACGCCATCACCGTCTGGCAAGATCCCGCAGACCTTCGCAATGCCACGCGCGAATTGGCGGCGGGTTTCATCGCGGCGGGTCTCGACCCTGAAAAATCCATCCTTTTCAACCAGTCGCAGGTCGCGGAACATGCACAGCTTGCGTGGATCTTCAACTGCGTCGCGCGCATGGGCTGGATGCAGCGCATGACCCAGTGGAAAGACAAGGCTGGCAAGAACCAGCAGAACGCCTCTCTCGGGCTGTTCGCCTACCCGGCGCTGATGGCGGCCGATATCCTCGTCTATCACGCCACGCACGTGCCGGTGGGCGAGGACCAGAAACAGCATATCGAGCTGACCCGCGACATCGCGATCAAGTTCAACCACGACTACGGTGTCGAGTTCTTTCCGATCACCGAACCGGTGATCGAAGGTGCCGCCACCCGGGTGATGAGCCTGCGGGACGGGTCGAAGAAAATGTCGAAATCCGATCCCTCGGATGCGTCGCGCATCAACATGACCGACGACGCCGACACCATCGCCAAAAAGATCCGCAAGGCCAAGACCGACCCAGACGCCTTGCCCTCCGAAGCCAAGGGTCTGGAAGAGCGCCCGGATGCCCGAAATCTTGTTAATATTTTTGCGGCACTCTCGGATCAAAGCGTGGATGACGTGTTGCGCGATGTCGGTGGAAAACAATTTTCTGAATTTAAACCCATGCTGGCCGATCTGGCGGTCGAAAAGCTGTCACCGATCAGCACCGAAATGGCGCGCCTGATGCAAGACCCGTCCGAGATCGACGCGATCCTGCGCTCGGGTGCCGCCCGCGCGCGCGAAATCGCCGCGCCGGTGGTTCAGAAAACCTACGAAATCGTCGGCATGGTGCGCTAACGATTCTCGCGCCAGAAGGCGACTCAGGCGGGCGCAGACCCCCTAAAACCCCATGGTAATTGGGAAAAACCTGCGCCCCGTCCTGCCCCCTGCACGGTTTACCGCCATGACGCGCGTCTGAACGCCGACGTTGCGGGGCGGCAATCTGCGCATCTTCTGCTCTTTACATCCGCGTCGCGAAGCCTACCCTCCCGCGCAATCAAGCCCGCGCACCTAAGGGAGTCTCATCATGTCTGTCGGCAGCAATATCCGCACCTATTTCAATGGCACTTGGCACGAGGGCGAAGTTCCCGTCATGACGTCGGCCGATCACGGCTCATGGCTGGGCACCACGGTGTTTGATGGCGCGCGCTATTTCGATGGGCTTGCGCCCGATCTCGAAGCGCATTGCGCCCGCATCAACCGCTCGGCCGAAGCATTGATGCTGACCCCCACGGTGTCTGCCGAGGACATGGTCGAGATCACCCGCGAAGGCCTTGCCCTCTATGACAAATCCGAAGCCGTCTACATTCGCCCGATGTACTGGGGCATCGACGGGGACATGACCGCCAGCGCCATCGCGCCCAAGGCCGGTGAAACCGGGTTCTGCATCTGCCTCGAGGTGATCCCGATGTCCCCCCCCGAGGCCACGACAACCCTGACACGCACCCGTTTCCGCCGCCCTGTTCTCGAGGATGCGGTGGTCAACGCCAAGGCGGGCTGCCTCTATCCCAACAATGCCCGGATGCTGAAGGAAGCCAAGGCCAAGGGCTTCGGCAACGCGCTGGTGGCGGATGCTGCCGGAAACGTCGCCGAAACCGCTACGGCCAACGTTTTCATGGTCAAGGGCGGCGAGATCTTCACCCCGATCGCCAATGGCACGTTCCTGTCGGGCATCACCCGCGGCCGCCATATCTCGAACCTTGCGAATGAAGGCGTGAAGGTTCACGAAACCGTTCTGACCTTCGACGATTTCCACGATGCCGACGAGGTGTTCCTGTCGGGCAACATGGCCAAGGTCACGCCGGTCACCGCCTTTGACGACACGCAGTATCAGGTCGGCCCAGTCACCCGCCGGGTGCGCGAACTCTATTGGGATTGGGCCGCATCCAACGGCTGATGCGCGGGCGACCTGAGGGCTGACCGCTTGGGTAGCGGCATCAGGTCTCTTGTCAGCCCTGCCCCCCTCGGCCATGATCGCGCGCAAGGGAGAGTAGTGATGCGCAAGTTTCTCGTGGTTCTGGACGACAGCCGCGAATGCCTCAACGCGATGCGTTTCGCCGCCATGCGCGCTGCAAACACTGGCGGGGGCGTTGCGATCCTCTCGGTTATAGCGCCCGAAGAGTTCAACCACTGGATCGGCGTCGGAGACATCATGCGCGAAGAGGCCCGCGAGCGGATCGAAGCGCATTTCGAGGTCTTCGCCAAGTGGATGCGCGACAAGCAAGGCGTCGATCCTGAACTGGTGATCCGCGAGGGCGACCCGATTGATGAAATCCTATCGCAAGTCAGGGAAGACACCGAAATCGGCGTTCTCGTCCTTGGCGCGGGCACCGATCGCAAGGGGCCCGGTCCGCTGGTAACGCAAATGACCAAGCAATCCGGCAGCCTGCCAATCCCGATCACGATCGTGCCCGGGGATATGTCGAAAGAGCGGCTCGAAGCGATCACCTGAGGGATAGTCAGCCCCGCCAATACCCAGCTTTTCATGGGATAATGGCGGGGTGTCCCTTGCCGACCGCCCCCGTCACCAAGTTGCGCCGCCAAGCTGCGCCACATGTCTTAGAATCATTCCAAACATTGACATTCCGCGTTGTTAAGCGCATATCCGACTAAACCGATAAGGAACCTCGCAGATGTTCATTCAAACCGAATCCACTCCCAATCCCGCAACGCTGAAATTCCTGCCCGGACAACAGGTCATGGGCGCAGGCACTGCCGATTTCCCGCAGCCTGTCGGCGCGGATGTATCCCCGCTGGCGGCACGGCTGTTCGATGTCGATGGTGTCTCGGCAGTGTTCCTCGGGAATGATTTTGTCACCGTGACAAAGGCCGACGCGATCGAATGGGATCACATCAAGCCCGCCCTTCTTGGCGCGATCATGGAGCATTTCCAATCGGGTCAGCCGGTGATGGCCACCGGGGCCGACACGGGCGCCGAGGTGGATCATTCGGACCATCCCGATGGCGAAATCATCGATCAGATCAAGATGCTGCTTGATAGCCGGGTGCGCCCGGCCGTGGCACAGGACGGTGGCGACATCACCTTCCACGGCTTCGAAGAAGGCGTCGTATACCTGCACATGCAGGGCGCCTGCGCCGGTTGCCCCTCGTCCACACTGACGCTGAAAATGGGGATCGAAAACCTGCTGCGCCACTACATCCCCGAGGTGACCGAGGTGCGCCCGGTTGCCGTCTGACACCCCTCTCGTTCTTGGGTTCGACACATCTGGCAGCTATTGCGCCGCGGCCTTGCTTCGCGGCGACGAAAGCCTTGCCACGCGACATGAAGACATGGGCCGGGGTCAGGCCGAGCGCCTGATGCCGATGCTTGAAGAGATGCTGGCCGAGGTCGGCGTGGACTGGCGCGATCTGGGCCGCATTGGCGTGGGGGTCGGGCCGGGAAACTTCACTGGCGTGCGCATTTCGGTTTCCGCCGCCCGCGGGCTAGCCCTTGGCCTTGATGTGCCCGCACTGGGGGTTTCGCTGCTCGACGCAGCGGTATGGGCTAGCGACGGGCCATGCCTCGCCTGCCTTTCCGCGCCGCGCGATCGCGCTTATGTGCAGGGATACCACACCGCGGCCTCCATTCCCGCACAGCTTCACGACATCGCCACCTTGCCAACGCATTGGGCAGAACCGGGACTGACCTGTATCGGCCCGGCGTCCGATCCCGTTGCTGAGCATCTCGGCGCAGATATCGCACCAGCCGCCTTTTCCCCCGCCTCGGCCATCGCCCGCATCGCGGCGCAACGCGATGTAGACGGTGCCCCATCCCCTGCCCCGCTCTATTTGCGCGAAGCCGACGCAGCCCCCTCGCGTGAGGGTGCGCCCGTGATCCTCGATGCCCGCTAAGGCACAGCCTGAGGCCCAACTGGATGCCTTGGCCAGCCTGCACGCCCGTGCCTTCACCGACGAACGCCCCTGGACCGCACAGGAATTCGACGCGCTTTTGCAGAACCCGCACAGTTTCGTCTGTGCCACGCAGCACGCCTTCGCCCTTGGCCGCGCCATCGCGGGCGAAGCTGAATTGCTGACCATCGCAACCGATCCCGATTACATCCGCCAAGGCCTTGGCCGTGCCATGCTTGCCGCGTTCGAAACCGAGGCACGCAAACGAGCCGCGGTGACGGCTTTCCTTGAGGTTTCATCGGAAAACGATGCTGCGATAGGGCTTTATACCGGGACCGGCTATCGTGTGACCGCTACACGGCACGCCTACTACAGCTTACGTAACGGTACCCGCGCCGATGCCTTGATCATGGCCAAACCACTGGCCTGATCGCCCAGTTTCTTGTTGACCCGCCCCGCCGCTTTGCGCCTAAATCAAGCGGATCATTTCTTGATCTGCTCGCTTGCGAGGTGTGCGCCAACGATGTGCCGCCTGCCTAATCCAACTGGGAGACTCCAATGACCCTGATGCAAAAATTCCTCGGCGCCGCTGCCGCGCTGGCGCTTTCCGCCGGTGCCGCCGTTGCCGAGCCTGCCTTGATCTTCGATCTTGGCGGTAAATTCGACAAATCCTTCAACGAGGCCGCCTTCCAGGGCGCGAAGCGTTGGGCCGATGAAACCGGCGGCAGCTTCCGCGAGATTGAGCTTCAATCAGAAGCCCAGCGCGAACAGGCCCTGCGCCGCTTTGCCGAAGCTGGCTCCAACCCGATCATCATGACCGGCTTTGCCTTCGGCAACGTGCTGGGTGAGGTCGCGCCGGACTACCCCGACACCAAGTTCGCGATCATCGACATGGTTGTGGATCAGCCCAACGTGCGCTCGGTCGTCTTCAACGAAAACGAAGGCTCCTACCTCGTCGGGATGCTTGCTGCGATGGCCTCGAAAACCGGCACCGTGGGCTTCATCGGTGGTATGGATATCCCGCTGATCCGCAAATTCGCCTGCGGCTATGTCGAGGGCGTCAAAGCGGTGAACCCCGACGCCACCGTGATCCAGAACATGACCGGCACCACCCCCGCCGCCTGGAACGACCCGGTGAAAGGCTCTGAATTGACCAAAGCGCAGATCAGCCAAGGCGCCGATGTTGTCTATGCCGCCGCCGGGGGCACGGGCGTGGGCGTTCTTCAAACCGCCGCCGATGAGGGCATCCTTTCGGTCGGTGTCGACAGCAACCAGAACTACATGCACCCCGGCAAGGTTCTGACCTCGATGATGAAGCGGGTCGACAACGCCGTCTATGACGCGATGAAGGCCGGCACGGATATCGAAACCGGCATCAACGTGATGGGCGTCGGCAATGGCGGCATCGACTATGCTATTGATGAACATAACGAAAGCCTGATCACCCCCGAGATGAAAGCCAAGGTCGACGAAGCCAAGGCCAAGATCGCGAGTGGCGAGTTGACCGTGCACGACTACATGTCCGACAACACCTGCCCGGTGGAGTAACCCGGCGCATGGAAGGGCAAACTGAAACGGGGCGGCAGGCGACTGCCGCCCCTTCGCCTGAACCGGCGATCGAGCTCCGTGGCATCTCCAAGGCGTTCGGCCCGGTGCAGGCCAACAAGAATATATCGATCCGGGTCATGCCGGGCACGATCCACGGCATCATTGGCGAAAACGGCGCTGGGAAATCGACGCTGATGTCGATCCTCTACGGGTTTTACAAGGCCGACGCGGGCGAAATCTTCATCTCGGGGCGCAAGACCGAAATCCCCGACAGCCTCGCCGCCATTCGCGCGGGCATCGGCATGGTCTTTCAGCATTTCAAGCTGGTTCAAAATTTTACGGTTCTCGAAAATATTATCCTCGGCGCCGAGGATGGCGCACTACTCAAACCCTCGATTTCGAAGGCCCGAAAAGAATTGCGCGCCCTTGCCAATGAATACGGCCTCAACGTCGATCCGGATGCGGTGGTCGAGGAACTGGGCGTGGGCATGCAACAGCGTGTTGAAATCCTCAAGGCGCTGTATCGGCAGGCACAGATCCTGATCCTTGACGAGCCGACCGGCGTGCTTACCCCGGCAGAGGCGGATCAACTGTTTCGCATTCTCGACCGGCTCAGGGCAGAAGGTAAAACCATTATCCTGATCACGCATAAACTGCGCGAAATCATGGAGATCACGGATACGGTCAGCGTCATGCGACGTGGCGAGATGACCGCGACGGTAAAGACCGCCGAGACCGACCCCGAACACCTGGCCGAGCTAATGGTCGGTCGCAAGGTACTTCTTCAGGTGGAAAAAGCCCCTGCCCGCCCCGGCGCCCAAGTTTTGGAAATCGAAGGGCTTTCGGTAACCGATGACGAGGGTGTCGAGCGGTTGAAGGATATCTCGCTCAGCGTGCGCGCCGGTGAGGTGCTCGGCATCGCGGGTGTCGCGGGCAATGGTCAGTCCGAACTGCTCGAGGTGCTGGGCGGCATGCGCGCGGGACGCGGCAAGGTACGGATGAACGGGCAGGAGATCGACCTCGCCATCAAATATTCCGATGGCAAGGGCCGGCGCGCGCGTGGCATCGGTCATGTCCCCGAAGATCGACAGCGCGAAGGCCTGATCATGGACTTCACAGCGTGGGAGAACATGGTTTTCGGCTATCACGACGATGCCGAGTACCAATCAAACCGGTTCTTGATGGATAACGCAGGCATCGCCCGTATCGCGCAGGACAAGATGGATCGGTTCGATGTGCGCCCGCCCAACCCGCGCCTTCTGGCCAAGAATTTCTCAGGCGGCAACCAGCAGAAGATCGTCGTCGCCCGCGAGATCGAGCGCGGGCCTGATCTTCTCCTCGTCGGGCAACCGACGCGCGGCGTGGATATCGGCGCGATCGAGTTCATTCACAAACAGATCATTGGTCTGCGCGATGCGGGCAAGGCCGTGCTCCTCGTCTCTGTCGAGCTTGACGAGATCATGTCGCTCTCGGATCGGATCGCCGTGATGTTCGACGGACAGATCATGGGCGAAGGTCCGGCGGACAGCGCCAATCAGATCGGACTTGGCTGCCTCATGGCCGGGATGGGCGGTGCCGATACGCAAGCGATGGATGGCTGGCGCATCTCGGAAGCCGCCGCCCCCGAAACTCCGGCTCAGGAGGGCTGACCCGATGGAAAAGATGCCGGGATGGGCCGATGCGGTTCTTGTGCCGCTGATCTCGCTTCTGCTGGCGGCGATCCTGTCGGCGGGGGTGATCCTTGCCATCGGGGAAAATCCAGTGACAGCCTTCAAGCTGATGGTGGATGGCGCGCTGATGCGCAGCGCGGGCTGGGGTTATACCCTTTATTACACGACCAATTTCATCTTTACCGGGCTTGCGGTCGCAGTCGCCTTTCACGCGCGTCTCTTCAATATCGGCGGCGAAGGTCAGGCGATGCTGGGCGGTCTCGGCGTGGCGTTGGCGTGCCTCTATATCCCGTGGCCACACTGGTCGCTGGCGCTGATCGGCGCCTCGCTCGGCGGCGCGGTTTTCGGGGCGCTCTGGGCGCTGGTCCCCGCGTGGCTACAGGCCAAACGCGGCAGCCATATCGTGATCACCACGATCATGTTCAACTATATCGCCTACTCGGTGCTGGGCTACCTGCTTGTCAACGTGTTGCGGCCTGTGGGGTCCATGGACCCGGCCACGCCCAAATTCCCCGAGACCACGCACCTGCCCTCGTTCCGCGACATGTTCTCGACGGCCGACACAATCCTGTTTCGCGGGGCTCCGGCGAACGTTAGCTTTTTCCTCGCGCTGATCGCTTGTGTTTTCGTCTGGTTGCTTATCTGGCGCACCCGGCTGGGCTATGAAATCCGCGCCTTCGGCCATTCCGAAACCGGAGCGAATTATGCAGGTATTTCAGGGGTAAAGATCACTGTGATCGCCATGCTCATATCGGGTGCGCTGGCCGGGCTCATGGCCGTCAACACCACGCAGGGCGAGGCCGAGCGGCTCATCCTCAACTCTACTGAGGGGGCGGGTTTCATCGGCATCGCTGTTGCGCTGATGGGGCGAAACCACCCGCTGGGGGTGTTCATCGCGGCGTTGCTGTTTGGCTTTCTCTACCAAGGCGGCGCTGAACTGGCGCTTTGGACAACGATCCCACGCGAGTTGATTGTTGTCATCCAAGCGCTTGTCATCCTCTTTACAGGCGCGCTCGACAACATGGTGCGCATGCCGCTTGAAAAACTGTTCCTCGCCTTGCGCCGCAAGGAGGCCAGCTGATGGATTTCATGACGCTGCTGCAGGTGCTCGAAAGCACGATCCGCCTGGCCACGCCGCTATTGCTGGCCTGCCTCGCTGGGCTTTACTCCGAGCGGGCCGGGATCTTCGATATTGGACTAGAGGGTAAGATGCTGGTCGCTGCGTTTTTCTCAGCAGCAGTGGCCTATCAGACCGGATCGGTCTGGCTTGGGCTTCTGGCTGGAATTGCTTCGTCCATGGCACTTGCTGCAATCCATGGGCTAGCCTCGATCACTTTTCGGGGCAATCAGCTGATCTCTGGCGTCGCAATCAATTTCCTCGCCGCAGGCATGACCGTGCTGGTAGCGCAGGACTGGTTTCAGCAAGGCGGTCGAACACCCTCGCTCATTGGCGGTGCGCGGTTCGAGCCGATCACTCTGCCGTTCACCGAAGCCCTCGCCGACGTGCCTGTGCTTGGCCCGATATATGGCGGGTTGATCTCTTCGCATACGATTCTGGTTTATGTGGCGTTTGCCGCTGTGCCGCTGACCTGGTGGATTCTTTACCGCACCCGCTTTGGACTGCGCCTACGCGCTGTGGGTGAAAACCCGGAATCTGTCGATACCGCCGGCGTTTCAGTCGTCGGGTTGCGCTACGCCGCCGTGGCCATCGCCGGGCTGCTCTGTGGGATCGCCGGAGCCTATCTCGCCACCGCGCTGCAAGCGGGCTTCGTGAAAGATATGACGGCCGGGCGAGGCTTTATCGCATTGGCCGCGTTGATCTTCGCAAAGTGGCGACCATGGTATGCGCTATGGGCGACCCTTCTATTTGGCCTTTTGCAAGCGATCTCGATCCGGTTTCAGAACATCCCGGTCGGTGATTTCGTCATCCCGGTGCAATTCATGGAGGCCCTGCCCTACATCCTGACGATCATCATCCTCGCCGGCTTTGTTGGCAAAGCCATCCCGCCGCGCGCCGGGGGCGAGCCTTACGTGAAAGAACGTTGAACTCGCTTATCACGGGCATGGGTATCGTCAATGTGCCAAGCCCTACCCGTGCTCAAGATTGCCCTCGCCAGTTCGGCCTCGCTTGGACTATGCTTAGGCAGTCCGGGTGAGGCCCGATATGCATGGAAACGAAAGCTGCTCAGTTGATCGCGATGATGGCGCATAGGGAGATACGGAGCCTCATGATGCGCTGCCTCATTCGTGGTGTGCTGGCAACCGCACTTCTGCTTACGTCTGGTTTGCGTGCCACGATCTCTGCCGAGGAAAATGCCGCCACTCCCCAAGAGGAAGCAGCCGAGCAAGTCGTGCTCGGCTTGTCTCAGAACAAGGTTTCAATCACCGCAGATTTCGATGGCTCAGACATCCTGATCTTTGGCGCGATTAAGCGAGAGGCGCCGCCCCCAGAAGGACCGCCGATCGAAGTCGTGATCGTGGTTGAAGGCCCTTCCGAGCCGCTAACCGTACGCAAGAAATCGCGCGAATTCGGCATTTGGGTGAACACTGAATCGGTCGCCATTGACAGCGCACCCGCGTTCTATGCCGTTGTCACAAGCGGGCCGTTCCGCGAAGTACTCTCTCATACCGAGGATTTGCGCCACCACGTATCTGTGCCGCGCGCGATCCGCTCGGTCGGGGCCCCCTCCGAAATCTTGGATGCACAGGCGTTTTCACGCGCAGTCATCCGGATCCGCCGCGACCAGGGGTTATACAAACTGCTTGAGAACGAGGTCGAACTCAGCCAGCAAACCCTATTTCAATCTTCGCTTGCCCTGCCCGCCAACCTGACCGAAGGCGCCTATCGCACGCGCGTTTTCCTTACCCGCAACGGAAGTGTCGTATCGAGCACCGAAACTACGATCAACGTCGGGAAGATTGGACTTGAGAGATTCCTGTTCAATCTGTCACGGGAACATTCGATCATCTACGGCATCATGTCGCTTGCCATAGCGATCATTGCAGGTTGGGGCGCAGCTGCGGTGTTCAGGGCTTTCCGCCAGACCTGAGGTGCCATATTCCGTGCGGTAGTCTATTCCTCGGCTTCCAGCGTGAGTGTTGCTGCCGGTTTTGGAAGGTCGTCTGTGGAAAGCGGAAACTCGGGGCGTGAGAGCCGGTTACGCACTACCCAGAAAAGCCGCTCCTGCGCGCGGGTGATGGCGACATAGGCCAGACGTTTCCACAGCGGCTGTCCGGCCTCGTTTCGCCCCATGCGCGCGGCGGCATAGAGATCCGGCGCGAAAACCTGCACGTTCTCCCATTGAGAGCCTTGTGCCTTGTGAATAGTCACCGCGGCCCCATGCAGAAAGGTCGCCCCCATGCGCGCGGCATAGGGGATGAAAGGCTCTTCCTCATCGGGCATTTCGATTTTCACGATCGAGGCCGCCGAAACCTGCGGATCAGGCGCGCCGACCACGTGCAGTCTCGAAAAGCCCGGCTTGCGTCCCGGTCCCAGGTAAACAACTTGCGCCCCCTTGATCAGCCCCCGGGCCTCAAGGTCAAGGCGGCGCTTGCGATGCTTCAGCGGAAGTTCCAGCCCGTCACAAATCAGCGGTTCGCCGGGCAATAGCGCATCTTCTGGCGCGCCATGCACCCGTCGGAAAGCGTTGATCAACCGAATCCGCGTCGCATTGCGCCAAACGAGGACCGGGCTTCGCGCCATCAGATCGACTTCGACCCGCTGCCCCCAGACCACGCGATCGTCCTTGCGGGCGCTCTCTTCAATCAGCCGCTCGAAATCCTCGAACCCGATCTCCGGGTCGGCCAGCGCATGGGCCAGATCCAGGATCGGGTTGGTCGCCTCTTGCCGGTGGATGCGCTGAAGGGTCAGCTTGGCTTCGTCTTTCAGCTTGTCGAACACCATCGTCCCCGATTGGTTCACCGGGGCCAACTGCGCCGGATCGCCAAACAGGACCAGCGCCGGGAAAATTTCCTTGAGGTCTTCGAACTGCCGGTCGTCCAGCATCGAAGCCTCGTCGATCAGCCCGATGTCGAGCGGATCCTCTCGACGTTTCCAGCCGGTAATGAAATCGGAACCACGTAGCCCCGCCGCCGCCAGCGCGCCGGGGATCGACCGATTGGTCTTGTAGAAGGCCAGAGCCCTTTCAAGCGCCTGATCCGTCAGCCCCTCCATCTCGGGCCGCTCACCTTCGCCCGCCAACCATTCGGCAATACGCTCATATTCCGGGTCATAGACGGGCGTGTAGAGGATGCGGTGGATCGTCGTTGCGGGAACACCCTGCATCCGCAGGACCGATGCCGCCTTGTTCGTGGGCGCAAGGATCGCGACACTGCGCTTTTCGCGCTTTTTGCGGCTTTCGTAGTCGCCCGAGACAATTTCGGCACCGGTCTTTTCCAGCGATTTGTAGAGATGTGACAAGAGCATGGTCTTGCCCGACCCCGCCTTGCCCATGACCGCCATGATTAAAGCGCGCCCATCCTGCGCCGGCGAAAGTGTTTCGTCTTCGAGGTCGATCCCCAGAGCGCGCAGCGCCTCGGCGATTTGATCGAAGGCCTCTGCCTGATCGTGAGAAAATGTAAGCGCTGGCGTCGACATGGCGCGACCCTACAAAGCCGCGCCAGCAATAACAATCTCCGCTCCTCAGCAATCAAGCCAATACGTCATCCGCATTCAGGCTGATTGCGCCCACGGGCCCACAGCGCCAAAGCTGCGATCAAACCAAAGCCGCATCAGCGTTGGGGAAATATGCGCACGTCGTCCAATTTCCCGCTGTGATGCGCGGGTAAATTCCCAGAGGCCCACGCTTGTCTTCTGTCGCCCCTCGCCAGAGGTGCCGATGACTTCCGGTCGTGATCCGATGCCACCATAGATCCGCATCATCGGCGCATCGAATACGCCCACGAAATGCTCGACACCAAAGCGCTGCATAACCTCTCCGCCGCCAAGCATCAGGGCTGCCGCCACCCGAGCCGACGCACCTCTGGCGAGGCAAAATCGTGTGCATTCCCAGATGAGCGGGCTCTTGATCGGAGCACCGTCCGAGAGGTGTAGGAAATGGTCATTGAACATCGTCGGGCCCGTCGTAGGCAACAAGCGGAGTGAGCCTCCGTGCCGACCTTCCGCTGTCTCCCAAATGATGTAGAGCGGGTTTTCGGCGTCGTATTGATCGCGCTCTTCTCCATTGTCATCAACAGACACGGGCCAACCCAAACGCTCATGAAACTGATAAGCACGATCTTGAAACATCGTTCGCGCAAGTTGCGGGTGTGTCTTCAGGTCGTCGCCGTAAATGAATCTCAGCATCGTCTTCCCCTTTGTCCTCGATTTGGTAGGGCAAGACTTTCTAAAATTGGTTAATGATCACAAAGCACAGCGCGCGTTGCGTGCATGCCGCGCAGGTCAGATAACGATCAAGCCACGCGACAAAGCCCTGGCTACGGCATGGGTGGTATTCACTGCCCCGAGCTTGAAGCGTGCCGATTCGATATAGACCCGCAGCGTATGCTCGGAAATCGAAAGCGTTTCGGCGACCTGCGCACGTGAGTACCCCATGGCAAGGAACGTCATCGCATCAACCTCGCGTGGCGAGAGTGTCTGTCCCGCCTCGGGCGTACGTTCGGGATGAAGCTCCAACGCCTTATGATTGAAGTAATGCGCTATCAAGATCAGGTGCCGCCGGTTCGCCGCTGTGAATTCCGACCAGTCGTCGTCGTCTCCATTATGCGAGACCGTAAAAAGCGCGAACTGTCCATTTGGTCCCCGAAGCGGAACCGAATAGCCTTGGTTCCCAACGCCATGGGCGATCGCATCCGCCTGAAACGCCCGCGCCGCTTTGCTAGACCAGTCGAGTTGCTTCCAATCAACGGGGTGGAAGCGCCGATAACAACCTTGGATCACCGGATCGATCCGCAAATATTCCTGCTCGATGTAGTGCAGAACCCAGGCATCCGGATACGATCCGCAACCATATTGATCACCCGAGCTGCTGACCCAGTGATAAACGAGGTGATCGACTCTGAAATGATCTCTTAACTGTTCTGAGACAGCCTGAAGTGCATCGTGGTCAGATGCACCCTCCAAAGCCTCGAGGATGCTGTCTAACTGCGCCTTCGTCGCGGTGATCGTCAACGCCTGCACCTTCCTCCCGGGATGCAAGCTCGGTCGCGGCGACGAGAGCGGTGTCTTCCAACTGCTCGGCCAACGCACCCAATCCGTTGGCTTTCGAGAAAGCCCTCAGATCTGCGAGAACATCCAGTATCCATTTGTTCTTCATGCCATCCTCGCTCTGGAAGTGTTAATGAACCGTTAACATTACTCTACCATGACGAGAATTTCCGATAAATTCGCCCTTTCTAACTCCCCCAAAACAGCGAGGCTGCGGATTTCAACCCATTGGAATTCCACATGCCGCTCGCGAATACGAAAAGACCCGCGAATCAGCATCTGTGATTCGCGGGTCCGGTCCGAATATTTAAGGGCGATCAGGCTTTGCCAGCCTCCAGCACGTCTTCAACAGTGCGCAGACCAGTCTTGGGCGACTGGACAAGAACGGCCATGTTGCCCGGCTTGTGCTCGTTGCGCATCATCTTCATATGCGCTTTGGGGATATCCTCCCACGAGAACACTTCCGACATGCACGGATCGATCCGGCGTTCGATCATCAGCTTGTTGGCGGCTGCCGCCTGCTTGAGATGCGCAAAGTGCGACCCTTGAAGGCGCTTCTGATGCATCCACATGTAGCGAACATCGAAGGTGCAGTTGAAGCCGGTAGTGCCCGCACAGATCACGACCATCCCACCCTTCTTACACACGAAGGATGACACAGGGAACGTCGCCTCACCGGGATGTTCGAACACGATGTCGACGTTGTTGCCTTTGCCCGTGATATCCCAGATCGCCTTGCCGAAGCGGCGTGCTTCCTTGAACCAGTCATTATATTCCGGCGTGTTCACCGTAGGCAGCTGACCCCAGCAATTGAAATCTTTGCGGTTAATCACGCCCTTGGCACCTAGGTCCATAACGAAGTCGCGCTTGTCTTCATCAGAAATCACACCAACCGCGTTGCCGCCCGCTGCGTTGATCAGCTGGATCGCGAAGGAGCCGAGACCGCCCGACGCGCCCCAGACAAGAACATTCTGACCGGGCTTAAGCTCATGTGGATGATGGCCGAACAGCATACGATAGGCGGTGGCGAGGGTCAGGGTATAGCAGGCACTCTCTTCCCAAGTCAGGTGCTTGGGGCGTGGCAGCAATTGCTGCGCCTGCACACGGGTGAACTGCGCGAAAGAGCCGTCAGGGGTCTCATAGCCCCAGATACGCTGGGTCGGCGAATACATTGGATCACCGCCATTGCATTCTTCGTCGTCGCCATCGTCTTGGTTGCAGTGGATCACGACCTCGTCGCCCACTTTCCAGGTTTTCACCTTGTCACCTACGGCCCAAACGATGCCCGAGGCATCGGAACCTGCGATGTGATAAGGTTGTTTGTGCACGTCGAACATGCTGACCGGCACGCCAAGACCGGCCCAGATGCCATTATAGTTGACGCCAGCGGCCATCACGAGGACCAGCACTTCATGGCTGTCGATGCTGGGCACATCCACCACTTCGGTCTGCATTGCCTGCAACGGCTCACCCTGACGTTCGCGGCGGATCGCCCATGCGTACATCTGCTTGGGAACATAGCCCAAGGGCGGCAGCTCGCCGATTTCGTAGAGGTCTTTCTCAGGTGCGTCGTAGGATGCGATACCTGTTTCTATGTCCAGTGCCATTGCAAGCTCCCTTCAATGTTCACGCCGCGATGCAGAATCGCAGATATTGCGCGATGAGATATCGCCATGCGCGCAACTTTGCAATCCTAGAGTGGGGTAATATTGTAATTTTATAACCGAGCGGATGCAGAAACTCGGCATTTTCCCGAGGCCCGACTCGTGTCCTCCTTTATAAGCTGGAGTATACGGCGTTTCTGAACAATGATCATGACGTAGCGGCACGTTTGATAGCCATCTGCGCCGCGATGCGGCGAATTGACAGCGCCACAAAATTCCAAGTATCTACAGCGCAACGCAAGATAGTTACCAAACTTCTTTAGAGAGGCCTTCAGATGTCGCACTCGCAGAAAGACCGCCCCTGGCTCATCCGTACCTATGCCGGGCATTCCACAGCCGAAGCCTCAAACGCGCTTTACCGCTCGAACCTGACCAAGGGGCAAACCGGCCTCTCCGTCGCCTTCGACCTGCCCACCCAGACGGGGTATGACAGCGATCATCTGCTTTCGCGGGGCGAGGTTGGCAAGGTCGGCGTGCCCATCTGCCATCTGGGCGACATGCGGACGCTCTTCAACGAGATCCCACTCGAACAAATGAACACCTCGATGACGATCAACGCGACAGCGCCTTGGCTTCTGGCGCTCTATATCGCGGTGGCCGAGGAACAGGGCGCGGATGTTTCCAAACTTCAGGGCACAGTGCAAAACGACCTGATCAAGGAATACCTCAGCCGCGGCACTTATGTCTGCCCGCCCAAACCATCGCTCAAGATGATCGGGGACGTGGCCGAATACTGCTATACCAACGTGCCGAAATGGAACCCGATGAACGTGTGTTCCTATCACCTGCAAGAGGCCGGCGCGACGCCTGAACAGGAGCTGGCCTTCGCACTGGCCACCGCCATCGCCGTTCTGGATGAGTTGAAGCCCCGCGTCCCGGCCGATGACTTCCCGGCGCTGTGCGGTCGTATTTCCTTCTTCGTCAACGCGGGCATCCGTTTCGTGACCGAGATGTGCAAGATGCGCGCCTTTGTCGATCTGTGGGACGAAATCCTGCAAGAGCGCTACGGCGTCGAGAACCCCAAGTTCCGCCGTTTCCGTTATGGCGTGCAGGTCAATTCGCTTGGCCTGACCGAACAGCAGCCCGAAAACAACGTCTATCGCATCTTGATTGAGATGCTGGCCGTGACCCTGTCGAAGAAGGCCCGCGCCCGCGCCGTGCAGCTTCCTGCCTGGAACGAGGCGCTTGGCCTGCCCCGCCCTTGGGATCAGCAATGGTCGATGCGGATGCAGCAGATCATGGCATTTGAAACCGATCTGCTTGAATACGATGACCTTTTCGACGGCAACCCGGCGGTCGACGCCAAGGTTGAGGCGTTGAAGGAAGGTGCCCGGCACGAACTTGCCAATCTTGACGGGATGGGCGGCGCCGTGGCGTCGATCGAGTATATGAAATCGCGGCTTGTGGATGCCAACGCCGAACGGTTGGGCCGGATCGAAGCGGGCGAAACCGTGGTTGTCGGCGTCAACAAGTGGACCGAAACCGAGCCTTCGCCCCTGATGACCGAGGATGGCGGCATCATGACCGTCGACCCGGCCGTCGAGGCGGAACAGATCACGCGCCTCGAAGCCTGGCGCGCCGAGCGTGACGAAGGAGCGGTGCAACTGGCACTGGGCGCGATGCGCGATGCCGCAAAAGCGGGCGAAAACGTCATGCCCGCGTCGATCAAGGCCGCCAAGGCGGGCGCGACCACCGGCGAGTGGGCGCAGGTGATGCGCAATGTTTTCGGGGAGTATCGTGGCCCGACAGGGGTTTCCGCCTCGCCTTCGAACAAGACCGAGGGTCTGGACGATATCCGCGACGCGGTGAACGCGGTCAGCGACAAGTTGGGCCGTCGCCTGAAATTCGTGATCGGCAAGCCGGGCCTTGATGGTCATTCCAACGGCGCCGAACAAATCGCCTTCCGCGCCCGCGATTGCGGCATGGATATCGAATACGAAGGTATTCGCCTGACCCCCGAAGAGATCGTGAAAGCGGCGCAGGAACAGGACGCGCATGTCGTAGGCCTTTCGATTCTCAGCGGCTCTCACATGCCGCTGGTGGAAGACCTGATGGAGCGGATGCGCGCGGCGGGGCTTGGCCATGTTCCCGTGATCGTCGGCGGGATCATCCCCGACGAGGATGCCAAGCGGCTGCTCGCCTCGGGCGTGGCGAGGGTCTATACGCCCAAGGATTTCGAGCTTAACACCATCATGATGGACATCGTCGCATTGGCCGATCCCAAGGTCGAAGCCGCCGAGTAACGGCGCGCGACAACCCCTCTGGCCTTTGCCGTGGAAATGGCGCTAGGGTTCGCCCCGAGCGCCATTTTTTCGTGAGAAATCCCCATGCCAGATGCCCAGACCAATGCTGTCACTATTCGCCCGATAAAGCCTGACGACTACGACGATTGGCGCAGGCTCTGGACCGGCTATCTTGAGTTTTACGAAAGCTCTGTGAGTGACGATGTCTACCAGACCACTTTCGCGCGGCTTTGCGATGCAGAGAACACGGCACAACAAGGACTGTTGGCACTCGTGAACGGCGCGCCCGTGGGCCTTGTTCACTACATCTTTCATCCGCACAACTGGCGCGTGGAAAACGTGTGCTATTTGCAGGACTTATACGCCGATCCATCGGCACGGGGGAATGGCGTGGGCCGGGCCCTGATCGAGGCGGTCTATGCCAAGGCGGATGAGGCGGGCTGCCCATCGGTCTATTGGATGACGCAGGATTTCAACGAAACCGCGCGTCACCTTTATGACCGGATCGGACAACTCACACCCTTTATCAAGTACCAACGCTGAGGCGAACGCATGACCATCCATATCGGGGCCAAAACGGGCGAGATCGCCGAAACAGTGCTGATGCCGGGCGATCCGCTGCGGGCGAAATGGGCTGCTGAGACGTTTCTGAAAGACGTGAAATGTGTCAATGAAACCCGGGGGATGCTTGGGTTTACCGGCACTTGGAAGGGCCACCGCGTTAGTATTCAGGGCTCCGGCATGGGCATGCCCAGCCTGTCGATCTATGCCAACGAGCTGATCCGCGATTACGGCGCCAAGACCCTGATCCGGATCGGGTCCTGTGGCGCGATGCAGGAAAGCGTGGGCATTCGCGATGTGATCGTCGCGATGACGGCGAGCAGCATGTCCACCCCGTCGCGCGGGTTCTTTCGCGAGTTGCAATTCGCGCCTTGCGCCGATTTTGGCCTGTTGGAAGGCGCGGTCGCGGCGGCGCGGGCGAAGGGCGTGAACACCCATGTCGGCGGGATCTATTCGGCGGATGTATTTTACGACGAACGCCCCGACCTGAACGAACAGATGACGCGGCACGGTGTCCTTGCCGTCGAAATGGAGGCGGCAGAACTTTACACCGTCGCGGCGCGGTTCGGCGCGCGGGCATTGGCGGTGTTGACGGTGTCGGACCACCTGTTGACGCACGAGGCCCTTCCCGCGGATCAACGCGAGCGCAGCTTTGGCGAGATGGTGGAGATCGCTCTGGAAGCCGCATTTGGGGATCAGGCGCATGACTAGCCTTTCGAAACGCGATTGGGTGCCCGAAGGGGCCGAAACCCGGGTTCAGGACATCGCCGCGCAGGTTTCAGCGCTAGACTCCGAGGCGATTGCGACGCGGATCGAGGATCTGGCCCGCGACAATCGCAATATTCACGAAAAGCGTTGCTTTAACCTTAATCCTGCGACCAACGTGATGAGTCCGCGCGCGGAAGCCTTGCTTTCCAGCGGGTTGGGCACGCGGCCTTCGCTGGGCTATCCCGGTGACAAGTACGAGATGGGCTTGCAGGCGATCGAGGAAATAGAGGTCATCTGCGCCGAATTGGCGGCCGAAGTTTTCAACGCGAAATATGCGGAAATCCGGGTGCCGTCGGGGGCGATTGCCAATCTTTACGGCTTCATGGCGCTGACCAAACCGGGCGATCAAATCATTGTTCCGCCAGCGAAAATCGGCGGTCATGTGACGCATCATATCGGTGGATGCGCGGGGCTTTACGGGCTGGAAATTCACGAGGCGCCGGTGGATGCGGATGGCTATTCCGTCGATCTGGAGGGGCTGAGGGATTTGGCAGCGAAAGTAAAGCCGCGTGTGATCACGATTGGCGGGTCGCTGAACCTGTTTGAGCATCCGGTGCGTGAAATCCGGAAAATCGCCGATGAAACAGGGGCTTATGTCCTGTTCGACGCGGCGCATCAGTGCGGGATCATTGCCGGTCAGGCATGGGAAAACCCGCTGGCCGAAGGAGCGCATCTGATGACAATGAGCACCTACAAAAGCCTTGGCGGGCCGCCTTCGGGCCTGATCGTCACCAACGAGGCCGAGATTGCCAAGCGATTGGATTCAATCGCTTTTCCCGGCATGACGGCGAACTTCGATGCAGCGAAATCGGCGGCGTTGGCGATGGCCCTGCTGGATTGGAAGGATCACGGAAAAGCCTATGCGCGCGCCATGATCGAGACCGCACAGGCGCTTGCCAAAGCCTTGAAATCAGAGGGTATTCCCCTGTTCGAGGGCAAGGGCGGCGCGACCCATAGCCATCAGTTCGCGGTCTTGGCCGAAGGGTTCGGCGGCGGGCAGACGGCGTCGAAAACCTTGGAAAAAGCGGGATTTCTTGCCTGCGGCATTGGCCTTCCGGTTGCGAAATTGTCACATGATCTCAACGGCTTGCGGATTGGCACGCCGGAGCTGGTGCGCTGGGGCATGACGGTCGATGATATGCCCGAACTTGGCCGGCGCATTGCCGAGGCGTTGAGGGCGAATGACCCGGCGGCGCTGGCGGACGAGACGGCCAGATATCGCGGGTTGTTCGATCGTATCCACTACGTCCATCAGGGTTAACGGCGCCGGGCGGCGAAAAACGGGTGTCTGCTTTCCGTCTGCCGCCCGGCTGCGATCTGTCGGGCGTTTGCCGCCGCTTTGGTCGCGGCGGATTTCGTTAACCCGGCGCGCGGCCGTGGGTGCGATCGTATCCGTTCACCGGCGGTGAGCTCCATCCGTCGAGCGCACCCTCTTGCGGTGCGAAGACCTCGACCAGCAGCGGGTGGCATTGAGCGGTGTCCGAGGAATGCTCGGACGAGCAATCGCCACCCGGACAGGCGGAGAGCGCGCCGAGAAGATCGATCTCGGCAAAAAACTCAAGATAGTCATCAGGGCGCACGGGTGAAGCCTTCATGAAGTATTGCCCGGTGTCGCGGGTGAAGCCGGTGCACATAAAGACGTTGAGCACGTCATGCACATGCGCTTCGGCCGCGTGCAGGGACAGCCCGGTCGCATCCGCCAGCGCGCGGGTCAGGTTGGAATGGCAGCAGTGGTGATACTGCGTGCCCGAAAGCAGGTTGCCAGTGTAGGGATCGCAGCGGGTGCCGATCACGTCATGGACCGAGCCGCCGAATTCGTCGATGCCATACCAGCCAAGGGTATCTTCGGTGATCGTGGCCATCGGGCGCAGTGTCGGGAAAGAAGACCACATCCGCTCACCGGTGGTGAGGTGGGTACCGTGCAGCGCGCGCGATTTGCCGGAATAGAACCGCTCGGACAGGTCGTTTGCATTCCAGAGGTTCAGATCGCCTACCTGCGGACCTTGCGGCGCCGAGATGCGAAAGAAGTGACCCGCCGGGACATGAAAGGGTGCGGCGTCGCGCGCGGGGACGAGGATTACGCTTGTCTTGGTCGCGGTGGCGCGGGCACGGGCATAAAGCGCGAGGTCGGGCTTTGGCAGGGTCTCGTTCGGGTAGCAAATGACGGGCGGGATGGCGCGGCGTTGAGCAGCGTCTGGGGGGACTGGCATCGGGCATCTCCTGCTTTTGGGCAGCTTCACCCGAGCGCGTCCAAGAGGCAAGCGGGGCTGTTTTCCTGCGAGGAAAACAGGACGGAAAATTGCGAATTTTCCAGAGGCGTGGGATGAACGGCAGATGTCCTATTGAATGTTGTTCTTCGGGAGAGGTGCGCGGGATACGAATTCCTCGTAGGAATTCGGGACGGAATTCGCGTCGAATTCCGCCCCGCCCGTTTTAGAGAACCACCACGTCAAGCGGTGGGAAGCCGTTGAAGCCGACCGACGCATAGGACGAGGTATAGGCACCGCAGTTGCGGATGATCAGCTTGTCGCCCGATTTGAGGCCCAGCGGCAGATCGACCATGCGCTTTTCATACAGCACATCGGCGCTGTCGCAGGACGGACCGGCCAAGATGCAGGGGCCGAACCGCTCGTGATCGCGCGCGGTGAGGAACTGGTAGCGGATCGCCTCTTCCATGGTTTCGGCCAACCCCGAGAATTTGCCGATGTCGAGGTAGACCCAGCGATGCAGGTCATCGTGGGATTTCTTCGACACCAGAAGCACCTCGGCCGCGATGGCGCCCGCTTCGGCCACAAGGCCGCGGCCCGGCTCGGCCATCACGTGGGGCACATCGCCGAAGTAGAGCGTGACCAGGTCGATGACGCTGGCGGCATAGGGCGTGGGCGCTTCGATCACGTCGCCGTAGAAGGCCGGGAAGCCGCCGCCGATGTTGAGCAGCGAGAGATCATGGCCAGCGGCGCGGGCGGCGTGCCAAGTGGTGGCCACTTGGGCGAGGATGGGTGACCACATTTCGGCGCGCCGTGTTTGCGAGCCGACGTGGAAGCTGAGGCCGACCGGGGTCAGGCCAAGCGCCACGGCGCGATCCATCAGCGGGATAGCTTCATGTGCGGCGCAGCCGAACTTGCGGGTGAGCGGCCAGTCGGCCTCGGACGCTTCGACAATCAGGCGGATGTAGACGCGCGCGCCGGGGGCGTGCTCTGCGATCTTCTCGAGCTCTTCTTCGGCATCGGCGGCGAACAGCGTCACACCAGCGTGGTGGGCGAAGGCGATGTCACCGACTTTTTTCACGGTGTTGCCGAAGGATACGAGATCGGGGTCAGCACCTTGGGAGAGGCAGAGTTCGATTTCGGCGCGCGAGGCGGCATCGAAGCCCGAGCCGAGGTTGACCAGCGTCTCGACGATCTGCGGCGCGGGGTTGGCTTTCACGGCGTAGTGGATGTGCGCCTGTCCCAGACCGGCCTTGAGCGCGCGGTACTGACGGGCGACGGCCTGCGTATCGAGCACGAGGGTCGGACGATCGAAATCGTGATCGCGGATGAAGGATTCCACACGGGAAGGGGCAAGGGCGCGCGCGCCGATGGCGCGTTCGGTGACATGAGCGTTCATGGTCATCTCCAAGAGACCCCGGCATCTTTCAGCCGGACGGGTTGCAATCAGAGACGTTACCGTCGCTACATGTGTGCCAGTGGGAACAGAGGCGCGTGCGTTGGCGTCTTGAAAACGCATTTGGGGCAAAGTGGCGAGTCGATCAAGATGGAAAATGCGAGGGGTCGCATTTTTTTCGCAGGCCTACCGCCCGGCGGGGGGCTGGCGCGGATTGAGGCAGAGTGCGGGCGGTTTTCCGGTGTCGGTGCGCGCCGTCGCGCCACAGGCCATGCATTTGTAAAGCTTGGGTTTTCCGGCTTCGGTCGGCTGCGCGCGCCAGCGACATCCGCGGGTTTTCCTGTTGGTGAAAATCAGCAACAGTACGAAGACAACGACCAAGCACGCGACGAAAACCATCAGCTTTCGCGGCCCGCCGCGCGGCCCGAGAAGATGCAACCGCCCAAGAATGTGCCCTCGAGCGCGTTGTAACCGTGATAGCCGCCACCGCCAAAGCCCGCCACCTCGCCCGCCGCGAAGAGGCCATCGAAGGGCGTGCCATCCGGGCGCTGCACGCGCGAGGACAGGTCGGTATGCAGCCCGCCCAGCGATTTCCGGGTCAGGATGTTGAGCCGCACGGCGATCAGCGGACCGGCCAGCGGATCGAGAATGCGGTGCGGCTTGGCGGTCCGCACGAGGCGGTCGCCGCGATAGGCGCGCGCGCCGTGGATGGCCGTGATCTGGGCATCCTTGGAGAAGGGGTTGGCGATCTGGGCATCGCGGGCCTCGACCTGGGCGCGGATATGCTCGGGGTCGAGCGGCGTGTCGGGGGTGAGGGCGTTCATGCCGGCGATCAACTCGTCAAGCGACTGAGCGACGACGAAATCCTCGCCGTTTTCCTTGAAGGCTTCGACGCAGGGATGTGCGCCCTTGGCGAAGGTGCGGGTTTTCAGCACTTCCCACAGTTTGCCCGAGACGAAATCGGGGTTCTGTTCCGACCCGGAAAGGGCGAATTCCTTTTCGATGATCTTTTGCGTCAGGATGAACCACGAATGATCATGCCCGGTTTCAAGGATGCGCTTGAGCGTGGCGAGCGTGTCGAAACCGGGCAGGCAGGGGGCCTCCATCCGGTTCCCCAGTGCATCGAACCAGAGCGAGGACGGCCCCGGCAACACGCGGATGCCGTGGTTGGGCCAGATCGGATCCCAGTTGGCGAGGCCTTCGGTATAGTGCCACATCCGGTCTTCGTTGATGGCCCCTGCCCCGGCCTGTTTGGCGATCTGGGCCATGCGGCCATCGACGTAATCGGGCACGCCGGCGACCATGCGTTTGGGTGCGGGGCCAAGCCGGTCGGTGGGCCACTGCGCGCGCACCGCGTCGTGATTGCCGCCGATGCCGCCGGTGGTCAGGATCACGCTTTCGGCCTCGTATTCGAAGCTGCCGGTCACCTCGCGGTTGGTCGATGCGCCGCGCCGGGTGCTGTCAGGGGCGAGCATATCGCCCGAAACCCCGGTGACGCGGCCATTGGTGAGGGTCAGCCCGGTAACGCGGTGACGGAAGCCGAAGCGCAGAAGGCCCTTGGCCTCGGCCTCTTGCGCGAGGCGGACATATGGCGCGACAACGCCCTCGCCCGCGCCCCAGGTGATGTGGAAGCGGGGCACGGAGTTGCCGTGTCCGGCGGCAAGGCTGCCGCCCCGTTCGGCCCAGCCAACGACAGGAAACCAGCGCATGCCGATGGCCTTGAGGTCGGCGCGCATCGGGCCTGCGGCGTAGTCGAGATAGGCCTCGGCCCATTTGCGGGGGGTTTCATCTTCGGGCCGGTCGAACCCGGCGCTGCCCATCCAGTCGCCGCGCGCGAGCGCGTGACTGTCGCGGATGCCCATGCGGCGCTGTTCCGGCGTATCGACCATGAACAACCCGCCGAGCGACCAGAATGCCTGCCCGCCCAGCGATTGCGCGCCTTCCTGATCGAGGATCAGGACGCGACGGCCACGCTGGACCGCCTCGTGCGCGGCGGCGAGGCCCGCAAGCCCACCGCCGACGATGATGATATCCTGTGACATGCCGCCCCTCCCCTGTTCCTGCTCAGGCTAGGGGGCGAGACGGGGCGATGTCCAGCCATGCGTTACGTCAGGCTGTTTTCAGGTTGAGATCCGGTTGAGATCAGGCCGCGAGCGGCATGTCGTCATACCCGCCCAAGGGCGGTTCCGGCGTTTTTTCTGCTGGGGTGTAATAGGCGTAGAGTTGATCAAGCGCCTCGAGTGCGGCTTGTTTTTCCTGTTCGCTCAGTGCTTTGGCGTTGCGCGTCATGAGGTTGTTCCTTCGTGGTTTACGTTGGCGTCAACCTCCTCCCTGCTGGGTATATAGGCCATAATGGCCGTGATGTGAGGGGGAAAAATCGCATGGGAGCCATGAATATGCTGCAATGCAGCGTGACGCGAAGGTAAACCGGGCTCGTAGATGCGCAAAAGCGCCTAGCCGGGGTTGCGATCCTCGATCATCTTGAACAGCCATGCGCGGCGTTCTTCGCGTGACAGGCTGCCCTTGGTGTAGCCATCGCCAAAGGCGGCGCGAATCTCGGGGTTGTCGTGGTTTTCCTCAAACACCGCGCCCAGGTATTCAAGCGTGCGCGCGACCTCGATGTAAAACACGCTTTCACTCGCCGCCACGCGGTTGATGTAATGCAAACGCCCCGCCAGCGCGCGGCAGGCGAGGCGCAATTCATGCGGCGATTGAAAATCGAGGCGGGCCTTTGGATCGTCTTCGCCCGCCATCCGATCAGACCGCCCGGTTGACCATCATCCGCTTGATCTCGGCGATTGCCTTGGCCGGGTTCAAACCTTTGGGGCAGGTCTGGGTACAGTTCATAATCGTGTGGCACCGATAGAGCTTGAACGGATCTTCCAGCGCATCGAGACGCTCGCCCGTGGCCTCGTCGCGGCTGTCGATGATCCAGCGGTAGGCATGCAGAAGCGCGGCCGGGCCGAGGTATTTGTCGCCGTTCCACCAGTAGCTGGGGCAGGACGTGGAGCAGGACGCGCACATGACGCATTCATAAAGCCCGTCGAGTTTCTTGCGATCCTCGATCGATTGGCGCCACTCTTTCGCGGGGCGATTGGTCTTTGTTTCGAGCCACGGCATGATGCTGGCGTGCTGGGCATAGAAATGCGTGAGATCGGGGATCAGGTCACGCACCACAGCGGTGTGGGGCAGCGGGTAGATCTTGACCGTATCGCCTTTGATTTCGTCCATGCCATAGATGCAGGCCAGCGTGTTGTGCCCGTCGATGTTCATCGCACAGGAGCCACAGATGCCTTCGCGACAGGAGCGGCGGAAGGCCAGCGTCGGGTCGATCTTGTTCTTGATGTAGATGAGACCGTCGAGAACCATCGGGCCGCAATCATCGAGATCGACGAAATAGGTGTCGATCTGGGGATTCTTGTCGTCATCCGGGCTCCAGCGGTAAATCTGGAACTTGCGCAGGTTCGTTGCGCCCTCGGGCTTGGGCCAGGTTTTGCCTGTGACCATGCGGGAATTCTTGGGCAGGGTGAGCTGAACCATGTCTAGTGTCCTTTCCGTTCTCCAACGCTGTCGAGGGGCTGGCCCGGCAGGGTCAGGATACTCTCGACAGGATGGCCTAGATGGGGATTCTGGCGGCCGAATGCCTTGACTTCGTCAAAGACCGTCGCAGGCAATTCGCGGGTGAAGTCGGCATAAATGCTTTCGTCGGTCTCTTGCGGTTTGATCAGCCCGTATTTGCGGGCGACACAGATGTGGCTGATGCCGTTTTCATGGCACCAGCGGGCATAGCGGATGTCGGTGAACCGCTTGGAGTCATGCATCACGTCAAACGGCGGCAGGTTGCAGCCGCGCGCATAGAGCGTGCCGGTGCCAACGTAATCGACAAAGATCGACTCGGGCAGCGGTTTGCGCATCTTGTAATAGTGGCGCTTGAAGCCGCGGCGGTGGAATTTTTCCTTCATGATCAGGCCATAGACGCCAAGCACGGCGTTCTGATCAATCGCACCGGGCAGGATGGCGCGCATGTGTTCGACGTAATTGGACGCATAGCGCAGATCATCATCCAGCAGGAAAACCTCGTCCTCGGGGGCGGGTTTGAAGACGAATTTGCCAGTGTCCTTGAGGTCGGCTTCGGGCAGGTAGGCTTCGACGTTGTCATATTCGGACAGGAAGTCCGGCACCGTGTCGTATTCGTTGAGACACAGGAACAGCCGGTCAAGCTGTGGCGTGATGAGGTCGAGCGTCACCTTCAGGTTGGCCGCGCGGGCCGGGTATGTGGCCATGTGGCCGCGGATCATGACAGCACCATCAGAAGCGCGTTGGTGCCGTAGCAGCGCACCGCTTCAGGGCGGCGCGCGATGCCAAGCGTCAACTCGGTCACATCCGCCGTCGCACCAGTGGCCGAGCTGGCCGCGATTTGCAGAAGCTCCTGCGCCGAGGCCGCGTTGATGATGCAATCGGTCACCGGGCTGGCATCGACGCCGGGGAACTCTCGCGATACGACGCCCGCCACCGCGGTCTTGGCGCGGGTGCGCGCAAGATCGTCGGCGGTTTTCTGGGCCACGTCGCAGGCCCCGAGGGCCAGCGCCGCGCATATCGCGAAAGCGGTGCGCATCAGAACGTACGTTCCTTGGGCGCGATCTTCTTGAGGCTGATGCCGCCTTCGGCCTCGGTTGTGAGGGTTTCGGTGATCACGTCGCGGTAGCTGAGATCGACCTTGTTGCCATCGACGCGGGCGATGGTGTGCACGCGCCAGTTCTCATCGTCGCGCTTGGTGAAATCCTCGTGGGCGTGGGCGCCGCGGGATTCCTTGCGCGCCTCGGCGCCGTGGATCGTGGCCAGCGCGTTGGGCATGAGGTTGGTCAGTTCGAGCGTTTCCATCAGGTCGGTGTTCCATACCAGCGATGTGTCGGTGACCTTCAGATCGTCGATCTTGGCGGCGATCTGGGTCATCTTCTCGACCCCTTCGGCCAGCGTCTTGGAGGTGCGGAAAACGGCGGCGTCGGCCTGCATGGTTTTCTGCATCTCAAGCCGCAGTTCGGCGGTGGGCACCGCGCCGCTGGCGTGGCGGATCTTGTCGAAGCGATCGAAAGCAGCATCGACCGAAGCCTGATTCAGCGTCGGGTTATGTGCCGACGGGTCGACGATTTCACCGGCGCGGATCGCGGCGGCGCGGCCAAAGACCACGAGGTCGATCAGCGAGTTGGAGCCAAGACGGTTGGCCCCGTGCACGCTGGCACAGCCGGCTTCGCCCACGGCCATGAGGCCGGGCACGGTGGCCTTCTGGTTGTCTTTAGTGGGGTTCAGCACCTCGCCCAAGTGGTTGGTGGGAATGCCGCCCATGTTGTAGTGCACTGTCGGCAGAACCGGGATCGGCTCTTTGGTCACGTCGACACCGGCAAAGATGCGGGCCGACTCGGAGATGCCGGGAAGGCGTTCGGCCAGTGCCTCGGGCGGCAGGTGGCTGAGGTTGAGGTGGATGTGATCGCCCTCGGCGCCCACACCGCGGCCTTCGCGAATTTCCATCGTCATCGAGCGCGACACGTAATCGCGCGGGGCGAGGTCTTTGTATTGCGGCGCGTAACGCTCCATGAAGCGCTCACCATCCTTGTTGGTGAGATAGCCGCCTTCGCCGCGCGCGCCCTCGGTGATCAGGCAGCCCGAGCCATAGATGCCGGTGGGGTGGAACTGGACGAATTCCATGTCCTGAAGTGGCAGGCCCGCACGGGCCACCATGCCGCCGCCGTCACCGGTGCAGGTATGGGCCGAAGTGGCCGAGAAATAGGCACGGCCATAGCCGCCGGTGGCCAGAACGACCATCTTGGCGTTGAACACGTGCATCGTGCCATCGTCGAGCTTCCAGCAGACCACGCCCTGGCAGGTGCCATCTTCGCCCATGATCAGGTCGATGGCGAAATATTCGACATAGAACTCTGCGTTGTTCTTGAGGCTTTGACCATAAAGCGTGTGCAGGATGGCGTGGCCGGTGCGGTCAGCGGCGGCGCAGGTGCGCTGCACGGCCGGGCCTTCGCCGAATTCGGTGGTGTGGCCGCCGAACGGGCGCTGATAGATCTTGCCCTCTTCGGTGCGCGAGAACGGCACGCCGTAATGCTCAAGCTCATACACGGCCTTGGGCGCGTGACGGGCGAGGTATTCCATCGCGTCATTGTCGCCCAGCCAGTCCGAGCCTTTGACAGTGTCGTACATGTGCCACTGCCAGTTGTCCGGGCCCATGTTGGAGAGCGAGGCAGCAATGCCGCCCTGCGCCGCAACGGTATGCGAGCGGGTCGGGAAAACCTTGGTCACACAGGCCGTGCGAAGCCCCTGCTCGGCCATGCCCAGCGTGGCGCGCAGGCCAGCACCACCAGCCCCCACCACGACAACATCGTATTCATGCGTTTCGTATTCGTAAGCAGCCATTGTTTTTCCCTCAGAGCGCGATTTTGGCGAGGGCGAAAAGCCCGGTGGCGATGATCGTATAGCTGAGCCCGATCACGAACATGATCAGCCCTTTGCGCAGCGAGCCGCTCCAGTAATCTTCGATCATCATCTGCGCGCCCTTGTTGAAGTGGACCATCGAGACATAGAGCGTGAGCCCCGTCAGGATCGCCACGAAGGGGTTGGCAAAGGTTTCGAGAACCGCTTCGCGGCCCTGCCCCAGTGCGGAGCCGACAATGAAGAGGAACGTCGGGATCAGGAAGGCAAGGCCCACGGCCGAGACCTGCATGAACCAGTGATGTTCGGTGCCGGTGCCCGAGGCACCCTTGCCTTCGGCGCGCTTGCGGTCGGTCAGGTAACGCATGGCTGCCTCCTCAGACGATCTGGAAAATGATGACGGTGAGCACGGTCAGCACGACCGAGCCAATGAGGCAGGCCCAGCCGAGTTTCACTGCCGTTTCGATGTCGAGGCCACGGCCCGCATCATAGAGCAGGTGCCGCAACCCGGCGAGGTAATGATACCAGAGGCCCAGCACCGACAGCGTCATGACGATGTCGCCAAACCACGAGGTCAGCACGGCGTTGGCGGTGTTGAAATAACTCTCGGACGTCGCCGCCGCCAGAAGCCACCAAACGATCAGGATCGTCGATACGATCAGCGCATTGCCGGTGATCCGCGTCAGGATCGAAGTCAGCATCGGCACGCGCATGCGATAGACTTGGAGGTGCGGACTGAGCGGGCGCTCGACTTGTTTTGTCTCGGCCATGGGTAATGGTTCCCCTTCTTCCGGTAGGCCCCATGCGGGGGGCGTTGCCTTGGCCCCTGTTTTATCCCTTTTGACAGGAGAGTCACGTGGGATTGACGAATTTGAAGCGGTTTTGGATCAGTTTTTCGTTCCGTCACAGTGATTTGTGATCACGCTATGCGGAAATGCGATCACAAAATGACAGCCCACCCCCGATCGACCTGCGCGAATGCGGTGCAACGCGGTTTCCGCGCCCCTTTGGCGCGCATTCGCGCAGCCCGGTGGGGGCTGCGCGAAATTTGTGATCACAAAGCAGGGTTGCCTTGGAAATCAGATCGGCATGAGCGCCCAGTAGTCGAGATCGAGCAGCACGCCGGGCAGGTATTTGCCATCCTCACCCTTCAGATCGCCGACAGACCCGTCCGAGGTGGCCACCAGCCGCAGCCTGATCGCGCCGACGCCCGGCGCAGCGGTTTCCGCCTTGTCGAGCACTTCGGACCACGCCTTGACCGTCAGCCCCGAGAAGCACGGGTTGGCATGGGCGCCACCGTTGAGACCGGCGATCATCTGGGCATTGGCCAGCCCGTTGAAGGACAGCGCGCGCGCCATCGAAATGACGTGGCCGCCATAGATCAGGCGCTGACCATCGGGGCGGAAAGTGGCGTCGAAATGCACCTTGGCGGTGTTCTGCCAAAGGCGGGTGGCGATCATATGCTCGGCCTCTTCGATCGTCACGCCATCGACGTGATCGATCACCTCGCCCACTTCGTAATCGCCCCAGCGGTGCGCCTCACCGGCGAGGGTATAGTTGTAGCCGGTGAAATCGAGACCGGCAGGAATTTCAAGATCGCTGGCCGCGAGGGTTTTCTTCAGTTCCGGAATCACGGTTTCGGGCGCGGGCGCGTCGAGGTCATTCTTGCGCACCATCACCCAGCGGACATATTCCATCACCACTTCGTCGCGCTGGTTCAATCCGCGGGTGCGGACGTAAACCACGCCGGATTTGCCGTTGGAGTTCTGTTTCAGGCCAATCACTTCGGAGGTCGAGCGCAGGGTATCGCCGGGATAAACCGGCTTGAGCCAGCGGCCCTCGGCATAGCCGAGGTTGGCCACGGCGTTGAGTGAGATGTCGGGCACCGTCTTGCCAAAGACCACGTGGAAGGCGGCCAGATCATCCAGCGGCGCGGCGGGCAGGCCCGACGCACGAGCGAATTCATCCGAAGAATAGAGCGCATGGCGCGCCGGGTAGAGCGCATGGTAAAGCGCACGCTCGCCGCCCGACACGGTGCGCGGCACAGCGTGTTCGATCACCTCGCCCAGCTTGTAGTCCTCGAAAAACCGGCCCGGATTGGTCTTTGCGGCCATTAGTGCTCTCCCAGTTTCGTATCAGGTGTGTAGGTGCCTTCGGCCTCTTTCACGACGGCCTGCGCACAGCGCATCACGCCGCGCTTTTCGTCGTAGGCATAAGTTGGCGAGCCGTGCAGCACCCAACCCTTGTTCAGGGCAAGGGTCACTTTGTGGCAGAAGGCCGAGGTGTCGTCTTCGGTCAGCAGGCGGTAGAGTTTCATGGTTTATCCGAACGGGTTGTAGCCAAGCCAGGAGTGGATGAGCGTGATCGCGCCATAGACAAGAACGCCACCGGCAAGCGCGCCGATTTCCTTCCCCACGGGGGCGGGACCGGGTTTTTCCCACGCGGTTTGCGCGTTGATCAGCGTCATTTCGAGGAACGACCAAATCAGCAGCCCGCCGAATAGCACGAAGGACGGTGTATCGCCGTTGACCAGCAGGTGCGCCACCGACCAGAGCACGACGCCCCAAAGCATCGGGTGGCGGATGTATTGCGCCAGTTTCGTTTTCATCCCCGACACGGCGAAGAAATAGACCGATACCAGCATCAGCAGGTTGTTGATGCCGGTCATCGCCGGACTGCGCCCCCAGTAGAAGGTGCCGTCCCACGCGCGGTAGCCCAGCACCATCAGCACGATGGAGGCGAGCAGGATCAGGGCGATCGGGCCCTTGGCCTTGTCGCCCATGTTGGCCCGTGCGGTGGGCGCGAGGCGCTTGAAAAGATGCGGCAGAGACCAGAGCAGAACGCCGAGGATGAGAAGGGTCATGGCTGTTTCCTTGGGGGCTAGGGATGTGGCTTTGACGCGACCCTACAGCGAGGCGATGGCAGAGGCCATGGCGAGGATCTTCTGCGCGGTTTCGACATGCAGGTTTTCGACGATCTTGCCATCGACAACGGCAACCCCCTGCCCCGTGCGCTCGACCTCTTCAAAGGCTTCGATCTGGCGACGGGCGAGGGCGATCTCTTCCTCGGAGGGGGCGAAGGCGGCGTTGGTCACGTCGACCTGTGCCGGGTGGATCAGCGTCTTGCCGTCAAAGCCCAGATCGCGGCCCTGTCCGCATTCAACACGCAGGCCCTCTTCGTCCTTGAACTGGTTATAGACGCCATCGACGGCGATCACGCCATGGGCGCGCGCGGCCAGAAGGATCATCTGCAGCGAGGTCATCATCGGCAGGCGATCGGCGCGGGCGCGGCAGTTGAGTTCCTTGGCGAGGTCATTGGTGCCCGCGACGAAGCCGCCGACCAGCGGATGCGACGCGACGTCCATCGCGTTCCAGATGCCCTGACAGGTTTCCATCATCGCCCAGACCGGCATGTCGCCGGTGATCGCGGCGAGCGCGTCGATGTCCTGTGCGCTGTTGACCTTGGGCAGGAGGACGGCGTCGGCCTGCATCCCGGCCACGGCGCGGGCGTCGTCATGGCCCCATTCGGTGTCGAGCGCGTTGATGCGGATGATCCGGGCCTTGCCCTCGTACCCGCCCTGTTCGAGCGCGGCCTTGAGGGTTGCGCGGGCTTCGACCTTGGCCTCGGGCGTCACGGCGTCTTCGAGATCGAAAATGATGGCATCGACCGGCAGGGTGCGGGCCTTGTCGAGCGCGCGCTCTTTGGAGCCGGGGATGTAGAGGACGGAGCGGTAAGGGCGGATTTCCATGCGAGTCTCCTGAGAAGGAAAGAAAGTTGCGCGGATAGAGCATTTTTCGCCCGATTTGTTCAAGAGGATTTGTGCCGCAACGCAGAAGATCGCGCGGATTCTCGGGCTTGGGACGCTGCGTTAACCACGTCTTCAGCTGTTTCAAGCGAGGATCGAGGCGTCAAAGAAAGGCAGTGCGATGCGACTTGAAACTCTGATCATGGCGAGTGTTCTTCTGCTGGGTGCGGCGCATCCGGGGGAGGCGGAAGACCGGGCCTGCGCCCCCCGGGCGCAGGTGGTGACGCGATTGGCGCAACAGTTCGGCGAGACCCGGCAAAGCATCGGGTTGGGTGCGAATAACGCGGTGGTCGAGGTTTTCGCCTCGCCCGAAAGCGGGACGTGGACCATTACTGTGACGTTGGCGAATGGCACGACCTGCCTTGTCGCCAGTGGACAAGCCTATGAGACGCTGGCCGAGGCGCTGCCGCCGGGGGGCAAGGATACCTGAGCGGCGTGATTGCGGCGGGCATCGGAGTGGGGCGCTGCCCCACACCCCGGGATATTTTGGGCAAGATGAAGATGGGACGCCCGGTTGATCGAGGCCCGCCCCGTAGCCGGGATCAGGTGAGACCGTCCCAGATCAGTTTCGCGCCCGTGACGGTGAGCAGGACATAGGTGAGGCCGAAAAACAGCCGTTCAGGCACGATATAATGCGCCCGAACGCCGAGCCACGCACCGGCAAGGGCGAAAGGCGCGAGGAAGAGGTCGGCGCGCAGCGTGTCCCACGTGAAGATGCCGAGGAAGGCGTAGGGGACGAATTTCACGATGTTGAGCACCCAGAAGACCAGCACGGTGGTGGCCTGAAACTCGGTCTTGGTGGGTTTGATCGACAGGAGATAGACCGCGGCGGGCGGGCCACCGGCGTGGGAGATGAAGCTGGTCAACCCCGCGACCGCCCCGGCGAGCAGACCGCCCGCGGGCGGCAGCGGCTTTTGCGCGACCGGGATAAGGCCCGCGCGGCCCAGCAACTGCCACGCCACGAAGCCAAGGGAAATCGCGCCGATCAGGACGCGAAACACATCGGCATCGGCCACGGCGTAAAGCCCCGCGCCCAGCGCCGTGCCGGGCAGCCCCCCGAGGATGAGCAGCTTTGCCGCGCCCTTGTTCCACTTGCCCCAATAGGGCCGCAGCGTGGCAACGTCGATCAGCATGAGCATCGGCAGCATCAGCCCGATCGCGGCGCCCGGCTCGATCACCAGCGCGAGAATCGCTGCCGCCGCAAAGGCCGCGCCCGAACCGAAGCCCCCCTTGGAGACGCCAGCGAAGGCCACGGCAGGCCCCGCGATCAGGAAAAACGTCAGATCGAGTGGCGGCATGGTTTCCCCCCCTTTGGCCCTGCCCTGTTTCGACTTCTAGCGGCTTGCACACGGGTTGGACAGGGGCCAGCCCACCCCGCAGACCCCCGCGAGAAACCGGCACACACTTGCTAAGCTGCGACAATCGGACTAGGGCTGCGCGCGAGAAATCAAACCAGCTTGGAGTTATTCCCATGGCACGACCCAAAATCGCATTGATCGGCGCCGGCATGATCGGCGGCACCCTGGCCCATATGGCCGCCATGAAAGAACTGGGCGATATCGTCCTGTTCGACATCGCCGAGGGCATGCCCGAGGGCAAGGCGCTCGACATCGCGGAAAGCGGCCCCTCGGAAGGGTTCGACGCCAACCTGAAGGGCACGCAGAGCTATGCCGATATCGCCGGTGCGGATGTCTGCATCGTCACCGCCGGTGTGCCGCGCAAACCGGGCATGAGCCGCGACGACCTGCTGGGGATCAACCTGAAGGTCATGAAATCCGTGGGCGAGGGCATCAAGGAACACGCCCCCGACGCATTCGTGATCTGCATCACCAACCCGCTCGACGCGATGGTCTGGGCGTTGCAGCAGTTCTCGGGCCTGCCCGCGAACAAGGTCTGCGGCATGGCCGGTGTGCTTGACAGCGCGCGCTTCCGTCACTTCCTTGCCGAGGAATTCGGCGTGTCGATGAAAGACGTCACCGCCTTCGTTCTGGGCGGGCATGGCGACACGATGGTGCCGCTGGCGCGCTATTCGACCGTGGGCGGTATTCCCCTGCCCGACCTCGTCGAGATGGGCTGGACCACGCAAGACAAGCTGGACGCGATCATCCAGCGCACCCGCGATGGCGGTGCCGAGATCGTTGGTCTGCTGAAAACCGGCAGCGCCTATTACGCCCCCGCCACATCGGCGATCGAGATGGCCGTGGCCTATCTCAAGGATCAGAAGCGCGTTCTGCCTTGCGCCGCGTATGTCGAAGACGCGCTGGGCCTCAAGGGGCTTTATGTTGGCGTACCGACCGTGATCGGCGCGAACGGTGTCGAGAAGGTCATCGACATCAAGATGAACAAGGACGAGCAGGCGATGTTCGACAAGTCGGTCGATGCTGTCAAAGGCCTCGTCAAGGCGTGCAAGGAAATCGACAACACGCTGGCTTGATCCGGGCCCTGGCCTGATCTGCGGCCTGATCTGCTTGTCAGAGAAAGAAATTTGCGCACCGGCCCCCGTGGCCGGTGTTGCCTTTTTAAACATCTAGTTAATAATGGCGCGCGTGGGACCACCGCGCCTTTTTTCGTTCGATTTATCGGCTTACTTCGAGCCAAGTTGCCGGATAAAAAGGGTTTCGGCGGTCTGCATCCGTGTGTGTGGGTGTAAGGGCGCGATATTTACCTGGTGAATGAGTTTATGGTTCAATTCGATCCCCTTATCCTGAGGCGCAGGCCGCGTGACGACAGGCGCCACTACGGCGGCACAAGCTGGCTGGGCGGCCTTCCGGCGCTGGCCGGGCGGGCGTGGCCGCGGGCCGCGGATGGCGTGCCGCTGACTTTCATCGGGCAAATCGACCTTGGCGTTCTGGGCACGATCCGGCCCGAAGCCCCGCTGCCACAGAGCGGCGCGCTGGTGTTTTTCGCCGACCTGAGACAGGCGGAGGCGGGCACCCCAGATCATGCCGTGCTGCACCTGCCGCTGAACCGCGATTTCGCCCCCCTGCCCGAAGATATTCCGCCGCTTTACGGCGATGACTATGCCAAGCATTTCCGCTTTGCCCCAACACGTGCGGCCGCGCCCAAGGGTTTGCCGCGCTGGCCGCTGAGCCTTCACCCCGCGCCGTGGGACGGGGAAAGGGGCGAGGACGCCATCGGAAGCCCCACGCGGGCCGAGGCGCTGCGTCTGGGCGCGCGCGAGCGGCGCGGGCTGAGCGTGCGCGATCCCTTGGTCGCGGCGGCGCTGCCGCAAGCCGAGGTGCTGCCCGGGCTTGGGGTGCATTGGAACCATTCGCTGCACCTTTATGGCAACAGCCTGATCCAGATGTTGCGGGCGGTGCCCGAGATCTGTGCTGCGCTTGAAACGGAGAAAGACCAAGAGGTGAAGGGCCCAATGACGCGCGCCTCTCGGGGTCGCTGGGCGCAGCTTTTAGGAAATCGCGCCTCTGCCGGCGCAGAAACCGGCGATGCGCTGTTGGCCGAACGCCAAAGCGGACGCGACGCGGCAGCGGCGCGGCTGGACGAGATCGAGCGGCTGTTGCCCGCTTTTCACAGCCTCGTTTCCGAGGTTGCGGAATGGAGCGACCGGCGCGCGGCCTGGGATGTGATCACCCCCGAGGATCGCCGCAGGCTGGCCATGACTGCGGACCGGTTACAGAATGAATTCAAGGCCTTCGGTGACATGCCCTATGGCCGCAATGCGCTTTACCGGCTGGGCGACGACACGCTGCGCCACATGGTGCATGGCGATGAGGCGCTCTGGCAGAAACTGCCACAGGCGCTGCGCGATCATATCAACGAACACTACATGATGCCCCATATCGATGACGGCTGGTCGCAGGCCTTGGGCCATGGGCGCGACCGTCACGGCGCGGGCGCGGCACTGGCGCGCGATCACATGCTGTTGTTGCAGGTCGTGGCCGATGATTTCATGTGCTTCGAGCCGGGCAAGGGCGGCGCGCTTAGCTTCTGGATCCGACCCGAGGCGGCCGAGGCCGGGACATGGCAGGCAACCACCTGTCTGATCGAAACGGAGTGAACGCCCGCGTGCCGGGGCTTGTGGACTTGGGTTTGGCCCGCGGCGCGCATAGGGTGGACATACACGGAACGGGAGAGACACGATGCTGAAAACGGGTTTGCGCGGGGCTGCGGTTGCGCTGGCGCTTTGGGGCGGCATGGCACAGGGCCAGCAGGTCGAGGCGCAAACCACGCTGGGCGCCAAAGGCATCAGCGCGCGGATCGCCGAGATCGAGAACGCCAAGGGCGTCAATCGCTTCGAACTTGGCATGTTGCAAACCTTGGGCGCCCTCGAGACCAGCCTGAAAACCCGCGCCGAATATGGGCTGGGCGATCGGATCGCGAACATGCCGCTGTTTCGGATACGGGTGCCTAGGGCGACGGTCGCCCCACGCAAACCCGCAACTGCGGAAACACTGAGCGAGATCGTGCGCACCTTTGCCACCGACATCGCCGCCGCCCGCGTCACCCTTGAAGCAGCGCGCGCGCAAGGGGTGGAGCCGTTCATGCTTGATTTGACCGACATCTGGTTCGACGCCAACGCAAATGGCCAACGCGACGAAGGGGAAGATGCGGTTTCGCTACTGGCGCCGATGATCCTTGATTGGCGAGAAATGCGGGAGTTTCGTAAAACAGGCGCGCCCGAGGCCCTTCCCGTGCGCTTCGACGAAGCCGATCTGGCGTGGTTGATGGCCTATACCCATGTGCTTTCGGGCAGCGCCGAGGCTTACCTCGCCTTCGATCCGACGCCGGTTCTGGCCGATCTGGGAAACCGTCGCAAAGCCCTGCGCAAAGCGCCGCGTATCCCCAATTTCTATGACATCTACGATATCGAGGAGGAAATTGCGCGCCTTCAGCAGCAGGAAGAAACGCTGGGGGCCAAGGTCAAGGATATCCAAACCCAGATGCGCCCGCTGCAAGAGGAAGTGCGCGGTGTGAATACCGAAATGCGCGCGGCGAAAAAGGACGGAGACAAGGCCAAGGAAGACAGCCTCAGGGCACAACGCGATTTGGCCAACGAGGATTTGAAGGTGGTGCGCGATGCCTATAACGCTGCTTCGCGCGAGCAGCGGCTTGTGCGCGAGGAACGCCGCGCCGCCGAGTTGAAACTGCCGCTCAATGCCGGGCGACGAAGCAATTACTCGGCCGAGTTCGGCGGCACGATGGACATGATCTATGTGGTGGTCAGCGCGCTCAAGCAGCAGCCCGACGCCGATCATATCAAGGCCGCCTTCACCCATTGGCGCGCCGCGATCGCGGAGAACCGGACCTTCTGGTCGCTGCTCGAAAAAGAGACCGACGACGATCACGAATGGATCGCCAATGCGCGCCAGTCCTCGGCCCTTGGAATCGAATTGCCGCCGGAAGCGGGCGCCGTATGGCAAGGCGTTCTGGAAGACGCCGAAGCGGTGCTGAACGGGCGGCTTCTGGTGCCGCACCCGTTGTTGCCGCCGGGCTATGGCATCAGCCTGACCAGCTATGAAAACAACCCGACGCCGCTTGACCTTCTGGAGATGATCCACGGGATCGCGATGTATGAGCATGCCGCGCAGGGCCCGCTGATTTCGACCCAGCGCTGGAGCCAGTTTGACCGGCTGACCGGTGGGCGGGCAGGAACGTTCGCGCTGTTCTTTAACTAAGGCAGCGCGGGCGCTGGCGGCCGGACACAGGAGGCCGCGCCCAGCCCTGTCGGATCAGGCAGATGAGCCGGGCTAACGGGTTTGGCCGATGGGTCAGGCCGGGGGATCAGCCCTGGGCGCGATACAGGCCGCTTGTGCCGGCGCGCGTTGATTCTTTTCCGACTGTGTTGTTCTGTCGCAGATCGGATTTGTGATCACAGCGGAAAATCGTGTGATCACAAATCGGGAAAAATCCACCAGTTTTGAGCTATCCGGGCGATTAGCCCTTACTTTTCCGCAGGCTTGTGCCACTTAACGGGTAACCAGCAAGCAAAAACAGGTGAATTTCATGAACATCCATGAATACCAGGCGAAGGCGCTTCTGCGCAGCTACGGCGCGCCGGTGTCGGACGGGCGCGTCGTGACGCGCGCGGAAGAGGCCAAGACAGCCGCCGGAGAGCTCGACGGGCCGCTTTGGGTCGTCAAGGCACAGATCCACGCGGGCGGCCGCGGCAAGGGCCACTTCAAAGAGGCCGATGCCGGCGAAAAAGGCGGTGTGCGCCTTGCCAAGTCGGTTGAAGAAGCCGCCGAAGAAGCCAAGAAGATGCTGGGCCGCACCCTTGTGACCAAGCAGACCGGCCCGGTCGGCAAACAGGTGAACCGCATCTATATCGAAGCCGGATCTGGCATCGAAAGCGAGCTTTACCTCGCGCTGCTGGTGGATCGCCAGACCAGCCGTGTCAGCTTTGTCGCCTCGACCGAGGGTGGCATGGACATCGAGGAAGTCGCCGAAAGCACGCCCGAGAAAATCCTGAGCTTCTCGGTTGATCCGGCGACGGGGTATCAGGCGTTCCATGGCCGCCGCATCGCGTTCGAACTGGGCCTCGAAGGGGCGCAGGTCAAACAGTGCGTCGCGCTGATGGGCATGCTCTATAAAGCCTTCGTCGAGAAGGACATGGAGATGCTGGAAATCAACCCGCTGATCGTGACCGACAAGGGCGATCTGAAGGTGCTGGATGCCAAGCTGAGCTTTGACGGCAACGCGATGTATCGCCATGCCGATATCGCCGAGCTGCGCGACACCACCGAAGAAGACCCCAAGGAACTGGAAGCCAGCAAATACGACCTCAACTACATCGCGCTTGATGGTGAGATCGGCTGCATGGTGAACGGCGCGGGCCTTGCCATGGCGACGATGGATATCATCAAGCTTTACGGTGCCGAGCCTGCCAACTTCCTCGACGTGGGCGGTGGCGCCACCAAGGAGAAGGTGACCGAAGCGTTCAAGATCATCACCTCTGACCCGAACGTCAAAGGCATCCTCGTCAACATCTTCGGCGGGATCATGCGTTGTGACGTGATCGCCGAGGGCGTTGTCGCCGCGGTCAAGGAAGTAGGCCTGAAGGTGCCGCTGGTTGTGCGGCTGGAAGGCACGAACGTCGAAAAGGGCAAGGAGATCATCAACACCTCCGGTCTCGACGTGATTGCCGCCGATGACCTGAAAGACGGCGCTCAGAAGATCGTGAAGGCTGTGAAGGGTTAGGCTTTGATTGTGAAGAAACTGGAATCCGAGGGCAATGGGTACAATTATCTTGGCGTTGCTCAAGAGACCAATAGTCGTGCCCTCGACCTCGGTGTTCGATTAGCCGGAATCTGCGGGAATATCTGGCCCGCAGACGACGAGTTGTTCGTGAGAAGAATCGAGCAACAGATAATCGACACGGCATTTCAGTTTGCTTTCAATGTCAGGCGAGTTCTCGATTTTGAACTCAAAGAGTATTCAATTCCTCGCGACACCAAGATACCTGTCGGAGAACTTTGGAAACTCGAAATAAACCAGCCATTGGTTCGCCCTGATCTTCGCAAAGCATGCAACAAGCTTGTTCACGCTGAACACGTGGCAGCGATCTCGTGGATAAATGGAAACGAACGTTTCACATCACTCCGTGACCGACGCTTCTCACATCTAGAAATCAAGGCCGATGCAAATTCGGTCTATCACGTATGTCCCTACAGCATGGTGTATGCATTCCTAAGCCGTAAGGACCACTATCCTAAAGGAGCCATCTAAATGGCAGTTCTCGTAGACGAAAATACCAAGGTGATCTGTCAGGGCCTCACCGGCTCGCAGGGCACGTTCCACACTGAACAAGCCATCGCATACGGCACCAAGATGGTCGGCGGCGTGACCCCCGGCAAGGGCGGTCAGACGCATCTTGACCTGCCGGTGTTCAACTCGGTGCATGAAGCCAAGCACGTAACGCAAGCAAACGCATCGGTGATCTATGTGCCGCCGCCGTTCGCCGCCGACAGCATCCTTGAGGCGATCGACGCCGAGATGGAATTGATCGTGTGCATCACCGAGGGCATTCCCGTGCTCGACATGATGAAGGTGAAGCGCGCGCTGATCGACAGCAAATCGGTGCTGATCGGGCCGAACTGTCCCGGTGTCATCACGCCGGATGCCTGCAAGATCGGCATCATGCCGGGCCACATCCACAAACGTGGCAAGGTGGGTGTTGTTTCGCGCTCGGGCACGCTTACCTATGAAGCCGTGAAACAGACGACGGATGTAGGCCTTGGCCAATCGACTTGCGTTGGCATCGGCGGTGACCCGATCAAGGGCACCGAGCATATCGACGTGCTGGAATGGTTCCTTGCGGATGACGAGACCGAGGCGATCATCATGATCGGTGAAATCGGTGGGTCGGCCGAAGAAGAAGCCGCGCAATTCCTTGCCGACGAAAAGAAGAAGGGCCGCTGGAAGCCCACCGCCGGTTTCATCGCCGGGCGCACCGCCCCTCCGGGCCGTCGCATGGGCCATGCCGGTGCGATCGTCGCCGGTGGCAAAGGCGGCGCGGATGACAAGATCGAAGCCATGCAGAGCGCAGGCATCGTGGTGGCCGAAAGCCCCGCGGGTCTGGGTGAAGCCGTGGTCAAGGCGATCGGCTGATGCGACGTCGGAAAGGGATATCTGCCGCCCTGCTGGCCGCCGCTTTTGCGGCGGGCCCGGTGCAGGCGCAGGTGCCCCTTTCCGACCTTACTTTTGTGCCCGCCTGCACGCAGGTCACGGGCGATGTCGATGTGGTCACCGCCGCGCTTGGCAAGGCGGGCTGGAAAGTGGCGTCAAAGCTGAGTGACGCCATGGTCGAAGATATCGCATGGGCAAATTCCGCATATTACTTTGGTGGAGATACCGGCGGCGCGAGCCTTGCGCAGGTTCTCGACATTCAACGCAAGTCGGCCCGAGGGCTGGCGCGCAAGGCCGACATCCCGCGCAGCCGGACCCGCGTCCTGACCCGGGGCGACGATACGCTGGTTCTGGCACTGCGCACCTCTGTTCTGGGCGAGATCGAGCTGGAATGCCGCGTCACCGCCAAGACCGACAGCATGGCCGCCCTGCGCGGCGCGCTTGGCGAGACTGGCGCCTATCCCGCCTATGCGCCGCTCGACGACATCGCCGTCAATGACGGTAAAATCACGATTACGCTTCTCAATGCCGCCCGGTTGGCCGGTTTTGACGCGCCCGACGCCATCATCTTCACCCGTGCCACGCAAGGCACGAAGGGCTGAGTGCCCCTCCCATGAGGATCTCGAAATGACCGACCAGTCTTCCAACGACCAGTTCCATGCCTCAAGCTTCATGCAGGGGCATAACGCGGAATACCTCGAACAGCTTTACGCGCGCTACGCCGAAGACCCCAGCGCCGTGGACGAGGCATGGGCCGCCTTCTTTGCCCAGATGGGCGATGACGGGCGTGACGTGGTGGCCGAGGCGACCGGCCCCAGCTGGGCGCGCAACGATTGGCCGCCGGTGCCGCAGGACGACCTGACCGGCGCGCTGACGGGCGATTGGGCCCCCGTGCCGCAAGAGGCCAAGGGCGCGGGCGACAAGATCAAGGCGAAGGCCGCAGAAAAGGGCGTGGATATCAGCGAAGAGGCGGTGAAACGTGCCGTTCTGGACAGCATCCGCGCGCTGATGATCATCCGCGCCTACCGGATCCGGGGCCACCTGATTGCCGATCTCGACCCGCTGGGCATGCGCGATGACGAGCCGCACCCCGAGCTGGAGCCGAAATCTTATGGCTTCACCGAGGCCGACATGGACCGCCCGATTTTCATCGACAAGGTTCTGGGCCTCGACTTCGCGACGATGCGCCAGATCATCGACATCGTAAAGCGGACCTATTGTGGCACTTTCGCGCTGCAATACATGCATATTTCCGATCCCGAGCAGGCCGGTTGGCTGAAGGAACGGATCGAAGGCTATGGCAAGGAAATCGCCTTTACCAAGAACGGGCGCAAGGCGATCCTGAACAAGCTGGTCGAGGCCGAGGGCTTCGAAAAATTCCTGCACGTCAAGTACATGGGCACCAAGCGGTTCGGCCTTGATGGTGGCGAGGCGCTGATCCCGGCGATGGAACAGATCATCAAGCGCGGCGGCAGCCTTGGGGCCAAGGAAGTGGTGATCGGTATGCCGCACCGCGGCCGTTTGAGCGTGCTGGCCAACGTGCTGAGCAAGCCTTACCGCGCGATCTTCAACGAATTTCAGGGCGGCAGCTTCAAACCCGAGGACGTGGATGGCTCGGGGGACGTGAAATACCACCTTGGCGCGTCGTCCGACCGTGAATTCGACGGCAACGAGGTGCACCTGTCGCTGACCGCGAACCCCAGCCACCTTGAGGCGGTGAACCCGGTCGTTCTGGGCAAGGTGCGCGCCAAGCAGGACCAGTTCTCGGACAAGGAACGCACCAGCGTGATCCCGATCCTGCTGCACGGCGATGCGGCCTTTGCGGGGCAAGGTGTCGTGGCCGAGTGTTTCCAGCTTTCGGGTATTCGCGGGCACCGCACCGGCGGCACGATCCATATCGTGGTGAACAACCAGATCGGCTTTACCACCGCGCCGCATTTCAGCCGGACCAGCCCCTACCCCACCGATATCGCGCTGATGGTCGAGGCGCCGATCTTCCACGTCAACGGCGATGACCCCGAGGCCGTGGTGCACGCCGCCAAGGTGGCGACTGAGTTCCGTCAGAAGTTCCAGAAGGACGTGGTCATCGACATGTTCTGCTATCGCCGGTTCGGTCATAACGAAGGCGATGAGCCGATGTTCACCAACCCGGTGATGTACAAGAACATCAAGACCCACAAGACCACGCTCTCGCTTTACACCGACCGGCTGGTTCAGGATGGCCTGATCCCCGAGGGCGAAATCGAGGACATGAAAGCCGCCTTCCAGGCCCACCTGAACGACGAGTTCGAGGCCGGCAAGGAATTCAAGCCGAACAAGGCCGATTGGCTGGATGGCCGTTGGAGCCATTTGGACAAGCGCAAGGAAGATGACTACCAGCGCGGCGAAACCTCGATCGCGCCGGAAACGATGAAAGAGATCGGCACTGCGCTGACCCGCGCGCCCGATGGCTTTCCGCTGCACCGGACGGTTTCGCGCCTGCTGGAAACCAAGCGCGAGATGTTCGAAAGCGGCAAGGGTTTTGACTGGGCCACGGCCGAGGCGCTCGCCTTTGGTGGTCTGCTGACCGAAGGCTACCCCGTGCGCCTTGCCGGGCAGGACAGCACGCGCGGCACCTTCAGCCAGCGCCATTCCGGCCTGATCAATCAGGAAACCGAAGAGCGGTACTATCCGCTCAACAACATCCGCGAGGGGCAGTCGCAGTACGAAGTCATCGACTCGATGCTGTCGGAATACGCGGTGCTGGGCTTTGAATATGGCTATTCGCTGGCCGAACCCAACGCGCTGACCCTGTGGGAAGCGCAGTTCGGCGATTTCGCCAACGGCGCGCAGATCATGTTCGATCAGTTCATCTCCTCCGGGGAAAGCAAGTGGTTGCGGATGTCGGGCCTCGTCTGCCTGTTGCCGCACGGCTACGAGGGTCAGGGCCCCGAGCACAGCTCGGCCCGGCTTGAGCGGTTCTTGCAGATGAGCGGAGGTGACAACTGGATCGTGGCCAACTGCACCACGCCGGCCAACTATTTCCACATCCTGCGCCGTCAGCTGCACCGCAGCTTCCGTAAACCGCTGATCCTGATGACGCCGAAATCGCTTCTGCGTCACAAGCTGGCGATTTCGGATGCCGAGGATTTCACCACCGGGTCAAGCTTCCACCGGGTGCTGTGGGATGATGCCGAAAAGGGCCATTCCGACACCAAGCTGAAGGCCGACAAGGACATCAAGCGCGTCGTGATGTGTTCGGGCAAGGTCTATTACGACCTGCTGGAAGCGCGCGACGCCGCCGGGATCGACGACATCTATCTGCTTCGGGTCGAACAGTTCTATCCGTTCCCGGCGCAATCGCTGTCGAAAGAATTGGAGCGGTTCAAGGGCGCCGAGATGATCTGGTGTCAGGAAGAGCCAAAGAACCAAGGCCCTTGGAGCTTCATCGAACCGAATATCGAATGGGTGCTTGGGCGGGTCAAGGCCAAGCACACGCGGCCCGTCTATGTCGGGCGCGCGGCCTCGGCCTCGCCCGCGACCGGGCTTGCCAAGCAACACAAGGCACAACAGGAGGCGCTGGTGAACGAAGCGCTTCAACTGGAAGGGAAATAAGACATGTCCACCGAAGTTCGTGTGCCCACGCTGGGCGAAAGCGTTACCGAAGCCACCGTCGCCACGTGGTTCAAGCAACCCGGCGATGCGGTCGCCGTGGATGAAATGCTCTGTGAGCTGGAAACCGACAAGGTGACGGTCGAAGTGCCTTCGCCCGTTGCCGGAACGCTGGGCGAGATCGTCGCCGCCGAGGGTGAGACCGTGGGCGTCGATGCCCTGCTGGCCACCATTTCGGAAGGCGGCGAGGCGTCGGCCAGCCCGGCCAAGAAAGAAGCACCCGCCAAGGCGGAAGCCCCGGCAGAGTCGGGTGCCGCGTCGGGTGGTGAAAGCGTCGACGTGATGGTGCCGACGCTGGGCGAAAGCGTGACCGAAGCCACGGTTTCGACGTGGTTCAAGAAGGTCGGCGATGCCGTGGCGCAGGACGAGATGCTGTGCGAGTTGGAAACCGACAAGGTGTCGGTCGAAGTGCCTGCCCCCGCCTCGGGCGTGTTGGCGGAAATCCTTGCCGAAGAGGGCAGCACGGTTGAAGCCTCGGCCAAGCTGGCCGTGATCTCTTCGGGCGAAGGCGCTGCCGCGAAATCGGGCGCAAGCGAAGCACCTGCGGCCCCCTCGACCAAGGTGGGCGGCAAGGACGTGGAAAACGCGCCCTCGGCCAACAAGCTGATGGCCGAAGCCGGGATCGACGCAGCCGCCGTCACCGGCACCGGCCGCGATGGGCGGATCATGAAGGAAGACGTGCAAAAGGCGATCGCCAGCGGCGCAACGGCGGCCAAGGCGACCCCTGCCCCGGCAGCGGCTGCACCGCGCGCGCCTGTTCCCGCGGATGACGCGGCGCGCGAAGAGCGGGTGAAGATGACCCGCCTGCGCCAGACCATCGCCCGCCGCCTGAAAGATGCGCAGAATAACGCCGCGATCCTGACCACCTATAACGAGGTGGACATGACCGAAGTGATGGCGCTGCGCAGCCAGTACAAGGACGAGTTCGAGAAGAAGCACGGCGTGCGCCTAGGCTTCATGTCGTTCTTTACCAAGGCCTGTGTGCATGCGCTGCGCGAAGTGCCGGAAGTGAACGCCGAGATCGACGGCACCGACATCGTGTACAAGAACTTCGTCCACATGGGAGTGGCCGCGGGCACGCCGCAGGGCCTTGTCGTGCCGGTGATCCGTGACGTGGATCAGAAAAGCTTTGCCGAGATCGAAAAGGAAATCGGCGAAAAAGGCCGCCGTGCGCGCGATGGCAAGCTGTCGATGGCGGAAATGCAGGGCGGCACCTTCACCATCTCGAACGGCGGTGTTTACGGCTCGCTGATGTCCTCGCCGATCCTGAACCCGCCGCAATCTGGCATCCTTGGCATGCACAAGATCCAGGATCGCCCGATGGTCGTGAACGGTGAGATCGTGATCCGCCCGATGATGTATCTGGCGCTGTCCTATGACCACCGGATCGTCGACGGCAAAGGCGCGGTGACCTTCCTTGTGCGGGTGAAAGAGGCGCTCGAAGATCCGCGCCGCCTGTTGATGGACCTGTAATACGGCTTGGGGTTGGGCATCGCGCCCAACCTTCAGGGGATACGACATGGCGATACCGATCCGCGTGACCGTGACCTGCCCTGAATGCGGAGCGTCCGAACAGGTGACGATCGCCGACTCCTCGATCGGGCCACGCGGGCGGGTGAGTGCAACGCCGATCTATGCGATGCCCTCGCGCCCCGCCTGGCCCAAAAGCCGCGAAGAGCGGGAGGGCGAGACGATCACCTGGTTGGGCTGTGCGGCCTGCGGGGCAGAGAAGATCATGACGGTGGACGAGTTGGCCAGAGGGACACGGGGGGCGCGGGACAGATGAGCACGGAACTCACCATGCTGGTGCTGGCGCTTTTCCTGCACATGGCGCTGATGGTGCTCTATTCCATCCGCGCCAATCGCGAATTGGGGTCAAGCTATCCGCTGTCGCCGCGCGACAAGGACGCGCCCGAGATGTCGCCGCCCTTGGGCCGGTTGAAACGGGCTGTGGGCAATTCGTTCGAAAGCCTGATCATGTTTGCGCCTGCGGTCGTGATCCTTATCCTCGCCGACAAGACCAGCGGCGCGACCTCGGGGGCGAGCGTTGTCTTTGTTTGCGCCCGTCTGCTTTACATCCCGGCCTACGTGATGGGGCTGGTGCCTTGGCGCTCGCTCATCTGGGGCGTCGGGTTTTTCGCGACACTGGCGCTGCTTCTGGCGGCGCTGATCTGAATTGAGCGCGCCCCTGTGCGGGCGCGGAATGCAAGGAGCTAACAAGAATGGCAAGCTATGACGTGATCATCATCGGTGCGGGCCCCGGCGGCTATGTCTGTGCCATCCGCTGCGCGCAGCTGGGCCTGAAAACCGCCGTTGTCGAAGGGCGCGAGACGCTGGGCGGCACCTGTTTGAACGTCGGCTGCATCCCGTCGAAAGCGATGCTGCACGCCACTCACATGCTGCACGAGGCCGAGCATAACTTCGCGGGCATGGGCCTGAAGGGGAAATCGCCTTCGGTCGATTGGAAGCAGATGCTGTCCTACAAGGACGAGGTGGTGAGCCAGAACACCGGCGGCATCGAGTTCCTGTTCAAGAAGAACAAGATTGACTGGATCAAGGGCTGGGCCTCGATCCCCGAGGCGGGCAAGGTGAAGGTGGGCGAGGACGTTCACGAGGCCAAGAACATCGTTGTCGCCAGCGGTTCGGAACCGGCCAGCATCCCGGGTGTCGAGATCGACGAGAAAGTGGTGGTCAGCTCCACCGGCGCGCTTGAATTGCCCAAGATCCCCAAGAAACTCGCCGTGATCGGCGCGGGGGTGATCGGGCTCGAGCTTGGCTCGGTCTACCAGCGGCTTGGGGCCGAGGTGACGGTTCTGGAATACATGGACGCGATCACGCCGGGCATGGACGCGGACGTGCAGCGCACCTTCAAACGGATCCTTGAAAAGCAGGGCCTCAAGATCATCACCGGCGCCGCCGTGCAGGGTGTCGAGGCGACCAAGACCAAGGCCAAGGTCAGCTACAAGATGAAAAAGGGCGGCGAGGAAGAGGTTCTCGACGCCGATATCGTTCTGGTCGCTACCGGGCGCAAACCCTATGCCGACGGGCTTGGCCTTGCCGATCTGGGCGTGAAGATGACCGAGCGCGGACAGGTCGCCGTGGATGATCACTGGGCCACCAGCGTGAAGGGCATCTATGCCATCGGCGACGTGACGCCAGGGCCGATGCTGGCCCACAAGGCCGAGGACGAGGGCATGGCGCTGGCCGAGGTTTTGGCCGGCAAGCATGGTCATGTGAACTACGACGTGATCCCCGGCGTGGTCTATACCACCCCCGAGGTGGCCACCGTGGGCCAGACCGAGGATGCGCTGAAAGCGGGCGGGATGAAGCCCAAGGTCGGCAAGTTTTCCTTCATGGGCAACGCGCGGGCCAAGGCGATCGGACAGGCCGAAGGCTTCGTCAAGATCATCGCCCACCCCGAAACCGACCGCATCCTTGGCGCGGCGATCATCGGCCCGGCAGCGGGCGACATGATCCACGAGCTGTGCGTCGCGATGGAATTCGGCGCCAGTGCGCAGGACGTGGCGCTGACCTGCCACGCGCACCCGACCTATTCCGAAGCGGTGCGCGAAGCGGCGCTGGCTTGCGGTGACGGGCCGATCCACGCGTGAAACCCGGCCTGCTTGCCGTTGTAATCATTGGCGGCTTCGCGCTTGGCGCGGGGCTGTCGACGCTGTGGCGCGATGAGGCCCCTGCCCTCGACATGACAAGCCGCGCGCTGGACAGTTTTGCGCGCGCCTGCCTGCCCGGTGCGATGGGGGCGGATGTGCCCACGCCCGAGGCGCTTGGCCTGACCGCGACGGATGTGCGTGACGGGGGGGATCCGATCTGGATCGATCCGCAGGCCGGGGCGCTGCTGCGCTTTTCGGCAAGTGGGTGTTCCGTGCGGATCAGCGAACCGGATTTGGTGGCGCGGATCGACATGAAGGCCTTGGGCCAGCGACTGGCCGCGCGGCTTGCGACGGACCTGCCCGCTCTAAAATATGACAAACCGGATGAACTGAACTGGCCCTATCTGGAAGGGTGGGCCAGTGGCGTGCGCGGGACGGACGAACGCTGGGGCGTTGTTCTGGCCAAGAGCGCGGCCAATGCCGACGCGTCTTCGCAGGTGATCCTGTCGCTCACCTATCCCAAGCGCTAGGACGGGCCGCTCAGCCCTCTTTGCCATCCGGCAGGGCGGTGAACCCGGCCTCGGCCATCAGCGCGTTGGAACCGCCCTCAACCTCGGCCTCGACACGGGCGAGGAACTCTTTCTGCGGCACGCCCTGAGCGATGCGCGGCATGAACTCCACCACCGCACGGCCCGGTTTGCGCAGCATCGTGCCCTTGGGCCAGAACAGACCCGCGTTGGTGGCGACCGGCACGGCCTCTTGCCCCAGTTGCGAATAGAGCGCGTAGGAGCCGACCTTGAAGGGCTTGTATTGGCCCGGTTTCACCCGCGTGCCCTGCGGATAGATCACCAGTTGCCCGGGCGTGACGCGGCCCGATTGCACGTCAGCCATCATCTGCTTGATCGCCGCGCCGCGACGGCCCCGCGCCACCGGAACACAGCCCAGCCGCCATGCATAAAGGCCGATGACCGGGGTCCAGAGCAACTCTCGCTTCATGATGAAGCGGGGCTGTGGCACGGCGTTGAAGATGATTAGGATATCAAGGAAGCTCTGATGCTTGGACACCAGCAGGCACTCATCCTGCGGCACCTCGCCCCGGACCTCCCACGTGATGCCGACCAGCAGGCGCGCGGTGAAGCGCACCCATTCGGTATAAAGCCAGCAGGTTTTTTGCGCCCCCTTGGCCGAGAAAGCCGCCCAAGGCAGGAAGACGATGCCCATCAGGCCCATCATCACCGCATTCACCACCACGAACAGGATGGACATCAACCAGCGCCATGCAAGAACCATCAGCGAAGCCCTTTCAATGTCTTGCGGGCCGCGGCCTGTGTCGCCACGAAGGCCACGACCGCCGCGATCAGAGGGATGATCAGGGGCGAAAGCCAGGTCCAGCCCGCGAAACTTAGCCCGGTGAGGAAACTCGCCTGATCCTGCGCCGAGGGCAGAAGCGCCACGGCTAGCATCGCCAGCGCCATGCCCGCCAACGCCCCCGCCAGCGCGCGCAGGGTGAAGCGGCGCACGAAGGCCTGCGCGATATAGGTATCGCGCGCCCCGACAAGGCGCAGCACGGCAATCACCTGTGCATTCGCGGCCAGCGCGGCGTTGGCCGCCAGCGTAATCATCGCCGCCATCGCGGCAAAGATCAGGGCGATCGACAGCCAGCCCAGAAGCCGAAGTTTGCTGGCCGCGTTCACCAACGGGCGACGCCAGCGGGTGTGATCATCCAGCACCGCGCCCGGCACTTCGGCGGATAGGCGCAGGCGCAGGCCCGCCGCGTCGTAGCCTTGATCATCCTCGGTGATTTCAATCAGTTGCGGGATGGGCAGTGAATCCACCGGCACATCGGGGCCGAACCACGGCGTCAGCAGGGCGCGCTGTTCTTCGCTGGTCAGCGCGCGGGCCGAGGCAACACCCGTGGTGGTTTCCAGAACCCGAAGCGCGGCTTCGGTCTGAGCGGCGCGCTGCTCTTGGGGGGCGGAAATGCGCAAGGTGGCCGAGCGGGCCAACTCATCGCCCCAGCGTTGCGCCAATCGCCCCGAGGCCATCGAAAGCGCCATCGCAAACACCGCGAGAAACGCCATCACCCCGGCCGAGAACAGCGTTAGCCGCGCGGTAAAGCCGGTGGGCGGCACCACGCGATCGGCCTGTGGATCGCCCATCAACATCGACAGAATCTCGGACGGGCGCAGCTTCAACATCTTCATCAAAGATCAGCCCCCGCAAGTTGCAACTGGCGGTTGGCGATGCGCAGCACCCGCGCCTGAACCTGCGTTTTTGCGGCCCGGATCAGGGCAAGGTCATGGGTGGCGATCATGATCGTCTTGCCCATCTTGTTCAATTCGACCAGCAGCCGCAAAAGCCGCTGGGACATCTCCCAATCGATGTTGCCGGTGGGTTCGTCCGCAAGGATGATGTCGGGCGACATGATCACCGCGCGGGCCAGCGCCGCGCGCTGACGCTCGCCCCCCGAAAGTTCGGGCGGAAGGGCATCGGCCCGGTGATTAAGCCCGACCCAGTTGAGCAATTCCTTGAGGTTCGCCGCCTCATCAAGCGCGCCGCGTCCCGACACGGTGAGCGGCAGCGCGACGTTGTCGGCCAGCGGCAGGTGATCGAGGAATTGCACGTCCTGATGCACCACCCCGACGCGCCGCCGGGTCATCGCCACGTCATCGCGTGTCATGCTGCGCACGTCCTGATCGAACAGCCGCACCTCGCCCGATGTGGCGATCAACGCGCCATAGCAAAGTTTGAGAAAGGTGGTCTTGCCCGCGCCCGAAGGCCCGGTCAGAAAATGGAACGAGCCGGGCTGAAGCCCGAACGTGATCCCGCTCAAAAGCTCGCCTCCGCCATAGCTATAGGCCACGTTGTCAAGCTCGATCACGTCTTTTGCCCTTCCCGTTAAGGTGTCCCTTCTTTGCCTCAGCCCTTGGAAAGTTGCAATGCGCGCCCGTGGGGAAGGAGCAAATCAGTTGCATGATAATCCATTCGCTTTACAAGATATGGTAGAGGCAAGAGCTAAGAGCCGATAACGGCCGAGGGGGCTGAATGCGTTTGATCTGCCCGAACTGCGGTGCGCAGTACGAGGTTCCGGATAATGTGATTCCGGAAAATGGTCGCGATGTGCAGTGTTCGAATTGCGGCGACACATGGTTTCAGAAACATCCGAGTCAAGATCGCGAGCTCGCCGAAGAGCTGGATCAGTCACTCGACGAAGTCCATTGGGACGCGGACAGCGAAGCGGACACGCCCGACGAGACGGGTGGCGGGTGGGAAGACACCCGCAACGAGGCGCTGCCTTCTGCGGATGCAGATGCGCCCGAAGCGGAAGCGCCCGATATTGAGCCGCCCTTCGATGACCACCCCACCAGCGACGAAGACGATCTGGGCGATGCGCCCGGCCCCGACGACGAAGCGGCACTTGCCAGCGCGCAAGAGGCCGACATCGGCAGTTGGCCGGAAACCGACCCTGACGCCGATCTCGACGACACGACGCTGAGCGAGACCGACACCTGGCTGGACGAAAGCCCAGAAGATGAACCCGAAACCGCCTCGCATCCCGAGGACGCGGCGCCCAAGCCGCGCGGGCTTGACCCAGAAGTGCGCGATGTCCTGCGCGAAGAGGCCGATTTCGAATTGCGCGCGCGTTCCGCGCATGCCGGCACGTTGGAAGAGCAGCCCGATCTTGGACTGGATACGACCGAGGACGAAGCCAGCCGCCGCGAACGCGAAGCGCGCCAGCGTATGGCCCGTATGCGCGGGATAAGCGAAGAAGAAGCCGCCGCTGCAAGCGCCGCCGCTGGGGCCGGACTGGCCGCGCAGACCTCGCGCCGTGACCTGCTGCCGGATATCGACGAAATCAATTCGACCCTGCGCCGCAGCAGCGCCCGTGGCGAAGCGCCGGAAATCGACCACTCCACCACCAGTTCCGCGCCTGCAAAACAGCGCGGCGGATTCCGCCGGGGGTTCATGACGCTGATCCTGATCGCGGTCATTGCCCTGCTGCTTTATATCTATGCGCCGAAAATCGCAGAGATGGTGCCCGCTCTGGGCGGAGTGCTCGAGGCCTATGTCAGTGCGATCAACAGCGCACGGGCGTGGCTTGACGGACAGATCCTTTCGCTTCTGGGATGGCTTGATGGCATGTCTTCGGGCGGCGATGCAGCGCCTCCGGCCAGCGGAAGCTGACCACCGATCGCGCAGTTCAAAACGGTTCGATGACGGCAAAATCATCGTCATCGGCATTTGATTGCAGCTCAAGCGCGGCCTGCGACCGGGCCGTTTCGACCGGCAGTTCATCGACGATTACATGACGGCTCTTGCGCGTTTCCCAAAGGGTGGCGTCGTTCAGAACCGTATCAGGCAGCCTGTCACGGCGCAGGACACGCTGTTCATGAATCCGGATGGTGGCGTGAAAGCGTTCCCCGGCGCAGGCGCGCGGATCGGACAAGAGCACAGCGCGCAATTCAGCTTCCCGCGCCTTCAGGTGGGCGATCTGCTTGCGCAGGTGGCCCAGTTCATCGACGGGCGAAAGCGCGCGGGCGGGGTTGGCGAATTGAAAGCTCATGCAGGCAAGCCCACCACAGCTTGCTTAAGAATGGCCTAAAATCAGAAGCGATCCAGCAACCGTTCGAGGTAGCTGCGTTCCTTTTCAGGCCGCTCCTGTTCGCCTGTGCGGCGGCGGATTTCATCGAGCAGCTCTCGCGCACGGCGATAGACGTCCTCGCCCTGCAACAGGTTGTCTTGTGTCCCCTTGAGGCCAGCGCGGTCGCGCCCCAGAGGATCAGAGCCTTGGCTTCCGTTCGCGCCCGGCTGCGGAGCAGAGCCTTGTTGCCCGGGCTGGCGGCGGCCCTCTTGAGCGAGGGCTTCGCCAAGGTTGCGCATACCCTCGCGCAGCGCTTCCATCGCTTGCGCCTGCCGGTCGATTGCTTCGGCAAGGTCATCCTGCCGCAGCGCCTGTTCGGCCCCGTCCATCGCGCGCCCGGCACGATCAAGCGCATCGCGGGCTTCATCGCCCGCTGCGGACCCAGCGCCCGGCAGGCCGCGCTTTTGTGCTTCAAGCTGTTGGCGCAGGGCGCGCTGGCGTTCGGCAAGGCCCTGAGCCAGATCCTGTGGCTGGCCGCTTTGGCCCGGGCGCGCGCCTTGCCCCTGGCCCGGTTGTTGGCCCGGTTGCTGGCCGGGTTGTTGGCCCTGACCCTGTCCTTGCTGTTGGCCCTGCTGTTGCCCGCCTTCACCTTGGCCCTGTTGCTGGCCGGGCTGTTGACCTTGACCCTGCTGCTGACCCGGCTGCTGACCTTGGCCCTGCTGCTGCCCTTGTTGTTGCCCTTGGCCCTGCCCCGGCTGCGGGGTGCCGTCGTGGTTCTGACCCTGCCCCATGCCCCCGTTACGGCCCTGATTGCCCTGGTTCTCTCCGCGTTGGGCGTTGGGGTTGAACTGTTCTTGCAAGTCGCGGAACGCCTGATCCGACAGCCCCTGCTGATCACGAAGCGTATCGGCCAACCCGTCGAGCGCCTGCTGCCCCGGTGAGCGTTGGCCTTCGCCGCCCTGCCCTTCGACCATGCGCATGTTTTCCATCATCTGCTGGAATTCCTGAAGCGCCTGCTGCGCCTCGGCCATGCGGCCCTGTTCCATAAGCTCTTGAATATGGTCGAGCATCCGCTGGATGTCGCCATCATTCATCATGGTCAGATCCTGATCGCCTTGGCCGCTGTCGGGTTGATCAGTGTTGTTGCGGTTCTGCTGGGCGAATTCGCGGGCGCGTTGATCCATGTAATCGCGCGTGGCGTCGCGCAGTTCGTCCATCAGGCGGGCGATCTCGGCCTCGGACGCGCCGTTCTTGAGCGCCTCGTTCAGCTTTTCCTGCGCTTGGCGCATCCGGGCCAGCGCATCGGCGAGCGTGCCGTCTTCCAGCTTCAGTGCCAGATTCCAGAGTGCCTGTGCGATCTCGTCACGGGTCTCGTCGTTCATGTCCGGCCCGTGCGTTTCGATCCGGCGCAGGATGACGCGCAGGCGCAGGTAATCGGTTTCGCGGTCGAACAACCCTTCCGAGGGTTTGTAGGACACCGCGCGAAGGACCTGCGTAATGCGCCGCGCATTGGCACGGTTCCACAACAGGTCACGGCGCATTTCGATCACCGCCGCCGCCATCGGATCGAAGAAATGCCGCGCTGCAAGCAGCGTCTCATGCGGCTGGCTCTGGCCTTCGTTCTGGGCCGCGTCACTGGCCAGAAGGGTGATCCTGACCGGCAGGTTGGCCCATGCGTGTTCGCTGAAATCCTCGATCAGGACTTCCTCGAAATCCTGTCTCGAGCGGGCGATCGGCATCGGCAGCGGCACGGTGAAAGGCGCCGTCACTTCCGGATCAAGGGCAAGGCCATAGCGGCGATCAAGGCGGTCGAGGTCGATCTCGATCCGGGCCTGCCCCGAGAGCACCTCGTAATCATCGCGCGCGCTGAATGGCATGGTCAAAGCACCCACCGCCGACGCCTCGGCCGGGCCGGTGGCCTCGATCTCGGGGACGGCATCGGGCAGCATCGTGATGTCCCACGCGCGCCCGCCTTCGCCCTCGATTTCAAGCGTGCCCGAGCGGGTGATCGTCAGGTCACGCATCTGCGGATTATCCGGCGGCGGGGCGGTGCCGTCTGAAACCGTTTCGGCCAAATCCAGCGCGCCCTCTTCGCCATAGAAGCGCAAGGAAATGCGGCTTCCAGCGGGGGCCTCGAAACCTTCGCCCTGCATATCGGCGAGGTAAAGCACCGGCAGGCCGGTATAAAGCGGCGGCTCGACCCAGCCTTCCCACGAGGGGCCGGGCGCGGCCTGTGCGGCCTGTCCCAATGGTGACATGTCGGCCACCGATTCAACCCGCTGGAGCGAACCGAACAGCAGCGCCACCAGAAAGGCCAGAAGCGCCATGTAGCGCAGGCCGAAGGGGTCGCGCCGCGCCACGCTGAGATGCGGTTTGACGGGCTGGGCCTGTTCGGCGCGCGCCCGCATCCGCGCCTGATGCGCGGCCCAGACGGCGCGCGAGGCGGGATCGTTCGCGCCGATCGCCTGTGCATCCATGATCGCCTGAATCGGGCGCCCCGGCAGCGTGGCATCAATCCGCGCCAGCACCTCGGCCCGACGTGGCACGCGGAATCGCAGTGCGCCCCGGATCAGGAAAACCCCGGCAGCCAGCAGCGCCAGCGCCCCAAGAGCCCAGACCGTTTCGGTCGCGATGTGATCCTGTAGCCCGAGGATGAGGCCCGCCGCCGTGGCAAAGAGCACCGCCCAAAGCGGCCAGAACGCATGGGAAATCCGCTCGGCCCAAAGCCCCGCCCATGTCAGGGCGATGGGAAGCCGAAGTTTACCGAGATCCGTGTTGCGCGGGGTCGCGATGGGACATCTCCTGTCGGGCCCTGCGGGGTTGCGATCCTTCTGGGGTCAGAGCCACACCGGGATGCTATCGCGATTCAGCATTTCCTCCAAGGAGGGTCTTTCGCGAATGACAGCGAAGTGATCGCCCATGACCAGCACCTCGGGGATCAGCGGGCGCGAGTTATATTCGCTCGCCATCACCGCGCCGTAAGCCCCGGCCGAACGGAACGCCACCAGCTCATTCGGCGCAAGCGCGGGCATGTCGCGCCCCTTGGCGAAGGTATCGCCGCTTTCGCAGACCGGGCCGACGATATCGTACCGTGCCGGAAGCGCGCCCGGTGCGGCCTCGTTCACCGGCACGATGTCGTGATGCGCATCATACATGGCCGGACGAATGAGGTCGTTCATCGCCGCGTCGAGGATCAGGAAATCGCGCCCCTCACCCTCTTTCACATAGATGACGGAGGACACCAGAAGCCCCGCGTTCCCCGCGATCAGGCGGCCCGGCTCGATCTCGATCTCGCAGCCGAGATCGCCCAGCACCTCTTTCACCATCGCGCCGTAATCGGTGGGCAAAGGGGGCGCTTCGTTCGAGCGGGTGTAAGGAATGCCCAAGCCCCCGCCCAGATCGAGACGGCGAATATTATGCCCGTCTGCGCGCAGTTGCTGCGTCAGTTCGGCGACCTTCTCATAAGCCGCGCGAAATGGCGCGAGTTCAGTGAGTTGCGAGCCGATGTGAACGTCGATGCCGACCACCTCGATCCCCTTCATCGCGGCGGCCTGCGCATAGGCGGCGCGGGCCTTGGCAATGGGGATGCCGAACTTGTTCTCGCTCTTGCCGGTGGCGATCTTGGCATGGGTTTTCGCATCGACATCCGGGTTCACCCGGATGGTGATCGGCGCGCGCGTGCCAAGATCGAGCGCCACGGCGTTGAGCGCTTCAAGCTCGGGTTCGCTTTCGACGTTGAACTGGCGAATGCCTCCTGTGAGGGCGGCGCGCATTTCCTCGCGGGTCTTGCCCACGCCGGAAAAAACGATCCGCTCACCCGGCACACCGGCGGCACGGGCGCGGGCGTATTCGCCGCCCGACACCACGTCCATCCCGGCGCCCAAATCGCCCAGCAGCTTGACGATGGCAAGGTTCGACGCCGCCTTCATCGCGTAGCAGACAAGGTGATCGATCCCGTCGAGCGCCTCGTCGAACAGCCGGAAATGCCGCGTCAGCGTGGCCGCTGAATAGACATAGAACGGCGTGCCGACCTGCGCCGCGATCTCGCTCACGGGGACGTCTTCGGCATAAAGCGCGCCGTCACGATAAAGAAAATGATCCATGGGGGCGGTCCTGCCTCGCTTGTCCTGCTGTTGCGCCGATCTAGCGCAGATCTGGAGCCAAGGAAACCGGGATCGACGCGGCCCCCGTCAGGGACGTCGCGCCGCGGTATCCAGCCGGAAATAGAGATAAAGCGGCAGGCCACAGCTGACCCCGATGCAGAAGGTCGCTGGAATCGCGATCAGCCCCGCCCAGCGCCGCCGCTCGAAGCAGTCGATCAGCACCCAGAGCGTGAGCACCACCGCCGAGATCGTCAGATCCCAGACCAGCCCGCTTGTCGCGGCGTTGACGTGCCATGCCTCGATCATACCGGGCAGGTCGAAACCGTTCTCGGCGAACCAGTTGAGGAAATGGCTCATCGGGTGGATCGCGCCCCAGACGGCAAGCGCCAGAAACAGGTAGCGATAGCTGGCCGGTCGCAGGATCGCGGGCCTCATGCGCCGACGGGCCCGATTGCGGCACGGCTGGCCAGCACTGTGTTGGCCTCTTGCGGCGCGGCGCGCAGGCCGCTTGTTTCCTGCCCCGGCGGGATCGGGTCACCATCCGCACCACAAGCCGCGAGCGCGGCCAGAAGCGGCAGTAGTAGCAACTTTTTCATGACATCACCTCGCGCCAGCGGGCAATCTGTGTGCGCACCTGTTCGGGCGCGGTGCCGCCGTAGGATACCCGCGAGGCCACCGAATTGTGCACGCCCAGCACGCCGAACACCTCATCCGTGATGGCACCGTGCACCGATTGCATTTCCGAAAGGCTGAGGTCGGGCAGATCGCAACCCTTGCTTTCGGCCAGCGCGACAAGGCTTCCGGTGACATGGTGCGCATCGCGGAACGGCATGTTCAGCGCCCGCACCAGCCAATCGGCCAGATCGGTCGCGGTCGAGAACCCGGCCCCGGCAGCGGCTTCGAGGTTGGCGACATTGGCGCTCATGTCCTTGACCATACCTTCCATCGCGGCCAGCGCCAGCATCAGGTTGTCGGCGGCGTCGAACACCTGTTCCTTGTCTTCCTGCATGTCCTTAGAATAGGCCAGCGGCAGGCCCTTCATCACCGTCATCAGGGCCACGTTCGCCCCGAAAATGCGCCCGATCTTGGCGCGGATCAGTTCGGCGGCGTCGGGGTTCTTCTTCTGCGGCATGATGGACGAGCCGGTGGAAAACCGATCCGACAGCGTGACGAAGCGGAACTGGGCCGAGGACCAGATCACCAGCTCTTCGGCAAAGCGCGACAGGTGCATGGCGCAGATCGACGCGGCAGAAAGGAAATCGAGCGCGAAATCGCGATCCGACACCGCGTCGAGCGAATTGGCAGCGGGGCGATCAAAGCCCAGCGCCTGTGCCGTCATCTCGCGGTCGATCGGGAACGAGGTGCCAGCCAGCGCAGCCGCGCCCAGCGGGCATTCGTTCATCCGCGCGCGCGCATCGACGAAACGCGAGCGGTCCCGGCCCAACATCTCGACATAGGCCATCATGTGATGGCCCCACGTCACCGGCTGCGCGGTTTGCAGGTGGGTGAAACCGGGCATGACCCACTCGGCCCCGGCCTCGGCCTGATCCAGAAGCGCCGCGATCAGCGCCTCGATGCCCGAAATCGCGGCGTCAATCTGATCGCGGACCCAGAGTTTGAAATCGGTGGCGACCTGATCGTTGCGCGACCGGCCCGTGTGCAAGCGGCCCGCCGGTTCGCCGATGATCTCTTTCAGCCGCGCTTCGACGTTCATGTGAATGTCTTCCAGCGCGGACGAGAAGGCAAAGGTGCCGCCCTCGATCTCTGACAAGACCGTGAGCAGGCCTTCCCTCATCGCCGCAGCATCGCTATCACTCACGATGCCCGTGGCGGCCAGCATGGCGGCATGGGCGCGTGAGCCGGCAATGTCTTGTGCTGCCATCCGCTGATCGAACCCGATCGAGGCATTGATCGCCTCCATGATCGCATCGGGCCCGGCGGCGAAGCGGCCACCCCACATCTGGTTCGAGGAAGTATCGGTCATCTGAGAAAGGCCCCTGAGCATCATGAAACGGTCCGCGCTGATTTATACCGCCATCGCCGCAATCGCAATCATTGCGGTGGGGCTCATCGCCCTGCGCGATCCGGCCACCCCCACACCGGCAAGCCGCCTCGATCATGCAATGCTGGACGGGTTGCGCGAGGGGGACATGAAAAAGCTGGCCTTTCACGCGGCACCCAAGCCCGCCGGGACAACCGCCTACGTGACAGAAGACGGCGGCGAGGCCACGCTGGCCGATCACAAGGGGCGCTATGTGCTGGTGAATTTCTGGGCCACGTGGTGCGCCCCGTGCCGCAAGGAAATGCCAAGCCTGTCGCGGCTACAGGCCGAAAAGGGCGGTGCGGATTTCGAGGTCCTGACCCTTGCCAGCGGCAAGAACAACCCCGCCAAGATCAAGCAATTCCTGAATGAGATCGAGGTCGACAACCTGCCAATGCACCGCGACCCGGCGGGCAAGTTGGCCCGCGAAATGGGCGTGATGGGCATGCCGGTGACGGTGCTGCTTGACCCAGAGGGTCAGGAAATCGCGCGGCTGATCGGCGACGCGGAATGGGACAGCGAGGCGGCCAAGGCCATCATCGACGCGCTCACGTCCACGCCGCAGGGCTGAGCCCTGTTCCGACCGCATCCGCGCACCTCTCTGGTCCCTTCCCCCTACGGCAACTTTGACAGCACGGGTCTTGATGCGTTTACTCGCAGGTAGGAGAGGTCTTGGCGGATCGTAGGAGGAGCAGCCATGCCGCTGGAAATCCTTGGGCCTATGGTCTTGCTCGGCATCGTCGGGATCGGCGTGCTGCTGCACCTGATGGGCCTGTCGGCGCCGCACCACTTTGCCTGCCCTGACGACGCCCGCGCCGCGTGGGACAACGCCTTTCCACAACACCCCGCCCGCCGCGCGACCCTGTGCGCCGATAATACCGCTGCGTTGATCGACACCGACGCAGGACCCGGCCTTGTCTGGCCGATGGGTGCGGATGTCGCGGCAAGGCTTCTTGCCGGGGCACAGATCGAAGCACACGGCGAGACGCTGTCCATCCGCCTGCCAGATTTTACCGCGCCACGCATCCGCCTGCCCCTGCCGCAAGAGGACCGCGCCACATGGCGCGACATATTGGAGACCCCCGCATGAGCGAACAGATCACCTATCCCGATGTCGTCGCCCTTGCCGTGCCGATGTTCATCGCGGCGATCCTGATCGAACTGGCGTGGATCGGGATCAAGCATCGCGGCGGGCGCTACGAGACGCGCGATGCGCTGACCTCGCTTGTCATGGGGGCGGGCAACGTGGCCAGCGGCATCGTTCTGGGCTTCATCACCTGGGGCGTGTTCATGGCGCTCTGGGCGATTACGCCGCTCGATCTGGGAACATCGCTTTGGGTGGTGCTGTTGTGCTTTGTGCTGGATGATCTGCGCTATTACTGGGTGCACCGGTTCGGGCATCGCATCCGCTGGGTCTGGGCCAGCCATGTGAACCACCATTCCAGCCAGCATTACAACCTGACCACCGCGCTGCGCCAGACATGGACAGGCACCTTCACCTTCATGATGGTGGTGCGTGCACCGCTGATCCTGTTGGGGTTTCACCCGGCGATGGTGCTGTTCGTGGGCGGTCTGAACCTGATCTACCAGTTCTGGATCCATACCGAGGCGATCGGGCGCATGCCGCGCTGGTTCGAAGCGGTGATGAACACGCCCAGCCACCACCGGGTGCATCATGGCCGCAACGCGCGCTATCTCGATGCCAATTACGCCGGAGTGTTCATCATCTGGGACAAACTGTTCGGCACTTACGTGCCTGAGTTGGACGAGGAAAAGCCGCAATACGGGATCGTGCACAACCTTGGCACGTTCAACCCGCTGCGGGTGGCGTTTCACGAATGGATCGCGCTGTTTCGCGACGTGCTGCGCCCGGGGCTGAGCCTGCGCCAACGGCTGGCCTATGCCTTTGCCCCGCCGGGCTGGAGCCATGACGGCAGCCGCGAGATGACGCCCGAAATCAAGGCGCGCCACCTTGCCACCCACCCCGAGGATCGCGGCACGCCCGGGTTTGACTAGAGGCTTTGACTAGCCCTTAGCCGTTTTCGTGGAAGTAGTCGTAGATCTTCTGCGCAAGGCTTGCGGAAATCCCGTCCACCGCCTTCAGATCGGCCAGCGCCGCGCGGCTTACCGCCTTGGCCGAGCCGAAATGCGCCAGCAGCGCGCGCTTGCGTGCCGCGCCCACGCCCGGCACATCGTCGAGCGGCGTCGCCGAAATCGCCTTGGATCGCTTGGCGCGGTGGGTGCCGATGGCGAAGCGGTGCGCCTCGTCCCGTAGACGCTGAATGAAATAGAGCACCGGATCATTGTGGCGCAGCGCGAAGGGCCGCGCGCCGGGGCGGTGGAATTCCTCTTTCCCGGCGTCGCGGTCGATGCCCTTGGCCACGCCGACCATGGGAATATCGGCCACGCCCATGTCGTCCATGATCTCTTTCACCGCTGACACCTGCCCGGCGCCGCCGTCGATCAGCAGAAGGTCCGGCCAATGCCCTTCCTTGCGGTCCGGGTCATCCTTGATCAGGCGCTTGAAGCGGCGGGTGAGCACCTCTTTCATCATGCCGAAATCATCGCCCGGGGTCAGGTCATCGCCGCGAATGTTGAACTTGCGATAGCTGTTCTTCATGAAGCCGTCCGGCCCCGCCACGATCATCGCGCCCACCGCATGCGCGCCCTGAATGTGGCTGTTGTCATAGACCTCGATCCGCTGTGGCGGGCCGTCCAGACCAAACGCCTCGCCCACACCGCGCAGCAGCTTTGCCTGCGTCGCGGTTTCGGCCATCTTGCGGGCAAGGCTTTCGCGCGCATTGCGGCTCGCGCTTTCCACCAGCTCGGCCTTTTCGCCCCGTTGCGGCACGGTAATCTCGACCTTGCGGCCCGCCTTTTCCGACAGCGCCTCGCACATCAGGTCGTCATTCTCGATCGGGTGCGACAAGAGCAGCAGGCGCGGCGGCTCCTTGCCGTCATAGAACTGGCCGATGAAGGCCTCCAGCACCTCGGCCGCCTCGATCCCCTCGCCCACGCGGGGATAGAAATCGCGGTTGCCCCAGTTTTGCCCAGCGCGGATGAAGAACACCTGCACACAGGCCTGCCCCCCGTCGAGGTGAAGCGCGATCACGTCGGCCTCTTCGGTCGAGCGCGGGTTGATGCCCTGTGCCGTCTGCACCTGTGTCAGCGCCTTGATCCGGTCGCGCAGCGCGGCGGCCTTTTCGAATTCCATCGCGTCCGAGGCGGCCTGCATTTCCCCGGCCAGCTTTTCCTGAATCTGGGTCGAGCGGCCCGAAAGGTAACGCTCGGCATCGCGCACCGCATCGGCGTAGTCGGCTTCGGAAATCTTGCCGACGCAGGGCGCGGTGCAGCGCTTGATCTGGTGTTGCAGGCAGGGCCGCGTACGGCTTTCGAACATCGCGTCCGAACAGTTGCGCAGCAGAAAGACGCGCTGAAGCTGCGCAAGGGAGCGGTTGACCGCCCCGGCGCTGGCGAAGGGGCCGTAATAGTGGCCCTTTTCCTTCTTGGCACCGCGATGCTTCTTGATCATCGGGAACGGGTGATCCGTGACCAGCACGTTGGGGAACGACTTGTCGTCGCGCAGCAGCACGTTGTAGCGCGGCTTGAGCTGCTTGATCAGGTTCTGTTCGAGCAGCAGCGCTTCGGTTTCCGTGCGCGTGGTCAGAAACATCATCGACGCGGTTTCGCGGATCATCCGGGCAATGCGCGCCGAATGGCCCGTGGGCCGCGCATAATTCGAAACCCTTGCCCGCAGGTTGCGCGCCTTGCCGACGTAAAGCACACGGGCCTGCGCATCGAGCATCCGATACACCCCGGGCGAGCCATCAAGCGTGCGCAAATAGCCCGCAATCACCTTGTAGCCGGTCTCGGGCACAGGCGCGGGCGCGGGGCCTTCGGAGGACTCGGGCGCCACTTTAGGGGGATCGGATGGATTCTCAGACACGATGCCGCCAGTTAGCTGATTCTCTCACGGTGCTGCAATGCTGCGTGGCGTGACGCAAGAGCCAAGGCATCCACCATTCCTGTGGATAAGTCTGAGAGTAACTTAAGGGCATCCGGAAATTTTCCTTGTTTTCGGCCCGCTTCGTTGATTTGCCCAATTTTTAGGCACATAATTAAGCTGTTGTTTTCGCTAAGCAATAATTTGACCACGCAGCAAAACACTGAAAACATTAGCATTTTTGTAACGCGTTTGTGACATGCACTTTTCCGGTGCACAACTTGCCGCAGCGGAAGGTCGAAGGATGGTTTGATCCACGTCAAGAACCGGCTCTTCGTCGCGGTGCCCCTGATCCTGTGCCGGCGAGTGGCGGGGCGTTTTATCCAGCGAAACGGCCCGCTTACCCGCCAAGATGCTGGCCACCATCGACACAAATCAACTGCCCTGTCACGGCAGGCGCATCAATGAAATAGCCCAGCGCGGCGGTGATATCCTGCACCCCTGCCCCACGCGTCAGCGGTGTCGAGGCGCGCTCTTGCGCGAAATCGTCGGCGCTTTGATGCGCGCCCTGCAACGTCGGCCCCGGGCCGATGGCATTGACGCGGATTGCGGGGGCCAGCGCCTTTGCTGCGGTGCGGGTCAGCGTCCAGAGCGCGGATTTGGCCAGCGTATAGGTCATGAAATCGGCCCCCGGATGCAGCACCCGCTGATCCACCATGTTCACGATCAGCGCCTGTGCCAGCGGTTCGCCTTGTGAATCTTCGACCGGTGCAGGGGCCTGCGCCGCGAAATGCTGTGACAGGATGAAAGGCGCGCGCAGGTTCGAACCGAAATGCCTGTCCCAGCTTTCGTGGGTGGCATCCTGAAGCGCGTCATTCTCAAAGATTGACGCGTTATTCACAAGGCAACTCAGCGGCCCGCCCAGCGCCTCAGCGGCACGCGTCACAAGCGTATCGCACGCTTCGAGCGACAGAAGATCGGCCTGCACTACGGCGGCCTTGCGGCCCATGTCGCGCAGCGCTTGGGCCACCTCTTGCGCGCCCTTGTCGGATTGGGCGTAATGCACCGCCACGTCGAAGCCACGCTCGCCCAGATAAAGCGCCATCGCCCGGCCAAGCCGCTTGCCCGCGCCCGTCACCAATGCCCGCTTGACCTCCATCCCGTGCCCTCCTCAGATCAGCAGCACAGTGACGTAAGCCGCATAAAGCGCGGTCAGCACGACGCCCCAAAGCCGGTTGATATCGAACTTGAGGAAGACGAACGGCACCAGCAACAACGACGCGCCCAGCATCACCCAAAGATCGAAGCGCAGGAATGACGGATCGACCGGGATCGGCCCGATCAGCGCGGCAATGCCGATGATGGCCAAAAGGTTGAACATATTCGACCCGATCACGTTGCCCAGCGCCACGTCGGCCTGCCGACGGATCGCCGCCATCACCGTCGTTGCCAGTTCGGGCAGCGACGTGCCCACGGCTACAAGGGTGAGGCCGATCACGGTTTCCGACACGCCGAACATGCGCGCGATTTCGATCGAACTGTCGACCAGAAGCTGCGCCCCCAAGGGCAGGCCGACAAGGCCCAGCACGAGGAAAACAATGATCTTCCACCACGGCATATCCGGATCGGCGCCTTCGAGGTCTTCCAACTCGTCCGCTTCTTCGAGCGCCAGCGCCTTCGCCTCGCGCCGGTGGCGTTTGGCATGCAGGAAACTGTCGGTCAGGACCGCCCCCAGCGCCGCCAGCAGGATCAGCGCCGCGAACAGGTCGAACACCCCGCGAAAGGCCAGCGCGATGAACAGCACGCTCGCCCCCATCATGAACAGGAAGGTCTTCTTCGTATGGCATTCCGAGGTGTGCAACGTCGCCAGCAGCGCCGGAATACCCAGCACCAACAGCACGTTGGCGGTGTTCGATCCCACCACGTTGCCCAGCGCGATCCCCGGCGCGCCGTCCTGCACGGCGGAAATGGCGATCAGCAACTCGGGTGCCGATGTGCCGAAGGCGACGATGGTCAGCGACACGATCAGCGCCGGAATCCCGACCCGAAGGCTCAGGTTGACCGCCCCGCGCACAAGGCTATCGCCGGCCAACAACAAAATAACGAGGCCAAGCCCGGCATAAATCCAAAGCATCATTGCCCGCTCTACCCCTTTTTCCCGCGACCGGTCTTCGCACAGTCACACGGGCCTTTACCTATACGAAACCGCCCGCATTTCGGACAGCGCTTGTCCGCCAGCGTCTTGCGGCCCCACTTCGCGCCCGGCACGGTCAACTTCCCGACCATGGCCAGCACCGCGATGAACACAAGGAACAGAAGAACGATCTTGCTCAGCATCCGTCAGAGGCCATAGCGGGCAAGAAGCGCCCGCTCCTCTAGCGTCGCGAGCGCCTCGTCGGCGATGCTGAGGCCAAAGCGCGACAGCATGCCCCTCTTCTTGTCATAGCGAATGAACTTCACGTCCTCGCCGTATTTTTCCTTCATCACCGCTTCGATATGGCCGATCCCGTCGATGAGGCCAAGGTCCTTGGCATCCTCGGCCAGCCAGAATTCCCCAGTGAACAGGCGCGGATCATCGGCCAGCCGCGCGCCCCGCCCCTGCTGGACGTGATCAATGAACACTTGGTGCATCTTGTCGAGGATCACCTGAAGGCGCGCCACGTCCTCGGGATTTTCATCCTTGAACGGGTCAAGCTGCGATTTGGATTGCCCAGCGGTGTAAATCCGCCGCTCGATGCCGTGCTTTGCGATGAAGTCCTGCGCGCCAAAGCCGCCCGAAATCACCCCGATCGACCCCACGATCGACGCACGGTCGGCGTAAATATCGTCCGCCGCACAGGCCAGCCAATAACCGCCCGAGGCCGCGACATCTTCGACAAAGGCATGCACAGGCAGCTTTTTTTCGTCCGCCAGCCGCCGGATACGCGACGCGATGCGCGAGCTTTGCACCGGGCTGCCGCCGGGCGAATTGATCAGCAGGGCCACGGCCTTGGGCTTGCCCCGCCGGAAGGCGCGCTCGATCAGCGGCGCCAGCGTTGCATCGTTCAGCGGCGTGCGGCCTGTGCCGATCGCCCCCGCCAGCCGGATCACGGCCACGCGCGGCGGGCCATCTACAAAGGGAATGAAACGTTTCATGAAAACTCATGTAGAGGCCGCGCACGGGTGAGACAAGGCAGGCCGATGATATGAGCTTTCATCTTTCTCAAATAGATCCGCTCAAGCAGCCCTCAGCCGTCATTCGGTGGCATTTTGGCCTCAACCCGCGCTTAGGGCTTGATCCGATACCCGGTGCGAAAGATCACCCCGATGATCACCAGACACAGCAAGGTGAACCCGCCAATCGCCAGAAGCGAAAGCCCCACCGGCATATCCGCCGTGTCGAAAAACGCCCAGCGAAAGCCCGAGATCAGGTAAACCACCGGGTTGAAATACGAGATCTTCTGCCAGATTTCGGGCAGCATCGAGATCGAGTAGAACGCGCCGCCAAGGAACACCAGCGGCGTGATCACCAGCAGCGGGATCAGTTGCAACTGCTCGAAATTCCCCGCCCAGATGCCGATGATGAAACCGAACAGCGCGAAACTCAGGCAGGTCAGCAACAGGAAGGCCACCATCGCCAGCGGATGCGCGATCTGCAGATCGACGAACAGCGACGCGGTGCCAAGGATCACCAGCCCGACGAACAGGGCCTTCGTCGCCGCCGCCCCGACATAGCCGATCACGATCTCGATAAAGTTGAGCGGCGCCGACAGAAGCTCATAGATCGTGCCGATGAACTTCGGGAAATAGATCCCGAAGGACGCGTTCGAAATCCCCTGCGTCATCACCGACAGCATGATCAGCCCCGGCACGATGAAGGCCGCGTAAGACACGCCTTCCACCTGGTCAATGCGGCTGCCAATCGCCGTGCCGAACACCACGAAGTAAAGCGAGGTCGACAAGACAGGCGAAATGAAGCCCTGAATGATGGTGCGGAAAAACCGTGCCATTTCATAGCGATAGATTGCCAGAATCCCGTGCCAGTTCATGCCGCGCCCTCCTCTTCCGCCTCGACGAGGCCCACGAAAATCTCTTCAAGGCTCGATTGCCGCGTTTCCAGATCGGCCAGGTGCAATCCGGCGTCCGACAGCGCCTGCAACAGCCGGGTGATACCCGTGCTTTCGCCTTGGGTGTCATAGAAATAGGTCACGCGGCTGCGATCTTGCGACAGGCTCAGGTCATAGGCCGCCAGCGCCTCGGGAAGCGCGTCGACCGGTTGGCGCAACTCGATGGTCAGCGACTTGCGCCCCATCCGCCGCATCAGCGCGTCCTTCTGCTCGACCAACAGCAATTCGCCCCGGTTGATCACGCCGATCCGATCGGCAATCGCCTCGGCCTCTTCGATGTAATGGGTGGTCAGGATGATGGTCACGCCCTGCGCCTTTAGATCGGCCACGATCTCCCACATGTCGCGACGCAACTCCACGTCGACGCCGGCGGTCGGCTCATCGAGAAACAGCACCCGCGGCTCATGCGCCAGCGCCTTGGCGATCAGCACCCGCCGCTTCATCCCACCCGAAAGCGCCTTGGTTTCCGAGGCCCGCTTTTCCCAAAGCGACAGCCGCCGCAGGATGGTTTCCAATTTCGCATCATCGCGCGGCAGGCCGAACAGGCCCCGTGTAAAGCGGACCGAGGCCCAGACCTTCTGAAACGGCTCCAGCGCGATCTCTTGTGGGACAAGCCCGATCAGCCGCCGCGCGGCGCGGTAGTCATGGATAATGTCATGCCCGCCCACGCGCGCCGTCCCGCCCGAAGGCGAAACCAGCCCGCACAGTAGCGAAATCAGCGTCGTCTTGCCCGCGCCGTTGGGGCCAAGCAGGGCCAAAATCTCGCCCTCTTCAATGCTCAGGGTCAGTGGCTTCAACGCCTGATAGCCGTCGTCATAAGTCTTGGTCAGACCCTCGATTTCAACGATTGCACTCATGCCGCCCCCTCCTGTCCTACGCCCCAAAGGCTTACGGCGCGCGGTCCTGATCCGCAATCGACAATCCCCGCACATGCGCTTAGGAGGAAACGCACGCCAAAGGGACGCCCGATGAACCAACCGATCAGCAAACCCGACTTCTGGAACCGCGTGGCCGCGAAATATGCCGCCGCGCCGATCCGCAACGAAGCGGCCTTCGAGGCCACGCTCACCCGTGTGCGCGCCCATCTTTCGCCCGGTGACCACCTGCTGGAATTCGGCGCAGGCACCGGCACGACCACGCTCAAACTGGCGCCCAGCGTGGCGCATATCACCGCCACCGATTACGCGCAGGCGATGATCGAAATCGCTCGCACCCGCGCCACCGAGCAAGGCGCTAAAAACGTCACCTTCACCGAAGCCAGCCTCGACAGCGCGCCCGAGGGGCCGTTCGATGCCGTGCTGGCCTTCAACCTGATGCACCTGCTGCCCGATCTCGACGCGGGCCTCACGGCAGCCTTTGCCCGGGTCCGGCCCGGTGGGCTGTTCATCTCGAAAACCATCTGCCTGCGCGATCCCGCGATCAGCTGGAAAATACGCCTCGCCCTGCGCACCATCCTGCCCGTGCTGCAATTCGCCCGCCGCGTGCCCTACTTCATCAAACTGCGCATCGCCGACTATGACGCGGCCATCACCCGCGCCGGTTTCGAGATCGTGGAAACCGGTCTCTACCCCGAACGCCCGCCCAGCCGCTTCATCGTCGCGCGCCGACCGAACTGAGCCGCGTGTTGGCAGGTGCCGGACCGGGGGCCAGCCCCCGGACCCCCGGGATATTTTTTGGTCAGATGAAGCAGGGGATCGTGCAGGTCCACCCCGGCATGATCATTGGCAAGATCTTTTGCCGGGGCTTCACCTGACACGGTCATCGGCGTCCCCGCCTGTACCGTAATCTCATGATAGGCGGACTTGGTTAATGATCCATTACTTCATCTGACTTGAAATATCCCGGGGGGAAGGTGACGAAATGCGAAGCATTTTTTCACCTTGGGGGCAGCGCCCCCACTCGCGCGATTGCCGCCCGCGCTACGGCAGGTTAAAGAAGCCTCATGATCTATAAACTTCCCATTCGCGTTTACTACGAAGACACCGACATGGCCGGTATCGTCTATTATGCCAACTACCTGCGCTACATCGAACGCGGGCGCAGCGAATGGGTGCGCGAAGTTGGCCTAGATCAGAACAAGATGAAGGACGAAGACGGCATTGTTTTCGCCGTGCGCCGGGTCGAGGCCGATTACCTTGCCCCTGCCAAGCTGGACGATGAACTCACGGTCGAGACCTGGGTCGAAAGTCGCAAGCCGGTGCGCATGGTGATGGGTCAGGAGGTCAAGCGCGGCGAACAGGTGTTGTTCCGCGCCATGGTCACCGTGATCTGCATGACGCTCGCGGGCAAGCCCGTGCGCTTGCCCGATTGGGACTGACCTCATCAAGCCTGACCTCATTTGAACTCTTCGCTCGGTGCTGACCGGTTCGGGCTGAGCGACGCCGACAACGCCCCTTTCCGGCAATAAATCGCCATTTCAGCCCCACGCTCACAATGCGGTGACGCGGATTTGTTGGCTTTCCCCTTTGCGATCCGCTACGATACATCGCAACAAGAGCCGCAGCAGACGGCCAAACGTAACGAGCAGGCAGATGGATACACAAACTCTCGCCCTGGCGCAGGAGATCGATTTCTCCCTGTGGGCCCTATTCGCGCGCGCCACGATCACCGTAAAACTGGTGATGATCCTACTGGTCATCGCCTCTTTCTGGTCGTGGTCGATCATCATTCAGAAGCTGATCACCTATCGCCGCGCCCGGCGCGAGTCGGCGACGTTTGACCGCGCCTTCTGGTCGGGCGAGCCGCTCGATCAACTCTACCAGCAGATCGGACCCGAACCGGCAGGTCAGTCGCAAAAGGTGTTCGCTGCCGGGATGACAGAATGGCGCCGCTCGCATCGTGCCGACGGGCAATTCATCGCCGGTGCTCAGGCCCGGATCGATCGCAGCATGGACGTGGCCATCGCCAAGGAAAGCGAAGGCCTGCAAAAGGGTCTGCCGGTGCTCGCCACCGTCGGCTCGACCGCGCCTTTCGTCGGCCTGTTCGGCACCGTGGTGGGCATCATGAACGCCTTTGTCGAGATCGCCCAGCAGCAGAACACCAACCTCGCCGTCGTCGCCCCCGGCATCGCCGAGGCGCTTCTGGCCACCGCGCTCGGCCTTTTGGCCGCGATCCCGGCCGTGGTGTTCTACAACAAGCTTTCGGCCGATGCCGACCGCATCATCGCCGGCTACGAGGCTTTCGCCGACGAATTCTCGACCATCCTCAGCCGCCAGTTGGACAGCTGAGATGGGCGCGGGTGTCATCAAATCAAGCGGCGCGGGCGGCGGCAGCCGCAGGCGGCGGCGCGGCGGCGGACGCCGCAGCCAGCCCATGGCCGAAATCAACGTCACGCCCTTCGTCGACGTGATGCTGGTGCTGCTGATCATCTTCATGGTCGCCGCCCCGCTGATGACCGTCGGGGTCGAGGTCGAACTGCCAAAGACCGCCGCCAACGCGCTGCCCTCCGAGGCCGAAGAGCCGCTCACCGTGACCATCACCGCCGATGGCGGCGTGCAGATCCAGCGCAGCGCCGTGGCGCGTGACGAGCTGGTCGGCAAGTTGCGCGCCATCGCCGCCGAGCGTGAAAGTGATCGCGTCTTCCTGCGTGCCGATGGGGCCGTGCCTTACGAGCAGGTGATGCAGGTGATGGGCGCGCTCAACCGCGGCGGGTTCTCGAATATCGGGCTGGTCACCGATACCGGCGGCCCGAAGCTCGATCAGGACAACTGATCGCTTGATGCGCCCCGCGCGGGCCAGAGGTGCGACGCAAACACGATGAACACGGGACAGGTCATATCGGCAGTGGGGCATGTGGGCCTGATCGGCTGGCTGCTGTTCGGCGGCCAGTTCAAGGCCGATCCGTTGCCCTTCGACGTGACCAATGTGGCCGTGATCTCGGGCGAGGAATTCGATGCGATGGTCGCCGCCACGGTGGCGCCCGAAACCGTGACGGACGTGGCCATGCCCACCCCGCCGGCGGATACGCCCGCCGCCCCCGCGATGCGCCCACCCCAAGAGGTGCCCCCGGTCCGACCCGCCGAACCGGAGCAGACCGAAACGCCGCCCGCCGATTCCGTGCCCGAAACCCCGACCCCACCGCAAGAGGCCGAGGTGCAGGACAGCGTTCCCGACATCGTCCCCCCCGCCGAGCCGACGCCGCCCGCGCCCGTGATCGCCGCGCGCCCGCAGGCCCGCCCGGTTGAACGCGTCACGCCCGATCCCGTCCCCGCCCCGCCCGAGCCCGAGACCCAACCGGACGAGGTGGTGCGCGAAGAAACCAGCGATGCCCCCAGTGAGGCCCCGCGCCCCACCGAAGAGGCCACCGCCCCCGAGGAAAGTGTGACCGAGATCGTGCCGGAAGCGAATGCTGCCGTTAGCGCCGCGCCTACCACTTCCGTTCGCCCGAAAACCCGGCCCAACCGGCCCGCGGCCCAACCCCAAGCCCAGACCGCTGAAAGCCAAACCGAAACCACGGTTCCAGAAAGCGCTGTCAACAGCGCTTTGGCCGAGGCCTTGGGCAATCCCGGCGGCACGGCGGCGCAGTCGAGCGCACCGCAACTGTCCAGCAGCGAGATCAATGGGCTGATTTCCGCCATTTCCGGCGAGTGGGACGTGGACCCGGGCGCCGCCTCGGGTAGTGTAACGGTGGTGGTGCGGATCCAGCTCACGCCCGAGGGCCGCCTTGCCGGGTCGCCCGAGTTGGTCAGCGCCACGGGCGGCGATCAGGCGGCCATCGACGTGGCTTTCCGACGCGCCCGCACAGCAGTGATCGCGGCGGGGCGCAAAGGGTTCGACCTGCCTGCGGAAAAATATGCCCGTTGGCAGGAAATCGATATAGTTTTCAATCCGGAAAAGATGAGGCTGCAATGAGTTTGAGGTGGATCGTGTTTTGTCTGGCGCTTCTTGGCGCCCTCGCCCCGGCCTTGCGCGCAAGCGCACAGGATGGCCCGTTGCGCATCGAGATCACCGAAGGCGTGCAGGAACCGATGTCCTACGCCGTGGCCTCGTTCATCCCCGAGGGCGCCGCCGCCACGCAACTGGCCGCCGACATCAGCCGCGTGGTGACCGAAGATCTTGATGGCACCGGGCTGTTCGCCTCGATCCCGCAGGCCGCCTTCATCAGCAGTGTTACAAGCTTCTCCTCGCCAATCGAATTCGCCGACTGGAAGGCGATCAATGCGCGCGCCCTGATCACCGGCGCGGTCAGCGTCGCAGGGGAAAGCGTGACCGTGAAATTCCGCGTCTGGGACGTGTTCTCGGGCGAAGAACTGGGCGAGGGTCTGCAATTCGCGGGCACCACGGCGGGCTGGCGGCGCATGGCGCACAAGGTCGCCGATACCGTTTACGAACGCATCACCGGCGAAGGCGGCTATTTCGACAGCCGGGTCGTCTATGTCTCGGAAGACGGGCCAAAAGACGCCCGCAAGAAACGCCTCGCGATCATGGATTACGACGGCGCCAACGTGCAGTACCTGACCGACAGCCGCAACATCGTGCTGGCGCCGCGCTTCTCGCCCAACGGCGATCGGGTGCTTTATACCAGCTTCGAATCGGGCTTCCCGCGCATCTACGTGCTCGACGTGGCCAATGTCGGCCGCCGCGTCCTCGAATCCGAAGACGGCACGATGAGTTTCGCGCCGCGCTTCAGCCCCGACAGCAGCAAGGTTTTGTTCTCGCTCGAAGCGGGCGGCAATACCGATCTCTACCTGATGGACATCGCCTCGGGCGCCAAGACGCGTCTCACCTCTGCCCCTTCGATCGAAACCGCACCCAGCTATTCGCCCGATGGCAGCCGCATCGTGTTCGAAAGTGATCGCACCGGCACCCGGCAACTTTACGTCATGCCGGCAAGCGGCGGCGAAGCCGTGCGCATCAGCCAAGGGCAAGGGAACTACGGCACGCCCGTCTGGTCGCCGCGCGGTGACCTGATCGCCTTTACCAAGCAATCCAAGGGTCGTTTCCACATCGGCGTGATGAAGACCGACGGCAGCGCCGAGCGCCTGCTCACCGCCTCTTTCCTCGAAGAGGGCCCCACCTGGAGCCCCAACGGACGCGTCATCATGTTCACCCGCGAAACCCAGGGCGCGCAGGGCAAGTCGAGCCTCTATACCGTGGACATCACCGGGCGGAACCTGAAACAGGTCCGCACCCCGGGCGGCGCCTCGGACCCAAGCTGGTCCCCGCTCCAGAAATAGGGCGCATCGCCGCTTTCATTTTTACTCCGGGGGTTCGGGGGCTGGCCCCCGACCCCGCCGGTGCCACCCCGCACGCCCCCGGGAAAAAGGGCCGCTACCCAAGAATCTCGCGCGCCACGTCCTCGCGCACGGTGCCGCGCCGGATCATCTCGGCGGCCACCCGGTCGATCTCTTCTCCGGTCGCCCCGGCCACGATCGCCACGTTGCGCGCATGTAGGCCCATGTGACCGCGCTGGATGCCCTCCGTCGCCAGCGCCCGCAACGCCGAGAAGTTCTGGATCAGCCCCACCGCCGCCGTGACCCGTGCCAGCCGCGCGGCATCCGTCGCCCCCATGATCGCAAGGCAGGCCTGCGCCGTTGGGTGCGCCTTGGTCGCGCCGCCGACAATGCCCACGGCCATCGGCATCTCGATCTCGCCCACAAGGTCGCCACCCTCTTTCCAGTAGCGCGTCAGCGGGCCATAGCCGCCCGCCGCGCCCCGCGTGGCGGCAAACGCGTGCGCCCCGGCCTCAAGCGCGCGGGTATCGTTTCCGGTCGCCAGCGCCACCGCCGCCACCCCGTTCATGATCCCCTTGTTGTGCGTCGCCGCGCGATAGGGATCGTGATGCGCAAAGTTCCAGGCCGACACGATGCCATCCACCGTCGCCTCCCCGATCTCCGATGCAGGCCACGTCGCGCGCGCCCGCACCAACCGCCGATCCGCAAGGTTCGACAGAATACGCAGCCCCACCTTGCCGCCGGTCCATTCCTCCAGCAGCGGTGCCAGCCGTTCGGCCATGGTGTTCACCGCATTGGCCCCCATCGCATCGCGCACATCGACGAACAGGTGCACCACCAAAAACGGCCCCGCGATCCGCACTTCGAGGTCGCGAAACCCGCCGCCAAGCGACACCAGCATCGGATCGCAGCCATCGCACAGCGCGCCGATTTCGTTCTTCTTGCCCGCCACCAGCGCCCGCGCGGCGGCAAGATCGTCCAGCCCCGTCACCTGCACCTGCGCGATCATGCAGGGATCATCCGCCTCGCAGGTCACGCCCCCGGCCCCGCGACAGGCCCGCGCGCCATTGCACACCGCCGCGATGACCGAGCTTTCCTCGCTCGCCATCGGCACCAGCACGTCCTCACCATCGACGATCAGGTTCGTCGCCACCCCCAGCGGAATTTCCATCACCGAGATCACGTTCTCGCTCAGGTGATCGGCCAATTCGCCCGCATGGGCACCGGCTTCGACCAGATGCGCCACCTCGGCATTGGAAAGCCCCGCCTCGGCGGCGACCTTGGCCAGCCGCTCGGCGCGACTCATGTTGTGCAATCCGGGTATGCGCGATGTGCTCATTGGGGCCTCCTCCTCATCTGGGGGTAGGCAAGCCGATGGGCGCCGCGCGGTCAAGCGCGAAGGGCGGCGCCAGAACAGCGCCGCCCTCTCAACTTCGTCCACCAATGCGCCTTACTTGGCGAAGCCCAGCGCCTTCAGCGCCTCGGTGATCTCCTCCAGAATGGCCGGATCGTCGATCGTGGCGGGCATCTTCCACTCCGCCCCATCGGCAATCGCCACCATCGTCCCGCGCAGGATCTTGCCCGATCGCGTCTTGGGCAGGCGGTCCACCACGCAGGCCAGCTTGAACGCCGCCACCGGGCCGATCTGATTGCGCACGTCGCGCACCACGTCCTTGACGATCTCGTCATGCGGACGATTGCACCCGGCGTTGAGGCACAAGAAGCCCAGCGGCGCCTGCCCCTTGAGCGTATCCGACACGCCGATCACGGCACATTCGGCCACGTCCGGATGCCCGGCCAGCACCTCTTCCATCGCGCCGGTGGACAGGCGGTGCCCGGCCACGTTGATCACGTCATCGGTGCGCGCCATGATGTAAAGGTAGCCGTCCTCGTCGATCATGCCCGCATCGCCGGTCTCGTAATAACCCGGGAAATGTTCGAGATAGCTTTTCTTGAACCGCGCCTCGGCATTCCACAGGTTGGGAAGGGTGCCCGGCGGCAAGGGCAGCTTGATCGCAATCGCGCCCAGCGTGCCGGGGGGCACCTCGTGACCGCCCTCGTCAAGGATATGCACCTCATACCCCGGCATCGGCACCGAAGGGCTGCCGAGTTTCACCGGAAGCGCCTCAATCCCCAGCGGGTTCGCTGCGATGGCCCAGCCGGTTTCGGTCTGCCACCAGTGGTCGATCACCGGCACGTTCAATTGCTTCTGCGCCCATGTGATCGTGTCCGGATCGGCCCGCTCACCGGCAAGATAAACGGCCTTGAGACAGGACAGATCGTATTTCTTCACGAATTCGCCTTGCGGATCTTCGCGCTTTACCGCGCGGAACGCCGTCGGTGCCGTGAAGAAGCTTTTGACCTTGTGCTCGGAAATCACCCGCCAGAAGGTGCCGGCATCGGGCGTGCCGACCGGCTTGCCCTCGAACACGATGGTGGTGTTGCCGTGGATCAGCGGCGCATAGGCGATATAGCTGTGCCCCACGACCCAGCCCACATCCGACGCCGCCCAGAACACATCGCCCGGATCGACGTTATAGATGTTCTTCATCGTCCAGTTCAGCGCAACAAGCTGCCCGGCGGTATGACGGATCACGCCCTTGGGCTGGCCCGTCGTGCCGCTGGTATAAAGGATATAGGATGGATGATTGCCTTCGACCGGAACGCATTCGGCCGGTTCCACACCGTATTGGAACCCGTGCCAGTTCACGTCGCGCCCTTCGATCAGCGTCGCGACTTCCTGCTCACGCTGGAAGATGACGCAAAACTCGGGCTTGTGGCTGGATTGCTCGATCGCATTGTCGAGCAGTGGTTTGTAATGCACCACCCGGCCCGGCTCCAACCCGCAAGAGGCTGCGATGATCGCCTTTGGCTTGGCATCGTCGATCCGCACGGCAAGCTCATGCGCGGCGAACCCGCCGAACACCACCGAATGCACCGCGCCCAGACGGGCACAGGCCAGCATCGCTTCAAGCGCTTCGACGATCATCGGCATATAGATGATGACGCGGTCGCCCTTTCCGATCCCCTTGGCGCGCAGCGCCCCGGCCAGCGTGGCAACCCGGTTGCGCAGCTCGACATAAGAAATTTCGCGCTTGGTGTGGGTGATCGGGCTGTCATAGATGATCGCCGTCTGTTCGCCCCGGCCTGCCTCGACATGGCGGTCGACCGCGTTCCAGCAGGTGTTGCACTTGGCATCGGCGAACCATTCGTAAAGATTGTCGCCCTTGTCGAAAAGTGCCTTCGACGGTTTCTCGTCCCAGTCGATGGCTTCCGCGGCTTCCATCCAGAACTTTTCGGGGTCCGCCTTCCACGCGGCGTAGACGTCCTTGTATCCCATTGCATACTCCTCCTCGGCTAAGGGATGTGTTACGCCTCGCCCCTACAGGCGGGCAAGCCCCTTGCACGACGTAGCGTCAGTTTACCGCAAGAAATTTGCAGAAATCAGAAAAACAACCATGCAAAGTTTTGCAAAGGAGCCGTATTTCCTGCTTTTTCTGGAAATTTTCCAGAAGTTTGCAAAGTTTTCGTCACCCCCACCCAGAGCCGAGAGACTCAGCCGACATTGAAAAAACCGGCGTTATCGGCTAGCCTGACCCTATCAGATCGCCGGGTCAACGGCGCTGATTTCCCGAAAGCTTCGCACATGATATTGCTCCGACTTGCCGCGTACGAGCAGCCGTTGAAATGGTTTGCCGTGGTGCTGGGTATCCTGAGTACGATCTGTCTGGTTCAGGGCTGGCAACTGGCCGCCATGCTGTTGAACCTGCCATTCTGCCTGATTTGGGTCTATTGCGGCTGGCTCCACACCGAACCGCAACTCAAGTATCTCAACATCCTGTTTTCGGCGCTCTACGTCTATGGCATCGGCCGCCATGTCCTGTTCGCCTGATCCCGCCTAGACGCGGGCACAAGACGGGTTCCGCGCCAGGGGTTCAGTCCAACCTTCAGCCGTAATGTTCGACCGGCGTGCCCGCGATGGCCGCCATGTTCAAAAGGCCGCGCGATGTAATCGACGGGGTCACGATATGCACCCGGTTGCCCATCCCCATCAGGATCGGCCCCACTTCCAGCCCGCCGCTTTTCTGCTTGAGGATGTTGCGCACCCCCGAAGCCGCGTCGCCGTAGCCGAAGATCAGGACGTTCGCCGTGCCCTCCAGCCGCCCGCCGGGCAAAAGCCGCTCGCGCATCTCGGGGTCGAGCGCGGAATCAACGTTCATCTCGCCCTCGTACTGGAAATCGCGCGGCGCGCTGTCAAGAATGGCAATCGCCTCGCGCAGGCGCTTGCCCGATCCCTCGCCCTGATTGCCGAATTGCGATTGCGAACAGAAGGCCACCTTCGGCTCAAGCCCGAACCGCCGCACATGCCGCGCCGCGCCAATGGCGATCTCGGCCAATTGCTCGGGCGTGGGCAGGGAATAGACATGGGTATCTGCGATAAACAGCGGCCCACCTTCCATGATCATCAGGCTCAGCGCGCCATGCGGGCGCAAGCCGCCCTCGGCCAGAACCTGCGTCACGTAGTTCAGGTGCCAGCGGAATTCCCCGAAGGTGCCGCAGATCAGCGAATCCGCCTCGCCGCGATGCACCATGACAGCGCCGATAGCGGTAGAGTTGGTGCGCATGATCGCCCGCGCGATATCGGGCGTGACGCCGCGCCGCGCCATGATGCCGTGATAGCTCTGCCAATAGTCGCGATAGCGCGGGTCGCTCTGCGGGTTGACGATGTCGAAATCCTCGCCGGGGCGGATCTTCAGCCCGGCGCGCAGGCAGCGCTTCTCGATCACCTCGGGCCGCCCGATCAACACCGGGGTTTCCGTGGTCTCTTCCAAAATCGCCTGCGCGGCGCGCAACACGCGCTCGTCCTCGCCCTCGGCGAACACGATCTTGCGGCTGGCGGTGCGGGCCGCGTCGAACACCGGGCGCATCAGCAGGGCGGATTTGAACACCTGCTGGTTCAGGCGCGCCTTATATTCCTTGAGGTCCGCGATGGGCCGCGTCGCAACCCCGCTGTCCATCGCCGCCTTGGCGACAGAAGACGACACGATCGCCGACAACCGCGGATCGAACGGCTTGGGGATCAGGTAATCGACCCCGAAGGTCAGTTGCTCACCCTGGTAAGCCGCCGCCGCCTCGGCGCTTGTCGTGGCGCGTGCCAGCGCGGCGATGCCGTCGATACAGGCCAGCTGCATCTCGTCGTTGATCTCGGTCGCGCCCACGTCAAGCGCGCCACGAAAGATGAACGGAAAACACAGCACGTTGTTGACCTGATTGGGATAATCGCTGCGCCCGGTGGCAATGATCGCGTCCGGGGTCACGGCCTTGACCTCATCGGGAAGGATCTCGGGCGTGGGGTTTGCCAGCGCAAAGATGATCGGCTTGTCGCACATCTTCTGCACCATTTCGGCGCTCAGCACCCCCGGCCCCGACAGGCCAAGGAACATGTCCGCCCCGTCGATCACCTCGTCCAGCGTGCGCTTGTCGCTAGCCTGCGCATAGGCCGCCTTTTGCGGGTTCATGTCCACCTCGCGGCCCTCATAGACCAGCCCGTGAATATCGCACAGCCAGACGTTTTCGCGCTTCACGCCCAGTTTCAGCAGCATGTTGAGACAGGCAATCCCCGCCGCGCCACCGCCGGTGCTGACAATCTTGATCTCGTCAAACCGCTTGCCCGCGACATGCAGCGCATTGGTCGCCGCCGCCCCCACCACGATGGCGGTGCCGTGCTGGTCGTCGTGAAACACCGGGATGTTCATCCGCTCGCGGCACAGCTTTTCCACGATGAAGCAATCCGGCGCCTTGATGTCTTCAAGGTTGATCGCGCCAAAGGTCGGCTCCAGCGAACAGACGATATCGGCCAGCCGCTCGGGATCGGATTCGTTCACCTCGATGTCGAAACAGTCGATCCCGGCGAAGGTCTTGAACAGAACCGCCTTGCCTTCCATCACCGGCTTCGAGGCCAGCGCACCGATATTGCCAAGGCCCAGCACCGCCGTTCCGTTCGACACCACCCCCACAAGGTTCGCCCGCGAGGTGTAAAGCGCCGCATTGGCCGGATCGGCCTTGATCTCGAGGCTCGCCTCGGCCACGCCCGGCGAATAGGCACGCGAAAGGTCGCGCCCGTTTGCCAGCGGTTTGGTGGCGCGAATCTCAAGCTTACCGGGCTTGGGATGGGCGTGATAGAACAGCGCCGCTTCGCGCAGCACCTCGCGTTTGCGCGATGGGTCTTGCGGATCGGTCGACATGGGGGCTCCTCCCGGGAATTGAGGTAGTTTAGCCTTAAACTATAATTTCAGCAGGGGGAAGTGGCTGTCGACTGGCCCGCGGCCGATCACCTGCCCTCCGCGTGGCAAGCGCAGTCCCGCACGCCATCCCGGCCCGACCGCCCCCGCCGACGCAGCGCCAGCTTGCAAATCCTCCCGCCCCCCTCCAAACTTGACCGCCAGAGGGGGCCACCATGACCGAGACCAGAGCCGAAATCCGCCTGCCCACGCAAGAGCTGCGCGACGATATTCCCTTTTATACCAAGACGCTCGGCATGCGGATGGACATGATCTTTCCCGCCGACGATCCCCGCATCGCCACGTTTTCCGGCCACGGCCTGCGCCTGCGGATCGAAAAGGACGCCCCCGAAGCCCCCGGCACGATCCGCCTGCTCACCGATGCGCCCGATGCCATCGCGGATGGTCAGCGCCGCCTGACCGCCCCCAACGGCACCCGAATCGAGATCGAAGAACTGAACCCGCCGCTGCACCTGCCCGATCCGCAAACCCGCTTCACCACCGCCCGGCTGGCCGATGGCGCGCCGTGGATCGTGGGCCGCGCCGGGATGCACTATCGTGATCTTGTGCCCGATCGCCTTGGCGGCTCGATGATCGCCTCGCACATCCGCATTCCCGATGCGGGCCCGGTGCCCGACATGGTGCATTACCACAAGGTCGGGTTTCAGCTGATTTTCTGCGTCTCGGGCTGGGTCGATGTGCTTTACGAGGATCAGGGCGGATTGCTCCGGATCGAGGCCGGGGATTGCTTCATCCAGCCGCCCGAGATCCGCCACCGCGTCGTGCAGTCCGGCCCCGATCTCGAGGTGATCGAAATCGGCGTCCCCGCCGAACATGTGACCGAGATCGACCATGACATGGACCTGCCCACGCCCCACCATCGCCCCGAGCGCGAATGGCAGGGCCAGCGTTTCGTGCACAACCTTGCCAAGGGGGCGACATGGCAGCCCTCGCGCCTGCCGGGGTTTGAAAGCCGCGACACCACGATCAACGCCAACACCAAGGGCGTTGCCTCGGTCATCGTCCACCGTCCGGCCAAGGGCGAACCGCACTGGACCAGCCACCACACCGACATCCTGTTTACCTATGTGATGCAAGGCGCCGTCACGCTCGAGGCCGAGGGCCGCCCGACGCAGGCCCTTGAAAAGGGCGATGCTTTCGTTATCCCCAAGCACATGAAAACCCGCCTGTCCGCCCCCGCGCCCGACCTGCAACTGCTCGAAGTGGCCCTGCCCGGCAGCTTCAAGACGGAGACCCACCAATGAGCCTTCTGGATCAAGCCCGCGCCGTGCGCGAAAACGCCTACGCCCCCTATTCGCAGTTCAAGGTCGGGGCCGCCGTGCGCGGCGCGTCCGGCGCGATCTATGCCGGGTGCAACGTCGAAAACGCCGCCTACCCCGAAGGCACCTGCGCCGAGGCGGGCGCCATCGCCGCCATGATCGCCGCAGGCGAGACCGAGTTGACCGAAGTGGCGGTGATCGCCGACAGCCCCCGCCCCGTGCCGCCCTGCGGCGGTTGCCGTCAGAAACTGGCCGAATTCGGCGCGGGCCATGTGCCCGTCACGCTGGCCACGATCGCCGGCAAAGAGCTTCACACCACCGTGGCCAACCTCTTGCCCGGGGCCTTCGGTGAAAGCGACATGACCGAGGGCAGCGCATGAGCGACGCCCGCCATATCATCGCCGCCATCCGCGACGGGAAAACGCCCTCGCGCGATGATCTGGCATGGTTCGCGCAAGGTCTGGCCGATCATGGCGTCAGCGATGCACAGGCCGGGGCCTTTGCCATGGCGGTGCTGCTCAAGGGCCTGTCCGAGGAAAGCCGCGTCGCCCTGACCCTCGGCATGCGCGACAGCGGCGATGTGCTCAGCTGGCCCGCTGGCGCACCCGTGCTCGACAAGCATTCCACCGGCGGCGTGGGCGATTGCACCTCGCTTATCCTTGCGCCTGCGCTGGTGGCCTGCGGCGCGCGCGTGCCGATGATCTCGGGGCGCGGCCTTGGCCATACCGGCGGCACGCTCGACAAGCTCGACGCGATCCCCGGCTTCCGCACCGAGATGAGCGAGCGGCAGTTCCGCCATGTCGTTGCCGAAGCGGGCGCCGCCATCATCGCCGCCTCGGCCCGGATCGCCCCCGCCGACAAGCGCCTCTATGCCATCCGCGATGTGACCGCGACGGTTGAAAGCATCACCCTGATCACCGCCTCGATCCTGTCCAAGAAGCTTGCCGCAGGGCTTCAGGGGCTTGTGCTGGATGTGAAATGGGGCAGCGGCGCCTTCATGAAAACCCGCGAAGAGGCACACGCGCTGGCCACCGCCCTCACCACCACGGCCAATGCCGCCGGCTGCCCCACTTCGGCGCTGGTCACCGATATGAACCAGCCGCTGGTGCCCTCGCTCGGCAACGCGCTTGAGGTGGCCGAGGTGATGCGCATCCTCACGGGTGAGGCAAAGGCCCCCCGCATGATCGATCTGGTGGCCGCACTCGGGGGCGTATTGCTGGCCGATGCCGGGCTACAGGACAACCGCGACGCCGGGGACAAGGCGATCCGGGCCGCGCTCACCTCGGGCGCGGCGGCCGAGGCGTTCGGCCGCATGGTCGCCGCCCAGGGCGGGCCGCTCGGCTTTGTCGACAACTGGGCGCGCTTCCTGCCCGAAGCCACCGTGATCCGCGAAGTGCCCGCCCCCAAGGCAGGCTACATCGCCGCCTATGAGGGCGAGGCGCTGGGGCTGTGTGTCGTCGGCCTTGGCGGCGGGCGGATGATCGAAAGTGATGAGGTCGACCCGGCGGTCGGCCTGTCGGACCTGTTGCCGCTGGGCACGCGGGTCGAAAAGGGCCAGCCGCTGGCCCGGGTTCACGCCGCACGCGAAGGGGTGGCGAACCGGGCTGTGCAAGAGGTGCTGGCAGCGATAGAGATTGGAGCCAAGGCGCCGAACGTGGGGGCGTTGATCGAAGAGTCCGGTCGTTGAGCGCAACGCGCCGCCTCTGGATCACCCGGCGCATACGCCCCACCCACGGCGACGCCCGCTGAAAAAGGCCGATCCGGCAAAACGGACGACCACTTGCGCAAAGGAGAACAGCCCAATGACCCGCGCTTTCCTTATCGTGCTCGATAGTGTCGGCATCGGCGGTGCGCCCGATGCGGGCCGCTTCTTCAACGGAAAAGTCCCCGACACCGGCTCCAACACGCTGGCCCATATCGCCGCGCGCTGCGCCGCCGGAAAGGCCGACGAGGGCCGCCAAGGCCCGCTCGACATCCCAACACTCGCGGCGCTGGGCATCGGCGCGGCCTGTCGCCTCGCCTCGGGGGCGGTGCCCGACCTGCCCGCGCCCACGCTGGGCCGCTACGCTGCCGCGACCGAATCCTCACCGGGCAAGGACACGCCCACCGGCCACTGGGAACTGGCGGGCGTTCCGGTGCCGTGGGAATGGCACACCTTCCCCGATACCGACCCGGCTTTCCCGCCCGACCTGATGGCTCTGATCGCGAAAACCGCGGGTACGGACGGCACGCTGTGCAATGCACATGCCTCGGGCACCGATGTGCTGGACGCCCTCGGTCAGCGCCACGTCGAAACCGGCTGGCCAATCATCTACACCTCTGCCGACAGCGTCTTGCAGATCGCCGCGCATGAGGAGCATTTCGGCCTCGACCGCCTGCTCACGCTGTGCCGCGACATCGCCCCGCATGTGCATGCCATGAAGGTGGGCCGCGTCATCGCCCGGCCTTTCGTGGGCGAAAACGGCGCCTTCACCCGCACCGCCAACCGCCGCGATTTCGCCATCGCCCCGCCCGCGCCGACCCTGCTTGACTGGGCGCATGGTGCGGGCCGCGTCACCCACGCGGTGGGCAAGATCGGCGACATCTTCTCGATGCGCGGCATCACCGACGTGGTGAAAGGCTCAGACGCGGCCCTGATGCAGCACCTTCATCGTTTAGTGGACGAGGCCGAAGACGGCAGCCTCACCTTCGCCAACCTTGTCGAATTCGACAGCAAATACGGCCACCGCCGCGATGTTGCGGGCTATGCCCGGGCGCTTGAATGGATCGACGGCGAACTCGCCAAACTCCTGCCCCGGATGCGCGAGGGCGATCTTCTGGTCATCACCGCCGATCACGGCAACGATCCCACATGGGTCGGCACCGATCACACCCGCGAACGTGTGCCGGTTCTGATCTACGGCGCGGGCACCGGACCACAGGCAACATCGCAGGGCAAATCTCTGGGCCATATCGCCTTTGCCGATGTTGCCGCGACTATCGCCGCGCATCTGGGCCTCACCGAACGCGGCACCGGAAAGGCCCGGATATGAGCTTTCGTGAACTGCCCAAGATCGAATTGCACCTGCACCTGGAAGGGGCCGCGCCGCCTGCCCTGATCCGCGACATCGCGAAGGAAAAGCACACCGACATTTCCGGCGCTTTTGACGAGCGTGGTGCCTATGCCTTCAAGGATTTCCCGCAGTTCCTCAAAGTGTACGAGGCCGCGACCTCGGTTTTGACCAGCCCGCGAGATTATGGCCGCCTGACCCGCGCCGTGCTGGAAAATTGCGCCGATCAGGGCGCGATCTATGTCGAAAGCTTCCTCTCGCCCGATTTCTGCGGCGGTGGCGACGTTCATGCATGGCGCGACTACCTCGCCGAAATCGAAGAGGCCAGCCGCGAGGCCGAGCGCGACACAGGCATCATCCACAAGGGCATCGTCACCTGCATTCGCCATTTCGGCCCGGAAGCGGCCAAACCCATCGCGCTGTGCGCCGCTGAAACGGCGGGCGATTTCATCCGCGGCTTCGGCATGGGCGGCGATGAAACCGTGGGCCATGCCGGCGATTACGCATGGGCCTTCGATTGCGCCCGCGAAGCCGGGCTTGAGATAACCTCGCACGCGGGTGAATGGGGCGGGCCCGAGAGCATCCGCGAAACCCTGCGCGATCTGCGCCCCACCCGGATCGGCCATGGCGTGGGCTGCTTTCGCGATCACGCCCTGATCGACACCCTGCTGGAAAACGACATCACGCTGGAAATCTGCCCCGGCTCCAACGTCGCGCTTGGGCTGTTCCCCTCATTCACTGCCCACCCCATCGCGCGTCTGCGCGACGCGGGCCTCAAAATCACCGTCTCGACCGACGATCCGCCATTCTTTCACACCAGCCTTACCCGCGAATACGAGGAACTTTCCCGCGCCTTTGGCTGGACAGAGACCGATTTCTCAGAGATCAACGAAACCGCCCTCGCCGCCGCCTTCTGTGACGACGAGACCAAGACAAAGCTGCGCAAGAAACTGGAGTTGCCATGACAGACCACCTTACAATCGTCGATCACCCGCTTGTGCAGCACAAGCTTTCGCTCATGCGCGAAAAGCAAACCTCGACCGCCGTGTTCCGCCAATTGCTGCGCGAGATTTCTTTGCTGCTCGCCTACGAGGTCACCCGCGAACTGCCGATGACCACGAAAAGCATCGACACCCCGCTGTGCGAAATGGACGCGCCGGTCATTGCCGGGCGCAAGCTGGCGCTGATCTCGATCCTGCGCGCGGGCAACGGCCTTCTTGACGGGATGCTCGAACTGATCCCCTCGGCGCGTGTCGGCTTCGTCGGGCTCTACCGCGACGAAGAAACGCTGCAACCGGTTGAATATTACTTCAAGGTGCCCGACCAGCTGGGCAAACGGCTGGTGATCGCGGTCGATCCGATGCTGGCCACCGGCAACAGCTCGGCCGCGGCGATCGACCGGCTGAAACAGGCGGGGGCGACGAATATCCGCTTCCTCTGCCTTCTGGCCGCACCCGAAGGCGTCGCCCGGATGAAAGAAGCCCACCCCGATGTGCCGATCATCACCGCCGCGCTGGACGATCACCTGAACGAAAAGGGCTATATCGTGCCCGGCCTCGGCGATGCCGGTGACAGGATGTTCGGGACAAAATAAATCTCGCGTATTTAGGGCACGTTAACGGAAACAATCTTTACTCCCCCACAGGATCGTGCAAATTTGGCACAACATCTTGTGGGGGCAAGACATGAAAATTACGAGAATTATTGCGATCAGTTTGATCATGGCGTCGAGCGGCATCATGTCGGTTCAGGCCAAATCCTTGAAACTAGCCGAAATTCCGGCCGAGTTTCCGCCAGCGTCCTTCAAAGGCAAACAATATGTCGACAGCCGCGGCTGCGTCTATATTCGCGCCGGGATCGACGGCATGGTAAATTGGGTGCCGCGCGTCAATCGTGACCGCAACGTGCTCTGCGGCTACCAGCCGACCTTTGCCAAGGCGCCAACGCCGACACCCGATGCCAGCCGCACCGCTTCGGCCCCGGTGATCGCGCCCGCCGAAACGGCAACCCGGCCCGCAGCCAAGCCCAAGGTCGTCGCAAAACCGGTCGCCAAACCACAGCAAGTGGCCAAGGCCGCGCCAAAGACCGTAGCAAAGCCCAAGCCGAAAACAGTGGCCAAGGCCGCGCCGCGCACGGTCGCCAAGCCCCTGCCACAGAAGGTGATCAAGCGTCAGGTGCAAAAGGCGCCCGGCTCTGTAAAACCCGTCGCTGTAAAACCTGCCGCCCAAACCCCGGTGACCAAGCCTGTCGTGGTCGCCGCCGCGCCCAAACCCGTCACACGCGAAACCCGGGGCACCGCCCGTCAGGCCTATCGCCCGACCGAGGTGACCACTTGTCCCAACGTGAGCGGTGTTAGCCGGTATTACGCCGGGCGCTCGACCGACGGACTGCCGGTGCGGTGCGGTCCGCAACAGGGCAGCTACGCCAGCGTGACAACCGTCGATCGCCAACCCGTCACTGTGATGCGCGGTGGCCAGCAGGTGGTCGTTCAACGCCGCGTCGTGCGCGAGGTCCAGCAAGTTCCGCCGACCTCGCGGAAATCCGCGCCGGTGCCGATGACGATCGTCGCCCCGGTGGGCACGCCGCGCACCGTGACACTCGATCAGGTTGGCCCCAACACCCGCCTCGTGCCCAAGCATGTCTGGGTTCAGCAGCAGCGCAATCGCCTCGCCGATCCGGTCCCGTCGGGCTATCGCAAGGCATGGGATGACGACCGCCTGAACAAGAAGCGCGCGCATGTCACGAAGCGCGGCATCATGCAAAGCAACCTCGCTTGGACCCGGACCGTTCCGCGCAAGCTTTACGTGCGCGACAGCGGCCTTGTCGTCACGCATCTCTATCCCGGGCTGAAGTATCCGTATTACAGCTACGACGAGATGCGCGCCGCCGGCTACAACGTCTCGACCAAGAACGAAGCGACGGTTCTGGCCAATGCGGACAAGTACATCGCCCGCGCCAACGCCAGCGGCAAGGTCAAGAAGGTGCAGCGCGCCCGCGTCTCGACCAAGGCCAAGGCCCCTGCAGCACAGCCGAAAGTGGCCTCGAACACGCGCTCCGCGCCCAAGGCAGCCGCCAAGGGCCGCTATGTGCAGGTCGGCATGTTCGGCGTCGAACAGAACGCCCGCAAGGCCGCCGCCCGGCTTCAGGGCATGGGCCTTCCCGCGCGCATGGGCACGTTGGTCAAGGGCGGCAAGCGCTATCGCCTCGTGATGGCGGGCCCGTTCCCGTCGGATCAGATCGGCGCGGCCCTGTCCAAGGCCCGCCAGGCTGGTTTCCGCGACGCCTACGTGCGCTGAGCACAGCATCAGGACATGAAAAGGCCGGCCTCTCGGGGCCGGCCTTTTTCATTGCGTCAACGGCTGAGACCGCGTCAGAGATAGCCGCGCCACGCAAGAACGCCCAAGATCACCGCGCCAAGGATCATGAAGTTGAACACCAGCCCCGTGGCAATGCCCAACCAATAGCCCCGACGCCGATCCTGCGGATCGATCGCGCCCAGCGTATGGCGCAACCGTGCCTCGGCCCGGCGCAGCGCCTTGGGGTCGAGCCGTCGGCGCAGCTTGGGATGCGCGGCCATCGCCTGTGCCTCGGCAATCGTCTGCGCATCGCGGCGCGCCGCACGCGGCAACATCCGCCCGGCGCGTTTCGCCCGCGCCGCCAGATCGCCGCGCTTCCCGACAGAGCCCAGCTTTTGCGCCATCAGGTCCTTCAACCCGTCAACGCGCCGCCCCAGTTTATCCACAGACTCACCCATGCCCCCTCCATACCGCGTCCGCCCCGGGAAAGGAAAGATGCCGGGAAGGCGAAGCATCCCTCTGGTCCCCGCCCACGCCGCGCGCTATCCATAGCCCATGCTCAACACCATTCTTCACGGCCAGCCCACAGATGAACCCGCCCTGCTGATCGCCCACGGGCTGTTCGGCTCGGGCCGCAACTGGGGTGTGATCGCAAAGCGCCTTTCCGACACCCGACAGGTAATCGCCGTCGACATGCGCAACCACGGCGCCTCGCCCCGGTTTGAACGGCAGCGCTACGAAGATATGGCACAGGATCTGGCCGAGGTGATTGAAGCCCATGGCGGCCCGGTCGATGTGCTGGGCCATTCGATGGGCGGCAAGGCGGCAATGGCGCTTGCGCTCTCCCGGCCCGATCTGGTCAACCGCCTGATCGTCGCCGATATCGCGCCGGTCGCCTATTCCCACAGCCAGATGCACAATGTCGAGGCGATGCAGGCGCTCGACCTGTCACAGGTCGACACCCGCGCAGACGCCGCCGAGGCGCTCTCGAAACTGGTCGAGGATCCGGCGCTGGTGCCGTTCTTCCTGCAATCGCTCGATGTGCGCGAAAAGCGATGGCGCCTCAATTTCGAGGCGCTCGCACGGGATATGGATGCGATCCTCGGCTTTCCCGAGTTCGACACGCACTTCGGCGGCCCCACGCTGTTCCTGACCGGCGCGAATTCGGACTACGTCACGCCCGAACATCGCCCCCGGATCGCCGCGCTCTTTCCCAAGGCGCGCTTCGTCAAGCTCTCGGGCGCGGGCCACTGGCTACACGCCGACAAGCCCCGCGAATTCGAGGCCGCCCTGCGCGCTTGGCTGTCTCAGGCCTGAACGCCCCACCCAAGCGCGGCGGTTTTCTGTCAAAGGTTCGCGATCTGCTTGGCCACATACCAGCTGGCCGGGATCGAGATCAGGTAGCCCACCAGCGCCGAAATCAGCAGCGGGTTAAGCGTGTCATACCCCATCGTCAAAGCCACGACCATCGCCGACCCGGCAAGCGTTGCCCCAAGGAAGACGTGAACCACCATAGCCAGTCGAAACATAGTTTTTCCCTTTCACAAGAACCTCAAATCACGCGAGAGATTGCCGTCCTCACGAAAATTTGTCCTTGATCTGCGTCAGATGATGCATCGCCCATTTCAACAGGGATAGGGGGCCGCGCAGGATGTAATCATCAAGCCGGTTCAACCCGGCCGCTTCATCCGGGCCATGATGTTGGTTTTCAGCACGAACTGCTGGTAAAGCGCCCCGGCGATATGCAGCCCGATCAGCACAAGCAGCAGCGCCTTGAGCACCTCGTGCGCATCACCCGCCGCGCGCACACCGCCATACCACGCCACCAACCCGCTGACCGGCATCGCCAGCATCAAAGCATAAAGCCCCAGATGGGTAAGCCGGGCAATCCATTGCAGCGCGGGCGGCTCATCCTCGGGCAACGCGGGCGCCCCATGGCGCAGCCGCAGACCAATCCGGATCACGACCAGCCCGAGAATCACACTCCCCATCACGAGATGAACCCAGAACAACAGCGACAGGTCGGGCTCTGCGCCCCGACCCAGCTGACGCCAAGCGGCCGACATGCCATCCGACGATACAAATTGCACCACAATCAGCGCTAAGATAAGCCAATGCAGCATGATCTGGGCGCGGGTATAGGGGCGGGCGGGGGTTTGTGCCATTGCGGGCTCTCCTTGCTGCCGGATTTCAGGGGCGCCAACGCAGCGGCACCTCTCCGGTGAAACGGGTTTCAGTACCCGCTCCACCAATATCCGCCGCGAGTAAGCGTTGTGCAAGCCGCCTCAGATATCTCGATATCGACCGATCCGACGGGAATGCTCAGGTCAACCTGCGCAGCAGGCCCAGAAATTGCGCGCGTTCTTCTGGTGAAAGCGGTGCCAATGTCTCGGTGGTGATCTCGCGGCCCGACGCGTGCAGGTCGTTCAGCATCGCGCGCGCGCTCGCGCTCAGCCGGATCAACATGCGGCGGCGGTCATCCGGGTCGGGCGACACCTCGACCAGATCCTTCTGGCGCAGCCGGTCGACCACGCCCTTGATCGTGGCCACGTCCATCGCCGCCAACCGGCCCAGCCGGTTCTGCGACAACTCGCCATGCTCGCCCAGCCGGATCAGCGCCGCGAATTGCATCGCCGTCAGCGCCTCGGGCGACATCGCCTGGAAAATCGCGGCATGGCGCTGCGACGCCAGCCGCAACAGATAGCCGACCTGTTCGTCGAGGATATATTCATCTTTTGCCATGACTTCAGGTTCTAACGCGTCGCGCGTCAGACCGCCAGATATTGCTGGCTCACCTCGGGATGCGCGTCCAGATCGGCAAAACTGCCCTCGTACCGCAGCGCGCCCTTCTCGATGATGATCGCCCGGTCGGCCACGGCACGTGCGAAATACAGGTTCTGCTCGGAAATCAGCACCGAAAGCCCCTCGGCCTTCAACTCGGCGATCACCCGCGCCATCTGCTCCACGATCACCGGCGCGATCCCCTCGCTCGGCTCATCCAGCAAAACCGCACTCGGGTTGCCCATCAACGTGCGCGCGATGGTCAGCATCTGCTGCTCGCCGCCCGACAATTGCTTGCCAAGGTTGCCCTGCCGCTCGGCAAGGTTGGGAAACAGCTCGAACAGATGCGCCAATGTCCATTCCGGCGCCCCGTCCCGCTTGGGGCGGCGGCCCACTTCAAGGTTCTCCGCCACCGTCAGTTCGGGAAAAATCCGCCGCTCTTCCGGCACATATCCGATCCCCGCGCGGCAAATCATATGCGGCGGCAGGCGCATCAGGTCGGCCCCGTCATAGCTGATCACACCGGTCTTCTGCTCCACCAGCCCCATGATGCACTTCATCGTCGTGCTCTTGCCCGCGCCGTTGCGCCCCAACAGCGCCACCACCTCGTTGCCACCCAGCTCCAGCGACACCCCGTTCAGGATCTGCGCCCGCCCATAGCGCGCGGTCAGGTTCTCAACCTTCAACATTACACACCCTCCGCCGCAAAAACCGTGCCGCCACCAAGGTAAACCTCCTGCACCAGCGGGTTCTCCCTGATCTCCGCGCCCGATCCTTCCGCGATCAGCCGCCCCCGGTTCAGCACCAGAATGCGGTGCGCGTGGGCAAACACCACGTCCATGTCATGCTCGGTGAACAGCACGCTCACCCCGCGCGATTTCACGATCTCACCGGTCAGCGCCATCAGCGCCACCCTCTCGCTCGGCGCCATCCCGGCGGTCGGCTCATCCATCAGCAAAAGCGCCGGCTCATGCGCCAGCGCAATCGCCAGTTCCAGTCGTTTCAAGTCGCCATAGGCCAACTCACTGCAAGGCCGCGCCGCCTGATCGCGCATCGACACAAGATCCAGAAGCGCATCCGCCTCGCCCTCGTACATCCGCACGGCGCGGCTCCAGAAATCGAACATCCGCTTGTGATGCGAAATCAGCGCCATCTGCACATTCTCGCGCACTGTCATCGACAGGAAGGTCCGGGTGATCTGGAACGTCCGCCCCACCCCCATCCGCACGATCGCGCGGGGCCGCCGCCCGACCAACTCGCGCCCCTCCAACTTGACCGAGCCTCGGTCGGGCCGCAAATACCCGTTCAGCATGTTGAAACAGGTGGTCTTGCCTGCCCCGTTCGGCCCGATCAGCGCCAAAAACTCCCCCGCGCCAAGGTCAAACGACACATCCGCCACCGCCTCGACCCCGCCGAAACTCTTGCTCAGGTCACGCACCTCGAGAACGCTCATGCCCCGCCCCCCTGCTTCATCTGACGATAAATATCCCGGGGAGCGCGAGGGGCTGGCCCCTCGCTCCGCCGACAAACATGCGCGCAACGCCTCATGTCGCATCCCCCCGCCGGATACCCACGGCCCTCAGAAGCCGGTCCACGCCTCCGGCCACGCCATCGGGCGCCACCAGAACCACGACAAGGATGATCCCGCCAAAGATCACGCGCCAGTAATCCAGCCGCGTCACCCAATCCTCGATCAAGATGAACACGCCCGCGCCCAAGATCGGCCCGGCCAGCGCGTGAATCCCGCCCAACAGCACCATGATCAGACCATCGACCGATTGCGAAATCCCCAAGACATCCGGGAAAACCGACCCCTTGGAAAACACGAACACCACGCCGGCCAACCCGGCAAAGGCCCCCGCCACGGTAAAGCCCATCCACTGGTGCAACTTCACATCCATCCCGATCGCTTCGGCGCGCACCGCGCTGTCGCGCACCCCGCGAAGGCCATAGCCGAAGGGCGAATGCGCCATCCTGCGCAGCAGGAACATCCCCCCCACGCACAACACCATGGCAAGGTAGAAATACGCCTTGTCCCCCGAGGCCCAGCCAGCGGGCCAGATGCCAAGGATGCCATCGTCGCCCCCCGTCACCTCGCCCCATTGATAGGTCACACCCCACAGGATCTGTGCCGCCGCCAGCGTCAGCATGGCAAGGTAGACCCCCGACAGCCGCACACAGAACCAGCCGAACAACAACGCTGCCCCCGCCGCCGCCACCGGCCCCAGCGCCATAGCGGGCAGCATTGACAGCCCAAGGTATTTCATCCCCATCGCCGCCGCATAAGCCCCGACGCCGAAATAGGCCGCGTGACCAAAGCTGACCATGCCACCGATGCCCATCATGAAATGCAACGACACCGCGAACAGCATCGCCACCATCACATCCACCAACAGGATCGAGGTGAAATCCCCCGTCACCGCCGGTGACGCCGCAAGGATCAGAACGAACGCCGCCAGCACCATCGCACCGCGCCGCGACATCAGGCGCAAGGGCTGCTCCGGCTCTTCCGCGCCGCCTGCCTCGCTGCCGGGACGCCCGAACAGGCCATAGGGCCGCACGATCAGCACCACCGCCATCACGACGAAGGGCAACACGATGGAAATCTGCGGGAAAATCAGGATCGCAAACGCATTCAGGACCGAGATCAGCACCGCCGCCACGAAGGCCCCCGAAACGCTGCCCATGCCTCCGATCACCACCACGACGAAGGCCTCGCCGATTACGCTCAAATCCATCTGAAGGCTCACCGCCTCGCGCGGGATCTGCAACGCGCCACCCAGCCCGGCCAAGGCCGAGCCGAGGACAAAAACGGCCGAGAACAACCAGCGCTGGTTGACGCCCAGCGCATCCACCATCTCGCGGTCCTGCGTCGCCGCGCGCACCAGAATGCCCCAGCGCGTGCGATGAAACAAAAGCCAGATCGCGCCCAAAACCAGCGGCCCGATCACGATCAGCGCAAGGTCATATTCGGGGATCGGCTCACCCAAGATGCGCACCGCCCGGGCAAGCCCCGGCGCACGCGGGCCCAAAAGGTCCTCCGCGCCCCAGATCGCCAGCGCCGCATCCTGCACGATCAGCACGACACCGAATGTCGCCACCAGTTGGAACAGTTCCGGCGCATGATAGATCCGCCGCAGGATCGTCACCTCGACGATCAGGCCCAGAACCCCGACGATCAGCGCCGCCACCAGAAGCGACAGCCAGAACCCGAAAATCCCGCCGTCCATCCACGTCACAAGGCTATAGGCCAGGTAAGCCCCCACCATGTAGAACGAGCCATGGGCGAAATTCACGATCCGCGTGACTCCGAAGATGATCGAAAGCCCACAGGCGATCAGGAAAAGCGAAGAAGCATTCGCCAGCCCCGTCAGCAATTGCGCAAGGTAAAATCCCATGTCCCCGTCTGCCCCCAAGAAGCATTTGTCATTTTTGTAGGAAATCCGGGGCCGCCCATGCCGCCCCGGATGATATTGCGGCTTATTCCGCCGGGCGCAGCTTGGCGGCCTCTTCTTCCGACGGCAGGTACTTCGCCCCGTCGGCATAGGCCCAGTCGGTCATCGCCGGGGTGCCATCCGCAACGGTCGTCTTGCCGACATAGGCCCCCATGGTCGACTGGTGATCGGCAGCCCGGAACATGAACGGTCCGGTCGGCGATGTCGGCACTTCAAGCCCCTCCATCGCGGCCAGAAGCGCGTCGGTGTCTGTGCTGCCCGCCTTTTCCAGCGCCGCCTTGATCGACAGAACCGAGTTATAACCAACGATCGAGCCGGTCTTCGGCATCTCGCCCCATTTCGCCTGATAGGCTTCGGCAAAGGCCTTGTGCTCTGGCGTGTCGATCTGTGCCGCCGGATAGCCGGTCACGATCCAGCCCTCGGGCGCTTCCTTGCCCAGCGGATCAAGGTATTCCGGCTCCCCGCTCAAAAGCGAAACAACCGCCCGATCCTCGAACAGGTAGCGCAGCGAGCCTTCGCGCACGAACTTGGCCAGATCGCCACCGAAGGTCACGTTATAGATCGCGTCGGGCTTGGCCGATTCCAGCGCGCGCACCGTGCTGCCCGCGTCGATCTTGAACACCGGAGGCCATTGCTCGGCGACGAATTCCACGTCGGGCTGAAGCTTCGTCAACTCGGACTTGAACGCCTTCACCGCATCCTTGCCATAGGCATAGTTGGGCGCGACCGTGGCCCATTTCTTCTTGCCCAGTTTCGCTGCCTGCTCGGCCAGCATCGCGGCCTGCATGTGGGTCGAGGGGCGCAGGCGATAGGTGTACTTGTTCCCCTTCGACCACACCAGCGCATCGGTCAGCGGCTCCGAGGCGATGAACAGAACCTCTTTCTGCTTGGCGAAATCGCTCACGGCGAGGCCGATGTTGCTCAGGAACGTGCCGAACAGCAAAACCGCCCCGTCCTTCGAAATCATCTCTTCCGCGATCCGGATCGCCGTCGCGGGATCGCCCGTGTCATCGCGGCTGATCACTTCCAGCATCTTGCCGTTGACGCCACCCGCGGCGTTGATTTGCTCCACCGCCAGTTCCCAGCCCTTCTTGTAGGGCTCGGTAAAGGCCGGCAGGCGGGTATAGCTGTTGATCTCGCCCAGGATGATCTTGTCCTGCGCGCTCGCCACGCCGGGCAGCAGGCCCAGCATCGGCAGGGCGGCCATCGCCCCAAGAATTTTCCGTCTCATCGTCTGCATCTCGACATCTCCCTGTTCATGTGCAGTCCTGTTGAATTATGTTCTTGTTATATTTCGTTTTTCTAGGGGAAAATCGGCCCCCAAACCGCCCGCGCCGCCGCGTCGTTCAACGTGTTGGCGCGGCTGTCTCATTCACCTCAATCCATCCTCGCCCTCGGCCTCGTCCGCCGTCAGGCCACCAACGCGCGGCAAGGGCCGCCCGCTGTCCGTCACGGCCACGGCGACCATGATCTCACCGGCGCGCGGCGCATCGTTCAGCATCACTTCGATGCCGTCGAAATGGCTGCGCACGTAAGCCGCATCCTTGTGCCCCAGAGGCACATCCAGAACCTGCCCCGGGCTGCCCATCTTTTTCGAGCTCGGCACCAGCGCCGCCCCCTTCTCAACCGCCTTCCTGAGCGGCGCACCCAATTTCGGATGCAGGATCGCGGCGGCGTGCTCCAATTCGCCCGCCTCGCCCACCATGGCCGATTTGCCATAGCTTTCGGCCTCTTCGGGCTTGATGCCCAAGGCCGCCACGCATTTTTCGCCCAGCAGGCCACCCAGTTCCGCCCCGATCTCCATCAGCGGCGTCAGGTCCTCTTCATACCGCCCCGCAAAGGGGTTCGCGATCACCGCCACAGCCACCGCCTTGCGCGTGGGCGGCGAGATTTCCCGCCCCATCTCGCGCCGGGTTTCCTCGACTGTGACCACCAGTTTGCGTATTTCCGCGCTCATCTCAGCCCATCCTCGCCCTTGATATCACCCGCATCCAAACCGCCACTGCGCGAATGCACCCGTGGCCCATCCGTCATCACCAGCGCCAGCGCGATCTCGTCGGCCTTGGGCGCATCGTTGCAGCCCACCTCGATGGCGTCGAAATGGCTGCGCACGTAGGACGCCATCACATGCGTCACCGGCACATCCAGCCGTGCGCCGACCCCGCCCAGTTTCTTGGTGCTCGGCACGATCGCCTTCGACGCCTCAGCGCCTAGCAATTCGCGCATCGCATAACCCCCCGGCGCATGCCACAGCGCGCCATGCTCGACCTCGCCATCGGCGCCGACAATGGCGCCCTTGCCATAGCCCTGCACGTTCTCCTTGCCGCCCAGCATCTCGATCAGTTCCCCCGCCATCTGCAGTCCCAGCGGGCGCAGATCGTCGATGAACGGCTGGATGTCCGGCTCATAGCGCCCGGCGTAGGGATTCTTGATCACCGCCAGCATCCACGCCCGGCGATAGGGTTTTTGCGCCCGAGGCCCGCCCTCGTGCCAGATTTCCTCAAGGCTTTTGATCGTCTTTCGCACCACGACATCAGGCATGTGCATTCTCCCTCATCCCGATAAATTCTTCTGTGCCAACGGTTTGCACCTGCCCCCGCAACACCAGCGCCGCCGCCCGGATCAGGCCAGCGGCCTGCATCCCGCGCGCCGTCTCGGCCCCCCGCGCCAAGGCGCGCGCGACCTCATCCTGCGACAAATCGCCCACATGCGCCACCACCAACCGCGCCCCAAGGTCGCTGTCCGGGCGCATCTCTTGTGCAGGCACCCGCGTGATCGCCCCATGCCCGGGCAGGTCGACGGCGTTGGCGATCAGGGTCGCCGCCGCATCCGCATGCGCCGCGTCACGCGCCAGAACCGTCACGCTCTCGGCAATTCCCAGTGAGAGGGAACGCCCGCCAAACCCGCTGGTCGCCACCCCGCCGATCCCGTCGCCCGAGGCGATCTCGATCCGGGCCGGCGCACCCGCAATGGCAAGGCGGAACCGCTCTCCGCGCCCCAGCCACAGCGCGATATCGCCGCCATTGTTCACATAAGCCCGGCGCAGGCCCGGCGTGGCCCGCATCGCGCCCAGCACGTGATCGGCCACCGCCCCCGCCACCGCCGCCATCGGCGTGACAAAGCCCGCGTGCCGCCCCACCGCGCCCCACATCGCGCGCGCAACCGGCCCGTCCGGCGCAGCGTCCGCACGCCACGGCGCGCGCAACAGGTCCAACTCGTCCACCAGCCTCTGCAACACGCCCTCGAACGCCGCGCTGGCCGCTTCGAAAGCCGCCTCGCGCGCGCCCTCGGCCCCGATCACCAGATCAATCGGCCCGTGCTGCAAATGCAGCCGCTGCCCGGACAACATGGCGCGCTGAACGCTCATCCCTCGTCCTTCCAGCGGTAATGCCCGCGCGCCATCGGATCATGCCCGGCCGCCCCCGGCCCGACCCGCCGCGCGCTTTCGAAATCAACACGCTCGACCGGGCGGATTTCCTCGACATGCCCGCCCAGCGCGGCGTAATCGCTCACCCGCATGGTGAATTCGATCGGCGCGACGATCGCGGGCGTCGGCACATACCCAAATGAATTGCTTGGCATTTCCATCACATCCGCCATCACGGTAATGCCGCCCCCCGGCCAAAGGTAGGCCTCCGCCCCACCGCAGCTGACCTTGGCCAGCGCGTCCCGCACCGATCGGGTCAGGCGTACCGGGTTCTCGGTCACGCCCGCGCGCAAACTGCCGCCCGCGCCGCCCATGAACAGCACAGAACTGACCGAAGGTTCACAGTTTTCGGCCACCCGCTCGGCGCTCTGGCGCACCTCGAGAGGGGCGTCTTTCAACTGCGGCACAAGATCGTCATCCAACTCGTAATAGGCCCACTGCTCGCCCGTGGTGGACACCATGAACAGCCGCAACCCCGGCCAAGCCTGCGCCGGCTTCCACTCGCCCAGAATGGTCAGCGGATCGTCGATATCGGTCCCGCCCCAACCGCGCCCAGGGCTCGCCACCTGAAAATAGCGCCCCGGCGTCGAGCGACGGCCCTTGATGCGGATGCCGGTGGGCTTCACGCCCAGCACCTGCCCCGCCTGATGCTCGCTCAGGACCCCTGTGATGTGGTCATCCACCACCACGACCTCGTCAACGATCTCGGCCCATTGCTTGGCGAACATCCCGATCGCGGCCGAACCGCAGCCGACCCGCATCAACCGTTCCACCTCGCCATCGATCACCGGCGCTTCGCCCGCCTGTACGATGACATGCACGGCATGCTCACCCTCGCCCACCACCATTTCGACGGCCTCGCGGTTGCACAGCTTCATCAGCGTGTCACAGGTGACGCGGCCTTCTTTCTTGGTTCCCCCAGTCAGGTGCTCGACCCCGCCCAGCGACAGCATCTTCGAGCCATATTCGCTGGTGGTCACATGGCCCACCGGCTCTCCGTCCACGTGCACCACGTCGCGCTCCTCGCCGATGTGGCGGTCGGTGTCGATCTTCACCTTGGCCCCGCAGTAAGAGAAGATCCCCTCGGTCACCACCGTGACCATGTCGACGCCCTCGACCTCTTGCGACACGATGAACGGCGCGGGCTTGTAATCGGGATAGGTCGTGCCTGCGCCCACCGCGGTGACGAAACGCCGTTCGCCCTTGACGATATCGCCATTCCAGTCGCCCGCCTCGTCGGTCTTGAGGAACGGCACTAGGGTGTCCGCGCCCTGCTCGATCACCGTCAGCGGATCAAGCCGGACAAGCTCACCCCCGTGATTGGCATAGCGATCACAGGCCCCCGGCTTGCCCTCGGCAATGTAGCACATCACCGGGCAGGCATCGCAGCGGATCTTCTCAGCCTTCTCGCGCATCACATCCCTCCCCAAACGGTTTTCCTGCGAGGAAAACCGCTAAAAATCCTCCGAGGATTTTTCATCCCCGAAACCCCAACCGAACCCCTCCCAAAAATCCTCGGAGGATTTTTGGACGAATTCCTCGCAGGAATTCGCGCCGCTCTACCCATCCCGCGCCTCCTTCATCGCCGCCCACAGCCGCGCAGGCGTGACCGGAAGCCGCGTCATCTGCACCCCCACCGCATCGCGGATCGCGTTCAAGATCGCTGGCGCCGTCGGGATCAACACATGCTCGCCCAGCCCCTTGGCGCCATAGGGTCCATGCGCATCCGGCGCCTCGATGATCAGCGTCTCGATCGGCGGAACATCCCCTACCGTCGGAATCAGGTAATCATGCAGGTTCTCGGTCCGCCCCGGCAGGTATTCCTCCATCAGCGCCATGCCCAGACCTTGCGCAATCCCGCCTTCCACCTGCCCCTCGATCAAAAGCGGGTTCACCGCGTGGCCCACGTCATGCGCCGCGACGAATTTCAGCGGCCTCACCCGGCCAAGCGCCTCATCCACCTCCAGCACACACAGATGCGCGGCATAACCGAACTGCGCATAGGGCGCGCCCTGTCCGTTTTCATCCAACGGCTTGGTCGGCGGATCATAGCTTTCCTCGGCGCGCAGAACATAGCCCATCCCGTCCGCCTCCAGCGCCGCCAGCTCCAGCCGCTGCTCGCGCCCGCCCTCACGGATCACCAGCGCGCCCTCGGTCACGGAAATCTCCGCCCCCTCACCCGCATTGGCCCGCGTCAGCACCAGTCGCCGCAGCGCCTCACCGCACAGCCGCGCCGCATTGCCTGAAACGAACGTCTGGCGCGAGGCCGAGGTCTTACCCGCATCCGGCGTCAGGTCGGTATCTCCACCGACCAGCGACAGCACAGACACCGGCACGCCCAGCGCCCGCGCGAAAATCTGCGGGATCACCGTATTGGACCCCTGCCCGATGTCGCTCGCCCCTTGGTGCAGCACCACCCGTCCCGCGGCCGTAATCCCCGCTCGAATGGTCGACGGGTTGGGAAGCGAGGTATTGCCACAGCCATACCAGCCCGCCGCCACGCCCACGCCGCGCTTCACCCCGGTCCGCACGTCGCGCGCCACAGCGCGCTCGGCCTCCCACGCAGGCCGCAACGCCTCGAGACAGGCCTTGATGCCCACCCCTTGCGCAAACACCTGCCCACAGACCGTCTCGACGTTGTTATCGAGCGCGTTCCTGATCCGGAACTCCAGCCGATCCAGCCCCAGTCGGTCGGCCAGCGCATCATAAAGGCTCTCTTGCGCGACCGCCGCTTGCGGCACGCCAAAACCGCGAAACGCCCCTGCCGGCGGGTTGTGCGTATGGATGCCTTTCGCCTCGGCCCGGTAGTTGGGCACCACATAGGGCCCCGAGGCATGGACCGGCACCCGGTTGGCCACGGTCGGCCCCCAACTGGCATAGGCCCCCGTATTGAACAGCCCGTCAAACTGCATCGCCGTAACCCGGCCCGTGGCATCCGCCCCGATCCGCACCTTCATCTTGCCGGGATGCCGCTTGGTCGTCGATTGCATCGATTCCGTGCGCTCATAGGTCAGGCGCACAGGACGCCCCGTCTTTATCGCCGCCAACGCAAGGTAAGGCTGGACCGAGATATCGAGCTTCGATCCAAACCCGCCCCCCGTCGCCGTCGGCACGATCCGGATCGCCTCGCCCGGAAGCCCAAGGATACCTTCCAGCGCATCACGGTCCATCACCGGCGCCTGCGTGCAGGCATGAACATGCACCCGGCCCTCGACCACTTCGGCGAACCCGGCCTCTGGCTCGATATAGGCGTGCTCCACGAAGGCCGTCTCGAATGCGCCCTCGACCACAACGTCGGCTTCGGCCAGCGCCGCCTCGACATCGCCCTTGGCGACGAAGCCGCCGCACATCACGTTGCCTGCCCGGTCACTGTGCAACTGCGGCGCACCAGCCGCCATCGCCTCCTCGACCGAAGACACCGCCGCGCGCGCCTCCCATGTCACCGGAAAATCCGCCGAATCGAACCGGGCCAGAGCCTCGGCCTCACCCACCACGGCGGCCACCGCTTCGCCACGAAATCGCGTTTCGGCTTCGGCAAACACCGGCTGATCCTCGAACCCCGGGATCACGCCGAACACGTTGCGCCCCGGCACATCCGCTGCCGTCAGCACGGTCAGCCCCGTCGCCGCGGCATAGCCTTCAAGATCGCCAAACACGAACCCGGCCCGCGCATGCGGCGAACGCACGATCCGCATATGAAGCGCCCCCTCGGGCGCCACGTCATCCCCGAAGGACTCGCGGCCCGAAACCTTGGCCGCCCCGTCCAGCTTGGCAATCGCCGCCCCGGAATGGCCCTCTGCGTCGTCCACCGCGCGGCCGGGCGCGCCCGTCACCGCGTCGATGATCTTGCGATACCCCGTGCAGCGACACAAAACCCCGCCCAGCGCATCGCGCACCTGCGCCTCGTCCGGCGCAGGCTCTTCGCGCAACAGCGCCACCGCCGACACCATCATCCCCGGCGTGCAGATGCCGCATTGCGCCGCGCCCTGCGCCTCGAACCGCGCCGCCAGATCGCGCGCCAATGGCTCGGCACTGTAAAGCCCCGCCAAAGTCTCGACCTGCGCGCCCTCGGCCTGTTGCGCGGGCATCAGACAGGCACAGACCGGCGCGCCATCGACCAGCACCGTGCAGGCGCCGCAATCGCCCGCGTTGCACCCTACCTTCACGTCCCGCGCGCCCAACCGCTCACGCAGGGCTTCGGACAACCGCTCGCCCACCCGTGGCGCGATTTCCACTGCCGCGCCGTTCAACTCGAACCGCGTCACCCCGCTCAATCGCTTATCCATGGCAGGCCCCCTTGATTGCCCGCTCGATCAGGTCGGCAACCGCACTCATCCGGTAAACCCCGCTGCCGCGCACATCATCAATCGGCGCCAGTCCGTCCAAATGGCGCGCATTGATCGAAACCGCCCCCGGGGCTTGGCCCACCATCTCGCGCTCCAACACCGCCAGCCGCCGCGCCACCGGCGAACAGGCCCCCACGGCCACGGCGGCGTGATCCACAACCCCGTCCACCACGCGCAAAACCACCGCCACCATCGCGATCGAAATCACGAGGTATTCCCGGCTTCCCAACTTCTCGAACGCACTCACCGCCCCTTCGGGCGGCGCGGGCACATGCACCGCCAGCAACATCTCGCCCTCGGCCAGATCGACCGCCCGCACCCCGGTGATGAAGTCGCCAAGCGGCACTCGCCGCCGCCCGTGGCGCGAGGCCAGCTCGACCTCCGCCCCCAAGGCCAAAAGCGCCGGCACCCCATCCGCCGCGGGCGATGCATTGACGATATTGCCGCCCACCGTGCCCGCGTTCTGGATCTGGACCGAGCCCACCTGCCGCGCCGCCGACTTGAGGCCATCGAACGCAGGCGGCAAATCCGCGTGCAGGATATCGCTCCACCGTGTCGCCGCCCCGATCCGCCAGCCCTGATCAGCGCGTGACACGCCGCGCAAACCGTCGATCCGGGTCAAATCCAAAAGGCTCTCGCGCGCGCCACCCGGCGGCAGCGCAGGGTAGAAATCAGTTCCGCCCGCCACGGGTGTCACCCCGCCACGAGCCAGCAAATCAAGGGCCTCGCCCAGATCATGCGGCGCAAGATACTCCACGTTTCCCCCTGTTCGCGCCCTGTTGCAACGCGTCAGAATTATCGTTCGTATGCAAATGGTATGGGCGCTTTCCGAGTCGTGTCAAAATCTTTCCACGCGGCAGTGCGGCAATATTGAGCGTCGCCCATTTTGCAGGCGCCGCAAAATGGGGGCGTTGCCCCCTCTGCGCTGCGCTCATTTACCTCCTAAGTATTTTGCCAGAGTATTTTCGGAAAAATGAAAGGAATGCCGCCTCCTTTCATTTTTCCAATAAATACTCATTCGGGCGTCCCCGGACAGCGCGGCGCTTGCACGCCGGGCGCGCGCCTAGTCGTCGAAGATCGCCACAGCCCGGGTGAACCCGGCGCTTGCGCCCTTGATCTTGTAGGGGAAGCACGAAATTTCGAACCCGTCCCCCGGAAGGCTATCGAGGTGGGCAAGCTTTTCCATATGGCAATAGCCGATCTCCATACTGGCGCGGTGGCCTTCCCAGATCAGGCTCGGATCATGGCTCTCGGCATAGGCTTTCGCGGTCAGCGCAAAGGGCGCGTCCCAACTCCAGGCATCGGTTCCGGTCACGCGCACCCCGCGCTCCAGCAGGTACAGCGTCGCCTCGCGCCCCATACCACAGCCTTTCAACAGGTAGTCGGGCTGCCCATAAGCGCCGCCCGCGCTGGTGTTCACCACCACGATATCGAGCGGACGCAACTCGTGCCCGATCCGCGCCAGTTCCGCCTCCACATCATTGGCGGTGACGATATAGCCATCCTCCATATGCCGGAAATCCAGCTTCACACCGGGATTGAAGCACCATTCCAGCGGCACCTCGTCGATGGTGATGGCGCGCTCGCCGTTGTTCATTGTCGAATGGTGGTGATAGGGCGCGTCGAGATGCGTGCCATTATGGGTGGCGATGCTCAACCGCTCGATTGCCCAGCCTTCGCCGCCGGGCAGGTCTTCGCGTTTCAGTCCAGGGAAAAAGGCCATCACCTGTTCGGCTGTCTGATCGTGCGTCATGTATTCGATCTCGGGCAGCATGATCGGCGGGTCCGACACCACCCCGGCCTCCAAAGGCACCGAAATATCCACGAAACGTCTGGCCATTGTCTCTCCTCCTTTGCGACGCGCCGATCTTTCGCTGAAATATCATGCGCGGCAAGGGCGCGCGCCCGATTGAATTCAGCGCAGTTTTCCGGCATCCTTGGGTCAAAATACAAAAGGCATCGAGCATATGCGCAATTTCATCCTTCTCGCGGCAATCCTGTCGCTTGCCGCCTGTGGCGGCTACCGCAAGGCCGCCCGCGATGTCGGCCCCGACCGCACCACCGTCATTCGGGTCAAGCCGCAACCGTCCGCACCCGGCACCACCACCGCCGCCATCGTGCCGATCCGCACGGCCAGCGGTCCGATCTCTCGCGCCTGCATGGCCTCGGATCGCAAGGCCCGCTCGACAACGCGCTGCGGCTGCATTCAGGCGGTGGCGAACGACATGCTGTCCTCGTCGGATCAGCGCCTCGCCGTCAGCTTCTATGACGATCCGCACAAGGCGCAGGTCATCCGCCAGTCCGACAATCCGCGCCATGAAACCTTCTGGAAGGCCTACTCCTCTTATGCCGAGGCCGCCGCGACCGCCTGTTCAGGTGCCTGAAACGTCCCCTGAAGCCTCCGTTTAAAGGATCAGGCGCCCAGATCGCGCAACAGCCCTTCGGCACAGGCCTCGATCAGGTCGAGCGCGCCGTCGAAATCGCGGGTGTAATAGGGGTCGGGCACTTCGCTGCCCCGCCCTTGCGCATAGTCGGTAAAAAGCCGCACCGGGGTGGCCGCGCCGTCGGGGCGAAGCCGCTCGATCGCCGCGATATTGGCCGCATCCATCCCGATGATCAGGTCAAAGCGCGTGAAATCCCCGGCCTCGAACTGGCGCGCGCGCAAGGGCGACAGGTCGATCCCGCGCGCCCCTGCCGCCGCCTGCATCGGCCCATAGGGCGGCTCGCCCACGTGCCAGTCGCTCGTCCCGGCGCTGTCAATCTCGTGCGCGCCGCCCGCAAGTGTGCGAAACACGCCCTCGGCAGCGGGCGAGCGGCAAATGTTTCCCAGACAGACGAACAGCACCTTCAATGCCGGTACTCCCCCTTCATCATCCGGTAATGCAGCGCGATCGACGGAAAAAACAGCAGGATCCAGCCGGTGGAATACCAAAGGTAAAACAGCGCGGGCCACCACAGCACCGCAAAGACAAGGCCAACCCCGCCCGCGATCTTCATCGCCTCGCGCGGGGCCATCGCCCGCATCAACAGCAGTTGCAAAAGCCGCCCACCGTCAAGCGGCTGCACCGGCAGCAGGTTGAAGAAGAAAAGATAGATGTTCAGCGTCGCGAACAGCATCAGGTAATAGCCGAAACTGATCGGCCCGATGCCCTGCCGCCAGACATATTCCGCCACGAGAGAGGCCAGCGCCCAAAGCCCAAGGTTCACCAGCGGCCCCATCGCCACGATAAACTCCTGCTGGTGTCGGGTCGCGCCCTTGGCCTGCTCGCAAAAGCCGCCGCCGCCATGCAGCACGATCCGGCGCACCGGCACCCCCTGCACCAGGCAGGCCCAGGCATGGCCCAGCTCATGCAGATAGATGATCAGCACCAGCATGGTGAGGAACAGGGCCAGAAACAGCGGATCCGCACCCCCGGTCAGGCCCAACAGCCCGAACAGCCCGACAAGCAGAACAAGCGTCTGTCCGATCTCGACAGGCACGCCCAGAAACCCGCGAAAGCGCCATATGATCGGCCCGGTCTGATACATGGCCAGACCATCGGAAATTCCCGTCCCCACCACAAGCCGGAAATGACGCGCCGAATTGCACCGCCCCCGCGCCCGCGCTACCCTCACCGCAGGACACGGGGGCAACACACGGGGGCAATACGCGGGAAAACCATGCCGGAAAACATCGTCATCCTCACCGGCGCCGGGCTTTCTGCCGAAAGCGGGCTCGGCACCTTTCGCGACAAGGACGGCCTTTGGACGCAATACGATCTCGAAGAGGTTGCCACCCCCGAGGGATTCGCCCGCAACCCCACCCTCGTGCAGGACTTCTACAATGCCCGGCGCGCCAATTGCCGCGCCGCCACGCCCAACGCCGCGCATCATGCGCTGGCGCGGCTGGCGCGCGACTATCCCGGCACGGTCACCCTCGTCACCCAGAACATCGACGATATGCTGGAACGCGCCCTGCGCGACGCCTCGTGCACAAGCGATGTGATCCACATGCACGGCGAACTTGCCCGCGCGCTCTGCAATGCCTGCGGCCATCGCTGGGACGCGCCCGCCGAAATGCACGCCGATGATCCCTGCCCGGCCTGCGGGCGCGCTGCCACACGCCCCGATGTCGTCTGGTTCGGCGAAATCCCCTACCATATGGAGGCGATCGATACGGCCCTCTCCCGCGCCACCCTTTTCGCCGCCATCGGCACCAGCGGTGAGGTCTACCCCGCCGCAGGCTTCGTTCAGATCGCGCGCGAAATGGGCGCGCACACGGTGGAACTCAACCTCGACCCTTCGGCCAACGTGCATATCTTCGACGAAACCCGCCCCGGCCCGGCCACACAAACCGTCCCGGCCTGGGTCAACGCGCTGCTTGCCTGACCGCATGGCATGAAAAAGGGCGCGCCGGTTGCCCCGCGCGCCCCTCAAATCGCCAAAGACAGATCAGTCCGACATTTTCATCTTGCCGCCGCCGTCTTTCTTCATCTCGCCATGGCCCATCTTGGAATGGTCCATCTTGCCGTGCATCGGCTTGCGCTCAAGATCGACCGGAACCTCGATCTTCACTTCGCCCGCCTTTTCGAACACCAGCGTCACGGGCACGATATCGCCCTGCTTCAGTTCCCGGTTCAGGCCCATGAACATCACGTGCTTGCCGCCGCGCGCCATCACGATCTCGCCATCCTTGGGAAGATCGAACCCTTCTTCCACGTGGATCATCTTCATCACGCCGTTGGCGTCTTCCTCGTGGGTGTGCAGTTCGACAAGCTTGGCCACGTCGGACTTGGCGTCGATCAGGTGATCGGCTTCGCCCGTCTCGTTCCGGATCACCATGAACGCCGCCCCCGAGGTCGACATCCGCGCGCTGGTGCGCGCATAGGGATCTTCAACGCTGATCCCATCGGCAAAAACAGGGGCAGCCATCAGCGCCACGGCAGTCGCCGCAGCAAAACGCAGTTTGAAAGACATCTCGTCTCTCCTCTTATTCAGATGTGTTTACAGGACACCGGCGCAGGCACCTTGCCCCGCCAGTGGTATCTTGGGGAAATCAGGCCACGCGCGGCGGATCGCGCGCCTGTGGCGCAACCCCGGCCCAGACATGCGGTGCGCCCGGCACCAGTGCCGCAATCCGCAGCCCCCGTGCCATCGGGCGCGCCGGTGCGGGCGGCTGATGATCGGCATAGGCAAACAGCGACAGCGCGCAATCGGGGCAGATATGGGCCGGTCCGACCGGCTGGCCGTTCTCATCGACCTGCACGGTCAGCGGCCCGGTCCCGGTGCACAGCACGATCTCGCCCGCCGCGCCGGGCATGCCGCGCATCACCGCCATGCTCTGTCCCGTCAGGGCCAGAACAGCGGACAGAAACAGCCCGATATATATGCGGCGTGCGCGTGTCATCGCTGCCGGTATACCGCGCCGCATCTGGCCCCAAAAGGGGTAAATCGCCTCACCCGGCGTGCCGATCGGCGTATCCACGCCCAACCCGATTCCCCGCACCCGGCGCGCCAAACGAAAACGGCCCCGCCATTTCTGGCAGGGCCGCTCGAATACGTGCGTTCAGAAAGAAATTCGCCCGATCAGGACGCGGCTTGCGCCTTCACGATTTCTTTCTTCACCTTCATCGCGTTGGACGACAGTTCGACGTCCTTGGCTTTCAGAAGGTAGGCGTCAAGCCCGCCACGGTGATCGACCGAGCGCAGCGCAGCCGCCGAAATCCGCAGCTTGATGCCGCGCTTCAGCGTTTCCGACTGCAGCGTCACGTCGTTCAGGTTCGGCAGGAAACGACGACGAGTCCTGTTTTTGGCGTGGCTGACGTTGTTGCCAGTCACGGGGCCTTTACCGGTCAGTTCGCAGACACGCGACATGGGTTCATCCTCATCTTGTCTCAGGGGCCAGGGCCTGTTGCCCCGACAATATAAACGGGCGCCGCTTCCGCAGCACCCAGAAATCCGTCCGCGGTCTTTAGGCGGAATCACCCGAGGCGTCAAGGGGCACATGGGACAAACCAACCATCAGATCGCCCTATCAGATCACCCTGTCAGATCACCCTGTCGCGACACAGCCTCGCCCCGATCCTGCGCGCTCCACCGATCGCAGCCATCCTCGCCCCCTTATGCCCCACTTGCCCTCGGGGTCAAACCCCGTAGTCTGCGCGCGCAGTCCAAAGACGAGGTCCCCGATCATGCGATCTACAAGCCCGCTCACCTTCCGCCCCATGACCGAGGCCGATCTCGACCCCGCCGCCGCCCTCTGGCACGAAGGCTGGGTCGCGGGCCACGCGGATGTGGTCCCGGCTGAGCTGACCCGCCTGCGCACGCTCGACAGTTTTCGCGAGCGTCTCACCCGCCGCAGGGCCGATTGCGTCGTCACCGTCAAAAACGATACCTGCATCGGCTTCACCATGTTCCACGACAATGAAATCGATCAATTCTATATCGGCTCCGCCGCCCGTGGCACCGGCGCCGCCATGGCCCAGATGGACGAGGCCGAACGCCGCCTGCGCGCGGCAGGCCACGCCTCGGCATGGCTGGCCTGCTCTGTCGGCAACACCCGCGCCGCCCGATTCTATGAAAAAGCCGGCTGGACCCGCGCCGCAACCGAACGGATGAGCTTCGAAACCTCCCAAGGCCCCTTCGCGCTCGACGTTTGGCGCTACGAAAAAACCCTCTGAGCCGCTACTCCGCCGCGTCCTCGGCCCCGGCCCCCTCGCCACCGATAAACCCGCCCGACTGGTGCGCCCAAAGCCCGGCATAAATCCCGCCGCGCGCCAACAGATCGTCATGCGTGCCCGCCTCGGCGATCCGGCCCGCCTCCATCACCACGATCCGGTCCATCTGCGCGATGGTCGACAGGCGGTGCGCAATCGCCAGCACCGTCTTGCCCTCCATCACCCGGCCCAGCGCCGTCTGGATCGCCGCCTCGACCTCGGAATCAAGCGCACTCGTCGCCTCGTCCAGCACAAGGATCGGCGCATCCTTCAAAATCGCCCGCGCCAGCGCGATCCGCTGCCGCTGCCCGCCCGACAGCTTCACGCCGCGCTCACCCAGATAGGCGTCATAGCCGCGCCGCCCCGCGCCATCCTCAAGCTGCGGGATGAATTCATGCGCCTCGGCCTTCTCGGCCGCCGCCAGCACCTCGGCCTCGCTCGCATCCGGGCGGCCATATAGGATGTTGTCGCGCGCCGTGCGGTTGAACATCGCGGTGTCCTGCGTGACCATCCCGACCTGCGCGCGCAGGCTCGCCTGCGTCACATGGGCGATGTCCTGCCCGTCGATCTCGATCCGGCCCCGTTCCGGGTCGTAAAGCCGCATCAACAGCGCCACCATCGTCGATTTCCCCGCCCCCGAGGCCCCGACAATGCCGATCTTCTCGCCCGGCTTGATGGTCAGGTCCAGCCCCTGCACCCCGCCCGCCTCGCGGCCATAGGCAAAGCCCACATCGCGAAAGGCGATCTCACCGGCGCGCACCTGCAACTCGGTCGCGCCCGGCGCATCCACCAGCCCATGATCGGGGCTCAGCGTGCGCATCCCGTCCTCGACCTCGCCCAGATCGGCATAGATCGTCATCAAGGTCCAACTGACCCAGCCGGTCATCTGCGCCAGCCGGATCGCCATGCCGCCCACCGCCGTCAACTCACCACTGGTCACTGCGCCGGCCTCCCAGCGGATCAGGCCATAGCCCACCATCACCACCGGCAACGCGCCACCCAGCGTGAACAGCAGGTAGCGAAACCACACCGCCATCGCCGCCCAATGCGCCGCCGCGGTGCGATACTCGGAAATGCTTTCCAGCGCGGCGCGGTCTTCCTGTGCATCATGGGCGAACAGTTTCACGGTCTTGATGTTGGTCACGGTGTCTACGATCTGCCCCGTCACCTGCGCCCTTGCCCCCGCCCGCGCAGCCGAGCGTAGCCGGATTCGCGGCAAATAATGGCGCAACAACAGGACATAGGCCGCGATCCAAAGCGCCAGAATCACCGCCATCCCCGGATCGACAAACCCCGACAGCACCAGCATCCCAAGCGCCGCCGCGCCCGCGAAACTGATCGCGTTCACCGTCTCCTGCACGACCGAAACGATGCCATTGGCCGCCTGCATCTGCTTCTGCGCGATGCGGCCTGCGAAATCGTCATCGAAAAAGCTCACCGACTGGCCCAGCGTATGCCGGTTGAGGCGCGACATCACCTGCCCGAACAGGTTCGGCATCACCGCGATCGACTGGAACCCACCGGCAAGGCCGAAGGCCAGCGGCCTCAACCCCACCAGAACCAGCACCGACCCCGCCGCCAGTCCCCAGTTCTCGGCCCAGAACCCGGCCCCCGGCCCGGCTGTCGTGGCGTCGATCACCCGCCCCAAAAGCCACATCGTCACCGCTTCCAGCGCCCCGCCCAGCGCGAACAGCGCCGTCGCCACGATGATCGGTGGCCATGCCCCGCGCAGCGCCCACAGGAAGAACCGGGCCAGCGTCTGTGGCGGCGGCCCATCGGCCCGGCGGCGATAATCGATCAGCCCAAGAAACCAGCGCGTGACCCGTCCCAGCGTCATTGCGCCACCTGCGCTTGCGCGCCCGGACCGCCCTGATCATCGCCCTGATCATCCCCCCGATCATCGCCAAGAAATCCGCCCGATTGCCGCGCCCAAAGCCCGGCATAAATCCCGCCGCGCTCCAGCAACTCGGCGTGACTGCCCTGTTCCGCCACCCGGCCCTGATCCAGCACAACGATCCGGTCCATATGCGCAATCGTGCTCAGCCGGTGGGCGATGGCGATCACGCTCTTGCCGTCCATCATCGCGTAAAGCGTGTCCTGAATGGCCGCCTCGACCTCGGAATCAAGCGCGCTCGTCGCCTCGTCCAGAACCAGCACCGGCGCATCCTTCAGGATCGCACGGGCCAGCGTGATCCGCTGGCGCTGCCCGCCGGACAGTTTCACGCCCCGCTCGCCCACATGCGCGTCATAGCCTTGGTGACCCGCCGCGTCCTGCAATTCGAGGATGAAGTCATGCGCCTCGGCCTGGCGCGCGGCGCGAAGGATCTCGTCTTCGCTGGCATCCGGGCGCCCATAACGGATGTTGTCGCGCACCGAGCGGTGCAAAAGCGCGCTGTCCTGCTGCACCACGCCGATCGCCGCGCGTAGGCTATCCTGCCCCACCTCTGCGATGTCCTGCCCGTCGATCCGGATCGCCCCGCCCTCAAGGTCATAGAACCGCAACAGCAGCTTCACGAGGGTGGATTTCCCCGCCCCCGAGCGGCCCACAAGCCCCACCTTCTCGCCCGGCGCGATGGTCAGGTCGACGGCGTCAAGCCCCCCGGCCCCACGGCCGTAATGATGGCGCACACCGTCGAACACGATCTCGCCCGTCGTCATCTCAAGCTCACGCGCGCCCGGCACATCGACAAGGTCGATCGGCTGGGCGATGGTCTCCATCCCCTCCTTGACCACGCCCAACTGGCGGAACAACGTGGTCAGCGCCCACATGATCCAGCCGGTCATCGCGTTCAGCCGCAGCGCCAGCGCCGTCGCCGCCGCCACCACGCCAACACTCGCCTGCCCCTGCATCCACAAGGCCACGGCAAGGCCGACCACGCCGACGATCAGAATACCGTTCAGCACGACCAGACCGAAATCCATCACCGTGTAGATCCGCATCTCGTCCTGAAAGGTGCGCCGCGCATGTTCGATCGCTTCGCCGGCATAGTCCATCTCGGCCTCGTGCCGGGCGAACATCTTGACCGCGTGAATATTGGTATAGCTGTCCACCACCCGGCCGGTGATCGCACTGCGCGCATCCGACGCCCGCTGCGAGGCCGGCCCGACCCGCACGATGGTCCAGCGCATCAAGGCCCCATAAGCCACCAGCCACGCCAGAAGCGGCAGCACCAGCCGCCAGTCAGCCCCCCAAAGCACCAGCAAGGCCCCCGCGACATAGGCGATGGAAAAGGTGATCGCATCGAAGATCTGGAATACCGCCTCGCCCGCGGCGGGGGGCGTCTGCATGATCCGGTTGGCGATCCGCCCCGCGAAATCATTCTCGAACCAGCCCACCGATTGGCGCATCACGTGGCCATGTGCCCGCCACCGGATGAGCGAGCCGAAGTTGGGCATGATCGCATTGTTCAACAGCATCACGTCGATCAACTGGATCGCGGGCCGGATCAACAGGATGAACACCGCCAGCCCGATCAGCACCGCGCCATGATCGGCCCAGACCTGCGCCGGATCGCCCTGAAGGATATCGACGATCCACCCCATCAGCCAGATCAGCGCAATCTCCACCCCCGCGACCAGCACGGAAAACAGCGCTGTGACCGCGAAAATCCGCCGGAACGGGCGCGCATAACCGCCCATGAACCGCGCCAGGGTCTGTGGCGGATGATCCTCGCGCGGGTAAGGCGCATAAGGATCGACGAGGGTTTCGAAATAGGAAAAAAGACGTTTCATCAGGGGGCTCCGGCAGGGATCTCGAACATGGGAAAAGGTCGCGCGAATGGGCCGCGCAAGCGGCAATATTCACGTGACGCGCGCCCTTCTCTCAGGGCCGCGTCAGGCGTGGATGTTCCAGATCCCGCGATACATGTCCGATCCCTCCTGATTGGATGGGGGCAACCTAGCCGCAGTTTTCCCCCATGTCACCCCTTTCGCCCACATCGGGCCCAGCGGCCTTGGGCAAGCCGGGTCAATCGGGGCTCTGCCCCGGACCCCGGGGTATTTCCGGCCAAGAAAGAGGCCCGCCAGCGCATAGCCCCGACGTGGGACACGCGCCGGGCTGGCGGGCGGGGGTGGGCGGGTGGGACGCCCGCCAGCCCGGCGCGTTTGGCGCCTATTCCGCCGCGTCGCGTTTGGGCAGAACCCAATCGGGGCGCGGAAAATGGCAGGTATAGCCGTTCGGAATACGTTCGAGGTAATCCTGATGCTCCGGCTCGGCCTCCCAGAAATCGCCCACCGGTTCGAGTTCGGTGACGACTTTTCCCGGCCAGATGCCCGAGGCATTCACATCCGCGATGGTCGCTTGCGCGACAAGTTTTTGCGCGTCGGTCACATAATAGATGGCCGAGCGATAGCTCATCCCGCGATCGTTGCCCTGCCGGTTCACCGTCGTCGGGTCGTGGATCTGGAAAAAGAACTCCAGCAGGCGGCGATAGCTCATCGTCGCGGGGTCGAAGATCACCTCGATCGCCTCGGCATGAGTGCCGTGGTTGCGATAGGTGGCGTTGGGCACATCGCCCCCGGAATAGCCCACGCGGGTGCGGATGACGCCGGGCATCTTGCGGATCAGGTCCTGCATGCCCCAGAAACACCCCCCCGCCAGAACAGCGCGTTCTTCACTCATGTCACGTCCTCCACCTGGTCAAGATACTGGGCATAGCCTTGCGCCTCCATCTCCTCACGCGGGATGAAGCGCAGCGAGGCCGAGTTGATGCAATAGCGCAATCCGCCATGCTGCGGCGGCCCATCGGGGAAAACGTGTCCCAGGTGGCTGTCGCCATGGGCCGAGCGCACCTCGGTGCGCACCATACCATGGGTCAGATCGCGCAACTCTGTCACATGCGCGGGCTCAATCGGTTTGGTAAAGCTGGGCCAGCCGCATCCGGCATCGAACTTGTCGCCCGAGGCGAACAAAGGCTCGCCCGAAACCACGTCGACGTAGATCCCGGCCCGCTTTTCGCCGTCGTATTCGCCCGAGAACGGACGCTCGGTGCCGTTCTGCTGTGTCACGCGGTATTGCTCGGGGGTCAGCCGGGCAATGGCCTCTTCGGTCTTGGCGTATGTCATGCGCTTTCCTCGTGTCCTGTCGTCTCTATGAAAATGCGCCCGGCGCGGCGATTTTCAAGGCCCTTTTCCCGCTCACCAGCCGTCCGATCCGGTCACGGCACCCGGCGCACCCCGCCCTTGTCGGCGCTTTCGGCAAAGGCGGCATAGACCCGCAGCGCCGCCGACACCTTGCGCGCGCGCCCCTCGGGGGCCCAGTCCACCTTGGCCGCGCGCCGCGCCGCCAGATCCTCAGCGGACACCAGCAACTCGATCCGCCGCCCCGGGATGTCCACCGCGATCCGATCACCATCCTCGACCAGCCCGATCGTGCCGCCCGCCGCGGCCTCCGGGCTGACATGGCCAATCGACAGCCCCGCCGTCGCGCCGGAAAACCGCCCGTCGGTGATCAGCGCGCAACTGTCATCCACCCGCTGCGCCTTCAGGCTCATCGTCGGTTTCAGCATCTCCTGCATGCCCGGCCCGCCCTTCGGCCCCTCGTAGCGGATCACCACCGCCGTGCCCGGCGTGATCTCTCCCCCGTCGATGGCCGCCAGCGCCGCCTCCTGATCGTCGAACACCCGCGCCGTGCCTTCCCAGCGCAGCATCTGCGCCGACACCGCCCCGGTCTTCACCACGCAGCCATCCTCCGACAGGTTGCCGCGCAGCACGGCCAGCCCGCCATCCGTTGAGTAGGCATGCGCCACGTCGCGGATACAGCCCGCCGCTCGATCCAGATCCATCTCGCGCCAGCGCATCTCCTGACCGTAAGCCTCGACCGTGCGCTTGCCCCCCGGCGCGGCGCAATAGAAATGGCGCACCGCGTCGTCATCGCTCTGCATCACGTCCCACTTGGCCAACTGTTCGCCCATCGTGCCGCCCGCCACCACGCGCTGGCTGTCGTCGATCCGCCCGGCGCGCTGCAACTCGCCCAGGATCGCCATGATCCCCCCGGCGCGGTGCACGTCCTCCATGTAATAATCCATCGTCGCGGGCGAGACCTTGCACAGATACGGCACCTCGCGGCTCAGCCGGTCGATATCGGCCAGCGTGAAATCCACCCCGGCCTCCTCGGCCATGGCCAGCATGTGCAGGATCGTGTTGGTCGACCCGCCCATCGCGATATCCACCGTCATCGCGTTTTCGAACGCCGCCTTGGTGGCGATGTCGCGCGGCAACAGCCCCGGCGCATCGTCGTGGTAATGCGCTTTCGCCATCTCCACGATCCGGCGCGCCGCCTGCTGGAACAATCCCTTGCGGTCCCTATGCGTCGCCAGAAGCGAGCCATTGCCGGGCAGCGCCAGCCCGATCGCCTCGGCCAGACAATTCATCGAATTGGCCGTGAACATCCCCGAGCATGACCCGCAGGTCGGACAGGCATGCGCCTCGATCTCGGCCGCCGCCTCGCCCGCATCCGGATCGAAGGCCGCGATATAGGCCTGGATCGGATCAACCCTTGCCGCGCCCCCCTGCCCCGGCAACCGCCCCGCCTCCATCGGCCCGCCCGAGACATAGATCGCCGGAATGTTCAGCCGCAGCCCCGCCATCAGCATCCCCGGCGTGATCTTGTCACAGTTGGAAATGCAGATCACCGCATCGGCACAATGCGCCTCGACCATGTATTCGATGCTGTCCGCGATCAACTCGCGGCTCGGCAGGCTGTAAAGCATCCCCTCATGCCCCATCGCGATGCCATCATCCACCGCGATGGTGTTGAACTCACGCGGAATGCCCCCCGCCTCGCGGATCGCGTCACAGACAAGCCGCCCCACCTCGGCCAGATGCACATGCCCCGGCACGAATTCGGTGAAGCTGTTCGCCACCGCGATGATCGGCCGCCCGAACTCCTCGGCCTTCACCCCCGAAGCCAGCCACAACGACCGCGCCGCCGCCGCCGTCTGCCCCTCCGTCACCTTCGCAGATCGCAACTTGCCCATGATGTGTCCTCCCTGTTCCTCCGGGGCTCATGAAGGCAGGGCGCGCAGGGCAGCGCAAGAGGGGGAAGTCGGCGGCGCAGGATTGGGACGGGACGTTATGTGGGGGGAGGTGCTTTCGGCCCTTTCGAAACACCTAGCGTCCGTGCCGCGAACGGCAACTATGAGCCCAACTCAACCAATGCTGCGGGAGCAACGAATGACAGCTATGGTGTCCCTTCGTCGATATCGACGCCGGGTGCATGCAGACCATTGATTGATTTTGTGAAAATTTCGAACCCATCAGCCGTCACGCCTACCGAATGCTCAAACTGAGCTGACAAGGATTTGTCGCGGGTCACCGCCGTCCAGTCATCCGCGAGCATCTTCACGTCACCACGGCCCAGATTGATCATGGGCTCCACCGTGAAAATCATACCTTCGCGCAATTCCAAACCTTCCCCGGCTCTGCCGAAATTCAGGATATTGGGAGAATCGTGGAAAACCTGCCCAATGCCATGGCCGCAGAAATCGCAAACCACCGAACAGCGTTCCGACAGCGCATAGGACTGGATGGCATGGCCGATATCGCCAAGTCGCGCACCCGGGCGCACGGCCTCAATCCCGCGCATCATCGCTTCATGCGTGATCTGGATAAGCCGCTCTGCCGCCCGCGTGGGCTTGCCAACCGCGTACATCCGACTTGAATCGCCGTACCAACCGTCAAAGATTAGCGTCACATCAACGTTGACGATATCCCCGTCGCGCAGTTTTTTCCCATTGGGAAAGCCGTGACAAACAACGTGATTAACCGATGTGCAGCAGGCATATTTGTAGCCCTTATAGCCAAGTGTCGCAGGTATCGCATCATGCGATGCCGCGAAGTCCAGCACATAGGTATTGATGTCAGACAACGGAATGCCGTGGCGGATCAGTTCGGCTACGCCGTCCAGGCAAGCGGCGGTCAGCGCACCTGCGCGGCGCATCCCCTCAAAAGCGTCTGGCCCATAAAGCTTGATGCTTTCGGTTCGGCGAGCATCCTTAGCGGCGGGCGCTACCGGTACATTGATATAGCTGTCCATCTGGCGTTCTTTACCTATACTGATAGCAGATCATCCATTATACGATTCGTACATGTTTCATATATATCTCGAGAGGAGACGCTTCAATGGGCATCGTAAAAATTGGCGATGGGTTGCACGAGGATATCCGCAAGGCCAGTACGGTCATGTGCCGGTCTATCAATGCGCAGGCAGAGTTCTGGATAAAGGTCGGGATGCTTGCCGAAACAAACCCAAGCATGACGTTCAATGAGATTGTCGCCCAACAGCTCAAGGAAGCCGATGTAACGCTAACATCAGTTGAAGCGGCATAAGCTGACCTTGGCGCAGGCGCAGCGAAGGTCCAAATTGTCCGCACGACCGACTTCCGTCCCGGCTGCGGCGAAGGTTCACTCTCCCCGTCACAACGGCCAGATAAACGGAATGATCGCGCTCGCCAAAATCCCCACCGACAGGTTCAGCGGAATTCCCACCTTCAGGAAATCGGTGAACCTGTAGCCCCCCGGCCCATAGACCAGCATGTTGGTCTGATACCCGATCGGTGTCGCAAAGCTGGCCGAGGCCGCCACCATCACCGCCACCACCAGCGGGCGCGCGTCAATGCCCATGGCATCGGCCAGCCCGATGGCAATCGGCGTCACCACCACTGCCACTGCGTTGTTCGAAACCATCTCGGTCAGCACGCTGGTCAGCAGATAGATCGCCCAGATCACCACCGGCCCCGGCAACAACGCCAGTCCGGGCGCGACCCAGCCTACGATCAACTCGACCGCGCCCGACGCTTCAAGCGCCGCGCCGATCCCCAGCATGGCAAAGATCAGCGCCAGCAACCGCCCGTCGACAAAGGAAAACGCCTCGTCCGCATCAATGCAGCGCGTCACCAGAACCAGCGTCACGGCCAGGATCGACAACAGGAAAATCGGCGCCACGCCGAACCCCGCCAGCGCCACCAGCGCCACCAGCGACCCAACCGCAATCGGTGCATGGCCGCGCCGAAAGGCGCGCGCTGACGGGTGGGTCACATCGACCATCTCCATCTCGTCGGCCAGCCGCTGGATATCCCCCGGCGACCCTTCAAGAAGCAGCGTATCGCCCACCCGCACCACCAGATCATCAAGCTGCCGGCCGATGTTCTGGTTCTTGCGATGCACCGCCAACGGATAAACCCCGTAACGCCGACGCAAACGGATATTGCCCAGCCGCCGGCCCACCATCTTGCAGCCCGGCGTGATCAGCACCTCGACGGTCGTGGTCTCGACCGCGCTCACCTGATCCACCCGCTTGAGCGATTTGTTGCTTTGCAGGCTGAGCAGTTCCGACATCTGCGTCCGCAGAACCACCCGGTCCCCCACCTGAAGCGTCACCCCGTCGAGGTTGCGGCGCAGCGATTGATCACCCCGCACCACGTCGATCAGCCGCACACCCTCGCGCTTGAAAAGCTGCACCCCCGTCACCTCGCGGCCCACAAGGTTCGATTCCGGCGGGATCACCGCCTCGGTAAAGAATTTCATCTTCGAGCGGTCCGACAGCAGCGTCGCCATGCTGTCACGCTCGGGCAGCAGATGCGGCCCGATGAAGCGCAGATAGATCATGCCCCAAGTCACAAGGATGATCCCCAACGGCGTCACTTCAAAGATCGAAAACGCCTCCAGCCCCTGCGCCCGCGCCACACCATCCACCAACAGGTTGGTCGAGGTCCCGATCAGCGTCAGCGTGCCGCCCAAGATCGCCGCATAGCTAAGCGGAATCAATAACTTGGATGCAGAAACGCCCATCGTGCGAGCCAGTTGCACGAACACCGGGATCATCACCACGACCACCGGCGTATTCGACACCACCGCGCTCGAAAGCACGACGAACCCCAACAGCAGCACGATCGCCAGCGCCGGGTTGCTGCGCGCCTTGCGGTCCGCCACGCTGGTAAAGGCATCCAGCGCCCCGGTGCGCACCAACGCCCCCATCACGATAAACATCGCCGCAATCGTCCAGGGTGCCGGGTTGGAAAGCACTTTGAGCGCACTGTCATAGGGCAGCACCCCAAGCGCCAGAAGCACCGCAACCCCGGCAATGGCGACCACTTCGGTCGGATAGGTTTCGCGCAGGAACAGCGCGAACATCACAAGGACAACGGCCAGCGTCACCCCGGCCTGCCCGGTCTGTGACATCTCGAAGAATTGCATCATGGCGTGCGGCCTGCTCCTGCTGTCGTACTCGGCGCCTGCGGTTCGCGGGCACCCCGAAGGCCGAGGTTATCGCGCGGCTGCACAAGGAACAATCCCGCAAACATGAGGCCGAATGCCGCCCAGAACCCGGGCGCATAGCGCTCGCCCAGAAGGACCATCGCCCAAACCACGCCGAACCCGGTAACGAGATAGGCCACCTGCCCCGCAAAAACCGCCCCCGCCCGGCCCACCAGCCAGACATACCCGGCATAGACGAAGGCGTTGATCAACGCGCTGCCCAGAACGGCCAGATCCCGCAGGCCCCAAGGCGGGCGCGGGTCGATGAACGTCCCGGTCACAAGCGCCAGCGGCAAGGTGATCAGCGCCGCCAGCACCATCGCCCCGGCCAACACTTCCACCGGCCCCGCCCCGCCGGTGCCCCAGCGCGCCACGACATTCCCCTCGGCCCCGTAAAACACCGGCCCGATCAACGCGACGAGAAGCCATCCCCAATGCACGGATCCAGCCCCGGCTCCCGACATTGGCCCAGACATCGGCCCGGCGAGGATCGCCACTCCCGACAACCCCAACACAAGGCCCAGAATACGCAAAACGCTGGCCCGATCCGTGCCCAGCATCAACGCCACGGGCAAGGCGAACATCGGCACCGTCGCAATCGCGACCGACATCACCCCGGCGGGCAAATGCCGCGTCGCCTCGAAACTCGCCAGATTGGGCAGCACCGTCCCCAGAAGCGCAATCACAAGATAAAAGGGCAGGCGCTCGCGATCGAACCGCACCGGCCTGCGCCGCAGGCCCTGGATCGTGAAAAGCACCAGCGCGCCAATCGCCACCTGCCAAAAGATCATGCCGAAATGGCGATAGCCCCCATCCACCGCGATCTTGGTCAGCGGCATGGTCAGGCCCCAGCCCGCCCCCAAAACCAACAGCACAGCGATCAAGGGGAGGTGGCGCGTCATGTCAGCCCGTCACAGGGCCAGCCGCCGGTGCCGCGCCCGGGCCAGCCTGCGTCAACCGCCCGCCATCGCGCACCATCTCGACACGCAGCGCCTTGCCGGTGCGATCATCGGTCTCGACGTAAACACCCGACAGCGTGGCCTCGCCCTTGGCCGGAACGAACCGCGCCTTGGGCATGCCGGTCACGAACCGGCGCATCGGCTCTGCCTTTTCCATGCCGATAACGGACAGGTAGTCCCCGCACATCCCCGCATCGGTCAGATAGGCACTGCCCCCCGGCAGGATCTGCGCGTCAGCGGTCGGCACATGCGTATGCGTGCCCACGATCAGGCTCGCGCGCCCGTCGCAGAAATGACCCATAGCCATCTTTTCCGAGGTGGCCTCGCAATGCACGTCGACAATGGCGGCATGCACCAGCCCGCCCATGGGATGCGCTTTCAGCACGGCGTCGATCTGCCCGAACGGATCCTCGAAGGCGCGCTTCATGAAGACCTGCCCCAGAACCTGCGCCACCAAAACCTTGCGGCCCCGGCTCGCCTCGAACACCCGCGCCCCGCGCCCCGGCGCGCCCTTGGCGAAGTTCACCGGCCGGATCAGCCGCGCCTCGCCTTCGATATACTGCATCATGTCGCGCTGATCGAAAGCATGATCGCCCAGCGTCACACAATCCGCCCCCGCCTCGAACAGCAGCTTCGCGTGATCGCCCGAAAGGCCCATCCCGTTCGACGCGTTCTCGCCATTGACCACGACGAAATCGAGTTTCCACGCATCGCGGAGCCGCGGCAGCTGCTGCGAAATCGCCTGCCGCCCGGCCCGCCCCATGACATCACCAAGAAAAAGTATCTTCATACCCTACGCTTAGGCCCTTCCCCCGCCCCCGACAAGAGGCCCTAACCATCTTCTGCGCAGCATCCTCGACCCGGCCTGATCCACCCGGCCTGATCCAATTGCGTGCTGCGCACTCTCTATTTATGGCTGCAGGGGGCTTTGCCCCCTCTGCGCTGCGCGCATTCACCCCCAGGATATTTCCGGCCAAGTGAAGGATCTGCTCAGTCGGAAACGGGGCACGTCGCCTGCACGAAGCGCGCCCACCTTTTCATTTTTCCCAAAATACTCCCGCCGGAGGACCCCACCCGCAAACTGTGCGTCCCGGCGGGCTTGTCGCACCACGCCTTGCCTCGCGCGCAGGGTGGGTGGGCGGGAGCGTGCGAGGCAAGGCGTGGTTCAGAATTCGATCACGTCGCGCTCGGTCACGATCATGTCGAGCGGTTGGTCCGTGGGTTCAAGCGGCAGGTTCTCCGCCTCTTGCGCGCTATAGGCAAAGCCGATGGCCAGAACCGGGCCGGACTCGCGCAAGCCTTCCAAGGTGCGGTCATAAAACCCGCCGCCATACCCAAGGCGCCCGCCGCTTCGGTCGAACGCAACCAGCGGCACGATCAGGATTTCCGGACGTATCAGGCGCTCCTCTGCGGGGATCATCGCGCCGAACGGGCCGGGCACCAGCACCGTCCCAGGCGACCAGCGCGAAAACACCAGCGGGGCACCGGCGGCGCGGATCACCGGCACGCCCACCGGGCCATGTGCCGCCGCTTCTTCCATCGCGGCCAGCGGTGAGATCTCGGTGCGGATCGGCATGTAGCCCGCCAGCGGCGCACCCCGATATCCAGCAAGAACCTCGCTCAGGTGCCCTGCGCGCCCCGGTCCATGCGCCGCATGGGCGGCCTTGCGCCGGGCGAAGGCGGCCTTGCGCGCCGCGGCCTTCTCTTCTTCAAGGCTCACAGCAGCATCACCGCCGCCAGCCCGAGGAAGGCAAAGAAGCCCACCACATCCGTGACCGTCGTCACAAACGCCCCCGAGGCCAGCGCCGGGTCGACCCCCAGTTTCTCAAGCGCCACCGGGATCACCGTCCCGGCCAGCCCCGCCACCACCATGTTGATCACCATCGCGATGGCGATCACCAGGCCCAGCATCGGTGTGCCGAACCAGACGATGCCGACAATCCCCATCACCACAGCGAAAATCACCCCGTTGATCAGCCCCACAAGCACCTCGCGTCGGATCACCCGCCAGACGTTCGATCCGGTCAGGTCTTTCGTCGCGATCGCGCGCACCGCCACGGTCAGGCTTTGCGTGCCTGCGTTGCCGCCCATCGACGCCACGATCGGCATCAGCACCGCCAGCGCCACAAAGGCCGTGATCACGCCCTCGAATTGCGCGATCACGAGGCTCGCCAGCACCGCCGTCACAAGGTTCACCGCCAGCCACGGCAGGCGTTGTTTCGTCGTTTCGATCACCCGGTCGGTCAGGCTGCCTTCGCCCACACCGGCAAGGCGCAGGATGTCTTCCTCGTGTTCCTCGTCCAGCACGATCATCGCGTCGTCAATCGTGATCACCCCGACCAGACGCTCGTCCGCATCCACCACCGGGGCCGAAATCAGGTGATACTGGTTGAACGCATAGGCCACGTCCTCTTCGTCCTGATCGACGGGAATGGTGCGAAAACTGGGTTCGGTGATCTCTGAAAGCGGCACTTCCCGCGGCGACGACATGATCATGCCCAGCGTGACATAGCCCGTCGGCCTGTGCTTCGGGTCGACAAGGATCACGTGATAGAACTGTTCCGGCAGGTCTTCGCGCGCGCGCATCCAGTCGATCGCATGCCCCACGCTCCAATGCTCGGGCACCGAGACCACCTCGCGCTGCATCAGGCGGCCAGCGGATTCCTCGGGATAGGAAAGCGCCTGTTCGACAACCACCCGGTCGGCATCGTCCAGCGCGTCAAGGATCGCCTCCTGCTGCGGCTCTTCCAGGTCTTCGACCAGGTCGACGACGTCATCGCTTTCCAACTCGCGCACAGCATCGGCCAGAACCTGCGGTGACAGGACCGAGATCACATCCTCGCGGATCGAGTCATCAAGTTCCGACAGGATCTCACCGTCGAATTCACGCCCATAAAGCTCGATCAACCGCCGCCGGTCATAGGCGTTCACCTGTTCCAGAAGGTCGGCGATGTCGGCCGCGTGCAGCGGATCCATCAACGCGATCAGCCGGTCGCGATCCCCCGCATCCACGGCATAGAGGATCGCGGCCACGTTCTTGCGTGACAGTTCGTAAACCTCTTCCTCGGCACCGGGTTCAGAATGGTCTGTGTCGACCGCCGATTCGCCCTCTCTCAGGGCCTTGTCTTCGTCTTTGCGCTGATCTTCGCTCATGCTTGCCCGGCCCCCGCGTCATGGCCCGAAACTGCCGTCGGACCTCGCCGGACCATAGTGGAAAACGCCCCCCCGAAACAATGCCCCGAACAGCGCAAAGCACCTGAAAAGACACCAACCGCTCAGCAGCCGCCCATCCGCGTGGCAAGCACCATCACCCAGATATCGCCGCGCTGCCGGATCACCCCGATCTCGCGCGCCTTGGGCAGGGTCAGGTTGCGCAAATGCCCCTTCGAGCCGATCCAAGAGCGCATCACCGCGCGCGCATCACGCTGCCCTTTGGCGATGTTCTCGGCCACGATGCAAAAGCGATAACCCTGCCGTTTCACCCGCGCCCCCACGCTCGACCCGTCCGATCCGGCATGCCCGAAGAAACCCCGCTGCGCCATGTCGCGCCCATGCGCCTCGGCCGCTGCTTCAAGAGCGGGCGAAATTTCCAGCGCCGCCAACCCCCGCTCGGCGCGAAACGCATTGGTCAGCTGCACGACCTCGCGCGCCGGTTCGCCCCGTGCGGCCAACCCCACGACCAGAAGCCCAAGGACCACGATCCAGCGCAAAGCAAACCGCATCCTCACCCCTCCGCCAAGCGCCGCGCCAGCGCGTCCTGCCGGGCCACAGCCGCGCCCAGATCGATCGTCGCCAGCCGCCCGGCGCGCACCACCGCGCGCCCCTCGACCAACAGGTCCCGCACCCGCCGTGGCCCCGCCAGAAGCAGCGCCGCCTTGTCCCAGCTGCCCGCGCTCTCGATCCCCGAAACATCCCAGATCGCCACATCCGCCCGCTTGCCCACGGCCAGCCGCCCGCAATCGGGCCGGCCCAGCACATCCGCCCCGCCGCGCGTGGCGATCTCAAGCGCCTCGCGCGCGCTCATCGCATCCGCGCCCCGCGCGACCCGTTGCAACAACATCAACTGGCGCGCCTCGCCCGCCAGATCGCCACCGTCGTTGCTGGCCGAGCCATCGACGCCCAGCCCCACCTTGACCCCGGCATCGCGCATCGCGCGCACCGGCGCGATGCCACTGCCCAACCGGCAGTTGGAACAGGGGCAATGCGCCACCCCCGTCCCGGACCCGGCGAACAGGTCGATTTCGCGCCCGTCTAGCTTCACGCAATGCGCGTGCCACACGTCCGGCCCGGTCCAGCCCAGATCCTCGGCGTATTGCCCGGGGCGACAGCCGAACATCTCTTCGCTGTAAGCGATATCCTCGTCATTCTCGGCCAAGTGAGTGTGCAGCATCACCCCCTTGTCGCGCGCAAGCAGCGCCGCATCGCGCATCAACTCCCGACTGACCGAAAAGGGCGAACAGGGCGCGATCCCCACCCGGCACATCGACCCCTCCGACGCATCGTGATGCGCGTCGATCACCCGGATACAATCCTCAAGTATCGCCGCTTCCTTCTCGACAAGGCTGTCGGGCGGCAATCCCCCGTCACTCTCGCCAATGCTCATCGCGCCGCGCGTCGGGTGAAACCGCAAGCCCACCTCGCGCGCCGCCGCGATGGTGTCATCCAGCCGCGCACCGTTGGGATACAGGTAAAGGTGATCCGAACTCAGCGAACAGCCCGACAGCGCCAATTCAGCCAGCCCCACCTGCGCGCTGACGAACATCTCTTCCGGCCCCATCCGCGCCCAGATCGGATAAAGCGTCTTGAGCCAGCCGAACAAAAGCGCATCCTGCCCGCCCGGCACGGCGCGGGTCATGCTCTGGTAAAGGTGGTGATGGGTGTTGACCAAACCGGGCGTCACAACGCATCCGGCGGCATCAATCACCTCGGCACCGACCCGCTCGGGAAGGTCATGTCCGATCCCGGCGATCACCCCATCGCGGATCAGGATATCCGCCCCGCGCAATTCCTCGCGGGCATCGTTCATCGTCAGGACGTGATCGGCCCCCCGGATCAGGATTTCACTCATTCGGCTCTCTCCTTGGCTGTCGATGACAGCCTAGCGCGATGCCGGGCGGCACGCGACGGGATGTTTAGTTTTCGTTTACCTGCCGCACGGCGGGGTCACGATCATGCCTGCGCACATTGACGCGCGTTCCGCCCGACGGGGTGCAGACGGTTTGCATACGCTTTGCAGACATACGTTATCGACCCTGCCATATCGTTAATACCGCCCCGTTGGACCGAGCGATAAGCCCGGATCAGCCCGCAACCTGCCGCAGGATCTGCAACGCCGCGTCGTGCTGCGCCTCACCCGCTGCCGCAATGACGCGCCCGCCCTCATGCGCCGGGCCGCCCTGCCAATCGGTCACGATCCCGCCCGCCGCTTCGATCAATGCGATCGGCGCCTGAATGTCGTAATTCGAAAGCCCCGCCTCGATCACAAGGTCCACCTGCCCTGCCGCCAACAGCGCGTAGGCATAGCAATCCATCCCATAGCGCACCATACGCACCCGTTCGGCCACGGCCCGAAACGCCGCGCCCTCCTGCGCCGTGCCGACCTCGGGGAAAGTGGTGAACAGGATCGCCGCATCCAACGCGCCCTCCCCCTTCACCCCAAGCGCGCGCGCGCCTTGCGGGCCCTGCATCCGCGCCTGCCCAAACCCGCCCCAGAACCGCTCACCGATATAGGGCTGGTCGATCATGCCGAAGACGGGGCCAGTGGCCGTGGAACAGGCAATCAACACGCCCCACGTCGGGGTTCCGGCCACGAACCCCCGCGTCCCGTCAATCGGGTCCAGAACCCATGTCAGCCCGCTGGTGCCGGGCGTCGCGCCATGCTCTTCACCGATGATCGCATCCACGGGGCGGCGCTCGGCCAGCACCGCGCGCATCGCCGTTTCGGCGGCGCGGTCGGCCACTGTCACCGGGTCGTAACCGCCATCCGCGATCTTGTCGCCCTTGTCGATTGTGTCCAGCGCATCGCCCCGAAAATAAGGCAGAATCGCTGCACGCGCGGCCTCGGCCAGCGCATGTGCAGTGCTCTCGATGTCTTGCTGAAGGGCCACGTCGGCGGCCAACTCGTCTCGGGTCATGCGCCTCTCCGCCGGTTGCTTTCGCAGAGGTAGCGCAGCCCGCGCCCCGGCTCAAGCGCGCTCATGCCGGGATGCCCGCCCTCGGATCGACCGACCCAAGGGCAAATGGTGTCAGGCCACGTCCGACAGAACCCGCGCCAGCTCGAACAAGCGGCGGCGCTGGTTTTCGGGAATGGCGTAGTAGGAGCGCACAAGATCCAGCGCTTCCTTGTCGCCCATCAGATCGGCGGGCGCCGCTTCCGCGCCTTCGACGGCCTCGGCATCGAGTCCTTCGAAGAAGAAGCTGACCGGCACGTCCATCGCTTCGGAAATATCCCAAAGCCGCGATGCGCTCACGCGGTTCGCGCCTGTTTCGTATTTCTGAATCTGCTGGAACTTGATTCCAACTTTCTCAGCCAGCTGTTGCTGGGTCATTCCGACCAGCCATCTGCGATGCCGGATACGCTTTCCGACATGCACGTCAACAGGATGCGCCATAAACAACTCCTCGTTCAATCGTCCAGTGTTACCAGACACATACGCCTACAACTTCGCAGAGGGGCAGTGATCTGTCTGAGCAAGCGGCCACACAGCCCGCTGTAGCTGTCGCTGTGCAAAATCTAGCATCAGTTCTTTTCATATCAAGAAAAACGCACACCAAATGATAGCTTACCCTAGGGAAATTGCAATCTAAACGCGTTCAACTCAGGGCGAATCTGTAATAAAAATAGGGCATAGACACATTACGGATTTGACAGAAAATTCCTCATCAGGTTATCCCTAAAATTCCACATATATGGATTTTCAATGCGCTGCTATCGCCTAACCTCGTTCGACTCCCCCCCAAAACTCAGTGAAATACCCACCCCGATTCCCTCAACGGGAGAGGTTTTGATCCGAATCGCCTCATGCGGGTTAAACTTCGCCGATCTCCTGATGTTGCAGGGCAAGTACCAGGAAACGCCCGAGCCGCCGTTCTCGCCCGGCCTCGAATTTGCCGGCACGGTCGAGGCGCTCGGCCCCGAGACTGACGGCCCTGCCCCCGGCACCCGTGTCGCGGTCTATGGCGGGCGCGGCGGGCTGGCGGAATATGCCTGCGTCTCGGCGCAGCGCGTGATCCCCCTGCCTGAGGCGATCGATTTCGACACCGCCGCCGCGTTGCAGATCGCCTATGGCACCTCGCACATGGCGCTCGATCACAAGGCGCGCCTGCAACCGGGTGAAACGCTTCTCGTACTGGGGGCGGCGGGCGGCGTCGGCCTCACCGCTGTTGAAATCGGCAAGCTGATGGGCGCGCGGGTCATCGCCTGCGCGCGCGGGGCCGAAAAGCTTGAAATCGCCCGCGCCCACGGGGCCGATCACCTGATCGACGCCAAGACGCAGGACATCCGCGAAGAGGTGCTCGCCCTTGGCGGTGCCGACGTGGTCTATGATCCGGTCGGCGGCGATCAGTTCCGCGCCGCCCTGCGCGCCACCAACCCCGAGGGGCGCATCCTCGCCATTGGCTTTGCCAGCGGCGACGTGCCGCAAATCCCGGCCAATCACCTGCTGGTCAAGAATGTCGATGTGCTGGGCTTTTACTGGGGTGGCTACCTGAAATTCCGTCCTGACGTGCTGACCGACAGCCTTGCCACCCTGTTCAAATGGGCCGCCGAGGGCCGGATCAAACCCCATATCAGCAACCGCCTGCCGCTTGAGCGGGTCGAAGAGGGGCTTGAGCTGATCCGAAGCCGGGCCTCAACAGGCAAGGTGGTGATCAACCCTTAGAAGCGGAGAGACAAGCCGCACAGTCGCAGTGCCTGACCGTCATACCACTCAGCTTTTCTTCACGAATTCCGTCAGGATCACGATCCGCTGGCCTTCGACCCGGCCTTCGATCTGGCCCGCGTTGTCCGCCACCAGAGAAATTCCCCGCACAGCGGTGCCGCGCTTGGCGGTAAAGCCCGCGCCCTTCACCGGCAGCGCCTTGATCAACGTCACCGTGTCGCCCTGCGCCAGAACCGCGCCGTTGCTGTCGCGATGCACAACAGCCTCGGCCTCGGCCTCGGCCCATTCGCGCTCTTCCGGCTCAAGGTATGCAATGTCCAGAAGGTCGTTCGCCCAAGGCACGCCCAGCTTGCGCAGCATCCGCCACGCCAGAACCTTGGTCGCCGGATCTTCGCTCCAGATCGCGTCGTTCAAGCACTGCCAATGCGGCCCGTCCTGCGTCCCCTCGCTGACCCCTGCACGGCAGGTCTCGCACAACAGCACCGTGTCTTCACGGGGCGCCACGGCAAACGGGAGCGCTGGTTCAGCGCCGCAAAATGCACAGCTCATCGGGGTATCCTTTTCGGATCAGGGTTCGCGGAATGCTTCGCGCGACTTGTAGAGCGGTTTCAGCAGGTACTGCAACACCGTCTTCGACCCGGTATGAAGCTCCACCTCGGCCTGCATCCCCGGGCGCAGCGCGATCTGGCGCTGCCGTTCGGTCAGCCCCTCACGATCCACCCGCAACGTCACCTTGTAATGCGCGCTGGCATCAGGGTCACGCGCCCGCTCGTCCTTGAACGTATCGGCGGAAATCACATCCACCGACCCCTTGAGCGAGCCATAGATCGTGTAATCATAGGCCGACAGTTTCACCGTCGCCTCCTGTCCGGGGCGCACACCGGCGATATTCTCGGGCTTCACCTGCGCCTCGACGAACAGTTCCTCATCCAGCGGGATGATCTGCAAGATCTCTTCCCCGGGGCGCACCACGCCGCCGATCGTGGTCACGTTCAACCCGTTGACGATGCCGCGCAACGGGCTGTGCAACACCGTGCGCGTCAACTGGTCCTGCCCCGCCTTCAGGCTTTGCTTCAACGTCGCCAGTTCCCTGAGCGTATCGGAATAATCCTGCGCCCGTTCCAACTGCGTCTGGGTGACGATCTCGTCGAAATTCTTGCGTGCATCCGCATGCGCCTTGCGCGCGCGCGTCACCTCGATCAGGGCGACGATCTTCTGCTTGAGCATGTTTTCCATCAGCGCCATTTCCTTGGCCGCCTGCTCCATCACCCGCTTGGCCCCCGCCGCGCGCGATGAAAAATCGCTTTGCCGCGCCTGCAACAACGCGCGTTCGCTTGCCACCATCTCGGGCGCACGGGCGGCCAGGTTGGCAGGCACCGCGAAATCCGTCTCGCCCGCAAGCTCGGCCTCCAGCCTCAGCCGCTTCACATCCAGCGCAAGGATCTGGTCCAGCACCTCGTCCACCGCCGATTGAAACTGGGTCGAACGCAACCGCGCCAGAACATCGCCCTTCTCGACGACCTGCCCTTCCTTCACCAGAAGTTCGGCCAGAATACCGCCCTCAAGGTTCTGAATGATTTGCGGGCGCGAAGAGGAAATCATCTCACCCTCGGCGCGCACGATCTCGTCCACCCGCGCGAACGCCGCCCACAGGATGAACAGCCACACCGTAATCGCACAAAGCCAGATCATCAGGCTCGGACCACGCAACCGCGCGTTCAACTGTGCTGCAAGGTTGGTCGATGATGCGCTCATGCCGCCCCCCCGCGCAAATGCGCCAGAACCTGATCGCGCGGCCCGTCCAAAGCAGGGCGCCCCTGTTGCAGGATCAGCGTCCGCTCGGTCAGTTGCAGGATCGGCACCCGGTGCGTCGCGATCACCGCCGTGCGCCCGTCAAGCCATGTCTTGAGCCGGTCCACCAGCGTATTTTCAAGCGTCTGATCCAGCGCCGCCGTCGGCTCGTCCAACAGGCACACCATCGGATCCTGCAACCACAGCCGCGCCCAGCCGATCGACTGGCGCTGCCCGATGGAAAGCCCCTGCCCACCATCGCGGATCTCAAGGTCCAGCCCCTTGTGATGATTGCGCACGAACGGCCCCAACCCGGAGAAATCCAGCGCCTGCATCAACCGCTCGTCATCGCGCTCCAGCAGGGTCAGGTTCAGGTTTTCACGCAAGGTCCCGGTAAACAGCCGCACGTCCTGCCCAAGGTATCCAATCCCACGGCGCAAATCGCGCGGTTCGATCTGGCCCATGTCTGTCCCATCCAGCAGCACCCGGCCTTCGCTCGGCGTATAAAGCCCGCTCAACACCTTAAGGAAGGTCGATTTGCCCGACCCGTTCGCGCCCAGAATGGCGATCTTCTGCCCCGGCTGGATCGCCAGCGCCCCGATTTCAAGCGTCGGCGGCCCATCTTCTTCATAACGGAAGCGGAAATCGCGGATCTCGAACCGGCCGACGATCTTTTCCCGGCGCAAATAGCTGCGCTGCATGTCGCGGTCCTGCGGCGCGGCGGCAATCGCGTCCAGCCCATCAAGCGCGGTCTTGACGTTGCCCCAGCGCGCCAGCGTGCCCGAAAGCTGCGTCAGCGGCGCCAGCGTGCGCCCGGTCAGGATACCGGTCGCGATGATCGAGCCGACCGTGAATTCGCCCGCAAACACAAGGTAGGTGCCAACAATTACGGCGCTCACATAGGTCGCCTGCTGCACCCCTTGCGCCCAGAAGGTCAACGCCGAGGCCAGCATTCGCTGATCCGATGTCTTCGCCGCCGAAAGCGTGTTCAATTCCGACCAAAGCCGGCGCACACGCTCTTCGCTGCGGGTCGATTTCACCGTGTCGAGTTCAAAGATCACCTCGTGCAACAACCGGCTCGCCTTGGCGCTCGCGCCTTGGGTTTCCTGCGTCAGCGCGATCATCCGCTTCTGCATCAGGAACCCGGGGATCACCATCAGGATGCCGCCCGCGATCAACACCCAGACCACGTTCCCGGCAATCGTGCTGACAAGGAACAGGAACACGAAGATGAACGGAATATCCGCCATCGCCCCCACGGTCGACGCGGTGAAAAACTCGCGCACCGAGCCGAACTCGCGCATCGAGCTGAACAACTGGCTTGGCGACTTTCCTGCCAGTTCGCTCTTCATTCCAAGGATACGATTGAGCAGCAGCGTCTGCGCGCCCATCTCGATCTGACGGCCCGCGCCATCCATCAGCCGCGCCCGCGCCAGCTTCAGCCCCGCTTCCATCATAAGCGCCATCGCCGCCCCCGCGGCCAGAACCCAAAGCGTCGCCTCGCTCTGGTGCGGGATCACCCGGTCATAGACCTGCAACGAAAACAGCGCCACCGCGACCGCCAGAAGGTTCGCCACGAACGAGCCAAGCGCCACCTCGCCAAACTGCCGCTTATAGGCCCCGAACCCGCCCCAGAACCAATGCGGCTCGGCCTTTTTCGGCGCGTGGGTCTTCGACAGCCGCTTGAGCGGCGCCTCGGCGCGCACGATCATACCGGTGAAATAGGGTTCGAACTCGGCCAGCGGCACGTTGGCGCGATTGTCGGTGCAAGTGGTGTCGTAAAGGATCAGGTCGCTGCCTTCGAGGCCGACCACAAGGATGAACTGCCCGCTGGTCATCTGCACCAGTGCCGGCCAGTCCGTCGTGCCCGCGTGCGATACCGTCGCCACCTCGGTGATCAGGCCAACCGACTGCAACGCATGCGCCAATGCGCCGGGCTGTTCGTTCGCCCCTGCCTCAAGATGGCGCAGGATCACGTCAAGAATATCCTGCCGCGCCGCCTCTACCCCCAGAAGCCCGGCATAGACACAGGCAAGATCGGCCCGCGCCTCGGCCCGCTTCGTCAACCGCTTGAGCAGGCGTTGCGCCTTTGCCGGCTGGCTTTCTTCACCCTCGCCCTCCGAGGGATCGAATTCAGGGGTGACCAACCCGACCGACCCAGCGTCGGGCATCTCTGCCACCCGCACGCCTTCAGCCGCCTCAAGGGGCACGACACTCGGCGCGGCGGAGTGCGCCGGGTCGGGTGTCTCGACTGCTTTCAACCGGGCGCTGCCACCCGTAAGCTTCAGGGAAAGTGGGCTGCCACTCAAATGTCACTCCCACTGGCCAAAAGGCCCAACTCGCGCGCGATCTCAAGCCGTGCACCCGCCATCTCGTATTTCAGGGCGATCCGCGTCCCCTCCTGATCGACCCATGTCTCGTAAACACCGACCACGTCCATCACCTGCCGCTGCCCGGCATCGTATTGTTTCTGGAACAGGTCGAGGTTGCCTTTCGCACTCTGCGCAAGTGCGCCGGCCTCGCCGATCTGACGGCCCAGCGCGGCCTGCCGCGCCTCTTGCTTGGCAAGGCGGCGGTTGGCATCTTCGGTCGCTTGGCTCACCCGGCGGCCCGCGGCCTCCTCGGCGGCCTTGATCGCCTTCAGGCTGGCCCCGGTGCCGAACCCGATGCCGTTCTCCGGCGCCAGATCAAGCGATCCGCTGCTGCCGCTCTGCGTCACGCTCGCGCTGGCCGACAGGCCCGGCAGGAAACCCGCCCGGTCGATCTTGGCCCCGGCCACGGCGCGTTCCTTCTCGGCTTCGGCCAACATCACCGTCAAGGGCTGCGCATCGCCCCGCCCGACGCGCACCTCCGACAGCCCGCTCACCGCATCCAGTTTCTTGACCGACATCGCGTTCAACTCGGCCTTCGCGGCATTCGCCGCCTCGACCGAGGCATTGCGCTCGGATGTCATCTTGCCCAGCTTCTGACGGATCACGCTCAGATCGCTCAGGTCGGAAATCCCGCCCTTCACGCGCTGATCCATCACCCATTCGAAATGCTTCAGGTCCTTCAGCGCGGCATCATACATCTGCGCCTTTTCCGCCGCCTCCTGCCCGCGCAGGTACAGCGTCAGGGCGGTGTGCACCCGGTCGTTCGTATCCATCGCCAGCGTCACGGCGGCCACTTCCACATCGGCGCGGGCGAACTCGCGCTCGGCTTTCTTCTTGCCGTTATCAAACAGCACCGCGTCGATCACCAACCCCGCCACAACCTCGCTCAGGCTCGAAAGGCTGATCTTCGGCCCAATCGTGGGAAGCCAGTTCTTGTCCATCGCTTCCGAGCGCAGCCGCGCGGCGCGCAACTCGCTCTCGGCGGCGCGCGAGTTGGCCGCCAGCACCGGGCCTGCCACCTTGTCGAACGGGCTACCGTCCGGCAAAACACTCTGTCGTTGTTCCAACATGCTCATCAGAACCGATCCTTCGATCCGTTCTTTCGCGCCCACGGGTTGCATCGGTCCGGCCCGCATCCGGCTGACCTCATTGGCGTCACCCCCCGGACCCAGCGACATGCAGCCGCTCAAACCCATTGTGACACTAAGCGCCAAAACCGCGCTTACCCTCAAACTCTGCCCCATCTCACGCCCCAATTCCGAAGCTTATAATTATTGTTTTTGGTCTTGCTCCGGGCGGCGGCCAGAACACGCAGCCGCCCGGTAAAGTCTTGCTTTAGATAATGACGTTGATGTCGTCTTCGATCATCAGCGTGCCATCGCCCAGCGTGTAGGTATCCACACCGTCGCCGTTCACGGTCCGGATCGCGCCGGTGATGGTTACCGTGTCGTCGCTGCCACCACTGATATAGACTTCATCGCTGTTGCTGCTCAGTGCGACAAGCTGTGCCTCGGTGATGGTCAACTGGCTGTCTTCGGCGAATTGCAGATCAATCGTCTCGATCTGAAGATCGCCAAGCGACGGATTCGACATATCCACCACCGACGTGCTGGTTTCGTCCAGCACAAGGTAGGTCCCCGACGAGTTGCCCGCCGCATCGGTTTCGGTGACCACAAGGTGCGAACCATCCGGAACCGTAGGGTTGAACCCGAACATCGTCTGATCCAGCACCGAGATTTCGATCCCGTCGCTTTCGCTCGCCACTTGCGTGGCCGGACCGCTGCCGTGGTTGCCAATTTCGTAAACAGCAAGGTCGTTTACCGTGCTCTCGACCGAAATCGCCTCATACCCGGATAGGCCGCGGGTATAGTTCTCGATAACCGGACCGCCATCGGGGGCCTGGGTGTCGACCGCGATTGTGCGGGTGATGCTATCGGTGTTGCCGGCGGCATCCGTGGCATTGATCACCGCGTCTTCGCTGTATTCAGCATCCATATTGATGGCGCTGGCCGGAATATCCGCGCTCCAGTTGCCGCTTGCATCGACCGTCGCCGTCACCGTCGCGCCACCAAAGCTCACCTCAACGACCGAGCCCGGCTCGACCACACCCGTCAGGGTGAAGCCATCCGCCGCCTCTGCCGCGTTGACCACGTTGTCGCCTTCGATCGGGGCAGAGCTGTTTGCCAGCGCATTCACCAGCGTATCGACCTCGACCATGCGGCTGACGCTTGCCTCGTTGCCCGCTGGGTCGATGACATCGGCCACCACTTCGACGTTCATCTCGCCAGTCGGAATATCCGATTTTGCGAAATCCACGCTCCAGTTGCCATTCGCATCCACGGTCGCCGTGTTGCTGACGCCGTTCATCGTCACAACCACGGACGAGCCGCTTTCAACGGTTCCGGTAAAGGTAACGCCCGCGTCGCGCTCGTCCCCGTTGATGACGTTGTCGTCCGCCACGTCGCCGGTATGCGCAAGGTTCAGAACCTCGGTATCGACATCCACCGTGCCAGTCACTTCACGGCTGTTGCCGGCCGCATCGGTGGTGGTTGCGGTGATATCGGCGGTGTAGGTGCCCTGCGGGATTTCGCCGCCGGCATAGAAGGCCGACCAGTTTCCGGCCGCATCGGTGGTGACCGAATGGGTCACCCCTGCCAAAGTCACCTCGACAACATTGCCCGGATCCGAGGTGCCCTTGACGGTCACGCCATCGCTTTCCTCGACAAAGTTGATCGTGTTGTCATATTCGATCGGATCACTGCTCAGCGTCAGGCTACCCGCAACGGTATCGATCTCCACCGTATCGGTGGCCACGTCCACGTTGCCCACCGCATCGGTCGAAGTCGCGGTCAGGGTTGCCGTGTATTCGCCCGACGGAATCTCACCCGCGGCAAAGTTCACGCTCCAGCTGCCATCGGCGGCCACGGTCGCAGTGTTGCTGACGCCACCAAGCTCGACGACAACGCTCGATCCCGGATCGGTCTGACCGGTGATGGTCACGCCCGCCGCGGCCTCCGCCGCGTTGACAACCCCATCGGTGCCGCCCGGCGTCTCGACGAAATTGACCGCGTTCTCGGTATCGATCTGCACGGTGCCCGTGGTCTGGGCCGTGTTCCCAACCGCATCGACCGAGGTCACGGTCACGTCGGCATCATATTCACCCGCCGCGATTTCGTGTGCCGCGAAGTTGGCCGTCCAGTTGCCCGCGGCATCCACGGTCGCGGTATGCGTCACCGCGCCCATTTTCACCGTCACGTTTGAGCCGGGCTGCGTCGTGCCGGTCAGAACCACACCATCGCTTGCTTCGACGGCGTTCACGATGCCCTCGCCCTCAACGATGTCTTCCGCGAAGGTCACAGCGTTCTCGGTATCCACGCTGAACGTCCCGCTGGTGCTTGCGACGTTGCCTGCCGCATCCGTCGACGTCACGACCACGCTCGCGTCATACTCGCCCGTCGCAATGTCCACGGCAGGAACGTTAACGCTCCAGTTGCCGCTCGCATCCACCGTCGCGGTATAGCTCTTGCCGTCCATCTCGACTTCGACGGTCGATCCGGGCTGCGTCGTGCCGGTCAGAACCACGCCACCGGACATCTCGCTTGCGGAAACCATCCCGTCCCCGCCAACAACGCCCGCTTCGAAGGTCACGTTGTTGATCGTGTCGATGTCGATCGTGCTGGTGGTCGTGCTAGTGTTGCCCGCCACATCAGTTGCCACGGCGGTCACAGTCGCCTGCATCTCGCCGGTGGGCAGTTCCGAACTTGCAAACATTGCGGTCCAGACGCCATTTTCATCGGCGATCACCGTATGCGTCACACCTTCCAGCGTGACCTCTACGCTTGCACCCGCTTCGGCGGTGCCCGTCAGGCTCACACCCGCAGCGGCCTCGGCGGCGTTGATCAGGTCGTCGCCACCGGCAAGCCCGGTGTCGATCGCAACAGAGGTTTCGGTATCAATCACAACGGTATCCGTGACCGTCGTCGTGTTGCCATAGGCATCCGAGGACACCACCGTCACCGAGGTCTCGTATTCACCCGCCGCGATTTCGCTGGTCGCGAACACGACACCCCAGGTGCCGTCATCCGCTACCACGGTTTCATGCGTGACGCCGTCGATGGTTACCGCGATACTGGCGCCCGGCTCACCGTTGCCGCCAATCTCGACGCCATCGGCATAGTCTTCGCCATTGGTCATGTCGCCAACAGACACCGTGCCATCGGTAAACTCGATCACGGGACCGGTCAGGTCGATCACGATTTCCGGACCGGTGAGTTCGGTGACAATGCCACCTTCCTCGGTCACCACAACCTCGACCGGGTAGGTGCCGTCATCGGGGAATGTCTCGCCCTCAAAGACAACTTCCCAGGTGCCTTCTTCGGTCGTGATCGTCGTTACGGCCTCGCCGCCGATGGTCACCTCGACCTCGGAACCCGGCTCTGCCGTGCCCGAAATCAGGATGCTTTCCTCTTCCTCGGTAACGTCGTCACCGGCAATCGTAAGCTCGCCTTCCTGATCCACGGTCGGTTCGATCCGCGACACGCCGCCGCCCGATCCGCCCGATCCACCCAGACCGCCGCCCAGCAGACCCAGACCGCCCAACGCGGCCCCTGCCCCCAAAAGCCCGGGGCTCAATGCCGCACCAAGAAGCCCCGCGCCCAGCATCGAAACTTCGTCATCCGCCACGGCGGCATGCGCCACCTCGGGACCATCAAGGAAGATCAGATCATCCGAAGGGCTCCATTTGCCCCATTGCTCGGACGGCCCATAGGTCGCATAGACCGCGCCATCTTGGCCCTCGACCAGTTCGACCTCGTTGAGATAGCCGTCGGCCGAAATGAACAGCCGCGCATTATCACCGGCCCCATAGAAATCTTCGAGTATGACAACCCGGCCATCGATCAACGTGACCTGCAAGTTATCCCCAAGGCGCTGATAGCCTTGGATGTCCGCTTGTCTGAGGTTGAAAGAGATATTCTGGCCCGATCCCGCGGAAATCGCTGTCGGCGCCCCATCTGCTGAAATTTCACTGCGTTGAATAACGCCCGCGTCACCGCGGACGACGTAACCGATCGCCTTCATAACACCACCTATGCCTCTATCGCGGCGTCATTTGTTTTTTTACGCGCGCCGCTTTTTTTGCTCTGATGCCGCCTGAATACCTAACATCGATTCGTCGGGCTAGATAAAACTTGGGGGGAAACTTCGAAATAATCTGCCCCACACTAGATGTTGGGTTTGTAACATCATGAAATATGGCAGCTTTATGGCACATCCGGGCATTGACCTCACTTTGGTCCAGCGCCACCCTGTTGTGCAAAGACAACAACACTTGACCGATGTCGCGATGGCCGTATGCACCCAAAGGTTGTTTGCCGCGCGTGCATCACGCCCAAAGATGCGCATCACCCTCGGAGGCCCCGCTTGCAAATCACCCGCATGATCACCGCCGTAGACGCCCATGCCGGCGGTGAGCCGGGCCGCGTCATCACCGCCGGCCTGCCCCCGATCCCCGGTGCGTCCGTGTACGAGAAGATGCGCTGGCTCGAAGCCAATGACGATGGCCTGCGCCGCCTCATGCTGCGCGAACCTCGCGGCTATCCGGCACTATGCTGCAACGCTTTGGTGGCGCCCTCGGACCCGCGCGCCGACATCGGCCTGATCATCATGGAGCAGACGGAATATCCGCCCATGTCCGGCTCCAACACGATCTGCACGGTCACGGTGCTGCTCGAAACCGGCATCCTGCCGATGGTCGAGCCAGTGACCACCCTAACCCTTGAAACCCCCGCCGGCCTGATCGCGGTCGAGGCGAAGTGCGCGGGCGGCAAGGTGCGCGCCGTGCGGTTCGAAAACGTTCCTGCCTTCGCCCTGCATCTCGACGCCGAGATCGACGTGCCGGGCCATGGCCGCGCTCGGGTCGATATCGCGTGGGGCGGCATGTTTTACGTCATCGCCGATGCCGCGCAATTCGGGCTGGCGATCACACCCGACGCGGGCGGCGATCTCGTCCGCCTGTCCGAAGCCCTGCGCCACGCGGCGGCAGAGCAGCTTCCGGTGGCCCACCCGGACAACCCCGGCCTTACCGGCCCGACCATCTCGCAATTGACCGGCCCGCCCACCGCGCCCGGCGCACATGGCAAGAACGCGGTCACCGTTTCTTCGGGGGTGTTCGATCCCGCGCGCCCGCACCTTCTGACCGGCGTGCTCGACCGCTCGCCCTGCGGCACCGGCACCTGCGCCCGCATGGCCGTGCTGCACGCGCGCGGGGAACTGGGCGTGGGACAGGACTACGTGCACGAGGGCCCGCTCGGCACGACCTTCACGGGCCGCATCCTGCGCGAAACCACCGTCGGCCCCAACCGCGCCATCGTGCCCACGCTTGAGGGGCAGGGCTGGATCACCGGCACGGCAAACTACATGCTCGACCCAAGCGACCCCTTCCCCGAAGGCTTCACCGCCTCCGACCTCTGGGGGCCATCCGGGGCGTGAGGGCGCCCTAGCGCAGAAAAACCTCGCCCTGCATCGTCTCGGGAATGTCCGCACCCAACCGGCTCAGGATCGTCGGCGCCAGTTGCAACTGGCTCACCTCGGTATCGCGCGCCGGGCCTTGGGCCGGTCCGAAGTAATACATCGACGTCAGCTGTTGCAGGTCACAACGCCCGCCATGATGGCCGCGCTCGTCCTGCCCATGATCCGCCGTCACGATCACCTCATACCCCAACGCCCGCCACTTGGGGATGAACGGCGCCAGCATCTCGTCCATCACCGCACAGGCATGATCCATCTCCTGCGCATCATGGAAATAGCGATGCCCCATACTGTCGAGCGTGCAGGTGTGCAGCATCCCGTAATTCAACTGCTTGCGCAGGCAAAGCGAGGTGAGAGTGGCAAACAGGTCCACGTCCGATGGCGTCATCTGGTTGACCAGCCCATAGCCCGTCATGGTGTGGAACCGACCATGGTTGATGGTCTCGCTCTCGGGTTCGTCATACTCGATATCGCGGACGTAATCGAATGGCGCGCGATTGAAGAACTCGGACCAGAACGAATGCGCCACCGCCCCGGTGACGCCCCCGGCCTTGCGCACCGCGCTGAACACATCGGGCTGCGACAACCGGAACACGTTGCCATTGCCGGTGCAGCCATGCACCTGCGGGCTGACCCCGGTGTGGATCGACGCATAGCAACTCGCCGAAATCGACGGCAGCACCGCGCGATGCACGAACCGCTGCGCCTCGCCCGATTGTACCCAACCTTCAAGGTTGCCGAACAGCCGATGAAAATTCCGCAGCGGCACCCCGTCGAGAATGATGAGAAGTAGTTTACCGTCCATGCCTTAACTCCGGCGTTTGCGCCTGGGGCCCCTGTCGGAGCCTCCGGCGGGGATATTTTTTGCAAGATGAAGCCGCTGGCGCGCGATCAGTTGCCCGCGCTCTCCATCCGGCGGGTTTCGATCACCTCTTCCAGCCAACCGAGCTTCATTTCCGGCACCGAGCTCAGCAGCAACTCGGTATAGGCATCGAACGGCGGGCTCAGCACGTCGGACTTGGGGCCATAGCGCACCACTTCGCCCTGATACATCACCGCGATGCTGTCGGCGATGGCGCGCACCGTGGCCAGATCGTGGGTGATGAAGAGATAGGCCACGTCCTTGCGCTTTTGCAGATCGAGCAGCAGCTTCAAAATCCCGTCCGCCACCAGCGGATCGAGCGCGCTCGTCACCTCGTCACAGATGATCAGCTTGGGATCGGCCGCAAGGGCGCGCGCGATGCAGACGCGCTGCTTCTGCCCGCCCGACAACTCGGCCGGATAGCGGTCGAGGAAGCCATCGCCCATCTCGATCTCGTCCAACAGGTCCTTGACCCGGCGGCGTTTCTCCTCGCCGCGCAGGCCAAAGTAGAATTGCAGCGGCCGCCCGATGATCGTGCCCACCGTCTGGCGCGGGTTCATCGCCGTGTCGGCCATCTGGTAGATCATCTGCAATTCGCGCAGATCCTCGCGCGAGCGGCTGGGCAGGTCCGGCGACAGCGTGCGCCCGGCGAATTCGATCTCGCCCACGCGCGGCGGCAACAGCCCCGTGATCACCCGCGCCAGCGTCGATTTGCCCGAGCCGCTTTCGCCCACCACCGCCAAGGTCTGGCCCGGCGAAAGCTCCACGTTGATGCCCTTGAGAACATCGAAATTCGTGCCGCGATAGCGCGCCGTCACACTCTTGACCTTCAGCACCGGGTCGTCGGTGGGCTGCTTTTCCTCGTGCTTGATACTGCGCACCGACACCAGCGCTTGGGTATACTCTTCCTGCGGGGCTTCGATGATCTGTTGCACCGGGCCTTTTTCCACCATCTCGCCCATCTTGAGCACCATGATGTCATCGCTGACCTGCGCCACCACCGCCAGATCGTGGGTGATATAAAGGGCGGCCACACCGGTTTCCCGGATCGCTTCCTTGATCGCCATCAGCACGTCAATCTGGGTGGTCACGTCCAGCGCCGTTGTCGGCTCGTCAAACACCACCAGATCGGGTTCGGGGCACAGCGCCAGCGCCGTCATGCAGCGTTGCAACTGTCCGCCCGACACCTGGTGGGGATAGCGGCTGCCGATGGTCTCGGGATCGGGCAGGCCCAGTTTGGCGAACAGCGCGCGGGCGCGTTCTTCGGCCTCGCTGCGGGAGAACTTGTTCTTTTCCACCGCCGCTTCCACGACCTGATCCATGATCCTGCGCGCCGGGTTGAAACTCGCCGCCGCCGATTGGCTCACATAGGTGACCTCGGCCCCGCGCAGCGCGCGCCGGCCCTTGGCGCCGCCTTTCAGGATATCGCGCCCGTTCAGCCAGACCTCGCCGCCGGTGATCCGCACGCCGCCCCGGCCATAGGCCATGGTGGCAAGACCGATGGTCGACTTGCCCGCGCCGCTTTCCCCGATCAGGCCCAGCACCTTGCCGCGCTCCAATTCGAAATCGACGCCATGCACGATCTCGATATCATGCGGCCGCTCGCCGGGGGGATAGACCGTGGCCCCGATCTTGAGGCCCTTTACACGCAACAGCGTATCGCTCATCCCCGCCCCCCTTTCAGGCTGGTGGTGCGGTTCAGCACCCAGTCCGCTACAAGGTTGACCGAAATGGCCAGCGTCGCGATGGCAACCGCCGGGTAAAGCGCGGCGCCGATGCCATAGACGATCCCGTCCTTGTTTTCCTTCACGATGCCGCCCCAATCGGCCAGCGGCGGTTGCACGCCAAGGCCAAGAAACGACAGGGTCGAAATGAACAGCACCATAAAGATGAAGCGCATCCCCATTTCCGCCACCAGCGGGCTCAGCGCATTGGGCAGGATCTCACGAAAGATGATCCAGCCCTGCCCCTCGCCGCGCAGCTTGGCCGCTTCGACATATTCCATCACGTTGACATCCACCGCCACCGCCCGCGCAAGGCGATAGACCCGCGTCGAATCCAGCAGCCCCATGATCACCACCAGCACGCCCACCGTCACCGGCGTCACCGACAGGATCACCAGCGCAAGGATCAGCGACGGGATCGACATCACCAGATCGACGAACCGGCTCATCGCCTGATCGACCCAGCCGCCCATGACAGCCGCGAAAAAGCCCAGCACCGATCCGGTGACAAAGCTCAGGATCGTCGCCGCCGTGGCGATGAAGATCGTCACCTGCCCGCCATAGATCATCCGGGTCAACAGGTCGCGCCCGATATTGTCGGTGCCAAGCCAATGCTCGGCACTGGGCGACTCCCATGGCACGTTGCTCACGATTTCGGCCATGCCATAGGGCGCGATCCACTGGGCAAAGATCGCCACGATGAAATAAAGCGCGGTAAAGAACAGCCCGATCAGGGCCGCGAGAGGGATGTTGCGGATCATTTCGGATGCCTCAGTCGCGGGTTCGTCAGGATCGAGACGATATCCGCGATCATGTTCAACCCGATGTAGACGGCGGCAAAGATCATGCCACAGGCCTGCACCACCGGGATATCGCGTTTGCTGACGTGATCGACAAGGTACTGCCCCATGCCGGGATAGGTGAACACCACTTCGACAACGACGACACCGACGACAAGATAGGCAAGGTTCAGCATCACGACGTTCACGATCGGCGCGATCGCGTTGGGAAGGGCATGACGCCAGATGATCTTGAACATCCTGAGGCCCTTCAACTCGGCCGTTTCGACATAGGCCGATTGCATCACGTTCAGGATCGCCGCCCGCGTCATCCGCATCATATGCGCCAGCACGACCAGCGTCAGCACCGCCACCGGCAGCGCGATGGCATGCAACTTGGCCCCAAGGCTCATCCCGTCATAGACACTCGCCACCGTCGGCGCCCAGCCCAGTTTGACACCGATGAAATACATCAAGACATAGCCGATCAGGAATTCCGGGATCGAGATCGACGCCAGCGTCACCCCCGAGATCAGCTTGTCGGGCCAGCGATCGCGATAGCGCACCGCCAGAAGGCCCAGAAAAATCGCCAAGGGCACGGCCAGAAGCGCCGCCCAGAAGGCAAGGAAAAGCGTATTCGACAGGCGCTTGCCAAGGCTTTCGGCAATATCGCGACCATTGGTCAGCGCGGTGCCCAGATCGCCGTGCAACACACCGCCAAGCCAGCTGAAATAGCGCGTCACGGCGGGTTCGTTCAAGCCAAGGTCGCGGCGCATGTTGGCCAGCGCCTCGGGGGTGGCCGATTGGCCAAGGATGCTCTGCGCCACGTCTCCGGGCAAAATCAGCGTGCCCGCAAAAATCAGGATCGAGACGAGAAAGAGCAGGAGAAGGCCCAGCGCAACACGCTGGGCCACCAGTTTTGCGGCAAGCCCCATATCAGGCGGCGACCCAGCACATAGCAGGCGCGTAGTAGTTCATCAGGCCATAGCCCGACGGGCTTTCGTCATAGCCCGCGACACGCGCGCTGGTCGCATCGACGAAGTCGTTGAACATCGGGCAGATCAGACCGCCTTCGTCACGCACAAGACCACCCATCGTGGCATACATCGCCTTGCGCTTGTCCTGGTCCAGTTCGGCCCGCGCTTCGATCAACAGCTTGTCGAACTCGGCATTGTTGAACCGCGTGTCGTTCCAGTCCGCCTTGGAATAATAAGCGGTCGAGAACATCTGGTCCTGCGTCGGACGCCCGCCCCAATAGCTGGTGCAGAACGGCTGCTTGTTCCACACTTCCGACCAATAGCCATCGTTCGGCTCGCGCTTGATCTCAAGCGGAATACCGGCCGCGGAAAGCGATTGCTGGAACAGCGCCGCCGCATCCGGCGCACCGGGGAACGAGTTGTCCGAGGTGCGCAGAAGGATCGGCCCGTCATGGCCCGACTTCTTGTAATGGAACGCGGCCTTGTCCGGATCATAGGCGCGCTGCTCGAACTCGGTATAAAGCGGATAAGACGCGTTGATCGGAGAGTCATTCCCGACCGAGCCATAGCCAAACAGCACCTTGTCGACCATCTCCTGACGGTTCATGCCGTATTTCAGGGCAAGGCGCAGGTCGTTGTTGTCGAACGGCCCGGTGTCGCAATGCATGATGAACACGTAATGCCCCGGCCCGCTTTTCGAATGCACGGTGATGTTGGGCGCGCGCGCCACAAGGCCCGCGGTGCGCGGCGGCACCTTGTCGATCATGTCCACCTGCCCCGACTGAAGCGCGGCGACACGCGCGGTGTCATCGTTGATCACGATGATCTCGACCTGATCGGCAAAGCCCATCGTGTCGTCCCACGCATTCTCGTTGCGCCCGAAGGTAAACCGCACGCCCGGCTCGGCGCTGGTCACGATATAGGGTCCGGTGCCGATCCCGGCGGTCGGGTCGTCCTTGCCGCCATCCGGCTGGATGATCAGGTGATAATCGGCCATCAGGTACGGCAGGTCGGCATTGGCCGAGCTCAGCTCGACAATGAAATCCATCCCGTCGACGCTCATCTTCTCGATCCCGCGCAGGATGCCCAGCGCGCCGGATTTGCTCTCTTCCCCGGCATGGCGCTCAAAGGTCGCCAGCACGTCTTCGGCGGTCAGCGGCTTGCCGTTCGAAAACTGGATGTCCTTGCGGATCTTGAAGGTCCAGACCTTCGCATCCGGGCTCGACGAATACTCTTCGGCCAGAACATTGCGCAGCCCGCTCACGCCTTCCAGTTCCAGCAGCGGCTGGCCCCACATCCGGTTGACGATGGTCGCCGTCTGGTTCGCCGCCAGCGCCGGGTCAAGCGTATCGCCCGAACCACCGCCGCTCATGCCCACCTTGATCGTGCCGCCCTTCTGCGGTCCGGCGGCTTTCACCGCCCCGGCCAGAAGCGTGTTCGCCATCGCCCCGGTAACGCCCAGCGCCGCCGCCCGGCCAAAGAATTCGCGGCGCGACATCCGGCCCATCGCCGCCTGCACCTTCAGATAATCCAATTTGTTCGTCATGGTCTTCTCCCTGTCTGATCCCGCCATCGGCCCTTTTGGCCCCGGCAGATACCTGTTGTTGATTTTGCGGCCATTGAAACCCTATAACCCATTCGCTTCAAGGTCTTTCTCCGAAACCCTCCCGCGGCGTCACGTTACATCGCGTCGCGCGGGATCGTCTCGTCCAACTCTTTTTCGTAGACCAATGTATCATTTTCATACGCTTCCAACCGCGCCCGCAGGTGGAAATCCCGCGCATCGGCCCACATTTCCGAAAAGCTCTCCGTGCGCAGCCGGATATCGCCGCGCTCGGTTTCCTCGGTCCAGTGACACCACCCGCGCGCGCGCCCCGGATCATCCGGATGAATGTCCCAGCGTTCCCGCGCCGTGCCGCCGCTGATCAACCCATGACCCAAATCGCGCCGCTTGCCGAAATCATCCTCGATAATCAGGCTCACGATCCCGCTCTGCTGGTCCTGTTCGATCCGGCGCACATGGGAATCCGGGCGCAACTCTTCGGTCTGCCACGGATCCGCCGCCTCCGGCTCGGGAAATTCCCGCCCCGGCACCGGCGCCTGCGTCACCGGGAGGTCCAGATGCCCGCCCGTCACCCGCAACGGCCCGTCCCCGGCGGCGGGCCAAAGCAGCGGCCAATAGGCGCTCGACACCGCCACCCTGAGCCGCGCCCCCGCGGGTACCTCATAGGCGATCTGATCCAGCCGCACCCGCACCTCGATCTCCTGCCCCGGCACCATGTCCTCGGGCTCCTCGAACCCATCGCGATAGGCAAGGTTCAGCACGCCATAGGTAACCCGCGTGCTCGCCCCATCCGGGTGCACATGACAGAGCCGCACCGCCACTTGGCCGCGCGCCGCCTCGGGCACGATCCGCAACACCACCTCGGGCGCGCCGGTCACTGCGCACGCGGCCTCCAGCGGCGCACTATCCCAGCACACCGACTTGGCATCATCCACCCGCTGATCGCCGGGCATTTCCGGCCCCAGCCAGATGGCACAAAACTCGCCCCCCGCCATGCCGCAATCCGCGGGCGAGGCGACAATCCGATCACAGCCCCCTTCCGCGCCCAAACCTGCCCCCAGCCCCAGCCGCCGCACCTCCACCGCACCCGGATCATGACTGATCCAGCGCCCCGGCCGCTCGGCATACCAGGTTGCCGGGCGCACACCTTGCATCAGGTAAAGCGACAGGTCCGGATCCTCCTCAACCCCGGTTTCACTGTCCTTCAACCACCGGTCCCACCAGCGCAGCGCCTCCTGCAAGAACCCGATCCGTGGCTCCGGCACCGCAAAATGCGGGTATTTATGCACCCAAGGCCCAAGGATCCCCTTCGCCCCCGGCAGGTTCTCCACCAATGCCGGAACCGCATTCTTGTAACTGTCGCCCCAGCCGCCAATGGCCAGAACCTTCGCCTTCAAGGCGCTGTAATCCTCACAAACCGAGCCATGCTTCCAATAGTCATCCCGCCGCTGATGGCGCAGCCACACGGCGGGCAGGAACGGTTCCGCCTCCAGCCGCTCAAGCCACATCTCGCGCCAATCCTCGCGCAACGCCGGATCGGGCGCGCGGCTGGAATAGGCCCACATCGTCGCCCCCCAGCCGAGGTTTTCATTCAGCAGGCACCCGCCCTTGAAATGGATGTCATCGGCAAACCGGTCCACGGTCGAACACAGGGTGATTACCGCCTTCAGCGCCTCTGGCTGACGCGCCGCCACCTGCAACCCGTTGAACCCGCCCCAGCTGATCCCCATCATCCCGACGCGGCCATTGCACCACGGCTGCGCCGCGAGCCACGCGATCACCTCCAGCGCATCCGCCTGCTCCTGCGGCGCATATTCATCCAGCATCACGCCGTCACTGTCGCCACTGCCGCGCATGTCGACCCGCAAACAGGCATAGCCGCGCGCGGCCAAATAGGGGTGGGTCAGCGCATCGCGCGCACAGGTCCCGTCGCGCTTGCGATAAGGTAGGTATTCCAAAACCACCGGCACCGGGTCCGCATGGCAATCCACCGGCCGCCACACCCGCGCCGACAACCGGCACCCGTCGGACAGGACGATCCCAAGATCCTCGATCTCTTCGATCGCCCGCAAATTCATACCCTTCCCCATGCGCCACAGCATCGGGACAGGCGCCCGGATGTCAACCGGAACCCCACCTTCATTTTGCCGGAAATATCCTGGGGGTGAATGGCGAAGCCAGAGGGGGCAAAGCCCCCTACTCGATCTCCACCGCGCTCAACGCGTTCAGAAGGTCAAGCAGGCGATCCATGTTCTCGCGCCCATACTGCGCCTCAAGCCGGGCAAATATCTCCGCGCTCTGCGGCGCCGCCGCCGCCAGAAGCGCGCGCCCCTCGGCGGTGATCTCGACCTTCAGCTTGCGCCGGTCGCTCGGATGATCGTCCCGCGTCAACAGGCCCTTCTTCTCCAGAAGCTGCATGATCCGCGTCAGCGACGGGTTGAGAAGGCACGCCGCCTGCGCCAGATCCTTCGGATCCATCACCCCGCGCTCGTTCAGCACGCGCAACACGCGCCACTGCTGCTCGGTCACGCCCACATCGTTCAGCATCCGCCGAATGGGCGCCATCATCGTCTCACGCGCCCGCAACATGGCAATCGGAAGGGATCGCTCCGTTTGCGGCAGGTCGGCCCTGGCCGGGGTGGGTGTCACAGGTTTCTCGCTCATCAACCCCTCTTGGCCGATTTCCCCCTCGCCGACAAGGTACAGCGCGTCGCAGATGAACAAACCCCCGCGCAACCGCGCGCCGCCGTCACCTTTTCACGCAACACCAGCCCCCATTCCTGCGCCCGACGCATCGCAGACAGAGTGCAGACGGATCGCATACGGCCAAATTCACGGCCCCACCTGCGTTAACCACGCGGTGCGCCCCGCTAACAATCGCGCCAACGCCCCTGCTTCACTTGACCGAAAATATCCCTGGCCGGTGACAAAACGCGGCGCGTTTTGCACCTGGGGCAGCGCCCCTCCTGCACCCCGCACAAAAAAAGAACCGCGCCCCGAAAGGCGCGGTTCAAAATCCATGACGCTCCAATGCCGTCAGCCCAATAAATCAGGCCGCCCGGCTTACCAGAACATCGTCCACCTGCTTGGCGGCCAGCACTTCGTCATTGCCGTTCACGGCCGCAACTTCGCGGGTCAGCCGCTCAAGCGCGGCTTCGTAAAGCTGGCGTTCGGAATAGCTCTGCTCGCGCTGATCATCGCTGCGGTGCAGGTCGCGCACCACTTCGGCAATCGCGATCAGGTCGCCGGAATTGATCTTCTGTTCATATTCCTGCGCCCGGCGCGACCACATCGCGCGCTTGACTTTTGCCTTACCTTTCAAGGTCTTCATCGCCTGGCTCACCACGTCTGGGCTGGACAGACCACGCATGCCCACCTCGGTTGCCTTATTGGTCGGCACCCGCAGGGTCATCTTGTCTTTCTCGAAGGAAATCACGAACAGCTCCAATTCGAAACCGGCGACCTCCTGCTTCTCGATCGAAACGATCTGACCCACACCATGGGCCGGGTAAACAACATAGTCGTTCGGGCTGAATTCCGATTTCTTAGCCTTGCTCATGCGGTTTTTTCCTCGCGCAACCAGAAGCCCGAGCCAGATCATCAGAGAACAGAAAACCGCAGGGGGCTCATCCACTCCCCCGGCACGGGTCCGGCGCTCTGGCGAATAAAACCATCCAGCGGGCGGGCGGCTCGTCGGGATGGTGTCAGGCAGGCTTCATCATTTGTGACATAGATATAACACGAATCGGCACCACTTTAAAGTGCTGCCAAGACAACAGTCTGTTATGCCCTGAAAAATAAGGGGCATTCCCTCTGACCCATCGCCCGGTCGCCAGACCGAATCGCCTACCTGAATGGCCTGTCTGAATGGCCTGTCTGAAGCGCGACCTCAGCCGCCCTCGCCCGGCGCTTCCGAGAAATACTTGGACAGCTTGTCAGCCTCGCCATCCTTTTCCTCATAGCCCGGCAGTGGGTCTTTCTTCGACACGATCACCGGCCACATCTCGGAATATTTGCGGTTGAACTCGACCCATTTATCCATGTCCGGCTCGGTATCCGGGCGGATCGCATCGGCCGGGCATTCCGGCTCGCAGACGCCGCAATCGATGCACTCGTCGGGGTGAATTACCAGCATGTTCTCGCCCTCGTAGAAGCAATCCACCGGACAGACTTCGACGCAGTCGGTGTATTTGCAGGCGATGCAGTTGTCGATCACCACATAGGTCATGGCTAGGCTCCCTCGATGCGATGCGCCTTTGCTAAATCAAGGTACCGCATCATTCAAGCGTCTCGGATGTCACAGGTTGGTCAGACCCGGGGTCAGGCCCCGTCATCGCGGTTTTTCAAGGCATCCATCGCCCGTCGGTCGCGCTTGGTGGGCCGCGCCCCGCCGCGCTCGGGCATGGGGGCGCGCGGTTCGCGTGGCGGTGTCATATCGTCGTAAAGCGTCTGCGCCTCGGGCGCTGGTCCGCGCCGCTGACCCGGCGCCACGATCCGCACCACTCGAATGTCATGGCCCTGCGCAAAGGTCAGGACATCCCCTGCCCCCACCTGCTGCGCCGGTTTCAGAACCTTGACCGCGTTCACCCGCACATGCCCGCCCGACACCTGCTTCGCAGCAAGCCCGCGGGTCTTGAAGAAACGCGCATACCACAACCACTTGTCGAGCCGGATCTTCGCGGCCGGCACGGCATCAGGCAGCGCGTCCTGCAAGGCTCAGCTCTTGTCCTTCAACCCCATCAGCGCGGCGGCGAAGGGGTTATCGGGGTCGATCTTGTCTTTCTTCTCGGGCTTCGATTCGTAGCGACGCGCGCCTTGCGGCTTGCCACCGGGTTTGCCGCCCGGCTTGCCATCGCGACGCGGCGGCTTGCCGCCTTTGCGCCCCTTGGGCGCGCCCTCGCGCTTGGCACCATCGCGGTTGGCATCACGGGCTCCATCACGGGCTCCACCTTCACGGCGCTGCCCCTGACGGCCCTCGCGCTGGCCACCCCGATTGCCGCCGAATCCGCCCCATGTGAAGGTAAAGAACACCTCCATTTCGGGGGCCTCTTCGCCCTGCGGCGCGTCTGCCCCGGCCTCGTCCGAAGCGGGCGCAACAGCAGCAGGTTCCATGGCTTCACCGATATCGGCCGCGGCCTCGGGCGCATCTGCGGCATCCGGGCCGGTCACGGCGCCGGTGTCCTCGGGCGTCTCGGACACGGCCTCGGCCGGTGTCGCCTCCGCGCCCGGCACACTCACCGGTTTGTCCGCGGCGGCGTCTGCCCCTGCCGTATCTACAGGCTTGACCTTCGCCCGCTCGCCCTGTTCGGCGCGGTAGCCCAGCCCCTGCATCAGCTTTGCGAACTGTTCCAGCGTCATGCCGGTGATCGACAGCATATCCGGGTTCGCCTCGAACCCCTTGCGGCTATCCTGCGCGCGCAAAAGATCGGCCAGACGTTCCAGCATATCGATCCGGATCGCGCGCTCGCCCGCCGGGCGATAGCCGCTCATGATTGCCGCGCCCTCGACCGCGCCTTCCGGGTTGGGAACAGTCACAAGACCCGGCGGCGGTGCCTCGGGGAATTCCTGCAAGCCCTTGGAAAGCGACCACAACACCAGCCGAAGCCGGGTCGGCGCGGGTTTCAGCAACAGCGGCATGAAAATCGTGAACTGGCCGAACCGCACGCCATGCTTGCGCAGCGCGCCACGCGCGTCCTGATCCAGCGCCTTCACGTCCTGCGCCACGTCCTCGCGCGGAATGATCCCAAGCGTTTCAACCAAGCGGAAGGCGAACCCACGCGCCAGCCCGGTCAATTCCTCGTCACGGCTCAGGTTCAGAAGCGGCTCGTAAAGCGTGGCGATCTTGCGGTCGATGAAGTGCTGCAAGCGGCGCGTGACCTTCTCGATCACGTCGGCCCCGGCCTCGTCGTCGACAAAGGCCTGCACCTGCGGCTTCAGCGGATCGGCCCCGGCGACAAGCTTGCCGACCGCGTTCTCGCCCCACATCAAGCCACCTTGCTCGGTATAGTCGATCTCGGTATCGGGCGCGTTATAGAACCTGTCGGCGCGCAGCGCGAAATGCGGCGTCAGCGCCTGCATCGCGGCCTGTTGCAGTGTCTTGGCCTCTTGTCCGCCCTCGCTTTTGTCCACGCGAAAGCGGAACCCGTCCAGACGGCCGACCACGTGGCCTTCTACCGTCACTTCACCCTTGTCGTTCACTTCGGCCACCATGGCCTCCTTCTGCTTGAGCCGGCGAAGCAGAACACTGGTCCGCCGGTCCACGAATCTTTGCGTCAGTGCCCCGTGTAGCGCATCCGACAGTCGATCTTCTACCGCGCGCGTGGCGTCGCGCCAATGCTCTTCCTCATCCAGCCACCCCCGCCGTTGCGCCACATAGGTCCATGTGCGGATGAAAGCCAGCCGTTTCGATAGGGTATCTATGTCCCCGTCGGTGCGGTCAATCCGTTTGACCGCACGGGCGAACCAATCCTCGGGAATACGGCCCCTTTCGTGCAGAAATCCAAAGATCTCGCCCAGCAGGAAGGCATGTTCGGCATGGCTGATGCCACGGAAATCCGGCACCCGGCACACATCCCACAGCAACTTGACCGAGGCCCCATCACTGGCGCGCGCGCGCATCTCGCCCTGCCCGGCCAGCGTTTTCAGCGCACCAAGGTCATCGGCCTCACGCGCCCTCAGGAACCATTCGTCCTGCGGTTTTTCCTCAAGCGAGGCGATCAGCGCATCAAGCGTGCCGAACTGAAGCGCCGAATTGCGCCATTGCAGCTTTCGAATGGGCGTGAAGGAATGATCCATGATCGCGCGGGCCACCTCGTCGGGCAATTGCGGCGCTTCCCCGGTCACACCAAAGGTGCCATCGCTCATGCCGCGCCCCGCACGCCCCGCGATCTGGGCCAGCTCATTGGGGGCCAGCGGCCGCATCCGCCGCCCGTCGAACTTGCTCAGCGCCGAAAACGCCACGTGGTCGATATCAAGGTTCAACCCCATCCCGATCGCATCCGTGGCGACAAGGAAATCCACCTCGCCCGACTGGTACATCTCGACCTGCGCGTTGCGCGTGCGCGGGGAAAGCGCCCCCATCACCACTGCCGCCCCGCCCCGCTGGCGGCGCAGCAATTCGGCAATCGCATAGACATTATCGACCGAAAATCCGACGATCGCGCTGCGCGGCTGCATCCGGGAGATCTTCTTCGCGCCGGTGTAAACCAGCTGGCTCATCCGCTCGCGCCCGATGAACTCCACATGCGGCACCAGCGCCCGGATCGGCCCGCGCATCGTATCGGACCCCATGAAAATGGTTTCCTTCGCGCCCCGCATGTGCAGCAAACGGTCGGTGAACACATGCCCCCGCTCGGGATCGGCGCAAAGCTGCACCTCGTCGATGCCCACGAAATCCGCGCCGATGCCGTCCGGCATCGCCTCGACGGTGCAAACCCAGTATTGCACCCGCGGCGGCACGATCCGCTCTTCCCCGGTCACCAGCGCCACCACCGACGGCCCGCGCGCGGCAACGATCTTGTCATAAACCTCGCGCGCCAACAGCCGCAGAGGAAGGCCGATCACGCCCGTGCGATAGCCAAGCATCCGCTCGATCGCGTAATGCGTCTTGCCGGTATTCGTCGGCCCGAGAACGGCGACGATCCTTGCCTCGTTGTTCATGAAAGCCCCTCACGGGAACGGCACAGGAAACGCGGTCGGGGACCGGGGATCAAAGATTCGCGCCGCTCACGTCCTTTTTCACGCGTTTCACACCGTCGAGCGCGCCCGCGTGATGCGGATGAATCGACAGAACCATCTCATAAGCCTCAAAGGCCTCGTTGGCCCGTCCAATCTGCTCGAAGATCAGGCCAAGCCCAAAGATGGCATCGTAATGGCGCGGGTTCAACGACAGAACCCGCTGAATATCGTCGATCGCCACGCCGAATTTTCCCAGATTCGCCATCGCCTGCGCGTGTCCGTGCCAGCCCTCGGCAAAGCCCGGCGCATGATCAGTCAGCGCGCCGAAATGTTCGGCGGCGACGGCGGGCTCGTCCCCCTCCAGCGCATCGCGCCCCCGTTTCAGCAGCAGGTCCATCGCGGGCGAGCCGGATTTGCTCCACTCCAACTCGATCTCGCGGGTCAGCCGCGCGGCGTCCACCTCGTCGGCCTGCGCCAATCGCTCAAGCAGCGTATCAAGATCGCGCGGGCCTTCCGGCTCTGCCTCGGGCAGCATCTCGGCGACACCTGCCGGCGCGCCATCTTGCGTTCCGTTCTCAACGCCGTCCTGAATCCCGTTCTCAACCCCGTCCTGCGCCATCACGCCGGGCGTAGAAATCACAAGGGCGGCCAGCGTTGCCGCGACGATAGGTTTGAGATTGATTTGAAACATGCTCATAGTGGGGGTGAGTTTAACGCGCTCCCGGGGAATTGGTATCCCTACTTGGGGGCAAAATGAGGGAAGAGGATCAACTATGAGCGATGTGATCGAAACGGCCGTTGCGGCCCTGAAAGACAAGATGAGCGGCGAAAGCTTTGCTGGCACGGCAAAATTCGTCATCGAAGGCGAAGGTTCGGTGATCGTGGACGGCTCTGACGTGCGCGCCGGCGACGATGACGCCGACGTCACCCTGACCGCCGATGCCGACACGTTCCAATCCATGATGGACGGCGACACCAACCCCACCGCCGCCTATATGTCGGGCAAACTCTCGATCGACGGCGACATGGGCAAGGCGATGCAACTCGCGTCCGCGCTCGCCTGATCGTCTCGCCTGATCAACTCGCCTGATCGAAAGGCTCTCCAATGCAGACCGCGCCGTTTTATGACGACATCGCAGATGGCCCCAAAGACGGCGCGGCCTATTGGTTGAAAACATCAGACGGGCTGCGCATCCGCGTCGCCCTCTGGCACCGGGCCGCAAAGCAGGGCACCGTCCTGTTCTTTCCCGGGCGCACCGAATACGCCGAAAAATACGGCCGCGTCGCCAGCATCCTCGCACAGCGCGGGATGGCCACGCTGGCCATTGACTGGCGCGGCCAAGGCATCGCCGATCGCATGGTCGATGACCCGGCCACCGGCCATGTCTCGCATTTTCTCGATTACCAGAAAGACGTGAAGGCCATGGTCGACGCCGCCCGCGCGCTCGAGCTGCCCGAACCGTTTTACCTCATGGCCCACTCGATGGGCGGCTGTATCGGCTTGCGCGCCCTGCACGAAGGGCTGCCGGTCAAGGCCGCCTCGTTCACCGGCCCGATGTGGGGCATCGACATGGCCCCACCCATGCGCCCCGTCGCTTGGTCACTGGCCTGGGCCGGGCGCTCGCTGGGCCTTGGCGCGTCCTACGCCCCGGGCACCACGGCACAGGGCTACGTCGCCACCGCGCCGTTCGAAGACAACCAGCTCACCCGCGACCGCGAGATGTGGGACTGGATGAAATCGCACCTTACAGCGCATCCCGACCTGCTGCTCGGCGGTCCGTCGCTGCGCTGGCTCTCCGAGGCGCTGCGCGAAATGCGCGTGTTGCACAAGATGCCCTCACCCGCCCAGCCCGCCATCACCTTCGTCGGCGACAACGAACGCATCGTCGACGTGGACCGCATCCGCTCGCGCATGGCCCGCTGGCCGAATGGCCGCCTCGACGTGATCGAAAATGGCGAACACGAGGTGCTGATGGAAGGCCCGGAACGGCGCACAAAGATCATCGACACCGCGCTCGCCTTCTTCGCCGCGAGTGCCGGGACCGAAGCCGCCTGAGCGCCACTGCGCCCCACGACTTCTCCGCCCCACCCTTGGCCCTGCCCAAACAACCCGCGCCATTCCCCTTGAGGCCCGGCCCCGCCCGCCTTACATCTCTCACCAACCCATGAGAGACACGCAAGAAAGGCCGCCCCGATGATGACCCTCCCCTTCCCCGTTCGCGACGCAAACACCGGCTCGGGGGGCGAGGCACTCGGCAACCTGCCCGAATGGGATCTCTCGGACCTCTACTCCGCGCCCGACGCGCCCGAACTGGCCCGCGATCTCGACTGGTTCGACAAGGAAGCCGCCAGCTTCGCCGCCGATTACGATGGCAAGGTCGCATCACTGTCGCCCGCCGACCTTCTCACCGCCATCCAGCGCAGCGAGAAAATGGATCAGGTCGCCGGTCGCATCATGTCCTACGCGGGCCTGCGCTATTATCAGCACACCACCGACGCCACCCGCGCCAAGTTCATGTCGGATTGCCAGGAACGGCTGATCAACGCCTCCTCGCAGCTTGTCTTCTTCTGGCTCGAATTCAACCAGATCGAAGACTCCGCTTATGACACCGCGATGAGCGCCAGCACAGACCTCGCCCGTTACAAGCCCGTCCTCGACCGCCGCCGCGCCATGCGCCCCTACCAGCTTTCCGATGAGCTGGAAAAATTCCTCCACGACCTCGGCGCCGTCGGCGACGCGTGGGAAAAGCTGTTCGATGAAACCGTCGCAGGCCTCGAATTCACCGTCGATGGCGAAGTGATGGGCATCGAAGCCACCTCAACCCTCCTGACCGAACCCGAACGCGCCACGCGCGAAGCCGCCGCGCATGAAATCGCCCGCGTTCTGGGCGACAACGTCAAAACCTTCGCCCGCGTTCACAACACGCTGGCCAAGGAAAAGGAAATCATCGACCGCTGGCGCAAGATGCCCACCGCGCAAACCGGCCGCCACCTGTCGAATGATGTCGAACCCGAGGTGGTCGAAGCCCTGCGCAACGCGGTCGTCGCCGCCTATCCCAAGCTGTCGCACCGCTATTACGAATTGAAACGCAAATGGCTGGGTCTTGACCGGATGCAGGTCTGGGACCGCAACGCCCCCCTGCCGATCGACGATCCCCGCACCGTCGACTGGGCCACGGCCGAGAAAATGGTGATGGACGCCTACGCAGGTTTCGATCCCAAGATGGCCGAGATTGCCGAGCCGTTCTTCTCCAAGGGCTGGATCGACGCGGGCGTGAAACCCGGCAAGGCCCCCGGCGCCTTCGCCCATCCGACCGTCACCAACGTCCACCCCTACGTCATGCTCAACTACCTCGGCAAACCGCGCGACGTGATGACGCTGGCGCACGAGTTGGGCCACGGCGTGCATCAGGTTCTGGCCGCGGGTCAGGGCGAAATGCTCTCCTCCACCCCGCTCACGCTGGCCGAAACGGCGTCTGTCTTCGGTGAAATGCTGACCTTCCGCAAACTGCTGTCCGAAGCCAAGACCGACACCCAGCGCAAGGTGCTCTTGGCGGGCAAGGTCGAAGACATGATCAACACCGTTGTGCGCCAGATCGCGTTCTACGATTTCGAATGCAAGCTTCACGCCGCCCGCCGCGAGGGCGAACTCACCCCCGAAGACATCAACGCCCTGTGGATGAGCGTGCAGGCCGAATCCCTCGGCCCGTCCTTCGATTTCATGGACGGCTACGAGACGTTCTGGGCCTACATTCCCCACTTCGTCCACTCGCCCTTCTACGTCTATGCCTACGCTTTCGGCGATGGCCTCGTGAACGCGCTCTACGCCGTCTACGAAGAAGCGCCCGAAGGCTTTCAGGAAAAGTACTTCGACATGCTGCGCGCCGGCGGTTCCAAGCACCACACCGAACTGCTCGCCCCCTTCGGCCTCGACGCCTCCGACCCGAAATTCTGGGACAAGGGCCTCAGCATGATCTCGGGCTTCATTGACGAGTTGGAGGCGATGGAAGAAGCGTGATCCGCCTCTCCCCAATCGCCCCCGACGAAGCGCCGCGCCTCGCCCATCTCGACTTGGGCGAGGGGCAGGAAAACTTCTCCCTCCCCCCGGCAGTGGCGCTTGCCCAAGACGGCCCGTTTGACGGCTACGCGATCTGGAATGGTGACGAGATCGTCGGCTTCTTCCGGATCGATCGCGCCTACGCGGATCACATGGAGTTTTGCCCGGCGGGCGACATTGGCCTGCGCGCCTTCTCCATCGGATCGAAGTTTCAGGGCCGGGGATTCGCGACCTCCGCCTGTCGTCAGATCAAAGCCGCACTCGCGCCGCGCTACCCGAACGCCCACGCGCTCTGGCTGACCGTCAACTGCGCCAATCCCGTCGCCATCGCCGCCTATCGCTCGGGCGGTTTCGACGACACCGGCGCGCTTTACCACGGCGGGCGCGCCGGTCCGCAACACATCCTCCGCCTCGCCCTCAGCTAATCGGAACAAAGCGGAACGGCCCCCGCCTCAAATCACCCCGCAGGCGCGCGCTTCACCAGCCCCAGCTTCTCACGCACCTCTTGCGGCCCGATCACCCGTGCGCCCATGCCCTCGATAACTCCGCGCGCGCGCTCCACAAGCTGCGCGTTGGTCGCCAGAACCCCCTTGTCGAGCCACAAGTTGTCCTCCAGCCCGACTCGCACATTGCCCCCGGCCAAAACGGCGGCGGCGGCATAGGCCATCTGGTTGCGCCCCAGCGCAAAGGCCGAAAAGGTCCAGTCATCCGGCACGTTGTTCACCATCGCCATGAAGGTGTTCAGATCATCCGGCGCACCCCACGGCACGCCCATGCAAAGCTGCACCAGCGCCGGCGCTTCTAGCACGCCATCGGCAACCAACTGCTTGGCATACCAAAGGTGCCCGGTGTCGAACGCCTCGATCTCGGGCTTCACGCCCAGCGCCGTCATCATCCGGCCCATCGCGGTCAACATGCCGGGCGTATTGGTCATCACGTAATCGGCCTCGGCGAAATTCATCGTGCCGCAATCCAGCGTGCAGATTTCGGGCAGGCACTGCTTGATATGCTCCACCCGTTCCGCCGCGCCGATCATGTCTGTGCCCGCCTCGTTCACCGGAAAGGGCCGCTCGGACGGGCCGAACACGATATCTCCGCCCATCCCCGCCGTCAGGTTCAGAACCACGTCGACATCTGACTCCCGGATGCGTTCCGTCACCTCGCGATACAGCGCCAGATCACGGCTCGGCGCGCCGGTCTCGGGGTCGCGCACGTGGCAATGCACCACCGCCGCGCCCGCCCGCGCCGCTTCGATCGCGCTTTCGGCGATCTGGGCCGGGCTGCGCGGCACATGCGGGCTGCGGTCCTGCGTCGCGCCCGATCCGGTGACGGCACAGGTGATGAACACCTCGCGGTTCATGGTGAGTGGCATGGTTTATTTCCCTTTCCAAACGGGGTCGCGCTTCTCGGCGAATGCCCGCGCGCCCTCCAACTGATCTTCCGACCGGTAAAGCGTTTCGACCGTTTCAAACTGGCTCTTGGTGATCCGGTTCATCGCATCCTGAAACTTCATATCCTCGGCCTCGCGCACGATCTCCTTGATCGCCGCATAAACCAGCGGCGGTCCAGCGGCGAGGAGGTCAGCCATCTTCCGCGCCTCGGCCATCAACTCGCCCGCCGGATAAATGTGATTGATCATCCCCCAACGCGCCGCCTCCTCCGCGTCCAGCCAACGCCCCGTCATCAGCATCTCCATCGCGATATGGTAAGGAATCCGCTTGGGCAGCTTGACCGAAGCCGCATCCGCCACCGTCCCCGAGCGGATTTCCGGCAGGGCGAAACTGGCATGATCAGCGGCCAGAATGATATCCGCCGACAGGGCCAGCTCAAGCCCACCACCACAGCAAATCCCGTTCACCGCCGCGATCACCGGCTTGTTAAGCCCGCGCAATTCCTGCAAGCCGCCAAATCCGCCCTTGCCGTAATCGCCATCTACCGCGTCGCCCCCGGCGGCCGCCTTCAGATCCCAACCGGGGCAGAAAAACTTCTCTCCCGCCGCGGTCAGGATCGCCACTCGCAGGTCCGGATCGTCGCGAAACTCGGTAAACACTTCCCCCATGATCCGGCTCGTGGCCAGGTCGATCGCATTGGCCTTGGGCCGGTCCAGCGTCACTTCCAGAACATGACCCCGCCGCTCGGTCCTGATGGGCGATGCCGGGGCACTCGAACTGTCTGTCATGTCGTTTCTCCGATCCGGATCAGGGCATCCGCCGCCACCGCCCCACCGGGGCCGCACATTAGCGGATTGATTTCGATTTCCAGCGGGCGCTGCGCCGCCACATAAGCCTGCACCGCCATCACCGCGTCGACAATGGCCTCCATATCAGCGCCGCGCGCCCCCCGATAGCCCGCCAGCACCGGCGCGATCTTCAGCGCGCCCAGCGCCGCCCGCACCCCGGCGCGCGACGTGGGCACCAACACCGACACGCTGTCGCCCAGCACCTCGGTCAAAACGCCCCCCGCCGCCAGCGTCAGCACATAGCCATGCGCCGGGTCCGCCACCACGCCCACCAAAAGCTCCGCCACCGGGCCAGAGATCATCTCTTCCACAAGGAAGCTGTCGGCCGGCATCGCGCGGGCCGCCGCCGCGACCGCCTCCGCATTGCCTAGGTTCAGGGCAACCGCCCCGGCCTCGCTCTTGTGGGCAATCCCCTCGCCCTTCAGAACCACCGGAAAGCCGATCCGAGCCGCCGCCGCGACCGCCTCTTGCGGTGTCGCGGCCCGCGCCGCCACCGGCACGCGCACGCCTTCCCCGGCCAACGCCGCCTTGGCCTCGGCCTCGCTCAACACCCGCCCCCCCGTGGCAGGTGGCGCAAGCACCAGCGGCGGCGCCACCTCACGCACTTCGCCCAGATCAGCGGCGATCTCCATCGCTTCCACCGCCTCGGCCAGCCCCGCCAGCGGCACAATCCCCATCTCGTCCAACCGCTTTGACACCGCCTCGGGCAAGGTCTCTTTCAGGGTTCCGACAATCGCCATCGCCCGCCCGCTGGCCGCCTTCGCCCGCGCCACGGCGGCGATCACCGGCTCCCACGCGGTCGCGTCACAGCGATCCGCGCGCGGAAAATCAAGGATCACGCAGCCCAGCGCCAGATCGCCCTGCATCATTGCGCCGAACGTGCCCGCCAGCGCCTCCTCATCGCCCCAGATATAGGTGTGGTAATCCAGCGGATTGGCCAGCGCCACGCGCGGGCCAAGAACCGCCCGCAACGCCGTTTGCTGCCCTGCGTCCAGCGCCGGAAGTTCCAACCGCCTGCCAAAGGCTGTGTCGGCCACAAGGCTCGCCTCTCCCCCCGAACATGACATCGACGCGATCCGGCGCGACGCCAGCGGCCCCGCCACATGCAACAGCTTCAACGCCTCCAGCATCGCGGCCAACGACGATGCCTGCCCGATCCCCAGCCGCGCCAACAGCGCCCTTGCGCCCGCGTCACTGCCCGCCAAGGATGCCGTGTGCGACACCGTCGCCGCCCGCGCCTGCTCGGATCGCCCGATCTTCAGCGCCACAATCGGCTTGCCCAAGGCCCGCGCGTCCTCGGCCAGCGCCTCGAACCCGCGCAGATCGTCAATCCCCTCGATGTGCAGACCCAGCGCCGTCACCCGCGCGTCACGCAACAACGCCCGCGCCACCTCGGACATCCCGGTCTGCGCCTGATTGCCCACGGTCACCACATAGGCCAGCGGCAGGCCCCGGTCCTGCATCGTCAAATTGATCGCGATGTTCGAGCTTTGGGTAACAAGCGCCACCCCTCGGGCCACACGCGCCCCACCATGCTGATCCGGCCAAAGCGCCGCCCCATCAAGGTAGTTCAAAACACCATAGCAATTCGGCCCTAGCACGGTCATCGCGCCCGCCGCCTCAAGCAGCGCCGCCTGCATCGCCTGCCCGTCCCCGGTCTCGGCCTGCGCCTCGCTAAAACCCGAGGCAAAACACACCGCGCCCCCCGCCCCGCGCGCCGAAAGCACGCCGAGCGCCTCGATACTGCCCTCGCGGTTGATGCCGATGAAAGCAGCGTCGGGCGCTTCGGGCAAATCCTCGATCCGGCGCACGGCGGGCAGTCCGCCCACCACATCGCGCAGCGGATGCACCGGCCAGATCGCGCCTTCAAAGCCGATCTTGCGGCACTGCTCGATCACGTTCGCGCACCAGCTTCCCCCGCCGATCACGGCGATGGAGCGCGGCCTCAGCAGCCGATCAAGGCCGGACCGGCCCTCACCGGGCACCTTTCAGGCCCCCAAGGGCCGCAACAGATCGCGGCTGATGATGTGACGCTGAATTTCCGAAGTCCCGTCCCAGATCCGCTCGACCCGCGCATCGCGCCAGAACCGCTCCACCGGGAAATCGTCCATCAAGCCCATGCCGCCGAAAATCTGCAACGTCCTGTCCGTCACCCGCGCCAGCATCTCCGAGGCGTAGAGCTTCGCACTCGCAATCTCGCGATTGGCGGGTAACCCCTCGTCCAGCCGCCACGCCGCCGCCAGCGTCAGCCAGTCCGCCGCGTCAATCTCGGTGATCATGTCCGCGATCTGGAAACTCACGCCCTGAAACTTGCCGATCGGCTGGCCGAACTGCTTTCGCTCGGCGGCATAGTCCAGCGCCAGATCAAAACACCGCCGCGCCCGCCCGACGCAAAACGCCGCCACCGTCAGGCGCGTGGCATAAAGCCAAGTGTTCATCACCTCGAACCCGCCATCGACCTCGCCCAAAACCTGCGCATCCGGCAGGCGGCAGTTGTCGAAATCCAGAATGCAGTTCTTGTAGCCCTTGTGACTGACCGAGTTATAACCCTCGCGCACCTCGAACCCCGGCGTGCCGCGATCCACAAGGAATGTCGTGATCCGTTTCTTCGGCCCCTTGGGCGTCTCGTCCACGCCGGTCGCGATGAACACGATAAAGAAATCCGCGTGCTCCGCCCCCGAAATGAAATGCTTCGATCCGTTCACGATCCAGTCGCCACCCTCGCGCCGCGCCGTGCATTTCATCCCCCGCACGTCCGACCCGGCGTCAGGCTCGGTCATCGCCAGCGCATCCATCCGCTCGCCGCGCACAGCGGGCAGCAAATACCGCTCACGCTGCTCCGCGTCACAGGCCATCAGAATGTTCTGCGGCCGCCCAAAGAAATGCGTCAGCGCCATCGACCCGCGCCCCAATTCCCGCTCGACCAGCGTGAAATCAAGATGGCTCAGCCCCGCGCCCCCCACCTCTTCGGGAAAGTTGCAGGCATAAAACCCAAGGTCGAGGCACTTGCGCTTGATCTCCTCGCCCAACTCGCGCGGCACATGGCCGGTCCGCTCGACCTCCGCCTCATGCGGATAAATCTCGTTCTCGACAAAGCTGCGCACGGTCGAGACGATCATCTCCTGCTCATCACTCAGGCCAAACTGCATGACAGATCTCCGCGCTATCCTGTTTCCCTCCTACCCGGATTGACGCGCGCCATAATGCGGAATTAGACATAAATCATGCCAAATTGGATCGCCGCCCCCACCCCGCCCCAAGATGTCGCGATCCTCCTGTTCCCGCGCTTCTCCAACCATTGCCTCGCCAACGCGGTCGAACCGCTGCGCGCCGCGAACGATCTGCTGCTGCGCGAGGCCTACCGCTGGCGCTTCGTCACACTCGAAGGCGATACCGTCACCTCCTCCAGCGGTCTGCCGGTGGTGCCCAATGGCCGCCTGCGCGATCATGCGGGCGGCGACTACCTCTTCGTGATGTCCAGCTACGGCGCGCGCACCTGCGCCACCCCCGCCACCGCCCGCGCCCTCACCTCGGCCGCGCGCCGGTTCAAGACCCTTGCCGGGATGGATACCGGCGCGTGGCTCATGGCCCACGCCGGCCTGCTCGACGGAAAATCCGCCACCATCCACTGGGATGAGCTCACCGCCTTTTCCGAGGCCTTCCCAATGGTCGACACCCTCCCCGACCGCGTCGTGTCCGACGGCACCACCCTCACCTGCGGCGGCGGCATGACCGCCTTTGATCTCGTGCTCGACCTGATCCGGCGCACCCATGGCGCGGCCCTCGGCCTCGAAGTGTCGGCCATGTTCCTGCACCAGACGGTCGAGGCCCCGCCGCACCGCGTCTTCCGGCAACGCGTCGCGCCGCTGGTGGAAAACGCCGTCGCGCTGATGTCCGCCAACCTTGAAACGCCGCTCGCCATCGGCGCCATCGCGCTGCACCTGCGCAGCAGCCAGAAAACCCTCACCCGCGCCTTCACCAAGGATCTCGGCGCGCCCCCCGCCACCGTCTACAAACGCCTCCGGCTCGCCGCCGCGCGCCGCTATGCACAGCAATCGGGCTATTCCATCACCGAAATCGCCCTGCGCTGCGGTTATGCGAACGCCGCCGCCATGACCCGCGCCTTCACCGGCGAATACGGCCAACCGCCCAGCGCCTTCCGCCGCCCCGGCTGACCCGCGCCCCTGCTTCACTTGACCAGAAATATCCCGGGGTGTGTGAGGGGCAGCGCCCCTCACTCCGACGCCAGCCAGAAGCGCCTCACTTCAACTGTGAATCCTTCGATCCCCGCCGGTTGATCCCGCCGCGCGCCCCTTGGCGCCCATCGCGCTCACTGGCGCACTCGATGCACAGCTTCACGCCGGGCAGCGCCAACCGCCGCTTCTTGGGGATTTCCTCACCGCAATCCGCGCATTCCGTCAGGCTCTCGCCCACCGGTCGGCGCGCGGCCTTCATCCGTGCAAGCTCATCCTCGATCGAGGCTTCGATCTGTTCGCTGACCGCGCCATCCTTGGCCCAACCACCCGCCATGTCGATCTCCCGGTTTGAGACGCCGCCTATTCAGCCGCAGTCCGCGCCGCTTGTCCAGAGAAGCCGCCTCAGCCCTGCGCCGCCGCCAGCCCTTCCAGCCGCGCCCGATCCGCGCGCTCGATCTGCGCCACAACCGCCGCTTCAACCGCTTTCCACCCCGGCCGCGAACGATATCCCCACGCAAATTCCGGCGTCGTCAGCAGCGCGGCGTGCCAATCGGCCAGTGAAACCCCGTGATCCAACCGGGTCAGCTTGCGCAACTGCGCCGCCCCGGTGGCCACGTTGGTGGCATAGTCCCCGTCATCTTGCGCCAGCACCAGATCGCGCCCTGCATCCACCTCGACCGGGCCATAGCCCGCCAGCCGCAGCATCACGCCCTGCAAGGGCTTCACCTCACCAAATGAAACGAACGCCATCCCGAAAGCCCCTTATTGCAGGATCCGCACCCCGAACAACGCCTCGCCCAATCCGGGCGCACGATCGCGGCCCTGTAGCACGAAATTCTTCATGCTGCCGCCGTCCTTGCGGATCTGCTGGTCGATGCCGCGCAAAACCTTGATCGCCTTGCCCGACGCAAACGGCACGTTATGCCCCGCGCCTTCGCCCGCGCTCAATTCGGTCAGGTCCAGCACCGTCACATCAAGCCCCGCCACCGCCTCGGCGCTGTCGATCCGGCCCAGACGCGGCTTCATCCCCGTCAGCAACCCGGCCAGCGACAGGATGTGATCCTTGCGCGAGGTCAGGATCAGGAACGGCTCGGGCAGATCGCCAATCGCCTTGGCTTGCTGGCGGAACACGTCCGGGTCGATATCCGGCGACATCAGGATAACCCCCTCAAGCGCATCCAGAATCCGATGATCGCCCTTGATCGCGATCTGGCGCAGGGTTTCCATCGTCAGGTAACCGCCCATCGAATGCGCCACGATCAGGATATTCTTCTGCCCGCGCGCATCCAATTCGCGCAGCAATTCCTCGAAGCCATCCCGCGCAAACAGCACGCTGTCGCGGTCATAGACATAGCCACGCGCATCCCCTGCCGACAGCCACGAAAACAGGATCGCCGGTTCGTTGATCTCGAAATCCTGCTTCACCTGCGCCAAGCGGAACGCGCCATCTTCCAGCGTGTTGTTGTAGCCCGGAACAAAGATCACCGCGCCGCCGTCACCCGCGCGGTTGCGCCGCACGGCACTCACGAACTGCGCCACGGTGGCATAATTCTCTACCCCCACGGGGGTAAAGACCTTGGCCGGATCGGCCACGCCGCTCACCCGTTCCAGGTTACCGGGCTTATGCCCCGGCGGGATCGACACATCCAACCGCCCGAACCGCAGATCCTCCTCGCGCCGCGCGCCGAACGCCGGCCCAAGCTGATCTTTCGAGCGTTGCGTCGCGATAAACACGGGCTGCACGATCGCCCCTTCCGCCGAAAGCGCGGTCACCCCCGTCACCGCCGCGCGCGAACACGCGGTCAGAAGGGTCAAAACAGCCAGCAGAAGAAGGTGTGGTGGAATATAACGCATACCCGGACCACACCACATCGCACCGCTTCTGTCCATTTACATAATCCCCGTCTCGCCGCCCTGCGGCGCCATGTCCCCGGAATGTCGGTCTGCAAATCGGCCCGTTCAAGGGCCGGTCAAGATCAGGGACAGCGCCGCTGCGCCTGGGTCAGGCTTCCCGGCCCGTCATAGGCCCCAAGGTCGCGCGTCCGCGCCACGCCCCCGTCAAACGTCAGGGCCACGACCCGGCGCCAATCGCGGTCGGCCACGATCATCTCGGGCACGACTTCAGGTCCAGTGCCACACACACGCACCCCACCGGCAATGAAATCCCATCCGATCCGATGATTGGTAAAGCCCGCAATATCCGCCACATGCCGCAGCGTCCCGCTCTCCATCCGCCACAGGCGCACCACCTTGGCCAGATGCGGCCGGTCGACATAGGCAATCTCGATCCGCCCGTCGCCATCGAAATCCGCCGCCCCGATCGGGGAAAGCCAACGATGAGTTTGCCCAATATGCGGCGTCGCGGCCAGCTTGGCGATGCCATTCCCCGACATCCCGTAAACGGCAAGCTGCGCGCCCACCGCCGGGTCGGTCTCGATCACCACCACCTCGGGCGTGCCGTCCCCGGTCACATCCCACAGGCGTGGCGCGATATCCTCGAACACCCGCCCGCCCTGCGACAGGTCCACGCGAAACGCGCGCCCATCGTCCAAGGTCACAATCATGCCCGCATATTCAACGTCATCGCCCAGAATACCGTGATCATAGGCCTGCGTCGGCGCAATAAACCGCGCCGCCTCGATGGCCTCGGCACCCACGCCCCGCGCGTCAGGGAAAACGGCGATAAGCGAAGCGATCAGCCACCCCGCCGGACCCCGCATCAGATTTGCTTTTCGGGCATTTGCACGATCAGGCCGTCCATCGCATCCGTCACCTTGATCTGGCAGGTCAGGCGCGAACGCACGGGATCGGGCTCATAGGCAAAGTCGAGCATGTCCTCTTCCATGTCTTCCTTTGCCGGGATCTTCTCGACCCACGCCGGATCGACATAGACATGGCAGGTCGAACAGGCGCAGGCGCCGCCGCAGTCGGCCTCGATGCCGGGAATGTTGTTGTCCCGCGCGCCTTCCATCACCGTCAGGCCGGGTGCCACGTCCACCACGTGCTCGGTTCCGTTGAATTCGATATAGGTGATTTTCGCCATTGCGCCTGTGCCTTCTGTCTCACGGGGTTCGGGGGCTATTTAAACATGCCCTGCCCCGGCTTCCAGCCCGATTTCGCCCATGACACCTGCAACGGGATCACGAAACCGTCGCGTGGCCGCGAAGTAACGCACGGCGCGCCCCTCTCGCCCACCCGCTAGGCAGAAGAACCGACAAGCGCTATACATCTTTCAAAACCAAGCCCGACCCCGAGACAAAGCAGGCACCCCGGCGCGATGACAACGAGACAGACCTTGCCGCGCGCCCTTTCGGCGCTGGCCGCCACAGTCCTGCTCGGCGCATGCGAAGCGACGCGTGCGCTCTCGCCCGAACCGGCCCTGATGCAAACCCATGCCGCCCCGCCCCCCGGCGCCGCCCCGGGAAGTTGCTGGGGCAAGGATGTCACCCCCGCCGTGGTCGAAACCGTCACCGAACGCGTGCTGCTGCAACCGGCGCAGGTTCTCGATGACGGCACGGTGGTGAGCGAGCCGATCTACAAGCTCGAAACCCGGCAAGCCATCGTCAAGGAACGCCGCGAGCTGTGGTTCGAAACCCCCTGCGAGCGTCAGTTGACCCCCGATTTCATCGCCTCGCTGCAACGCGCACTGGCCGCGCGCGGCTTCTACACCGGCCCCGTGACCGGCGAAATGGACGCCCGCACCCGCCGCGCCATCCGCAGCTATCAGGCGCCACAAGGCCTCGACAGCGGCATCGTCTCGCTCGCCGCCGCGCGCAAACTCGGCCTCGTCGCGGTGCCGCGCGAAGACGACAGCAGCGAGTAAGCCCTTTAACGCCAAAAGGGCCAAGGTCGGCCCCGGCCCTTGGCACATCGCAGTGCAAATGAGTCCTCCAGAGGCGCGGACCTATACAGTCACGGACACCGTCTGCTCCAACAAGGTGATCTGCCCAAAGACACTAAGGAACGCGACACCCGCCGCATCGGGCCCAATGCCAATCCGGGCCATCGTGTCGGCAGAGGCCATGCCGGTGGCATCGATAAGATGCCATGTCCCGTCGAGAAAGACCTCAGCCACCGCATGAAAGTCAGGCGGCGTCACCCCGGGGGCGTAAACGCTCGCAAATCTGGCGGGGATCGTCGAGGCGCGCGCAAGGGCGATCAGGACATGCGCATAATCCCGGCATACGCCCTGACGCTGAACAAAGCTGTCGAGGGCCGTGGTTTGAGCGTTGCTTGAACCGGGCACATAGCTGAAGGATGTGTTGATCCAGTCCCGCATCGCGGCAATCCGGGCACCGCCTTGGAGATCTCCGAATTCTGCTGCGACGAAAGACTGAAATTCGTCTGACGGACAATATCTGGACGGCATAAGGTAGCGAACGGTGTCACCCGGCAAAAGGTGCGGGGGCACGGCCTCCAGAGCAGAAATATCAAGCACCGGCCGATCTACGATGACACGCGCCGTGTAATCGCAACGGAACTCGCCATCCGTCCGAATCCATATGCGCTCGCCAAGCCCGTCGTCGGCAGTGACATGGGCCATATGATCCACATCAGAGGTGTCCAGCTTCGACCATTGCAGCTTCTGATCGGCCAGGTCCGCAATTTCGATCTGCAAAAGCAGGTCCGCGGGGGCGGGAAGTTGGTATTTCAAGTGAACGTTGACATCGAGTTCCATCCTCAAACCCCATAAGTGAAGGATGCATGTTTGGCCAACGAATACTCCCTCACAGGTGCTGATCTTTGCAATCGCCGACCAACGACAGCAGACATTGGCCGCACCGCAGAGCGGAGCTTGAGGAGTCGTGCATCGAAGGTCCACCTTGGGCCCGTTTTCCCCCGATCTGACCCAAGCACCCCGACCGGACTCAAGCCGAAAGCGCCGGTCGAGCGCCTGCCCGTTCCGGCAGGCTGGCGCTACCTCACCGCTGGCGCTTTGTGAAATGCCGCTTTGTCCCGCACAGCAAACTTTGGTGCAGGCCGCAGCCAAGGTCTGCTCCGAGCCCACTTGCATATTTTCTTCGCTGCAGCGAATGTCAGCTCCAAGAAAAAGGTGCAAGCAATGGAAATCATGTGTCTGAATGCTTGGGGTGGAAAACTCCATGAGGCACTGCTGCCATACCTAGCCAGGATGGCTCCCGATATTCTGTGCTTGCAGGAGGTCATCCACAGCCCCGCGTCTCAAAAAGACTGGCTGACGTATCGGGACGGCGACCACATCCTGCCGCAACGTGCCAATTTGTTTCTCGACGTCAGCGCTGCTTTGCCGGAGCATGTCGCGATTTTTTGCCCGGCTGCGCAAGGGGTGCTTTGGGATGGTGATACCTCGATCCCATCGCAATGGGGTCTTGCGACCTTCGTGCATCGCTCTTTCCCGATCATCGGACAGGTGCAGGGCTTCGTTCACAAAGATTTTTCCCCCGTCGGTTATGGCGATCACCCGCGCTCACGTAGTGCGCATGGTGTCCGGCTATGGGACTATGGCACGAACCGAGCCGTCAGCATTACCCATATGCATGGTCTTCGCGACTTGAATGGGAAAATGGACACGCCAGAGCGTGAGAAACAAGCTCGGAAACTGCTCGATTTGTCGCGCAGTCTCGCAGAACCAGACGATCTCACGATGATCTGTGGCGATTTCAACGTCGAGCCGGACAGTAAAACGCTTTCGATCCTTAGTAGTACCGGACTAACCGAACTGGTAACCGGGCGCGGCTTCGAGAGCACACGCAACACGCAATACAAGAAGTCAGGACGCTTTGCCGACTACATGCTTATCAACCAAGAAGAAGCGGCGAAGAGCTTTGACGTGATCCACGATCCCGAAGTTTCAGATCATTGTCCGCTTGTTCTGAAGGTATAACTCAAATTCTATAGCTGCCGTTGGAGCTGATGGTTGGAACGCCCGCTTCGTCCCGCACAGCCGACCTTGAAATCCAGTGTTCGCCATTGCGTCGCAGTCAAAAATAAATCCGCGCATGCCCCCCGGAATTGCAAGAAGGGCAGAGGTTTCCCCCTGCCCTTCCAATCGTTCAGCCTAGAGGCTTGGCTCAGTCGCCGCTGCCCTCGTCGAGCGAGATCGCGACGAACCGCGGATCACCCGCGCGCCGCACCAGCAGCAGCAGGGATTTGCGCCCGGCTTCCTCGGCCTCGCCCACGCGATCTTCGAAATCGGCCAGTGATGCGATCTTCTGCTGGCCCGCCTCGGTGATCAGATCGCCCTTGCGCAGGCCCTTTTCATAGGCCTCCGACATCTCGTCGATCTCCTGCACGACAAGGCCCTTGGCCTCCGCATCCAGATCAAGCTCACTGCGCAGGCTGTCGGTCAGCGGGCTCAGCGTCATGCCGAACATCTGCTTTTCGACCGGTGCTTCCTCGACCGTGCCCTCGGGGGTCGTCTCGGGCACCGCGCCTTCGGCTTCCTCGCGACGGCCCAGCGTCACCTTCAGCGTCTGCAACTTGCCTTCGCGGAACACCACGATGCGTACGCTCTTGCCCACCTCGGTATTGCCCACCTGCCGGACAAGGCCGCGCGTATCCGCAACCTCGGCGCCATCGAAACTGGTGATCACGTCACCCGATTTCATGCCGCCGTCCTTGGCCGGGCCGTCCGGAACATCCGTCACCAGCGCGCCCTCGGGCTTTTCAAGGCCGATCGCCTCGGCCACATCCGGGGTCACGTCCTGAATGCGCACACCCAGCCAGCCACGGCGCGTCTCGCCATAATCCTTGAGCTGCTGCACGACCTTTGTGACTACGTTCGACGCCATCGAAAAGCCGATCCCGATCGACCCGCCATTGGGGCTCAGAATCGCGGTATTCACGCCGATCACCTCGCCATCCATGTTGAACAGCGGCCCGCCCGAGTTGCCTCGGTTGATCGCCGCGTCGGTCTGGATGTAATCGTCATAGGCCCCGGAAAGAGCGCGGCCGCGCTGCGACACGATCCCGGCACTGACCGAGAACCCCTGCCCCAGCGGATTGCCCATCGCCATCACCCAATCGCCCACCCGGGCGGCATCGCTGTTGCCAAACGGCACGAAGGGCAACGGCTTGTCCGCCTCGACCTTCAAAAGCGCGATATCGGTATTCGGGTCCGTCCCGATAAGCTTGGCGTCCAACTCCTCACCGCTGAAAAATTCGATGGTGATCTCGTCGGCATTCTCGATCACATGGTTGTTGGTGACGATGTAACCGTCTTCCGAAATCACGAACCCCGATCCCAATGCGGACGAGCGGCGCGGCCGGTCCTGATCGCGGTTACGATCCTGAAATTCCTTGAAGAAATCCTCGAACGGGCTGCCCTCGGGCACGATCGGCCCCGGCCCCGTGCCCGCGGCCACCACGGTGGCGGTGGTGATGTTGACCACCGCAGGGCTGACCTTCTCGGCCAGATCGGCAAAGCTTTCGGGCCGCGCCATGGCCTGCGTCGCCTGCACCACGGCAAAGATCGCCGCCAGCGCCATAAGCCACGCCGCTTTCGCGATCATCCCCGTCCGGTCAACGGCCACACTTCTTGCAACAGCCCTGTTTTGCACGCTCAAACCTCCTTGGAGTTCCTCATGATCACTTGTGCGCAACATTAGCGGGGCAAGCCCCGGGTGCAACACAAACAAGCGTGAAAGGGAGGTAAGCCCATAATTTCCCCGTTCAAGCCCTCTTGGGGCGAACGGCCGCAGTCAGGCGATGGTCGGACCCGGATTGATGGCCCGTCACCCCCTCACGCGCCCAGCGCCTTGGCCAGCCAGACCAGCACAAGGCCGATCACCATGGCCAACACCCCCATCAGGCGGCGCGCCTCGGGCGGCATCTGTCGCAGCGCCTCAAGCATCTGCTCAACAAGACGAGGGGCCAGCGCATAGACCAGCCCCTCGATCATCAATACAAGCCCAAGGGCCAGAAGCGTCACCGCGAGGATCATCACCCCTGCGCCCCGCGCCTCACTCGCTCGCCGGCGCAGTCGTGCCGGTGGTAGTGCCGGTGGTGGTGCCGGTCGTGGTGTCAGCAGGCGCGCCAGTCGTCGTCTCGCTCGCCGCATCCGCCGCTGCCGCGTCTGCAGCCGCAGTCGCCGCCGCATTGGCCGCGACACCTTCCGCACCCGACACGCTGGCCAGCCCGGCACTCGGACCCGCGGCCCCGTCCAGACGATCGGTCTTCAGATAGTTGAAGAACTCGCTATCCGGCGACAGAACCATGGTCGAGTTGCTGCCCTTGAGGGCGGCACGGTAGGCGTTGAGCGACCGATAGAACTCGAAGAACTCCTGATCCTTGCCAAAGGCCTCGGCAAAGACAGAGTTGCGTCGCGCATCGGCCTCGCCTCGGATGATCTCGGCCTGCCGCTTGGCATCCGAAACGATCTCGGTCTGGGTCCGGTCGGCCTGTGCACGCACACGCTGCGCGGCCTCGTTACCCCGGGCGATCTCGTCGGCGGCTTCACGTTCCCGCTCGGCACTCATCCGGTCGAACAGGGCCCGTTCGTTGGCTTCCGGCAGGTCGGTGCGCATCAGGCGCACGTCGATCACGTCCAGCCCGAGGTCACGCGCCTCGCGCGCCGCACCGTTGCGGATTTCCATCATCAGGGTCGCCCGCTCCGCGCTCAGGATCTCGTTCGAGGTCACCTTACCCAGCACCTCTCGCGTGATAGACCGCAAGATCGAATCGAGCCGCTGACCCGAAACCGCAATCGCGTTTTCACCCGCCGCACCCGTGGCCAGCCGGAACTGCGTCACATCCGCAATCCGGTAGCGCGCGAACGCATCCACTTCCAGACGCCGCGCATCCGACGGCGTGATCTGCATGTCAGGCACGTCCTGACTGATGATCCGGTCGTCGTAATAGGCGACGTTCTGGATCAGCGGGATCTTGAAGGCCAGACCGGGCGCATTATCGACCCGAACGACCTTACCGAACTGCAGCACAAGCGCCTTCTGGCGTTCATCAACGATGAAGACCGAAGACAGCACCCCCACCACGATCAGAACGATCACGGGAATAATAAAAGTCGTCTTTTTCATCAGTTGTTCCCCCCTGCGGTCGTACCCGACGACTTGCGCAGTTCATTCAGCGGCAGGTAAGGCACCACGCCTTGTCCGCCCCCGGCCTGATTATCGAGGATGATCTTGTCCACGCCGCCCAGAACCTGCTCCATGGTTTCGATATAGAGCCGCTTGCGCGTCACTTCGGGTGCCTTCAGGTATTCTTCGAGAACGGCCGTAAAACGGCTGGCCTCACCTTCGGCCTCGTTCACCACCCGGGCGCGATAACCTTCGGATTCTTCCAGCGTCTGCGCCGCTTCACCACGCGCTGCCGCCAGCACACGGTTGGCATAGGCATCGGCCTCTTTCTCAAGCCGGTCACGCTCCAGTTCGGCGGATTGCACCTTGAGGAAGGCGTCGATCACTTCACGCGGCGGGTCGGCCTTGTCAAAGTTCACACGCACGATGTTGATGCCCGACTGATAGCTGTCGAGCGTCGTCTGGATCAGTTCTTTCAAACGGTCCGCAATCGCCCGGCGATCCCGGTTCAGGATCGGAGCAAGCTCGCTCTGCGCGATGATCTCACGCATTGCGGATTCGCTCACCGCCCGGATCGTCGCCTGATGATCGCGCAGGTTAAACAGGTAATCGCGCGGGTTGGCGATATTCCAGACCACCTGATATTCGACGTCGACGATGTTCTCGTCCCCCGTCAGCATCAGGCCATCATCACCGGCGTCGCCCTTGCCGACGTTGATCAGCTGTTCCTGCGTCACCGGCAGGACTTCATAGCTCACGACAGGCCAAGGCGCGAAGTTCAGACCGGGATTGCCGATCTGGTAAAACTCGCCAAGGAACAGTTCGACCGACTGTTCTTCGGGTTTCACGGTGTAGAAGCTGGCATAGACCCAAAGCGCCAATGCGGCCAAAATGCCGAGAAGGATCGACCCACGGCCAAGTGCAGGCCCGCCATCGCCGCCCGCACCACCGCCACCCCGGCGTTTGTCGCCATCGCCACCACGGCCGCCCATCAGGACGCGCAGTTGCTCTTGGCCCTTTTTCATCAGCTCTTCGATCTCGGGGATCTGGCCACCTTCCTGGCCGGGTCGACGCCCGCCCCGGTTGCCACGCTGATCGTCGTTGCCATTACCACGCGGATCGCGATCATCGCCTCCGCCATTACCGCCGCCCCCCCAGGGGCCGCCCGATTGTCCTGCCATCTAATTCCTCTCTCTCATCCCTACCGGGGTGTCCGTTCCAGAACTTGTGCCATTTTGGCGAAATTTCAACCCGCGCACCCTGTCGCAGGCCCTATTCTTCGGGTCAACCGCAAGGCGCACCCACCGATCAGGCGGTGCGCACCGGCTCCCGCATCGTCACGATCTCCTCGGCCATCACCGGGTGTACGGCCACGGTGCGGTCGAAATCTTCCTTGGTTGCGCCCATCTTTACGGCCACGCCGGCAAGCTGGATCATTTCCCCCGCCCCCGGTGCCACGATATGACATCCCAGAACGCGGCGCGTGTCGGCGCAAACGATCAGTTTCATCATGACACGGTCCTCGCGGCCCGCAAACAGCGTCTGCATCGGCCGGAAGCTGGTGGCATAGACCTCAATCGGCCCCTTGTCGCGCGCTTCTTCCTCGCTCATGCCCACGGTGCCAAACTCGGGCTGGGTAAAGATCGCGGTCGGGATCAGCTCGTGATCGGGTTTCGTCGGGTTGCCGTTGAACACCGTCTCGACAAAGGCCATGCCCTCGCGGATCGCCACCGGCGTCAGGTTCACCCGGTCGGTCACATCGCCCACGGCATAGATGCTCGGCACATCCGTCTGGCCATAGTCATCGACCAGAACCTCGCCCTTGCGGCCAAGTTTCACACCGACCTCTTCCAGCCCCATATCGCCGGTGTTGGGCACCCGGCCCGTGGCCATCATCACCACGTCGAACGGCCGCTCTTCGCCGTTGGTCGCCTTAACGTGGATCTTGCCATCGGCCTCCTTCATCTCGATCACGTCGGTGCCCAGATGCAAATCGACCCCGCGCTGGATCATCTCTTCACTGATCAGCCCGCGCGCTTCCTCGTCAAACCCGCGCAGGATCTGCGCGCCGCGATAATACTGCGTCACCTTTACCCCAAGCCCGTTCATGATCCCGGCGAATTCACAGGCGATATAGCCGCCGCCGATGATCAACATGGTCTCGGGCAGTTGATCGAGGTGGAAAATCTCGTTCGAGGTGATCGCCAGTTCCGCACCGGGCGTGTCGGGCTTCACCGGATGCCCGCCCATCGCCAGCAGGATATGCTTGGCGCTCTTGCGCGTGCCATCGGCCAGTTCGATCTCATGCGCGCCGACAATGCGCGCACGCGCATCGAACGTCTCGACGCCCGCGTTCTTCAACAGGTTGCGATAGATGCCTTCCAGCCGGTCCAACTCATCCGCCAACTGGCCATGGAATTTCTGCCAGTCGAACCCGTCCGAGGTCACATCCCAACCATAGGCGCGCGCATCTTCCATCGTCGGGGCGAATTCGCTGGCAAACACCATCAGCTTCTTGGGCACACAGCCCCGGATCACACAGGTGCCGCCGTAGCGGTCTTCCTCGGCCAGCGCCACTTTCGCGCCGCCCTGCGCCGCCACCCGCGCGGCCCGCACCCCGCCCGAACCGCCACCAATCACGAAAAGATCATAGTCGAATGTGCTCATGGGGCGTCCTTTCCGGTCAGCTCACGTCGATAACGAGGGTCAGTGGCAACATCTAGGTCACGCAGGCCCAGAGTCCACCCCGGAACGCCTGCCGCGATGCCGCAGCCGCGAATTTTCGGTAAAAACTCCGCGAAACCTCCGGCCTCACTCCATCAGGTCGCTGAACAGGTTGTCTTCTTCAAGGAAATCCAGCCGTTCCTGTTCCACTGTGCCCTCGTTGATGTCGCGCACCTCGACCCGGCCATCGCCGTATCCGATCACCACGCGGTCACAGATATCGATGAACAGGCCGTTTTCCACCACACCCGGCATCTGGTTCAACACCAGCGCCAGTTGCCGCGCATTGCCGATCCGGTTCAGGTGCAGATCAAGGATATGGTTCCCCTCGTCGGTGATATAAGGCACCCCGCCGTTCATCCGAAGCGAGGTTTGCCGCCCCAAAACATCCATGCTGATCAACGTCTCTTCGATCAGCGCCTTGGTCGTCTGCCAGCCAAACGGGATCACCTCGACCGGCAGCGGGAACGCGCCCAGCGTTTCCACCTGCTTGCCGACATCGGCGATCACCACCATCTGATCGCTCGCCGTGGCAACGATCTTTTCCTGCAACAGCGCACCACCGCCGCCCTTGATCAGGTTCAGCTCATCGTCAAATTCGTCCGCACCGTCGATCGTCATGTCCAGCCAGCGCGCTTCGTCAAGGCTGATCACCTCGATCCCAACATCCCGCGCCAGTTCGGCCGTGCGGGTCGAGGTCGGTACACCACGGATCTTCAAGCCGTCCTCGCGCACCATCTCGCCCAGACAACGCACCAGCCACGCGGCGGTGCTGCCGGTGCCAAGACCGACCCGCATCCCGTCCTCCACCATCTCGGCGGCACGTTTCGCGGCCACGAACTTGGCCTTGTCGATCGGGGAAAGCTCAGCCATCGGCCTGTCTCCTGCTAATTCCGCGTCTCAGGGTATGGGCCGCTTATAGGCAATCACGCGGCGCGGCGGTAGGGTCAAATCCACCCAACGCCACCCCACGCGCCCCATAACCGGGGATCAGGGTTTGGTCGGCCCGCCAGCGGCCACCAGTGCGTCAATCCCGGCCAATACCTCTTGCGAGGTCACCGTGCCGTCGCCGTCGCCATCAAACCCAAGCAACACGTTCACCAGCGGATTCTGAAGCTGTTGCGGCCGATATCGCCCAGACAGCTCCTTATCGACGATCGCCATCATCTCGGGCAGGTCGATCTGGCCATCGCCATTGGCATCCCCGGTCAGGCGCAGAAGTTCCAGCCGCGACCGCTCGCGCGAAGAGTTCAGACGAATACCGATCTCCAACTCTTCCATCGAAACCAGCGCATCGGCATCCAGATCGAGTTGCAACAAAGGTTGCAGGAGACGCCCCCGCTGCTGCGCCATCTTGCGCTTCATGTCGATCAGCACGTCCTCTTGCGTAAGCTCCCCATCGGGGGCCAGCTGGAACAGCGTCGACAGATAGCGCTCGCGATATTTCTCTGGGTTCGAGCGCAGATTGTCGATCTCGCGCTGCATCCGTTGCAGGGCATATTCCTGCTGCCTGCGGGCATCCCTTTCCGCCTGCGTTTCCTTCGGTTTGGCCGGGTTGGCCGGGCGAAGCTGCTGGTTCAGCGCGTCCTTCAGACTCTGCGCCTCGGCCCGTGCCACGGGCTGCACCAACGGCGCGCCCAGCGCCAGAACCAGACCCATCATCGCCACGCGCTTCATCGCAGTCGCTCTTATATACTTCATATTCTGTATCCCATCAGATCGTTAAACGGCCACCCACCCGCCAGACTGCCCCACCCCCTGTGCTCGCACAACCCCCCGCTGCGCCACCCACTACCGTTGCGCTGCGCACATCGGCCAAGGCGACCCAGGCGCCACTCGCGCCAAGCGCCATTTCGCCTTTGCGCCCCCAGCCGCCGCTTTTTACCCTTCCCTTGCGCGCGCCCCGGCGTAACGTGGCCGCCATGACACCGCGCTACACCCTGCATTACGCCCCCGATAACGCCTCGCTCATCGTGCGACTGGCGCTTTACGAGTTGGGCCAGCCGTTTCGCACCCGGCTGATCGACCGGCAGGCGCAGGGCCAGCGTTCGCCCGATTACCTCGCGCTCAATCCGCATGGCCTGATCCCGGTGCTGGAAACCCCCCAAGGCCCGTTGTTCGAAACCGCCGCCATTCTGCTCTGGCTCTCGGAAACCCACGGCGCGCTTGCGCCCCGGCCCGGCGATGCCGATCGCGGTCACTTCCTCAAGTGGCTGTTCTTCACCTCGAACACGCTGCACGCCAACATGCGGATGCTGTTTCACCCCGAACAGTTGATCGGCCCCGACCGGGCGCATCAGCGCGCCCAGCGCGACGGCCTCAAGGTGGCGCTGAAAACCCACCTGCAAAAGCTCGACACGCTGGCAGGCGACGCGCCGCCGTGGCTCGGCGGGCGCGCCCTCTCGGTGCTCGATCTCTACCTGCCCGTCTGCCTGCGCTGGCTCGCGCTCTATCCTCAAGGCGAAACCCAGTGGTTCTCGCTCTCTGACACGCCCGCGCTGGCCCGCCTCGCTGCCCGGCTGGAGGGGCGCGAAAGCGCCGCCCTTGCCAGCGCCGCCGAGGGCCTCGGCCCGACCCCCTTCACCCGGCCCCGCGCCGCCACCCCGCCCGAAGGAACCGCGACCTAGATGTTTCTCTCCGTATTCGACATGTTCAAGACCGGCATCGGCCCGTCCTCCTCGCACACCATGGGGCCGATGGTCGCCGCCGCACGGTTCCTCGACATGATGCGCGCCTCGCCGTTCGAATTCGCCGGGCTGCGCGCCTCGCTGCACGGCTCGCTCGCCTTCACCGGCGTCGGCCACGCCACCGACCGCGCCACCATCCTCGGCCTCGCGGGCCTGACGCCCGAAACCTACGATCACGCGGCTGCCGAAGACACCCTCGCCGCGATCCAGTCGACCCACACGCTCACCCCCCCGGGCCTGCCGCACCTGCGCTTTGATCCCAAGGCCGACCTGATCTTCGATTATGACCACGCCCTGCCCGGCCACCCCAACGGCATGACCCTGATGGCCACCGACCCGCAGGGCGACGTGCTGCTGCAAGAGGTGTTCTATTCCATTGGCGGCGGTTTCGTCCTGACCGAGGCCGAACTCGCCCAAGGCCGCGCCGAGGACGAGGGCGCACCGGTCCCCTTCCCCTTCAAATCCGCCGCCGAAATGCTCGCCATGGCCAAATCCTCGGGCAAATCCGTCGCCCAGATGAAGCGTGAAAATGAACTCACCCGCCACGGCCACGCCACCCTCTCCAAGGGCAGCGCCCGCATCTGGCAGGTGATGAACGACTGCATCGAGCGTGGCTTGAGCACCGAAGGCATCCTGCCCGGCGGCCTCAACGTGAAGCGCCGCGCCCCCGCCATCCACCGCGCCCTGCTGGACGAAGCCGGGATGAACCTCGCCCCGCCGCATCAGGTGAACGACTGGATTTCCACCTACGCCATGGCCGTGAACGAGGAAAACGCCGCCGGAGGACAGGTGGTCACCGCCCCCACCAACGGCGCCGCCGGCGTGATGCCCGCCGTCATCCGCTACTGGCTCGATCACGTGCCCGGCGCCACCCAATCGAAGGTCGAGGATTTCCTGCTCACCTCCGCCGCCATCGGCGGGCTGGTCAAGTTCAACGCCTCGATCTCGGGCGCCGAAGCGGGCTGTCAGGCCGAAGTCGGCTCTGCCGCCGCCATGGCCGCCGCCGGGCTGTGCGCCGTCATGGGCGGCACCCCCGAACAGGTCGAGAATGCCGCCGAGATCGCGCTCGAACATCACCTCGGCATGACCTGCGATCCGGTCAAGGGCCTCGTTCAGGTGCCCTGCATCGAACGCAACGCCTTGGGCGCCATTAAAGCTGTATCCGCCGCTTCACTCGCCCTGCGCGGCACCGGCGATCACTTCGTCCCGCTCGACGCATGCATCGAAACCATGCGCCAGACCGGCGAAGACATGAGCGAGAAGTATAAGGAAACCGCCCTCGGCGGCCTCGCCGTCAACGTCCCGAATTGCTAAAGGGCGGGCCACCCCGCCCCGGCCCCCAGCAGCGCCTCGACCACGCGGGCCAGCTCCGCCACCGGCACGATGCCCAGCATCCCCGGCCCGTCCGCGCGCAATTGCACCGGCCCCATCGCCTCGTTCGAGGTGCCAATCCGCCCGCCCGGCACGAACTCGATCCCCTCGGTCGCCCAGCGCAGCCCGTCCGAACGCACCCCGACGCCAAGCATCGGAAACAATGACACTCGCGTGCCCGTCCCCAGATCCAGCCGAAGCTCGGGCGGCAAAAGGAACACCGCATCTTGCCCCGACAACAGCACCACCCGCCGTTCTGGATAGCGCAACAATCCGTGCAGCGCCGCCAACTGATGATCCACTCGCCCGCCGTGGAACCCCACGCCGATCACCAACGGTGCCTCGATCGCCCTCAGCGCCTTTTCGAAATCCGTGCTGTCCTGTTCCTCGACCGGGTGCAGCCGCTCCGGCGCGATGGCCGCCCGCGTCTTGGCATCAATCGAATCGAAATCGCCGATCACCGCCAGCGGCTCCAGCCCCGCCTTCAACGCCGCGCGCGCCCCACCATCGGCACAGACCACGCCCGGCGCGTGGACAATCGCGGCGCGCAGAAGCGATTTTTTTACCTTTCCGCCCCCAATTAAGGTTACTGGCCGATTTTCGTGAACAATGCGGGTCAACATGCGTGAATCTTACCCAAAATGGAAACGGAACACATTCTTGCCCAGAAATGATACGGTAAACAACGCAGATTCGGGCCGCTTTCGTCTCCTGCCTACGATTATAACTTTATGCAAATCCGAGTTATTGAGCGAGAAGTGCAATGGTTAACACGAACAAGATCCTCACCGTCTCCTACGGCACGTTTTCGTGCACCCTGGAAGGGTTCGAGGACTCCTTCGGCACCATGAAGGCGATCGCCGAGTACTTCCGCGATCTGGCGTCCGACGACCGTTACTTCGGTGCCGAGCCGCCGACCCCGGACGCCGAAATGCTGGCCCGCATCGCCGAACGCGAAATCGCACGCCGTGTGCAGGCCAACATCAGCGATGGCAACATCACCCTGCGCGCCGACTCCAATTCGATCTTGCCCGTGGCCGCCCCGGTTGCCGCCGCCGCCGCCGCTGCCGCGACTCCCGAAGCCGCTCCCAAGGAAGACGCCGCTAAGGCCGACGCCCCCGAAGCCGCTGCTCTCGCGACTGAACCGACAGCCGAGCGCGCCGCAGAACCGGCCGCAAAAGCGCCCGCCGAAACCGCCGAAACCGCAGAAGTCGCTCCTGAAGCAGCAAGCGCCCCTGCCCCGCAGGTCGCTGCCGAACAGGCCGCACCCAAGGCGGAAACAGTTGCCGAAACAGTTGCTGAACCTGTGGCCGCTCCCGTTGCCAAAGCCCCCGCAATTGACCCCAACAGCGTCGCCGCCAAGCTCCAGCGCATCCGCGCCGTCGTGGCCCAGTCCGAAGACAGCCCCTATTCCGAGGACGAGCACGCCGAAGCCTACGCAGAAGAGTTCATCGCCGACACCCACGAGGAAATCGAAGCCGCCCTCGAAGCCGACGATCAGGCCGAAGAGGCCCGCGCCGCCGACTCCGCGGACGAAGCCCAAGACACCACCGAAGACGACATTTCCGCTCTTCTCGACCGCTACGGCGTCGAAGGCCACCACGCCTTCGACCGCGCCGAAGCCGACACCGCACCCGACGAACAGCCCGAGGATATGACCTCGGAAGAGATCGTCGAAGATGTAGCGGAAGACGTGATCGAAGAAGAGATGGCCGAAGAAGAGGCCGAAGCAGACCTGGCCGAAGAAGCTTCCGAGGAAACTCTGGCCGAGGAAACTCTGGCCGAAGACCAGCCCGAGGTAGACACCTTCGAAGCCGAGGCCGAAGAGGACGACACCTCCTCCTATGCCGAGCGCGTGGACTCCGATTTCGGCGACGCCCCCGCCTTTGCCTCTGACCCTGCCTTTGCCTCTGACAAGGTCGAAGCCCAAGCCGATCAGGACGACACAGCAGCCGAAGCCGCTTTCGAAGACGATGTAGAAGACGACGCAGACGACATCGCACTCGAACAGGCCGTCGAACAGGCCGAAGCTCCGACACAGCCGCTGCGCGCCCGCGTTATCAAGATGAAGCGCGCCGATTTCGAAGCCGCCATCGCCGCCGGCGATCTCGAGGAAGAGATCGACGACGAGGAAGACGCCACCGCAGACTCCGCTTCCGACAGCAGCCTCTCGCCCGACGAGGAAGCCGACCTCATGCGCGAACTGGCCGCCGTCGAAGCCGAACTCGCCGATGAAGACGAAGATCAGATCGAAGACGAAGCGATCGACCTCAGCGCACTCGACCTCGGCTCCCTTGACGTCACCGCCGAAGACGACAGCGAAACCGAAACGGCCACCAAACTCGCACAAGACGACGCAGACGGCGATGACGAACCGCTGTTCGACGCCGCAGCACAGGCCGAAGACAGCATCTCCGCCATGCTCGGCGCGCTTGATCTCGGCTCCGATGCGGTCGCCGTGACGGACGAAGCCGAAGCCGAAGACATGGCCTACGACGACGCCGATGAAGACGACACCTACGAAGACGAGGCCGAAGATTTCGGTCACGACAGCCTTCTGAGCGCCGAGGCCGACGACGAAGACGAAGACGATTACGAAGACGACACCGCCGAAAGCCTCTTCATCGACGACGATGAAGACGATCAGGACGAAAGCGACAGCCAAGCCGCGCGCAGCCGCTTCAGCGGCGACGCCGACGCCGAACTGGGCCGCATCTTCGAGGCCACCGATGAACAGATGGCCGAGGAAACCGGCAAGGGCCGTCGCAATGCCATCGCCCACCTGCGCGCCGCCGTGATGGCCGCCAAGGCCGAGGAACGCACCGGCGGTCGGCTCAACGTCGACGGCCCCGACAGCGAAGTCTACCGTGATGACCTCGCCTCGGTCGTGCGCCCGCGCCGCCCCGAGGCCGGCAAGGCGCAAACCCGCCGCCCCGAGGTCAACAAACCCGCCCCGCTCAAGCTGGTGGCCGAACAGCGCGTCGATATCGACGCCGCCGAAAACGCCGCCCCCGTGCGCCCGCGCCGCATCGCCCGCGCGCAGGCCGCTCTGGAAGAGCAGGTCTCGGGCGGCAACTTCGCCGAATACGCCGACAGCGTCGGTGCCGTGTCCCTGCCCGAGCTTCTCGAAGCCGCCGCCGCCTACCTCAGCTTTGTTGAGGGCCGCGCCCAATTCTCGCGCCCGCAGCTGATGACCCAGGTGCGTCAGGTCGAGAAAGACGATTTCAGCCGCGAAGACGGCCTGCGCTCGTTCGGCAAGCTGCTGCGCGACGGCAAGATCCAGAAACTCGAAGGCGGCCGCTTCAAAGCATCCGAGTCGATCTCCTACCGTCCCGACGCCCGCTACGCAGGCGAATGATGGCCGCAGGTCAGCGACTGTAAACACACCCTTCGAGACGGAAACGGCGCCCTCTGCTCGGGCGCCGTTTCTCTTTTCCACGCCAGCCCCACGGTCCGGGCCGGATTGTCATCCGTGTGTATTGGCGCAATTCTTTGCCTCACCCGACGGCGATGCACCACGCCCCCACATGGCGACATAAGGATGTTACATCCCTGCGCCATTCTATGTCGCGAAAGCATACCAAGTCCCATTATTCGCTTTCGATTTCAGAACGCAGCGGCGGCCTCTCCCCGGGCCGCCGCCATTCGTTTTGCGCCCCGCCGCGCGCGCCCGCTCGCCCAGGGCGCGACGCAGGGTCACGACGGCCAAGCGCCCCGAAACGCTTGCCTCACGCCCCTGTGGCTTTACCTGTGGCTTTACCTATTGCCCCCAACCCACAGGCAACCACAGACAAACCAAAGACACTCCGAGAAGGATCAATATGACCGCTTCCGATACGCTTTTCCGCCCCATCGACCTTGGCCCGCTGCACCTCGAGAACCGCATCGTCATGGCGCCGATGACCCGCACCTATTCGCCCGGCAACGTGCCCAATCAACAGGTGATCGACTACTACCGCCGCCGCGCCGAAGGCGGCACAGGGCTGATCATCACCGAAGGCACCTTCATCGACCACCCCGCCGCCAGCGGCTATCCCAACGTGCCTGCCTTCTACGGCGATGCGGCTCTCGCCGGTTGGAAAAAGGTCGTCGATGCCGTGCACGCGGCGGGCGGCAAGATCGCCCCGCAGCTCTGGCATGTCGGCGCCATCCGCCGCCCCGGCGTGATGCCCGGCGGCGATACTCCCGGCCACAGCCCCTCGGGCATGGCGCGCCCCGGCAAGGTCACCGGCCACGCCATGACGCAACAGGACATCGACGACACCGTCGCCGCCTTCGCCCGCGCCGCCGCCGATGCCAAGCGGATCGGCTTCGACGCGATCGAGCTGCACGGCGCGCATGGCTATCTCATCGACCAGTTCTTCTGGGACGGCACCAACCAGCGCGACGATGCCTATGGCGGCGACCTTGCCGCGCGCTCGCGCTTCGCGCTTGAAATCATCCGCGCCGTGCGCGCCGCCGTCGGCCCCGATTTCCCGGTGATCTTCCGCTTTTCCCAATGGAAACAACAGGATTACAGCGCCCGCCTCTGCGAAACCCCGGAAGAGCTCAAAGCCTTCCTCATGCCGCTGGCCGAGGCCGGGGTCGACATCTTCCACTGCTCCACCCGCCGCTTCTGGGAGCCGGAGTTCGACGGCAGCGACCTCAACCTCGCGGGCTGGGTCAAGAAACTGACCGGCAAACCCACCATCACCGTGGGCAGCGTCGGCCTCAACGCCGATTTCCTGCCCGATGACGGCACCGCCGATTTCCGCGCCGCCCAACCCGCCAGCATCGACAACCTGCTTGAGCGCGCCGCGCGCGACGAATTCGACCTCGTCGCCGTCGGCCGCGCCCTGATCGCCAACCCAGACTGGGCCAATCAGGTCAAAGAAGGCCACCTCGATAGCCTCAAGGCCTACGAGAAAGACATGCTGAAAACCCTCGCCTGAGGGACCGCCAGCACAGGTGATCGGCGTGCCCATGCGCCGATCACCCAGCGCCTTGCGCGCCACTCGGAAACCGGACATCAGCCGACACAAGAAATCGCCACGGGACGGGATTGCAAAGGCGTCATCGCAAACCCTTTCCCTTGACGCGATCCCCTTCGCTCACGCACACTTGACGCGGGCATTTCCCACGCGCGCGATTTTTCCATCAGCGCTGGCGACGTCATTTCGGTCACCTCGCGCAACGCTTTTTTGTGGCGAAGAGGCATAGCTATGACTGATCACATCGAAACCACCGACGCACCCGACGATATCAGCACACCCTACTCCATCCTGCCCGGCGACACCTTTCTTGGCAGCCTTGAAACGGCAGGAGACCGCGACTGGATCGCCGTGACCCTCAGCGCGAACCACGTTTATGATATTTCATTATCAGACGACGACGACACCCAATTTGTTGACACCTTTATGCGGCTCTACACCGAGGCCGGAGAGTATGTGAAGGCAAGCGACAACGGTGGAATTGGTTTTAATTCCCTATTCAGGCTCGCCATCTGGAACGACATCACCTATTTTATTTCGGCTGGCAGCTACAGCGACGATTCAGCAGGGTCATACAAACTCGAAGTCAGGGAATCTGACCCCATCTGGGGCACCACCGGAGATGATCGCCTGGGGGGGACCGGCTCCGCTGATGCCATCAATGCGCTTGAAGGCAACGATACAGTCTACGGCGTTTGGGGCCGCGACACTCTCTTGGGCGGCGCGGGCGATGATTCGCTGGACGGTAGCTTCGGCCGTGACCTCCTCTTCGGCGGCGAGGGCAATGACGTTCTGGTTGGCTACTTTGACAATGACACGCTCTATGGTGGCGACGGCAACGATCTCTTATTCGGCCTGAGCCTCAGAGACTACTCTTCTCCCGGCTACAACGACCTTTTGCACGGCGGCAAGGGCGATGACACGCTCTACGGCGGAGGGGGCTATGACACGCTTTATGGTGGCGACGGCAACGATTTCCTATTCGGCGACAACAACAACCCCGGCATATTGGTCGGCTACAACGACCTTATGTACGGCGAAGAGGGCGATGATCGGCTTTACGGTCGCAAGGGCAACGACAGTCTTTACGGTGGCGACGGCAACGATACGCTGGTCGGCGAGCTTGACAACGACACGCTTTTTGGCGGGACCGGTGATGACCGGCTTTTCGGGAGCACACAACGCGACAGGCTTCACGGTGACGACGGCAACGACCTTCTCAGCGGCAACAAGCAGGGCGATTGGCTGTTCGGTGGCGCGGGCGATGATACGCTTCATGGCGGGCGCGACGACGACCGGCTCACCGGCGGGGCCGACGCCGATGTTTTCCTGTTCGACTTCGGCCACGATACGATCAACGATTTCGAGGATGACATCGACAGGCTGCTGCTCGAAGACGCGCTCTGGACCGGCACCCTGACGGTGGCCGAGGTCATCAGCACCTACGCCACCACCGATGGCACCGACACGATGTTCGATTTCGGCAATGGCGTCATGCTTGATGTTCTCGGCATCGCGGACCCCACCCAACTGGCCAACGATATCGTCATCGTCTGATCCGGCGCACTCTGCCCTGCCCCCCGACGCGAGACCCGTGGGCTGAAACAGCCCGCCCATACCGGATGCGCGCATCCAATCCCGTGGGCACAGGGAATCGCACAGGCTTGACCTGTCGCACTCAGCGTCCCGCAGCGCGTAAGTCGACACCCGCCCGAAGACGCGGGCGGCCTACATTCCAATGGATAGGAAAACAAGTGGTGCTGCTGGACAGGATTGAACTGTCGACCTCTCCCTTACCAAGGGAGTGCTCTACCACTGAGCTACAGCAGCAACCGAACCGGCGACTGCCGGCGTGGGCGCGTGATTAGACGCAATTCCACCCCCGTGCAAGGGCAAACTGGACTGTTTTTCGCCCGTTGTTTAAGAGGGGCCCATGAGCGACACTCCGACACCCAAGACACCCGCGAAACCCGGGGCCAAACAGCCCCGCACCGGATCAAGCGCCGGACAGGGCCGAGAAGACCGCCTCAAGGCGGCGCTCAAGGCCAACATGGCCCGGCGCAAGGCACAGTCGAAGGCACGGCAGGCCGATCCGGGCGACAAGCCCGGCGGCGCATAATCCCGCCCCAACCGGGCGCACAAGCAGTTAAAGAGGGCAGGCATATGGATCAGATCATCGTCACGGGAAACGGCGAACTTTCGGGCGAAATCCCCATCGCGGGGGCCAAGAACGCCTGCCTCACGCTGATGCCGGCCACCATTCTGTCGGATGAGCCGCTGACGCTGACCAACGCGCCGCGCCTGTCGGACATCCGCACCATGTCCACCCTGCTGCAATCGCTGGGGGCCGAGGTCAGCACGCTTCAGGACGGGCAGGTCATCGCCATGTCCTCGCACAACCTCGACAACCACGTCGCCGACTATGACATCGTGCGCAAGATGCGCGCCTCCAACCTCGTGCTTGGGCCCATGCTGGCGCGGCTTGGCCACGCGGTCGTCTCGCTGCCCGGCGGCTGCGCCATCGGCGCGCGCCCGATGGACATCCACATTCATGGCCTCGAAGCGCTCGGCGCCCAGATCGAGCTGAAAGAGGGCTACCTTCACGCCAAGGTGCCCGGCGGCCTCAAGGGCGCCGTGATCGACTTCCCCTTCGCCTCGGTCGGCGCCACCGAAAACATCATGATGGCCGCCACGCTGGCCAAGGGCACCACCGTCCTCAACAACGCCGCGCGCGAGCCCGAGATCGTCGATCTTGCCGACTGCCTGCGCAAGATGGGCGCTCAGATCGAGGGCGACGGCACCTCCACCATCACCATTCAAGGCGTCGATCGCCTCTCCGGCGCGACCCACCCGGTCGTGACCGACCGGATCGAACTGGGCACCTACATGCTCGCCCCCGCCATCGCTGGCGGCGAGGTGGAATGCTTGGGCGGCAAACTCTCCCTCGTGCAGGCCTTCGTCGACAAACTCGAAGAAGCCGGCATCGAAGTCACTGAGACGGAAAAAGGCCTCAAGGTCGCCCGCCGCAACGGCCCGATCAAGGCGGTCAATGTCACGACCGAACCCTTCCCCGGCTTCCCCACCGATCTTCAGGCGCAGATGATGGCGCTCTTGTGCACCGCCGAAGGCACCTCCGTTCTGGAAGAGAAAATCTTCGAGAATCGCTTCATGCACGCCCCCGAACTCACCCGCATGGGTGCCGATATCGAAGTCCACGGCGGCACCGCCACCGTCACCGGCGTCAAGAAACTCAAAGGCGCCCCGGTGATGGCCACCGACCTGCGCGCCTCGGTCTCGCTGATCCTTGCCGGCCTCGCCGCCGAAGGCGACACCGTGGTCAGCCGCGTCTATCACCTCGATCGCGGCTACGAACACGTCGTGCGCAAACTCTCGGGCGTCGGCGCCCGCATCGAAAGGGTCAAGGAACAATGACCGACGCCCGCTTCGAAGACGGCCGCGAGGCCCCGCTCAACCTCGGCGCGCTCGACCCCGAGGATCTCAAGGTGATCTCCGCCCTCGCGCAGGACGCCATCTTCCCGATCACCGAAATGCGCTGGCTCCCCGCCCGCCGCCGCTTCGCCCTGCTGATCAACCGCTTCCGCTGGGAGGATCGCGGCCGCGACCGCCACGGCGCCGAGCGGGTCCAGTCGCTGCTCTATTTCGACAACGTCCTGCGCGTCTCCTCCCAAGGCATCGACCGCAATGACAAGGACATGATCCTCTCGCTCCTCGCCCTCGATTGGGAACCGAGCGAAGACCCCGAAGACCCCTCCGGCGCCCTCCTGCTCACCCTTGCCGGCGACGGTGCCCTGCGCCTCACCTGCGAGGCCCTCGGCGCCACCCTGCGCGACGTCACCCGCCCCTACAAAGCCCCCTCGCGCCACGTCCCGCACCACCCCGTCGACTGAGCCCAACGCCCGACCTGCCTCCCCCAAATCTTCACTTGACCGGAAATATCCTGGGGGTGAGGCCGCAGGCCGAGGGGGCAAAGCCCCCTGACGCCCCCTGACGCCCCCCAACCGCCCAACCACACCAAGCGCGATTGCGCCCGCCCGCCCGTTTGGATATCACCCCACAAAACCCAAGTGACATCCCCGAAGGAGGGCCCAATGGCGTCCTATCAATACGTCTACCACATGTCCGACGTCTCCAAGACCTATCCGGGCGGCAAGAAATGCTTTGAAAACATCCACTTGAACTTCCTTCCGGGGGTCAAGATCGGTGTCGTCGGCGTCAACGGCGCGGGTAAATCCACCCTGCTCAAGATCATGGCCGGCCTCGACACCGATTTCACCGGTGAAGCCTGGGCCGCCGAAGGCGCCAAGGTGGGCTATCTGCCACAGGAACCCGAGCTTGACCCAGCGCTCGACGTGCGCGGCAACGTCATGCTTGGCGTCAAGGCCAAGAAGGACAAGCTCGACCGCTACAACGAACTGGCGATGAACTACTCGGACGAAACCGCCGACGAGATGGCCGCCCTGCAAGACGAGATCGACGCCGAGAACCTCTGGGATCTCGACTCACAGATCGACGTCGCGATGGAGGCGCTGCGCTGCCCGCCCGACACCGCCGATGTCACCTCCCTCTCGGGCGGTGAGAAGCGCCGCGTCGCGCTCTGCAAACTGCTGCTCGAAGCGCCCGAAATGCTGCTGCTCGACGAACCGACCAACCACCTCGACGCCGAAACCATCGCTTGGTTGCAACAGCACCTGATCGACTACAAGGGCACCATCCTGATCGTCACCCACGACCGTTACTTCCTTGATGACATCACCGGCTGGATCCTCGAACTCGACCGCGGCCGTGGCATTCCTTACGAGGGCAACTACTCCGCGTGGCTCGAACAAAAAGCCAAGCGGCTTTCGCAGGAAGCCCGCGAAGACAAGTCCAAGCAGAAAACGCTGGAACGCGAACTCGAATGGATGCGCCAGGGTCAAAAGGCCCGTCAGGCCAAGTCCAAGGCCCGGATCAACGCCTATAACGAACTCGCCAACCAGTCCGAGCGTGAAAAACTCGCCCGCGCCCAGATCGTCATCCCCAACGGCCCGCGCCTTGGCAACAAGGTGATCGAGGTCAACAACCTGTCCAAGCACCTTGGCGACAAGCAACTGGTCGAAGGCCTGACCTTCTCGCTGCCCCCCGGCGGCATCGTCGGCGTGATCGGTCCCAACGGCGCGGGTAAAACCACCCTCTTCCGGATGCTGACCGGGCAGGAAACGCCCGACAGCGGCACGATCGAATACGGCGACACGGTGAAGCTGTCCTATGTCGATCAAAACCGCGACGACCTCAATCCCAACGAAAACGTCTGGGAGGCGATCGCCGACGGTCAGGACATCATCAAGCTCGGCGATGCCGAGGTGAACGCCCGCGCCTATTGCTCGACCTTCAACTTCAAGGGCGGCGACCAGCAGAAGAAAGTCTCGCTCTTGTCGGGCGGGGAACGCAACCGCGTCCACATGGCCCGCCTGCTGCGCGAAGGCGGCAACGTGCTCTTGCTCGACGAACCGACCAACGATCTCGACGTCGAAACCCTGCGCGCCCTCGAAGACGCGCTGGTCGATTTCGCCGGCTGCGCCGTGGTCATCTCGCACGACCGTTTCTTCCTCGACCGGATCTGCACTCACATCCTCGCCTTCGAAGGCGAGGCGCATGTCGAATGGTTCGAAGGCAACTTCGAGGACTACGAAGAAGACAAGAAACGCCGTTTGGGGGCAGACGCGCTGGAACCCAAGCGGCTCAAGCACAAGAAGTTTTCGCGTTAGGGTTGACGCACCCGAACCCTGCGCCTAATATTTCAGCAGGACCTGCAACTTGCAGGCCCTGTTAATTTTTTGAGGATTGTACATGTCTAAAACTGTTTTCACCCTGCTCACCAGCGCCGGACTGATCCTTGCCAGCCCCGCATTGGCCGACGAACTTACCGGCGCGGCGCTGGTTTCGGCTCTCAGCGGTAAAAGTTTTTCTTGCACCGCCGAAGGCAAGAAAATGACGATGCAGTTCGCGCAGGCCAAGAAGAACGGTTCAGTCTCTTACAAGGGTGTTTGGGGTGGACGGAGTTTCAAATCCGAATACCGTCTAAGCAAGAAAGGCCGTTACTCCAATCAAGGACGCGGCCGAAAGATCAGCACCGATGGCAAGGGCCATTTCGTGTTCACCGGGGCGGGAGTGCCCAAAGCGGTCTGCGTTGTCGCCAAGTAACTCGATTCCGCGCCATATCCCGCCCAAATCACCCCCTCCCAAAACAAACCCTTGCAATATCGCCGCAACACCCCCATATGCCTCCTTGCAGACGTTATTCTATTTCGACCCACTGTCTCCCTTCAAACGGCGCTCAGTCCCTCGATCCAGACCGACTACGCCGGGTTGCCGCACTCTCGCGGGCAACATTAATATTGGAGACTACGGATATGGCCAACGGCACCGTAAAATGGTTCAACAGCACCAAAGGCTTCGGCTTCATCGCACCTGAAACGGGCGGCAAAGACGTTTTCGTTCACATCAGCGCCGTCGAGCGTTCGGGCCTCACCGGCCTCGCAGATGACCAGAAGGTCACCTACGACCTCGAGTCGGGCCGCGATGGCCGCGAGAGCGCAACCAACCTGCAGCTCGCCTGATTTCACCCGCACGGCGCATCCCGCGCCGAAGGTGATACAAGACCTAAGACGCGGCCCTCTCGGGGGCCGCGTTTTTCGTTTCAGCCCTGAAAAACGCCCTACGCACCGCGCGCCGCAGTAACGGTTTCGCGCAACACCCCGCCCCGCGTCGCCGCCATACGCATCGCAGACGGATTGCAGGCGCGCCGCAGACAGGCCATTTCGCCCCGCCAATCCCTTAACGTTTTCGTGCGCTCCGTTGAGAAACACTTAAAATTCGGCTATCGAATCATATGTCGCACTTGTCAGTCATTCTTGGGGACCACCATGTTTTCACGTCGTAAATTTCTCGCCACATCCGCTGCGGCCTCTCTCGCCGCGCCCTCCATCGCCCGCGCCGAATTCCAGCTCGAGCCGCAGTTCATGCCGCAAAAGGTCAAGATCGGCTCGGCCTACGCCCCGGGTCAGCTTCTGATCCTGCCCAAGGCGCATTTCCTCTACTTCGTCACCGCCCCGCGCGAGGCCATGCGCTATGGCGTCGGCGTCGGCAAAGCCGGCCTCGAATTCACCGGCCAGGCCACGATCGACGTAAAAAAGGAATGGCCCACATGGCGCCCGACGAACGAGATGATTGAGCGTGATCCCGGCAGCTACGGCAAATTCGCCAACAACGATTACGTCCAGCCCGGCGGCCCCGGCAACCCGCTCGGCGCGCGCGCGCTCTACCTGTTCCAGAACGGGCGCGACACCTACTTCCGCATTCACGGCACCACCCAGCCCAGTTCGATCGGGCGCTCGGTCTCGAACGGTTGCATTCGCATGATCAATGCCCATGTCATTGATCTATACGGCCGCGTGCCGGTCGGCACGAAGGTCACCGTTCTCTGACCCGAAAGGCGCCTGCCATGTCCTATACGATTGATCGTCTCATCCCCGATGCCAGCTTCGAAGAGGTTGATGAACGCACCCGCAAGGCCCTTGCAGACAAGGGATTTGGCGTTCTCACCGAAATCGACGTCAAGGCCACGATGAAGAAGAAACTAGACAAGGACATGGCGCCCTACCGCATCCTCGGCGCCTGCAATCCCGGCCTCGCCTACGAGGCAATCGGCCACGAGCCGCGCATCGGCGCCATGCTGCCCTGCAACGTGATCCTGCGCGGCACCGAGGACGGGATCGAGGTCTCGGCCGTCGATCCCGTCGCCTCGATGCAGAGCGTCGGCAATGACAATCTGGACAAGGTCGCCGCCAAGGTGCGCGACATGCTGAAAGAGGTGGTGGCGGCGGTCTGAGCCGCCCCCCTATCCCCCTAGCCTTTGACGGGGCGCGGCTGTCCCGCCTCGTCAATCGCCACGTAGGTATAGACCCCCTCGGTCACCTTCTCGCGCTCTCCACCCAACCGTCGCAGCGCCCAGGCCTCAAGCCCGATCGCGATCGAGGTGCGCCCGATCTTGTCGACGCGGGTATAGATGCACAGCACATCCCCCACCCGAACCGGCCGGATGAATTTCATCGCGTTGACGGCAATCGTGGCCACGCGCCCGCCCGCCTCTTCCACCGCCGGGATCGAGCCCGCGATATCCATCTGACTCAGAACCCAGCCGCCAAAAATATCCCCGTTCACATTCACATCCGCCGGCATCGCCACCGTGCGCAGCGTCAGCGTGCCGTGGGTGTCGTCTTGTGCGCGTGTTTCCGCCATGGTCGTCCCCCTCCGTTAATGTCCCGGTAAGACTACGGGTTTAACCTGATAGCGGGCCAGCAAAAGATGCACGACAAGAGGGTCTAAGAAATGCGCCCTGCCATCTCTTGTCCCGGTTCGTGCCCTATTCTCGGCACAATTGCGGGTAAAAAAAGTGGCAAGGGGCACGAAAGGCAAACAAAGGAAGCGGACATGGCGCTCATACTTATTCTTTGCTCAAGCCTCATTGGCGCGGTCGCATCGCTTGTGGCGCTGATTGGCTTCGATGCAAGCTGGACGCAGGCGCTCGCGCTCTATCTCGTCGCTTCCATCGCGCCGACGGCTTTCATCATGGCGGGCATCTATATTCAGGTTTTTTTCGCAAATCGCCTGTCAGGGCACGAGGCCGAGGCCCACGCCCACTCGCATATTCGCTAAGCCTCTACCTTTTTGCGAAACGTCCCAGACAGCGGCCTTCGCGCCTGAGACGTCGCGCGGATTAGACCGCGCCCTTGATCCAGTTCACGATCGACGCCGCCGGCATCGCTCCGGACTGACGGGCCTTTTCCCGCCCGCCTTTGAACGCCGCCATCGTCGGAATCCCCCGGATGCCATATTTCGCGCCCGATTGCGGGTGGTCTTCCGTGTTCAGCTTCACCAAACGCGCCTTGCCGTTCAACTCGCCTGCAGCCTTGGAAAATTCCGGCGCCATCTGTCGGCAGGGGCCACACCACGGCGCCCAGAAATCCACCACCAACGGCAGGTCATCATTGCGCGCGGCCTTCTGAAGCGTTGCAAAATCCACCTCGACCGCCTTGCCGGAAATCAGCTTCGTCCCGCAGGTGCCGCATTTCGCCCCCGCATCCAGCTTGTCCGCCGGCACCCGGTTCACCTGCCCACAGTCAAGGCAGGTCACTTTCATCGCCTGAGCCATCGGCCCCTCCTGATCCATCACATTCGATAGTTCATATATATCACGCGGGTCGGTTTTAAACCCCTAGCCCCGATCCGTCAGGTTCTGCCGCTCCCGGATGATCGGGCGCAAAACCTCGGCCAGCGCATCGTCCCGCGCCATCATCACCTCAAGCTCATCCAGTCGATTCGCGGCCACCAGCGTCAGCGCATCCTCGCGCACACTGCCATCCGCCCGGCGCGGCAGGGCACTGACCCCCTGCACCAACTCGGCCTTGCTCTCAGGCACCAGCGCACGCAGCGCGGGCGCGCTCAAGTCACTCTCGACAAAGGCATAAACCCCCACACCCCGCGCCGGCAGAGTATAGGTAAACAGCGCGACCTCGCCCTGCCCCGCAAGTGCCTTGCGCACGGCGGGGCCATCGCGTTCGATCCGGTCTTCCGTGCCCTCGCCATCCGACCAATTCATCAGCTTACGGGTGACGAAATTATAAAGCGGCTTGGCCGTCGCCATCCACACCCGCGTCGGCAGCGCCTTGCGCTCCAGCATCCGCCGCTCCATCGGCGTCAGAAGGGCGGGCGCATAGCGGCGCTTCTGCTTCAACAGGTGCCGCAAATCCTCGCGCGCCATCACCCGGTAGAGCTTGCCCTTGCGACGATGCACACTGGCCAATTGGAAGTCGATCACCGCCGCCCGCCCGTCCGGCGCGCGCAGCCAGTTCTGCGGTTTGGCGATGTCGTTATGCGTCACCCCCCGGCGCCGCATCTCGCACAACAGGCGCTTGGCATCGCGGTAATATTCCGCCTCGGAAGGCCGCGCCAATTGCAGCGGCGTCCCCTCCGACCAGCTTCGTAAAAGCCCCTCACGGTCCACCCGCAACAACTCGGGCACCCCTTCGATGCCCGACACCGCGCGCAACCCCCGCACCTCGCGCCGCGCAAGGTAAAGCGCAATCGGGCGCGCCCACCACGGCACCCCGTCCAGCTTGCGCAGCACCACCTTGCGCGCCGGATCCTCGGCCAGATGCCCCGAGATCGTCTCCGAGAACACATCCCGCTTGTGCACTGTCTCGGGCACGAAGGTGATCGTCGTTTGCGCCATCAGGGCTCCAGAAAAAAGAAATCCGGGGCCGTGATAGCCCCGGATCGTGTCTCAGTCCATCGAATGGATCAGTCGTTCTCGTTCGACCAGCCCGAAACCGCCTTCACTTCGAGGAAATCCTCGATGCCAAAGATGCCGCCTTCGCGCCCGTTGCCCGACTGCTTCATCCCGCCAAAGGGCGAACCGGCCCCGCGCGGCTGGCCGTTCATCTCAACCATGCCCGAGCGCAGGCTGCGCGCCATCCGGTTCAACCGCGCACCGTCCTGTGTCTGGACATAGTTGGTCAGGCCATAGGGCGTGTCATTGGCGATCTCGATCGCCTCTTCCTCGGTGTCGAACGGGATCATGGTCAGCACCGGACCAAAGATTTCCTCACGCGCGATCCGCATCTGGTTGTTCACATCGGCAAACACCGTGGGCCGCACGAAATAGCCCTTGTTCAGCCCCTCTGGCCGCCCGGTGCCCCCCGCGATCAGCTTGGCCCCCTCGTCGATGCCCGCCTGGATCAGGTCTTGAATCTTGTTCCACTGGGTTTCGTTCACGACCGGACCAATGTGGCGGCCTTCCTCATGCGCGTTCCCGACCTTCACCGATTTGGCCACTTCCGCCGCCGTCTCGACCGCCTGGTCGTAAACGCCGCGCTGCACAAGCATCCGGCTCGGCGCGTTACAGCTTTGGCCGGTGTTGTTCATCATGTGCATGACACCGCGCTTGACCGCCTTTTCATCGGCATCGTCAAAGATCACGTTGGCGCCCTTGCCGCCCAGTTCCAGATGCACCTTCTTCAGCGTATCCGCCGCATTCTTGGAAATCGCCGTGCCCGCGCGGGTCGACCCGGTGAACGACACCATGTCCACATCCGGATGCCCCGAAAGCTGCGAGCCGACACCAACACCATCGCCGTTCACAAGGTTGAACACACCAGCAGGGAAGCCCGCCTCGTCCATCATCTCGGCAAACAGCATCGAATCAAGCGGCGTCTCTTCCGAAGGTTTCAGGATCATGGTGCAGCCCGCAACCGCCGCTGCGCCCACCTTCAGCGTGACTTGGTTCATCGGCCAGTTCCACGGCGTGATCAGCGCAGCCACACCCACCGCCTCATAGATGATCCGGTCATTGGGCGCATGATCGCCCAGCGGCTTGATGAATTCGAAATCCTTGGCCGCGCGGACGAAGTTCTTCAGGTGGCCAAACCCCGCGCCCCACTGCGACGCGCGCGACATTTCGATCGGCGCACCCATTTCCAGCGTCATCAATTGCGCCATCTCTTCCGAGCGCGCCTTGTAGATGTCGATCAGCTTTTCCAGAAGCGCGATCCGCTCTTCCTTGGGCGTCGCCATCCAACCCGGCAGCGCCGCCTTGGCCGCGGCCACGGCTGCATCGGTGTCAGCCTTTCCGCCAAGCGAAATAACGGCCACCGCCTCTTCGGTCGACGGATCGATCACCTGATGGTCACGGCCCTCTTTCGGGTCAACCCATTCACCGTTGATGTAAAACTGACGCTTCTCGATCATGCTGCATTCCTTCGCACTTCTGGCGCCCCCGGCGCGCTTTCGGGCGGTCCGGGGGCCAATTCACGCGACACCTTGTCACTGGCTGCGCCCTGCTGCAAGAGAGGGGTCGAAAAACGCTGCGGAACCACCTATCTCGACCTCAGACCACCTCTTAACCTAGCAGGAAAGGAAGCCGCTCATGGGCCTTCGTATCAATGACATCGTTCCCAATTTCACCGCCGAAACCGATCAGGGCAAAATCACGTTCCACGACTGGATCGGTGACAGCTGGGCCATCCTGTTCTCGCACCCCAAGGACTTTACGCCGGTCTGCACCACCGAATTCGGTGCCGTCGCGCAGCTGGCCGATGAATGGGCCAAGCGTAACACCAAGGTGATCGGCCTGTCCGTCGATGGCGTGGACGAGCACAAGCAGTGGAAATCCGACATTTCCGAATATGCCGGTGCGCCCGCCACCTTCCCGATCATCGCCGACGAAGACCTCGCCGTGTCGAAAGCCTTCGACATGCTCCCGGCCGAGGCCTACCTGCCCGATGGCCGCACTGCTGCCGACAGCGCCTCGGTGCGCTCGGTCTTCATCATCTCGCCGGACAAGAAGGTCCAGCTGATCATGACCTACCCTATGTCGGTCGGCCGTAACTTCGCCGAAGTTCTGCGCGCCCTCGACGGTCTGCAGAAAACCTTCGGTCAGCCGATCGCAACCGGCGCCAACTGGATGGCAGGTCAGGACGTGATCGTCGCACTCTCGCTCACCGATGAGCAGGCCAAAGAGAAGTTCGGCGACATCAACGTGAAGTTCCCCTACCTGCGCACCACTGCCGACCCGGCATAAGCGCACACCGCTGAGATCAAGGAAAAGCCCCGCCCGATCCGGCGGGGCTTTTTCGTATCTCGAAACGAAAAACAGGGGGCTTGCCCATCCCGGGACAAGCCCCCTGCCCGGCCCGGCGATACCGCCGAAACCTTCCCGCGAGTGGGGTCTGCAAATCTTGTGAACGCACTTTGAAGGGGCGTCTCGTGAGTGGCAGCTTACGTTTACGTCAACGTCCGCTTGACCCGAGATGTATCCTACGCCCCCTTATAAATAAGGGGGAATAAGCCCCGCGCTTTCCCGCGGCCTCTTATGCCGCTGCAATCAAACGCAAAAGGCCCCGGCGTTTCCGCCGGGGCCTTGGTTTTTTCAGGATACGAGAGGAATCAATCCTCGTCGTCGTCCTTCTTTTTCGGTTCGGGCGCGGCTTCCTTGCCGGTCTCCTGATCGACGACTTTCATCGACAGGCGCACCTTGCCACGATCATCGAAGCCCAGCAGCTTGACCCAGACTTCCTGACCTTCCTTCAACACATCCGACGGATGGTTCAGGCGGCGGTTCTCGATCTGGCTGACGTGCACAAGGCCGTCACGCTTGCCAAAGAAGTTCACGAAGGCGCCGAAGTCCACGATCTTGACGACCGTGCCCTTGTAGATCGCGCCTTCTTCCGGCTCTGCCACGATCGAATGGATCATGTCATAGGCCTTCTGGATGGCTTCACCGTTGGGCGATGCGATCTTGATGATGCCTTCGTCGTTGATGTCGACCTTGGCACCCGACACTTCCACGATCTCGCGGATGACCTTGCCGCCCGAGCCGATCACTTCACGGATCTTGTCGGTCGGAATCTGCATCGTCTCGATGCGCGGCGCGTGAACCGAGAAGTCGCCAGCGCCCGAAAGCGCCTTGTTCATCTCGCCAAGGATATGCATCCGGCCTTCTTTGGCTTGCGCCAGGGCTTTCTGCATGATCTCCGGCGTGATGCCGGCAACCTTGATGTCCATCTGCAACGACGTGATGCCGTTTTCCGTGCCCGCCACCTTGAAGTCCATGTCGCCGAGGTGATCCTCGTCGCCAAGGATGTCGGTCAGAACGGCGTAGGAACCATCGTCTTCAAGGATCAGGCCCATGGCCACACCCGCAACCGCCGACTTCAGCGGAACACCCGCGTCCATCATCGAAAGCGAACCACCGCAAACCGACGCCATCGAGGACGAGCCGTTCGATTCCGTGATCTCCGACACAACGCGGATGGTGTAGGGGAAATCCGTTGCCGCAGGCAGAACCGCCTGAAGCGCACGCCAAGCCAGCTTGCCGTGACCGATTTCACGACGACCCGGAGGGCCCACGCGACCCGCTTCACCGACCGAATAGGGCGGGAAGTTGTAGTGCAGCAGGAAGTTGGATTTGAAGTTGCCATGCAGCGCGTCGATGAACTGCTCATCGTCGCCCGTGCCCAGCGTGGTCACGACAAGACCCTGCGTCTCACCACGGGTGAACAGAGCCGAGCCATGGGTGCGCGGCAGCAGGCCGGTTTCGGCCTCGATCGCACGCACCTGATCCAGCGCACGGCCATCGATCCGCTTGCCTTCTTTCACGACAGACGAACGCAGAACGGTCGATTCCAGCTTTTTCAGCGCGGACCCAAGGTTCGCATCCTCAAGCTGTTCCTCGCTCAGCGTCGCCTTGATCGCGTCCTTGGCGGCGGAAACAGCAGCTTGACGTTCCTGCTTGTCGAGGATCGCATAAGCGGCCTTCATCTTCTCTTCGCCCGCGGCCTTCACGGCCTCGTAAAGCTCCGAGTAATCCGGCGGCTGGAAGTCGAACGGCTCTTTCGCCGCATCTTCGGCCAGATCGATGATCAGGTCGATCACCGGCTGGATTTGCTCATGCGCGAATTTCACCGCACCCAGCATTTCCTCTTCCGAAAGCTCATAGGCTTCGGATTCGACCATCATAACCGCGTCCTTGGTGCCCGCGACAACAAGGTCGAGGCGCTGGTCGGGGTTGTTGCGCAGGTCGTGCATATCGTCGACCTCGGGGTTCAGGATGTATTCGCCCTCCTCGAAACCCACGCGGCAGCCCGCGATCGGCCCCATGAAGGGCGCACCCGAAATCGTCAGCGCAGCACTTGCCGCGATCATCGCCACCATATCCGGGTCATTGACCAGATCGTGCGACAGCACGGTGCACATCACCAGAACTTCGTTTTTGAAGCCGGGCACGAACAGCGGGCGGATCGGCCGGTCGATCAGACGCGCCGTCAGCGTCTCTTTCTCGGTCGGGCGCGCCTCGCGCTTGAAGAAGCCACCAGGCACCTTGCCTGCAGCGTAGTATTTTTCTTGGTAGTGAACCGTCAGCGGAAAGAAATCCTGACCGGGTTTCGGTTCCTTGGCGAAGGTCACGTTCGCCATCACGCTGGTTTCGCCCAGCGTGGCAATGACCGATCCATCGGCCTGACGGGCAACTTTACCCGTTTCCAGAGTGAGGGTTTCTTCACCCCACTCCATCGACTTTTTCACAATGTTGAACATCTTGCGTCCTTGATTGAGAGCACTCCCAGCCCCTGCCGGGTCTCCCGTTTGCATGGCGGCCCCATTGCCGCCGCCCCCAAATCCTCATGCACGCGCCCGGGGGCCAAAGGCGTCACGTCTCAGATAGAGCGCCCATACATGAGTTTGCGTCGTTTGGAAAGCCGCGATCGCGGCGGATGTGAACGATCTCTCGCGCCGCGCTAGTCCTCAAGCCCCACCAGAGGCAGGGTGAACCGCCGGCGCATCCCATCGCTTTCAAAGGTGCTTTCCATCGTGCCGCCAAGCTGGCCCTCGATGCTGATCTGCAAAAGCCGCGAGCCGAATCCCGATGGCGCGCCCTTGGCCTGCTCCACCCGGCCCTCTTCGTGCCAATCAAGGATCAGCGCCGCGTCATTCACCGTCCAGAAGATGTGCAGCTTGCCATCGTCCACGCCCATCGCGCCATATTTCGAAGAATTCGTCGCCATCTCGTGCAGCGCCAGCGCAAGGCTGGTTGCGGCCTTCGCGCCGATCTCTTGCGCCGGGCCATCGACCGTAAGCGATTGCCCCGATTTGTACGGCTCCACCAGCACATCCACCAATTCAGCCAGATCGACCTGCGCACCCTCGCCGTCCTGCGCGCCGCGCATCGCCGGCGCGATCAACTGGTGCGCCCGCGAAAGGGCCTGCACCCGGTTCTGAAGGATCTCGGCCAGATGCGTCGCATCCTCGGCCTCGCGGCGGCTGATCCGGATCATACCTGACACCACGGTGAACAGGTTCTTCACCCGGTGGTTCAACTCGTCGACGATCAACTGCCGCTCTTCCACGGCCTGCGTCAACTGGATCGCGGCCTCGATCATCTGGGCCAGATCGTGCAGCGCATGAAGCTGGTCTTCGGTCCAGTCCTGCGGGCTGTCCTCGATCGCGCAGAACGAGCCCAGAACCTCGCCACTAGGCCCACGCACCGGCACCCCGAGATAGGCAACCACACCCAGATCCTCGACCGCCCCGTTGTCTTTCAACAGCGGATGCTCGCGCGCATCACTCACCGCAAGCGGCACCCCTTCCGAAACGACATACTGGCAAAAGGAATGCGACAGCGGCGTGCCACCCGCTTCGACCATCTCGTCATCAAGGCCCTCGTGCGCCTTGAAAAACTGTCGCTCCCCATCGACGAGCGACAGGATCCCGACCGAACTTCCCACGATCTTGCGCGCCAGTCGCACAGCGCGGTCGTAGGCCTCTTCCGGCAGGCTGTCCATCAGGCCAGTCGCTTCCAGCTCCGCCAGCCGCGAAGCCTTTTTCAACGCCGCCTCATGGCCCGGCCCCGCATGATCGGGAAACGATCGAAACTCACTCATTAGATGCACCCCAGCTGCATTCTCGTTCAGTCTTTATAAGCGAATCTCGGCCCCAGGCTATCTTTACCTTGGTTCCTCAGAAGCTTTGCTCATACCGCAAAGAAAAAGGGCCGCGCGATGCGGCCCCGTCTCTTGTCTCGTTGCTTTTGGCAGCTGCAGCTGGATCAGCGGCGCAGGCCCAGACGCTTGATGAGGTCGGCGTAACGCGCCTCGTCTTTCGCCTTGAGATAGTCGAGAAGCTTACGGCGCTGTGCGACCATTTTCAGAAGGCCACGGCGACCGTGGTTGTCTTTCTTGTGGGTCTTGAAGTGCTCGGTCAGCGTCGCAATACGCGAGCTCAGGATCGCGACTTGAACCTCGGGCGAACCGGTGTCGCCGTCCTTGGTCGCATATTCCTTCATCACGCGGGCTTTTTCTTCAACAGTGATCGACATCGGGGTCTCCTTTCTGGTTGGAGTGAGGGGCACAAGCCGGGATGTCGTCCAGCAGGGTCCATGGAGATGGGCGCGTATAGGCGGATATTCCGCAAAAGGAAAGAGGATTCTTGACCCGCCTCTTGCACACGCCTCATGTAAACGACGGTGCGCAATCCGATCCTGTCCTATGCCGTCAGAAGCCCTGCCGCCGATTCCGGAACAAGCTGAATATCGGCCAGACTCAGCGCGCCGCCATCATGCACACTCATCACCCGCGCCCCGTTCAGCAGCACATGCGTCAGGTCCGCATCTTCACCATCGCTCTCAAGGCTGAGTTCCCAGATCATGTTCGGCGCGGCATCGTCGTACAACACGACAAGTGCGTCTTCTGCCGCATTGAAATCCGTCATCTCCGGCGGCGGCGCATCGGGGGCCCAATCTTCGAATTCAGCGCCTACAATCAACGTGTCGGCGCCCTCGCCTCCGCTCACGATATCCCCGGCATCGGCCCGGATCACATCATCGCCGTCCCCGCCATTCAGGAAGTCGCCCAGCGGTGACTCAAACGGCGCCAGCACACCCGCCAAGCCTTCACCTAACTCGTTTGCGCCTGACTCATTCGCACCTGCGCCTGCCACGTCCTCGTCCGCCAATCCGCCGACCGGCTCGCGCCCATCCAGAAGGTCATTGCCGTCGCCACCGAAAAGCGTATCCGCCCCCGCACCGCCCACAATCGTATCGGCACCAATGTATCCAAGAAGCCCGTCATCGCCTGCGCCACCGTCGATCAGGTCATCACCGTCGCCCGCCTCGACATGGTCATCGCCTATGCCGCCTTCGATCGTGTCGTCGCCGATATGTCCATAAAGGTCATCGTCGCCCGCATCGCCCTGCAACAGGTCGTCGCCGGCGTCGCCATGCAGCGTGTCGTTCTCTTCGCCGCCGAACAGGGTGTCGTCATCGTCCCCGCCATACAGCAGGTCGTTCTCGGCCTCGCCGTCAAGCGTATCGTTCCCGGCCCCGCCGTTCATATGGTCAAGACCATCACCGCCACTGATCGCTTCGTCCTCGGCCGTGCCGCCGATCACCTCGCCCAGACTGACCATCGGCTGGCCCGAATACTCGTCGATTGCCGCCTCGGCGCCATCGCCGCCCACGTCATCAAGGTCTTCGCCCGTGTTGACGTAAACCGTCGCCCCGACAAGGACCATGCCCATCAATCCGGCAAGAAATAGCATCGAATCGCCTCCAGCGTGCGCTATCTCTTTGTCTCTCAGGGGGTGCTCTGGGTCAAATCCAGATGGGACAAATGGTTAACGCGCTAGCGGTCGACTTCATACTTGTCGCGCTCGATCTGCTGGCTGATCTGCGACACCCAATCCCCTACAATCGGCAGGAACTGGAACTGCGCCAGCCACCACGCCACGACCGAAACAAGGATCGTCGCCCCCACCACCGAGCCAAGCCCAAAGGCCATGCCGCGAAAGAACTGGAACGTCAAAAGCCGCAGCGGTTTGTTGTGCAGCGCCACAAAACGATGCGTGTTTAGCCGTTCGACCTCCTGCGCAAGCCGGTTCAGCGCTTCTGTTTCCGCCTGCAGGGTTTCTTGATCGCGCGCGTCCATCACGTCTCCTCAGAACCAGCGTTCGGGCTGTTGGCTATAGGCAATATAAAGCGGATGCTTGGGATGCCCATGCTTGCTGAGGCCAAGGTGAAAGATCGGCAAACCAGTGTCGCGCAAAAGCCGCTCCACCTGCGCGCCACGCTCCAGATGCGCGCCATGCGTGCCCCACGCGGCAATGATCTGATCCGCCCATGGCGCGCTGGCGGCGATGGTGGCGTCATTCTCGGGGCCGACCGGATCGGCGGCGGCGCGCATTTTCTTCGGGTCGGTATCGCGCCAGGCAAAGATGTTCAGCACCCGAAAACTGCCAAACCCCAGTGCGCGCGCCCGCCGCTCACAGCGTTCCACCGTGGGGTCATTCTGCACCTCGGTCGCGGTCGACGGGTTCAGCATGATGAAAAGCGCGCGCCGCCCGGCCGCGTCCCACGTCCGGGTCAGGGAATAACGATACCGCTCGCAATCGGAATAAACCGCGGTCGAGGGGGCATCGCCCTTGGTGTGGGTGCGCTCGATCATTCGGCTCACCCCCGCCAGTCGAAAAACCCTTCGCCCGCCCGCGCCAAAAGCCGCTCGGCCATGGCGCGGCCCATCTCGGCGCCGGTGTCAATCGGCCCGCGCGCCTCGTCCGACAACGCCTCGCTGCCATCGGGGCGCAGGATCTCACCGCGCAGGCGCAGCTGATCGCCCTCAAGCTCGGCCAGCCCGGCAATCGGCGTCTCGCAAGACCCATCGAGCGCGGCCAGAAATGCCCGCTCCGCCGCCAGCCGTTGCCCGGTCGGCCCGTCGTGGATCGCGGCCAGCAGGTTGGCCACCCGCGTGTCATCCGCCCGCCGCTCAATCCCGATCGCGCCCTGCGCGACCGCCGGCAGCATGTCTTCGGGCGCAATCGCCGTTGCCGGCACGTCCTCGTCCATGTTCAGCCGCCGCAACCCTGCCATCGCAAGGAACGAACAACTCGCCACGCCCTCGGACAGCTTTTTCAGGCGGGTCTGCACGTTGCCGCGAAACTCCACCACCTGCAAATCCGGCCGCTTGGTCAACAGTTGCGCCCGCCGTCGAAGGCTCGACGTGCCCACCACGGCCCCCTCGGGCAGATCGGCAATCGCCCCGAACTCGGGCGAGATGAACGCATCGCGCACATCCTCGCGCGGCAAATAGCAATCCAGCAAAAGCCCGGCGGGCTGGTCCACCGGCATATCCTTCATCGAATGCACCGCGATATCGATTCCGCCCGACAGCAGCGCCTCTTCGATTTCTTTCGTAAACAGCCCCTTGCCGCCGATTTCCTTCAGCGGCTTGTCAGCATCGATCATCTGGCGATTGTCGCCGGTGGTCTTGATCACCACGATCTCGAACGCATCCTCGGGCAATTCAAACGCCGCGCGCAATCGCGCGCGCGTTTCAAACGCCTGTGCAAGGGCAAGGGGCGATCCGCGTGTGCCGATCTTCAGGGGGGCGGTGGCTGTGGGCATATCATTCGTCATGTCCCTTCCCTAAGCGCGTCCTTTGGTCCTTGCAAGCCATGTGCGCTTGACATTGTGCCGCTCCCCTTCCACCAACCCCTCAACCGCAGGAAAGGGAATGATGATGGCCGAAAAGAAACTGCTCCGTGCGCTCGCGGGTGAAACCCTGCCCACCCCGCCAATCTGGATGATGCGCCAAGCGGGCCGCTACCTGCCCGAATACCGCGCCACCCGGGCCGAGGCCGGGGATTTCCTGTCGCTGTGCTATAATTCCGAATTGGCGGCCGAGGTCACGCTGCAACCGATCCGCCGCTACGGCTTTGATGCCGCGATCCTGTTCGCGGACATCCTTCTGGTGCCACAGGCACTTGGCGCCGATCTGTGGTTCGTCACCGGCGAAGGCCCGCGCCTCTCGACCATCACCGATCAGGCCGGGTTCGACGCGCTGAAACCGGCGGATGCGATTCACGATCACCTCGCCCCAGTTTATGAAACCCTGCGCATCCTCACCCGCGAATTGCCCTCGGAAACCGCGCTGATCGGCTTTGCCGGTGCACCGTGGACGGTGGCCACCTACATGATCGCCGGGCGCGGCACCCCCGACCAAGGCCCGGCCCACGCTTTGAAGGCCGAAAACCGCCCCCTGTTCGAAGCCCTGCTCGAACGCATCACCGAAGCCACCATCACCTATCTCTCGGAACAGGTGAAAGCCGGGGCCGAAACGGTCAAGATTTTCGACAGCTGGGCCGGTTCCCTGCAAGGCGAGGATTTCCAGAAATACGCCGTGGAACCCGCCCGCCGCATCACCGCCGCCCTCAAGGAGCTGCACCCCGGCCTGCCCGTCATCGCCTTCCCACGCGGCGCGGGCGAACGCTACGAAGGCCTGCACAAGGTCATCGGCGCCGACTGCATCGCGCTTGACGATGGCGTCACGGCGGAATGGGCGGCCAAGCACGTGCAACCCGACGGCTGCGTTCAAGGCAACCTCAAATCCTCGCATATGGTCACCGGCGGACAGGCCCTCGTCGATGAAACCCGCCGCATCGTAAAGGCGCTTTCCGGCGGCCCGCACATCTTCAACCTCGGCCACGGCATCACGCCCGACGCCGACCCCGAAAACGTGCAACTGATGATCGACACGGTCCGCGAGGGATAAGGCGCAACGCCCCTTGAAAGCACCCCAAGCCTATCCCAAGTCCACCTGAGGCCACCCGCCGGGCGGCATTGGGGGGCTAAAAATGTCTGACGTGGTTTGGGTTGTCGCGGGTCTGGCCGGGCTTGTGACCGGGGGTGATCTTCTGGTGCGCGGCGCCGTCGCCCTTGCCCAGCGTCTGGGGGTCTCCCCCCTGATCATCGGCCTCACGCTGGTCGGTTTCGGCACCTCGACGCCCGAACTCGTGGCCAGCCTTCAGGCCGCTCTCGCCGGCTCTCCCGGCCTTGCCATCGGCAACGTCGTGGGCAGCAATATCGGCAATATCCTTCTCATCCTCGGCCTCGCCGCGCTGCTCAGCCCGATCAGGGTCGATCCAGCCGCGCTGCGCCGCGATGGCGCCGTCATGGCCCTGGCCGCGCTGATCTGCACATGGGCAATCCTCGAAGGCACGCTAGGACGTGCCACCGGGGCGGGGTTTTTGGGCCTGCTGGCGCTTTACCTCGTGTTGACTGTCATGATCGAACGCCGCTCCATGAGCGCCGCCGCCGCCCTCTACCGGGCCGAGGCCGACCTGGTGACACCCGCTGAACCCAGCGCGTCTTCCGTCCTGAAAACTGGCCCAAAATCTGGCCCAAATACCGGCCTCCTGCGCCCCGTGCTCACCGTATTGGCCGGGCTGGTCCTCACCATCCTCGCCGCGCGGGCGCTGGTCACGGGCGCGATCGGTCTGGCCGCCACCGCAGGTGTGTCGGAAACCGCCATCGGCCTGACCGTCGTGGCCTTGGGCACCTCCCTGCCCGAACTCGTCACCTCGCTCGTGGCCGTGCGCCGCGGTCAGGGCGACGTCGCCTTCGGCAATATCGTCGGCAGCAACATCTTCAACGTGCTGGGCATACTCGGCACCACGGCGATGGTCCTGCCGCTCGAAGTGCCCGCACAGGTCGCGTCCTTCGACATATGGGTCATGCTGGCCGCAACGCTGGCACTCGCCGTTTTCGCCGCCACCGGTCAGCGCATCGACCGACGCGAAGGCGCGGTGCTCGTCACCGCCTATGGCGGCTACCTCGCCACCCTCGCACTCACGGCCTGACCCGCCGGACCCTCAGCAAAATAAAAAAGGCGCGCCTCTCTCAAGGCGCGCCAATTCAAAAAACCAAAGGGCGCCCCCGGCCAATACAAACGTACGGCCCGGGGCATATCTTGTCTTACTTCACTTCGCCGGTCGGGCGCGGTGTGTTTGCCGTTTCAGCAGGCAGCACCGGATAGACGACCGGGTCCAGCTTGCCGGTGAGCGAGCCGAGGAACGCGACGATCTGATCGGCTTCCTCGTCCGTGATATCCTCACCCAGTTGGCTTTCACCCATGATCTGAACCGCAACCTTCAGGTCCCAAACAAGGCCCGAATGGAAATAGGGCGCAGTCTGGTCGATGTTGCGCAGCGGCGCGGCGCGGAACACGTATTCGTCATCCGCGGTCTCGGTCACGGCAAAACGGCCCTTGTCGCCCGCAGGCAGGATGTCGGCGCCCGGCTTCTCGATCAGGCCGAACGGATAGTAGCCGTTACCGCCAAGGTTCACGCCGTTGTGGCAAGAGGCACAGCCCTTGTCCATGAACAGCTGCAAGCCAGCCTTCTGCGCGTCGTTCAACGCGGCATCGTCACCGTTCAGCCATGCGTCAAACGGCGCAGGCGTCACCAGCGTGGCCTCATAGACCTCGATCGCCTTGGCAAAGTTGTCGAACGACACCGGCTCGGCCTCGCCCGGGAAGGACGCCTTGAACCACTCCACGTATTGCGGCATCGAATTCAGCGTCGCAACCACGTTGTCCGGCGTGTTGGCCATCTCGACACCGGCCTGAACCGGGCCTTTTGCCTGCGCCTTGAGGTCGTCTGCGCGCCCGTCCCAGAACTGGGCGATGTTGAACACGGCGTTCAACACGGTGGGCGAGTTGCGTGGGCCCTTCTGCCAGCCATGGCCAATTGAGGTCGGCATGTTGTCGTCGCCGCCGGTGGCAAGGTTGTGGCACGAGTTGCACGAGAACACGCCCGAAGCCGACATGCGCGGATCAAAGAACAGCGCTTTGCCGAGGTCGATCTTCACGTCCGAGATCGGGTTGTCGGCCTGCATCGGAACAGTCGACGGAATCGGCTCGAACATTTCCTTCGCCTCATCGCGAAGCTCGTCCGCCACGGCGCCGGTCGCCATCGCCGCGGTGAGTGCAGTCGTCAGTAGATAACTTTGATACTTCATGGGTTAAGGCCTCCCTCAGCCTTGCCTTGATCGGAACAGATCGCGCGTCCCCAGACGCTGTTTGTCTAACGAAGCCATGCAGACAGGAATATGATTTAGATCAATTCTAATTACCCTCCTGCGCAAATTACACTTTTGTCGCAGTAAGTTAACAAATTATGAATCTATTAAGTACCAAATTGCAAAATCACTATTCTCTCAATGCCGGAAGTCCAACTCCCGTGCATTGGAAACCGCCATCCACCGCGATCACTTGCCCCGTAACATACGAGGCTTTCTGCGAGCACAGGAAACAGATGACCTTGGCCAACTCGCGCTCTGTGCCATAGCGGTTGAGGGGAATCGCATCGTGATAGGCGGCGATGATCTCGTTCGAATGCACCGCCATCGAAAGCTTCGTCTTGACCGGCCCGGATCTAATACAACCGGTCCGCCCCCTCTCGGCCCATTCCGTAACCTGCCGCCGTCATGCCTGCGTCCTGCTCCTGACAAACGGCGCGCATCGGGGGCTCTGCCCCCCCGGTCCAGAACGCCTTAGCATTTCGTCACCTTGCCCCAGAAATGTTCAGCAAGATGAAGAATCAGGCCGATCCAGTCCTTCATCTGACCCCAAATATCCCCGCCGGAGGCTCCGCCCGACGCCACGCGCGCAGACGCCCGAAAATGTCAGACCCACTTCGCCATGGGCGGCAGGCTCATCAGCACCGCGTTGGCGTCATGCCCGGTTTCCAGCCCGAATTTCGTGCCCCGGTCATAGACGAGGTTATATTCGGCATAGAGCCCGCGATGCACAAGCTGCGCATCCTTGTCGGCCTCGCTCCACGGCGTATCGCGGCGCTTTTCCGTCACCGGCTGAAAGGCGGGCAAAAAGGCCCGGCCCACGTCCTGGATGAAGGCGAAATCCGCCTCCCAATCACCCGAATTGTGATCGTCCAGAAAAATCCCACCCACGCCGCGCGCCCGGTGGCGGTGCGGAATATAGAAATACTCGTCCGCCCAGGCCTTGAAGCGCGGATAGAAATCCGCGTCATGGCGCTCACAATGCGCCTTCTGCACCGCGTGGAAATGCGCGGTATCCTCTTCGTATTCGATACAAGGGTTCAGGTCCGACCCACCGCCGAACCACCAGCCATGCGGCGTCCAGAACATCCGCGTGTTCATGTGCACGGCCGGGCAATGCGGGTTCTGCATATGCGCGACAAGGCTGATCCCGCTCGCCCAGAAGCGCGGGTCGTCCTTCATCCCCGGCATACCCTTGCGCGCCATCATCGCGGCCTGCGCGCGATCGCCCAGCTTGCCATACACGGTCGAGATATTGACGCCGACCTTCTCGAACACGCGCCCGCCGCGCATGACCGACATCAGCCCGCCGCCGGCATCCTCGCCGTCTCCTCCCTGCCGCCGGGTTTCACTCACCTCGAAACGCCCCGCCGGCTGGCTGGCAAGCGGCCCGCTTGTCTGGCTATCTTCCAGCCCCTCGAACGCCGCCACGATCTCATCGCGCAACTGTCTAAACCAAGCGCTGGCGCGTGCCTTCTCGTCGTGCATGTCGTCGCTCATCTCTCATCCCCGCGAAATCTTGGTGCACCAGTCTTTAGGTGCCCGCTTTAGTGTGCCGGTGCCGACACCGGATCAAGCAGCGTGCGCCCGCCATCGACGCACAGAACCTGCCCCGTCATAAAGCCCGATCCATCGCTGGCCAGAAACTGCACCGTCTCGGCCAGTTCGGTCGCGCTTGCGATCCGGCCCAGCGGCGTTCCCTTCTCGATCACGCTGCGGAAGTCCGGGTTTTCCTTCAGATGCTCTTTCATGCTCGCGCTCATCACCGACCCCATCGCCACGGCGTTCACCCGAATGCGCTTGCCCGCCAGCGCCACGGCCAGTGACCGGGTCATCTGTTCCAGAGCCGCGTTCGAGATCGACAGCGCCATCAGGTCGGGATGCGCCCGGCTGGCAAGGATCGAGCTGAGGTTGATGATCGACCCGGCCGGGCCACCCTCCTCTTGCTCGGCCTGCTTGATCATCCGCTTGGCCACGACCTGACTCAGCCTCAGCGCCGTCATCAGGTTCTGTTCGATCAACGCCTCGACCGCGTCATCATCGGGGTTTAGGGGGTCCGAGCGCACCACCTGTCGGCTGGCATTGACCAACACATCAACCCGCTCGAACGCGTCCAGCGTGGCCGAAAGCAGGTTCGCCGTGGTTAGCTTCTGGCGCAAGTCACCCGCGAAATAGCGGATCTTCGAGCCTTCCTCGACTTCGCCCACCTCGCGCGCGAGGCCCTCTTCGTCCATATCCGCGAACATCACGTTCGCGCCCTTGTCGGCAAAATGCCGCGCGATGGCGAGGCCAACGCCATTGGCGGCCCCGGTCACGATTGCGGTCTTACCCGAGATCGAAAGCGTCATGTATTGCCTCTTTGGATTGGTGGCCACAGCGGATCACGTTCGGTGAATCCGCGCCATGTTAAGCGTTATCGCTTGGCTTTACGAGATGGCCGCGCGGCGCGAAAAATTTTGAACCGGGTGTCGCCGCCGATTTCCGTCACTTCGTGAAACTGCTCCGCCAGCGCCGCCTCATAGGGCAGGTGCCGGTTGGCGACCATCCACAAATGCCCTGCCGGCTTCAGCATCCCCGCCGCTGCCGCAATGAACCGCTGGCCCAATTCGGGCACACCGCGCCGGCCCTCGTGGAACGGCGGATTCATCACCACCCCGTCCAGTTTCGCCTCTGGGGCCCAGCGCGTCGCATCGGCCCAGTGAAACCGCACCCGCGGATCGCTGACATTGCGCCGCGCGCACTCCAGCGCCACATGATCCGCTTCCACCAGATCAAGGCTCACAACTCCCTCGCGCGCCAAAACCGCCCGCGAAAGAAAGCCCCAGCCAGCGCCCAGATCGGCAAACGCCCCCTTCAGCGTGCCCGGCAACGCCGCAACCAGCGCGACCGAGGCCGGATCAGGCCCATCCGCCGAAAACACGCCCGGCGCGGTCACGAAATCCCCTTCGATCTCGCGCAGCCCGCCGGCTTCGACCCAGTCGTCAAAGCCCCCGACCTGATCTCCGACATACATGACGAAACTCTTGCCATGCGCCTTGGAAAAAGCCGGGCCACAGTCGACCCGCGCGCGGCAGGCCTTGTAAAGACTGTCGACACCATCGTGCTTCTGCCCGTCCACAAGCACCAAAGGCGCCAACCCGGCGGCGCGCGCCAGCATCGCTTGCGCCGCGCGTTTCGCGCGCGGCAGGAACACGACAACCGCATCGGCGCGCTCGGGCGCCTCAAGGCGCACATCAAAGCGCCGCGCCTGCAGGATGTCGTAGTCCGGCTTCTGGCCACAGACGTAAATCGCCCCCTCGGGCAGCGCGGCCAGATCGCTCTCGGCCCCCGCGCCCAGCACGACGATCACGCCCTCGGGCAAGGGCGCATCTTCAAGGAAGATGGACAAGCGCGATCCGCTCATGCGCGGCACAGGCCCCGAAACCCCAGTTCCATATGTTTCATTCTTTTTCCATCGTGCATTGCAGCGGGTGCTGGTGCTGGCGCGCCAGATCCATCACCTGTGCCACCTTGGTTTCGGCGATTTCGTGGGAAAACACGCCAACAACGGCAAGCCCCTTCTTGTGCACGGTCAACATGATCTCGAAGGCCTGCGCATGGTTGAGAGCAAAGAACCGTTCCAGCACATGCACGACGAATTCCATCGGCGTGTAATCGTCATTCAGCAGCATGACCTTGTACAGCGGCGGGCGCTTCGTCTTGGGCTTGGTTTCCACCACAACGGATGTATCACCGTCATCACCCTCAGCGGCGATAACAGGGGTCCAAACTCCGCTCATCTGCACCCGTTTCAGGGTCCGGTCAGCCATGGCTTTGCACGTCTCGAATTCTATTTCACTGCTAGGAACGATCTATATAACCTATATCACCGGCGAGAAAAGAGGCCGTGCAAGCACGAGGCCGCCAATGACGCGAAAATTGACCACGATCGGCTTCGATGCCGACGATACGCTCTGGCACAACGAGCGTTTCTTTCAAATCACGCAAGAGCGATTCGCAGGGCTCTTGGCCGACTACGCCGATCCCGAACACCTGTCCGAACGCCTGCTCGCGGCCGAGCGGCGCAACCTCGGGCACTATGGCTTCGGCATCAAGGGCTTCATGCTCTCGATGATCGAAACCGCCCTCGAAGTGACCTCGGATCGCGTGCCCGGCGCGGTCATCCACGAGATCATCACCGCCGGTCAGGACATGCTGCGCCACCCGATAGACCTTCTGCCCCACGCCCGCGAGGTGATCGAGGCACTCGCCCCCGACTACACCCTCGTCCTGATCACCAAGGGCGATCTGCTGGATCAGGAACGCAAACTGGCCCAATCCGGGCTGGGCGAAATGTTCGACGCGGTCGAAATCGTCTCGGAAAAGGTAATGCAGACCTACCACGCCGCCTTCACCCGCCACGGCGAAGGGCCGACACATGCGATGATGGTCGGCAATTCGATGAAATCAGACGTGCTGCCCGCGATCGAGGCCGGAAGCTGGGGCGTTCACGTCCCCCACGGGCTGGAATGGGAACTGGAAAAAGCCGCCCCGCCCCAAGGTGCTGCACGCTTCGCCGAACTCATGGACCTTGGTGAATTGCCCGGCCTCGTCGAAGCCATTTCCTGATCATCCCGCAAGAAAAGGGGTTGCGCCCCGCTAACGCGCGTCGCCCGGTGGCCTCGCTGCGCTCGGCAGCCAAACGGCAGGACGCGTTTCACTCGGTGGGGCGAAAGAAAGGACGCGCTGCGCTCGACGGTGAAGGCCAAAAACGCCGCGCGTCGCTCGGCCCACATCAAGGAAATCCCCGCTCCGCGCGCCATCACCCGCAGCCCGGCCTAACCCCGCCGCCCCGCAACCAAACCCCAAGGTCCAATTCCGAAGACCCCCACCTCTTTCTTGGCCAAAAATACCCCTGCCCACCGCCCGGCAGTTGGCTTCACCGCCAAGAGGGGGCCCCGACAACAGCCCCACAAGGCCCGGCTGGAATAATGGCCCCCCAACCAACACCACACGCCACGCCGTATCCGCTCAGTCGATCCGCACACCTTGGCGCCGCAACTCCCCCTGCACCGCGCCGACATCCACCGCATCAAGCGCGCACCCGGCCTTCACCGCCAGCGCCGCCGCCACGCCCGCGCCCTGCCCTACCACCGCACAACACGCCATGTTGCGCGTCGCCGCATGGGCCAGCTTGTCGCCGCCAATCGCCCGCCCCGCCACGGCAAGGTTCTCCACCCCCCGGGGCAGGATCGCGCGCAACGGCAACTGCATGTAGCGCCCGGTCGTGGGCAGGATCAAAACGCCATACCCATCGATGAACTCGGGATAAATCCCGATGCTGTCCTCAAACCGCGCCTGCCCGCGCACATCCACCTCGGTCATGTTGTAGACCCCGTCGATCTTGCGGCTGTCACGAATGCCGATGCTCATCCCGAAATTGCGCAGCCGCGCGCCTTCGCAGCCCGGCACATAGGCCCTCAGCGCCGCGATCGCCTGCATCGCCTGACGCCGCCCTTCCCTCTCGAAATGGGTCAGGCTGTCCGGGTCCACCCCGTCACACCCGGCCAGATGGACAAGGTTCATATAAGTCATCTCGCCACTGTCATGCACCGCGCCCCACGTCCCGCCGATGGTGTTCAGATGCGCCGGGATCACGCCCTCACGGATCGCGCGCTCGAACGGTTTGCCAAGGAAGGGACTGTACATTGCATCCTCCTTGCCATCGGTCTCGACCGTCCACTCGCCGCTCGACCAGTCGGCATAAGTCTGTGGATCGGCCTTCACACCCTCAAGGAAGGCCGCCTTGTCGACGCCCGCTAGGTGGAACATCACGCTCGCCGCCTGCACCTCTTCCAGCGGGGTCTTCACCGTCGGTGCGCCCGCGCGGTGGGCCACGTCGGCATCCCCCGTCGCGTCGATCACCATGCGCCCCAGTATGGCCTCGCGCCCGGCCTTGGATTCCACGATCACGCCGCGAATGCGCGCGCCCTCCATGATCGGGGCGACGAATTGCCGGTGCATCATCACATGCACCCCCGCCTCTTCGGCCAGCGTATCGGCGACCAGCTTAAACCCCTCGCTGTCCAACTCATAGGACAGCGACTGGCTCTCCGGCACCGCCGCGCCCATTGCCTTTGCCCGCTCCTCGAACTCCCAGCCGATGCCGCCCGCCTCGACGGTCGCCTCGTGGCGATACCACGCAAAGCCTTCGACCCCGACAACCGTGATATTCCCGCCCAAACAGCCGAACCGCTCGATCAGTGCCACCCGCACCCCGACCCGCGCCGCCGCCAGCGCCGCGGCAAGGCCACCGGGGCCGGACCCGACGACGATCACATCCGTTTCATGAATCACCGGCGTTTCCCGCGCCGGCTCGACAATGCTTTTCATGCAAACCTCCGCAGGGTGGGCAAGCGCCCTGCCCCTCCTCAGGAAATGATCTCGAATTTCTCGACGTCGACCATGCCGCGATCGGTGATCTTCAACGCCGGGATCACCGGCAGGGCCAGAAACGCCAGTTGCAGGAACGGCTCTTCCAACTCCACCCCCAGCGATGCCGCCGCATCGCGCAGATCGACCAGCCGCGCCCGCACCTCTTCATAGGGCTCAAGGCTCATCAACCCCGCCACCGGCAACGCCAGTTCGGCCAGAACCGCGCCATCGCGCACCACGACGAACCCGCCCTCGATCTCACCCAGCCGGTTCGCTGCCACGGCCATGTCAGCGTAATCCGCCCCGACACAGGCGATATTGTGGTGATCATGACAAACGGTCGAGGCGATCGCCCCCGCCTTCAACCCGAACCCCTTGACGAAGCCGGTCGCCATATTGCCGTTCTTGCCATGCCGCTCCAGCACGGCGATACGAACCAAATCGCGCGCCACATCCACCCGTTTGTCGCCATCCTCGGGCACGATCTCTTCGTGCAGGTGGTGGGTGATGATCTTGCCTTCCTCGATCCCGATCACATCCGTCTCGGCCCGGTTGCCGGCACAGCGGAAATCCTCCGCCCCCACAATCCGCGCCTTGACCGATGCGCGCCCCACCGGCTCAACCACCTCGCGCGCCGCAAAGGCCGCCTCCGACAGGACAACACCCCCCGTCATCACCAACCGCGCATCGCAGGCTTCGAGCGAGCCGAGCGCCACGATATCCGCCCGCTTGCCCGGCGCGATCTGGCCCCGGTCCTTCAACCCGAACGCCTCTGCCGCCGACAGGCTCGCCGCGCGATAGACCGCACGCGGACTGACCCCCAGCGCAATCAACGTCCGGATCATATAATCCAGATGCCCATACTCCCCGATATCCAGAGGATTGCGATCATCCGTGCACAGGCAACAATACGCAGACGTATAGTCATCGAGGATCGGCGCAAGCGCATGCATATCCTTCGACACCGACCCCTCGCGGATCAATACCCGCATCCCTTTTTCCAGCTTCTCCACCGCCTCGGCAGCGGTCGTCGCCTCATGCTCGGTCCGTATCCCGGCGGCGATATAGGCGTTCAAATCGCGCCCCGAAAGCTGCGGCGCATGGCCGTCGATGTGACGCCCCTCGAACGCGTGCAGCTTGGCCATCGCCTCGGGGTCGCGAAAAATCACCCCGGGGTAATTCATGAATTCGGCCAGACCGATCACCCGCGGATGATCCTTCAGCGCCGCCAATTCTTCGGCCCCGATCTCGGCCCCCGCCGTTTCCATATGGGTCGAGGGCACACAGGAGCTGAGGTTCACCCTGATATCCATCAGCGTCTGCGCGCTGGCTTTCAGGAAATACTCGATCCCCGGCACGCCCACCACATTGGCAATCTCGTGCGGGTCGCAAATCGCCGTGGTGATCCCGCGCGGCCCGACGCAGCGGTCGAACTCATAAGGCGTCACGAGCGAGCTTTCGATATGCAGATGCGTATCAATGAACCCGGGCACCAGCGTCAGCCCCGCAACATCGATCACCTCGCGCCCCTCATAGGTCTCGCCGATGCCCGCGATCCGGCCCTGATGCACCGCTACATCGCCGTCGATCAACCGGCCCGTCACCACGTCGAACACCTGCCCACCGCGCAGCACGATTTCCGCAGGCACCTCGCCGCGCGCCACGGCGATCAACTCTTCCAATCCGCTCATTTCATCTGCTCCCCGGCCACATAGGTCTGCACCACGGCGCGATCATCCCCCAGCACCATCAACAGGAACAACTCCTCGGCCAGTGTTTCCACCGTGTCGGCCCGAAGCGCCATTTCCGGCGTTGCGCGGCAATCCAGAACCACCAGATCCGCTTCGCTCCCCTCGGCCAGCGTGCCGATCCTGTCCTCAAGCCCCAGCGCCACGGCATTGCCCCGCGTCGCCCAATGGAACATCTCAAAGGGGTGACGCTGCTGGCGTTGCAATTGCAGAACCTTGTAGCCCTCGTTCAGGGTTTGCAGCATCGAATAGGACGTGCCGCCGCCCACATCCGTGGCAATCGCGCCGTGAATACCGCGCCCGCGCAAACCCGCATCATCATAAAGCCCGCTGCCCAGAAACAGGTTAGACGTGGGGCAAAACACCGGCTTCGCGCCGCTCTCTGCCACCACCCCGATCTCGCGGTCGCTCATGTGGATGCAATGGCCCAACAGGGATTTCGGCCCCAACAGGCCATAGCGCTCGTAAACCCCCATGTAATCGGGCGCGTCCGGAAACAACTCCGCCGCCAAGGCGATCTCATTGCGATTCTCGTCCACGTGGGTTTGCAGATAGCACTCCGGATGCTCGGCCACGAGCGCCCCGGTCGCCTCCAACTGCTCGGGTGTCGAGGTGATCGCAAAGCGCGGCGTAATCGCGTAAAGCGCCCGGCCCTTGCCGTGCCATCGTTCGATCAGTGCCTTGCTGTCGTCATAGCCCGATTGCGGCGTATCGGTCAGGCCTTCGGGCGCCCCGCGATCCATCATCACCTTGCCGCCGATCATCCGCATGTTGCGCCGCGCGGCCTCTTCGAAATAGGCCTCGACCGACGTGGAATGCACCGAACAATAGGCCACCGCACTGGTCGTGCCATGCCGCGCAAGCAGGTCGTAAAAATGCCCCGCCATCTGCCGCGCATGCTCGGCGTCGGCAAACCGCATCTCGGCGGGAAAGGTGTAATTCTCCAACCAATCCAGCAGTTGCGCCCCCCACGAGCCGACCACCTGCACCTGCGGAAAATGGATATGCGGATCAATGAACCCGGCTGTGATCAGGTGCGGGCGATGGTCGATCACCTCTTCGGCCAGCCCTTGCAGATCGCCCCAATCCCCGGCGCGTTCGATCACGCCCTTGCGGATCAAAAGCGCCCCATCCTCGACGTAAGAAAACGCGCGCTCATCCCCGCCCACCGGCTCGCGATGAAAGCTCAGCAACCGTCCCCGGATCAGTTTCGCACTCATGCCTGCACCTCCGCCCGCGCGGCCGCAAAGGCCAGCACCGCCGCCAACACCTCGGTCGCGACAAAGGCCGCGATCACCTCGGGCCGCTTGTCCGCCGGCGCGTTCGCCGCCATCGGGCAGGTCAACCGCGCCAATTCAGCCCCAGTGGCATGATCCCGCGCCCAGGACGCGAACCGCGCCCGCTTCGTGTTTGAGCCGATCATGCCCACGTAGGCCAAATCCCCCCGCGCCAAGGCCTCCCCGGCCAACAGGAAATCCAAGCCATGATCATGCGTTGCGATCACCACCGCCGCCCCCGGCGCGGCGCTTGCAACCTCGGCCTCGGGAAATGCCGTGCGCCGCTGCGTCCCCCCTTGGGCCAGCGCCAGTTCCTCGGCCCGGCTATCGATCAAAACGCAGCGCACCGGCAACAACGCCAGCGCCCGCGCCAAGGCCCGCCCCACATGCCCCGCGCCAAAGATCAACACCTCGGGCTGCGCCGCCTCTGCCGCCGCGACCTCGGCCAACACCGCCGCGCGCCCTGCCGCGTCCAAAACGTCGAACTCAAGCAAAACCCGCCCGCCGCAGCACTGCCCGCTCTCGGGCCCCAGTGCGATATCGGCAACCGCCACATCCTCACCCCGCGCCAGCATCCGCCGCGCCCGGTCAATGCCCGCGTATTCCATCGCGCCGCCGCCAATCGTCCCGGCCACCACATCGGGCGAGACCAGCATGAAAGCGCCCTCCTCGCGCGGCGAAGACCCGGCCACCTGCGCGATCCGCACCCGCACCAGCGGCGCCGCGCCCGACAGAAGCGCGCGCAGGCTCATCGCCGCAACCGCTCGACCGCAATCAACACCCGCTCGGGCGTCGCGGGCGCATCAAGGCGCGGGCACTCGGCATAGTCACACACGCTCGCCACCGCCATCGACAAAGCTTCAAGCACGCACATGGCCAACATGAACGGCGGCTCACCCACCGCTTTTGACCGCTTGATCGTGCGCTCGGGGTTTTCCGACCACTCGGCCAGCTTCACCCTGAAATCGCGCGGCATGTCCGACGCCAGCGGGATTTTGTAGGTCGACGGCGCATGGGTGCGCAGCCGCCCGTCCTCGTCCCACCAAAGCTCCTCGGTGGTCAGCCACCCCATGCCCTGCGCAAACGCGCCCTCGACCTGCCCCAGATCGACCGCCGGGTTCAGCGATCGCCCCACGTCATGCAGGATATCCACCCGCTCGACCATGTATTCCCCGGTCAGCGTGTCGACCGACACTTCCGAACATGCGGCCCCGTATGCAAAATAGAAAAACGGCCGCCCCTGCCCCTTGTCGCGGTCCCAGTGGATCTTCGGCGTTTTGTAAAACCCCGTGGCCGAAAGCTGCACCCGCGCCATATAGGCCTCACTGATCAGCGCGGTCCAGTCGATCTCTTCCGCGCCCGCGCGCACCCGTCCGGGCAGGAACTCGACCTCTTCCACCCCGCGGCTTTCGCGCAGGAACCCGGCCAACCGCGCCTTCAGCGTCTCGCAAGCATCCAGCGCCGCCATACCGTTCAAATCCGCCCCCGACGACGCCGCCGTGGCCGATGTGTTCGGCACCTTCTCGGTCGTCGTCTTGGTCACCTTGATACGGTCAAGGTCCACACCCAGCGCTTCGGACACCACCTGCGCCACCTTGGTGTTGAGGCCCTGCCCCATCTCCGTGCCACCATGGTTCAGATGCACCGACCCATCCTTATAGATATGGATCAACGCACCCGCCTGATTGTACCACGTCGCCGTGAACGAAATCCCGAACTTCACCGGCGTCAGGGCAATCCCCTTGCGGATGATCCCGCCCTTGGCGTTATGCTCCAGAACTGCCGCACGCCGCGCCTGATAGTCGGCACTTTCCTCCAATTCATCCACCACGCGGGCGATGATATTGTCCTCGACTTTCTGGTGATAGGGCGTCTCGTCCGCCCCCTCGCGATAGAAATTCGCCCGCCGGATTTCCAGAGGATCGCGGCCCAGCGCATAGGCGATTTCCTCGATCACCCGCTCGCCCACCAGCATCCCCTGCGGCCCGCCAAACCCGCGAAAAGCGGTGTTCGACACCGTGTTGGTCTTCATCGGGCGCGAGGTGATCGTCACCTCGGGCAAGTAATAGGCATTGTCGAAATGAAAACACGCCCGGTCCGTCACCGGACCCGAAAGATCGGCGGAAAACCCACAGCGCGCCGCCAACTCGGCCTCTACGCCCACGATCCGGCCCGCATCGTCGAACCCCACGTCATAAGAGCCAAGGAAATCATGCCGCTTGCCGGTGATCGCCATATCCTGATCCCGATCCGGGCGCAGCTTCACGGCCCGGCCAAACCGACGCGCCGCCATCGCGGCCACGGCGGCAAACAGGTTCATCTGGCTTTCCTTGCCGCCAAACCCGCCGCCCATCCGGCGCACGTTCACCACCACGGCATTGGCCGGCACACCCAGCACATCCGCCACGATCGCCTGCGCCTCGCTCGGATGCTGGGTCGAACAATGGATGACCATCTCGTCATCCTCGCCCGGGATCGCCAGCGCGATCTGCCCTTCGAGGTAGAAATGCTCCTGCCCGCCAACCTCCATCCGCCCCGCAAGGCGACGCGGCGCCGCGTCCAACGCCTTGCGCGCATCGCCGCGCTGCAATTTCAACGGCGCGGTGACATGCGGCAGGCGGCTTTCCATCGCCTCGCCCACGCTCAAAACATGCGGCAGCGGCGAAATCTCGATCTCGGCCAGCGCCGCCGCCCGGCGCGCCTGATCGCGCGTCTCGGCCACCACGGCAAACAGCGGCTGGCCATGGTATTCCACCATTTCCTCTGGAAACAGCGGCTCATCGCCCGCATGCACGGCGCTGATCTGGTTCTTGCCCGGAATATCCACCGCCGTCAGCACACCCAGCACCCCGGGTGCGGCCTCGACCGCCGACAGGTCCATCCCCATGATCAACCCATGGGTCACATCCGCCCCGCCCAGATAGGCATGCAAGCAGCCCACCGGCGTCACCAGATCATCGGTATAGTCCGCCCGCCCTGAAACGTGCTTTTCCGCGCTTTCGTGCGCCACGGCCTGATGCGCCGCGCCCTTCGGTGCCCCGCTCATAGCTGGCCCTCCCGCACAAGCTGCGCCACCTCGCCCGCGCCTTCCTCGGCCCAGAACCGACGCAACAGGTTGCGTGCCACGGTCATGCGATACTCCGCACTCGCGCGCCAATCCGTCAACGGGCTGAAATCAAGTGCCAGCGCCTCGACCGCCGCATCGAACGCCTCCTCTCCGAACGCCTCGCCCACCAGCGCCGCCTCGGCCGCCTCGGCCCGTTTCGGCGTGCCCGCCATGCCGCCAAAGGCGATCCGCGCCTCGGCGATCACCTCGCCCTCCAGCCGGATCGAAATCCCGCAGGCCACCGCCGATATATCCTCGTCTCGCCGCTTGGACACCTTGTAGGCCGCGTCGATCCACTCCCCCGCGCGCACGGGCAGCATCACCGCCTCGACGAACTCACCCTCGTGCCGGTCCTGTTCGCCGTATTCGATGAAGTAATCCTCCAACGGCATCTCGCGCCGGGTCTTGCCGCGCCGCAAAACCAACTGCGCGCCCAGCGCGATCAGAGCGGGCGGCATATCCCCGATGGGCGATCCGTTGGCGATATTGCCGCCAATTGTGCCCATCCCGCGCACCTGCCAACCCGCGATCCGCGACAGGTAGGGGCCCAGATGCGGATAGGCACCGCTCACTTCCTCCAGCGCCTCTTCGTAACTCACCCCCGCGCCAATCAGCAGCCCCGCCGCGCCCTTGCCGATCCGGCGCAGCTCGTCCAGATGGCCGATAAAGATCGCAGGCCCGATATCGCGCAGGAATTTCGTCACCCAAAGGCCCACATCCGTCGCGCCCGCCACGATCGTCGCCTCGGGAAAATCGGCGTAAACGGCGGCGAAATCGTCCAGATCGCCGGGCAGGAACCCGTCCTCGATCGCCACCCGCGCCCCGTCCTTCAACTGCTCCAGCCGGGTCTTGACCGCCGCGCGCTCGGCCTCAAGTGGATCGCCCACCGCACCCACCGCCTGCGCCGCGCGAATGATCGGCGCATAGCCCGTGCAGCGGCACAGGTTACCCTGAAGCGCTGTCTCGATCTGGGTCACGCTCGGCTCGGGCACCCGCATCCACAGCGCATAAAGCGCCATCACGATGCCGGGCGTGCAAAACCCGCACTGGCTGCCGTGATGTTCGACCATCGCGCGCTGCACCGGATGCAGGCTCCCATCAGCCCCACGCAAATGCTCAACCGTCACCACGTGGCAGCCATCCACCGTGGCCAGAAACCGGATACAGGCATTGACCGGCTCATAAACCAGCGCCCCTTCCGACAGCCGCCCCACCAGCACGGTGCAAGCGCCGCAATCGCCCTCGGCACAACCCTCCTTGGTGCCGGTCATCCGCTGCTCCAGCCGCAGGAAATCCAGCAGCGTCTCGGCGGCCCGCACGCCCTTGCGCCGCACTTCCTGACCGTTGAGGATGAACCGTATCTCGTTGCGCGTTTCCATCTCGATCCTCACTCGGCCAAAGCCATCTGTGCCCCGGTTGCGGCACGATACCACCGCGCGATCAGCGCCCGATCCCCGGCTTCCATCCAGCTCGCATTGGGCGGCGGCATCGCACTCGACACCCCCGCTTGCAGGAAAATCTCGCGCGCATACCGCGCCACGTCGCCCTCACCCGTCAGGATCACGCCCTTGGGCGCATGATAGACCCCGTCATAGGCCGGCTCGGCGGTGTGGCACATCGCGCAATTGCCCTGCACGATGTCATAAACATCCCCAAACCCCTCGGCCTCGACAAACCGCGCCTGCGCCGGTGTCAGAGCCGGTGTCAGCGCCGCCTCTTCCTCAACTTCAACCCCGTTTCCAAGGCTCGACAACCACATGATCGCAAGGAACAGCGCCACAGTCGCCCCCCATGTCCACCACGGCTTGCCCTTCCTCGCATGCATCGAGTTGAAGAAATGCCGGATCGTCACCCCCATCAGGAAAACAAGCGCCGCAATCACCCAGTTATACTTGGTCGCAAAGGCCAGCGGATAATGGTTGCTCAGCATCAGGAAAATCACCGGCAGGGTGAGGTAGTTGTTATGGGTCGAGCGCAGCTTGGCGATCTTGCCATATTTCGGGTCCGGCACCCGGCCCGCCTTCAGGTCGGCCACCACAATCTTCTGATTGGGAATGATGATGAAAAACACGTTCGCCGTCATCACCGTGGCCGTAAACGCCCCCAGGTGAAGCATCATCGCCCGGCCCGTGAAAATCTGGTTATAGCCCCAACCCATCACCACCAGCAGAACGAATAACAAAAGCATCAACAGCGTCGGCTTCTCGGCCAATCCGCTCTTGCACAGAAAATCATAGACGATCCAGCCGATGGTCAGCGACAGCGCCGAAATCACGATCCCCTGCCACAGCGCCAACTCGGCCTTGTGCTGGTCGAGCAGATACAATTCCCCGCCCAGCCAATAGACCACCGCCAGCATCGCCGCCCCCGAGAGCCACGTCATGTAGCTCTCCCATTTGAACCATGTCAGGTGCTCGGGCATCCGCTCGGGCGCGACAAGGAACTTGCGGATGTGATAAAACCCCCCGCCATGCACCTGCCACTCTTCGCCATGCGCCCCGACCGGCAGGTCCTCCGCCTTGCGCAACCCAAGGTCCAAAGCGATGAAATAGAACGAAGACCCGATCCACGCGATCGCCGTGATCAGGTGCAACCACCGCACAGCGAACGAGATCCAGTCCCAGAAAATCGCAGCTTCGAACATGCGACACCCCCTGTTTCGCGAACGGGCTTACCGCGCCCCCGCATGGATTATTGACCTACAGAATAGGCAGGCGCGCGGGCTTGTCCATCGCTGCCCCCGCGTTCAGCTGCCCCGATAGGTCGAATAGCCATAGGGCGACAGCAAAAGAGGCACGTGATAATGCGCCGCCTCCGCCATCCCGAAGCGGATCGGCACCCGGTCAAGGAACAGCGGCGCGCCCTCTTCCAGCCCCGCGACCTGCCCTGTCTGGCGCAGGTACTCGCCCACCTCGAACACCAACTCGTATTCGCCCACGGCAAACGCCCCCTCCGGCAGGATCGGCCCATCAGTGCGCCCATCTGCATTGGTCACAGCTTGCGCGATCTTTTCAACCGAACCGCCGGCAACCCGAAACAGCAGGATCGAAATCCCCTCCGCCGGAACACCCCGCGCGGTGTCCAGAACATGCGTCGTCAAATAGCCCGCCATCACCGAAAACTCCCCTGCTTCATCTTGCCAAAAATATCCCGGGGGTGTGGGGGCAGCGCCCCCACTCCGAACATCTGCGGCAATCCTAACGCGCGGCCATCAGCGCCGCCATATCCAACATCCGGTTGGAAAATCCCCATTCATTGTCATACCAGCCGAACACTCGCAGCAACCCGCCCACCGAAACGCTGGTTTCGCGCCCGCTCATGACGATCGATTCGGGCCGCATCCTAAGGTCGGTCGAAACCAGCGGCTGGGTGATATAGCCAAACAGCGCCGGCGTTTCCTTAGCCGCCTGCGCCAGAACCGCGTTCACCCCCTCCACCGTCACCGCCTCGCGCACCTGCACCGTCAAATCGATGCAGGACACGCTCGCCACCGGCACCCGCACCGCGCGCGCCTCTATCCGCCCTGCCAGCGCGGGCAAAACCGTGTCGATCAGGCGCGCCGCGCTGGTGGTCGTGGGCACCATCGACAAGGCCGCCGCTCGGCTGCGCACTAGGTTCTCCTTGGGCTTGTCGATCGTCGGCTGGCTGCCGGTATAGCAATGCACCGTGGTCATCTGCCCGCTCACCACGCCCCAGTGCTCGTCCAGCACCCGCACCAGCGGCGCCAGCGCATTGGTCGTGCACGAGGCATTCGACACCACGCGATGCGCGTCCAGATCGCCCTCGTTCGCGCCCATCACCACCGTCACATCCGACACGTCCGACGGCCCCGAGATCAGGACCGCCCGCGCCCCGGCGGCAAGTCCGCGTTCTTCGTATTCGCGCCCGCCCGCGGCCCCGGTGCATTCCAAAAGCACATCGACTCCAGAAAGGTCGATCTCGCGAATATCGGCCGTCGCGTGAAACGGAATGCGCCGCCCTTCCACGATCAGCACGCCCTCTTCATGGCTGACCTCACCGGGAAACGGGCCGAACACGCTGTCATAGGCAAACAGGTAGGCACAGCTTTCCAGCGGCGCGATATCGTTGATCGCCACCAACTCGAACGCCTCGTTCTTGCGCGTCGTCAACAACATCCGCAGGATCGACCGGCCAATTCGCCCGAATCCGTTGATCGCAATCCGCACCTTGCGCTCCGCCATGCTCTGCACTCCACATAGGTAAGACGGCCTGACCATAAGACCCTCCGGCGCGCCTGCGCCAGCCTCAAACGACCTCAAACCGCGTCAATCCGCGCCGCTCACCGGTCCAGCAGGGCCCCGATTGCCGCGCACAACTCGCCCGGCGCATCACAGATCGCATCCGCCTGCGCCCATTCCTCGGGCGCGCCATAGCCCCAGCGCACCGCCAGCGCCTTCACGCCGTTGGCCCGCGCCGCATCGAAATCATGATGTCGGTCCCCAACCATGACCGAGCGCGCCGCCTCGGCCCCCGTCACTGCCAGCGCATGGGCCAGAAGTTCGGCCTTGTCGTTGCGCGTCCCGTCCAGTTCCGGCCCAAATTGCTCAGCTAGGTAGGCATCCAGCCCGAACCGCTCGGTGATCCGGCGCGCGAAAACATGCGGCTTGGCCGTAACAAGGCACAGCACATGCCCCGCGTCCCGCATCCCGGCCAGCGCCGCCTCGATCCCGTCGTAAACGTGGTTCTCGAACAGCCCGACATCGGCGTAACGCGCCCGGTAATGGCCCAGTGCCGCCTCTACATCGTCTACGCCCAGCTTGGCAAAACTCTCGATCAGTGGCGGCCCGATCACCCAGCCCAGCGTTTCGGCGGGCGGCGGCGTGACGCCCACCTGCTCCAGCGCCTGCATCACGGATCGGGTAATCCCCTCCCAAGGGTCGCTCAGCGTGCCATCCAGATCGAGAAACACATGCGCCACAACGCCTAGTCCTTTTCGAAAAACGGCGTGACCTGCGCCACGATCACCGAATTTTCGTCCAGCGCGCGCGCCATCAACGCGCGTTCCTCGTCGGAAATCTCGTGGCCCTGCGCCTCGCGCTCGGCCAGCGTGCCATATCCGGTCACGTCCAGCGGCGCGGTTTCGGCCTGTTTCAGGATCGCAACCGTCTCGCGCACCGCTTCGGCCTCGTCCACGCCGCTGGCATAGATCATCAGCGCCGCGCCGGTCGCCTTCTCGGGCAGGCCATCCCCCGTCTTACGGCCGATCTGCACCAACAGGGTATAGACCTGCTGCCGCGTCTCTTTCTTCGCCATGTCCGGCTCTCCCCTGTTGCCCGCCAACCTGCTACTTTCGCGCGCAGGCTTGCCTTAACCTGAAGTAAACGTCCACCCCTGAGACGAATCGCACCTTGAAGCCGCGCCCCGCATCGGTATTCCATCATTTCAAATACGGGGACCATCGTGAAACACACCATATTCCATGCCGTCTCGGGCCTGCTCGCCTTGCTGTTCGCAGGCCTCATCGCCGGATCATTCGCCACCCGCGCACATGCGCAGGACGATACACTGACCTTCGCCACCATCGAGCGCCCGCCCTTCGCCTTCACCGAAAATGGCGAACAGCGCGGCTTTTCGATCGACCTGATGAACGCCATCGGCGCGGAAATCGGCAAGACCATCACCTATCGGCAGATGCCCCAGTTCATGGACATGCTCGCCGCCGTCGAGGCGGGCGAGGTCGACGGCGCCATCGCCAACATCTCGATCACCGCCGAGCGCGAGCGCAAGCTCGATTTCTCGCAGCCGATCTTCCAATCCGGCCTGCGCGTCATGGTCCCGGCCGAACCCGACACCCGCAGCCTGATCGGCATGCTCTTCAACCGCGACATCGCGCTGTTCCTGCTGGGTGCCATCGGCTTTCTTGCACTGGGCGGCATGGCGATGTGGGCATTCGAGCGCCACCGCCAGCCCTATTTCGACCGCCCCGCGCGCGAGGCACTGTTCCCGTCCTTCTGGTGGGCGCTCAACCTCGTCGTGAACGGCGGCTTCGAAGAACGCGTGCCACAATCGCGCCCCGGGCGCGTCTTCGCCGTGATCCTCGTCGTGTCTTCGCTCTTCATCGTGTCGATCTTCGTCGCCCGGATCACCGCCGCCATGACGGTCGAGGCGATCACCTCGTCCGTCGACAGCCTCTCCGATCTCGAAACCCGGCAGGTCGCCACCACCGAAGGCTCGACCGCCTCGGCCTTCCTCGACAGTCGCGGCATCCCGCATCTGCGCGTCGCCGATCTTTCCAACTTGCTGTCCGGCTATGAAACCGATGCCTATGACGCAGTGGTCTTCGACGGCCCGATCCTCAGCTATTTCATCCGCACCCACCCCGAGGTCGGCGCCCGCCTGCTGCCCCAGACATGGCAGCGCGAAAGCTATGGCATCGCCCTACCCAGCGGATCGCCCCTGCGTGAAGACATCAACCGCGCCCTGCTCAGCCTGCGTGAGTCCGGCCAATATAACGATCTGCAAACCCGCTATTTCGGCACCAGCCCCTGATCGTCCCGCCCGTCACGAAAGACCTGACTCAAGCACCTGAGGCACCTGAGGCAGGAAATGTGTCTCTTCCGCCTGACGCGCCGGTGGGGGTGGCGGCGGAGCGATATGGAATATGCCGTGGAAGGGCGGCGGTGGCGGTGGCATCCGCCCCTGTGCGCCAAAGTCATCCCCCGTCAGGCCGCTCACCACGAAGCCAACCACGATCAGCCCGCTCAGGACCACTGCACGTATCATCAAAATTGCCTCCATGCCGCCTGGGTCTTTCTCGTCGGGGTCTTTGCCGTATTCGGCGCCCCGATCTGAGCCCCGATTTGGACGGTTAAACGCGCGTCTCCTGTGGTTCCGTCGCATCAGGCAGAAAAAAATTCGATGCGTGATCTTGAAACAAAATTCGGCGTACAAACGCCCCCGCCGATCCACCCCCAAGGGCCAACCGGCGGACAGCGTTCCAAGGCGCCTTGGCTTAGCGGGTCAGGAATAGGCCCCGGCCGAATAGGTCAGCTCATAACTATGGCTGTATAGCTCAAAGATATTGCCGAAAGGGTCCTCGACATAGACCATGCGATAGGGCTTCTCACCGGGGAAGTATTCGCGCACCGGCATCCGCTGCTTGCCGCCGGCGGCGACGATTTTCTCCAATAGATCCTCAAGGTTCGGATCCTGAATGGCGAAATGAAAGGTGCCGTGACGGCGAAAGGCGAAATTGTCCTCCGGCGCGTGGTTTCCGGCGAATTCGAACAGTTCGATCCCGATGCCATCGCCGGTGGACAGATGCGCAATCCGAAGATGCTTCCAGCCCGGGCCAAATACATCCGTGCACATCACGCCGATGGCACTGTCGTCCTCGACGATCTCACTCGGCTGCATCAGGACGTAAAACCCCATGATCTCGGAATAGAATTTCACGGCCCGGTCAACGTCCGGTACGGACAGGCCGATATGGGAAAAACTGCGTGGTGTCGGTGTCATGTCACTCTCCTGTGGTTTCGATCTGCCACCGATCTAATCCCCGACACCGCCGCTGTGAAATTATCATATTTCATCATTATCAAAACGCAGTATTATGATTCTATGCTCAATGCCACGTGGATCGAAACCTTCACCACCCTCGCCGAAGAGGGCCACTTCACCCGCGCGGCGGCGCGGCTGAACATGACGCAACCCGGCGTCTCGCAACATCTGCGCAAGCTCGAGGCACAGGTCGGCCGCAAGCTGATCGCGCAGGATGGCAAAAGCTTCACCCTGACCGCCGCCGGGGAAACCCTGCGCGACCTCGGCCTGTCACGCCGCGCCGAGGAACGCGCCCTCAGCGATGCCATCTCCAAGGACGACGCCGATACCGGCGAGGTTCGCATCGCCTGTTCCGGCAGTTTCGCCATGCTCTTTTACCCGCGCGCCATTGTGCTGATGCAAGAGTTCCCCCGCCTCGTTATCCATGTCGAGGCCGCGCCGCAGGCCCGCGTGCTTTCCGGTGTTCTCGACGGGCGCTTCGATCTCGGCGTCATCGCCCAAGACCCCGGCCACCCCCGCATCGACGCGCACCACATCGGGCAAGAGGAACTCTGCCTCGTGCTGCCCCTCGCCTTCCCCGCAGGCCCCGCCGACCCGATCCGTTTCAAGGATCTCGACACGCTCGGCATGATCGCCCACCCCGACGGCAACCGCTATGCCGACGACCTGTTCTCGATGAATTTCCCCGATGAATTCACCGGCGCGGACCGGCTGCACCTGCGCAGCTACGTCAACCAGATCGGCCAGATCCCCTCTCCTGTCGCCGAAGGGGTGGGCTATACGCTTCTGCCCCGCTCCGGCCTCGCGGCCTTCCCCGACGCGGATCGCCTGCGGATCGCCGACCTGCCGCAACGCCGCCATCACGACCTCTGGTCGATCACGCGGCGCGGCCGTAGCCCCAGCGCAAGGCTCACCCGGATCGCGGCGCTGATCGAAGACCTTGCCGCCAGCCTTGATCCGTCCGCCCGCAGCTGAAAACGGGCACGCACAAACGAAAACGACCCGCCAATCTCTTGGCAGGTCGCATCCATCTTCGATGTCGCATCAAGGGCGGGCCGTAACGCCCTCCCCGCTTCGCGATCAGTCGCGCAGCAATTCGTTGATCGAGGTTTTCGAGCGCGTCTGCGCATCCACCCGCTTCACGATCACCGCGCAATACAGGTTCACACCGTTCTTCGACGGCATCGACCCCGATACCACGACCGACCCGGCAGGCACTTCGCCATACATGATCTCACCGGTTTCGCGGTCGACGATCTTGGTCGATTGGCCGATGAAAACACCCATGCCAAGGACCGAGCCTTCGCGCACGATGCAGCCCTCAACCACTTCCGAGCGCGCCCCGATAAAGCAATTGTCCTCGATGATCGTCGGCCCGGCCTGCATCGGTTCCAGCACGCCACCGATGCCAACGCCGCCCGACAGGTGCACGCCCTTGCCGATCTGTGCGCAGGAGCCGACGGTCGCCCATGTGTCGACCATCGTGCCCTCGTCGACATAGGCGCCAAGGTTCACGAAGGACGGCATCAACACCACGCCCGGCGCGATATAGGCGCTCTTGCGCACGATGCAGTTGGGAACGGCGCGAAAGCCCGCAGCGCCCCATTCGTTGTCGCCCCAGCCCTTGAACTTGCTGTCGACCTTGTCCCACCAGTGGCCGCCCTGCGGGCCGCCGTCCTGTTGCTCCATGTCCTTCAGGCGAAAGCCCAGCAGCACGGCCTTCTTGGCCCACTGGTTCACATGCCAGTCACCGTTTTCCTGACGCTCGGCGACGCGCAGCGTGCCGCTGTCCAGCGCGTTGAGCGTATCTTCGATCGCCTCGCGGGTTTCACCGCCGGTCGAGGGCGTGATCGTGTCGCGCGCCTCCCAAGCGGCTTCGATGGCGGTTTCAAGCTGGGCATTCGACATGGCGGCGTCTCCTCTGAGGGGTTCAAGCGTTTGCAGCGCTCTTAACCGCAAGCCGCGCGGCGATCAATGCGATGTGTTGCGGGTCAGGACCCGCGCCGTTGGGGGCGCTGCCCCCAAACCCCCGGGGTATTTGTCGCCAAGAAAGAACAGCAGAAGCCCTGGTCGTGAGGCGTGGCTCACCCCAGCGGATCGGGCACCACGTTCGCCCCGCAGACCAGCACCGCCACACGTTCGCCCGGTTCGGGCCGATAAGCGCCGCACATCAGCGCCGCCAGCGCCGTCGCGCCCGCCGGCTCCACCAGTTGCCGCCGCTCGCGCCAGAGCGCCTCTTGCGCGGTGCGGATGGCCGCGTCTGGCACCAGAACCGACGCCCCCAGATGCGCCTGCGCCAGATCGAAACAAATCTGCCCGATCCGCCGCGCGCCCAGCGCGTTGGCGGCAATGCCCGACACCTCGACATCCACCGGCGCTCCGGCCCCGAGCGCCGCATGCAACGCGCAGGAGGTCTCTGGCTCCACCGCGACCACCTTGCGCGCGCCCGCCAGCCAGCCCAGCGCCCCGGCGATCAGCCCGCCCCCGCCCACCGCGATCAACACCGTGTCGGCCAGAAGCCCCTGCGCCTCCCATTCGGCGGCGCAGGTGCCCTGCCCGGCGACCGTGCCGGGGGCATCATAGGCATGCACCTGCATCGCACCGCTGGCCGCCTCATGCGCGCGCGCCGCCTCGAGCGCATTGGCATATTCGCCCGGCACCACCGTCAGGTCTGCCCCGGTCGAGCGGATCAGCGCGATCTTTGCCGCGCCCGCCATCTCGGGGACGAAAATATGCGCCGGTATCCCAAGCGACGCCGCTGCATAAGCCACCGCAGCGCCGTGATTCCCCCCCGAGGCGGCCACGACGCCCCCTTCGGGCACCTGCGACGACAACAACGTGTTGAACGCCCCGCGCGCCTTGAAACTGCCGGTATGCTGCACCTGCTCCAGCTTCATCTCGACCGGGTAGGACAGGCCGAACCCTTTGACCGTCAAAACCGGCGTCTCCACGACATGCCCCGCAATGCGCGTCCGCGCCGCCTCGATTTCTGCCTGCCAATCCATTGCCGTCGCCCTTTGTCTGGAGTTCAGGGACCAAACCCTATAGGTCTCGTCCCGACAGACAAGAGGCCGCAGCAGGACCACCCAAGATGACCGAAGACCGCCACTCCACCTTCCGCGATGCCCATAGCGATATCGACACCGCGAAACAGATCCCCGACACGCCACAAACCCGCGCGCCGGCCTATCGCCTCGCCTTTGCCGATGACGATTTCCTCTGCCGTGACGAGCTGCGCCCTGTGCGCCTCCAGCTTGAACTGCTGAAGCCGCAGATGATCCTTGACGAGCGAGGTATCGAAAGCACCGTGGTGCTGTTCGGCGGCGCCCGCATCCCTGCCCCCGCCAACAAGGACAGCGCGCGCACCAAAACCCTCTCAGAGTTGTCGCGCTTTTACGACGTGGCACAAGAGTTCGCCCGGCTGATGACCCGCAAATCGCTTGAAACCTATGGCCGCGATTACGTCATCGCCACCGGCGGCGGCCCCGGCGTGATGGAGGCCGGCAATCGCGGCGCTCACGAGGCGGGCGGCGCCTCGATCGGGCTCAACATCGTGCTGCCGCACGAACAAGCACCCAACGAATACGTTACCCCCGACCTGTGTTTCAACTTCCACTATTTCGCCATCCGCAAGATGCATTTCCTGATGCGCGCCCGCGCGATCTGCGTCTTCCCCGGCGGCTTTGGCACGCTGGACGAGATGTTCGAAAGCCTGACCCTGATCCAGACGGGCCGGATGCGCCGCATCCCCTTCCTGCTGTTCGGGCGCGCGTTCTGGGAAAAGATCATCAATTGGGAGGCACTGGCCGACGCCGGCACGATCTCGGACGAAGACCTCGATCTCTTCCGATATGTCGACACCGCCGAAGAAGCCGCCGAGATTGTCGAGAACTGGGACCCTGCGCCTGCGCGCGAGGATATTCCAGGACGCTGAGTCCTTTCTGCCCGCCCAATATCCGCCCTGCACGTGCCGAAAGCCCACTTACCGCCCCTGCGCGCCCACGAACCCGGGCTCTGACGCGATGTCGTGGTTGACAGCCCCGCACAGGATAGGGCCGTAGGGCGCTAGACTTGTCGCATGACGCGCCAAATGCACGCACAACCGGGAAACGGCCATGAAAAAACTCGCATTGATCCTCGTGGCCCTGATCGCCGCGCTGCATGTCTATATCGCTTGGTTCGAAATATTCGCATGGACCTCACGTGGCCCGAAAGTGTTCGACACCTTCCCACCGGAACTCTTCGAGCAGACCATTCAACTGGCCGCCAACCAAGGCATCTACAACGCATTTCTGGCCGTCGGATTGGTCTGGTCTCTCTTGATCAAAGAGGAAAGATGGCAATTCAATATCGCGGCCTGTTTCCTCGGTTTCGTCGCCATCGCTGGTGTCGTCGCCGCCGTGACGATCGCGCCAACATCCGGCCTTCCGCAACTCGTGCCCGCCTGTATCGCGCTTGCCCTCCTGTTCCTGTCGCGGACAAAACGCCAATCCAGATAACCCCTCCGAAGACATAGACGCAGGCACCGCCGCAACAGTTCGCCTTTCGAACAATCGCCCCCGGCCCCCATCTCAACGCTGCACAAACTGGCCCGGACCACGCTGGCAAACGCCGGATCACCAAGAACCAACGTCGATACTCAACAAGGGTTTGCGCTGCGCTACGCGCATCGCCCGGGGGGGCGTCGGCTTCGCCTCGGCCCCCTCCCCCCTTTTCATTTTTCTAAAAATACTCCTGCCGAAGGCCTGATTTTCAGGCCGCCGCCAGGTCTTGCCGCGTGCGCCCAATCATCAACGCCGCCTGCGCGGCCTCGCGGCCCTTCTCGACAAAATGCGCCTCATAAATGGCGTGATGATGCGCGCTGTCCTGAAACTGGTGCGGCGTCAGCGACACCGACAGCACCGGCACGCCGCTGTCCATCCCCGCCCGCATCAGGCCATCGACCACGGCCTGTGCCACGAACTCGTGGCGATAAATGCCGCCATCCACCACCAGCGCCGCCGCGACAACGGCATCGTAACGCCCGCTCACTGCAAGATCGCGCGCCAGCAGTGGCATCTCGAACGCGCCGGGCACGTCGAACACATCGACCTGCGCGCGCGGGATTTCCTCACAAAAGCCGTCCAAGGCACGGCTCACGATTTCTGAATGCCAATTCGCCTTGATAAAGGCATATCGGGGCTGGGTCATGGGGTATCTCCTTTCATCCTCGACCAGCGCCCAGAGCGACAAACGACGACAAAAGGCCGGGACAACCCCGCCTCAAGATCCATCGTTCTCTTCCATCCGGACTATGACCGTCGGCCCCGGAATTGCACCGGGTCTGCTGTCACCCCTACTCGCATGGATCTCGCATGGATTAGGGGCCGCTCGCGGGCTTGCTCCGTGCCGCATCAGCGACAGGGGGCTTACCGCCGGTGGGGAATTTCACCCCGCCCTGAGAACGCGCGCAGAATGCGCAAATGCCAGCGCCAAGGCAAGGGCCGATCAAGCCCATAGCACTCCAATCAAAGGACCCCATTCACACCAAGGCGCCTCCGCCCCCCGGCGAACGGGGGTGGGTGGGCGGGCCGTCGCCGGGGGGCGGGACGGCGTCACGGCTCAGCAAAGCTTCAAGGAAGCAGGCGCCGTCTCAGCCGAAGACGCGCCCCGGCGCGATCCGCGCCGCTTCGATCCCGCGGCAATTGACCAGTGGCGGGCGCTGGAATTGCCGCGCCGCCGGGTGCTCCGGGTCAAGCGCGCCCAGTTCCACAAGGATCGAACAGATCGCCGATTCCGCCCCGCGCGTGCCCCCGTCCAGCACCTTTAACGCCACGCCCAATCCCTGCTCGGGCAGGATCGCCACGAAAAACGCCTCCGCCCCGGTCTTGAGCGCCACGCGCCCCTCCATCGCGCGCATCAACTCGGTGCAGGCGCGCCCCTCTCCGGCCACCAGCAAGGGGTGCGTCACCATCGCATTGCGCAGCCGTACCATCGCCCGGCCCCGCGCATCCGTCTCATCCGCAGAAGCGAACCGAGCCATCGCCCGCGCCATCCCGGTCAGCGAGCAGGCGAAATTCGGCGCCGAACAGCCGTCGATGCCATAGCCCGGGCTCTCTTCGCCGGTGACCTCCTCGAACGCCGCGCGCACGGCTTTCTGCACCGGGTGGTCGATCTCGACATACTCCGGCCCCGCGCCCAGATGTTTGCTCAGCGTCAGGAACCCGGCATGCTTGCCCGAACAATTGTTGTGCACCTGACAGAATTGATCGCCCGAACAGGTCAGCCGCTTCGCCTCATCAGGGTCCTTCGGCATATGCCCGCCACAGCGCAGATCATCGTCGCCCAGCCCCAGATCGGCCAGCCACGCCTCCACCCGGTCGACATGCGCCCGCGCCCCGTTGTGCGACGCACAGGCCAGCGCCAGTTGCTCGTCGCTCAATCCGGCTGCATCCGCCGCGCCACTTTCCACCAGCGGCAGGGCCTGCAACATCTTCGAGGACGAGCGCGGCAACACCACCGCCCCCGCATCGCCCCACGCCTTCACCACCTCGCCAGAAGCATCGACAACCACCGCGTGCCCCATGTGCACTGATTCGAGGAACTCCCCCCGCCAGACCTGTGCCAACTCGACAGGTGCCGCCTGCCCTTTCACAATCCCGTCAGTCATCGCCTCAACCCCTGTTCTCCACTTGCGAAATTCCGCCAATCGCCCTTTCGCTCATGGCAGATTTCAGTCTAATATTGCAATGTCGAGTGGAAAATCGGCCAAAGCCTGCGTAAAGGGGTGCCAAGCCCGGCGGGGAGTGGCCGGAATGTTTGAGGCACGAAGGACAGCTGGAGGCTGGACATATGGTATCACAGATCGCGCGTTACGCAGCCGGGGCAATGCTTGCGACGGCCCTTTCCGTCGCCGCTTTGCCTGCTGCGGCGCAGAGTACGAGCACGAACCAAGTCGCCGCGAAAACCGACTGGTCGGTGTTCGAGGATCAAAACCCGCGTGAATGCTGGGCGGTTTCCTCACCCAAAGAAACCGTGAACACAAAGGATGGCCGCGTCGTCGCCGTGCGCCGCTCGGACATTCTGCTGATGGCGTTCTTCCGCCCCGGCGCGAATGTCGCGGGTCAGGTCACCTTCACCGGCGGCTATCCCTTCGCCAAGAATTCCACGGTAAATCTCAATATCGACGGCAGCAGCTTTGATCTCTTCGTCGAAGGCGAATGGGCCTGGCCCGCTTCCCCCGGCGAAGATGCCAAGATCCTCGCCGCCCTTAAGCGCGGTCGCTCGGCGGTCCTGACCGCCCGCTCGGCCCGCGGCACCCAGACGAAAGACACCTTCTCGCTCTCGGGCTTCACCGCCGCCGTGGAAGAAGCCGAAAAGCGCTGCAAGTAAACGCCAAGGCGGGCTCACCCCCGCCGGATGACAAAACTCGGGCCGCCCGCTGGATGCAGGGCGGCCCGTTTCGGTTTCACACCGCGCGTCAGACTGCCATCAGACCGCGCGCGTCAGCCCGCCATCGACCCTAAGGTTCTGACCGGTCATATATCCCGCCCCCTCCGAGGCCAGCCAAGAAATCAACGACGACACTTCTTCCGCCCGCCCATAGCGCCCCATCGGGATTCGCGCACGGCGATCCTCGGTTTCCGGCAGGCTGTCGATGAACCCCGGAAGGACGTTGTTCATACGGATATTTTCGGCGGCGTATTTATCCGAAAACAGCTTGGTAAAGGCCGCAAGCCCGGCCCGGAACACGCCCGATGTCGGAAACAACGGGTCCGGCTCGAACGCCGCAAAGGTCGAGATGTTAAGGATCGTGCCGCCGCCCTGCGCCTGCATCAACGGCGTGACAAGCCGCGTCGGGCGGATCACGTTCATCAGATAGACTTCCATCCCCTGATGCCAATCCTCGTCCGAAATCTCCAGCACCGGCCCCTTCGGTCCGTGCCCGGCGGAATTGACCAGCACATCGACTCGCCCCCAGCGCTTTTGCGCGCCGTCGACCAATTCGCGCAGGTCCGGCTCCGACAGGTTCGACCCGGTCACACCAAACCCACCCAGATCCTTGGCCAGCGCCTCGCCCTTGCCCGAGGACGACAGGATCGCAACCTTGAACCCGTCCTTCGCCAGCCGCCGCGCCGCATCCGCGCCCATGCCGCTTCCCCCGGCGGTGATCAGTGCCACTTTTTCTACAGTCATGTCGCTCTCCTTGAATACCATGCTGCTATTATACGCACTCTTCGGCATTCCCCGGCATCAGAATTGATCTCTCCTGACAATAGAATTACTACTGCCTGATGAACGACCTCCCCCCTCTCAACGGATTGCGCGCCTTCGACGCCGCCGGTCGCCACCTCAGCTTTCGCGCCGCCGCCGATGATCTGGGCGTGACGCAGGGCGCGGTGGCGCAACAGGTCCGCGCCCTCGAAGCGCAGCTTGGCCTCGCGCTGTTCGAACGCCTGCCCAAGGGCCTAGCGCTGACCTCTGCCGGGCGCGCCTATCACCCGCGTGTCGCCGCCGCCTTTCCCGATCTGCGCGACGCCACCGCGACCCTGCGCCGCGATCCCGGAAAGGTGCTGGTCAGCGTCACGCCCACCTTCGCCGCCAAGTGGCTTATCCCGAACCTGCCGCGCTTTTCCGCAGCCCACCCCGAGATTGAGCTTCAGATCCTCGCCACTGAAAAGATCACCAGCTTTCACAGCGACGGGATCGACCTTGCCGTGCGTCAGGGCCCGCCGCCTTCGGGTGCCGCGCTCGACGTGACCCGCCTGTTTCGCCAAGACATCATCGCCGTCTGCGCCCCCACCCTCGCCGGAACCGTTCCGCTTGCACCCGAGGCGCTCTTGCGCCTGCCCAAGCTGCACGATGCCCATGATCTCTGGCCGCCGTTCCTGCGCGCCATGGGCCTTGAACAAGACAGGTCCGACTTCCCCGGCCTGCGCCTCAACCAGACAACCCTCGCCATCGACGCTGCCCTCGCGGGGCAAGGGGCGGCCCTCGTCAGCCGCTTCCTCGTCGCGCGCGAACTGGCCTCCGGCGCTCTGGTCGACGTGGCCGGGCGCACATGGGCCGGACCACAGGATTTCCACCTCGTCGCCCTGCGCGGGTCGCGTCGCAACCCGGCAATCGACAGCGCCTTCCGCTGGTTCGTCTCCGCCGCGCAGGACGCCGCCCCCGGGCCATGACCGCGACAGGCCCCGTACCACCCTTTCTCCCCCCCATTTCCTTTGCATTTCGCCAAGCGCGCCTATATAGAGCGGGCTTTCCCAAACCCGCGCGCACCAGATCATGACCGAGACACCCATCACCCCCGATCACGTCACCGTCCCCCGCCAGCGGCCCCAGCGCCCTGACGGCAAGGTTCAGCTTGTCGGCCTCACCCGCCCCCAGTTGCGCGACGCGCTGATCGAAGCGGGCACGCCCGAAAAACAGGCCAAGATGCGCGCCAATCAGCTTTGGCAATGGATTTACCAGAAGGGCGAAACCGATTTCGCTCTGATGACCAACCTCGCCAAACCCTACCGCGCCCTGTTGGCCGAACATTTTAGCCTTGAGCGCCCCGAAGTCGTCTCGAAACAGGTCTCGGCCGATGGCACGCGCAAATACCTTGTCCGCATCGCTGGCGGTCACGAGGTCGAAATCGTCTATATCCCCGAGGAAGATCGCGGCACGCTCTGCATTTCGTCGCAAGTGGGCTGCACGCTCACCTGCTCGTTCTGCCACACCGGCACACAGAAGCTGGTGCGCAACCTGACAGCAGGCGAAATCGTCGGGCAGATCCTCGTCGCCCGTGATGACCTTGATGAATGGACCCCTGCGGGCGAAGGGTCCGACGCGCGCCCCCGGCTGCTCTCCAACATCGTGCTGATGGGCATGGGCGAGCCGCTCTATAATTTCGAAAACGTCCGCGACGCGATGAAAATCGCGATGGACCCCGAGGGCATCTCGCTCTCGCGCCGCCGGATTACGCTCTCCACCTCTGGCGTTGTGCCGGAAATCGCCCGCACGGCCGAGGAAATCGGCTGCCAACTGGCGATCTCGTTCCATGCCACCACCGACGAGGTGCGCGACACGCTGGTGCCGATCAACAAGAAATGGCCCCTCAAGGACCTGCTCGACGCCTTGCGCACCTATCCCAAGGTTTCCAACTCCGAGCGGATCACGTTTGAATACGTCATGCTCAAGGGCGTGAACGATACCGACGAAGACGCCCGCCGGCTGGTCAAGCTGATCAAGGGCATCCCGGCCAAGATCAACCTCATTCCGTTCAACGAATGGCCCGGCTCGCCTTACGAGCGCTCGGACTGGCAGCGGATCGAAAGCTTCGCCAACATCATCTACAAAGCCGGCTATGCCTCGCCCATCCGCACCCCGCGCGGCGAAGACATCATGGCCGCCTGCGGACAGCTGAAATCCGCGACCGAGCGCGCTCGCAAATCCCGCAAACAGATCGAGGCCGACGCCGGGCTCTAATAGACCCCGATCCGCGCCACCCAAAGATCGGCGGTGTAATCCGCGCCGTAAGCCACCACGCCAAGGCTCTTCACCGACTGCGGCTTCAACGCCCCGCCGATCACGCCGCCCTTGGCCGCAAACGCCGAAAACGGCACCCGCACCGTGGCCCAGCGCTCCGGCGCTTCGAACCCGGCCTGATAGAAACTCCACGGCATCACCGCGCCCGGCGTTCTCACATGCAGGTAGTAACGCGCGCCATTGCCCTTCACCCGCAGTTCAAGCCCCTGCGCACCGCGCTCAAGCCGCTGGGGCAAATCCCGCCGCGCCTGCAAGAACCCGCCGCGATTCTTCGTGCTCACCTCACCGGTCAGGTGCAGCGCCACGCCCTCGCCCGCAGGTTCGAACGCCACACGCCCCGAGGACACGCCGCCCATCACCCGATCGCTCACGAACTCCCACCGCGCGCCCGGATCACCACTGAAATCGTCGATCATCCGCCCCTCACTCCGCGCGCCACCGGGCAGCATCAGCGCGCCCAGCCCGGCCAGAACCGCCCGCCGCTTCACTTCAACGCCGCCTCAATGTCCCCGCGCAACTGCGACGACATCGGCTTCACCCGGCTCGGGTATGTGCCCACAACCGCGCCATCCGGCCCGATCAGCACCTTGTTGAAATTCCAGCGCGGCACAAACCCCGCCTCGCGCTTCAAAGAGGCATAGAACGGATGCGCCTTGGCGCCCTTCACATGGGTGATTTCGGTCACCGGAAACTCCAGCCCGAATTGCACCTGACAGAAATCCTTCACCGCCGCGTTGTCCTTCAACTCCTGGCGAAAATCATTCGACGGCACGGCAAGGATCACCAACCCCCGGTCGCGATAGGTCTCATAAAGCGTCTGAAGCCCGGAATATTGCGGCGTGTATCCGCAAAGCGATGCGGTGTTCACCACCAGAACGGGCTGCCCCGCCCATTGCGACAGGCGCAGCTCACCGCCCTCCATCGCCTCAAACGGGGTGTCGAGATCAGCAGCGCGCAACTGCATCCCGAACAGGATCAGAACGCTCAACAAGGTAATTCGAAACATGGCGGCAACCTCCAGCAAGTTTACCTGTCATACGTCGCGCCGCGTGAAACGGATCAATTGCGGCACGGCACGGCGACAACTTTGGAAACAATCCTAGCACAACCTAGAAATTTCCGCGCGATCGTTTCCACAACCTAAACAATTGTGGCGCAATCCGGGCCAATCATGCGATTTCGCGCCCTAAATTTCCCAATCATGAACAAATCCCTGCCACAGGTCGCATTCATCCTCATTTCATCAACAGTAAGTTTTCAACGAGGCAACAAATGATACATCAAGAGATCGACCACGACCTGACCGCCAAAGTCTGCGACATCGTCCTTCGGGAAAAAACCATGTCGCTCTCAGAGCGCGAATGGAAATTCCGCCTGCGCGGCTACGGTTACGCCATCAAGGACACCGACGAAGGCCAGATGGTCACATCGCTTCTCAAGGGCGACGCGATCTGCGCCGTGCCAAGCGTGCCAACCCACACCAACGAGTCGACCTTCGCCGCCTGAAGCCGTCAAAGAACGGACACAGGCAAACCCTATCGAGCAAAGTTAATGAGTAAGGAACATCCAATGAGACTGTATAAATTCGCCCTTCTGGCCACCGCTTGGTGGCTGACAGCGGGCGGCGCCATCGCCGCGATCTGACCTGATCCGGGATTGTCAGGGTCCACTCCCCCTGTCCGTCTCACCGATCAAGCAAAACCGAAATTCCAGCCCACGGCCCTGACATTTACGCAGAAGCCCGGCTAATGATTTACACAGAAAATTCCGATTTCGAATACCCTTGCACATAGAGCAGTGCCGTCAAATCCCCGAAATTCACCCTGAGGTCGCATTCTGCCGCCACGCTGGGTTTCGCATGCAGGGCCACGCCCATTCCGGCCCGCCCCAACATGCCAAGATCATTCGCGCCATCGCCCACGGCGATCACATCGGCCTCGGAAATCCCGAGCCGCGCCGTGATCTGTTCCAGCGCCTCGACCTTCGCCTGCCGCCCAAGGATCGGCCGCGCCACATCCCCGGTCAGGCGGCCGTTTTCCACCAACAGCGTGTTCGCCCGGTTTTCATCGAAGCCCAGCACACGCGCCACATGCGCGGTAAAGGCAGTGAACCCGCCCGACACCAGCGCCGCATAACCGCCCGCGCCCCGCATCGTGCCGACAAGTGCGCGCCCGCCGGGCATCAATTCGATCCGCTCGTCCAGAACCTTCGCGATCACGCTTTCCGGTAGGTCGCGCAAAAGCCCGACCCGCTCGGTCAGCGCGCCTTCGAAATCCAATTCGCCATTCATCGCCCGCGCCGTGATCTCTTTCACATGCGCGCCGACCCCGGCCTCCTCGGCCAACTCGTCAATGCATTCCTGCCGGATCATCGTGCTGTCCATATCGGCCAGCAGCATCCGCTTGCGTCGCCCTTGCGCGGACACAAGGTTCACGTCCACCTGCATCTCTTGCAGATCGGCCCGCACCTCTTCGAAATTGCCGGGCCGGGTCTCCAGCGGAAACTCCGCCGCCTCGCCCGCCGCCAGCCAGCGGGCCGCGCCGCCGCCAAAGGCATTGCGCAGGGTCTCGACCAGACTGGCCTCCAACGCGCCCTCTTCGGCCCGCCCGCTCAACACGCAATAGAACATCTCTCGTCCCCTCAGTCGCAACAAAACGCAGCGCCCTGCTAGCAGCATCTCGAAAAGAGCGCCACAGCCCAGCGCCCCGTTTCATGCGACCGATTGAGCCGATCTCAGCAAAGCGTCATCGCGGCAAAATCCCGAAAAGCGTTGCGCATCCCTCGCGATCAGCGCCCGCTCCCCTAACGAACGGCCAAATCGCGAAAATCGCGATTTCGCGCCCGACAGAATGCAGGCGGATGCCATACGCTTTGCAGACAGGGCCGTTTTCGCGGCCCTGAAAAGGTTAATGGAAGGTCGGAAAAGCGGCTCAGTCGCCTGCTTTTTCCTCAAGCGCGGCGATGCGTGCCTTCAGCGCTTCGTTCTCTTCGCGGGCCTTCTGGGCCATGGTGCGCACGGCGTCGAATTCCTCGCGGGTGACGAAGTCACGATCGGCCAACCACCTGTCCATAAGGGATTTCATCGCCGTTTCGGCTTCATCCTTCGCGCCCTGGGCCACGCCCATCGCGTTGGTCATGAGTTGGCTCATATCGTCGAAAAACTTGTTGCGAGTCTGCATGATGGATCCCCCGGGTCGGCCCACGTTACGTTGCGTTCCTATATGGGGGTGGCAAGGGCGCGGCGCAAGCTTGACTTCCCCGTGCTTCTGGCCCCAAAACCCGTGGCATGAGCGCCCTGATCCCCTTCCCCGATATCTCTCGCGAGCTGTTTTCCTTCGATCTTTTCGGGATACATATCGCGTTGCGCTACTATGCCCTCGCCTACATCTTGGGGATCATCATCGCGTGGCGGCTGACCGTCCACGCCCTGCGCAAACCCCGCCTCTGGCCCGCCGATACCCCCCCGATCAGCGGCGAAAAGCTCGACGATCTGGTCACATGGATCATCCTCGGCATCATCCTCGGCGGGCGAATCGGCTATGTGCTGTTCTATAACCCAAGCTATTTCTTGGAAAATCCTTCCCATATTCCAATGGTTTGGGAGGGGGGGATGGCCTTCCACGGCGGCTTCCTCGGGGTCGTCATCGCCGCATGGCTCTTCACCCTGCGACACAACATCCCCAAACTCCCCCTCACCGACGCCATCGCCCTCGGCGTCCCTTGGGGATTGCTGCTCGGACGGGTCGCAAACTTCATCAACGGAGAGCTTTGGGGAAGGCCCACAGACCTGCCTTGGGCGGTCGCTTTCCCGGGGGCCGCAGCGCAAGATTGCCCTGATATAACAGGGATTTGCGGGCGCCACCCGTCACAGCTTTACGAGGCAGGATTGGAAGGTCTGCTGCTCGGACTGCTGCTCCTCTGGCTGGCTTTCGCGCGCAATGGGTTCAAGGCGCCGGGGCTCGTTTCCGGCACCTTCTTCCTTGGCTACGGCGCGGCGCGGTTTTTCGTCGAATTCTTCCGCCAAGCCGACGAACAGTTCATAAGCCCAGAAAATCCAATGGGTTACATCCTCCACTCAGGTGGTTACGGCATCACCATGGGCCAACTACTTTCACTGCCCATGATCCTCGTCGGCCTTTACCTGCTGCTGCGCGCCCGCCGCCCCACCCCTGCATGAGCGGCCTCACCCCCATACTGCATCGGCTGATCCAGACGCGCGGCCCCCTCACCCTTGCCGAATACATGGCCGAATGCCTGTTCCATCCGGAATTCGGCTACTACGCCACCCGTGATCCCTTTGGAACCAAAGGGGATTTCATCACCGCCCCGGAAATCAGCCAGATGTTCGGCGAACTGATCGGCCTCTGCCTCGCACAGGCGTGGATCAACCAAGGCAGCCCCGCCCGCTTCGTTCTGGCCGAGCTTGGGCCGGGCCGCGGCACCCTCATGGCCGACGCCCTGCGCGCCACCCGCGCCGTGCCGGGCTTTCACGCCGCCGCCGAGGTGCACTTAGTCGAGGCTTCACCTCACCTGAAATCCGTGCAATCCCAAACGCTTGCCGGTTTCGCCCCGCATTGGCACGACCGCATCGATAGCCTTCCCGAGGCCCCGCTTTTCCTGATCGCCAACGAATTCTTCGACGCGCTGCCCATCCGCCAATACATCCGCAACGGCGATCTCTGGGAAGAGCGTCACATCGGCCTACGCGACGGCGTGCTCGCTTTCGGCAAAGCCGCCGCAACACGCGTGCCATCTCTCGATCACCGCCTGGCCGACACGCGCGACGGCGACCTTGTCGAAGATTGTCCCACCGCCACCGCGATCTCTCAGGCCATCGGCGCACGCCTTGCACAGAACGGCGGCACCGCTCTCCTGATCGACTATGGCGACTGGCGCTCGCTTGGCGATACCTTTCAGGCGCTGCACGGACACGAACCCGTCAACCCCTTGGAAAAGCCCGGAGAATGCGACCTCACGGCGCATGTCGATTTCGAACTGATCGCCCGCGCCGCACCCTGCCGCCATACCCGGCTCACCCCGCAAGGGGTGTTTCTCGAACGGCTGGGTATCGCGCCGCGGGCACAGGCCCTGGCATCCCACCTTGCGGGCGATGCCCTCGATCAACACATCGCCGCACATCGCCGGTTGACGCACCCCTCGGAAATGGGGACGCTCTTCAAAGTGCTGGGCCTTTATCCCGAAGGCAGCGCCCCGCCCCCCGGGCTGGACCCATGAGACGACACCGGATCACATGACCCTCGACGCGATCACATCCCCGCTCCTGCGCCCTTTCGGGCATGGTTTTTACACGCGTAAGGGCGGCGCCTCTTCGGGCATTTTCGAAGGATTAAACTGCGGCCCCGGCTCATCCGACCTCGCCGATTGCGTGCGCCTGAACCGGACCCGCGTGGCCGAGGATCTGGGCGTCACCCTCGACGATCTGGTGTCTCTCGATCAGGTTCACTCACCCGATGTCGTCACGCTCGATGCCGCGCCAAAGGGCAAGCCCACGGCCGATGCGATGGTCAGCGCCACGCCGGGCCTCGCGCTTGGCATCCTCACCGCCGATTGCCAGCCAGTGCTCTTCGCGGACGCCGAAGCAGGGGTCGTCGGGGCCGCGCATGCGGGGTGGAAAGGCGCGCGCGCCGGTGTGCTCGAGGCCACGCTGGAAGCGATGGAAGCCATTGGCGCAAAACGGGAAAACATTCGCGCCGTGATCGGCCCTAGCATCAGTCAGCGCGCCTACGAGGTGGGCCCGGAATTCTTTGAAAGCTTCATGGATGACGACCCCGAGAGCGGCCGCTTCTTTGCCGGCGGCGAAGGCGACCGCATGCATTTCGACCTTCCGTCCTATGGTCTCTATCGCTTGCGCAGCGCGGGCGTGGGCGCAGCGGAATGGACCGGCCATTGCACCTATTCCGACGCGGCGAAGTTCTTTTCCTATCGCCGCAGTTGCCACAAGGACGAAGCTGACTATGGCCGGCTGATCTCGGTGATCAGCGCCTGAAATCCCGGTCCTGCCATGGTCTTGCCCAATTGCGGCAGAAACAATACCTGTCCACCTGCCGGGATTGATCTCAAATTCACCTCAAATCCTTGGCTTTGTTGGCTTTCCGCTGCTGACGCGACCTCGCCACATTCCGGACGTTGATCGAATCCAATTTTCCAAAAATACACATATTCCGACCCAGAGCGGCCCCAATCCCCCGTCATACATGCCTCAGAGCACAAGCAGCCCAGTTCAAATGGGCGACAGGCAGGAGACGAGACAAATGAAAAAACAGCGCCGTTGGATCAAATCAGCCATCGAAACCGCCAAGACGGAAACGCCTGCCCTGCCGTGGCAGCGCGGCGCGCGTCGTTCTACCTTCATCTCAAGCCGAAGTGCACCGGTGAAACGGATCAAAAGCGCCTGATCGCGAACAAACCGAATCAAATTGTGGCAATCTCGGCCACCAGATCGAAACAATTTCGCGCCGCCACCCGGCATTGAACCCGGGTTGGCGGCGAATTCATTCTGTTTTTTGACAAATCCTGCAAAGATAGCGCATTTAGCAAGGACTGGTTCGTAACTAAGTCCTTCTGTTGTTGTCGGTGGGGGCCGACGCGGATGTGACGCCTGATGATAGGTGACGCATATGACGCCCCCGATGAAGGCCGCCGCGGCGGTCAACAAGACAGAAACTTTTGTCCGCCCTCGCGGCGGTTCTCTCTCTTCTCTTCCGTCCATCCCTCCGGCGGCTGCGCCCTCTCTCTCGACACCGGCGCGCCGCCGCTCTCTCATGCGAAAATACGAGGTGCTGTCTCTCGCCTCGGACGGGTCGGTGCAGGAATCACAGCATATCGCGCCCGCCACGGATGCGTTCGAAGCCGCCTTCTCAGCCTTTGCACGCGGCACGATGATCGGCACGATCGATGGTCCTTGCGCCATCGAGGATCTTGAACCGGGCATGCTGATCACAACGGATGGGGCGCCACAGCCGGTCATCTGGATTGGCCGGATGACATTGGTGCCCAGCGCGCCGATTGACGATCAGCGGCGCCTGAAGCTCACCCGGATCATGGCGGATAGTTTCGGACTTGCGCGACCTATGCCGGATCTGGTTCTGGGTCACGGTGCACGGCTTTTGCGAACCCCCTCCGAGATGCGCGAAATGGCGATGCAGGCGAACATCCTGACCCCCGCACGCGCCTTTCTGGATGGTATGAACGTGATCGAAATCACGCCACAAACCCCGGTTTCACTGTATCACATCTGCTTGCCGCATCATGCGATCATTCGGACAGCCGGGCTCGAGGTGGAAAGCTATCATCCCGGCGCTAACCTGCTGCGCGATATGGCCGGGAACACGCGCGCGCTGTTCCTCTCGCTTTTTCCCCATATCGGCACGCCTGATGCGTTCGGCCCGCTGGCACACCCCCGTGCGGGTCAGAAAACGCTGGAACAACTGGGGCTGATGTAAGCCGCGCTAGCCCTCTGCGCCGCGTTGTGCCACCCGAGCACCATCAGTGAGGGCCGCTGACGGATAAAGCACGATCTGCGCGCCCTCGCTGACGCCTTCGGCGATCGCTGCTTCGACGCCGTTGTTGGCGGCCAGTGTCACCACTCTGCGCTCAGCGCGGCCCTCCGGCGTCACCACGAATATCGCCCAATCTTCGCCCTCTCTGAATAAGGCCGAAGACGGAACGATCAGCGCATCTTCGTCATGCCAGACCACAATTCGCACCTCGACTCGAAACCCATGGCCAAGCCCGGCACGGGCCTCGGGCGGGTCGGCGAAATCGATGGTGACCTGTACCCTCTGCTCCTCGACGCCCAAAGCCGAATACTTGGTGAACCCCCATGGCGCGATCCGCGCGACCTTGCCTTCGAGCGGGGCGTCTCCACCCCAGTTGTCGATGATCACCCGCGCGCCTGATGCGGTCTTGACCGCGTCTGTGCTGAGTAGGTCAGCCACGATTTCAAGGTCCCGCGTGACATCACCGATCTCGACGATGGGCGCGCCCGTTGGCAGCGTGATCTCGCTCTGCTGCTTGACCTGAAGGATCACGCCCGAAGCGGGGGCCGTGATGGGGATCATGTCTTCGGGTCGGAGTTTCAACACTGAGGCAAGCGCTTTGTCATCAAAGGATATGAGCTGTGCGCTGGCATTGTTGAGTTGAGCCACCCGCATCGAGATCGTCGCACGCGCGGTATCCAGATTGGCTTGTGCAAGTCGCGCCATCGTCTTGTCCCGCTCCAGAGCGGCGCTACTGGCGATCTGACTGTCAAACAGCTTCTGAGTGCGCGCCAAATTACTCTCGGCAAGGTCGCGATCAGCTAACGCCCGGTTCACATCCGCCTGCGCCACACGCAGCGCCGCTTCGGCGGAACTGACATTGGTTTCGGCCTGCTCACGCGTGCGGGCATCCAGAAGCGAAGGGTTGGAGGGCAGCATCCGCGCCACCACCGTCTTGTCCTTCTCCACCTCGTCGCCCGGCTCCACGTTGACGCGCAAGAGCCGCCCGGCAATTGGCGTCGAGACGATAAAGCTGTCATGCACCTGCGTACGCCCCTCTTCGTCGATGGTCACCGTCAACGGCCCGCGGGCCACCGTGCCGATATCCACCAACAAGGGTCGTGGCCAGAATGCGTAGGCCAGTGCCACCACCACCACGATGAACAGCCCGGCGGTGAAAATCGCTCTCGAATGCTTCTTGCGTGCCATTGGCTTACCCCTTGTTGTCATTCCCGCGTCTTCAGCGCCGCGACCAGATCCGCCCGGTCCAGATCGCGCTTCACCAACCATCCCGAGATCAGCGTCGCGATCAGCACCGCCAGAAGCGCCGCGCCATAGGCACTGGGCGAAAAGTCCACCGGGATCTGGTAGATATCGGTCGAGAAGCGCGACACCATCGCATGCGCTATAGCAAAGCCCATCGCCAGCCCCAGCGGCAACGCTAGAAGGGTGACCACCCCCATTTCCCCAAGTAGCACGAAAGCCGCTTCCCCCCGCGTGAAACCGATCACACGCAGGCTGGCGAGATCACGCTCGCGCTCGGCATAGGCGATGCGGGCGGCGTTGTAGACCACGCCAAAGGTGATGATCCCGGCGATGATCGTCATGATATAGCGCATGAAACCCGGCCCAGTGTTCATCAATTCCTCAAGCGAATTCCGGGCGCTTTCCTTTTGCGAAACGCCCGCCACCTTCGGCATCCCCTTGATCGCCTGTATGATACCCTTTTCATGGGCTTCATCGACAGTGATATAGGCCCCCGAGATGCGCCCCGGTTCTTTCAGCACCCGGTTCAGCGCGTCGATCCGCATATAGACCGGCGCCCCCATCAACGTGTTGGCCACCTCGATCACAGGCAGGCGCAAGACCGGGCGGCGGCCTTCGCGCACCTCGACCGTCAGGGTATCGCCTGCTTCGAGGCCAAGAATATCGGCAAGTGAGCGCGCGACGATCACCCCATCGGCCCGAATCGCAATTGGGCGGGTGTTGTCATCGACCACGCGTCCAAGGATCGGATGCGCCACACGCCCATTGAGCGCACCATTATATGTCTTGAGCCCATTGCGCAGGATCGCGGGCACTTCTCGCACCGGTTCGACATGCAAGACCCCGGGTACACGTGCCAATGCATAGGCCCCATTCTGCGAAATAGGTTGGATGAAGCTGAGCGTCATGTCTGACCGGTCCAGTTCGGTGAAAGTGACGTCGATCGTACGCTCGAACCCGTGCATCAGGGTCAGCGAGGCGACCGACAGCGCCATCCCCGCGCTGATCCCGATCACCGATCCGGCCGTGCGCCCCGGATGGCGCAGAATCCGCCGTAGGACCATGCGGCTCGGCTGATCGAGAAATCGCTTGAGCACTCCGGCAATTTGCCGCGAGCCGGAGTAATCCACGGGGGCGGGCGGGCGCATCGCCACGGCGGGCGTCAGCGCAAAGACACGGCGCAACACGAACAAACTGCCCCCCGAAGCCGCCGCAATTGAAACGACAAAGCCGATCAGAAAACTCTTGGGATCGAGAAGGAACACGATGAAGGGAAACTTGAAATAAAGCTGGTAAAACCCCGCCATCGCACGGCCGGTGGCAATCCCTCCGATCGATCCCAGCACCGCGCCGATGATCGCGATCAGAAGCACGAACTTCAGGTAATGCAGGCTGACTTCCCAGCCGGTATAGCCAAACGCCTTGAGCAGTCCGATCTGCTCGCGCTCGGCCTGCACCATCCGCGAAATCACGATGTAGAGCAGGAAGGCCGCCACGGCGAGAAAGATCGGCGGAATGCCTTTCGAAACCGCGCTCAGCCCCTCGATTTCCTGCGTGACGAACCTGTTGGAGGCCTGTAGCGCCACGCCATACGCCCCCGACGCGCCGTAGTCATCAAGCAGTCGGTCAAGCGCATCGACAACGCCATCCACTTCGGCCCCATGGTCTAGCACGACAAGCGCCTGGTTGAAGGCGCCACGCATGTCATAGGCCGCGGCAAGCGCCGCTTGGCGCATCCAGATCACGGCGTAGCGGGTATCATCGGGCACCAGTTCGCCGGGCGCTGTGGTGTAAAGAAATTCAGGGCTTTGTGCCAATCCGGTGATGCGAAACGCGCGCTTGGCGCCATTCATCGTGGCGACGAGCCGATCTCCGGGCGAAAGGCCACGCGCGGTCGCAAAGCCTTCGAGCAGCATGATCTCGTCGTCATGCCCCGGATCGGGCGCCCGCCCACGGGTCAGATAGAAGTCATTCAGGCGCGGACGACCCAGATCGGGCAACGAAACAACCTGCGCGCGGATCGGAAGCTCACCCTGCGCGATGTCAATCAGCGCGCCTCCGGTGATGCGCGCCTCGGCGCCGGCCACGCCCGGGATCTCTGCAACCCGGTCAAGCATGCGTTCCGGCGCGCGGGTCACTGACGCAAACACATCCGCAAGGCGATAGCGGTCGTAATACGCCTTACGGGTCTCTTCCAGCGTGTTGACGAGTCCACCCATCATCACCTGCAAAAGGACGCCCATCGCGATCACTGCGGCAATCGCAGCCGCCTGCCCTTTCATACGCATAAGATCGCGCAGAAGTTTATGATCAAGAGGGCTTACCATTCGATCTCGGAAGGAGCGCGCTTGTCCTTGTTTTCAATCACGTCCCGGATTGCGCCATCCGCGAAATGGATGACACGGTCGGCCATTTGCGCCGTCGCCGCCGCGTGGGTCACGATCATGACTGTCGCGCCCAACTCTTCGTTGACGTGCCGCAGCACCTCGAGCACGGCACGCCCAGTGGTGCTGTCCAATGCACCGGTCGGTTCGTCGCAAAACAGGACTTCTGGCTGCTTGGCAATGGCGCGGGCAATGGCAACGCGCTGCTGCTCACCGCCCGAAAGCTGTGCCGGAAAATGGTGGCTTCGCTCGGACAGCCCGACGAGGCGAAGCGCCTCGCCCGGGTCCATCGGATCGCGGGCGATCTCGGTCACCAGTTCTACGTTTTCATAGGCCGTCAGGCTGGGCATGAGGTTGTAGAACTGGAATACGAAGCCGACGTGATCGCGACGGTATCGGGTCAAGTCGGTATCGCTCATCTCGGTCAGTTCACGTCCCTCGAACTGCGCCGTGCCGCCGCTCGCCCTGTCCAACCCGCCCAGAATATTGAGAAGCGTTGACTTGCCGCTGCCCGATGGCCCAAGCAGCACAACGATTTCGCCGCGCGGCACATCCACATCCACACCCCGCAACGCATGCACGGCCGCCGCGCCTTCACCATAAACTTTGGTTAATCCGCGAACTTCGTAGGCAATCTCGGGGGTTGTCACATCTGCCATAGGCCGCCCTCGAATAGGTTGAGAGCCTATGATAACCGCATGTACCGTTCCGGCAATGCGCGAGATCAAGAGAGCTACGGTAGGATGGCGAGCCACAGCCAGACGGTCAGCACCGAAACTGCTGTGCCGATAAGCACCCCCGAGGCCGCCGCCCGCCGCGCCTTGCCATAGAGCGAGGCAAAGACATAGCTGTTGATACCCGGTGCCATCGACGCGGTCAGGACCGCCGAGCGGAACTCACCCTGGGTCAGATGCAGCGACCTGCCCATGAACCAGACGACCGCCGGATGCAGGATCAGAGAACTCAGAACGATCATCGCGATGACCTTGCCGTCGCCCTCAGGCTTGTAGCGCGCCATCACGCCGCCCATGCCGAACAGCGCCACCGGCAGCGCCGAGCGCACCAGCAGATCAACGGCGTGGGTGATGACAAGTGGCAGCTCCACATCGCTGAAATTGACCACGAAGCCCAACCCGATCCCGATGATCAGCGCATTGCGAAACATCGCCTTGGCCACCGTCGCGGGCAGCTTTGCCATGCTTTGCCCACGCGCGCGAACGATCTCCATCACCGTGATGCCAAGGCCGTAGCAAAACGGGGAATGCAGCGCGACGATGGCATAGTTGGGGCCCAGCGCATCGGAGCCATAGGCCTGCTCCGTCATCGGCAGGCCCAACATCAGCGAGTTGGCAAACAGGCAGCAAAACGCGATGGCAACAGTCTCTTCCCAGTCCCGGCGAAAAATGAAGCGCGCCCCCAAAAGGCCCACGGTAAAGCTGGTGATTGAGCCGGTGTAGAAGCTGAGGATCAGGTTAAAGTTGAAAGCCTCGCCCAGATCCAATCGCGAAATGGCCGCGAAAAGAAGCGCCGGAACCGCGAAGTTCTGGGTGAACTTCATCAACCCATCTACGCCCTCATCGCTGAAAAACCCCTTCCAGACGGCTAAGTAACCAAAGCCGATGACAAGAAAGACCGGCAGGACGACTTCAAGCAGCGCCTCCATGGATCAGGCGGGCAAGGTCAGCACCATCCCGTCGTAAGCGGGGGTGATGTGATCCGGCGTCTCGTGGCGCAACTCGTCGTAGTCAAGGTCGATATGCATGTTGGTCAGCACCGCCCGTTTCGGCGCGGCGCGTTCGATCCACTCCAGAGATTGTTCAAGATGCGAATGCGTCGGGTGCGGCGTGCGGCGCAGCGTGTCCAGCACCCAGATGTCGAGGTTCCCGACCTTCGCCCATGCCTCATCCGTCATCTGCGCAACGTCTGGAAGGTAGGCCAATCCGCCGATGCGAAAGCCCAGCGCATCAATCGAGCCATGGTTCACCTTGAAAGGCGTCAGGGTCAGCGCCCCGCCCGCGCCTTCGATCACCACGTCACCTTTGATCGTATGCATGTTCAGGATCGGCGGATAGGGGCTGTCGTCGGGCTGCGTGAAAGCATAGCCGAAACGGGAATAAAGGTCATTCTGGGTGTCGCCATCGGCCCAGACATCAAGCCGCTTGCGCATGTTGAACACGATCATGCGCAAGTCATCCAGCCCATGCACGTGGTCGGCATGGCCATGGGTCCAGACCACGCCGTCAAGTTCGCCCACTTCGGCATCAAGCAATTGCTGGCGCAGGTCGGGCGAGGTGTCGATCAGCACACGGGTGATGGCATCCCCTTCGACCCGCTCAACCAGCATGGAACACCTGCGGCGCGTGTTTTTCGGGTTTTCGGGATCGCAATCGCCCCAATGCCCGCCAAGCCGCGGCACACCCCCCGACGAGCCACAGCCAAGAATGGTAAAGCGCAGTTCAGCCATCATGCAGCAGCCTTGTACTGTGCGACCTTCGCGAACAGGCGTTCGAAATTCGCCTCGGTCTGACGGGCGAAATCGGCATAGTCCATGCCGTAAAGCTCGGCCCCGACGCGGGCGGTGTGCACGGTGTAGCCCGGCTCGTTGCGTTTGCCTCGATGCGGCGGCGGGGCAAGGTAAGGGCTGTCGGTTTCGACAAGAATGCGATCCACCGGCGCGGCGGCAAAGATATCGCGCACCTCTTGGCTTTTCGGGAAGGCCGCGATGCCCGACATCGACAGGTAGAACCCCAGATTGAGCGCGGCTCGTGCCAGTTCCGGACCGGATGAAAAGCAGTGCATCACGCAGGAAAAGGCCCCGTTGGCATGTTCCTCGGCCAGGATACGGGCCATGTCCTCGTCCGCGGCGCGGGCATGGATGATCAAGGGCAAACCCGTTTCATGCGCGGCGGCGCAATGGATGCGCAGGCTTTCCTGCTGCACGTCCGCGCTATCGGCGGTGTAGTGGTAATCAAGGCCGGTCTCGCCGATGCCCACGAATTTCGGATGACTGGCCAGCGCGACCAGTTCATCCACCGTCGCCAACGGTTCATCCGCCGCACTCATCGGGTGCGTCCCCCCCGCAAAGAACACGTTCGGATAGGTCTCGGCGATTGCCTGCACCTGCGGGATGTTCTTCAATTTCGTGCAGATCGTCACCATCCGCGCCACACCCGCACGGGCGGCGCGCGCGATCACCTCGTCAAGCTCGCCCTCGAAGTCAGGGAAATCCAGATGGCAATGGCTGTCGGTGATCTGCGGTAGAGGGGTATCGGTCTGGGTCATATCGTCCATTCGGGGCATCAGCCCGCGCTGTCGCTAATCCTCAGAATCGTATCAAGGATCAGCGCGGCAGGGTCAAGGTTGACGGCCCGTCCATGCCGCATACGTGGACCCAGTTCCTCGGCCAGCTCGGCCCATTTGCGGGCACGGTAAGCATCGGGCGAAAGCCGGGCGAACAGTGCCGCCTCGCCCTCGGCCGCTTCGGGCAAGGCCCTGCCAAGAGCGCCCGCGCGCGCCATCCGCGCCAAAAGCAATTCGATCAACCCGATCAACAGATCGAGCTTCGCCTCGCCACCACGCGCCGCCGCTTTTTCGGCCAGTTTCAGCGCGCGTGGTCGATCAAGGCGCGGCGCCGTGCCGATCAACCCGACCAACTCGGCATAGGTGTCCATCCCGCCCAGATTGATCAACCGAACTGCCTCGCCCACCGAACCACCGGAAATTTCGGCCAGCGCCGCTGCGCGTCCGCCCGGATCGGCTCCGGCCTGACGCAGCGCCTCGGCCATGTCCTCCTGCCCAAGCGGCTTCAGGCGCAACTCGCGGCAGCGCGAACGGATCGTCGGCAAAAGGCGCGAGGGCTGATGCGAGATCAACAGCATCGTCGTCTTGGCAGGCGGCTCTTCCAACATCTTCAGCAGCGCGTTAGCGGCCGAGGTGTTCATTTCATCGGCGGCATCGACGATTACAACGCGCCGCCCACCGTCCGCCGCGCTCAATCCAAGAAACCGGGTCAGCTTGCGCACCTCGCCCACGAGGATATCGGCGGCGATTTTGCCATCGACGAAATTCTTGTCCCGTTCGTCCTGATCGCGCCCCGTCCCGCCACGTCTGAGCAGAAAAAGTCCCGGCTCCGACAGCGCCATGATGCGCGCCCTGACAGGGTGGTCCTCGGCAATGTCGAGCCGGTCCGGCGCAGGCGGCGCTTCACCAAAAAGGCCGCCCTCCTGCGCCTCGGGCGTGGCCAGAAGAAAGCGCGCGATGACCCAAGCCAATGTCGCCTTGCCCACACCGCGAGGCCCGGTCAGCAACCACGCATGATGCAGCCGCCCCGAGTTGTAAGCGTCGAGAAAAGCCGCTTCGGCCACGCCTTGCCCGATCAACCGGGCGGTTTCGCGCGGATGCGGCGCTCCTTCGACGCGATCCGGCTCGATCTGTGCAGAAGTTGTCATCCCGCCGGGCTTTCCACGGCCAGATGCGCCATCACCACCTTTGACACATCGGCTGACACAGCGGCGATATCGCGGCCCGCTTTGATGATATGGAACCGTCCGGGATATTCCGCCGCCAGTTCAAGGAACCCGCGCCGCATCCGCACCTGCAGCTCGGCACCGAAATCCTCGAACCGCTCTTCTGCCGTGGCGCGCGCCTTGGCCCGTGCGTGGCCCAGGTCCGGGTCCATGTCGAACAGCAGGGTCAGGTCAGCCTCGATGCCAATCATCAGGTCATGCAGCGCATCTACCTTGGCGCGCAAATCCCCCCGCGAGAGGCCTTGATACATGCGTGTGCTGTCAACAAAGCGATCACAGATCACGACCTTTCCCGCCGCCAAGGCAGGCCAGATCGTGCGTTCCAGATGATCGCGCCGCGCCGCCGTGAACAAAAGCAATTCACTCTCGGCCGACCAGCGGTCCGGGTCACCCTCAAGGACAAGCTTGCGAATATCCTCGGCCCCCGGAGAGCCGCCCGGTTCGCGTGTCAGAACAACCTCGATCCCACGCGCCTCAAGCGCGTCGCGCAACGCCTGCGCTTGGGTCGACTTGCCTGACCCATCAATTCCTTCAAGCGTGATGAAACGCCCGTTTGCGCGCGTCCCGTCTCTGCTCAAAGCGCGCCCTCTGGGCCTTCGTTCAACCGCTTGAGCAAGATGCCAGCCACCGTCTTGACGCGAACGATGAAACCGCCCCGCGCCACGTCGGCATCGGCCACCAGCGGCACGCGCATCTCTTCAAGCCCCTCTGGCTTGATGATCAACTCGCCCAGTTCGTCGCCCTTCTTGATCGGCGCGCGCACCGGGGTGTGATAAATCACCTCGGCCTTCACCTTGTCTTGCGCAGCCACGGGCACCAACGTGCTGATGTCACGCGCAGCAGCAAGGCCTACCTTCGGCGCCTCTCCCATCCAGACATCGGCCTGTTTGATCACCTCACCCTTGTCGATTACCTTCTTTTCCGAAAACTGGCGAAATGCCCAGTTCACGATCGCCTCGGCCTCATGCGCGCGGTCCTGCGCCGAGGGAAGGCCCGATATGACGAATATGATCCGGCGATCGCCCTGAACCGCAGAACCGACAAGGCCATAACCGGCTTCCTGCGTATGCCCGGTTTTCAAACCGTCTGCTCCGATCCCAAGGCCCAACAGCGGGTTCCGATTGTAGCGGTTCTGCGATTCCTTTTCGTCGAACAGAAATTCTTTCTCGGCAAACATCGGGTAAAACTCGGGAAAGTCTGTGATGATCCGATTGGCCAAAAGGGCAAGATCACGCATGCTCATTCGCTGGCCGGGATCGGGCCAGCCGTTGGAATTCGCGAAATGCGAATTGGTCATGCCCAGCTTTTGCGCACGCTGTGTCATGTATCGCGCAAAGCCGGCCTCAGTGCCATCGGGGCTCAGTGCTTCGGCAATCACCGCGCAGGCATCGTTTCCCGAAAGTACGATGATCCCGCGCAAGAGATCCTCAACGCTGACCCGCTCGCCTGCCTTGAGGAACAAGGTCGATCCCGTGTATTGCATCGCATGTTGCGACACCGGCAGCTTTTCTCCCAGCGAAAGCCGCCCATCCCGGATCGCCTCAAAGGCTACATAGAGCGTCATCAACTTGCTCATCGAGGCCGGTGGCAGCGGCTTGTCCGCGTTCTTGGTCAGCAGCACCGTGCCAGATGTCTGATCCACCACGAAAGCCGAGCTCGCCTTGGTATCGAAGGCAGCAGCAGGCAGCGACAACAGGCAGGTGGCCAGAAAGGCCACCGCGGCGACAAGGGTTTTGTTCAGCATTACGACTCGGATCTAGTTGGTCACGGCATATGCGTCAGTAAAGCCTGATGCCTTGATCTTTTTCAACAGTGCCGCCCGTTCCGCGCTGTTTGTCGCCGGTCCGACCAGCACACGCCAGAACGTCTTGCCCTTCAGGGTCTGCTTTTTGATCATCGGCACAATCCCGGCTTGCCGCATCGCGGTCGCCGTGTTCTTGGCATTCTGCTCGACGCTGAAAATACCCAATTGAATATAGGGCTTATCAAGCGATGATGCGGGCTTGGGCTTGGCCACCGGTTTCGGCTTGGGCGTCGCCGCCACCGCTGCCGTAGCGGGCTTGGCCGCACTGTCGGCGCTGTCAATGGCCTTCGCCGCGCCAGCAATCGGATCAAGCGACTGTGCTTCGACCTCTGCCGGGGGGGACAGTTCAGAGGTGTCAGGCGCAGGCACCGGGGTTTCCTCGATCACTTCCTTGCGCAGCGCGGTCACGTTGAGTTTGACGGGCTGGCCCGCCAGCATGCCCAACGCGTCAGCCGCATCCGAACTAACCTGAAGCCGGGGTCCGGGGTTCTCGCGCTCGCGGCGAAAGAGCGCGCCGACGACGAATTTCTGATTGATTTCATTGCGGATCAATACCCGCTCCGGCTCTTTCACGTCCGGATGCGCGACCCAAACGCCACCAAGCGATGGCCTTCCATCCCAAAGACCCGCTTCGGTCACCTGAAAGACCTCGGGCGCCTCGACATCGCGCTCGACCGTCTTGCCGCTACGCTTGGGCGCCGTTGCCGTGCCAGCCTCGCTTTCGGGCTTTTTCTTGAACAGATTGAATTCCTGGCCTTCTTCGCAAGCCGCGAGACTCAACACCAGCCCCAGCGCCAATGCCGCCTTACCAAATTGCACGATGGTCATGCCTGTTTCCTCTGCCCGATTGCGCCCCCGGTTATCCGGGTGTTTCCTGCACATCCTCACAGGGACCGCAGTCGCGAACCCCGAACCTTTGAAGACAGTCTAGCGACAGAAGGCCATCATGGAAAGCCTGAGCTGGCTATTCGGCGGAATTTCCCCTCGCATCTGGCGCGTGGCACACTTAACCACACAAACGATCCGGAAAAGGCACGCCGCCAAGCAAATCAGCTGTCGTCCGCACCCGAACATCGCCGTACTGATCACTGAGTGAGCAGCGGAGCCTGATTTCGTCTTTTGGGCCTTAAAACCGCATTTCCCTGCAGGCGATTTTTTGTGGCTCGCCAGGCTCATATCCCCACTTTCAGAATCGCGCTCGGCAGTTTAGGCAGTCTCAACCGGAGGAGTGGCAGAGTGGTCGAATGCACCGGTCTTGAAAACCGGCGTGGGTTTACGCCCACCGTGGGTTCGAATCCCACCTCCTCCGCCACGCATACTCCGATTTCCCTTTAGTGGCGCGATGCAACGCTATTGGCAGTTGTTTTTGGGGCTTCGCCGGCGGCCGTTTCAGCAGAGACACCTTAAAGAGCATTTTCAGACCCGTTTTCGGGCCCCAGTCTCTGGTTTCATTTGCGGCGGTACTAGTTTGGAGAATTGGTGGTTTCAAAGCCAGTCGAACTGGGTACGCTGTTCTGATCAGGTCGCTGGGAACCGTGTCTTGAGCAAATTGTCTGTGGTGAGGCCGCCGGGTTGCGCACCTTCAGAGGTGGCGCTCACTACATCAGGCGCAAGCAGAGCAAGGTTGACCAAATCCTGCACCCTGCGTTTCCAAGCCCTCTCTGCTTGCGCAACCTCCGAGAGACGGCCTATCTTTTTGCTGCAAGTGCGAAGGATTCCCCCGGTTGATGGCACGGAATCGGCCAAACAATCAGACACGGCGGCGATGCCAAAACAGGGTTCTTGCCCTCAAATTAGGTATAAAGCGCCATCAGTTCGCACAAAAAGCGGGCACTTTTCATGGATGTGAGGCGCAATTAGGCGAAGCCGCCGAAAGGCGCGCCAAGTAAAAATGCTGCAGTTGCAAGCATTGTGGATCGCAGCAACCCTTCACCTGCCCCACCAAAGGGGCAATCGCCTCTCCAAAGGGGCAACCAGTGCCATGCAAGGGTGTGCTCGTGCAAGATTGCCTCCCCCGCATCGGCAGCAACATGAAGCTGCGTATTCGCTCTGACAAATTAAGTGTCGGCTAAACAGAGACGATTTGTGTGCGATGCAGCGAACTCCAACCGGGGGACTAATCCTATGAATAAACTCAACAAACTTCTTGCGTCGATTTCTGCGACGACGCTGATCGCAGCCGCGTCTGGCGCTGCAGCGCAGGATTGCACCATCAAAGTCGGCGTGCTGCACTCTTTGTCGGGCACCATGGCGATTTCGGAAACAACGCTGGCTGACACAATGCAAATGCTTGTCGCGGGCCAGAACGAAGCGGGTGGGCTTTTGGGCTGTGAGCTCGAAGCAGTCGTCGTGGACCCGGCGTCTGACTGGCCTCTTTTTGCCGAAAAGGCACGCGAACTCCTGACGGTTCACAAAGTCGATGTGATCTTCGGCAACTGGACCTCGGTGTCGCGTAAATCCGTGCTGCCCGTTATTGAAGAGCTGAACGGGCTGTTGTTCTACCCTGTTCAGTACGAGGGCGAAGAATCCTCAAAGAACGTTTTCTACACCGGTGCCGCACCTAACCAGCAGGCTATTCCAGCCGTCGATTATTACCTTGAGGAATTGGGCGTCGAGCAGTTCGCGCTCTTGGGGACGGACTATGTGTACCCTCGCACCACCAATAATATTCTCAAAAGCTACCTGATTTCCAAAGGCATCGCGCCCGAGAATATCTTCGTCAACTACACGCCGTTTGGCCATTCCGACTGGGCCACCATCGTAGGTGACGTTGTCGCGCTCGGGGCTGACGGCAACCAAGTTGGCGTCATCTCTACCATCAACGGCGATGCAAACGTGGGTTTCTACAAAGAGCTGGCAGCGGCTGGCGTATCTGCTGATGACATCCCTGTCGTTGCGTTCTCGGTTGGTGAAGAAGAACTGTCCGGTTTTGATACGTCCGAACTGGTCGGTCATTTGGCGGCCTGGAACTACTTTATGTCCGCTGACACCCCTGAGAACAAAGCGTTCATTGCAAAATGGCAAGCCTACACCGGCGATGACACCCGCGTCACCAACGACCCGATGGAAGCCCATTACATCGGGTTCAATATGTGGGTTCAGGCCGTGACCAAAGCTGGCACGACAGATGTCGATGCTGTGCGCAGCGCGATGTACGGTCAAACCTTTCCGAACCTGACAGGCGGCGTGGCTAAAATGCTGCCGAACCACCACCTGACCAAACCTGTGCTGATCGGCGAAATCACCGCAGACGGACAATTCGACATCATCAGCCAGACAGAGCCGGTGCCGGGCGATGCATGGACAGACTTCCTGCCTGAATCTGCCGTGCTGAAGTCGGATTGGAAGGACTTGGGCTGCGGAATGTACAACACCGAGACTAAAACCTGCGTTCAGCTGACTTCCAACTACTAAGAGACCTTCGGGCGGGCGGGCCATAGTCTGCGCCCGTCCATCACTCTCCCAGAAAGCCCTGCTGATATGCCGCGTCTCCTGCTCGCTTGCCTTTTCTGTTGCATTGCGTTGATTGCGCCGCGCGCTTCGATGGCGCAAACCCTACAAGACATTCTGCAAGAGAACGCCGAGGCGATCGCTAAACCGTCCCGTCGCACAGTCGACAAGGTGATCTCGGCATTGGCAGATGCACCTGTCGACGGCATTCCGACGTTTCTGGAAGATTGGCGTGACAAGGCGATTTGGCAACGCGAGACCGATGGTCTCTTCTTTAGCGCGGTCAAAAACGGTGACGGGTTGATCCTGACCGATCTGGACAGCGGAGAAGAAACAACCGTTGCCGACGACGACGGCTTCAACCAATCCAAGCCCAACGCGGGCGTGCGTCGAGTGATCAGCAGCGCATTGGTTCAGTTCTTGTTGTCTGATCCCGACATCACCCGCCGACAAGCCGCGCTCGACGCCATCGGGCGGGCCCCGTCCGCCGACCAGCTTGCCCCCCTGCGCGACAGCATCGATGGAGAGCCTGAAGCGGACATTCTGGCGCGTAAACAGCAACTGGAACGCCAGTTGACGGCGCAATTTGATGAAGACCCTGACGCGCGTATCGCCGCGATAAAAGACCTGTCTGGCAATGTGAGCGTTGAAGCACGCGGTGTTATCAGTCAAATCCTCGCCACGCGCGCCTTCGTGGCGGCCAAAATTCCCGAAAATGCGAACGTCGCCAAGGTTCTGGACGTGGGTGAAGACTTGAGCGCCCAAGAGGCCTATGCCCAACTGATCGCAGCAGGTCTTGCGCCCGCGTCCGTGACGCCAGATGACGTCAAAGCGAGCCTGATTGCCAACATAACAGACGGCAGGGTCGCCGGGTTTGACGTCGCAACCCTCGACACCGACAACGCCCGGATCGCCGCCTACGATGCGCTTGTTGCAGCGGGTGATGCACCGCCATTTATTCCCGAAGCAGACCGCACCGCGGCCATCGGCGCGCATACCTTTTACCTAGCCTACATTGAACCAAACCCCGAAGTGACAGCTGCTGCCGAAGACGCAGACAAGGCGATTGGCACGATGCTGGCGGGGGGGCAGGCGATTGATCTGACCCTTGACGCTTTGTCACTTGCCTCGATCTATTTTCTTGCGGCGATTGGCCTTGCGATCACCTTTGGCGTGATGGGCGTAATCAATATGGCCCACGGCGAATTTATAATGATGGGCGCCTACACCGGCTATGTGGTGCAGCAGTTTGTGCCTGATTACACCCTGTCGATCCTGATCGCGCTTCCCTTGGCTTTTGCAGTCACCTTTGCGGGGGGCGTTGCGTTGGAACGGTTGGTGATCCGTCACCTGTATCACCGTCCGCTTGAGACCTTGCTGGCGACCTTCGGGATTTCGATTGTGCTGCAGCAATTGGCCAAGAACATCTTTGGCACGCAGGCCCGCCCGCTGACCTCGCCTGACTGGCTGGCGGGGGCGTGGGTCCTGAATGACGTCGTGCAGATCAGCTATATTCGCATTGCGATCTTTGTGCTGGCGCTACTGTTTCTCGGGTTGATCCTGTTCATCCTCAAGCGCACCCGACTGGGGCTTGAGGTGCGCGCCGTGACCCAGAACCCTGGCATGGCGGCAAGCATGGGAATCAACCCAGACAAGATCAACATGATGACCTTCGGACTTGGCTCTGGCATAGCCGGGATCGCTGGAGTGGCAATCGGGCTTTATGCCAAGGTCACATCCGAGATGGGGTCAGACTACATCGTTCAAAGCTTCATGACCGTTGTGGTCGGGGGGGTTGGCAACGTCTGGGGCACGCTGGCGGGGGCCTCGCTGATCGGTTTCACCCAGAAAGGCATCGAGTGGTTCAACCCGTCCAACACGCTGGCCGCGCAGACCTACATGATCCTGTTCGTGATCCTGTTCATTCAGTTCCGCCCCAAGGGGATCGTCGCCCTCAAGGGCCGCGCGGCGGGGGATTAGATCATGAAAAAAACCTTCATCGCCCGCAATCCTTCGGCCCTCTGGTTCCTCGCAGCCCTCGCGATTTTCACGATCCTTGTCACCGTGCTAAGCGAGTCTGTCGGAGCGGGTATCATCTCGACGTCATTCCTCAAGACATTGGGCAAGACGCTGTGCCTGTGTCTGGTTGCCATCGCCATGGACGTAGTCTGGGGCTATTGCGGAATCCTGTCGCTGGGTCACTTCGCGTTTTTCGGGATTGGCGGATACGCCATTGGCATGTGGCTGATGTATGCGCGCACCGAAGGCATTGTTGTGACGTCGTTACAATCCAACCCGCTGCCCTCAACGCCCCAAGAGATCACCGATGCGATTGGAACGCAGATTTTCGGCGTGGTCGGCAGCTCTGAATTTCCGGCCCTCTGGGCGTTTTCCCAAAGCCTGCCGCTGCAATTGCTGGCGGTCGTTCTGGTGCCCGGCCTGCTGGCCCTGGTTTTTGGATGGTTGGCGTTTCGCAGCCGTGTCACGGGCGTTTACCTGTCGATCCTGACACAGGCGATGACACTGGCGCTGTCGCTGTATTTCTTCCAGAACGACACAGGTTTGCGGGGCAACAATGGCCTGTCCGGCCTGCAAAATATTCCGGGATTAGAGGATCGCAGCCAAGCCACCGTTTCCCTGTGGTTCTTTTGGGCTTCTGCCGCGGCACTGGCCATGGGCTATATCCTGTTCGCCTATGTGGTGTCCGGCAAATTCGGGTCAGTCATTCGCGCCATTCGTGACAACGAAGCGCGCGTGCGTTTTCTGGGCTATCATGTGGAACACTACAAATTGTTCGTCTTCACCATCACGGCGATGGTCGCGGGCATCGCGGGCGCGCTGTATTATCCGCAGGCGGGCATCATCAACCCCGCAGAAATCGCGCCCATCGCGTCGATCTATCTGGCGGTTTGGGTGGCAATCGGCGGGCGCGGGCGCTTGTATGGAGCGGTGATCGGGGCGACCGTGGTGTCGCTGCTGTCATCGTGGTTCACGGGCGGGTCAGCCCCCAATATCAATCTCGGCTTCTATGAAATCAGATGGACGGATTGGTGGCTGGTGCTGCTGGGCGTTTCGTTTGTGTTGGTGACATTGTTCCTGCCCAAAGGCATTGGCGGGTTGTTTGACGCACTGGTGCGCAAACCGGATGTGGATCGCCAAGGGGATTATGGCCCCGACAAAGGTGCCTGGCGCGATGAAGAAGGAGCACCGGAATGAGCACCCTCCTCGAAGTGTCCGGCGTTTCTGTCACCTTTGACGGATTTCGCGCCATCAACAACCTGTCGATCCAGATCGCTGAGCCCGAGTTGCGGGCCGTGATTGGCCCCAACGGGGCGGGCAAGACAACCTTTATGGATATCGTCACCGGCAAGACCAAACCGGATGAAGGGCGGATCGTGTTCGGGGATCGCGGTGATTCAATCCTGGGCATGTCGGAAAGCCAGATCGCGCAGGCTGGCATCGGGCGGAAGTTCCAGAAACCTACCGTATTTGAGGCACAGACCGTCCGCGAAAACATTGCCATGGCGCTCAAGAACCCTCGCGGGCCATTTGATGTTTTGCTGAGCCGCAAAGCTGACAACAGCGAGACGCGTATCCGCGAGATTAGCGATGAAATCGGTCTGACGGATGCGCTTGATTTTCAGTCCGGCGCGCTCAGCCATGGACAGAAACAATGGCTAGAGATCGGGATGTTGCTGGCGCAGGACCCAAGGCTTTTGTTGGTGGATGAACCCGCAGCGGGGATGACGCCCGCAGAACGGGAACACACGACGGAGCTGTTGAAACGCGCCGCCAAGACCCGCGCCGTTGTGGTTGTCGAACACGATATGGAGTTCGTCCGCCGCCTGAATTGCAAAGTCACAGTGCTGCACGAAGGATCGGTTCTGGCCGAGGGTAGCCTCGATCACGTGACCCAAAACCAAGACGTCATCGACGTCTATCTGGGGCGGTAAAAGATGCTTGAGACCAAGAACCTGACCCTGAAATACGGACAAAGCCAAATCCTGAACGGCATTGACCTGACCGCAAAGCAGGGCGAGATAACCGCCGTGATGGGGACCAATGGCGTAGGCAAGACCTCCTTGCTCAAAGCCATCGCAGGTCGCCACCCGATTTCGGGCGGCACGATCACGCTGGATGGTCAGGACCTGGGCAAGCATAATGCCGTAACGGCGGCCAAGGCCGGCATCGCTTATGTTCCCCAAGGGCGCGAGGTGTTCCCAATGATGACCGTCACGGAGAACCTCCAAACCGGTTTCGCCTGTCTTGGGCGGGGCAGTCACACGATACCGGACCATATTTATGATTTGTTTCCGGTGCTGGCTGATATGTCTGCGCGCCGGGGGGGCGACCTATCTGGGGGGCAGCAACAACAGCTGGCCATTGCCCGCGCGCTGATCACGAAACCACGGGTATTGTTGCTGGACGAGCCGACCGAAGGGATCCAGCCCAACGTTATCACGCACATCGGAGAGGTCATCGCCAAACTGCGTGATCAGGGTGAAATGGCGATCGTCTTGGTCGAACAATTCTTCGACTTCGCCTTTGAACTGGGCGACCGCTTTGTCGCTATGGGCGCCGGGAAGGTTCTGCTGAATGACATAGATGAAAACGTCGAACGCTCCAGACTACTTGGCCTCGTCTCAGTCTGACACCATAGCTTTCCGCAAGGGGCTGGACCTTCACCTTGTTCAGGCGAGCTGACCCAAACGCCCGAAACATATCATGACAGGTGCCCGATCACTCGGGCGAGCTATAGGCTTCGCCGATGATCCTTGCTGATGCCCGAAGATTCCTGAGATGGCGTTCGGCGACGTCTTCGATGGAGTGGTCGTTGGCATTCCAGACAAGATTGATCGCACCAACCGGCTCAGTTCCGGCGATAATCGGAACGGCAATGGCATCTGGCAATGCGCCGTAGTCGACAGCCCGCCCCCAATGGCCGGTGGCCCGCGCAGCATACCCTTTTTGAGAAATTGCCTGTAACAGTTTCGGAAGTTGCGGCAACGCCGAGGCATCCCCTCGCGGCAGTGTTTCGGCAAGTTGCTGCAAAGCCTGCGAGCGGCTTCTGGCCGACAAAGCATTGAGATAGGCGAGTCCCAGCGCCGAAAAAAGCGGAGAGGGGCGGAACCCGACCGCATCCGGAAAAATGCCGTGATCGCTGAAGGATCGAGTGGAATCGACGATTTCGACCTGACCTCCGCCAATACTTGCGGCCAGGTCGACGGCCAGACCGGCTTTGTTGGAGAGTTTCACTATTTCATCTTTGCTCACCGCAACAAGGCGGTCGACCAGCTTCGGCATACCGTCGGCACGCGGAAAGGCAGAACCGATCTGATAGAGCCCGTCATTTTTCCGGCGACTCAGCCAGCGCTGGGCTTCCAGCGTCGCGCAAATGCGCAAAAGTGTGGGCTTTGGCAGATCTGTCCGCGCGGCAAGCTGGGCAAGCGAGACGGCGCCCGAGGTATGGACAACCCTAAGCACGTCAAGCCCGCGTTCGATGGATCGGTTGAGTTTGGTCATCTCGATGCGTTTCACCTAGTGGAACACGTAGTCGACTGAAACAGGCAAGTCCAATACATATTACCATGCGCCCCGCGCTTCGAAGTGGAGATCGAGGCAAGTGGAAAAGGCGCACCAGGGAGGACAGCATGTCGGAAACAAAACCACCAGTGTACCTGCGCTTCGTCGTGACGGCGCTTTCGCTCGTCACGATCAGTATTGTTCTTTACGTGTCGGTTTTTGGTGTCTTTTCGGACTCTTACCTGCGCGTTGGCATGTTGCTGCTGGGTGGGTTGTTGATCCTCCTGTCGGCTATCGGAAGGTCTGGCAGTCTGATTGATCGCACGCTTCTTGTGGTCACGGCTGTCGCACTTTCGCTCGGCGTCTTTCAGTATTTCCGGGCCGCCGAAGAGATCGAAACCGGTCTCTATTTTCTAACGACAACCGACATCTGGATGGGCCTTCTGGGTCTTTTCGCAGTGATAGAGATGACGCGGCGCTCGGTCGGTCTGGTCATGGCGCTGGTGGCTGGCACCGTGCTGGCCTATGGCGCGTTCGGGCATATGGCGCCGGGCTTCCTGAGGCATGCGGGCATCTCGACCGAGGAGCTGATGACAGTTCTCTGGTTTTCCTTCGATGGTGTTTTCGGGCGCCCGATGGCCACGGTTGTTTCCACCATCCTGATCTTCATTTTATTCGGGTCGCTCCTTGAGTTGTTGGCGATTGACGTTGTGCTTGTCCGCCTTGCCATGGCGGCCACGGGGCGCATGCGCTCGGGCCCGGCGGCGGCGGCCACAGTGGCCAGCGGCTTGTTCGGAACCATCTCGGGAAGTGCTGTGGCCAATGTTGTCGGCACGGGCGTCATAACCATTCCGCTGATCAAGAAACGAGGGTTTTCATCACGTTTCGCGGGGGCCGTGGAAGCGGCGGCGTCAAGCGGCGGCCAGATAACCCCGCCGATCATGGGGGCCGTGGCCTTCATCATGGCTGACGTGACAAGCGTGCCTTACCTGACGATCTGTGCAGCCGCGGCTGTGCCTGCGCTGCTTTACTACAGCGGTCTCTTTGTCGCGATATCCAGCGCCGCGCGCAACATGGATCTGGCTGACGAACCGCGCCCGGACATCTCGTTCAACTGGCGCGAAATGGCTCAGATGGGCATTTTCGTACTGTCCCTTGCTGGTATCGTGACGACCATGGTGGGCGGCTCGTCGGCAGCCTATGCCGGGTTTGTCGGCTTCTCCCTTGCCGCGGTCATGGGGTTTGCCATTCGTCCCGATCTGTTGCGCAACCGCGCCGCCTGGCTCAGGTTTATCCGCTCCGCTGGGCTGATTTCGGCGCAGCTCGTGGTCATCGTCGGGGCGGTTGGCATCGTCATCGGCGTGCTGAACCTGACTGGCGTCGGGCTACGCTTTGCTTCGCTGTTGTCCAGCCTCGCAGATGATCAGTTGCTGCTGTCGCTGATCCTGATGGCCGTTGCCTGCCTTCTGCTTGGTATGGGAATGCCGACTGTGCCCGCCTATCTCATCATCGTTCTGGTGATGGGCACGTCGCTGCAAAAGTTGGGCGTGCCGATCGTTCACACCCACATGTTCGTGCTCTATTTTGGCGTTCTGTCGGCGATCACGCCGCCTGTCGCGCTGGCCGCTTTCGCAGCGGCACCAATCGCCGGATCAGGCCCGATGAGCACAGCGCTCGAAGCGTCGCGCCTCGCGCTGCCGGGCTTCGTCATTCCCTTTGCCTTTATCTACCAACCCGCGCTGTTGCTTGGAACCGGGTATGGCTGGGGCGACTCGGCGCAGTCTATTCTGTTCGTCCTGCTGGCCACAATCCTGATATCGCGTGCCTGCTATCCGCGCCGCGGCAAGGCCTACATGGTCCCTGTTGGGTTGAGCCTTGCGGTTGCACTTATCTTTTTCGGGCCGGTCGTATCGTGGATCGCCGCCGTTGCCGCGGTGGGTCTGATGTATTTCGATCAGCTCGAAATAAACCAAAAACAACAGATTTCATGAAAACAGGGAGGAACCTACCATGAAAACCACCACACTGAACCGCCGTTCCGTTCTGGCCGGAACCGCTACCGCGGCGGCCTTGACGATGCTGCCGCGTGCCGCACTCGCCAAAGAGCTTTTGCGCATGTCGACACTCGGCCCCGGCACCAGCCCGAACTTGGTGATGACGACCTTCGCCAACATCATCAATCGCGATTTGCCGGACTATGAAATTCAGGTCAACGCCACGGGTGCCGCCACCCGTCACGTGCTTGAAGTGGCAAAGGGCAAGACCGCTCTCTGCATGACATCGCCCGCGCTGCACGCGTTGATGTCGAACCAGAAGGCGATGTTTGCTAAGATGGATGAAGCGCCTGAACTGGCCAAGAAACTCCGCGCGGTTCTGAACTTCCCGATGGGGGTTTATCACATCGCGGTCTACGAGTCGTCGGGCATCACCACGCTGGCACAGGCCAAGGGCAAACGCGTTTTCCTCGGCCCTCCGGGCGGCGCCGCCTTTGCCACGATGAAGCGTCTGTTCAAGGACGTCGCGGGCCTTGAGGAAGGCACGGATTACGAGGCAGTCAAACTGGGCTGGGATGCCGCCGCGGCATCCTTCCAGGACGGCAATCTCGATGTCTATTGCAACCCGACCAACGCGCCGAGCCCTGTTCTGACACAGATCGCCGTCACCAACCCAATCCGCTTCCTCGGCATTCCCGAAGATCAGCTGGACTCGGAAGCAGTCAAAGCGCTGGCGGGCCGTCCGGGCTTTGGCCTTGGCACGCTGCCTGCGGGCGTCTACGGCGACAACCAGAAGAACGAAGGCGACACCACCACGCTGCGCGTCACCGTCGGCATCGTCACCAATGAAAGCGCTGACGAGCAGATGATCTACGACATGACCAAGGCCTTCTATGCAGGCGTCGCCGAAATGCAGGACAGCGCCCCCTGGCTCAAGTCCATTTCGCCCGAAGGAGCAGTTGCAGACATCAACATGCCCTTGCACCCCGGTGCATTGCGCGCGCTTGAGGAACTGGGCGTGACCATTCCCGAGATTGCTCGCGGTTGAACTGAAATGGTCAGGGCGTCACAGCCCTGACCACCGAAAACAGGTGACTTGCGGTTATGCCGAAGAACGTTCTTTTCATCATGTGCGATCAGCTCCGTTGGGATTATCTGTCCTGCACCGGCCACCCGCATTTGCACACCCCTCACATCGACAGGCTGGCCGAACGCGGCGTGTTGTTTGATCGCACCTATGTGCAATCTCCGATCTGCGGGCCCTCACGCATGTCGTTCTACACGGGGCGCTATGTCAGCTCGCACGGCTCCACCTGGAACAACATCCCGCTGAAGGTGGGCGAGATGACCTTGGGCGATCACCTGCGCCCGCTCGGCATCCGCACGGCCCTTTGCGGCAAGACCCACATGACAGCCGATGTCGAAGGCATGCGCCGCCTTGGCCTTGCCCCCGACAGCGAAATCGGCGTGCTGGTGTCGCAATGCGGCTTCGAGCCTTACGAGCGCGACGACGGGCTGCACCCCGACGGGCCACGCTACCCGCGCAATGCGGCCTATGACGCCCATATGAAAGACCGCGGCTGGCAGGACGAGAACCCATGGCAAAGCGTTGCCAACAGCGCCGAGGACGACGACGGTAACATCCTCAGCGGATGGTTCATGGAAAATGCCGACAAGCCCGCACGTGCCGCCGACGAAGATAGCGAAACGCCCTACATAACCGACCGTGCCATGGATTTCATCGGCGAGGCCGGTGACACACCTTGGTGCCTGCACCTGAGTTACATCAAGCCGCACTGGCCCTATATCGTCCCGGCGCCCTATCACGACATGTATGGCCCCGAAACGCACCTCGACCCTGTACGTGACGCGTGCGAGCTTACCGACCCGCACCCTGTCTACGGGGCTTTCACGGAAGAGCGCGTGTCCAAGGCCTTTTGCGATGACACCACCCGAACCAAGGTTCTGACGGCCTACATGGGCCTCATCAAACAGATCGACGACCAGATCGGCAGGTTGATGGCGTTCCTCGACGAGCAGGGCCGGACCGATGACACCATGATCGTATTTACCTCGGATCACGGCGACTACCTTGGTGACCATTGGATGGGTGAGAAAGAGCTGTTCCACGATGCCTCCTCCCGCGTTCCGCTGATTGTGGTTGACCCCAGCCCCGAGGCTGACGCGACCCGTGGGCTTCGCTCCGATGCTCTGGCCGAGGCGATCGATGTCGTTCCGACGATCCTCGAATTTTTCGGCGGCGCCGAGGTTCCCCACATCATCGAAGGCCGCGCCTTACAGCCGATCCTGCACGGCAAGGCCGATACGATCCGCGAGGTCGCGGTTTCCGAGTATGACTATTCCATGCGCGACGTCAGGCGGCGGCTTGGTGTCGAAATCAGAGACGCGAGACTGACGATGCTGTTCGATGGGCGCTGGAAGTATATCTTCGCAGAGGGTTTCCGCCCGATGCTGTACGATCTTGAAACCGACCCCGATGAACTTACCGATCTGGGGGCCGATCCGGCCTTTGCAAAGGTGAGCGCACAGATGGAACAGCACTTCTTTGACTGGACGCGACGGCTATCGCAGCGCACGACCAAGTCAGACGCTTGGATCGAAGAGCGCGACACCACGCTTGGGGAGGCCAAAGCCGGCATTCTGATCGGGTATCGCAATGAAGCGGAGTTGCGCGAGGCTTTTGCCGCGGTCGACCCCAAGAACATCAGGACCAAAGCCACCCGCAAGGCGCCTTGAGCGGATGCCAGAGGCACGCGCAGTGTTGCGACGGCTTTCGCCCGTTCGGCCGTGGTTCCGCAACAGGACCGCGGCGTCACTGAAAGCCGATGCGCTGGCAGGCCTCACCAATGCGACGATCGTGCTGCCACAGGGCGTTGCCTTTGCGATTATCGCGGGCCTGCCGCCCGAATACGGGCTGTTCACGGCGATCATCGTCACCATGGTCGCTGCGATCTGGGGGGCGTCGAATGTTATGGTGTCGGGGCCGACAACGGCGATTTCTGCGGTGCTTTTCGCCTCGCTCAGCGGCCTCGCGATACCCGGCAGCGCGGAATACATCGCCTTAGCGCTTGTGCTGACCTTCCTTGTCGGTGTTTTGCAACTTGCCGCAGGGATTGCGGGTCTTGGCGGGCTCATTGCCTTTATCTCGCATTCGGTAATCGTCGGGTTCACCGCCGCCGCCGCTGTTCTGATTGGCGTTTCGCAGCTTGGCCCGGCATTGGGCCTGTCAGGCGGTGAAGGCGGCGTGCTTCACAGGCTCGGGCAACTAGTCGCGGGCATCGGCGACGTGAACCCTGATGCGATCATCGTCGCGGCGGTGACGCTGGCCAGCCTGATCGCCTGCACCCGCATCAGCCGCCGATTGCCCGGCTATATCATAGCGCTTGTCGTCGGATCGCTGAGCGCGGGCCTGCTCGGCGCGGGTGCATCCGGCGTGGCGATGTTCGCGCCCTTGGGTGCCATCCTGCCCGCATTCGGCGCACCTGACCTGAACTTCGCGACAATTGGCGCGCTCTTGCCGTCTGCTGCAGCCGTCGCCTGCATCGGCCTGCTCGAGGCGATCTCGATCGGCAAATCCTTCGCGATACGACGTGAAGAACCATACGATTCAAATCAGGAAATGGTGGGGCAAGGCCTGTCCAACCTCACCGGCAGCTTCTTTCAGTGTTACGCTGGCTCTGGGTCTTTCACGCGCTCTGGGTTGAACGCGGAAAGCGGCGCGACTTCGCCAATGTCGGCTATCTTTGCCGCAGGGTTCCTGTCTCTCCTGCTTGTCGCACTGGCGCCTTATGTGCGTTACGTGCCGGTACCCGCCATGGCGGCGATCATCCTCTATGTCGCGTGGAAGCTGATCAACCTCGCGGAAATCCGGCACATCGTCGCGACCAGCCGGACAGAGACGTTCATCCTCGCCGCCACCTTTCTGACAGGCGTTCTTTCAGAACTTGATTTCGCGATCCTTGTCGGCGTTGTCGCCTCTTTGTCGACCTTCCTGCACAAGAGCGCGCATCCGCTTGTCGCCGTCGGCGCCCCCACCATGGTGAACGGAAGGCGCGTGTTCATGAACGCCGAAGCGTTCGACCTGCCGCAATGTCCGCAAATCCGCTTCGTGCGGATCGAAGGCCCACTGTACTTTGGCTCGGTCGAACACGTCGCGCATGCATTCAGAGAGATCGAGGCCAAGGATGGGCTGAAAACCTGCATTCTCAATCTCAAAGGAGTCGGCAAGATCGACTTGGCGGGAGCAGATTTCATTTTGGCCGAAACGCGCCGTGCCAGAATTCATGGTCACGATCTGCACCTGATCGCCGCCAATCCGAGTGTGGTGACCGTTCTTGAGCGCCTTCATTGCCTTGACGTTCTGGGGCATGAAAACCTGCATTCCCACAAGTCGGGCGCAATCCGGCCTGCCGTCGTTCAGGCATCTGACCCGATCTGCAAAACCTGCCTGATCCGGTGTTTCAACGAATGCGCCGACAAACCGGGCGCCTGATCCTGTTTCGCAATGGATATCGCGCTCGACGTTGTCGAACGCCAATCCAGTAGCATTTTTCGCTGATCGTCTTCTAAGCGGAATTGATGGTCTGAAATGCACATTTTGGCTCTCTCAGAATGACTACTCTGGCGAAATCCGAAGCGTTGCAAAACAAGGTGTGACCCATTCGCAAAGGTCCTCTGCGTCAGCGCTAGCCACCTAGCCTACCGCTTCACCCCGAAGTGGGATCGCTTAAGATAAAGTTGAGGATGAGGATGAATGTGCACATCTCCGCCTGAAGTCAAAAATCTCAGCGACTTATACTGATACCAATGTGGATTTGGCTGACACCCCCTTCGACATTTCCCCCAAATCCAATCACTTCGGCCCCCGAACTGGTGGGAGCACAGCGCGAGGGCTTCCGCGTCGCACGCCGCGTTTTTGCAGCCCATGCGATTTTTCCCAGCCCTCTACCCGCAGTACGATTTCTCGGTAAGCAGAGAAACCTAACTCGGTCCGCCTGCTCGTTTTTCAGATAAAAACCATAGCGGTCTCCTGTAGAGAATATCCGTGTATCTAGGCTGGCGGGTCATGCTGACTGCGCTTGCGACACTTCTCTCGCGTGTATCCCAAGGCAAAGGAGTGCCGGCCAAAGCAGATAGGCTTCGATCTCGATGTTCTCGCCGAATGACAGCAGGATCAGGACCATGCACAAGCCAAGCGGCAAGCGGCCGCGCGGCGATTGCGCTGCGTCTTTCATGGCCAGCCCGGTTTGCCAGATCAGCGGCACGGCGAAGGCTAGCAAACCCACCAAGCCCTTGACGAAAAGCAGGCCGAACCACGTATGGTGACTGCCGATCGGCATGTATTCCACAAGGTGTGGACCCGGTTGCACGGTGCCGTGTCCGAACCATGGCGCCTCCTCTTGCCAGCGTTCGTGGGCGATGCGTTGCAGGGTCGCGCGCACGCGGGTGCTATCGGCGCGCGCGGATTTGAAACCGTCAATCCCTGCAACTACGGACTGCATCAGCCACGGCCCGATCACCGCAAGCGATGCCGTCAACCCCGCCAGCACGCCCCACGCCCAACCGCGCAGGACCAAGGGTATCATGCGCGGCCCGAGGGTGCAACCGACCAGACCCACCAACCCCATCCGTGATTTCGAGGCAAGGATCATCAGCGTTCCCGCGGCAATGCCCGCCGCCCGCCAGCGATTGTCCTTCTCTTCGAGCGCGAACAGCACCATCGTGACGCCAAGCAGCGCGGCAAAAGGAGACCAAGGCGCATAGAACTGCCAGCGCGGCGTCCAACTTGCCGGATCGAAGGTGAACAAGAACACCGAGAAATACTCGGGCCCGGGACCGCCCACCGCCTTGAGTGGGGAAGTAAATATCCGCTCAGGAAGCCCGACATAAGGCGCGATCAACAGAACTGGCGCGATGCACAGCGTCCAGAACCCCAATCGGCACTGCGCCCGGATCAAGATCTCGCGCCGGATGGGCAGAAGCGCGCCGGCCAGTGGGAACAACGCCAACAGCGCCCAGCCCTTGGCCCAGCCGATCGACGACTTGATCGTCTGTTTCAACCCCAGATCCCAGTTCAGATGCCCGGCCCAAAGCGCAATCAGCATCACCAGCATGCCGATGATCCACGCCCAGATCACCGGTGGGACTGTCCCGGTGGCACGCAGATCAGACCGGATCGCAGGGCCCAGGTAGAGAGAGAGCGCAACAAGCCCGGCCAGAAGCCACGCCAGAACCGGGCCGACAACATAAAGCGCGCCGATCACATAGAATGGCCAGGTCCAAAGGATCGTTTTCGAGACCATGGCTTCGGCCGGGTTCTGTGGCGCGATCATGTGGTGCGCCTTTTCTCGGTGATCAACCGTTCGATCAGGGTGCGGCGGATCCAGCCCAGCGACAGCGCGATAAACAGCAGGAAACTAGCCGCCCCTCCCGCTGCAATCGCCAGTTTTTTTCGCGGCGACGAGGCACTATCAGCGAGAGTCGGATCCTCGAGCACCTGCACCAAAGGGTAGGATGCGAAAATATCCGCCTTGCTCGATTGCGCCCGCGCGATGGCCGAGGCGAAAACCGCTTCGGCGACGTTGAAATCACGTTGCAGGTCTTCAAGCCGGGCCGCATGGGGCGCCAGTTTTTCGAGTCTCCCTGTCTGAACTGCGAGGAGGGAACGCAGTTCAGACAGTTCGGCCTCAAGACCGGCGCGGGCCGATTCTTCCCGCACCAGTTCGGTCATGAGGGCGGCATGCCCCCCATCGATTGAGCGCTCCAGCGCTCCAATCCCACCGGTCACGATTGTCGCGCGAGCCTCGGCCTTGGCACGCGCCGATTGCATAGACTTACGCGCCTTGATGACATCAGGGTGGCGCTCTCCATACCGCGAGCGCGCCTGTGCAAGCTCGGTCTCGGCCAGCGCCATCGCCTCGAGAAGCGCGAGATAAGAGGTATCTGCATTCAAGCGCAATATGCTCGCCGCGCTTTGCGCGTCAGTGCCAAGCCGTGCTTCCAGCCCGCGCACCGTTGCAAGCTTGCGCTTATACTCGGCGACAGCAGTGTCGATCCGCGCGCGCAGGGCGTCTGCCTCGTCCAACTGACGGTCATATTGTTTGACCGAATGCAGCCCGGTTTCGTTGCGCAGCGTCTCGATCTCTGTCCGGGTAAGGGAAACCGAGTTGCGATAATCGCTGATCGCGTCCAGCCCACCGCTTTGTCGGCTTTCCATCTCATCGCTGCGCAGGCGATCGATCTCGTCAAAGAATGCTCCAAGAAGGGCAGCATTGCGGGCCTGCGCTGTTTCAGGGCTCGGGCCGGTCAGCTTGACATGAATAAACGCAGTTTGATCGACCAGCTGCACCTTGGGCTTGCCAAAACTACCAAAATCGATGCCCACACGCCCTGCTGCGTCCTCGATCACCCGGTCGGCAGCCAACAACCGTTTATAAGTCTCTGTCGGGCTGATTGAATTGCTTGAGAATGCCGAATTGGCGTGGCTCGACGCCTGCCCGATCTCGGCAAGATTAACCGAAGAGGCCGAGCCCGAACCAGGAAGAATCAGCGACATGTGGCTATCAAAGGTCGGCGCTGCGGTCTTGAGATAGCCGGTAATCGGCGCCCAGATCGCGGCGAGCCCCAAGGCGCATATCCAGACATAGCGCGGCAACCTGCGCCGGTCGGTGAGCGCCCCGCCCATCAAAGCACGGCGAAAAAAGCTACGGCTTGGGCCAGCAATCGCCGACGGGGCGGCCAGGCTTGGGTCTGTCATATCTTGCAGGGTCATCGGCGGTCTCCTTCGCCGTAAGCCCTACTTCCTTTTGCCTCGCCGCGCCTCTACGCGAGAGGTGGGGAGCGGGGTGCTTTTGCCCCCTAACCTATCCTTTCGGACAGGGTGCGCTCAGAACAGACCAGCATCGCGCGCGACAATCGCCGCTTGGGTCCGGTTATTGACTTCGAGCTTACGGTAAAGCGTTTTCATGTGCAGCTTGATCGTCGGCTCAGTCAAGTCGAGGTCACGAGCGATTTCCTTGTTGGATTTACCCTCGCTCAGTCCGGACAGGACTTCGAGTTCGCGTTTTGTCAGACGTTCCGCCATCGGGTGGGTTGCGCTTTCGTCAGGCGCGGTCATGAAATCGATCGGTGCGTATTGCTCGCCCATGGCCATGAACTTGACAGCGTTAACAAGCGACTTCGCCGGCAGCGTCTTGGGCACGAAGCCCGCCGCGCCAAGGCTCAGCGCCTCTTCGGCGACTTCGCGTGTTGCCTGCCCCGAGATAAGCGCGACCCGCTGGCCGCCTTTCATGTGGATCGCCTCGGCCAAGCTCTCAAGGCCTTTCATGCCCGGCATTTTGTAGTCGAGAAGGACAAGGTTGTAGGCCTCATCGTCACGGATACGCTGGCACGCCTCGTCAAAGCTCGCCGCGCTGCCCAACTCGATATCTCCCTCGGCGCCAAGAAAGGCGATCAAGGTATCCCGCAGCAGGTCATGGTCGTCGGCAATCAGAACTCTCATTTCACGGCCTTTCAAGTGGTCGTCGGACACGCCTTATACGTGTCCTATGAGGCTAATTTAAGACATTCCTAACCATTTTTCACGGGGAAACCGGATACGGAATCTACCCCTTTGGATAGGTTCCGGACCAGCCGCATGGTTAACAAAGCCTTAAGAAGAGGGCGGCGGACCAAGGCGTCATCTACCCTCGCGAATGCGCACATCGTCCATCCTGTCGCTCAGTTGCGTGCTCAAGGCAGGATGGACGAGGAAAGGGGCAAGTTATATTCCAACCCGGAGCCCCCAAATGAAACCTCAACTGCCCCAGACTTTCAAGAACGCCGCGATCGTAAACCCCGTCCTCGAGAATCCCGCATATAACATAGCCGCCAAACCCGCCCTGTCCGACGCCCTACCCCGTCGCGAAATCCTTGGCCTTCCGGTTATCGACGCGACAACCGGGCAGACCGTGGAAGCGCTCTTGAACGACACGGCGCGTAGCCGCGCGGCACGCAGCGTCTTCTTCCTGAACGCGCATTGCGCCAACCAGCGCGCAAGCAATCGAGCTTATGCAACAGCGTTGGCGCGGGCCGATGTGGTCCTGCCCGACGGAATCGGCATCGAGTTGGCTGCACGGATGACAGGCGGGCCGCTGACGGAAAATCTCAACGGCACTGATTTCACCCCAGCGCTGCTGCGCGAAGCCGCGAAACGCGGGCTTTCGGTATTCCTATTCGGCGGGAAGCCGGGCACCGCTGAAAGCGCCGCGGCGAAACTGACCACGACGATCCCCGGCCTGCGCATCGCCGGAGCGCTTGATGGCTACGATGGCGCGGCGAATGAACAACACGCTTTGGCGCGGATCAACGCTTCTGGCGCTGATATCCTGCTGGTCGCCATGGGTGTTCCGATGCAGGAGCTGTGGATTGACCGTCATCTCCCCGATCTTTCGCCGCGCCTTGTGCTGGGCGTCGGGGCGCTGTTCGATTTTCTGGCCGGAAACGTCCGCCGCGCGCCGGCTGTTGTTCGCCAGGCACGGATGGAATGGGCCTGGCGCCTTCTGCAAGAGCCGCGCCGCCTGGCAAAACGTTACCTGATCGGCAATGGCACCTTCCTTGCCCGGGCCTCGGCACATGCCCTGCGCCTCGCGGGTCGCGAGGCCGTCACCAAGCGGGCGATGGATATCGTGCTGAGCGGTATCCTGACCACGTTGCTATCGCCCCTTTTGCTTCTGGTCGTGGCGCTGATCAAGATCGACAGCAAAGGACCGGCGCTGTTCAAGCAAGAACGCGTGGGCCGCAACGGCCGGATTTTTACCGTGCTGAAATTCCGCACCATGCACACCGACGCCGAGGAACGGCTGGCCGAAATTCGGGACCAATCCGACCGCGAAGGCATCTGCTTCAAATCGCGCAACGATCCGCGCGTGACGCGGGTGGGCCGGTTCCTGCGCCGTTATTCCGTGGATGAACTGCCGCAGATCCTCAATGTCTTGTTCGGTGACATGTCGCTTGTTGGCCCGCGTCCCGCCCTCCCGCGAGAGGTTGCCGCCTATCCGCAAGCCGCGCTGGAACGGCTTAAGGCGCGCCCCGGCATCACCGGCCTCTGGCAGGTTTCAGGACGGGCCGACATCGGGTTCGACAAGATGATCGATATGGACGTGGCCTATGTCCGCTCGCGCAGCGTGCTGCTCGACGTGTTGCTTCTGGCGCTTACGGCGCGGGCTGTTCTGTCCGGGCGCGGCGCCTACTGAGCGGCACAAAAGGATAGGAACCTATCCAAACGGATAGGTTCCTGATCCCGATGTCCGGATGCAGTTTACGTCGAGGAATGGCAGAAAAGGCGTAACGAACAAAAAGGATCGCCCCATGCCGTTTGCCCGCATTTCCGCCCCTGCATCCCTTCTGGCCGCGTCCGTCGCGCTTGCTCTCTCGGCGTTTCAGGTCGCGGCCGAACCGCTCGCCGCCCCAACCGGGCCGGTGATCCTGACGATCTCGGGCGAGATCGAGCACACCAACGGCGATGGCGTTGCCGCCTTCGACATCGACATGCTGCGCGCTCTGGGCGAGACCGACATCGTAACCGAAACGATCTGGACTCCCGACCAGCACCGCTTCACCGGCGTCCGACTCAAAACCCTGCTCGAGCGTGTCGGCGCCGAGGGTGGCACGATCAAGGCAACGGCTATCAATGACTACGCCGTGGCGATCCCAAACACCGATGCGACGCCAGAGGGGCCAATCGTTGCCTATGAGATGGACGGCAAATTGATGTCGCGGCGCGACAAGGGGCCGCTTTGGGTCATCTATCCCTTCTCTTCTTCGAGTGACTACCGCACCGAGGTGATCTACTCTCGTAGCATATGGCAACTCGACCGGATGATTATCGAACAATGACAGATGCCTTTTCGACCCGTCGAAAAGGCCGATTCTCGTTTCTTCGCCCCGGTCATGCACTGTTGGGCGCGATCGGGTTCCTTTGTGCCTTTGCGATTGCCTTTCTCATCTCTGAAATTGTCGAAGAGTTGCGCTATCTGAACTCTGCCAGTTCCGACAACGTGCACTGGGTCCTCTCCCAGGCTGAGGTCGAGTTCCTTGAATTCAGCAACGCCGTGGAAACCGCTCGGAGAGAGCCGAACGAGGCCGCACTCAACCATGTGATTGTCGAATTCGACGTGTTCTATAGCCGAATGGTGACACTCGGCACCGGCCTACTCTACGCCGACCTGCGCAAGATCGACGCCTTTGGCGGATCAGTCGCCGAAATACGCCGGAAACTCGGCGCGATGGTGCCGGTAATCGACGGCCCGAAAGTTCAGCTTCGTAGCGAATTGGGAACCTTGGCAAACGAGGCCCGAGAGATCCGCCCGCTTCTGCGCACGGTTGCAACAAGGGGCCTGCAATTCTTTGCTGAACGTTCGGATCAAAGCCGGGATTCGGTGGCCTATACGCTTCTGCGACTTGCCGCGATCACGGTCGCACTGGTTTTGGCGCTGGTGGTCGTGCTGATTTACAACCGGCGCGTCAGCAGGCAGACCGAAAAGCGCGGCGAAGAACTGGCAGATGCCTACACGCGCCTCAACACGATTTTGCAGACATCGCTCGACGCGGTGGTGGTGTCCGATCTCGAAGGCCGGATTTTGAATTTCAACCCGGCCGCCGAGCGCATTTTCCAGCGATCCTACGCTGACGTGATCGGCAAGGACCTCGCCGAGGTCATCATACCCGATCACTTCCGCGAGGCGCATTACGCCGGGATGAAACGCATGAAAGCGACCGGTAAGCACAAGGTCGTAGGACACGGCCGCATCCGCCTTGAAGCCATGCGCGCCAATGGCGAAGTTTTCCCTGTCGAAATGGCACTGGAAAAAGCGCAGACCGGTGAAGACGAAATGGTGGTCGGTTTTCTGCGCGATATTTCTCACCGGGTCGCCTCTGAAACCGAGCTTGTCGAGGCCCGTGATCGGGCGCTTGCCGGGGAAAAAGCCAAGGCCGAATTCCTTGCCATGATGACGCACGAGATTCGCACGCCCCTCAACGGGCTGCTTGGGAACCTTGCGCTCATGAAGAAAACCCAACTTTCCCCCGCACAAAACCGCTATGTGCGGAACATGGGTATTTCGGGCGGGGTGCTGATGCATCATGTCGATGCGGTGCTTGATGTCGCCCGGTTCGAATCCGGCGCTTCGGTCACTCGTGAAGAAGACGTGCACATCGGCCGCCTTGTTCAGGATATCGTAGACAGTCAGGCCAGCGCCGCCGAGGCCAATGGCAACCACATCCAGTGGGGCTGGATCGGCGAGCCGTTGGAATGGATCAGGATCGACGCGTCGCGCCTGCGGCAGGTTCTTCTCAACCTTGTCGGCAACGCAATCAAGTTCACCCACGATGGCCGCATTCTGATTGAAGTCGAGCAAACCGAAGGCTTGCAAAAGGACGACAGGACATGCGGCCTAGACATCCGGGTGATCGACTCGGGCGTCGGTATCTCCGAAGCAGATCAGGATCGTGTCTTCAATGACTTCCAGACTGTCGATCAGTCGCGCATCGAAGGCCAGGCTGGCACCGGCCTCGGCCTTGGCATCGCGCGCCGGTTCATCGAGGCGATGGAAGGCGAAATCGGGTGCGAAAGCACCCCCGGAGAGGGCAGCGTCTTCTGGCTTCACGTGCCCGTGGCCCCGGTCGCGCGCCCCGAAGAGCGGATCAGCCAAGCTCCAAAAACCGCGCCGGTTGCTTCGCTCGACATCCTCTTGGTCGAAGACAACGAGATCAATTTGGAACTCGCGCGCGAGATGCTGACCGGGCTTGGCCATCGCGTGACCGAAGCTCGTGATGGTGAGCAGGCCGTCGCCACCGCGCAGGCCCGCCTGTTTGATCTGATCCTGATGGATATCCGCATGCCCCGGCTCGACGGCCTCGGCGCGACCCGGGCGATCCGCTCTGGCGATGGGGCAAGCCGCGCGGTGCCGATCATTGCCTTCTCGGCGAATGTCCTGCCTGAAGCGAAAGATCGGTTCACGGCTGCCGGCATGTCCGGCTTCCTACCCAAACCGTTGAGTGAAACGGAGTTGCAGCAGGTCATCGCCCGGTTCTGTGGCGCCGACCAATCACAGCAGGAAGCATCTCCATCAGACCGAAACGTTGATCCAATGGCCCACTTGCGCACAAGGTATCTGGATGAAACACGCGACTTGTTCAACTGGCTTGCAAGGTTGCCTTCAGATCTCGGTGAAATTGCGGATCGCGCTCACAAGATCGCAGGCAGCGCAGCCGCATTCGGCCAGCCCGACCTGCGCGATGCCTTGATCGAACTCGAAATGGCGGCGGAAAGCGGCCATCTTGATCGCGTGGAAGACGCCATTCATGGGGCTCGCGAGGCGTGGGAAAGCGCGCCGGAACCCACCCTGGGTTAAGGCGCGCAGCCGACATCCCCTTAGGGTAGGATCGCCCCCGCGGCTGCCACCGTACCCAGAAGCCCCGCGACCTCGGCAAGGTTCGTAAGCTGGCTATCATAGCAGGCAATTGAATCGCCGGGCAGCAGATAGGGATCATAGTCATCGCGGTCGGCCCGCCGCAGCATGTCTTCGATATTGCGCTCGATCACGGTTGAAATCCCGGTGATCGGATCGCGCGTGAACAACACTGCCGAGCGATGCGCACTCGTGGCGCGCGCACCGCCGACACAGTTGGTATCAACAACCGCCTGCATGAACCGCGTGCCATAAGCCACCTCGCGCACATCGCGCCCCACCGCCGACGAAGCATTATTGCTCGCAGGTTGGGTCAGGTTGGACAGAAACAACGAAACCCCCGGCGGGCTGATTGGGCCGGGACGCATCAGGTCATCCTGAAAACACTGGCGCGAGGGAACGACGATTTCATCCCCGGTCAAAAGCATCACATCCACCGCGTTACGGCCTTCGAACACACCGCGCATATCAAGGACATGCTTGCGCCCGCCGCGGTGCAACTCCACCGCCGAAAGATCGGCGTCCGGACGCACCCCACCGACAGAGCGCAGAGCCGCCGACAGGTTACGCGCCTCCGTCGATGCGCCCAGCGCGTCTTGCCGCGCCCGGTCGATATCGTCGGCCACGCGTGTGCCGATCTCGATCGCGTGCGGCTCGAACACGGCACCGGAAACCGCGACATTCACACTGGCGTAATCCGCCAGCCGGACAGAAATTCGGGGGGCCTCGTCATAAAACCCCTCGCGCACAAGCAAGCGCGCCAGTTCGGCCTCTATATCTTCCGGGCTGCGCCCCTGTGCGCGGATCGAAGGCAGGAACGGCAGCTTCAGCGCGCCATCGCGCGACACGACATAATCGCCATTGAAAGTCTCGTCGTCAGCCACGCGCACATCGACAAGGTCGTTGCGCGATAGCCTTTCACCACGCAAACCCGCCGCGACAAGGCTGCCGCCCTTGCCCCCCGCGCGGGCGGCCGGGCGGCATTTCTGCGCGTTCAGGCGCGGCGAAAGCAGCATCGGTTCGGCCTCGCTCTTGGCGGGCGGATCACGATACTGCGCCTGATAGGCGCCACCGCTGCGCACCGGCCCGATGTTTTCGGGCGCAGGTGCCGGCCCACACCCGGCGATCAGACCAAGGCCAAGGCAGGAGCCAAGCAGTGTGGTTCGTGAAAACGACATATCTGTCCCTTGTATAGACTGATCCGGTCTTAGCGCGAACCGGGATTCATGGCTATTCGCATTATTGGATGTAAGCGCTACCCGAACGGATAGGAGGCAATTCCTTCGCGGCCTGTTGCCCTCCTGCCGCGCCCGAGACTCCCCGAACAGCACGAATTATTGGTTAGCGAAATCTTAAAAGGACGCTGACCCGTGACAAGACCCGCCCCTTCCATGCTGAGCCACCTGATGGCATACGGCGCTTCCGAGATCGCGACCAAGCTGTCGCGGCTGGGTGTGGTGATCGCCGTCGCGCGCACGCTCGACCTCGCCGAGATCGGCGTGGCTGCTGCGGCACTGGCCACGGGCGATCTGCTGAAATCACTGACCGAAAATGGCATCGGCCAGCGCATCATCTCCGCGAAACAGGCCGATCTGGACGCCACATGCAACCGCGCGCATGGCTTGTTCTGGATCTGGTGCCTTGGCCTCTTCGTCGTGCAATCCGCGATCGCCGCCGTGGTATGGGCCGTGACCGGTAATCCGGCCCTGGCCGCACTGATCCTCGTGCTGGCAGGCGAATACCTGTTCATGCCCGGTGGCTTGGTGCAGACCGGCCTTGCTTTGCGCGCAGGCAAGTTGAAGCAGACCGCCGCGATCGCCGGCGGGCAAGCGGTCATCGCCAACTTGCTCTCGGTTGCGCTGGCAATGGTCTGGCCCTCGGCGCTGGCGTTGGTGCTGCCTCGGTTGCTGACCGCCCCGTTCTGGCTTCTCTCGATGCGCCGCCTGCACCCCTGGACGTCCAAGCCTGGGGCTGGCCGCGCCCCAATCCGCCCCTTCATTCGCTTCGGTTGGCCGATCCTCGGCACCGAAATCATAAAGACCGCGCGCCTGCATGCCGACAAACTGATCATCGGCGCGCTGCTCGGGCCCGAAGTTCTGGGGATGTATTTCATGGCCTTCAATGCGGGCCTCAGCCTTGCCACTTCGTTCTCGACCGCTTTCGCCGCCGTGCTGTTCCCGCACCTCTGTGCCAGCAACGACCGCGCTGCCTCCATGCGGCAAGGTCTCGCTGTCTCGATTGGTCTTGTCGGGCCGGTGGTGATCGCGCAGGCCCTGCTGGCACCATGGTATGTGCCGCTGCTGCTTGGCACGGGCTGGGATGGGTTGGCCGAACTGGTCTCGATCCTCTGCCTTGTCGCCATCCCCACGATGCTCTGGACTGCAACTGCCGGCTGGCTCCGGGCCGAAAATCAACCCCTGCTGGAACTGCGCGGTACGGCCATCCTCACTGTAGCGATGATCGCCAACACCGTCATCGCCGCCCCCTACGGCCTGACCGCCATCGCTTGGGGCTACCTCGCGACCGCCTGTGTCACAATGCTCTGGCTCTCGCGTCCCGCGCTTCAATTCGCTTTGTTCCCTACACGAGTAAAGGCTTGATCCATGCCTCTTTTTTCCGTCGTCATCCCCGTCTACAACGCCGCCCTCACGCTACCCGCGACCATCGCAGCGCTTCAGGCCCAGACCGTCACCGATTGGGAATGCATCCTTGTCGAAGATGCGTCCACCGATGACAGCTGGCAGGTGGCCGATGCGCTGGTGCGCACCGACCGCCGCCTGACACTGGTGCGCAACCCCGGCAAAGGCCCGAGCGCCGCGCGCAACCACGGCGCTCTGACACTTGCCCGCGGTGAAATCATCGCCTTCTGCGATGCCGACGATCTTTGGCAACCTCGCAAACTGCAGGGGGTCAGCCTCCGCATCCTCGACCGCGGCGCTGACGCGGCTTTCGGTCGGATCGGCTTCTTTCGCGATACTCCCGAGGATGTTCGCACCCGGTCCACCCTACCGATGCGGCCTGTCACGGTGCCGATGCTGTTGGGCGAAAATCCCGTCTGCACCCTATCAAACCTGTCGTTACGCCGGTCGGTGTTTGCCGCTCTTGGCGGGTTTCGCGAGGACATTGTGCACAACGAAGACCTCGAATTCCTGATCCGCCTCGCCGGCAACGGTCATCGCATCGAAGGGATCGAGTCCGACCACGTGCTCTACCGGCTCAGCCCGCATGGACTTTCGGCCAATCTCGACGCCATGCGCGCCGGGCGGGCCGAAGCACTGCGCACTGCGGCAGAGCTGGGCTACCGCCCCGACCCGCGCGCCGAGGCGATCCACCTGCGCTATCTCGCACGGCGCGCACTGCGCCTTGGCGCACCGGCACGCATGGTGCGCCGCTTGGTCATCGAAGGCTGTCGCGAAGACGCGCGCGCCTTTCTTCTTCCCGCCCGGCGCGGCGCATTGATCGCATGCGCTGCTCTCACCCTTCCCATCCTGCCGCGCGCCCTGCGCCGCAAACTGTTCTCGAACTGAGGAGTCCTCACATGCCTTTCGCAACCATTGTCGTGCCCGCCTACAACGCTGCCGTCACCCTCTCCGAAACCCTCGAGTCGCTCATGGCCCAAACCTTTCGCGACATGGAAATCGTCGTCGTAGACGACGGCTCGACCGACAAGACCGCACAGATCGCACAGTTTTACGTCCGTCGTGATCCGCGCATTCGCGTCGTCAACCAGATCAACCGTGGCCTTGCCGGTGCGCGCAACAGCGGCATCGCCGCCGCCCGCGGTGAAGTCATCGGTTTCTGTGACGCCGATGACCTGTGGCGCCCTGAAAAGCTGGCCACCCATATTGCCCATCTCAAGGCGTCCCCCGAAGTCGGGCTCAGCTATTCCGGCTCGGCCTTGATCGACGAAGACTCGCGTCTTCTGGGCCATGCCCAGCGGCCGCGCTTGCATCGGGTGAACGCTGCCCACGTATTCAAACGCAATCCGATCGGCAACGGATCGGCTCCGGTCATCCGGCGCGCGGTGCTCGACGCCATCGCTTGGCGACCCGCAACCGAAACCCTGCGCGACTGGGTCTTCGATGAAACCTTCCGCCAGTCCGAAGATATCGAATGCTGGCTGCGCATTGCCCTCCTCACCGACTGGATCATCGAGGGCGTTCCGGGCCTTCTGACCGAGTATCGCGTGAACTCAACCGGACTTTCGGCGAATGTCAGCGCACAGCTCGCATCGTGGGAGCGGATGGTCGCCAAACTGCGCCCGGCTGCGCCGTCCTTCTTCGCCCGTCACGAAGCGACAGCACGCGCCTACCAGTTGCGCTACCTTGCCCGCCGCGCCATCAGCAGCGGCGATGGCGAAACCGCACTCGATCATGTCACCCGCGCGTTCACCGAATCCCGCCGCCCGCTGATCGAAGAACCGCTGCGCAGCCTGACCACATGGGCAGCCGCCCACGCCCTGTCCCGGTTCGGCGACGCCCCGATCAACTTTGCCCGCACCGTTCTGCGAACGGCCCGCGCCTGACACTTGCCCCACATCAACGCTGCCCGCTGCCCAAACCGTGAAAGAGATCAAGCCCATGTCTGCACTTCCCCATGTCCTGCACCTCGTTGACGATGCCACCCCCGGCGGCGTAACCCGTGTTCTGGCGCATATCCAAAGCTGTCCGCTCATGGCGAAAGCTGGCCGTCACAGCGTGCGTGTCATCTCTCGCACTGGCCAGTTGCCGAAATGCGATGCTGATATGATCGTTTCACACCTAAGCCTGAACTGGCGTCGCATGCCTGCTTTGATCGGTTTTCGCGCGCGTCATGCGACGACGCCGCTCATTCACGTCGAACACAGCTATACCGCGATGTTCACGGCCATCAACGTGCGCTCGAAATTGCGGTTTTTCACCATGCTGCGCACCGCCTACGCGCTGTTCGACACGGTGGTCGCTGTCAGCGATGCGCAGGCGAAATGGCTTACCGAGCGGCGCCTCGTGTCCAGCCAATCGCTGCGGGTCATCGCGCCCGTGGTCGATCTTGCCGGATTTCGTGCCCTGCCCGCGCCGCAAGGCACCCCCAAGGTGATCGGCGCGATCGGTCGCCTGCATCGCCAAAAAGGGTTCGATGTTCTGATCAAGGCCTTCCGCGCCCTGCCAAATCCCGATCTCGCCCTGCACATCCACGGCACCGGCCCCGATGAAGACGCGCTCAAGGCACTGGCCGGGGACGATCCGCGCATTCGTTTCTTCGGCCATGCACAGCGGTCCGAGGATGTAATGGAAACAGTAGACATCGTGGCGATGCCGTCGCGGTGGGAGGCCTTCGGTCTGGTCGCGCTCGAAGCGCGTGCCGCCGGGCGGCCCTTGATCTGCGCCCCAAGTGACGGACTCTCGATGAGTGCAGGACCCAACGCGCGCTATGTCAAAGGCCTCGGAGCCACGGCATGGAGCGCCGCGCTGCTGGATATGGTGCAACAGGTCTCCCCCCTGAGCGAAACCGATCGGGTTTCAGCTTGCGAGTCCGAGTTCGCCGCGTCTTGGCAGGACCTGATCGACCGGCACACAAGCCCGGCAGGCGAAACCGGCACCGTGCTTGTCCAAGCCGCGTAATCCCGATCGCGCCGGATTGAGCGCGCGAGGGGCAAACGATCTGCTGCATTGTACGGGGGCCGCCTCGACACTCTGGCCGCATAAACGCCCGAGCCCGCTTTTCCGGCGGGGCCGGGCGCTGTCGTTCAACGACCGGATGTAAATCTGCGCAAGGCGAAGCTGTCTTCGATATTTCCACCCCAAAGCCAGCGTCGAAGACGGCATCCGCCTTGCAATAATGCACAGCATCGTGGTGAAGTTATATCGGCCCCGCCGTGACCCTCATAGCAACGCCCGCCAAAACCGCACACGGCCCCACCGTGGCGGAAAACACCGCGATCTTCTGCACCGGAACAGAGTGTCCCCTTCTGGCCCAAGACTGAAACACGACCTGAAAAACGAGGCTCTGAATGACCTACGATCTGCTCATCCGCAACGGGCGCGTCATTGATCCCGAAACCCGCTTCGATCAGGTTTGCGATCTGGCCATCACCGACGGCACCATCGCCGCCATCGGAACCGATCTTGGCCCGGCCAAGGATGAAATCGACGCGACCGGCCTCGTCGTTTCGCCAGGGTTCATCGATATCCACGCGCACGGCCAATCTGTCGCCGCGGACAGGATGCAGGCTTTCGACGGCGTAACCACCACGCTCGAACTTGAGGTCGGCACACTTCCCGTGGGCGAATGGTACGACGATCAGGCCAAGAAACAGCGCGTCCTTCATTACGGCACCGCCGCTGCATGGGGCTTTGCCCGCCGCGCGGCCTTTGGCGGGTTCACCCCCGATGGAACCCGCAATCCGACCGAACATATGGCCGCCTCCAACGATCTGCGCTGGTCGACCGACACGGCCAACGCGGAACAGACCGAAGCCGTGGTTTCTCTGACCCGGCAGGCGCTCGAGGAAGGCGCCATAGGCATCGGCATGCCCAACGGCTACCTGCCCGGCGCGGGCCTGAAAGAGCTGTCCCTGATCTGCGATCTCGCCGCCGAATTCGACCGGCCCACCTATACCCACATCGCATTTGTCGCCAACCTCGACCCCAAAAGCTCGGTCGACAGCTACATCCGCCTGATCGGCCTTGCCGGGGCGACGGGCGCGCATATGCACATCTGTCACCTCAACTCGACAAGCCTTCAGGACATCGACCGCGCGGTCGAACTGATCGCCAAGGCACAGGAACAGGGCCTGCCCGTCACGACCGAGGCCTATCCCTATGGTACGGGTTCGACTGTCGTTGGCGCCGGGTTCTTTTCCGACCCCGACTTCCCGCAGCGCACCGGCAACACCTATAACGATGTCCAACTGGTAAAGAACCAGCACCGCTTCATCGATCGTGACGACCTGCTCAGCGCGGCGCACGAGGATCCCAGCGATCTGGTCCTGTGGCACTACCTCGATGTCGACGCGAACGAAGATCATCGCCGGATGCTTGATGTCTCGGTCACCTATCCCGGCGGTTCCATCGCTTCGGATGCCATGCCATGGGTGCGCCCCGATGGATCGATCTACGATGGCGATGACTGGCCCCTGCCCTCCGAGGTTTCGGCACACCCGCGCTCGTCCGGCACGTTCACCCGGTTCCTGCGCGAATATGTCCGCGAACGCGCGGTCATTCCTTTGGTCGAGGCATTGGCGAAATGCACCATTTACCCGGCCAGCGTGATCGAACGCTGCACGCCCCAAATCGCCCGCAAGGGCCGCCTGCGCGAGGGGTTCGACGCCGACATCACGATCTTCGACCCAGCCACGATCACCGACCGCGCCACCTTCACCGATATGAACAAACCCTCCGAAGGGGTGATCCACCTCATCGTTGGCGGAACGCCGGTCATCACCGAAGGCAAGCTTGATACCAGTGCGGCCCCCGGACAGCCGATACGCTGCCCGGTCAGCAGCATTGCGACCTGACCGGTGCGATGACGGTTCCCATTCTTCTGATCACCGGCTTTCTCGGCGCGGGCAAGACAAGCTTCATAAACGAGATGCTGCGCGATGCGGGCGGCATGCGCATCGCCGCCATCGTCAACGATTTCGGCAGCATTAACATCGATGCCGCCTTGCTGGAAACCGCGAGCGATGACGTGATCGGCCTCAAGAACGGCTGCATCTGCTGCTCGCTTCAGGGCGATCTTCTGCGCACGTTGCGCCAGATACTCCGGCAAGGCGATCCCCAGTTGATCGTGATCGAGGCCAGCGGCATCGCCGATCCACAAGGCATCGTGACGGCCCTGATGGACCCAGTCCTGTGGCAGGCGGCCACCCTCGATACCATTTTGTGTATCGTCGACGCCGAAGACCTCTCCACAAACCCCGATCGCTGGCAAGATCCGCTCTGGCAAGCGCAGATCGCCAGCGCCGATATCATCCAGCTTTCGAAACTTCCCCCGAAAAGCGCCAGTCTCGCCCCCCTTACCGCCCGGCTCGCCGCGATGGGCAAACCCGCCGTCTTCGGACAGGACGGCAGCACTCTGGCCGTGCGCGACCTGATCGGGCGTGGCACACACCGGCGCGATCCCGGCCAGCGCTCCCTGATCGACAGCGGCAGGTTCACCAGCCTCGAATGGTCGTGCGAAACCCCGGTGTCGATGCCCCGCTTCCAACGCCTGATCGGTGCCCTGTCGGGCCAGTTGCTGCGCGCGAAAGGTTTCCTTACCTTTCGCGAAAAACCGGGGGAACACCTGCTCTTTCAACTCGTCGGGCGCAGGGCCAGCCTCGCCCCTTCCGAGCGGAAGCAGAACGGATGCCAGCTTGTTCTGATCGGGGAAAAGTCCGACTTCGACCCCGACGCCGCCGAGCAGCGCCTCAACACCGAATTGCTCACCCCGTCGGGCTGAGCCTGCCACGCGCAATTGCCACATGAACACGCGCGCCATGCAGCAGCGCCGCGTCGTTGAAATCGAATTCCGGATGATGCAACGGCGCCGATCCCTCTCCGTTGCCAATGAAAACAAATGTCCCCGGCACATAATCGAGGAAGCGCGCAAAATCCTCGGATCCGGTCATCGGCTCACAGTCGCCTACCGCGCTTTCGCTCACGCCTGACGCCGCCTCGAAGGCGGCTGCTGTCAGTTCCGGATCATTGATCAACGGCACGAATTCACGACTGTAGCTCACTGTCGCCTCAATCCCGTGCAGCACGCCGATGCCCTCGGCGATGCGTCGCATCTCGGCTTCGATCGTGGCCGAAACCCCGGCGTCGAAACTGCGCGCATCGCCCAGGATCCGCGCTGTGCCGGGCAAGGCATTGCGTGTGCCATCGGTCAGCAATTCCGTCACCGAAACAACCCCGGTCTGCGTCGGGTTAAGACGCCGCGAAACGATGGTCTGCAAGTCCAACACCAGCGCGCAGGCCGGCACCATCACCTCGCGCCCCCATTGCGGCCGCGAGGAATGGCCGCCCTTGCCACGCAGCGTGATCTCGAAATTGTCTTCCGCCGACATGATTGCGCCGGGCCGCGTCTCAAGATGGCCCACCGGCAGGCCCGGCATGTTGTGCAGCCCGTAAACCTCGTCGAAGGGAAACCGGCTCATCAACCCGTCCTCCAACATGGCCAGCGCGCCCCGGCCCCATTCCTCAGCGGGCTGGAAAAGAAAGCGGATCGTGCCGTCGAACCCGCCCTCCTCGGCCAGCATCCGCGCCGCCCCCAGCAGCATCGCGGTATGCCCGTCATGGCCGCAGGCGTGCATCGTGCCGGGGGTGGCAGACGCCCAGTCGCTTTTGCCCGCTTCGGTTATCCGCAGCGCATCCATGTCCGCCCGCAGCGCAATCGCGCGGTTTGACGTGCCCCGCTTCAGCGTGCCCACAACCCCGGTGCCGCCTACCCCCTCGGCCACCTCAAGGCCGAAACCGCGCAGTTTTTCCGCCACGAAGGCGGCCGTCTTCTGCTCCTCGAAGCCAAACTCGGGATGGCGATGCAAATGCCGTCGCCAGCCGGTCATGTCAGAGTGAAGCTTGTCGTGATTTTCCATGTCGCGCTTTCCGGTCGGATTCGCCGCCCAGTTTGGCTCAAATCAGGGCCGTTGCACATGCCCCACGACGATATCCCGTCAATGAAAATCCCGGCTCGGGAACAGCTTCTTGGCCTGCTCACGTGGATGCATGGCGCGCGGCGGATAGCGCGGCGGGCGCGGCGCGTCATCGGCTTGCGGTTGGGTCACACCCACAACGTCATCCATCGGATGGCCCAGTTCCGACAGGCGCGGCGACAGGTCTTCGATCTGTTCCGCGATCAGGTGCACCACGATCCCCTCACGCTCCAGCCGCCCGGTGACGCGCAACAATCGCCCGCCCATCACCATCCGCCGGAAGCGTTCGTAAACCTTGGCCCAGACCACCACATTCGACACCCCCGTCTCATCCTCCAGCGTCAGGAAAATCACGCCCGACGCCGTGCCGGGCCGTTGCCGCGTGATGACAAGGCCGCAGACAGAAACCCGCCCCAGCGGCACATGCTGCAACTGGTCATGCGGCACCAGCCCCGGGATCGCATCGCGCAAAAGCTCCATCGGATGGGCGCGCAGCGTCAGCCGCAAGGACACGTAATCCTCCACCACCTCCTCGCCCAATTGCATCGGCGGCAGGATCACCTCGGGCTCGCGCCCGCCCTCGCCATCCAACGGATCGGCAAACAACGGCAGAGGCTTCGGCGCCCGGATCGCGCGCACCGCCCAAAGCGCATCCCGCCGGGTCAGGCCCATCCCGGCAAAGGCATCCGCCTCGGCCAACCGCTCCAGCACCGCGGGCGCCAGCCCCGCCCGCAACCACAGGCTCTCGGGGTCGGGGTATCCATTGCCCCGCGCCGCCACGATCCAACCGGCATCCTCTTCGCGAAATCCCTTGATCTGGCGGAACCCCAGCCGCAACGCCAGCGCCCCGTCGGCGCGCCGTTCCAGCAGGTTGTCCCAGCCGCTCTGGTTCACGCAAACCGGCCGCACCTCGACGCCATGATCACGCAGGTCGCGCACGATCTGCGCCGGGGCGTAAAACCCCATCGGCTGCGAATTCAAAAGCGCACAGGCAAACACCGCCGGGTGATGGCACTTCAGCCAAGACGACACATAGGTCAGCATCGCAAAGGCCGCCGCGTGGCTTTCGGGAAAGCCGTAATCGGCAAACCCCTCGATCTGCGCGAAACAGGCCTCGGCCACATCGCGCGGATAGCCCCGGCCCATCATGCCCGAAACGAACCGCGCCCGATGCTCCCCGATCGTGCCCATCCGCCGGAATGCGGCAAGCGAGCGGCGCAACTGGTCCGCCTCTTCCGCCGAATAGCCCGCGCCCACCACGGCGATCTGCATCGCCTGCTCCTGAAACAGCGGCACGCCCAGCGTCCGCTCGGTCACCTTCGCCAAAGCGGGGCCGAAGGGTTCGGGCTTTTCAAGCCCCTGACGGCGCCGGATATAGGGCTTGACCATACCCCCCTGTATGGGGCCGGGGCGCACGATCGCCACTTCGATCACAAGGTCATAGAACGTCGCCGGTTTCATTCGCGGCAGGAAATTCATCTGCGCCCGGCTTTCCACCTGAAACACCCCCACCGCATCGGCCCGTTGCAACATCTTGTAGGTCGCCGCGTCTTCCTGTGGCACGGTCTCAAGTCTGAGCGGCACCTTCTCATGCGCTTCCAGCAACTCGAAACTCTTGCGAATACAGGTCAGCATCCCAAGGCTCAGGATGTCGATCTTGAGGATGCCCAGCGTATCGATATCGTCCTTGTCCCATTCGATCACCGTGCGCCCCTCCATCGCCGCGTTCTCGATCGGGCACAGGTCATCCAGCCGTCCGCGGGTGATGACGAACCCGCCCACATGCTGGCTCAGGTGACGTGGGAAGCCGATGATTTCCCCCACCAGCCGGATCGTTTGGGCCAACCTGCGGTCCTCGGGATCAAGCCCCACCTCGCGGATGCGCGCCGGGTCCGCCCCCTTGTTGGAATGGCCCCAGATCTGCCCGGCAAGGCTCGCCGTCACGTCCTGGGACAGGCCCATCACCTTGCCCACCTCGCGGATCGCCGCGCGGGATCGGAAATGGATCACCGTCGCGCACAACCCCGCACGCGCCCGACCATAACGCTCATAGATCCACTGAATCACCTCCTCGCGCCGCTCATGCTCGAAATCGACGTCGATATCGGGCGGCTCGCCCCGGTGGCGCGAGATGAAACGCTCGAACACCATGCCGATCATGTCGGGGCTCACATCCGTGATCCCCAGCGCCCAACAGATGATCGAATTTGCCGCCGATCCCCGCCCTTGGCACAGGATGCCCCGCCCGCGCGCCTCCTGCACGATATCATGCACCGTCAGGAAATAGGCGGCATAGCCAAGCTCGGCCACCAGCCCCAACTCCTTGGCCGCCAACAGGTGATAACGTTCGGGGATGCCACTGGGACAGCGCCGCACCAATCCTTCACGCGTCAGGCGATCCAGCCGCGCCTGCGGCGTCTCTCCGTCGGCGATCTCGTCGGGATATTCGTAACTCAGTTCTGACAGGTCAAATCCACAACGCGCCGCGATCTCCACCGTCCGGCGCAGCGCCGCCGGGTGGGCCTGATAAAGCCGCGCCATATCCGCATGGCCCTTGAGGCGGCGCTCGGCATTGGGCAGGGCACGGGTGCCGATGGCATCGATCTTGATCCCCTCGCGCAAGCAGGTCAGCACATCGGCCAACTGCCGCCGCGCGCCCCGGTGCATCAAGACATCCCCCACCGCCACCATCGGCGCCGAAGACCGCCGCGCCAGCCGCGCACAGGCCCGGAAATGTGCCTGATCCGATCCGTCATAGCGCGGCGCGGCCCCGGTAAACACATACCCCGGAAACCGCCGCTGCACCCGCTGGATCGGCCCGGCCGCCTCTCTCATACTCTCAGCGGGCAGCGCGATCAGGATCATGCCCTTCGCGCCCTCTTCCAGATCGCGCAGGTCAAGGTGACAGTCGCCCTTCCCGGCCCGCCGCTTGCCCAGCGTCAGAAGCCGCGACAGCCGCTCATAAGCGGCCCGGTCGGTGGGCAGCGCCACCCACTCCACCGGGCAATCGCGCAACACAAGCCGCGCCCCCACGATCAGCCGCGGCAGGCGCACCACCTCGGGCAGGGGCAAATCCTTCGGCTGGCCCACCTCTTGGCGCGAACAGCTGTCCACCTGGCTGGTCGAGCGGATGCGCAAGGCCTCCTCGGCCTCACGCGCCAGCGTTTTCAACGCGCTATAGGCCCGCACCACACCGGCCAGCGAATTGCGGTCGGTGATGGCGATGGCCTCCAGCCCCAGTTCGGCGGCGCGCAGGATCAATTCCTCGGGGTGCGAGGCCCCCGTCAGGAACGTGAAATTCGAGGTCACGCACAACTCGGCATACCGCCCCCCGCCCTGCGCCTCGGTCACGTGAATATCCGGCCCGTCATCCCGGGCACCCGCGCGCCTCATGCGAATTCCCCCTGCACGAACCAGCCCGGCGCCTGCGGTGTGTGGTAAAGCCACAGCCTGCGCCCCTCGCGCGTCTCGACCTTCCAGTAATCGCGCATGCCCCCGCGCCACGCGTCATCCTCAAGCCACCACTCCGGCGCGATTCGCTCCGGCCCCGTGGCCCGCGCCGTGGAAAGCGCCATCCGCCGCCAGCGAAACCGCGCCGGCGGGCGCGGCCCGTGGCCCGCGATGGGTTCGGGCGGGAACAGCCGCAAAGGCCGGGGCCGCAGCGCCACCCAACTGCCCCCCGGCACACTGTAAGCGGCGGGCGAGACGATGAAACTCCGCTCGGGAATATGGCTGTCGGCAGGCAGAAACCGCTGGATATTCTCAAGCCCCACCCGCGTGCCGATCCGACTGATCAGATCGTTCAGCCGGTCCGCGCCAGTCTGCGTCGCATGGCCGATCTGGCGAATCGGCAGCGGCTCCACCACCCGCGCCACAAGGCGCATCTGGTCGATGCCGAACCCTGCCTCGACCTCGCCCACCCCGCGCTCGAACAGCGGCAATATCCGCGCCGCCTCGCGCATCGGCGCAGCAAGGCGCAACTCCACCTGCTGGCTGCCCTGATCCACCCGCCGCAACTCAAGGCACAGAACCCGCGCACCGGCCTCGTTCTCCTGTAACTTCGCGCACAGCGCCTCAAGCAGCCGCGCCGCCCCCGCCATCACGTCGGCCTCCAGCCCGATCGGCTCGGGAAAACTCAGCCGCACGCCGTAATGCGGCGGGTCCGCCTCAGGGCTGACCGCCTCGGGCACCTCGCCCAAGGCCTGATCCAGCCGCAACAGCACCCCCGCCCCGAACCGCCGCGCCAGCGGCGCGCGCGCCGTGTTCATCACCTCGCCAATCGTGCGCAATCCCAGCCGCGCCAGCCCCGTCACCTCTGTGGGCGAAAGCCGCAGCCCCGCCACCGGCAGCGCCGCCAGCGCCGCGCGCATCTCGCCCGGCGGCGCGATCCCCTCGCCATGCCGCGCCAATGCCCAGGCCGCGCCGCGCGTATCCCCCAGCCCCAGCCGCAGGCTCAGCCCGGCGCGCGCCGCCCGCGCACGCATATCGGCCAGCATTTCACCCTCGCCACCCCAAAGATGCGCCGCCCCGCTCACGTCCAGAACCAGACCATCCTCGCCTTCGATCCCCACCCACGGGCAATAGCGCGTCGCCCAGCGCCGCAAGACGCCCAGAAACCGCGCATCGCCCATCGAATCGGCCTCCCGGCTCAAAAGGTCAGGGCAAAACGCCCGCGCATCGGCAAAACTCATGCCGCGCGAAAGCCCCAGCGCCTCGGCCCGCGCGTTCAGGCAATAAATTCGCTCGGCATTCTGCTCCTTGAGGGTCAGTGCAAAGGGCCCCTCAACCGGGCGCACCCGTAGAACCCGCTCCGAGGCGAGCCGCGGAAACCACATCGAGACGATGCGTCTGGCTTTCCCACCGAACATCCCAGGCTCCAAATGTTCCCGTTTTGTTCTTAATAATTTCCCACCGCATCAGAGTCGAGTCTTCCCTCTCGGAATCATGCAGCGGCGCGGCGTGCCAGCGGGTCTCGGCGGCATTGCTGCCCGCCCCTTCCGCGATCAGGCAAAGCCCGGTTGATTTCCCCGTCTTCGCCGCCAGTTGCAGCCGCCGCCCCTCGCGCAAGTCCAACGCGCGCCCCGCTTCCAGCACCACCATCGGCACACAGCCATCGCGCAACGCCTCTTCGGCCACGGCCAGCGCATCCACCACGTCACGCGACTGCACCACCAACAGGCGCGCCGGGTCGAAAAACTCAGCCAGCGCCACGGGGTTCAAACCCTCACCGCGCCAAGCCTCGCGAATCCAGATCACCGGCTGCGTGCCCCCGGCTGCGGCCACCACGGCAAATGCCGTGGCCGAAGGGCCACAAACCTCGTGCACACGGGCACAGCGCAACGGAAAGACGGTATCGAACGGGGTCGGCATGGCCCCGGATCATGCCAGTTTCATCGGCTCATGGAAAGTGCGCAAAGCCCCGCCCGCAAACTCTGCCTGCGGTCACACCGCAGGCAGCACCTTGTCACGCGACTGCCACGCATAGCCCACCGGCACCAGCGCCAACGCAAAGCCGATCAGCGTCACCACCAGATGGCTCATCCCGGCAATGCCGCCTTCGGGCGCCGCAATCAGGAAGCCCGAGACAAACAGCAACACCCGCATCATGGAACTGCTCGCCCCTCCGGCCAATGGCCCGACAAAGGCAACATAGCCCTGCAACGCCGCCGAAATCAGCCAGACCCCGATCAGCGCACAGATCAGCACGATCGTCACCTCCCACGCCGGCCCCTGCCCGACAAGCGCCGGGTTCAGCACGAAGAAGAACGGCGTGATATAGATGACCCCGCCCAGCCGCATCGCCTCGAACCCGGTTTTCATCGGGTTGGACCCGGCCATCGTCGCAGCGGCGAACGCGCCCAGCGCCACGGGCGGCGTGATGTAACTCACCATACCCCAGTAAAGAATGAACAGGTGCACCGCCATTTCGTTCAGCCCCGCCTGCACCAGCGCCGGCGCCAGAACCACGGCCAAAAAGATGTAACAGGCCGTCACCGTCATCCCCATGCCGAAGATGAACGAGGTGATCGCCCCCATGATCAGCAGCATCGGCACCGAACTGCCCGCCATATGCACCAACTCGGTCGCCAGCGGCCCGGTCAGGCCGGTCGCCTGAAACGCCCCGACGATCATGCCGATACCCAGCAGGACGGCCACCAGCTCCGACAGGGTCCGCCCCACCGAAACGATCATGTTCAGGAACCCGTCAAGCGATACCCGGTCGCCCTTCTTCAACTGGTTCACGATCAGCAGCAGCGCCACCGCATAAAACGGCGCCGTGGTCTCCCAGCGGAACGCCACCATCAGGAAGATGAGCAGCGCGAAAACAAAAACGTAAAGCCAACCCTCGCGCAGCGTCGCCCAAACCTTGGGCAGATCCGCCCGCGCCATACCACGCAACCCACGACGCGCCGAATAGGCATCGACCTGCACGAAAAGACCAAAGAAATAGAGAAGCGACGGGATCGCCGCGGCCAACATCACTTCGGTGTAAGGCACGCTCAGCCATGACGCGATCACGAACGCTGTGGCCCCCATGATTGGCGGCATCAGAACGCCCCCGGTCGAAGCACAGGCCTCGGTCGCTGCCGCGTAGCGCGCTGAAAACCCGGTCTTCTTCATCGCCGGGATCGACACCGCCCCAGTGGTCAGAACGTTCGAGATGACAGAACCCGACATCGAGCCCATGAACCCGCTGGCAAAGATCGAAACCTTGGCCGCGCCGCCGCGATACCCCCCCACCAGTGACAGCGCGAGGTTGTTGAAAAACCGCCCGCCGCCGGTGAACTGCAGGATCGCGCCAAACAGGATGAACCCGATCACGAGGTTGCCGAAGGCGCGCATCGGAATGCCGAACGAGGCCTCGGACGAAATCATGAAATAGGGAATCACATCGCGGAATGGCTGGCTGAACCCGCTCAGTGGATCGGGCACGTGTTCGGCAAAGGTCGGATAGATCGAAAATACCAGCACAATTCCGAACAGGATCAGCCCCCCGGCCCGCCGCGTCGCTTCCAAAATCAACACGTAAAAGACCATCGAGGCCCAGACAGCCGTCTCGGGTGCCGCATATTCCCAGCCGCCATCAAGGCTCTGCTCCGAGGTCCACGCAAAAAACCCGGCCACGCCCAGTGTCGCCGCCGCGAGGATCCAGTCATACCACGGCACGCGCGGACTGGGTCGCCCGCCGATGCGGAAGGTGATGAACGTCAGGCTCAGAAACAGCCCGGCGAGGATATAGAGATACATCCCCTCAAGGATCGATGTCCCGAACAGGCGCAGATTGAACAGCTGGTTGATCGCAACCGCGATGGCCAGCAGCGTTGCCGCGATGATGACCCAGCGCGCCGGGCCCGAGAATGTCAGGCGTTCGATGGCCTGTTCGGCTTCGAGCGCGGCCTTGCCACGTGAATTTTCTGTCGCGGTCTCGTTGGGCTCTTGGGTCATGTGTCCATCACGGGGAAATTTGGGGAAAGGGAAAGGCAGGCGGCCACTCAAGACCGCCTGCTCGGATCAGTGTCTCGGATCAGAAGACGACGGCGAAACCGCCCGCTTTCAGCGCCTCGCGCCGCTTCTCGGCCCAAGCCTCTTCCCAGTTGTCGGGGGCTTCGGCTTTCAGTTCTTCCCAAGCCTTCATCAGGGCCGCCTGACGCGCAACCAGCATGTCATTGTGCTTCTGATCGGCGTCGGTCCACTTGCCGACTTCTTTGTAATAACGGATCGCTCCGTCATGGTACGGCGCCACCCATTGCATGTTCTGCTTGTCCAGCGCCCAGCCGTTGATGCCCGGTGCCTTGCCCTCGTAAGAGCTGAAGTACTGGTCCATAGCCTTCGTCATGTTGTAGGTCAGGTCTTCGTCCTGAACCGCGTAGGTCATCAAGACAGGATAGGCATACCCGGCCGTCATCGTGCCGTCTGTGCCGTCGATCGTCGCGCCCACCTTGGCCAACATCGGGGTAAAGAACGGCGCGATATCCTGCATCCGCTTCAGTCCTTCGGCGTTGTTGGGATCGATCGGCGGCCAGTAGAGACCCCGCGGACCCGATGCCGCCTCATAAGCGCGCCCCGAGTTGGTCGAGGCAAACGCCGCATCCACAGACCCGTCGATCATGCCTTTCCAGCTGTCACCGAAGCCGCCGAAATCAACCCGTTCCACATCATCCCAAGTCAGCCCGCCATAGGCGAGATAGGCCTCGTTATTCACGTTGAGCGACGGTGCGCCCTTTACGTAAGCCACGCGCAGACCCTTGAGGTCGGCATAGGTGAAGCCTTCGCAACCGGGCTTGCCCACCTTCTCACAGGCTTCCGCCGCCACACCCAGGGTCAGCCCCACGGTGCCGCCATTGTTGGCCGACAGAACGCGCACCGGCTGCGGCCCCCAATTGGGCGCTGCAAACTGGAACACGCCTTCTTGCGCCATGAACGAACCGCCCACGCCATTGGCCGAGAACTGCACCTTGCCTTGGCGCACCGGTTCGGTGCGGGCGATGTCGTTCTTGCCGGGCAGAACCCGCAGGTTCACGCCGGTTGCTTCCTGCAACGCGGCACCGATTGCCACGGATTGGTTATACCCCGCAGACCCGGTGCCATAGGCCGTCCAGGTCACCTGCTTGGGCAAATTCACATCTTCTGCGTGGGCTGTGCCCGCAACAAGACACACGGCGACAGCCGTAAATACATGCTTCATGATTTCTCCTCCCATTATGGGCATCCCGTTCGCTCGCGCGCTCGGGTGCCCTTGCGGCAAGTGTCCTCCGGCCACGGCCTCAAAGTCAATCCTTGCCCCCGGTGAGTAATCTGTAACGTAGCGTTCATAGCCGCCTGATCAGCGGCGACGCCCCCTGCTTGGCGCGATGGAATTCGCGGTATCCTGCAACAGCGGAAGGATTTCGCGCCGGATCGCATCCTCTTCCCAACTGTGCGCCGAGACCGAGCATTGCGCTGCCCCCACGGCACGGCCATCGGCCCCGCGAATGGGGGCGGCGATGGCAATCTCGTTCAGGATCATCTGATCGCGCGAGATTGCATAGCCCACCTGCACCGCCTCTTCGATGTCGCGCGCGATCACCTCGCGATCAAGTTCCGCACGCGGCGTCAGCCCGGCCATCGGCCACTCACGCGCCGCCGTCGCGCGCTCTTCCGGGGTGAAGGTCGAAAGAATCGCCCGCCCCGCCGCAGTCGAGATCGCCGGCAGCCGACGCCCCGCGACCGAGGCCGCGAAATCCGTCCGCTTGCACGGCAGGCGGGTGACATAAATGATGTGATCTCCCGAAAGCTCGGCCAGGTTCACCGTCTCGCCCAGCACGCGGGAAAGTTCGATCATCTTGGGCAACGCCAGCGGCACCAGTTGATCCGACCAGTAATAGGCATAGGCCATCTGCAGCCATGCATGGCTGGGCCGAAAGCGCCGCGTGCCCGGATCTTTCTCAAGCATCCCCTCCATGTGCAACGTGTGGCTCAGCCGCTGCACCGCGCTTTTGTCCAACCCCGTGCGCACCACCAACTCGCTCAGCGAAAGCTCGGGATGCGCATCGTCAAACGCCCTCAGAACGCGCAGCCCCTTTGCCAGTGCCCCAACATAGAGCGTCGACTTCCTGTCCATCAAAATTTTAGCCTCGTTCGCCACGTTACGCCCCGAATCTGGTTGACTTCGGAGCCGATGCACAAAAACAATGTATCACCAATAAAGCTCAGGTATCACAATGCGATACTTTTGGGCAATCCCGAATCCGCGTACCATGTGGACCACGACCAACCAACAGGGGGCCAAAAAATGAAACGAACCAGCCTGAAACTCTCTATCGCCGCACTGGCGCTTTCGGCGGCGGGCGCCATGCCCGTGCTTGCCGACAAGGCAAGCGACACGCTTAACGTCGCCTTCACCAAAGAACTTGAAAACGTCGACAGCTATTTCAATTCGTCGCGCGAAGGCGTTGTGATGCAGCGCGCCGTCTGGGATGGCCTGATCTATCGCGATCCGGTGACCAACGAATACAAGGGCAACCTTGCCGAAAGCTGGTCTTGGATTGACGACACCACCCTCGAATTCAAGCTGCGTCAGGGCATCACCTTCCACAACGGCGAAGTCTTCAACGCCGATGATGTGGTCTACACCGTCAACTTCGTCGCAGACGAGAAAAGCGGCGTGAAGACCCAGCGCAACGTGAACTGGATGAAATCGGCCGAGAAAATCGACGATTACACCGTGCGCATCCACCTCAAGGAAAAATTCCCGGCCGCCATCGAATTCCTCTCCGGCCCGGTCTCGATGTATCCCAACGAATACTACGCCGAAGCCGGCCCTTCGGGCATGGGCCTCAAGCCTGTCGGCACCGGCCCATACAAGGTGACCGAGGTAATTCCCGGCCAGCACTTCAAGCTGGAAAAGAACGAGAACTACCACGACAGCCCCAAGGGCCAGCCCACCATCAGCAAGATCGACATCCGCACCATTCCGGATGTGAACACCCAGATCGCCGAGCTGTTTTCCGGCTCGCTTGACATGATCTGGCAAACACCTGCCGATCAGGCCGAAAAGCTGGCACAGATGGGCAACTTCACCGTCGCAAACGAATCCACCATGCGCGTGGGCTACCTCGCGATGGACGCGGCGGGCCGCTCCTCGATGGACCCCAACCCCTTCACCGACGTGCGCGTGCGCCGCGCGGTGAACCACGCGATCGATCGCAAGGCCATCGTCGACAACCTGCTCAAAGGTTCGTCCAAGGTCATCAACACGCCCTGCTTCCCCAGCCAGTTCGGCTGCCAAGAAGACAAGGCCGTGTCCTATGACTACGATCCGGAAAAGGCCAAGGCCCTGCTCGCCGAAGCCGGCTATCCCGATGGCTTCAAGACCGAGTTCTACGCCTACCGTAACCGCGACTACGCCGAGGCCATCGCCTCCTACCTGAACGCGGTCGGCATCGATACCGACTTCAAGATGCTGCAATACTCGGCTCTGCGCGAACTCAACATGAAGGGCGAAGTGCCGCTTTCGTTCATGACTTGGGGCAGCTACTCGATCAACGATGCCTCGGCCATGGTGTCGCAATTCTTCAAGCATGGAAGCCTCGATGACGCCCGCGATGATCAGGCGCTGGCCGATCTCACCGTTGCCGACAGCTCGACCAACCCGGACGAGCGGATCGAATACTACGGCAAGGCGATCAACCGCATCACGGATCAGGCCTTCTGGGCGCCGATGTTCTCCTACAACACCAACTACGTGTTCAAAACGGACGTCGACTATCAGCCCACGCCCGATGAAGTGCTGCGCTTTACCACCATGAAGTGGAAGTAACGCCAAACGCGCCCGGCCCCCTTGTTTCTTCGGGGCCGGGCGCAGCTTCCTGAATAACCGAAATCCAAGGCCAAGGGCCCTTCCGGATAGGCACCCATGCTCCAATTCATCCTGAAACGCCTCGGGCTGGCCATTCTCGTGGCCATCACCGTTTCTTTCATCAGCTTCTCTTTGCTGTTCCTTTCTGGCGATCCCGCCGCCGCCCTCGCCGGTGAGACGGCCAGCGGAGAAGACATCGAGGCGCTCCGCCGTCTTTATGGCTTCGACCGGCCGATGCTGGTGCAGTATTTCGACTGGCTCGCCTCGGCCCTGCGCGGTGATTTCGGCGAAAGCTACTATTTCAAACTGCCCGTAGCCGGGCTGATCTTTGACCGGCTCGAGGTGACGATGCTGCTGGGTGTCTGCGGCATTTCCTTCGCGCTGCTGGTCGCCGTGCCGCTGGGCGTGGCCGCCGCGATGCGCCCCAACTCGATCATCGACCGGCTGGCGCTGTTCATGTCCGTCGCGGGTCAGGCGCTTCCCAGCTTCTGGTTCGGCCTGATCCTGATCGTCGTCTTCGCGATCAAGCTGGGCTGGCTGCCGCCTTCGGGCACCACCTCGTGGCAGAATTTCGTGATGCCGACGATCGTGCTTGGTTACTACGCCATGCCCGCGATCATGCGCCTCACGCGCGCCGGTATGCTCGAAGTCCTGAATTCCGACTACATCCGCACCGCCCGCGCCAAGGGCGCCTCCGAGGTGCGCGTGATGTTCAAGCACGCGCTGCGCAACGCGATCATCCCGGTGGTGTCGCTCGCCGCCGTGCAGATGGGTTTCATGCTGGGCGGCTCGATCGTGGTTGAATCGATCTTCGCGCTGCACGGTGCCGGATATCTCGCTTGGGAGAGCATCGCGCGCAACGATCTGCCCACCGTTCAGGCCCTGATCCTGATCTTCTCGATGTTTTACATCGTCTTTACCTTCCTGGCCGACGTGCTTAACGCCTGGCTTGACCCGCGGATGAGGAGCAGCTGACATGACGCATGCCGACAGCGACCCCGCCAACGCCATCGAAATCGATCCCCTCCTGCAAGAGGTGATGGGCCCCACCCCGGGCCAGCTTCTGCGCAGCCGCATCGTCGGGCATCAGGGCCTTGTCATCGGGGTGGTCGTGCTGACCATCATGGTGATCATCGCGATCTTCGCACCGCTCATCGCGCCGCACGATCCCTACGCGCAATCGCTCATGGCGCGGATGAAACCACCCGTCTTCCTTGGCGGCACGTGGGAGCATCCGCTTGGCACCGACCACCTTGGCCGCGATTACCTTTCGCGCCTGATCTACGGCGCGCGCGTTTCGCTTCTGATCGGGGTCATTGCCGCCACCATCTCGGGCGTGATCGGCACCGCCATGGGCGTGGCCGCGGGCTATTTCGGGGGCAAGGTCGATGCCGTCGTCACCTTCCTGATCAACGTGCGCCTCGCCATGCCGGTGGTGCTGGTGGCGCTGGCCGTCGTCGCCATCCTCGGCGGATCGCTCACCGTGGTGATCGCCGTGCTGGGCCTGCTGCTCTGGGATCGCTTTGCCGTGGTCATGCGCGCCTCGACCCGGCAGGTGCGCGAGCGTGAATACGTCGCCGCCGCGCGCGCCATCGGCGCCTCGACGCCCCGCATCCTGCTGACCGAGATCATGCCAAACATCGCCAACAACCTGATCGTCGTGGTCACGCTTGAAATGGCCCACGCGATCCTGCTGGAAGCGGCTCTGTCCTTCCTTGGCCTCGGGGTGCAACCGCCCACGCCAAGCTGGGGCCTGATGGTCTCGGAAGGCAAGAACATGATGCTGTTCGAGCCATGGCTCGTCCTGATTCCCGGCGCGGTTCTCTTTATCCTCGTGCTGGCGATCAATCTCATGGGGGACGGCCTACGCGATGTCACCGCCCCGGAAAACCGAAGCTGAAACAGGAGCTGACCCAATGACAAAACCGCTCCTCTCCGTGCAGAACCTGACCATCGACATCCCCGTCGGCGGCGGCACGCTGCATGCCGTGCGTGGCATCGACTTCACCCTCGACCGGGGCGAAGTGCTCTGCATCGTGGGTGAATCCGGCTCCGGCAAATCGCTGACCTCGCTGGCCCTTATGGGCCTTCTTGGCAAGCGTATCTCCTGCACTGCAGACCAGATGGATTTCGACGGCACCGCCCTGCTCGAAGCCAGCCCGCGCAAGATGCGCAGCCTGCGTGGCGCCCGCATGTCGATGATCTTCCAAGAGCCGATGACTTCGCTCAACCCGGCCTACACCATCGGCGACCAGTTGATGGAAGCGATGCTCCTGCACGAGAACGTCCCGCGTTCCAAGGCCCGCGCACGCGCCATCGACCTGCTGGAAAAGGTCGGCATCACCGCCGCGGCCAGCCGCCTTGGCCAGTATCCGCACCAGCTTTCGGGCGGTCTGCGCCAGCGCGTCATGATCGCCATGGCGCTGATGTGCGGCCCGGAACTGATCATCGCGGACGAACCGACCACCGCTCTCGACGTGACCATTCAGGCCCAGATCCTGCGCCTGCTCGTCGATCTCGTGCGCGAGATGAACATGGCCATGATCCTGATCACTCACGATCTCGGCGTCGTGGCCCGCGTCGCCGACAAAGTCGCCGTCATGTATGCCGGCCAATTGGTCGAAACCGGCCCCGCGAGGGATGTTTTCAGCCAGCCGCTGCACCCCTACACGCGCGGCCTGCTCCACTGCATCCCGCAACCGGGCAAGACCGCGCGCGGCGAACCTCTGGGCACCATTCCGGGCATCGTTCCCTCGCTCGTGGGCGAGGTCGAGGGCTGCGTCTTCCGCACCCGCTGCGAACACGCTGTGCCAGCCTGCCACGCCGCGATCCCGCGCCGCGAGCGGGGCGATCACGCCTTCCGCTGCGTGCACGAAGACGGCCACGCCCCCGATGACACCCGGGCCAAGGAGGCAACCGATGCTTGACGCCACCCAAACCGCCCCCGCCCTCGAACTCAGCCACGTCACCAAGACCTACACGGTCAAACAGGGCCTGATGGGCAAACGCCGCCCGCTCACCGCCGTGCGCGACGTGTCCCTGCGCCTCAACCGGGGCGAGGTGCTGGGCCTCGTCGGCGAATCCGGCTGTGGCAAGTCCACTCTAGCGAAAATCCTGCTCGGCCTCGAAGCGCCCACCTCGGGCGAGGTCCGCGTCGATGGCGAAGTGCTTGGCGGGCAGGACCGGCTGGCGCTGGCCCGCCGCATCCAGCCGATCTTCCAAGATCCCTACAGCTCGCTCAATCCGCGCAAATCCATCGCCGACATCATTTCGCTGCCCCTGCGCATCCATGGCGTCGGCGACAGCGCAAGTCAGGAAAAGGCCGTGCGCGACATTCTCGACGTGGTGGGCCTGCCCTCGCGGGTGATGAACACCTACCCAAGCCAGATGTCGGGCGGTCAGCGCCAGCGCGTCGCCATCGCGCGCGCCCTCATCATGAAGCCCGAAATCGTCATTTGCGACGAACCCACCTCGGCGCTCGACGTGTCGGTGCAATCCCAGATCCTCAACCTTCTGGGCGATCTGCGCGAGGAATTCGGCCTCACCTACCTGTTCATCTCGCACAACCTCGCCGTGGTTGAACACCTCGCCACGCGGGTCGCGGTGATGTATCTCGGCCGCATCGTCGAAGAAGTGAACTCGACCGATCTCTTCGCCAATTCCGCCCATCCCTACACGCAGGCCCTGTTGCAATCGGTGCTCACCCCCGATCCCGACATGGGCGTGCCCGATACGCAGCTCGGCATGGCCTACCCCAACCCGATTGACCCACCCTCGGGCTGTGCCTTCCATCCGCGCTGCCCGCACGCGACCGAGCTTTGCAAAGCCACCGCGCCACGCCCCGTGCCGCATCTCGATGGCCACGTCGAATGCCACCTGCACGACCCTGAAAGTTCAATGTTCCAAGGAAGCTGACCCATGCAATCCGCCCTCTCTCAAACGCAAAATGTCACCAAGACCGTGATCGAGACAGAGGGCGGCGTCGTCGCCTCGCAAAACTCGCTCGCCGCCCGCGCCGGCGCCGAGGTTCTGGCCGCCGGGGGCGATGCGGTGGATGCCGCCATCGCCACCTCCTTCGTGATCGGCGTGCTCGAACCGTGGATGTCCGGCCCCGCAGGTGGCGGCGCCATGATGCTCTGGCGTGCCGACAGCGAAGAGGCGGTTGCACTCAACCACGGCATGCGTTCTCCGGCGGCACTCGATCCGGCGGACTATCCGCTTTCGGGCAACGGCATCGCCGGGGATCTCTTCCCGTGGGAGGAAGTGAAAGACAACCGAAACGTTCAGGGCGCCACCGCGATCGCCGTGCCCGGCGTCGTCGATGGTCTGGGCCGCGCCCACGCCCGCTATGGTCGGATGCCATGGGCCGAGCTTCTGGCCCCCGCGATCCAGCACGCCAAGCAGGGCATGTTCGTCGATTGGTATGCCGCGCTCATCATCGCCTCGACCACCCGCGAACTGGCCAAGGATCCGGACGCCGCCGCGATGTTCCTCGAAGACGGCCAATGGCCGATGGTGGGCGCGTGGACCTCGCTTGCCGAAAAACGCCTCGATCAATCGCGCATGGCCGACACGCTCGACCAGATCGCCCGCGATGGCGCCCGCGCGCTCTATGATGGCGATCTCGGCGCGGCGATGGCGGAAGATGTGCAGGCCAAGGGCGGCAGCCTCAGTCATGATGACCTGCGCGCCTACGAGGCGACGTTCAGCCCCGCGCTCACCTTCCCCTTCCGCGATGCCACGCTGCACGCCGTGCCGGGCCTCACCGCCGGGCCAACGCTGCAACGCGCCCTGAACGAGGCGGCAAATACCCCTGTCTCCGGCCAATGCGCGCCCGACGGCACCGATTTCACGGCCATCGCCCGTGGCCTCAAGTCCGCCTACAAGCACCGCCTCGCGCATATGGGCGAAGACGGCGAAATCCCCTCGGCCGAAGGCTGCACCACGCACTTTTCGGTCGTGGACCGGGCCGGCAACATGGTCTCGCAAACCCAAACTCTGCTGTCGATCTTCGGCTCGCGCGTCGTTTCGCCCTCGACCGGGCTGCTGATGAACAATGGCATCATGTGGTTCGACCCGGTGCAGGGCCGTGCCAACTCGCTCGGCCCGAACAAGCGCTGCCTGATGAATGTCTGCCCCACGCTGGGTGAAACCACGTCCGGCACCCGCTTCGCCATTGGCGCGAGTGGCGGGCGCAAGATCGTCTCGGCGGTGGCCAACCTCGCCGCCTTCATGACCGATCACGGCATGGACATCGCAGAGGCCTTCCACCACGGCCGGATCGACGTCTCCGGCGGCGATCTCGTCATCGCGGACGAAGCCCTGCCCAAGGAAACCATCGCCACCCTGTCCGACACCTATGACACCCGCACCGCCAAACGCATGGTCTTCCCCTATGCCTTTGCCTGCCCTGCCGGCGTCATGCGCAAAAACGGCCGCAATTCCGGCTGCACCGAAATCATGTCGCCTTGGGGCGACGCCATCACCGAAGCGGAGGCCCGAAAATGAGCGCTGCAAACACCCGCGACGCCGCCATCGATGCCGTCACCGAATATTTCGACAGCGCCCGCTTCAAGGGCGACCTGACCGCCCTTGTCGCCCACCCCACCGAAAGCCAGAACCCGGATGCGGCTAACGAGCTTCCCAAATACCTGAGCGAGGCGATGCAACCGCGCCTCGAAGCCGCCGGGTTCAAATGCGAAATCTTCGACAATCCACAGCCCAACGCCGGCCCCTTTCTGATTGGTGAGCGGCACGAAGGTGATGATCTGCCCACCGTCCTCACCTACGGCCACGGCGATGTGATCCGTGCGCAAGAAGGCATGTGGCGCGAAGGCCTCTCGCCGTTCGAGGTCGTCGAAGAGGGCGACCGCCTCTATGGTCGCGGCACCGCCGACAACAAGGGCCAGCACCTGATCAACATCGCCGCGATGGAGGCCGTGATCGCCACCCGTGGCAGCCTCGGCTTCAACGCCCGCATCGTCATCGAAATGGGCGAGGAAACCGGCTCTCCGGGTCTTGGCGATTTCTTTCGCGCACAAAAGGACCGCCTTACCGCAGATGTGCTAATCGCCTCCGATGGCCCACGCCTTCAGCCCGATACGCCCTGCATGTTCATGGGCTCGCGCGGTGGCGTCACCTTCGATCTGGTGGTCGATCTGCGCACCGGTGCGCATCATTCCGGCAACTGGGGCGGGCTTCTGGCCGATCCGGCGATGATCCTTGCCCAGGCGCTTTCGACCATCACCGATGCGCGTAGCCAGATCAAAATTCCCGAATGGCGCCCCAACAGCCTAACCGACAGCGTCCGCGCCGCCCTCAAGGGTCTGCCGATCGAACCGGACGATCCCGACAGCCCCACGATTGATCCCGACTGGGGCGAGGAAAGCCTCACCCCCGCCGAACGCGCCTACGGCTGGAACAGCTTTGCCATCCTCGCGATGAAAAGCGGCGTCCCCGAGGCCCCTGTGAACGCAATCTCGGCCTCCGCCCGAGCCACCTGTCAATTGCGCTACGTCGTCGGCACCGACATGAACCAGATCCTGCCGGCCCTGCGCCGCCACCTCGACGCCCACGGCTTCAAGCAGGTCAAGATCGAACCGATGGAGCGCGGCATCTTTGCAGCCACTCGCCTTGATCCGTCGCACCCGTGGGTCGGTTTCGTGCGGGACTCGCTGGAAAAGACCTCGGGCAAGGCCCCGCATGTGCTGCCCAACCTTGCTGGGTCGCTACCTAACGACACCTTCGCCGATATCCTCGGCCTGCCCACCGTCTGGGTGCCGCACAGCTATCGTGGCTGTTCGCAGCACGCGCCCAACGAACACGTGCTCAAACCCGTCTGCCGCGACGCGCTGCGCCTCATGGCCGGCCTGTTCTGGGATGTCGGCGCGGGCGAGGGCCTGCCGCCGAAGTAACTCGAACTAGCCCTCGGCCAATCCCGCAAAGGCCCTGTCGAACAGCCGAAGCGAAAGCTCGTCGTCCAGTGCGTCAAATCCCAGCCGCGCATAAAACCCGCGCGCGCCCGTGTTGGCGCGCGCCACGCTCAAGCCCATGTACTCCGCACCCCATTCTTCGCGGGCCAACCGCGCGGCCTCACCCAGCAAATGCCGCCCAAGGCCCGTGCCGCGCTGGCCCTCGGCCACGAACAAATCCTGCACGTAAACCCCCGGCGCACCTCGCCACGTCGAAAAATGCGAAAAGAATAGCACCATCCCGACCGGCTCTCGCTCCTCGGCGATGATCACCCGGAACAGCGGTGTCGCGCCAAAACCATGGTGCAATATCGCCTTTGGCGAGGTTCCGGTCACGTCCTCCTCACCCAGATAGGCCGCCAACGCACCCAGCATCCCGGAAATCGCCCCGGCATCCGCCGGAACCGCCTCCCGCAGCGTCACGCTCATCCACCCTGCCCCGCATCAAGGCCCGCCTCGGCGGCGAAGGACACCAGCGCCGCCTCCAGCATCTCCATCAACTCGTCCAGCCCCTCATCCCCGATGATCATCGGCGGACAGACAAGGAAATGATCGCCGCTCGTGCCCCCCCGCGTGCGCCGCGAATAGATGATCAGACCCTGCGCATAAGCATGCTCCACCAACCGGTCAAAGGCGTTCAACTCGCGCGGCAAGGGCTCCATCGTGCCACGATCCGAGACCAGCTCGAACGCCGTCAAAAGCCCCTTCCCCCGCACGTCGCCAATAAACGAGAACCGGTTCATCAACCCGCGCAACCGCGCCTGAAGCTTGTCCCCCATCAGGGCTGCGTTCTCGACCAGCCCCAGCCGCTCGATCTCGTCCAGCACAGCAAGGCCCGCGGAACAGGCCAGCGGGTTTCCGGCATAGGTATGCCCATGCATGAACCCGCCCGCATCCATCACCGTCTGCACCATGTCATCGCGCGCGATCATCGCGCCCAGCGGCACATAACCACCGCCAAACCCCTTGGAGATCGAAATGATATCCGGCACCGCCCCCCAGTGATCCGCGCCCCAGAACTTGCCGGTGCGCCCGCCTCCTGACATCACCTCGTCATGGATCAACAGCACGCCATACTTGTCACAAATCTCGCGCACCGCCTCCATATAGCCCTTGGGCGGCACCAACGCCCCGGTCGAGGCCCCGCCGACCGGCTCCTGGATGAAGGCGAGCACGGTCTGCGCGCCCTCTTCCACGATCTTCGCCTCCAGCATCGCGGCGTAATGCTCGCCGGTTGCCGGATCCTCCAGATCCAGCCCGTCGAGATAAGCGCGCGGCGCGGGGATCTTGGGCATCTCGTGCATCATCGGCGCAAACGGGGCGGCCAGCGGCGCATATCCCGTCACCGCCAGCGCCCCGAGTGTCGAGCCATGATAAGACGGCGTGCGCGAAATCACCTTGAACCGCTGCGCCTCGCCCTTCGCCACCGCGTATTGCCGCGCCAGTTTCAGCGTGCTTTCGACCGCCTCGGACCCGCCCGAAACGAAAAACACCTTGTTCAGATCGCCGGGACACAGCGCCGCCGTCTTCGCCGCCAGTCGTTCGGATGGCTCGGTCATGAAATGCAGCCGATAGCCAAAGGTCGACTTTTCCATCTGCGCCCGCATCGCGGCCAGAACGGCCGGGTTGGAATGACCTATGTTGCTCACCATCGCGCCGGACGACCCATCGAGGTATCGCTTACCGGTCTTGGCCCACATATGAATGCCTTCGGCCCGCTCCAACTCGGGGCGCGGGTTGCTCGACAGGTAGAAGAGATGGCTTTCCATGACGCGGATCCTTCGCATTTCGCCTTTGATCCCGTCACCTTCGCCCATGGCCGAAAGCGCCGCAAGGGGCGCGCATCATATGAAAAGGGCGGGCCCTTTCGGTGCCCGCCCTTTCCTTGTCTCGTCTCAGCCCAAGCTTAGTCTTTCCGGCAGGGGCTCATGTGCTCACCGTCTTCTTCCGACAGCCGCGCATCTTCGCGCAGTTCCAGCCACATCGCGTTAAGCACTGCCACGGCTGCCGCCAGAGGAAGGCCCAATATCCATGCGAAATACCACATTATCTGTTTCCTTTCCTCAGTATGCGTGCCCGGATTCGCTGGTCACATCCTCTTCCGTGACCTTGCCCCAAAGCACTTTGTAGACCCACGCCGTATAGAACAGGATCAGCGGCATGAAGATCACCGTCATCACCAGCATCACGAACAGCGTCAGATGCGAGGACGAGCTGTCCCAAACGGTGAGCGAGCTGTCGGGTTTCACGGTCGAGGGCAGGATGAACGGGAACATCGTCAAACCAACGCTCGAAATGATTCCCGTGATCCCCAGCTTCGACCATAGCAGCGTCGAAACTTCACGCCCGGCCCGCAGACCCAGTACCGCCATCGCGATACCGACAAAGCCCATGATCGGCGCAATGATGATCCACGGCCGGTCGCTATAGGCCTGAAGCCACGACGCGTCACGTGCCACTTCGCTCATCAGCGGGTTCGACGGACCATCCGTCACCACATCACCCACGATGCGGAAACCCTCAATCCCGAAGGCCAGCCAGACACCGCAAATCGCATAGCCAGCCGCCGCCACGATCCCGGCAACCGTGCCGATCCGGCGCGCCCGCTCGGCCACCGGCCCCTCGGCCTTCAGGCTCAGCCACGCCGCGCCATGCATCAAGAGCATGGAGAACGAAACGACACCGGCAACAATCGCGAACGGTCGCAGCAGACCAAGGAACTTCATGTAGAAGGCCCCGTCATACATCGGCATCAGGTCATCGGTCAGGTAGAACGGCACGCCCAACAACACGTTGCCAACCGCCACGCCGAACAAAAGCGCAGGCACAGCCCCGCCGATGAACAACGCCCAGTCCCAGCCGTTGCGCCACGCTTGGCTATCGCGCTTCGAGCGATACTTGAAGGCGACAGGGCGCAAGATCAACGCCGCGAGGATCACGAACATAGCAAGGTAAAAGCCCGAGAAGCTGACCGCATAGAGCGGCGGCCAAGCGGCAAAGATCGCGCCGCCCCCCAGGATAAACCACACCTGGTTGCCTTCCCAGACCGGGCCGATGGTGTTGATCGCAATCCGCCGCTCCACGTCGGTCTTGCCAACGAAAGGCAACATTGCGCCAACGCCCATGTCAAACCCGTCCGTCAACGCGAACCCGATCAGCAGAACGCCAAGTAGCAGCCACCAGATCACGCGTAGAAGTTCGAAACTTAGAAGTTCATGCAAGATCATGTCGATTACTCCGCAGGTGTGGGCGCAAAGGGCCCTTTGCCATCATGGGTGCGCAGGCGATGTTCATGCCGCTCCATCCAAGTCTCGGTTTCCGCAACGTCCATGTAGGGGCCTTTGCGGATGTATTTCAGCATCAATCCCATCTCGATGATGAACAGCGCCGAATAGAAGGTCACAAACCCGGCCAGCGTGATCAGAAGATCCGCAACGCTCAGATGGCTGACCGAAAGCGCGGTCGGCAGGATGCCGTCAACTGTCCAAGGCTGGCGTCCAAACTCGGCCACGAACCAGCCCAACTCGGCGGCAATCCATGGCGTCGGGATGATGATCACCGCGAACCACAAGGCCACACGCGGGAACTGCATCCCCTTGAACGAGGCGCGATAGGCGAAATAGGCCATCACCGCGATGAACGAGAAGCCCAGCGCCACCATCAGGCGGAACGCCCAGAACAGTGGGAAAACGCCCGGAACCGTATCATCTGCCGCTTGCTGGATTTGCTCGGGCGTCGCTTCGCGCGGGTCATCGATATACCGCTTGAGAAGGAACGCGTAGCCAAGATCATCCGAGTGTTCCTCGAATTGCGCCTTAAGCTCATCCGTCATCACGCCTTTGTTCGCACGAATCTGCATCAGCGCATCATAGGCAATCGTACCGTTCTTGATGCGTCCGACGTTTTCCTCAACCAACTGGTTGATGCCCGGGATTTCCTCGGTCAGCGACCGTGTGCCGATCAGGCCCATGGCCCACGGCACATGGATCGCCCATTTGGTTTCACGCGCTTCGCGGTTCGGAAGACCGACAAGCGTGAACGATGCGGGCGCTTCCTGCGTGTCCCACATGGCTTCAATCGCGGCCATTTTCATCTTCTGGTTTTCCGAGATGTCATAGCCCGACTCGTCGCCCAGCATCACGACCGACATCGCCGAGGCGAGGCCAAAGACAGACGCCACCGCAATCGAACGGCGCGCCAACTCGCAATGGCGCTGCTTCAGCATATACCAAGCCGAAACGCCAAGAACGAAAACCGCCGCCGTGACATACCCGGCGCTTGCGGTGTGAACGAATTTCGCCTGCGCTACCGGGTTGAACACCACGTCGAAGAAGCTGGTCATTTCCATCCGCATAGTCTGCGGATTGAATTCCGCGCCAACCGGGTTCTGCATCCAGCCATTGGCGATCAGGATCCACAGCGCCGAGAAGTTCGAGCCGATCGCAACAAGCCATGTCACCATAAGGTGCCCCTGCTTGGAAAGCTTGTCCCAACCAAAGAAGAAAAGCCCAACGAACGTCGCCTCAAGGAAGAAGGCCATCAGCCCTTCGATCGCAAGCGGCGCGCCGAAAATGTCGCCCACATAATGGCTGTAGTAGCTCCAGTTCATGCCGAACTGGAATTCCATGGTGATGCCCGTGGCCACGCCGAGTACGAAGTTGATCCCAAACAGCGTGCCCCAGAATTTGGTCATTTGCCGCCAGATCGGGCGATTGGTCATCACATATACCGTCTCCATGATCGCAACGATGACCGACAGGCCAAGCGTCAGCGGTACGAAGAGGAAGTGATACATAGCTGTCATCGCGAATTGCAGACGCGACAGCTCGACAAGATCGAGCATTTGCTTATCTCCTTCAGGTTCGTTCAAAAGGCAGGAGCGAGACGACTCACGGTCGACTCTCTAAACCCACCTTCAAGATATATGTTTACAGGGATTATACCTGCTCTTGAGTCGGGGATTTGATCTGTATCAAGTTAATAAGTTATATCCGGGATATATTTTTCCAGATCCACGAGGCGATCCGCCGCATCCAATTCGGCTTGCCTGTGTGAGGCAGCCAAAATCGCGCTCGTCGGCAAAGCTCGGCGCAACCCGTTGAGAACATTGACGGCCAGCGCATCGTCCAGCCCCTCTGTCGGCTCATCAAGCAGCAGGATCGCGGGCTTGCGCAAAATCGCGCGCGCCAGCACCAACCGCCGCGCCTCGCCGCCCGACAGCCCGCCACCGCCCTCCGAAAGCACCATCTCAAGGCCACCACGCGGGCGCACGACTTCGGCCAAATGCACCGCCTCAAGCGCCGCCCAAGCGGCCTCGTCGGTCAGGTCCGGATCGGCCAGCGCAAGGTTCTCGCGCACCGTGCCCCCGACCAGCGCGGCCCGCTGCGGCACCATCGTCATCACCCGGCGCATCTCCTGCTCGGGCCAATTCGCAAGCTCGGTCCCGGCCAGCGTGATCTGCCCGCGCCAATGGCTGCCAGTGCGCGCCACCGCATCCAGCAGGGTGCTCTTGCCAATCCCGCTCGCCCCCCTGAGGGCGACCATCTCGCCCGGAACCACCGCAAGGTCCAACCCCTCGACCAGCACCCGACTGCCATCCGGCCGCATCAGTTGCAGATCGGAAATCTCCAGCCCCCCCACCGGGCGCGGCGCAATCCGCGTCTCTTGCGCCGGGGCCTGCTCCTCCTCGCCGAATATACGTTGCGCTGCGCCATGCATCCGACCCAACTCGGCCATGCCCCGGCGCAGCGGCATCAATGTTTCGCCAAGCGCCAGCGCCACGAAGATGCCGATCGCCGCCAGCGCCGCATCGAACACCCCGGTCTGAAACTGCCATCCCGCCACCAGCATCGCCGCCCCGGCGACAAAGGTCACGATCAAGTTCATCCAAAGCCCGGCCCGCCGGTCGATCCGGTCTAGCGCGGCCTCGGCCTCGCGAAGGGCGGTTTCTTCTTCCGTCAGCGCCGTGATCCTTGCGGGCAACCGCCCCTGAAGGATAACCGCCCGCTGGCCACGAAATAGCCCGATCACATCACGTCTAAGGTTCTGGGTGTGCCCCTCGGCCCGCGCCGACGGGCCAAACCCGGCAAACCCCACCCGCAGGATCACCAACCACCCCCCGATGCCATAGCCCAGCGCGATCACCGCCGCGACCGGCAGGCTGGTCAACCACCACAGCATCGCAAAAGCGCCAAGGTGGGTGATCCCACCCGCCAGGATCGGCAGCGCCACCCGCAGGGCCAACCCATCCAGCGCATCCACATCCGCCGTGATCCTCGTCAGCGCCGCAGCACCGCGCAGATGGCGCAGGCGCTCGATCGGCCAAAGCTCCAACCGCTTCAGCAACGCCACTCGCAGCTTCGACAGCGCGCGCAGCGTCGCATCATGCGTCAACAGCCGCTCGGCATAGCGCGCACCCGCGCGCCCCAGCGCCAGCATCCTTACACCGGCACTCGGGCGGAACACGTCAAAGGCGATGCCGATGCCCGCGATCCCCGCCAGACCCGTCGCCGTGATGAACCACCCCGACAGGCCCAAAAGCCCCGCGCCCATCGCCAGCACCAGAACCGCCGCCCCCGCGCCGCGCCACATCGCCCAAGGGCTCGAAGACCAGATCAGCCGGAACGCCCGCCAGAGTGCCGTCATACCGCGCCCTCCCCTGCCGCCGGTTGCGGGTCCACGTCAATCACCGCATCCAACGCCTCGATCAGCCGGGGGTCATGGCTTGCCACGATCACGCAGGTGCCCGCCGCCACCGCGCCCTTCAGCGCATCGATGATCAGGCCCGCGGTGCGCGCATCCAGATCCGCCGTCGGCTCATCGGCAAGGATCACATCGGCCCCGCGCAGGAACGCCCGCGCCAGCATCAGCCGCCGCGCCTCTCCGCCCGAAACCCCCGCGCCGCTTTCGCCTAACCGCGTGTCCAACCCGTCAGGCAGCGCATTCACGATCTGCCGCGCGTGTGCCCGCTCCAACGCGCCGTCGATGTCGCCACCCCGGCCATGCGGATCAAGAAACTGGCGCAGCGTCACGTCGGGCATATGCACCGATTGCGGCACCAGCGCCATCTGCGCGCGCCAGCCATCGGCGCTGTCCTCATCCAAGGGCACGCCCGCCACCCGAACCTCACCGGTTTCGGCCCGCACCAGCCCCGCGATCACGTCCAGCGTGGTCGATTTGCCTGCCCCACTCGGCCCGCGCAACACGATGCCCTGCCCCGGCCCGGTGTCGATATCCGGCAACCGGATCAACCGCCCACCACGCCGCGCCGTAACCCCGCTCATAAAGACCGTCGCCGACGCGCCTCCCGATGCCGCCACCAGCGCCGCCTGCCCCAAAACCGGCTCGGGTGCTGCGGCTTCCATCGCCTCGATCTCGGCCAGCACCGCCTCGCCGGCCACCTTGTCGTGCCATGCCGCCGCCATATCGCGCAACGGCTGGAAAAACTCGGGCGCCATCAACAGGATGAACACCCCCTCATAAAGCGACAGGGGCGTGCCCCAGGCGCCGATCGTGATCTCGCCCAAAAGCGAGAACCCGACATACACCGCCACCAGCGCCACCCCGATCGCCGAGAACAGCTCAAGCACGGTCGATGACAGGAACGCGATGCGCAAAACCGCCATCGTGCGCCCGCGCAGGTTTTCCGCCGCCGCCTCGAAATCGGCGCGCGATCGCGCTTCGGCATTCAGCAACCGCAGGTCGGGCAGCGCCGTGATCCGGTCAATCAACAGGCGGTTCATATCGCCGATCTCGGCCATCTGCTTTTCGCTGGCCTCCTTCGCCGCCATCCCGATCAACGCCATGAAGATCGGGATCAGCGGCCCAGCAACCAACAGGACAATCGCCGCGATCCAGCTCATCGGCGCAATGATCACGAGGAACAACAGCGGCAAAACCCGCACCCGCGCCATCGCCGGACGGAACCGCGTGATATAGGGCGCCAGCAACGGCAACTTCTGAGTCAAAAGCGCCGCCATCTCGGCCGAGCTTACATCATCGCGCAGCCGCCGCCCCTCGCGGTTCAGGAACCCTGCGCGCATCCGATGCACCGCGCTATCAGCGGCCACGTAAACCAGCCGTGCCGCCCGGTGATCCAACAAGGCGCGCAGCGCGCCCGCAACGATAAAGATCAGCACACACAGCGCGGTCTGCCCGGCAAAAACACTCTCCGGCTCGGCCCAGCCCGAAATCGCCCAGGCCACCGCGCCCGCCTGCACCGGCCACAAAAATCCGGCCAACACCCAAAGCCGCCCAGCAAGCCGCGTCTTGCGCGCCTCGCTCGGTTCCAGCTCCAGCCGAGGCTTGGATGGCCTGTCTTGCGTATCTTTTCTGCGCGCCATTTCGGTCCCGTCGTCTGGCCCGGTCGGATGCGGGCCTATGCGCTGCCCACCACCGGTTACCATTCAAGTCCTGTTCGCGGGTGGTGATACCCTGACCTGCCGCGCGATGCGAGGGGCCGAACGGGCTTTGCGGCCATCCGTCTCAGGCAACCCTGTGACCAACGGCCCGATGCGGTCCATTCCGGGCCCACTTTGTCAACGCGGATCATACCCCTGTCGTTTCCGCGTCATCGCCAGCGCCAGCACCGCCACCGAGGCGACGCCAAGCACCCAAGCCGTTGCCCCACCAAGCCCCAGAACCTCGCTCAGGGCGCTGATCAGAAAGGCCAGAACCGATGTCGACAACGTGACCGACAGCATCCAAAGCGACATGATCCGCGCGCGCAACTCGTCTTCGATCCGCGACTGGATTCCAATCTGAAGCGTCACGCCAACATAGGTCCCGGCGAAACCCGCCAGCGGGGCACATAGTAACGCCATATGGAAATTCGGCGCCAACGTCAGGGCGGCTGTGCCCGCGAACCCGGCGGCGATCACGCCATAGCGCACCAAGGCCATCGCCGCCAATCGCGGCCCCGCGACCACTTGGAAGATCGCGGCCAAAAGCGCCCCCGCCCCAACAGCCGACGTCAAAAGCCCAAGCCCTTGCGCACCTTGATCAAACTCACCATCCGCAATCAGCGCCAGCAGTTCGGTCACGGCCCGCACCGGCCCCAGCCCGGCAATGGTCAGCATCAGGCTCCGCCGCACCCCGATCCGCTGCCACCCAGCGCGCAACCCCTCAGCCAGATCAGCCAGAAACCCCTGTCTTTCGCCGTCCGCAAACTTCTCGCGCGGGCGCAACGTCGGGCCGAGCACAAGGTTCGGCAGGAACAGCCCGACCGAGATCAGCGCCGCCAGCTCCATCCCAACGGCACCAATCAGAAACCCACCGATCGCCGGACTCAACAGCCGCCCCAAGTTGAAATTCAGCGCCGCCAGCGACACCACTGATCCGATCTGCGGCGGCTCGACAAGCCGCGGCCCCAACGATTGCCTGACGGGGTGGTACGCCGCAATCGCCACACCAAAGCCCAGCGCGATGACAACCACCATCGGCGGCGTCAAAAGGCCCGTTATCAGCAACAGGAACAACGCCAGCGGCGGCGTCAGCAACCCGTACGAAACCAACTTGAACGAACTCAGGATCGGCCGCCTGTCGGTCCATGCCCCGAACAGCGGCCCGACAATCGCCACGGGCAACAAGCTCAACCCCGCGATCAGCCCAACGAAACTTGGCGAATTGGTCAGGTCCCAAGCCGACCATGACAAAAGCACTCGGAAAATCCAGTTGCCGTTCACACCGGAAACTGCGGCGATGTAGTACCGCCTGAAGCCCGCGTTGCCGAAGGCCTCAAGCGCGCTCATATCTGGCTTCCCGCCGCATTCCGGCCCTTTCTGCGTGTCTCTTGCTTCTTCAATAGACCTCCCAGCGTTGCCCGCAACCACTTCCCGTCGCCTTTGTCCCGGCGACGTCGCGGGACATGCACGATCAAACGCGCCGAAAGGGAACCAAACGCGCAGTTCCGCGTTCTCCTGTCAACGAAACGAACCCGCGCCTCCCAGCGCGGCGGACAGGAGACCACACAAATGGAAATGAATATGTTTCAGCTTTCTGGCATCGGCGGCCTGCTGCTTTTCATCCTTGATGTCTATGCGATCATCAACATCGTGAACTCCGGTGCTTCGACCGGGTCCAAGGTGATCTGGACGCTCGCCGTCGTATTCCTTCCCTTCCTCGGCTTCATCGCATGGCTGATCTTCGGCCCGCGCAGCGCCTCGCGCCACGCTTGAACGCCTTATAGAAAATGAGCGCCGGCAGCCGCGTCAACTATACCTCTCATCTGTTGGTCGGCGTCGCCGCGGCCGGTGTGATCCTCTACTTCGCCGAAGCATTTCTCGCGCCCGTCCTCCTGGCCATGGTGGCGGGCGTGATCGTAACTCCGCTCAATGACCTGTGGGAAAAGCTTGGCCTGCCGCGCGTCCTTTCAGCATTGGTCAGCCTCTTCATGGCGCTGGCCGTGATCGGCGTGCTGGTGCTCTCTTTGCAACCTGTCGTTATCCGGCTGATCGACGAGGCCCCCAAGATCGCCCGCGACATCGACAGTTCCCTGCGCACCATGCGCACGGCCATGAAGGACTTCGATGACATCAAGAATGATGTTGCCAAGGCCGTAAAAGGCGAAGAGCAACCCGCTCAGGAAAGCACGTCCCCATCGTCAAACCCGACCGGTTCTCAAGACACCACATCGGAAGTCGTCGAAACCGCGGCACAGGCGGCCGCACGCGCCGCCGCAAAAGCACAGGCCGAAGAAAGCAACCCCGTCGACGACGCGGCCAAAGAAATGCCCACGATGACCGATGCCCTCCTGCTCGCTCCCGCAATAGTGGGTCAGGTCATTATCTTTGCGGGCACCCTCTTTTTCTTCATTTCCAGCCGCGATGAGATCTACGGTTGGCTTCTGCGCGTCATGCCCAAACGGCGCGGCGGCACCCCTATGGACGAAGTCCATCTCAAGCGCGCCGAGAAAAAAGTCTCGCGCTATTTCCTTACCATAACCATGATCAACGCCGGCCTTGCCGTGGCCACCGGCGCAATGCTCAGCGCCTTTGGCCTACCCGGGGCGCTGGAATGGGCGGTGGTCATCTTCTTCGCCAACTTCATCGTCTATCTTGGTCCCGCGATTTTTGGCATTTCGCTGATTTTCGCCGGCATTGCCGCGTTCGACGGGATCTACGCCATCCTACCCGCACTCTGCTTTTTCGGCTTCAACCTGATCGAAGGGCAGTTCATCACCCCCATGCTCGTAGGGCGCGAAATGCGCATCAACCCCCTGATCGTGTTCCTTTCGGTCACTTTCGGTCTGTGGTTCTGGGGCGCGATCGGCGGTATCGTAATGATCCCGATCCTTGTCTGGGGCCTCGTCCTGTTCGACGCCCAAGCCGAACCAAACCCAGCTCCCTGAGACCCAGCGCTAGCCTATACGCCCAATCCGCACCTGGCGTCAGGGCTCACGTCATCACATGCCCACACGCAAAAAAATCGCCCCGCGTCTCTGGCGCGGGGCGGCTTTCTCATCGAACTGGCGACAGGCTGATCAACTGCCGCTGGCGCTCGCACTTTCATATTCCGGCACGAATTCCGGCGCATTGTTCAGCGCAGCAAACCCATCGTCGGTTTTCACCAAGTAACCGCCCGCCATCGCGCGCAAAACGTCCACCTCTTCGCTTTCAATCGCGATTTCCTTGTAAGCGCTCGGCAAACCCCGTTCGAGGCCCAGCACAAGACCTTCGATCCGGCCATTTTCAGCAACCATCAGCTGCGCCACGTGGCCCACAAACCGCTCCTGTGTATCGACCACTGGCGCGCCCATCAGCGCATCCACATCAACCCGCTCAAACACCAAGGCGTGCGGCGGCACTTCGCGTCCAGCGTCAAGCGTCAGCGCGATCTTTTGTTGCAAATCCTCGTTCGGCGCATCCGGCGCCATAAGCGGCGCGGGGGCGGGAAGCGACGTATAGACCAAACCGCTCAGGGCACTGGCCAAAGCTGTCATTTTGATAAGCATGCGATTTCTCCTTCCGGGGACGTCATATCGTGTTGGAGAGACAACGCGCCGATTCGCGAAAGGTTCATTTTCCTGCGAATTAAACCGTTGATAGTCAGCAAGTTGCAAAAATAGCCCGACGCAGGCCAAAGCAAGACAAAGGCCGACGATGCGATTGCACCACCGGCCTTTTGTTCTCGTCCGTCTCAGTCTGCGCCCGTCGACAGGCCTCTCGGAATCAGGGGCGGCGGCGCGTCGCCATGCCCGCTCCAAATCCCTCCATGAAAGCCGCGACAAGCATCGGCGCTACAGAACCGGAAGACGATGGATTGGCGCCCGCCTCTGATGCCTGGCCTGCGGCAGTATCAGCGGCCTGATAGGCCGACTGCGTTGGCGCCACATAATGGCGCCGCTTCAACTTCGCCGCACCGATAAAGATCAGGCCGAGCCCAAAGTATGCCCCACCGATAATCAGCGACGCCATCAGCGGATCGGCGGCAAGGCTGATCGCCATCCACGCCGCCGCGGTCAGGAACCCCAGCCCGACAAGCATCAGCAGACCGCCAACAAGACCGATCGCTGTGCGTTCGGCCTTGTCTTTGACGCGCATCTTTAGTGGTTCAAACATTGTCCCTCTGTCCCCGCTCTCACTTACGCGCAAAGATCACGCCGAGTAGAAAGCCGATCCCGGTCGCGATACCAACGGCCGCTGCCGGGTTATCCTGAATTTTTTGGCTCGTCGCTTCGGCCGCATCACGCGCGCTCGATTGCGCATGATCCATCGTTTCGCGGCCCTTCGCGCGCATCTTGGCTGCGCTCTCGGCCGCCGCGCCGGTCAACTCGTCTTTCTTGGCAAGGCCAATATCTGCAACCGTGCGGGTCAGCGCAGCGATATCGCCACGCAGCGTCTCAAGCTGTTCGGTGATGTCCTCATAGCTCGGCGCATTTGGCTTTTCAGCGTTTGCCTTGGTCGATGCATTTGCCATGTCGTGGCCTCCAGTATGATTCCGTTCACTATTGAGACACTAACGCACGGATCGGGCCGCACGTTCCATGATTCACATCAGTATTCGTCATCCCGTTCGGGATCAGGGCGATTATTTAGGCCGGGATCACATCCTCCCTGACCTCTCACCCCGCCCCTGACCTCACACGTTCGTGAACTCATGACGAAAGACTCTTTCAACCTTTCTGGAACTCAACCCGCGCCCTGTGAGTTTACCCAGCATGAACGCCACAAGGCGAAACGCAACCATCTTTAGGAGGTTATCCCATGCTTGGCTGGGCAATCACATTCTTCGTCGTCGCAATCATCGCCGCTGTTTTCGGCTTCGGTGGCATCGCGTCGGCTTCCGCAGGTATCGCACAGATCCTGTTCTTCCTGTTCCTCGCGCTTTTCGTGATCGCACTGATCGCAAATGCCGTGCGTGGCCGCGGCGTATAACGCGACCCAAGGCTCAGAACCCTTTTGAAAGGAGCGGCCCAGCGCCGCTCCTTTTCTTTTAGCTTCCCCAAAACGGCTCCCGCAAATATCGCCACTTACAAACCAAAGGCGCCACGTTTCTCAACGCGGCGCCTTCTACGATCGTATCCTGATCTTCGATGATCAGGCGTGCAGCGTCTCGGTGCTAGCAAAGAACATCGCCTGACTCACAGCCGAGCGTACCTGATCTTCGTTGTAGGGCTTGGTGATCACGAACGCAGGCTCCGGCCGTTCTCCGGTCAACAGGCGCTCGGGGAAAGCGGTGATGAAAATCACCGGGATGTCGCCCGCGGCTTTCAGGATCTCGTTCACCGCATCAATCCCGGAGGACCCATCCGCCAGTTGAATATCCGAAAGAATAAGGTCAGGCCGCTCCTTGCTGAACAGCTCTACCGCGGCACTGGCGGTGCGCGCCACGCCTGTAATCGCGTGGCCCATGTCGCCGATGATATCCTGAAGGTCCATGGCGATGATCGCCTCGTCCTCGATCACCATGACACGTCCGGTCACGCTGTCTTCCATCTCGCGGCGCGCCGTATCGATCAACGCCTGTGCGTCTTCGGTCGTATCCCCCATGACCGCGCCAACTTCCTCGGCGCTGAACTCCTCGATGGTGTGCAAAAGAAGCGCCTCGCGGGTGTTCTTGGTCAAACGCGAAAGATGCGATTGCGCTTTCTTTGCAAGCCCATCCTCGCTGTCTTCCACCGGCGCGCCCGTGCTTTCCCAAATCATGTGAAATGCCTTGAACAGCGCCACCTTCTCATCAAGTGCCTGATCAAAGACCGAGCGGTCCGTCAAAAGCGCCTCAAGCGTGGCTGCCACATAGTTGTCCCCGGTCGACTGGGAGCCTGTCAGCGCACGCGCATAGCGGCGCAAAAACGGCAGCAACTCCGCCACACGGGCAGAGAGAAACGACCTGTCGGCATCATTGGGCATATGTTTTTTCCCTTTTTTACGTTTTTCATGGAACTAAACGCGGAATCCGGCGTTTGGTTCCCGGTCATGACGAAAAAAATCAACTCGCACGCAGTAAGGCACAAGTATGGGAAGCAGCAAACCGAAATCACGGCTCGAGCAGCAGATCGATGAAAACCTGCGCAAGGTCTATCAGCAGGATGCCGAACCGGAAATGCCGGATCGGTTCATGAAATTGCTTGAGCAACTCAAGGAACAGGACACCCCCGATGGTCGGTGATCGCAATCCCAACGGTGAAAAACCGCCAGCCGATCCGCGCGACGAAATCGTCGAGCATCTCGGCTCGCTGCGCGCTTTCGCCGTCAGCCTTACCCGCAATGGCTCCGCTGCCGACGATCTGGTGCAGGAAACCATCGTCAAGGCGTGGAAGAACTTTGATAAGTTCAAGGAAGGCACCAACCTGCGCGCATGGCTCTTCACAATCCAGCGCAACACCTTCTATTCCCAGCGCCGCAAGGCCAAGCGCGAGGTCGCCGATAGCGATGGCGAAATGGCAGCGCAGCTTTCGGTCAAACCGCATCACGATGGTCGCCTAGCGATGAACGATTTTCGCACTGCATTCGCCCAGCTTCCGGTTGAACAGCGCGAAGCACTGGTTCTCGTCGGTGCCGAGGGGATGACCTACGAAGAAGCCGCCGAAACCTGCGAAGTCGCGGTCGGCACGATCAAGAGCCGCGTCAACCGGGGCCGCAAGCGACTGGCCGAATTGATGCAACTGCGTGATGACGAGAGTCTCGAATTGACGGATCAGGCGACCGTTGCGGTCGTCCAGATCGGGAACCAACCAAGGAAATTCGCGGTTTGATTACAAGGCTCAAACTCAAGAGCCAATCCCTGACCTTCCGCATCGCGCTGCTTCTGGCCCTCGCGCTTTTGCCCATCGGCCTCATCTCCGTGAACCAGACCTACCTGCTTCTGGGAGAGACCGAGCGCCGCGAGCAGAACGCGCTGATGGCCATCGCGGCCGAAGCGGCAGTGGTCGAGGCGGGCTATATGCAAAAAGTGCTGGGCGTGGCTCAGGCGCTGGCCGTTGCCGCGCCCAAGCTGCGCCGCGAAGACCCCGCCTGCGACGCCCAGCTGCGCGAATTCATGAACGTCGCAGAGCCGCTTTCGCTGGTCGGCTACGTCTCGAAAGAGGGCAAGCTGATCTGCGCCTCCAAGGGGTCGGGCACGGATATTTCCGATAGCGTCACCTATGAAAACATGCTCGCCAACCCGACGCCGCAATTCGTTCCCGTGCGTGACGGGCGGGTGTCCGGCGCAACCGTCGTGGTGGTCACCGTCCCGATCTTCAACCAGGATGAATTCGACGGCTACGTCGCCATGTCACTGCTTCACCGCGAACTCGTGACCGAGGCCCGCCCCGCCGACCTGCGCAATGACTGGCCAATCGAACTCATCACCTTCAACCGCGATGGCGACATCCTGACCTCGCACAGCCCAGCGGCCGAAACCGAGCAACAGCTGCCTTCGAACGCCGACCTGCGCCGCCTTGTACAAACCGGCAAGACCGTGTTTTCCGGCAAGACCGTCAGCGGAGAAGATCGCATCTTCGCCTCCGTCCCGCTGATCAAGGGACAGGTCTTCGCGCTGGCCAGCTGGCAGTTCCAGAAACACTCGCTCCTGCGCGACGGCATCAATTTCACCAATTCGATGTTCTTCCCGCTGGCGATGTGGGCGGCAGGCCTCGGCGTGGCCTTCTTCGCCGTGCAGAACATGGTGATCGCACCCACCCGGAACCTGCGCGCGCGGATGCTTATGTTCATGCGCAACCGCCAGATCATACCGCGCTCCGACAGCTACATGGTCCCGCTCGAACTGGTCGAGATGGAGGAAACATGGGAACGCCTCGCCAAAAGCGTGCAACATGACGAGGCCGAGCTTCTCAACACCATCCACGACAAGACCGTGCTGGTCAAAGAGGTGCACCACCGGGTCAAGAACAACCTTCAACTCATCGCCTCGATCCTCAACATGAAGATCCGCAAGATGAAGACCGAGGATGAAAAGCGCGCCCTGATCGACATCCAGCAAAGAGTGATGAGCATTTCGCGCGTCCACCAGCGCCTCTATGACACCACCAATCCCGAACGCGTGAAGGCCCATGACCTGCTGCGTTCCATCATCGGTCAGATCGTCACCTCGATGACGGCTGACATGGGCGAGATGGGCCAACTCAAACTTACCCAGCGCTACGACGACGTGATCCTTTACCCGGATCAGGCCGTTCCGGTCTCGCTCGCGGCCTCGGAGTTGGTGATGAACGCCCTGAAATACGTCGGCCGCCCGCCCGACGGCGCGCCATGGCTCGATGTCTCGCTCGAACGCATCGACGAGGGCGAGGCCCTGCTGCGCATCGCCAACTCCGTCGACAGCACCGCCCGCGCCGCCGAAAGGCCCGCGAACGGCGGCGATGGCCTCGGCACCAAGCTCATCCGCGCCTTCGTGACCCAGATCGAAGGCACGTTCACCGAAACCACCGATGAAAGCAGCCACACCGTGGAAATCCGCTTTCCCATCGCCGAGTTTACCGAAGAGTCCACGCCAGCCACCGACCTATAGCGCATCCGCACGACGTCCGCACCTTGGGCAGCAACCGCAGTTCAAATCAGGGGGAAGGCCATGACGCAGCAACAGCGATCTCAAACCCACGCCGCGCCTCGACTTTTGATCGAAGCGGCGGAAGCCTATCCCGCCTTCGAACAGCGCATGCTCGCCGCCAAGGACGAGGTGCTCATGGGCTTTCGCATCTTCGATCCCGATACGAAGCTGCGCTCGGACGAGGCGCGCAAGATCGGCGATTGCTGGGCCGATCTCCTGCGCCACACGCTCGAACGCGGGGTGCGCATCGACATCGCGCTTTGCGATTTCGACGCGGTCGCCGCCACCGACCTGCACGAATGCACATGGACGTCAGTGCGTAAACTTCAGGACCTGCGCGACAGCCTCTCGCCCGACGCCGCCCCGCTAACCATCCGCCCGCTGCTGCACCCCGCCGAACTGGGCCTATTGCCCAAGGCGCTGTTCTGGCCCGCGATCCGCTTTCGCCTCTGGCAGTTGCGCAACAAGGCACAGCCCGAGGCCGACATGAAGCACAGCCGCGTGCCCGGCCTGCGCGCCCTGCTGGACCGCGCCCGCGAATTGAACGGCCACCCGGCCACCCACCATCAGAAGCTCGCCGTGTTCGACCGCCGCTGGCTCTACCTCGGCGGGCTCGATCTTGATGATCGCCGCTATGATGACAACACCCACGATCAACCCACACAGGAAACATGGCATGACGTGCAGGTGCTGCTGGACGATCCCGACCGCGCCGCCGCCGCCGCCACCCATCTCGAAACCTTCGCCGACATCTGCGCCCGCAAAGCCCCGCTGGAAAAGGCACCGGGCCTGTTGCGCTCGCTCTCGACACGCCGGCACCGGCCCAATCTCTGGTTCATGTCGCCCAAATCGCTCTGCTCCGAAATCGGCGTCGCCCACTTCAATCACATCGCCCACGCGGAACAGCTGATCTATCTCGAAACCCAGTATTTCCGCGCCAAGACCCTCGCCCGCGCGCTGGCCAACCGCGCCCGCGAACAGCCCGGCCTGCGCCTAATCCTGCTGCTGCCCGGCGCACCCGACAGCGTCGCCTTCGAGCAGAACCCGGCGCTCGACGGGCGCTATGGCGATCATCTTCAAACCCGCTGCATCGACATCCTGCTCGACGCGTTCGGCGACCGCTGCCTGCTGGTCAGCCCGGCCCAACCCCGCCGCACCGACACGCAGGACGAGGGAAACGCGCGCAACTCCCTCGACGGCGCACCGATCATCTATGTCCATGCCAAGCTGTCGATCTTCGATGATACCGCCGCCATCGTCGGCTCGGCCAATCTCAATGGCCGCTCGCTCAACTGGGATACCGAGGTCGGCGTCGACCTCACCGATCCCGGCCTGCCCGCCCGGTTCCGCGACCGGATGCACCGGCATTGGTGGCCCGACACCACGCCCCCCGCACTTGTCGACTTCCATGATGACTGGCGCAGCCGCGTCTCCGACGACACCAAGCGCGCGCCCGAGGATCGCAAAGGCTTCCTCCTGCCCTACAATCACGACGCCGCCCGCGCCACGTCGCTGCCCCTGCCCGGCGCGCCCGAAGATATGGTCTGAAAGATCCGGTCTGACGCCACGTTCGCACTCCCCCCCGGCTTTGCCCCGACACCCCGGCTTGCACCTTTGCCCCGGCGCTGGCACCTTCCGCCCAAACGCGCAAACAGACCGCAAGCAGCGGGCAAACAGAAGGACCAGACAGATGACCAACGGCGCCGATGCCCTCGCACAGGTACTCGCCCAGAACGGGGTCGATACCTGTTTCGCCAATCCCGGCACGACCGAAATGCACATGGTGCAGGCCCTCACAGGCCGCCACGGCATCAAGAACCACCTCTGCCTGTTCGAAGGCGTCGCCAGCGGTGCCGCCGATGGCTATGCCCGCATGGCGCGGCGCCCGGCGGCGACCTTGCTGCACCTCGGGCCGGGCCTCGCCAATGCGCTGGCCAACCTGCACAATGCGCGCAAAGCGTCGACCCCGGTGCTCAACCTCGTGGGCGAACACGCACTCGATCACATCGCCCATAACGCGCCGCTCACCTCCGATATCGCCACCCTCGCCGCCCCGATGAGCAAATCGGTCGTCACCCTGACCGAAACCAGCCAGATCGCGGCGCAAACCCGCCAGATCCTGACCGACATGCAAACCGGCACCCCCGGCGTCGGCACCCTGATCGTGCCCAACGATGTCGCGTGGGGACAGGCCGCGCCCGGCAACGTCCCGCCGGTCGATCTGCCGCCCCTCGCCCTGCCCGATGACCGCACCGTTGAAGCCGCCGCCAAGGCGCTCAAATCCGATGGCGCGATGCTGATCCTCGGCCATCCGTTCATCACCGCCCGGATGCAGGAACTGGCCTACGCCATTTGCACCGCCACCGGCGCCACGCTTATGGGTGAGGCCGCCACAGCCCGCACTGCGCGCGGCGCGGGTCTGCCCAACCTGCCCCGCATCCCGTTCCAGATTGACGCAGCGCTAGCCCACCTCAAGGACGTGCGCCAAGCCGTACTTGCCGGGGCCAAGGCCCCCGTGGCCTTCTTCGCCTATCCCGAACGGCCCAGCGCCCTGCTGCCGCCCGCCTGCACCGAAACCACGCTCTGCACCGCCGACGACAATCTCGAAGGCGCACTCGAAGCCTTGGCCGAGGCCGTCGGCGCAAAGCCCGTCAAGGCTGACCCCGGTCAACTGCCCGCCGCCCCCGGCGAACAGGCAATCGATGCCGAAATCCTCGGCGCGGCAGTGGCCAATGCCCTGCCCGAAGGTGCCATCGTCATCGATGAATCCGTCACCAACGGCCTCTATCTCTATGCCAACGGCGGCACCTCGCCCGTGGCGCATGACTGGATCAACAACCGCGGCGGCTCGATCGGCTATTCCATGCCCGTCGCCATCGGCGCTGCTGTGGCTTGCCCCGACCGGCCCGTGATCGTCGTCACCGGCGATGGTTCGGCCAGCTACACACCGCAATCGCTCTGGACGATGGCGCGCTCCGGTCTCAACATCACCGTCGTCGTGCTGGCGAACCGGCGTTACAAGATCCTCGCCAACGAGATGTCGAAAATCGGCGCGGGCGAACCCGACGAAGGCTCCGATCCGCTGCTCAGCCTCGACCAGCCCCCGATTGACTGGTCAGCCCTGTCCAAAGGCTACGGTGTGCCCGCCACCCGCGTCGAAACCGGCGCTGCCCTGATGCAGCAGATCCGCCGCGCCGTGGCCGAACCCGGCCCCTCACTGATCGAAGCGGTCATGTAAATCAGCAGCGCCCCGCCAACACAGCGGGGCGCGCCTCACCTGCGGCCCGCGAAAAACGTCCTGAGCAGCGCCGCCGCCTCGCCCTCCGCGATGCCGTCATAAACCTCGGGCACATGATGGCACTGCGCGTGGCTGAACACCCGCGCCCCATGCGCCACGCCGCCGCTCTTGGGATCATCCGCGCCGTAGTAAAGCCGCGCGATCCGCGCCGCCGAAATCGCCGTGGCACACATCGCGCAAGGCTCCAGCGTGACGTAAAGCGCATGTCCCGGAAGCCGCTCACTGCCAAGCGCCGCGCAGCGCGCCCGGATCACGAGGATCTCGGCATGCGCCGTCGGATCGCTCAACTCCCGCGTCCGGTTCCCGGCCTGCGCCACGATCTCGCCCTCGGGCGACACCAGAACCGCGCCCACGGGCACTTCGCCCCGCTCCGCCGCCGCGCGCGCCTCGTCCAAGGCCACCTTCATGAACCCGTTGAATTCCATGCCTTCCGAATAGGCGCTCGCCCCAACCTTGTCACGCCCAACGCCGCCGCGCCCGGGTTTTCCGGCCGAAATCGTTGCACGCGCGGCGCTCATACTCCCTTCCGCCCTGCGCCCCGATCCGCTATTGCCCTTGCCATGAACAAAACTCCCCCTCCCGGCGATCGCATCGCCAAGGTCATCGCCCGCGCAGGCCGCGCCTCCCGCCGCGAGGCCGAACGCCTGATCGCCGAAGGCCGCGTCGCCGTGAACGGCGAGGTGATCGACCGCGCCGCGCTCAACGTCACCGAAAGTGACAAGATCACCGTCGACGACATCCCCCTTGATGCGCCCGAACCGCCGCGCCTCTGGCTCTATCACAAGCCCACCGGCCTCGTGACCACCAACCGCGATGAACAGGGCCGCTCCACGATTTACGACGAACTGCCCGAAGACCTGCCGCGCGTGATGAGCGTCGGCCGCCTCGACATCAATTCCGAGGGGCTTTTGCTGCTCACCAACGATGGCGGTGTCAAACGCAAACTCGAATTGCCGTCGACCGGCTGGCTTCGCCGCTACCGCGTCCGCATCAAGGGGCGTCCGCAAGACAAGGATTTCGAACCTCTGCGCAACGGAATCACCATTGAAGGCGAGCGGTTCCAGCCGATGATCGTCTCGCTCGACCGTCAGCAAGGCGCCAACGCATGGATCACCGTCGCCCTACGCGAAGGCAAGAACCGTGAAATCCGCCGCGCGATGGAGGCGCTTGATTTCTCCGTCAACCGCCTGATCCGCACCTCCTACGGCCCCTTCCAACTGGGCAATCTCAAACCCGGAGAGGTGCAGGAAGTGCGCGGTCGCGTCCTGCGCGATCAACTCGGCCTCGAGGGCGGCGAGCCGCCCGAAGGCACCGCAAAACCCAAGAAGCCAAGTGGCGTCAAACGCCGCCGCGCAGGCGGGTCCGATGATCCGAACACCACGCCCTCAGGCGGCGGCGCTAAACGCGGCAAATCAACCGGCCTGACCGGAAGCTCACGCGGAAATCCGGGCGACAAACCGTCCAAAGGCGCTCCACGCTCGAAATCCGCAAACCAGCCCGGCGCGAAACCCGACACGAGATTCGGCACCAAGTTCAGCTCGAAATCCAGCAGCAAACCCGGCAGCAAATCCGGCAGCAAACCAGACGCAAAATTCGGCACGAAATTCGCCAGCAAACCCGACTCAGACAAGCGCCCGCAAGGCCGGCCCGCGAAATCCGGCAAACCCGGGCAACCCGGGCAACCCGGGCAACCGCGTGATCGCCACAAATAACCCCTCCGGGCCGACCCCGGAACGCGCAACCGGCTACACCGGCAGCGCCCTCTGGCCCGGTTTCGCTCCGGTTTCGGCTCCGTTCCCGACCAACCGGCCTTTTAAGGCGGGCGCATCTCGCTTGCCTGCGGCGATACGCGAAATCTTCCCCCTTTCACTGCACCGCTGCATCCCCTACCTTTAGGCGGTATTGACAGGATTCCCGGCACAACACGGACGGGAACCATAACGGGGGACAAAATGACCGAAACCGGCCTGCAGAAACTGGCCTTCGTTCTGCTGTTGATCCTGATTCTCTATGTCTCGATCGCAGGGGGGGTCTGATGGCGCAGCGGTTCGGCGGCAAATTCAGCCCTCAAGGCGAAAGCAAAGGCACCTCCACGCCCTCCACACCGCCCTCCGGTGCCTATCGCGATGCGCGGCGCACGCGGGCGGGCGGGCGCGTGAACCTGCTCTTTCTCGCACCGCTGCCCCTGATCTGGCAGGCCTTCGGCAATGGCCCACAGGCGCTGGCGCTGAACCTTGCGGCGCTCGCCGCACTGCTGCTCGCCGCGTGGCTCACCCGCGAGGGCCTGCTCGCGCAAGAGGCTTACGAAGCCCGCAAAGTTGCCCGCCGCCCCGCCATCCCGCGCAAGATGTTGGGCTCCGCGCTGACCGGCATCGGCCTCGCCGTGGCCAGCTTCGCCGCCAAGGGCACACTGGTCGAGCCGGTGATTTACGGACTCATCGGCGCCGCTCTGCATTTAGCCGCTTTCGGTGCCGACCCGATGAAGAACAAGGGCATGGAAGGCGTCGATGAATTCCAGACCGATCGCGTCGCCCGCATGGTCGACAAGGCCGAGGAACACCTCGCCGCCATGTCCGACGCCATCAAGCGTGCCCATGACCGCGAGGCCGAGACCCGCCTCGCCCGGTTCCAGACCCACGTGCGCGACCTTCTGCGCACCGTCGAAAACGATCCGCGCGATCTGACGGCGGCGCGCAAATTCATGGGCATCTACCTGATGGGCGCGCGTGACGCGACTGTGAAATTCGCCGACATCCAGTCCCGCAGCCCTGATGCACAGGCCCGCGCCGACTATTTTTCGCTGCTCGATGACCTCGAAGCCAGCTTCAAAGGCAAGACCAAAACCCTGCTGCTTGACGACCGCACCGATCTCACCGTCGAGATCGACGTGCTGCGCGACCGGCTCAAGCGCGAGGGCATCCATCTGGCTGCCCCCGAACAATGATCACAGACCAATGATCGCCTGAAAGAAGGACAATTCCATGTCGACCCAGATCCAGAAAAAGGCCGCCGATACGCTCGCCCTCGTAGACGAGGTCAACGCCGTGATCCTGCCCGAACCCAAACCGGCAGAAGAAGTGGTAAGCCACGACGCCGCCGACCCGGCAACCACCAAGGAAATCGACGCCCGCATGGCCGAACTCGACATGGAAGACACCGGCTCCATCGTCAATTTTGGCTCCGCCGCACAGGCCGAGTTGCAGGAAATCAGCCAAGCCATGCTGCAAGGCGTGCGCAACAAGGACGTCGGCCCGGCGGGCGATGGCCTGCGCTCGATCGTCACCACGATCCGCGGCTTTTCGGTCTCCGAACTCGACGTGCGTCGCAAACGTACATGGTGGGAAAAACTGCTCGGCCGTGCCGCCCCCTTCGCCAAGTTCACCGCCCGCTTCGAAGAGGTGCAGGGTCAGATCGACCGCGTCACCGAAAACCTCCTCAAGCATGAGCACACGCTGCTTAAGGATATCAAGTCGCTCGACATCCTCTATGACAAGACGTTGAAATTTTACGACGAACTGGCGCTCTACATCGCCGCGGGCGAAGAAAAGCTGCGCCTGCTCGACACGCAGGACATCCCTGCCAAAGAGGCCCAAGTGCAGGCCGCCCCCGAGGGCGATCAAGTGATGAAGGCGCAGGAACTGCGCGACCTGCGCGCCGCGCGTGATGACCTTGAACGCCGGGTGCATGACCTCAAGCTGACGCGCCAGGTGACGATGCAATCGCTGCCCTCGATCCGCCTTGTGCAGGAAAACGACAAATCGCTGGTCACCAAGATCAACTCGACGCTGGTCAACACCGTGCCGCTCTGGGAAACCCAGTTGGCACAGGCGGTGACGATCCAGCGCTCCGCCGAAGCCGCCGCCGCCGTGCGCGACGCCAATGACCTCACCAACGAACTGCTGACCGCCAACGCCAAGAACCTGCGCGACAGCAACAAGATCGTGCGCGAGGAAATGGAACGCGGCGTGTTCGATATCGAAGCCGTCAAAAAGGCAAACGAAGATCTGGTCGCCACCATTCAGGAAAGCCTCCAGATCGCGGACGAGGGCAAGGCCCGCCGCGCCGCCGCCGAAGAAGAACTCAAGAAGATGGAGCACGAATTGCGCGACACCCTCGCCTCGGCCAAGGCGCGCAAGACCGGTCTCGGCGATACCGTCGCCACCTCCACCTCGGGCGCCACGGGCGCCTGAGGGCGATGCGGTTGGCAAGGTCTCTCCTGCCTCTGGCGCTGGCCCTCTCGGGGCTGGCGCTTTCGGGTTGTGAAACCACCGCACCCACGTTGAAACCACAGGTCCGCCCGGCGGGCCTTGCCAAACCCGCCGCACCCAAACCGGCCGCGCCCGTATCCCCTTCGGCACAAAGCCTCGCGCTGAAAAGCTATTACGCGCGGGTGCAGTCCGACCTTCTGACCCAAGGGCTGATGCGTACCGATGGCGGCGGGCCGGACACGCAATTCGGCCCCGATGACCTGTTGCGCGATTTCGAACGGATCGCCTTTTACGACGAACATGCGCGCGGCTCGCTGGGTCGCGCCGATGGCCGCGCGGGATACTTGCACCGCTGGCAAAGCCCGGTGCGCATGAAGCCCGAATTCGGCCCCTCTGTTTCCGACTCGGTGCGCGCCATGGATACCGCCACGATCACCGGCTATGCCGCCCGCCTGTCGCGCGTGACCCGCCATCCGATCGGCCTCACCCGCTCGGCCTCGGCCAATTTCCACGTTCTGGTCATGGGGCAAGACGATACTGATTACCTGATCGCCCGCGTGAAACAGATCGCGCCCAATATCTCGCCCTCGGCGCTTTCAGTTTTCCGCAACTTGCCCAAGTCAATCCACTGCCTCGTGCTGGCCTTCCCCGGCACCGATGACGACAACGAATACCAACTTGCCATTGCCATGATCCGGGCCGAGCATCCCGATCTTCTGCGCAAATCCTGCTATCACGAAGAACTGGCCCAAGGCCTCGGCCTTGCCAATGACAGCCCCCGCGCCCGGCCCTCGATCTTCAATGACGACGACGAATTCGCCCTGCTCACCACGCATGACGAAATGCTCTTGCAGATGCTGTACGATCCGCGCCTTCGCCCCGGCATGTCGCTGGAACAGGCCCGCCCGATCGCAAAACGCATCGCGATTGAGCTGACCGGACAAAATTTCTGACCCAGAAGGAGATTTCAAATGGGTATCCTCGATTTTCTCACCGGCGAATTCATCGACGTCATCCACTGGACGGATGACACCCGCGACACGATGGTCTGGCGGTTCGAACGCCATGGCCACGAAATCAAATACGGCGCCAAGCTTACGGTGCGCGAAGGCCAAGCTGCGGTCTTCGTCCACGAGGGACAGTTGGCCGATGTCTTCACCCCCGGTCTCTACATGCTCGAGACCAACAACATGCCAATCCTGACGACCCTCCAGCACTGGGATCACGGCTTCCAGTCGCCTTTCAAATCCGAGGTCTATTTCGTCAACACCACCCGCTTCAGTGATCTCAAGTGGGGGACCAAGAACCCGATCATCGCCCGCGATCCCGAATTCGGCCCGGTGCGCCTGCGCGCCTTCGGCACCTATACGATCAAGGTTTCCGATCCGGCCCGTTTCATGACCGAAATCGTCGGCACCGACGGCGAATTCACCATGGACGAGATCAGCTACCAGATCCGCAACATCATCGTGCAGGAATTCTCCCGCACCATCGCGCGTTCGGGCATCCCGGTGCTCGACATGGCCGCCAACACGCGCGAACTGGGCCAACTGGTCGCCAAGGATATCGCCCCCACACTCACCGCCTATGGCCTTGAGATTCCAGAGCTTTACATTGAAAACATCTCGCTGCCCGAAGCGGTTGAGAAGGTGATGGACAAGCGCACCTCAATGGGCGTCGTCGGCAATCTGGCGAACTACATGCAATTCCAAACGGCCGAAGCCATGGGTCAGGCGGGCGCCGCAGGCGCGGCCATGCAAACCGGTCTCGGCGCCGGACTGGGCATGCAGATTGGCGCACAGATGGGCCCGTGGGGCGCAATCCCGGGTGGACACCAACAGGCCCCCGCGCCGCAGGCCGCCGCCGCACCACCGCCCCCGCCGCCTGCCGAACACGTCTGGCACATCGCCGAAAACGGCGCCACCAAGGGCCCGTTCTCCAAGGCCTCGATGGGCCGCATGGCCGTTGACGGTGGGCTCACCCGCGAAACGCTGGTCTGGACCCCGGGTCAGGACGGCTGGCTCAAGGCGGGCGAGGTGACTGAACTGGCACAGCTCTTCACCATCATGCCGCCGCCCCCGCCCCCTGCTGCCTGATCTCTGCCGCCTGATCGCCTCAAGCCAAACGGTGCCCATGCCCAAACCCGCGCCCAGCGCCTGCGTCATCCGGCGCAGCGCGTCCCTTCCCGCATCGATTAAATCCGAGGCCGCGCTCGCCGTGGCCCTCGGCCTGATGCGCGGCGCACCCTTGCCGGATGGGCAGATCACCGACGCCACCATCTGGGAAGGCGGCGACACTTCGCCCGCCATCGGCACTGCGGCCATCAAGGCCGCCCTGTCCCACCGCCCCGCTGCCGCTGAAATCAACGTCGACGAAATCGTCACCCACGGCAAAGCCGCCGCCGTTTCGGGCCGCATGACCCCGGCGGATGGGGGCCGCGCGCGGCTCTTTTGTCACATGATCCGCTTCACCTCTGCCGGCGCGCGCACGGTGGCACAGGTGGTCAGCTTCGATCACCCGGCCCCGCAGCAGGCCTGACCACCTTTCTGCGCCCGTCACGCACCCGGACAAGTCGCAATCACGCTTCCCTCGTGTTGGCGGAAAGATAAAAACCCGGTTGAACCCCGAAGCCCCGGGCCGCATTCTCTCCCCAACAAAAGACCAGAGGAACTTGCCCGATGCCGTCCCCCTCGCAGCCCCCATCCCAACCGCAAGAGCATCGCTTCCCCTGCCCGCAATGCGGCGCAGATTTCCGCTTCGCAGCGGGCGAAGGCAAACTGATCTGCGATCACTGCGGAAATGAAATGGAGATCGAGGGCGCCGGCCAATCCGCCGAGGTTCACCCGATCAAGGAACTCGACTTCCGCGCCGCCCTTTCCGCCCAACTGCCCAGCGCCGAGATGGAGGAAACCCGCGTTTCGCGCTGCCCCAATTGCGGCGCGCAGGTGGAATTCGACCCCGATACCCACGCCACCGAATGCCCGTTCTGCGCCACGCCCGTGGTGACCGACACCGGCACCCACCGCCATATCAAGCCCCGCGGCGTGCTGCCTTTCGCCCTCTCCGAGGAACAGGCGCGCGACGCCATGTCAAAATGGCTCGGCCGGCTTTGGTTCGCCCCCAACGGCGTGCAGGACTACGCCCGCAAGGGCCGCCGGATGCAGGGCATCTACGTCCCCTACTGGACCTTCGACGCCGATACCAAATCGCGCTACTCCGGCCAGCGCGGCACGGTCTATTACGAAACCCGCACCGTCGTGCGCGATGGCAAACGGGTGCAGGAACGGGTGCAAAAGGTCCGCTGGACCCCGGTCTCGGGCCGGGTCGCGCGGTTCTTCGACGATGTGCTCGTGCTGGCCTCGCGCTCGCTGCCCAAACGCTACACCGACGGGCTGGAGCCTTGGGATCTCGCCGCGCTTGAACCATATCAGCCCGAATACCTCGCCGGATTCCGCGCCGAAGGCTACCAGGTCGAACTCGAAGACGGCTTCTCCGAGGCCCGCGTCAAGATGGATCAACAGATTGCCCGCGATGTGAAATTCGATATCGGCGGGGATCGCCAACGGATTTCCTCTGTCGATACCTCCGTCTCGGATGTGACCTTCAAGCATATCCTGCTGCCGGTCTGGCTCGCCGCCTACAAGTATCGCGGCGAAACCTATCGCTTCGTCGTCAACGGCCGCACCGGCCGCGTGCAGGGCCAGCGCCCCTGGTCAATGTGGAAGATCACCTTCGCCGTCCTGCTCGGCCTGATCGTCGCTGGCGTGGCGGGCTATGTCATCGCCCAAAACCAGTAATCCAGCGCCTCGAAAGGGCCATATCATGTATCGCCTGCACTATCTCGACAACTCGCGCGCCCACCGGATCCTCTGGATGTTCGAGGAACTGGGCGTCGAATATGATGTCGAAATCTACCCCCGCGACCGCAACATGCGCGCGCCCGAAAGCCTCACCCGCCTGCACCCGCTGGGCAAATCCCCCATTGTCGAGGCCCCAGACGGCATCCTCGCCGAAAGCGGCGCGATCATGGAGGAACTGGTGCTGCGTCACCCCGAAGCGGGCCTCGCCCCCGCCGATCCGCTCTCGCCCGAAGGCCGGCGCTATCGCTACTGGATGCACGCCGCCGAAGGCTCGGTCATGCCGCTTCTGGTCAACCGGCTGGTGTTCTCGATGATGCCCCGGCAGGTGCCCGCCCTCATCCGCCCCGTCGCGCGAATGATCTCCAAGGGCATGATGCAACAGATGACCGACCCGGGCCTGAAAGCGCAAGTCGCCTATTGGCAGGACACGCTGGCCGACGGCGGCTATTTCGCGGGCGACCACTTCACCGCCGCCGATATCCAGATGTCCTTCCCGGTCGAGGCTGCGGTCTTGCGCCTGCCGGTCTCGCCCGTGCCCCCCGCCATCACGGCATGGCTGGAAGCGATCCGCGCCCGCCCCGCCTATGCCCGCGCCCTCGAACGCGGCGGAGCCTATGATTATGCCGAATGAAAACCACACCCCGATGGATTTCGACGCGCTCACCCGCCTGCTCCACGCCCGCTATTCTTGCCGCGCCTTCCGCCCCGATCCCGTCCCGCGTGCCACCATCGAACAGATCGTGCGCACCGCAGGGCGCGCGCCCTCGTGGTGCAACGCGCAACCATGGCAACTGATCATCACCGATGGTAAGGAAACCAACCGCTTCCGCGACGCCCTCTTCGCCCACGCCAGCAACCATCCGCAACAGCCCGACATCGACTGGCCCAAGCAATACACCGGCCCTTACAAAGTCCGCCGCCGCACCTGCGGTTGGCAACTTTACGAAGCGGTCGGCATCGAAAAAGGCGACCGCGCCGCCTCCACCGCCCAGATGATGGAGAATTTCCACCTGTTCGGCGCACCCCACGTCGCCATCCTCACCTCCGAGGCCGATCTTGGCACCTATGGCGTGATGGATTGCGGCGGATTCCTCTCCTCTTTCTGCTACGCCGCGCAGGCGCAGGGCGTCGCCACCATCCCGCAGGCCGCCGTCGCTGGTTACGGGCGGTTCGTGCATGACTTCTTCGACATTCCCGAAAACCGCCTCGTCACCGCCGCCATCTCGTTCGGCTACGCCGATGCCGCCCACCCAGCCAACGCCTTTCGCACCGAACGCGCCCCGCTTTCCGAAGTCATCGACTGGCGGGAATAACCCGCGCGCTAGCCCCTCGTCACCTTGAGCTTAGGCACCGACGCGCCACTTAACCCCCACCTCAACAGGAGATCCCCATGCGCGCCCTGATCCAAAGAGTGTCCGAGGCTTCCGTCCGCGTCGACAACACCACTATCGGTGAGATCGGCCCCGGTCTGCTGATCCTCGTCTGCGCCATGCAGGGCGACACGGATGAGGCGGCCCGCAAACTGGCCCTCAAATTGACCAAGCTGCGCATCTTCTCCGACGATCAGGGCAAGATGAACCTGTCGCTGGTCCAGACCGGCGGCGCGGCGCTGGTGGTGTCGCAATTCACCCTCGCCGGTGACACCTCGCGTGGCAATCGCCCCGGTTTCTCAACCGCCGCCGCCCCGGACGAGGGCAATCGCCTTTACGAACTGTTCGCAGCCGAACTGAAAACCCTCGGCATCCCTACCGAAACCGGCCGCTTCGGCGCCGATATGAAGGTCAGCCTCATCAACGACGGCCCCGTCACCCTCTGGGTCGAGGTATAGCGCCCTTCAAGAAACCACATCAGCTTAGCGCCGGGTTGGCGGGCGGGGCGGGTGGGTGGGACGCCCGCCAACCCGGCGCCGCACGCACAGCTCACCACTGGCTGAAACTCTGCCTTACCAAGTCGCCCAGCACGTCCATCGCCTCGTTCTGCCCAACCGAGCGCTGGTAAAGGTTGATCCGATGGGTCTCCAACTCGGGCAACGCCCCGCCATGATCGATCGGCACAAGATGCGCCGGTTCCGTCCCCTCGATCATTGCGTTCACGGCAAGGTCGGCACTCACCGTCACCTCGATGGCGCGGTCCGATTCGGTTTCCACCCCGATCTCCCATTCGATCCCGGCCGCATCCAGCGCCTCGATCGCCTGCGGGCGAAAGGCACAGTGCCGCTCGAAGGCAAGCCGCAAGGGCCGCTGCCGCCACGCCACGCCCCCCGGCGCACCCATCCAGCGCAGCGGCTTTTGCACCAGCGTTTCCCCACCTGGCCGCACACCCGTTTCGGTGGTCAGGATGACATCACTCTCTCCCCGGCCGAACTCTTCCAACAGATCATAGGTCCACGAGGCAGCCAGCCGCACCTTCATCCGCGGAAACCGCGCGTGAAACTCCTGCAACACCCGTGGGATCAGCGGATAGACGATGTCATGCGGCACCCCGAACCGGATTTCGCCCTCATAAACCCGGTCGGTCAGGCGCGAGACCACCTCGTCATTCAGCGCCACCATCCGCCGCGCATAAGACAGGAACTGATCACCACTCGCCGTCAGCGCGATCTTGCGATTGGCGCGGTCCAGCAGGTCGACACCCAGCAGTTCCTCAAGCCGCTTCAACTGCATCGAAACCGCCGATTGCGTCAGGTTCAGCATCCCCGCCGCCCGCGTGACCCCGCCATGATCGGCCACGGCAACGAAACTGCGCAGGGTCGTGACATCAAGATTTCGCATGGGTGTCATCTGCCTTTCATCATTATCCGTGATGCTAATCACAACGAACATTCGATTTCAATATCATTTCAAGCGGACTATTCATCACCACATGGAATGACAAACGGATAAAGCATCAAAGATCGGAGTATACGACATGTCCCGCAGCATCGCCCTCGCACACCGCGCCCCCCGGCCCATCCTGATGGCCGCGCGCTTTGCCTCTTTCGTCTCTCTCGCCCGTCAGCGCGCCGCGCTGCAACGGCTCGACGATGCCCAGTTGCGCGACATCGGCCTCACCCGCGATGACGTCCACCGCGAAGCCAACCGACCCTTCTGGGACGTGCCGCAAAGCTGGCTCTGCTAAGCCCGACACGTTATCAGGCCGCCCCCCAGGGCCAAGCGAAAGCGCAGGGCGCCCCTCTCCCTCTCCCCGGGAGGGTGGCGCCCGACTTCAAGCCGACCCGCGCCCCCACCGCGCGATCGCCCGGAATCCCCTAAAAATACAACAAAAACACTGCGTTTCCCGCGCCACGCCGATTCATCTCGCTTTTCCCGACCGAAAAGCTTGAAAAGCGCCGCGACCTTCCCGATATTTGACCAGAATACCGCCCATCCGGGCGCAATCTGTTATTCGCCAACATCCGGAGGAATTCGATGGAAAACTATAACGCAATCCCGCGTGGCGTCGGCCAGAGCCGCACCGCCGAGATTGATGCGGGGCTCCGCGCGCACATGAACAAAGTCTATGGCACTATGTCCATAGGCATGCTGCTGACGGCTCTGGCCGCCTGGGCCATCTCGGGCCTGGCCACCACGACCGACCCAGCAGCCGCTGTCGCGCAAATGCCCAATGGCAAGCTGCTCACCTCCTTCGGGCAGGTGATCTATGGTTCGCCCCTGCAATGGGTGATCCTGCTTGCCCCGCTCGCGATGGTGTTCCTCTTCGGCGCGGCAATCAATCGACTGTCCGCCGCTGGCGCGCAGCTCTATTTCTGGGTCTATGCCGCGCTCGTCGGCGTGTCGCTTAGCTCGATCTTCCTGATCTACACATCCTATTCGATCGCGCAGGTCTTCCTGATCACCTCGATCGCCTTCGCTGGCCTCTCGCTCTGGGGCTACACCACGAAGAAGGATATTTCGGGTTGGGGCAGCTTCCTGATCATGGGCCTGATCGGCCTTATCGTCGCGATGATCGTCAACTGGTTCCTGCAATCGCCGGCCATGGCCTATGCGATTTCGGGCATCGGCGTTCTGATCTTCGCAGGCCTCACCGCCTACGATACCCAAACGATCAAGAACACCTACCTCCAGCACGCCCAGCACGGCGACAAGGAGTGGCTCGGCAAGGCCGCGATCATGGGCGCACTGTCGCTCTATCTCGACTTCATCAACATGTTCATCATGTTGCTGCAACTCTTCGGCAACCGCGAATAACGCGGCACAAGCCACACAATTTGAAAGGGCCGGTCCTCGCGACCGGCCCTTTTTCATTGATCCCCGTTGCTCACGCCCACGTCACAGATGCAACCGCATCTCCACCGCTGGCAGGTACACCCCCGGCGCCAGACGCACCTCGACCTCGCTTGTGCCCTCGAACCCAAGCGCGCCATAAAACCCCACCGCGCCGCGCGTGCTCAGGCAACACAGCATCCGCACCCCGAACGCCTCTGCCTCGTCCAGCACACGCGCCATCAGCGCGCGCCCATAGCCGCGCCTCAGATACCCCGGATCACAGGCCACGTGGCGCACATGCCCCACACCCGCCGCCCCCGGCGTCCAGCCACCCACGGCCACGGCGCGGCCGCTATCTGTCTCGGCAATGAAGTACCCCGCCCGCCCGACCAGCGCAGGGTTCGCCTGCCCAATCACGGGCAGCGCGGCGGTCACGATGTCCTGCGGGTAATCCTTCGGCAACAGCGCCCCGTAAGAAAGCGCCAGCACACGCCGCACCGCTGCCATATCGCGGCGGCTGCTCGCCCTGATCCGCGTGGATCGTGACGCTATATCCGGCATATCTTTAGGCATCTCTCCGGCTCCTTCGCGGGGGATACGCCCCGCCCCGGTTCGCCTGATGCCTGTTCCTGCAAAAGAAAAAGCCGCGTCCCGGGGTGGGGCGCGGCTTTCGATCTCTTGAAAGGGGGCGATCTTACTTGATCTTGCCTTCCTTGTATTCGACATGCTTGCGCGCCACGGGGTCGTATTTACGTACGACCATCTTCTCGGTCATGGTGCGTGCGTTCTTCTTGGTCACATAGAAGTGGCCCGTGCCCGCGGTCGAGTTCAGGCGGATCTTGATTGTGGTCGGCTTCGCCATGGTTCTTCTCCTGCACCGGGCCGCGCTACGCGCCCGCGAAAATCTCTTGAAGCCTGCCTTTTAAGGATTGCCGCGCCCGAGTCAACAGGCTTTCGTCAAACCCCGTCGCAAACTCCGCAAAACAGCTGACACCCTTTCATTTTTCCAAAAATACTCAATCCAACCGTCGGAAAATGCGCGCGAAGGGCCTGTAAGCCGGATTCTGTAACCACGGGTCGCCCCGCGGCCGATGACCATTCCTCTGGGCCTGCGGTTGCCCACAGGCTCTAGCTGCCAACCCGGATCGCCGGGGCCAAGGCGGCCCTGCGGCGGTATCGGTTGCCCGACCAGCCCGCGCACGATCCCTATTCGGCATTGCTCCCGGTGGGGCTTGCCATGCAGGTGCTGTTGCCAGCCCCCCGGTGGGCTCTTACCCCACCTTTTCACCCTTGCCCCCGCAAGCGAGGGCGGTTTGTTCTCTGTGGCGCTTTCCGTCGAAACCGGCGGTTTCCCACCGGATCCTCCCGGGCGTTACCCGGCACCGTTGCCTTGTGGAGTCCGGACTTTCCTCGCAAGGCCCAAGGGCCTCACGCGGCCATCCGGCCCTCCGCGCGTCTGAGGCAAATAGGCCGTTTGCCATCTCACGTCCAGTGCGAAGCGGTCCCCAGAGCTGTGCAATCCTCTCGTGCAAGCGGACCCGTGCCCCACGGACGATATCGCAGGCGCACCGCCTCAAGCAGCGTGGCGTCATCCACCTCTGCCGAATAGCCCAACTCGCGCGCCAAGCCCCGAAAGCACGCCGGATCGGGGTCATCGCGCCCTGCACTCGCCTCCAGCCCCGTATTCTCACCGCGCCGCCGGGCAAGCCCTTGCCGCTCCAGCCGCGCCCAGTCGAATCGCCGCCCCGGATCGCCTTTGCGCCCCGGCGCCATGTCGGAATGCCCGATCACCCCCTCGGGCGGAATGTGCCAGCGGCGCATGATCGCGGGCAACAGCCCTTCCAACGCGCGCATCTGCGCCTCCGCGAACGGATGATCGCCCCGGTTCGCCAACTCGATCCCGATCGAGGCGGAATTGACGTCGCAACACGCGCCCCAACGCCCCGCGCCCGCATGCCACGCGCGCTCTGCCTCATCCACCATCTGCCAGATGCGGCCTTGCTCACAAATCAGGTAATGCGCCGACACCTCGGCTTGTGGATCGCACAGCCGCTGCAACGCGGCCTCAGCGCTCTCCATCGCGGTGTAATGCAACACGATCAGGCAAGGCCGGGTCGCCCCGCGCCGCGCGCCATGGTTGGGCGAAGGGTGCGAAATCACCGTCCCCTCCGTCGTCCCATCCGACATTGTAGTTACTGCTTCACCTTGCGGAACGGCGCCGGATCCCACGCACAGGCAAACCCGTCGCCATCCGGGTCCAGCCCCTGCTTGTCCTTCTGCGGACCACCCGAGGCAAGGAACGCCTCCTGCGCCAGATCAGGCGAGGCATACTTGGCACAGTTCTTCTGATACCGCGCCTGCGCGTTGAAGTTCGAGCGTTTGTAGATGCTCTGGCCCACCCCGTTCGACGAGGCCAGCGCATAGGCTACGATATTCGGCCCCGCCGCACCGGCCCGCGAAGGCAGCGCAGTCGGCTGGATCTGGGTATAGTTCTGCTTCAACGCCGCCTGCCGCGCGGCATCGTCCTGCCGCGAACGCTCGGCGCTAACCGTGGCGAAATCGTTCTCGTCCGAAATGCCGGGATTGTTCAGTTGCACGGGCGGCGGGTTGCTCGGGCTGGCATCCAGCGGCGCATCGCCGCTATTGGTGCGCGTCGCGGCCAGAACGGCCGCCGTATCCGCCGCCACGTCCGAGCCGGCCGTGCCATCGCTCACCGCGCTCAACGGCTGGCCCGACACCGCCGAAGGCGCCGGAACGGACTGCCCCTGCAGGGCCGCGTCGCGCGCAACCTGTCGCTTCTGGTATTCGGCATAGTCGCCAAACCCAACGCCAGCGCCGGGATCAGGCACACCGCTGTCGGGGATCGTCGGATCACATGCGGCAAGCGCCAGTAGCGCCGCCAAACCCATGGGAACAATGGAAAACCGCATCATAGATACCTTGCCCGTCTATCTTTTCAAACTCGTGCCTTGCGGCGGTTTACCACCATTTACCCGGCTTGGCCACAAACCCGGCCGCCTGCTCAAGCGCGTAAGCACAATTCAGCAGATCGCCCTCTTCCCAAGGCCGCCCGATCAGTTGCAGCCCCAGTGGCAGCCCCTGCTTGTCCAGCCCCGCCGGAACGGCAACGCCCGGAAGCCCGGCAAGGTTCACCGTCACAGTGAACACGTCGTTAAGGTACATCGCCACCGGATCGGCATCGCTCATCTCGCCAAGGCCAAAGGCCGCGCTCGGCGTCGCCGGGGTCAGGATCGCGTCGATCCCTTGGGCGAACACATCCTCGAAGTCCTTTTTGATCAGCGTCCGCACCCGGCGCGCGCGGTTGTAATAGGCGTCATAGAACCCGGCGCTCAGCACATAGGTCCCCACCATCACCCGCCGCTGCACCTCATGGCCAAAGCCTTCGGCGCGGGTCTTCTCGTACATCTCGGTGATGCCGTCGCCATGGGACAGCTTGGCCCGGTGGCCATAGCGCACCCCGTCATAACGGGCGAGGTTGGATGAGGCTTCCGCCGGTGCAATCACGTAATAGGCGGGCAGCGCGTATTTCGTATGCGGCAGCGAAATATCGACGATCTCGGCCCCCGCATCGCGCATCATTGCGATACCGTCCTGCCACAGCGACTCGATCTCGTCGGGCATGCCGTCCATCCGGTATTCCTTGGGAATCCCGATTTTCTTGCCCTTGATGTCGCCCGTCAGCATCGCTTCGAAATCCGGCACTGGGATATCTGCACTGGTCGAATCCTTCGGGTCATGCCCGCACATCGCACTCAGCATGATCGCCGCGTCGCGCACGTCCTTGGTCATCGGTCCCGCCTGATCGAGGGACGACGCAAACGCCACGATCCCCCAGCGCGAGCAGCGCCCATAAGTCGGCTTGATGCCGGTGATCCCGGTAAACGCTGCTGGCTGGCGGATCGACCCGCCCGTATCCGTCCCCGTTGCCGCAAGGCACAGGTCGGCCGCAACCGCGCTCGCCGAACCGCCCGACGATCCGCCGGGCGTCAGCGCCGCCTCGTCATTGCCGCGCCGCCACGGGTTCACCGCGTTGCCGTAAACCGATGTTTCGTTGGACGAGCCCATGGCGAATTCGTCCATGTTCAACTTGCCCAGCATCACCGCGCCCGCATCGAACAGCTTGCCCGACACGGTGCTTTCATACTCGGGCTTGAAGCCTTCAAGGATACGGCTCGCCGCCTGGCTTGGCACACCCTTGGTGCAGAACAGATCCTTGATGCCCAGCGGAATACCGCACATCGCAGGCGCATCGCCCGCCTTGATCCGCGCATCCGCCGCCGCGGCCTGCGCCCGCGCGATTTCGGGCGTATGGTGCACAAAGGCGTTCAGCGCCCCGGCCCCCTCAACGGCAGTCAGGCACGCCTCGGTCAACTCCACGCTGGTCACATCGCCCTTACGCAGCGCATCGCGCGCGGCGGCAATCGTCATTCCGTTCAATTCAGCCATTATTCAACCACCTTCGGCACCGCGAAAAAGCCTTCTCGCGCATCGGGCGCATTGCTCAGGATCTTGTCCTGCATGCCGCCATCCGTCACCTTGTCCTCGCGCCGTTTCAGACGCATCGGCTCGACCGAAACCATCGGCTCCACGCCGTCGACATCCACCTCGTTCAACTGTTCGATAAAGCCCAGAACAGCGTTGAACTCCTGCGCCAGCGCATCCAGCCGATCCTCCTCGACCTTGATCCGGGCCAGCTTGGCCACCTTCGCGGCGGTATCCCTGTCAATCGACATGCAAAGAGCTCCCTTTGAATTCGTCCCGGCTCCCATACCCCTGTGCGCGTCCAAGCTCAAGCATCCGCGCTTGGCCTCGCCTCATTTGGCCGTGATCGCGCCCGGCATGGCCTGCGCCACGGGCATCCAGCGCGCGAAAACCGCACAGCCCGGAACTTTCCCGCGCCCCCGCCCGTTGATCCGCCAAATACACACCGCGCCCGAAAAGGAGCCGTCCAATGTCGAGAATCGAAACCTTCAATCCCGCCACAGCCGAAAAACTCACCTCCTACGACACCATGTCCGAGTCCGAGGCCTTCGCCAAGATCGACGCCTGCCATGCGGCCTTCCTTGACTGGCGCAAGAAAACCCACGAAGAGCGCGCGCCCTACCTCAAGGCCATCGCCGAAAAGCTGCGCGAACATCAGGACGAACTCGCCGACCTGATGACCCGCGAAATGGGCAAGCTGCGCTCTTCCGGGGGCGACGAAATCGCGCTCTGCGCCGCGCTGTTCGACTACAGCGCCGATCAAGGCCCCTCAAAGCTTGCCGATGAACAGCGTGATCTCGGCAACGGGCAAAAAGGCCTCATCACCTACCAGCCCATCGGCGTGATCTATTCCGTGCAGCCGTGGAACTTCCCCTTCTACCAGCCGGTCCGCGTCCTTGCCGCCGCGCTGATCGCGGGCAATGGCTGCGTGCTCAAACATGCCTCTATTTCAAGCGGCTCGGCCCTGCGCCTGCGCGAAATCTGCATCGAAGCGGGCCTGCCCGAAGACCTGTTCCAAGTCCTGCTGATCGACCACGACACCTCGGACAAGGTGATCACCCATGACAAGGTTCGCGGCGTCACCATGACCGGCTCGGACAAGGCCGGTGCCCACATCGGCACCAAGGCCGCCGCCGCGCTCAAGAAAACCGTGCTCGAACTCGGCTCCAACGACGCCTACCTCGTGCTCGGGGATGCCGATATCGAAACGGCGGTGAAATTCTCGGTGCAGGGTCGCCTCTACAACAATGGTCAGACCTGCGTGAACGCCAAGCGCTTCATCGTCGCGGAAAAGGTCTATGACGCCTTCGTTCCCGCCTTTGTTGAGGCGATGAAAAACATCGACATGGGCGACCCAATGAAAGACAGCACCCAACTCGGCCCTCTCAGCAGCCTTGAACAACGCGACAAGGTCGCCGATCAGGTCCGCGAAAGCGTCAAAAACGGCGCCGAAATCCTCTGCGGCGGTGAAGTGCCCGACCGCGAAGGCGCCTATTACCCCGCCACCGTTCTGGCCAATGTCACCCCCGGCATGCCCGCTTACGATGACGAAATCTTCGGCCCCGTCGCCTCGGTCATCCGTGCCAAGGATGACGAAGACGCCATGCGCATCGCCAACGACAGCCGCTATGGCCTCGGCGGTGGCATCTTTTCCCAAGACGAAGAGCGCGCGGTCGAACTGGCGAAGAAGTACTTCGACACCGGCATGGTACGGATCAACTCCTTCGGCGCGGCCCACCCCGATATGCCCTTCGGCGGGGTCAAGAATTCGGGCTACGGGCGTGAACATGGCGGCTTTGGCATGCACGAATTCGTCAACGCCAAGGCGATCTTTCGTCCCTGATCGCGCCCCTGATCCCGTCCCTGATCCCGTCCCTGTGACGGTCTGATAAATCAGCGCGGCGGCGGGCCTCACCCGTCGCCGTGCGCACGCTCCATCACGCCCTGCGCCCACCGGGCCGAGGCCTCGCCAAAGCAGTCGTGCAGCGAATCCGCCGCGATCACACTTCCCAGCGACAACCGCCCCAACAGGCTCAACCCCGGCACTACGCGGCCCTCGGCCCCGATCAATTGCCCATCGCCGCCGGTATGCGCCGACAACCCCTCGCACAGCCGCACGATCCGCCCGCTCTCGCATAATTCGCTGACCACCGCCGCCGTCACCGCCTCCGGGTCGGGCGCGGCCATGACCCCGTCGATCATCGCCCCCACGACGGCGCTTTGCCCGCCGCTCTCCAACCGCCACCCCGCTTCGACCATCTCGATCTCCGGGTCCGCAGCAAAGCCCAGATCCACGATCCCCGCTTCGATCAAAGCCGCCATCTCGCGGCTCGACGATACCGGCGGCCCATAGGAATACCGCTTCAGCCCCTCGTCGAACCCCACCAGCGACTTTGCCGTCTCTGGCGGCACCCCGGCCGGGTTATACCCACGGCGCAGCCGGTCCTGCCACTTGCGCCAGACCTGCCCCACGACATAGCCGATCGTCGGCGCGCGCCGCCCCTCGGCCATTTCGATCCCGGCCTGCAACACCTCCAGCGGCCCCTCGTCCTCCTGACTGCCCGGCGCGTCCCACTCGGCTTCAAGCCAGCGCGCCACCGCGTCCCGCTCGGCCGTTTTCCAGCCACGCAAAAGCCGCGCCACCACCGGCTCCAGCGCGCCACTGATCGCCGCGCGCGCACGCTCCGTCTCCAAGCCGACGGCCAAATCAAGCGCCTTGGAAAACGCTTCGCTCTCGTCCTCTGACGGTGCGAACCGCGCATCCAACTCCTGCGTTTCGGGCTTTGGAAACGGCGGCTGCCCGTTCAATGAAAACGGAATGATCCGCGCCGGCTCCCGCCCCGATGGCACATAGCCCTCCGCCTCAAATCGCCCGCCCTGCCCGATGCTCAACACCCGCAGGATATCAAACGCCGACAGCGCCATCCCCCGAATGGCCACCTGCGCGCCCGCCCAATCCGCCGCCTGCAAATCCCGCGCCGGATAGGCCTGCCAAAGCGCACCATCCGAGCGCGCCGCATGGTCCTGCCAATCGGCCAGTTGCTCATCCGGCTCCACCTCCGGCTGACCCAGCGTCAATAGCACCTCGCCATAAGGCCCGCACCACGCCTCGCCACACCGAACCTTCCAGCCCTCCGCCTCTCGCCTAAGCCCATCGACCCGCGCCGCGTGATGCGACAACGTCAGCACGCCCAGCGCCTCAAGCTCGGCCCAGCGCGCCTCAAGGTAACTGCCCAGATCGGTCCGCCTCGGAAACACATCCGGCCCCGGCACATTCCCCCCCGGCGCATCCTCCATCCACGCCGCGAAAGAGCCGCATCCGCCATACCCGGGCGGACGAATATCAATGTCGCGCATCGGGATGTTCAACAGGCACACCCGGCTTTCCCCGGGGTCGAAATTCGGCCCCGCCCCGCGCGAAGGATGATCGTCGAACACATCGACCGCAAACGTTACGCCCTTCGCACCTGCCAGATCGGCCAAGGCCTCCAGCGCGCCAAGCCCGCGCGGCCCCATCCCGATCACCGCAATCTTCGGCCCATTCGCGTTTTTCACTACCACTGCCCCGCTTCATTTCGCGGCTATCGTGACCGCGCGCTTCCCCGCTGACAATCCCCGAAAGCACCGCGCGCCCTTGCGTATTTGCAGCGCCCCGGCACCATGCCTACATTGCACCCAAGCAGCATCACTTACCGGAGGACACCCCAATGAAACTCATCTGGCTCGGCCATGGCTCATGGCGTCTTGAAAGCGGCGATCAGGTCATCCTCATCGACCCGTGGATCACCAGCCCCATGATGCCCGAAGACCGCGTTGACGAGGCCATCGACGGGGCCACCCATATCCTCATCACCCACGGCCACTTCGACCACACCGCCGACATCGTCACAGTCAGCGAAAAGACCGGCGCGCCGGTGTCGGGCATGTATGAACTGGCGTCCTACCTGCATGGCAAAGGCGCGAAAGAGGGCCACGCCTTCAACAAGGGCGGCACGATCGAAATCGGCGAAGTGCGGGTCACGATGGTCCCCGCCTCGCACAGCGGCGGTATGCCCGGCGATGATCGCGCGGTCTATGTCGGCTCGGAAACCGGCTTCATCATCGAGTCCGAAGGCCACACCATCTATTTCAGCGCCGACACCACGATCATGGCCGACATGGGCTGGATCGGGGAATATCACAAACCCGATATCGGCATCCTCTGTGCCGGTGGCTACTACACGATGGACATGAAAGCCGCCGCTTGGGCCGCAAAGAAATACTTCGATTTCAAGACCGTGATCCCAAGCCACTACCGCACCTTCCCGGCCCTCGCCCAAGATGCAAAAGAACTGGCCGCCGGCCTGCCCGGTGTGAACGTGATCGAGCCGCAGGTGCTCGAAGCGATCGAGATCTAGGCGCACAAAGCCGCGAAACATCCCGGCAAAACACCCCGGCGTCACGCGCCGGGGCTTTCCCCGCCCAGCGCATCGCGCAGCCGCTTGGCCTTCTTCGACAAGGCCTCGAATTCCTCCACCCCGATGGCCGCCTCGGCAATCCGATCAACCTCGGCCCAGGCCGCCTCGATCTCGGCCAACAGGCCCCGCCCCGTCTCCGTCAGCGTCAGAAGATGACCACGCCGGTCCTCCGGGTCGTCTTGCCGTACGATGTAACCCGCCTTGATCAGCCGCGCGGTCATCGTGCTCATGCTGGCCTCGGTCACGCGAAACTCCCGCGCCAGCCGGGCCTGCGATGCCGGCCCCATGCGGTGCATCCCGTCGATCACCCGCGCCTGACGCGGGCTCAGGCCCAGCGGCTTCAGCTTGCGCTGAACTTCTGCCTCGATCAGGTCTGCGGAATGCAGCAACAGGTGAAACGACGGACCGCGTGGACTCATACGTATAAGCTTAGTATGCTAAGCAATATCACTCAACCCGAATCCGGAGTCCCCGTTTCCGATGTTCATCCGCCCCTTCCTCACCACGGCGCTTCTGGCCCTCGGCGCGGCCCTTCCCGCCGCCGCACATGATGATCGTCTGCACGAGATCGAAGCCTTCTTCGCCGATGCCGATATCGTATCCGGCCCCACACAGGTCGACTGCACTCTGTCGGGCGGCACCAAGACCTCGTGCTTCTCCATCACCGTGAAACCCAACCCCAAGGCCTACACCCCCGGCCCGTGGTGCCCGCAAACCATCACCGATGGCGCGGACAAGGGCGGCATCTGGTTCCTCGATGGCGGTGTTGCGGATGTCGACGGTGATTTCATCACCCGCCTTGCCAAAATCTACGGCGATACCGAATGGCAGTTGTTCGACCCCGAAACCGGCCAGGTCCGCTTCACCGGCACACTCGAAGCCTGCGAGGCCGCGGCCCGCCCAGATGTCGACCCGGCCTATCAGAACTATTGCGTGCAATGCCTGCCCGAATACCTGCCCGAAGACACGGCGATGACCTATGTCATCCCGCTCGAACCAATCAAAGCCGACGCCCCCTCACCGACCCATTTCGCAGGCTCAGGCCTTGCCTATAACGGTATCCGCCTCGATGGGCCCGCCCCGGTCGACGCCATCCTCGGTGCCCATACCATTGCGCCGTTCGACGATTGCGGCGGCCATGTTAACACCCATGTCGGCTATCACTACCACGCGGTCACCACCTGTCTGCAGGATGCCCCCGCCACCACCGTCAACGCAGCGACCTACGGCCCCCAGATCGGTATCGCCATGGATGGCCACCCGATCATGGCCCACAAGGACGGGATCGAAGATCAACTCGACGCCTGCAACGGGATGGAGGTCGACGGCCTCGGCTATCTCTACTTCGCCGGTGCCGCCGGGGACAACGCCATCCTCGGCTGCCACGTGGCCGAGGTCGGTTGCACACTCGAAGGCAAAGACGCCACCTGCGATGCCTCACAAATGGGCCGCCGCGGCCCGCCCCCCGGCGGTGGTCAACCCGGCCAAGCTGGACCCGGTCAGCCCCGGCCCGAAAATTAGCCCCGAAAATTTGCCCCGAGATTAGCCCGCTAATCAGCCCAAGAAATGAACCCCGCCCGCCTATGGGGGGCGACCGTCCTATATATGGTCGCCTCAGCAACACCACTCCCTCAACGGACAACACCCACCGCCCTGACCGCGCGCCAAAATCACACGCCCCGGAAGCACCATACCGCCCACCAAACCATAGAACTGCGCATCTACGCACATAACCTACGCTTCAATCACGCATTACTCGCCATTCCAAAATCAACGCGCCTCATCATATCCTAGGGCAAGCGCGGCACTGTGCCGCTCGACCTATGACAAATGCCAACCGAAAGGACCCGACACCGATGAAAACCCGTCTTCTCTCCCCCGTTCTCGCCGCCGCCCTCGCACTTTCCGCAGGGGCCGCCAGCGCCGCTGATTACGCGGTCGATACCACCCACAGCTTCGTGACCTTCAAGGTGTCGCATTTGGGCGTGTCCTACGTGCTCGGCGGGTTCGACGTGACATCCGGCACCATCACCTTCGATCCCGAAGGCACCCCGGCAGATCAGAAAGTCACCGTCGAAGTCGACCTGACCAGCCTCGACAGCAACCACGCCGAACGTGACAAGCACCTGCGCTCGTCCGACTTCCTCAACACCGACGTGAATTCCTCCGCCAGCTTCACCTCGACCAGCTTCGAAGGCGATGCAACCGGCGGCGTGCTCAAGGGCGACCTGACCTTCTTCGGCACCACCAAGCCGATCGAAGTGAGCGTCACCAAGGTCGGCGAAGGCAAAGACCCGTGGGGCGGCTACCGCGCCGGGTTCGAAGGCACGGCCAAGCTCACCCCGGCTGATTTCGGGATGAACTACAACCTCGGCCCCGCCGCCGCGACGGTCGATCTGAACATCGTCCTCGAAGGCGTGCAGCAGTAACACCCTGCCTGCGGGCGCGCCCCGATCCGGCGCGCCCGTTTCGCCCTTTTTCCCAAGGCACACCTCAACAAGGACAGTCACGATGGCCCACACCGCCACCGGCCCCGCCGTCACGCGCTATAGCCCGGTTTCCATAGGGTTCCACTGGATGATCGCCCTCTCCGTCCTCGCCACTGCCGCACTTGGCATCTGGCTCGACGGGTTGGGCTACTACGATCCGTGGCAGCCCCGCGCCCTCTGGATGCACCGCGCCATCGGCACCTCGGCCTTCTTCCTGATGCTGCTCAAGCTTTTCTGGCGGCTCTACGATCGCAAACCGCCACTCGAAAAGGCCCTGACCCGGTTCGAAGCCATCGCCGCCACGGCCACGCATCACATTCTGACACTTGCGGTGCTGGTCCTGCCGATCACCGGCTATCTGGTCTCCACCTCCAGCGGCAGCGCGGTGCCCCTCGCCTTCGGCCTTGAACTGCCCGCGCTGGTGCAGGTCGGCAACGCCCTGCGCGATGGGCTGATGCAGGCGCATGTCGTTATCGCCTACGGTCTCTTGGCCCTGGTCGGCATCCACGCCATGGCGGCGGTCAAGCATCAGGTGCTCGACGGCGGCCAGACCCTGCAACGCATGCTGCCCGGCCGTCGCCCCTTGGGCGATCGCTAGGTTAAAACCCGGCCCCGCCGCCCCTCAATCCGGGCGCGGGGCCAGCCGGGATTCAGAACCGGGGTTCAGAATCGGGCTTTAGACAAGGCTCACCCGCCCGCCCGACACCACACCCAGCACCGGCACATCCTTCAGCGCCTCGGGCGCAACGGCCGTGGGGTCGTCCCCAAGCACCGCGAAATCCGCCACCTTGCCCGCCTCGATGCTGCCGATCTCGTGATCCAGCTTCAGCGTATAGGCCGCGCCCAGCGTGATCAGTTCCAGCGCCTCGGCCACGCTCACCCGCTGCGCCTCGCCCAGAACCCGGCCCGACATGGTCACCCGGTTGACGGCGCACCACGCTGTGAACAGCGGGCCCAGCGGCGTCACCGGCGCGTCCGAATGGATCGCCACCCGCACACCTTCGTCCAGCGCCTCGCGCACCGCATCCATGCGCAGCGCTCGATCCTCGCCAATGGTCAGCGCCGCGTGCTGATCGCCGAAATACCAGATGTGATTGCTGAAAATGTTGGTGCAAATGCCCATCTCGGCACAGCGCCGAAACTGGTCCGCACCCATCATCTGGCAATGCTGCAAAACATGCCGCGCCCCGGGCCATGGATGCTTGCGCGCCGCCTTTTCGATCGCCGCGATCGAGACTTCGCTCGCCTCGTCGCCATTGACGTGAATATGCATCTGCACCCCGGCCTTCTGCATTTCCTCGCAAAGCGCGTCGATCACCTCGGGCGGCGTGTTCCAGATGCCGTTGGGCTGCCCGCCGACATAGCCGGGCCACTTCACCCGCGCCGTCCAACCCTGGATCGAACCATCGGTCATCAACTTCACACACCCAAGGCGCAGCTTGTCTGTCGAGCGTTTGGCAAGCGCCTGCGCCCGCGCGGCAAGCTCCTCGGGACGCGCCCCCACCGCCGCCATCGCCGGCACCAGACGCACCGGAAAATCCGGATCGCCCGTCACCCGCAGCAATATGTCGATATCCTCGTCCTCGGGCTGCGAAAACAGGTCGGTCAACGTCGTCACCCCGGCCCGGCGCGCCACCTCGCTATAGGTGCGAATGCCCGCCTCGCTGCGCGACATCTCGCGAAAATCGATCTCCAGCCGACGCATGATGGGGAACATCGCCGCCATTTCCTGCAACTCGCCCGTGGGCTGCCCGTCCGGCCCCTTCACCACGCCCTCGGCATTGGTCTCATGGCTGTAATTCACCATCTCCAGCGCCTTGGAATTCACGCACATCAGGTGGAAATTCGAGAAAATCACCGCCACCGGCCGATCCGGGCTCACCCGGTCCAGATGCGCCCGGCTCAACCGCTCCCCCTCAAGGAAAATCGGGTCGAGCCCCCAACCGATCACCGGCGCGCCTTCGGGAAGGGTGGCGGCATAGCCCGACAGCCCCTCGATCACCGCCTCCAGATCGGTCCGCCCCTCCCATAACTTGCCCTGCGGGTCATAGCGGTCATGAAACCCCACGTAAGCATGGGTCCAGATCGACCCCGCCATCATATGCGCGTGGCCTTCGACAAAACCGGGCATTAACACCGCGTCGGCCAGCCGCGCATCGTGGTGCACCTCGCCCCACTGGTCGGCACATTCCGCGCCGCCCACGGCCAAAATGCGCCCGTCCCGCACCGCCACATGCGTTGCCTCGGACCGGTTGCGATCCATGGTGATGATCTTCTTGGCCTCGAAAACGGTGATCCCGGTCATGTTCTTCCCCCGTTATTATCCTGTTAATCAAAGCCAGCCTAAGCGCGCTGATCCCTTCGGCAAAGCGCAATCTCCACAGCCTTTGCCCACACCTTTCATTTTTCCAGAAATACTCCGGGGGCGTGGGGGCTGGCCCCCACTTAAACCTGCGTATGGGGGCTGGCCCCCACCATTACCGGCGGATGCAGGGGCCGCCCTGCCCGCCCCCATCAGGCGGCAACCATCCCTTTCACCAGTTCCGGCAGGCGCGTCGCGGGCGGCGTGTTGCGGCTTCTGAGCGAGCGCACCTCGCCGTCAATCACGGTCATGCCCACGCCCGGCAGATTGCCCAATTGCACCGATTCCAGAATATCTTTGCCCGGCGCATGCTGGGCCTGATCCATCAGCACGAAATCGGCCGGCCGGCCCACTTCCATCAGGCCCTGATCCAGTTCCCGCTGCCGCGCGGTGTTGCCATTGGCAAAGCAGAACGCCACCTCCGCCGGCACGTTGCCCAGCGCCGACAGCATCGCCACCATCCGCAGGATGCCAAGCGGTTGCACCCCCGATCCCGCCGGCCCGTCTGTGCCAAGGATGATCCGGTCCATCTGCTTCAACTCGCGCGCCGTGTTCAGCGTCAGCAGCGCCGCGCGCTCGTTGCCGTTGTGCACGATCTCCAACCCCGCGGTGCAACTTTCGCACAGGCACATGATCTGATCGTCCGGCAGGGCCGAATGGCCGCCGTTGATATGTCCGATCACATCCGTCCCGGTCTCAAGAACCATGTCCGCATCAATCAGGCCCGACCCGGGGATCGACGGCCCGCCGGTGTGGATCGTGCTCTGGATGCCATATTTGCGCGCCCAATCCACCATCTGCTTGGCGGTCTTGCCATCCTTCACGCTGCCAAGCCCGACCTCGCCCAGCAGTTTCACACCAGCCTCGGACAACTCCTTGAAGTCCTCCTCGACCATGCCATGTTCGATCACCGGCGCCCCGGCCATCACCTTCATGCCCGACGGCTTGAAATTCTCGTACCAACGCTGCGCCGCGATCGACATTGCCTTCAGGCCGACCACGTCCTTGGGCCGCCCCGGCATATGCACCTCACCCGCCGAAATCAGTGTCGTAACCCCGCCATGCAGCGTGCTGTCGATCCAGTGAAGCTGCTGTTGGCGCGGCGTGTAATCGCCCACCACGGGGTGCACATGGCTGTCGATCAGCCCGGGCGCGAGGGTCACGCCATGCGCATCCACCTCGATATCGGCCCCCTCGCAGTCAATATCCTTTTCATAGCCGATGACGGTAATCCTGCCGTCCTCGGCAACGACGCAATCGCCGTCAAGGATCGGCTCTTCCATCTTCCCCGAAAGGATAAGACCGATATTCCGAATGACCAGTTTCGACATCTGCACACCCTCCTGTGATAATCGTTAGTGTGCGAATGTAATCCCGAGTCGGTCAAGCCCCGCCGTGCATCTCTTCCCCAACATATCCAAGGGATGCCTGCAAAAGTTGCCGCGTATAGGGATGCGCCGCCTTCATTTCGCGCATGTCCTCCACGCTCATGATCTCGACGATCTCACCGGCCTGCATCACCGCGATCCGCTCACACATATGCCCCACCACGGCAAGGTCATGACTGACCATCAGGTAGGTCAACTGATGCGCCTTGCGCAGATCAACCAGCAGGTTCAGCACTTCGGCCTGCACGCTCACATCCAGCGCCGAGGTCGGCTCGTCGAGCAGGATCACCGACGGCTCCGGCGCCAACGCCCGCGCGATCGCCACCCGCTGCCGCTGCCCCCCCGAAAGCTGGTGGGGATAACGAAACCGGAACTTCGGCCCCAGCCCCACATCCAGCAACAACTGCTCGATCCGGTTCTCCACGTCGCCGATCCCGTGCAGCTTCAGCGTCTCGGCCAGCACCGCATCCACCGTCTGGCGCGGATGGAGCGAGGCATAGGGATCCTGAAACACCATCTGCACGTCCTTGTAGAACGCTTTGCTACGCTTGAACCCGGTGACAGGCGCCTCCGCCACGGCCATCCGCCCCGACCAGTGCCGCGCCAACCCGACCAGCGCCCGCAGGATCGTCGACTTGCCCGAACCACTCTCGCCCACAAGGCCGAAACTCGCGCCCGAAGGCACCTCGAACGTGGCGCCCTTCACCGCGTCCACCCGGTCCGGCCCATCGCCAAACCACACGTTCAGCCCTTCGAATTCCAACCTGCTCATTGCCGTCCGCTCACGCTTGTCTCTCCCAGCCAGGCCTCGTCGCGCACCAGCACCTCAAGCCGCTCACGCGGCGCATCCAGCCGCGGCAAGGAATTCAGCAGGCCACGGGTATAAGGATGGGTCGCCTCGTGCAGCTTGTCGGCGGCACAGGTCTCCACGATCTTCCCGGCATACATGATCAGCACCCGGTCACAGAATTGCGCCACAAGGTTCAGGTCGTGACTGATAAAGATCAGGCCCATGCCGCGCTCGCGCACCAGCTTGTCCATGATCTGCAAGACCTGCGTCTGCACACTCACGTCGAGGGCCGAGGTCGGCTCATCCGCGATCAGGATCTTGGGCTCGGTCACCAGCATCATCGCGATCATGATCCGCTGGCCCATCCCGCCCGACATCTCGTGCGGATAGGCCCGCATCACGCGCTCAGGGTCGCGGATCGACACCGCTTCCAACATCTCGATTGCCTTCGCCCGCGCCGCACGCTTGCTCGCCCCGGTGTGGAAACGATAAATCTCGATGATCTGCGCCCCGATCCGCATCACCGGGTTGAGCGAGAATTTGGGATCCTGCATCACCATCGAAATCTGCTGACCGCGCACCCGCTGCATGTCCCGCTCGGACATGGAAAGCAGGTCGCGCCCCTCAAGCTCCATCCGGTCGGCTTCGACCCGGCCCGGCGGCCGGATCAACCGAAGGATGGCCCGCCCGGTCATCGACTTTCCCGAACCGCTTTCGCCGACGATGCCCAGCCGCTCCTGCCCAAGGCTGAACGACACGCCGCGCACGGCCTCGAACTCACCCCGCCGCGTCGGAAAGGTGACGCGCAGGTTTTCAACATCAAGCAAGCTCATGACATCCCCCCTGCGCGCAGCGGAATTCTACGAGAATTCCGTCCCGAATTCCTGCGAGGAATTCGCATCCGCCGAACCATACGCCCAACGCCAGCCCCGAAAAATTCGCAATTTTTCGACCCGTTTTCCGCGCCGGAAAACGGCACCCTTGTCAACACAAGCGCCCTCATGAGCCTTCCCCGCTCTTCGGATCAAGCACATCGCGCAGCCCGTCACCCAGCAGGTTGAAGGCAAGGCTGACGGTGAAAATCGCTAGTCCCGGCATCGTCGCCACCCACCAGTGATCAAGGATGAACTTGCGCCCCTCCGAAATCATCGCGCCCCACTCCGGGCTGGGCGGTTGCGCGCCAAGGCCAAGAAAGCCAAGCCCCGCCGCGGCCAGGATCACGCCCGCCATATCCAGCGTCACCCGTACGATCAGCGACGAAATGCACAGCGGCCAGATATGCTTGGTGATGATCCGCAGCGGCCCCGCCCCCTGTAAACGGATTGCCGAAATGTAATCCGAATTGCGGATGGTCAGCGTCTCGGCCCGCGCGATCCGCGCATAGGGCGGCCACGCCGTCAGCGAAATCGCAAGGATCGCGTTGCCGATCCCCGCGCCCAGCGCCGCCACGAAGGCCAGCGCCAGAACAAGCCGCGGAAAGGCGAGGAAGATATCGGTGATCCGCATCAGGATCACGTCCAGCCACCCGCCCGTATAGCCGGCGATCGTGCCCACCAAAAGCCCCGCCACTGGCGCGATCACCGCGACAAGGAACACGATCTGCAAGGTGATCCGCGAGCCATAGATGATCCGGCTCAGGATATCGCGCCCCAAACTGTCGGTGCCCAGCAAGTGACCATCGCTCAGCGGCGGTTGCAGCCGGTTGGCCAACGTCTGGTAGAACGGATCATGCGGCGCCAGCAGCGGCGCAAAGGCCGCCGTGAACAACAGCCCCAGAAGGATCACCAACCCCGCCATCGCCATCGGGTTCGACCTGAAACTCAGCCAGCCATTGTAAAGCGAGGCCAGCCGCGCCTGCGTCCGCGAACCGGGCGCATCCGTCATCAGCCATGCCCGCCAGCCGACGGTCTCTGTCGTTGAAATATCGCTCATGCCGCCCTCATTTCGCCCGCGGATCAAAGAACTTGTAAAGTAGATCCGAGAAGATGTTCAGCAGGATGAAGATCAGCCCGACAACGACCGTCCCCCCCAGCACCGCGTTCATATCAGCCGACAAAAGCGCGTTGGTGATATACTGCCCGATCCCCGGCCAGCTAAAGATGATCTCGGTCAGCACCGACCCCTCAAGCAACTGCGCATAAGACAGCGCGATCACCGTGATCAACTGCACCCGGATATTGCCCAGCGCATGCCGCCAGATCACCGTCCGCTCAGGAAGGCCCTTGACCCGCGCCGTGGTGATATACTCCGCCGAAAGCTGCTCCAGCATGAAACTGCGCGTCATGCGGCTGATGTAGGCCAGCGAATAATACCCAAGCAGCGATGCGGGCAGGATGATGTGTGAAAACGCGTTGCGAAACACGCTCCAGTCCCCGGCCCACGCACTGTCGATCAGGATCATCCCCGTGCGCTGCGGCACGATATCCTCGTAGAAGATATCCAGCCGCCCGGGCCCCCCGACCCAGCCGAGAATGCCGTAAAAAATCAAAAGCCCCATCAGGCCCAGCCAGAAGATCGGCATCGAATAGCCGACAAGCGCCACGACACGCGCGATCTGGTCGATCCAGCTGCCTTGGCGAACCGCCGCAACCACGCCCAGCGGAACGCCGACGACAACGCCGATGATCGTGCCCAGCGTGGCCAGTTCCAGCGTCGCCGGGAACACCCGCTTGATGTCTTCGCTCACCGGATGCGCCGTCAGAAGCGAGGTCCCGAAATCCCCATGCAACACGTCGCGCAGGTAATACCAGAATTGCACCACCAGCGGCTGATCAAGGCCAAGCTGCTCACGCGCGGCCTGCACCGTCGCCGGAGACGCACTCTCGCCCACGATCGAAAGAACCGGGTCGATCGGCATCACCCGCCCGATCACGAAGGTCACGAACAACAGGCCCAGCATCGTCACCGCGATGGACACGGCGGTCTTGCCCGCCGGAATCACCCAATGTCTGAGAAAGGGCGACCCGCGCCGCCCTCCCCCGCTATTCTCAGCCAGCGCCATTTACTTGGTCACCGGCCAGTAGCTGACAGCCGTGATCGCGCCGCCAAGGTTCAGGTTCTTGACGTTGTCGCGCCGCCCGGTCTGTTCGATCTTCTGGAACATGATCGCGAAGGGCGATGTCTTGAGGAACTCGCGCTGCATGTCCTCATACATCTTCTTGCGCGTATCGCGGTCGCCCTCGATCACGGCCGCATCAACCTGCGCGGTCAAATCGCCCGGGTTCCACGCGTTCCGCCATGCCAGAAGGCCGGTCAGCCCCGCATCGTCAGAGTTGTCGGGGTTATAGGCAAAGGTGCCCGCGTTGGTCTGCGGATCGGGATAATCCGGACCCCATGCGCCGATATACATATCCAGTTCACGCGCGCGATACTTCGACAGCGTCTGCTTGCCGGTGCCCACCACGAGGTTCAGCTTGATCCCCGCCTGCGCTAGCGTGTTCTGGATGCTCTGACCGATCTCGATCCGCTCTTGCGCATCGCGCACACCCGCCGTGATCTCAAGGTTCTCGACCCCGGCCTTGGCCAGCAATTCCTTGGCCTTCTCCACGTTCAGCGAATAAGGCGCATCGTCGATCGCCCCAAGATAGGTCCGAGGCAGGAAGTTCTGGTGAATCGCATATTGCCCATTGAGGAAGCTGTTCTGCATCCCTTCGTAATCGATCAGGTACTTGATCGCTTCCTTCACCTCGGGCTTGGACAGCTCGGGGTGCTTCTGGTTGAGCGAGATATACATGATCCGGCCACGCAATTCGCTGTCGATGGCAATGCCATCCTTGCCGGTGATGCCCTTCACGTCCTCGGGGTTCAGGTTGCGCGCCACATCGATATCGCCGCGCTCAAGCAGCAGGCGCTGGCTGGCGCTTTCCTGCACGTGACGCACGATCACCCGCTCCATCGCCGGCTTGCCAAGATAGAAATCCGGGTTTGCCTGCAACGACACGCTTTCATTGGGCTTCCAGCTGATCAGCTTGTAGGCACCCGACCCTGCGGTGTTGGTCTTCAGCCACGCATTGCCCATGTCGCCATCGACTTCATGCTCCATCACCGTCTTCATGTCGACGATACCGCCAATGGTCGAGGTCAGGCAGTTCAACACGAACGAGGTCGCGTATTTCTGGTCCGTCGTGATCACCAGCGTCATGTCGTCGGTGGCCTTGATCGTCTCTTCCACATTGTCCTTGGAAAAGCCAAATTGCGTCAGGATGAAGCTCGGCGTCTTTTCAAGGATCACGGCCCGGCGCAGGCTGTATTCCGCATCCTTCGCCGTCACCGGGTTGCCCGAGTGGAACTTCACGCCTGCGCGCATCTTGAAGGTGATGGTCTTGCCGTCTTCGCTCACGGTCCAGCTTTCGGCCAGATCCGGGCCATACCCGGCATCAAGATCCATCGGGTCGAAGTTCACCAGCTTGCCGTAAACATTGCGGCTCACGTCCGAACCGGCGAATTCAAAGCTTTCCGCCGGGTCCAGCGTGGTGATGTCGTCGATCCGGTTGGCAATGACCAGCATGTTGGGCGGCGTCGCCGCTTGCGCCAAGGTCATCGGCAACGTGCTCAGGGCCGCGGCCATGGCCGTCCCTGCAAGGAATTCTCTTCTTTTCATCGTGTCTCTCCTTCTGTTGGTCAGACGTAAACAGCGGGTCTTGCGGTGGCTCTCTTCGGCCCCTTTACCCACCCCAGGTTAATTCAAGCATCCTCAGCCAGTTCTCGTGGCACAGCTTGCGGATCAACGCATCGCTATAGCCATGCTCGGCCATCGCCGCGCGCAATGCGGGCAGCCCCGCGATAGTCCCGATCGCTTCCGGCACCACCGCTCCATCAAAATCGCTGCCAAGGCCAACGTGGTCCTCGCCCGCCTTCTCGATCATGTGATCAAGATGGGCCAGCATCGTCGCAAGCGGCACCTCGGCGCGCATCTGCCCGTCCTCACGCAGGAAGGCGGCAGCGAAGTTCAGCCCCACCATACCACGGCTTTCGCCGATTGCTTTTAATTGTTCATCGGTCAGGTTTCGCGCATGTGGGCAAAGCGCATAGGCGTTGGAATGTGTGCAAACCAACGGCTTGTTGCTCAATTCCGCAACATCCCAAAAACCCTTTTCATTGAGGTGGCTCATGTCCAGCATGATCCCCAATTCGTCGCACCGCTTGACCAGCCGCTTGCCCACCTCGGTCAGCCCCGGTCCGATGTCCCCGGTCGACGGATAGCGAAACGGCACCCCGTGGCCAAAGATCGTCGGGCGGCTCCACACCGGCCCGAGCGAGCGCAGACCAGCGGCATAAAGCACATCAAGCGCATAAAGATCGGCGTCGATCCCCTCGGCCCCTTCGATATGCATCACGGCGGCCATCTTTCCCGCCGCCATCGCGGCCCGTATGTCGGCCACGCTGCGACAGACCTTCAAAGCGCCCTCGGCCTCAAGCTGCATCAGCAGCGCCGCCATGGTCATCACCACGGGCAAGGCCGCCTCATGGGGAATCGCCTCGGGCAGGGGCAGGTCGTATTCCGGCTGCATCATCGCCTTGTCATTGCCGTCCCACGGCGACGGCACGTAGATCGCGAAAAACCCGCCGCCAAACCCGCCCGTCGCCGCCTTGGGCAGGTCGATATGCCCCTCACGCCCCTCGTGAAACCCTTTCAGCGCGGGTCGCCCACCCGCGTGCATCAGCTTGAGCAGCACGTCGTTATGCCCGTCAAAGATCAGCGGTTCGGTCGGATGTGTCATGGCGTTCCCCGGTTATCCCGGCCCGCACAGGGGGCCGCAATGGGGCGACCCTAGCCCCGAACGCCGGATTTTGACCAGAGGGTCAAAGCCAAAAAAAGAAAACCGGCCCGGAAAATCCCGGCCGGCTCATATCTTGGCTCAAATCTTGACCTGTCTCTTGGCCCCTCACTCGGGAACGCAGATCTCTCCGGCCAGCGCCGCCTTGATCGTCTGGTAGATCAGCACCACGATGATCAACACCAGCGCGCACCACAGGCCAAGGCCGATATACTTGTGCACCATGGATCCCGCCGCCGCCGCGAACTGGAAACTGGCAATCGTCGCCGCCGCGAACGGAAAGCTCAGCGCCCAGAAACTGATCGCGAAGTTCAGCCGGATAATGCGCGGCAGTTGCACCAAAACGAGGAACACAAAGAAATAGGCCGCATTGATCAAAATCTGTGCAAACGCGTCGATCTGCCCCCCATTCAGCTTCATCCACGCCACAAAGGCCACCGCCGGCGGCGCAATCAGGATGACAAGCGAGGGCTGCAACCGCGCCGGCATCGGGTCGTGAAACACCAACCGGTTGATCACCAACGTCAACAGCACGATCCAGAAGATCAGGCCGACCGACATGAAATACCAGCTGATATCGGCATAGCCCAATTGCGCGCCCGCAATCGGCACGATCACGTTGCCCACCGCCGGAATGAACCACGCCGGGTTCAAATGCCCGTGCTGGAAACTGCGCGTGCCGATCCAGTTCGAAATCACCGCAATGGTCAGCACGAATTGCAACGCCGCACCACCGCCCCACAGCCACAGCGCCAGTTGCTTGTCACGCGACAAGGTCGCCGTCGCCAAAAGCAGCAGCGAAATCGAAATCGCCGGGAAAAAGGCCAGCCGCACCGGATGCTTCCACTCGGCCGCCACCGCCGCAGGATAGCGGATCGCCTTCAAAAGATAGATCCCGCCCACCAGCAGAAACAGCGCGAAGGTCACGTAATAAATCGCAGTCGATGCGCCCAGATGGGTTTGAAACGCGGCCTCTGCCCCGTGGGTCGCCAGCGTCAGCCCGGCAAACCCCATGATCATGCCGAAAAGCGGCACCGGGTAATGCTGCAAGCTGCTCCCCTGCGCATGTTGGTCTTGCGTGGCTGTCATGGTTTTCGCCCTTCAATCGCACCAAAGATGAGTCGCGGATACATCTCACCTTTGGAATATAACAACAAGCGGCGCGATGCCGCAGCCCGACGGACCGCGGCAGCGCTCTTGTTTTCCCTAAGCCTGCGCGCGGGTCAGTGCAACAAGCGCACCATGAACAGCGTGATCGCCGGGAACGCGATAAGTAGGATCACCCGGATGATATCCGACGCCACGAAATACATCACCGCGCGATAGGTCGCGACAATCGGCGTGGTCCGGTCCATCGAGTTGATGACAAACAGGTTCATCCCAACCGGCGGCGTGATCAGCCCCACCTCGACCACGATCAGCACGATAATCCCGAACCAGATCGCCGTTTCCTCGGTGGTCAGGCCGAAATCAAGCTGGCTGATGATCGGGAAAAAGATCGGGATCGTCAGCAGGATCATCGAAAGGCTGTCCATGACGCAGCCGAACACAAGGTAAAGCACAAGGATGATCGAAAGCACCATCCACGGGCTATAGCCAAGGCTGGTCACGTAAGTGGCCAATTCCTGCGGCACCTGCGTCAGCGCAAGGAACCCGTTATAAAACGCCGCCCCCAGCACGATGAAAAAGATCATCCCCGTCGAGCGCCCGGTCGCGATGAAACTCTCGACCAGCGTTTGCAGGTTCAGACCCCGGTTCAGTAACGCGATAAACCCGGTGCCGAACGCACCCACCGCCGCGCCCTCGGTCGGGGTGAACCAGCCAAGGTAAATCCCACCCACCACCAGCAGGAACACCAGCAGCACGGGCCACACATCGACCAGCGCGCGAAACCGCTCGGCATAGGGAATCGGCGGGCGCGTGCCGGCCGCATCGGGGTGAATCCGCACATAGATCGAAATCGTGATCATATAGCCGATCGCCGCCAGAATCCCGGGAATGAACGCCGCCAAAAACAGCTTGGCAATGTTCTGCTCGGTCAAAATCGCATAGATCACAAGGATCACCGAGGGCGGAATAAGAATGCCCAGCGTGCCCCCCGCCGCCAGCGTCGCGGTCGAAAACCCGCCGGAATAGCCATATCGGCGCAACTCGGGCAGCGCGACCTGACTCATCGTTGCCGCCGTGGCCAGTGACGAGCCGCAGATCGCACCAAATCCCGCACAGGCCCCGACCGACGCCATCGCAACCCCGCCACGCCGATGCCCAAGCCAGCTTTCCGCCGCCTTGAACAACGCGGTCGACATTCCCCCCAGCGTCGCGAAATGCCCCATCAACAGGAACATCGGCACGATCGACAAGGAATAGCTGGAAAAGGTCGAATAGGTCTCGGTCTTGAGCTTGGCCAAGGCCATGATCCACGGCCCCCGCTCGAACCACGTGCCGGGATTGAAACTGCCACCATTGACGGCAAACAGGCCGAACAGCCCGACAAGAAACATGGCAAGCCCGATCGGAATCCGCGCAAAGATCAGCAGCAGAAGAACGGGGAACGAGGTCAACCCGATTTCAAGATTGGTCAATGCTCTACCTCCGCCCCTTCGGCAATCGTTCGCATGGTCGCGAACTCGATGATCCTGACCACTGCCATGTAGATGCCCACGACAGCCGTCACCGCCGCGCCGAACAGCGACAACGCATAGGCCCACCAGATCGGGAACTGGATCAGGAAGGTCGTCTCGTTATATTCCATCTTCGACGCCATCCCCTCGTAAAGCCGCAGCGCGATCAGCGTGAACACCCCCGCGAACAAAAGCCCCACGATCACGGAAATGAACCGGTTCACCCGCGCCCCGAACCGCATCGTCACGATATCGACGCTGGCGTGGCCCGCGGTGATCGTGCACAGCGGCATGAAGGCAAAGATCGAAAAGGCGATGCCCGCCTCGACCAGTTCATAATCGCCAAGGACAGGCCCGAAGGTGTTTTGAAGCGTCTTCGCAACGCCCGGAATGGCCCCCTCGATCACGTCCCAATGCAGGAAGGTGTTCATCCCCCGTCCCAGCACCGAAACACAGGTCAGCACGATCAGCAGGGTCAAAACGATCCCGCCCAGAATCGCCATCCCCCGCGAGATCGACATCATGATGCGATGTATCTGCACGTTCCCCACTCCCTCTCGCCGGTTCGTCCGCTGACCGCTTTTGCCTCGGCGTTTCGTTGTCTGCAAACCGGTCGCGGCATATCCCTGCCGCGACCGGCCATTTCGCTACCTTACTTGGTGGCGTCCTGGATCAGCTTACGCGCCTCGTCGACAAGCGCCTGACCGTCATAGCCCTGATCGGTCATTTCCTTGATCCACTCGGCTTCGATCCCGACCGAGGCATCTTTCCACGGCTGAACCTGCTCGGGCGTCAGGGTGATGATGTTGTTGCCACGCTCGGCCGCGGCCGCGCGCGACGGTCCGTCCGCCGCCGCCATCAGCTTGCCCGCCAACGCCGAGAACTCTTCGCCCGACTGGCTGTCGATCACGTCCTTCAACTCCTGCGGAAGGCTCTCGTACTTGTCCTTGTTCATCGCGAAAATGAACGCGGTGTTATAGATCGAGCCTTCGCCAAACTCGGTGTGGTTCGACACCAGTTCCGGCACCTTCAGCGCGCCGGTGACTTCCCACGGAATCACCGCCCCGTCGACAACGCCCTTGGACAGCGCCTCGGGGATCGCTGGAACCGGCATACCGACCGGCGTCGCGCCCAGTTGGCTGAACAGCTTGTTGGCGATCCGCGTCGGCGCGCGCAGTTTCACACCGTTCAGGTCCTCGACCTTGGTGATCGGCTCTTTCGAATGGATCACGCCCGGGCCATGCACCCAAACACCAAGGACTTTCACGTCCTTGAAATCCTTGTCCATCATGTGGTTCTCGGCAAATTGCCAGAACGCCCGGCTGGTCGCCTCGCCGGTGGTCATCATGAACGGCAGTTCGAACACCTCCGATTGCGGGAAGCGGCCCGGCGTATAGCCCAGCACGGTCCACGTGATGTCGGCCACACCATCGGTCACCTGACCATAAAGTTCGGGCGGCTTGCCGCCCAGTTGCATCGACGGGTAGTGATCGATCTTGATCTTCCCGCCCGAGGCTTCCTCGACCCGCTGCGCCCACGGCACCAGTACATCCTTGGGCACGTTGGCCTGCGCCGGCAGGAACTGGTGCATCTTCAGCGTCACGTCCTGCGCCATCGCCGCGCCCGCGAAGGTCGCGGCCACGGCGGTGCCCGCGACGAGGCCCATCAATTTGCGTTTGGTAATCATGTCAATCTTCTCCCTGTTGACAGTCTGGTTCGGGGCCGGCCTCCCTGCCCACCCCGTTCATAAGCCGCCTTATCTGGCGGTATTCCTCTGGAGTCCTCTGGCGCGCGCTCATGCCGCGAAATCCGGCTGGTTCTCGGGATGCGCCCGCACGAACGCGTCATGCCTCGCGCATTCTGCATCCACCGCCAGCACATGTGTCAGATCGCTGATATCCACGCCGAAGCGCCGCGCCGAAAACACCTGCGGCACAAGACAGATATCGGCCAGCCCCGGCGCGTCACCGTAACAGAACGGCGTTTTCTCACCGCGCCGCGCCAATAGCGCCTCACAGGTCTCAAGCCCGGCGCGCAGCCAATGGGTCAGCCACGCCGCCTTTTGTTCCTCACCCGCGCCCAGCGTTCCGGTCAGGTAGTTCAGCACCCGCAGGTTCTGCAACGGATGCACTTCGCAGGCGATCACCTGCGCGAATCCCCTCTCCTTCGCACGCGTCAGCGGATCCCGCCCAAGGATGGCTGGCTCGGGATGGCTCTCCTCCAGCCATTCCAGAATGGCGAGCGATTGGATCAACACCTCGCCCTCTCCAATCTCAAGCGACGGAACCAAGGCCTGCGGATTAAGCGCCGTGTAAGCAGCCCCCCGCTGCGCCCCGTCCTTCAACGGCACCGGCGCGAACTCGTAGTCCAACCCCTTGAGGTTAAAGGCAATCCGACACCGATAGGCCGAGGACGAGCGGAAATAGCCATGAAACCGCATCATTGTGCGGCACCCTCAAGGCACGGCCCAAAGGCGGGCCCTCTCTTCTGCTGGCTTATCGCTCCCATCAGTCCGGCCCTCCCCTGCCAAGACAACTTTCATCCGCTCACACAGCAGGATGATCTCCGCTGCATGTAAACCACCCTTGTAAATCGAGAGACCACACAAGTAGGCTTGGCTCAAGAAAACAATACACAATCGCGGTAAGGTGGCCGCGGAAAGGATTGTTGCTTAAACCGACCGTTCGGTCAAGTATTAGAGGTCCTCCTTGCAATACATAGCAAAATTTGCATATGTGTGCCAACCTGCAGGATCTTGGGGAAGAAACTCATGCGCATGACTCTGATCGCCGCCACGCTGGCACTGGTGCTGCCGGGGCTGGCCACGGCCCAGACCGAAACCGCCACGCCCAACCCTGCAACGGTCGAAGCCCTCGATCTGACGCAATGGAAAGCGGTCTTTGGCAAGGTCGAAGCGCGCGATACCGTGCCCGCCCGCTCTCGAATCGGCGGCACCCTGACCGAGGTGACCGTCACCGAAGGCGACATGGTCACAGCCGGGCAAGAGATCGCCCTGATCTACGACGCCAAGCTTTCGCTCCAACTCGAATCGGCCGAAGCCAACATTCAGGCCCTCGAATCACAGCTTGCAAATGCCCAGACCGAACTGACCCGCGGCGAAGAAATGCTGTCGCGCGGCGTCACCACCACCCAGCGCCTCGATGCCCTGCGCACCCAGGTCGACGTTTTGCGCAACCAGATCGACTCGGCACAGGCGCAAAAGCGCGTCGTCGCCGAACAGGCCGCCGAAGGCGCCGTTCTGGCCCCCATCGCGGGCAAGGTCATTTCCGTGCCCGTCACCAAAGGCTCGGTCCTGATGCCCGGCGAAGCGGTGGCCACCATCGGCGGCGGCGGCTTCTTCCTGCGCCTCGCCGTGCCCGAACGCCACGCCGCCTTTCTCAAACAAGGCGACCCGATCCAGATCGGCGAAGCCGGCTCCGAAACCACCGGCACGCTGGCCAAGGTCTATCCCCAGATCGAAAATGGCCGCGTCATTGCCGATGTCGACTTGCCCGACCTGAACAGCGACTTCGTCGATGCCCGCGTGCTCGTGCGCCTGCCGGTCGGCAAGACCCGCGCCCTCGTGGTGCCCGCCGATCTGGTGGTCACGCGCATGGGCCTTGATTACGTCAGCATCGACGAAGGCGCGCGCACCGCCCTGCGCTCGGTCGTGCTGGGCGAGCCGCGCATGGTCGAGGGCCGCCAGATGGTTGAAATCCTCTCGGGCCTTGAGGCGGGCGAAACCGTCGTCCCCACCCCCGATGTCGCCTACGCCCCGAAAGAGGCCAGCACCCATGAGTGAGGACAACAACACCACGTCTGGAACTGGCCCCGAATCTGGCCCCGACACCGGCGGCAAAGCCCCCGCAGGCGTGCAATCCAAGGCCCTCGGCATCGCCGGTGGCCTCACCCGCTCGTTCATCCGCTCGCCGCTCACGCCGCTGATGATCCTCGCCGCGCTGGCGGTGGGCATCGTCGCGCTGCTCTCCCTCCCGCGTGAGGAAGAGCCACAGATTTCCGTCCCCCTCGTCGACATCCACATACAGGCCCCCGGCCTGCGCGCCGAGGACGCGGTCAAACTCGTCACCGAACCGATGGAAACCATCGTTCAGGGCATAAACGAGGTCGAACACGTCTATTCCCAGACCAGCGATGATTACGCCATGGTCACCGCCCGCTTCCTCGTCGGCACCCCTGCAGACAGCGCCATCCTGCGCGTGCACGACAAGGTGCGCGCCAACATGGACCGCATCCCTGTCGGCATCGACGAACCGCTGATCGTCGGGCGCGGCATCGATGACGTCGCCATCGTCGCGCTCACCCTTTCGGCCACACCCGGCGAAAGGGACGTGACGGCGAACGACATCACCCGCATCGCCCGCGAACTTCAGGTCGAAGTGTCGAAAATCCCCAACGTCGGCCTCACCTACCTTGTCGGCGAAAGCCCCGACGCCATCCGCATCGCCCCCGATCCGGAAAAGCTCGCCCTCTACGGCGTCACGCTTCAGGCGCTGGCAGGCAAGGTGCAATCGGCCAACAAGGCGTTCTCAACCGGCTACATCCGCGATCAGGGCGAACAGATCGCGCTGGTGGCCGGCGAAACCCTGCGCGCCCCGGCCCAGATCGGCAACCTGCTGCTCACCTCGCGCGACAACCGCCCGGTCTACGTGCGCGATGTGGCCGATATCTCCTACGTGCCCGACACCTCGGACAAGCTTGTCTCCAACGTCATCAAGGACGCCAACGGCACCATCCAGCGCACCCCTGCCGTCACGCTCGCCATCGCCAAGCGCGCCGGTTCCAACGCCGTGGTCGTGGCCGAACAGATCCTCGAACGCGTGCATCAGCTCGAAGCCGAACTGATCCCCAATTCGATCCAACTCGAAGTCACCCGCGACTACGGCGAAACCGCAAACGAAAAGGCCAACGAACTGCTGTTCCACCTTGGCCTTGCGACCATTTCGATCGTCGGCCTCGTGCTGGTGGCCATCGGCTGGCGTGAAAGCCTTGTCGTCGCCGTGGTGATCCCGGTGACGATCCTGCTCACCCTCTTCGCCGCCTACATCATGGGTTACACGCTCAACCGCGTGTCGCTCTTCGCGCTGATCTTCTCGATCGGGATTCTGGTCGATGACGCCATCGTCGTGATCGAAAACATCGCCCGCCACTGGGCCATGCCGGACAAGGCCAGCCGCGCGCAAAAAGCCATCCGCGCCGTGGCCGAGGTGGGCAATCCCACGATCGTCGCCACTCTCACCGTGGTCGCCGCCCTGCTGCCGATGCTGTTCGTGTCGGGCCTGATGGGCCCCTACATGTCGCCCATCCCGGCGGTGGCCTCGGCGGCGATGATCTTTTCCTTTTTCGTCGCGGTCATCATTACCCCTTGGCTAATGCTCAAATTCGCCGGAGGCGCGGATATGTCGGCCCACGGCCACGACGATGAATTCGGCGGCCACCCCGGTGGCCCCTTGGGGCGCGCCTACGCCTTCTTCGCCCGCCCCATCCTCAAGACGAAAACTCGCTCGCTGATGTTCCTGCTGATCATCGCCGCCGCGTCCTTCGGCTCGCTCGGCCTGATCTACACCAAGCACGTCACCGTGAAATTGCTGCCGTTCGACAACAAATCCGAACTCTCGGTCGTGATCGACCTGCCCGAAGGCTCCTCGGTCGAGGCGACGGATGCCGTGGCACAGGCGGTCGCCGAAACCGTCCTCGACCTCCCCGAGGTGATCTCGACCCAGACCCACGCCAACAGCGCCGCACCGTTCAACTTCAACGGCCTCGTGCGCCACTACTACCTGCGCGAACAGCCACAGATGGGCGATGTGCAGATCAACCTCCTGCCCAAAGCCGCGCGTGAGCGCACCTCGCACCAGATCGCCCTCGATATCCGCGAGCGTCTAGCAGACATCGACGTGCCCCCCGGCACCTCGCTCAAAACGGTCGAACCGCCCCCCGGCCCGCCCGTCATCGCCACCCTCCTGGCCGAGGTTTACGGCCCCGATGCCGAAACCCGCCGCGCCGTGGCCGACAAGATCCGCAAAGCCTATGACAAGGTGCCCTATATCGTCGATGTCGATGACAGCTATGGCACACAGGCCCGGCGCAAACGCGCCACGATCTCAAGCGATCAGCTTGAATTTCATGGCGTGCAGGAATCCGACGTGTTCGACACCATCGCCATCCTCAACGGCGGCACCACCGTCGGCTATTCCCACCGGGGCGAGGGCCGCCGCCCGATCCCGATCACGGTGGAACGTGACAAATCCGACCGCGTGCTCGACGAACGCTTCCTCTCCACACCGATCCCCGCCAACGTCCTGCCCGGCGCGCGCGGTGTGGTCGAACTGGGCGACGTGATCGAAATCCGCGATGAAAGGGCCTCGTTCCCGATCTTCCGCCACAATGGCCGCTACGCCGAGATGGTCACCGGCGAAATGGCCGGCGAATTCGAAGCGCCCCTCTACGGCATGCTCGCCGTGGCCGACGAACTCGATAAGATGGACTGGCCCGAGGGCATGAAACCCACCATTTCGCTCAACGGCCAGCCGCAGGACGACACCCAGATCACCCTCCTCTGGGATGGCGAGTGGGAGGTCACATGGGTCACCTTCCGCGATATGGGCGCGGCCTTCGCCGTCGCACTTCTGGGCATCTACATCCTCGTCGTGGCGCAATTCGGCTCGTTCCGCCTGCCGCTGGTGATCCTGACGCCGATCCCGCTGACCTTCCTCGGCATCATCGGGGGGCATTGGCTGTTTCATGCGCCGTTCTCGGCCACATCGATGATCGGCTTCATCGCGCTTGCGGGCATCATCGTGCGCAACTCGATCCTGCTGGTGGATTTCATCCGCCACGAAGACCCGGCTGACAAACCCATGACCGAGATCATCCTCGAAGCCGGCGCTATCCGCTTCAAGCCGATCCTGCTCACGGCGGTCGCGGCGATGATCGGCGCGGTCGTGATCCTCTCCGACCCGATCTTCCAGGGCCTCGCGATCTCGCTTCTGTTCGGTCTGCTCAGTTCAACCTTGCTGACCGTGATCGTGATTCCGGCGATCTATCGCGTGTTCAAAACCTGATCCCCACATGATCCCCACATGATCTTCGGCCCCGCCCACGCGGGGCCGCCTGTTTCTCCCTGCCAGTCCAACAGCGCCACTGCGCGCCTCCGCTTTCACGCCCGACGGCGCAAACGATTACATCAACGGATGTCGGCCCGCCCCGTGCAGCGGGCGAATTTCCGCGCCGGAGGATACCTCCCCATCCGCCGCATCGGACTCTCCGGGCTCACCAACGTTCTGTGCCGGTCCAACAGGCGTCTCATCCCGCATCTCTTCACGAAAAAAGCTGTGGCAGGCCCTTCCACGTTTCTTCGATGTATAAAGCGCCAGATCCGCATCGGCCAACAACCGCTCCGCCTTGGGCTCCGCATAATCCCCTGACAACACCGTGCCACTGCTGGCCGAGATGTGGCACAACTGCCCGCCATAGGGGATCGGCACTTCAAGCTCTCCGATGATGCGTCGCGCCACCCGATCCAGCACGGCACGATCCTCGGCCCCGTCGAACAGGATGACGAATTCATCGCCCCCGATCCGCGCCACCGTATCGGCCTCGCGCGTCTCTTCCACCATGATCCGCGCCACCTGCTGCAAGACGTGATCGCCCGCCGCGTGCCCCATCGAGTCATTCACCGCTTTGAAGAAATCGAGGTCGATCAGCATCAACGCAAAAGACCGACCAAGGGTGATCAGCCGATCCAGAACATGACCCATCGCGCGCCGGTTCTTGAGGCCGGTCAAGGTATCGGTGAACGCCTGTTCCTCCGCCGCGATCATCGCGCCCTGCAACTGAAGATTCAGCTTGCGTGACGCCTCCATCGCCGCCGATTTCGCCTCCACGAGGTACAGCATCTCGATGGCAAGGTCGGTCGCCGCGAAATCCGCACTGGTCAGGGCGTAGTCGCGCACCGCATCCACGATCGAAATCCCAAACGACAGGTTGACCACCGCCCCCGCCCCGCCCGGCAAAGGCGTCAACAGCCCCTTGAACGCAGTCGCAGGCCGATCCCTGAATTTCAGGTGCAGTTTCAATCCCTGCGCCGCCATCAGATCCGCGATCGAGACAAGGTTTCGTGGCCTGCGCAATTCGAAAACCTCTAGGAACGGCGCCCCCCTCAGGCCCTGTTCCGCGCGCAGCTTGGCCAGCGTCGGACCGACCGAAACGATATGCCCCGTTGGCGCAATGATCACATGCATCGGGCACAGGATATCGAGAACCTCGACAACCTGTTCCAATGCCATCGCGGTCTGCGGCACCTGTCCCGGCCCGACGATATTCATTCTCTCTCCCTTCTTCGCCACAGGGCCGTCTTCCTGCATAGGGCCGACCTTCGGCACATGGGCATCGCGCGGCCGACCCAAAGTCCGCTTCGCGGGGTGCGCCTCATGCCCCCAGCCCCACATTCGCCCCAAGATCGAACGACCGGCCCTCTGCATAACCCGCCTCGATCAAGGTGATATCGATCACATCAAGCCCTTCAGAATTAACGCACCCTGCGGCGCGCTCGCCCCCGGCCCGCCGCTCCAGAAGAACAAGCGCGCCGTAATCATCGGCAAGACTGCGCAGCATGCCGATCATCACAGGTCCGAACCCGTCCTTGCGCGCACAAACGGTAAGCGAGAACCGATCCGCCGCATGTTCGCGCAACTCCAACTGCGGCAAATCCAGATCGGACACCGCAAGCCGCGCTCGGTCCGGCAGGTCATCAAGCGAATGCAGGAAATCGACGAAGTCCTCGCCGCCAAAACGCAACAGCCGGCGCACAGCCTCGGCATTGGGATGACTGACCAGATAAGTGCCGATATCCTCCAGAATTTCCGCCCGTGGCTTGCCCAGTTCCGCTTCCACGGCGTCCAGAACACGAGGCGTCAGCACGTCATCATAGATCAGCATCGACTCGAAATCGACGAAGCCAAGCTGTGCCTCATGCGCAACCCGCCTCCACAATGCGGCCCCGTATGTATCGGTGACGAATCTCTGGATCGCTCTGTTCACCAGCCCATGCATCTGCCTGCCCTATATCCTGTCTGCCCCGTGGATCGTTCGGCCCGTGGATCATTCGGCCCGTGACTCGTTCGGCCTAAAGATCTTCGACCCGTCAACTGTTCGGCCCGTTTCCCGCGTCGTTCTCTACGCGCTTCGCTTTCTCGCCGGTTGGTTGACAGCCCGTCCGCCGGGCCACCGAAAGCATTAATATTTTGAAAGCAACCGCTGGACGCAGCATGGACATTCCGGGGTTAACAATCTCTCTACAAATAAAATTGGCGGCAATTATCCCATGCCAGAGCTTCCCCCAAAGCCGCCCACCACGCCGGTCCTTGCACTCTGGCCCAAGCCCTCCCAAACTCGCGCCATGACACAGCCCCCTGATCCAGACCTGCGCCTTCGGCTGACATTCGGCCCCGCTGGCATGATCGGCCCCGGCAAGGCCGAACTGCTCGAACATATCCACGCCACCGGCTCGATTGCCGCCGCTGGCCGCGCCATGGGGATGAGCTACAAGCGCGCCTGGCAATTGGTCGAGGTGATGAACACGATGTTCCGCGCGCCCCTTGTCGAAAGCAGCCGCGGTGGCGCGCGCGGTGGCGGCGCCGCGCTGACCGAAACCGGGGAAGACGTGCTCGCCGCCTACCGCGCCCTGCACGAGGCCGCCCGCCACGCCGGGGCCGAACCCATCGCCCGCCTCGCCGCCCTGATCGCACCCCCCCGCGATACCCCCGACCAAGACTGACCCTGCCAAGATTCCCCCTTGGCGCACGGGCGCAAAAGCGATATTCCCGACGAAACATAACGAAACCCGGATCACCGCGAATGCTCTCCCGTCTGGCCTCCCAAATGGCCTCTCTCTGCGCCCTGCTGCTCGCCCTCTGCACGCCGCTGCGCGCGGACGAGATCACCATCTTCGCCGCCTCCAGCCTCAAGACCGCGCTCGACACGGCCAGCAAAGACTTCGAAGAGCAGACCGGCCACAACCTCACCCTCGTTTACGCAGGCTCCTCCGCGCTGGCCCGACAGATCGCCCAAGGCGCGCCCGCCGATCTGTTCCTCTCGGCCAATCCGGGCTGGATGGACGTGCTCGAAAGCGAAAACCGCCTCGCCCCCGGCACCCGCCGCGACCTGCTCAGCAATCAACTGGTGCTGATCTCGCACGACGCCGGAGCGCCCATCGCGCTCAATGACCAAACCGATCTCGCCACGCTCCTGGGCGGGGGCCGCCTTGCCACCGCCCTTGTCGATGCGGTCCCCGCCGGAATCTATGCCAAGGCCGCGCTGCAAAACCTCCACCTCTGGGATCAGGCCGAACCCCGCCTCGCACAGGCCAAGAACGTCCGCGCCGCGCTCGCGCTGGTCCAAACCGGCGCCGCGCCCTTGGGCATCACCTACGCCACCGATGCCCATGCCGCGGGCAACAGCGTCCACATCCGCGCCACCTTCCCGGCCGCAAGCCACCCGCCGATCATCTACCCCGCCGCCGCGCTTGCAAACGGCAACGTCGCAGGCGCGCGCGCCTTCCTTGCCTATCTCTCCACGCCCCCGGCACAGGCGGCATTCACGGCAGAGGGATTCGCCCTCCTGCCCGCCCCGGGCGACACATGAGCTGGCTCTCACCCGACGGGCTTACCGCGCTCACCCTCTCGCTCAAGGTGGCGGGCTGGGCCACGGCAATCGGCCTGCCCTTGGCGCTGGCGGTGGCCTACGCTCTGGCGCGGCTGCGCTTTCCCGGGCGCGGGCTTTTGAACATCGCGGTGCATATGCCGCTGATCATGCCCCCGGTGGTCACCGGCTACCTGTTGCTCTTGGGTTTCGGCCCACAGGGCCCGCTGGGGCGGGTCTTCCACGATGTCTTCGGCCTCACCTTCGCCTTCCGCTGGACCGGCGCTGCGCTGGCCGCCGGGGTCATGGGCTTTCCCTTCATGGTCCGCGCCATCCGCCTGTCGCTCGAAGCGGTCGACCCCCGGCTGGAACAGGCCGCCGCCACGTTGGGCGCGCCAAGGTTTCAGGTCTTCAGAACCATCACCCTGCCGATGATCGTGCCGGGGCTTCTGGCCGGTGCCGTTCTGGCCTTTGCCAAGGGCATGGGCGAATTCGGCGCCACGATCACCTTTGTCTCGAACATCCCCGGCCAAACCCAGACCCTGCCACTGGCCATCGACCTCGCCCTCGAAACCCCGGGGGGCGAGGGGCAGGCGCTGCGCCTCGCGCTTCTCTCGCTCACCATCGCCGCCGCCGCGCTGGTGCTCTCCGAATGGCTGTCACGCCGCGTCGCCGCCCGCATCGCGGGCCAGACCACCGCCAAGGTAGAAGAGGCGGCGCAGATATGACCCTCTCCATCGCCCTCACCCACCGCTTTGCCGATTTCACACTCGACGTGGCCTTCGACGCGCCGCCGGGGCTGACCGTGCTGTTCGGGCGCTCCGGCTCGGGCAAAACAACAGTGGTGCAGGCGGTCGCGGGCCTGCTCACCCCGCTAAAAGGTCACATCGCCATCGGTGAACACACCCTCCTAGACACCGAACGCGGCATCAACCTGCCCGCCCACCGCCGCCGCGCCGGCTATGTGTTTCAGGACGCACGCCTTTTCCCGCACCTCACCGTGCAACAGAACCTGACCTATGCCCGCCGCTTCCTGCGCGGGCGCACCCCCTCCACCAGCCTTGACGAAATCACCGACATGCTCGGCATCGCGCCGCTGCTGTCGCGCCGCCCGGCCACGCTTTCGGGCGGCGAAAAGGCCCGCGTCGCGCTTGGCCGCGCGCTCTTGTCCGAACCCGACATCCTGCTCGCCGATGAACCGCTCGCCGCGCTCGATGCCGCGCGCAAGGCGGAGATCCTGCCCTATTTCGAAACGCTGCGCGATGCGGGCCGCATCCCCATCCTCTACGTCAGCCACGACATGGCCGAGGTCGCCCGCCTCGCCACCACGCTCATCACCCTCGACGCGGGCCGCGTCACGGCACAAGGGCCGGCGGCCGACCTGCTCTCCGATCCCGCCTTCCACCCCGCCGGCCCGCGCGAGGCCGGCGCGCTGATCGAAGCCACCATCGCCGCGCATGAAAGCGATGGCCTCACCCGGCTCGACGCGGGCGGCGCGCCACTGTTCCTGCCCGGGCTCTCGCAGGCCCCCGGCACCCGCCTGCGCCTGCGCATCGCGGCACAGGACGTGATGCTGGCGCGCACCCGGCCCACCGACAGCTCGGCGCTAAACATCCTTGCCGGGGTGGTGCGCGAAATTCACCAAGGCGACGGCCCCGGCGCCATCGTCGCGCTCGACACACAGGCCGGGCGCGTGCTGGCCCGGATCACCAAACGCTCGGTCGCGGCCCTCGATCTTGCCCCCGGCACGGCCTGTCACGCCATCGTCAAATCCGTGGCCATCGCGCCCGAATCCGTCGCGCCCGGTCTCGCCCCCGGTCTCTCTCCCGGCCTCATGCCCACCGCGAAACCCTTTGCGCCAAACGCCTGATCGCCCCTATCAAGGGGGACCCGACAAGAGGCCCTGCCGATGCCCCCCGAAAAAAGCCACGACGCGATCCACGCCCAAAGGCCCGCAATCGCGCCCGACCTCAGCCTGATCTGGACCGCAATCGTCGACATCGCCCCGCGCGAAGACCTCGGCCAAGGTCCGACCGGCCAGCGCTATATCGTCCCGATCCTTGGCGGGAAATTCTTCGCCGGACCTGGGATCGACGGGCTCTCGGGCACGGTCCTGCCCGGCGGGGCCGACCGTCAGTTGATCGCGCCCGATGGCTTCAAAACCCTCGACGCGCTTTACGAGATGCAGACCGATGACGGCACCGTCCTGACCATCCACAACCACGTCAAGGTGGACGAAACCGCCCCCTCCGCCCTCTACCGCCGCTCGGTGATCGAGGTGACCGCCCCCTCGGGCCGGCTCGACTGGATGAACCGCCGGGTGTTCCTCGGCACGCTCGAACTCGCCCACCCGGATCGCGAGGCCGTCATCATCCGCAGTTGGGGCCAAGCGGGCTAATCACGCCGCACCCGTCGCGCCTAAAGAATCCCCCTGATCCGCCTGATCGCCTCAAGGATATTCTCGGTCGAGTTGGCATAGGAAAACCGCACATACCCCTCGCCCCACGCGCCGAATGATGTGCCCGCCACCGTGGCGACACCCACCTCGTCCAGAAACCGGTCCTGCGCCTCGACCGAACTCATCCCCGTCCCGGTGATATTGGGAAAGGCATAGAACGCACCCCCCGCATCGGCACAGCTGACCCCGGGAAGACTGTTCAATTCCCGCACGATCACCTCGCGCCGCTGATCGAACGCCGCCACCATATCGCGCACCGCGTCCTGCGGCCCGGTAAGCGCGGCAATCCCGGCATATTGCGTCGCCGCGTTGACGCAGGAATGATCGTTGATGCACAGCCGCGTCACATGCTCGACACAGGAGTCGGGCCAGACCGCATAGCCCAGCCGCCAGCCCGTCATCGCATAGGTCTTGGACCAGCCATCCAGCATGATCAGCCGATCCCGGATCTCGGGATATTGCAGCAGGCTGACGTGTTCGCGCCCGCCATAAAGCATGTTGGAATAAATCTCGTCCGACATCAGCGCCACATGCGGATGCGCCTGCAATCCGGCAACCAGCTTGTCGATTTCTTCCTTCGGTGTCACGCCGCCCGTCGGGTTGGCCGGGCTGTTGATAATGATCAGCCGGGTCTTGTCGGTGATCTGGCCCAGCACCTCTTCTGCACTAAAGGCAAAGCCGTTTTCCTCTTTCAACGCGATCGGCACCGGCGTCGCGCCGGAATAACGGATCACCGATTCATAGATCGGGAAGCCGGGGTTGGGATACATGATCTCCACCCCCGGCTGGCCGAACATCAGCACGGCGAAAAACATCGTCGGCTTGCCACCCGGCACCACGACCACGTGATCGGGGTTCACCTCGACCCCGTGCCGGCGATGCAGATCCGCCGCCACCGCTTCGCGCAACTCCGGCAGGCCATTGGCGGGGGTATAGCCATGATACCCGTCGCGCAGCGCCTTGATTCCCGCCTCGACGATATGCTCGGGCGTTTTGAAATCCGGCTGACCGATGCCAAGGTTGATGATATCGCGCCCCTGCGCCGCCAGCGCCCCCGCCCGCGCAAGGATGGTAAAGGCCGATTCCGTGCCAAGCCGTGACAGGCTGTCGGCGAATATCAGGTCGGACATGGCTCGGATCTCCTTCGGTCCCATGGCTTGGTCTGTCACGCGATCACGCCACAGGGCGCGCCGATTTGCAAACCGATCTGCCGTGGGTATCCGTGGCAAGGGACAGGAGCGCTCCGCGCGGGAGTATTTTTGGAAAAATGAAAGGGCGGGCCGCGCCGGATAAATTGCCGATCAGCCCCGCCGATCCGTCGTCAGGGCCTTGCGCCGACCGGGCGCTCGTGTAGGTCTGTGGCATCCTAGAGCGGAGCATCCCCATGACCGATACCAAGCGCATTGTCTTGTCCAGTGATCACGCGGCAATCGAGTTGCGGCAGGCAATCGCCACCCATATCGCCGACGCCGGATGGGAGGTCGTCGATATCGGCCCCACCACCCCGGAAAGCACCCATTACCCCAAACATGGCGAAGCCGCCGCGCGCAAGGTCGCCTCGGGCGACTGCGACCTCGGGATCATCCTGTGCGGCACCGGCCAAGGCATCATGATGGCCGCCAACAAGGTGCAGGGGATTCGCTGCGGCGTTTGCTCCGATCCCTATTCGGCGGCGATGATCCGGGCGCATAACGATGCCAACATGCTCTCGCTCGGCGCGCGCGTCGTCGGCGAAGGGCTGGCTCTGGCCATCGTCGATGCCTTTCTCGCCACCCCGTTCGAAGGCGGACGTCATGGCACCCGGGTCGACATGATCAAGGCGATCGAAGGCTGACGCATCCGGCGTTTGACCCGCGCCGCCATATCGCCCACCCTGCACAGCAGGAGGAGAGCACCATGACCCAAACCATCATCATCACCGGCGCGGGCCGCGGCGTCGGCAAGGCCACCGCCGAGGCGTTCCTTGCGGCGGGCTGGCGCGTGGGCCTTCTGGGGCGCAACGCCGATGCGCTCGAAGACGTCGCCGCCGATCACGAGAACGCGCTGGTGCTTGAATGCGACGTCACCGAAGAGGCCGCCGTCAAGGGCGCCTTCGATCGCGCCATGGGCGCATGGGGCCACCTTGATGCGCTGTTTAACAACGCCGGGGTCTCGCTCTTCTCCACCACGGTGGACGAAATCGACGTCGCCGAATGGCGCAAGCTGATCGACATCAACATCACCGGCAGCTTCATCTGCGCCAAAGCGGCGTTTTCCATCATGCGCCACCAGTCGCCGCAGGGCGGGCGCATCATCAACAACGGCTCGGTTTCGGCCTATGTGCCGCGCTGGGGCTCGGCCGCCTATACCACGTCGAAACATGCGATCACCGGGTTGACCCGCTCGATCTCGCTCGACGGGCGGCCCTATTCCATCGCCTGCGGTCAGATCGACATCGGCAACGCCCTCACCGACATGGCCGCCAAGATGACCACCGGCATGCCGCAGGCCGACGGCACCTCGAAGGTCGAACCGGTGATGGATGTGGCGAACGTCGCAAAATCGGTGCTGCACATGGCCTCGCTGCCGCTGGATGCCAATGTGCAGTTCATGACGGTGATGGCCACCAACATGCCCTATATCGGGCGCGGCTGACGCCTGTCAGGTCCGGACAGCCTCCCGCCCGGACCCGTTCCCGCGGCTCACTTGGCCGCGACAACTTCCTGCCGCTGCCGGCCCAGCCCTTCGACCTCAAGCTCCATCACGTCACCGGGCTTCAGGAATTTCGGCGGCACCATGCCCAGCCCCACACCCGAGGGCGTGCCGGTGGCGATGATATCCCCCGCCTTCAACTCCATGAACCGGCTCATGTAGGAAATGATCTCGGCCACGCCAAAGATCATGTCGTCGGTGTTCGAATTCTGCGCCACCTCGCCGTTGACCGACAGGCTCAGGTTCAGCGCCTGCGGATCACGCACCTCGTCCGCGCTCACCAGCCACGGCCCGACCGGGCCGAAACTCGGCGCCGACTTGCCCTTGATCCACTGGCCGCCCTTCTCCATCTGGAACGCGCGCTCGGAAACATCGTTGACGGTACAATAGCCTGCCACGTAATCCAGCGCCTTGTTTTCACTGACGTAAAGCGCATCGCGCCCGATCACCACGCCCAGTTCGACCTCCCAATCGGTCTTCTCCGATCCGCGCGGAATGATCACCGGATCGTTCGGCCCCGACAGGGCCGAGCTCGCCTTGGAAAACAGGATCGGCTCCTTGGGCGGCGTCGATCCGGTTTCGGCGGCGTGCTTGGCATAGTTCAAGCCGATGCAATGGAAATTCGGCACCCACGCAAGGCACGCGCCGATCCGCCCCGGCGCTTCGACGAGGGGAAGTGCTTCGATGTTGAGGCCCCGCAACTCGCCCAGCCGCTCAAGCGAAACCCCATCGCCGGCGAAATCCGCCCCCGGCAACGCCCGCACTTGGCCGTCCTTGTCCAGAACACCGGGTTTCTCCGCGCCCTTGGCGCCGTATCTCAGGAACTTCATGGGGCAAATACCTTCTTTAGTTGAGCCTGCTTCGTGGTTGCGTCCGGGTGGAATGGCGCGCAATCGCCCGCGCATGGGGGATCGCGGCGCACCTCCCGGGTGCCTCCTGTCCCACAGAACGATCCTGCCATGATATGCCCCTCCTCCAAGGCGCACTTCCGCGCCAACAGACCTACGTCCCCAAGTCCCGATATGCAATTGCCACAAAGGGACGCATCAACGTCCGTTCTCCGCGCGCCAGCGTGCGAACAGATCGAGGTTCGCCGGATCCGTCGCCGGGTAAAGCCCGATGATCCCGGCCCCCGCGCGCACCCTCTCCTGCACGAAATCCTCGTAGGCGGTCATCTCGTGCGCTTCCTGCGCCACCTCCCCGGCCATATGCGCCGGGATCACGATCACGCTGTCATCATCCCCCACCATGATATCACCGGGAAACACCGCCACGTCACCGCACCCGATCGGGCCATTGATCTCAATCGCCTCGTTGTTGGTCAGGTTGGTCGGACTGGCCGGGCGCTGATGATAGGCCGGCAGGTCGAGCGCACCGATACTCATCGCATCACGAAACCCGCCATCGGTGACAACCCCCGCCGCGCCGCGCACCATCAACCGCGTCAACAGGATGTCCCCCGCGCTCGCCATGCGCGCATCGCGGCGCGAGTCCATCACCAGAACATGCCCCGGCGGACAGGTCTCGATCGCTTTGCGCTGCGGATGGTCCGGGTCACGAAACACCTCAAGCCCGTTGCGATCCTCGCGCGCCGGAATATAGCGCAGGGTAAAAGCCGGCCCCACCATGTTGCGCCCCTTCGGCGCGACAGGGCGCACATCGTCGATCACCTGCTTTCTCAGCCCGCGCTTGAACAGCGCCGTCGCCAGCGTCGCCACCGACACATGCCGCAACAACTCAAGCGTTTCTTCGGATATGTCCGTCATTCGCCCGTCTCCTCCCTCACCCCATGTCAAACGCGCCCGATCTTCGCATCATCGCGGCCCAATCGAAAGTCGCACCCGGCGTCCGCGTTGAAAATGAGTATTTTGGAAAAATGAAAGGGAGGGCGTGCTCTTTCATTTTTCTCCAAATACTCAATTCCCCGCCCGACACCCGCGCTGTCGCCAACCGGGGCGCGCGCCGGATCGGCTAAAAACGCCCGATCCCGTCGCATAGCGGCTTGCCAATGCGGCGCGCCGTGCCATGCTCGCGCTCATGCGTATGATCCTTTCCTTCGCGGCCCTCTTTTTGTCGGTCATCCTGCTTCAGCTTTCCACCGGGGGGGTCGGCCCGCTGGATGCGCTTTCGGGGCTGAAGCTCGGGTTTTCCACGGCCCAGATCGGGATGCTCGGCTCGGCCCATTTCGTCGGCTTCTTCATCGGCTGCTGGTGGGCGCCGCGGCTGATGGGCACGGTCGGGCATTCGCGCGCCTTCGCCGCCTTTACCTCGACCGGCGCGATCGGGCTTCTGGCGCATTACCTCGTGATCGACCCCTATGCCTGGGCGTTTTTCCGCATCGCTTCGGGGCTGTGCGTCGCGGGATGCTACACCGTGGTCGAAGCCTGGCTTCAGGCGCAGGTCACCAATGAAACCCGTGGCCGCGCCATGGGCACCTACCGGGTCGTTGACATGACCGGCAGTCTCGCAGCGCAGATGGTGATCTCGGTCCTCGCCCCGGCCTCGTATATTTCCTACAACCTGCTGGCTCTGATGTGCTGCGCCGCGCTGCTGCCGCTGACCCTGTCGAAAATGCGCCAGCCCGATACGCCCGACGCGCCGCGCCTGCGCCCCGGCCTCGCAGTGCGCCGCTCTCCGCTGGCGGCGGCGGGGGTGGTCGTGGCGGCGCTGTCCTCGGCCTCGTTTCGGATGGTCGGCCCGGTCTATGGCGAGCAGGTCGGCCTCGCCACCGATCAGATCGCGTGGTTCCTCGCCGCCTTCGTGCTGGGCGGGGCGCTTGCGCAATACCCGGTGGGCTGGCTGGCCGACCGCTATGACCGGCGCTGGGTGCTGATCGGCATGTCGCTCGCCGCCACCGCCTCTTGCGCCGCCACCGCGCTTCTGACCGGGCTGTCACCGGCGGGCATCCTGATCATGGCCGGTGTCTTCGGTCTCACCACCTTTCCGATCTATTCGATCGCCGCCGCCCACGCCCATGACTTCGCCGATCACACCGAACGGGTCGAACTTTCGGCCGCGCTGATGTTCTGGTTCGCCGTCGGCGCCATCGCCGCGCCGCTTCTGGCCTCGCGCCTGATGGAGATGTTCGGCCCCGGTTCGCTCTTCCTGATGATCGCGGTGGGCCACGTGGTGCTCGTGCTGTTCGGCCTCACCCGGATGCGCGCCCGCCCCGCCCCCGAGGATCGCACCGCCTATGTCTGGTCGCCCCGGACCAGTTTCCTGATCGGCCGCCTGATGGGCAAATCGCGCGAGCGCGACTGATCCGCTCCCCTCCGATGAAACCTTGTAACGAAACCCCAATAGCCCTTCTTCCCCTCCTTGCGCCAATCCGCTAAACGAACCCCAACCCAAGGCGCAGGAAGGGCATTCCATGGCACGTCACCTCATCACCTCGGCGATCCCCTACATCAACGGGATCAAGCACCTCGGCAACCTCGTGGGCTCACAGCTTCCCGCCGATCTCTTCGCCCGCTACCAGCGCGCGCGCGGCCACGAAGTTCTGTTCCTCTGCGCCACCGATGAACACGGCACCCCGGCTGAACTGGCCGCGGCCAAGGCCGGACAAGACGTCGCCGACTACTGCGCCGAAATGCACCTGACCCAAGCCCAGATCGCCGAAGGCTTCGGCCTCTCGTTCGATCACTTCGGCCGCTCCTCCAGCCCACAGAACCACGCCCTGACACAGGCCTTCGCCATCCGCCTCTACGAGGCCGGCCTGATCGAGGAACGCGCGGAAACCCAGATGTATTCGCCCACCGATGGCCGCTTCCTGCCGGATCGCTATATCGAAGGCACCTGCCCCAACTGCGGCTTTGAAAGCGCGCGGGGCGATCAATGCGACAACTGCACCAAGCAACTCGACCCGGTCGACCTGATCAACCCGCGCTCGACCGTTTCGGGCGCGACCGATCTTGAGATGCGCGAAACCAAGCACCTCTACCTGCTGCAATCCAAGCTCAAGGACCAACTCGAAGAGTGGATCGACACCCGCGAGGGCTGGCCCGTGCTTACCACCTCGATCGCCAAGAAATGGCTCAACGATGGCGATGGCCTTCAGGATCGCGGCATCACCCGCGACCTCAACTGGGGCGTGCCCGCGCAGTTCGACGGCGCCCCGTGGCAGGGCATGGATGGCAAGGTCTTCTATGTCTGGTTCGACGCGCCGATCGAATACATCGCCTGCGCCAAGGAATGGGTCGAGGCCGGCAAGGGCGACGACTGGGAACGCTGGTGGCGCACCGACAAGGGTGCCGATGACGTGACCTATACCCAGTTCATGGGCAAGGATAACGTCCCCTTCCACACGCTCAGCTTCCCGGCCACGATCCTCGGGTCTGGCGAGCCGTGGAAGCTGGTCGATTACATCAAGTCGTTCAACTACCTCAACTACGATGGCGGTCAGTTCTCCACCTCGCGCGGGCGCGGTGTGTTCATGGATCAGGCGCTTGAAATCCTGCCCGCCGATTACTGGCGCTGGTGGCTTCTGTCCCACGCGCCCGAATCCTCGGACGCCGAATTCACGTGGGAGAATTTCCAGACCTCGGTGAACAAGGACCTCGCCGATGTGCTGGGCAATTTCGTCTCTCGCGTCACCAAATTCTGCCGCTCCAAGTTCTCCGAAGAAGTGCCCTCGGGCGGCAGCTACGGCGCGCGCGAAACCGCGCTGATGGACGAACTCGCCACCCGCATCCGCGCCTACGAGGGCTTCATGGAGTCGATGGACGTGCGCAAATCGGCGCAGGAATTGCGCGCAATCTGGTCGGCCGGCAACGAATACCTGCAAGAGGCCGCGCCTTGGGCCACCTTCAAGGAAGACCCAGACGCCGCCGCCGCGCAGATCCGCCTCGCGCTGAACCTGATCCGGCTCTATGCCGTCTTGTCCGCGCCGTTCATCCCGACCGCCTCGGCACAGTTGTTCTCGTCGATGAACACGCTCGACACCGCATGGCCCGGCGACGTGGCCGAGGCCCTCTCGGCCCTGCCCGCCGGGCATGACTTCTCGGTGCCCGAGAACCTGTTCTCGAAAATCACCGACGAACAGCGCGAAGATTGGCAAACCCGCTTTGCCGGCATCCGCAGCTAACATCGCAGAGGTCGGAGTGGGGCGCTGCCCCAGGTGCAAAACGCTCTGCGTTTTGTCACCCCCCCGGGATATTTAAGGCAAGATGAAGCGGGGGATCGGTTCCTTAACCGGTTTCCCTGCGCCTGCATACGCCATCGTATGTCCGACGGATTGCAGACGCTTTGCAGGCGGATTGCAGACCGTCGTTTTCGCGTTGCATCGCGCGTTAACCTGCTTGCACGCATCTTGACTTGACTCCGCAACAGATATTTTGTTAACAAGTTAATCATGCTTTGGGAGGAGCTGGTCAAATGCCCCATTTCCACATCGAATATTCCGCCAATCTCGAAGAGATGGTCGATATTGCCGCGCTGTGTGATCACATCCGTCGCGCCGCGATCGACACCGGCGTGTTTCCCATGCCCGGCGTGCGGGTGCGGGCCTTTCGGGCCGACCACGTCAGCATCGCCGACGGCGACCCGCAACATGCCTTCCTCGACCTGTCCATCCGGCTGCGCGCTGGCCGCTCCGCCGCTGACAAGACCCGCGCCACGACCGAGGTTTTCGAGGCGTTGCAAGGGTTTATGGCCCCCGCACTGACGCAGCACTCCATCGCCCTCTCGGTCGAAACGCGCGACATCGACCCCGATCTCAGCCCCAAGACGGGCACCATCCGTGACCACCTGAAAAAGGCCTGACCCCATGTCTGAACTGGAAAACAACATCGCGAAGGCCGAAGCCTATCTCGCCCGCTTCCGCGACACCGGCGTTCTAAACCGCATTGGCGGCGCGGACTGCCCCGCCCTGTCCGGGGCCACCTTCGACAACACCTCTCCGGTGGACGAAGGCTTTTTGTGCAAGGTCGCGAAATCGGGCCCCGAAGACATCGACGCCGCCGCCCGCGCCGCGCATGATGCCTTTGCCGAATGGCGCGACATGCCGGGCGCCAACCGCAAGAAAGTGCTCCATAAAATCGCCGACGCCATCGAAGCGCGCGCCGAAGAAATCGCCTTCGCCGAATGCCTCGACACCGGTCAGGCACTGCGCTTCATGCAAAAGGCCGCCCTACGCGGCGCCGCCAATTTCCGCTTCTTCGCCGACCGCGCGCCTAGCGCCCGCGATGGTCAGAACTTGCCCTCGGCGACCCTGATGAACGTCACCACCCGCGTGCCCATCGGCCCGGTGGGTGTGATCACACCGTGGAACACGCCTTTCATGCTCTCGACGTGGAAGATCGCCCCGGCGCTGGCCGCAGGCTGCACCGTGGTCCACAAACCCGCCGAGTTCAGCCCCGTAACCGCCCGTATCCTCATGGAAATCGCCGAAGAAGCCGGCCTTCCGCCGGGTGTCTGGAACCTCGTCAACGGGTTCGGCGAAGACGCCGGGCGCGCCCTGACAGAGCATCCGCTGATCAAGGCCATCGCCTTTGTCGGTGAAAGCAAAACCGGTTCGATGATCATGAAACAGGGCGCCGACACGCTCAAGCGCGTGCATTTCGAACTGGGCGGCAAAAACCCTGTCATCGTCTTTGACGACGCCGATCTCGACCGGGCGCTCGATGCCGCGATCTTCATGATCTATTCGCTCAACGGCGAGCGCTGCACCTCGTCCTCGCGCCTTCTGCTGCAATCCTCCATCGCCGAAGAGTTCACCCAGAAACTCAAGACCCGGGTCGACAATATCCGCGTCGGCCACCCGCTCGACCCGAAGACCGAGGTCGGCCCGCTGATCCACAAGACCCATTTCGACAAGGTGACATCGTATTTCGACGTCGCCCGCGAAGACGGCGCGACCATCGCCTGTGGCGGGGAACGCGTTGGCGACAAAGGGTTTTTCGTGCGCCCCACGCTGTTCACCGGCGCCTCGCAGGACATGCGCATCGCCAACGAGGAAATCTTCGGCCCGGTCCTCACCGCGCTGACCTTCGACACCGAGGAACAGGCGCTCTCCATTGCCAATGCGGTAGAGTATGGTCTTACGGGCTATGTCTGGACCAATGACCTGACCCGCGCCCTGCGCTTCACCGACAAGCTGGAAGCAGGCATGATCTGGGTGAACTCCGAAAACGTCCGCCACCTGCCCACCCCCTTCGGCGGCGTCAAGGCCAGCGGCATCGGCCGCGACGGCGGCGACTGGTCGTTCGAATTCTACATGGAACAGAAACACATCGGCTTCGCCACCGGCCAGCATCGCATTCCACAGTTGGGGGCCTGACAGACCCCGACTGCTGTAACCCAAGGGAAACGCGCAACATTTCCAAAGGGAGGAGGAACCCCATGGGAGAGCTTGTTCTCGCCGCCAAGATGACCCACGTGCCGACCATGCAGATGTCCGAGCAGGACGGCCCGGTCAAAGGCAAACGCCAGGCCGCGATCGACGGTCACTATGAAATCGCCCGCCGGGCCAAGGCCCTGGGCGCCACCACCGTTGTGATCTGCGACACCCACTGGCTGGTGAACGCGGGCTTCCACATCAACGCGAATGACAAGTTCGAGGGGCTTCTGACCTCCTCCGAATTTCCGCAATTCATCCGCGATATGCCCTATTCGCACCGGGGCAATCCGGCGCTCGGCGATGCCATCGCCGAAGCCGCGACCGAGATGGGCATCTACACCCTTGCCCATCATCTCGACAGCCTCGATCTGGAATACGGCACCCTTGTCCCGCTCAGCTTCATGAGCCGCGAACATGACATGAAGGTGGTCTCCATCGCCGCCTTCTGCACCGTGCACGACCACGACGAAAGCCGCGTGCTAGGCGCCGCGATCCGCAAGGCCGTCGAGGCCAGTGACGAAAAGGTGCTGCTGGTCGCCTCCGGGTCTCTCAGCCACAAGATCTGGTCGAACAAGGACTACGCCCCCAACAACGGCACCTTCACCATCAGTTCCGAATTCAACCGGCAAGTCGATCTCATGGTGCTCGACATGTGGACGCGCGGCGATCACGCCACCTTCCTCAAGATGCTGGGCGATTATGCGAAACATTGCTCGGGCGAAGGCTCGATGCACGATACCGCGATGCTCTACGGCGCGCTTGGCTGGGACGACTACACCGCCAAATGCGAAGTGGTAACCGACTATTTCCCCTCGTCCGGCACCGGCCAGGTGAACGTGATCTTTCCCGTGACATGACCTCGCAAGGTGGGCACTCTGCCCACCTTCCCATCAAGGAAACGCGATATGCCCATTCCCGAACCAAACCTCTATCCGCCATTCAACATCATCCGTCTCAGCCACGTCGAACTGGCCGTGACCGACCTTGCCAAATCGCGCGCCTTCTACGTCGATACGCTGGGCCTTCAGGTGACGGACGAAGACAGCGAAACGATCTACCTGCGCGCGATGGAAGAGCGCGGGCATCACTGCATCATCCTGCGCAAATCCGAGTCCGCCTGCGCTCGTGATCTTTCGTTCAAGGTGTTCGATGACGATAGCCTCGATGCCGCGGCACGGTTTTTTGCCGAAAAATCGCTTCCCGTGGATTGGGTCGAACGCCCCTACCAAGGCCGCACCTTCCGCACCCGCGATCCGCACGGCATCCCCCTCGAATTCTATGCCCGGATGGACCGCCTGCCGCCGATCCATCAGCAATACAAGCTCTACAACGGCGTCAAACCGCTCAGGATCGACCACTTCAATTGCTTCTCGCCCAATGTCGATGAAAGCGTCGCCTTCTACAATGAACTGGGCTTTCGCGTCACCGAATATACCGAGGACGAGGAAACCGGCCACCTCTGGGCCGCATGGTGCCACCGCAAGGGCGGCGTGCATGACATGGCCTTCACCAACGGCACCGGCCCGCGCCTGCATCACACCGCCTTCTGGGTGCCCACACCGCTCAACATCATCGACCTGCTCGACCTGATGGCCACCACCGGCTGGGTCGACAATATCGAGCGCGGTCCCGGACGGCACGGCATCTCGAATGCGTTCTTCCTCTATATCCTCGACCCCGATGGCCACCGGATCGAGATTTACTGCTCGGACTACCAGACGGTCGACCCCGACCTTGAACCGATCAAGTGGGACCTCAAGGATCCGCAGCGCCAAACGCTCTGGGGCGCGCCCGCACCGCGCAGTTGGTTCGAACACGGCTCGGTCTTCGAAGGGCAAGAGCCGGTTCCGGCACAGCTCAAGGCCCAGCCGATCATCGCACCTTGAGCGGCGGGATATTGAGTATTTATGGAAAAATGAAAGGGGATTGGTCATGAAATACGCAACCGTGAACACGGAAGACGGCCCGCTTTATGGGGTCGTGGTCGAAGGCGGGTTCATCGCCCTCTCGCCGGACTTTCCGCAGTGGAAAACCTTACGGGGCGTGATCGAAGCGGGCGCGCTCAAGGACCTCGCCCAGGCCGCGATGGGCCGCGATGTGACCCATGCACCGGGTAGTTTCACCTATGCGATCCCCGTGCCCGACCCTGAAAAGATCATCTGCGTCGGGGTCAACTTCCCCGACCGCAATGCCGAGTACAAGGACGGGCAAGAGGCACCGCCCAACATGTCGCTCTTCATCCGCTTCCCGCGCAGCTTCACCGGCGCGGAGCAGCCATTGATCCGTCCGCCCGAAACCCCGCAACTCGATTACGAGGGCGAGATCGCAGTGGTCATCGGCAAGGGCGGCCGCCGGATTTCACAGGCCGATGCCTATGACCATATCGCCGCCCTGACACTGTGCAACGAAGGCACGCTGCGTGATTGGGTGCGGCATGCGAAGTTCAACGTGACGCAGGGCAAGAACTGGGACAATTCCGGCGCGATTGGGCCGCATCTGGTGCCGTTCACCCACCCGGCGCAACTGGATGACATCCGCCTGACGACCCGCGTGAACGGCGAACTCCGGCAGGATGACCGCACCTCTCGCATGCTTTTCCCGATCCGTCGGCAGATCGAGTACATCTCGACCTTCACAACCCTTGTGCCCGGCGACATCATCGTGACCGGCACGCCCACCGGCGCGGGCGCGCGGTTCGATCCGCCGCGATACCTCGTCCCCGGGGACGAGATCGTGGTCGAGGCCGAAGGCATCGGCACCCTCACCAACACGGTGGAAGACGAATGACCCCACAAGAGCACCAAGCCGCCGCCCTTTCCCTGTTCGGAGCCGAGGAGAAGGCCCAGCAAACCGGCCTCATCTCGGTCGCTTACCCGAATGTCACGATGGACGATGCCTATGCCATTCAGGCCGCTCTCGTCGCGTTGAAAAAGGCCAAAGGGCGCAACACCATCGGCTGGAAGATCGGCCTCACCTCGCGCGCCATGCAACAGGCGCTTGGCATCGACATCCCCGACAGTGGCGTGCTGCTCGATGACATGGCGTTCGACAACGGCGCCACCATCCCCGCGGGCCGCTTCATCCAACCCCGGATCGAGGCCGAGATCGCCTTCGTCATGAAGGCCCCGCTGACGGGCCGCGTCACCCGCGAGGCGGTGCTCGAGGCCACGGATTACGTTGCCCCTTCGATCGAAATCCTCGACACCCGGATCAAGCGCATCTGCCCCACCAGCGGCCAGCCGCGCAAGATCTTCGACACCATCTCCGACAATGCCGCCAACGCCGGGATCATCCTTGGCGAGGGCCGGTTCGACCCGGGTCACGAGAACCTGCAATGGGCCGGGGCCATCGTGCGCGCCAACGGCACGGTCGAGGAAACCGGCCTTGGCGCGGGCGTGCTGGGCGATCCGGTGATGGGCATCGTCTGGCTGGCCGAACGGATGGAGCAATACGGCCAAAAGATCGAACCGGGTCAGGTGATCCTGTCAGGCTCGTTCATCCGCCCGGTCGAATGCCCCCCGGGCACGGAGATCGACGCCGATTTCGGGCCGTGGGGCCATGTCACCTGTCGGTTTGCCTGACCGCCCTGTCGATGCCACTCACCTGATCCCGTTGGCGCGCTGCATCTCGCGCAGGTAGGCGACGATCTGTTCGACCTGCGCCGTGGTCACGCCGGGCACTGGCGCCATGTCACCGAAGGGCCAGTGATGCGCCCGCACGCCCTGCACCACGGCCAGTTGAACGGCGTAATCACCGTGATGCGACGGCTCGTAAATCTTGTGAACCAAGGGCGGCCCGTTGCCCTTCTTTCCCGCCGCATCGGTGCCGTGACAGACCGCGCATTTCGCATCGAACACCTGCTTGCCCGATTGCGCTGCCTCGCTCAGGGTCGCGGGCAGGCGGGGCGTCACGATCGCCGCCCCATCCGCCACCCCTGCCATAAAGGTCGATGTCATTTCCCGTGGCAGGGCGGCACCCCCCATCTGGCCCTCCATCCCGGCGTGATCCATCCCGGTTTGCGCGGTGTTTTCCCCGCTGGCCATATCCCGATCGCTCCAGTATCCCCATACCGCGCCCGCCAGCAGCAGCACCGCTGCCAACATCACCAGCTTTCTTGCCGTCATCATCTGCCCTCCTGTTGCGAGGGCAAGATCGCGGCTTCCAGCGCGGCAAGGTCAAATCACGGAAGCGTCAGCGCCACAAGCGCGCGCCCTACCGAAAACCCCGACCCTCGGCCAAGCCCCTCAGCCTAGGAAGCGCGCCGCAACATCGCCGCTCATATGGGCCACGCGGCCCCCGGCGATCACCGCCGCCACCTGATCCGCGGCGTCGAGGATCACCAGATCGGCGCGCTTGCCCGCCGCGATCGTCCCCCGATCCGAAAGCCCCAGAAGCCGCGCCGGACCCGAGGACACCAGCCCCCACGCCGCAGGCATTTCCATCAGCCCCGATGCCGCAAGGAACAGTGCCGCGCGAAAAAGCGAAGGGTAGTGGTAATCCGACGCAATCGCATCGGCCAGCCCCATGGTGATCAGGTCCAACGCCGAGGCATTGCCCTTGTGCGAGCCACCCCGCATCACGTTGGGCGCCCCGAGGATCACCCCTTCGCCCGCCGCTTGCGCCGCCTCGGCCGCGTCCTGCGTTTCGGGAAACTCCGCGATGCGAACCCCGCGCGCGCGCCATGCTGCGCGGTCGTCGGCGGTATGGTCATCGTGACTGCCCAGCCTGACACCCGCCGCGCCCAACCGCGCCGCCAGTCCGTCGAGCAACGCCGGCACCTCGCCGCGCCGGTCCTCAAGCGCCTGCATCATCGCCCAATGCGCCTCGGGCGAGCGCGCCGCCTTCAGCGCCATCCCGGTCAGCCGCTTGGGCTTTTGCCCCTTGGAGAGCCGCTCATGCGGCAAGTGATCGTTGAACACCACGTAGCCGATGCCGTGGCGCGCGACCGCCTCTTCGACGGCCGCGTAATCGTCCACCATGTTGATCTCGAAGCGCAGCTGCGCACGCATGTCGATCACCGCCGCATCGGCGACCCGGCCCAACGCGCCAAACATCTGTTGCGCGAAATCCGGGCTGCGCATGCCGCCTTCCCATGACCAGAACTGCGCCAGAACGGCGGTGGTGATCCCGCTCGCGGCCAATTCGGCATGGGCGGCGCGCAATCCGCCCTCCATATCCTTCATCGCGCCCCGGCGCGGGGCCAGATGCCGCTCGAACGCATCCCCGTGCAAATCGACGATCCCGGGCAGGATGCGATAGCCGGACAAATCCACCCCCCGCGCATCGAGGTCATCGCACAGCAGGCCCCCGTCGATCCCCACACTCCCCCGGATCAACCCGCCCGGGCGCAGAACCTCGGCCCCTTCAAGACGTAGGGAAAGGCTCATTTCCGCCCCCCGAACAGCACGTCGTTCAGCCGCAACTCGTGATCGAACCGCCCGGTGTCAAGGAACAGCGCCACCTGCGCATTGACCAGCGGGCTCAGCATCATGAACGTATGCGTCACCGGCAGGACGATATGATCGCGCATCCCCGCCACACGGGTCGAAGCGACCGAAACCTTGCCATCATCCGGCCCCGGTATGATCGTGGAATAGGCCGGGTTGACCGAACGGCTTCCCGCGATCACGCCCAAATGGAAGTCCACCGCCGGAAGCCGCGCCGGAAGCGCGCCCGCCCCGGTGCCAAGCTGTTGACCCGCAGGCCCGTTCACCCAGTCGAACACGGCAATATCGCCCAACTCATCCACCAGTTCCGAGCCTTTGTTCGGCGGCGCAAGCATCACCACCCGGCCAAGCTGCGGCACCGGATGATGCGCCAGCCACCAGCGCAACAGGATCGCGCCCATCGAATGGGTCACCACATGGGTGCGCGCCCCGCCACAAGCCTCAAGCGCGGCGGGAAAAACCGCTTGCGCCAGCGTGTCCACCGTCGCCGCCGTCGACGGATAGCCGGGCCGGATCACCCGGTATCCCCCGGCCTCAAGCTTGCGCGCGGTCACGGCGAGCGAACGCTCACTTCGCGCCAACCCGTGCAGCAGGATCACGCAGTCCTGTTCCTTGGCCACCGCTCCCTCGGCCCGCATGGGGGCAAAGGGCAGGGCCAACAGCCCAACCAGCAGGGCGACAAGCAAAGTGAGGGTCGATCTACGCATGCCGCTTGAGATAGTCCTATCGCGCGGCCTATGAAAGACCCATGTCAAACGCTCCCACCCCTCCGGTCCTGTCCCCGGCACAGATCAAGCGCCGCGACATCCGCATCGCCGCCCGCGCCCTGATCCTGCACGAGGATCGCCTGCTGCTGGTCAATGCCTTCCCCGGCGAGGACAGCACGCTCTGGTGCGCGCCCGGCGGTGGCGCCGAGCCGGGTCAATCCCTTCCCGAAAACCTCGCCCGCGAGGTGCACGAAGAAACCGGCCTGACGATCAAGGTGGGCGCGCCCGCGCTGATCAACGAATTCCACAGCCCCGACACCGGCTTCCATCAGGTCGAACTTTTCTTTCATGCCCGCATCACCCACGGCACCCTCACCGACGACTGGCAAGACCCGGAACAGATCGTCACCCGCCGCCGGTTCTTCTCGCGCGCCGACCTCAACGACATCCGCTTCAAACCCGACAGCCTGCCTGATGCCGCATGGGGCACGGCCCTGCTTTATGATCCGCTGGAACGGCTGGTGAAACCCTGATCGGCCAAAAGCCCCGTTCTACTTGAACAGCTTGAATAGGCTGCCGGCCAAATCCGCCACGTCAAGAAGGTCATGGCCGTCCCGCACAGCCGAAAACCCGCGCCGCCGGATCGTCAGGATAACCCTGCCGACCCCCACGATCACGAACAGTGGCACACCGAAGGTCAGCAACTCGCTCCGAAGTTCGGGCATCTTCATATAGGCGGCCCCGACAAGGATCGCCGCCCCGGAATACAGCAACCAGAAATGCGCATCGCTGCCATCGTCGTCATCGTCGTGGACATGCGTCGGCGCCTGCTTCCTGCGCGTCGGACGATTGACGTCAAAACGCCGTTCCGGCATGTCCCGCCCGGTGTTGTTCTGGATCCTCTCCAGCCGGTCCTGAAAACTGGTGTTGTCCACGCAAGGCGCTCCTTCCTTTTGCCCAACGCCCAAACTGCATGGAAATCTGACGTGGATATGGCGCTGTTCGGGCGCACTTTCAGCACAGGCACCAAAGCCCCACCCGTCTATCGCCTAGGCGAAGCGCTGGCTTTGCGCCCGCCCAGATTGGCCAACGCCACGCCCCCCAACACCAGCGCCGAGGCGACCGTCGCGCGCAACGTCACCGGCTCGCTCAACAAAAGCGCGCCCCCGGCAATCGCGATCACCGGCACGCAAAGCTGCGCCACCGCCGCCCGCGTCGCGCCCAGCCGCGGCATCACCTGATACCAAAGCGCATAGCCCAGCCCCGAGGTCACCGCACCCGAGGCCACCGCAAGGGCCACGCCCCGCGCATCTGCCCCGTCCGGCAGGATCAGCCAGACAAGCGCCCCGGCTGGCACCGCCCACAGGAAATTCACCGCCGTCGCCGCCAGCGGATCACTCGTTCCCCGCCCAATCAATGAATAAATCCCCCAGCCAAGCGCCGCCAAAGCCATCAGCGCCGCGCCCCAACCATCCGGCGCGGCCGCCCCTGCCTCGGCAGGCCACATCAAGTAGAACAACCCGCCAAGGCTCAACACCGCCCCGGCCCAGCGTTGCACCGGCACCACCTCCCCCTCGATCAGTGCCCCGGCGAACATCGTCACCTGCACCCCGCCAAACAGGATCAGCGCGCCGATTCCGGCGGGCAAGGTGACATAGCCGAACGAAAACCCCAGCACGTAAAGCGCCAGCGCGGCTGGCCCGAACACCGCAGCCACCCCCTCGGCGCCGGACCGCCAGCGCAGCCCGCCATCGCGCCACGCTACCAACAGCGCCAACATCATCGCGCCCGAAGCCAGCCGGATCGCCGCAAAGCTCGCCGGTCCGGCCCCGCCGTCCTGCAACGCCAGCCGATTCAAAATCGAATTGGCCGCAAAGGCCACCATGGTCAGCGCCGTCAGCAGGAAAAGCCGCATCATGCCCCGCCAGCACCCGACCTGTCGGAAAGCGTGCCTTGGGTGCGCGCCACCAGCGTCTCGATCGCATCGGCCAGATGCACTTCCATGATGTGATCATCCCCCGCCGCAACCCGCGTCTTGTGCGCCTCAAGCATCACCTGCGCATGGGTGCAGCCCACGGGCGGTTCGAACTTGTAACAAGCCAGTTCGATCAACAGGCCCAGCGGATCCTTGAAATAGATCGAATCCATGAACCCCCGGTCCTTCACCCCCGAATTGGCGATGCCGCGCGCCTTCAGCCGCTCCAACACTTGCGAAAACACCGCCCGGCTCAGGTTGAAGGCAAGGTGATGCACACAGCCCGGATCGGTCGGCGTGCGCCGGTTGTCCGGTGTGCGGTCTTCATTGGTGAAAATCGTGATCAACCGCCCATCGCCCGGATCGAAATAAAGATGCCCCTCGCCCGGATTGTCGAGGTTGGGTTGCTCGAACACGAAGGGCATCCCCAACAGCCCCTCCCAGAAATCAATGCTGGTCTGGCGATCCGCCCCAACAAGCGTGATGTGATGAACGCCCTGTACTTGTATCTTGCGCATGTCTCTCTCCTTTCGGCTCTGGCCAAAGATAGGGGCGCAGGGCCCCGCCGTCTTCCTCGCCCAACGCACGGGATACCTGCATCGTTGCGCAGATCAGCCGAAAGCAGCGGGATAAACCAGCGTTTCCTCGGGCGCATCCGTTCCCGGCCCGGCCAGAAGCGTATGGTCAATCGGGTAAGGCCCGCTCAACCGCGCCGCCCGCGCGGCGGAAAATCCACAGCGCTCGTAAAACTCCACCTCGCCCAGCACCACGACCGTGCGCCCGGCCAACCGCGCCCATTCCGTGATCATCCCACACATCCGCCGCCCGATGCCCTGCCCCTGATGGTCGGGATGCACCGCCACCGGCGCAAGGCAGAGCCAGCCCTTCGGCCCGGCCATCTCGGACAGGGCAAGATAACCCGCGATTCCCTCGGGGCCATTGACCACCATCTCGCCTGCGATCGCCCCGCTCTTGCGCAGCGCCTTCACCAGCCGCGCCTCATCATTGCTGCGAAAGGCCTTCTGCAACAGGCGTTCGACCTTCGGCTCTTCGCCGGGGTGCATCTCGCGCATGAAATCGTGGGACAGGACCATCGCACTCTCCTTTTCGGGACAACCTAACAGAAAAAGGGCGCCCCGAAAGGCGCCCTTCTCGTGTTCTGAGGCGTGTAGCCCTCTCGGCAGAGTTTTCTAGGAAAACTCGCCTGTCGGGCATCACAAATCCCTACGGGATTTGTGATTACATCATGCCGCCCATGCCGCCCATGTCGGGCATGCCGCCGCCGGCGCCTGCGCCGTCTTTCGACGGCTTGTCCGCCACCATCGCTTCGGTGGTGATCAGCAGGCCTGCGATCGATGCCGCATCTTCCAGAGCGGTGCGAACCACTTTGGCCGGGTCGATCACGCCGAACTTGAACATGTCGCCATATTCGTCGGTCTGAGCGTTATAGCCGAACTTGACGTCGTCGCTTTCGCGCACTTTGCCAGCCACGACCGAACCGTCAACCCCGGCGTTCTCAGCGATCTGACGCAGCGGCGCTTCCAGCGCCTTGCGCACGATGGCGATACCGGCGTTCTGGTCGCTGTTGACGCCCGTAAGATCGGCAAGCGCCTTGGCACCCTGAACGAGGGCAACACCGCCACCGACGACAACACCTTCCTGAACGGCCGCACGGGTCGCGTTCAGCGCGTCATCGACACGGTCCTTGCGCTCTTTCACTTCCACTTCGGTCATGCCACCGACGCGGATAACAGCAACGCCACCGGCGAGTTTCGCAACACGCTCTTGCAGCTTCTCTTTGTCGTAGTCCGAGGTGGTTTCCTCGATCTGGGCGCGGATCTGGGCCACACGGGCTTCGATCTCGGCCTTGTCGCCATGGCCGTCGACGATGGTGGTCTCGTCTTTGGTGATCTGGATTTTCTTGGCGGTGCCAAGCATGTCCATGGTCACGTTTTCCAGCTTCATGCCCAGATCTTCCGAGATCACCTGACCACCGGTCAGGATCGCGATGTCCTGCAGCATGGCCTTGCGGCGATCACCGAAGCCCGGCGCCTTGACAGCAGCAATCTTCAGGCCACCGCGCAGCTTGTTGACGACGAGCGTGGCAAGTGCCTCGCCTTCCACGTCTTCCGCGATGATGAGAAGCGGCTTCTGCGACTGGATAACCGACTCGAGCAGCGGAACCATGGCTTGCAGCGACGAGAGTTTCTTCTCGTGCAGCAGCACCATGCAGTCTTCCAGCTCGGCAACCATCTTGTCGGGGTTGGTCACGAAATAGGGGCTCAGGTAGCCGCGGTCGAACTGCATGCCTTCCACGACGGTGGTCTCGGTTTCGAGGCCCTTGTTCTCTTCGACGGTGATGACACCCTCGTTGCCGACCTTCTGCATCGCGTCTGCGATCTGACGGCCGATTTCGGCTTCGCCGTTGGCCGAGATGGTGCCGACCTGCGCAACTTCGTCGCTGTCGTTCACTTCGCGTGCCGAGGCGACAATCGCTTCAACAACCTTGGCGGTGGCCAGGTCGATGCCGCGCTTGAGGTCCATCGGGTTCATGCCCGCGGCCACGGCTTTCATGCCTTCCTTGACGATGGCTTGCGCCAGAACCGTCGCGGTGGTGGTGCCGTCGCCGGCCTCGTCATTGGTGCGGCTGGCGACTTCTTTCACCATCTGCGCGCCCATGTTCTCGAACTTGTCTTCCAGTTCGATTTCCTTGGCGACCGAAACACCGTCCTTGGTGATGCGCGGCGCGCCAAAGGACTTGTCCAGAACCACGTTACGGCCTTTCGGGCCGAGGGTCACCTTGACCGCGTCGGCCAGGATGTTCACGCCTTTCAGCATCTTGTTGCGGGCGTCGGTATCGAACTTCACGTCTTTTGCAGACATTGCGTTGACTCCTTAGAAATAGGGTTGATTAGCGATCCGACAGATCAGGCAATGATGCCCATGATGTCGGATTCTTTCATGATCAGCAGCTCTTCACCATCGAGGGTGATCTCGGTGCCCGACCATTTGCCGAACAGAACGCGGTCGCCGGCTTTCACATCCATCGAGATGCGGTCGCCGTCGTCGTCACGCGCGCCTGCGCCAACAGCAATGACTTCGCCTTCCGCGGGCTTTTCTTTGGCGCTGTCGGGGATGATCAGCCCACCTGCGGTTTTTTCTTCGCCTTCTACGCGGCGCACGACCACACGGTCATGAAGCGGTGTAAATGCCATCTGTTTTGCTCCTCTGAGACAGATGTTTCTCCCTTGACCTGCCCCGCCCGAAGCGCGGCGCAAGCCGTTATCACTCAGCGGACCCGAGTGCTAACGGCGCATAGCTAGGGAGATGACGCGGACGAGTCAACCACTCGATTCCGGATTCTGCCTTGGATTTTGCCGGATGCCTGTTTGCCCGCACCCAATCGGCGGGTTTCACCCCGTTTCGGCGCTCAGCCGCGCATCCCGGCGGCGCAAAACCGGACAAGCTGACCAATCTGCGCCTTCTCCTCCGTCGGCTCCGCGCCCAGCGCGCCCGACAGCGCCGCGATCCGCCCCTGCGAGGTCAGCAGCGCAAGCGTGGACGAAACGGTAAAAACAAAACTCGCCGCCACCTGCCCGCGCGCGCCCTCCGGCACCAACGCGCAGATCTCGGCCAGAAATACCTCTGCAGTCGGGTCGAAATATTGCGCTGAAATCTCGCTCCAGCGATCATCGACCGACACGAACGCCACCAACCGCGCGTAGTTGCGCCAGCGCGCCTCCTGCTTTGACAGATCGAAAAACGGCCGGATGAACGCCTCCAGCACGGCCTCCAGTTCCGGCGCGCCCTCCGCCTTTGCACTGGCCTTTGCACTGGCCTTTGCACTGGCCTTTGCAGCGGCCAAAGCCTCAAGCCGCGCACGCGAAAGCGCCTCGGCCCGGCGCGCGACGGTCTGCTGAAACAATGCCTCTTTCCCGCCGCCGTGATGGTGAATCGTGCCCACCGGCTCCCCGGCCTCGGCGGCGATGTCGCGAATCGTCGCACCATCGAAGCCACGCAGCGCGAACACCGCCTCCGCCGCATCCAGAACCCTCTCACGGGTGGCCAAGGCCCGCTTCGAAGGCGCTCTTTTCCGTTTGGAATCGGTGGGTTGGGATAGGCTCATAAATTTATCTTGCCTTATTTTGAACGCTTGTTCAATCTAACAATCACTAAGGGAGGACATTATGGAAACTGCGCGCAAACGGCTCGCCCTGATCGGGGCGGGGCCGATGGGTTTGGCAACCGCCAAACTTCTGGTCGAACACGGGATCGACTTTCAGGGGTTCGAACTCAACACCGGCGTCGGCGGCCTGTGGGATATCGATGCCCCCCGCTCGACCATGTACGAGACCGCCCACCTGATCTCGTCCAAGACCATGACCGAGTTCACCGATTTCCCGATGCGCGAAGAGGTGGCCGAATACCCCTCCCACCGCGAGATGAAGCGCTACTTCGTCGAGTTTGCCGAAAAATTCGACCTCAACCGCCACTACCATTTCGGTGCCGAGGTGCTGTCCTGCACCCCGCTTGGCGCCCCCGGCGACGGCTGGCGCATCACATGGCGCGATGCGGATGGCGAGCACACGGATGATTTCTCGGGCCTGCTGATCGCCAACGGCACGCTCAGCACCCCCAACATGCCCACATTCAAAGGCAACTTCGATGGCGGGTTGATCCATTCGGCCCAATACCGCCACGCCAGCCAGTTCGACGGCAAGCGCGTGCTGGTGATCGGCGCGGGCAATTCCGGCTGCGACATCGCGGTCGACGCGATCCACCACGGCGCCTCCTGCGATCTGTCAATGCGGCGCGGGTACTACTTCGTGCCCAAGTATGTCTTTGGCAAACCCGCCGACACGATGGGTGGCGCGATCAAACTGCCGATGGCGCTCAAGCGGATCGTCGACGGCATGATCCTCAAGTGGTTCGTCGGCACGCCGGAAAAATACGGCTTCCCCAAACCTGACTACAAACTCTACGAAAGCCACCCGGTGGTGAACTCGCTGATCCTCTATCACGCAGGCCACGGCGACGTGACGATCCGCCCCGACATCGACCGTTTCGACGGCAAGACGGTGCATTTCAAGGACGGCACCCACGCCGAATACGACATGATCCTCGCCGCCACCGGCTACAAGCTGGATTACCCGTTCATCGACAACGACCTGCTCAACTGGCAGGGCGACGCGCCGCATCTCTACCTCAACTGCATGCACCCGGCGCGCGACGATCTCTTCGTGCTCGGTATGGTCGAGGCGTCGGGCCTCGGCTGGCAGGGGCGCCATGAACAGGCCGAAATGGTGGTGCGCTACATCAAGGGTCTGCGCGCGGGCACCGACGCCGCCCGCACCCTCCAAGACACCAAGGCGCAGGGCTTCAACCGTGCCACTGGCGGCATGAATTATATCGACCTGCCGCGCATGGCCTATTACGTCGACAAGGCAACCTATCGCAAAGCGGTCACCCAGTGGATCGCCAAACTTGCAGGAGGCGCGACATGATCGACGAAGCCACGCTCGACTTTTCCCCCGGGGCACTGACCCTTCTCAACGCGATCCTTGCGGTGGTGATGTTCTCCATAGCGATCGACCTCAAGCCCCGCGATTTCAAGGTGCTCGCCCGCGCCCCCAAGCCGCTTGTCGTGGGCCTCGCCTCGCAATTCCTGCTGCTGCCCGCGCTCACCTTCCTCTTGGTGCTGGCGGTCCAGCCGCGCGCCTCGGTGGCGCTGGGGCTGATCCTCGTCGCCGCCTGTCCGGGCGGCAACATCTCGAACTTCATCACCCACCGGGCCGGGGGCAACGCCGCCCTATCGGTGTCGATGACCGCCTTCGCCACCGTCGGCGCGATCCTTCTGACCCCGCTCAACATCGCCTTCTGGGGCGGCCTCTATCCACCCTCGGCCGAAATCCTGCGCGCCACGGCGATCGATCCGGTCAGCATCGCTATCACCGTGGGGCTGATGCTGATCTTGCCGCTGGTTCTGGGCATCACGCTGAACACCAAGCGCCCCAAACTGGCGGACCGGTTGCGCTGCCCGCTGCAATGGCTTTCGATGGGTATCTTCGTGGCCTTCGTGATCCTCGCCCTCGCCGCCAACTGGGATCAGTTCCTCACCTATGCGGGCGGCATCGCCGGTCTTGTCATCCTGCACAACGCGCTGGGTTTGGGCGGCGGCTACGCGCTGGCCACGCTGGCGCGCCTTTCGCCCTTCGATCGGCGTGCCGTCACCATCGAAACAGGGATTCAGAATTCGGGCCTCGGCCTCGTGCTGATCTTCGGCTTCTTCGGCGGGATCGGCGGCATGGCCGTCGTCGCCGCCTTCTGGGGCATCTGGCACGCCATATCCGGGCTGGCCCTCGCCAGCCTCATGTCCCGGACGGAGGCCGCACGATGACCCGCATCCTGATCACCGGCGGCGCCGGTATGGTCGGCCGCGCATTGGCCGACGCCCTGCCGCGAGAGCAGATCATCGTGACCGACCTCGCCCCCAACGGCCTGCCCAAAGACACCCCCTTCTGCCGCATGGACGTAACCGGCACCGATCCCGACACCGTCATCGGCACGCAAAAGCCCGATGTCGTCGTCCACCTCGCCTCGATCGTCACGCCCCCGCCCGGCATGACCCGCGAACAGGCCCATGCCGTCGACGTGATCGGCACCCGCAACGTGCTCGCGGCTTGCATCAAACATGGCGTCAAACGGCTGGTCGTCACCAGTTCCGGCGCCGCCTATGGCTATCACCCCGACAACCCCGTGCCGCTCAGCGAAGACGCCCCCTGCCGCGGCAATCCCGAATTCGCCTATGCCGATCACAAACGCCAAGTCGAGGAAATGCTGGCCGAGGCCCGCCAAGAGCATCCCGAGCTTGAGCAGGTCGTCCTGCGCGTCGGCACCGTGCTGGGCAAAGGCACGGACAACCAGATCACCGCGCTGTTCCACCGCAAGCGCCTCTTGGCGATCAAGGGCAGCGACAGTCCCTTCGTCTTCATCTGGACCCACGACCTCGCCCGCATCGTCAAGCGCGCCGCTACCGATGGCCCGGCGGGCATCTTCAACGTCGCTGGCGATGGCTGGCTCTCGATCGACGAACTCGCCCGCGCCCTCGGCAAGCCGGTCCTGCACCTGCCCGCCCCCGCCGTCAAAGCGGCACTTGCCGTCGCTCACCCGCTCGGCCTTGCTCAATACGGGCCGGAACAGGTCCGCTTCCTGCAATACCGCCCCGTTCTGGCCAATGACCGGCTGAAAAACGAATTCGGCTACACCCCCGAACTGACCTCAGCCCAAGTGTTCGACCTCTGGAAGCAGGAGGCCGGCCTATGACAAACCGGCCTATGAAAACAGCGGTCATTTCCGGCGGCAACGGTGGACTGGGCCGCGCGCTGGCCACCAAACTCGAAGCCAACGGCTGGCACTGCGTCCTGATGGACATCAACACCACAGGGCTAGACACCACGGCCACCCGCACCCCCATCGCGGTCGACCTCACCGACACCGCCTCCCTGCATCAGGCGGCCAAGAACATCATCGCCCAGCGCCCCTCGGTCGATCTGGTGATCTACAACGCCGGCGTCTCACAGATCGCCCCTTTCGCGGACTCCGACGCCGACAGCCACCGCCGGGTGTTCGAAATCAACTACTTCGCCGCCGTCGAAATGGCCCGCGCCTTCCTGCACCCGATCCGGGACAGCGGCGGCACGCATCTCGCCATTTCCTCGGTCGCGGGCTTCGCACCGCTGCATGCCCGCACGGCCTATGCCGCCTCGAAACACGCAATGCAGGGCTTCTTCACCTCGCTGCGATCCGAGGAAGCCGCCCAGGGCGTGCGCTGCCTGATCGCCGCGCCCAGTTTCGTGGCCACCAACATCGGCAACGCCGAACGCAGCGCCGATGGCGTCGTGCGCCCCGGCTCGGCCAGTGACGGGATCGACTACATGACCCCCGACGCCGCCGCCGAGGTAATCCTCAGCGGCCTAAACCGTGGGCAAGAGTTCATCCCCGTGGGCCGCGTCGCGCGGATCGCGTCCCTGCTGATGCGCGCCTCGCCGCGCCTTTACCAACACATGATGCGGCGCAAGATCAAAGCCGGTGAAACCCCGAACTAGACCACGTCACTCACGATCCTCATCGTCCGCAACCGCGCCCGCGAAATCCGGCCCGCGCTTTTCAAGGAACGCGGCCAGCCCCTCGGCGGCCTCCGCGCCATAGCGCGCACGGTTGATGCCTCGCGCCTCAAGCGCAAGCTGCGTCGCAAGGTCGTTCTTGGGCGCCACGGCGATTTCCTCTTTCATCACCGCCATCGCGCCCACCGCGCCGCGCGCCAATTCACCCGCCCATGCCGTCGCCTCGCCAAGGGCCGCGCCCACCGGCACCACCCGGTTGACCACGCCGAACCCTGCCAGCCGCTCGGCCAGAACCGGCGCGCCGGTGAAACACATCTCGCTTACCAACTGGCGCGGCAGCGCATGGCTCAGGAAATGTGTCACCCCGCCATCCGGCGCGAGTCCCACTTTCACATAGGCCACCACGAATTTCGCGCCCTCTGCCGCCACGATCATGTCACAGGCCAGCGCCAGCGAAAGCCCGGCCCCCGCCGCGCCCCCTTCGACCGCCGCGATCACCGGCACCGGGCAATCACGGATCGACAGGATCATCGCGTTCAGCAGGTCGGTGTTCACGCTGACCTCGGCCATGCTCTTTTGCGCACTGGCCTTCAGGTTGGCGATATTCCCGCCCGAACTGAAAAACCCATGCGCCCCGGTCAATACCACGGCGCGAATATCCGGGTCCTGCCCCGCGCCGATCATCTCGGCCTGAATCGCGCGATAGATCGGCGCGCTGATCGAATTGCGCGTCGCCGCGCCGTCCAGCGTCAGGGTCAGAACACCCCCCTCGCGCGCAACCTTCAATTGGGTCTCATCGGTGTGCTTGTCACTCATTGGTCATCCTCCCCCTTCAATGCGCCTGCCCACAATATCGGTTATCATCGCGCACCTCGTCCAGCGCCCGGCGCGCGTGATGCTGCGTCACACCACCCCGCATATCCTGATCGCGGTCCCAGTTTACCATTTCTCTCTCCCGGCCCTGTCGCTAACCTGCCTCAAAACCCACAGTCGCAAAGGCCCGTAGCCCCCGTGCGTTATCTCCTGTTTTTTCTCTTGCTTCTCGCCAACCCGGCCAGTGCTCTTGCCCGCGCGTTCGACTGCACCGGGCGCGACATCCTGCACACCCTGCCGCAAGCCACGCAGCAGACCATCACCCAAGCCGCCGCCGAAACGCCCTATGCCACCGGCCTCCTGTGGCAGGCCGAAAAGGACGGCGCACGCATCACCCTGTTCGGCACCTACCACGTGCCCCACGCCAGCACGCAAAACCACTTCGATACGCTCATGCCCATGGCCCGCACCGCCGATGTGGTGTTTTTCGAAATGTCCGCCCCCGATCAGGCCGAGTTCGAAAAAACCGCCGCCACGGATGCCAGCCTTCTGTTCATCACCGATGGTCCCACCCTGCCCGAACTCCTCCCCGAGGAAAGCTGGCAGGAACTCCGCCGCCAGATGTCCGAGCGCGGCATGCCCTCTTTCATGACCGCCAAGTTCAAGCCGATCTACGTCTCCATGCTGCTCGGGATGAGTCCCTGCCAATTGCGCCAACAACAGGCCGGGCAAGTGGGGATCGACGGTCGCCTTTCCAAGGCCCTCGCATCTGAGGGCAAGGACACCCGCTCGATCGAGGATCCGATGGCCACCCTCGCCCTGTTCGACAATTTCACCCAAGCCGAACAGATCGCCATGATCGAAATGACGCTCGCCCTGCCGCTCTCGCCCGATGACCTGCAGGAAACCATGTATCGCCTCTACGCCGACGGTGAGACGGCGCGCCTTTGGGAATTCGGCCGCGCCCTCACGATCCTCTATGGCGGCCCCACCGGCGCCGCCGACTTCGCCAAGATGGAACAAGCCCTGCTCACGAACCGCAACCGCGCGTGGACCGCCCCGCTCGAAGCCGCCGCTCGACCCGGCACATCGGTCTTTGCCGCTTTCGGCGCGGGCCACCTGCCCGGCAAGGATGGCGTGCTCAACCTGCTTGCGCAAAACGGCTGGACGATCACCCGGCTGCCCCTCGCCCGTCCTTCGCTCGACTGAACCAGACTGAACCAGAAAGAACCCCATGCAGATCAAGTCCAACGGCATCACGCTCGAGGCCGAAACCTACGGCGACCCCGCAAATCCAGCGCTGATCCTGATCCGCGGCCTCGGCACACAGCTAGTCCATTGGCCCGACGCGCTGGTGCAGGGTTTCGCCCGCGCCGGGTTTTTCACCGTGGTGTTCGACAATCGCGACATTGGCCTCTCGCAACGCTGCCCCGCCCCCGGCGTGCCCGATGACCCGGATGAGATCATGACCCGCGCCCGCGCTGGTGAGGATATCGCCCCCGCCTATACACTGTCGGACATGGCGCAGGACGTGATCGGCCTGATGGATGCGCTCGAACTGCCGCGCGCGCATGTCTTCGGCATCTCGATGGGCGGCGCGATCGCGCAGATCCTCGCCCTCGATCACGGCGACCGCATCCTCACCGATACCATCGTGATGACGGCCGCACGCCCCCTGCTTGATCCCGAACACCGGGCGCAAATCCTGCCCCGCCTGATCGTGCGCCCCGAAACGCTGGACGAGGCACAGGACAACTGGGTCGCCGGTCACGCCAGCTTCGGCTCCCCCGGCTATCCCATGCCCGAAGAGGACATCCGCGCCGAGGCCCGCACCGCTTATGCCCGCGGCTCTGATGCGGCGGGCATCAACCGACAGCTTCTCGCCACCATGGCCGCCCCCGACAGGCGCGCCGCGCTTGGCGATGTGACGACCCCCTGCCTCGTGATCCACGGCATCGACGACACTCTCATCCCCGAGCCGATGGGCGCCGAGATCGCCGCCTGCATCCCCGGCGCCGAATATCACGCGCTCAAGGGCATGGGCCACATCATCACGCCGCTTCTGGCGCCCACCATCGTCTCACTGGTCAGCGATTTCATCCGCCGCAACGGCGGCTAGATCAGCGCAGATCGAGGTGGAACAGCGGCGCGTGATCGCGCCGGCTCTTCACTTCCACCTTCACCTGCCCCCAGGCCAGCATCGCGAAAATCACCGTCCCGCCCAGCACGTTCCCAGCCAGCACCGGCAGGAAAAAGCCGAACACGGCCTGCCCGAACCCAAGATCGCCCTGCACCACAAGGAACGCCATCTCGACCGACCCGGCCACGATATGGGTGAAATCCCCCGCCGCGATCAGCCACGTGAACAACACCACGATGAACAGGCCCAAAGGCCCGGCCTGCGGCAGCATCCACACGATTGCCGCCACGATCACACCCGCCGGAATCGCGCGCACAAATCCTTCGCCCGCGGGCATCCCCGTCGCATGTTCCGAAAGCGCATGGAACGAGGCCAGCAAATCCGCCCCGATCGCCCCGCTATAGGCATAGAACGTCGCCACAAGGAACGCGCCGATCACGTTCGCCATCAAGACCAGCCCCCAAAGCACCAGCGTGCGCTGCGCAATCGCCCAGCACGGCCGCTGCAACAGTGGCAGGACGGTGGTGATCGTGTTCTCGGTGAACAACTGCATCCGCCCGGTGATGACCGCCACGAAGCCCAGCGAATAACCCAGGTTCTCGATCAAATACCGCGACGGCGTATCCGAAAGGTAGGTGCGAAAGATCGCCTCGCCCAGCACGGAAAAGCTGATCATCAACCCTGCCGAGATCCCCGACCAGAACAACGATGTGTTCGAGCGTTCCAGCTCTTCCTCACCATCGCGCCGGATGATCTCGTAAACCGTTGTCGGGGCAAGCTTGCTCGCCTGTTCGACGGACTTCTCTTCCAGTTCTTCTTCGGTCATGTTCCGGGCCTCCGGCAGGGGGCGCAGCGTTGCGCTGCGCGGATTGCACGCTTGTTTCCATTTGGACACGCCCGGTCAAGTGGGAACAACTTGGGTCAAATCCCCGCACGCCGCCTTTGGTTCCCCCGCGCCTGCGGTCCGGTTCGCCGTTTCAGCAGTCAGACGCGCCGAAAGCAGCCCTCAAAGTGGCTCGCGCTCCAGTGCCACGCGCCCCGCCTCGCTCAGGGTATAGACCCCCAGAGACACCTTCTCGAACCAGCCGTAGTGATTGTCCCGCATCATCAGCGTCGCGCGCACAACACCGGTTTCCTTCGCCACCACCGCGCCCTTCGCCGGCCCGTTCGCCTCAAGGTAAGCCGCCATCCGAAGCGCCCCCTGCCGATAGGCGGTCACGATCGTCTCGCGCGCCATGCCGCCCGCGTTGGGATCGCCCTCGCGCGCATCGAACTCCTTCAACAGCGCCGCCCGCTTGGTCTTGGACTTGCGCGGGCGAAACGGCACCGGGTCGCAATGCACCTGCACATGCCCATCCTTGAGCCGCACACTCATCACCCCCACGCCCAGCCGCTTGCACAGGCCCACATTGCCCTTGAAGGTGCGCCAGCCGCTCTTGCCCGCCCAGCGCGGCACCGCGACGTAAACCAGATCGCTCACCGCTTGGCGCGCCACGGCCTGCTGCAACAGGGTCAGCGAAAACCCGGTCTTCAACTCCACGATCAGCGGCTCAGCACCCGGATCACCGCGCGTGACGGCGACGACATCCGCCGCGCCCACCTCGCCCTTCACCTCGTAGCCGCGCGCCACGAGATAGGCCTTCACCGGCCCGTAAAGCTCTGTTTCCGCAATCCTGCTCATGGGGTCAGACCTTAGACCGCCCACACGAATCCCGGCAAGGACGATAGCGCCCTAGCAGGGCAGGTTCGGAAAGGTGGCGAACATCGTCATCGGCCGCCCATCCTTGCGGTTCAGGTCATAGGTATAGGTCGCCGAATTTTCCTGAAACGCCAGCAAAGCGGCCCGCTCGTCCGAACCACACACCAGTTTTCGAATATGCTGATAAAGGTGCCGGGACTCGCTATCCTTCGACTTCTTTCGAATGCGGCGCATCTCGCTGGCGCTCTTCGCCACAAAGGCGAAATTCACACGGCCACTTTTCCATGCCACGCTGTCCAACCCAGACAAGCGCTGCGGGATCACCTGATCAAGGTTTTCCGAAACATGCGCATAGGCCCGCTTGGCCGCGGCCTCACGCGCCTCTGGGTCAGTCAGCCACGCCTGCATTAGGCGATACTGGGTCAATCGTGGGGCCTCACGCGTTTTGACGGGATCACGCGACCATCCTTCGCCAGCGCCCCCCACTTCGATGATGCTGTCCCCGGTCAATTCAAAGGTGAAAACCTCGACCTGTTGCGGCTTTTCGGCGACCACAAAGACACAGGCCATGAAACGGTCCTCCGGCTTGGCAATTTCCCTCGACCAGATCCGCGCTTCCGCGATACAGCGCTCGCGCGTGATATCCGCAGGTTGGTGGTTCCGGCTGGCCCAGAGCACACCGATGACCGCGGGCTTGGCTTTTGTGATGTCATAAGAGCGCGGCGCATTCGGCCCCTCTTCATCCAGCACCCGGCAAACGATGTAGTCCTTGTATGCGCTCCGATACCGAAGACTCGGCGCAAGGTTTTCTCCATTCATCGTTTGCAGGCAACTGTTGCCGAGGACCGGCGACACCTGCGGATTATTCGCAAGGTCTGGCCGCCAATTGGCCAGCCACAACGGGCCGAACCCATCGTGAAACGCGTTGTAATCTGCCGGATAATGAAGGTCGAAAACCGTCTGAGCACCATCTGCATCCGCAAAGGTGATCGTCGCATCTAACTGCCCGGCATAAGTGTATCCATCAAGCGGCGCGATCCTGGCCGCCACTGTCACCGTGTGGCTGGCCGCGCTTGCCCGCCCATTCACCCCGGACGTCATCCGCTGATAAGCGTCGTAAAGACCGCTGGTCGAAAGGCCCCCGGTCATCATGAGGAAACTGAACCCCATCAGCGTGAGAGGTAAGAGAAGCTGAATAAGGGTCTTGATGCGCATGAAACCTGCTCTTGTCCTGTTCGCCGGCACGACCAGACCAGACAAGCTTGGCGAAACTGAGGCGCCCCTCGATACGCCGTCGATGCTCCTCCACACCCCAGACCCGGCCTGATGGATCGCCTGCCAACCGCCCCGCCTTTCATTTTTCCATAAATACTCATCTCCTCCGCCAACCACCGCACGGTGCTTAAACCATTTCGCGCAACACCCGCCTCCTGTCTCGTGCCATACACAAAGCAGGCAGAGTGCAGACGCTTTGCAGACCGCCATTTTTCGCTCTGGACGGGCGTTAACCCGCCGGGACGTTGCGCAATGCCGCAGTGCAGCAAAATTGCTGCGCAGACCTCGTGACAAGCCGCCTTCCAGCCCCTATAAGGCCCGCGAAAACGCACCCATCAATTAAGGACGCCCGACCATGACAACGCTTGTTTTCGGCCACAAATCGCCCGACACCGATTCCACCGGATCGCCCATTCTCTGGGCTTGGTATCTCAATGAAATCAAAGGGGTGGATGCAAAGCCCGTGCTCTTGGGCGAGCCCAACACCGAAGCCGCTTTCATGCTCACCCGCTGGTCGCTCGACAAGCCCGAGATCATCTCGGACGTGTCCGACGATCAGGCCTGCGTCGTGGTCGACACCAACAACCCCGCCGAACTGCCCGCCAACATCAACGGCGCCGACGTGCAGCAGATCATCGATCACCACAAGCTCACCGGCGGCCTTGAAACCAAGGGCCCGATCGACATCACCATCCGCCCCCTCGCCTGCACCGCAACGATCATGATCGATCTTATCGGCAATGATATCAACAAGATGCCCGAGGCCGTCAAAGGCGCCGCACTGACCTGCATCCTGTCCGATACGCTTGAATTCCGCTCGCCCACGACCACCGATCACGACCGGAAAGTAGCCGAAGACCTCGCCGCAGATCTCGGGGTGTCCATCCCCGACTACGCCGCCGAGATGTTCGCCGCCAAGTCCGACGTGTCGTCCTTCTCTGACGCCGAACTCCTGCGCATGGACTCCAAGGAATACGGCGTCGGCGACACCAAGTTCCGCGTATCCGTTCTCGAAACCACCGCGCCCCAGATGATCCTTGATCGTAAGGACAGCCTGATGGCCTCGATGGAAGATGTGGCCAAGGAAGACGGCGTCGATCAGGTGCTGCTCTTCGTCGTCGACATCCTCAACGAAGAAGCCACCCTGCTGGTCCCCAACGACCTCGTGAAAACCGTCGCCAAGAAAAGCTTCGATGCCGACGCCTCGGGCGATACCCTCGTCCTGCCCGGCGTGATGAGCCGCAAGAAACAGATCATCCCGAACCTGGCAGTCTAATCGGCTGAATTAAAAAGGTAAAAGGCGTCTTTCGCGACGCCTTTTACCACCCTTTCAAAGGCGCGTATCGCGCCTTGCCCTTCTTATCGGCATTGCCAAATGGCCCTCGACACGCTCGCCAAGCTTACCCTCGCCCCTTGGCTCATCGCCCAAGGCAGGGCCGTGCGCCGTCGCGCCCTCATACTACCGGAACCGCCCGGCCCTCGGCAGGGGCAAACTGGTAGTGGCCCCTCACGCTCTCTCCTGATTGTGGGCGACAGCTCCGCCGCAGGCGTTGGCGCATCGCATCAGGAAAACGCTCTTTCAGGGCAAATCGCCCAACGTCTGAGCAAAACCAACCACCTCTCTTGGCGGCTCGAGGCCAAAACCAGCGCCACCTCCCAGAGCACACTCAACCACCTGAAAATACTACCGGAACAGCATTTCGACACGGCAATCCTGATCGTTGGCGTCAATGATGTGACCGGCAATGTCACCCTCGCCAGCTGGCTTCGCACACAGCACGCTTTGCATGCGGTTCTAAACCAGCGTTTTGGTGTCACCTCTATCTTGCGCACGGCCGTTCCGCCGATGGAACACTTCCCGCTCCTGCCGCAACCGCTACGCTGGACCCTTGGTCAGACCGCCCGTCGTTTCGATCGGGCCCTGTCCCGTCTTTGCTGCGAAACGCCCGGCGCGGTCCATATCCCGTTCGATTTACCGCACCGCCCCGAATACGCTGCTCAGGACGGCTTTCACCCATCAGAAAAGGCCTATGCGGCTTGGTCTGACCTGATCGTCAAAAACATCTGATCCTTTTTCTTTTCGGGGTAGAAGCCGCGCCTACAAGACCGCGCCATTTCTCGAACACCTCCCTCTAAGCCAGACACTGGCCAATCGCACGAACCCCTGCCATACCTCCGTCAAACCGAACCGCAGGAGCCCCTCCATGACCCGCATCATCGACACACTCGCCGACATTTCTGCCCAGTACGACGCGCTCTTTGTCGATCTATGGGGCTGCGTCCACGATGGCGTGCGCGCCCTGCCCTCCGCCTGTGATGCGCTCGTTGCTTATCGTCAGCAGGGCGGCACTGTTTGCCTCGTGACCAACTCGCCCAAACCTCGCAAGGGTGTCGCCGAACAATTGGAGAAATTCGGGGTTCCGCGCGAAGCATGGGATACCATCGCCACTTCGGGTGATAGCGCCCGCGCAGCAATGTATCGTGGCGTTGTCGGCCAGAAGGTTTGGTTCATGGGCGAATGGGAGCGTGACGAAGAGTTTTTCGAACCGATCCAAGTTATAGACAACCCAGTAAAGATTGAGCTTGTCGAGCTTGAAGACGCCGAAGGTATCGTCTGCTGTGGCCCGTTCGATCCGATGGCCGATCCGGCTGTGAACCGTCCGGAATTCCTCTACGCCAAGCAGAAGGGCCTGAAGCTGCTCTGCGCCAATCCCGATATCGTCGTGGATCGCGGCGAAACGCGTGAATGGTGTGCGGGTGCACTGGCGCGCCTTTATACCGATATGGGCGGCGAAAGCCTCTACTTCGGCAAGCCACATCCGCCGATCTACGATCTCGCCCGCCGCCGACTGCGAGAAATCAGCAAGCTGCCCGACAACGACCGCATCCTCGCCATCGGCGACGGACTGCACACCGATATTGAAGGTGCTCAGGGTGAAGACATCGATTCGCTTTACATCACGGGTGGTTTGGCACGTGAAATCACCAAAACAACCGATCAGCCCGAAGCAGACGCACTAAACACCTATATTGAAACGGAAATGATCACCCCGACCTTTGCCATAGGCCAATTGCGCTGACCCAATTTAGGGCTTGATTTTCTGCAACCGCAAAGTAATAAAGTTGCCAAAATGCGGGCGCTTTTGCCCTATTATTACTCGCACAGCCATCGGAGGGCGGAATGTTGGATAACCTGCCGCGCGGAACCATCACCATCGAGGAAATCGAAATGGGGATGACGCGTCACCTGCGCAAAGTGGTGACCGACGAGGATATCGAAATGTTCGCCCAGGTCTCGACCGACCGGAACCCGGTGCACCTTGATGATGACTACGCGCGCGACACGATTTTCGAAGGGCGTATTGCGCATGGCATGCTGACCGCCGGGCTTATCTCGGCGGTGATCGGCGAACAACTTCCCGGCCACGGCACGATCTACATGGGCCAATCCCTCAAGTTTCTTGCCCCCGTGCGCCCCGGCGATACGGTGCTAGCAGAAGTCGAGGTCATCGATATCGATCACGCTAAGCGCCGGGTAAAACTCGATTGCCGCTGCCTTGTCGACGGCAAGAAGGTCCTCGCTGGCGAGGCGACCGTTCTCGCTCCTTCGGCCAAGTTCGACTAAGGCAAAGCCACGCAAATTGCCCACCCTGCATCTTGCGCCCGCCAATGGGGCCGGATAACCAGCCTTCATGCGCATTATCCGTGATTATACCTACGTCTCAGATGCTGACAGCGGGGCCTCCGCTGCCATCGGTAACTTCGATGGCGTACATCTTGGCCATCAATCGGTTATCGACATCGCTCGCAAGCAAGGCGACAAGATCGGTGCGCCGCTTGGCGTTGTCACGTTCGAGCCGCACCCAAGGCAGTTTTTTGCCCCCGACGCCCCGCCGTTTCGGCTGATGGGGGCCAGCGCTCGGGCGCATCGGCTTGAAAAACTTGGGGTCGAGCGGCTTTACGAACTCAAGTTCAATTCCGTACTGTCCTCGCTGACGCCAGAGGAGTTTTGCACCAAGGTGATCGCAGGGGGCCTTGGCCTGAAGCACGTTGTTGTCGGGGCTGACTTCTGTTTCGGCAAAGGGCGCGCCGGATCAGTGAGCGATCTGGAACACTTCGGAGAGAAGCTGGGCTTCGGCGTGACCGTGGCAAGCCTTCTCGAAGGTGCGGGCGGAGAGATTTCCTCGACCGCGATCCGCAACGCGCTGGCAGAGGGACGCCCGCGCGACGCGGCCGAAATGCTGGGCCACTGGCATCGGATCGAAGGCCGCGTGATCGGCGGAGATCAACGCGGGCGGGAATTGGGCTACCCCACCGCCAACATGAGCATCGATGGACTGCACCCGCCCAAGTTCGGTGTCTACGCCGTTTTGGCCGATGTCTTGGAAGGGCCCCATAGGGGAAGCTATCACGGTGCTGCATCGATCGGGATCCGGCCTATGTTTGGCGACAACAAGCCAAACCTCGAAACGTTCCTGTTCGATTTTTCGGGCGATCTATACGACACTCCGCTTTCCATCGGTCTCGTCGAGTACCTGCGGCCCGAGATGAAGTTCGAAAATCTAGACGCGCTGATCACACAGATGGATATCGATTGTGATCGCGCCCGTGCCGTCCTTGCCGCGCCATGAAGATTGACCCGATTGACCGCAGCGGCCTGCGCCCGCGCTACTGGGAAACCACCCCGCTCGACAAAATGAGCCCGAGCGAATGGGAAGCACTATGCGATGGCTGCGGCAAGTGTTGCCTGAACAAGCTTGAAGATGATGAAACCGGTGAAGTGGCGCTGACCAACATCGCCTGCCGCCTGTTCGACGATGGCACTTGCCGCTGCGCGCAATACACGATCCGACATCAATTCGTGCCCGAGTGCATCACGCTGAAAACATCCAACCTCGAAGAGCATGCCTACTGGATGCCAGAAACCTGCGCCTACAAACTTCTCTGGCAGGGTAAACCTCTTTACGACTGGCATCCGCTGATCACGGGCACAGCACAATCGGTTCATGAGGCCGGCGTATCAGTGCAAAACCGCACCGTCCCCGAATTCGAGGTGGATGAGGACGACTGGGAAGATTACATCATGGAAGAGCCGGTCTGACCCGGCGCAAGCAGGGAAGTCTCGTCATGTTTTTCGCCTCCGACAATACCGGTCCCGCACATCCAGCCATCCTTGAGGCGCTGACCCGCGCCAACGAAGGCTATGCCATGGGCTATGGAGCCGACGCGCTAATGGATGAGGCACGAGAGCGCATCCGCACGCTCTTTGAGGCCCCCGAGGCAATGGTGCATCTGGTAGCGACCGGCACAGCGGCCAATTCGCTTGCGCTGGCGACGATGACTGCCCCCTACGAGACGATATTCTGTTCACCCACGGCCCACATCCACGAAGATGAATGCAACGCGCCTGAGTTTTATTCTGGCGGCGCAAAGCTGACCATTGTTGGCAGCGAAGACAAGATCACTCCCGACGCCCTGCGCATTGCCATTGAAGGTGAAGAAACCCGCGGTGTGCACGGCCCCCAGCGCGGCCCGGTTTCAATCACGCAGGTAACGGAACGAGGACAGGTCTACAGCCTCGACGAAATCGCCAAACTCACCACGATTGCCAGTGATTATGCCCTTCAAACCCACCTTGACGGCGCTCGTTTTGCCAATGCGGCGGCATCGCTTGGCTGCACACCCGCCGAGATGACCTGGAAGGCAGGGATTGATGCGGTTTCGTTTGGCGGTACTAAGAATGGATGCGTCGGAGTCGAAGCGGTCATTTTCTTCGACCCGGCTAAAGAGCGGGAATTCGAACTGCGCCGCAAACGGGGCGGGCACCTTTTCTCCAAACATCGCTATCTTTCGGCACAGATGGCCGCCTACCTTGCCGATGGGCTCTGGCTTGATCTTGCGACTCGCGCCAATGCGGCTTGTGAGCGGCTTGTCGACGGACTGCGCGCGCTGCCGGAGGCGCGGCTAACTTACACGCCACAGGCCAACATCATATTCCTCGACATGTCTCGTGCAATGCACCAGCGCCTTCTCGCGGGTGGTGCCGTCTATTACGTGCTGGCAGGTGATCCCGAAGTTGGACCCAGTGATGAAATGCTGCCAGCGCGTCTGGTCTGCGACTGGTCGATAACCGAGGCACAGATCGATGCATTTTTGGCCCTCGCCAAAGGTTGAACCGAGAGCTTAGTCTGCAGGATCCAACTCGCTCACTTGGAAGGAAATGTAGATCTGCGGTACGCCGCTAGACGGGCACCCGCTCCAAGAAACTCCGTATCGCTGCGGCCGTTTCCTTCGGGTGCGTGATCGGCGCCATATGCGCGGCCCCTTCGATTGAAATACTTTCGCAATCCGCCATGCGTCGTTGGATCGCCGCATGGATCGGTGCCACAAAAGGCGAGGAGTCTTCACCCCGGATCAAAAGGCCCGGTGCGGTAACCGTCTCGATCAACTGCCGTTCAAGAACGCCGGGGCGGTCTTCAAGCACGGTCTGGTTATTGGCTTCGATAAGGTGGATCTTGCTGGCGAGAAAGGCACGCTGCTGTTCTGGAAGCAAATCCCACGGCGTACCATCGCCCCACTCTCGCAAAAATTCGCGTGCGGCTTCCATCATGTCGCCACGCTTCACCGCTAGGTTATAGCCCGCCATGAGAGCGCCGTGATGCAACGTCAACTCTGGGTTATCGGCCAGCGCCGCAGCAAAAAAGACGCTCTCGATCATGACAAGAGAGCGCACCAAGTCCGGATGCTCGATCGCCAACCGCAACGCCACCGTCGCACCGAAGCTGTGGCCAATGATATCCATCGGCCCATCGGCCCCAATCACATCGACAGCCTGCGCGACGCATAGCGCCTGCATGTCTACACCTTCAGGCAAGTCATCACTGCGGCCATGACCGGGCATATCAAAAGCGCGCATTTCCAGTTCAGACCCCAGTATCGTGGCCAAACCTTTCCATGCGCCTGAATGCGCCAGTGAGCAGTGGATCAGAAGCACCTTGCGGGCGCCGTTACCGTAGGTCGTCCAATAGGTGGGCAAGCCACCCCGCATATCCTTGGGCATGTCAGAGTTCGCCTGCGAGGTGCGCATCGAGGAATTCAAGTCGATCCTGCCCCCAGAAAGCCGCGCCATCTTCACAGATGTAGAATGGTGAGCCGAAAACCCCGGCTTCCACCGCTTGTTCCGTATTGCGGGCATAATTCTCCGCCCCGACCAGCAAGCCGGAAAGTGTCAACCCTCGATCAAAACCCGCAGCTTCCAGGCAATCACCGATCACTTCGTCCTGCGCGATATCCTTTTCTTCGTACCAGCAAGAGCGCAATAGGCCATGGGCAAGCGCACCAAGATCACCTTCGTCGGCCTTGCCTTCGCGCTGCGCCTGATCCGCCGCGATGACCGCATAAGAAGATGGCGCGGCGTTGGTAGGAAAGAACGCGGGCTTCACATTGATCGGCAGGCCGGTCTTTTTTGACAGCCGGGCCAATTCTTGCAGCCGGTACGCCTGACGCGAAGGATGACGCTCGCCTACCGGCGTACCGCCTGTACGGGCGAACAGGGCCATGACATCCATCGGACGATAAGAAATTCGGGCCCCGTGTTTTGCCGCAATTTCTTCCAGCCGAAGTCCGGCGAGGTAGGTGAATGGGCTGAGCGTGGAGAAATAGTAGTCTATCTGCATCAAAAAGATCTCCTTCTCGTCGGTTCAGCCACCCCTTGGCTTTGCCGCAAACCTAGAGAGATGCTAAGCGGTGTCAACTTCACGATTCTGTCACGCGCAGGGCCAGTCACCCCAGCGCCGACACCACCCCGGGGACCAAGACCATGCCGATGACCAAAGAGCCCAAATTGATGACGGGCAACGCCAATAAACCACTGGCCGAAGCCATCGCACGGCGGATGTCGATGCATCGTGGCGTTTCGACCAAATTGGTCGAGAGCCGTGTGGAGCGGTTCAATGATGGCGAGATATTCGTCGAGGTCTACGAAAACGTACGCGGCGAGGACATGTTTATCATCCAGCCAACGTCGAATCCCGCAAATGACAACCTTATGGAACTGCTCATCATGTCAGATGCGCTGCGCCGTTCCTCGGCGGCCCGCACCACTGCCGTGATTCCTTATTTCGGCTATGCACGGCAAGATCGGCGCACTAAGGCGCGCACACCGATTTCGGCCAAGCTGGTCGCCAACATGATAGTAGAAGCGGGCATCGAAAGGGTTCTGACGATGGACCTGCACGCCGCTCAGATTCAGGGCTTCTTCGATATCCCGGTCGATAACCTTTATGCCAGCCCGATCTTCGCGCTTGATATATTGGAACAGTTTCGCGATCGAATGAAAGACGTGATGATCATCTCGCCTGATGTGGGTGGTGTGGCACGTGCTCGTGAACTGGCGAAGCGGATTGATGCTCCTCTGGCGATCGTAGACAAGCGTCGCGAAAAGCCCGGTGAAATCGCCGAGATGACAGTGATCGGCAATGTCGAAGACAAAATCTGCATCATCGTTGACGATATTTGCGACACCGCCGGCACACTCTGCAAGGCAGCCGACCTGATCAAATCGTCAGGCGCCAAGGAAGTGCATTCCTATATCTCGCATGGCGTACTCTCGGGCCCAGCCGTCGAGCGGATTACCAAATCAGCTATGAAGTCGCTGGTGATCACCGACTCCATTGAGCCCACCAAAGCCGTGAAGGGTGCGCCAAATATTCGCATCGTACCGACAGCACCACTTTTCGCCCAAGCGATCCTGAATATCTGGAACGGTACCTCGGTCAGCTCGCTGTTCGATACCGACATGCTTGAGCCGATCTACGAAGGCTTATTCTAAAGCATTTGCTGAATTTGGGGCCTGCCCACCTTTGGGCGGGCTCAATATAGATCCCAGTCGTCTTCGTTTTTAACTGGGCCAATTGCCATCCAGCCGATACGCACACGGGCAATCTTGGTGTCCCCCCAAGTCCGAAAAACAAGTTCAAACCCTTCTTTGGTGATTTCCTCGGCCTCAACGTCGGCGCGCACATTGGTCGCGGCGTCCACGTCCCACATCGTCAGCGAACAATGAACCACTGGCACCTCGCGAAAAACCTCGCGGAAGGTAACCTCCTTGCGTGCTTCGCGATGACCTGTGCCTGTCCACATTTCTCCGCCATCTTCAAAGTCTTCGAAGATCACGTCGTTACCTTGGGCAATCCCCAATGTATGTGCGCTGAATTTCTTCATTGTTTCGCCTGCCCGTTTATCTTTGCCGTCTATTTTCAGCTAAACTGACGTCGTTTCAAAGAAAAAAGGCCCGAGTTTCAAACCCGGACCTTCCTCAATTTTCGTGATTGGCGAAATCAGCCCACCATATCGCGGAGCGCAATGAAGTCAGCCAACTGCTTCTCTGCAATATCGCGTGCAGCACCTTGGGCTTCTGATGCGGCAGCTTGCGCAGCTTCGATAAAGGGCTCGATATCACCGGCCTTCGTGTCGGCCAGCGGCATGGCTTTCTCGGCCAAGATCGAAATACTTTCATCGTTGATCTCGGCAAAGCCGCCGGTCACGACGTAGTCTTTTTCGCCTTCGGCACCCTTCACCTTGAGAACGCCGGGGCGCAGCGTGGTGATCATCCGCGCATGGCCAGGCATTGCCGTAAGGTCGCCAGCGGCGCCCGGGATCTCGATTTGCGAGGCCGTATAGGAAGCCAGCTTGCGCTCGGGGCTAACCAGATCGAATTGCATCGTATCAGCCATGTTTCTCTCCTTGTCGGAGCCTGCCCTCCGGGGTCATCCCCGGAAGGCGGCTGAGATTAAGCGGCTTCCGCAGCGAGCTTCTCGGCCTTGGCGATCACCTCATCAATGCCGCCGACCATGTAGAAGGCCGCCTCAGGAAGGTGGTCGTATTCACCAGCGACAACCGCCTTGAACGAAGAAATCGTATCTTCGAGAGCAACCTGCACGCCATCGGACCCAGTAAAGACTTTAGCCACGTCGAACGGCTGCGAAAGGAAACGCTGGATTTTCCGGGCGCGTGCCACGGTCAGCTTATCTTCTTCCGACAGTTCGTCCATGCCGAGGATCGCGATGATATCCTGAAGCGACTTGTAGCGCTGGAGGATCTCTTGCACGTCTGTGGCAACTTTGTAGTGCTCTTCACCGACGATCGCCGGGTCGAGCAGACGCGAAGAACTGTCGAGCGGGTCCACAGCCGGGTAGATACCCAGTTCGGAGATGGCGCGCGAAAGAACGGTGGTTGCGTCGAGGTGGGCGAAGGTCGTGGCAGGTGCCGGGTCGGTAAGGTCGTCCGCAGGAACATACACGGCCTGAATCGAGGTAATCGAACCCTTCTTGGTCGAAGTAATCCGCTCCTGCATCGCACCCATGTCGGTGGCAAGCGTCGGCTGATAGCCCACTGCCGAAGGGATACGGCCGAGAAGTGCGGACACCTCCGAACCAGCCTGCGTGAAGCGGAAGATGTTGTCGACGAAGAACAGAACGTCGGTGCCCGATTGGTCGCGGAACTGCTCGGCCAGCGTCAGACCAGTCAGGGCGACGCGTGCACGGGCCCCCGGAGGCTCGTTCATCTGACCGTAAACGAGGGCCACTTGGCTTTCCTCGAGGTTGTCAGGCTTGATGACGTTCGATTCGATCATTTCGTGGTAAAGGTCATTGCCCTCACGCGTCCGCTCACCAACACCTGCGAACACAGAGTAGCCCGAGTGCACTTTGGCGATGTTGTTGATCAGTTCCATGATGAGAACCGTTTTGCCCACACCGGCACCGCCGAACAGGCCGATCTTGCCGCCTTTGGCGTAAGGAGCCAGCAGGTCAACAACCTTAATCCCCGTCACGAGGACTTCGCTCTCGGTCGACTGTTCCTCGAACGCAGGAGCGGGCTGGTGGATGGCGCGGGTTTCCGTCGCCGAAACCGGGCCCTTTTCGTCCACGGGCTCGCCCACGACGTTAAGAATACGGCCGAGCGTCGCGTTGCCAACGGGCACCGAGATCGGCGCACCTGTGTCTACCACTTCCTGACCGCGCACGAGGCCCTCGGTCGCGTCCATTGCAATACAACGAACAGTGCTTTCACCAAGGTGCTGCGACACTTCGAGAACCAGCTTCTTGCCATTGTTCTCGGTGTTCAGCGCGTTCAGGATCGCCGGCAGTTCATCGCCGAACTGCACGTCGACAACGGCGCCGATCACCTGAGTGATTTTGCCTTTTGCATTAGCCATTTATTTCATCTCCGGTTTTCGTCAGAGCGCCTCGGCGCCCGAAATGATTTCAATCAGCTCGTTGGTGATCACGGCCTGACGCGAACGGTTGTACTGGATGGTCAACCCATCGATCATGTCGCCCGCGTTGCGGGTGGCGTTGTCCATCGCGCTCATCCGTGCGCCCTGTTCCGAGGCAGCGTTTTCGAGCAGCGCCGAGAAGATCGCAGTCGCCACACCCGTAGGTAGAAGCTCTGCCAAGATTTCTTCCTGATCCGGCTCGAAATCAACAACACCACCGTCGGCGCCCGCAGTATCAGGAACGGGCGTCGGGATGATCTGCTGTGCCTGCGGGATCTGGCTGATCACGCTTTCGAACGTCGAATAGAAAAGCGTAGCAACATCGAATTCACCCGCTTCAAAGCGGCTCAGAAGATCGACAGCGATCGCCTTCGCATTGGCAAACCCGAGCGTCTTGATCTCGCTCAGATCGACGTGATCGACGAACAGGTCACCGTATTCACGCTTCAGTTGCTCACGGCCTTTTTTGCCGACAGTCAGGATTTTCACCGTCTTGCCCTTAGCGCGAAGCTCGTCAATCTTGTTGCGCGCCGTTTTCACGATCGAGCTGTTGAAGCCGCCGCAAAGACCGCGCTCGGAGGTCATTACAACAAGCATGTGTACCTGATCGCTACCGGTGCCACGCAGCAGAAGCGGCGCGTCATCCGATCCTTTGGCGGTCTCGGCAACCTTGGCCAGCACCGCGGCGAAGCGCTCCGTGTAGGGGCGCGCCGCCTCGGCAGCGTCCTGTGCCCGCCGCAGTTTCGCGGCGGCCACCATCTGCATGGCCTTGGTGATCTTCCGGGTCGATTTGACCGAGTCGATCCTCATTTTTAGATCTTTAAGAGAAGGCATGGTGTCCTCCCTTATGAGAAGTCTGCGGCGAACTCGTCAATCGCGGCTTTGAGCTTGTCTGCGGCGTCGCCCTTGATCTTCGGATCTTCGTTGGTGATCCAGTCAAGCACTTCGGGCTTTTTCGAACGCATGAAGTTCAGCAGCGCGTCTTCGAAACGACCGACTTCCTTGACACCAATCTTGTCGAGGTAGCCGTTCACGCCAGCGAAGATGACGACGACGATTTCAGCATTGGTCAGCGGCGAATACTGCGGCTGCTTCATCAGCTCGGTCAGGCGCGCACCACGATTCAGCAGGCGCTGGGTCGAGGCGTCAAGGTCGGAACCGAACTGCGCGAAGGCCGCCATCTCGCGATACTGAGCGAGCGACAGTTTCACCGGGCCAGCGACCGACGACATGGCCGAAGTCTGAGCCGAGGAACCAACGCGCGAAACCGAAAGACCGGTGTTCACTGCGGGACGGATGCCTTGGTAGAACAGCTCCGTCTCGAGGAAGATCTGGCCGTCGGTGATCGAGATCACGTTGGTCGGAATAAAGGCCGACACGTCACCACCTTGGGTTTCGATGATCGGCAGGGCCGTCAGCGAACCTGAGCCGTGATCTTCGTTCAGCTTTGCCGAACGTTCAAGCAGGCGCGAATGGAGATAGAACACGTCACCCGGATAGGCTTCACGCCCGGGCGGACGACGCAGGAGCAGCGACATCTGACGGTAAGCAACGGCCTGCTTGGAAAGGTCATCATAGATGATCAGCGCGTGGCGCCCGTTGTCACGGAAATGCTCGGCCATCGCGGTCGCGGCATAAGGTGCAAGGAATTGCATCGGGGCCGGGTCGGACGCGGTTGCCGCAACGACGATCGAGTAATCGATTGCGCCGCTCTCTTCGAGCTTCTTCACCAGCTGCGCCACGGTCGAGCGTTTCTGGCCGATTGCGACGTAGATGCAATAGAGCTTCTTGCCCTCATCATCGCCCGCAGCATCGTTATAGCTTTTCTGGTTCAGGATCGCGTCGAGCGCCACGGCGGTCTTGCCGGTCTGACGGTCGCCAATGATCAGCTCTCGCTGGCCACGGCCGATCGGGATCATCGAGTCGACGGCCTTGAGGCCGGTCGCCATCGGTTCGTGCACCGATTTACGCGGAATGATGCCCGGGGCCTTAGCGTCTGCCATCGAGCGTTGGGTTGTCTTGATCTCGCCCTTGCCGTCAAGTGGGTTGCCGAGGCCATCAACGACCCGACCCAGAAGTGCGTCACCAACCGGAACGTCCACAATGGCGTTGGTCCGCTTAACGGTATCGCCTTCCTTGATGTCCTGGTCCGAGCCGAAGATCACGACGCCGACGTTGTCGACTTCGAGGTTCAGCGCCATCCCGCGGATACCACCGGGGAATTCGACCATCTCACCGGCCTGGATATTGTCGAGGCCATGCACGCGCGCGATCCCGTCACCGACGGAAAGCACACGGCCAACCTCGGCCACTTCGGCTTCGGAGCCGAAGTTTTTGATCTGGTCCTTTAGGATCGCAGAAATCTCTGCTGCTTGGATACCCATTTATCCGACCTCTTTCATTGCGTTCTGGAGAGAGTTGAGGCGCGAACGGATCGACGTGTCGATCATTTTCGAACCCACTTTGACGACAAGACCGCCGATGAGAGATTCATCAACGGCTGCATTAATTTTCACAGTCTTACCAAGCTGCACCTTGAGCGTCTTGGCAAGCTTTTCCGTCTGCGCCTTGGTGAGCGCTTTCGCACTTGTCACGTCTGCTGTTACCTCGCCTTTGTGGTCGGCGACGGTCTCGCGCAAGTGTGACACGAGCTGCGGCAGTACAAAAAGACGGCGCTTTTCAGCCATCAAACCAAGCGTGTTGGTCATAATTTGCGACAAACCCATCTTGGCTGCAATCGCGGCGATCGCCTGACCCAGCTCGTAGCGGCTGTAAACCGGTGAACCGATCAGATCGCGAAAATCGGAGCTGTCGTCCAGCGCGGCGCCCAGCGCCTCGATGTCCTGCTCAAGAGCAGGGATTTTCTTTTCGCTTTTAGCGAGGTCAAACACGGCTGCCGCATAACGCGCGGCAATGCCGGAAGAGATCGAAGCTGGTTCGGACACGTCCACCCTTTCGATTTTCAGGCCCCGGTTGTTCGCAAACCCCTCGAGGCGCGAAGCGACAGTCGCTTGAGCCGGAAGGGGTTGCCCGGGGGCGGTATGCGGCCCCGCCTTAGCAAAGCCTTAAATTCCGAGGCGGTGTAGCAGAGCAATTGCCGCCTCGCAACCTGCTTGCGGCCTTTTCATGCCGGAAGATTATTGTTGCATTTCAGTGTTTTGTCGACAGGCCAATCGTTTACCCCCGCTGTTAGCGCCCAAAAACAATTTTGCCACCGCCCTTTCCCGAGCCGATTTCCCGATTCCTCGCCCCGATGACACCTGCTCTCGGCCCAGTCGTACCGGCAAGTGGCAGGGCACTTACCCATCTTGAAGCGGCACCAATCCGGGTCGGTACGCAAGATTCTGACGAAGCTTCACCCTTTTCCAAACGCCACGTATGCGCCATGGTACTCATCAAACCTACCGGTGTTTTTCATGACGAATATTCTGGTCCCCAGTAACACACCCTGCATCGTGCCCGATTTTGATCCGGGCGAGGACATGCTTGTCATCGCCCTGCCCGACAGTGACGGTTGCGGCCTCGATCACACGCTTTCGATTCACTACAAGCCGCGCGCTGATCTGGTAGAAGTCACACTGACACTCCTTCACCAGGACGCGAAGTTCATCATCAGGCTTCCGCAGGTTCGGCAACTGGACCCCAATTCGATTGCATTTCTATCACTCGAAGATGCGCGCCGTTTACCCATCGCCCCGCGCCTGCACGATACTGCAACGCTGACGGGCCACGGGCTTTATCCGTCCGAATTCCGGAACGAATTTGGCAGTAACGGCAGGGCCCGCAAGTTCGCTGTCACCTACAAGCATGTCTGGACCATTGACGGAGCGCCACAGGAAAGGTTCTTCGACCTCAGTCATCCCGAATCTGAATTGGTTTACCGCATATCGGATACGACGGACGGAGCCGTGTACGTTATTCGCTTCACCGAGGAAGCTGGAACAGGCGAGGCGACGGATACCTATCGCTCGATCCTAATCTGCCAGACCGCGCCACACGTGCCACATCTCAAACCATCCGAGCTGACGCGCTGGTTTGCCAGCCGCTTGGGAAGCGATCTGTTCCGCGTGGTGGGCTGGGTCTATCTCGGCAACGAGGGGCAATTTCTCGCCCCCGAAACAGGAAAGCTGCACAGGTTTGGCCGCATCAACCAATCTCCGAGACTCGCTCTACACGGGCCCATCGCCGGATCCATCGCGATCAGCCGTTGAGATCGACTTGGTCATGTACCGCAATCCGCGTTCAATACTGCGATGGCAATCGTGCAGCTGATGGTTCCGTTTGCGGCTGAAGGATTGGAAGTGGCTTTTTCACCCGCGCACCAAGACCCCCGCTTGGCGCTGGGACACGCTTGCTGGCCTCAACCATAAGAACGCCACCCGCTGCGATAATGGGGAGAGCGCGACCTGTGTTTTCCCAGAACGCCGCGGTCTTGCGCCAGAACTTGCGCGTACTGGGCGGCTGATAAAGCGCCGTCCGCTGCGCTTCGCTCAAAAAGCCGTGGGTTTTCAATTGTGCGTCGAGTTGACCAAGAGAATAGGGGCGGCCGTAGCCAAAGGGCGTTGAATCCGAGCGGCTCCACAGGCCTGCGCGGTTCGGCACCACGAAAAGCGCCTTTCCCCCGGGCCCTAGCACGCGCGCGCATTCTTCCAGAACTGCACTCGGCATCTCACTCGTCTCAAGGCCGTGCATGACAATCAACTTGTCGACGCGCCCGGTCTCGATCGGCCAAGCCACTTCTTCACTCAGAACGCTGACGTTCGGTTGCCCGGCAGGCCACGGCATTACCCCCTGAGGCCCCGGCATCAGGGCAATCACACGACGAGAATCCGTGAGGTAGGGTCGCAACAGCGGTACCGCAAAGCCAAAGCCAAGCACGGTCTGCCCGTGCGCCTCGGGCCAGATCTCGAGCATCTGGTCACGGATCACCTTCTGCACCGCACGGCCCAACGTGCTACGGTAGTAGAAATTGCGCAGATCCTGCACGTCGAGATGCATTGCGGCCCAGGCTCCGATCGGTCACTCTGAGACCAAGATAACAGCCGCGCGAGGAAACACCATGCCCCACGAACTCGTCACCGTCGCTTGCCTGTCGGACAACTACGCATTTCTGGTACATGATACCGCGACCGGCGAAACCGCGGTTATCGACGTTCCGGAAGCAGCGCCGATTTTGTCTGCGTTACAAGAGCGCGGCTGGACCGCGACACACATCCTGCTCACCCATCACCATGCCGATCATGTTCAGGGACTGAGGGAGGTTCTTGCAGCACATCCCCGGGCGATAACCGCAGGCGCACGCGCGGATGAAAAACGCCTGCCACGGCTTGATATCAAGCTGAGCGAGAATGATACCCTCACTATCGGCGGCGAGCGCGTCGAGGTAATCGATGTTCCGGGCCATACTGTGGGGCACATCGCTTACCTTTTCCCTCAAAGCCATCTGCTCTTCACCGGCGATAGCCTTATGGCGCTGGGTTGCGGGCGGTTGTTCGAAGGATCGCCAGAACAGATGTTCGAAAGCCTCGGGAAACTCAGGGCTCTTCCGGATGAAACTTTGGTCTGCTCAGGCCATGAATATACCACAGCGAATGGTCGCTTTGCTGCAACAGTGGACCCCGAAAATACAGCCCTGCAAGAGCGCAACGCCGAGACCGACCGGTTACGCGCCGAAGGCAAGTTCACCGTCCCCTCCACCCTTGGGCTGGAGCGGGCGACGAACCCTTACCTGCGCTGCAAGGATCCTTCGATCCGCAAGACACTGAACATGGATGGCGCCAGCGATCTGGACATTTTCACCGAAATCCGGAGACGAAAAGACAATTTCTGATCCGGTTATGAGTGTTCAGGCCGCCACTTGCCGCCACAGCCTCTTGCGGAAAGCCTCTCCTGACCTACATGATAGTGGCACCCCGAACACCGACAGGCTGGCTTTGTCCGGCCAGTTTCCATTCAACTCCAGACCGGCCCGAACATCGCCGCGCGCCCTTCGCGTGCGACTTAAAAATGGTCGGCTCAAACGCAACTTGCTTGAAATGTGATCGCTTACCGTCAGAAAAGCCTTGAAGACCGACGGTAATCCACCACACTTTAATACTATGAGGCCATGATCGTCTCGCGGCCCGAATGGCCAGCGCCGGGGCAAACCCGCTCCGCGCCTTCCGCCGGACCCGTATGGCGACGCAGCAGAAAGGAGCATGGATCGCATGCCTTCATTCTCGACAACACTGGAACAGTCCATTCATGCCGCGCTGGCACTTGCCAACTCGCGCCGCCATGAATTCGCAACTCTTGAGCACCTGCTTCTTGCACTGATTGATGAACCTGATGCCGCCCGCGTGATGCAGGCCTGCTCGGTTGATCTTGAAGCATTGCGCCAGACGCTGGTCGAATTTATCGACGAAGATCTGTCAAATCTCATCACCGAGATTGACGGCTCGGAAGCCGTACCAACCGCCGCATTCCAGCGCGTCATCCAACGCGCGGCAATTCACGTGCAATCCTCCGGGCGCACCGAAGTGACCGGCGCAAATGTTTTGGTCGCGATTTTCGCCGAGCGGGAATCCAACGCCGCCTACTTCCTGCAGGATCAGGATATGACCCGCTATGACGCGGTGAATTTCATCGCTCATGGCGTCGCCAAGGATCCCGCCTTTGGGGAAACTCGCCCTGTGCAGGGCGCAGACCTCGAAGAAGAAGCCCAGCACGCACACGAGACCGAGGAAGCCAAAGACGATTCGGCACTTGGGAAATATTGCGTCGATCTCAACGCAAAATCGCGCAAAGGCGATGTCGATCCCCTGATCGGTCGTGCTCACGAAGTAGAGCGTTGCATTCAGGTGCTTTGCCGTCGTCGCAAAAATAACCCGCTGCTCGTGGGCGATCCCGGCGTTGGCAAAACTGCTATCGCCGAAGGGCTGGCCTACAAAATCGTCAACGGCGAAGTGCCCGAAGTTCTCTCTGAGACCACGATCTATTCGCTCGACATGGGCGCGCTTCTGGCTGGCACCCGCTATCGCGGCGATTTCGAAGAACGGCTCAAGGCCGTTGTTACCGAGCTGGAAGAACATCCCGATGCGGTACTTTTCATCGACGAGATTCATACAGTGATCGGCGCTGGCGCAACTTCAGGGGGCGCAATGGATGCGTCGAACCTTCTGAAGCCCGCGTTACAAGGGGGCAAGCTGCGCTGCATGGGCTCAACCACCTACAAGGAATTCCGCCAGCACTTCGAAAAAGACCGGGCGCTCTCTCGTCGGTTCCAGAAAATCGATGTCAGCGAGCCTTCGGTGGATGACGCAGTCAAGATTCTCAAGGGCCTCAAGCCCTATTTCGAAGAGCATCACGGCGTGAAATACACCGCCGACGCGATCAAGACGGCGGTGGAGCTTTCCTCGCGGTACATCAACGACCGCAAGCTGCCCGACAAGGCGATCGACGTGATCGACGAAGCTGGCGCAGCACAGCATCTCCTGACTCAATCGAAGCGGCGCAAATCCATTGGCGTCAAGGAGATCGAGGATATCGTCGCCAAGATCGCCCGCATCCCGGCCAAGAACGTCTCGAAAGACGACAGCGCTGTGCTCAAAGACCTTGAAACCAAGCTCAAGCGCGTTGTGTTCGGGCAGGACGCTGCCATCGAAACACTGTCCTCCGCGATCAAGCTGTCACGCGCGGGTCTGCGCGAGCCGGAAAAACCGATCGGCAACTATCTCTTTGCTGGGCCGACCGGGGTCGGGAAGACCGAAGTCGCGCGCCAGCTTGCAGATCAGCTGGGTGTGGAGCTTCTCCGCTTCGACATGTCGGAGTATATGGAGAAACACGCGGTCTCGCGCCTGATCGGTGCGCCCCCGGGCTATGTTGGCTTTGATCAAGGTGGTCTTCTCACCGATGGCGTCGATCAGCATCCGCATTGCGTGCTGCTGCTGGACGAAATCGAAAAAGCGCACCCCGATGTATTCAACATCCTGCTTCAGGTCATGGATCACGGGCGGTTGACTGATCATAATGGGCGCACGGTGGACTTCCGCAACGTGATCCTCATCATGACGTCGAATGCTGGCGCTGCCGAGCAGGCAAAAGCCGCCATTGGTTTCGGTCGCGATCGCCGCGAGGGTGAAGACACTGCTGCCATCGAGCGCACCTTCACGCCTGAGTTCCGCAACCGTCTTGATGCTGTCGTTTCATTCGCGCCGCTACCGAAAGAGGTTATCCTTCAAATCGTCGAGAAGTTCGTGATGCAGCTCGAGGCACAGCTCATGGACCGTGGCGTTTCGATCGAACTGACGAACCCCGCCGCCGAATGGCTGGCCGACAAGGGCTATGACGACAAGATGGGCGCCCGCCCACTTGGGCGCGTCATTCAAGAGTATATCAAAAAGCCGCTCGCTGAAGAACTTCTCTTTGGCAAGCTCGCCAAGGGCGGGCTGGTAAAAGTTGGCGTCAAGAAGGGCGAGATCGACCTTTCGATCGAGGGGCCGAAAAAGCCTCAGATCAAGGGCGACAAGCCACCGCTACTGACTGCGGATTGATCGTGTGGACGACGTGGCAGATAAGAACGGGGGCCCTTGCGGCCCTCGTTCAGCTTCTGGCCAGCGGGGCCGCAGCCGATGCCCCAAAACTCGCGCAGCCCATAGACTGCATACTGGGGCAGACCTGTTATATTCAGAATTATGTCGATGACGATCCCAGTCCAGGGTGGTCGGACTACCGCTGCCAAGGCTTGAGCTACGATGGTCATAAAGGGACAGATTTCGCCCTACCCACCCGCGCTGAAATGGAGAGCGGCGTCGCTGCTTTGGCCGCTGCGCCCGGACGCGTCGTCGGGTTGCGCGATGGCCAGCCTGATGGCGCCTACCTAAAGGATCCAGATAGCACCAAAGGGCGCGAATGCGGCAACGGCGTTGTCATTGACCATGGCGACGGTTGGCAGACCCAGTACTGTCATCTGCGACGCGGTACGCTCTCGGTCAAGGTTGGTCAGCAGGTCACGACCGGCACACCGCTTGGTCAGGTCGGCCTTTCAGGCAACACCGAATTTCCGCATGTTCACCTGTCTGTGCGCCACGACGGTAAAACCATTGATCCGTTTGACCCTGATGGCACTGCAGTCTGCGCGCTTGCCTCGGATGTGACCCTGTGGACAGATCCCCCATTGTATCAGCCCGGCGGGCTGATCGAGGTCGGCTTCATAGACGAAGTTCCCAGTTATGAGCTGATTAAATCCGGCCGCGCAGGGCGCGAGAGCCTCAACCCTGATGCACCCGCTCTCATCCTCTGGGCTTACGGTTTTGGAGCCCGTTCGAATGATCGCGTCACCCTCACGATCACCGGGCCCAATGGGTTTTTCCAAACAACGGCAAGTACGATCAAGAACAACAAGGCGCTATTCTCCCGTCATATGGGAAAGCGCCATCGCGCGGATTGGCCCAAAGGCACTTATACAGGCACCGTCATTCTGTCGCGTGGGGATGTGGTGATCAGTCAGTCTGCGGCGCGCATGGTCGTGGGTGAGTAGCTTAGCCTGTCTTTTTAGGTGCAGTTCCGAGGCCTCAGCGGTTCACTGTGAAAAACAACCTGCGAAAAGGGAAAAGAACGTGGCCACCTTCGACGCGAGGGTAGGCTTTCTCCATCACCGCCTCGTATTCCGCTATCAGCGCTGTGCGCTCGCCCGCGTCCAGCGCATCAAGGATGGGACGCGCAACGGTTGCTTCTGTAAACTTTCGGACAGGGTGATCGTTATCGGAAGGCTCCAGAATCTGATAGTATTCCGTCTCCCACAGGCTGAGCTTGCCCAATGGCTCGAGCAGGTGGAAATAGGCAGCCGCCTCAAGAACTGCGGGCCCAGCCTTTGGATCCACGCGACCGGGAAACATCTCTTCCACTAACGAGCGCCAAACACGGTGTGAGGGCGCGTTGTTCTGGCATGGCATCTGGACCGCCAAAACCCCGCCAACTGCAAGCATTTCTACAAGCTTCGGTAACAATTTCCTATGATCCGGCACCCACTGGAGTGCCGCATTCGAGAATATCATTCCCACCGGAGCAGGCGGTTCCCAAGTTGAGATATCGGCTTCGAACAGCGCATCGAATACTTCAGCTTCACGTGCCTTTTTCAGCATCGAGGCACTTGAATCCACCCCCATCACCCGATCCGGCGAAAAGGCGTCACGCAAGAATTGCCCGACATTACCCGCACCACAGCCCAAATCGACGATATCGCCACCATTCCACGCTGTGATGCCCCGTATCAAGTCAATCGCGGGGCGCAGACGTAAATCCCTGAACCGGCCATAGGCGGTTGGGTTCCATTCGCTCTTTGACACGGCTTTTCCCCATTTGGTGAATTCGATAAATTTAGAGCCTTGCCGTGCAAAGGCAACTGTTTCGTTTGCCCCGCGCGAGTGCCGGCCGCGTAAACGCAACCGCGGACCAGACGTTTGATCGCAGGCAAACTGTTTTGCCAGCAAGACCTCTCAAGATCAAAAAGAAAAAGCGCATCCGCCTTTCGGGGATGCGCCTTCACTTATTCAGTAGAGCGAACTTTGATTATGCAGTGGGTTCCGGTTCCATCCCACCCTCGCCCTTCGGCTTGGATTTAGGCTTTGTCTTCGGGATCGCCGTGACCGAGGGCGCGCTACCGGTGTCAGGTTTGTCGTCCTCGTCATCGCCTTTATGCGGCGGCTCTCCACGAATGACGCGCTCGATCTCTTCGCCGGTCAGCGTTTCGTATTCCAGCAGGCCCTGAGCAAGTCGCTCCCAATCGTCTTTGCGCTCTTCAAGAATACGACGTGCATTCTGATAGCCCTCGTCGATGATCCGCTTGACCTCTTCTTCGATCAACTCCTTGGTATGCGCCGATATCGAGAAACCGCCGGCGCCGCCACCACGGAAGGCCTCTGCCGCTTCCTGATAGTCGATGTTGCCCACCTTGTCAGACATGCCCCAGCGCATCACCATGGCCCTTGCAAGGCTTGAGGCCTGCATGATGTCACCCGCCGGACCGTTGGAGACGGAGTCCTCGCCCCACTTGGCAATTTCGGCCGCTTTGCCCGCCATCGTCATGGTGATCTTCTGCTCAAGCTCATCCTTGAAATAGTTAAGCTGGTCCATCTCGGGCAAGCTCATCACCATGCCCAGCGCTTGGCCGCGTGGGATAATGGTGGCCTTGTAGACCGGGTCACATTTCGGCAAGGACAGGCCAACAATGGCATGACCGGCTTCGTGATAGGCCGTCATCTCTTTCTGCGCAGGGGTCATGACCATCGACCGGCGCTCTGCGCCCATCATGATCTTGTCCTTGGCCATCTCAAAATCTTCCATCGCCACGAAGCGACGCCCCACGCGTGCGGCCATCAGCGCCGCCTCATTCACTAGGTTAGCGAGATCGGCCCCCGAGAAGCCAGGCGTACCCCGCGCGATGATCCGCAGGTCCACGTCAGGACCAAGAGGCGTTTTGCGTGCGTGCACGTTAAGGATTTTTTCGCGGCCCTTGATGTCGGGATTCGGAACCGTGACCTGACGGTCAAACCGGCCCGGACGCAGCAACGCGGGGTCAAGCACGTCCTTACGGTTGGTCGCCGCGATGATGATGACGCCTTCGTTGGCTTCAAACCCGTCCATTTCGACCAACAACTGGTTGAGCGTTTGCTCGCGCTCGTCGTTGCCGCCGCCATAGCCTGCACCACGATGACGGCCAACAGCGTCGATTTCGTCGATGAAAACGATGCAGGGCGCGTTCTTCTTCGCTTGCTCGAACATATCGCGCACGCGCGATGCACCAACACCAACGAACATTTCAACGAAGTCCGAGCCCGAAATAGTGAAGAAGGGCACACCGGCCTCGCCCGCGATCGCGCGCGCCAGAAGGGTCTTACCAGTGCCCGGAGGTCCCACCAGAAGCGCACCTTTGGGGATTTTACCGCCCAGACGACTGAATTTTTGCGGGTTGCGCAGGAATTCAACGATCTCTTCGAGCTCTTCCTTGGCTTCATCGATACCCGCGACATCGTCGAACGTTACGCGGCCTTGCTTTTCGGTCAGCATCTTGGCCTTGGATTTACCAAAGCCCATCGCGCCACCACCACGGCCGCCCTGCATCCGGTTCATGAAATAGATCCACACACCGATCAGCAGCAGGAACGGAAGCAGGCTCAGCAGGAAGGTTTGGAACCCTGATTGCTGTTGCCGGTCAGCCTTGACCGGAATGTCTTTCTCGATGAGCAGATCGGTAACCTGCGCATCCTCGGGCTTGATGGCCACGTAGTCTTTGCCATCGGTGCCGCGATAGCGCACTTGCTCGCCATCCAGTTCGACCGAGGCGACCTTGTCATTGTTCACTGCTGTCACGAACTGAGAGTAGCTGACTTCACGGCTCTGCAGCGTGCTACCGCTGCCTGAAAACAGGTTGAAGAGCGCCAGAATCAACAGAAACAGCACGACCCAGAAGGCGATATTTCTCGCGTTGCCCAAGGCAGACCTCCCATGGAAGAAGAATGGATGTGCGGGTAGCACATAAAGCTTCGAACTAAAATAGAGATTGATCGCCCGGGTTCAATGGCGCGCGAGCCAGTTGTCGAAACTTGTCGTCATGAGCGACGCTTTGTAGCGGTTTTCTGCGTCGTCATGGGGGGTCGCGACCAATTCGGCACCATTCCAGACCCCCGGCAGTGAGAGCCACACCCGCCGCGGCAGGCCAATTGCGCGCCATTCGGGCCATTGTTTCAGACCCTCTTCGCCCAACGCGCGAATCTCTAGCCCTTCAAGCGGCCCTTCGATCTTCCAGCGCGCATCAAACGGGGTGCCGCGCAGGCCCTCGACCGCCCGTGGTTCGCGCGCAAGCCAGATCCGGTCCTTCGCCACCCAACCAATTACCCCGCCAAGCGTATGGGCCCGCTTGCCCGACAACGCAAATTCAAGGTGCGAAACAGCCAGCGCGCGCGGCACGTAATCCGCCCCACTCAGCCAGCCGATCGCGGCCTGAAGGAACCGCCGCCGCGTTTCTGGCCATTGCAGACGGAAATCGCGCAACGCAATCGAAAGCGCGCCATGCTGCTCTGTCACCTTGCCAGCCAGCGCATCGCGCACCGCCTGCCGCACCAGCGCGTTCTCCATGGCAAGGTTATGCGCCACGGTGGCCAGCCCCTCGGCGTCGATCCCCAAGGGCCGAAGGGCAGCAAGGGCCTTGCGCGCCCTGACCCTGTCATAGGTCTCATCTGCATTGCTGGGGTCATCGACCCATCCGACATCCTCCCGTGCGAGAAAGGCCTGCAGGTCTGCCCGATGGACGCCCAGCACGGGGCGCGCGAAGCGCATGCCGAACCTGTCGAACTGCTCGGGCATGGATTTCAGTCCGTCACTGCCCGACTTACGCGCCAGACGCATGAGGAAGGTTTCGGCCTGATCATCGCGCGTGTGGCCAAGGCAAACGGCATCAACGCCCTTTGCCAACGCCCAATCCGCGATCAGGCGATACCGCGCCTCGCGGGCGGCGGCCTGAAGGTTTCCGCGCTTGTCCCATTGCCAAGACAAGGTTTCATGAGAGATGCCTCGTTCGGCGCATACGCGTCCGACCATGACCGCTTCTTCCGCCGCCTCGGGGCGCAACCCGTGATCAAGTGTCACGGCGCACAACTCTGCGCCGCGCTCTTGCGCCCAATGCTGCATGAGAAGCAAAAGCGCCATACTGTCGCTGCCACCCGAAACCGCCACGGCGATTTTCTCGGCCTTCGTGTTCACGAAGGGCCAGCTGACGATGTTGTATAGAAAGGCGTCGGGTGTTTCGCTCACGCGCCGCTCACTGGCATCCCAGCCTTGTGCGCTCTTCGCTGGCTTTGGCCGCGGGATCACCACCGGGAAAGCGCACCCCCACCTCGGCCAAGGTCACGCAGGCCTCTTTCGTCTGGCCCAGTTTTCCGAGAGCGCGACCAAGGAAATAGAGCGCCTCAGGCGCCTGTGGGCCGGTCGGATCAAGCTGGAACGTCTCTAGGAAAGCACGCGCGGATCCGGTCGTGTCACCCGTCGCATCGAGGGCCTTGCCACGGCCGAGGTTGGCCGCAGGTGCCAGCGGGCTGCCGGGATAGGTCTGATTGAACGCGGCGAACTTTTCGGCCGCACTGGCCGCTTCACCCTGGTCGAGCGCCGCTTGCGCCGCTTCGAAATCAGCCTTCTCGCCCAATGCCAGTTCGGGGCCACTTTGGACCTGTCCGCTCTCGGGTGTCACCTGAAGCGCGGCTGCCGTACCATCGCCTGCGCCGATCTCGCCACCCAGCGTCGTCGTCTCGCCCAGTTTGCTGACATCGCCGCCCTCTTGTTCGACGAGCCGGAATTCAAGATCGGCCACGCGGTTCGTGCCGTCCTTCACCACCGCGTTGATCCGCATCTCTAGTTGCTCGGTCTTGGAGGTAAGGCGCGAAAGCTCGGTTTCGATCGCACCCACCCGGTCGAGAACCGAGCCACCCGAGATCGTCGTCGCACCACCGGTCGTCGAAAGCTCTCGTTTGAGCTTTTGGATCTCAACATGCAGCACAGTCAGTTGCTGGCGGATATCGGCCAGAGTTTGCGCCTTGTCCTGTGCTGTGGCGGGAAGACCCGCCACAAGCACTACGCTCAGAAAAACACCGAAAAACAAACGCATGGCCGCACCCCCGCTCAAGTTCAGCTATTCAGACCAGCTTGCAGCACCGTCACCGCGCGGCGGTTCTGGCGGTAGCAACTTTCCTCGGAGCAGACCGCCAGCGGCTTTTCCTTGCCATAGGAAACGGTCTTCATCCGGCTGGCGGGCAGGCCCTTGGACATCAGGTATTCGCGCACGGCATTGGCACGGCGTGCACCCAGCGCGAGGTTGTATTCCCGCGTGCCCTGCTCGTCGGCGTGGCCTTCAATCACGGCGTTGTAGTCGGAATTCGAGGCAAGCCAACTGGCCTGCCCGTCAAGCGTCACCTTGGCCTCGGGGTCAAGGGTGTGCTGGTCGACGTTGAACAGCACACGGTCGCCAATCGCCTGCTGGAAATAGAGCGGCGATTTTGGATCGTTGGCGCTGCCTTCGATGATCCCCGTCCCGGCACCCGTGCCGACACCCGCACCACTTCCCGGTGCTTCGTTGTCGAACCGGCCCGCGTCGGTACACGCCGCGAGCGATAGGCCCGCGATCAGGATCAGGACTTTGGTAAACTTGCTCATCTGTCGCCTCGATTGTTTTGTTTGCAGGCTTTTTAGCACAGTGCGAAGCGCGTGAAAATCACAACTGTGACAGCGCGCAAGAGCCTGCCTAGGGGTGATCACAGATCAAACAAACTGCTCCCGGATCAATCGCTCTTCCAACCCGTGGCCCGGATCAAACAAAAGCCTGTGCCGCACATCCGAGGCCGAGCGAATTTCGACCCGTTCAACATAGAGAACCGAGCGCGAATCCGCATCCGCCATGACCGGGCGTTTTTCCGGGTTTTGAACCTCGATCAGCACGTCCGCCCCCTTGGGCAACAAAGCACCGCGCCAGCGCCGGGGTCGGAACGGTGCAATCGCGGTGAGCGCCAGAACATCCGATCCAATCGGCAGGATCGGCCCGTGCGCCGAGTAGTTGTAAGCAGTTGATCCCGCAGGGGTGGAAACCAGCGCCCCGTCGCAGACCAATTCTTCCATGCGCAGCTTGCCATCGACACTGATCCTGAGCTTTGCCGCCTGCGGACCCATCCGCAAAAGCGACACCTCGTTGATTGCCAGTGCTTCATGCACCGTGCCATCAGCACGCGTGGCGCGCATGGAAAGCGGGTTGATGTCAGTTTCTTCCGCGGCTTGCAGACGCGCGGGAAGATCATCTTCGGCATATTCATTCATAAGGAAGCCGACGGTGCCACGGTTCATGCCATAGACCGGGGCGTCAATTTGCTGCATCCGGTGCAAGGTGTGCAGCATGAAGCCATCCCCACCCAGCGCCACGATCACGTCGGCCTCGCGCTCATCGCTATTGCCATAGCGTGCCGTCAGCGCGGCCAGCGCCTCCTGTGCATTGGGCGTATCCGAGGCGGTGAAGGCGATCTTGAAGGTCATGATCCCGTATCCCTGCGCGCGGCCTGTTTCGCCGCTTTTGTCCATGACCTGCACGATAGGCGACGGCGTGACAAGCCTAATGGTCGCTTTGGGGCCTTTCCGCGACGGCGCGATTGGATTAGGAAGCCCGCAATCTGACCTGTCAACGGAGATGCTGCCAGATGACCGCGACCCCCACTTCGCCCGGGTTCTTCAGCGAAGAACTTGAAAGCCGTGACCCCGAAATCTTCGGTGCCATCCGTAAAGAGCTTGGCCGCCAGCGCGACGAGATCGAGCTGATCGCAAGCGAAAACATCGTCAGCCGCGCCGTGATGGAAGCGCAAGGCTCGGTCATGACGAACAAGTATGCCGAGGGTTACCCCGGTCGCCGTTATTACGGCGGATGCCAGTACGTCGACATTGCCGAAAACCTTGCCATCGATCGTGCCAGGGAGCTGTTCGGCTGTGAATTCGCCAACGTGCAGCCCAACTCGGGCAGCCAAGCCAACCAGGGCGTTTACCAAGCGCTTCTGCAGCCGGGCGACACGATCCTTGGCATGAGCCTTGATGCTGGCGGGCACCTGACCCACGGCGCGAAGCCCAACCAATCGGGCAAGTGGTTCAACGCGGTGCAATATGGCGTGCGCAAGCAGGATAACCTGCTGGATTACGATCAGGTCGCAGAGCTTGCGAAAGAGCACCAGCCCAAGCTTCTGATCGCTGGCGGCTCGGCCATCCCGCGCCAGATCGATTTTGCCAAGATGCGTGAAATTGCTGATAGCGTTGGGGCATACCTGCATGTCGACATGGCGCATTTCGCGGGCCTCGTGGCCGCGGGCGCGCATCCCTCGCCCTTCCCGCATGCGCATGTCGTGACCACGACCACGCATAAAACGCTGCGCGGACCGCGTGGCGGCATGATCCTGACCAATGACGAGACGATCGCCAAGAAGGTCAATTCGGCGATCTTCCCCGGCATTCAGGGTGGGCCGTTGATGCACGTGATCGCCGCCAAGGCCGTCGCCTTTGGTGAAGCCCTGCGCCCCGAGTTCAAGGACTATGCCGCGCAGGTCGTAAAGAACGCGCAAGCCTTGGGCGATCAGTTGATGAAAGGCGGTCTCGACCTCGTCACTGGCGGCACGGATACCCATGTTTTGCTGGTTGATCTGCGTCCCAAAGGCGTGAAGGGCAACGCAACCGAGAAGGCGCTGGAACGCGCGCATATCACCTGCAACAAGAACGGCGTGCCGTTCGATCCCGAAAAGCCCACGGTGACGAGCGGTGTGCGGTTGGGGTCGCCCGCAGGCACGACGCGCGGCTTCGGTGAGGCCGAGTTCCGCCAGATCGGCGACTGGATCATCGAAGTTGTCGATGGGCTGGCAGCCAATGGCGAAGAAGGCAACGGTGAGGTCGAAGCCAAGGTCAAGGCCGAGGTGGCCGGGCTTTGCGCGAAATTCCCGCTTTATCCCGACCTCTGATCCCGAAAAGCAGACCTGCTTTGCGGCCATCGCCCCAACCGGGCGGTGGCCTTTTTCATGGCCGGGTAGTAGCGTTGCGAAAACCCTATGAGCCAAGGTGCAAGCCCATGATTTCAGACGATCTTCTCCAACGCCTTCGCGCGCGATTCGCGCATGTCGACAGCGATCCGTTTCAAGGCGAGCGGGTGTTTTTCGAGAATGCTGGCGGGGCGCTGACGCTGAAATCGGTGGTCGAGACGAGCGGGTTCTTTGCCGCCATCCCCGACAACCAGGGGCGGGACAACGTGGCCTCGCATGAACTGGTGAAGGTAATCGCCAAGGCGCGGGCGGATATGGCCGAGGCGTTCAATGCGCCGGGCGGGCAATTTTTCGTTGGCGAAAGCGGGACAGAGCTTCTTTTTCGTTTGATCTCAGCAGCTTGCCTTGCGGCGGGCGGCGGCCGGGTTCTTGGCTCGACGCTGGAGCATCCGGCGACGCGCAGCGCGGCGGCGCGCTGGTCCGAGATCGCGGGCATGGCGCATGTGCTTGTAAAACATGACGATTCCACCGGCACGGTGGCAGCAGAGCACTACCTGCCCGAGATCACCGAAAACACCCGCGTAGCGACCATCATCCATTGCTCGCCCGTGACCGGCATGGGCGTCGATGTTGCTGAAATCGCTAAAGAAATCCGCAAGGTTTCGCCCGAATGCCTGATCATTGTGGACGGTATCCAGCATGCGGCGCATGGGGCGGTGGATTTGACCGCGCTGGATGTCGATGCCTATGTGATTTCGCCTTACAAAATGTTCTCGCGCCATGGGTATGGGCTGGCTTGGATCGGCCCGCGAATGGAGGCGATCCCGCACAATAACCTATTGAAAGGACCAGAGAAAAACTGGGAAATGGGGACGCGGGATACGGGCGCTTATGCGACGTTGAGCGATGTGGTGGACTATCTTGACTGGTTGGGCGGCGAAGTGTCGCAAGAAAGCGATCGCGCGGGCCGGATCAGGGCGGCGGGAGAGGCCATCCATGCGCAGGAGGCAGCGCTGGTCGAGGCGATGCTGCACGGGGTCGGCAACCTCAAAGGGCTGGCCGATATGGAGCGGGTCAACATCATTGGCGGCATCGACAACCCGGCGCGCGAAGGGCTGGTTTCAATTACAGTTCAAGGGGTTGACGCGGCAGACGTGGTGACGCGGCTGAATGAAGGCGGAGTGCGCACACACCTACGCAAGGCCGATCATTATTCGGGGAACGTGCTTGATCCACTGGGCCTGCCGGGCTGTGTGCGGGTGTCGATGTGCCATTACAACACCCGCGCTGAGGTGGCGAAATTCCTTGGCCTGATGCAGGAGATCGCCGCAGAAGGTTAACGCGGCAAAAGCGCGAAAACCGGCGTCTGCAAAGCGTATGCACTCCGCCTGCAATCCGTATGGCACGTGAACGCGGGCCGGGTGTTGCGCCGAAACCTTGCCCCGGCGCGCGCAGGGGCGGGGTTTTCGAAAGATCCATGCCCCGCCGTTAGAGGCGGCACGCCCAGAATTGCAGCGGGTGATCCGACTCGTCGGGCTGGTCGATGTCTTTCCAGCGAAAGCGCGCGATGGCCCCGGCAAGCGGCGCGTAGCCGCGCTTGTTCCAGAACGGATCGAGCGGCGCGTAATCGAAGGGCCGGAGCGGATGATCGTCCGCGCGCAGGACGGCGCAGAAGGCCGAGACGTGGTGCCCAAGGCGGCGGGCGTGATCCTCGCGCAGATCGAAAAAGCGGTGGCCGATCCCGTGCCCGCGATAACCGGGCAAAAGAATCGACTCGGCGCAATAGAACACCTCGTCTAAAGCGAAGGGTTGCCCCGCGAGGGCGGCGGCGAAGTCGTCGGCGTGATCCCGCATCGGCGTGCCGGTAGACGCGCCGACAAGGCGCGGCCCGTCAAAGGCCCCGACCACGATCGCACCGGCGCTGTCCCGATAGCTTTGCAGGTAGTCCTGTTCATAGGCGAGATCGCCATCGTAGAGGTAGGGCCACGCGCGGAACACCGCGATCCGGAGACGCGCGACATCGCCCAGCGCGGCATCGAGCGCCGCCCCTGTCAGCGCGCGGACCTCGATCATGCGGAAACCTGGGCCACCCAATCGGCGAGGTTGTAATAGGTGGTGACGCGGGTGATCTTGCCGTCTTGCAAGCTGAAGAACGACCCGGCGGGAAGGCGGTAGGTTTGGCCGTTGGCCTCGGGCAGGCCCGCGTCGGTGGCAAGGTAGGTGCCGTTGACCGTGTATTCAGCGGCGCCGCGGGTGCCATCCGCGGCGGCGAAAATCACCATATCGGTCAGTTCTTCACGATAGCAGCGGGCCATGTGGGCGCAGAATTCGGCAAAGGCGGCTTTGCCGGTGCGAATCCTGCCCTCGTTCACATGATGGGCGATGTCATCGGCAAGGCAGGCTAGCATTGCGTCGGTGTCGCCCGCGTTGAACGCTTTGAAATAGGCGGCGATGGTGGCTTTTGCGGTGACGTCGGACATTGTCAGTTGTGCTCCAGCGTGCCGCCCCAGCGATCGGTGAGGCGTTTGATGATCTGATCGCGCGCGCCGCGATAGGCGGCGAGTTTGGCGTCACGGGTTTCGCCCGTCGCCGTGGGATCGGGGATCGGCCAGAAATCGACATCGGTATGCGAAAAGCGGGTCAACTCGCGCGCCTGTTCGTGGCTGGCGGGCGACAGCGCGATAATCAGGTCATAGCTCGACAGATCATCGCCCATTTCGCCCAACTCGCCGAAACTGCGGGCGCGGTGGCGTGACAGTTCGACGCCGACCTCGTCGCAGACCGCGATGGAGAAGCCGTCAATCTCGTGATCGCTTTTGACACCCGCCGATTGCACGTAGACCTGCGTGCCGTAGAGCTTTTTCATGATCCCTTCGGCCATGGGCGAGCGCACGGCGTTATGATCGCAGGCAAAAAGCACCGATTGCGGCAGGGGGTCCGGCATTCGCGCTCAGCTCCCGAAATGCAGCACGCAGACGAGGGTGAACAGGCGGCGGGCGGTGTCGTTGTCCACGTCCGCCTTGCCTTCGAGACGTTCAGCAAGGATGCGCGCGCCTTCGTCGTGGATGCCACGGCGGGCCATGTCGATGGTTTCGATCTGGCTTGGCGCGAGGTTTTTCACCGCGTCGTAATAGCTTTCGCAGATCGCCCAGTAATCCTTGACCACCTGCCGGAAGGGCGAGAGCGAAAGGTGGAATTCAGCCGCCTTTTGCGCATCTTCGGTGGTGATATCGAACACCAGTCGCTTGTCACGGATGGACAGGGCGACGTGGTAGGGTCCGGGGGAAACGGTGCGATCATCCCGATTGGGCAGGGCGAATGAATTCGCCTCGAGCAGGTCATAGATGGCGACCTTGCGCTCTTGCTCGATTTCGGGCGTGGGCGGCGGCAGGGCGCTGTCGTCGAGCTTGATCTGGCTGATATGCGACATAGAGTTAGTCCTTTCGAAGCGTTGCGTAACGCCTCTCCTCACGCCCAGAGATACGTCTCCGAGGCGGGGTTGCCAATGCTTAACAGGTGATTGACGTGGGGAAAGTAACGCGAAGGTTAACCCTGACACAGAGAGAACGGTGCGCAAAAGGCACATAATGCGGGCTTTTACGCCTGCGATAGGGGCGGTCGTGGGGCAAATTCGGGCATTGGCGGTATGGAAACCACGTAATCTTCATGACGTGGTCATGTATTCGCGCCATTGAAGGATTACATCAGGCAGAACACATGCCAGAGGATGCAGATGACCAAGCAGCCACGCCCCCCGATCTCCGCCACGCGCCCGCCCTTGGACGAGGGTTTGGAGAAATCCGCCACGCAACAGACGGCCCCGCAGCGGCCCGAACCGGCAAGTGAAGCCGGGCCGAACAGGTTAGACCATCCGCACGATCAGCTCGACAGTGCGTTGCGGGCCAACCTTGCGCGGCTGACGCAGGGCCTTTCGCCGCAAGCGGCGGCGGGGGCATGGTTGGATTGGGCGATGCATCTGGCGCAGGCGCCGGGACGGCAGTTCGAATTGATGCAGCACGCGACGGAGAGCGCGTGGAAACTGACCGCGCACATGATGGGCGCCGAGGCGCCGTTCCAGCCGGGCAAGAACGATCACCGGTTCCTGCATAAGGGCTGGGCCAAGCCGCCCTTCGCACAGTTGCAGCAGGGCTACCTTGCGCTTGAGGATTTCTGGACCCGCGCGACCGAGAATATTTCCGGCGTGCGCGACGAGGATGCCAAGCGGGTGCGCTTCATGGCGTTGCAGATGATCGACACGGTTTCGCCGTCGAATTTCGGATTGACCAACCCGGAAGTGATCGCCGCCAACGTCGAAAGCGATGGCAAGGCGATGGCTCAGGGCGCACAGCTGTTCGCCGCCGACATGATGCGCGCGCTGGCGCATGAAAAAGATGCGGAGCCGACGAAATTCAAGGTTGGCCGTGACCTGGCGGCGACGCCGGGCAAGGTGGTTTACCGCAACCGGCTGTTTGAGTTGATCCAGTACAGCCCGCAGACCGGCAAGGTGCGCCCCGAACCGGTGCTGATCGTGCCGGCGTGGATCATGAAATACTATATCCTCGACCTCCAGGCGCAGAATTCGCTGATCAACTATCTTGTCGGTGAAGGGTTCAGCGTTTTCACGATCTCTTGGGTCAATCCCGGGGCCGAGTTGCGCGACGTGGGGCTTGATGATTATCGCACAGAAGGGGTGATGGCGGCGATTGATGCGGTTTCGGCCATCACCGGCGGAGAGAAGATTCATGCCTGCGGCTATTGCCTTGGCGGGACGATCCTGTCGATCGCGGCAGCGACGATGGCGCGCGACAAGGATGCGCGGCTGGCCTCGCTTTCGCTGTTGGCGGCGCAGATGGATTTCTCGGAAGCGGGCGAGTTGATGCTGTTTCTTGACGAGAGCCAAGTCGCGCTGCTTGAGGATTTGATGAACAATCAGGGCTATCTCGACAGTTCGCAGATGGTGGGCGCGTTCAAGGCCTTGCGGGCCGAGGACCTGATCTGGACCCGCGCGGTGCGCCGTTACCTGATGGGGATCGAAGAGCGTGAGACCGATATGGGCACGTGGAACGCCGATGCGACGCGAATGCCCGCGCGGATGCATTCGGAATACCTGCGCGGATTGTTCATGGAAAACCGCCTGACGGCGGGGCGGTTCGCCGTCGAGGGGCGGGTGATCGCGCCCTCGGACATCACCGCGCCGATGTTCGTGGTCGGCACCGAGAAGGACCACATCGCGCCATGGCATTCGGTCTACAAGGCCAAGCTGTTCACCGATGGTGACCTGACTTTCGTCCTGTCGAGCGCGGGGCATAATGGCGGGATCGTTTCAGAGCCGGGGCATCCGCATCGCCATTATCGCATCTCGAACCGCGCGCCCGGCACGCTTTACACCGGGCCGGAACAGTGGCTGGCCAAGACCGCGCCCAAGGATGGCAGTTGGTGGCCGGAATGGGCGGCATGGCTGGGCACGCAAAGCGGCGCGCCGGTTGATCCGCCGCCGATGGGCGCGCCCGACGCGGGTTATCCCGCGCTGTGCGACGCGCCCGGCGAGTATGTTCTAGAACGCTGACAGGGCGCGACAGGGCGCGCCGTTTACTGACGCAGGGTCAACGCCAGCATGGAGCGTTGATCCATGTAACCGGTTTTGGGCAGGCCTCCGGCCTCCTGAAAACGGGCGATGGCCTGTCGGGTGCGGTTGTCGAAGGTGCCATCCACCGGGCCGGGGCCGTAGCCCTTGGTTTCGAGAAGCTGTTCGACCAGCAGCGCCGCCGTGCGGTTTGGCACGACCTGTCGCTCGGCGCGTTCAAGCGGCGGGTTGGCGGGCACCTCGCCGCGCAGCGTGGCGATGCGTGCGCGGGCCTGTTCCACGTGGCGGCTTTCGGGATGGGCGTTGATGAAGGCTTGGTAGGCCTTGATCGTGGCGGCGTCCTCTGCCGCGCGCCAGTCCTTTTCCATTTTTCGGCGGGCCTCTTCCTCGCGCTGGGCGGTGAAACGGCCGAGGCTGTCCTTGGCCTCTTTCGCGAACAGCCCCTCGGGATAGCGGTCGAGATAGGCGCTCATATCCGCCTCGGTTCGCCCGAGCGACTGCCAATAAGCGCGGTCGGCCTTTTCACGCTCTTGCCGGGCGAGTTCGCGTTCGCGGGCCAGTTCGGCGGTGCGCACGTCGGCCTGTCGCTGCAACTCGGCGATCTGGGTCTGTGTCAGGTAGCCGTTGGGCGTATAGCCTTGCGCCTTCTGCCACGCGGTAAGGGCGGTGCGCGTGCCGGGGCCGAACACCCCGTCGATGCCCTTGGGATTATAGGCCAGCAGGTCAAGATTCTGTTGCACCGCGCGGCGCTGCGCGCGCGTCAGGCCGAGTGCGGTTTCACGCTCTTGCGCCAGTTCTTCGGGGCTGGGCGGTTTGGCGGCAGGCGTTTTTTCAAGCGCGGCGCGCGCCTCTTTGGCGAAGATGCCTTGGGGATAGCGGCTGAGATAGGCCGCGTAACCCGCATCCCCGCCAATATCGCGAGCCGCACTCCAATAGGCGATTTCGCCCGCGCGGCTGGCGGCACCGGCATCAGCGGCAAAATGCACCGCATCCGAGCGAAAGCCGCGGGCGCGCGCGTCTTTAGGCAGCGCGGCGAGCGCACCATTCAGCGTCAGCCCCGGATCGAGCAGCGCATCGCCCACCCATGTGCCGATCTGTTGCAGCGGCCCCTCGATCAGCGTGACCCCTTGGGGCAGGGTCATGCGGGCGATCCCGGCGCTGAGGCCGGGGCCGATTTCGCTTTCGTCAGTCTCACCGGGAAGGCCGATGATCATCACCGCCTGCCCCGGCGCCATCGCGGCGAGATCGGCCATCGGTGCAACGGGCAGGCCGTGGGCCCCCACGTTGAACGCATCGGGCGCGCGGCGGGTGCGGGCCATCAGCCAACTGTCGCGCCCGTTGTTGGCGTATCGCCCCGAGAGGGCGATGATCACCCGGTCATTGCCCGCGCCATCGCTGCCGAGCCGGTCGCGCAGTTTGCGGGCAAGCGCCTGCATTTCTTCGGCGTCGGCCTCTTCTGCATAGAACACCGTCCAGCCCGCGCCGCGCAGCGCATCGGCCAGCGCGCCCGCGCCTTCGGTGCTGGTGTCCGGGCGGGTGGTGTAATCGCCATTGGCAAGGATCAGCGCCAGATCGGCGGCCGCCGCACGCATTGGCATGCAGGCCACCGCCGCCAGCGTCACGCTTGCAAGGGTTCGTTTCAGGGTCATGTCTCCGCCTCCTCTAACGGGGCGGTGCGTATGCTCCGCCGCTTAGTCGTAGCTTCTTGTATCCTCGATCACCTTGCCATCGTTGGGCAGGCTTCCAAGGGGAACAACGTCGATCGCGCCTTTAAGTTTCAGAACTTCGCTGACCGTCTTGGCGAATTGGGCGGGATCGCCGCCTTCGGCCTCGATCTTCACGGTCATGGTGTCCATCTCGCCTTCGCGGCCCGCGACGACGCGCGCCTTGGTGATTTCGGCATGTTTGGCGACAAGCGCGGCGACCTGTTCGGGACGCACGAACATGCCCTTGATCTTGGTCGTCTGATCGGCGCGGCCCATCCAGCCCTTGATCCGCATGTTGGTGCGCCCACAAGGGCTTTGCCCTTCCATCACCGCGCTGAGATCGCCGGTGGCGAAGCGGATCAGCGGGTAATCGGGGTTGAGCGTGGTGACGACGACTTCGCCGACCTCGCCCGGGGCGACGGGATCGCCGGTTCCCGGCGTGACGATTTCGACGATCACGCCTTCGTCGACGATCATGCCTTCCATCGCCTCACTCTCGTACGCGATGGAGCCGAGATCGGCGGTGCCGTAGCCCTGAAGGCAGGTAATGCCGCGATCGGCGTATTCCTGACGCAGCGAGGGGAAGAGCGCGCCGCCGCCGACCGCCGCCTTGGTGAATTTCAGGGTGAGACCCATCTCATCCGCCTTGTCGAGGATGATCTTGAGGTAATCCGGTGTGCCGGCATAGGCGGTGCAAGCGATGTCGTGGGCGGCTTGTGCCTGAAGCTCGGTCTGGCCGGTGCCGGCGGGAAGGACGGTGCAGCCGATGGCGCGCGCGCCGCCCTCGAACATCATGCCAGCGGGGGTGAGGTGGTAGGAAAAGCAGTTCTGCACGATGTCATTTTCGCGGATGCCCGCGGCATACATCGCGCGGCCCGAACGCCACCAGTCGGCACTGATCCCGCCCGGTTCGTAGATCGGGCCGGGGCTTTGGAAAACATGCGCCGGGCGGCCCGCGATCAGCCCGCCGAAGGGCGGCTCGGCCTTTTGCGCGGCGCCCAGTTCGGATTTGCGCAGGACCGGCAGGGCGGCCAGATCTTCGATCGTGGTGATCGCGGCGGGGTCGACATCGGCCAAGCTCCGCCCATAGCCCGCAAGTGATTTGGCGCGGGCGATCTGTTCCGGCAGGGCCTTGGAAAGATGGGCTTTTCTTTCGTCGGCGGTGCGGGTTTCCAAGCTGTCGTAATGGCGGCTCATGAGGGGGGCCTCTCTTGGTGCGGGTCTGTTTGAGTGCGGGATTTGCGATATTCGGGGCGGCGCTCTACCATGGGATGTAACGCGCGCGTTTTGTTATTGGAGGAGGCACGACCCGCATGGCTGACGATTTCGACGCCCGCATCACCTTTCACGACGACCTGCAGTGCATGGAGGCCGATTTCAGCGGTTTCGATTTTGCCTCGAGCGCGGTGGTCAACGCTTTTTACGACCGGATCGAAGACCGCATCCGCGAGACCGGGGAGACACTTTGGTTCTTCCTCGTGAATTACTCGGGCTGCAAGATTGACACGTCGGCCTGGGTGGCCTTTTCGCGGCGTGGAAAGGCGTTGAACCTTGCCCATTCGATGGGGTCGGTGCGGTTCGACGCCTCGGATGAGACGCGCCGCCAAATCGAGCGGGATGCCGAGACCGAGCGGTTCGATCCCAATTTGTTCGCCGACCGGGATTTGGCAATCGCGCGTATTCGCGCCCTGCCCTCGAAGCGCCGTGTCACGCGGGTCGAGGAGGTTGGCATCAGCGCCGGAGAGATCGCGCGCCGGATTACGTTTGATGCCACGGGCAATGCAGGTGGGCCGCTGATGACGGCGGATTTCTCGCGGTTGACCTTTGCCCATTCCGGCGATGTCGACGCGGTTTACGATCATATCGAAGACGCCATCCGCGCCAGTGACCGGAAGTGGTACTTCCTTGTCAACATGGACGGCTGCGAGGTGCATCCCGCCGCATGGGTGCGCTATGCGTTTCGGGGCAAGCGGTTGAACCAAGCGGCGTCGCTGGGCACGGTGCGGTTTGCGCCCGGCTCGGAGACCGCATCCGACATTCGGCTGCGCGCCGAAAGTCAGGGCTTTGATCCCAACATCCGCAACACCCGCGAAGAGGCGATGACGCGGCTGGCCGAGATACGGCGCGACCTTCTGGCTGAAGCGCAGCTCGAAGTTGGTGGTTAGGGGCACCTGCCCGTCTGTCGTGGCAGCGGCGGACATCAGCTGAGCCAACGTTTGCGGCGGCGATAGCTGCGCACGTCGCGGAACGATTTGCGCCCTTCGTCGGACATGCCGAGGTAGAATTCCTTCACGTCCGGGTTTTCGCGCAGATCGGCCGCACGGCCATCCATCACGACCCGACCGGATTCAAGGATATATCCGTAATGCGCGAAGCGCAGCGCGACGTTGGTGTTCTGTTCGGCCAGAAGGAAGGTATAGCCCTGCTCTTCGTTCAGGCTTTTGACGATGCCGAAGATCTGTTCGACCAGCTGCGGCGCAAGGCCCATCGAAGGCTCGTCCAGCAGGATCGTTTCGGGGCGGCTCATCAGGGCGCGGCCGATGGCGACCATCTGCTGCTCACCACCCGAGGTATAGCCCGCCTGACTTTTGCGGCGCTCTTTAAGCCGCGGGAAATAGTTATAGACCATTTCGAGGTCAGCATCGATCGCACCGCGCCCGTCACCACGGGTATAGGCACCAGTCAGCAGGTTTTCCTCGACGGTGAGGTGTTCGAAGCAGTGACGGCCTTCCATCACCTGCACGACGCCCATTTTCACCAGTGCGGCGGGTTCAAGGTCTTGCACCTTTTCGCCGCGATACGAGATCGACCCTTTGGTCACCTCGCCACGTTCGGAGTGCAGCAGGTTCGACACCGCCTTGAGCGTGGTCGTCTTGCCCGCGCCGTTGCCGCCCAGAAGCGCGGTGATCCCGCCCTTGGGCACCTTGAGGCTGACGCCTTTCAGCACGAGGATCACGTGATTGTAGATCACCTCGATGTTGTTCACTTCGAGAAGCGTTTCCTGAAGGGTTTCTTCAGTCGTTTCACGGGGTGTCGCGGGGGCGTCCAGCATGGTGGCGTCTCTCGTTCAAAAACTCGGTGGGGTGCCCCGGCCCGGGTATCAGGCCGGGGCGATGCACGGGCTTAGTTGCAGCCCGCCGTGATGTTGTTTTCCTTGGCGTAGGCCGAGGAATCTTCGTCGATCAGCGGCTGCAGAACGTCTTGGTCAGACTGGACGAATTCGGTGATCAGACCCCATTCGCCTTTGGCTGCGTCCCACTGGGCCACGGCAACCATGCCGTCACCGCCGTGGTTTTCACAGCTGACCTTGAACTCGGGGCCGAAGCCGGGAAGGCCGAGCGCGGCCATCTTCTCTTCGGTGATTTCAAGGTTTTCCATGCCAACGATCATGTCCGCCGGGGTGATGGCCGACTTGCCGGTCATTGCCTGAGCGGTCTTGGCAGCTTCGGCGGCCAGCATCGCGGCATAGAGACCACGGTTGTAGAGCGCGGTGCCGATCTGATCGCCCGCACCGGCCGCTTTGCCCGTGTCGACAACGTATTTCTGGATGTCGTCGAAGACCGGGTAGTCAGAGCCGACGTTGTGGAAGGTCAGGGCCTTGTAGCCGTTGGCCTTGGCGCCTGCCGGTTTCACGTCGTTTTCCGAACCCGACCACCAGATGCCGATGAAGTTTTCCATCGGGAAGCGGATGTTCACGGCTTCCTGAATGGCAACCTGGTTCATGACGCCCCAGCCATACATGATGACATAGTCGGGCTTTTCACGACGGATCTGGAGCCACTGCGACTTCTGCTCCTGACCGGGGTGATCGACCGGCAGCAGGGTCAGATTGTAGCCGTGCTTCTTGGCCAGCTCTTCCAGCGTGCGGATCGGCTCCTTGCCGTAGGCCGAGTTGTGATAGACGAGGGCCACGGTCTTGCCGCTGAGATCGCCACTGTTCAGATCGAGCAGGTGTTTGATCGCGACAGACGCACCATCCCAGTAGTTGGCGGGATAGTTGAAGACGTTGCTGAAGACACCGCCGTTCTTGGCCGAGGTCCGGCCATAGCCCATCGAGTGCACCGCGATGCCGTCAGCCGTGGCTTTCGGGATCAGCTGGTAAGTGATGCCGGTCGAGAGCGGTTGATAGACAAGGCTGCCCTCGCCCTTGGTCGACTCGTAGCATTCGACGCCTTTTTCGGTGTTATAGCCGGTTTCGCATTCGATCATGTTGATCTTTTCGCCACCGATGCCGCCGTCACGCTCGTTCAGCAGGGTGAAGTAATCGGCGTAGCCATCCGCGAAGGGAATGCCGTTGGCGGCGTAGGGGCCGGTGCGGTAGCTCAGCGACGGAAAGGTCAGATCGGCCAGCGCCGGACCTGCGGCCATCACTGCGCTCAGCGCAAGAGTTGCCAGTTTCATTTTCATCGGAATTCTCCTCCCATTGGTTTTCTCCGATAGCGTCCGGGGTTTAACCGCCCCGAATTTCGGTATTGGGCCACCCCCGCGTTAATGCGGGAAGGGCCAAAGTCTCAGCTTTTCCTTGATCACGCGCCACAGTTGGGCCAGCCCGTGCGGCTCGAGGATGAGGAAGGTGACGATCAGGCCCCCGACGATCATGAACTCAAGATGCGCGGCAAGGTCGGTGGGCCAGCCAAGGCCGCCCACCAGCACGTTTTTGAGCAGCACCGGCAAGAGCACGAGGAAGGCCGCCCCGGCGAACGAGCCGAAGATCGAACCAAGCCCGCCGATGATGACCATGAACAGCACGAGGAAAGACTTGTTGATGCCGAAGGCTTCGCCCACTTCGACCGCGCCGAGATAGACGCTGAAGAACAGCGCGCCAGCGATGCCGATGTAGAAGGACGAAACCGCAAAGGCCGTGAGTTTCGCCTTGAGCGGGTTCACCCCGATGATCTCGGCGGCGATGTCCATGTCGCGGATCGCCATCCATTTGCGCCCGGTGCTGCCGCGCGTCAGGTTGCGCGCCACCAAGGCGAGGACGGTCACGAAGACAAGGCAGAAGAGATAGGTCGCCCATGCGCTTGTCGAGGGGCCGGTTACGGGGATGCCGAAGACGCCGCGCTCGGGCGCGCTGATCTGGCCCGAGGCCGAGTAGTTGTAGGCCCAGGCCCACTTGTTGAACAGCCAGACGAGGAAGAACTGCGCCGCCAGTGTCGCCACGGCAAGGTAGAAGCCCTTGATCCGCAGGGACGGCAGACCGAACAGAACGCCCACAACCGCCGTCACGGCGCCCGCAAGGATGACCGAGAAGAAGATATTGATCGGCGGCAGTGCGTATTCCACCCCCCCGATCCAGATATCGAGGCCGGTCATGAACTTGTAGCAGGCATAGGCCCCCACGGCCATGAAGCCCCCGGTACCAAGGCTGACCTGCCCGGCATAGCCCACCAGCACGTTCAGCCCGATGGCCGCGATCGCGTAGATCAGAAACGGCAGGAAGACGGCGCTGACCCAGTAATCGTTGATGATGAACGGAACGATGGCAAAGGCCACGAACAGCACGGCATAATAGCGCAGCCGGTCGAACTTGATCGGGAAGGTTTGATTGTCGTCCCGGTAGGTCGTCTTGAAATCGCCTGCTTCGCGATAAAACATCTCAGTTATCCTCTTTCGGCACCGGCGGTTTCGGCGTGTAGGTGTTGGAAAGCCTGATGTAGGTGAACATCCCGGTCAGGAAGCCAGCCCCGGCAAGCGCGGCAGCGATCAAGACCCGCTGCGATGTCATTTCCCCCGTGTCAGTCAGGGCGATGTAGCCAAAGGCCCAGAAGCCCGACCAAGCGATCACGTTCATGAGCGCGATGAGTTTGTTCATTTTGCCTCTCCTCCCAAAGTGGCCCTAGACGCGTTCGATGATCTTTTCGCCGAACAGGCCCTGCGGACGGAACACGAGGAAGATCAGCGCCAGCACGTAGGCGAACCAGTTTTCGGTCGCGCCGCCCACCATCGGGCCGATCAGGAATTCGAACAGTTTCTCGCCCACGCCGATGATCAGACCGCCGACGATGGCGCCGGGGATCGAGGTGAAGCCGCCCAGCATCAGAACCGGAAGCGCCTTTAGCGCGATCAGCGACAGTGAGAACTGGACGCCCGACTTGGTGCCCCACATGACACCGGCAACCAGCGCCACGAAGCCCGCAAGCGACCAGACCAGAACCCAGATGAAGTTCAGGTTGATGCCCACCGACAGCGCCGCCTGGTGGTCATCGGCCACCGCGCGCATCGCCCGGCCCTGCTTGGAGTATTGCGAGAACACCACCAGGGCGGCCACGAGGATCGCCGCGATCACCGTGGCCACGACATCGAGGTTGTCGATGAAGAAGCCGTAGTTGAAGGCGTTGAACGTGGTCTCGTCGAGCCAGCTGTTGATCCCCTGCGGCAGGCCCACGTCGAGCGCCTTGATGTCAGAGCCCCACATGATGTCGCCGAAGCCCTCGAGGAAATAGGCCAGACCGATCGTCGCCATGAACAGGATGATCGGTTCCTGCCCCACGAGATGCTTGAAGATCAGTTTCTGCACGATCCATGCGAACAGGATCATCACCCCGAGGGTCAGAATGATCCCCGCCAAGGCCGGGAGGTGCCAGCCAAAGTGATGCACGTCGGTGCCGAAGATCGCATTGATCAAGTGGGCGAAGGGCACTTGCCCCTGCATGATGCCCACCAGCGTGAGCGCCGCGAACAGCGCCATCACGCCCTGCGCGTAGTTGAAGATGCCGCTGGCCTTGTAGATCAGCACGAAGCCCAGTGCCACGAGCGCATAAAGCACCCCGGTCATCAGCCCGTTCAGCGCGGCCTCGAGGCCCCAGTAGAATTGTTCAGGCATTGAACTCCCCTTCGATCCAGATGGCCGCTGTGGCGATTGTCACCTTGTTTTGTCCCATAGGCATAACGTCAGACCTCAACATGGAATGTCTCCTTTCAGCGGCGTGATGAAGGTGATCGTCCCGTGGCCATTGATAAAATTCCGCTCGCCGGCCAGACCCATTTCCTTGCCCGCGACGCAGCCGACAAGACGCCCCTTGTCGACCTTGTTCCAGAACTGGTCGCGTGCCTTGAAAACGTGCGTGCGGATCTCCAACTGCTGCATGCCGTCGAAATAGTGCACGAACGCGGTATCCAGTGGCCCCGAGCTGTCCTTCGCGTCGTGGTAGCCGGGGATAAGGATCTTGCAGCTTGGGCCGCCAAAATCGACCCGCTTGGCCTGTAGGTGAAGCTTGCCAGAGGGCAGCGCGAACACACCTTCGATGGGCTTGCCGCGATTGTTTTTGACGTCCTGTGCCGCCAAAGGCGCGAACATCGCAAGGTCACGGGTTTCAAAGAACGTGATGCACATCGCGAGACCCGCCAGAAGCTCTTTCTCGACCTCTGGCGGCACAGCGCTTGCCTGGGCCTTGGCCTGGGCGAACAGGCCCGTGGCAAGGGCCGCGGTCAAAAGCAGCCCGCCTGCAATCTGGCGGAAACTCCGCCCGGTGCCCTGAAGAGGTGCAGAGTGCGGATCAGTCATGCGCCACCCCCAGATAGGCATCGATCACGTCTTGGTTCGAGCGCACCTCGTCGGGCGTGCCGTCGCCGATCTTCTTGCCGTAGTCCATCACCACGACCCGGTCGGAAAGGTCCATGACAACGCCCATGTCATGTTCGATCAGGGCGATGGTGGTGCCGAATTCGTCGTTCACATCGAGGATGAAGCGGCTCATGTCCTCTTTCTCTTCGACGTTCATCCCGGCCATCGGCTCATCGAGCAGAAGAAGCGATGGCTCGGCCGCCAGCGCGCGGGCCAGTTCGACCCGCTTCTTCAGGCCGTAGGGCAGACGCGACACCGGGGTTTTGCGGATGTGCTGGATTTCGAGGAAGTCGATCACCTTCTCGACCTGCTCGCGGTTGGCCTCTTCTTCTTTCTCGGCCTTCCCCTTCCAGAGCGCCTGCGCAAAGATCCCGGTCTTCATGTGGTTGAGCCGGCCCGTCATGACGTTGTCGAGCACGCTCATGCCTTCGAACAGGGCGATGTTTTGGAACGTCCGCGCGATGCCCTGCTGGGCCACTTCGTAGGGCTTCATCTGGGGCCGGGGCGCGCCCTTGTACCAGACTTCGCCCTCCTGCGGGATGTAAAAGCCCGAGATCACGTTCAGCATCGAGGACTTGCCGGCACCGTTGGGGCCGATGATCGCGCGGATCTCGCCTTCGCGGATGTTGAACGAGATATCGGTGATCGCCTTCACGCCGCCGAAGCGCAGGGTGATGTTCTTCATCTCCATCAGCACGCCGCCGATCTTGCGGCCGTCTGCTGTGGTATAGGGTTCGTTATCGTTCACGCGCCCGTCTCCGTTTTTTGTTCATCTGGCGTCCGGCCCGCAAGAGGCATGACACCCAAGGGATGGCGGGTGGGGCGAATGCGAAGCAGAGCGTCACCCGTCATTCCGCCGCAACCTTCTGTGGATTGACCGGAACGACCTTGGGGTCGCGGATTTCCAGCGTTGCCTTGATCGCGCCCTTGCGACCGTCTTCGTAGGTGACTTCCGTCTCGGTGCTAACCTGCGAGGAGCCGTCGTAAAGCGCGGTGACGATGTCGTTGAACTTGTCGGCGACGAAGGCACGGCGCACCTTGCGGGTCCGTGTCATTTCGCCATCGTCGGCGTCGAGTTCCTTGTGCAGCACCACGAAGCGGTGGATCTGACAGCCCGACAGCATCGCATCTTCGGCCACCGAGCGGTTCACCGTCTCGACATGTTCCTGAATCGAGGCCAGCACTTTCGGGTGGCCCGCCAGTTCCTGATAGGAGGAATAGCCGATGTTGTTGCGCTCGGCCCAGTTGCCCACTGCCGTCAGGTCGATGTTGATGAACGCCACGCAGAAATCGCGATCCGCACCGAACAGCACCGCTTCAAGGATGTCGGGATAGAACTTCAGTTTGTTCTCTACATACTTGGGCGCGAACATCGCGCCGTTGGCCAGTTTGCCCACATCCTTGGCGCGGTCGATGATGCGCAGGTGGCCAGTGCCCTCCTCGAAGAAGCCGGCATCGCCGGTATCGACCCAGCCTTCGGCATCCTTTGTGTCGGCCGTGCTTTCCGGGTTCTTGTAATATTCGACGAAAGTGCCCGGGCTGCGGTAGTAGATCCGGCCCTCGTCGGTGATCTTGATTTCGACCTCGGGCGCGGGCACGCCGACGGTGTCGGCACGCACTTCGCCATCGGGCTGCACGGTGATGAACACCGAGGCTTCCGTCTGGCCGTAGAGCTGTTTGAGGTTGATGCCGAGCGAGCGGTAGAAATCGAAGATTTCCGGGCCGATCGCCTCGCCCGCCGTATAACCGACGCGCACGCGGGAAAGGCCAAGCGTGTTTTTCAGCGGGCCATAGATCAGCACCTCGCCCATGCGATACTTGAAATAGCTGCGCACGGGTTCGGGATAGAGGTTCAGAAGGATCGGATCGCGGGCCTTGAAATGCTCACGCACGGCCAGCGGGTGACGCAGGCGCACGAAGAACAGCCGGATCGCGTTTTCGATCAGTGTTTCGGCGGCAAAGCCCACGCCCATTGCGAATTTCCACGCCTGCTTGATACGCCGCTTGAGGTCGGGCTTTGCAAGGCTGCGCTTGGGCATGCCGTATTTCTCGCCCGCGCCCGAGCGGGCGAATTCCATGAAATGGTGGAACAGCGCATATTTCAGCGGGCCTGCATCCTCCATCCGGATCATCACGCTGGTCAGCTGGGTTTCGAACACGCGCGGCGGGGCGAAGTAATAGGTCGGCCCGATTTCGCGCAGGTCGATCATCATCGTTTCGGGGCTTTCGGGGCAGTTGACGCAGAAGCCCGTCCAATAGGCCTGCCCGATCGAGAAGATGAAATCGCCCACCCATGCCATCGGCAGGTAGGCCAGAACCTCATCCCCCGGGCCGAGCTTGTCGAACTCGCTGGCGTTCTGGGCCGAGCGGATGATGTTGCGGTTGCTCAGCACCACGCCCTTGGGCTTGCCCGTCGTGCCCGAGGTGTAGAGCATCACGCATTGATCATCGATCTTGAGCTTTTCGCGGCGCTGTTTCAGCTCTCCGATCAGTTCGTCATGGGCCGCGCGGCCCTGATTTTGAACCTTGGCGAATTCGTGCAGGACGCGGTGATCGTATTTGCGCAGGCCACGCGGATCGATGTAGATCATGTGCTCGAATTGCGGCAGGCGGTCCTGCACTTCGATCACCTTGTCGACCTGTTCCTGATCCTCGACGATGGCGAAGCGCGCACCGCAATGTTCCAGCACATAGGCCATCTCTTCTGCGGCGCTGTCATTATAGAGCGGCACAGGGATCGCGCCGACCGCCTGCGCGGCGACCATCGACCAGTAGAAATGCGGCCGGTTGCGCCCGATGATGGCGATGAAATCGCCCTCGTTCACACCGAGGTTGATCAGACCGAGGGCTAGCGCCTCGACTTCTTTCTCGGTCTCGGCCCAGCTCCAAGTTTGCCAGATGCCGAATTCCTTTTCGCGATACGCGGCCTTCGAGCCGAATTCGCGCGCGTTACGCTGCAAAAGCGCCGGGATGGACTGATATCCACCGGCGGCGTCAGACGATGCCGTCACGTTCTCTCCTCCCATCGGCCCGCTCCCCTGCGGACCCTCCCCCGATTGACACGGGATGATTCTCCTCGTGCCAAAGGGTGCGGGATCGAAGGTCGCCGTCAAGTCTTGCGCCAAGTTTTCAAGAATCTAACGAATTGTTACAGCGCCGCTTGACTGCGTTAATCGGCGGGTTCGCCCCCCTGTGTGGGTGCCCTACGGAGGGCCCGGAACAGGGCCGCCGGCCCCCAAAGTGGACCAACCGAAGCATCGCGCGGGGGTGCGTTGAAATACGTTTATAATAGGGGTTTAGCCCGCTCCAATCCGGAAACCGGCACAGGTGTCGCGAGGGGACAGGCGCCTAGTGGCGCAGTGCTTCGATCGGGTCGAGCCTTGCGGCGGCGCGGGCGGGGAAATAGCCGAAAACGACCCCCACCATACCCGAAAACCCGAAAGCCAGCGCTATCGTGCCCGCGTCGGGAATGAACGGCACGTTCAGCATGGCCGAACCCACAGCCCCCATCGCCAGCCCCAGCGCGATGCCGAGCAACCCACCCAAAGTGGACAGCACGATCGCCTCGACCAGAAATTGCAGAAGGACTTGGCTGGCCTGCGCGCCTACGGCCATTCGGATGCCGATTTCGCGGGTCCGTTCGGTGACCGAGACGAGCATGATGTTCATGATCCCGATCCCGCCCACCAGCAGGCTGACCGCCGCCACCGCCGACAAAAGCCCCGTCAGAACCGAAGTCACGCTGCTGAGCATTGCGGCGATCTGTGCGGTGTCTCGGACCGAGAAATCATCATCTTCGCCCGGATCAATGCGACGGATCTCGCGCATCAGCGCGGTCAGGTCATCAATCGCGCGGTCCGAGGAATAGCCATCGCGCACCGACAGCGTGATCGACGAGACATCGGTCGATCCAGCGATGCGCCGCGCGAAGGTCTTGAACGGCATGATGACGGTGTCATCCTGATCCATGCCGAAGGTGTTGGCGCCCTTGACCTCGAGCAGGCCGATGACAGTGCAGTTAAGGCTTTCGATGCGGATTTTCTGCCCGATCGGGTCGGCGCGGCCCATCAATTCGTCTCGCACCGTTTCACCGATGATGCAGACGGATTTGCCTTTTTCCTCGGCGCTGGAAAACAGGCGTCCGGCGCTGAGCCCCCAGTCGCGGGCTTCGAAATAGCCGTTTTGGGTGCCGGTCACGGTGGTTTGGTAATTCTCGCCCTCAAACACGGCGACGATGGATTGCGTGCCGGTGGGCACCGCCACGGAAACCGAGTTGACCTGATCGAGGATGGCATCGACATCGGACAATGCGAAGGGGCGCGCGGCGCCGCCATCGCTGCTGCCCGGTCCCATACGGCTTTGGCCCGGTTGCAGGGTGAGCAGGTTCGCGCCAAGGCTTTCGACATCGGACGTGACCTGCGCGGAAGATCCATTGCCGACAGTGACCATGGCGATCACGGCGGCCACCCCGATCACCACGCCCAGCACAGTCAGGAAACTGCGCATCGGGTTGCGCAGGATCGATTGCACCGAAAGTTTGACGGTTTCCCAAAGCATCAGGCGGCCCTCTTGGTGGGGCGGTCGCTTTCGACCTTGCCGTCCACCATCCAGATGAGACGCGAGCCGAATTCGGCCATGTCGTCTTCGTGCGTGACCATGACGATGGTGATCCCGTCGGATTGGTTCAGTTCGACCATCAGTTCCATGATCTCGACCGAGCGCTTGGTATCGAGGTTGCCGGTGGGCTCATCCGCGAGGATGACCTGCGGATCGCCCGCCAGCGCGCGGGCGATGGCGACGCGCTGCTGCTGGCCGCCCGAAAGCTGCGAGGGATCGTGATGCGCGCGCTGCGCCAGCCCGACCTTGTCGAGCGCCGCAATGGCGCGGGTTTCGCGTTCTTCGCGGCTCATCCCCTTGTAGATCAGGGGCAGCTCGACGTTTTGCAGCGCCGTTGTGCGCGGCAGAAGGTTGTAGCCTTGGAAGATGAAGCCAAGGTAATGCCGACGCAGAAGAGCGCGCTGATCGCCGTCCAGCCCGCCGACTTCGACCCCGTTGAAAAGATAGTGCCCCGAGGTCGGGCTATCGAGACAGCCCAGCACATTCAGAGCGGTGGATTTGCCCGAACCGGACGGGCCCATCACCGAAACGAATTCACCGGGACGGATATCGAACGACACGCCGTCGAGCGCGCGCACCTCGGCCTCGCCCGTGCCATAGATGCGGGTGATGTCGCGCACCTCGATAAGCGGTGGATCGGTGGCGATTTTGGCCGCCCGGTCGCCTGAAGGATCAACTGGCATCGAATTCGTCCGTGATGACCAGATCACTTTCGCTCAACTCGCCCGAGGTGATCACCGTCTTGGTGCCATCGCTTTCGCCCACCGTGACTGGCACCCGTTCCGCCACGCCATTGCGCAGCACGTAAACGGCCTTGCCGCTGGTGTTGCCCTTCGCATCGCCGCCGCTGGGCGGGCGCGGCATCACCATGCCGATCAGACCCGAGCCACCCCCCGCACCCCCCGTGCCTTCGGCGGCGGCGGGCGCATAGCGCAGGGCGGCGCTGGGCACCACCAGCGCGTTTTCAACCGCAGCGACGACGATATCGGCGGATGCCGTCATGCCCGGGCGCAGCAGAAGGTCCTCGTTCTCGACGCTCAGGATCGCCTTGTAGCTGACCACGCCATCGACCGTTTCACTGGCAAAGCGCACCTGAAGGATACGCGCCGGGAAGCTACGCTCGTCATAGGCATCGACGGTGAAAGTGGCCTCTTGGCCGACCGCGACCATGCCGATATCTGCCTCGTCGACATAGACCTGAAGCTCCATCCGGGTGAGGTCTTCGGCTACTGTGAACAAGGTCGGCGCGGAAAGTGAGGCGGCGACGATCTGACCCGGGTCGATGTCACGGTCCAGCACAATGCCGTTCACCGGGCTGCAAATACAGGATTTCGCCAGATCGACATCGACATAGGCGAGGTTGGCTTTTGCCACCCGTTGCGAGGCAAGCGCTGCCTGCAAATCGGCCTGCGCGCGCGTGTAGGCGGCCTCTTGCGCGAAGAAGGTGGTTTCGGATTCCACGCCGCGGGCCTTCAATTCCAGTCCGCGCTGATAGGTTTTGCGCGACTCTTCCAGCGTTGCGCGCGCCATCGCCACACCGGCGATCGCATTTTCGTAAGAGGCCTGTTTCACCGCGCGTTCGGCTTCAAGCTTGGTCGTGTCGAGGCGCGCCATCACGTCGCCCACCTTGACCGTGTCGTTGTAATCCACCAGCACCTCGGAGATCGTGCCGGAGAGTTCGGACGAGATATCGAACATGTCGGTCGGCTCGATCGTGCCGACGGCCGAAACCGTGACGATCATATCCATCCGCGTGACCGGTTCGGTGACGAAGGCCTGCTTCTTGGCCGCGCTGCCCGATTGCGACAGGTAGTATGTCGCCCCCGCGCCCAGCGCCACGACGACGAGGCCGATCCACAACCAAGGGACGCGGCGCGTCTTTTTCAATCCGATTTTCGCGGAGATATCTTCGTTATCAGCAACCATCTATCGGGCCTCGAAGGGTTATGCGGTTTCGCGGTCACGTAACTTTAACGTGGGCCGCCGGGGATTCCGTCGGAAGTTTCACTTTGGGACCGGGGTATCATAGGGCGCAACCGTTGTCCGACGCTGTCTTGCGCAGTGTAGGGATTGGCATCGGACGCACAACGGAGGAGCCACCCGCCCCCTGCAGTTAACTGCGCCCTGCCCATGATCTTGACGCCAATATGGGCAGTCGGGCCTTTTCCATGCGCGTGCCATCCGTTACCCATTTGACCAAGGGGAGAGCCGATGCCGACCACGCCCAAGGATACCCACGCCATGACGATGGCCGGGCTGAACCTTATTCAGCAGGCTCTGTCGATCTATGACCGCGATCTCAAGCTGGTGATCGCCAATGCGCAATTTCGCGACATGTTCTCGCTTCCGGTGTCGCTGACCATGCCGGGCGCCGATTTCGCCGAGACCATCCGCTACAATGCCAGTCATGGCGAATATGGGCCAATCGACGATCTTGACCAGTTCGTGCGCGAGCGCGTCGAAACCGCCCGCGCCTTCGAGCCGCATTATATGGAGCGCACCCGCGCCAATGGCCGCACGATCAGTGTCGAAGGCTCGCCCCTGCCGCAGGGCGGCTGGGTCACGGTTTACACCGACATCACCGCCACGAAACGCGCCGAACAGCTGTTGCGCGCCCGTTCGGAAGAGCTTTCGGGCAAGCTGATCGAACATGCAGAAGAGCTTTCGGCCACCAACCGCAAGCTGGGCGCGACCGTCGCGGCGCTGGAAGAGGCCAAGCGCGAGTTGACCGAGATCGAGGCCCGCACCCGGCTTGTGACCGAGATGATGCCGGCCCATATCGCCCATGTCGGACCGGATTTCGTCTATACCTTTTCCAACCGGCGGGTCAGTTCGGTGATGCCCGGATCCAAGCCCGATCCGGTCGGGCTGAGGGCCAAGGATGTGCTGGGGCCGCAACCTTGGCGCGCGATCGCGCCGCATCTTGAGCGGGCCGTCGCGGGCGCGGCGACCGTTTTCGAATTCAACCACGAGCCCAGTTCGCGCCGGATCCGGGTCGCGCTGACGCCAGATCCGTCCACTGGGGGCGCTTACATCCTGTCCACGGACGTGACCGAGGAAAGCCAGACCCGCGCCTCGCTTCAACAGCATCGGCGCCGCGAAATCGCGGCGCGGATGATCTCGGGGCTGGCGCATGATTTCGCGAACCTGCTGACCATCGTCCTTGGCACCCAATCGCGCCTTGCGCGGCTGGTCGATGAGACATCGACCGGCCAAGAGGCGCAGGAGTTGATCGCGGCGACGCTGGCGGCGGCGCGGCGCGGCGGCACCCTTCTGAACCGGATCGCCGACATGACGAGCGCGCGTGCGTTGGCCCCCCGGCCCACCGATATCCCGGCGTTCCTGCGCGATTTCGAAACACTGGCGCGGGCCGCCCTGCCCGACGGGGTTACGCTTTCGGTCAACACGCTGATCCCCGAAATGCCGCTGATGCTCGATCCGGGGCTGTTGCAGGATTCGCTGCTCAACCTCGTGCTGAATGCCCGCGATGCCTGTGCACCACATGGCACGATCACCCTTACGGCGCGGCCGGTACAGGATACGTGGATCGAGTTTGCCGTCAGCGATAGCGGCCCGGGTTTTTCCGACGAGGCGCTGGCCCATGCGTTCGAGCCGTTCTTCACCACCAAGGGTGGCGAAGGGTCCGGCCTTGGCCTTGCCTCGGTCTATGACAACACCAAGCTGGCAGGGGGGCACGTGACACTGGCCAACCGGAGCGTGGGCAGCACACGACAGGGCGGCAAGGTCACCCTGCGCCTTCCACGCCGCCCGGCACCTGCGCCCACAGCGCCCGGCCTTGTCCTGCTGGTCGAGGACAGCGACGATTTGCGCGCCACGATCCGCGCCATGCTGACCGATCTGGGCCATTCGGTGATCGAGGCGTCTTCGGTCGACGAGGCGCTGGCGCTGGCCACCACATTGCCCGATATCGCGCTGATCCTGTCGGATATCACGCTTGAAGGCAGCGCCACCGGAATCGACCTTGCCAAGCGCCTTCCTGCTGCGCATCCGCCGTTCTACCTGATGACATCCCTGCCCGCCTCGGACCCGCTGCACGAACAGGCCCTGACCTGCGCCCCGGTACTGGCCAAGCCCTTCAGCGCCCAACAGCTGGGCCGGTTTCTGGGGCAGATCTCTGGCTGAAGACCCGGCGCGGGGTGTCCGAACGGCAAAGGTTCACCGCCGCAGCCAAGGGCCGCGATACGCTTGGAGTGCGTCGTGCCCCTTGCCTCTTCATCTGACTGGAAATATCCCGGGGGTGTGGGGGCTGGCCCCCACTCGACCCTGCGCATGGGGGCTGCCCCCATATCTGCCTGCGTGCAAGGGCCGGCGCCGCACCGACAACATTGACCGAGGACGAACCGCATGACCAAGGAGCCCCCCCTCGTCACGATCCTCGACGATGAACCGGCAATCCGGTCCATGCTTTCGGACGCGCTGAATGAGGCGGGGTTTCGCACCCGCGCCTTTGCCCGCGCCACCGAATTCGAAGCCGCGCTGAAGACCACAACGCCCGATGTCTGCCTTGTCGACCTATCCCTGCCGGACCGGGACGGGCTGTCTTTGGTGCATCGGCTGGCGCTCGAACAGGGGGCGAGCGTGATCATCATTTCCGGGCGTGCGCAGGTGCAGGACCGGGTGACGGGGCTTGAACTTGGGGCCGACGACTACATCATCAAGCCGTTTGATCCGGCCGAAGTGGTAGCCCGCGTTCGTGCCCGGCTGCGCAATTCCTCTATCGCGTCGCAATCGGGCCAGACCGCCCATTTCAACGGCTGGACCGCCCGGTTCGAGAGTTACACCCTGACCGACGAAGACGGGCAGGAGACCCCCTTTTCCCATGCCGAGGGCGAGGTGCTTCGGCTGTTCCTGGAACGGCCCAAGCGGCTGATCTCGCGCGCGATGATGCAGGAAATGCTGGGCGGCGCGGCGGGCGAAAGCTTTGATCGGGCGATGGATGTGCGGATTTCGCGGCTGCGCACCAAGCTGCGCGAAGACCCCAAGGCACCGCGCCTGATCAAGACGATCTATGGCGCGGGGTATATCTTTCTTGGCGATGTAAGCTGGAGCTGACACAGCCCGATACGCAACGTCACGGGCAGATTTATCCACTGGCGTGACAAAACTTTAGGTGAAATCCGGCGCGGCTGTTAGGCTTGGAATGAAACGCGCAGCCCCGGCAGCGCAGCGATCGGCGCACTTGTCTGCCGCAGTCGGCCAGACCTGAACGCCCGATACCAGAGGCCCTGCCACCGCTCCCCGGCGGGCCTTGCCGCCGGTGCGGCCCCCTCGACAGCAATGGCCGCACCGGCAACTTCACTGGCAAGTTCACTGGCAACTTCACTGGCAATTTCGCCGATGTTGGATGCGGGAGTGCACCCGTCGCACCGCTTGCGGCCCGCCACCTAGGTCAGACGCGCCACAGCCCCGGCGAGGATACGCAACCCGGTGACGAGATCGCGCTCGTCGGTGTCCTCTTCGAACACGTGGCTCAGACCGTTGATCGAAGGCACGAACAGCATCGCCACCGGCATGTGCGCGGCGACGTTGCTGGCATCATGCAGCGCGCCCGATTGCATCGCGCGCCATTTCCCCGGCACTGTGACCTCGGCCGAGGCTTCGAGCGCGGCGCGCAGGTCCTTGTCCATCTCGACCGGCTCCAGCCCGAGCATCTGACCGAATTCAAGGTCCATTCCGCGCGCCTCGGCCACCTCTTGGGCAGTGGAACGGATGATCCCCTCCATCCGGCACAGCCGATCTGCGTCGCGGTCGCGCCACTGCATCGAAAAGCTTGCGCGCCCGGGCACGATGGAATGGGCGTTGGGATGCAGCGAGACATGGCCGATGGTCCAGACCGTTTCGGGTGTGACGATGTTGCGGAAGCGTTCTTCGATCACGGCGTTGAAGGCGGCCAGCGCCTGGAACGCATCGCGGCGCAGGTGCATCGGTGTGGTGCCAGCGTGGTTCTGTTGGCCGGTCATGGTGATGCGCATGTCGCGGATGCCGACAATGCCGGTGACGACGCCCGCCGCCTCGCCCGCCTCGTCCAGCCATGGACCCTGCTCGATATGCATTTCGATGAAGCCCGAGAACTGCGCGGGGTCGACGAAATCATGCAGCAAGTGCGCCATCTTCATGCGCGCCTCGACCAGCGGGATGCCGGCGGGATCGGTCAGCGCATCGGCATCATCAAGCCCCATCGCGCCTGACCAGACGGTGCTTCCGGTGGTGACGCCAAAGCGGCCCTCTTCATCCTGAAACGAGACGACCGAGACCGCGGGCCCGCCTGCCTCTCGCGTCGCGCGCGCCACTTCGAGCGCCGCGATCACGCCCAGCGCGCCATCGAGCCAGCCGCCCTCGGGCTGGCTGTCGGTGTGCGACCCGAGCAGAAGCGAGCGGCCTTCGGCCAGCCCGAACAGGCTTCCCATCGGATCGTAATGTGGTCGAAGACCCGCTTCCTCCATCCGCCCGGCCAGCCACTGGCGCGCGGCAATGTCGGCATCCGAGAACGCGGGCCGGACAACGCCGCGCCCGATGCCGCTTGCGCCGAACGTGCGCAACTGGTGCAGATCGGCCAGAAATCTTTCGGGGTTCACGGGGATTTCGGGGATCATGGCGCGGCTCTCCTTCGCTTTCTGCACCGGGATACGCCGCTGCGCGACGACGGTCAATTTGCTGCGCCCCGATGGGCGCGTGTTCGGGTTTCTGCGCCCCGCAGGGCGCGTGTCGGGGGACGGAAGTGGGGCGCTGCCCCACACCCCGGAGTATTTTTGGGAAAAATGAAAGATGCGCCCGCTTTCATTTTTCCTCAAATACTCCCGCCGGAGGCGTCCCCCCCTTTCCACGCGCGCCTCGCTCGCCTACCAAGGCGGCAACCAAACAAAGGCGAGTCTCGACGAATGGCGGAATTGATCCTTGTAAGGCATGGGCAGGCGAATTCCCATGCGACCGATGAAGAGAGCTATGATCGGCTTTCCGATCTTGGCCACCAGCAGGCCGCATGGCTGGGCGAGCATATGCGCGCGACCAACCCACAGTTCGACCGGGTTTTGACTGGCTCTCTTTCGCGCCAGCAGGAGACGGCCCGCTCGATGGGCTACGATGGGTTCGAAGTGGACGAGCGGCTGGACGAGTTGCAGTACTTTGCTCTGGCCGAGGCGCTGGAGAGCCAGTTCGGCATTCCCGCGCCGCAGGAACCAACGGAATTCGCAAGGCACCTGCCCGAGGTGATGGACCACTGGAGCCGCGACCTGTTGCCGGGGGTGCCCGAGCGGTTTGGCGATTTTTCGGCCCGGGTCAACGATCTGGTCAACGAGATTTGCGCCGGGCATGGCCGGGTTCTGGCCGTGACATCGGGCGGGGTGATCGGAATGGCGGTGCGTCATATTCTCGACCTGCAGAACGGCGGCTTGTCCAAGATCATGTTGCAGGTGATGAATTCGTCGATGCACCGTGTCGATCATGTGCACGGCATGACGATGCTGGGCGCGTTCAACGCGGTGCCGCATCTTGATGCCCCTGACCGCGCCCATGCGCGCACTCACGTATAGGAGACGAGGATGACCCATCTCTGGCTGCGCGCCGAACAACGCCCCAACGAAGACCGTGTCGGACTGACCCCCGAAGGCGCGAAGGCGCTGATCAACGCCGGGATGCGCGTGACCGTCGAGGAAAGCCGCACGCGGGCGATCCCGATGCAGGGTTACCGCGATGCCGGTGTCGAAGTCGCGCCCGAGAACAGCTGGCCCGAGGCGCCGCACGATGCGATCATCTTTGGCCTGAAAGAGCTTCCTGATGATGGGACGCCGCTGCCGCATCGCCACATCATGTTTGGCCATGCCTTCAAGGGGCAGCATTCGGGCAAGGCACTGCTGAAGCGGTTCAAGGCGGGCGGTGGCACGCTTTACGATCTGGAATACCTTGTCGATGAGCAGGGACGGCGCGTGGCCGCGTTTGGCTATTGGGCCGGGTATGCCGGGGCGGCGGTAACGATCAAGGCATGGGTGGCGCAGCAGCATGGCGGGCAATGCGGCCCGGTACATGCCTATCCCGGCAAGGATGCGCTATTGGCCGAGTTGCGCGCCGATCTGGACGCCACCGGCAAACCGCGCCCCGACGCCATCGTCATCGGTGCGTTGGGCCGGGTCGGCACCGGCGCGGCGGACCTGTGCGAGGCGCTGGGGGTCGAGGTGACCAAGTGGGACATGGCCGAGACCGCCCATGGCGGCCCCTTCCCCGAGATTCTGGATCATGACCTGTTCTTTAACTGCATCTTCGCGCGCCCCGGCACGCCGGTTTTCGTGCCGCGCGAAGCCTTGGGAGCAAAGCGCAGCCTGACCGCAATCGGCGATATCGCCTGCGACCCGGACAGCGATTACAACCCGGTGCCGATCTATTCCGAGGCGACCACATGGGAGGAACCGGTGGTGCGCACCTATGAGGCGCCGCCGCTCGACGTGATGGCGATCGACAACCTGCCCTCGATGTTGCCGGTCGAAAGCTCTCAGGATTACGCCGCCCAGCTTCTGCCCTCGCTCAAGACGCTGAGCGATCTGGACAGCGGTGTCTGGGGCCGGGCCGAGGCGGAATTCAAGAAACATATCAAGGAGGTATGAACCCATGACCATTCACTGGTGCGGCACTGGCCTGTCATCCATTCCCGGCCTGCGCCGCCTTCTGGAAGAGGGCCAGCCCGTTGTTGTCTGGAACCGCACGCCCGAAAAGGCCCGCGAGGCGGTGGGCGATCTGGCCAAGGACATCCGGCCGTTTTCGCTGGAGGCGCTGAGCGAGGCGCTGGAACCCGGCGACGTCGCGGTTTCGATGCTGCCCGGCGACTGGCACGTTGCGATTGCCGAGGCCTGCCTAGCCAAGGGCGCGCATTTCGTGTCGTCCTCTTACATCTCGCCCGAGATGCGGGCGCTGGACGCGGCGGCGCGGGACAAGGGGCTGAGCTTCGTCAACGAGGTCGGGCTCGATCCGGGGATCGATCATTTGATGGCGCATAAGCTGGTTGAAGAATATCGCGCCTCGGACGCTTATGACGCCGGGAACGAGATTTCGTTCCTGTCCTATTGCGGCGGTGTGCCCAAGATCGCCAACGCGTTCCGTTACAAGTTCTCGTGGGCGCCGGCGGGGGTGTTGAAGGCGCTACGCTCGCCGTCGCGTTCGATCCGCAATTTCGCGGAACTGAACGTGAGCAAGCCTTGGGATGCGATCAGCACCTATACCGCGCCGCTGCCCACTGCGGAAGATTTCGAGGTTTATCCCAACCGTGACAGCCTTCCCTTCATCGAGCAGTATCATTTCGCGCCGGAATGGAAGGTGCGGGATTTCGTGCGTGGCACGCTGCGCCTGAATGGTTGGGCCGATGCGTGGTCGGATATTTTCGCCGAGGTGGGCACCGCCAGCGACGCGCGGATCGAAGAGATCGCGGCGAAGCTGCTGGCCGAGAACGCCTATGAAGAGGATGAGCCGGATCGCGTGATCCTGTGCGTTTCGCTCAAGGCCGAGCGCGATGGCGAGACCAAATGGCACAAGACCTATGTCATGGACGCCTGGGGCGATGCGCGCGGCACGGCGATGGCGCGGCTGGTGTCGGTGCCGGTGTCGCTGGCGATTAAATCGGTTCTGGCGCGCGAGATCCCTGCCGGGGTGAGCGCGGCGCCGTCCGATCCAAAGCTGGTCGAGGCGTGGCTGGGCGAGATCGATACGCTGGCGCAGCATATGCAGATCGTCGACGAGGCCTGAACCAAGGCCCCCTGAATAAAATGCGCCCCGGGGTTGTCCCCGGGGCGTTTTGCGTTGCGCGGGCGATGCCCTGCGCGATCCGTGATCAGCGGCCGCCGCGCGGTCCGAGTGCGTCGGTCGCCGGAGCGTCATCGGTAAAGATCGTGACCTTGCGCACGCCTTCGACGCGAAAATCGCTCGACGGGCCGGCGGTTTCATTTTCGGTCGAGACGAACTTGGCCTGACCTTCGGTCAGTTTCGCGGGGGTGTCGTTGTATTGATCCTGATATGTGTAGTCAGCCGAGGCTGCGGTGGCGGTCATCAGGGCGGCTACGGCGCCGAGCGTTGCGATCTTCAGTTTCATTTTTTCTCTCCTATGCCCTTCGAGGGCGTCATGGCGTCATATTGTGCACGGCGCTTGCCGCGCGGATGGGGTGGAATTAGCGGCCGCCGCGCGGGCCGAGTGCATCAGCAGTCATGTCGCTGCCCGAGAACACGGTGAACTGGCGCACGCCTTCGACGCTGAAATCGGACGAGGGGCCAGCGGGTTCATTCGAGATCGAGACCAGCTTTGCTTCGCCTGTGGTCGTCCCGTTCAGGTTGGTCATGTACTGGTCCTGATAGGTGTAGTCAGCCGAAGCTGCGGTGGCGGTCATCAGGGCTGCTGCGGTGCCGAGCGTTGCGATCATCAGTTTCATTTTTTCTCTCCTGTGCCCGAAGGCAATTTGTGTTTGGGTCCGACCGCCGGGGTCTGTGGTGGTCGTTGTGAAACCAATCTGGGGAGGGGAAAATAATTTACAAATCACGCGCGAAAACCAGAACGTGAGCGGCAGAAACATTTGCGTTAAAGTGCTGAGATCACAGGTCGAATTCGTAAGTTTCCACTTATTTTGCAGCCATTGATCATGTCTGACCCGGGGGCGAAAATTGTGCGTCAGGGGGGCTTGTAAAGGCCTGTGCAAGGGGTCGGATCGGTGCCGATTTGAGGGCGCGCACAACCCGATCACAACGGCTTGTTGGAACCCGGTGGTTTGTTTCAGGAAATGGGTGGAACCGGCGGCCCAAAAGACCCGGTTTTGCCACCGGTGGGTGGTAAAAAAGCAAGAATTGGCGTCGTTCCTTGGCGCCGGAAGGGTGCGGAAACGAAAAAGCCCCGGGGCGCGAACCCCGGGGCCTTGGATCAATGCGCGGCTCTCAAGCCGGGCAATGCGGTAGATCAGGAACCGCGCGGGCCGTTGGCGGTGTCGCTCTCGCCTTCAAACACGCTTTCCTTACGCACGCCATTGACGCGGTAGTCGGTCGAGGGGCTGGCTGCGTCGCCGGCGGTCGACTCGTATTCGGTCTGACCCATGGTTTCCTTTTCATTCATCCGCTCGCCGCGCGGGCCATTGGTGCTGGGGTCAATCTGCTGCTCACCCGACGTGCTCAAGATGTAGAAGCTGCTGCCGGTCATGGCATTGGCTTCGCCACGCGGGCCATTGGCCGATTTGTCGTCCTTGCCAAACACGGTTTCCTTGCGGACGCCATCGACGCGGTAGTCGGTCGAAGGGCTGGCCGCGTTGTCGGCGGTCGATTCATATTGGGTCTGGCCAGTCGTGCTTTGCTGCATCATGTCGGCGCCACGGGGGCCATTCGCGGTGGTCTCGGCGAAAGCGGCGGTCGAGGTCATCAGGGCAGCAATGGTACCGATGGTTGCAATAGTGCGGGTCATATTCGTTACTCCTTAGTTCGTTCAGACGATCATCGTCTTGTCGGGGAGCCAACACCGCCCCGAGCGGAAACGTTCCGAAGTAATTTCGATCAATGCAGGCCCGATGACGCGAAACGCGGCTTTTGATTTAGGGATGCGCGGACCGGCCAGAAAGCAGGTATTTCCTTATTTTATTGGCGCAATTAGCGCCATTAAAGCCGCGTCTTGCGGATAAGCCACGCCGCGTGGAAGGGTGCCAAAATAAACGTGAACTCGGCGTGAGCGCCGGGAAAACGGGCATCGGCGCAGCCAAATACGCCCCGGCCAAGGCCCGGTTTGGAAAATCTGAAGCTGTGAAATAGGCTGTGAGGGGTGCCGTGCGGCTCAGCCCCGGCGCATCAGATCATCTTCATCATCCGAGGCAGAGAGGCCCAGCTCTTCGAGGCCGTTTTCAAGATGATCGGACAGATGCGGCGTACCGATAAGGTAATCGGCAGTCGGAGTCGTCGCTTCGGCAAGCGCGGTGCGCTTGGCTTCTTCGATCTCATCCGCGGTAAAGCTTTCGCGCCCGATCCACATCACTGCGACAAGGCTGGCCTGTTCTTCTTCGGTCAGCCGGTCGATGAAGCCGCGCAATTCGCCTTCGGCCCGGTCAAGCTCACGCGCCATCAGGATGACCTGCGCCACCTTGTGAACAGAAATATCCAGCATCGGAACCGCTCCTCTTGGGCCCGGCATGGCGGGCGGTTTCATAGTCCGGGGCAGTTTGCCCGAAACTTTCAGCGCCCGCCAGCCCAACCTTGCCCGTAGTCGTGCCGTCGCGCTGAATTTCAACCGCTTAGAAGGCCCTGACCGTGACGTTTTCCAGCAGGACCCGGCGGTGCAGGAACAGCAATATTTCGCCTTTTGATTGATTGACACCTCTGGACGCGGGCGGCCCATAAGTGCCACTGATAAAGGAGGTGGAGACGGAGTGAGGACCGAGGGAACAATGGTGGCAATGCGCGAAAAGGATCGCCAGATCGCGGCGGAGAGCCTTCTTCTGGAGAAGTTGCCCGGCGATCTGAAGGACACGCTGATCGCCAATGCCCATGCGCTGGAATTCGATCGTGGGGCGACGATTTTCTTGCAGGGGGAGCGCGCGCGCGCGATCTATATCGTTGCCGAAGGCTGGGTGAAGCTCTACCGGATTTCGCCCAGCGGTTCCGAAGCGATCGTCGGCGTGTTCACCAGAGGGCGTAGTTTCGGAGAGGCGGTGGCCTTTCATGACAACGTTTATCCCGTGTCGGCCGAGGCGGCGACCTATTGCCGTGTGATCCGCATTGATGCGTCCATTTTCATTCGGATGATCCGCGAGAACCACGAGATGGCGCTGGCGATCCTTTCGGCGACCTTCACCCATCTGCATTCGCTGGTCGCACAGGTCGAGGCGCTGAAGGCCCGCACCGGGGCGCAGCGCGTTGCGGAATTCCTGCTTGAACTGTGTGATTGCGATCACGACGATTGCGACGGGTCCTGCACGGTGCGCCTGCCCTATGACAAGGTGCTGATCGCGGGGCGCCTTGGCATGAAGCCCGAGAGCCTGAGCCGGGCGTTCGGCAAGTTGAAAACCCTGGGGGTCAATGTGACCCGCGAAACGGCCGAGATCAACGATCTGGCGGTGCTGCGCGACTACGCCGAGGACGATCCGGCCAACGCATGGAGCAAGCCATGAGTGCCCGGCTTGACGCGGCGATTACCGCGATCGATGCGGCCAATACCGCCGACCCGGATACCAGCGAAGGCCGCCCTGCCGCCCTGCTTTACGGCGAGCGGATGACGAGCGAGGTGGACCGGCTGTTTCCCGAGGCGTCGGATGTGCTGCGCATCGCCGCGCGCGGCCAGCATATCGAGCGTTGGATGTTGCCGCGAAAGGACTTTCCCGAAGGGCGCGCCGGATACCTCGACTGGCGCCGCGAACAGGGGCGGCGGCACGGGGCGCGGGTGGCCGCGATCATGGCCGAGGCGGGGTATGGGCCCGAGGATTGTGAACGCGCAGGAGTTTTGCTGCGCAAGGAGGGGATCAAGCGCGATGCAGAGGTGCAGGCGCTTGAGGACGTGATCTGTTTCGTCTTTCTCAAGTGGTATTTCGCGCCGTTCTCGGGCACGCAATCGCCCGAGGCGCTGGACAAGATCGTGAAGCGCACAGCGCGCAAGATGTCGGCCGAGGGCCGGGCGCGCGTGCTTGAGGAGTTCGACCTGCCCGAGGAACTGGCCGTGGCGTTCCGCGATCAGGAGGATCAGGGCGCGGGATAGACGCCGATCACCGGCGCATGCAGGTGCCAGAGCACGGCCCAGCCCGCCAGCGTGATCGCAAGGCGCGGCCATGACGGCGCGGCGCTGGGTTTCCAGCGGCCCGTGACGAGCGCGGCAAAGGGAAAAAGCCCGGACTGCGCGCTGAGCCTGTCCCAATCTTGCGGGCCCATCAGGCGGCGACGGCGCGTTTCGACGATTTTCATCCCAAGCGCCGAAAACAGCGCGAAGGTGGCGAACAGGATGACATGCGCCAAGTCTCCGTTGGCCCAAAGGTGCGCGCCGGACCACAGCAGCAGCGCCCAAAGCAGCGGCTGCCGTGTGACCCCGGCGATGCCGGGATGGGCCGGATCGAAGCCCTTGGCGCGGCCCTCGAAGGCGAAGGGGTTGGGCGCCATGGTGCCGAAAGCCGCAAGCGCGATGGCCAGCGGCATGGCGATGTTCACGCCCCAGCGCGACAGCGGCGATTGTTCCCAGAGCGTGACCACCGGTGCGCGCCCGGCGGCGGCGATCACCCACCACAACAGCAGGATCGACATCACGCTGAAGGCCACGGTATAGCCGCGCGGGCCAAGCGTGCGGGTCAATGCATCCTTTACGCCCAACGCCGCTGGGATGCGGTGCGAGGCCATGAAGAGGCCCATTGCAAGGGCAAATTCAAGCCACCCCATCAGACCGCCCCCGCCGCCACGGCCAGCCCCATCGCGCCCAGCATGAACAGGCCCAGCACGAGGGCGAAACCACGGCTCCAGCCCGGGGCCTCGGACAGGCCGAGATAGACGTTGAGCACGATCTGTGCCTTGGCCCAGGCCAGTGTGAGGATCGCCAGCGCGACCAGAACACCGGTGCCGCCCCACCACGCGATCAGCGTGCTGCCCCCCGAGAGGATCACCAGCGCCAGCCATCCTTGCGTTGCCGTCATTGCGTCACCTCAGCAGGTAGATGATGGGAAAGAGAAGCACCCAGACCAGATCGACCATATGCCAGAACGCCGTGCCGACTTCGAGGTTTCGCGGCGTGGCTTTCCAGCCGACCAGCGCGAGGATCACGATGCCCGCAACCACGTGCAGGGCGTGAAAGCCGGTCAGCAGGTAGTAGAAGGTAAAGAACGGGTGGGTTTCGAAATCGATGCCGATGGCGGATTTGGCGGCGTATTCCTGCATCTTGATCCACAGGAACAGCGCGCCCAGCGCCGCCGCCGAGGCCAGCAACAGGCGCACCCGGGCCACCTGCCCCGCCGCGCCCGCGCGTTGCGCCAATGCGGCGAGCCAGCCCGAGGTGACCAGAACGATCGTGTTGATCCCCGCCGCCGTCGCATCGAGATGGCCTTGTGCGGCGGTGAACCCTTGTGGGTCGGTCAGGCGCACGGCCATGAAGGCCATCAGCCCGGCGCCGAACACGATGAGTTCCGAGATGATGAGAATCCACATCATCAGATCGCCCGGCAGGGCATAAAAGCCGGTTTCGGGATCGGTGTCGTCGCTCATCCCGCGCCCACCAGTTCGCGGTAGATGCGCGGCAGCGTCGCGGTCAGCTTGTCGGGGTTGGGCACCACGGCAAAGCCGCCCTGCCCGAAGATGCGCGGGAACCATGACTTTGCGTTGCGGTCCACGGTGATGCCGAACACAGCGTGCCCCGCGCGGCGGGCCTCGCGCACGGCCATGCGGCTGTCTTCGATGCCGTGGCGGCCTTCGTAATGATCAAGATCGTTGGGTTTGCCATCGGTTATGACGAGCAGGAGCCGGCGTTTGCGCGGCTGGCGCGACAGCTCCGCCGAGACATGGCGCATCGCCGCGCCCAGCCGGGTGTAAAAGCCCGGTTTCAGGCTGGCGATCCGCGCCTCGACCAGCGAGGACATCGGCGCGCCGAACGCCTTGGCTGTCTGGACATAGACCCGCTGTCGGCGCAGCGAGGAAAACGCGTGGATCGCGAAATCATCGCCGCAGGCATCAAGGCCCCAGGCGAAGGCGGCGAGCGCTTCACGCTCGACGTCGATCACGGTGCGGCCATCGTGGCCGTGGCCGGGAATGGCGGATTCGGTCGAGCGCGACACATCGAGCAGGATCGACACGGCGAGATCGCGTTTCTCGGCGCGGGTCTGACGCCAGACACGATCCGTGCCCTCGCCCGTCGCGGCGAAATCGACCTGCGCGCGCACGGCGCGGTCGGTATCAAGTTCATCCCCGTCGGGGTGGCCCGGGGTGGAAATGCGGCCCGGGCGCAGCGCCTCGAACTGCCGTTTCACCGCCTTGATCCGGGCGCGGGCGCGCGGGTCATGGCGAAAGGCCGCCGTTTCGGAGGCCGCGTCGATGGTCGTGGCCAGCACGCGGGCATGGGCGGGCAGGTAGACACCGGTGCGCACGTCCCATTCGGGATAGGTCTGCACATCGGAAAGCGCCTCACGATCGACATCCTCGGGGGCGAGGTCGAGGTGCAGTTTCAGGCGCGTCGCGGGGGCCTTGGAGATCTGACCCAGCCCGATTTCGTCCTGATCATCGGCGGCCTTGCCGGCATCGTCTTCGTCATCCTCGTCGATGCGGCGGTTGATGTTCATGAACTGCGCGAAGCTGAGGATGGATTCGAACTTGTGCAGGATCAGGCTGTCTTGTCGTTCGGCCTGATCAGATTTGCGGCGGCGGGCGCGGCGCGCGGGGCCTTCGGCGGGCGCTTCGGGCTTGCCCTCGGTATCGGGGCTGTCCACGGCGGTGGTATAAGAGGTGTGCAATTCGCGCAGGTCGGGCCAGAGCGGCACCGGGCGCAGCGGGCGATAGCGGCGCGGCGCGGTGAAGGCCGAGACATCGCCGGTTTCGATCGCGGCGCGCATATCTTGGGCAAGGTCGCCGGACAGGGGCGAGTCATCGCCCAGAAGCGTGCGTGTCACCGCCTCGAGCGCGGCTTCGACCCTTGGCAGGTGTGGCACCCGACGCAGTGAGAGGGTCGCCCCGCATAGGTCGCCATAGAGCGGGGCAAACCCCGGGGCTTCGGCAAGGGCGGCGCGCACGGTGATCTGCGCGTGATGCAGCGCCATCAGATCGGCCTGAAGCGGATCTTCGGGCAGTTTGGCGGCAGGCGCGGCCTGTGCGGTGCAGGCGGCAAGCCAGATATAGAGCGCGGCGTTGGCTTCGCGCGCGGGGAAAACGGCCAGCGATTCCGGCAGGCGCAGTGCGGCGCCATCGAAGCTGGCCCGGGGCGCGGTATCGGCCCATGTGCCAAGCTTGCGGCGCCACGACAGCCGGTGGTGCGAAATCTCTTCGGCCACCGGCTTGATTTCGACGGCATGGGCCCCGCCCAGCCCCCGAAAAAGGACTGCCAGCCGCCCGCCGACCTCGGAAAGGCCGACACGGGCTCCGTCGTGGACGCTTGGCGCGTCAAGGCGACTGGCATAGGTGTGCCACAGTTTCCCGACTGTTTCTTCGGGTTCCCATGGCTCGATTTCGACCGTTGTCATCGCTTTGCCTCACCCGAAGATGGCGGTGACAAGATCGAGGAGCCCGCGTTTCACATCCGCGTCGTCCGTCAGCGGCTCGATCATCGCGGCGAGAATCGCGCGATTGACCGGCATGCCCTGCCGGATCAGCGTGGCGGCATAGATCACGAGGCGGGTCGACACCCCTTCCTCAAGATCCTGTCCCTTGAGATCGCGCAGCTTGTTTGCCAGCCGCACGAGCGGTTTGACCTGTGCTTCGTCGAGACCGCTTTCACGCGCGACGACGGCGATTTCATGCTCTTGCGCCGGGAAATCGAATTCGAGCGAAAGGAAACGTTGGCGGGTCGAGGGTTTCAGCGTCTTGAGGATATTTTGGTAGCCCGGGTTATAGGAGGCCACGAGCATGAAGCCGGGAGCGGCTTCGAGTTCTTCGCCGGTGCGGTCGATCGGCAGGATGCGCCGGTCGTCGGTGAGCGGGTGCAACACCACGGTCACGTCTTTGCGGGCCTCGACCACCTCGTCGAGATAGCAGATCGCGCCTTCGCGCACCGCGCGGGTGAGCGGGCCATCGACCCAGATCGTTTCGCCGCCTTTGAGCAGGTAGCGCCCGATCAGGTCGGCCGCCGACAGGTCGTCATGGCAGGCCACGGTATGCAGCGAGCGGCCCAATGTCGCCGCCATATGGGCCACGAAGCGCGTCTTGCCGCAGCCCGTCGGGCCCTTGAGCAGCAGGGGAAGGTCATTGCGGGCGGCGGTGGCGAAAATCTCGCACTCGTCCCCCTGGGGGAGGTAGAAGGGGGCGTCTGCCGCCCCCTCCAGTTTGGTATGCGCGTTCATTGGCTTCACTCCGCAGGGGTTTCGGCTGATTTATGCGATTGCACCGGGCCGGGCTTGACCACCTCGCGGCGCGGGAAGGCCAGCGCGTAGATCAAGATGTAAGCCCCGAGCACAACCGCGACACCCGAACCGAAGCGCATGACGTAGAAGATCCAGAGTTGATCCTGAACGCTCATGAAATCGACGCCTTCGACCCGCTGCATGTGCGTCTGGATCGTACCGGCGAAGGTCAGCGTAAAGGTCATGAAGGCCATCCCCGCCGTCATCAGCCAGAAGGCGGCCATGTTCAGCACCTGGTTATAGGGATCGCGTCCACGCAGAACCGGCATGGCATAGGTGAACATCGCGAGGTTCAGCATCACGTAGGCGCCATAGAAGGCAAGGTGCCCGTGCGCGGCGGTGATCTGCGTGCCGTGGGTATAGTAGTTCACCCCGTGCAGCGTGTGCAGGAAGCCCCAGACCCCCGCGCCGAAGAATGCCGTCACCGCGCAGCCAAGGCTCCACAGGAGGGCGGCCTTGTTGGGGTGATCGCGCCGGCCCTTCCAGACCATCACGAAGGCAAAGGCCATCATCGCGAAGAAGGGTGCGATTTCCAGCGTCGAGAAAATCGAGCCGATCCACTGCCAATAGCTCGGCATGCCGATCCAGTAATAGTGGTGCCCGGTGCCAAGGATGCCCGAGAACAGCGCCAGCGCGGCGATGACATAGAGCCACTTCTCGACCACCTCACGGTCCACGCCCGTCAGCTTGAGCATCAGGAAGGCGAGGATGGAGGCCATCACCAGTTCCCATGTCGCCTCGACCCAGAGGTGCACGATGAACCACCAGTATTGCTTGTCGAGTGCAAGGTTGGCCGGGTTGTAGAAGGCGAACAGGAACAGCAGCGCCAGAAGCCAGAGGCCCAGCAGAAGGATGTTCGAAATCGCCGTCTTGCGCCCTTTGAGCACCGTCAGCGAGACGTTGTAGAGGAAGATCAGCGCCGCAATGACGATGCCCGCCTTGACCCAGCGCGGCTGTTCGATGAATTCACGCCCCTCGTTGCCGAGCAGGAAGTTCCCGTCGAACAGGTTGAAGAGGTAGGTCACCACGACACCCGCCGTGCCAAGCACGAGGATACCCAGTTGCAGGTAGGCCAGCAGCGGCGAGTGGATCTCGCGCTCGGCCTCTTCCGGGATCAGGTAGTAGGCCGCGCCGAAAAACCCGACCAGAAGCCAGACAACGAGCGAGTTGGTGTGCAACATCCGGCCGATATTGAACGGCAGGATTTCAGAGAGGAAGTTCGGGCTGACATAGATCCAGCCGAGGATGAGGCCCATTGTCACCTGCACGGCGAAAAGGGCGAGCGCGACCGCGAAGTAGATGAGAGCGATCTTTTGTGTCTGATATTTCATGATTGCGTCCCCTTAGCCCGCGTCGTTCGGCGGCCAGTCCTGCGTGCGGATGGTGTTCGTCCACAGCAGGAAATCCGCAAGCGCGCGGTATTCATCATCGGTGAGGTTGAAATTGGGCATCTGACGACGGCCTTCGACGCCGGAGGGCATGGAATCCATCCACGCCTTGAGCATTTCGAACGCCTCTTCGTTATCGCCTGGCTCAACGCCCCAGCGATCCATCACGTTGCCGACCTCGGGGGCGAAATAGGCCCCTTCACCAAGGATCGTGTGGCAGTTGACGCAGGAATGCTGTTCCCAGATGTGCTTGCCGTGGGCCACGCTGTCAGTCAGCGTCGCCCTATCGGTTGAGGTTGTGACGATATATCTGTGGGAATGCACCGACAGGCCCACAAATATGAGGATAAAGAACACGGACCCGCCATAGAAAATATTGCGGGCCATGCTCTTGGTCATGACTTCGCGCATAGCGCACTTCCTTCCCTCGAGATTGTTGTCTGGGCGGAAGATCACCGGGTTTGGCGATTCGTCTCCTTAACCAAAGTCAATCGTGCCGGGATAAGCAGATGATTCGCCGACAGGCGGAGGCTGAGTCCTTCGCTAGCCGAGGTATTCGAGCCGGGTTCCGGGGAAGGCGGCGAGGGCCTGCATGATCTCGTGATCTTTCATCAGGCAGAAGGCAGTCGAAAGGCCATCGGCCAGCGCTGCGGTGGGGGCCGAGACCGAGACCGTCTGCCAAAGGGGCGCGCGCCCGTCGGGGTGAAGGATATGCGCGGCGCGATCCGGGCCAACCCGCGTGGCGGCGGGCGACGAGGTGGCCAGCGCACGGTTGGCCAAGGGCCGTTCGGCCAGCAGGGCGCCGTCGGGCCCGGCGATGCCGGCGCGCCACGGGTGGCCCCCTGCCCCATGCCCAAGCGCCGCGACTTCGCCCGCGTCGATCAGGACGTTTCCCAGCCCCTCCTGCCGCATCAGGGCCGCGATTTGATCGGCGGCAAAGCCCTGCGCGATGCCGTTGAAGGTCAGTGCCGCGCCGGGGGCAAGTCGGATGCGATCCGCGTCGATTTCCACCTTTTGCCAGCCCACCAGTTGCCGCGCTTTGGAGGGATCGCGCGCTTCAGAGAGGGCTTGCCAGATCACCTGCACAGAAGGATCGAATGCGCCGCCGGTGGCGGTGTTCAACTGCCCTGAAAGGGCGATCAGCGCGCGCATGTCGGCGCTTGGATGGGCCAAGATGCCGGTTTCGTTCAGCCGCACCAGTTCAGACCGGCGGAACAGGGAAAATCGCGCCTCGACCTCCTCCAGAACGCGCGCGACTCTTCGCCAGAGCCGTGCGCTTGCGGCGGGGGCGAGGCCCTCGACACGCAGGCTGACATCTGCGCCAAGCGCGCGGCCGTGCCAGATGGCAGGCTCTGTTGCTTGCGCCTGTGCGGGAAGCGCCACCGAAGCAGCGGCAGAAATGGTGAGAAAGCGGCGTCGGGACAGGGTCATGCCGTGGCTCCGTTTCCAGCAGGTTCCTTGACGCCCCAGAACACGGGCCAGAGCGTTGCGACATAGAAGGTGAAAAGCGCGATCCAGAGCCCGCCCGCCAGCAGCACGCCGGGATAGTAGAACGCCGGAAAGGCGGACCCGGCAAACCGCGCCAGCGTGGCCAGCGGCACCAGCGCGTAGGCGATGACCAGCCCGCCGGGCGCCACCAGTTCGCGCCCGGAATGGCCGATGGCGGCGCGCGACATCACCGAAACGGTCATCCCGCCGACACCGCCGATCCCAAGGATATGCAGCGCCGCCACTTCGGAGCCTATGCCAAGCATCGCACTACCCAGTGCCATAAGGCCAAGGGCAACCGTCGCGTAGGACAGGTGCAAGGTCCAAAGGATCGGCTGCCGCCATGTCCAGAGCCCTTGCCAGAGCAGCAAGCGGCCCAGCGCCGCCGCCCCCGCCACGAGCGCCAGCAAGCCAGTGATATCGTCAGGCAGGCCAGCCAGCATGGCGAGTGTCGCGCCGATGGCCGTGCCGATGGCGGCAATGGCGAGCGCGCGCTTATCGCGTGGCAGGCCGGTTTCGCGCCCGGTGCGGCGCATTGCGTTGCGGGTGAAGGCAGGCGTGACCCGCCCGCCCAGAATCACGATCAGCGCCGCGAGCGCCAGCAAGCCCCCGCGCAGCCCTGACCATACGGTGTCGTCCGTTAACCCGATCCATTCGAGATGCACCATCAGGTTTGAGACCCAGATCAGTGAGATCAGCGCGAGAAGGATCATCTGTTGCGGTTTCGGGCGGGCCAGCAGCATGGCAAGGATCCGCCCCGCCACCAACGGCAGGAAGGCAAGATCGAGCGCCGCCACCAGCACCGGCGAGAGGCTTCCCGACCACCAGAGGCCCATGCGCCCCGCCAGCCAAAGCGCCGACATGGCGAAATAAAACAACCCGCCCGCGCCCTTGGATTTGGTCCAGTTGGGCGCGGCCGTCATCAGAAAGCCCGCGATCGCGACCGAGCCATAGCCGAAGATCAACTCATGCGCGTGCCACAGGTGCGGCGCCATGGCGAAGGGCATGTCCGACACCATGCCGCCCCCCGCGTGAATGGCAAGCCAGCCCTCCCAGACGATCATCGAAACGATGGCGAAAAGTCCGGCGAGCAGGAAGAAAACGCGGTATCCGGCAGAGAAAAGGCGCTTGAGCGGTGTCATGTCGTTTCCTCACGAGCGGGCGGCGGTGTTTGCGGCACAGGTTGCGGCGCGGGAGCGGCCGCTTTCGAGCGCGCGCGGCGTTTGAGAACGGGGCATTGGGCATCGTCGTTCATGATCACCTGACAGCGCAGGCACAGGACGCATTCGTTGGGGTTGATGCGGCCCACGCTATCGATCGCGCCAACGGTGCACTTGGTTTCGCACAAGCGGCATTCGCGGCCACATTGCGGGCGCCGGTGCAGCCAGTCGAAAATCTTGAGCTTGGCCGGGATCGCCAGCCCCGCGCCAAGCGGGCAGAGGTAGCGGCAGAAGAACCGTTCGATGAAAAGCCCGGCGCCAAGCAGCAACAGAACGAACAGGACGAAGGGCCAGGCGCGCATCATCCGCATCGAGATCGCTGTTTTGAACGGCTCGATCTCGGCCACGACGAGGGCGTCGTGCATTGAATAGAACGACAGCGCGACGATGCCGACGAAGGCGGTGTACTTTATGATCCAGAGCCGTTCGTGCAGCGCCTGCGGCACGGCGATCTGGCGGATACCAAGGCGCACGGCGGCGGCGTTCAGAAGCTCTTGCAGGGCACCGAACGGGCAGAGCCAGCCGCAATAGACGCCCCGCCCCCAGAACAGCAGGCCCAGCGCCACGAAGGCCCAGAGCATGAAGATCACCGGTTCGATCAGGAAGGTCTCCCACCGGAAACCGTTGAGCAGGGAATGCAGGAAGGCCACCACCTGCACCACGCTGAGTTGCCCGCCGAAGCCCCAGCCCAGCACCACCAGCGTGACGGACAGGAAGCCCAGCCGCAGCCCGCGCCAGAGCCTTGGGCGGCGGGTGATCCATTCCTGCGCAAGAAACAGCAGCGCCAGCGCGACAAGCATGGTGCCGGTGACGCCAATCGCCAGCGTGTCTTCTACCCATGCCCGCCGCCAGAGCGGCTCGGGCGCGGGTGGCGGGGCCGTGCGATAGGCTTCGGGTAGGGTGTATTGGGTGGCGATCACCGTGGCGATATCCCCCCCGGCGGCGGCGGGGCGGGTGGCGCGCACCTCGACGGTGAAGGGCAAAATCGGGTCGATCCCTTCGGGCAGCTTGAAGAGGCTGATTTCCTTCACTTCGGGCGCGCCGTCGATCCGCAGGCGTTTGATCATGTGGTAATCGGCGGCGAGCGGTTGTTGCCGGGTTTCGCCTTGCACGATGGTCAGCCGGTCGAACACGCCGCTGCGCCGCCAGCCCGTGCCGCGATGCGAATAAAGCCCTGAAGAGATCACCAGAAGCACCGTTTCGCCGGGATTGAGCCCGCCCACGGCGGCGGTGTATTCCTGTTGCCCCAGAAGGTTCTGCCCGACGGTGGGCGGATCGGCCAGCCCAGCCCAGAGGTGCAGAAAATCGCCCTCGCCCGCCGGAACCGGCACCTTGGCCGCGGCAAAGGCCTTGGCGGCGTCCTCCATGCCGAGCGATGCTTCGGACAGGCCGCCCTGTTCGATCAGATCACCCCATGTGGCGGGATGCCATGTCAGCCGGTCGATGCCGCCGCCGATATCGATCAATCCGCGCCCGGCGGCCAGCGTGCGCGCACTGCGCAGGATGCCATCGCGAATCACGCCGGTCGAGACGGTGGCGCGGCTGATCACGTCGGGAAGGTCGGCGGACACCTCTTCGAACGGTTTGCGCAGGTCATGACCGGCGAATCCCGAAACGTATTTGGCGATATCCTCGTCAGAAATGCCCAGCGTCAGGACCGGTTCGTTATGGCGCACCAGTTTTGCACCGGTGATCACCGCCTCGGGGCTGATCGCGATCAGCACTTCAAGCGGGCGACCGGAGTAACCGACGGAAGCCGCGATCTCCCAAGTGGAGCCGATGTAGCCCGCGATGCCGTTGGAATCATGGACGGTCCAGCCCGGCACGCCTTCGTCGATGCGCGTGAGGGAAAGTGGCGGAGAGGTCTGAAGCAGGGATTCGGCCATCGCCTTGTCGGGGGCCGTGACCGGTTCGGATGCGCCGGGGCCAAAACCGGGACCGACCTGTGCGGTCGCGGCCATGGCCAGAAATCCAAGCAGGAATATGAGGGAGAGCCGGAGTCTGATCATGGCCGCTAACGCTGTTCCGATGCGGCGAGGGTCCCTCATCGGGCGGCCTGCGTCCTTAACAAAAGTCAAGGCTGAGAAAGCGCATCTGGATCACACTTAGAACGCCTCACCTAGCCAATGCCTCACCCATCGAATGGAGAGATAGCCATGGGACATAGACTGAAAACCGCCAGACGCGCGCTACTTAGCAGCGCTGCGTTGGCCTTGATGCTCGCCGGCGGATCGGCTTGGGCGCAAGCCAAGGAAGATCCGCAAGAGGCGCACGCCACTACGCCGGGCGACCAATATCAGCCGTCGATGACGACACTGGCGGAAATTCAGGTCGAGATCCCCGGTCGCAAGGAAGGCGATCCGGTGATGACGCAGGAAGAATTCCAGCTCGGCACGAAAATCTATTTCGAGCGCTGCGCCGGCTGTCATGGCGTGCTGCGCAAGGGCGCGACAGGCAAGCCGCTGACCACAGATATCACCCGCGAGAACGGCTATGACTATCTGCACAGCTTCATCACCTACGGCTCGCCCGCCGGGATGCCCAACTGGGGCACCTCTGGTGAACTGACCGATGAGACCATCGATCTTATGGCGCGTTACCTGCTGCTCGAGCCGCCCGCGCCGCCCGAATTCGGCATGCCCGAGATGCGTGACTCCTGGAAACTGGTTGTCGCGCCCGAGGATCGTCCGACCAAAAAGATGAACGACATCGACATCGAGAACCTGATGTCTGTCACGCTGCGCGACTCGGGTGAAATCGCCCTGATCGACGGCAACACCTATGAAATCCGCTCCGTTCTCAAGACCGGTTACGCGGTGCACATCAGCCGGATTTCGGCCTCGGGTCGCTATCTCTTCGTGATTGGCCGCGATGCGCGGGTGAACATGATCGACCTGTGGATGGAAGAGCCCGGCACCGTTGCCGAGATCAAGATCGGCATGGAAGCGCGTTCCGTCGAAACCTCGAAAATGGAAGGTTGGGAAGACAAATACGCCATCGCCGGGGCCTATTGGCCGCCGCAATACGTGATCATGGATGGCGACACGCTTGAGCCGAAGAAGATCGTCTCGACCCGTGGCAACATCTATGACGAACAGACCTACCACCCCGAACCCCGCGTCGCGGCAATTCTGGCCAGCCACTACCGGCCCGAATTCATCGTCAACGTGAAGGAAACCGGCAAGATCCTTCTGGTCGACTATACCGACCTGAAGAACCTGAAAACCACCGAGATCGAGGCCGAGCGCTTCCTTCACGATGGCGGTCTGGACAGCACGCACCGGTATTTCATCACCGCGGCGAACGCGCGTAACAAGCTGGTCGTGATCGACACCAAGGAAGGCAAGCTTGTCGCCATCACCGATACCGAGGGTCTGACCCCGCACCCGGGCCGTGGCGCGAATTTCGTGCACCCCGATTTCGGGCCTGTCTGGGCCACCTCGCACCTTGGCGATGAAAGCGTTGCACTGATCGGCACCGACCCCGAGGGTCATGCCGACAAGGCGTGGAAGATCGTCGATACCTTCGAGGCCCTTGGCGGCGGGTCGCTCTTCATCAAGACGCACCCGAATTCGGACAACCTTTATGTTGATGCGACGCTGAACCCGGATGCCGAAACTTCGGCCTCGGTCGCAGTGTTCAAGATCAGCGACCTGAAGGAAGGCGAAGAGCCGGAATACACCACCCTGCCGATCGGCGAGTGGGCCGGTGTTGCCGAAGGGCAGCCGCGCGTCGTGCAGCCCGAATTCAACAAGCAGGGCACCGAAGTCTGGTTCAGCGTGTGGAACGCGAAGGACAAGGAATCGGCCATCGTCGTGGTGGATGACAAGACGCTCGAGCTGAAGAAAGTGATCAAGGACCCGCGCCTGATCACGCCCACGGGCAAGTTCAACGTCCTGAACACCCAGAAAGACATCTACTGATCGTCTTCTCGCGGAAGGGGGCTTGCCCTCCTTCCGCACCTTTCCCGACAGCCAAATCGAAAGATAAAGCCATGAAAGATCTCACGCGCGGCAAAGTCTTCCTCATCGGCGCCGGCCCCGGCGATCCCGACCTTCTGACGGTCAAGGCGCTCAAGGCCATGCAAGCCGCCGATGTGGTGGTCTATGACCGACTTGTTTCCCCCGAGATCATGGCGCTGGTGCCTGATCACGTCGAACGGATCGACGTCGGCAAGATGCCCAAGCGGCACAAGGTGCCGCAGGAACAGATCAACGATATCCTCGTCAAACTGGCGCGGCAGGGCCAGCGCGTCGTGCGCCTGAAGGGCGGCGATCCGCTGATCTTCGGGCGCGGCAGCGAAGAGGCCGAGGAACTGCGCGAGGCCGGGGTGCCCTATGAATACGTGCCCGGCATCACCTCGGCGCAAGGCACGGCCGCCTCGACCGGCGTGCCGCTGACGCACCGGGGCCTTGCCACCGGGGTGCGTTATGTCACCGGGCACCGCGCGAGGGATGCCAGCCTCGATCTCGACTGGGCCAGCCTTGCCTGCGAAGAGACCACGCTGGTGATCTACATGGGCGCGATGAACATCGCCGATATTGCCGCCAACCTGATGCGCCACGGGATGCCCGCCACGCTGCCGGTAATGGCCGTGGCCTCGGTCACGACCCCGCGCGAGAGGCGGCTGATTTCGACGCTGGCGACGGTGGCGGATGATTTCGAAGCCGACCCGCTTGCCGCGCCGGTGCTGTTTTTCGTGGGCCATGTCGTTTCGCTTTACGAAAGCGCCGCGCTGCCCCTGAAAGTTGCCGCCTATGCCTGAGACGCGCGCGATCCTTGCTGTTTTGCTGCTGTTCTGCGCCGCCACTCCGGTGATGGCCGAGACCGCGGGCGGCATTCCCGCCCCGCGCGCCGCCGAGCTGGAGCATATGGTGATACAGGATTGCGGCTCGTGTCATGGGCTGACGATGAAGGGCGGGCTTGGCTCGCCGCTGACACAAGAGGCGCTTGACGGGGCCGACCCCGATGCGCTGGCCTCGATCATCCTCGATGGGGTGCCGGGCACGGCGATGCCGCCGTGGCGCCCGCTTCTGAGCGAGACCGAGGCGCTCTGGATTGCCGAATACCTATTGCAAGGGGACCTGAACCAATGAAACGCCTTCTCGCCGCAACTGCGCTTGCCCTTTTGCCCTTGGCCGCGATGGGGGCCGACGCGGATCATTCGCGCGCCACCGGCGATATGGGCCTCGTGATCGAGCGGGCGACAGGATCGGTCCTTGTGCTGGACCGGTCGGATCGCGCGTCGATTGGGCGGATCGAAGGGCTGGGCGATCTCAGCCACGCCTCGATGACCTATTCGCCGGACGAGCGTTTTGCCTATATCTTTGGCCGCGACGGCGGGCTCTCCAAGGTCGACATGCTGACCCAGAAGGTGGTCGCGCGCACGATTCAGGCGGGCAATTCCATCGGCGGGGCGATTTCCGACGATGGCAAGCTGGTGGCGGTGTCGAATTACACGCCGGGCGGCGTGAAGGTGTTCGATGCCGAAACCCTCGACCTGGTGGCCGACATCCCCGCCGACGGCAAGACCATCGGTCTGGCCGACCTTCCGGGTCGGCGCTTCGTCTGGACCGTGTGGGACACGGGCCATGCCTACATGGGCGATTTTTCGGGCGCAGAACCGGTGATCACCGATCTGGGCGAGGTCGGCAAGAATCCGTTCGACGCGGTGGTGACGGATGATGCGCATACCTACCTGATCGGGCTGTTCGGCGAAAAGGGCGTGACTGCGATCGACCTTTGGGCCGACGATCCCAAGCCTGTGAAGTTCCTTAAGGATTACGGCCGCGTGGAAGACGATATGCCGGTCTACAAGATGCCCCACCTGCAAGGCTGGGCCTTTACCGAGGGGCAATTCGTGCTTCCGGCGGTGGGCCGGCACGAGTTGCTTTGGGTCGACCGGGAAACGCTTGAGGAAAAGGGCCGCACACAGGTGCATGGCCAACCGGTTTTCGTGATTGCACAACCGGCCTCGCCCTATGTCTGGGTCAATTTCGCGACGCCCCTGAACGGCGTGGTGCAGGTGGTCGACAGCCGCACGCACGAGGTGGTCAAGACGCTGGAACCGGGCAAGGCGATCCTGCACATGGAATTTGCACCACGCGGGGCCGAGGCCTGGGTCAGTTCGCGCGACGACAACAAGATCATCATCTACGACACCCGTACTTTCGAGAAAAAGGCCGAGATTCCGGCGCAATCGCCTTCGGGCATCTTTTTCACCGCGCGTGCGCATCAACCGGGGCTGTAACCACGATGCTGGATGATTTCACCCCGCTCGACCGCCGCCTGCTGGACGATTTCCAGCGCGACCTGCCTGCCATCGCGCAGCCCTTCGAATGGATCGCCGCGCGGCTGGGAGTGAGCGAGGGTGAGGTCATCGACCGGCTGACCGATCTGCGCGAGCGGGGCGCGATCACCCGGGTCGGCGCCACGGTGCGGCCCAACACGGCGGGTGCCTCGACGCTGGCCGCGCTGGCCGTTCCGCAAGCACGGCTGGAAGAGGTCGCGGCGCAGGTGGGCGCGCATGACGAGGTGAACCATTCCTACCTGCGCGAAAACGACTGGAACCTGTGGTTCGTGGTCACCGCCAGCGACCCCGCGCATTTGCAGGCCACGCTGGACGAGATCGGGCAAGAGACCGGGCTGACCGTGCTTGATTTACGGCTGAAGCGGCCGTTCAACATCGATCTGGGCTTTGCCATTGGCGGCGGCGGTCATCGCCCGATGACGCGTCAGGATATCGACCTTGGCGCGCTGCGCGAAGACGACCGCCCGCTGCTGCACCGGCTGTCGCGCGGATTGCCGCTGTGCCCGCGCCCGTTCGCGCAGGTGGCCAAGGCGCTTGGTCGCGAAGAGGCCGATGTCATGGCCCGCACCGAGGCGCTGACCCGGGCCGGGATCATCTCGCGCTTCGGCGTGATCGTGCGGCACCGCCGGATCGGCTGGAAACAGAACGCGATGGTCGTCTGGGACATACCGCAAGAGCGGATGGAAGCCGCAGGCACCGCGCTGGCCGCGCTGCCCGGCGTGACACTGTGTTACGAACGCCAGACGGTGCCGGGCCTGTGGCGCCATGGCCTGTTTTCGATGATCCACGCCCGCAGCCGCGACGAGGCGCATGAGGTGCTTGAGCGCGCCCGCGCCTTGCCTGAATTGCGGGGGCCTGAATTGCGGGGGCCTGAACTGCGGGACGCCGATCATCAGGTCCTTTTTTCGACGCGCTGTTTCAAACAGACCGGCGCGGTTCTGACGAAATCCCGGGAAAAGGTAAGCTGAGATGCGACGCACCCCCCTGCCCCCCGATGCGCTGGACGAGACCGACCGCAAGCTGATCAACCGATTGCAGGACGGTTTCCCGCTGACCTCGCATCCGTTCGCCGGAATCGCGCAGGAGATGGGGCTTGAGGAAGCCGACGTGCTGACCCGCATCGCCAACCTGCGCGAATTGGGCGCGATCACGCGGTTCGGGCCGTTCATCGACGCCGCCGCGATGGGCGGGGCGTTCTGCCTTTGCGCGATGGAAGTGCCCGAGGACCGTTTTGAGGAGGTCATGACTTTGGTCAATGCGCACGCGGAAGTGGCGCATAATTATGAACGTGTCCACCGCTTGAACATGTGGTTCGTGCTGGCCTGCGACAGGCCGGAAGGAATCGACGAGACGGCGGACCGGATCGAGGCGGAAACGGGGCTGACCGTGCTGCGCTTTCCGAAACTGAAAGAATTTTTCATCGGGTTCCGGGTGACCGCATGATCGACGAGACAGACAAGCGAATCCTTTCGGCGACACAGGGCGGCCTGCCGCTTGTGCCCGCGCCCTTTGCCGAGGTGGCGGGCTGGCTTGGCCTGCAAGAGGACGAGGTGATCACCCGCTTCGAGCGGATGATGAAGGACGGCATCGTGCGCCGGATCGCCATCGCCCCCAACCACTATGCGCTGGGCATGGTCGCCAACGGGATGAGCGTCTGGGACGTGGATGATGCACAGGCCGAAACCCTTGGCGAAAAGGTCGGCGCGCTTGAGTTCGTCAGCCACAGCTACCTGCGTCCGCGCGCCGAGGGCTGGCCCTATAACCTGTTCGCGATGATCCACGGATCCGACCGTGACGCCGTCGAGGCGCACCGGGGCGAAATTGCCGCGATCCTTGGCGAGGCCTGCCGTGCGCGCGATATTCTTTACTCCACCCGCATCCTGAAGAAGACCGGAATGCGCTTTAGAAAGGAGGGCTGAACCATGTTTCGCCTGACCCAATACATGCAGCAACTGGTCGCCCCCACCCCGGTGCGGGTGCGCCGTGGCTCGGGAGGAGAGAACGCGGGCGTGAAGCCGGTGGTGATCTGGAACCTGACGCGGCGCTGCAACCTCAAGTGCCGCCACTGCTATACCGTTTCGGCGGACGTGGATTTCCCGTTCGAACTGAGCCACGAGCAGGCGATGGGTGTGCTTGACGATTTGTCCGGTTTCGGCATTCCCGCGCTGATCCTGTCGGGGGGCGAGCCGCTGTCGCGGTTCGATTTCTTCGACATCGCGGAACGCGCCCGGGCGCTGAATTTCCGCTACCTCGCGCTGTCGACCAACGGCACCAAGCTGGTGGGCGATACGGCGGCGCGGGTGGCCGATATCGGGTTCGATTACGTCGGCATCTCGCTTGACGGGATCGGCAAGCAGAACGACTGGTTCCGCGGCAAGGACGGTGCTTTTGACGAGGCGCTGGCCGGGGTGCGCGAATGCAAGGCGCGCGGCATCAAGGTGGGCCTGCGCTTCACCATCACCGACAGCAACGCCCATATGCTCGACGATATGCTGGACCTGTGTGACAGCGAAGGAGTGGACAAGTTCTATCTTTCGCACCTTGTCTATGCCGGGCGGGGGGACAAGAACCGGGGCGAGGATACCCAGCACATCCGCACCCGCAACGCCATGGATGCGCTGATCGAGCGCGCGTGGATCGCGGTGGCCGAGGATGAGCCGCTTGAAATCGTGACCGGCAACAACGATGCCGACGCGGTTTATTTCCTGCAATGGGCGCGCAAGCATTTCGACGCGGAGAAAGTTGCCCATGTCGAGGATCACCTGCGCGCGTGGGGCGGCAATTCCAGCGGGCTGGGCGTGGCCAATATCGCGCCCACCGGCGCGGTGCATCCCGATACCTACTGGTCGGATTATACCGTCGGCAACGTCAAGCAAACGCCTTTTACACAACTCTGGACCGGCGATGATCCGATGTTGGCGACCCTGCGCCAGCGGCCCCGCCCCCTGAAGGGGCGCTGCGGCGCTTGCGCCTTCAAGGAGGTCTGTGGCGGCAACACCCGCATCCGTGCGCTTCAGATCACCGGCGATCCGTGGGCCGAAGATCCGGCCTGCTACCTGTCCAACGGCGAGATCGGCCTTGAACCGGGCGCCACGCCCGAGGCCGACCGGCTGACCGTCACACCATTTCGAGGCAAACGACATGATCCAGAGCACCGCTTTTTCTGATCGCCTTCGCAAGGGGGCTGTTGCATTGGCGGTGGCGGGGTTGACCCTCCCCGCCGCCGCCGACCGTTTGGGGGCGCAGGACATGGGCGCGACGATCTACAATGATCTCTGCGCCTCGTGTCACGGTGAAAGCCGCCTTGGCGGGATCGGTCCGGCCTTGATCCCGGAATCGCTTGCCCGGCTGCGCGGAGCATCGCTGGATGACGTGATCGCGCATGGCCGTGCGGCGACGCAGATGCCCGCCTTCGCAGACCAACTGACGCAAGAACAGATCGCCGCCGTCGCCGCCTACATCAAGACACCGCTCGACAACGTGCCGGACTGGACCGCCGCGGATATCCTTGCCGCGCGTGAGATGAATCCCGATTACATGGTTGCCGATGCGCCCGTGTTCGACGCCGACCCGATGAACATCACGCTGGTGGTTGAAACCGGCGATCATCATGTCAGCGTGCTGGACGGTGATACGTTCGAGGTGCTCGACCGCTTTCCCACGCCCTTTGCCGTGCATGGCGGCCCGAAGTTTAGCCCCGACGGGCGCTATGTCTTCGTCATGTCGCGGGACGGCTGGGTGCAGAAATACGATATCTGGTCCTTGCAAGAGGTCGGACGCACCCGCGCGGGCGTGAATTCACGCAACATCGCGATGAGCGCGGACGGCAAATGGCTGGCCGTGGCGAATTACCTGCCCCATTCGCTGTCCATCCTGTCGACCGAGGATCTGACGCCGGCGCAGGTGCGCCGGGTGGTAGCGCGCGATGGCAGCGAAAGCCGTGTTTCCGCCGTCTATCAGGCCCCGCAGCGCGAAAGCTTCATCCTTGCGCTCAAGGATGCGCCCGAAATCTGGGAAATCGGCACGACCGAAGACTCTGGCCCCTATCACGACGGGTTCGTGCATAGCCACGAGGCCGGCATGAAAGAGTCGCTGGGCGCCGAGCAGGGCCTGTTCGCGCGTCGCCGGATCGAGGTGGCCGAGCCGCTGGATGATTTCTTCTTTACCCCCGATTACCGCAACCTGATCGGCGCAAGCCGCTCAGGCGACAAGGGGGTTGTCGTCAACCTTGATGTGGGCCGTGAGATTGCCGAACTGCCACTTCCGGGGATGCCGCATCTTGGCTCGGGTATCTCGTGGATGAGTGAGGGGCGTCAGGTCATGGCCACGCCGCACCTGCGCGAAGGACGCCTCAGCGTGATCGACACGGCGGACTGGTCGCTGGTCAAGACGATCGAAACGATGGGACCGGGCTTTTTCCTGCGCAGTCACGAGAATACGCCCTATGTCTGGGCCGATGTGTTTTTCGGGCCCAACAAGGACAAGATGCACATCATCGACAAGGACACGCTTGAAATCGTGCGCACGCTTGACCCCGAGCCGGGCAAGACCGTGGCGCATATCGAGTTCACCCGCGATGGCAAATACGCGCTGGTTTCGATCTGGGAAGACGATGGCGCGGTGATCGTTTACGATGCCGAGACGCTGGAAGAAGTCCGCCGCCTGCCGATGCGCAAACCTTCAGGGAAATACAATGTCTGGAACAAGATCACCTTTTCCGATGGCACCAGCCACTGACCCCGCGATGCAGCCTGCGCTTTTAATCGTATCACACGGAAGCCCGTCCGAACCGGAGCCACAGGAAGAGGCGATGCGCGTGCTTGGCCGCGCCGTGGCCAAGCATCTGCCCGGCTGGCGCGTCGAAGGCACGACGCTGGCGGCAGAGGGCTGCTTCGAGGCCGCTGTTGCGCGGCTTGGCAAGCCTGTTGTCTATCCGTTCTTCATGTCGGAGGGCTGGTTCACCAACACCTTTCTTGCCCGCAAGACGGCCGATCTGGGCCTGCGGCAGGTGGAGCCGTTCGGGATCGACCCGGCATTGCCATCCTGCGCCGTGGCCGAAATCAAGGCGGTGCTGCGCGACAAGGGCTGGGCCAGCCAAGACACCGCGCTTTTGCTGGCCGCCCATGGCAGCGGGCGCTCGAAAACCAGCGCCGACGCGCCGCGCGCATTCGCCCGCACGCTTGAGGCCGCGATCCCCTTTCGCGAGGTCGCAACAGGTTTCGTCGAACAGGAGCCCTTCCTTGTCGATGCCGCGCGCGACCTTGGGCAGGCGCTTTGCCTGTCGTTCTTTGCGCTGCGTTCGGGCCATGTGGAGGGCGACCTTCCCGAAGCCTTCGCCGAGGCGGGCTTTGCCGGCCCGGTCCTGCCCCCCTTCATCGAATGGGAGGAGGTTCCGGAACTGATCGCGCGCGGCATCCTGCGCCAGCGCTACGCCTCGGAAGCGGTGATGTCATGACGCACAAGCAAAAGCCCCGCCTGCCCCGGCCATCATGGAAGCTGCTGCTGGGGCTTTACCCGTTCATGGCGGCGGCGGTGGCGATCAACCTGTTCCTGATGTTCCTGATGTTACAGGCATTGGGGGTCGATGCGCTGGCCCCGGTGCACGCGGTTCTGGCGTCGATCCCGCTTGGCGTACCCGCGACATGGGCAGCGGCGCGCTGGGTGCAGCACCTGATTGCCGAGGCGGAACGCACGCCCCGGTAGCACATCCCGGGGCATGCTGAACTGGTGAAGGCGGGGTCTAGCCCGCCTTGCCCGGACCGCTTGTTTCGAGGATTTCCTCTTCGGCGCGCTGCCAGAGTTCGAACGCCATCGGATTGCGGGTTTCTTCAAGGATATGGCCGACCAGCCCGATCGCCCGCGCCATGACGCCAAAGCCCCGGATGATCTCTTGCGGGAAGCCGAATTCGCAGCAGATCGCGCCGATTGCCCCGGTCGCATTGATCGGAAGAACCTTGCCCGAAGACGCCTCGGCCTCTTGCTGGATCTTCTGCATCAGCGCGATGTAGTCGCCTGAAAGCCCGTTCTCGGCCGCGATTTCGAACAGGCGCGGGGTGCGCGGATCAATCGGCTTGTGCACCGGATGCCCAAGGCCCGACACGATCTTGCGGGCGGCGCGGTGATCGGCGACCACCTTTTGCGCAATCGCATCGAGATCGGCGCCTTTGCCCGCCTGATCGGGCGGCAACGCGGCATAAAGCATCCGCGACGCCCCCTCCATCGAGCCGACGAACACCGTGCCAAGGCCGCAAAGCCCCGCCGCCACCGCCGCCTGAAGCGATTCAGGCGCGCCCATGTAGGTGAGCCGCGCAACCATCGCGGACGGGGTTATGCCATGTTCCACCAGCGTCACCGCGATGGCATTGAAGACGACCGATTCCTGCGCGGTGGGCTTGCGACCCGTCACCTGCATGAAGGCCATGTCACCAAGGTTGATATGACCGAGGATTTCCGACGGCAGGTCGAGTCCGTGAACCTGGATCCTGTCTGCCGTGCTCCACCCGATATTGGATGTGATCTTGTCCTTGCGTTTGGGCATTGCTTGCCTCCCTATACCGGATCCCAGTTGAACACGTCCGCCGACACGTCGAGCGGCACGAAGCCGGCGCGCAGGGCGGGCATGGCATGTTCGGCCACCGTTTCGGGTGTCCAACCGCCATCGCGATGCACCGAGCGCACGGGGCGCGGCTGGCTCATCACGAAAATTTCGTTGTTGCGGCTGGCGAAGATCTGTCCCGTCACGTCGCGCCCCTGATCCGAGGCGAGGTAAAGCGCCAGTGGTGCGATCTTGGCCGGTTTCATCTCTTGCAGCTTGCGGACACGCTCGGCCTGTTCCGGGGTGTCGACCTTGATTGACGAGGTCATACGGCTCCAGGCGAAGGGTGCGATGCAGTTGGAGGTCACGTTCCAGCGTTTCAAATCCAGCGCGATGGATTTGGACAGGGCCGCGATGCCCAGCTTGGCCGCCGAGTAATTCGCCTGTGCGAGGTTGCCGATCAGCCCCGAGGTCGAGGTCATGTGGATCAACGCGCCGCCTTCCTGTGCGCGGAACTGGTCCGCTGCGGCGCGGCTGACGTTGAAACTTCCGTATAGGTGAACCTTCACCACCGCGTCGAAATCCTCGTAGGTCATCTTGTGAAAGAAGCCGTCGCGCAGGATGCCGGCGTTGTTCACCACCGCGTCGAGCCGCCCAAACGCCTCGACTGCATCGCTCACCATCTGGCGGGCGGCGTCTGGGTCGCTGACGCTGCCGGTGTTGGCGATGGCGCGGCCGCCTGCCGCCTCGATCTCGGCCACCACGGCGGCGGCAGCCCCGGCTTCCGAGCGGTCGCCCTTGAGGCTGGCGCCAAGGTCATTGACCACCACGGCGGCCCCCTGCCCGGCGGCGGCCAGCGCGATGTCGCGGCCAATGCCACCACCCGCGCCGGTCACCAGCATCACCTTTCCTGTCAGCATTCCAGTCATGGTCTCTCCTTCATTCGGTAGGTTTGCGCTGGTCGGGATTTCGTGGCGTCAGCCGGGCATTGCCCCGCATCACCACGCGCCCGTCATCGGCGGTCACGCTAACGGCATAGGTTTCGCCGCCCTCGCGCGTGGCCTGTGCTGTCAGCGCCTGTCCGATCCATGTCGGCGCGGCAAATCGGATGTCCAAATCGGCGATGCGCAGGGCACCGTCGCTGCCCTTTTCCACCGCCTCGACCAGCAGGTTCAGCGCCATGGTGCCGTGCACGATGGGCCGCTCGAACCCGGCTTTCGCGGCGAACTCCGGGTCAAGGTGGATCGGGTTCCAATCCTGCGTCAGCGCCGCATAGGAGCGCGCGGTTTCCGCGCTGCTGGTCAAGGTCAGCGGCGGCAGAGTGTCGGGAAAATCGGTCATCGCGGCCATCCTTTCACGCAGCCCAGATCGCCGTCACCTCGCCGCGCAGAAGGGGGGTGCCCCCTGCGGATGCGGCGATGGCAAAGACAATCCAGTTGCGGCCTTTCTTCTGTTCTTTCGAGAGCACCTCGACGGTATAGGTGACGGTCTCGCCCAGCCGCGCCCGCTGGCCGGTAAAGGACAGTTTCTGCGCCGCGTGCACGTTGCCTTTGGGGCGGGGCTGGATGGCGCGGATATAGGCCTCCATCATGCCCGCCACGATCAGCCCGTCGGGCGCATGATCGCCCGCAACCGGGCCATAGACACCTTGCCAGCCCTCCACCCGCTCACCATTGAGCGGCACCTCGACCGGGCCGAACTTGGCGCCGGGCGCGAGGCGCTCGAAGGTCCACAGTTCATCGCTCATGCGCTGTCCTTTCGTCGGGCTTGGCCCCGCGGCACGATCAGAGCGTCGAGCGCCAGCGCCCCGTCGGGACGGGCCAGCAGGGGGTTGATTTCGATACTGTCGATGGTGTCGGCATTGGCGACGGCCAGAACCGAAAGCCGCGCAATCGCATCGGCGATGGCCCCGCGATCAACGCCCGCGCGACCGCGCACGCCATCGAGCAGCGCCGCCGCCCGCAGCCGATCAAGCATGCCCAGCGCCTGCTGCGGCGTGACCGGCGCGCGCGCCAGCACCACGTCGGGCGCCACCTCGGCAAGGATGCCGCCCATACCGACCATCACCATCGGCCCGATCACCGGGTCACGCTGGGTTCCGAGGATCAGCTCCACCCCCTCGCCCGCCATGGGGGTGATCAAGACGCCTTCGATCCGGGCCTCGGGCAGGCGGGCGGGAATGTCGCGCAGCATCCGCGCGGCGGCCTCGCGCACCGTTTCGGCATCGGCGAGGTTCAGGGCCACGCCGCCAATATCGGTCTTGTGGGCGATGTCGGGCGAGAGGATCTTCATTGCGACGGGCAAGCCCATCGCCGTAGCGATGCTGGCGGCCTCGTCGGCGGTCTGCGCCACCTTTTCAGGCAAGCAGGGGATGCCAGCCCGCACCAACCGCGCCTTGGCGGCGGCTTCGGACAACGGGGTGGCGGGCAGGACCGGATCATCGATCACAGGCAACGCGCCCGCCGTGGCTGGCCGGTCGAACCCGGCCCGCAGCCGCGCCAGTGCGCCCAGAACGGCCACCGCGCGCGACGGATCGGCAAAGCAGGGAATGCCTGCCGCGTCATATTGCGCGGCAAGTTCATCGCCCAACAACCCGACAAGGACAAAGGGCCGGTCGAACCCGGCAAGCCCCCGGATCAGGGCATCGTGGATCAGCGGCCCCAATCTCGCCGCCCCGGCCCATGACGTGAAGAAGCCGACACAGGCGTCATAGCCGCCGCTTTGCATCATCTCGGACAGGTAGTCCGGGATCAGATCGAAATCGTTGATCGCCTGCGCAGTGATGTCGACCGGGTTGCGCGGCGAAGCGAAGGGATTGCGCTCCAGCATCCGCGCCACCGCATCATCGGGCATCGGTGGCACGCTCAGCCCGTGCTTGGCCGCCGCATCGGCCATCAACACGCCCGCCCCGCCCGAAACGGTCAGGATGCCAAGCCGGTCGCCGCGCGGCAGGGGGGCAATCGACGCGGCATAGAGGATATCGAACATCTCTTCCGTGGTGGCGATGCGCAGCGCGCCGGCCTGTTCCACCGCCGCCTCGAAGCTAGCATCCGAGCCCGCCAGTGACGCGGTGTGCGATTGCATCGCCTGCGCCCCCACCTCGGAGACGCCGACCTTCATGATCGTGACCGGCTTGCGCAGCACCCGGGCGCGTTCGAGCGCGGCCAGAAGCGCCTCGGGCTGATTGACCCCTTCCATGTAGACGCCAATGGCGCGCACCTCGGGATCTTCGACCATATGGGCGAGGCAATCGGCCACCGAGACATCAGCCTCGTTCCCGGTCGAAACCCATGCGGCGATGCCGAGCCGCCGCTCCTTCGCCATCGACAGAAGGTGGGTGCCATAGGCCCCCGATTGCGTGATCAGGCCGATGCCGCCGCGCGCCGGAAGCCCGCCTTGCAGCGCCGACGAAAAGGTGCCGCATGCGCCCGAGCCCGCGGAATAGAACCCAAGGCAATTCGGGCCGAGCAGGCGAATCCCCTGCGCATGGGCGATTTGCACCAACTCGGCCTGCGCCGCCTGACCGTCCGGCCCCAATTCGGCGAACCCCGCGCTGAAGATCACCGCCGCGCGCACGCCCTTGCGCCCGCAGGCGCGCAGCGTTTCGGGGATGCGATCCGCCGAAATCGCCAGAATGGCAAGATCGACCGGGCCGGGAATCGCTTCGAGATCGGCAAAGGCGGGCAGGCCCTGTATCACCTCGCGGCGGGGGTTCACCGGATAGATCGGCCCGCTGAACCCCGAGTTCAGGCAGAAATGCAGCGGCCGCCCGCCGATCCGCTCGGGGTCGTCCGAGGCGCCGATCACCGCGATAGAGCGCGGCGCGAAAAACCCGTCGAGACCGGCGCCGGGGGCGTGGGACCTGTGCGTCATGTCGTTTCCGTTGTCCTGTGTCATCCGGGGCTACCGGCCCGGGTGTCGAGCGGCCGCTGACGGCCGAACACGTTGGTTTCGATGAAATCGCGGGCCTCGCGCAGGGCGAGGGCGGCGTCGGTCAGGCCGCTTTCGTCCTTTTGTCCGGCAATCGAAATCGCGCTCAGGCCCAGACGGGGCACCCCGTCCAGATCGCGCACCACGACCGCCGCCATATTCAGGCCGATGAACAGATTTCCGAAATCGAAGGCGAACCCTTCGACCGCGGCCTTTTCGACATCGGCGTGATAGGCCTCGAAGCCCGGCGGGTTCTGCCAGCGCAGCGCCTCGTAGGCGGTTTGCAATTGCGCGCGGTCAAGCCCGCGCTGCGCCGCGACACAGCGCCCGACCGCGCCCACCATATCGGGTAGGCGCGCGCCGGGGCGCATATCGGCATGCACGACGTTTTCGGGCACGACACGGTCCGACAACACGATTCGCCCGGTCGGCGTGATGTTCCAGAGCGCGACCAGCACCTGATGACGAAGGCAAACATCGGTGATGACGGGGCGAATGATATCAACCGGGTTGCGGCCCAGAAAAGGCGCGGCCAGTTCCATTACACCGGCGCCAATCGCGTAGCCCTTGGTTTGTTCATCGAACACGACCAACCCCTCTTTGACGAGGGTTTTCAGGATGTTGAACGTTGTAGAGCCGTTCAGCCCGGTCTCGCGCGCGATGGTTGCAACGCCTTCGGGCGCGTCCACCTGAGTGAGCCGTCGCAGGATCTTCACCGCGTTCTCCACGGCCCCCACGTATTTCTGCGTTTCTGTCATTTCGATCATTTTTCTCTTGGAAGAATGGACTTCTTTATACAGAATGACCCATGACAGCGCAAGTCGTCAAGAGTGGCCTGAAAACGACAAGCCGCTGAAATGGGAGGATAATTTGAACTGCAAGCAGCATCTTTGCGGCCGAATCCCGCTTTCGAGGAAGCCGGTGTGATGGCGTTTGACGGGCTAAAAGAGCGTTTCGAGAGCGATGGCATCCTCTTGCTGCGCATGGCTGAACCCGAGCGGCGCAATGCGCTGAGCGATGCGATGCGCGCCGCCCTGCGCGATGCACTGCACAGGGCCCACGCCGACCGGCAGGTGCGCGCGATCGTGCTGAGCGGGAGCGACGGATGCTTTTGCGCCGGTGGCGACATCAAGGCGATGGGACAACCGATCCCGATCGCGATGGAGCGGCTTGAAGTGGTGCACGATATCGTGCGCCTGATCGCGCTGGGGCCAAAGCCGGTGGTCGCCGCCGTGGACGGCGCGGCCTATGGCGGGGGCATGTCGCTTGCGCTGTGTTGCGATGCGGTGGTCGCCGCCGAAGGCGCGCGGTTCTGTGCCTCGTTCGGGCGGATCGGCCTCGTGCCGGACATGGGCATCATGTGGTCCCTGCCCCGGCGCGTCGGTGCGGCGCGGGCGCAACAAATCTTGCTGGACGGGCGCGAGCGAGGTGGCGCGGAAGCGGTCGAAACCGGGATCGCCGACATCCTGTCGATGGGCGATCCCGTGCCACAGGCGCTTGCCACCGCGCGGGCGCTGACGCCCGCCGCACCACTGCCCGCCGCGCATTTGCGCCCGATCATCGCACGCTGTCACGGCGACCTAGATGCCGTTCTGAACGCCGAACGCGAAGCGCAGGAGGCGCTGTTCGCGACACGTGACCACGAAGAAGCCCGGCGCGCGTTCCTTGAAAAACGCTTGCCCCAATTCATCGGAACCTGACCCCGGGAGGGGGTTAGCCCGAGACGATCACCAGAGGAGGAGAGAAGAAAATGACCAAGATGAACCGCCGCCAGACCATGGCATTGATGGGGGCCGCGGCCTTCACGCCGATGGCGCCCGCAATCCTGAGGGCGCAAACCGCGGCCCTGCCGGACACGATGATCTGGAGCACCTATGATGTTGGCTCGACCGGCTATGTCGAGGCCACCGCCATCGCCGATGCGATGATTAAATCCTATGGCACAAGGGTGCGGCTGCTGCCGTCCGGGTCGGGCGTGGGACGCTTGATGCCGATGTTGAAGGGGCAGGCCAACAACGCGTGGCTGGCCAACGAGCTTTATTTCGCAACGCGCGGCGTGTTCGATTTCGCCACGCCGGATTGGGGGCCGCAGGACCTGCGCACGATTTGCGGACGCCCGGCGAGCTTCGGCATCGTCGTGACCGAGGAAAGCGGCATCAAGACGATCGACGACCTGCGTGGCAAACGGTTTGCCTATGCGGCGGCCAACCCGTCGGTGTCGATCAAGGTGGATACCATGATCGCCTCGAAGGGGCTGACCCGCGACGATGTCGAAGTGATCGAGTTCCCGTCCTATGGCGATACGCTGCGGGCGTTGAATCAAGGCCTTGCCGATGCGGCGGGCTCGGCGCTGACCTCTTCGGCTTTGAACGAGCTTGAGGCGAGTCCGCGCGGTCTTCGCTGGCTGGACTTCGATCCCAACGATGCCGATCTGTGGGCCAACATGAACAAGATCGCGCCGCTGTTCTCGCCATTCCGCGAAACCATCGGCGTGGGCGTGACCGGCAAGGATCCGGTGAACATCGTGTCCTACAAATACCCGATGATCACGGTAAAGGCGGATGCAAACCCCGACGAAACCTATGCCTTCCTCAAGGCGGTTCACGAGAACTACGACTCGTTCAAGGATGCCGCCCCGATCATGGAGCGGTGGCACATCGACCTGATTTCGAGCACACCGCTTGATGCGCCGCTGCACGAGGGCGCGGTGCGCTACCTGCAGGAAATCGGCAAGTGGAGCGATGCACAGCAAAGCTGGAACGAGGGCGCAATCGCCGAGATCGCCGCGCTGCGCGAGGCATGGCCCGACTTCGTCGAGGCCAACCAAGGCCTGTCCGAAGACGAGTTCGCCACAGCGTGGAACGAGGCCCGCGCCAAGGTCATGGCCGGGCTCTGAGCGGGCGATGAGCTGACCCGGAAAAGCGGCCCGCGCGGCGCCAATGTTGCGCGGGCCTTCGATTTCAACCTGTCCACTGATCCCGAAGGCTGTCCCATGCACCCTGCCCTGCCCTCCGAAAGCCTGACGCTGCGCATCACCCGCATCGCTGTCATCGCCCTGTCGACGATCGGCATCGCGATGACGATGTTGCAGACGTTGCCCATCGTCGCCCCGGGTATGCGGCCCATCACATCGGCCTATTTCTATGCGTTGCTGGGGATTTTCCTTGCCATCGTGTTCCTGCGTTTTCCGGCGAACCGCGAAACCCGACCTGCGCTGTTGTGGGCGGCGGATTGGCTGATGGCGATCCTTGCGTTGGTGATCTGCCTTTACTTCGCAAGCCAGGCCCGGCGGATCATGACGGCGGGCTGGTCCTATGCCGCGCCACCGATGGCGACGCTGGGGGCCTCGATCCTGTTCTTTCTTGCAATCGAAGCGGTGCGGCGCTGTGCCGGGACGGTTCTTGCCGTGGTGTGCCTTGTGTTCGGGCTTTACCCGATGGTGGCAGGGTCGATGCCGGGCGTGTTGTGGGGGAACGAGTTCACATGGACCGCGCTGGTCGCGGCGCATGCGCTGGGAACGGAATCGATCATCGGCATCCCGTTTCGCGTCGTTGCTGACCTGTTGATCGGCTACATCGTGTTCGGCGTGGTGCTGGCCCTTCTGGGCGGGGGCGAATTCTTTATGGCGCTCGCGCTCAAGCTTCTGGGGCGCACGCGCGGCGGGCCGGCCAAGGTCTCGATCGTCGCGTCGAGCTTGTTTGGATCGCTCTCGGGCTCGGTCGTGTCGAACATCATCACCACGGGCACCTTCACCATACCGTCGATGAAGAAAGCGGGCTACTCGCCGCACTATGCCTCGGCGGTCGAGGCCTGCGCATCGACCGGGGGGACGTTGATGCCGCCGATCATGGGGGCCGCGGCCTTCCTGATGGCGACCTTCCTTGCCGTGCCCTATTCCGAGGTGATCAGCGCCGCGATCATCCCCTCGGTCCTGTTTTACGCCGCGCTGCTGCTGCAGGCCGATTGCTACGCGGCCAAGAACGACCTCAGCGGTGCCGAGCCGGAAGACATCCCCACCGGCCTTTCGGTGCTGCGGCAAAGCTGGATCTTCGTGGCGGCGCTGGCGGTGCTGATCTACGTGCTGCTGGTGATGCGGCTGGAAACCTATGCGCCGTGGTATGCGACCGGCGTTCTGATCGTGGGCGGCCTGCTGGACCCGATGTATCGCGCCCGGGTTCTGGACTTTGCCAAGATCACGCAGGAATCCGGCGTCGCGCTGGCGCAGTTGATCGGCATCCTTGCCGGGGTCGGGCTGGTTGTCGGCTCTCTCTCGATCACCGGGGTCGGCTCGGCCTTCGCGCGTGAACTTGTGCAATATGCCGATGGCAACGTGTACCTGCTGCTGTTCTATGGCGGGCTGACGTCCTTTGTCCTGGGCATGGGGATGACGGTTTCGGCCTGCTATGTTTTCCTTGCGATCATCCTTGCGCCCGCGCTGGTGCAGGCGGGGCTGAACCCGATGGCAAGCCACCTCTACATTCTTTACTGGGGCATGCTGTCCTACATCACGCCGCCGGTGGCGCTGGCCGCGATCACCGCCGCCTCGGTCGGCAAGGCGGATGCGATGAAAACCGGGCTGACGGCAATGCGGCTGGGCATCATCCTGTTCATCCTGCCGGTGTTCTTCGTGCTGGAACCCGCGCTGATCGGTCAGGGCGATGCCGCACATGTGGCGCTGGCGGTGCTGACGGCGGGCTTCTCCGTGTTGCTGATTTCCTGTGGTCTGTCCGGCTGGCTCTATTTCGCGGGCCGTCTCAACATGATCGAACGCACGGTGATCATCGTGGCCGCCCTGCTGAGCCTTTATCCCGAACCGACAACAGACATCGCCGGAATTGTCTTGGCCATGGGCGTATTCGCATTGAAGCGGCTGCGCGGCCACCAACCCGCCTGAAAGGAAAAGACATGAGCGTTGATGACGACACATTCGAACAGTTGCTCGACAGCGTGCGCCGCTATGTGCGCGAACGGCTGATCCCGGCCGAAACCCGCGTCGAGGACGAGGACGACATCCCCGAAGAGATCGTGCAGGAGATGCGCGAGATGGGCCTGTTCGGCCTGTCCATCCCCGAATCCTTTGGCGGGATCGGCCTGACCACCTTGCAGGAATCGCGGCTGGTCGAGGCGCTTTGCTATGCCTCGGTGTCGTTCCGCTCGCTCGTGGGGACGAACGTGGGCATCGGCAGCCAGGGCATCGTGATGGACGGCACCGATGCGCAAAAGGCCGCCTACCTGCCCGCGCTGGCCAGCGGCGAGATGATCGCAAGCTTTGCCCTGACCGAGCCGGATATCGGGTCGGACGCGGCCCATCTGAAAACCACGGCGCGGCGGGACGGTCGCGATTTCATCCTGAACGGCACCAAGCGCTACATCACCAACGCGGTGCGCGCCGGGGTGTTTACCGTGTTCGCGCGCACAGATCCCGATCGCCCGGGGGGCGATGGTGTGTCGGCCTTCCTGTTGCCGGCCGACACGCCCGGCATCACCGTTGCCAAACCCGACCGCAAGCTGGGACAGCGCGGCACCAAGACATCCGACGTGATTTTCGAGGACGTGCGCCTGCCCGAAAGTGCCATCATCGGCGGGCCGGATAATCTCAACCGCGGGTTTCGCACCGCGATGAAGGTGCTGGACCGGGGCCGGGTGCATGTCGCCTCGATCGCTGTCGGCACGGCGCAGCGGATGCTGGACGAGGCCACCGCATACGCAATGAGCCGCATCCAGTTCGGCCAGCCCATCGCCCAGCACCAACTGGTGCAGGCGCTGCTGGCCGAAAGCCAGGCCGAGCTTTTGGCGGCGCGCCATCTGGTGCGCGCAACGGCGCAGGAATACGACACCCACGGACAGGCGATCCTGATGGCGTCGTCCTCGAAACTGTTTGCGTCCGAGATGGCGTTTCGCGTCGCCGACCGCGCGTTGCAGGTGCATGGCGGGGCGGGCTACATGGCCGAATACCCGATCGAACGGCTGTTCCGCGACGCCCGATTGCTGCGGATCTATGAAGGCACCAGCCAGATCCAGCAGATGATCATCGCGCGCCGCATGATCAAGGAATACGAAGAGCGCGCCTAGGCGCGCTCGCCCGGGGCGATGCCCTCCGCTTGCAGGGTGGCGATCTCGTCCGCGTCGAACCCGAATTCGGCCAGAACCTGCGCGGTGTGCTGGGCGAATTCCGGCGGCGGGCGGCGGAAGCTGGCCGGTGTGCCCGCCGGTTTGACCGGCGCGCCGAGCCCGCGATAGCCGCCCATCTCGACCACCATCTGCCGGTGCAGGGTGTGCGGATGGGCCAGCGTTTCGTTCACCGTCAGGATCGGCCCAGCCGGCACCCCGGCGGCGATCAACTGCTCGCCCAAGGCGGCACCGTCCAGATCCGCCATCGCCGCTTCGAGCACCTCGCGCAAGGCCGCGCGGTTGATCACGCGGTCGGCGTTGGTGGCGAAGCGCGGATCATCCGAGATGTCAGGCGCGCCGATTTCGGCGCACAGGCGGGCGAACTGCCGATTGTTCCCGACCGCAAGGAAAACCGGCCGCGTCGCCGTCGCATAGGACGAATAGGGCGAGATGTTCGGGTGATCGTTGCCGGTCAGGCGCGGCTCTTTCCCCGACAAAAAGACATTGGGCGCATGCGGATGCAGCAGCGACACGGCGGAATCGAACAGCGCCGCCTCAACAAACTGCCCCTTGCCGGTCGCGGCGCGGTGGGTCAGCGCCATCATCACGCCGATCACGGTGTTGAGGCCGGTCACCATGTCCACCACGGGCAGGCCGACCCGCGTCGGGCCGGTCTCTTCGGTGCCGTTCACGGACATGATGCCGCCCATCGCCTGCAAGATCGCGTCATATCCGGGCATCGCGCCCATCGGCCCATCCGCGCCAAAGCCGCTGACCCGCGCATGGATCAGCCGGGGAAAGCGCTGCGACAGCACCTCGTCATAGCCGAGCCCCCATTTTTCCAGCGTGCCGACCTTGAAATTCTCAAGCAGCACATCGGCCCCTTCGAGCATCCGCAACAGGACGGCGCGGCCCTCTTCGCGCGAAAGATCAAGGGCGATGGCGCGCTTGTTGCGGTTCAGCCCCTCGAAATAGCCCGCCGTGCCCTTGTCATTGAACGGCGGTCCCCAACCGCGGGTTTCGTCGCCCGCGGGCGGTTCCACCTTGATCACATCGGCCCCATGATCGCCCAGAACCTGCCCGGCAAATGGCCCGCCGAGAACGCGGCTCAGATCGATCACTTTCAGCCCGGCAAGGGCACCTGTCGCTTGATTGGTCATTCTGCGGCCTCCAGCAGGGGTTCGGCGTCGACGAAGGCCCGCTCAAGCAGGTCGGCGTCCGCCGCATCTTCGGTTCCTGCCGCCAGCGGATCGCGCGGCAGCAGCTTGTGTTTCAGGACCAGCCCGGCGATTCGGGCGCGATCGCCTGTGGCAAACCCGGGCTGGGCATCCTCCCACGCCATGATGATGACCGATGCGGCGTTGTAGACCGCGCTTGCCGCCTGCCGCACCTCGCCTTCGCGGGTGGGGTCGTTCGCCACGGCCTCCATGTAATCGGCCGCATGGGCCAGCGCATCGCGCGCGCCACCGGGAAGCATGTTGCCCGCCTGATCCGACAGCTCATCCAAGTGAGCACGCAACGCCGAAAGCGCGCCTTCGCGCCTTGTGGCGCGGGCCACGTCGAGGGCGACAATGTTGCTCGTCCCCTCCCAGATGGAGCCGAGATGCGCATCGCGCAGGATGCGGGCGTCCGAGAATTCCTCGATATAGCCACAGCCGCCGCGGACCTCCATCGCATCGCCCGCCACCTTGCGCGCATCGCGGCAGGTGCGGAATTTCAACAGCGGGGTCAGGATGCGCAAAACCTTGGCCGCCGTGGCATCGCCCGCGTCGGCGCGGCGCAGCACATCAGCGGTGTGAAACACCATCGAGCGGCCCTGCTCTGCCGTCACCAGCATCTTGAGCAATTGCCGCCGCATCAGCGGCAGGTCGATCAGCCGCTTGCCAAAGGCGGTCCGGTTGCGCGCGATGAACAACGCTTCCGCCACCGACCGACGCATCAGCCCGGCCGAGCGCACGCCATTTGCCAGCCGTGACATGTTGATCATGTCGGTCATCTGCTTGAAGCCTTGCCCGGGGTCGCCGACCAGATGCGCCACCGCACCTTCCAGCGCGATTTCGCCCGACGCCATCGAACGGGTGCCAAGCTTGTCCTTGAGCCGCAGGATCCGATAGGCGTTCAATGAGCCATCGGGAAGATGCCGTGGCAACAGGAACAAGGATAGGCCCCGCGTGCCCGCACCGCCCCCTTCGGGCCGGGCCAGCACCATCGCGAGCCCGGCATCGGGGTTCGAACAGAACCATTTGTCGCCATAAAGCCGCCAGTTACCCTCGTCATCCTTCCGCGCCACCGTGTCGATTGCGCCCACGTCGGACCCGGCCACCTGTTCCGTCATGAACATCGCGCCCTGCATCAGGATCTCCATGTCCTGACTTGTCAGCTGATCGAAATACTCCGCCACAAGGTCCGGATCGCCGAACTTCACCAGCGTCCGCGTCAGCGAATCGGTCATCGACAACGGGCAGCACAGGCCGAATTCGGCCTGAACGAACAGGTAAACCAAGGCGTATTTCACCGCCGGTGGCAGTTTGTCCGGCTGGCCGAACACGCCCGCACGATGCGACATGGCGGCAAGGCCGAACTCACCGAAGGCGTAGCCTTCGAGCCGCTCATAGGCGGGGTGCTTTTCGATTTTCTGGTCATCCGCGCCGATCCGGTTGCGCAGGTGCAGCTCGGGCGGGTTCTTGTCCGCGTCAAGCGCCAGCCGCTCAAGCGTGTCACCGCTCAGCGCGCCCATCCTGTCGAACTGCGGCAGAAGGGCGGCGAAGGTCGCATCGTCGAGATAAACGCGCAGGATACGGCGCAGCGCCGGGTCGGCGCGAAACGCGTTGATCCCCGTACTGTCGGGTATGTTCTGATGAATGGTAGGCATGATCTCTCCTCCTTCGAGTTCAGGCAGCGGTATGCAGGCGGGCGCGGTCAGCTAGTCACGCTCAGGCTGTCGCGGTCAGGGGCAGACTTTGCGCGCCGCACTCGGCCGTGATGACGCCGCGAATGTCATCGGCCAGTTGCGCCAGCCGGGGCAGCACGCGGGCCTCGGGCCCCGCGACGGTGACGGCGAAATTCTGTGACCCAATCGACACCGGAAGCGCCACACCCGCCAGATCCGAGGAATAGGCAGAGGCCGACATGAACCAGCCGCGTGCGCGCGATTCTTCGATCTGTGCGCGCACGGCGTCGGCGCTGGTCGGGCTGTTGCGATTGAAGGCGTCATAGCTGATACGGGCCAGCAGGGCATCGCGCTGCGGCGTGGGCATCAGCGCCATCAGCGCCTGTCCCGATCCTGTGACATGGATCGGCAGCCGGGTGCCGGGCTGTGCCGCATAGCGCAACAGTTGCGGACTTTCGCGCGCCTCAAGCACGACGACATGCAGGCCGCTGGCCCCGGCGACCCACGCGGTTTCACCGGTCTCGCGCACCAGATATTCGATCACGCGCACCAGCGCCTCGGGCACCGGGTCGGCCTCGGCGATGCGGCGCGCCATCGCCAGCCACCGGGGCGTCGGGTAATAGCTGCCGCGCAGGCGCGGTTCATAAAGGTAGCCCCGCTCGGCCAATGTCCCGACAAGGTTGAAGGCGCTAGAGCGTGCCCAGCCGAAATGTTGCGCCAACTCGGCCACGGTCGCCGGGGCGCGATGCTCGGCGAAATACTCTAGAATGGCGAGGGTATTGTCGGCTTGCTTTACCAGCATTCTTGCGCCCTTTCGTCACATTTATGGACTTGTTATCCAGAATGCTGGATATTTGCAATTGCATTCTCGCCCCTCTCTGACATGATCGGGCGCAGACACGCCAGATAACGACTCACAGGAAGGGCTTGGGACATGACCGCCTTCATCACCGGGGCCGCGATGACGGCCTTCGGAAAACTTGCCCCGCGAACGACGCTCGACCTGCAAGCCGAGGCCGCCGAGGCCGCGCTCGCCGATGCGGGCTGCACCCGTGCGCAGGTCGATGGCCTGTTGCTTGGATATTCGACGGTGGCCCCGCACCTGATGCCGGCCACCCGCTTTGCCGAGTTTTTCGGCCTCTTGCCCAGCTACGCCCACGGGGTACAGGCGGGGGGCGCGACCGGGCTGGCCATGGTGGCGCTGGCCCGACACCTTGTCGTCGCGGGTGCGGCGCGAAACGTCCTTGTCGTTGCGGGCGAAAACCGCAGGACGGGCCACCAGCCCGGCGATGCCGCGCGCACGCTGGCCGAGGTCGGCGAGCCCGATCACGAGGTTACGCAAGGCGGGTCCGTCCCGGCCTATTACGGCCTTGTCGCGTCGCAATACCTGCACCGTTATGGATTGCAGGAACGTGATCTGGCCGAATTGGCCGTGCTGATGCGCCGCCATGCCGCCATGACCGACGGCGCGCAGTTCACCACGCCCATCACGGTCGAGGACGTGATAGAAAGCCGCCCCGTGGCGCGGCCCCTGAAGTTGCTGGATTGTTGCCCGGTGTCGGATGGGGCGGCCGCGATCCTCGTCTCGGCAAGCGACAACGGGAGCGCGATCCAAATCACCGGCACGTCGCAGGCCCACACCCATCAACACCTGACCCAAGCCCCCGATGACGTCGCCCTTGGCGCGCGCCAAACCGCGGCAGCGGCGTTTCAGCAGGCGGGCTGCACCCCCCGGGATATTGATCGTCTGGCCATTTATGACAGCTTCACCGTGACGCTGGCCATGTTCCTCGAAGCCTGCGGCTTCAGCGCACCCGGAGAGGCCCCCGCGGATACCCGCGCCGGGCGGTTCGCGCATGACGGACCGCTGCCGTTGAACACCCATGGCGGGCTGCTGTCCTATGGCCATTCCGGCGTTGCCGGGGGCATGGCCCATATCGTCGAGATCACCCGGAAGATGCGCGCCAGCGCCAAGCGCGAGCGCGGGTTCATTCACGCTGACGGCGGGGTGTTCTCCGCCAATGTGAGCATGGTGCTGGAGGGTTGCACATGAGCGACACCCAACGCGGAATACGCCTGTTCGAGTGCGTCGCCTGCGGCCATGTCTTCCAGATCAGGCGCGCGTTCTGCCCCAAGTGCGGCGGCACCCGGTTGAACGAAACCTGCGCAATCCTCGACGGGCGGGTCGTTGCATGTACTCAGGTGCACACGGCCCCGCTGGGCTCACCGACAGGCTCGGTTCCGTTCTGGATCGTGCTGGTGGACACCGTCGCCGGGCCACGCATCATGGCAAGCTCAGCGAAAGCGCTGGACATCGGCGAACGCATCCGGACCACGTCCAAGGATCCGACCCACGGTCCATACTTTGCGCATGTGCCCGACGACGACCAAACCTGAGCGCAGCGCGGCCTTGGCGTTCTTACGTCCAGAGTTCCTGCAAATGCATCTGGCCACCAAAAGCGCGGCAAATCACGAGGTCCGTGGTTGGCCAAAAGTGAGCTTCCCCGGCTTCCGGCGCTGCTAGGGCAAGAACGTCTCAGGCGATCCCCGGCCTTGGACGCAGGTACCAGTACCAGACACGGTAGGCCTCGAGCAGGGCCAGCGGGACAAAGTGGATCAGCGCCGGGAGAAGGCCGCCCCAGTCGTGCAATGCGGCCCAGTGCAACAGGGTCAGCACGGCGGCCGCATAGGTCGTGCGCTGTAGCGTCTTCCAGTTGCGGCCCAGCTTGCGAACGAAATAGTCCGATGAGGTGACGGCAAGCGGGACGAAAATCAGAAAGGCAATCCAGCCGGTCCAGATGTAAAGCTTGGGCAGATCGGCGATGACCGCCTGCACCGCACCAAGATCAATAAGATACAGCACCGTATGTGCCAAAGCGTAAAAGAAGGCCGCGACGCCGAAATAGCGGCGGTTCTTCTTCAGCCAGCGCGGCCCGCGCCAGCCCTTGAGCACCAACGCCAGCGGCGAGGCCAGCATGGCGATGATCATGAAACGCGCAGCGAATTCACCGGTGGGGTGCAGGGCCTCGTGAACGGCCTTGGCGTCGGTCGCATTGATCACGCTCATGGTGATGCCAAGGCCCGGCAACGCCAACAGCGCCCAGAGCCAATATGGGGAGAGCCGTGAGAACATATCTTTTGCCTTTCTTGGAGTGGCCGCCCCGGCGACCCCAGAGATGGGTTGTTTGCACCACACCGGATCGCGCCCTTTCGGGCGTGGTCAGGTGCGTAGGGAGGCGAAGTAATCCGCCCAGGATTGGTGCGGACGTCCGGTGATCTTGGCATAATGACCAGGGCGGTCGTAGGCACCCTTCCGGATGCCCTCGTAGATCCCTCCGATGATCGGGCCGATGAAATCGCCAAGTTCAGCGCTGCGGTCCGCGACGAAGGCCTCGGGCGTCATCTCACGATAGGTGAGGTCAGTGCCGAAGGTGCGGTTCAGATACCCCGCCAGCTCAAGCTGAGTGATCGGCGTGCCGTTCAGATCGTAGGTGCCGCCATTCAGATCGTCGCGCACCAGCAATGCCGCATAGGCATGGGCCAGTTCTGACCGCGTGGTGTAGCCGCATTTGCCACTTCCGGCGCTATTGGCTATCTCGCCTCGCGCCTTGTAGCTGTCGAGGTATTCAATGTCGGGTTCGATATAGATGCCGTTGCGTCCGATGGCCCAGTCCAGCCCGCTGGCGCGAATGTCCGCCTCGGTCTGGCGGTTGCTCTGCACCACCGGAGAAAACAGCGTGCCCTCCTCGGGACCGATGATGCTGGTATAGACCAGTTTTCGCACACCGGCGGCGCGGGCGGCGTCGATCACGTTGCGGTGCTGCTGGATGCGCTCGTCGGGCGGGGCCATGCCCGACACGATCACCAGCGCATCGACCCCAGCGAGCGAGGTTTGCAATTGTTCGGGCTTATCATAATCCTCGGGGCGCAATTCGATGCCCAGATCGGTGACCTTGGCGGGCGTGCGGGCCAAACCGACAACGGGGGTATCCCCCGGCAAAGCGATAAGCTTACGGGCGATCTCATGGCCAAGCTGGCCCGAGACGGCGGTTACGGCATAAGTCATTTTGAATTCCTTTTCGTCTTGCGATGACAGCCGGGTCAGGCGCTTTTGCGGCGCCGCAATTGCCTGACCTTCAGCCCGGTTCGCAAAAGCCAACCGGGCATCTTGGGCAGCCATGCGCCTATGGCGGGGCCATAGGAGGGACGTGCCTTTTGCCGGTTGGCCCAGCCAGTGATCGCGGGATACGCGCGGAAATCGAAGCCCAGCATGTCGAAGATCACGTATTGTGGGAACCAGGCGATATCGGCCAAAGACTGCGCGTCCCCGACAAGGTAGTCATGTTTCGCCAGCCGGGCTTCCATTCGGTCGAAGACCTCGATCAGCATTTTGCGGGCGGCTTCAATCTCTTCGGCGGTGAACCCTTCGAGCGCCTTCTGATGAAAATCGACAAGCTCCGCGTCCGGCTGAATCTTGGCGTAATGCCCCATTCCAGAGCGCTCTTTCGTGGCGCCGCCAGTGGTCGCATAAACCCATGTCTTGACGGCCTTTACGTGAAGGGCCACCGCCAGATCGACCCACTCGCGCGTTTGGGCCGCCTGTTCGGGATCAGCGGGGACCAGCGCAGGCTCGGGAAAGGTCTCTTCGAGGTAGTTTAGGATATCGTTCGATTCCGTAACGACGATACCGTCATGGACGATTGCCGGCACCAGACCCTTGGGGTGTATCGCCATGTACCAGGGCTGGTTGTTTTCCTGCGTGCTCAGGTCGATCGGATGAGAGATCCAAGCGAGTCCCTTTTCCTCTAACGCAAGCCGTACACGCATCGAGCAGTTGGAAATGCCCGCATGATACACATGCAAACCCTTGAGCGAAGTGATTTCGGGATTGTCGGGATGAAGGATTGGCATGTCTCATTTCCTTTTACGGAAGATCTGTCGTGGAAATATCTCGACGTTTAAGAGCGGCGATCAGGTTGGTGTCACTTGCCAATCCAGTTGCGGGTTCTCGCGAAAGGCGAACCGGTCCAGATGACTGGAAATGACCTCGATGGTTTTGTCGAGTTGCGGAAGGTCACTGGCCGTCGCGGTCAGACTTAGCCCCGTCTCGTCAGCGGTCAGGGCGCAGTGCCCGAACGGCAGTTCGATCCGACCTGAGCCGGTATCATGGGTGACCGGGACCTTGTGCCCAAAATGCTTGCAAAGCGTGCCGAGATAGCGTTCGGCGTTTTCAGTCTTGAAGAATGTGCTCGCGTTCATGTTGATGCTCCGTCGTGTTGCAAGAACCATCTATACCTGCCGCATTGATCCGGGTATCCATCCATTACGGAAGTCATAGTTCGGGTAGGCGGAACAATGATCGAGCATCTGCGCCATATGGCGATCTTTGCCCGGGTCGTCGACGAAGGCTCTTTTCGGGCGGCAGCCAAGGCCATCGGCCTTGCGCCGTCACGGGTCAGCGAAACGGTCTCGGATCTCGAGAACTTTCTTGGCGTGACCCTGCTGTATCGCACCACCCGCAAGATCGCGCTGACCAATGAGGGGCGCATGTTCTACGCCCACGTGGCCGAGATGCTGCGCAGCGCGGAAAGCGGCTTGAATGACCTCAACGCCTTGTCACTGGAGCCGGTGGGCGCGCTGCGCGTGTCGATGCCGGCTTTCATGTCCTCGTCCTCTCTTGCCACGGCCATCGCCGAATTCGTCCGGCGCCACCCACAGGTCGCGCTTTCGGTCAGCTTCACCGACGGTCGCACGGATCTGTTGGAGGATGGCTACGACGTGAACATCCGCGCCGGGTGGCTGGACGACAGCTCGATGATGTCGCGCAAGCTGGGCGAAAGCGAACGCGCGCTGGTGGCGGGAACGGGATATGCCGCGACCCGCCCACGCCCTGCCCATCCGTCAGAGATGGAGGACTGGGACTGGCTGCGCTACAAGCACCGCTCTGACGTCACCACGCTGCACGGGCCGAAAGGCGAAACGGTAAAGGTCCTGGGCCAGGCCCGGCTCGAGGCCGACAGTATCGACGCGCTCTATCATTTCGCCTGTGAAAACCTTGGCGCCACGGTCTTGCCGGAACACCTCGCCGCGCGCGGCGAAGCCTCGGGCAAACTTGTGCGCCTGTTGCCCGACTGGCGGCTGATCCCGCTGGGCTTCTTCGCCGTCTGGCCCGACACCTCTCGCCGCGAGAGCCTGACCCTGCTGTTTGTGCGCTTCGTCGCCGAATTTCAGAGCGCACACGCACCCCACGCATTGCCCGACTGACACGTCAGGCGCGTGATGGGATCGCCGCGAATTGAGCCAGATCTCCCAGACGAACACAGCCTGCTCGCACAGGGTTAGGCGACGCGGGTGCTTTCTTCCTGATCGAACTGTCCGATCCATTTTCGGACGCTGACCATGTCGAAATAGATCGACAAAACGGCCGGGAAGATGAGAACCACCAAGATCATCGATGCGACAAGCCCGAAGGCCACCGAGACGACGAGTGGCACCATGGTCTGCACCTGCGGACTGGTTTCCGCAATGATCGGCACCAGTCCCACGAAGGTTGTCGACGTCGAAAGCAGGATCGGGCGAAAACGGTCACGCACCGCGTTCAGCGACGCCGAAACATAGTCATCACCCTCAAGGTGGGTCTGGAAAAAGGTCAGGAACAGGATCGCGTTGTTCACGACGATCCCCGCCAGAGAAGCAAAGCCGATCATGCTGGGCATCGAGAAATCCAACCCCAGCGCCCAATGTCCCAGAATGGACCCGATCAACGCGAACGGAATCGACAGCATGATCACAACGGGCAGTGTGTAAGATCGGAACTGAAACGCCAGCACCATGTAAACGCCAACAAGACCAAGACCGAGGGCAGTCATCATCGATGATTGCGCTTGTTGTTGTTCCTCGGTGGCGCCGCCAATCTTGATTTCGACCCCCGGATAGTCCTGCGCCAGTTGCGGCGCGAGATCGTTCAACACGACCGACGAGATCGCAGTCGAGGTCGTGACGGATCGGTCGATCTTCCCTTGGATGCGCGCCACGGCCATGCCGTTTTTGCGGGTGACGTTCGGATAGCTCGAAGACAGGGCCAGATCAGCCACGGTCGCCAAGCTGGTCTGTGCGCCACCGGTCAGGACAACCGGAAATTGCTCGAGCTCTGTCAGGCTCGATACGGTGTCCGCCAGCAATACACGCACGTTCTGATCGCTGGCCCCTTGGCGGAAACTGTCCGTCTCGGATCCTTCGAACGCATTGCGCAGTTGTGAAGAGAGCGACTGCGGCGTCAGCCCGACCGAATAGCCGAACTCGTTCAGCTCCACCTGAACCTCTTTGCGCCCGCCATAGAAATCCTGAAAGGCTTCTGTTACATCTGGGCGGTCCAGCAAAAGGCGCAGCAACGCGCCGGCGGCCTCTTCCAACACACCCAGATCACGGCCCAACAATTCGACATCCAGATCGAGACCGCCGGGGCCAGCTTCAGACTGCGAGAAACTGATCTGCACGATGTCCGGCAGCGGGCCAGTCGCAGCGCGCCATGCCTCGAGCACATCGTCGGCCCGCACGTTGCGCTCCGAGCTTTCCAAAAGGTCGACCGTGATGGTCGCCGTGTGCGATCCGTTGTCGTTCACATCCGAATTAACGCCATATTGCACCAAGACCCGCTCGACGAGGGGCCGCCCGCCGGTTGTTCCGGGCGTCAAATCCGCATCGACCCGTTCCAACCCCGCCAGCAATTGTTCGACCGTCGCGACGGACCGCTCTCGCGCAATGCCCGATGTCAGCGAAACCCGTGTCACGATCGAATCGCTTTCGGTCGAAGGAAAACCAATCACCTTGACCTGACCACTGGCGATCAGGCCGACCGTCAGGATCAGCGCCGCAATGACCATGCCGAAGGTCAGATATCGCAGCGCGGCAAACCGCGTGGCAATCGGCAACAGCACGCCTTCCTTGAAGCGTTCAAGCAGGCGGGCCGCGGTGCGGGTTTCATGGGCTTCCGGATCAATACCTGCGACGTGGCTCAGGTGATTGGGCAGGATGAGGAACCCTTCAACCAGCGACAGCGCCAAGGTAATCAGCAAGACCATCGGGATGAACTGAAGGATCTGCCCCATCTCGCCCGACAGGAACATCAGCGGGCCAAAGACGCAGGCGGTGGTCAAAAACGACGACAGCACGCCCGGCATGACCTCCATCGTGCCTTTGGCGGCGGCTTCAAGCGGCGGAGCCTTGCGGCGCCACTTGTCGATGTTTTCCGCGATCACGATGCTATCGTCCATGATCAGGCCCACGGCCATCAGCAAGGCGATAAGGGTGATCATGTTGATGGTAATGCCCAGCAGGCTCATCACGAACAGCCCACCCAGAAACGACACGGGCAGCGCGGCGGTGATCCACAGCGCCTCGCGCAATGAAAAGAACAGCCACATCGTGCCAAAGACCAGAACCAGCCCCATGGCGATGTTTCGAAGGATCAGGGCCAGTCGTTCCTCGACCAACTCGGTCATGTTGTTGATGACGGTGATCTTGAAGGGGGCGGGATAGGCGGCCTCCTCGGCCTGAAGCGCGGCATCCACCCGATCAAAGACACGGATGCTGTCTTCGTCCCGGGCCTTCGAGATCGAGATGATCGCCGTCTGGTCCCCATTGATGAAGCTTTGGCTGTTTTCGTCGCTGTCCACGAGGCGCACACTGGCAAGATCGCGCAGGCGCACCAGCCCACCTTCGCTGTTTTCAAGAACGATCAGATCTTCAAGCTTGGCCACCGACCGGCTGGCCCCGACGTAACGCAACACAAGACTGGAGCCTGTCAGCTCGACATTGCCCAAGGGCGTCTGAAGGCTGCGCGCCTCGATCGCGTCCACCAGATCACGGCTCGACAACCCGAACCGGCGCAGCGCCTGTTGGTCGAAGGTGATCTGCAATTCGCGGTCCGAGATGCCGGACACCTGCGCATCCGCAACCCCCTGAAGGGCCAGAAGCCGGTCCGACAATTCGTCGGCATAGGCGATCAGCCCGTCCTTGCCGGCAATGCCCGAGATGGCGATCATGGCGACGAGGTCGGTGCGCGAGGCGACCTCGACAGCGGGGGTTTCGGCGTCATCGGGAAACGCGTTGATGCCAGACACAGCCGAGAACACATCGTTGAAGAACTGGATGATGTTTCCGCCTTCGGCCAATTCGGCGGTGGCGGCGGCGCGGCTGTCGACAGACAGGCACTCGAAGTCGGCCAGCCCGGTCAGCCCGCTCAAGGCATCTTCGAGCGGCGCGCAAATCTCTTCGTCCACATCCACCGCCGAGGCACCGGGGTAAGCGACCGAAACCGCAACGCTGTCGGCGGTAAACTCGGGGAACGTCTCGCGTTCGATGTTGCTGACGACGGCAATACCGAGGATGCAGATCATTACCATCAGAAGGTTGGCCGCGACGGGATGCCGGACGAAATAACGGATCATTTCACTCGCTCCCGTCCGCTGTCGCGACGGTTTTCACGGGAACCTGGGTCAGCGCCATGCCTTCGATTGGGGGGCGCGGTTCGGACAGGACAACCCGGTCACCGGCTCGCAGCCCATCGTTGATGCCGATCTTCTCCCCCATGATCGGCCCGGGAGCCACGAAGGTTCGGGCCAGTTGATCCTTTGCATTGACGGTATAAAGAAACGGGGTGCCGTCATCGGAATAATGCAAGGCGTCGCGCGGCACGGCAATTGCCCCTTCGGGCGCTTCAATACTGAGAACGACGGACACAAAACTACCGACGTTCAGGGGCGGACGTCGCTGGGTTCCGGACGCCTGCAACGGGTTCTCCACACGGACAGCCATGCCCACTGTTCCGGTTTCACTGTCGATCGTGCCGCGAAACCGCACCAGTTCCGCGGGAAAACTCACGTCGAACTCGGCCAGCTGCATACGCACAGAGGCGCGCACCCCAGCCTGTTGCAGGTAATCGACCATATTGGAGGATTCCACCGTGATCATATCGCGAAACCGATCACCAACCGCGATTTGAACCACGGGCGAAAAGACATTGGGCTGAAAGGCCCCGATCACTTCAACCGCCTGAGTATCTTCCAGAACAAGCAGTTGCTCGCCCGTGCGGACGAACTGACCGGTTTCAACGCTGGCCTGCGAGATACGCCCGTTGAACGGAGCGATGATCGTCGTGTTCTCCAATCCACGTTTCGCCTCGGCCAGCTCGGCCCGGCGCACGGCCAATGTCGCCTCGGCCGCAGCGCGCTGCGCGGGATAGAGAGCAAGCGTGTTGGACAGGTTGGTCACCGAAGTTTCCTGCGCCAACAGCGTTTTCTGCGCTGTATCAAGCGCCGCCCTCGTGCTGGTCCCGCGGCCTTCAAGGTCACTGACCCGTTTGAACTCGGCTTGCGCCACCGCATAAATACGCTCTTCGACTTCCAGCGAACGGCGCGAATTGGCCTCCCTCCGTTCAAGCTCGGCAAGGCTGGCCTCGGCGGCGGCGATGTTGGCCTCGGACTTCTGGATGGCCAGTTCGAAATCGGTCTTGTCGACCTGCAACAGGAGTTGCCCTTCAGTGACGAGCGTGCCCTCGGCCAGATTATCCACAAGGTCCACGATCCGTCCGTCGACCTGACTGACGGCGGTCCACGTGTGTTCGGCCTCGACCCGGCCATAACCGGTTGCCGTGACGGTCAGCGGTTCTGCTTCGATCGTCATGACCCGAACCGCCGTTCTTGTCGGCTCTCGCGCCTCTATTTGCGTATCTTCCGCACCCGTCATCCAGATGAAACCGGCAATCCCGAGCACAATAGGCGGCAGGATCAGAAGTGGCTTGAGGTTCATGCGGGTGTCCTTTTGTCATACTCGTTCATTTTGAACGCCGCAGCGAAGCGGTCGTCGCAAATGAACTTGTGAGTCCTGATCTCGGCTAAGCCGTATGCCACTATCGCACAATCTCAGGAGCAGGTAACTGCGCCAAAAAGACGTTGGCCGCGCAAAAGCGCGTTTGACCCAACCGGGAACGATGCCCCCGCTTTTCCCGAAGGATCTGTGGACAGGGCGAAGCCTACTTGGGTGGGTAGAAAAGGGAGGCTCCGGTGCTCGGCTCTGCCTTAGCTATGACGTCGCTTGCGCACCCGATCCGGATGACCGCGTCTCACTTACGACGACCTGTCCGCTCAACCCTCGTAGACGATCACGTAGACATCGACCCCAAAAGGCGCCGCAAGGTTTTCCTATGTAGGGGGGCTAAAATAGCAAAAACCTCCGCGGCAGGACCGGCGGAGGCATCGCGAATGTTATTGGTTGCGGGGGCAGGATTTGAACCTGCGACCTTCAGGTTATGAGCCTGACGAGCTACCGGGCTGCTCCACCCCGCGCCAAGTTCGGCTGTGTTACCCCAAGCCTTGGGGAGCCGCAAGGGGGGCTGTCATAAAGACTTCACTTTTTTCTACCGGGCCGTATTTCCACCGGGCGACAAGCGGTGGCTAAGCCAGCAAGGCTTTGGATTTATTCCGGTTTTGACCACCAATCTAGAATTGCGCGGCAACCCAAGACGGCAGAGACGCCCTAAGCGGCTCATAGCGTTTGGTCAGGAACTTGTGCACACGCCCGCGCCGCACCCTCAGCCGTTTCAGTTCGACTTCGACAATGTCCAGCATCTCGCCCCATTCAACCTCACGCGCGAGTCGGAAACCGCGAAACGCCTGCCGGGTAACCTTGTCGGCCTTGCGCCAGGTGGCAAAGGGTTTGCCCTCTTTGCGAAAGCTATGCTCATCGGGAATCGCCCCGTCCGAGATGTTCATCCGAACGGAATTGCGGCGACGTAGCTCTTGCAGGTTGGCATAGCGCAGATGCATCAACGCCAGCTCACCGCAGTATTTCGCAGGCTCGTCCATCATCCCATGTGCACCGGGGAAAAACTCGACCGGGCGCAGGGCAATACCGGATTTGCTGTAAAACGGATTGAACATCGCCCCCGCCATCAAGGGCGCGATCCGCTCGGCCTCATCCACGGTGTTCGCATCCTCCTTTCTGGGGAAAAGCTCGAAACCCGGTACGGCGCGCGGCGCATCACAGTCAAACCGCCCGATCACATCGACAAGGCTATCGCCCTCCCTGACCGGGATCAGCAATTCATCAACATCAAGGCAGATCACCGCGTCATGATAACGGGTCAGGGCCGAGGTATAGGAGGACAAGAACCCCCAACGACGCGTGTCGAAATTCAGATCATTCGGATCGCGCGGCATTTCGATCAGGTTCGCATCGCCCACGATCTCACGCAGGCTGTCATCGCGACCGTGGCTTACCACATAGAGGTTCCGCGCCCCAACCAGCGGCGCGTAATACGACACCCAGCGGCGCAAGAACCAATTGTCGTTCCACACCATTGTGACGACGGCAATGCTCATGATCTCTTTCCTGCCCGACTTGGGAGTTTCTTTTGGCTTTTGGAAAAACTCGCCTGTTCCGAAAGGGGCGTCAACGCTCCGCACGCCGTGGCGCGGGGCAGTGTTACCGACAGGACTCAACTTTGTGCTGTCTGATCCTGCAATACAGGCGGCAACCGGCCCCGTTGCCAGTGGGCTAATCGTAGGCGTCGCCTTTTATTATAAGTGCGGCACTCGAATTCCGCGTCGATATAGCCGCCCGCCCCCGCGGCGCTGGCCATCTCGTATATCGCCTTTGCGTAGATCACCCTGACGATTGACCTGTCCTCATGCAAGCCGCATGACAAACGGGTTTTGACCGGCTTCACGACTGTGACCGGCCTGTTTTTCGCTGATACTTTTGTGTGATTGATTGGATCGTTAGAGAGATATCAGTTGAGTTCTTACTAGGTCTGGCGGTGACTTACTCTCCCACGTCTTAAGACGCAGTACCATCAGCGCAAAGGCACTTAACGGCTGGGTTCGGGATGGGACCAGGTGTTTTGCTCTCGCTATGACCACCAGACCGAGTAAGAACTCAAGTATCCAAGTCAAGCATTTTTGGGGTTGTATGCTTTCGGATCCGTATTGGCCTAGCCTGGCTTTTACTGGATCAAATCAAGCCTATCGGAC
>JANFFA010000040.1 GCA_030848925.1 Rhodalgimonas zhirmunskyi
GGGTCTTACCTGCCCTCGTCTGCCAACCGGCTGAACCTTGAAACAGGCACCGGCAACCTGGCCGCCATGCGGGCGGACATCCACTTTGCCTTCGATACGTTCGAGAACGTCGCCAATATCCAGTTCAACGAGAACACCAGCTTCCAGACGACCGGGGTCGATCTAAAGCTCGCGGCGTATAACAACGCCGGATACAACGGCGTGGCCACCTTCCCGGGCACCGATCAGATGGCAGGCACCACAGCGCCGACCAACGATTACGAATCCTTCATCATCTACAACAGCAACTCGTCGTCTATGTCGACCACGCCCGAACTGGGCGGATCGTCGAACCGGTTGCATACCGTCATTCACGAGATCGGCCATGCCGTGGGCCATGGGCACCCGCATGACACCGGCACCGGGTCGAACAACATCACTGGCGGCAGTGCCTTTACCTATATCGGCGACAACGAGATCGACAATGACCGCTACACCGTCATGTCCTATGAGC
>JANFFA010000041.1 GCA_030848925.1 Rhodalgimonas zhirmunskyi
TCGAGGTGCCCATCGGAATGGATGCGCAAGACGCTTAGCGCGCCGCTGCCGGTCCCGGCAGAGGCCAGCACCGCATAGGTCGCGCCGCCGATCGTAACCGTTTCAAGTGCGGTCGGCTCCATCACGCCCAGCCCCTGCACCGCGCCCATCAGCCCGCGGACCTCGAGCGCCCCGGTCGTCGGGTCGATGCGATAGCTCGACACGCCGCGCCCGGCGCTGTCGGTTGCCAAAAGATAGCTCTGCCCCGCCACAGCGACGGTATCGAGGTCGATCACCCTGCCCCGGTAGTCAAGCGCCCCGCCGGAGAGTGTGACGCGGCTGACGAGCCCCCCATCCCCGGTACGCTCATAGCCATGAATCGCCCCGCCGGAAGAATCCGCGGTGTAGACGAAGCCACGCGCAGTCTGTGCCAACGTCGTCTGGGTCAATGCGGTGATGTCGTTCACGCTCGCGTGCAGACCATCCCAGGACAGGGCTGCGC
>JANFFA010000042.1 GCA_030848925.1 Rhodalgimonas zhirmunskyi
TTCTTGTCTATCCCAGCGTGACATGGATGGATGCCGTGCTGGCCCGTCTTTTCCTGAACATGCTGACCAGCTCTCTGGTGGCCTATCTGCTGCTGACCAGCATCCTGCTTTTCACCGACACCCGGATCATCATCGACACGGCGCCGATGATTGAAGCGATGGCCATGGCCGCGTTGCTGGGATTTGGCATTGGCACGCTGAACTGCGCGCTGTTTGGCCTGTTTCCCATCTGGGAGACGATCTGGGGCATCGTCACCCGTCCGCTTTTCCTCGCCTCGGGGATTATCTATATTTACGAGGACCTGCCGTCAGTGGCGCAAGATATCCTGTGGTGGAATCCTCTCATTCACCTGACCGGGTTGATGCGCACGGGACTTTATCCAAGTTATCACCCGGAATACATCACGCCGTTCTATGTGATCGGTTTCGCGCTTGTGCCGCTGGCCTTCGGCTTCTTGCTGCTGCGCCGCT
>JANFFA010000043.1 GCA_030848925.1 Rhodalgimonas zhirmunskyi
TTCTCGGACAGCACGGCATTGGCCCGGTCGATGCCCCAGTCGATGCCGATTTCGGGATCGTCGAACATGATCGCACGGTCACAGTCCGGGGCGTAATAGTCACTACATTTATAGATGATTTCAGTGTCGTCGGCGCGGGTGACAAACCCGTGGGCGAAGCCCTCCGGCACCAAGAGCTGCCGGCCGTTCTCGGCGGAAAGCTCGATACCGAACCAGCGCCCGTAGCTGGGTGAGCCGCGCCGGATGTCGACGGCGACATCGAAAAATGCCCCGCGCCCACAGCGCACCAGCTTGGCTTGGGGATGTGGCGGCGTCTGATAATGCAGGCCGCGCACGGTCCCGGTCTGGGCCGAAAGCGAATGGTTGTCCTGCACGAAGGTTATATCAATGCCGTGTTCGGCAAGCCGCGCCTGGTTCCAACTCTCCGAGAAGAAGCCGCGCGCATCTCCGAACCGTGCGGGGGTCA
>JANFFA010000044.1 GCA_030848925.1 Rhodalgimonas zhirmunskyi
GTCGTGATTGAGTAGTGTTGCCGGCGCGGCCACGACCAACCGGTTGGTCGTGTCTGAGGTGGCGTTGATGCCAACCCCGTCGAGGTTCTGCGTTTCGGCGGTGGGGCGTTGCCAGCTGCCGTTGTGCAGGACGCGCAGTTCTTCATCGACCGGATTCCAGGCGCGCCAGCCTTCCTGCGCGGTGAAGAACAGCCACGCGGTGCCGTTCCAAGTGGCCACCATGCCCGCCTGCCCGGCCCAATCGCCAGTGGGCGCGGCGCCCAGAACATGGGTTTCGCCCGCGACCGGCAGCGCCGGGGGCGACGTGGCCTCGAACGACTGAACGCTCATCTGAACGAGCAGGTCGAGCATTTGCAGGGCTTCATTATGCGTGACGTCTTTCTGTGCCTGACTGGGTTGGAGATACGGCAAAGAGAGGTTGGGAGAGGTTTGGGACAT
>JANFFA010000045.1 GCA_030848925.1 Rhodalgimonas zhirmunskyi
GTACCAGCCAGAATGTTGTTCCCGGCATTTCCTGTAATATTAGCCATGATAGTAGCTCCCCTTTTGAAAAGTCCGGTGGCAAAATGTCCTCCCACCACCAGTTTGAATTATAAACCGAACGAAGGCGGGCGAGCTTGATTCAAGTCAGTAAACTGGAAAAAGCAGAAAATTTTCCAAAAACTTACCACCTATGAGGGTAAATTTTTTGTACTTTAATCTCATGGGTTATTTCCCCATTTTTTCGGGGTCAGTGCCCGCATCGCAGGGGCGAAGCCCGCAAGCTATACGCAAGCGTACTTACACCAGAATCAGGTCCGCCGCGATCCCGTCCAGCGCCGCGACGCCGAGCAGCGTTACGCTGTCGCCGCCGCCGAAATCGAACACAACGTCAGGCCCGGTATCTTGGGCGAACTGGCTGACCACCTGCGCCGCT
>JANFFA010000046.1 GCA_030848925.1 Rhodalgimonas zhirmunskyi
TTCGAACACCACCGCAGAAGCCGGCCCGACCGAGGGCCAGATTGCGGACCCGACCGAGGGCCAGATTGCGGGCCAGATTGACCGCCCGGCGGCGGACAGCTGCGATGCCGCGCCGTTCCGGCGGTTGATCGGGAAACCCGACAGCGTGTTCCACGTGATGGATCTGCCGGAAACGGTGCGCCTGATCCATCCCGGCACCCCCGTGACCCGCGATCACCGGCCCGCGCGGGTGAATATCGAGATCGACGCCAGCGGCACGATCGTGAAAGTCTGGTGCGGCTGAGCGACGTGTGCCGGGGTCTTTCGCGGTCCGATCTTCCGATGGCCGAATGATATCCGAATAATCGGCAATGCCTGCGCCCGCGGGTTTAACACCTGTGGGAAAGAGGCATGATGCGCGTCACGCCATACGCAACGCAGACGCA
>JANFFA010000047.1 GCA_030848925.1 Rhodalgimonas zhirmunskyi
CGTGGCGGATATCTCCAGGGTCAGACTTCTTTGGCGAATGCCGATGACAAGGCCAAACCGAGAATTGATGAGGGCAAGCCGGGCGGGTTGTCCGGGGTGTTCGATCTCAAAAATGAAAAAGGGCGAAATCTGCGGATGCAGCAGGGCAGTCATGTCCACTCCTGACGAAAAAGAAATTGGCAAAACCATCGACGAAAAAACCGTTCCCGGTTCTTCTGTCACATCGCAGGTGTAGATCGCAAGGTGTCAAGGCGCGCCTGCAACGCAGAGCGTGCTTCATCCGCATTGGTTACGAAAGGCAGCATCTTGCTGGAATTTTGACCTTTGTAGCGCAGGGCATTCTCGATTTGGTTGGCATGCTCGGCGAAGGTTTCAGGGGCAAAATCGAGATAATCAAAAACGTGGCGCAGGGTTTCCTTCCCGG
>JANFFA010000048.1 GCA_030848925.1 Rhodalgimonas zhirmunskyi
GGCATCCAGATGGACCTGACCTATGCGGGCAGCCGCGCGATGGTGGTCTATGACCTGCCGCTGAACGAGGTGGTGTTCGACTTCTACGACCGGCTGAAATCGGTGACCAAGGGCTATGCCTCCTTCGATTACCAGATGACGGGCTACCGCGAAGATATGCTGGTCAAGATGTCGGTGCTGGTGAATGACGAGCCGGTCGATGCGCTGTCGATGATGGTGCACCGCGACCGCGCCGAAATGCGCGGCCGCGCGATGTGCGAAAAGCTCAAAGAGCTGATCCCGCGCCACATGTTCAAGATCCCGATCCAGGCGGCCATCGGCGGCAAGGTCATCGCCCGCGAGACCCTCTCGGCGCTGCGCAAGGACGTGACCGCCAAATGCTATGGTGGCGACGCGACGCGGAAGAAGAAG
>JANFFA010000049.1 GCA_030848925.1 Rhodalgimonas zhirmunskyi
ATACGCAACGCAGACGCAGTGCATACGCTATGCAGCCATGCGATTTCTGACCTCTCAGCGCGTTAACACTTTGAGTCTCGCCCCCTCTCAGGGCGGGCTCTGAGGGGGGGGGCCGCAGGTCGATCGCGAAAATTTTAGGAGTCCAGACCGTCAAACGCCCGCCGTCCTATCGGTGCCCGGTTTTAAGGGCTTCTTATGGGCCGACCCGTTCTATGCCTGTCCAGATCAGCCCTTCTGTGAAGGTTTGGTCGGAGCGATGTGCAATGCATCGTTCCAGTACGTGCCGGTGGTAAGGCGGTCGTAGCCCTCCTCCCATTCCGTGCGCAGCTGCCGATAGTTGCGCAGGAAACGTACCGAGTTGCGGATCAGGCGCATGCCTTCACGCAGGGCCAGCCGCTTGGAATGTGTGAC
>JANFFA010000004.1 GCA_030848925.1 Rhodalgimonas zhirmunskyi
TCCAGCGAGATCACCTCGCCATCCGTGCTCACCTGGTCCGCCTGAGGCGTCACCACGACAGGCGCGTCGTTCACGCCCGTCACCGTCACCGTCAGCACCGCCGTATCGGTGCCGCCCTCGCCGTCCGTGACCTCGTAGCCGATGCTGGTCGTGCGGCTCTCGCCCGCCGCCAGATCCTCGAACGCCCCATCCGGATCAAAGCTGTAAGAGCCATCCGCATTGATCGTGAACTGGCCCCCGGCGCTGCCTGCGACCGCAACCCCGACATTGCCCGCAAGACCCGCAACCGCGCCAACGCTCAGATCATCGCTGTCCGGCGCCGTGTCCACGTCATTCGGCAGGATCACCCCGTTCGCCGCATTCCGGCTGATCGCCGTGTCCTCGTCGGTGCTGTCGACATCGTCCTGCGCCACCGGCGGCAGGTTGCCCACAGTCCACACGAAGCTGTCGCTCTGCGACGCCGTCGCCGTGCCGCTGTCATCCGTCGCCGTCACCACCACGGTGTAAGGCCCCGTCACCGACGCATCCGCATCGATCGTGCCGCTGATCACGCCCGTCGCCGGATCAATGCTCAGCCCCGGCGGCAATCCCGTCGCCGAGAACGTCAGCACATCCGTCGCATCCGGATCCGCGAAGTTGCCCGACACATCCAGCGAGATCACCTCGCCATCCGTGCTCACCTGGTCCGCCTGAGGCGTCACCACGACAGGCGCGTCGTTCACGCCATTGATCGTGATTGTGAATGTCCGGTCGGTGCCGGTGTCCACCCCGCCGTTGGCCGTTCCGCCACTGTCCGTCACACCAACGGTGACTGTCACAGTATCGCTTTCACCTTCAGCCAAAATATCGCTCGCGGTAAAGGCAAGCGTATTGTCTGCATTGCTGTCATCGATGAACTTCGGCAGGGCCGCGAACAATTCTGCCGCCGTGAAAAGCGCGCCGTCGGTTATGCCCTTGATCGTGAAGGTCACGGTCTGCCCGTTTTCATCCGGGCCGCCGCCCGTCAGGATCGTCTGCATAAAGCCAGTGACGGATTGTGGGCCATCATCCTCACCGATCGTGAAGCTCTGCGAGACTACGGCCGACGGCGCGTCGTTGACGGGCAAAACGTCGATCGTCATCGTGTTCAGCGTTGTATCAAACGCGCCGCGGTCATCACGCACCGAGAAAGCGAAGCTCTTGAAGCCGGCCCCGTTATCATTCGCTGGCGGAACGTATGTCAGGTTGCCCGCGACGATATCGCTCTGCGCAATGATATCGCCCTGGCTGACGGCAACGCCGTTGAGCAGCAACGCACCAACACCAGGCAACGTATCGATACGGACACCGTCCATTGCATCGGTTTCGCCGCCCGGTTGGGTGTAATTGAAATCCGCCACCTTGAACACATAGGTCGTGTCTTCGATCGCAGTAACAGTGCTGTCCGAGGCGTCCGGCGCGTCGTTCTGCTCGACGATGGTGATCGACGCCGACAGGCTGTCAGTCAATGCCGCCGGGCCACCGGCCGTGTTGCCACCCGAATTGTCGTTGTTGCCATCGCTGAGCGTGACCGTGATGTCACGTGCCCCCGCGAAGGTATCGGAACTGCTGTTATAGCGCAGGGCCTCGATGATCGCCGCCACCTGTGCCGTCGTCGCCGTCGCTTCCAGTTCGACAACGAGAGGCGCACCGTTGCTTCCACCGCTGACACTATCGATGCCTGCCAACGCTGCGTTCGTGATCGTCAATTGGTCGAAGGATTGGCCACCATCGTCCATCGTCACAGTGATTGAGCCGGCGCCAAATTGGCTCAGCGCCGCAGTCGTGCCGATATCCAGATCGGAAACGCTTACGCCCGTCACCAGTTGCTCCGGGGCAGTGCCGCTATTGGCAGCCGTGCTTTCTGTCACCGTCGCGGTCGAGCCGGTTCCGGTCAGAACGGGTGCATCGTTACGCGCGATGATCGAGGTGTTCAGGTTGACCGCAGTCGACCAGATATCCGTGTCGCGGGTCGAGTCGTCTCCAACAACGCCAGAGATATCCGCGCTGGCGCTAAACGTCTGCGTGGCATCCGCTAGGCGAACGCCCAATGCGCCCGGCGTGCCGTTGAAATCGGCCACGGGAACGAAGCGCAATTGCGCATCATTGGGCAGCAGAACAGCAGTGGTATCGTCATTCGCGCCTTGCGGAATATCGGTCCAGGTTACACCAGAATCGATGGAATACTGCCAAGTCCCTTCCGTGGATGCGTCCGCCGCACTCCCGATAACGGCAATTCCGCCGAGCGGCGTGCTTGCATCATCCCCCCCGGTGATCGCCGTCTGATTATCCGTTGCGTCGCTGTAAACCGAGGTGAACAAGCTGCTGACCGTCTGACCCGCCGACGTCGTGTTGTCTTCATCAATCGCGCTGAGCGTGGCATCAGTACCCGTGGGGCGGTCATTCTCATTGGCGATGCTGGCTTGCACATTGACGGAGCCCGAAGCCCAGCGTCCTGTCGCGCTTGTTCCGCCTTCGTAGGCCAGGTTGTAGAAATCACTTGCATCAGTGCTGGGTGTGATCGTGTCGATCGCATCGCCATCCGCAAGCCGCACCCTGAGCCAACCCGGGTCGCCATGGAAATCAGCGGCCGGTGTGAACCGAATTTCCGCGTTTACATCGAAAATAAGTGCGTTCGCAGAGGTCAAGCCGCTGGTCGGAATATCGATCCAACCACCGCTTCCGTCGGCAACCTGCCACGTCCCTTGGGATGCGTCATAATTGTTCGACCCCACGATCGCGACAAAACTGAACGCGGTCGACGAGTTGCCGCCGCCTGCTGCGGTCTGATCATCCGTGGGGTCGCTGTAATTCGCCCCAAGCAGACTAAGGAATGTGGTTCCGCTATTGGTTTGATCTTCACCTGGGGCGGTTATTGTAACGGGATCATTATCACGGACCGGCCGATCATTGACCGGAGCGACATTGATGACCGCGGATTGGCTGCCTGATTGCGCGCCGCCGGTGCCTGTGTTGCCTTGGTCATTCAGGCTGACGGTGATCGTATCACCGGCAACACCGAAGGAGTGATAATTGGCATCCGGCGTGTAAATCAGACCGTCGAGGGCCGCGTTGATCTCGCTCTCTGTGCCGGTGATGGTAAGCGTATCTGTTCCCGCGCCCCCAATTACGGCACCCGAACCGCCCGCCGCCGTCAGAACACCATGGTCCACCGTCACGGTTGCCACCATATCGCTTCCGAAGTCATCCGGATCGCTAACGGTGAAAACGTTGCCGTTTGCTGTCGAGAAGGTCAGGCTGGTGTCTTCATTAACGTTCTGATCGACCGGTGCAATTACAGTCGGCCCATCGTTGACGCTTGAAATCTGAACGTTGAACGTGCCGCTCGCCGTGAGCGGTCCACCGATGCCACTGGGAAGCGCAGTGCCGCCATTGGCCATATCGTTGATTTCGACCGTGATCGGAATGGTGCCATCGAAATTGGGATCCGCCGGTGTGAACGTCAGACCATTCAGTGCCGCGTTAAGCTGGGCCAGGGTACCGACAAGTTCCAGTGTTTCAGGGCTGGCATTCAGGTCGATCAAACCCGACAGGCCGGACCCGGTCAGCGTTCCGCTCCCTGCCGGCACACTGACTGTCAGGCGCTGAACATCCACCACCGGGGTGTTTCCAGCATCCGAAGGGTCGCCAACGGTCGGCGCCGTCGCACCACTAAATGTGATCGAGGTGCCCGTGTCCATCGTCTGCGTGCCCGGCACGGTGACCGTGGGCGCGTCATTGACCGGGGTGATGGCGATCTGCGTCACCGTCCCCGAAACATTAGTTCCACCGCCCGACCCGTTGCTGCCACCGTCGTTCAGCGTGATGGTCAGCGTGTCGTCATTCACGTTGCCGTCCACGCCGTTCGAGCTGTGAACATTCGCGTTCGCGATATAGGTCAGCTGATCCAGCGCCGCGTTCAACTCGTCAACCGTTCCGGTCAGGGTCAGGGTCGACGGATCGCCGGTCGTCGCATTGCCAGTCACACTGATGTGGCCGTTCGTAACTGCCAGAACGACAGTCAGGTCATCACCGAATGCGTCAACGTCTTCGATCACATAGCCGGACAGATCAAGAACGGTATCCTCGTTTACCGTCTGATCACCGGGGGCCGCCGTGGTGGTCGGATCGTCGTTGTCATCGGATGCGGTGAAGGTGACAACGATACTGGAACGGTTGTTCGTGTCGTTGATCAGCGTGCCGTCAGCGTTCTCGGTGCCGTCATCGTCGCCGTTCGCGCCGCCCGTCAGAGCACCGCTCGCATCGCGAAGCCGGTCATCGACAGTCACCTCAAGGCTGAAGGTATCGTTGTGATCGACGTTCTGTAGTTCGACCTCAAGATTGGTCAGCGCCGCCTGCACATCGTCGAACGCGCCTTGGAAAACGATGACCCCATCGGAATCGTCGGAATCGGTGATGGTCAAACCAGCCGTGCTGCCAAGCGTGATGCCACCGCTTGCCGAAAGATCGACAGCACCACCACTACTATTGGTCAAGGCAACGGTCACTTGAACGAAATCGGTCTCCCCGGCCGAAGTGACGACATCGCCGTCATCAATGTCGAGGTCCTCAATCGTCAGGCTGGTGCCGAAATTGTGGCTGAAGGTGCCGAACAGGTCGATCTCGCTGGCGCCAGAGTTCGCGATCGTAGCAACGTCATTCAGCGCCGAGTCGATGACAATATTGAAGGTCGACACGCCTTCAGCGCCACCTTGGCTGTAAACATGATCCGCAACCGAGTCACTAACCACGAAGTCGAAGGAATCGGCAAAAGTCTCCGACCCATCATGAATGTATTCGATGTTGCCGTTGTTGATGTCCGCTTGCGAGAATGTCGAACCAATCCCAAGCAGGCTTCCATTCAGCAAAAGATTGCCCGCCGTCGGGATACTCGTAATGCGATACTGAAGCGTCACCGGGTTGGTGTTATCAGTGTCCACGGTCTTGAGCAGCGTATCATCGATAACGACTTGATCGCCTTCCGAAATGGTCAGCAGAACGTTGGCGGTGGTGTGGGTATCGCCGTTCGCGTCCGTAATCGTGGTATCCGCCCCGGCATTATTCGCAGGGCTGATCGGCGCATCGTTCTGCCCGGCCAACGTCACGTAGACGGTCTCGGTGCTGCTCAGGTTTCCGGTTGCCGCCGCACCGGCGGTCGTCTCGCTCAAAACGTCGAACGTGCCGGTAGAAGCAAGGTCGTCACGCACCTCAACAGAGAAGCTGTCGGCATGGTTTTCCGACCCATCGTGAATATAGCGCAAACCACTGATGCCGCCGTCCGCGCTCGCGGTCAGGATCTCCGCCGACAGAAGGTCATCGGTCGTGACCGCAACCCAGTTGGTTCCATCGAACCGCTCCAGCGTTCCGTTGTCGGGCAGATCCGTAAGCCGGAACATAAGATCATCAATGACCGCCTCGCCGTTGGGATCGTTGACGCCACCGTCTTCACCCGGCTCGTTATTCGTATCGACATCCGCAAGCGTGATGTACTCGCTGGTCACCCGGATGCTTCCACCTTCCGGAATCAGCGGAAGGTTAGAGGTATCCACGGTCGGCGCATCGTTGGTCGGGATCGCCTCAAGCGTAAAGACGCCATCGAAACTCGCGGCAGTGCCGCCGCTTACGCTGAACGAGAACGATCCCTGATGGGTTTCGGACCCATCGTGAACAAAGCTCAACGCGCCCGCATCGATATCCGCCTGCGTGAACGTGTCATAGTTTCCAAGCGCGACACCGGAAAGAAGCAGCGTTCCGTTGCCCGGCGCTGCCGTAATGCGGAAAATCGTTTCCTCGGGACCAAGCGCCAATGTGCCGCCACTGCCATCCGCCGTCTGCAGATTGACCTGCAATTCGGCCGACGTGATCGTGATGGTATCGATACCGCCGGTCGCCCCGTCGTCTTCGGTAACGACAACGCCCGTAATCGTGGAGCTGCTGACTTCGACAGCCCCCGAGCGCCCCGGAGCAGCACCCTCGGGTGGGCTTCCCTCGGTCCAATCGCCCTCAAGTTCGATCGTGAAGGTATTTTCCCGGATCGTCCCATCTGGATTGCGAACCGCGCCTTCAAGACCTTGGTCGTTATAGGCGCGCAGCGTGCCATCGCGCACTTCGAACTTGAATGAATCTGTTGCGTTGACGTTTACATCAGCCGTGCTGTTGTAATCGATCGACCCGGCATCGATATCGGCTTGCGTGAAGCGACCGCCAACCCCGATCACCTCGCCGTTGATGCGTAACTCGCCCAATGCAGGCACTTCGGTCACGACATAAACAATCTGACCGGTCAGGTTATCCGGGTCCGTCGCCTGAAGGTTGGAACTGTCGATTCCAAGCGACCCACCCGATGTGACCGTGATCCCGCTATTTGCCGTCAGTTCCGGATTGTCGTTGTTCGGGTCGACCGTGATATTGATCGTCTGCGGCCCCGAGCTTGCAGCATTCGCAGCACCGGCCCCGCCACCGGCATCCGTCACCTCGATATCGAAGCTCGGGCTCGTGGAATCTACCTCGCTGCCGTCATGCGCGAAACGCAAGCGCCCATTCGCCAACTCATCGGCCGAGAACGTCTCGCCTCCGCTCAGCGCTTCCCCGAAATCAAGCTGCCCGTCACCATCAGCATCCCAAAACAACGTGCCTTCGCCATCGTTATCGATGTTCGTGATCGTGATCTGGGAATCCGCCAAGGCGTCGTCACGATCGGTGATGGTCAGGCTCGCGCCAATATCCGCCGTTTCCGTTATCACACCGGGGTTGGCGAATAGATCTTCCGTCCCCTGCCCTTCGAACACGCTGGGGCTGCCCGAGATGGTCGGCGCTTGGTTCGTCGGCAGCAAGTTAACGGTGACCGTGGTCGGCCCGACATCGCCGCTGCCGCCACCATCGTTCACCGTAACCGCAAACCCATCGCTATCGCCCGGCGAGACATCCGACCCATCATGCGCATAGGACAGATTGCCATCGATCACATCCTGAAGCGAAAACGTGCTGCCCGCCAACAACGGATTCCCGTTAAGCTGGATAAGGCCGTTGGCCGGCAAAATGCTGGAATCGAGCTTGAACACGATTTGGCTGGCAATCTGCGGGTTCGCATTCAGTGCGGCATCGAGATCGGGGTCATTTAGACCGAAATTGGCCTCGGTCAGGGTGACCGTAGTGCCCTCGACAACCGACGGGCTGGTCGGTGTCATCGTCGGCGCGTCGTTTACCGGCGCAACCGAAATGTCAGACGTTTCGGTAACGACAGGGCCACCGTCACTGACAGTAATGGTAAATGTGCTGCTGCCGCTGAAGTTGGCCTCGGGACTATAGGTCATCCCATAAAGCGCACCGTTGATATCCGCAGCAAGACCACTCAACGTGATCGCGCCGCTCCCATCGCCGCTCACCGTCAGGCCGGTTGTCTGCGCAAGGGTGATCGTCCCTTCATCAACCGCAAGCGTTACATTCAGTACATCGTCATCCGCATCCACAACGGATACCGAAAAGACGCTAAAATCAGTGTCTTCCGATGTAGCAAACATCCCCGACGAAAGTCGGATACCGGGCTGCTCCAGAACGCCGTCGAACTCTTCGGCAACAAGCGACGTGGCTTCAACAGATCCGCTTTCGACCTCAAGATCCCAGTCGCCTCCAAGCGTCGCCGCACCGGTCAGATCGTCCGAGGCCGCGACATCGGCTCCGGTTGCATTGGCCAGCGCAGCAAGGGTCGTTTCGTCCTGCCCGAAATCACAGCCATAGATCAGGATATCGGCATTTTCCGACAGGGCCGCGCCAATGGTGGCAAGCTCATCCGAATATGCGCCGTTGATATTGCTCGCATCCAGACGCGCATCACCCAGTTGAAGCTCACCCGCTTCACCATGCGACAGGATATGGATCGCCGAAATGTCGCTCCGCCCTTCCAGAACCGTGGCGATCTGTGCGATCCCGTCGGCATCGGCGCTGATCATCACGACTTCCGCACCATCCGGAATCGCCGCAATCAGGCTGTCGGCATCGTCGATCCCGGCATCCACGAAATAAACTTCGTTGGCGCTGATCTCGGGCATGTCGAAGGTCGCCGAAGCCAGCGCTTCGACGGCTTCATCCTGTGCGTGCTGTGCGGCGATTTCGGCTGCTGCCGCGTCTTCGCCATAGCTTTCCTGAAGATCATGCGCGGCGTCCGCGGCTGCGGCCGCGTCAAACAGGATTCGCTCTTCAAGTGGGTAGAAATCTTCGCTGGTTGAGCCGTTGTCAGTAGACCTATTCTGCTCGTCTTCGATCCGAACCGACTTGTCCATTCAATCCTGCCTCTCACACGAAGTGCTATCATAAATGCGGAAGCGGGCGCCAACTTGCATATACATGTCGACTGATCGAACCCAACCAAGTCGAATGGGCAACCACCATCTACCACACCCCGGGGTTTTCCCCCGTGTAAACGTCCTCAACCCCAACCCAACCAGAGCGGTTTCTTAATCTTTTTCCCTAAGTACAAATGTCGGGATTCGCAACCGCAGGATGACAGCGACAAAGCCATCCAGTTACAGGGAATTTACAGAAACTTTCATCCATCATTCCGGTAAATCGCACGTTCTCAAACCCTTAAGAGGTAGGTGGCGCTTTCCCGCTCACTTGAGTGAAAGTTCCAAGCCGCGTCATACGTCCTACACCTGTTCAAAAATGCAGCTTTTCCTTGGCGACAAATGGCGAAAAATAGGGCGGCGACGTTAACCATTTTCCTCGCCGCGTTAACCATTTACGTCTGTGATGACGGCATGTTGCGAGACTTCGCGCGCCCCGGTCGGCAAAGGCCATGGATTTTGCCTTTTCACCTGCCCGATCGTCCCCCATCGTGTGCCTGTATCACCAAACCCGTAGACAGCCCTCGCACCCCATCGCGCGCACCTCAACACAACCGTAAGCCGTGCAAGCCACCGAACGGTACAATTCTCCGACCGGTCAGAAGCCACTCTCTCGAATAAGGACATTCGCGATCCGCCCCCAGACCCGCTTGGCCAAGGCCTCAGGGCGGCTCTGCAAGGCAACGATACCACGATTGGCGACCACCAATCCCAATGGTGTTTCCATGGCTTCGGCGGGGATCTTCGCATTCAACGGATACCAGACGCCCTTTGGCACCGGGCGCTCCTCGGACTGGGAAACCACATCGATCGCCCCACCGTTGCTGCTCGCGAAATAGCCATCGGGCAAACGCTCCACCGAGTAATCCGAAATCGCGATCCCGCTCAGTTCGGCGGTCGGCAGGGCAACATCATCGGCAATGAACAGCGCAGGCTTGCTCTGGTCCAGCCGCTCCAGATCGCTCTCGTTGATAAGGCCCCGCACTACGAAATCTCCGGGCGCCACGATCCGCCCCAGCAGGGTTTTCTGATCGACCCACATACCCGGTCGCAAATCGTTGGCCTTCTCCTTGACGACGCCTGCCCCGGCCGCCTTCACGATCAGCGCCGCCTCACGCGCCTCCAACGCCCGAAGGGTTTCCGCTTCTTCCTCCCGCAAACGCTCAAGCGTAACACGCTCGCTCCGCTCGGCAACGTCCCCTGCCCCGCTCAGAAGACGACTGTCATACATCGCGATACGGGTTTGCGATTTGTTGATCTCGATCTCCAGCTCGGGATCCGAAAACCGAAGCAAGACATCACCGGCCTCGACCCACTGGCCTTCCTCGAAAACCACCGCCTCCAGACGCGCGTCATCCGGCGGAAAGACCAGGTATTGCTGACTGTATTCCAAAACCACGGGAACGCTGATCCGGGTCGACATCGGCCACAACAGCAGCACCACCCCGGCGATTAACACGCCAAGGCTCAGCCAACTGCGCCGGGACTTCCGTATCTGCTTTCGCATCCCATACCATACCTTCAACTCGGCCAGCACCGGCTTGCCGATGAAGGCAACCAGCGCGCTGAAAAAGAATACCACGCCCAGTGCCTTGAACAGGAAGGTATAAAGCAGCAGCGCAATCGAAAGGAAAAGGAAAAAGCGATAGACCCAGACCGCATAGGCATAGGACACCATGAAGGCCGACAACGTGTTGGTCAGGCGCTCAGGCACCGGCATCGCGATGTTGAACAAAACCCGGCGCATCTTCCATTTTCCCATGGCAAAGGCTCGGGTTTGCAGGTTCTGGATGCCAAGGGAATCCGCCAGAAGGTAATAACCGTCAAAGCGCATCAGCGGATTGAGGTTGACCAGAAGCGAAAACACCCATCCGCTTGTTGCGGCGGCAAACGCGGCCCCCCTCAATGGACCGTCAGGCAGGAAACACCACGCCAGCGTTGCATAGACCGCGATGGTCATTTCCGTCATCATCCCGCCGGCGTCGATCAGCACCTTGTCGCGCCGCTTTTGCAGGCGCCAACTGTCACTGACGTCGGTGTAAAGCAGCGGGAACATCGCCATGAAGGCCACCCCCATGACCGGCACTTGCAACCCGCGACTGACGGCCTGATAGGCATGTCCCAACTCGTGCAGCGATTTGAGGATGATGATCGCCAAAACGTAGGTGACCACCCCCGATGGCGAAAACGCCCCCCGCGCGCTTTCGATCAGATCGGCATATTGCCGGCTCACCAGGTACAAGGCCAAAAGCAGGACCGCCCCGGTAAACCAGACAAAACCACGCGTCATCAACGGGCGCACCAACGGCAGGGTCGCTTCAAGAAAGGCCTGTGGATAAACAAGCGGCACGCGAAAGAACACCAGTTGCTGAAACCGCCGCAACGGGGATTTCGCCTGCAAGCGTTTTTCCAGCCCATAAAGGCTGGCGGCGGACCCCGCATTGCCCTGCGCCAGAAGGTGATGCTGCCGCAGGAACGCCATCAGCCGCTCCAATTCGTCATCCCCGACCCGGATCGCGCGTTCCTTCAGCAGCCGTTCCCGCAGGGTCGCCGAATTGCCCGAGGACCAGCGCGACAAAATCTCGATCGTGCGCTGGCCGATCTGGAAAAACTTGTGCCGCACGGGATCATAAATCACCCAGGTCGGCGCCCCCCAGATCAGCGGCGCGCCTTCCGAGATCCGAAGATCCTCGCGCAATTCCGGCAGCAAAGGGGCCTTGGTGGCCGACGCCCCCATCGCTCAGAACCCGAAGGTCTGCCGCAGCCAGCTCAGCGGCCGCCGGAACACGATGAAATGCAAGCTGTGCTTGGCGCCAAACACCTGCGCCGTGCCATGCGCCCCGATCCGCAACCCGGCCATGTCCTCGGGTTTTGCGCGGGCAACAAGGGTATAGGCAAAGCTGCCATCCTCATGCGCGCTGGCTCGATAACTCGTGCGCACCAATTCGCCCGTGATCGGCGAAAGCGGTCTGCTATCAAGGAAAACCCGCACCTTCGCCCCTTCCGAAAGCACGATACTGTCATTCACCGGCAGACGGATGGTGAATTCCTTGACCTCGGGATTGACGATTTCCATCAGCTTTTCGCCCACGGCAACCGGCAACCCGGTCAGGCTTCGCGCATCCTCGAAAACCGCGATCCCCGGTGTTCCGGCCACGATCTCGGTGCGCGATGACCGCTCCCGCGCAAGTTCGAATTCTGCCACCGCCAGTTCCAGTTCGGCTTCAGCGATCGACACCTCCCGCGCGGCCTCGCGGCTGGCGAAGGATGCATTCTGGAGCTTGGTAAGCTCTGCACGCGCAACGATCACGCGCTTGTCCGCAATGTTCAGCGCGTTGCGCAACTCCGTGCTTACATAACGCGCCAGCACCGTGTCGCCCGCCACTTCGGCATTGGGCTCGATCAAAATTTCCTCGATCACACCCTCTAGCGGTGCCGTTACGGCCGTGCGTTGCGCTCCGTCGACAACAGCGGGCGCAAGCACCGAAAGCGGTGCCTGAATGAACCCGGCAAGGAACAACACCAAAAGTACCATCGGCACCACAAAACGTGCCGCGGGCCAGCCGCGCCGTTCCAGCGCCTTCCCGGCAAGCGCCTGCCAACCATGGGCATAGGCCCCGCCCAACCGCTCGGCGAGCGGCAGTTGATCCTCACGCCAAGGACGTTCGCGTAGCACCAGAATGGCCGCGAACACACGCCCCTTGCGGGATACGAGCGGGATCCAGATCCCATGCCGGAATGTGTGCCCTTGAAGCGCGCTAGGCGCATCAGCGCCATCGAAATTCACAAGCGTCGGGCTTTCCTCGCCTTCAAGTGACGCGGCAAAATCGGTGATCTGCCGATTAATCGGTGCATTCCGGTCAAACCCTGAAACCGAAGACACGGCTTCCAGCTTCCAACCTCGGCGCTTTCTGAAGAGGAAAGCCTGACGAAAGCCAAGAACCGGCCGACTTTCATTGGCGATATGGTAGATCAGCTCGCGCTCGGTCTCGATCCGCCGAATATCGGATTCAAGCTGCAATAGACGTAGAAGCGCCGCTGTCTCACTTGTCGATTTTGGTGCCTTCTGCACATCCAGTATCGTCGAAGGGGACTTGTCCGACAGCTTGCTATTTGACGAAGAACTCAACGGTCGTCCTCAAACAAGACACGTCCAGACATACCGGGCAGAATTCCGCTAGCGTTGCCCGTAAACACAGCCGAAAGCTTTACCGTGCGGCTGACGGGGTCAACGACGGGCGCAACACCGGTCACAGATATCTCGTAAGTGCCGACTGCTGCATCCAGTTGAATTTGTCCCGTTTTTCCCACAGCTATCCAGCGCAGCCAGGTATCAGGCGCGATAATCTCGAGCTCCGGCTTACCCGAAGACACGATCGAAAACATGGGCTTCGATTGCTCGACAAACTCATATCTATTTACGCTGTACTCAGACAACTTGCCATCGAATGGCGCTTCTATAACGCAGCCCTTCAGGGTGATTTTCGCGGCTGTCAGCTTTGCTTCCGCGGCAAGAGACATAGCCTCGGCAGCTTCGACTTCAGCCTTGCCAATGCCACCGCTTCTCAACAGACGCTGTAGTGAATTGCTTCGGCTAAAGGCTGCATCCTTTTCGGCCCGCAATGCTTCGGTCTCGGCATCCAAGACCGCACAATCGATCCGCGCCAAGACATCGCCTTCCTTGAACTCCGCGCCTTCTTCGTAGGGCAGTTCATTAATCCTGCCTGAAACAACGCTTGAAATGATTGCGGTCGCCTCTGCGCGCACCACGGCGGGCGCGCCTACCGTTTCAGCGAAGGCAGCCGTCACCGCGAAGAAGGTCCACCCAAAGGCAAAGACACGACACGAAACCAAAGCGACTCCTCTCGTTAACGCCAATACTGGTGGTAGTGCGCTGCGAGTAGATACCTGAGCGCCATGACTTTGTCATCACTTCATAGCTTTGGATTTGTGATCTACCCCACTCGGGCCAGGGCCCAATTGCTTCCGTTGCTTCGCATGTTTCAGCTTTCAAAAAACGAGTGGTAAAGTCTCTTTGGCTAGACCAACGAAAGGTCCTGCTTCAGTTTCCAAAGCAGCCGGCCGAGGTCATTAGAGCCCGCAAAAATTGCTGTATTGTGACAAGGATGGTTGTGGCACTTCTTCTGGCCAAGATTCAGCGCCATGAGATCCGGGCGCAAGGCTCCACTCTAAAGAGTCTCACTCTGCGAAAAATTGCAGCGCACCGCTTTGATGCACAGAAGATTAGAGAAAGTTAAGTTCCACCGGCCCACGAGAAGGGTGGGCAACTGGGTGGATGACGCCCCCCAACCATGATGGCTTATCATTACAATATAGTAGCTTATCGAAAATCTATGGTGCGGGTGAAGGGACTCGAACCCCCACGCCTCGCGGCGCCAGAACCTAAATCTGGTGCGTCTACCAATTCCGCCACACCCGCACAGGCGCTCTGTTACCACTGCAGGCGGCGTTGTCAAACGGTCACGTCCATTGCGCAGGTTGGGTTTTTTGCCAAACCCTTTGAAAAAACGGGCGACATTTACGAATCATTGTCATACGCTTGCTAAAAAACCAGAGGCAGCAAGAGCAGGAATGCCCAATGAACCGACCCCTTACCGGGATAACGGCGGCCACGGCCACCGTCCCCGAAGACAGCCGAATCGCGCCCGGATTCCCGGGCTCCCTTCCCATTCTGACGCTAGAGGGCGAATTGCCCATATCTCAGCTGATGCCGGGCGATCGTGTGATCACCCGTGATCAGGGCATGGCGATCCTGCGTGACATCACCCCAATGCGCACACGCTGCGCCATGGTGCGTGTGCGCGGCGGCTCCCTCGGCCATGTGACCCCCGGTGTCGATACACTTCTGCCTGCAGCGCAGCCTGTGTTGTTGCGGGATTGGCGCGCCAAGGCCCTTTTCGGCCTGCCACAGGCCATCGCCCCCGCCCAGGCATTGATCGACGGAGAGTTCATCTGCGACGCAGGTGAACATGAGGTGGCTCTGATCCAGCTTTCCTTCGATGCGCCGCATATCCTTTACGTCGGCGGGCTCGAACTGTCCTGCCCCGGCCCGGAAGCGCTTCGCAAAGCGGCATAAAAACGGCCTAAACGCCCAGCGTCCGAAACACCTTCGGCAATTCCTCCGGAAGATCCTCCGCGATCAGCCCCGGCCCGAAGCTGCGGGCGCATTCCACGTGTAGCCACGCCGCCATCTCTGCCGCCTGCATCGGCCCAAGGCCCCGCGCCAGAAGCCCAGCGATAAAGCCAGCCAGCACATCCCCGGAGCCGGCCGTCGCCAACCAAGGCGCGGCGCGCTCATCGGCGGCCGAGTTAATGCAGCAGCGCCCATCCGGCGCCGCAATCACTGTGTCGGCGCCCTTGAAAAGCACCACCCCCCCAATCCGCGCCGCCGCCGCGCGGGTCGCATCCGCCTTCGAATAGGCCGGGCCTGTCTTGGCCGGTGCGTTCAGTTTCTCCGCAATATCCGGGAACAACCGCGCGAATTCCCCGCCATGCGGCGTCAGCACACACCCCTCGTGCACCATCGCAAAAAGCGCCGCATCGCGGCTGATAAGCGTCAACGCATCCGCGTCCAGAACCAAAGAGCGCCCGCTTTTCAACGCCACCTCCAAAAGAGACGCCCTTTCATCGCTCATCCCCAACCCCGGCCCAAGGCACAGCGCGTTGATCCGCGCGTCCTCCAAGACGGTGGTCAGTTCGTCCGCCGTTCCCGCACGACGCAGCATCACCGCCGTCACGTAGCTCGCCACTTCCATCTGCGCCGCCCCCGGCACGCCCAAAGTGACCAAACCCGCACCGATGCGCAAAGCGCCCCGCGCCGCCAGCCGCGCCGCACCCGTCCGCCCTGGTCCCCCCGATAGGATCAGCGCATGGCCATGCGAATACTTGTGGGCCTGCGCTGATTTTCGCAGCGCCTCGATCCGCGCGGGTGTTGCATCAATCTGCTGTTTGGCGTTGGTCATCACTGCCCTTCCTAGATCACAATCCGAGGTCCACGACATCGCAGCGCGCATCCGCCATATGTGGCATCTCATGCAGCGGCTTGCGCCGGTGAAACGTGACGATCAAGTCGCTGGGGGCCGCGCGCCGAGCCAACGTTTCGCCCGTGTCGGCGTCAAACCCCGTGGGAATATCAACACTGACAAACACCGGGGCCGGCCCCACCTCTTCCTTGAAAGTGGCGTCGATCAAGCCGCTCAACGGGGCCAGAACGTCGTCAAGCGGTGCGCGCTGGCCGATCCCGAAAAGCGCGTCGACGATAACCCATTGCGTACAGCCCGCCCGCTTTGCCTCCCGCGCCGCGCGCAAAAGCCCCTCCAAATCGTAGGGCTCAATCGCTCCAAGCTCGTTCCAACGCTCATGATTTACCTTCGCATCGGCGGGCAACTTGCAAGCGTCACCAAGGAAAAACACCTCCACAGCCCAGCCCCGCTTCTTCAACAACCGTGCAACAACGAACCCATCCCCGCCATTATTGCCGGGCCCGCATAAAACCGCGGCCCTTTGTGGCGCGTCGCGATAGGCAGGCCATGCCGATAACACCGCCTCAACCACGCCGCGGCCCGCACGCTCCATCAATTCCAATCCGGTCACGCTACCCGACTCGATGGCCGCCCGCTCCACGGCCCGCATTTGCTCCGCGGTTACGACTTCGCTCATTTCCTGCGCACTTTCGTTCTTTTTTCGCTCATTTTGTGTGCTTTATGCATATTTTTTAAGCGCTCCATCCGAAACACCTGCTGGTTTCTTGGGCCGTTTTCCCTATCCAATTGTCCCCCGGCAAGGGAAATGATCTGTCCCCAAGGGAACAGAGGCGAGGGAGAGGCCCCATGAAGAAGATCGAAGCCATCATCAAGCCCTTCAAGCTCGACGAGGTCAAGGAAGCGCTACAGGATGTCGGCGTCCAGGGCCTTTCAGTGATCGAGGTCAAAGGGTTCGGCCGTCAAAAAGGCCATACGGAACTCTATCGCGGCGCGGAATACGTTGTCGACTTCCTGCCGAAAGTGAAGATCGAGATCGTCCTCGACGACGATCAGGTCGACGCCGCCATCGAGGCGATCGTCGGTGCCGCCAAAACCGACAAGATCGGAGACGGCAAGATTTTCGTCTCCTCGGTCGAGCAGGCGATCCGCATCCGGACCGGCGAAACCGACTCCGACGCGCTCTGATCTTCGCAAGAGCGCATCCAATAAAACCCACAAACATACCTGCCCATCAAACTTGACAGAGAAGGGATAACGCGATGAGCGCAAAAGATATGCTCAAGACAATCAAGGACGAAGACGTCGAATACGTCGACATCCGCTTCACCGACCCGCGCGGCAAGCTGCAGCACGTGACCGTGATTGCTGACGAAGTCGACGAAGACTTCCTCGAAGAAGGCTTTATGTTCGACGGCTCGTCGATCGCAGGCTGGAAATCGATCGAAGCTTCGGACATGAAACTCATGCCCGACTGCGACAGCGCCTACATGGATCCCTTCTACGCCGAGAAAACGCTCTGCGTGCATTGCTCCATCGTCGAGCCCGACACCGGCGAAGCCTATGAGCGTGACCCCCGCGGCACCGCTGAAAAGGCCGAGGCCTACCTGAAGTCCTCCGGCATCGGTGACACCTCCTTCTGGGGCCCCGAAGCGGAATTTTTCCTGTTCGACAACGTGCGTTACTCGAACACCATCAACAAGGTCTCCTACGAGGTCGACGCAATCGACGCATCGTGGAACACCGACACCGAATACGAGATGGGCAACACTGGCCATCGTCCGGGCATCAAAGGCGGCTACTTCCCCGTCAACCCGATCGACGATGCACAGGATATCCGCTCGGAAATGCTCTCGACCATGAAGCGCCTCGGCATGAAGGTCGACAAGCATCACCACGAAGTGGCGTCCTGCCAGCACGAGCTGGGCCTGATCTTCGGCTCGCTCACCAAGCAGGCCGACGAGCTTCAGAAATACAAGTACATCATCCACAACGTGGCCCAGGCCTACGGCAAGACGGCCACCTTCATGCCCAAGCCGATCTATGGCGACAACGGCACCGGGATGCACGTCAACATGTCGATCTGGAAAGACGGCAAGCCGCTCTTTGCTGGTGACAAGTATGCCGACCTCAGCCAAGAAGCGCTCTACTACATCGGCGGCATTCTGAAGCACGCGAAGACGCTCAACGCCTTCACCAACCCGTCGACCAACTCCTACAAGCGCCTGATCCCGGGCTTCGAAGCCCCCGTTCTGCGCGCCTATTCGGCCCGCAACCGCTCGGGCTGCGTCCGGATCCCATGGACCGAGTCGCCCAAAGCCAAGCGCGTCGAGGCCCGTTTCCCCGATCCCGCGGCAAACCCCTACCTGTGCTTTGCTGCCCTCCTGATGGCCGGTCTCGACGGCATCAAGAACAAGATCGATCCGGGCGAGGCGATGGACAAGAACCTCTACGACCTGCCCGCAGAAGAGCTGGCTGGCATCCCGACCGTCTGTGGCTCGCTGCGCGAAGCTGTCGACGCTCTGGCCGCCGATCACGACTTCCTGCTCGCAGGCGACGTGTTCACCAAGGACCAGATCGACGGCTACATCGGTCTGAAAATGGAAGAGATCGAACTCTACGAGCACACCCCGCACCCCGTCGAATTCGGCATGTACTACAGCTGCTGATCGCGACACGCGGACCAGAACAACAAAGGGCGCCCCAAGGGGCGCCCTTTTTCATTCTCTGGCCAGTGCGGCCCGAAAAGGAAACGGCCTTCGAGGCCGTCAATCACGGCCCAAAGAGAAACGCCTCCCCCTCGGACATCGACAATCCGAAGACCCGTTGATTGCTTTCATCGCGGCCCCACACAATCAACAATCAGCACACGGCGCGAACTCAACCTTGACTTGCAGCCCCAAAAACCTGTCGTGATACCGATCCGAGAGGCCGAAACGCTGTGCCTCAGACCCTCTCCCTCATCTCCCACTTCCAAGAACCACCTGTAACCTTCAATAATTAGGCGTTTTTCCAACTAAACCTGTCGCCTTGCCCCCAGTTTCCACATCCATCGCATTTTCCGAAAATTGGAAACGCACTGTTTCCCTCGTCTCTGCGATAGCCACTATCTGGCCTCATTTGCGTCGTCAGTTTTGCACCTATAAGTAGAACTCTGAACCCAGATCAACGCCAATAGTTGCTAGAGGATACCCCATGGCACTGGAACTTTCTGTTCGTACGTCTGGTTTGATTTTCAAGGTTACCCCCGTACTCGATGCCACACGCATCGAGGCCCTTCTCACCCCGATCCTGCAGCGGCTGGGCACCGCGCTTATCGACATCTCCGAATTCGGCCCTCAGAACCTCCAGCTCACCTGTGAAGGTCTGCTCCTGTGGCTGAATGTCGAAAGCCGCGCCCATGCCGATCCACGCCTGCGCATCACAGCACAACCGATCGCGGCCTATTCCGAATTCACCGACGAAAAGGGCCCTCTTGGCCCGCAAGAGGTGAAATGCGCTCTGGCTTCGGTTCTGGCAGCCTTGGCCCGCGATATGGGCGCCGATCAGGTGCAATGGCTGGCCAAGGACATGATCATCCCCGCCGACAGCTTCATCGCGGCGGCCCAAGGCGATGACGCGTTTTCCGGCCCCGGCCCGGCGGGTGATTTCCCTCGCACCGCCCGGCGACAACCCCCTACCCCTGTGGTCCCGCGCCGCGTGCGCGACCTTTACCGCCCCGGCGGCCATGCCCGCCCCCGCCCCTATCAGGGCGCTTTTGCGGCGGGGCTCTCAAAGCGGCTCAAAGCCGCGCGCATGGCCGAAGAGGCGGCAAACACGTCACGCGCCGACCACTCCTCCCTGCCGTTGCGCCTTGCGACTTGGGCAATGACCCTGATGCTTGGCGTGTTCTCGGCGCCGCTCGCTTGGGTCTTGTTCGCCTTCAACCTCAACCGGGGCGGCGACTTCCGTGTCACCGCCAACGTGCTGGCGGGCACAGCAGGCCTGTCGCTTCTGCATACGGCGGGTAGCACACATACCTTTCTGAATTTGATTCTCGGTTAAAACGAGATCACCGAAGTCCCTCCAAGGTCAGGGGAGAAGGCGCAAGCTTTCTCCCTTGGCTGGTTTGTCGAGGGAGGTTAAGTTGTTCTGCAATATCTAGTCCCCAAGGAGTTTTCAGATGCGCCTTTTCCGCCCGCTTGCCGCCCCCATCGCCGCCCTGCTTCTCGCCTCGCCCGTTGCGGCCGCCTCCTGTGGCAACACCGCTTCGGGCTTCAACACATGGAAAGCCGAGTTCGCCCAAGAGGCCAAGCGCGCGGGCGTCGGCCAGCGTGGCCTCGCCGCATTGGCAAATACATCCTACGCCAAGTCGACCATCGCCGCCGACCGCAACCAGAAAAGCTTCAAATATTCGCTCGACAAGTTCATGAAGGTGCGCGGCACCAACACGATCATCGCCCAAGGCCGCAAACGCAAAGCCGCCAACGCCAATTTCTACGCCGCGCTCGAACGCTCCTATGGCGTGCCCGCCGGTGTCCTGATCGCGATTCACGGCATGGAAACCGGGTTTGGCAATTTCATGGGCGATTCCAACGTGGTCTCTGCCATCGTCACGCTCACCTATGATTGCCGACGCTCGGATTTCTTCCGCCCCCACGCCCTTGGGGCGCTGAAGCTGGTTGATCGTGGCTCAATCTCGCCCGGCACCAAGGGCGCAAAGCACGGCGAACTGGGCCATACCCAGTTCCTGCCGGGCAATGCGCTCAAATACGGTGTCGATGGCAATGGCGATGGCCGCGTCGATTTTTACAACCAAGCCGACGCGCTGGCCTCGACGGCGAATTACCTGCGCTCCAAGGGCTGGAAACCCGGTCAACCCTACGGCCCCGGCACCCGCAACTATACCGTTCTCAAGGAATGGAACGCGGCCACGGTCTACCAGCAATCCCTCGCCATCATGGGCGAGCAGATCGACCGCTAAGCCCAAGACCACAATGACATGACCGCAACGCCCCGGCCCACCCGCCGGGGCGTTTTCCTTGACAGGCGCGCGCCGCGTCCCTATCTGCCCCTCTCAAGGGGTGCAGGCCCCCGCCGTCCGCAGGCCTTCGGGTCTTGGTGAAGTCCTGTAAATCAACCCTGTCCCGCTGACCCTCCGGTCACGCGCGGCGGCAATGCGGACCCCGCCCTCGCCACGTGACCCCGAGAGAGATCGAAGGGATACTCCAGATGACACTCAACACCCCTCCCGTGTCTGACCTCAAGGCACAGGCCAAACGCCTGCGCAGCGCCATGAGCGATGCCGGCACCCCCCTCACCCACGCTCAGGCGCTCGAAGCCATCGCGCGCCAGCATGGCCATCGCGACTGGAACACCGCCCACGCAGCGGCCTCATTCGAGAACCCGCCACGCTGGCGCGTGGGTCAGATGGTGCGCGGCCGCTACCTCGGACAGGCCTTCACCGGCCGGATCAAGGCGCTGTCGGAAACTGCCACAGGACATTGGCGCATGACGCTCGTCTTTGATGCGCCCGTCGACGTGGTGACTTCGCCGCATTTTTCCAACTGGCGGCGTCAGGTCAACGGCGTGGTCAACTCCCAAGGCACCAGCGCCGAGAAAACCTCGGACGGCACGCCGCACCTGTTGGTCATGGCCGCCTGAAAACATCGCCTAAAACGGCGCCAGAAAATGCCACCTGCAAATGCCGCCTGAAAATCTGGGCGGGGTCCGGGGCACTACGCCTCGGGCACCGCCGCCTTGCCGCGCCAGTCCAGCACATAGGTGTGGATGCCGAACACCACCGCCCCGCTTTCGGGAAGCCGCCGCACCGTCTGCAATTCCGAGCGCAGGAAATCATCGCCCAGCTTCTCGCGCCGGTCGCCCTCTGGGCGCGGCTGGTGCAGGCTCGGATCGGTATAGACAAGCGCGTTGAAGCGCCACAATGGGCGCCCCACCCGCACCCCGTCGAAAAGCCGCTGCACCCGCTTCGCGATATTCTCGTCATAGGGATCGACCGGCACGTGAATCCGCGTCAATGGCCGCATGAATTTCTCTGACAAGGTCCAGCCCGCCGGAAAACACAACACAGCCCCGACAAGAACATGCTCATCGCCGCGCTTGTCCATCAGGCAGAAATCTTCCTGGCACAGCCGCCCGATGGTGGCCATCGGATCCTCGCGCACCACGCGCACCTTGCCGCCATCGGGCCGGGTCACCACATCGCCCGCAATCTCGAAATCCGCCCGCGCGTCAAGCGCCGCCAACACCGTGTCCAGCAGTTCCCTCGCCATCGCCGCCGCACTCGGGTCAAGCGCGATCACCGCGTCGCGCCTCTCCGCGATCAGGCGCTCGCGCTCCGCCATCTGTGCGCCAAAGGCCTCGTCCACCCGGATCCAGTCGGCCTCATCCAACGGCGCAATCCCCGGCAAGGGGCGCGGCGCATGGATGTCATAAGGAAGCGTGGTCTGCAAAATCATGCCCCATCTCTAGCGCAGCGCGCGCCCCGGTCCAGCCCCCCCTTTCATTTTTCCAGCAAATACTCGACTCCCCACCGCGTCCCGCGCACCGATGCCCGCCAAGACAGCACCCAAGCGTCGCAAACAGACCCCTTTCCCTGTCGCAAATCGTCATGCACAACCCGCCCGCCCCCCGCACTCTTGAGGGAAAGGAGCGGAGAGATGACCCACCCTTACCGCGATATCCGCAAGATCGACCCGACCCGCGGCAGCAGGCTGGCGGACAATACGCCAAACGATGCCGACCGGATCGAAATCGGTCCCACCCGCCTTGCCTTCGCCGAATGGGACGCGGCCGGCCTTGACCTGCCCGACCTGCAAGCGATGCGGCACTACCGCTGGCGCCGTCTCGTCGATGCGATCAATGCCCGTGGCTACGCGGGCCTCTTGGTATTCGATCCGCTCAACATCCGCTACGCCACCGACTCGACCAACATGCAGCTCTGGAACGCGCATAACCCGTTTCGCGCGGTGCTGATCTGTGCCGACGGCTACATGGTGATCTGGGACTACAAGAATTCACCGTTCCTCTCGTCTTTCAACCCGCTGGTCAGCGAGGCCCGCTCCGGCGCCGACCTCTTCTATTTCGATCGCGGCGATCGGATCGACCTCGCCGCCGATGCCTTCGCGGCCGAGGTTTCCGACCTCCTGCGCGTCCACGCCCCGGGCGAACGCCGCCTCGCCATCGACAAGATCATGCTGCACGGCCTCAGCGCCCTCAAGGCTTCCGGCCTTGAAATCATGCCCGGCGAAGAACTGACCGAAAAGGCCCGCTCCATCAAAGGCCCGGACGAGATCAAGGCCATGCGCTGCGCCATGCACGCCGGCGAAACCTCCGTCGCCGCGATGGAGCGGTTCGCCCGCGACAACGTGTCCAAAGGGCATGTATCAGAAAACGATATCTGGGCCGTGCTGCACGCCGAAAACATTCGGCGCGGCGGTGAATGGATCGAAACCCGCCTGCTCGCTTCGGGCCCCCGCACAAATCCGTGGTTTCAGGAATGCGGCCCCCGCATCGTGCAAAACAACGAAATCGTCGCCTTCGATACCGACTTGATCGGCAGCTACGGCATTTGCGTCGATATCTCCCGCACATGGTGGATCGGCGATGCGCCGCCCTCCAACGCGATGATCGACGCCATGCGACACGCCCACGATCACATCATGCAGAACATGGCGCTGCTGCGCCCCGGCCTTATGATCCCCGACCTGATCTCCCAAAGCCACCGCCTCGATCCCCGGTTTCAGAAGCTGAAATACGGCTGTCTCGCCCATGGCGTCGGCCTCTGCGATGAATGGCCCCTCGTGCAATACCCCGACAAGGCCACCCCCGGCGCGTTCGACTACCCTCTCGAACCGGGCATGGTTCTCTGCGTCGAGGCGCTGGTGGGCGAAGAAGGCGGCGATTTCTCGATCAAGCTCGAAGATCAGGTGTTGATCACACAGGATGGCTACGAAAACCTCACCAGCTACCCTTTCGATCCGGTGTTGATGGGCATGGCCTGAGCGTCCCCACCCCGGCCACCCGCGCGAACTGACTTTACATCCCCGCTTCGGCCTCCTCGCCCGCCCCTTGCCCTTCCGGGGGCAACGATCCCGCGGGGAAGACGACAGCCTCCCGCCCTCCACCACACCTAAAGCCGCCAACCATCGCAAGAGCATAGGCAAGCCCGCTCTCAGAACGTGTTGAACTCGCGCTTTTGCCGGGTTGGCAAATCTACACCCTCCCCTAGGCAGGACACCACGCGGTCTCCACCCGCACGCTTGGCCGCATAAAGCGCATCGTCGGCCAGACGCAGCAGGTCTTCCAAGGACTGCCCGTCCCGACTGGCGGCCAGCCCGATGCTCAGTCGCACATTCATCGTCCCGCGCGCGGTCATAAATGGTGTATCCGCAACACTACGCCGAACTGTCTCGGCCTGATCGAATGCCAACTGATCGATTGTCCTTTGTTCCGCATGCCTGTCGGCAAAAACGCTGGCGGGCACGTAGAGCATGAATTCGTCGCCGCCAAACCGCGTAATCGCAGCAGTATCGGGCAAAGCAGACCGAAACCGGCGCACCACTTCAAGCAGGATCTCGTCCCCCCCCAAATGGCCGATCCGGTCATTGACCTGTTTGAAATCATCCAGATCACAGGCGATCAAGACCGCCCCGTCCTGCAAGGTTACCTTCGCCCCCCTCCGCTGCCCCTCGCGTTTTGCCAGAACGTCAAAGAAAAAGGCCCGGTTGCCCGCTCCGGTCAGGAAATCATGCGTGCTGGCGTGTCGTAACATGCGCCAACTTCCAAGCAGTCTGCGAAACGACCAAATAGTCACCACCGACAGAATAAATGCAACGATCCCCGCAACCAAGGCGACGTTCGTCCAATAGGCGCCAAACAAGTCTGCATCCAGCAACAGATACTCGATCCCCAAGGAAAGGCCCACGGCGATTGCCGCGATGCTCGCGGCGTAAACCGACACAGCAAAAAAGGATCTTGCGCGTATGCTCAATATCTTAGCCCATCGTTCTGAAGCATGTCTTTATCATCGTTCTCAAAACACACTTACATACTGTAAAACCATAAAACGACTTTTCGCAGCCGAATTGAACCCGATTTAATAAAAACAGGGCGTCACATCCGTCGCCCTTTGATCGCCGCTTCCCCCACAGCCGAAAAACCCGCCGCTGACAGAACGAGGCACACGCCGATGTCACCCGCCTGCCCTTGAATTCCACCGCCATGCGGCACACCCTTGCGCACAACTCTCCTTGAAGGACGCCCCATGCCAAGTTCTCCCGTCACATTCCCCGGCCATGATGGCCACACGCTCTCGGCCAGCCTCACCCGCCCCGACGGCCCACAACAGGCCACGGCGCTCTTCGCACATTGCTTCACCTGCTCCAAAGATATCCCGGCGGCGCGCCGGATCGCGGCGCGACTGGCGGCATCGGGCATCGCCGTCCTGCGTTTCGATTTCACCGGTCTGGGCCAATCCGGGGGCGCGTTCGAAAACACCTCCTTCGCCACCAACCTCGAAGACCTGCGCGCCGCTGCCGCGTGGATGGAGGGCGAGGGCATGGCCCCCGACCTCCTGATCGGCCATTCGCTGGGCGGCGCGGCTGTGCTCAAGGTGGCCGCCGACATCCCTTCGGCCCGCGCGGTCGTGACCATCGGCGCCCCCTTCGATCCCGCTCATGTGACACAGCATTTCTCCGAGGATGTTGAAAAGATATGCGCCGAGGGCGAAGCGATGGTCGATCTCGGCGGGCGCCCCTTCACCATCAAACGTCAGTTCATCGAAGACATCGCAGTGCAGGATCTGCGCGATGCCGTGTCCCACCTCAAACGCGCGCTGCTGATCCTGCACGCCCCGCGCGACAGCATCGTCGGCATCGACAACGCTGCCGATATCTTTCTTGCTGCGAAACACCCCAAAAGCTTCGTCACCCTCGACAACGCCGATCACCTGATCACCCGCCCCGAAGATGCCGAATACGCCGCCGGCGTCATCGCCGCTTGGGCCGCGCATTATCTCGACCTGTCCCAGCCCACCGCCCCCGAAGGCGCGCCCGAAGGCATCGCCCGCATCTCCGAGGCCGATCCCGACGGCTTCCTGCAGGATATCTCGGTCGGGCCAAAGCATCACCTGCTGGCCGACGAGCCGGTGAAATACGGCGGCACGGATCGCGGCCTCTCACCCTACGGTTTCCTGACGGCCGGTCTCGGGGCCTGCACCTCGATGACGATCCGGATGTATGCCCGGCGCAAGAAATGGCCGCTCACCCATGTCTCGGTCGATGTCAGCCACGCCAAGGTCCACGCCGAAGATGCCGAAGGCGACAAACCGTCCAAGATCGACCGGTTCGAACGCGTGATCACCCTTCAGGGCGATCTCGACGCCGAACAGCGCCAGCGCCTGCTCGAAATCGCCGATCGCTGCCCGGTGCACCGCACCCTCGAGCAATCCAACCTGATCGAAACTCGTCTGGCCGACTGACACGGCCACAGCGCCGAAAGGGGACCCCGCGCGCCGCTCTTGCCCGCCCGCGCCCAAGGGGCTATGACCCGCGTGACCCCGATATAGGCCTGCCAAAAGAAGGATGCTGCCCGCATGATCCCCCGTTACGCCCGCCCCGAAATGACCGCGATCTGGGAGCCCGCCACCAAGTTCCGCATCTGGTACGAAATCGAAGCCCACGCCTGCGACGCGATGGCCGACCTCGGCGTCATCCCGCGTGAAAATGCCGATGCGGTCTGGAAAGCCAAGGATGTCGAGTTCGACGTCGCCCGCATCGACGAAATCGAAGCCGTGACCAAACATGACGTGATCGCCTTCCTCACCCATCTCGCCGAACATGTCGGCTCGGAAGAGGCCCGCTTCGTGCATCAAGGCATGACCAGCTCGGACGTGCTCGACACCTGCCTCAACGTGCAACTGGTGCGCGCCGCCGATATCCTCTTGGCCGATATGGACAAGGTGCTCGCCGCGCTCAAGAAACGCGCCTTCGAGCACAAGAACACCGTGCGCGTCGGCCGCAGCCACGGCATCCACGCCGAACCCACCACCATGGGCCTCACCTTCGCGCGCTTTTATGCCGAGATGGACCGCAACAAGACCCGCCTCGAACAGGCCCGCGAAGAAATCGCCACCGGCGCGATCTCCGGCGCCGTCGGCACCTTCGCCAATATCGACCCGCGCGTCGAAGAGCACGTCTGCGAAAAACTCGGCCTGCGCCCCGAACCGATCAGCACGCAGGTCATCCCGCGTGACCGTCACGCGATGTTCTTCGCCGTGCTTGGCGTCATCGCCTCCTCGATCGAAAACGTCGCAATCGAAATCCGCCACATGCAGCGCACCGAAGTGCTCGAAGGCGCAGAGTTCTTCTCAATGGGCCAGAAGGGCTCCTCGGCCATGCCGCACAAGAAGAACCCTGTGCTGACCGAAAACCTCACCGGCCTCGCGCGGCTGGTGCGCATGACGGTGATCCCGGCGATGGAAAACGTCGCCCTCTGGCACGAACGCGATATCTCGCACTCCTCGGTCGAACGCGGCATCGCCCCCGACGCCACCGTCACCCTCGATTTTGCCCTCAACCGCCTTGCCGGTGTGGTCGACAAGATGCTGATCTTCCCCGAGAACATGCTCGACAACATGAACAAGTTCCCCGGCCTCGTCATGTCGCAACGCGTGCTTCTGGCCCTCACCCAAGCCGGCGTCAGCCGCGAGGATGCCTATTCCATGGTGCAGCGCAACGCGCTCAAGGTCTGGGAAGAGCGTCTCGATTTCCGCGAATTGCTGCTCGCCGATGAAGATGTGGTCAAAGCGCTCGGCGTCGATGGCATCAACGAGAAGTTCGACATGGGCTATCACACCAAACACGTCGATACGATCTTCAAGCGCGTCTTTGGCGAGTCCTGATTTCGCTGGCCTGTCAAAGCTCTAGCGACGCAAACTGAAGCAAGACATGAGGCCTGGGCACACCGCCCGGGCTTTCATTTTTCCCCAAATACTCCCCGCGAAGCGTCCCGCCCCGGCCCCACACGCCCCGGCCCGCGACTGCCGCGGATCAGCGCCTCCCTGCCATAGCTTCAAAATTCGCACGCGATTCGCGCAATTCGTGCTAGGCTCTCTCCATCCTGTCTGGAAAAAGGAGACGACCAATGAAGACGAAGACCACCCTCGCCGTGATCGCCCTCGTGCTCGCCCCCAGCCTTGCGCTCGCCTGCCCGATGCATGACGGCAAACAAGCCATGTCCTGCGCCGAGGGCCACATGCTCGATGCACAAACCGGCACCTGCGTGCCGCAAACCACAAGCTAAGCCAGAGCGGCAACAGCTTCGCAATTTAATGAAACGGCCAAGACAATTGGCCTAAAACAACCTGCGCTCCCGGCGATTTGCCGGGGGCAATTCAGGCTTCCTTTACCAGTCGCCCCTACTGTGCATCTGACAGAATGTAAGACGGGGTTACGATCGTGCGGCAAATCGCAAAGATCGATCCGTCCACGCTCCCGCTGAAAGGGGGCCCGGGGCGGACAGGACAGCTGACCAATAGCCAGAAGGCTGCAATCATCGTCCGCTTCCTCCTGCAGGAAGGGGCCGAAGTCCCCTTGTCCGACCTCCCCGAAGATCTTCAAACCACCTTGACCCAGCAGATGGGCACGATGCGCTACATCGACCGCGAAACACTGGCCGCCGTCGTCGGTGAATTCGCGGATGAGCTTGAGCGCATGGGCCTCACCTTTCCCCGCGGCCTTGCCGGTGCGCTCACCGCGCTCGATGGCAAGATCTCTCCCCAAACCGCCGCGCGCCTACGCAAGGAGGCGGGCGTGCGCTGCACCGGCGACCCATGGGCCATCATCCGCGAGCAGGAGGTCGACAAGCTCGTGCCCCTCGTCGAACAGGAAAGCACCGAGGTCGCCGCCGTCCTGCTGGCCAAGCTCTCCGTGCCAAAGGCGGCCGAACTGCTCTCGAAAATACCGGGCGAGCGGGCTCGGCGCATCACCTATGCGGTGTCGCTCACTGGCGCCGTCACCCCCGAGGCCGTCGATCGGATCGGCCTCTCGCTTGCCGCGCAATTCGAAATGGCCCCGCCGCGCGCGTTCGACAAGGGCCCCGAAGAACGCCTCGGTGCCATCCTCAACGTCAGCCAGGCCGATACCCGCGACGACGTTCTCACAGGCCTCGACGAGGCCGACCTCGATTTTTCCGCCCGCGTGCGCAAGGCAATCTTCACCTTCGCGCATATCGCCGAACGGCTGCAACCTGTCGACGTTCCGAAAATCACGCGCGATGTCGATCCCGGCCAACTGGTCCTCGCTCTGGCCTATGCCAGCGCTGCCACCGCGCCGTTCCAGACCTCCGCCAACTTCATCCTCGACAATATTTCCAAGCGCATGGCCGAAAATATCCGCGAAGAGATCCGCGAAGCAGGCAAGGTCAAAGCCAAAGAGGGCGAGGCCGCCATGAACGAAGTGGTCACCGCCATTCGGGATCTGGCCGAAACCGGTGAACTGACCCTCATCGACCCCGACGAAAACGAGGATGACGGTTAGGCACCTGCCCCGTCGCACCTCCGCTGTGCCGCTTCCCATATACGGTATCTCAATAAAGCCAGCCCTCGTGCTCGCCCGACGTCGGCAAAACCCGCTCGACAGCCCCGCCGCCCCGGCATACCGTCATCCGACATGGCGCAAGGGATGGGGGACCCGGCGCTTGGTCCTTCCAACACTCTGATATGGCACGCCTCCGCGCCGGTACACCAAACACGAAGGTCTTGCATGCCCGTCCTGTCGCAAAAAACCACCGCGATCCTGTTGATGATCACCGCGATCTTCTTCTTTTCCACGATGGACGCACTTGCCAAGCACCTCGCCACCCGCATCGGCACCATGCCCACCCTCTGGGCGCGCTACCTCGGTCAAACGCTCGTCGTGTTCATCCTCGTGTTGCCCCGGCTGCGCAGCGTCCTGCGCACGCGCTATCCCCGGCTTCAACTGGCGCGCTCCGTTTACCTGATGTGCGCGACCGTGTTCTTTTTCTTCGGCATTTCCAACATCGGCTTGGCACAGGCCGCCGCGATCATGTCGACCAACCCCCTGTTCATCACCATCGGGGCCGCCGTTTTCCTTGGCGAAGTCTTCGGCCTGCGCCGCGCAATGGCGATCGGCGCGGCCTGTATCGGTGCCGCTCTCGTCATCCGCCCCGGCGCGGATGTGTTCACGCCCTATTCGCTGCTGCCGCTCGCCGCGGCCGTCTGCTATTCGGCCTATACGCTCACCACCCGCTTCGTGGGCAAGGACGAAGACGCCTGGACATCGCTGTTTTACACCGCCCTGTTCGGGGCAGTCATCCTGTCGGCGGCGGTGCCCTTCTTCTGGCAACCGCTCGACGGGCATGACCTGCTGGTCATGCTGGCCATCGCGATCTGTGGCACCACCGGGCAACTGGCCCTGATCCGGGCGCTGATGCAGGGCGAGGCCGCGATGCTCGCCCCCTTCGCCTATTTCGGCCTGATCTTCGCGACCACCTACGGCGCCTTGATTTTCAACGATTTTCCCGATGCGCTCACCATTTTGGGCGGGGTGATCATCGCAGGGGCTGGCATTTACGTATGGTATCGCGAAACCATCGTGAAGCCGGTCCAGACAGGCGACGATTAACCTTGTTTTCCCGCTTTCCACGCCCCTGTTGCATGAAAGCCGCACGATAACCCATTGTTATCAATCAATATCACTCGGGGCTTAAGCGCCATACACGCATACCGTGAAATCTGCCCTTTTTTCGCCTTAATTGCTCCTTAACCACGTCTCGAAGGGCGGCGAAAGTCCTCCCAACGAAAGAACAATTCGAGGCAGGACATGACCCTGGAAGCCCGACGCCACGCCACCGTGGCCGCCTTCTTGATGCGCGGAATGCGCGCTGTGAACGACCCACAGGCACTTCCCTATCCGTCCGAGCATGGCCTCAAGTTCGGCCCGATGGCCGCATCTCGGGGTGAGTTGAAGACGCTGACGATGGCGCTCACCGCGGCGCGGGGGGCGAAATACGGCCTCGTCGTCCAGCTGGGGAGGCACTGAGATGAAGAACCACCTTCTGCCGATCTGCCTGCTTCTCGTCGGCTGCATGCCCGGCGCCATGCCCGATCAGGCCTCGCGCGCGGCACAGCCCGCCGCCATGTCCACCCTGCCCCCGCTGAAAAGCTTCGCCCGCCCCACGCCGGCCCGTCCCGGTCGCTCGAATGCCGACATCGCCCGCGATTTCCTCGAACTGGCCTTCCGTCTGGAAAGTGGGCGTGACCTGCCCGTCCTGACCCGCTTCGAAGAACCGATCTCAATCCGCGTCACCGGCGCGGCCCCCCCCACGCTGTTGCCCGACCTGTCCAAGCTGGTCTATCGCCTCAACACCGAGGCCCGGCTCAAGGTCACGCTGACCTCTTCGCCCGATGCCAACATCACCGTGCAGGCCGTCAGCCGCGCGCAGATCCGCAAGGCCCTGCCCCACGCCGCCTGTTTCGTCGTGCCCAACATCACCGACATCTCGCAATACCGCGCCGCCCGGCGCAGTTCCAAGGCCAACTGGGGCCTGCTGCGCAAGCGCAACAAGATGGCCGTTTTCGTACCCAACGACGCCGCCCCACAAGAGGTCCGCGATTGCCTGCACGAGGAACTGGCTCAGGCGATCGGCCCGCTCAACGATCTCTATCGTTTGCCGGATTCCGTCTTCAACGATGACAATATCCACACCGTCCTCACCGGGTTCGATATGCTCATCCTGCGCGCCTATTACGCGCCCGAATTGCAAAACGGCATGACCCGCCGTCAGGTGGCCGCGCGTCTGCCCGCCATTCTGGCCCGGCTCAACCCTGCTGGCGAGGCGATCCCGGCGCGCCGCCCCCTGCCCACGCCGCGCAGCTACATCCGCGCCATTCAAACCGCGCTTGGCCCCGGCTCCAGCTACACCCAACGCCGCGCCGCCGCGCGCGAGGCGCTGAATGTCTCGCAAGCGCTCGGGTTCCAAGATCACCGCCGCGCCTTCGCCCACTATGCCATGGGCCGCCTGCTCGCGGCATCTGATCCCGAGGCCGCGCTCGGCCATTTTCAGGCCGCCGACCGGTTCTATGCCGCGTCCAACCACACCAGCCTGCACCGCGCCTATGTCGCTTCACAATTGGCCGCCCATGCCCTCAGTCAGGGTGATGCCAACGGCACACTGGCCATCGTCAACCGCGCCATTCCCGTCGCCTCGCGCAACGAAAACGCCGCCCTTCTCGCCACGCTCATGATGCTGCGCGCCGAAGCCCTTACGCTTTCGGGCCGCGCCTCCGAAGCCAGCACCGTCCGGCTGGACAGTCTGGGCTGGGCGCGTTACGGCTTTGGGGCGGACTGGGCCGTGCGTGCGAAGATGCGCGAAATCGGCGCGCTCAATCCGCTAAAAGGCTAACGCGGATAAGAAGGCAGATCGCATGATCGCTTGGGTGGCCGCCCTGTTGGGCGTAATCTTCGGAATAATTCAGGCCCGTCGCAAGGGCGGCAAAGCGCTCGATCTTGCACAATACGGCGCCGTATATGGCATCTTTTTCGCTGTCATTGGCGTGATCGTGCAGATCGTCATCATCCGCTTCGGTTTCATGTAAGCGGAGCGCGCGAAAAATGTTCCTGCCCTTTTTCGAAACCCTGCGCAAACACGGCATCCCGGTATCCCTGCGCGAATACCTCGGCTTTCTCGAAGGCATGTCCGCGGGCCTCGTCACCTATGACGTGGATGGCTTCTACTATCTCGCCCGCACCGCCATGGTGAAGGACGAAAAGAACCTCGACAAGTTCGACCGCGCCTTCGCCGCCGCCTTCTCTGGGTTGGAAAACATCTCTTCGGCCGATGTGCTCGAAGCGGTGGATATCCCCGGCGAGTGGCTTGAAAAAATGGCCGAAAAGCACCTCACCCCCGAGGAAAAAGCCGAGATCGAGGCGATGGGCGGCTTCGACAAGCTGATGGAAACGCTGAAAAAGCGTCTCGAAGAACAGCAGGGCCGCCACCAGGGCGGCAACAAATGGGTCGGCACCGCCGGCACATCGCCCTTCGGTGCCTATGGCTACAACCCCGAAGGCGTGCGCATCGGCCAGAAGGAAAGCCGCCATCAGCGCGCGGTCAAGGTCTGGGACAAGCGCGAATTCAAGAACCTCGACGGCGATGTCGAACTCGGGACCCGCAACATCAAGGTGGCCCTGAAACGCCTGCGCCGCTGGGCGCGCGACGGCGCGCACGAAGAACTTGACCTCAACGGCACCATCCGCGCCACCGCCGAACATGGCTATCTCGACGTGAAAACCCGCCCCGAGCGACGCAATGCCGTGAAGGTGCTGTTGTTTCTAGATATCGGCGGCTCGATGGACCCGCATATCAAGCTGGTGGAAGAACTGTTTTCGGCCGCTAAAACCGAATTCAAACACCTTGAGCATTTCTATTTCCATAACTGCCTCTACGAAGGCGTCTGGAAAGACAACCGCCGCCGCTGGGATCAGCAAACCCCCACATGGGACGTGCTGCACACCTATGGCTCTGATTACAAATGCATTTTCGTGGGCGACGCTTCCATGTCGCCCTATGAAATCGCCTACCCCGGCGGCGCCAATGAACATTGGAACCCAGAGGCCGGTCAGGTCTGGCTCGAACGCGCGCGCGAACACTGGCCACAGCACATGTGGATCAATCCGGTGGCCGAGAAATACTGGGGCTACACCCATTCCATCGGCATGATCCGCGAAATTTTCGAGGATCGCATGGTCCCGATGACCCTCAAGGGCATCGAACAGGGCATGAAAGAACTTTCGCGCTGATCCCAAGCCACGGCGCGCAAGCGCCATGCCAGCCCCCCGGAAGGGCATTCCTTCATCAGCAGTCATACTTGTTTCGCCGGAATGCGCTTGAAAAGCGTTACGCTTGCGGCATCGCTCCTCCCGTGGCCGGTCATGACGCTTGCGCGCCTTGTCCCCCTACCGGCCCAGCGGCCCACAGCGATAAAGCCGCACCTTCAGCCCGCCATGCGCCACCGTATCGCCCGCCTCGAACGGCAGGTCACATGCCTTGGCCAGCCCGCCATCGCTTGTCACCAGCCCAACACGCCAGCCCTTGAACCGCTCTTTCAGAACCGTCCCAAGGCTACCATATAGCCCGAACAACAGCTTGCGATTGCCGATCCGCGCCCCGTAAGGCGGGTTCACCATCACCAGCCCCGGCGCACCTTCTGGGGGCTGCAAATCGCTCAGCGGTTGGCAGGCAAAGGAACAAATCTCCCCCACCCCGGCGCGCGCCGCATTCTCGCCCGCGCCCTTGATCGCGCCTGAATCCCGGTCATAGCCGTAAAACCGCAACCCGGTCTCGCGCGCTGGCCCCTCCCGGCGCATCTCGCCAAACCGCGCGGCATCGAAACTCGCAAATTCCTCGAACGCAAAGCGGCGCGCCCGCCCCGGCTGCATCCCCAAGGCGATTTCCGCCGCCTCAATCGGAAACGTGCCCGACCCGCACATCGGATCGACCACAGGCATATCCGCGCGATACGCCGCTTGACCCAGAAACAGCCCGGCAAGGTTCTCACGCATCGGCGCCTTGCCCACAGCCAGTTTCAGCCCGCGCTTGTGCAGCGCCTCACCGCTGGAATCGAGGCTGATGACCACAAGGTTATCGTCGATCCGCACCTTCACCGCGATGCGCGCCTCTTTCGAGATTTCGGCCCCCAACTCCTCGGAAATGGCCTTCTCGATCCGCTGCGCCGCCGCGCCCGCGTGATAGATTTTCGAGCGTTTGCACGTCACCTCGACCCGCACCGGCATCTCGGCGCGCAAGACCTCGCCCCACGGGAATTTACGCGCCCGCTTGTCCAACTGCGCCAGATGAAAGGCGCGGAATTCACCCACCCGCACCAGCACCCGCGCCGCGCCGCGCATTTCAAGGTTCGCGCGCCAGACCTCGGCCCAATCGCCACGCGCCTCAACGCCGCCGGGCACCGCGCGCACATCGGCAAAGCCCTTCTCAAGGGCTTCCTCAGCCAGGGCCTTTTCAAGCCCCGGCGCCACCGCCATGAATAGTCCAAGATCGCTCATCCCGCGCTCTTAGCGCAGATCGGACCGCCCCGCACCTGCAATCGCGCTTTCGCGTCCTACAAACGATCCGCGAAATGCCCCAGCAACTGCGCCTTCAGGATCTTGCCCGTCGGCGCCTGCGGCAGGCTGTCGGCAATCACGATCCGCTTGGGCACCTTGTAGGGCGCCACCCGCTCTTTCATGAAGCCGCGCAGGCCCTCTTCGTCCAGATCGGCCCCCTTGGCGGGGGTGACAAAGGCCACGACCTCTTCGTTGCCCTCGACCTGCCGTCCCACCACGGCGGCCAGCACCACGCCCTTGTGTTCGGTCAGCGCGGCCTCGACCTCGGCCGGATAGACGTTAAAGCCGGAATGGATGATCAATTCCTTGGTCCGCCCGACAAGGTGCAACCGCCCCTCATCGTCAAACCGGCCCAGATCGCCACTGCGGAACCAGTCACCATCCATCACCGCCGCCGTCGCTTCGGGGTCGCGGAAATAGCCCTTCATGATCTGAGTGCCGCGAATTTCCACCTCGCCCACCCCCTTCTCGGGATCGGCCCCCGGCGCTTCAAGGTTCACGCGCAACTCGCTGCCCAGCATCGGCAATCCGACCGAACAATCCGGATCGCCCATCTTGCTACGCGTCGCGGCCACCCCGGAAGAAGATTCCGTCATGCCATAGCCGTTCTGCAGCGGCAGGCCATAAAACGCCTCGGCCTCGCGCTTCCACACCGGGTCAAGCGGCGCGCCCCCTGACGAGACATAGCGCAGCGGCCCGTCCTTGTAGCGCTCCATCCCGTGCTCGCGGGCATAGGCAAAGATATGGGCATGCATCTGGGGCACCGCTGGCAACACCGTGACCCCTTCTTTCAGCGCGGCATGGGCGCGGGCCACGTCAAAGCGCGATTCCAGCCGCAGGACCGAGCGCGCCTTGGTGCAGGACAACACCATCGCCAACCCGAAAACATGGCTCATCGGCAGCGCCAGATAAAGCAGATCGTCTTCCGTCATGCTGCGGATCGACCGGCTCGCCTCGGCGCTGTCGACCCAGCCCGCCTGCCCCAGCATCGCGCCCTTGGGCGTGCCCGTGGTGCCCGACGTGAACAGCAGGATCGCGATCTCTTCGCCCCCCGGTTCGGGCTGCGCGCCCGCGCGGGCTGCAATCGCGACGCTGCCTACCGATGTCTCCACCGGTTCGCCCGCCCAATGCGCCGCATGTTCCGCTGGCCATTTCCCGGTCTCCACCGTGAAAACCACAGCCGACGCATCTGATTTTTCCACCAGAGTTTGCAATTCCGGTGCCGTCAGCCGCGCATTCACCGGCGAAGCCATCGCGCCCAGCATCGACGCCCCAAAAATCGTCGCAATCGCCACGGCGCTGTTCTCAAGAATGATCAGCACCCGGTCGCCCTTGCCCACGCCCCGCGCGGCCAGCGCCTCGGCCATCTGCCGCGCCCCCTCCAGCATCGCGGCCCAATCATAGTGCCGATCATCATGGTCAATCACGGCCAGCTTGCCCGGGCTTACCCGCGCCGCCTCCTCCAGAAATTTCTCAATGCGCATCTTGCCCTCCTCACGCGAGGGCCGATCATGCCGTTCGGGCCTTTGATTGTCACCGCCTGAGCAAAGAAATGCCGCAACGTCCCGCGCCCGACAGGTCCAGAAAATAGGGCCAGGATTCGACAGCCAAACAGCCCAAGGACAGCGTCGGCAACTATAAACTGAAGGGGGAATGGTGGGTCGTGAGAGGCTCGAACTCCCGACATCTTCGGTGTAAACGAAGCGCTCTACCAACTGAGCTAACGACCCGACAGAGCGGCTTCTACCCTGCCCTACCCGCCCTTGGCAAGCCTGTCGCACGCAAAAATTTTCACCCCCGTGAAACCGCTCGCGCGGCCACGTATTTCAATCCCGGTGCGCGGCCAAAAACCGCCACGGTCCGCCCACCACCCACGGTCGGATAAAGACCTCCCTCAGACATCAGCGATGCACGATCTCCTCGCCGTCGCGCAACTCGTAAACCACGCCCTGTTCGCGCCCCATCGCCTCCATCTCGTCCATGCCCCCGCCCAGAACTTCGGCGCGCAGAATGGTCAGCGCGATCCCGTGGCTCACGACAATCGCCGGCGCGGTGATCTCTTTGACGAACGCCCCCAGCCGCGCGCGCATGTCGGCCTCGCTCTCTCCCGGACCGAACAGAAGCAGCTCAAGCGGCGTAAGCCCCTCAAAGGCAGCCGGGTCCTTGGCCTTCATCTCGGCGTAAAGATGCCCCTCCCAATGCCCTAAGTAGATCTCTTTCAAGCGATCATCGAAGGCCGGCGTAATCCCCAACGGTCCCAACGCAAGCTCTGCCGTCTGCCGCGTGCGCCGCTGGGGCGAGCAATACGCCGCAATCCCCGCAGGAAGGTCCAGCGCCGCAAGGATTTCCCCTTGTCGCACCGCATGGCCACGGCCCAATTCGGTCAGGTCGGACTCCATCTGCCCCTGCACCCGCATATCGCGATTCCAGTCGGTCTGCCCGTGGCGCAAAAGGTAAAGCGGCGGTGTGCTCATCTGATCGTCCTTCATTGATCCTGCTTTCCACCACACTGCCCGTGCCACCCGCGACAGGCAAGCCGCGCACCCGGCCGTCAAACGAAAACCCCCGCCGCGCAGGCGCACGGCGGGGGGATATCTACGCCTCAATGGTCCGAGGCGTCATGAAAGACCATTAGGTTTATTGCAGACGGCTGGCGATGTTGTCGGCAAAGGCTTGCACCATCGCGTTGTAATAAACGTCATCGTCCGGCGCGCTGGCAAGGTCGAACCCCTCGGGCAGGTACTCGCCAATGCTCATGGCCGTCACGTCCAGCTTGTAGAACGCAAGGTTAGTGTCACGCTCTTCCGATTTGGCCACGCTGGTCACGTCGTTGATTTCAACAACACCGGTCAGGTGCGAATCCTTGCCGAGTGCCGCTGCGAAATTACTGGCGAGCGAGACCTCGTCGATATCCACCATAACCACGGCGGCCTTTTGATCATCCGTGATCTGACCCGCAAGCCGTTCAAGGATAGCGGCCTCCAGATCGCTGGAAAGCTCGGCCCACTTCCCCGCCGCAGGGGCATCCTGAACGGCGGTCATGTCGACTTCGACATCGACCTCTTTCACCGGCACGATCTCGGCCTGCGCCATCGAAGCAAGGGCAAGCGAGCTTGCAAGAGTTGCAGTGTAAAACAGCTTTTTCATGTCGTTCTCCTGTGTCTGCCCGGGCAAAAAGGAAGGCGCATCATGCGCCGCCTGAAGGGAGACTTCCCCTCGCAGCACCTGCTGCCCGGTCTTGCTGAGCTAACCAAGAGAACCTGCAATTGGTTCCGTCCGCGTCCGGCGCACACCCCCAAATAGGGCCCAGAAACGCCCCGCATCGGCAAAACACCGCCAAGCCTTCGCGCCTTCGCGAGACCAAACGCAAAAGGCGCGCTCAATTCAGAGCGCGCCTTCGGTATCTGGTGGGTGATAAGAGATTTGTAAGTTCATAGGATAGAATACGTCACTAAATTCTAATTTCTTTGGAATTTACCCCAACAATTACCATAGGAATTATTCCTTGCCCGCCCCAATAATAGCACGATCCCCCTGCCCCGATACATTACCGCATATCGCCGCCAAAAGCGCGTGGCGTAAAAGTATCAACTCGACGTCCCAAAGGCCTTGCAGGGCCTGCTAGACCGCAAGCGGTGGGAACACTCGCTTGGCAGCGATCTGGCGAAGGGTTGGATCGTGGCCGGCGTACACCGCAGAACATGACCGGATCATAGCACTACTGACGAACAAGGAACGCGTCTCAAACTCAAAACTAACTAAACCTAAGTCAATTGAATCTACATGCGCCAGAAAGATCAGAGTGAAGGAATGACAGATGCTCTTCTCCACCTCCGCGATCCATCCCTTGCCTTGCGGTGCCGCCACCTGATGAATGCCCCGCTCGAAACATCACCGGGCAACGCGCACATCCATAAAAAATCATGCACCTTTCATATAGTCATAAGGAGGCTTGTGAAGGCGAAGCGTTTGGGTAACGAGCAAACATTGGCTTTATACCTTTAAGTCAAGGCCGTTCGAATTTTCTCAAGCGCCTTAGCCCCATAGGTGCTATTCAGATGAGTAAGGTCTTCATTGTCATGAGCCTCGGTGCCACCGCCGACCATACGCCGCGAGTCTTGTGCCAATTCGTGGTGGGAATAGATCACATCCGTGATCGTTTCCTCCGGCTGGAACAGGCAAATCGCACCTGCATCTTCAACAACCTCGCGTAGCGCATCAAAAACAATATCACGGGTCTTCTCAGAAATAACTGCCCCCTCGGGCATCTTCTTTTTGTAACGCTCAGAGAAGAAGGGTTCGAACATTAAAACGATCTGTGCATCGGCACGCGCCTTCATCTCGCGGATCGTGTCTATGGTTCGGGTCTTTTCAAGCCAGCCCTGGCTCCCTTTGGTTAGGAAAGCGCTGGAAAAACAGTTGTTTTGTTGAGAGCTTGCACGCAGGAGGGATGCAAAGAGACCTTGCAAATGATAGTTGCCTCCATAGATGACGACTGCATCGAAATCTTTCGGATCGACCGCATCATATTGCCCCTCGGAGGTTTGAAGGAACATCTCAGTTGCCTTCCCCTTGGAACGGATCACACCATTATCTAGGAAAGTTTTCGTTCTATAGAGCTTACTCGGGGCACCGATATAGACGAACTCATCCCTGCCGGTGTCGAACTTCCCTTCCACAACGGCATTCTTGAGCGCCACCATGTGGCTGCGCCCGGTAATGCATATACGCATGCTTAATTCCTTCCGAACGAATCCAGCATCATCTCTTCGCAAACCAGTTCATCCTCGCCCTCATCCACTTCTGCCTTGGACTTTGACTTGAACTTGGGGGCCGGTTTAAGCTTCGCGGGTTTCTCTCCAGCAGAGGCGCTAGCTTTTGCATTCAGGCCTTCGAAGAACGAGCGCATCACAAAGGCTACACCGTCGGGGTGTACCGAACGCATATTGGGTTCAAAGAACATGCCACGGAAGGCCGGCGCTGTGATAATTTCGTAGGACGGGAAGTAATCTACGAACGCAAATCTCCCAGCAACCTCGCCTGCAACGCCGCGCAGCACTGATTTTGAGTAGGTGGTCGCCGTAAGGACATGCTCACCCGAGGCAGTCGCAGTCAACGGAACAGGCGACACTGTAAGAAGGAAACGAATCTTGGGGTTCGCCTCACGGATGGCTCGTAGGGCAGCGATAAGATCACTGCGGATTTCGGTGAAGGCGAAATTTTTGAAAATATGCGCTTCTGGATCAAAATCTCCGGCAATGGTGCCTGGGCACATCGCATAGGTATAGCCCTCAGTCTTGTTGATCCACCCCTCCGTGAGGCCAAGCGTGAAGACGAATCGGCTGCTTTCTGCAATCGCTGTGCGAATGGCCGCAAGCGTGGCTTCACGCGATTTGAGCATCTCTTCCGCACTGGCGAAACCGCCCGGTTCGATCGCGGGGCGGAAAGGATCATAGAAACGCCCATCCTTTTCCCACGCCTCGGTTGGAGCTTCTTCTTTACCGAGCGCCCAATACACCCACTGTTTCAGAGCGGTCGCCGTGTAGATATTCCCGGTACGGAAGGAAAAGACCCCATAATTATATTCCTTTGCCAGCGCCTCATCAAATTTCGCCGGTGCAGTCTCAGCATTGAACCAAGCGTAGCCATTTTGGGCTAACGCCTTACCGATATGCTGAGCAAAACATGAACCAGCCGTCACGATCTTCTGACGTTTATTTAGCAGGTGCTTGGGCTGCCACAGCCCCGAGATAGAGAACGGGCTGACGTCAGCTACCCCCGTGCGCCAAAACGCTGACTTAGGAAGCGTTTCATATGGGTTGTGTGCTGTATCTGCATCTGACATTTTTTGATCTCCACGTTTCAGTCCGGAAAATCTCCACGTTTCAGTCCGGAAAATTGGCTCGAAAAAAAGCCAATATAAAGTACACCGGACTAATATTTCCCAAATAACTTGCCGTTAAGGTGGGAGTAGCGGATTTGGCCTTTGTTTTCAAGCATGATGGCATCTGTCCGCAGTGATGGCGCTTTTGGGCTTGCCGGAAGAGGGTTTTCCAAGATTTTCGGCAGTTTTGGCCCACCTGAACCTGCCCTAGGCGCAACTGTAGAGCCGCGTTTGTTCGGATGTCGTCGACATACCCGTCATGCAGGCCTTGGCGGCGGTTTAAAGGCGCGAATGACGACGATGATTTGTCCACAAAGGGACAACCCATGCAGTCAGGCGTGCCGTGTCAGTCTTTCATGAGGGCTGGTAATTCTTCGACGTAGATGGCGAAGAGAGGTCACAACGGAACCACGACCGGGCGCTCAAGACCGAAGCTGAGGCACAGGCTTGAATCAATAGGCAATCGGGCTGACGCCCGCAGGCTTCCGGAAGGACGGCACGGACGCCGCCGGGGTGGACAAGGAAGCGATGGAACGAGAAATGTACCGCCGCGCGGATGCGCACATGAGCGGTTTCGCATCCGCGCTAGGAGATCACAGCACTCCGCCTGGTTCAGAAAACGAAGGGCTTCAGGAAGACGGCGGCACCGAGGACAAAGAGTAGACACCTAATGGGGTATAAACTGGCTTTGATGATTCACGCCCCCGGCTACCTCGTTTGCTACTCGTTTTCGGTCTTCCTGCTGCTCTCTTCGAAATACAAGGAGCTATTTTTCCTTATTTTTCAGGCACTTAAAAAGGGAGAGATGGTGGGTGATAAGAGATTTGAACTCCTGACATCTTCGATGTGAACGAAGCGCTCTACCACTGAGCTAATCACCCGGTTCGGGCGGTTTTTAGACTCACTCAGCCGCCTCTGCAAGAGGGTCTTTCGGCGTTGTCTCCGCTTTGTCTTCGGTCTTATCCTTGGGTTGGCGGATCTTGGTCACAAACACCTCCCCGTTCGAAAGCCGCTTTGAGCGATTGACCTTCAGCTTGCCAAATCCCGGCAAGTTAATTTGACGCCCCGCAGCGATGGCTTCACCAAGCTCGACCAGCGCGGCCTCGGCGGCCGTTTTTGCATCGCGCCGCTTGACGCCCGAACGCTGCGCGACCGCATCGATGAACTCTTTCTTGCGCAGGGACGAAAAATCCTCGTTGCTGGCATCGGCATCGGCTGTCTCTTGCGAAGACGTATCTACGGCTTCCATTTCTGGGTTGGTCTCCCCCGCCCCCCGACGCCCCACGCTCAGGGCCTTGGCCGCTTCCAATGCCCCGTCAAGCGCTCCGCTCACGGGTTTCTTCTCTTGCGTGGCCGCTGCTGTTGCAGGTTTGGTTTTGGAGGATGTGGTCGTGCGTTTGCGCGGCGTCGCCGTCTTTCTCGTGGTCATCTGCTCTGCCTTCCGGTTATGCCTGACTGGTTTTGTTATTGTTTCTTATTGGTTATCAATTTAGCTGAATTTTGTGCACCGATCCAGTGTCGATCCCCGATCCGGCCCGCACTGCGGCCAAAATGTTGCGCCAAATCGCTGTAAAAGCTAGAATTATCCTACATTTTGTTAACTTGGGGGCCTTTATGAAAGCCATATTCACCGCAGCAGCGATTGCCGTTCTCTCCACCAACACGGCCAATGCCGGAAGCCTGTCTGATCCGGTCATCGACCGCGACGTGATCGTCGCCGACACGAGCGCAAGCTCATCCTCGACAGGCCTTGTTCTTGTACTTCTGGTCACCGCTGCAATGATCGCAGCCGTCGCCGACTAAGGCCCAGCACACCCCCCGCGAAGCGGCCTTTACCGGCGCCATTTCTGGCGTGCCGGGCGTCTCATTCCCGGCCACTACCCGGCCTCAGGCCACAGCTTAGGGCGCAGATTTTGTGCCGAACAAAAAAGACCGCCCAAGATTTGGGCGGTCTTCCTGATTTCTAATGCCCCGCACATGCCACCAAAGACTTTGCACGCAAAGGGTCTGGTCCGGCTCAGTGCGCCGTGGCGCCTGCTCCGTCATCCTTGGCGGCCAATGCGGCAGCTGCGGCGGCCTCTTCGGCCTCCTCGTCCCACTCGATCGGCTCGGGCGTCTCAACCAGCGCCAGCTTCAGAACATCGGACACGTGGGTGACGGGAATGATCTTCAACCCCTGTTTCACATTGTCCGGGATCTCGGCCAGGTCCTTCTCGTTCTCCTCGGGAATCAGCACCGTCTTGATGCCGCCCCTGAGCGCCGCGAGAAGCTTTTCCTTCAGCCCGCCAATGGCGCTGGCATTGCCGCGCAGGGTGACTTCACCGGTCATGGCGATGTCCTTGCGCACCGGAATACCGGTCAGAACGGAAACAATCGCCGTCACCATGGCCAAGCCCGCCGAGGGGCCATCCTTGGGCGTCGCGCCATCGGGCACGTGCACGTGGATGTCCCACTTGTCGAACTTGGGCGGCTTAACCCCGATCTGCGGCGCGATCGAACGGACGTAAGACGAGGCCGCATCAATCGACTCCTTCATCACGTCGCCCAGCTTGCCGGTGGTCTTCATCCGGCCCTTGCCCGGCAGGCGCAGCGCTTCGATGTTCAGCAACTCCCCCCCAACCGAGGTATAGGCCAGCCCGGTCACGACACCGACCTGATCCTCCTCTTCGGCAAGGCCATAGCGGAACTTCTTCACGCCAAGGTAGTCGTCGATATTCTCACCGGTGACCGACACCGACGTGACCTCTTTCTTGACGATCCGCGTCACCGCCTTGCGCGCCACCTTGGCGATCTCGCGCTCAAGGTTCCGCACCCCCGCCTCGCGGGTGTAATGCCGGATGATCGCGGTCAGCGCGCTGTCGTCCATCTCGAACTCGGCCGCCTTCAAACCGTGGTTCTTGATCTGCTTGGGCAGCAGGTGCTGCTTGGCAATCTCGCGCTTCTCGTCCTCGGTATAGCCGGCCAGCGGGATGATCTCCATCCGGTCCAGCAGCGGTCCGGGCATGTTATAGCTGTTCGACGTGGTCAGGAACATCACGTTCGAAAGGTCGTATTCCACCTCAAGATAGTGATCGACGAAAGTCGAATTCTGTTCCGGATCAAGCACTTCCAGCATCGCCGACGCCGGATCGCCCCGGAAATCCTGTCCCATCTTGTCGATCTCGTCGAGCAGGATCAGCGGATTGGTCGTCTTCGCCTTCTTCAGCGCCTGGATAATCTTGCCCGGCATGGAGCCGATATAGGTCCGGCGGTGGCCACGGATCTCGCTCTCATCGCGCACCCCCCCAAGGGAAATGCGAATGAACTCGCGCCCCGTCGCCTTCGCGACCGACTTGCCAAGCGATGTCTTACCCACACCCGGCGGGCCGACAAGGCACATGATCGGCCCCTTCAGCTTTTTCGAACGTTGCTGCACGGCAAGGTATTCGACAATCCGCTCCTTGACCTTCTCAAGCCCGTAGTGGTCCTGATCAAGGATGGCTTCGGCCCGGCTCAGATCCTTTTTCACACGGCTGCGCGTGCCCCACGGAATGCTCAGCATCCAGTCGAGGTAGTTGCGCACAACGGTCGCCTCGGCGCTCATCGGGCTCATGTTCTTGAGCTTTTTCAGCTCGGCATCGGCCTTTTCCTTGGCCTCTTTCGAAAGCTTGGTCGCCGCGATGCGCTCTTCCAGTTCGGCGATCTCGTTCTGACCGTCCTCCCCGTCGCCCAGCTCCTTCTGAATGGCCTTCATCTGCTCATTCAGGTAATATTCACGCTGGGTGCGCTCCATCTGGCTTTTGACGCGCGTCTTGATCTTCTTCTCGACCTGCAGAACGCTCATTTCGCCCTGCATCAGGCCGTACACCTTCTCAAGCCGCTCGCTCACGCTCAGCGTCTCCAGAAGCTCCTGCTTCTGATCCACCTCGATGCCAAGGTGCCCGGCCACAAGATCCGCCAGCTTCGCAGGCTCATGCGCCTCGCTCACCGCGGACAGCGCCTCTTCGGGGATGTTCTTCTTGACCTTCGCATAGCGCTCGAACTCGGTCGCGACGGTGCGCACCAGCGCCTCGATCGTCGCCGCGTCGCCCGGCATCTCGGTCAGGTATTCGGCCTTGGCTTCAAAGAAATCCTCGTTGTCGAGGTATTCTGTGATCCGCACCCGCGCCTGTCCTTCGACCAGCACCTTGACGGTGCCATCGGGCAGTTTCAGCAGTTGCAAAACGTTGGCCAGAACGCCGGCCTTATAAATTCCGTCCGTGTCCGGCTCGTCCACGCTGGGATCGATCTGGCTCGACAGCAGGATCTGCTTGTCATCGGCCATCACCTCTTCCAGCGCCTTCACCGATTTCTCGCGCCCCACGAACAGCGGCACGATCATATGCGGGAAAACCACGATATCGCGCAGTGGCAGCACCGGGTAGGAGGCGTTGAGGGGCTCTTGCATGCTCATTCACTCATGTCCTTGTCTTTGGCAGGACGCCCGGCCCCTTGATAGGCAGCGCGCGCATCCCCGCGTTTCCGAGAAGTTAAGTGGGCCTTGCCCGAACCCATTTCAACCTCGCTTTGCCTCACAATGCCCGTCCCGCCCAAAGGGGGCAAGGCGCAATTCCACCCATTGTTAACGACGTCACCACAATATCCGGGTTGCGCAAAAACTTCGCGCAACCTCCGTTCATCCTGCGCGCACGTGCTCCGCCCCCTGCCCTTGACGGCGAGGGCAAGGCCCCCCAATTAGAGTAATGAATATTCATTACTGACTCTTCTCTACTGAATGACTCTCCCCCCATGACTAACGCCACACCTGACAACCCACCTGCCCTCGCCGCCATCAAACCGGCCCCCAGACGCCCCCGCGCCAGCCGCGAAACCGTCCGCGCCCGAATCCGCGCCGCCGTCACGCAAGAGGCGGTCTCGGGCGGCATCGGCGCGCTCTCCATCGCCTCGGTGGCCAAGCGCGCCAAGGTGTCGGCAGGCACGATTTACCTGCATTTCGCAAGCAAGGACGACATGCTTCAGCAGGTCTACCTCGAGATCAAGAAAGACGTGCACCAACAGATCATGCGCGCCGCCGGGGAACCCAATTCCCCGCAAATGCTCAAACGGCTCTGGTATGCTCTGTTCGATTACGTGCGCGATCATCCCAACGATTTCCTGTTCGTCGAATTCGCGGGCGCGGCGCAGGTGCTCACCCCCGAACAGGCGGCCACCATCGCCCACCATCAGGCCGATATTCGCGCCGTTTTGCAACGCGCCATTGACGATGGCACGCTGGCCGACTTGCCGCTCAACGTCCTCATGGTGCTGATCGTGTCACCCGCCATGCACCTCGCCCGACAGGCGCTCCTGCACGGCGCACAGCCCAGCCAATCTGACATCGACCTCACCTTCGCACAGGTCTGGCGCGCGGTCAGCGTCCCCCCGGATCACGCGCCCCTCGAAAACGACTAGCCTCAACGCAAAAGGAAACGCCCCATGCCACGCAACATCCTGATCACCGGCACCTCCACCGGTCTCGGCATCGCCCTCGCCGTGCAGGCCGCGCAGGCCGGCTTCAAGGTCTACGCCACCATGCGCGACCTCACCCGCCGTGCCGCCCTCGACACCGCGCTGGAAAGCGCCGGTGTGGCGGCCGAAGTGCTGCAACTCGACGTCCGCGACACCGCCAGCATCCAGACCGCTGTCGATCACATCATCGCCGCCGATGGCCACATCGACGTGCTCCTGAACAACGCTGGTGCGGGCTACGTGCGCACCACCGAACAGGCCCCCGAGGACGAGGTGACCTGGGTCATGGACGTGAATTTCCACGGCGTCGCCCGCTGCGTAAAGGCGGTGATGCCCCACATGCGACAGGCTCGCGCCGGCCATATCGTGACGATTTCCTCGGTCGGCGGCCTCGTGGGCCAGCCGTTCAATGAATTCTACTGCGCCGCCAAATTCGCGGTCGAGGGCTACATGGAATCCATGGCCTCCTACATCACCCCCAGCTTCGGCATCAACTTCACCGTGGTCGAACCCGGCGGCATCGCCACCGAATTCGCCAACAACGTGATGAAACAGATCGGCGAAACCGGCGGCCTGATCGAAGACGAATACCTGCCGATCCTGCAGTCCTACATCGGCTCGCGCGAGGGCCGCGACGAAGGCGTCTTCCAGACCGCCGATGAGGTGGCCGAGGTGACGCTAAACGCGATCCTCTCCGACACGCCGCCCCTGCGCACCCGCACGTCGGAGTGGTCGGAAAACCTCTGTCGTCTGAAAACCGATCTCGACCCCACCGGCCTGAAACTGCGCGACAAGGTCAGCGCCGAATTCCTCTCCTGACCCGATCAAAGGCCAAGATGCGGGACAGTGTGCGGGATGGTGGGCGGGGCGATGGCGCTAGCCGAGCGCCGTCCCGCCGTCTCCCGTCACGCCTCAAAGCGGCTCGATATCGCCCAGCGCGCGAAGCCCGTGAAACTCCGCTTCCCAATCGTCGAACCGCCCCTCGGCAATCGCACCCCGCATCCCGTCCATGATCTCTTGGAAGTAATGCAGGTTGTGCCAGGTCAGCAGCATCGAGGAAATGATCTCCTGACTGCGAAACACGTGATGCAGGTAGGCGCGCGAATAATTCCGGCACGCTGGGCAGGAACAGCCCTCATCCAGCGGCCTCGGATCGTCCGCATGGCGCGCGTTCTTGATGTTGACCACGCCGCGCCGGGTAAAAACCTGCCCCGTCCGCCCGCTGCGTGAGGGCAGCACGCAATCCATCATGTCCACCCCGCGCTTCACCGCGCCGACGATGTCATCGGGTTTGCCCACCCCCATCAGGTAGCGCGGCTTGTCCTGCGGCAAGAACCCAGGCGCATAGTCAAGACAGTCGAACATCGCCGCCTGCCCTTCGCCCACGGCCAGCCCGCCAATCGCATAGCCGTCAAAGCCGATCTTCGTCAGCGCCTCGGCGCTCTCCTCGCGCAGGTCGCGCTCCAACCCGCCCTGCATGATCCCGAACAGCGCATGACCGGGCCGATCCCCGAACGCCTCTCGCGACCGCGCCGCCCAGCGCATGCTCAACGCCATACTCTCTGCAATCCGCTTGCGATCCGCCGGAAGGCTCGGACACTCGTCGAAACACATCACGATGTCGCTGCCCAGCAGTCGCTGGATCTCCATCGACCGCTCCGGCGTCAGGTGGTGCTTCGAGCCATCGACATGGCTCTTGAAGGTCACCCCCTCCTCGGTCAGCTTCCTGAGCCCGCTCAGGCTCATCACCTGAAATCCGCCACTGTCCGTCAGGATCGGCCGCTCCCAGTTCATGAACTTGTGCAAGCCTCCCAGCCGATCGATCCGCTCCGCCCCGGGCCGCAACATCAGGTGATAGGTATTGCCCAACAGGATGTCGGCCCCGGTCTCGCGCACGCTCTCGGGCATCATCGCCTTCACCGTCGCCGCCGTGCCCACAGGCATGAAGGCCGGCGTGCGGATCTCGCCCCGCGGCGTGCGGATCACCCCGCGCCGCGCCGCGCCATCCTGCGCCATCACCTCGAATTCGAAACGTTCAGCCATGCCCAAACTCCTTTCCCGCGTCCTAGCCCCTGCCCCGCCAACAGGCAAGCGACTGGCAAGCAACTGGCAAGAACCGGCACCCACAGACCCGCAACGCAACGTCCCCACATCCCCCATCTGGACAAACCCGCCCCCCTCCCGCACCCTCACGGACAGGAGGAGCGCCCACATGAACCAGATGACCCAACCCGATCTCGTCACCCGCAGCCACGCCGACGGCGTGCTCACCCTCACCCTTGGCGCAGGCAAGGCGCACCCGCTTTCGCTCGCCATGATCCGCGCGCTGCACGCCGCGCTGAAAGAGGCCGAAACCGATCCCGACGCTCGCGTCATCGTGATCCACGGCCCCGGCCACATCTTCTGCGCCGGCCATGACCTCAAGGAAATCGCCCGCCACCGCACCGATCCCGACAACGGTCAGGCCTTCCTGAAAGAGTTGTTCGATGCCTGCGCCGACATGATGCAGGCGATCCATTTTCACCCGCGCCCGACCATCGCCATGGTCGATGGCATCGCCACGGCGGCGGGCCTGCAAATGGTCGCCGCCTGCGACATGGCCTTCGCCTCGCACAACGCCACCTTCTGCCTGCCCGGCGTGAACAACGGCGGCTTCTGCACCACCCCCGCCGTCGCCGTCTCGCGCGCCGTGGGCCGCAAGCACCTGATGCAACTCACCCTTTCGGGACAGCCGCAATCCGCCGACTGGGCGCTCGGCGCCGGGCTGGTCAATCAGGTCACCGATCCCGAAGCGCTGGAAAGCACCACCATGGCCTTCGCCCGCACGCTCGCCACCCGCAACCCCGGCCCCATCGCGGATGGCAAACAGGCGATCTACCGTCACCTCGACATGTCCCTGCCCGAAGCCTACGACATGGCGACCGAAGTGATGATCGGCCATTTCATGGACCCCGGCCGCCTCGAATACGAGAAAACCTCGCGCTTCAAGTAACCTTTCATTTTTCTCCAAATACTCATATCCGGCGCGGCACGCAGCCGCGCCGCCTGCCCTTTACGCCGCCCGCCAGAAACCCTATATCTTCTGTCAGGTAATACCCGCGCGAGGCATCAATGACCCATACCAGCACCGAACCGCTCGAAGGCGCCCCCCTGATTGCGCCCTCCACCGTCTCCCACCCGCTCTATGACGCGGTGGTCGAGGCCTGCCGCTCGGTCTACGACCCCGAGATCCCGGTAAACATCTACGATCTCGGCCTGATCTACACGATCGAGATTTCCCCCGAGGGCGAAGTTCACGTGATCATGACCCTCACCGCCCCGGGTTGCCCGGTCGCGGGCGACATGCCCGGCTGGGTCGCAGATGCGATCACCCCGCTCGAAGGCGTCAAACAGGTCGACGTCGACCTCACGTGGGAGCCGCAGTGGGGCATGGAAATGATGTCCGACGAGGCCCGCCTCGAACTCGGCTTCATGTAACGAAATCAAGTGCCCGAAAGGCGAAAAACATGTTCGGCATTCCCGGCAAGCAAGCTGTCACCATGACCCCGGCCGCACAGGCCCAGATCGCGAAGCTTATGGCCTCCAAGGGCCATCAGGGCCTGCGCATCGGCGTCAAGAAGGGCGGCTGCGCGGGCATGGAATACACCATGGATTACGTCGACGAAGTCGATCCCAACGACGAGGTGGTCGAATCCGACGGCGCCCGCGTGATGATCGCGCCGATGGCGCAAATGTTCCTGTTCGGGACCGAGATCGACTACCAGACCTCGCTGCTCGAATCCGGCTTCGTCTTCAACAATCCCAACGTCGAAGACGCCTGCGGCTGTGGCGAGTCGATCAAGTTCAAGGATGTCGACGCGCTCGCCGCCGAACACCAAAGCGAACAACAGGCCGAACGCCAGACCGACTGATCCCCCCGGCATTCCCGTCCCGTCGCCCGCTTGGCGCGTCCCTTGGCCCGCCCAACTGCGGGCCTGCGGCATCACCCACCTTGACCCTTGCGCGCCAATCCCGATGATGGCGCGACCGCATTCAACACCGCATTCAACACCGCATTCAACACGGAGGGCCGCATGCGCCGCAAACTCGCCGCCGGAAACTGGAAGATGAATGGACTGCGCGCCGATCTCGACGAACTCGATGCCTTGGCCCGGGCGCATCCCGCCCCGGCGATCGATCTTCTGATCTGCCCGCCCGCCACGCTCTTGCATGAGGCCGCCACGCGCGTCGCCGCTCACCCGCTCGCAATCGGCGGACAAGATTGCCATATCGAGACCGCCGGTGCCCATACCGGCAAGATCTCGGCAGAGATGATGCGCGATGCCGGGGCCACGGCGGTGATCGTCGGCCACTCCGAACGCCGCGAAGATCACGAAGAAACCAGCGAACAGGTCCGCGCCAAGGCCCGCACGGCACAGGCGGCCGGGCTAACCGCCATCGTCTGCCTCGGCGAGAGCCTGCCCCAACGCGAGGCGCAAAACACGCTCGATATCATCGCAGGCCAACTCGCGCTGTCCCTGCCCGACAATTCCACCGCCGAAAATCTTGTCGTCGCCTACGAACCCATCTGGGCGATCGGCACCGGCAAGATCCCGACACTGGCCCAGATCGGCGAAGTGCATGATTTCATCCGCACCCGTCTGGAACGCCGCTTCGGCGCGGGCGTCGGGCGCGGTACGCGCATTCTCTATGGCGGCTCGGTCAAACCCGACAACGCGGCCGAGATTTTCCGCACGCCCAATGTCGACGGCGCCCTCGTGGGCGGCGCCTCTCTCAAGGCCGCCGATTTCTCACAGATCATCACCGCCCTCGAAGCGAGCGCCTGACCCGCTGCCACCGCCCCACCGGGAACGCACCCGCCCCGCGATGAATTCCGCGCCAAGGCTGGAAATGCCGCGCGACAGGGATATATCTCTTCCATGACGCTCAGCATTCCCTTCGCCAACAGCTACACCCGCCTGCCGCCCCGGTTCTTCACCCGGCAAGGCGCCACGCCGGTCGCCAATCCCACCCTCATCGCGTGGAACGCCCCGCTCGCCGCCGAGTTGGGCCTGCCCGACACCGCCGACGCCACGACACTGGCTCAGATCTTCTCCGGCAACACCCTCCCCGAAGGGTCCGAGCCGCTGGCACAAGTCTATGCCGGCCACCAGTTCGGCGGCTTCTCGCCCCAACTGGGCGATGGCCGCGCGCTGCTCTTGGGCGATGTGATCGACACCCACGGCACCCCCCGCGACATCCAACTCAAAGGCGCGGGCCGCACCGTCTATTCCCGCGGCGGCGACGGGCGCGCATGGCTTGGCCCGGTGTTGCGCGAATATGTCGTGTCCGAGGCGATGCATGCCCTCGGCGTGCCGACAACCCGCGCCCTTGCCGCCGTCGCCACCGGCGAAATGGTGTTCCGCGAAACCGCCCTTCCCGGCGCCGTGCTCACCCGCGTGGCGGCCAGCCATATCCGCGTTGGCACCTTCCAGTACTTCGCTGCCCGCGGCGATACCGAAGCGCTCGAAGCGCTGTTCGACTACACCCGCACCCGCCATTATCCGCAGGCCAACACCCCCGAAGAATTTCTCGACGCGGCCATCGACGCGCAGGTCCGGCTCGTCACCCACTGGCTCTCGCTCGGCTTCATCCACGGCGTAATGAACACCGACAACACCGCGCTTTCGGGCGAAACCATTGATTATGGCCCCTGCGCCTTCATCGACGCTTACCATCCGCAAACCGTGTTCTCCTCAATCGACCGGCGCGGGCGCTATGCCTATGACAATCAGGCCAATATCATCGCGTGGAACATGGCGCAGCTGGCCTCCTGCCTCGTCCCGCTTTGCCCGGACGAAGACGCCGCCGTCGCGCGCTTCACCGCGATGATCCACGGCATGGCGGATCGCATCGCCGCGCAGTGGCTCACCCGTTTCGCCCCCAAACTCGGCCTGACAAGCCCGAGCGAGGATGACCGCGCCCTCATCACCGACCTGCTCGACCTGATGGCCAAGGACGGCGCCGATTTCACCAATACCTTCCGCGCGCTCGCCCACGGTTCGGCCCGCGATCAGCTGACCGACCGGCCCGCTTACGACGCATGGCACGCCCGCTGGAAAGCACGCCTCGCGCGCGAAAGCGACGCGATGCCCCGGATGCGCGCGGCCAACCCCGCCTTCATCCCGCGCAATCACCGCGTCGAACAGATGATCCAGGCCGCCGTCGCTGGCGATTACGCGCCGTTCCACCGCCTCAACGCCGTGCTCGCCCATCCTTACGAGGATCAGCCCGACGCCGCCGACCTCACCCGCCCCCCGGCGGAATCCGAGCGCGTCACAACCACCTTCTGCGGCACCTGAACGAAGCGGGACCTAAACGAACCGACCCGGGCGATAGCGCGCCAGGTCCGGCACCTCTTCGCCCTCCAACTCCCGCGCCACCAGCGCGCCCGCATGTGCGCCCAGCGTCGCGCCGGAATGCATGACACAGGCATAAAGCCCATCTGGTCCAACGGCCCCCATCACCGGCTGGTCATCCCCCGGCACGGGCCGCTCGGCCAGAACCACCTCTTCCAGCGCCAACTCCATCCCCGGCAAAACCTGCGCCATCCGCTCCATCGCCTCTTCGGCCATGTCCCCCGGCGCGGCCTCCAGCCGTTCGGTCGTATCGCTCTGATGCCCGGCCGACGCGGGCGCAATGATCCGGCCCAGCGCATCCTGTCGCAACTCCATCCACGGGCTGACCAGCACGGTGCGCAAGAACCGATCCACTGGACGCGTGCGCAACAAAACCGCAGGCCGCCGCACCATAGGCAGGTCAAGGAACGGCGCCAACAGCGCCCGCACGCCCACCCCTGCCGCGATCACCACCGTATCGGCCTCGATCCGCCCGGCCGCCAGCCGCAGCCCGGTAACGCGCCCGCCCTCATGCTCCACCGCTTCCACCGCGCAGCCCGAAATCACCCGCGCGCCCGAGGCCGCCAACATCACCCGCGCTGCCATATCCGGCTCGATCACGCCCTCGGCGGGAAACCACAGGCACTGCTCGGGCAAGGCCACGCCCGGCGCGCGCTCTGCCACGATCTGCAGGTCGGCCTGCTCCACCGGATAGCCCAGCGCCTCCAGCTTGGCCGCCTGCGCCTCAAGCTCTGCGCCCTGAGCCTCGAAACACAGCGCGCCACACCAATCGACCAGCCCGCCAAGGTCGCGGTCCACCTGCCGCCAAGCCTCCATCGCCGCCACCCGCAGGCGGAAATGCGCCTCGTCCAGATGAAAGCTCGCGTTGATCCACCCGAACGAACGTCCCGATGCCGCGCCCGCCACCGGCCCCGCGTCGATCACCGTCGATTCAATCCCGCGCTTGGCCAACGCATAGGCCACCGACGCGCCCAAAAGCCCCGCCCCAACGATCACCGCTTTCATCGACCTGTCCTCTTTTTCATCTCGCACGACGCCCTGACCGGGGGCCGCCTCGCTTTCCGGCGGACCTGCTAGGCCCCCGGCTTGGTCACGTCATACCCGTAAAGCCAGTCGAACTGGCGCATCATTTTCTCGGGCGCCACCTGCCCGCCCAGCCGCATCACCGCATGGGCGGCAAACCGCAGCGGCGGAAATTTCAGGTGATATTTCCACGCGTTGTCCGTCGCCGTGTTGATCACCCGCACCGCCCGCGCGCGCCGCCGCGCCTGATAAGCGGCCAGCCCCGCCGCAATCTCATCCGCGCCCGCCAGCGCATCTGCCAGCACCCACGCATCCTCCAACGCCATCACCGCGCCCTGCGCCATGAAGGGCAGCGTCGGGTGCGCCGCGTCGCCCACAAGGGCCAGCGCCTGACCGTGCCACGCCTGCGCCACCTCGTGCCGGAACAGCCCCCAAAGGAACACGGTCTCGACCGCGTCCAACATCTCGCGCACCTGCGCACAGAAATCGGCAAAAGCCGCGCGCAAATTGGCCGGATCGTCGCGCAGGGCCCATCCCTCCTCGGCCCAGCCGCGCCGCTCCTGCGCCGCCACGATGTTCAGATACTCACCACCGCGCAGCGGATAGCTGACCAGATGCCGCCCCGGCCCCATATGCACCCGCGCATCCGGCCCCACGCCCCAGCGGTTCGGCACCACCGCGCGCCACGCCACTTGGCCAGTGAAAAACGGCTCTTCCGGCCCGTTCAGAACCGGGCGCACCCGGCTGTGCAGCCCGTCCGCCCCGATGATCAGGTCGGCATGCTCTTCCTGACCGCCATCAAAATGCAGCTTCGGCGCATGGCCGTTATCCGCGTCGGCCACATATGACACCCGCCGGCCCAATTCGATCTCGACCCCTGCCTCACGCGCGCCCTGCTCCAGCACGCCGATCAGGTCGGCCCGATGCACGAAGTAATAGCGCTGGTCCTCCAGCCGCATCAGGTCAAGCGCAACAACCTCATCCCCCCGGTAATCGAACAACCGCACGGCCCGCGCCTGCACCGCGCCGGTCGCCACCAGCGCCTGTTCCAGCCCCAGCGCGCGCAGCACGCACAGCCCGTTGGGCGAAATCTGAAGGCCAGCACCCACCTCGGTGATCTCGGGGGCCTGTTCGATCACCTTCACATGCGCCCCGCGCAGCGCCAGTGCCCGCGCCACCGCCAACCCACCGATGCCCGCGCCAATGACGGTCGCCCTCAGGCCCAGAAGTTCGCTCATAACATCCCCCAGAATGGGCCATTCTGCCCCGACAGTCGCCCTAAAACAAAAACGCCGAAGCTTTCGCCCCGGCGTCTTTCAAACCCATACATGATCGTCCTGCAAGACGATCAATCGTCGCGATGCACCTTCTCGCGGCGCTCGTGGCGCTCTTGCGCCTCAAGGCTCATGGTGGCGATCGGACGCGCGTCCAGCCGTTTCAGGCTGATCGGCTCGCCGGTCACTTCGCAATATCCGTATTCGCCCTCTTCGATCCGGCGCAGCGCGGCGTCGATCTTGGCGACAAGCTTGCGCTGCCGGTCCCGGGTGCGCAGCTCAAGCGCACGGTCGGTCTCTTCGCTGGCGCGGTCGGCGATATCGGGAATGTTGCGCGTGCCGTCCTTCATGCCCTCGATCGTGTCGCGGCTATCGTCGAGAAGTTCGGCTTTCCAGTTCAGCAGTTTTCGCCGGAAGTATTCGGTCTGGCGTTCATTCATGAACGGCTCATCTTCAGCCGGTCGGTAATCATCGGGCAGAAAGACTTCCGCTTTCATGTCAGCTCCCACGTTTTCGTCTAGATCGTTCAAACGACACCCCTTTGCTGCGGCTGCTCATACTCTCCCCCTAGGGCTTTGTCACTACCCTAATCTCACGCTGGACCGTATGTCATGACGTAACGTCGAGGTCTTTTCACGGGCTCTGCGCCAACTGCCGCAATACCATGCGATTGCGGTCAAAATGCGTCTCGACTAGGGTGCCCGGGAACATGAACCCGCTCATCCGAGGCTCCCCTAATGAAATTCGAAGGCACATCCACCTACGTCGCCACCGACGATCTCAAACTCGCCGTCAACGCCGCCGTCACGCTTGAACGCCCGCTGCTGGTGAAGGGCGAACCCGGCACCGGCAAGACCGAACTCGCCCGTCAGGTTTCAGATGCGCTCGGCCTGCCGATGATCGAATGGAACATCAAGTCCACCACCAAGGCGCAGCAGGGCCTTTACGAATACGATGCCGTATCGCGCCTGCGCGACAGCCAACTCGGCGACGAGCGCGTCAACGATGTGAGGAACTACATCAAGAAGGGCAAACTCTGGGAGGCCTTCGACGCCGACGGCAAAGTGGTCCTTCTGATCGACGAAATCGACAAGGCCGACATCGAATTCCCCAACGACCTGTTGCAGGAGTTGGACAAGATGGAATTCCACGTCTACGAGACCGGCGAAACCATCCGCGCCAAGCAGCGCCCGATCGTCATCATCACCTCGAACAACGAAAAGGAACTGCCCGACGCCTTCCTGCGCCGCTGTTTCTTCCACTACATCCGCTTCCCCGAGCATGACACGCTGAAACAGATCGTCGAAGTGCACCACCCCGGCATCAAGGAATCGCTGCTCACCACCGCGCTGACGCAATTCTTCGAGATCCGCGAAACCCCGGGCCTCAAGAAAAAGCCGTCGACCTCTGAAGTGCTCGACTGGCTCAAGCTTCTGCTGGCCGAGGATCTCGATCCGGCCGATCTCAAGCGCGACGGTAAAACTGCCCTGCCGAAACTGCACGGCGCGCTGCTAAAGAACGAACAGGACGTGCATCTGTTCGAACGCCTCGCCTTCATGGCCCGCTCGCAGCGCTGAAACGGGAGGTGGCACGGCTCGCCCCGGGGGCGCTCTTCGCGCTGGCACTCATCGCTCATGCTGCGGTGTTGGCCCCTCGCGCGGCGGCCCAAGGGTCCGACTACGCCCCCGGCCTCAACGCGATCTGTGCCCTTGGGCGGGACCAAGACGAAGGCTGCGCCGCGATCCGCGCGCGCGAAACCGCCGAAAGTCAGCGCGCGCCGTGGTCCGCCATCGGGCGGCTCAATCACGCCGGCCACCGCGTCTACGGCCATTGCACCGCCACGCTGATCTCGGATCGCGTCGTGCTGACCGCCGCGCATTGCCTGTGGGATCCGACGACCAACCGCTGGATCGCGCCCGCGCGGTTCACCTTCCTCGCCGGTTATCATGGTGGCGACTATATCGCCGCCTCCCCCGCGATCGCGGTCATCTTCCCGCCCGAGATCGAACAGGACGCGGGCGCCACGGCCTACCGCGTCAATCCTCGCCACGACTGGGCCCTGCTGACCCTGCGCGACCCGATCGGGCGGCAAGCGGGTCACATCCCGCTTTTCCCCGGCTTTTTAAGAAGCACACCCGATCGCGCGACGCGGATGCCGGGCTATGCCGGGCTGCGCCCGCATCACCTGACCGTGGCGCGCGATTGCGGCCCGACGCTGATCGCCTCCGGGGTGCTTCTCACGCAATGCTCTGCCATGCAGGGGGATTCCGGCGCGCCGCTTGTCCTCGAACAAGACGGGCAACACTTCGTGCTGGGCCCGCTGTCGGTGGTGACAACAACCAACCCGCCGTGGCGGTCGGTCTTTGCGCCGTTCTTCAAAATCCGCAAGGCCGCAAACGCCGCCATCGCCGAGGCGGGTTAAACGCCACTGTCGCGCAGTCGCTCAGCGCAGTTTCTCACTTGGATAAAGCACCACGGCCAACCTGCGTAGCGGTTTACTCAAGCGTGGCGGCCACTTCGATTGGCCCAAGACCGCGCTTGACCACCCGCTGTATGATCACGGCAGTCGACAAGGTCCCTTTCAGCGGCACGTCAATATCAAGCGGTGCCTTGCCGTCCCATTTGCCCAAAACGATCCATTCGCGCACGACATTGGTATAAGACAGGGTCTTGCCCGCGTTTTCACCACGGCGGATCTTGACCTTCTCATCCGGGGAATACCGCGCCAGTTCAACGATCATTGGCCCGGGCTGTTTCGTCTCGGCGCGAATACGCAGGCCCGCGCCCTCGCGACTCAGCTGCAAAACAGTGGCCTGCACGGCGGCTTGATGCCGCGCGATAAGCGCATTCACGTCCTTTGGGTGATTGCCAACCACCTGCTCGCGCCCCTGCACCACGATCTGCGGCGTGTAAACCGAGCGTTGCTCGGCTGCGACGGCATAGCTGTGCTGGCGCTTGGTGAATTGCTTTTGGCCGAAAACATCCTTCCAGCCGATGTAATCCCAGTAGTCCACATGCAGTGACAGCGGCAGCACACCTGCCCGCTTGTCGAGTTCATGCAAAAACGCGTCGGCTGGCGGACAGCTCGAACAGCCCTGGCTGGTGAACAACTCGACCACCACAACCGGGTTCGCGGCTTTGCCTGCGCTGTCCGCCTGCGCCACACTGGCCAGCACACCAGACAACATCCCGGCCGCCACCCCGATCGAAAGCGCCGCGATCCTGACAAAGCTTCGCATGCCGTTTCCTTCATTCACACTCATTGCCGCCTAGATAGCCGCAAGCGGACTGAAATAACCAATCAAGGTTTTGCGAGAGAAAGCAGAGGGTGGCGTGATCCAATTGTGTGCTGCGCACGCATGATCTGTTCGTGAGGGGGGGCGCTGCCCCCCAATGTGAGAAAACGCATGCGCGTTTTCTCACCCCCCCGGGGTATTTATAACCAAGAAAGAACAGCGTTGAAGTTTCGAGGAAATCCCGCAGCTCACGCATAATTGTATACCATAGCATACCAAGTTCGCGCACTCCCCCTTGCTTCACATCGCGCGATGCGTCAAAACCGGGCCAGCAACATCCCCATCTTTGATAAGGGAGGCCATCCTCATGACCATCACTGTCGGACACGACTCGTCCAAAACCCGCCGCAGCTTGACCGTTGGCGGCTCCACGATTGCCTATTACTCGATCCCAGCCGCCGAAGAGGCCGGCTTGGGGGCCTTCTCGAAACTGCCCGCCGCGCTGAAGGTGGTGCTCGAGAACATGCTGCGGTTCGAGGATGGCAAAACCGTCACCAGCGACGACATCAAGGCCTTTTCCGCCTGGGCCGAAAATGGCGGCAAGGGCAACCGGGAGCTGTCCTATCGCCCCGCGCGCGTGCTGATGCAGGATTTCACCGGCGTTCCGGCGGTGGTCGATCTTGCCGCCATGCGCGACGGGATCAAGGCGCTTGGCGGCGATCCGCAGAAAATCAACCCGCTGAACCCGGTTGACCTCGTGATCGACCACTCGGTCATGATCGACGAGTTCGGCAATCCGCGCGCCTTCCAGATGAACGTCGACCGCGAATACGAGCGCAACATGGAGCGCTACGAATTCCTCAAGTGGGGTCAGTCGGCCTTCAACAACTTCCGCGTCGTACCCCCGGGCACTGGCATTTGTCACCAGGTGAACCTCGAATACCTCGCCCAGACCGTCTGGACCGATGTGGACCAGAGCGGTGAGGAAGTCGCCTATCCCGATACGCTGGTGGGCACCGACAGCCACACCACCATGGTCAACGGCGCCGCCGTGCTCGGCTGGGGCGTCGGCGGGATCGAGGCCGAGGCCGCGATGCTGGGCCAGCCGATCTCCATGCTGATCCCCGAGGTCGTGGGCTTCAAGCTGACTGGCGAGATGGTCGAAGGCACCACCGGCACCGACCTCGTGCTGAAAGTTGTCGAAATGCTGCGTGAAAAAGGCGTGGTTGGCAAATTCGTGGAATTCTATGGCCCCGGCCTCGACAACCTGCCCCTGGCGCAGCGTGCGACCATTGCAAACATGGCCCCCGAATATGGCGCCACCTGCGGCTTCTTCCCCGTCGATGACGAGACCCTGCGCTACATGCGCCAGACCGGTCGTGACGAAGACCGCATCGCGCTGGTCGAGGCCTATGCCAAGGCCAACGGCATGTGGCGTGGCCCGGATTACGACCCGGTCTACACCGACACGCTCGGCCTCGACATGACGACCGTCGTGCCGGCCATCTCGGGCCCGAAGCGGCCGCAGGATTTCATCGCGCTCGACAAGGCCGCCACGACCTTCGGCGAGTATATCGGCGGCCTGCGCTCAGCCGAGGATGCCAGCGAGAAGGCCGAGGTCCGCTGGGAAGGTGAAGGCGGCCAGCCCGAACCGCAGGATATTCCCGGCGACAACGGCAACCACAAGCGCGGCTACGTCGTCACCGACGAGGGCCACTACCAGATGCATGACGGTTCGATCGTGATCGCGTCGATCACCTCGTGCACCAACACGTCGAACCCCTATGTGATGATCGGCGCGGGCCTTGTCGCGCGCAAGGCGCATGCGCTGGGCCTGACCCGCAAGCCTTGGGTCAAGACCTCCCTTGCCCCCGGCTCGCAAGTGGTGAGCCAATATCTCGAGGCTGCCGGCCTGCAAGACGATCTCGACGCCATCGGCTTCAACCTCGTCGGCTACGGCTGCACCACCTGTATCGGCAACTCTGGCCCACTCGACCCCGAGATTTCCAAGGCGATCAACGATTACGATCTGGTCGCCACCTCGGTCCTGTCGGGCAACCGCAACTTCGAAGGCCGGATTAGCCCCGACGTGCGCGCCAACTACCTCGCCTCGCCGCCGCTTGTCGTGGCCTATGCGCTGGTCGGGGACATGAACGTCGATATCACCACCGCTCCGCTGGGCCAGGATCGCGACGGCAACGATGTCTATCTCAAGGACATCTGGCCCACGAACAAGGAAATTGCCGAGCTGGTCGAAAAGACCGTGACCCGCGAAGCGTTCCAGTCGAAATACGCCGATGTCTTCAAGGGCGACGAGAAGTGGCAGGCGGTCGAGGTGAACGGCGGCGAAACCTATGACTGGCCACCGCAGTCGACCTATATCCAGAACCCGCCCTACTTCCAGGGCATGGGCACCGAACCGGGCAAGATCGAGAACATCGAAGGCGCGCGTGAACTGCTCGTCCTTGGCGATATGGTCACCACCGACCACATCTCGCCCGCCGGGTCCTTCGCCACAACCTCCCCGGCCGGTCAGTACCTGCTGGAACGGCAGGTGCAGCCGCGTGAGTTCAACTCCTATGGCTCGCGCCGCGGCAATCACGAAATCATGATGCGCGGCACCTTCGCCAACATCCGGATCCGCAACGAGATGCTCGATGGCGTCGAAGGCGGCTACACCAAGGGCCCCGATGGCGAACAGACCAGCGTGTTCGACGCCGCCATGGCCTATCAGGAACAGGGCACGCCGCTTGTCGTCTTTGGTGGTGAGCAATACGGCGCCGGTTCCTCGCGTGACTGGGCGGCCAAGGGCACAGCCCTTCTGGGCGTCAAGGCCGTCATCGCCGAAAGCTTCGAACGGATCCACCGCTCGAACCTTGTCGGCATGGGCGTCATCCCGTTCGAGTTCACCGGCGGCGACACCCGCAAGACGCTTGGCCTGACCGGCGATGAAACCGTCTCGATCAAGGGGCTCGACACGATCAAGCCGCTGGCCGAAGTGCCCTGCGAGATCACCTTTGCCGACGGCACCAAGAAAGAGATCACGCTCAAGTGCCGGATCGATACGGCGATCGAGATCGAATACATCGAACATGGCGGCGTGCTGCACTACGTGCTGCGCAACCTTGCCAAGTCGTAACGCCTGTTCGCATACACATTCTGGAACGCCCCGGTCTTCGCGCCGGGGCGTTTCGCTTTTTGGGGGCCGTTGGAGCGGGGGTTTTGCACCCCCGCACCCCCGCAGGATATTTGCAGCCAGATGAAGCCAGGGATCTTTCTCCCTTTCATTTTTCCTTAAATACTCATGCTCTGCGCTGCCTCTATGCCGCGCGGCGGGTTAACGGATTTCGGCGCCGCTGACCGGGGCGCCGCTGCCCGACAGAATGCAGGCGGATGCCAGACGGTTTGCAGACAGGCGCTTTTCGCACCACCACGGGGTTAACCCCTCTCGGCGCCGCGTTCATCCGATCTTTGCAAATCCGTGCCCCTGCCCTATGAGAACGCCATGACAGATGCACCCACGCCCCCCAACCGATCCCATGGCCGCAAATCCATTCGACCGACCCTCAAACCGAGCGAATTGATGGGCGAAACCCGCCTCGCCCGGGCTTGGACCGCACAGGTGATCACCCTGTTTCCACAGGCTTTTCCCGGGGTCCTGGGCGAAAGCCTGACCGGCAAGGCGTTGAAAGAGGGGCAGTGGCAACTCGAAGCGGTCGACCTGCGGCCGTTTGGCGAGGGGCGGCATCGCAATGTCGATGATACGCCAGCGGGCGGCGGCGCGGGAATGGTGCTGCGCGCCGACGTGCTCGCGCGCGCCATCGATCACAGCCGCAGTCTGGCGACTAACCCTTTGCCACTCATATATCTTTCCCCACGCGGACGGCGATTTGACCAGGCCATGGCACGGGCTTGGGCGGCCGGCCCCGGTGTCACGCTGCTCTGTGGGCGGTTCGAAGGCGTCGACCAGCGGGTGCTTGATCATTACCGCATCGAAGAGGTCAGCCTTGGCGATTTCGTCCTGACCGGGGGCGAGATCGCCGCGCAGGCCATGCTCGATGCCACGGTGCGTCTGTTGCCCGGCGTGCTGGGCAACGCAGAAAGCATCGAAGACGAGAGCTTTTCCAACGGCTTGCTGGAGCATCCGCAATATACACGCCCCGCCGAATGGCAGGGCCACGCCATCCCCGATGTGCTGCTCTCGGGCAATCACAAGGTCATCGCCGACTGGCGCCATGCCATGGCGCGCGACATCACCCGCGCCCGCCGCCCCGATCTCTGGGCCGCGCTGCGCGCAGCCGACCTGCCCGCTCCGGTGGCGCAGGTGCGCGATTCGGACAGCCTCGCCCGTTTTGTTAACCAATTCTTCGGCCCGCTGGCGGAAACTGACCTCTTTACATTGCTCGAACTGGCCCAAGGCAGCGATCTTCCGCCCAACCCCTATCAGGCGCTGGCAGCCCTGCTTTGGGGCCTGCCCCAAGGCAAGATTGACCCTTGATCCATTGGCCCGATGGGCCTATACGGCGCTGATCCGGGCGGGCTCGCCTTTCCGGAGATAGCTTTGTCGGCGCATCAGGCCCTTGTTTTCTTCTGCAGGGCGCCGCGATTGGCAAAGCAGACAACAAGGAATGACGATCCTGATCTCTGGCGGGCGCTGCGGCGGACCCGGACGAAGACCAGAGCTCTGGGGGCGCGAAAAACTTTGCGGAATAAACCGCAGGCAAATCAAGGAGATAGGTCAATGGACCTGATCGCACAGCTCGAGGCGGAACAGATCGCCTCGCTGGGGAAAGACATCCCCGACTTCAAGGCCGGCGACACCATTCGCGTCGGTTACAAGGTGACCGAAGGCACGCGTAGCCGTGTGCAGAACTACGAAGGCGTCTGCATCAGCCGTAAGAACGGCCATGGAATCGCCGGCTCGTTCACCGTTCGCAAGATTTCCTTCGGCGAGGGCGTCGAGCGCGTCTTCCCGCTCTACTCGACCAACATCGAGTCGATCGAAGTTGTGCGCCGTGGCCGTGTCCGCCGCGCCAAGCTTTACTACCTCCGCTCGCGCCGTGGCAAATCGGCCCGGATCGCGGAAGTCGCCAACTACAAACCCAAGTCGCAGGCATAAGGGGCTGATATCATGAAAAAAGATACCCATCCCGATTATCACTTCATCGACGTCAAAATGACCGATGGCACGATCTTCAAGATGCGCTCGACCTGGGGCAACGAAGGCGACACCCTGTCGCTCGACGTCGATCCCACCGTGCACCCGGCCTGGACCGGTGGCGGCACCCGCCTGATGGATGCCGGCGGTCGCGTGACGAAGTTCAAGAAAAAATACGAAGGCCTCGGCTTCTAAGCAAACATCCCCCCGGATGCGAGGGACAGTGCCGCCGCCCATGGGTTTTCCCCGGGCGGCGGTTTTCTTTTGCGCGCCTGTTTGAGAGGCCCTGTTTGACATGCGCTGTTTGACATGTTCCGCGCTTTGCGTCCCAATGCGCAAAAGCCGCAAAGGAGCATAAGCATGGCCGTCCTCCCCCTCCTCACCGATGATCAACTGAGCGACAAGGCGCGCGCCGTTTTCGACGATATCCGCGCCACCCGTCAGACCGATTACGTCAACAATTTCTGGCGCGCTCTGGCCCATAACCCGGACGAACTCGAAGCCGTCTGGGGGCGGCTCAAGCGGATCATGGGCCCCGGCGCGCTCGACCCGCTGGTAAAGGAAATGCTCTACATCGCCGTTTCCGCCGCCAATGCTTGCGAATACTGCTGCCACTCGCACACCGCCTCGGCCCGCGCCAAGGGGATGAGCGACGAGATGTATTCCGAGCTTCTCTCGGTGATCGGCATGGCCAGCCACACCAACGCTCTGGCCACCGCGCTGCAAGTGCCCCCGGATGACGCGTTCAAGGCCTAAGCGAAGCAGCGCGGGCATTGCCCCGAAGAAAGGTTTTTCAATGAAACCGATATGTTACCTTGCGACCCTCGGCCTTATGGCAAGCGCCCCGCCCGCGCTTGCCGGGACCTGTCCAACCCGCGACGATCTTGATCGCAGTGGTATCCACTTCGATGTCGCTGATGGCGCATACGAGGTTTTTCGCACCCATACAGACGGCATCCTTTCCTCGCTCTATTTCGAGGGCGAGGACGCCGCGCCGCTGCGTGTGCTTCTGGCACAGGGGATCTACCTGCTTGAAACCGCCGATATGGACACGCGCACCGGCACCCCCGATCCCGCGAGTCGCGTCACCTATGCCTTCCCGATGGCGGCCCCCAAGATGCCCCTGCCCACGCCGGGCGGCGCATTTTCGGTCTCTGCTGCGGTGATGGAAAACGGCGATATCCGCCGCGAAGATCAGACCTATACCTTCGGTCCCGAGACTCAAATCATCTTCGGCCCTTGCACCTACAAGGCGATCGAAATCAAGATCACCTACCCCGGTGAAGACAGTTCCGACACGCTCACCTACCTGCCCGATCTGGGCCTCGCCTACCTGTCCTCGGCGACCTACGACGGAAATACTGAAACTTACACCTACCTCGCGGTGCGCAAAGCCGACTAAACCATAAAGGAAAGGGCGTACGGGTCGAGGGTTGCGTCAAACGCATAGCGGGACTTCCAACCTTGGGGTTCCTCTTTCTGTGCGCCACGCCTATTTGACGGGCAGTTTACAAACTTCCTGAAAAATAGGCACACTCCAATGCTCCGCTTCTTCGACTTCGCCGCTCAGGCGCTCTTCACCATGCCCCGTTACAACGACCTCGCCCTCGGCAACCAGACCGACGAGCAGCTCCGCCGCTCGGGCCAGTCCAAAGCCAGCGCGCTGCATCGCGCCTTCTCGGGCCTGCACTACTCCTGATCTGAACAGGCCTGATCGCCTCGGGCCTGTTCGCAATGGTGTCGCCCCGGCCATAGCCGGACACGGCCCTGTTGCACGCATCTTGCCATGGCCCCGCCCCCCGGCGCATAAACAGCGCAACAAAGGGGCCTGGCCATGAGCAAGCTGATTACCATCCTGAACGGACCGAACCTGAATCTCCTCGGTAAACGCGAGCCCGAGATTTATGGCCATGACACGCTCGACGATGTCGAAGCCGCCTGCGCCAGGGTTGGCAAGGACTTCGGCCTTGCCGTCAAGCTGCTGCAATCCAATTGGGAAGGCCAGATCGTCGACTGGATCCATGATGCCCGGCACGAGGCCGCTGGCATCATCATCAATCCCGCCGCCCTGACCCATACCTCCGTTGCCGTGCTCGACGCGCTCAATACGTTCGATGGCCCGGTGATCGAGGTCCACATCAGCCAGGTTCACAAGCGCGAAGCGTTCCGCCATCACTCCTATGTCTCGATGCGCGCCGATGGCGTGATCGCGGGCTTCGGCATCGACGGCTACGCGCTGGCCATGCGCCGCATGGGAAGCCTGCTGGCCTAACTCGCGCGATAAAGGCGGCTCTGTCGGATCAGGCCCGCCTCAAACCTCATCCCAGACTGGCCAAAAGCGCCTTGGACGGCTCACCCGTCACGGCCATGCCATTGGCCTGCTGATAGGCGCGGATCGCGGCCTCGGTCTTCTTGCCGAACACCCCGTCGGGCGTGCCCGCATCAAACCCCTTTGCTGTCAGGCGCGCCTGTATCCGCTTGCGATCCTCGATGCTCAGCCCATAGCGATCCGGCGGGAAGCTGCTTCTAAGCGGCCCCGCCCCCGCCAGCCGATCTGACAGGTATCCAACTCCAATGCCGTAGTTTTCCGAATTGTTGTAGCGCAGGATCGCGTTGAAATTCCGAAACACGAGAAAGGCCGGCCCCGATGCCCCCATCGGCATCAACAGCGACGCCGCCCCGGCATCGGGAAGCGGCCCACCGCGTGCCGCCGTCACGCCAAGCGCCGCCCAGTCCGACACGGATTTGCCCTTCCCGCGTCCCGCCAACCCGGCGTTGAACCCGGTCGGCACACGCACCTCAAGGCCCCAAGGCTGCCCCCGCCGCCAACCCGATTTGCTCAGGTAAGCCGCGGTCGAGGCCAGCCCATCGGTCGGATCCTCCGACCAGATATCGCGCTGCCCGTCGCCGCGAAAATCCACCGCATAAAGAAGATAGGTCGTCGGAATGAACTGGGTATGCCCCATCGCCCCGGCCCAACTTCCGGTCATTTCAGACGCGCGCACATCGCCGTTCTGGATGATCTTGAGCGCCGCGATCAGTTGTTTTTCAAAGAACCCACCGCGCCGCCCGTCATAGGCCAGCGTCGACGTGGCCGAAATCACCGGGATATCGCCCTTGCGCGTGCCATACTGGCTTTCCATGCCCCACACGGCCGCCACAACATTCGCCGGCACGCCATAGCGCGCCTCGATCTCCGACAGCACCGAACCGCGCCGCGCCAGCGCTGCACGCCCGGCGCGCACCTTTTCCTCCGATGCGGTGATCGCAAGGTAATCCTCAAGACTGCGCTTGAATTCGGTCTGGTTGCGATCGCGTTCGACCACCCCCGGCAGGAACCCCGCACCGCGAAACGCCGCGTTCAGCGTGCCCGCGCTGATCCCCTGTGCCTGTGCGCGCCCGCGAAAGGCCGTCACCCACGCGTCATAGCCCGGATTGGGCTGCGGCTGTAACATCGGGTCCACCCGTGCCACGCCGGCGGTCTGCGCACCCCCCCCGCCCATACAGCCTGAAAGCAGCGTCACCGCGCCCACCGCCGCCGAATTCGCAATCATTGCCCGTCGCGTTACCTGCATCGCTCGCTCCCCTTGGTTGGCGCATTTTCACGCCATGGTTTCCCCGCACTATGCCGCAGAGCATCCCTTCTCGCAATTGGCGGAAAATGCGGATCGGCGTGCTTGCGCCGGTCCGCAGCAGGTCAGCCGAGCAATGCGCACGACTTCTACACAAGGCTTCAAAATGAAAAAGCCGCACAGGTCCCCCCTCGCGGCCTTGTTTCTTGTCGAACTTCTTGTCGAACACCGCTTAGACGATGTCGATTGTATCCGCGATCCCGGCAAGGCTGCTCAAACCACCAAACACGATATAGTTGACCTCGGTCGCAGTGCTGAAATCCAGCGTGACGACGCCCGAACTGTCATCGCCAAACTGCGCAACGACTTGCGCCGCCGTCAGTGTTCCGGTCCAGAGCGCGTCATCAAGCTCCAACCGGTCGACGCCCTTGACGAAGCCTTCGATGACATCTTCGCCGAACCCCGTTGAAAAGACGAACGTATCCGCCCCGTCACCGCCGTTCAAAGTATCAAAGCCCGCGCCGCCAACCAGCCGGTCATCGCCCAAACGGCCATAAATCACGTCATTCCCCGCTGCACCGCGGAACGTATCGTTGCCGTTGCCGCCCTGAATCGTGTCGTCGCCACTCCCGGCCCAGACGTTATCACGCCCAAAACCACCGCCTTGGGCGTTATCGATATAGAGGTCATCGCCAGTGCCCATGAACACCACGTCCCGGCCATTGCCGCCGGTCACCGTATCATCGCCATCCCCGGCATAAATCGTATCGAACCCATCTTCGCCCAACAGCATATCGTTGCCCAGACGGCCAAAAATAAGATCATCGTCAAGTCCGCCATAAAACAGGTCGTTCCCGTTGCCGCCCTGAATCGTGTCGTTGCCTTGGTTGCCATAAACCGTGTCCTGTCCGTTCACGCCGCCCTGAGCATTGTCGAGGTACAGGTCGTTGCCCACGCCCATAAACACCTTGTCACGCCCGTCACCACCGTCGACCGTGTCATTGCCGTCGCCCGCATCCAACGTGTCATAGCCGGCTTCACCGAACAGCATGTCGTCGCCCAGACGGCCAAAGATCACGTCGTTGTCCAGACCGCCATAAAACATGTCGTTGCCGTTACCGCCTTGGATCGTGTCATTGCCCTGATTGCCATAGACGGTGTCCTGGCCATTCGTGCCCCCTTGACCGTTGTCGATATAGAGATCCGCACCGAAGCCCATGAACGCTTTGTCACGCCCGTCGCCGCCCTCAACCGTGTCGTTGCCAAACCCGCCGTCGATGGTGTCATACCCGGTCCCACCGCTCAGGACGTCATCCCCCCGGTTTCCCGCGATGCTGTCGTTTCCGTCATTGGCGTAAAGGAGATCGTCGCCGTCGTTCCCGGCCATGGTGTCCCCACCGGCGGCGCCAAACCAAAAGTCGCCATCTGTTCCGCCGATGAACGTGTCGCCGAAGTCCGTTCCCGTGATACCCTCGATGTTACTAAAGGTAATCGCCCGGTCAAAAACACTGGCCCCGACGGTCTCCGAGAAATCGATCCGCGCGGCTGCCATGTCAATCGTCGCAGCGGTGGTAAGCTCCAGCAACTGGATTTCGTCATCGCCTTCTCCGCCGTCGAAACGGTCGGTGATCGCGCGCGCTTGGCCCGGCCCCATTGAGGCGATGTAGTAATCATCGCCACTTCCCGCCGTCACCGTGTCCGCGCTGTAAAACCCGTCGAAGCGCGCGCCGTAGTTGCTTCCCGTCACGATCCAGTCCGTCCGGGCCAAAAGCTGGTTCAGCGCCATGTCTGGATCCGCACCATTGGCGGCGTCATAAAGATCAGCAAAGGCAATGTTGGGCAGCCCATCCACAACCATCGCCGTCGTTCCTGCGTTCGGCCAATAGAGGTCAATGTCTGTAACCGTGCCGCTGCCATCGTTGGCCATGCCGGACCCAAAAAACTGAGTGTAGGCGCCGGTAAAAGGATTGACGCCAAAGTCGATGCGCGTGGACGTGCTCGAAATGATCCGGCTGCTGTCATCGCTCAGCGCGTTTCGCAGCATGATTTGCAGGGTTCCGTAGGGATTTCTGTAATCAAGGTTTGCGACCATTGCGCCATCTCCACTCGGGTTCGTGATACCTCCCGGCGCGTGTTTCGCCCCCCGGAAGTAGTTGTATCCATTAAGTTTTGCGTATTTCTACACCATGTTTCTGCAGCATGTCACCATGGTGAGTGCGCCTTATCCATGATGCTTTGGTTAATGCATCAAAAAGCGCCACCCAAAAATCACGCAGATATGGCGCGCGCGTCCTGTCGTGGAAGGTTATTGGCGCTGCGGGTCGTCACGAATTCCCGGCTCACACCAAACAATGGGCAGCTCTGGCGCGCCCCCACAGCCCATCATCCGATAAAAAAACCGCGCGAAAGCCTATGCTTCCGCGCGGTCCTGATCTTTTCTGTCGGGCGTCTTTTAGACGATGTCGATCGTATCCGCGATCCCGTCGAGGCTGGTGAGACCCTCGAAGATGATATAGTTGATCTCGGTCGCGGTGCTGAAATCCAACGTGACAAACCCAGAGGTGTCGTCGCCGAACTGCGCCACGACTTCCGCCGCCGTAAGCGTCCCGGTCCAGAGCGCATCATCAAGCTCCAACCGGTCGACCCCTTTGGTGAAGTCCGTGATGGCATCCTCACCGAAGTTCGTGGAAAAGACGAAGGTATCTGCCCCGTCGCCGCCTGACAGACGATCGTAGCCTGCCCCGCCGTCCAGACGGTCATCGCCCAAGCGCGCGATGATCAGGTCATCGCCGGCTCCGCCACCGAAGGTATCATTGCCGTTCCCCCCTTGGATCGTGTCATCGCCAGAACCGGCCCAGACGTTGTCACGCCCAAAGTTGCCGCCCTGAGCATTGTCGCGGTAAAGGTCGTTCCCATTGCCCATGAACACAACATCGCGCCCGTTGCCGCCATTGACCGTATCGTTGCCATCACCTGCGTAAATCGTATCGAACCCGTCCTCGCCGTACAGCTTGTCCGCGCCCAGCCGACCAAAGATCACGTCGTTGTCCAGACCGCCATAGAACATGTCGTTGCCGTTGCCGCCTTGGATCGTATCGTTGCCCTGGTTGCCATAGACCGTGTCCTGACCGTTCGTGCCACCTTGACCGTTGTCAAAATAGATATCCGCCCCGGTCCCCATGAAGACCAGATCACGCCCGTCACCGCCATTCACGGTGTCATTGCCGTCACCCGAATACAGGGTATCGTACCCAGCTTCACCAAACAGCATGTCAGCCCCAAGCTGGCCATAGATCACATCGTTGTCTAGCCCACCATAGAACACGTCGTTGCCGTTGCCGCCTTGGATCGTGTCATTACCTTGGTTGCCATACACGGTATCTTGGCCATTTATGCCGCCCTGTGCGTTATCCAGATACAGGTCCGCACCTGCGCCCAGTAACACCTTGTCGCGTCCGTCGCCACCGTTGACCGTATCGTTGCCAAGGCCCGCGTCGATCGTGTCGTAACCGGCACCACCGTCGAGGCTGTCATCACCAAAGTTTCCAAGGATGCTGTCATCACCCAAGTTTCCAAGGATGCTGTCGTTGCCATAGTTGCCAAAAATGGTGTCGTTGCCATCTTCGCCCAGCAGGGTGTCATTCCCGGAAAGCCCGGTCAGGCTGTCATCGCCCTCGCCGCCTTCCATCTTGTTGGCGCCATAGTTGCCGGTGAGGATATCACCCATACCGGAGCCGCGGATCGCTTCGATATTGCTGATCTCGTGGCTAAAGAACAAACCATCCCAGGTCCCGGTCACGACGCCGCCAAGCAGGTTTGCCGTGATCGCGTCAACCCCACCGCGGTCATAGCGCAGAGTGTCGAACCCGCCGCCCGCGTCCAGCGTATCGTCGCCGCCAAGCAGGATGAACCGCTCGTCTAGGTTCGTGCCCAGAATGGTATCGTCGAAATGCGTCGCCCGAACTTCGATCATACCGATGTTGGTGGACATGTAGTTCACCTGGTCGGTGCCACCCTGACCATCCGTGATCACACCGGTGCCAAGGTTGGCATTGATGCCTGTCGTCGCGCCGTCCCTGTAGTCAAGCCGGAAGATGGTCCCGGCATAGAGATTGAACGTATCGTTCCCACCCCGCCCGGAAATGCCAACCCAACTGCTGTCTTCCATCATGGTCAGGTTGAAAACATCGTTTGCGTCCGTCCCTGTAAGGGACACCCCGTCGCCCGTGTTCCAATCCGCCGCCTGAAGGATATCGATCAAAAGATCGGTGCCATCGGCCCCCTTGTCGACGGTCGCCTGTCCGTATTCATCGCTGATCGTGACGTTGATCGGCCCGCTCAGCCCCTCGTAAGTGATGCCATAGAAATCACCCATCATGCTGTCCGAGAAAACGATCACGTCATCGCCCGACGTGCCGTGGATCTCATCATAGCCATCGTTCGCGCCCGGATTGATCACGTCGTTCCCGGCGGTGCCGGTCAGGGTATCATCCCCCGCCGTCCCGTTAATCATGGTGTCGGAAATCGAGGTCCAGCCCGGGATAGTGGTAAAGGGAATGTCGACCCCAGCAGACAGCGGCGTTCCCGCCGGGATAACCTCTATGCCGGCGATGGAGTTCCCGAATGCGTCGAACTCCGCCAGCGTCGTGAACGTGGGCAAGGTCGCCCCACCAAGCCGGAAAATGAAGTTCACGACTTCATCACCGATATCAATATCGATTTGCAGAAGCTGGGTTACATTGCCGCCACCCCAAGTGATCTGCCCGACCGAGGCTTCGATAATGTCCCCCCCCGCTACCAGAAAATCAGGAGAGACGCCGTTGAACGAAACATAGATGTCATCGATGTCGATATCGACTTCGGCAAACTCGTTAGTGCCGTAAATGTTCAAAATTGTATAGGAAAGGCTCGTCGCACTGTCAGGCGTCACGATATTGAGGGAAACCTCAGGATTGAATGACACGTTCGGCTCATTAGGCAGCGTCTCGTCATAAATAAAACCAAAGCCCTGTAATTTATGAATAGTCATAGTCTCTTTCCAATACGTCAGTGTTAGTCGTGGCAGAACCTGCCGTTCCAATTTCGAAGTTAAAAGCAGAAAGCCCTTCCTATCAACACCTAAGGAATACCGAAGTTGCTATTAAAAGGGTTGACATGAAGGCAAAACCCCAAACGCAATTTATCCGCAATTGACCATACGGGCGTTCCCCGAACTGCACGCATGTCGGCCCGAACGCCCCGCCCGCGCAATTGCCCCTCCCAAAATGACCGTCGATCACTTTCAGCATGCGCGCTTGCGGATAACAGGATGGCAGGCGTTTCGAATTGAACCCAACCACCAGCATACGCCAAAGTTATATATCAAAGGTCCGGGGCAGCAGTCAGCGTTTCCGCGGCCCCGACAGCATTGCCCCCCGTCGCTTGACCGACACCCCGCATCAGGCCGCAGCATCAGAAGGCCGCAGCCCTCAAAAGCGAAAAGCGCGCCCCGCCCCCACGGATCGCGATCCGTTTTTCCCGCCATGACCCGCCAGTGCCGGAATTTTGGGCACCCCTCCACGGCCTATACCTAGGGCAGATGGCAAGGCTCCCCGCCCCGGACAGGCCTTTCAATGCCTTCTCCCTCTTTTCTCTCGCCGCGAATCCCCTATGCTATCCTTGATAACCAACAGAGAAGTCACTCCAGATGTCGCGTTCTATTGATTACGGAAGCCTCATGCACCGCGCCATGCGCGGTTTGATCCAAGAGGTCCTTACCGATGTTGCGGAACGCGGCCTGCCCGGCGCGCATCACTTCTTCATCACCTTCGACACCACCCATCCCGATGCAGAGCTGGCAGATTGGCTGCGCGACCGCTATCCCACGGAAATGACGGTGGTGATGCAACACTGGTTCGATAATCTCGACGTCACTGATGATGGCTTCGGGGTCACGCTCAATTTCGGCGAAACCCCCGAACCCCTCTATATTCCCTATGACGCGATCAAGACATTCGTCGATCCGTCTGTCGAATTCGGCCTGCGCTTTGAAACCCACGAAGACGACGACGATCCCGAACCCGGCGATGAAGTGGACGATCTGCCGGATAATCCGCCGCATGATGCCGAAGTCGTCCGCCTCGACACATTCCGCAAGTAAAAGCGCGCCATTGCGCCGCGGCGTTCCGGCGCTTCATTGCCCTTGCCCCCATTGATCTTCGCGCCCGCCTGTCCCATTCTCTGACCATTGTCAGAGCATCGCGATCACGCGACAATTGAGGGCACGAAAATGACCGACACCCGCACCGAAACCGACAGCTTCGGCCCGCTCGAAGTGCCTTCAGGCAAATACTGGGGTGCACAGACACAGCGCAGCCTGATCAACTTCCCCATCGGCTGGGAAAAGCAGCCCGTCGCGATCGTGCGCGCGCTCGGCGTCATCAAACACGCCTGCGCCGAGGCCAACAAAGCCAACGGCAAACTCGCCCCCGACCTCGCCGATGCCATCATTGCCGCCGCGACCGAGGTGCACGAAGGCAAGCTTGACGACAACTTCCCGCTGGTCGTCTGGCAAACCGGCTCCGGCACCCAATCCAACATGAACGCCAACGAGGTGATCTCGAATCGTGCGATCGAAATGCTCGGCGGCACCATCGGCTCCAAGGATCCAGTCCACCCCAACGATCACGTCAACATGGGCCAAAGCTCGAACGACACCTTCCCCACCGCCATGCACATCGCCACCGCCACGCAGGCGCGCGATGTGCTTCTGCCGGGGCTGGAAAAACTGCACGCCGGGCTCGAAGCCAAGGTCGCGGCCTTCGAGGGCATCATCAAGATCGGCCGCACCCACACGCAGGATGCCACGCCGTTGACCCTCAGCCAGGAATTTTCGGGCTACACCCATCAGGTCGCCATGGCGATCAAGCGGGTCAAGGCCGCGCTGCCCCATATCTACGAACTGGCCCAGGGCGGAACCGCCGTCGGCACCGGCCTCAACACCCCGCCGGGCTGGGGCGAAACCGTGGCCGCGAACATGGCGCGCATCACCGGCCTGCCCTTCGTCACCGCCCCCAACAAGTTCGAAGCCCTCGCCGCGCATGACGCCATGGTCGAAATGTCCGGCGCATTGAAAACCGTGGCCGCGTCACTGTTCAAGATCGCCAACGACATCCGTTTCCTCGGCTCCGGCCCTCGCTGCGGTCTGGGCGAATTGATCCTGCCGGAAAACGAACCCGGCTCCTCGATCATGCCGGGCAAGGTGAACCCCACCCAGTGTGAGGCCCTGACGCAGGTCTGCGCCCATGTCATGGGCAATGACGCCGCCGTTGGCTTCGCCGGCTCCCAAGGCCACTTCGAACTCAACGTCTACAAGCCGATGATGGCCTATAACGTGCTGCAATCCATGCAGCTTCTGGGCGATGCCGCCTCGGCCTTCACCGACAACCTGATCGACGGGCTCGACGCCAACCGCCCCCGGATCGAAAAGCTCCTGCACGAAAGCCTGATGCTGGTCACCGCGCTGGCGCCCGAAATCGGCTATGACAACGCCACCAAAGTCGCCAAGACCGCCCACAAGAACGGCACCACCCTGCGCGAAGAGGCAATCGCGCTGGGCTTCGTCGATGGTGACACCTTCGATCGCGTCGTGCGCCCGGAAAACATGGTGGGGCCGCGCTGATGGGCGATGTGGTTAATCTCAATCAGGCCCGCAAGCTCAGGCAAAAGTCGAAGGCACGCGCCCAAGCGGATGAAAACACCGTAAAATTCGGCCGCACCAAAGCCGAGAAAGCACTGGAAAAAGCCAAGGCCGACAAGGCGCGCAGCACGCTCGACGCCCACAAGCGCGACGACGACTAGGCACATGCCCCGCCCGGTCAAACATTCGCTCTCGCTCAAGGGGCACCGCACTTCGGTTTCGCTGGAAGAGCCGTTCTGGCGCGCCTTCCGCGACATCGCCAAGGAACGCGGCCAACCGATCAATGCGCTGGCCGCGGAAATCGACGCGGCCCGCGATTTCGACACCGGCCTAGCCTCCGCCATCCGCCTCTTCGTGCTTGATCACTACCAGAGCGAAAAAGGGACCGGCTGACCCCCGATCCCCTGCTTCATCTGACTGAAAATATCCCGGGGAGCGCGAGGGGCAGCGCCCCTCGCCCGTCCCTCGCCACACGCACCTTAACCTGCGGCCTTGTCCTCGACCTCCGCCGCCAAGGCCTCCGCCCGCGCTGCCAGTTCGGCAAGGCTCTCGGTCACCGCTTCCGGCACCACCGGCACTTCAATGCGCGTCGGCTCGGGCGCGGGCGTGTTTTTCATCCGGTCCAACTCGCTTTCCATCTGCGCCAGCTTGGCGCGCACATCGTTCAGCTTGTCCTCAAGGCCCGCCGTCTTGTCGGCCAGCATCAGACCCGCCATCAAAAGCATCCGCGCTTCGGGCAACCGCCCGATCTGCTCGGTCAGCACCGACGCCTCCTGATCCAGCATGCGCGCGGCCGATTGCAGGTAATGCTCTTCGCCTTCTTGGCAAGCCACTTCGAAGGCCCGGCCACCGATCTTGATTTCCACCTCCGGCATCACGCGCTCTCCTCTTGCAGCAGGGGCGCCAGCGCGCCAAGGATGGCATCGGTCTCGGCCCGGTCGGCGGCGCGCGCGGCGCGCAGGCCTTCGAGTTCGGCCAGCATCGCCTTGTTGATCAGGTGCGGCTCGCCGACGCCTTTTTCATTGGCCTCGCGCAGCGCCGCGTTAGATGTGCGCAACTGCTCGTTGGCGGCGCGCAAGCGCTGCAACTCACCATCCAGCCGCGCCATTGTCTCAGCCTGCTCTGCGCCCTTGCGGGCCAGCTCTTCCAGCTTGCTGTCGTTCTTCTGATGCAGCGCCCGGATCCGCTCTTCCAGCTGTGCCGAGACCAGTTTTTCGTCCTCCAGCGCCTGCTTCAACGCGTCGATTTCGGTGTTGTCGGGGGCCGCGGCCTCTGCATCGTTTTCTTCCGAAACCGGCCCAAGGGTATCAAGGCCCCGCCCGATCCGGTCCAGCGCAGCGGTAATCCGCCGTTCCAGCTCTTCCACTTGGCTCATGTTGCCCGTCTCCTGCTCTGTCCCAGCTGTCCTGCGTCTGCTGCCGGTTTTCCCGTTTCCCCAGACACTTACGCGAGGTTTTCAAAGGTTTCGCCTGAAGTGCGAATCAACCAAACCTGCCCCATTGCATCAAGTTTACCTGCTTTCGCCTTGTTTCCAAACAAGGAACCGGGTTGTCCACAGGTTCCGCCACAGGCCGCCGTCGCCTATGTGCGCCCCGTTTGCCAGTCATGTGAGGGCAATCGTGCATTTGCCTTCCCCGGCAGGGCTGCTAAGAGCAGGCACAGTCAAGCCTGCCGAAGGAGTCCCGTCTTGGACAACGCTGCCCGCCTCGTCGCCGATCTGCGCGCCGCCCACCCCGATCACTGGATGCGCGCCGCCGCCATCCGCACCCTCACCCTCGATGCCGTTGCCGCCGCCAATTCCGGCCACTCCGGCATGCCGATGGGCATGGCCGATGTCGCCACGGTGCTTTACGCCAAGCACCTGAAGTTCGATGCCTCCGCCCCCGACTGGGCCGATCGCGATCGCTTCATCCTGTCGGCGGGCCACGGCTCGATGCTGCTTTATTCCCTGCTCTATCTCACCGGCTATCCCGAGATGACGCTTGAGCAGATCCGCAACTTCCGCCAGTGGGGCGCGATCACCGCCGGCCATCCCGAATATGGCCACGCGCCGGGGATCGAAACCACCACCGGCCCGCTGGGTCAGGGGCTTGCCACCTCGGTCGGCTTCGCCATTGCCGAAGAAATCCAGCGCGCCCGTTTCGGCCGCGACGTGGTCGATCATTACACCTACGTCATCGCCGGTGACGGTTGCCTGATGGAAGGCATCAGCCAAGAGGCCATCGCCCTTGCCGGGCGTCAGAAGCTCTCGAAGCTGATCGTGTTCTGGGACAACAACGACATCACCATCGACGGCAAGGTCTCGCTTTCGGATTGCACCGATCAGCCCGCCCGCTTCCGCGCCTCGGGCTGGGACGTGCAGGAAATCGACGGCCATGATCCCAAGGCCATCGACGCCGCCATCGCCGCCGCCAAGAAAACCGGCACCCCCTCGATGATCGCCTGCAAGACCCATATCGCGCTCGGCCATGCCGCGCAGGATACCTCGAAGGGCCACGGCGCGCTGACCGACGCGGGCCAGATGCAGGACGCCAAGGCCGCCTATGGCTGGACAACCGGCCCATTCGAAGTCCCTGACGAGATCAAATCGTGGTGGGAAGAGGTCGGCAAGCGCGGCGCATCCGAGCACAAGGCATGGCAGGATCGCTTCGCCAAGATCTCCGAACGTCGCCGCACCGAATTCACCCGCGCCTATGACCTCGAGGCGCCCAAGCAGCTGGCCTCGCGTGTGCGCGCGCTGAAAAAGCAGATCACCGAAGAGGCGCCCAAGGTGGCGACCCGCAAAAGCTCGGAAATGGCGCTTGAACTGATCAACCCGGTGATGCCCGAAACCGTCGGCGGCTCGGCCGATCTGACCGGCTCGAACAACACCAAGACGGGTGACCTCGGCACGTTCGACGTGGACAACCGCAAGGGCCGCTACATCTATTACGGCATCCGTGAACACGGCATGGCGGCGGCGATGAACGGCATGGCGCTGCATGGCGGCGTGCGCCCCTATGGCGGTACGTTCTTCGTCTTTACCGACTACGCCCGCCCCGCCATGCGCCTTGCCGCGTTGATGAAAATCCCCACCGTTTTCGTGATGACCCATGACAGCATCGGTGTGGGCGAAGACGGCCCAACGCACCAGCCGGTCGAACATCTGGCCATCTGTCGCGCCACGCCCAACACGTGGACGTTCCGCCCCTGCGACACGGTCGAAACCGCCGAAGCATGGGAACTTGCGCTCACCTCCAAGGAAACGCCCTCGGTGCTGGCCCTCACCCGTCAGGGCCTGCCCACCGTGCGGCTTGAGCACAAGCAAAAGAACCTCACCGCGCAAGGCGCCTATGTTCTGGCCGAAGCGACAGGCAAACGCCGCGCCATCCTTCTGGCCAGTGGTTCAGAAGTCTCGGTCGCCTTGGCCGCGCGGGATCTGCTTCAGGCCGAAGGCATCGGCACCCGCGTCGTCTCCATGCCCTGCTGGGAATTGTTCGAAGACCAGGACGAGGCCTATCGCCGCCGCGTCCTGCCCGCAGGCCCCGTGCGCGTGGCCGTCGAGGCAGCAGGCCGCACTGGCTGGGATCGCTGGCTCTCGGGCGAGCGTGGTAAATGGAACAAAGCGGGCTTCGTTGGCATGGACGGGTTCGGGGCCTCTGCCCCCGCGGGCACGCTCTATGAAAAGTTCGGCATCACCGCCGAAGCCGTGGCCGAAAAGGTGAAAGCGCTGCTCTAACCGGCAGCGCCCCACATAGCCTCAAAATCATAGGGGCCGCCCCGGGAACAACCGTGATCACGCCGAAAGGCCGATCACCTGTTCCCGGGGCGGCCCCGCTCTATATCAGGTCCGGTGAATGCGGCTCGGATCCTAAGCCCGATCCGCAAAGGCCCCTTATGCCTTCCCCTTGAAGACGGCTTTCCAGATTGGCCCCATCACCCAGTTCGCGACCGGCATCAGCAAGACCCCTACGCCCAACGCCACGATCCCATCCATCGCGGCTGTCGCCAGCCATTGGAAGATCCCGGCCCAGCGTTCAGGCAACCCCTGCACAAGGCCCTCCGCGATATGGTGGATCGTGTCGTAAGGCATGTGCCAGCCCAGTTCATCCGCGCCATGCATCAGGATCGAACCCCCAACCCACAGCATCGCCGCCGTCCCCACGATCACCAAAAGCGTCAGGAACGCGGGCATGTAATCCACGATTCCCCGGCCCAGCGCCCGGGTCAGGCCCAGCCGGCCCTTGGTGGCCATCACAAGGCCCACGTCATCCGCCTTCACGATCAGCGCGACCGAGCCATAGACCGCCACGGTAATCCCCACCGCCACCATCCCCAGCGCCGCCGCTTCGAACCAGATGTTGTCGGCCTTGGGCAACGCCGCCAAGGCGATGGTCATGATCTCGGCCGACAGGATGAAATCCGTCTTGATCGCCCCGGCGACCTTCTCTTCTTCCAGATGCGCAGGATCGCCGCCTTCGTGTGTCTCCTCGGCATGCGATTTGTGAAACAGCTTGTGATAGACCTTCTCAGCCCCCTCATAGGCAAGATAGGCCCCCCCCAGCATCAGCAGCGGCGTGATAAGCCAAGGCGCGAAATTCGACAGGATCAACGCCACCGGCAACAGGATCAAAATCTTGTTTCGGATCGACCCAAAGGCGATCTTTCCGACGATAGGAAGCTCTCGGTTAGGGTGGAAACCCTGCACATAGGCCGGCGCGACCGCCGCGTCGTCAATCACTGCCCCGGCCGCCTTGGCCCCGGCCTTGGCCGCTTGCGTCGCAATATCATCCACGTTCGCCGCTGCCACCTTGGCAATCGCCGCCACGTCATCAAGAAGTGCCAGTAACCCGCTCATACTTGTCCTCGTTTTTTACGTCGCGGCCACGATAGACCAACCGCGCAGAATGCCAAGCCACCAATCGCAGACCCGCCCCCCAAGGGCCAATATCGCATTGTTAGCGCAACCCCTGCGAAGTTAACGCTACCAAACCGAAAAACCGTCTTCGGCCCCCTTTCCGCCCCGTTCAAACCGTCCTAAACCCGCCTCGACATTCACCCCGGAGGACATTTCATGACCATCAAAGTCGGCATCAACGGGTTCGGTCGTATCGGCCGCTGCACGCTTTCCCATATCGCAGGCTCGGGCCGCGACGATATCGAGGTGATCAAGGTCAACGCCACCGGCCCGCTCGAAACCGCGGCGCATCTTCTGAAGTATGACAGCGTCCATGGCCGCTTCCCCGGCGACGTCACCATCGGCGAGGGCACTATGAACCTTGGCCGTGGCGATATGCAGATGTTCTCCACCTACGATCTCGACACGCTCGACTGGTCGGGCTGCGACGTGGTTCTGGAATGCACCGGCAAGTTCAACGACGGCACCAAGGCCGATGTCCACATCCGCAACGGCGCGCGCAAGGTGCTGCTCTCGGCCCCGGGCAAGAACGTCGACAAGACCATCGTCTTCGGCGTCAACAGCGATCAACTTACCGCCGATGACAAGATGATCTCCAACGGCTCGTGCACCACCAACTGCCTCGCGCCGGTGGCCAAGGTGCTCAACGATGCGGTCGGCATCGAAAGCGGCATCATGACCACGATCCACGCCTATACCGGCGATCAGCCGACGCTCGATCGCCGTCACAAGGATCTCTACCGCGCCCGCGCGGCGGCTATGTCGATGATCCCCACCTCCACCGGCGCGGCCAAGGCCCTTGGCGAAGTGCTGCCCGAACTGGCGGGCAAGCTCGACGGTTCGGCCATCCGCGTGCCCACCCCCAACGTCTCGGCCGTGGACCTGACCTTCACCGCCTCCAAGGACGTGACAGCCGACGACATCAACGCCATCGTCGCCGAGGCGGCAAGCGGCCCGATGAAGGGCGTGCTGGGCTATGAGCCCGCGCCGCTGGTGTCGGTCGATTTCAACCACAGCTCCGAAAGCTCGATCTTCGCCCCGGCCCAGACCAAGGTGATCGGCAACCGCCTCGTGCGCGTGCTGGCGTGGTATGACAACGAATGGGGCTTCTCGTGCCGCATGGCCGACGTGGCCGTGGCCATGGGTCGCCTCTGATCGTTTCAGGCATTCCATCCACTGAAATGCAAAACGGCCTCCGGTTCAATCCGGGGGCCGTTTTTTCGGAACACGCGCGAAATCGCCTAAAAGCTACAGTTTGCCCGCCGCGCGCAGGGCGTCGCGCGAATCGAACACCACGGCCTCACGCGCCTCCCCTTCGCCGAACACGGCACAGAGCCACAGCCGGTAATGCGCGATTAACCCATCCCGCAGCGTGAAAATGCTGATCACATCCCCCGAAACCGGCCCACCGCTTGCTGTGCGGCCCAGCCAGTCGCCGACATGACGCCCCGAAAACCGCCACGCCGCCATCACCTCGTCCGCCCCCGCATGCTCTCCGGCAGCGCACTTTCCCGCCGCAATCGGGCCGATCTCGTAGCGCACATCGCCAATCGCGCGCCGAAACCCCTTCACATGCGCCAGCAGCCCGGCGCGCCCCTCCGGCCCGCCAAAGGCACGGTTCGCCTCGTCGATCATGTCTTCCTGCGCCAGCGTCTCGATCAAGTCCAGCCGCCCCGCGCCCCCCACTTCGTTCAGGTAGGTCTCCATCAGTTCTGTGGGTGTCATATTCGGCTCTCCTCCTCCGGCCTCGCCTCGCGGTGCTTACAGGGGCGCACTATACCGCCCGGGCTTGAAACAGCGCGCCAGCTCGTGCCATACCCGCCGCGGGTGTGCTGCCCCAAAAGGAGCCGGAGCATATGACCAACAAGATCGCCATCGGCATCGCGCTTGTCGTGCTGGGCCTGCTCGCCATCGACGTCTTTCTGTTCGATTGGTCCAACACGCTTTTCCTTCTCAAGAAAACCGCAGACATGATCGAATGGATGGCCTTCTGGCGCTGACGCCCAGGCCGATTTTCCTTTGGAAAATCAAGGCCAGGGTTCGATCTTCGCCTACCCAGTCATGACCTGACCAGTCTTCACCTGACCTCTGATCGCCAGACCCGGGTTTATCTGCCCAGCTTCTCCATCAGCCTGTCATTCACCGCGGGTGGCACGAATTTCGACACGTCCCCGCCAAGCCGTGCGATTTCCTTCACCAGCTTCGAGGCAATCGCCTGCCTCCGCGCGTCCGCCATCAGGAACACGGTCTCGACGCTGTCGTCGAGCGCCCGGTTCATGCCCACCATCTGGAATTCATATTCGAAATCCGCCACCGCGCGCAGGCCACGCACGATCACTCGCGCGCCAACGTCATGGGCGCAATCGATCAGCAGGTTTTCGAACGGATGCACCACGATTTCGGTGCCGGTCTGCGCTGACAGCGCCGTCACCTCGTTTTCAATCATCGCGACGCGCTCTTCGAGGTCGAACATCGGCCCCTTGTCGCGGTTGATCGCCACCCCGATCACCAGCTTGTCGAGAAACGCCGACGCCCGCTTGATGATATCGGTGTGACCGTAAGTGATCGGGTCGAAAGTGCCGGGATAAAGTCCGATGCGCATGAAAGCCTCCCCTGCCGTGGTTGCGCAAGATTATTACGCCGCCTTGCAGCATGGCGCAGCAAAATGCAAGCACCGATCCTGGGCGAACGCAGCGGAATGGGGCGTCAATGCCCCATGATCATCCCTTGCAGCGCATCCTTTTCCATTGCCAGTTCGTCAAGCCGCGCTTTGACGAGGTCACCAATCGTGACGATGCCCACCAGCTTGCCATCTTCAACCACGGGCATGTGGCGGAACCGCCCGTCGGTCATCCGCTCCAGCACCGTATCGGCGCTTTCACCGCGCGAACAGCAGACCGGGTTGTGCGTCATCATCTGATCCACCGTCTCCTGAAGACAGACCGCGCCGCGCACCGCAAGGCTGCGCACGATATCGCGCTCGGAAATGATCCCCGCCACCGTTTCCCCATCGGCAGAAACGATCAGACCCCCGATCCGCCTTTCGGCCAGTGTCTGCGCCGCATTGGCGACAGAGGTGCCGGGCGCAATGGTGATGACCTTGCTGTCACCCTTGGATTTCAGGATCTGGTGGACGAGCATGCGATTTCCTCCTCATTTCGGGGCTTTGCATGTTGGTATGAGCACCCGGTCTTGCACAAGCGTTCCACGCGCCACGATAATCTGTCAAGTGTCGCGCGCGTGACGGGCGTCCACGGCAGCAGATCGCCGCAGTGCCCGCACCGTCACGAGGTCAGCGCTTCCAGCCGCGCCACCTCGCGGCGCACCCCCTCGCTCAGCAGCGTGGCAAACCGCGACAACCGCTCGACCCGACGGTCATCCTCGTGCCGGATCAGGTAGAACGCCCGGCTGAGCGAAATTTTGTCCTCAAGCAGTTTGCGCACCCCCGGCGCCACGGGCAGCGCGAAATCATGCACCACGCCAATTCCACCGCCCTGCCGCACCCAATTGAACTGCACCGACACCGAATTCGACGCCAGCGCCACCCGCTGGACCCCCAATTCACCAAGGTAATCCAACTCGCGGTCAAAAATCATGTCCGGGATATAGCCGATCATCCGGTGCCCCTTCAGATCCTCAAGCGCGCGCACCGCCCCGTGCCGGCGCAGGTATTCCGTCGATGCGGCCAGATGAAGCCGGTAATCGGTGATCTTCGAAACCAGCAACCGTCCCGCCGACGGCGGACTGACGCCGATCGCCATATCCGCCTCGCGTTTGGACAGGTTGAACACCCGCGGCAGCGCCACGATCTGCACCTCCAGATCAGGGTTGGCCTCAACAATCGCGGCACAGACCTGCGGCAACAGGAAATTCGCCGCCCCGTCCGGTGCGCCAAGCCGGATCTGACCAGAAAGCCCCGCGCCCTGCCCCTCGACCGCATCAAGGCCGGCGCGCATTTCGCTCTCCGCCCGGGCCACGTGGCTCAACAACCGCTGGCCCTCTCCGGTTAACGCGTAGCCCTGCGGCGAGCGGGTGAACAGAACCGCCGCCAAATCACGCTCAAGCCGCTGCACCCGCCGCCCCACCGTCGCCGCGTCCATCAACAGCTTGCGCCCCGCCGCCGAAAGGCTCTCTTCCTCGGCCACGGCAAGGAAAGCGCGCAGGTCGTCCCAGTTCGGTTCCATCCCTCTGCCCTATCCCTCCTCTGCGTTTCGCCCGCCCTTTGCAAAAATGCAAAACAAGCTTTGGAATACTGCCCCTTTCCCCAGCATAAACGCAAGACTATCCTGCGCCAGAATTGACCCCGAGGGAGGATCCCATGCAAGAACTCACCCATTACATCAACGGCGAACACGTCTCCGGCACGTCCGGGCGCTTCGCGGATGTCTATAACCCCGCCACCGGCGAAGTGATCGCCAAGGCCCCGCTCGCCTCGGTCGCCGAAGTCGAACAGGCCGTGCAGATCGCCGCCGCGGCACAGCCCGCATGGGCCGCCACCAACCCGCAGCGCCGCGCCCGGGTGATGATGAAATTCGTCGACCTGCTGAACCGCGACATGGACAAGCTCGCCGAAGCGCTCAGCCGCGAGCACGGCAAAACCCTGCCGGATGCGGCAGGCGACGTGCAGCGTGGCCTCGAAGTGGTGGAATATTGCATCGGCGCGCCGCAGCTTCTGAAGGGCGAATACACCGACGGCGCAGGCCCCGGCATCGACATGTATTCCATGCGTCAGGCGCTTGGCGTCACCGCCGGCATCACGCCGTTCAACTTCCCCGCCATGATCCCGATGTGGATGTTCGCGCCCGCCATCGCCTGCGGCAACGCCTTCATCCTCAAGCCGTCCGAGCGTGACCCCTCGGTGCCGCTGATGCTGGCCGAACTGATGGAAGAAGCGGGCCTGCCCAAGGGCATCCTGCAAGTGGTGAACGGCGATAAAGAGGCCGTCGATGCCCTGCTGCACAACGAAGTGGTGCAATCCATCGGCTTCGTCGGCTCGACCCCGATCGCTGAATATATCTACGGCACCGGTTGCGCCAACGGCAAGCGGGTCCAGTGCTTCGGTGGTGCCAAGAACCACATGATCATCATGCCCGACGCCGATCTCGACCAGGCCGCCGATGCGCTGATCGGCGCTGGCTACGGCGCTGCTGGCGAACGCTGCATGGCAATCTCGGTCGCCGTGCCCGTGGGTGAAGAAACCGCCGACCGCCTGATCGAAAAGCTGGTCCCGCGCATCGAAAAGCTGAAGGTCGGTCCCTACACCGATGGCAACGATGTCGATTACGGCCCCGTCGTAACCGCCGCCGCCAAGGCCAACATCGAACGTCTGATCCAGACCGGCGTCGATCAGGGTGCCGAACTGGTGGTCGATGGCCGTGGCTTCTCGCTCCAAGGGTATGAAGACGGCTTCTTCGTTGGCCCGCACCTGTTCGACCGCGTCACCCCGGATATGGACATCTACAAGACCGAGATTTTCGGCCCTGTCCTCTCGACCGTGCGCGCAGGCTCTTATGAAGAGGCGCTCAAACTGGCGATGGATCACGAATACGGCAACGGCACCGCGATCTTCACCCGCGATGGCGACACCGCGCGCGATTTCGCCAACCGGATCAACATCGGCATGGTCGGCATCAACGTGCCGATCCCGGTGCCGCTCGCCTACCACACCTTCGGCGGCTGGAAGAAGTCGGTCTTCGGTGACCTGAACCAGCACGGGCCGGACGCGTTCAAATTCTACACCCGCACCAAGACGGTCACCTCGCGCTGGCCCAGCGGTCTGAAAGAAGGCGGCGAATTCCACTTCAAGCCGATGGACTAAGCCTCCGATATGAAAAGAAAAGCCCCGGTCACACGACCGGGGCTTTTTTTTGTCTTTGCATGGGCCAGAATGGCCCTCTGCCTTACCAGCTCAGCGTGCTCACACCGTCGCGGAAAAGCCAGCCCTCAACCACCGGCCAGCTGCCCATCGTCACACCGTCGATGTAGTCTGCCTGCGTCAGGCCAGCCGCCCCCGAGCATGCCTGGCACATGATCACTTCGCCGCCCGCGGCCATGAAATCGGCCAGCATGTCCTGGATCGACTTGCCGCTCTCTTTCATCAACCCGTGCACGTGGCTGGGCCGCTTCTTGTCGGCAAGGTAGACGGCGCGCACGTTCAGCCAGATCGCCGTCGGATGACCGTTCTTCAGCGATTTTTCATGCGCGAACATGATCGCCTTGGCCGCCGACCACGTGTCATCTGTGGTCAGGTTGATGAACAGTGGCGCTTTGTCCGCCTCGGCCGTCTTGGCATGCGATTCTGCCATTGCCATCATCGGGGCCGCCACCAGCGACAGGATCAGCGCGATCCCTGCGATAAAACGTTTCATGAATTGTCTCCTCCAGATTGAAATACGTTGCACCGGCCAAGCTATCTGCCCCTCCCACTCGCCCACAAGCGAAACCCTCCCGCGCAGGAAGGTTCATACTGTCGCACCCCAGCCCCGGCCTGCGGTCGGTCTCGCGCTTGCCCAAAGGCCCCATCCGCGCCAACATGACATACCGCATGGGAGGACAGCACATGGCCACACCGGAACCCGCCTTCAGCCTCGGTATCGAAGAGGAATACCTGCTGGTCGACCGCGACAGCCTCGATCTCGCTCCCGCGCCCCCCGGTTTGATGGAGAAATGCGCCGCCCGGCTCGAAGGCCAGTTCAGCCCCGAGTTCCTCGAATGTCAGGTCGAGATCGGCACCAAGGTCTGCGCCGATGTGAACGAGGCGCGCGACGATCTCAGACACCTGCGCAGCACGGTCGCCGAGGTCGCGGGCGAGTTCAACCTCGCCCCCATCGCCGCCTCTTGCCATCCGTTTTCCGACTGGCGTGACCAGCATCACACCAAGAAAGACCGCTACAACGCGCTGCGCGATGATCTGGCCGGCGTGGTTCGGCGGCTCTTGATTTGCGGCTGCCACGTGCATGTCGGCATTGATGACAAGAACCGCCGCATCGACCTGATGAACCAGCTGCGCTATTTTTTGCCGCACCTGCTCGCGCTCAGCTGCTCCTCGCCCTTCTGGCAGGGCGAAGACACCGGGCTCAGCTGCTATCGCCTCACGGTGTTCGACAATCTGCCCCGCACCGGCCTTCCGCCCAAGCTCGATGGCTGGGGCGAGTTCGAACGCAGTGTCGCGGCGCTGGTCGAGCTGGACCTGATCGAAGACGCCTCCAAGATCTGGTGGGATATGCGCCCATCGGCGACCTACCCCACCATCGAATCGCGGATCTGCGACGTCGCCCCCCGGCTGGAAACCACGCTGACCATCGCCGCGCTGATCCAGTCCCTCACCCGGATGCTTTGGCGGCTTTCACAGAAAAACCAGCGCTGGCGGCTCTATGACAACTTCCTGATCTCGGAAAATCGCTGGCGCGCGCAACGCTATGGCATGCGCCAAGGCATGATCGATTTCGGCGCCCACGCCATCATCCCCTTCGAGCAGGCCGTCGAAGACATCATCGAACTGGTCGCCGAAGACGCCGGCATCCTCGGCTGCCTGCGCGAGGTCGAACATGCCCGCGCCATCGTCCAAACCGGCAATTCCGCCGACAGTCAGCGAGCCGTCTTCACAGATGCCATCGAGGCCGGCGACAGCACCCACGAGGCCCTGCAAGCCGTGGTGCGCCACCTGATCGAGGAATTCCATGCCGATCTCTGAACCAGCCGAAATCCTGCGAGGATTTCGTCCAAAAATCTTTCGAAGATTTTTGTCCCCACTTCCATCCAGCGCTCCCAAAAATCCTCGTAGGATTTTTGACCGAATTCCTCGTAGGAATTCGCCCCCTTCAACAGGTTGCAATACTGATGTAACAGTTGGGAATTAAACACTCGTTCAATTCATCAGACCATCACGGAAGGAGGAGCCGGAATGGACTTCGCTCTGACAGAAGAACAAACCCTGATCTTCGACATGGCCCGCAGCTTCGGCGAAGAACACATCGCCCCCCACGCCCAAGAGTGGGAAGCCCAAGGCACCATCCCCAAATCCCTCTGGCCGAAGCTGGCCGAACTGGGCTTCGGGGGCCTCTATGTTTCCGAGGAAAACGGCGGCTCCGGCCTTTCCCGTCTCGACGCCACGCTGGTGTTCGAAGCGCTGGCGATGTCCTGCCCCTCAGTCGGCTCGTTTCTTTCGATCCACAATATGTGCGGCGGCATGCTCGACAAGTTCGGCTCGCCCGAGACCAAGGCAAAGTGGCTGCCGCAACTCTGCAGCATGGAAAAGATCTTTTCCTACTGCCTGACAGAACCCGGCTCCGGCTCGGACGCTTCGGCGCTTCGCACCCGCGCCACCCGCACGAACGAGGGCTATTCCCTCAACGGCACCAAGGCCTTCATCTCGGGCGGTTCCTATTCGGATGTCTATATCACCATGGTGCGCACCGGCGACGATGGCCCAAAGGGTATCTCGGCGCTGATTGTCGAAGATGGCGCCCCCGGCCTGTCCTTCGGCGCGCTCGAACGCAAGATGGGCTGGCAATCCCAGCCCACGGCACAGGTCCAGTTCGATGATTGCCAGGTCCCCGCCGACAACCTGATCGGCGAAGAAGGGCGCGGCTTCACCTATGCCATGGCCGGGCTCGATGGCGGGCGGCTCAACATCGCGGCCTCTGCCCTTGGCGGCGCACAAAACGCGCTCGACCTGACGCTGGCCTACATGGGCGAGCGCAAGGCCTTCGGCAAACCGATCAACCAGTTCCAGGCGCTGCAGTTCCGCCTCGCCGACTACGAAACCCGCCTGCAAGCCGCCCGCACCTTCCTGCGTCAAGCCGCATGGAAGCTCGACAACGGCGCGCATGATGCCAGCAAATTCTGTGCCATGGCCAAGCTGATGGTCACCGATGCCGCCTTCGACGTGGCCAATGGCTGCCTCCAGATGCACGGCGGATACGGCTATCTGGCCGACTACGGCATCGAAAAGATCGTGCGCGATCTTCGGGTTCACCAAATCCTCGAAGGCACAAATGAAATCATGCGCCTGATCATTTCCCGGGCGCTCATCGCGGAGCATGCCTGATGCCAGCCGATGAAATCCTGATCCGACAGGAGGGGCGCGCCGGACGGATCACCCTCAACCGCCCTGATGCGCTCAACGCGCTGACCTATGACATGTGTCTCTCCATCGAAAAGGCGCTCGACACATGGCGGCACGATCCACAGATCGCGCTCGTGCTGATCACCGGCGCGGGCGATCGGGCGTTCTGTGCGGGCGGCGACATCCAGAAGCTCTACGATACGGGAATCGCGGGCGATTTCGCCTACGGACAACAGTTCTGGGCCGACGAATACCGCATGAACGCCAAGATCGCGGGGTATGAAAAGCCCATCGTATCGTTCCTGCAGGGCTTCACGATGGGCGGCGGCGTCGGCGTCGGCTGCCACGGCAGCCATCGCATCGTCTGCGAAACCACCCAGATCGCGATGCCCGAATGCGGCATCGGCCTTCTGCCGGATGTGGGCGGCTCCTATCTCCTGATGAAGGCTCCCGGGCGGATGGGCGAATACCTCGGCCTGACCGCCTATCGCATGGGGCCGGGCGCGGCCCTCTACGCCGGCTTTGCCGATCACTTCATCCCAGCCGACGCCTGGCCCGACCTGATCCAGCAGCTCGAAGCGACCGGCGATGTAGACATCATAGCAAGTAGCGCCAAACACCCCCCCGCCTCGGCCCTGCCCGGTCTGCAATCCAAGGTCGATGTTTGTTTCGGCGGCGAAACCTTCTCGGACATCCTGCACGCGATCGACGCGTTCGACGACGCTTTCAGCGATGAAACCCTGCGCAAGATGCAGCGCAACGATCCGCTGGCCATGGCCTGCACCGTCGCTTTGCTGCACCATCTGCGCGCGCAAAATGCCAGCATGCCCGCTGCGCTGGAAATGGAATATCGCTTCACATCGCGCGCGATGGAACATGGCGATTTCCTCGAAGGCATCCGCGCTGCGATCATCGAAAAAGACAAGTCGCCGAAATGGCGGCACCGGCTCAGCGACGTTCCACAGGACAAGGTGAACGCGATGCTGGCCCCGGTGGAAAATTCAATGCTCAGGTTGGAGGACAATTAGCATGAACATAGGCTTCATCGGCCTTGGCAACATGGGGGCGCCGATGGCGGCGAACCTCGTGAAAGCCGGGCATCACGTGACGGGCTTTGATACCGCCAACGTCAAACTCGACGGCGTCGAAATCGTCGCCAGCGCACAAGATGCGGCCAAGGGGCGTGACGTGGTCATCACCATGCTGCCCAACGGCGCCATCCTGCGCGCCGTGGCCGAACAAATCATCCCGGCGATGGACAAGGGCGCCACCCTTGTCGATTGCTCGACCGTCGACGTGCAAAGTGCGCGCTCCGTGGCCGAACAGGCCAGCAAGGCCGGGCTGGGCTTCGTCGATGCGCCCGTTTCGGGAGGCACCGTCGGCGCCGAAGCCGGCACGCTGACCTTCATGGCAGGTGGGTCCGATACTGCGTTCAAAGTGGCCCAGCCGTTGTTCGATATCATGGGGCAAAAGGCCGTTCATTGCGGCGACGCAGGCGCCGGCCAGGCCGCCAAGATCTGCAACAACATGATCCTCGGCATCACCATGATCGGCACCTGCGAGGCCTTCGCACTGGCCGACAAGCTGGGCCTTGACCGGCAAAAGATGTTCGATGTGGTCAGCACCTCGTCGGGCAGCAGCTGGTCGATGAACGCCTATTGCCCGGCCCCCGGCGTCGGCCCCAAATCGCCCGCCGACAATGATTACAAACCCGGGTTCGCTGCCGAGCTGATGCTCAAGGACCTGCGCCTGTCGCAACAGGCCGCCGAGACCGCGGATGCCGATACCCCACTGGGCCAGGCCGCAACCGCGCTCTATGAGACCTTCGTCGAAGCCGAAGACGGCAAGGGGCGCGATTTCTCGGCCATGCTGCCCCGGTTCGAAAAACGCGGGCGCGACTGACGGCGCGCGCCAAAGCAACAAGATCACGAAATCGTGTGGCCGGGCGAACGACAGTTCCGCCCGGCCATTGCGTTGAACCTTCCGAAAGCCGAGCAGAAAGGTTCAAACCATGAAACGCACGATCACTCTCGCCACCGTCCTCCTGATGGGGCTCAGCCCGATGGCCATGGCCGCAGGCCGCAACAATCAGGACGACACCCAGATTTACCGGCAGGACTCACAGCAACAGACCCGTGGCGAAGCCCGCCAATCCGACCGCCAATCCAACAAGCAGTCCGACCGGCAGTCCGACCGGCAGTCGAGCCAAAAGTCAGACCGCAAAAGCGAACCCAGCCGCGCGACGCAAAGCGCGCGCAGCTCCAACCGCACCACAGTCGTGAACAAAAACGTCGTCGTGAACAAGACCGTCGTCGCGCAAAAGCACCGCGCCCTGCCCGGTCGCGCCGCCTCCCACGCCGAGATGCGACGCCTCCCCCGCCTGCCCAACGGCCAAAGCTATCGCGTGGTGAACGACCGCGTCGTGCGGGTCGACAGCAACACGGCAGAGATCATCGCCGCCTTCGGCCTGCTCTCGATCCTGCTGAACCAGCACTGATCCTCGGGTCAGACCCTCTCGCCAAAGCCTCGAAAACTGGCAGCGCGCGCTTCGGATCACACCTTGGCGCGCCCTGCTTCCCCCTCTGCGACAATTTCAACAAGGCGGTTGCGGCCCACAGGTCTATACTGACAGCGAGACTCACCTAATTCATGAGAGGACATATCATGACCAAGAACGTAGGAAGTATCGACCGCATCCTGAGAATCGTCATCGGCGCCCTGCTGATCGTCGGCGCGCTGATGGGCTATGGCTGGTGGATGTGGATCGGCGTCGTGCCCCTTCTGACCGGGCTGTTTTCGACCTGCCCGCTCTATTCCATCATCGGCATGAACACCTGTCAGAAGTAATCTGGCCAAGGTTATCCTGCCAGACAGAATAGCACTTATAAACGTGCGCCCGGTCCACCGCTTCGCGCGCCGGGCGCAGTTGCCACGCGGGCGATGCGGGCCAAACGGCTGTCAGCCCGCGAAATCCCCGCCCGCCACGCGGCCATCCGGCCCGCCCTGAACAAGCGCGCGGATTTCGCGCGCACTGTCGCGCACCATCCGGTGCCCTTCTTCGATCGCCTCAGCCGCGCGATAAAGTTCCAGCACCAGTATCCGGTCCATCAGGTCCGCATCCAGCAACAGGTGCGGCGGGTCGCTCGCCTGCCTGTGCTGGCGCACGAAATCTGTCATGATATCGATCGAGGCCGACATCACATCAAGATAGGCAGGCGCGCTTGGCCCCGCACTGCGCCCCGCGCCCACCCCCTGCACCAACTCGCGCAGCGGAATCGGCAATTGCGCCAACAACTCGGGCGAGCCGAGCTTGCTCAGAAATCCTTCTTCCGGCGCCGGCGCATGCCAGATCTGCCCGCCGCGCCGCGCATTGGGATTGACCGCAATGGTCGCATCCGCGCCAAGCGCCCGGCTGGCCGAGGTCGGCACCGGGTTGATCAACCCGCCATCCAGCAACCAGCGCCCATCAAGGTAATGTGGCGCAAACACCCCGGGAATCGAAATCGACGCCCGCACCGCATCGGCAAGGCTCCCCTCCTGCAACCAGACTTCGCGCCCCGTCTCAAGGTCGGTCGCCACCGCAACAAAAGGCAAGGCAAGGTCTTCGATCCGGTCGGGAAGGCCAAGGCTGGTAAGGATTTCCGCAATCGCGCGCCCCTTGACCACGCCGCCGCTGCCAAACCGCACATCGGCATAGGACACGAACCGCTGCCGGGTCAGCGCACGCGCCCAATCCTCCAACCTGTCCAGAACACCCCCGGCCCAGGCCGCGCCCACAAGCGCCCCCATCGAACACCCGGCCACAAGCGCGGGGCGCACGCCCATCGCGTCCAGTTCCTTGAGAACCCCGATATGGCACCAGCCGCGCGCACCGCCCGATCCAAGGGCTATGCCCAGCTTCCTGCGATGCGTCATGCGAATTTCGCCCCGATAATGCGCCCGCCTAGGGCCAGTCGTGACGATCTTTTCCCAAACCGCCGGTCAGGGCAAGCCAGACCAAGGGCACAGACTAGTCTGCCTACTCCGCCGCCGTCCGCCGCGCCTTTCCTTTAGCGGCTTTCGCCACCTCCAGCATCGGCTTCAGGTATTGCCCGGTATAACTCTCGCCCACTTCGGCGATCTTCTCGGGCGTGCCCTTGGCAACGATCCGACCACCGCCATCACCGCCCTCGGGGCCGATGTCGATGATCCAGTCGGCGGTCTTGATCACGTCGAGGTTATGTTCGATCACGACAACCGTATTGCCCTGATCCACCAACTCGTGCAGCACCTCAAGCAGCTTGCGCACATCCTCGAAATGCAAGCCGGTCGTCGGTTCATCAAGGATATAAAGCGTGCGCCCCGTGCTGCGCTTGGCCAGTTCCTTCGAAAGCTTCACCCGCTGCGCCTCACCGCCCGAAAGCGTCGTCGCCTGTTGGCCCACCTTGATATAGCCAAGCCCCACGCGCATCAGCGCATCCATCTTGTCACGGATGCTCGGCACCGCCTTGAAGAAGGTCTGCGCCTCTTCAACCGTCATATCAAGAACATCGGCTATGCTCTTGCCCTTGAAGCGAATTTCCAAGGTTTCGCGATTGTAGCGCGCGCCTTTGCAGGTCTCGCACTCGACATAAACATCGGGCAGGAAGTGCATCTCGATCTTGATCACACCATCGCCCTGACACGCCTCACAGCGCCCGCCCTTCACGTTGAAGGAAAACCGCCCCGGCTTGTAGCCCCGCGCCTTGGCCTCGGGCAGCCCCGCAAACCAATCGCGGATCGGCGTAAACGCCCCCGTATAGGTGGCCGGGTTGGACCGTGGCGTGCGCCCAATGGGGCGCTGGTCGATGTCGATCACCTTGTCGAGGTGCTCCAACCCCTTGATCGTCTCGCAAGGCGCAGGCGTCTGGCGTGCACCGTTCAGCCGCATGGAGGCGGTCTTGAACAGCGTCTCGATGGTCAGCGTCGATTTCCCCCCGCCCGACACGCCGGTGACGCACACGAACTTGCCCAGCGGGAAATCGGCCGTCACGTTTTGCAGGTTGTTGCCCGTGGCCTTCACCACCGTCACCTTCTTGCCGTTCCCCTTCCGCCGCTCGGGCGAAAACGGAATGGTGCGCGCGCCTGAAAGGTATTGCCCGGTAACCGAAGCCGCATCCGCCGCGATCTCTTCCGGCTTGCCGTGGCTCACCACTTGCCCGCCATGCACCCCCGCGCCGGGGCCGATGTCGAACACGTAATCCGCCTCGCGGATGGCTTCCTCGTCATGCTCCACCACGATCACGGTATTGCCCTGATCGCGCAGGTTCTTGAGCGTGGTCAAAAGCCGCCCGTTGTCACGCTGGTGCAGCCCGATCGACGGCTCGTCCAGCACGTAAAGCACCCCGGTCAGCCCGCTGCCGATCTGGCTTGCCAACCGGATGCGTTGGCTCTCTCCGCCACTTAAGGTGCCACTTGAACGTGACAGCGTAAGGTATTCCAATCCAACGTTATTCAGGAATCCAAGACGCTCGCGAATCTCCTTCAGAATGGCGCGCGCAATCTCGTTCTTCTGCTTGCTCAGCGCCTCGGGCGCGGCCTCGACCCAGGCCAGCGCCTCGCGGATGCTCATCTGCACCAACTGACCGATATGCATCAGGTTGTCGGGCGTGCCGATTTTCACCGCCAGCGCCTCTTCACGCAGGCGATACCCGCCGCAGGTGCCACAGGGGCGGTTATTCTGGTAGCGTTCGAATTCCTCGCGCACCCAGCTTGAATCGGTCTCGCGATAGCGCCGCTCCATGTTGGGGATCACCCCCTCGAACACGCGGCTCACCTGATACACCCGCCCGCCCTCGTCATAGCGGAACTGGATTTCCTCCTCGCCCGACCCGTAAAGAAACACCTGCTGCACATGCGCGGGCAGGTCTTTCCAAGGCGTCGCCGCGTCGAATTCGTAATGCCGCGCCAGCGCCTCGATCGTTTGCAGGAAATAGGGCGATTTACCCTTGCGCCACGGCGCCAGCGCCCCGTCCGAAATTTTCAGCGCCGCATCAGGCACCACCAACCGCTCGTCAAAGAACAGCTCTACCCCCAACCCGTCACACTCGGGGCAGGCCCCGAAAGGCGCGTTGAACGAAAACAAGCGCGGCTCGATCTCCGGAATGGTGAACCCGCTGACCGGACAGGCGAAATTCTCCGAGAAGGTCATCCGCTCGGGGTCGCCTTCCTTTGGTGCGGTCTCCAGCACGGCAATCCCGTCGGCAAGGTCCAGCGCGGTGCGCAGACTGTCGGCCAGCCGCGTCTCCATCCCCTCGCGAACCACGATCCGGTCGACCACCACATCGATGTCATGGCGGAATTTCTTGTCGAGCTTGGGCGGATCCTCAAGCTCGTAAAATTCCCCGTCCACCTTCACCCGCTGGAAACCCTGCTTGCGCAACTCGATGAATTCCTTGCGGAACTCGCCCTTTCGGTCACGCAGCATCGGCGCCAGAAGATAGGCACGCGTGCCCTCTTCCATGGCCATGATCCGGTCAACCATATCCTGAACCTGCTGCGCCTCGATCGGCATCCCCGTCGCTGGCGAATAGGGCGTGCCAGCGCGGGCAAACAACAGCCGCAGGTAGTCATAGATCTCGGTCACCGTGCCCACGGTCGAGCGCGGGTTTTTCGATGTTGTCTTCTGCTCGATGGAAATCGCCGGGGACAGCCCGCTGATATGATCCACATCGGGCTTTTCCATCATGTCGAGGAACTGGCGCGCATAGGCCGACAGGCTCTCGACATAGCGCCGCTGCCCCTCGGCATAGATCGTGTCAAAGGCAAGCGAGGATTTCCCCGACCCGGACAGCCCGGTAATCACCACAAGCTCATCGCGCGGAATATCCACGTCGATGTTCTTGAGATTGTGCTCGCGCGCGCCGCGAATTTCGATCTGCTTCAGCTCGGCCATCAAAAGCCCCCCGGTTCGATTGCTCAACAGATAGTCAATGCTTGGCGATCTTCCAACCCAAATCAGTGAACATAAGCGGAACATTTACTTTTCCGCTTAATGCTTCCGCCGCACCGCTTCACATTCAATCGGCTGAATGTTATATCTGCCGCAACACGCCCCTCCGCGCGGCAAGGATTTGGGGCAAGGATTTCGAGAGGATCAAACATGTTCGGATTGTTCGGCGGCGGCACGCCGCGCATCACCCCAGACGAGGCGGTGGCCGGTGTGGCCGATGGCTCTGTGCAGCTGATCGACATCCGCGAAGCGGGCGAAGTGCAGGCCACCGGCAAGGCCAAGGGCGCGAAACACATCCCGATGATGCAACTGGTGCAGCAATGCGATCCCCGCAGCGGCGGCGGGGCCGATGCCCTCGATCCCGCGAAAACCGTCGCGCTTTATTGCGCCACCGGCGCCCGCTCGAACCAAGCGGGCCAGATCCTCTCCAAAATGGGCTTCAAGGACGTGCGCAACCTCGGCGGGCTGCACGACTGGGTGCGCGGCGGCGGCGCGACGGAACGCGCCTGATCCACCCCGCCCCTCACACGGCGCAAAACCTAGAAGTGGATCGCGCGCCCATAGGCGTCCAAAACGCTCTCGTGCATCATCTCCGATAGCGTCGGATGCGGGAAGACCGTGTTCATCAGCTCTTCCTCGGTCGTCTCAAGCGTGCGCCCGATGACATAGCCTTGGATCAGCTCGGTCACTTCCGCCCCCACCATATGCGCGCCCAGCAGCTCGCCGGTCTTGGCGTCGAACACCGTTTTCACCATGCCTTCCGGCTCGCCCAGCGCGATCGCCTTGCCGTTGCCGATAAAGGGGAAACGGCCCACGTTGACCTCGTAACCCGCCTCCTTGGCCTTGGCCTCGGTCAGGCCCACGCTCGCCACCTGCGGCTGGCAATAGGTGCAGCCGGCAATGCTTTCGGGGCGCACCGGGTGCGGATGCCCGCCTGCGATCATCTCGGCGATCATCACGCCCTCATGGCTGGCCTTGTGCGCCAACCACGGCGCGCCCGCGATATCGCCGATAGCGTAAATCCCGTCCACGCCAGTGCGGCAATATTCATCCACCGTCACATGCGTCCGGTCCACCGTCACGCCCAGCGCCTCAAGGCCCAGCCCCTCGGTATTCCCGACGATCCCGACGGCGGAAATCACCGTGTCGAACTCTTGCGTCTCAACCTTGCCGCCGACCTCGATATGGGCCGTCACCTTTCCCTTGCCGCGATCAAGCTGCTTGACCATGGCTTTCTCCATGATCTTCATGCCCTGCTTGACGAACTGCTTCTTGGCGAAGGCGCTGATCTCGGCATCCTCAACCGGCAGGACGCGGTCCATCACCTCGACCACGGTCGTTTCGGACCCCAGCGTGTTGTAAAAACTCGCGAATTCGATCCCGATCGCGCCCGATCCGATCACCAACAGCTTTTTCGGCATCCGCGGCGGGTTCAGCGCGTGACGATAGGTCCAGACCAGATCGCCATCCGCCTCAAGCCCCGGAAGCTCGCGCGCCCGCGCGCCTGTTGCCACCACGATATGCTTGGCGCTCAACTCCTCGCTGCCCTTGTCGGTCTTGACCGAAACCTTGCCCTTGGCCGGGATCGTCGCCTCGCCCATCACCACCGTGACCTTGTTCTTCTTGAGCAGATGCGCGACCCCACCGGACAGTTGCTTGGCCACCCCGCGCGAACGTTCGACCACCTTCTTCAGGTCATAGCCCGGCTTTTCCACCGAAAGGCCGAACTCCTTGGCCCGGTGCATCAGGTGAAACACCTCGGACGAACGCAGCAGCGCCTTGGTCGGAATACACCCCCAGTTAAGGCAGATCCCGCCCAGGTTTTCCCGTTCCACCACGGCCACGCTCAGCCCAAGCTGCGCGCCGCGAATGGCGGCGACGTATCCACCGGGGCCTGCCCCGATCACGATCATGTCGAAAGTCTTGGCGGCCATCGGTCTACCCTCATGATTCCGGAATTAGTTTGACATTAAACTATTTCGAGAAAGGCCACAACGCGCCCGGCAAACGGCCATGAAAAAGGGGCGCCCATCTCGGACGCCCCTCTTTCAAACTTTAAGGATCAATGGCTTAGCTTGCAGCCTGCATCTCGCGCACCGTGCTGCCATAGCCGCCGCCGTCAACGTAATCGGCCTCGGTATCGGTGCTGCGCCGGTCCAGCGCATCGTTGCGATAAGGGAAGCGTCCAAAGGTGCGGATCACCTCGCGATGCGCCTTGGCATGCAACAGGTTCGGTTCCCCCGTTTCGGGCATCCGCTCCTTGATCAACCGCACGGACCGGTCCTGATCGCTCAGGCATTCGCTGTGCATCATCGGCAAATAGAAGAACTGCCGCGCCGGTTCGTCGATCTTCATGTCCCAACCCTTGTGCACCGCCGCCTTGGCCGCGGCCAGCGCGATCTTGTCGCTGCAAAACGCCTTGGCCTCGCCTCGGAACATGTTGCGCGGGAATTGATCAAGCAGGATGATATAGGCCAGCGCCCCACTGGGATAGGTCAGCCAAAGCGAGAACCGGCCCTCGCAGGCGGCCTCCCATGCAGGCAGGAACCTTTCGCGAATGGTGTCATCCAACTCATCCGAGGCCTCGTACCAGCCCTTGGGCCCAACCTCATCAAGCCAGAATTCTAAAATCTCGTCAGGACCGATCATCGGGGCCCCTCCTCACCCTGGGAACGTTACGTCATGTAAACGTTACACATTCCTTATCGCGAATGAACAGTAAAGTTTCATGTCAGATTGCGACATTTTATGACTCTGCTGCATTTTCGTGCTCTTCCATCTCTTCGACCGAGATTTCGACCGCCATCGGCGAGGCCGCCATAGACACCGCGACATAGGCGCTGGTGTCTTCTACCGAAGGCGCCGCGCGCACCGTCATCCGCCATGCTGCATAGCCCGCCATCGCGAACAGGATCAGCGCAAGGAAGTGGAAATACCCCGGCGCGCCCACCACGCCCATCGCCCAGCCGGTGATCACCGGCCCCGCGATTGCACCCAGCCCGTTGACGAACACCAGCCCGCCGGAAACGGCGGCCATATCCTCATACTCCACGAAGTCGTTCGTATAGGCGATCAGCAAGGAATACAGCGGGTTCGACGTGCCGCCCACGATGAAGGCCGAAATCAACAGCGCCGGAAAATATCCGCCGAACAGCGCACCGATCAGGGCCCCGGCCCCACCCAGCACCGACACCCCAAGGATCAGCAGCCGCCGATCCATCCGGTCCGATATCCAGCCCAGCGGATATTGCAGCAGCGTCGCCCCGACGTAGAAGGCCGAAACAAACATCGAGATTTGCGCAAGGGTCAGCTTGGCCTGCGCGCCGTAAACCGCCGCCATGCCGAACTGGGCCGAAAACACCAACCCCAGCAGAACCATCCCCACCACGCCCAGCGGCGAAACCTCGTACAACTGGCGCAGGCTCATCGGCTTGGTGCTCTCATGAGCCGGGGTCGGCTGCACCGAAAGCAGGATCGGCGCAAAGCTGATCGAAACCAGAACAGACGGAATGATGAACAGCAAGAACCCGCCGGGATCGGCCACCAGAAGCAGCCCCTGCGCGATCACGATCCCCAGCATCATGGTGATCATATAAAGCGACAGCGCCTTGCCGCGCGTCTCGTTCGTGGCCGCGTTGTTGAGCCAGCTTTCGGCGGTCACGTACACGCCCGAAAAGCAGAAACCGATAATCACCCGCAGAACCGACCAGCCCCACGGATTGATCCAGACCGCGTAAAGCACCAGCACAGCCGAGATGAACGACGCCAACGCCGAGAACACCCGCACATGCCCCACCCGCCGGATCAACCCCGGCGTCAGGTAAGACCCCCCCAGAAAGCCCACGAAATAAGACGACATCACGATCGACATCTCAAAGGTCGAAAAGTCGGCCATCTCGCCGCGCACACCCAGCAGCGTCCCCTGAAGGCCGTTGCCCACCATAAGCAACATCATGCCAAGCAAAAGCGCCCAGCTTCCGGCTAGAAATTGGATCATCTGGTGGCTCCCGTGCCTCAGGTTTAGGTCTCAGGTGCAGCTCTGCGACCTGTCTTCAAGGCCCATCTTTGCGACCTGTCGTGCCGGACCGTCTTACCGGCCGCGTTGAACGCCTCCCGTCGCACGGCGCCACCCGCGCGGTCCGTCCGAAAAGCGACATGTCCGCGCCATTTGCGCCCCTTCAGGGGATCAACAACGACGCGTCGCCATAAGAAAAGAAACGATAGTTCTCTGCAACCGCATGACCGTAGATTTTCATGATCCTGTCATGCCCCATCAAGGCGGCGACCAGCATCATCAAAGTCGACTTCGGCAGGTGGAAATTCGTCATCAGCGCATCGGCTACCGCGAATTCGAAACCGGGATAGATGAAGATATCCGTCTCGCCCCGCCACGGCGCAATCATGCCCGTCTCGCGCGCTGCGCTTTCGATCAGGCGCAGCGCGGTGGTGCCCACCGGAATCACCCGCCCCCCTTGGGCCTTGGTCTGTGCGATCTCTTTTGCCGCCTCTGCCGTCACCTCGCCCCACTCGGCGTGCATCTTGTGCTTGGTCACATCCTCGACCTTCACCGGCAGGAACGTCCCCGCCCCCACGTGCAGCGTCACATGGGTGAACGCCACGCCATGCGCGCGCAACCGCGCCAACAGCGCGTCGTCGAAATGCAGGCTTGCGGTTGGTGCCGCCACCGCGCCGGGCTTCTCGGCCCAGACGGTCTGGTAATCCTCGCGGTCCTGCGCATCGGCCTTGCGCTGCGCCTCGATATAGGGCGGCAAGGGCATCGCGCCCGCCTGATCCAGCGCCGCGTCGAACGCATCGCCCTCAAGGTTGAACTCCAGCACCGCCTGCCCGGCCTCTTTCGCCACGCAAACCGCCTCAAGCCCCGCGCCGAACTCGATCCGGTCGCCCTCGCGCAGCTTGCGCAACGGCTTCACCAGCGCCGCCCAGCGCCCGTCGGCCCGCGGCTGGGTCAGCGTCGCCTCCATCGCCGCCCGCGTCTCGCCCGCCTCGCCATGGCGTACCCGCGCGCCCGACAGGCGCGCCGGGATCACCCGCGTGTCGTTCAGCACCAGCCGATCACCCGGGCGCAGCCAATCGCACAGATCACTGACCCGCGCATCGGTGATCGTCTCACCCTCGGCCACCAACAGCCGCGCAGAAGAGCGCGGGTTCGCCGGCCGCGTGGCAATCCGCCCCTCGGGCAGGTCGAAATCGAAATCAGAAAGCTGCATCAGCGCGCCTTATGCCGCAAGTTTCGGATCACCCCGTCCCCCTTGGCGGCGGTCAGGTCAGTTACTCCGCCACCCTTGGTGGCGGTCAGGTCAGTTACTCCGCCACCCTTGGTGGCGGACGGCGGAAAATCTCCCTGAACATCCCCGGCGTCAAGATCGAAAGCGGGTTGACCTTCACCTTCGGCTTGTCCGGCGTTCCTTCCAGCTTGTAACTGAACCCCAACAGCCCCTCGCCCTTGCGGGTCAGCACCGCGCCCACCGCGTTGACAAGGTAGATCGGCGACACCGTGCCCTGAAACCGCATGGTGGAGCTGTCGAAATAGTAATACCCGTCCATCGAAATCCCCATCGACGCGCCCACCGCGCTCGACCGGAACAGCGTCACCTGCTTGGGCGACAGGTGGAACTTCGCCTCGACCTCGCCAAACAGGATACCGCGCCCCGATAGCTGCTCCAGCAGCCCGATCACGCTGATCGCGTTCAACAACTCGGCCATTGCCGGTGCCTTGCGCAGCCAGACGTTCTTGGACTCGAGCGTGCCGTCATAGCGCCCCGGCCCACCGCTCGGCAAAAGGGTCAGGTCCAACTCACCGCCATGCGCGTTTTCCAGCAACCCGGACGAGCGGAACACGCCCCCCGCATCCTTCGACTGGATGCGAAACGCGCTGCGCCCGTTTCTCGGCACGACCCGCCCCGTCACCGCCGCGCCGCCATTCACCCGGCCCTGAAAATTGCCGTCGATCCCCTTGGCGGTGCTGAACTGCCCGACGAAATTGGTCAGCGCGATGCTTTCGGAAATACGCAGCCGGTCCAGCCGCACGTTCATCGGCCCACCGCCCTGGCCCTGACTGTTGCCGCTGCCCTCGCCCTCGCCGATCTCGGTCTGGCTCAGATCGACCGAGCCGCCCTCGACCCGCACCTCCGGCGATGCCCCCGCGCCCCGGCTAACCAACGTCACCGGCGCATCAAGCCAGCTTCCCGCCTTGATCCGCGAAAACTGCGCCTGTTGGAACGAACTGTCCGCCCCCAGCACCAGCCGCCCGGTCGCCTCCAGCCCCGGCGCATCCAGCACGATCTCGCTCACCTCAACAGGACTGCCCAGCCGCCCGGCCACCTTCAGGCGCCCGGTCGCGCCCCGGCTCATCGACCAGCCGATCTGCGGCACGCTCAACCCCAGCCCACTTAAATTCGAGGTCAGGCTGAATTCCGGCTTTTCACCCCGTTTCAAATCAATCGCCAGATCGCCCCGTCCCGCGCCCGACACGCTGCCACTTGGCAGGCCAAGGTTGAATTCGCGCACGAAGGTGGGGCTCAACTCGACCCAGCCGCGCACCGTGCTGGTGGCCCCCGCCTTGCCCAGCGGCGCCTCAAAGGTCGCATCCGCCTTCACGTCGCCCACCTGCCCCGGCCCGCTGATCTTCAGTTGCGTGTTGCTCGCCTCAAGCGCCAGTTGCGCAGCGGTCAGTTTCTTACCCGGCACGATGCGCTCGCTCACCACATCGCGCAGCGTGGCTTGGGCCGTGAACTTCACCGACTCGGGCGGCTGGTTCTTCTTGCGCAGGAAGTCGATATGCCCCTTCACATCGGCCCGCCCGGTGGCAACGTCGATGCTCTGCCCGGCTTTCGAGATAAAGCGAAACTGCTCTCGATCCAGCAGCGAAAGCGCCGCCGTGATCGACGAGCGCGTGACAAGATCAACCTCCCCCGGCCCCTCGTTCACACGCACATCCGGAATGGTAAACACCGTGCCCGCGATCTGCACCGGCCCACCCCTATCGGGTGCGACCTGCCCCGCATTGGCCACCACGGTAAAGCGATGATTGGACAGCGTGGCATGGCCGCGCCCGCCCGTCGCCGGCGGCATGGTCTTGAGGAACAGCGTCGAGACATCCTCGAAATCGAAGCCCAGAAACAGCGCCGGCTTCTCGTCGCCCGGCTGCGTTTTCAGGCCCAGCTGGATATTGCGCATCTGCCCGGCAAGGATGTTCTCGACGATCCAAGTCCGGGTGCGCGGCTTCACGCTCTCGGGCCACAGCTCCAACAGCCGCTCCGGCCCCATCTTGTTCATCCGCCCGTCAAGGCTCAGGTCCCAACCCGCCTCACCGGCCCGCAATTCGCCCCCAAGGACTAGACGGCTGTCGCCATCGCGCACCGTCATCTGCCCCACGGTAAAACGGAACGGCGCCAGTTCCAGCCGCGATACCATCATCACGTCGGTCAACCGCACGGGCTCCGGGTAAAGGTCCATCGGGTTGGCGGCGATTTCGGTCACGGTCATCTGGCCGATGAATTCGCGCGGCAGCCCGTTTTCCAACCGGCCCATCGCCACCTTGCCTTCGGCCTTGGCGCGGCCCCATGCGCTGTCGATCGTCATCTCGTCGAACCGCATCGATTGCGCCGCCGGGTCGTAGGTGAAATAGCTCTGCGCCGATTTGAACGGGATCGGCTTGGTTTCGTCCGTGGGCTGCAACACGCCCTCGCCGATCCTCAGCGTCGCTGACAACGGCCCAAGGCTGCCCGCCTCATCCGTGCTGCCCCTCAGCGCCCCCGAAATCGGTGCGCGCAGCACGTTGAGCCAGTAAAGCGCGGGCGATTGCACCGCGATATCGCTGGCCGGCACATCTTCGAAATTCATCCCGAACTGCGCCGCCGCACTGCCGATCCGGCTGTTATAGCTCATCCCCAACGTCGAGGCATAGGCGCGCCCGCTCAACAGCGCGAAATCGCCCCGGATCGACAGGGTGTCATCGGCCCGCGTCAACGCCACACGCCCACCATCCACCGTCCAGCCACGCCCGGCCCGCACGTCCTCGAAGCGCACGCTCAATCCATTCGCCTCGAAACTTTTTAGATCGGCCAGCGCCGGGGTGCTCAGGGCGGTATCCGCGCGCGCCATAAGCTGCATGAAGCCCGCCGCCTGCTGCGCGCTGGCCCCGCCCTCGCCGAAGCTCAACTCGACATTGCCGTCCTTATCGCGCCGCACCACCACGATCGCGCCCGAAAGCCAGATCCGCGCCGGCTGCACTTCGCCGCGCAACAGCGGCTGCATCGCCAGCGTCGCCTCGACATCCGAAAGCCGCAAAAGATGCCGCCCCTCGGCATCGGCAAAATCCACATCGCGCAGGTGCAAGCGGGGCTTCCAACCCTCTTCAACAACAAGCGCCACCTCGCCGAACCCCACCTTCGCCCCGGCAAGACGCCGGTTCACCTGATCCTCGATCCGGGCCTCCAGCCACGCTGGCGCAACAAGCGGCCGCCCGATCAACAACAGCACCGTGACCCCGCCAACAATCGTCAGAACAGCGATCAGGATCAGCCCCGCCAACCCGATCTTGTGCCGCTTGCTGCGCGGCTTGCGCGTGGGGGCAATGGCCGCTGCGCCGAGGGTTTCTTCGCTTTGCTCTTGCTCCGGCGTCCCGGCTGACTCTTCTTCGACGTCGGCCGCACCGCCCACGGCCTCCTCGTCGATCACGTCACCGGCCAGATCACCGACAGGGGTCTCATCGCCCTCCGGCTCGTCGCTCTCTTCGCCCTCCGGCCCGTCGATCTCTTCGCCCTCCGGCCAATCGGCCTTATCCCCATCCGTCTCATCGGCCGTCTCATCACCCGCCCCGGCCTCAGCGCTCTCGGGATCTTCAACCGTCGCGCCCGCAAGCGGACCACCGGCATCCGTCTGCTCGGTTTCGCTCTGATCCTCCGCGCTCTCATGAGGCTCTATCTCTGACAGGTCATCCTTTTCCCCCTGCGCCTTTTCCCCCTGCGCCCCGGGCGCACGCAGAAAGGACGGCAGCGCGCCGGATTTCGCATCCGCCGCCAGTGCCTGTGCCGCATCACCACAGGCGTCGCCATCGCCTGCGCGCGGCGTGTCTTCGGGTTCAGTGGTGATTTCGGGCTTGTCGCTCATCGCCGCTCATTTACCGCGCCCATTATCGGCGCACCCTGCTCAATCGGGCGTTTGCCGCCCTTTTCGCTTTACGGTTTCATTCTCGCCTGTCCGGCTTAAATATGGAACCAGAATTCGCGCAACCACAACAAGGTGACCAGATGTCCACTCTTCCCCGCCCCGCCCCGGAGTTCACCCTGCCCTGCATCACCGCCGATGGAGAAAGCGCTGAAATAACGCTGTCGGCCCTGCGCCCCGCGCCGGTCGTTCTGTTCTTCTACCCGCGCGACAACACCTCGGGCTGCACCAAGGAAAGTCAGGCCTTCTCGCACCTCCTGCCCGAATTCAACGCGCTCGGCACTAAGGTTTTCGGCATCTCCAAGGACAGCCTCAAATCCCACGCCCGCTTCATCGACAAGCAGGAGCTGACCATCCCGCTGCTCTCCGATGAAAACGGCACCACCTGCGAGGATTACGGCGTCTGGCAGGAAAAGAAGATGTATGGCAAGACCCACATGGGCATCGTCCGCTCCACCTTCCTGATCGATGCCAAGGGCGAGATCGTCAAGGATTGGCCCAAGGTCAAGGTCGACGGCCACGCCGAAGAGGTGCTCGCCGCCCTGAAAGACATGGGTTAACGCCCGCCAAATTCGCCCGAAGGACACCGAATGCCCCAAACCCTCGCCGAAATGGCCACCGAGGTGCTCACCACCGCGGATGGCCGCGCCAAGACCGCGCTCAGCCATGCCCATGCCGCCACGTGGCGCGCCGCCCGCGCCGCGGGCGAGGCGCTTCCCATCGGCACCGCGACCCCGCCCTTGCGCCCCGCCCGGCCCGACCAGCCCGAGTTGCGCGATCCGCGCGACGTGCCCAAGCGCAAACCCGGAAGCCCACAAGGCCGGATCGCGCTTCTCCATGCGGTGGCGCATATCGAGTTGAACGCCGTCGACCTGCACTGGGATATCATCGCCCGCTTCACGGACGTGAAAATGCCGCTCGGCTTCTACGATGACTGGGTCAAGGCTGCCGACGAAGAGTCCAAGCATTTCAACCTCGTATGCGATTGTCTTGAAGCACAAGGCAGCCATTATGGCGCCCTTCCGGCCCATGCCGGCATGTGGCGCGCCGCCGAGGATACGGTGGATGACATCATGGGCCGCCTCGCCGTCGTCCCCATGGTGCTCGAAGCGCGCGGCCTCGACGTGACCCCCGGCATGATCGAGATTTTCCGCAAGGCGAACGACACCCAAACCCTCGCCGCGCTCGAAGTTATCTATGCCGAGGAAGTCGGCCATGTTGCCTATGGCTCCAAGTGGTTCCACTTCCTGTGCGGGCGCCACGACATCGACCCGCAGGGCGAGTTTCACCGCCTCGTGCGCAAATACTTCCACGGCGCCCTCAAACCGCCTTTTAACGAGGAAAAACGCGCCGAGGCAGGCATCCCGCCCGATTTCTACTGGCCGCTCGCGGATGAAACCCCGGCCCGCGCGCGCAAGGGCTAACCGACAGCCAGCGCCGCCCGGCTCAATCTCCCCCACCCAAGGTCCCTTACGTAACCTGTCCCGCTCGGCGAGCTTTCGCAGGCAAGCCCTTAGGAGTCGGCGGTTTTTCGCCGGTTGCCGTGCTCTGCTGCGACCAATGGAATCACGACGCGTAAAATTGTTGCGCCCCCGTCAACCGGTGGGTAAGCACTTCGCGGACGCACCCTTGGGGACGGGGTGCCCGATCATGGGATGGGACAGAGGAACAATCACTTGCGGTCACGACTTGCAATCAAAATGCATTCGCTCCTAGAGCGGTTCTTTCCCGAGCGTCGCGTATTCCTACGCTCTGATAGCGATACACGCTTCATCCGGCTTCGCCCGCATGTTCAGATGGCGGGCTTTCTCGGCTCTGCCCTGATCCTCGCATGGGCGATCATCGCCACCGCGATCCTGCTGATGGACTCGATCGGTTCGGGCAATTTCCGCGAACAGGCCAAGCGCGATCAGCGCACCTATGCCGCCCGGCTCAATTTCCTCGCGGAAGAGCGCGACATGCGCGCCGAAGAAGCCCTCGCCGCACAGGACCGCTTCAACACCGCACTGGCCCAGATCAGCCGGATGCAATCCGAATTGCTGTCGTCGGAAACCCGTCGTCGCGAACTCGAAACCGGCATCGAGGTGATCCAGACCACCCTGCGCCGCACCATGAAAGAACGCGACACCGCGCGCAAATCCGCACAGGAACTGCAAACCGCCATGGCCGAAGGCGGCAGCGCCCTGCCCGGCCAAAGCTCGGTCAGCAACGGCGCCATTTCCGTGCTGCAAGGCGCTCTGGCTGACACCGCGGCCGAACGTGACAAGGTCGTCGCCGATGCTCAGGACGCGCTACAGCAAGCCGATGACATGGCGCTCCAGATCAAGCTGATGCAGGATCAGAACGACCAGATCTTCCGCCAACTCGAAGATGCCATGACGATCTCGGTCGAGCCGCTCGACAAGATGTTTCGTCAGGCCGGTATGAACCCCGACAGCCTGCTCAAGCAGGTGCGCCGCGGCTATTCCGGCCAGGGTGGCCCGCTCACCCCGCTCACCTTCTCGACCAAAGGCAGCGAGCCGAGCCCAGACACGATGCGCGCCAACCGCATCCTCAACCAGATGGACCGGCTCAATCTCTATCGCATCGCCGCCACCAAAGCGCCCTTCGCGATCCCGGTCAAAGACAAGTTCCGCTTCACCTCTGGCTTCGGCTATCGTCGCGATCCCAAGACCGGCGGACGCCGTCTGCACAAGGGTGTCGATTTCGCCGGACCCGTCGGAACACCGCTCTATGCCACCGCCGATGGCGTGGTCACCCATGCGGGTTGGAGCTCGGGCTATGGCCGCCTCGTCAAGGTCCAGCACGAGTTCGGGATCGAGACCCGCTACGCCCACATGAACAAAATCCGCGTGAAGGTGGGGCAAAAAGTCTCGCGCGGACAGCGGATAGGTGATATGGGGGCATCCGGACGTGTGACCGGCCCTCATCTGCACTATGAAGTGCGTGTTGGTGGCAAGGCCGTCAATCCCATGACTTACATCAAGGCTGCGAACAATGTTTTCTAAAAGCAAGATCAACGAACCCGGCAAATCCGACGCGCATAAACCCCTCGATCCCGGCGCTCCGGCAACCAAGCCCGCGATGCCCGCCGCCCCGACGGGTGGCGAGTTCAAATCGTCTTCGGCCCCGGCACAGCCCAAGGCCAAGCCGCCCGCGTCTGTCCTGTCGGCTGATCTGCACATTACCGGCAACCTCAAGACAACCGGCGACATCCAGATCGAAGGCACCGTCGAAGGCGACATCCGCGCTCACCTGCTGACCGTCGGCGAAACCGCCACCGTCAAAGGCGAAGTGATGGCCGATGACGTCGTGGTCAATGGCCGCATCGTCGGCCGCGTGCGTGGTCTGAAGGTCCGCCTCACCTCGACCGCCCGCGTCGAAGGCGACATCATCCACAAGACCATCGCGATCGAAAGCGGCGCCCATTTCGAAGGCTCCGTGCAGCGTCAGGACGATCCCCTGTCCCAAGGCGGCAAGCCCGCGCCCAAGCCGGCTGCACCGCAGCAGGGCTGATCGCGCCTTCAATAAGACAGTTTGAAACACCGGGCCTCGTGTCCGGTGTTTTCTTATCTGCTGCCCACTTCCGGTAACCCGTCCGCCGTTCAAGGAACTTGTTTATGTATCGTACAGCTTCTCGCCTCACCCTCGTTTTGGCCGCGCTCATGCTCACCCTGATTCAGTCCCCGTCCGTGACCCGCGCACAGACCTCAGAAGTGACCACACCAGAGGAAACAGGCCCGTTCACCTGTATCAGTCACTTCGGCGTCGGAGAAATCCGCGCCCTCAAATGCGAGCGTTTCTCGGGCCGCAGCGTAAACATCAGCATCGGACAGCTCTCCGCAACCGTGGCGGATAAAGAAGTTACAGACATCCGCCTCGTGTCCGACAATTCGCCCGACGAACCCTTCGATCTTTCGCCCCTCGCCGGGGCCGACCATATCCGCAGTCTCAACATCTACCGCGAAGGCGATCTCGATCTGACGCCGCTGCTGTCGATGGCCGGTCTCAAATCCCTGTCGCTCTCGATTGATGCCGCCCGCGCCCTGCCGCAACTGGCCCAAGACGGCGCGCAGGGGCCAAAGGGCCTCGTCGGGCTCAGGCTCTACATTCCACGCGATACAGTCGATCTTACGCCACTGCGCGATTGGGATGCGTTGCGCCTTCTCAACATCAAGGCGACTGCCGTGACGGGGACCAAGGCGCTCGCCACCCTGACCCGGCTGTCCAACGTGACGATCGAGATCAAAGAGCCAGCCGATTTCACGCCCCTCGGCTCTGCAACGGGCCTGCGGCAGCTCAGTCTGCGCGGCGTGCTCGGTGGTCAGGCCGTCAGCGATATCGGCTTTCTCGCAAATCTGACGGACCTGCGCAGCCTCGCGCTCTATTCCAACCGGATCACCGATCTCGCGCCCCTGTCCAATCTGACCAAGCTGCGCACACTGATTCTCAGCAAGAACACCGCGCTCGAGGACCTCGCCCCTCTCGAACGCCTGACAGACCTGCGCAACCTGCAACTGCGCCAAACCCGGGTCACAGATATTACCCCGCTGCACGACATGTCCGCGCTACGCATCCTCTGGATCAGCGGGACGCCGCTCTCTGACATTTCGGTTCTCGCCAACATGCCCGAGATGTTCGGCCTTGAACTGACGCGCACCAATGTCAGTGACCTGACCCCGCTTGAAGGGTTGAAGAACCTCCAGCACCTCAACGTCAAAGGCGCACAGGTCAGCGATTTCTCCGCCGTCCCCGACGGTGTGAAAATCAGGAAATAGCAAAGCGTGGGGCGGCCCGCCTTAAACCAAAGCCGCCGCCCCCGCCAACCTCAGGCCTTGGCCTTCGCCGCCTTGCGCGCCGCTGCATCCGCCTTCCGCTCTTTCGGAAAGAAGCTATAGTAGAACACCGGCGCTGCCACCAGCGTGAGGATCGAGGCAAAGCCAAGCCCGCCCATGATCGTCACCGCCATCGAGGCAAAGAACGCATCCGACAGCAGCGGGATCATCCCAAGGATGGTCGTCGCCGCCGCCAGCACCACGGGCCTCAAACGCGACGTGCTGGCGTCAAGGATCGCTTGCCGGAACGGCACCCCATCGGCGCGCACAAGGTCGATCTCTTCGACCAGCACGATCCCGTTCTTGATCAACATCCCCGACAGGCTCAGCAGCCCCAGAAGCGCTGTGAACGAGAACGGCAAGCCGGTTCCCAACAGCCCCAGCGCCACGCCGTTCACACTCATCGGAACCAACAGCCAGATGATCACCGGCTGGCGAATCGTGCCGAACAACAGAACCGAGATCAGCACCATGCTGATGAACGACAGCGGCAGCTGCTTGCCAAGGCTCGCCTGCGCCTTGGTCGAGTTTTCGAACTCCCCGCCCCACTCAAGCGAATATCCCTCGGGCAATTCAATCGCCTCGACCGCACCGCGAACCTCGTTGAACACGCTCGATGCGTTCACCCCCGCCGGCACCCCGGCCATGACGGTGATCGTCGGCACCCGGTCGCGCCGCACGATATAGGTGTTCTGCGCCTCCCAGTCGAACCCGTCGATCACCTGCGCCACCGGAAGGTAGGTGCCCGCAGCCTCGGAATAGACCGGCAGGTCGGCCAGATGGGCCGCGCTGTCGCTCTGGGCATTGTCATTGCGGATGATGATCGGGATCAGCCGGTCGGCCTCGCGGTAATACCCCACCTGCGAGCCATCGGTGCCAAACTGCAAAGACAGGGCCAGGTCATCACGCGACACCCCCGCCGCCTTGGCCCGCTCGTCCGCGAAACGCGGCACGATGGTCAATTCACGCTCACGCCAGTCGGCGCGCAGATCCTGCAACTGGTCCGACGACTCAAGCAACACCTCCTGCGCCCGCTCGGACAACTGCCGCAACACCACCGGATCGGGTCCCGAGAACCGCGCCGCAATCGGCGCGCCCCCACCGGGACCAAAGGCCAAACGCTCGGTGCGGAATTCACCCCCCGTCAGCGTCGCCCGCCCAAAGGCTTCAAGATCGGCCCGCAACGCCGGGATCTCCTCCAGCGCATGGGTGCGAATGATCAAATGGCCATAGGTCGGCAGGGTTTCCTCGGGCGCATAGGTCAGCATGAAGCGCGTCGCCCCGCCGCCCACGAAGGTCGCGACCGAAGCCACCTCGTCCCGGTCCGCCAGCCAGCTTTCCAGCACCTTCATGTCCTCGGACACGCGATGGATGCTCGACCCCTGCGGCAGCTTGTAATGCACATAGAACAGCGGTGTGTTCGAATCCGGGAAGAACGCCTGCTTCACCTGCCCGAAGCCGATGTAGCACAGCACCGTGATCCCGATCAGCGCAAGGATCACCAGATGGCGCAGCGTCAGCGCCAGAGACAGCATCCCACGATAGGCGCGGAACAGCGGCCCACCGTAATGATCGCCGTCCTCGCCCGAACCGACCTTGAAGAAATAATGCCCCAGAAGCGGCGTCGCCGTGATCGCCAGCAGCCACGACAGCAGCAGCGAAATCCCGATCACCGCGAACAGCGAAAACAGGAACTCCCCGGTCGCATCCGGGCTTAGCCCGATCCCGGCGAAGGCCATGATGCCGATCACCGTCGCGCCCAATAGCGGCGTTTGCGTCTTCTTGGCCACGTCCTCGGCGGCATCGCGGGCGGATTTGCCCTGTGCCATGTCGCCCTGCATGCCCTCGGCCACCACGATGGCGTTGTCCACCAGCATCCCCATCGCAATGATCAGCGCGCCCAGCGAAATCCGCTCCATCTCGATGCCGAAAATCGCCATCAGGAACACCGTGCCGACAACCGTCAGCAACAGCGTCGCGCCCACCACGACCGCCGCCCGCCAGCCCATGAACAGCGCCAGCACGATCACCACGATCGCAACCGACATGCCAAGGTTCAGAAGGAACGCGTTCGAGGCTTCGTCCACCACGACGTGCTGTTGATAGATCGGGTGCAACTCCACGCCCGCAGGCACATCGCGCATCAACTCGTCCAGCCGCGCATCCACGCTCGCGCCCACGTCAACGATGTTCAGCGAAGCCTTGCCCGCCACGCCCAGCGTGAACGCTTCCTGCCCGTTGAAGCGGATAATCTCGCTCGGGTCGGTGACGCGCGCGCGCTCCACCGTGGCAAGGTCAAGAAGGTCGATCACATCGCCGCCCACCCCAATGGTCAGGTTGGCAATCTCGTCCACCGTGTCCGACCCCTGCGGCGCCTGAATGCGCACGTCCTGCCCGTTCTGCGTGACGCTACCGGCCTGCGTGCGCGAGTCGGTGTTCGACAGCGCCGCCCCAATCGCGCCGGGCCCGATCCCAAGGTTGGTGATGATCGAGGTGCGCGCATTGACGTAAATCGCCTCGGACGGAAGCCCCGCCACCGCCACGTCGGCCACGCCGTTCACCGCCAGCAATTCGCGCCGCAGGAATTCGGAAATCTCGTGCACCTCGGCATCGCTGAACCCGGGCGCGGTCACGGCATAAAACACGCCATACACATCCCCGAAGGTATCGTTGACGATCGGCGTGCCCGCCTCGGGCGGAAGGCTCCGGGTGGCGTCTTCCACCCGGTTGCGCAGCTTCGTCCAGATCGCCGGCAGTTCGGTGCCGTCATAGGTCGACTCGATATTGACCGAAATCCGGCTGATCCCCGGCTTGTTCGACGAGGTGATGAAATCAATCTCGCCCATCTTCTGGATCTCGGATTCGATCGGCTCCGACACCTCACGCGCCACCTGCTCGGCACTGGCGCCGGGATAGGACGTGATGATGATGGCGTTCTTGATGGTAAAGGCAGGGTCTTCCAGACGGCCAATCGTGGCAAATCCCCAGATGCCGCCCAGAAGGCAAGCCAGCATGAGAATCCATGTGATCAGCGCCTTATCGATGGACGCGCGCGCAATGGACATTGGCCTTACTCCCCGATTCGGGTGAAGGGACGCACGGACTGGCCATCGCGCAGTTGCGACGCCCCGGTCAGCACGATCTGCGTGCCCTCATCGGGGCCGTCGATCATGTAAAGCCGCCCGTCATCGTGCAACTCGATCTTGACCGGCGCGCGCCGCACCTTGCCATCGTCATAGACCATCACCGCCGGCGCGCCCGCCGGGTCATAAACCAGCGCGCTCTCGGGCAGGATGATGCCATCAGGTGCCCGGCCCTTGGCCGCGGCATAAACCGTCACCGACGCCCCCGGAAAAACAAAGGCACCCGGATTTTCGGTATAGGCCAGCGTGATCGTATAGGTCTGTCCCACGCTCGAGGTTTCCGTCTCGAATTCACGCAGGGCCAGCGGATAACGGGTCTCATCGCCCGGCAACTCGGCTTCGAACCTCACCCGGTCCCCGGCCCCGGCTTGGCGAAACAGCACCTCGGGCACCTTGATATCGACCCGCAATTCCGAAATGTCGTGCAAGCGCAGAACCGGCGTTCCCGCCGCCACCGTCTGGTAATTCGCCACAAGACGCCGCGCAATCAACGCATCGAACGGCGCGCGCAGCGTCGCGTGATCCAAGTTGTCCTTGGCACTGTCCAAAGCGATCTCGGCCAGTTGCAACTGGGTTTCCGCATCGCGCACCTGCACCTGCGACACCGCCTGCCCGCTCAGCGAATCCAGCCGCTCGGCATCGCGCTTGGCCTTTGCATAATTCGCTTCGGCCTGCGCCACCGCCCGCTCATAGCCCGCCAGATCAAGCCGCGCGATCACCGCGCCCTTGGCCTTGGTCGATCCCTCTTCCGCGTTCAATTCCTCAAGCTGCCCCGCCACCTGAAAGGCAAGGTCCACGGTCTGGCGCGCCGTCACCTGCCCGAAGAATTGCCGCTGCAACACCACCGGCTGCGAACTCAGCTGCATCAGCTTCACGGGTTTGGGCGTTTCGGGAACCTCCTGCGCCTGCACCGGCATGGCGATGGGCATGGTCAGGAAAACGGCGGTCATAACGGAAAGAACAGAGCGCAACGGCGAAACTCCTGTCTCGATGGAAATCGGGATATGGTGATGCGGGCGAAAACACCCCTTGTCGGCCCCATTTATGCCGATCGAACGAAAAAGCAAACTGCTTAGTTCACTTTTTTTTGCCGCGCGAAGCTTGCACAGCCATCAAGCTTATCCGCAGCCTCCCTCCTCCGTGTCAGCCCTTGCAACAGGACAGCCTTCCAGCCCCTAGGTGTGTTCCAAATGGGACTTTGTTTCGGAAGCGTATAAAATCTTAACCCTCGGCTCTCACAGGCTCGACACGGCGACGAAGCAATACAACCCAATTTGTTACGCGCACCATTGACTGATTAATTTCCATCTCGCACGACACTTAGAAAATATTTAAAATGTATTGACCAAAATGTTATTTCTCTCTCATACAGCCCCACTAAAGCGCAATATGATCTGAGAGATGGAGACGTTACTTGTATAAAATTGGAAATCACTGGGTTCCTAGCGCAGATGCTCGTGGCAAGCGCAACAAGGCCAAGTTACAGAAGATGTACATTCAGCACAACGGTTCGGTCGAACCGCTACTGATGGCATTTGAAAAGATCCGGGAGGCTTATCCTAACAACGAAATGTCAACAAAATCTGCAATTGATTGTGGCGCCAATGTTGGCTCTTATACGCGCGAACTATCCAAAGTCTTCGCGAAGACTTACAGTTTTGAGCCCTCTCGCGATACTTTTGCTTGTCTTGAGCGCAACGTATACGAATGGGATATATACGGTCGTACGCATCTCTACAACGCAGCAGTATCCGATACCCGTGGATATGTTGGAATGGGCCGCGATTGGGGTAGACTTTCAATTACCAGCCGAGTTAAGGGCCGCGGAGATATTCCCGCAATCCCTCTGGACAGTCTGGGTCTGAATGATTTGGGTTTTCTTAAACTGGATGTAGAAGGGTTTGAACTGGCTGCGCTCAAAGGTGCGACTAAGATGATCAAAACCTCTAAACCAGTTGTATTTATGGAGGTGAAACCCAAGGAAGAAGCGAAGTCTGCAACGCCCTATGCCGCTCAAAAATACCTTCTTGAACTCGGGTATGAGATGGTGGCTGAAATTGGAATTAATAGACTTTATTTTCCCAAACAAGCCATGCCTCACGCGTCCAGTTCGGCGTCCCAGTAAAGGAAATCCATCCAGCTTTCGTGCAAATGCCCGGGCGGGAATTTGCGCCCCCGGTTGCGCAGCTCCTCCGCCCCGGGCTGGCGCGGCGGTTTCATCAGGTTCATCCCCGCCTGCCTGAGGCTTTTCGACCCCTTGCGCAAATTGCACGGGCTGCATGCCGCCACCACGTTTTCCCAAGAGGTCACACCGCCCGCCGCCCGTGGCACCACGTGATCAAAGGTCAGATCACCGCGCGCACCACAGTATTGGCAGCGAAATTCGTCCCTCAGAAAAAGATTGAAGCGCGTGAATGCCACGCGCTTCCTTGGTTTGACGTAATCTCTCAGAACCACCACCGACGGGACCCTGATCTCGGTCGAGGGCGATCTGACGACGTGGTCATACTCGGCCACGATATCCACCCTGTCGAGCCAGGCCGCCTTGACCGCCTCCTGCCACGGCCAAAGACTGAGCGGATAGTAGGATAATGGCCTGTAATCGGCGTTCAGAACGAGGGCTGGAAACTGCTTCAACGCCCCCGGCTGCCTGACAAAATCGGTCCTGAAGTCTCCGTCCATACGGTCACCGCCCCTTGCCCGCGGGCGTTGCCAACCGCCCATTCGTTGCGTTCACTATATATCGTGTGGTTCGTCCGGCAAGCCCCACGACATTTAGGTTCTCCCTTGGGAATATCGTGCCCCTGCAACAGAATGGTGACGGCAGCGAACTGGCCGCTAACCCCTTTTCATCCTTGGAAAAACCGGCCGCCCACGAAATGGGCATAGCGCGGCGGACCGAACTTGCGGCCCGTCCCCGCCCCCTTTTCGGCGCAAGAATCGCTCCGAAGCGGCCCTATTGGTTGGCTTCTGCCTCGCGGTAGCGGCGCACGTTGGCGTTATGCTCGTCCAGCGTGGTCGCGAACGCATGGCCATCACGCGGGTTCAACGTTTTGGCGACGAAGAAGATGTAATCCGTATCTTCCGGATGCACCGCCGCTTCGATGCTCTCGCGGCCCGGGTTGGCAATCGGCCCCGGCGGCAGCCCTTCGATCACGTAGGTGTTGTAGGGCGTCGCCTTGCGCAATTCGCTCTGGCGCAGGCCCCGGCCAAGGATGCGCTGCCCCTTGGTGATGCCATAGATCACCGTCGGGTCGGTCTGAAGCCGCATCCCCTTGCGCAGGCGGTTGACGAACACGCTCGCCACCTCATAGCGCTCGGTCGGCACGCCGGTTTCCTTCTCGATGATCGAGGCCAGGATCAACACTTCTTCCGGGCTGGCCAGCGGCAGGTCGGGATCGCGCCCTTCCCATGCAGCGGCAAGGATTTTCTCCTGCGCATCCCGCATTTGATCGATCAGCGCCTGTCGGTCATCGCCCGGGCGCACTTCGTAATTGCTCGGGGCCAACATGCCCTCGGGCGGCACTTCGGTGATCTCGCCTTTCAGCACGTCAAAGGCTTTCAGCGCCTCAACCACCTGCCACGTCGTCACGCCCTCGGCCATTGCGATGCGATAGCGGGTGTCCCCCTGCTCGCGCACGCGGGTGTATTCAGCAGGCGTTTCATCTTCGCCCATCACGAAATCGGCCTTCTCGACATAGGCCGATGTCGCCGGATCAAGCTCACGCACTTCAACCCGGTCGCGCACGATGCCGATACGATAAACCACCTCGGTGCCACAGGTGCTTGCCCCGCCGCGCGTGATGATCTCGGCGATCTGCGACATCGAGCTGTGCTCGGGCACAAGATAGCTCCCGGCCTTCAGCTTCGCTGTCTGGTCGGCGTAATCCATTCCCAAACGGAACAGCGTTCCTGATGTGATCGCGCCCTGATCCTCAAGTTTGCGCGACACGCGGCTTACGTTCGTGCCCCGCTCCACCCGCAAACAGATCTGCGTATCCAGCGGCCCCTCGGCCTTGTATTCCGACTGCCCCCAAAGGATCAGCCCCCCCAAGAGGAAGACCAGCACGATCAACAGCGTGATCGCGTTCGAGGCAATGTGCCGCCACATAGGTTCAGACCTTTCGGAAAATCACGCTGGCGTTGGTGCCGCCAAAGCCGAAACTGTTGGACAGCGCCACGTCGATCTTGCGCTCGACCTTCTTATTGGCGGCAAGGTCCAGCGGCGTCTCCACCGCCGGATTGTCCAGGTTGATCGTCGGCGGGGCCACCTGATCGCGAATGGCGAGGATCGAGAAGATCGCCTCGATCGCCCCCGCCGCACCCAAAAGGTGCCCGGTCATCGACTTGGTCGACGACATCGTCGCCTTGCCCGCATTGTCGCCCAACAGCCGCTCAACGGCGGTCAATTCAATCGTGTCGGCCATGGTGCTGGTGCCGTGGGCGTTGATGTAATCAATATCCCCCGGCTCCAGCCCGGCATGGCCCAGCGCGGCCTGCATCGAGCGGTATCCGCCATCGCCATCTTCGCTCGGCGCGGTGATGTGATAGGCATCACCCGACAGGCCATACCCCGCGACCTCGGCATAGATTTTCGCACCGCGCGCCTTGGCGTGCTCGTATTCTTCAAGCACCACAACACCCGCGCCCTCGCCCATGACGAACCCGTCACGATCCGCATCATAGGGGCGGCTGGCCTTCTCCGGCTCATCGCTGCGCTTGGTCGACAGCGCGCGCGCCGAATTGAAGCCCGCAATCCCGATTTCACAGATCGCAGCCTCGGCCCCGCCCGCGATCATCACATCGGCATCGCCGAACTTGATCAGTCGCGCCGCATCGCCGATCGCATGCGCGCCGGTCGAACAGGCGGTCACGACCGCGTGGTTCGGCCCCTTGAAGCCATACCGGATCGACACCTGACCCGAAATCAGGTTGATCAGCGCGCCGGGAATGAAGAACGGCGAAACCCGCCGTGGGCCCTTCTCGGCCATCATCAGCGTCGTCGCTTCGATGCTTTTCAAGCCGCCGATGCCCGACCCGATCATCACGCCCGTGCGCAAGCGCGAGGCTTCGTCTTCCGGCGTCCAGCCTGCATCCTTCACCGCCTGATCGGCGGCTGCGATGCCATAGAGGATGAAATCATCGACCTTGCGGCGCTCTTTCGGCTCCATCCAGTCATCCGCGTTGAAGGTGCCATCGGTGCCGTCGCCATGCTTGACCTCACAGGCGTAGTCCGTAGTCACACGGCTGGTGTCGAATGCGGTGATTTTCCCCGCCCCCGAAACGCCATCCAGTAGCCGCGTCCACGTTTCTTCGACCCCGCAGGCCAAAGGCGTGACAAGTCCAAGGCCCGTAACAACCACTCGACGCATAAGACAGCCCTTCCAAATTCGCTTTTCTCGCGCGCTGTTTACGCGGCTTGTCCTATCGGGGCAAGGCCCGGTCCCGCTGCTGTGCAGCGAATCGCCCACGTCCCCGATGGTCCTTATCGCCGCATCCTGCGCACGTCATATTGCAACGAAAACGGCCCCCACCCGGTTCAGGCAGAGGCCGTTCTCAATCTTGCGTCCGTTCGGTCAGCCGGTTCAGGTGGCTTCCGAGATGAACTTGACCGCGTCGCCGAAGGTCTGGATGGTCTCGGCGGCGTCGTCGGGGATCTCGATCCCGAACTCTTCCTCGAAAGCCATGACCAGCTCGACGGTGTCGAGGCTGTCTGCGCCCAGATCGTCGATGAACGAAGCGTTTTCAGTCACTTTCGCCTCATCCACACCAAGGTGCTCCACAACAATTTTCTTAACGCGGTCTGCGACGTCGCTCATGATCCGTTCCTCATAATTCTGGGCCGATGCGACCCGGGTCTTGCCCTTTATCCCCCGGCGGGGTTCTTGAATGCCCCGGATCCGGGGCGGCTCTCCCCAGATAGGGGCGTGCGGGCCCAAATACACCATCCGAGCCTGCGAAATCTGCGTGGCCTATAGCAAGGGGTTGCGGACAAGGCAAACCCTTTCGGCGCTCCCCCGCTAGCCACCTCGGGCTGGCAATCAGATCATCGCCATCCCGCCGTTGACGTGCAGCGTCGCCCCGGTGACATATCCCGCTTCTTCGCTGGCAAGGTAAAGCACGGCCGCCGCGATCTCTTCCGGCTTGCCCATCCGGGCGGCGGGGATCTGGGCGTTGATCTTGGCCTTTTGGTCGTCGGTCAGCTTGTCGGTCATCGCCGTGGCGATGAACCCGGGTGCAATGGCATTGGCGGTGATTCCGCGGCTGGCCACCTCGTAGGCAATGGATTTCGTCATCCCCACCATACCCGCCTTCGAGGCGGCATAGTTGGCCTGGCCGGGGTTCCCCGTCGCCCCGACGATCGAGCTGATATTCACGATCCGCCCCCAACGCGCCTTCATCATCGGGCGCATCACGGCACGGCACAACCGCATCGTCGAGGTCAGGTTCACGTCAAGCACGCTCTGCCAGTCCTCGTCCGACATCCGCATGAACACCTGATCGCGGGTAATGCCTGCGTTGTTGACGAGGATATCAAGCGCCCCCATCGCCTCGATCGCCTGCTTGGGCAGCGTATCGACCGCCGCCGCATCGGAAAGATTGCACGGCAGAACATGCGCCCGCCCGCCCAGTTCCGCCGCCAGCGCCTCAAGCGGCTCTACCCGCGTGCCCGAAAGCGCCACGGTCGCCCCCGCGCCATGCAGCGCCTTGGCGATCGCGCCGCCGATGCCGCCCGACGCGCCCGTTACCAGCGCGCATTTTCCCGTCAAATCAAACATCTTTCACCCTCCGCAACGAATTCCTACGAGGAATTCGACCAAAAATCCTGCGAGGATTTTTGTCCCCGCACACCGCCAGCCGCAAGCCCCCGTTTTCCTCGTAGGAAAACGAGACGAAATCCTCGCAGGATTTCGCCCCCGCTCAAAACCAAGCGCTCAATACACGGCTCAAACCGCCGCCGCGGCCTCTTTCACATCGTCCGGCGCACCCACCGCGCGGCAGGAAATGCTCTTGTCGATCCGTCGGATCATACCACAAAGCGCCTTGCCCGCGCCGATCTCCCAGATCTCATCCACACCGTCGCCCGCCATCGCCAGCACACTCTCGCGCCAGCGCACCGATCCTGTCACCTGCTCCACCAGCAGCGCGCGAATCTCCGCCGGGTCGCTCACCGGCGCGGCGCGCACATTGGCCACCAGCGGCACGGCCGGGCTCTTGATCTCAACCTCGGCCAAGGCCTCGGCCATCACGTCGGCCGCGGGTTTCATCAGGGCGCAGTGAAACGGCGCCGACACCGGCAGCAGCACCGCACGTCGTGCGCCACGCGCCTTGGCCAGCTCCACCGCGCGCTCGACCGCCGCCTTGTGCCCCGAAATCACCACTTGCGTCGGATCGTTGTCATTCGCCGCCTCGCACACCTCGTCGCCCGCCGCTTCCTGCGCCACTTCGCTTGCGGCTGCAAAATCAAGCCCCAACAGCGCCGCCATCGCACCCACGCCCACCGGCACCGCCGCCTGCATGGCCCGGCCCCGCGTGCGCAAGAGCCGCGCCGCATCGCTTATCGAAAGCGCGCCCGCCGCCGCCAATGCCGAATATTCGCCCAGAGAATGCCCCGCCACACGGGCCGCATCGGTGATCTTCACCCCCTCGGCCTCAAGCGCCCGCATCGCCGCCAGCGACGTCGCCATCAGCGCAGGCTGCGCATTCTGCGTCAGGGTCAGCGCATCCTGATCCCCCTCCCAGATCAGCTCAGAAAGCTTCTCCCCCAGCGCTGCATCGACCTCGTCGAACACGGCCTTCGCCGCCGGATAGGCCTCGGCCAGCGCCTGCCCTATGCCGATGGTCTGCGCCCCTTGGCCCGGAAATACGAATGCTCGGCTCATCTGCTTCTCCCCGCAAGTGTGCGCCCACCCGGGGCGCATTGTCTGGCTGCGCAAATACCGTGGCTGGCGCGCCAGTGCAACGCCCGCCAATGCCGCCCTTGCGTGCCACGCGCGTCGCCACACGGCCCGCGCCCCTTCAAATGCAGAGAAAAGCAAAGCCGCCGGCCCCTTTCGGGGACGCGGCGGCCCGGCTTGGAGTTCAAATGTCGGCTGTAGCCTCAGGAAGCGAGCCTCAGGCCCTAAATCTTAGGCTCTAATCCTCAGGCCCTAATCCTCAGGCGCTGCGCGAAAATGCCGGCCCGAGGGCTGCACGCACTTGGTCAAGATCGCCCACGGCTTCGACCGGCATCTCGACAACGATTTCGCCGAAATGGTCGCGGGCAATCAACATGCCATCGCGGAAATCCACTTCGCTCAGGTCGTCATAGGAAATATCGTCTTCGCCGATCACGGTGCCGCGCTCATCACGATGGCGCAGCTTGAGGATACCACGCGACGGATCGAGTTGGACTTCCGGATGATGCGCCTTGCGCGCCGCCACCAGAAACATCGCCCCACCGATCATCAGGAACAGGGTCACACCCATCTTCAGAAGCATCAACTGCGGATCATAGCTCGACCCGGGCACGATCCAGAGACCGAAGGCACTCACGCTCATTACGATACCCATGAAATGGCTCAGCGCGCGGCTGGTGGCATGGCCTGCCAGCGAAAGTTTGCCGGACTTTTCGGCCTCCATTACGTCGGTATATGCAACCATCGGTCTTTCCCTTCGTTTCTGTCCCTGCCAATTTGAATTGGCTCAGGATCGCTTGGCCGGCCCTATTTGGCTTTTCCCGTCTCCGCAGCCCGGCTGTTAACCACACATTGGCGATGAAATCGGACCCGAATTGGAGTGAAACAGGGTATTTCCCCGGCAAATTTGGGCTAAACCTGCCTTAATTCGCCCGATTGCGGCCAAATCAGGGCACACGCCAAGGGTGAATCGCCCAAGCCCTCTCAACCACCCGCCCCACCGGGAACCCACCGGGAACCCACCGGGAACCCAAGGCTTGCACGGACGGGCAAACCATCGTATAGCCCCGCATCCTTTCCGCAATTCACTTGAACTGCGCAGTCTCTCGTGGCGGGGCCGCGGAAAGGCATCCGGCCCCATCTTTGAAATGCGCTCGAACATGAAGGAAGACGCACATGCCGCTCTACGAGCATGTCTTTATTTCGCGCCAGGATCTCTCCAACACCCAGGCCGAAGGCCTCATCGAACATTTCGGCACCGTCCTCGCGGACAACGGTGGCCAGCTGGTCGATCAGGAATACTGGGGCGTGAAGACCATGGCCTACAAGATCAACAAAAACCGCAAAGGCCACTATGCCTTCCTGCGCACCGACGCCCCTGCGGCTGCCGTGCAGGAAATGGAACGCCTGATGCGCCTGCATGACGATGTCATGCGCGTTCTGACGATCAAAGTGGACGAGCACGCCGAAGGCCCCTCGATCCAGATGCAGAAACGTGACGAACGTGGCGATCGCCGCGAACGCCGCAACTAAGCCCGAAGGAGCACTGACACATGGCTGCAAAACCGTTTTTCCGCCGTCGCAAGGTCTGCCCCTTCTCGGGAGACAACGCGCCGAAGATCGACTACAAAGATACGAAACTGCTCCAGCGCTATATTTCCGAGCGCGGCAAGATCGTCCCCTCGCGCATCACCGCAGTGTCGGCCAAGAAGCAGCGTGAACTGGCCCGTGCCATCAAACGCGCCCGTTTCCTCGCCCTTCTGCCCTACGCCGTGAAATAAGGAGAGAGACCGATGCAAGTCATTCTTCTCGAACGTGTGGCCAAGCTGGGCCAGATGGGCGAAGTCGTCGATGTAAAACCCGGCTACGCTCGCAACTACCTCCTGCTTCAGGGCAAGGCGCTGACCGCCTCGAAAGAGAACATCGCCCAGTTCGAAGAGCAGAAAGCCCAGCTCGAAGCCCGCAACCTCGAAACCAAGAAAGAAGCCGAATCGCTTGGCGCGAAACTCGACGGGCAGCAGTTCGTCGTCATCCGTCAGGCCTCCGATGGCGGCAACCTCTACGGCTCGGTCACCACGCGTGACGCGGCCATGGTCGCCACCGAGGAAGGCTTCTCCCTCGATCGCAAGCAGGTCATCATCCGCGCGCCGATCAAGGAACTGGGCCTGCACGAAGTCGAGGTGCACCTGCACCCCGAGGTGATGGTCACGATCCTGCTCAACGTCGCCCGCTCGCCCGAAGAGGCCGAGCTTCAGGCTTCCGGCAAATCGATCCAGGAACTGGCAGCGGAAGAAGAAGCCGCCGCTGAATTCGAGATCGCAGAGCTGTTCGACGATATCGGCTCTGCCGCGTCGGACGACGACGATCTCGCTGAAACCGCTGGCGTCGAAACCGAAGCCGACGAAGACAGCGAAGAAAACTGAGTCTTTCCCGGCGCGCACCACAAAGATGTGCGCCAGACAAGATTATGAAAGGGCCGCCGGTAATCCGCGCGGCCCTTTTCATGTGCCACTTTATTGAGCCGTTTCCGCTAAACCCCTATGCGCGTTCATTGTCTCTAAGCTGCGACATTTTATCATATTTTGGCACCCGCCCCCTCAATTCTCGACCAATAAGCACAAGAGAGATCACCGCATATCCCCTTGTATTTAAAGCGTTTCATTTCAAATCGCCCTTCTCCATCTTTATAAACCGGTTCTTAAATTAGCACTCTGATCAAAGCCAAGTTACAGGAAGTTTATTCCATTAATCTGGAAATTTATAAAACTCACTCTTGCAATCTTGATCCAACCGGTAAAATGTCTGATCGTGTTGTGACTTTTCCCGGGGGTTTTATGACTATTAGTCGTATCAACGATGTCGATCGAATGGTCGGGAAAAGAATACAGGCGCTTCGAAAGGCCCGCGGTCTCAGTCAAAGCGACCTCGCCGCCGCCGCAGGTGTCCGCTTCCAGCAAATCCAGAAATACGAATCCGGTGCCAACCGCGTTTCGGCGTCTCGCCTCTGGGCGATCTCGGATGCACTCGATGTCGAGATCCTCTACTTCTTCGAAGGAATCGCGCCCGAACAGATCGCTGAAAAATCCGGGGAAGCGGTCGAGGACCCGATGGCCTTCCTGCGCGATCCGGAAGCGCTCGAAATCCTGACCCTGCTAAAATCCCTGCCGAAAACAAAGAAGTCCGCCGTTTTGTCTATTGTTCGCTCAATGGCGTTGTAATCTACACCTATGGTTCGTTAAGGTTGTGCAACGCGGAGAGGATCCGCGCACTCCACTGGAGGCACAGCTTTGGATTTGATCGATCTCAGCAATGTCGAAGAGTCTGACGGCCGCTTTCTGCGGTTCCTGAATGAGCTGTGCGACACGCTTGAGTTCGACTTTGCGTCCTATGCGACGACCAATCCAGTGAACGGCGCGGTTCAGGGCTTCGCCAACTATCCCGACAGCTGGATCGAATATTACTCGGCCAAGCACCTGCACCATATCGACCCCACCATTCGTCGCGGCAGCCGGTCCATCGCCCCTGTCGACTGGACTTGCTTTGAACATGATGACGCTTTCGACGCTGTGTTTCGCGCCGCGCCTTCCTTTGGCGTTGCCGCGCGTGGCATCACCGTTCCGGTGCGTGGCCCCTATGGCGATCTCGGCCTGCTCTCCGTTACCCGCGATTGCAACGACGCCGAATGGGACAGCCTCATGCGCAAGGTCGTGGGCGATCTACAGGTCGCCGCCGTCCACATGCACGACAACGTCATGCAATCCAACACCTTGCTCAAGGCGCTGCGCCGCCCGCAACTGTCGCGCCGCGAAGTCGAAATTCTGCAATGGGCCGGGGAAGGCAAATCCCAGCAGGACATCGGCGATATCCTGTCGATCTCGCATCGCACGGTCGAGGTGCACCTGCGCTCCGCGCGCGAAAAGATGGGCGCCCTGACCACGGCACAGGCCGTCGGCCGCGCCATCGGACTTGGTCTCATCCATCCCGGCTGATATCTGAAGCACGCTCAAGTGCCATTTTTTTAATCACTCCCCCTATCGAAAATGGGACGCAGCGTCACCAAACCGCGCAAACCACCTGTTTTAGGCGAATTTTGCGGCCCTACACGCCGCCATACGGGAAACCCCTAATTCCCCCCCACACCATTCCCGGCAATTCTAGTTTCCATAGAAGGCTAACTTTGGGGATGAAGCTGATGATAATTGTAATCGACGCGATGAACCGGGATCGTCACGAAGACATTCTGGAAGAAATGTACCGCCTCCGGGCACGGGTTTTTGCTGGCCGGCTTGGCTGGGATGTAAAAATCACCAACGGTAAGGAAATCGACCAGTTCGACAATCTCGATCCGGCCCATGTGGTCAGTCTCGATGACCAGGGCAATGTCGTGGGCTGTATGCGCCTGCTGCAAACCACCGGCCCGCACATGCTGGCGGATGTTTTCAACGCCGTGCTCGATGGCGAACCGCCGCTGCGCTCCTCGCAGGTCTGGGAGGCAACACGCTTCTGCGTCGATACCGACCGTCTCTCGCGTGGCCGCACCCGCAGTTCGATCTCTTATGTCACCTCCGAGGTGATGATTGCCGCCTTCGAATACGGCCGTCGCGCCGGTATTCTCGATGCGGTCGCGGTGATCGACCCGGTGATGAACCGTGTGATGATCCGCTCGGGCAACGCGCCCTACGATTACCTCGGCAAACCGACGCCCATGGGCAAGGTCACAGCGATGGCCGCCCTCATGGATTGCTCGGAAGAACGGATCACCCGTCTGCGTGATTTCGCAGGGATTGACCACGACGTTTTTACACCCGAGGCTGAGGTTCGCGCAGCCTTCGAACGCGCTCAGGCGATCGAGGCGCGCACTCTGCCGCCGCAGCTCAAATCCTGGCTCGACCTGCAATTGAGCGAGGCCGTGACCGATGAGGAACGCACCGCGGTCAACGCTCTGCGCAAGACACTGCTCGAAAAGGCCCACACGGCCGAAATCCACCGCCTGCCCGAGGCGCTCCCCGCCACTCACTGAACCCGGGCACCCCCCCCCTCTCCTGAGCGCCACGCGCTCTGCCCTTCGCCCACTCTCTCACTGGGTCCGGACAGAGAAGCAGCCAAAGGATAGGGGGGGATCAGGTAAACAGGATAATCCGGCACGGGCATGGATCGGTCTAGCTGATCTGTTCTCGCGATCGGACAACCGCGCCCTTCTGGCGGCCCCTCTGCGACTACCGCAGGCGGTCGCGTATGGTGCGCGCCAAAGAAAGCTCTGCCCTCCTCTTGTCAGCCTGCGCCAGAACGTCCCCGTCTGGCGCAGGTCCCTTCCCCTATCATTTGCGGTTCCCGGTCAGTTCCCCGAGCTGCGCCCGGTCACGGACATTGGCAGGCCCAAGGGGTGCTCACCTGGCCGGGACCTTGATCGCAAAAAATCAAAACGCACCTTCACCGCGCGCTTGCGTCACGAATCATGCTTTGGCGGACGCGCATTTCACTGCCATACACAAAGCAGGCGGAAAGCAGACGGATTGCAGACGCCCGTTTTGGGCGCAGCCAATTGGTTAATCCACATGAAAAAATCAGGCGGAAAGGCACTCACCCGCCGAAATTCTCCCCCTGCGTCTGGGGCGCCATGCGGATCAATCGCGTGTCTTGCACAGCCGCCTGACGGTGTACCATCGCCTCGCGGTATTCAGGGTCCTTGATCATCGCCTCGAACGCCTCCACCGAGGGATATTCCGCGATGAAACACACGTCCCATTCCTCGCCCGTCGCGGGGCCGATCAACATGTATTCCATCTTGCCGCGCCAAACGATCCGCCCGCCCAAACGCTCAAGAATATGAGCAGTTTCAGCACCATAGGCGGCATAGGCTTCGGCACCACTCGCCTCTCGCCCGTCGGGATAGTCTGCCGTCTCGCGCAGCTTCACGAGGTTCAGCATATGAATTGGCCCCTTGCGAGGCACGTCGCGAAACGCGCGAAATGCCGGCCCGTCAAATCCGGTGTAACTAGCCATTTTGTCCTCCCGTTTTTCCGCCCCCAGCCTGCGCTGCGTCCAAGCTTGCGTCAACGCAACGGAAACCATTGTGACGCAACGGATATCCGCTACTCTCGCGGCAAACGAAAGGACGCCCCATGACCCACGAATTCGACACCAGATTCTTCGACCTCCTGCACGCCCGCTCCGCCAACCTCGCCCCCGGCGACACGGTCGTCGATCCGCTGGTCATGACCTCTGTTTTCGCCCTCCCGGACGAGCCCGATCCCTCTCGTGTTTACGCCCGCATGGCCACCCCGACGGTCGAAGCCGCCGAGGCCCGGCTGAGCGCACTCGAAGCCGCGCCCTCGCTTCTTTTTCCTTCTGGAATGGGGGCTTACGCCGCGCTCTTCACAGCGCTGCTGCGCCCGGGGGATCGGCTGATCCTGCTCACCGATGGTTATTATACGCCGCGCTCTCTTGCCACCGAAGTGCTCGCTCCGATGGGCATCGAAACCACTTGCATCCCAAGTGGCGAGATCGCCGACGCGCCGCTCGACGGCGTCAAACTGGTGATGATCGAAACCCCCACCAACCCCGGGTTGGACGTGATCGACATCGCCGCCCTCGCCGCTCGCTGCCACGCCGCCGGGGCGCTGCTTGCGGTCGACAACACCGTGCTCACGCCGCTCCTTCAGCAGCCGCTCGATCTGGGCGCTGACGTGGTGCTCTCGGCCGATACCAAGGCCATGTCCGGTCACTCGGATCTGCTCTTGGGGCACGTCGCCAGCCGCGACGAAGAGTTGATGAAAAAAATTCACACCATTCGCACGCTAAGCGGCAATATCGCTGGCCCGTTCGAGGCCTGGATGCTGATCCGCGGCCTTGAAACACTCGAAGTCCGCCTCGCCCGCATGTGCGACAACGCCCGCGCCGCCCTGCCCCTGCTCAAGGATAGCGGAAAATGCGGTGACGTGCTTTACCCTGAGGCCCACGATCAGGCCCGCGACCCTGGCTTCCTTGTCGGTATCACCCTGCCCACGAAAGAGGCCACCGATCGCTTCATCGCAGTGGCTGGCCTCGCCCCGGTGACAAGCTTCGGTGGCTTGCATTCGGCGGCGGATCGACGTGGCCGCTGGGGCGATGACGTGGATGCGGGCTTCCTCCGCCTCAGCTTCGGGGTTGAGCCGACAAAACCCCTTCTCGCCGCGTTGAAAAAGGGCCTCGCAGCAGTGTAATCACTTTGTAAACAGGTGGTTAGAGCCTAACTTTCCCAACGCTCGACAAGGCCAGTCACGGCGGGATTGCTTCCGCCGTGGCTCACCACCCGAACGTCGAGCGCACGCTTCGCAAATAGCCAAAGCGCACGTTCGATCGCGTCGATAATCCATTCTTCGCGGTTGCCGAACGCCCCGCCCCCCAGCAGCGTCAGGTACAGCGGCCCCTCGGCCTCAAGCGCGGCAAGAAACGTCGCCTCATAAGCCGCCTCAAGCGCCAGTCGCGCGAAGCCCTCCCATGCCTCTGCGGGTTGCTCAGAATAGGCCACAGGCATCGCGCTGCAATACACCTGCCTCACCAGATGCCCGGGCGATGCCACCAATGTCACCTCGGTGTCTTCCTGCACCCCGACCCGGATCAGATCACGCAGCACCGCGCCCTGCCCGCGCGCCAGACGCTGGTCAATCTCGGATAGACCGGCCTCGGTGGCGAGCGCATAGCCATTCACCATATCCCAATAGCGCCCGCGCTGATCCAGATGTGCCCCCAGCGCTTGCAACCCGTCGAGTTGACGCTCGGCGCTCTGCCCCTGTTGGCCCGATACAGGCGCAAGGTAAGCGCGGTAAAGCGTGCCAGCCGCGCAAGCCATCGCGCAGGCCGGGCCTTGGGTCAAGTCATTGGCATAGCCGGTAATTCCCGCTTCGGGTGACACCTCGGGTGAGATCATTTCCAGTAGGTTGAACTGTGAGGCGACTTGAAAAACAGCACCCGCGTTATTGGCATCGGCATGCAGTTCACGCACATCCGCAACCACCTCGGACACCTTGATCCGTCCCGGACGCGCCACACAACCCAGCCGCGCCCGCATCTGTCCCACTGTTTCGAAAGTAAGTCGCCCGGCGCGCATACGCCGCCCGTTGGCGCGGCTCTTGATCCAGGGCCCTTCCTGCACGATGTGCCGTCTCACGGTATCGGGGCCATCTTCCTCGAAGCCGAACAGTTTACCGAACCAGCTCATTTCAGCCCTCTCGCGTAAATCATGACTCGTTCATGCCTCTCTACTCTGGAAATGAAAAGACCGTGAAACCTTGATGCAACAGAACTGGCCGCGCACCATTCGCCCTGTTGTGAAAAAGCGTCTCGCCCCCTTATCGTTCAAATAAAAAACTAACTATCAAGAATTAGAGCAGATTATGGGCATGGAAATCATCTTTCATATCGGAACCTACAAGACCGGTACCACGACGCTGCAACACGCGCTCGCAGCAAACCAAGAGAATCTTTTGACGCACGGCGTGCTCTATCCTCAGTCAGGCCGATACTTTATGGGCCGCGCTGAAACCCGCCACAAAGCCCTATCTCACGCAAAGATCAACCGTCCAAAATTCAGCACGGCGCTCGCCAATCTGCACGGTGAAATTCAGGCTAGCCCAGCCGAGCGTGTGATCCTTTCTAGTGAAAGCTGGAGCAGCGAAAATCGCCATGATCGCCTGACCGCCGTTGTCGAAAGCTTGCGAAATCGCGGTTATCAAAGCCGCGCGGTGCTCTATCTTCGCAACCTCCCACGCTTTGCACGCAGTCACTACCGCGAATGGGTTCAAAACTGGGGCGTGGGCCTTCCGATCAAGGACTACATAACCAGCCGAGCGTCCGAGTGGGATTATCTTGCCCTTGCGAAACGGATGAACGCTCTCTTCAACGGGCGAGTCGATTTCGTAGACTTCGAAGAGGTAAATGACACTGTCGCGCATTTCAGCAAGCTTTATGACCTACCCGCTCTGCCACGTATCGCGCAGAAAAACCCAAGTTTGAACGCGATTGAGGCAGAAGTTACGCGCCTCGCCAATGCAAAAGTGGTCCCGGAAACTGCCGCACGCCAAGTTCTCGAAAACGGCGTGATTGAGCAACTGACGCTTCCCAAAAGTGCCGCGAATTATTCCGAGAACACCGCACATCCGTGTCTTACCCGCGATACTGACTATGCAGTGGCACTTGCCTCGGAAACGGGTCTCGAAGAGGCACACACTCAACGCCTTCTGGCTCCCCTTCCACCTCCAAGGGCGGATATCGATCTGGCAAGCGAGACAATCCGCCACCAGATCCTCGAACTGGCCCAATAGCACCCCGTCGAAAATAGAGCGTTCAGTCGCTTCGAGGGGCAATAGAAAAGGCCGCCCCGAAAGGCGGCCTCTCCCTCTCCCGGCCCTTGCGGGCCAATGGCGAAATTTTACTCTTCGTCGAGCGCTTCGACAGCTTTTTGCAGATCGTCTTTCGAGACTTCCTTTTCAGAGATCTCGGTCAATTCGAACGCATAATCCACGACCTTGTCTTCGAAGATCGGGGCGCGCAGCTGCTGTTGCATCTGCTGGTTTTGCTGAACGAATTCAAAGAACTGGCGTTCCTGACCCGGGTATTGGCGGGCTTGGTTCATGATCGCTTGGGTCATCTCGGCGTCGGTCACTTCGACTTCGGCTTTCTGACCCATCTCGGCCAGCAAAAGGCCCAGCTTCACCCGGCGCTCGGCCAGTTTCTTGGCCTCGTCGCTGACTTCGATCTCACCGTGGTTGTGGTCGTGCACCTCAGGGTGCTCTTCGTGCCACAGCTGATGCGCAATCTGCTCTGCCTCGGCCTCGACGAGGCTCGGCGGCAGCTCGAAGCTCACGTTCTTGTCCAGCGCGTCCAGAAGCGCGCGCTTCATCACCGCGCGCGCCGCACCGGCATACTCGGCTTCCAGACGTTCCGCGACCTGCCCCTTGAGCGAAGCAAGGTCTTCCGCGCCGAATTTCTTGGCCAGCTCGTCGTCGATCTCGGCTTTCTTCGGCTCCTTCACCTCTTTGATGGTGCAGGAGAACACGGCTTCCTTGCCGGCCAGCGCCTCGGCTTGGTATTCCTCGGGGAAGGTGACGGTGACGTCTTTCTCTTCCTCGGCTTTCACGCCAACAAGCTGCTCTTCGAAGCCGGGAATGAACGATCCCGAGCCAAGCACCAGCGGATAATCCTCTGCAGCGCCGCCTTCAAAGGCTTCGCCATCGACGCGACCAACGAAATCGAACACGATCTGGTCGCCGTCCTTGGCCTTGGAGCCTTTCTTGCGCGGCTCGAAGTCCTGTGCCTGCTCGGCCAGACCTTCCAGCGCCTCGGTGACTTCGTCGTCACCGGCCTTCACGACCATCTTTTCAAGCTTGATCGCTTTCAGGTCGGCGTCGGGGATCTCGGGCAGCGCTTCATAAGCGACCGAAATCTTGACGTCATCGCCCTGCTTCCAGTTCTCGCCATCGATCATTTCGATTTTCGGCTGCATCGCGGGGCGATCGCCGCTTTCCTCGAAATGCTTGGCCATCGCCTCGTCGATCGATTCCTGCATGGTTTCACCCATGACACGATCGCCGAACTGCTTTTTCAGCATCGGCAGGGGAACTTTCCCCTTACGAAAGCCTTTCATCTCGACGTCGGGCTGGGCTTCCTTGAGCTTCTCCATGACCTTGTCGTCCAGTTCCTGGGCGGTCAGCATCAGCTCATAGGCGCGTTTCAGCCCCTCTTTTTGGGTTTCGGTGACCTGCATTGTCGTCCTCTCGTATGCATCGGGCCACGGAGGCGTCCGCGGCGGTCAAAATCAGGCGCCCTTCTAGGAGCGCCAGAACGCTGATGCAAGGGGAAAGCCAGAGGCTGCAAATATATCCGACTCGCGCGCATCGGCGGTCTAAGGCGAATTCCCGCGCCCGGGTCAGCGCCGGTTGATCAGCGTAATCCCAACGGCCACCAAGCTAAGCCCGCCCACAATTTCCATTCCGATCGGCTCATCCAGAAACTGCCAGCCGAATCCCACGCCGAACACCGGCGACAGGAACGAAAACGAAGCCACGGCCGATGCCGGATAGCGCTTCATCAGGAAATACCAAAAGAGATAGCCAAAACTCGCCACCGCAATCGTCTGAAAACCAAGCCCAGCCCAATGCAGCGCCGTTGGATCCCGCAACATCGGCCCGAAAAGGGGAGACAAGGCCAGCAGCAGCACCGACGAAATCGTAAGCTGGCTGATCTGTTGGGCCTCGGGGGTTACCTCGCTCAATGGCGTGACCCGGATCACCAATGCAATCCCGGCCCAGGATATCGCCGCCATAAGCGCCGCGATATCCCCCCCGATCGAGGCCTCGCCGGGCTTCGCCATCACCCAGGCCACCCCAAGCATCGCCAGCACCAGGCCAAGGGCGCGCGCCCCGCTCATCGTCTCACCGGGGATCAAGAAATGCGCCGCCAGAGCAACGAATATGGGCATCGAGTAAAAGATGATCGAGGCGCGTGCCACGTTCGTCCAGTCAAGCGCCAGATAAAGAAAGATGAATTCCGCAGTGAACAACAGCCCCAACATGACCGCCCCGGCCCACGCTTTGCGCGGTAGGGAAAGGGTAATCCCACGCGCCCAGCACCAGAGCCAGATCAGCACAAGCGCTCCAACCGAGCGTAGCCCTGCCATGAAGATCGGCTCGATTCCCGCGGTCGAGACTTTGATCACCACTTGGTTGAAACCCAGAAGCACGGCGAATGCCACCAGCGCGGCAGCCCCCACGCCATCGATGCGGTCTTTGCGGTCCATGTGCCCCCTCTCGCGCCGGTGAACGGCGCCCCCTCAACGCCCGTAAGTGGGCCGCAGATCATCGCAAAGGTCAATCTGCGCCGTCGCGTCGCGGTCCCGAAATTGACGCGGGGGGTCCGCGCCTACATATAAGAGATATGACAAGCATCCCGTTCAGAGTGGCCAGTTACAACCTGCAGAAATGCGTGGGCCTCGATCTGCGGCGTAGGCCCGATCGCTCCCTCACGGTAATCGAGGCGTTGGACGCTCAGATCGTTATTTTGCAAGAGGCCGACAAACGCCTGCCGCCGCGCCCTGCGGCCCTTCCCCATGAGATGGCCGAAGCGCAGGGCTGGCGCATCGCAGGGTTCGGGCAACAGGGCAGCGCCGGGGGCGGCTCGCTCGGCTGGCACGGCAATGCGATGCTGCTGCGCGATAGCATCGGCCTTGAAGTGACCCATCACATCGAACTTCCGGGGCTAGAGCCGCGCGGTGCGATCTGTGCCGATCTCGATACCCCCATTGGCCCTTTGCGCGTCGTGGGCGCGCATCTTGGCCTGATCCGGCGCTATCGTCTGATGCAGTTGCAAGCGATCATGCGGTTCTTGCGGAAATTGCCCGAGCGGCCAACCGTGCTGGCCGGGGATTTCAACGAATGGGGCAGTGCGCGCGCCCTCGACGTGGCCACCCACGGCCTCGATATCCTGCCCGAACGGCCCAGCTTTCCCGCGCCCCGCCCGGTGGCCGCGCTGGATCGCTTCGCTCTTTCCCCCGAACTCGAGGCTTCGGGTCACGGCGCCTATTCCGGGCGTCCGGCGCGCATGGCCTCGGATCACCTTCCGGTCTGGGCCGACCTGCGCCTGAAACGCTAGCCCTTCTCCAAGGATATCTCTGCGCCTTCACGGGGCCGTCCCGGCTCCGCAGAGCAGGCCACAGGCTATGCAAACCCCCTGCCCCATGCTATCGCGCCCACATACCTCACGATATTCAGGGGACAGGCCCAAGCGGCGCTGTGCGATTTTCATGAACCTGTTGCAGATCACATCCTTCCTTCTGGTGCTGGCCGCCGCCTTCGGCACGATCAACTACCTTGTCTTCAAACTGCCCGGTGCCATCGGTATCCTCGTCGTGGCGCTTCTTGCATCATTCGGTGTGATGATCACCGACATGATCTGGCCCAGCCTGACGATCGCCGAAAACCTGCGCGACCTCGTGCTGGGGATCAACTTTTCCGACGCCCTGCTTGAGGGCATGCTGGGCCTTCTGCTGTTCGCGGGTGCTTTGCATGTGAAGCTCTCTGATCTGCGCGCGCAATGGCGCGTGGTCTTCCTGATGGCGACGATGGGGGTTGCGCTGTCGACCACGATCGTCGGCTTTGGTTTCGCCTGGCTCACCGGCGCACCGATCCTTGTGGCGCTTGTCTTCGGCGCGCTGATCTCGCCCACCGATCCAGTGGCGGTTCTGGGCGTGCTGCGGCAGGCCAATCTGCCCAAGAGCCTCGAAACCAAGATCGCCGGGGAGAGCCTGTTTAACGATGGTGTGGGCTATGTCGTCTTCCTCGTGCTGGTCGGACTGGCCTTCCCGGCCTCCGATCTCGCCCACGGCTCCGAACACGCCGGAGACCAGATCAACGTGCAAGTGGCCGACGCCTTCCTGCTCTTCGGGCAAGAGGCCGGCGGCGGCGCCATCGCCGGGCTTTTGCTGGGTTGGCTGACGTTCCGCATCATGCGCCATATCGACGACTACCCGCTCGAGGTGCTTTTGACGCTGGCGCTGGCCTTCGGCGGGTATCAGATCTCGCTCTTCCTGCACCTTTCGGCCCCAATCATGGCGGTCTGTGCCGGGCTACTAATCGGCGATATCGGGTCCAAGAAAGGCATGTCCGAAACCACCCGGAAATACGTCGAAGCGTTCTGGACTCTGATCGACGAAATCCTCAACGCCGTGCTTTTCCTGCTAATCGGGTTCGAGGTCTTCGCCGTAATCTCGGACATCGACAACTTCGCGCTCATCTCGGTCCTGTCCATCGGCCTCGCGCTGATCGCGCGGCTGGTCGCCGTGGCGGTGCCGGTACTCCTCTTGCAACCGTTCCGCTCGTTCTCGGGCGGGGTCATCCCGATCATGACTTGGGGGGGCCTCAAGGGCGGCATCTCGGTCGCACTCGCGCTGAGCCTTCCGGAGAATGAGTGGAAGCCGATGATCCTGACCGTGACCTATATCATCGTCGTATTCTCGATTGTCGTACAGGGGCTGACCGTCGCGCGGCTGGCCAACCGCTTCGGGCGTGAGCCGGATCTGGTCTGAGTCATCAACGATAGCAACAGCCGCAGTCACGCATCGGAATTGGCCGAGCACACCGTCATGCGCTAGGACTTCGGCACCACGCACGAAAGGCCCCGCCATGACCCGCTACCTGACGCTCGATGTCTTTACCGATGTCCCATTCGGCGGCAATCCCCTCGCCGTGATCCCCGATGCACGCGCCCTGCCCGGAGGAGCGCTGCAAAAGATCGCGCGAGAGTTCAACTATTCCGAGACGACCTTCGTTTTCCCGCCTGCCGACCCGGCCCACACCGCACGGGTGCGTATCTTCACCCCCACGATGGAAGTGCCCTTCGCGGGTCACCCCACCATCGGAACGGGCGTGGCACTGGCCCACGCGGGCCACGGCCCCGACATGGTGCTTGAACTCGGGATCGGCCCGATCGCTGTGCGCGCCGCGGGCGACACGGCGGAATTCACCACCCACGCCCCGCTCGACGTGCTGGCACACCCCACACTGCAAGAGGTGGCCGCCGCCCTTTCCCTCGCCGAGACCGAGATCGAAACCACCACCCACAGCCCGATCATGGCGGGCGTCGGACTGGCCTTCACCCTGACCGAATTGAAAAGCCGCGCGGCGCTGGCCAGCGCGCAACCCGATATCGCGGCCTTTCGCGCGGGCGCGGCGCGCTATCCCGACGGTCTCGACTTCGCGCAGTTTTGCTACTGGCGCGGGCCGGATGCGATCCACACCCGCATGTTCGCCCCGCTTGACAACATCCCCGAAGACCCTGCGACGGGATCGGCCGCCGCCGCATTCGGCGCCCTGCTCGCTGACCTGAAAGGCCCGCAGGACCTGAGCGTGCTTCAGGGCGAAGACATGGGCCGCCCCTCCCGCATCGGGGTCCGCGCCGAGTCAGGATCGGTGACCATATCCGGCGCGGCGCAACTGATGATGGAAGGCCGGATCATCACCCCGCGTTGAATATCCACTTCCCCCATATGCGCGCCCTTGCCAATGACCCAAAATTGCGGTCTGGGAGGGGCGCGGTGCGATTAGCGCCTCTCCCCTCCTGAACACCTCGAAGGTCTCTCATGCAACAGAACGTGTCCGGTATCCTCATGGTCATCGCCGCCATGGCGGCTTTCACCATCGAAGACGTGCTGATCAAGCAACTCACGCAGGTTCTGCCGCGTGGGCAGGTGATGATCCTTCTGGGCCTCGGCGGCGGGTTGGTCTTCTTTGCCATGGCCCTTGCACGGCGCGACCGGATCGCCGCGCGCGGGGCGTGGTCGCGCCTGACGCTGGCGCGCGCGGGAACCGAGATCGTCGCCGCCATGGGCTTCGTCACCGCGCTCTCGCTCGTCGATATCTCGGTCGTGGCTTCGGTCTTTCAGGTCACGCCGCTCGCCATCACCATGGGGGCCGCGCTCTTCTTTGGTGAGGCCGTGGGCTGGCGTCGCTGGACGGCCATCGCACTGGGCTTTTCCGGTGTGTTGCTGATCCTTCGCCCCGGGCTGGGCGATTTCGAACCGGCGGCGCTGCTCACCCTGCTGGCCGTTGTCGGCATCGCCGCGCGCGATCTGCTCACGCGACTGCTTCCGGCAGATGCGGCCTCTTCCGTGATTGGGATGCAAGGCTTCCTCGCGATGAGCGTCGCAGGCGTGCTGATGTTTCTCATCGAAGGGGCGCCGATGGGCGTGCTGCCGATGATCGAGGCGCTGCGCCTTCTGGCCGCGCTGCTGTTCGGAGTGCTCGGTTACTATGGCATCGTCACGGCGATGCGCGTGGCCGATGCTTCGGCCGTCACGCCGTTCCGCTATGCCCGGCTTCTTTTCTCGCTGATCCTAGGGGTGATCATCTTCGAAGAACGCCCCGATCTGCTGACCCTCACGGGCGCCGCGCTCATCATCGCCACCGGTCTCTATACCTTCCTGCGCGAACGGCGGTTGGCCAAGCGGATCGCGGTGCAGGCGACGGTCTGAGCGGCCTATAGCGCCTACGCCCCCCGCGTTTGCGCAAACACCGCCCCCGGCCCTTCCCCTGCCCCGCACTCCCCGGTAAAGAGCGCGCAAACGCCCGTTTTGTACCTTCGAAAGGACTTTAACGTCATGAGCACGATCATCGACATCCACGCCCGCGAAATCCTCGACAGCCGCGGCAACCCGACCGTAGAGGTCGACGTGATCCTCGAAGACGGCACCATGGGCCGTGCCGCCGTGCCCTCGGGTGCCTCGACCGGCGCCTACGAAGCCGTTGAAAAGCGTGATGGCGACAAGGCCCGCTACATGGGCAAAGGCGTGCTCGAAGCCTGCGCCGCCGTGAACGGTGAAATCGCCGAGGAACTGGTCGGCATGGACGCGACCGAGCAGGAAATGCTCGACACCGCGATGATCGAACTCGACGGAACCGAAAACAAGGGCCGCCTCGGCGCCAACGCGATCCTTGGCGTCTCTCTCGCTGCGGCCAAAGCCGCCGCCGATTACACCACCCAGCCGCTCTATCGCTATGTCGGTGGCACGGCGGCCCGCGTCCTGCCGGTGCCGATGATGAACATCATCAACGGCGGCGAACATGCCGACAACCCGATCGACATTCAGGAATTCATGATCATGCCGGTCTCGGCCACGAATATCCGCGATGCCGTGCGCATGGGCTCGGAAGTGTTCCACACCCTGAAGAAAGAGCTTTCCGCCGCGGGCATGTCCACCGGCCTTGGCGATGAAGGCGGTTTCGCACCCAACCTCGCCTCAACCCGCGACGCGCTGGATTTCGTGCTGAAATCGATCGAGAAAGCCGGTTACAAGCCCGGCGAAGACATCCACCTCGCCCTCGATTGTGCCGCCACCGAATACTACAAGGATGGCAAATACGTCCTCTCCGGCGAAGGCAAGACGCTTTCGAGCGATGAAAACGTCGCCTACCTCGAAGCGCTGTGCAACGACTACCCGATCATCTCGATCGAAGACGGCATGAGCGAAGACGACTGGGACGGCTGGAAAGCCCTGACCGACGCACTGGGCGACAAGGTTCAGCTGGTCGGCGACGATCTCTTCGTCACCAACCCCGAACGTCTCGCCATGGGGATCGAGCGCGGCTGCGCCAACTCGATGCTGGTCAAGGTCAACCAGATCGGCTCGCTCTCCGAAACGCTCAAGGCCGTCGACATGGCGCACCGCGCCCGCATGACCAACGTGATGAGCCACCGCTCGGGCGAAACCGAGGACGCCACCATCGCCGATCTCGCCGTCGCCACCAACTGCGGCCAGATCAAGACCGGCAGCCTCGCCCGTTCGGACCGGCTGGCGAAATACAACCAGCTGATCCGCATCGAAGAGGCCCTTGGCGAAACCGCCATCTACGCCGGACGCTCGATCCTGCGGGGCTGATTGCCCCCACGCGCGAATTACAAAAAGGGGCCGCTTAACCGGCCCCTTTTTCAAATCCTTCGCCCGGGTCCTCCCGTCAAGACGCCCCCAAATCCCGGCAAGACCGAAGTGACGCCAAAATCGGCCCCGCCCCTTTCATTTTTCCGAAAAATACTACGGGGTCCAGGGCAGCGCCCCGGTCCGGCCGCCCGCCACCCGGCGCCAAGGCCAGATCGCAAACCAGCGAGCGAACCCGCTCAGCTGCCGCCCTTGGCCTCTTCAAGCGCGGGCAGGATCGTCTCGTTCAACACCCGCTGGGTAATCGGCCCGGCATAGCGCATCCGCACCACGCCCTCACCGTCGATTATGAAGGTTTCCGGCGCGCCATAAACGCCCCAATCGATCTTGGTGCGCGATGTAGTGGCCTCGCCCAGCGCATCGAACGGATTGCCGTCCCGCGCCAGATAGGCCAGCGCCTTCGACGTGCTATCATCGAAATTCACGCCGTAAAGCGGCACGTCAAGGTTGTCGTTCATCCACAGAAGCGTCGGATGCTCGGCCCGGCAGGCCACGCACCACGTGCCCCAGAAGTTCACCAGCTTCACCCCCGGCCCCCGCAACAGCTCATCTGTCAAAAGCGGCGTCTCGCCAAGCTGTTCGACGGTGACGGGCGGCGCGGCCTTGCCGATCAGTTGCGACGGCAGCGCATCGGGGTCTTCGCGCTGCATACCCACATAGAACAGCCCGGCAAGCGCGGCAAAGACAGCCGGCGGCGCGATCATCAGCAGGTTAAACTTGGCCATTGGGTTTCCTCCGGGTCTCGACCTCTTCAAGCTGGGCCTTGACGCGGCGCGACCGGATGATCGACGCCACGATCAGCACAGCGATCAATCCCAGTGAGATCGCATAAGACGACAGGACCGCCTCGGCATATTTTCCAAGCTCGGGCATTCTTCCTCCTCGGGCTTATTCAGGCACCCAGTTTCAAGCACCCAGACGTTCGCGCGCCAGCAGCGCACGCATCCGCCGGGCGCGGATTTCGGTATTGGTGCGGATGATCACCAGCGCCACGAACAGCAGCATGAACCCCGCGATGCAAACCAGCGCCGGATACCAGAACACATCCGCCACATTTTCTTCCTTGTCGAGCGAAAGCGAGGCCCCCTGATGCAGACCTTGGTTCCAGAAATTCACGGCATAGCGCGACAGGATTGCGAAAACCGACCCGACAAGGCACAGCACGGATGTCAGGTCCGCCGCCGTGTCGTCATTCTCGATCGCCGCCCAAAGCGCCATGTAGCCCAGGTAGAACAGGAACAGGATCAGGAACGAGGTCAGCCGCGGATCCCACGCCCACCACGTCCCCCACATCGGCTGGCCCCAGATCGCCCCGGTGATCAGCGCGATCAGCGTCATCGTCGCCCCGATCGGCGCCGCGGCCCGTGCCGCCAGCGCGCTCACATGGTGGCGCCGCACGATCCAGACAAGCGAGGTGATCAACATCATTGCCCAGATGTTGATCGCCATCATCGCCGCCGGGACGTGGATGTAGAAAATCTTGACGGTCGAGCCCTGCCGATAGTCATCCGGGGTAAAGAAAAAGCCCCACACAAGCCCACCGACGAAAAACACCACGGCCAGCGCCGTGACATAAGGCAACACACGCTCGGTCGTGCGCATGAATTTCAACGGGTTGGCATATTCCCAGAGCGCATTCAGGTTCATCTTCGGATCGATCCTCAGGTCATTGCCGCATCATTCTGGAACGGTTCTAGGCATGTTCAGCGGGCCGCGATTTGATCTGCATTAAAAACACATCTTTTTCCAGTGCCATTGCATCACATTCCCGCCAAATGCCCTGCGCACCCTTCAGCGCAGGTTGATGCGCAACACCGCAGCCGAGGCAAACGGCAACAGCGCCATCGCCCCGAAGGAAATGCCCGCCAGCATCAGAGCGGGCGTGGTCCCGTCCAGCCCCTCGGCCGCGCGCCGCGCCATCTCGGCGCCGAAAATCAGCGTCGGCACGTAAAGCGGCAGCACCAAAAGCGAAAGCAGCAAGCCCCCCCGCTTAAGCCCCACGGTCAGCGCCGCACCGAACGTGCCAATCACGGACAGCGCCGGCGTGCCGATCAGCAGCGACAGGATCATCGGCCCATAGGCCCCTGAAGGCAGCGACAGCAGCAAGCCGAACAGCGGCGTGGCCAGAACCAGCGGCAAGCCAGTGGTGATCCAATGCGCCAGCGCCTTGATCGTGACGATGCCCTCCATCGGCAGGGGCGACGTCGCCAGCAGGTCGAGCGAGCCATCCTCCCAATCCAGCGCGAAAATCCGGTCGAGCGACAGCAAGCAGGCCAGCAGCGCCCCCAGCCACAGGATACCCGGCGCGATTTTGGCCAGAAGCCCGGTTTCGGGGCCGACCCCGAAGGGCACCAGCACCACGACGATCAGGAAAAACGCCAGCCCAAGGCCAAAACCGCCCCCCGCCCGAATGGCCAGCCGCAAATCCCGGGTCAGAAGCGCGATCACAGGAACACCTCGTCGAAATGGTCGTTCTCGGGTGGCTTGGCCTTGAATGGCCCTACGTCAAGGATCTCGGCCTCGTCCAGCCCAAGGTCGATATGCGTCGCGATCAACGCCATACCGCCCCCCGCCAGATGCCCGCGCACCGCCTGCGCGAACAGCGCGACTGACGCCACATCCAGCGAAACCGTCGGTTCGTCCAGCACCCAGACGGGCCGCCCCGTGACCAAAAGCCGCGCCAGCCCCAACCGCCGCTTCTGCCCGGCCGACAGGCTCCCCCCCGCCCTGCCCCGCAGATGCGCAAGGTTGAACCCCTCAAGCGCCGGTTCGATCGACCCGGTGCCGAACACGCTGGACCAGAAGGTCAGGTTTTCCTCAACCGTCAGCGTCGATTTCAGACCGTCGGCATGGGCGGCATAGGCCATCGCTTCGCGGTCCAGCCCGATCTTGCCCTTAAGCGCCGGTTGCAGGCCCGCCACCGTGCGGAGCAGCGTCGTCTTGCCGATGCCATTGGGCCCGCGCAGGATCAGCGCCTGCCCCGGCGCGATATCGAACGACAGCCCCTCAAGCACGGGAATCCCCCCGCGCGCAACGGCAAGGTCGGTCACTGATAGGGCAAGTGCGCTCGTCATACTGCGGGGCTTAGCCCAATGCCCCCCGGCGCAAAAGGGCCATTTTGGCGCGGGTGGTCCCCTAAAGCCGAGCGTTGCGCCCGCGCCAGCGCCCCCGCAATTCGTTCTCAGCCGCTTGGAAAGGTCGAAACGCGGGCCTATAAGGCGCACAAAAGCCAAAGGAGCCGCCCATGCGCCGCGCACAGATCAGCCGCACCACGGCCGAGACCGAGATCACCGTCGAGCTTTGCCTTGATGGCAGCGGAAGCTATGACAACGAAACCGGCGTCGGCTTCTTCGATCACATGCTCGATCAACTCGCGCGCCATTCGCTGATCGACATGACCGTGCGCTGCAAGGGCGATCTGCATATCGATGACCACCACACCGTCGAAGACGTGGGCATCGCACTGGGCCAAGCACTGGCACAGGCGCTGAGCGACAAGCGCGGCATCCGCCGTTACGGGTCATGCCTTTTGCCGATGGATGACGCCCTCGTGCGCGCTGCGCTCGATCTTTCTGGCCGACCCTTCCTTGTATGGAACGTCGACCTGCCCACCGCCAAGATCGGCACATTCGATACCGAACTGGTGCGCGAATTCTTTCAGGCGTTCAGCACCCATGGCGGCATCACCCTGCATGTCGATCAGTTGCACGGCCTCAACAGCCACCACATCGCCGAGGCCGCCTTCAAAGCCGTCGCCCGCGCCCTGCGCGAGGCGGTCGAAACCGACCCGCGCAAATCTGACGCCATCCCCTCGACCAAGGGGGCGCTCTAAGGCCATGCTGACAGCTATCGTCGATTACGAAAGCGGCAACCTGCACTCGGCTGAAAAGGCGTTTCAGCGGATGGCGCGCGAGACCGGCGCAGGCACGGTTCAGGTCACATCCGACCCCGACGTGATCCGAAACGCCGACCGCATTGTTTTGCCCGGTGACGGGGCCTTCCCGGCCTGTCGCGCAGCGCTGTTCGATCATCGCGGCGTGTTCGAGGCGATCGAAGACAGCGTCATCAAACAGGGCCGCCCCTTCATGGGCATCTGCATCGGCATGCAGATGCTGGCCACGCGCGGGCTGGAATACTCGGAAACACCGGGTTTTGATTGGATCGGCGGCACTGTCGAAAAGATCGCGCCAAGCGATCCGGCGCTGAAGGTGCCGCACATGGGCTGGAACGATCTCGTGCTGGATCAGGCGCACCCGCTTTTCGACGGGATCGAAACCGGGCAGCACGCTTATTTCGTGCATTCCTACCATTTCCGCGTCAGTGATCCCGCGCACCTGTTGGCGCATGTGGATTACGCGGGCGATGTCACGGCCATCGTCGGGCGTGACAACATCGTCGGCACGCAATTCCATCCGGAAAAAAGTCAGGCCACCGGCCTGCGCATGATCGCTAATTTCCTGAACTGGGCACCCTGAGGGGCGCCTCCAAAGCCGCTATTTCAGCCGCGTCCAGGTCTGCGTCTGGCACAGCCCGGCGTAGCAGCCGCGCAGCTTCATCTGCTGGCCCGACACTTTCATCGTGCCGTCAATCGTGGTCTTGAACTGCGGCAGGATCATCTTGCCCTGATAGGTGCTGCCGCTTTCTTGGCTCATACCAAAGATCACGCGTTTGCCCACGTTCGGCGTGTTCACCCGCGCGCCACTGGCGTCATAGGCCCGCAGAATCGTGCCACACAGCGCCGGCCCACAGCGCGCAAATTGCACGTGTCCCACCTGCCCCTTGCGATCCGGGCCGGTCAGCCAAAGACCCTCGGCGCTTTCGGCAAGCGCAGGCAGGCCGAGCACAGTGGAAAACATGAAACTCACGAAAGCAGCGATACGACGCATTGGCACATCTCCTGTTGCAGATGCAGACGCCTGAAACATGCGGGCCGGTCTTGGGTGTCACCCAAACCCCGGTCGCCCCGCGTCAGGGCTTGGCTTGCCCGTCAAACGCGAGTGTAGCACGAATCGTTCCGCGCCCCGCATGCTGTTTCATCATGGCGGGGCGGGAACTCTGCGTTTTTGGAATGGCTTGTCGGCCGTTCGGGGTGTCTTACTTCACCCGCGTCCAGGTCTGACCCGAGCACAAAAGCCCACCCGCGACACAGCCCTTGAGCACCAGCGTATTGCCGTTGACGTTCATCTTGCCGACATAAATCTTGTCATTCGACGGGCGCCAGACCTTACCCGCATAGCTTCCACCGCCCTGCGGCTTCATCCCCATGACCAGCTGCTTGCCCTTGTTGGGCGAGTCATATTCGCCAGATGTCTTGAAGGTGCGCGCGATGGTGCCACAGATATTGGCCCCGCATTTCGCCATCTTCACATGGGCATAAGACCCGTCGTCGACCTCGGTCTTCCACATGCCTTCAGCCGGATCGGCAAGTGCCGCGCCCGCCGCCATCGCAAGGCCTGCGGCCAATGCTAGAACCTTTTTCATCGCTTTTCTCCTCCTCAAAGCGTTGTCCTGCGATCTTTCCCCATGGCTCGAAACCGATCAAGCCTCACCCGGGGTAAAGTTGCCTTCGCACCCGCTCCGTGCCAAACGGCGGCACGCCCGCATTTTGGCCCTGCATGCCGTTCCGTGACAAACCGCCGATTGCGCTGCAACCGGCGCGGCATTACACCCCGCAGGCAACCGACCAAGACGATCCAAGGAGCGCCCGCATGATCCTCTACCCCGCCATCGACCTCAAGGATGGGCGCGCCGTGCGCCTCGTGCATGGCGAAATGGAGCGCGAGACCGTGTTCAACGAAAACCCCGCCGCGCAGGCGCTGGAATTCGTAAACGCAGGTTGCGAGTGGCTGCATCTCGTCGATCTCAACGGCGCCTTCGCGGGTGAGCCTGTGAATGCCGCCCCGGTCGAGGCGATTCTCGAACAGACCAAGGTTCCCGCGCAACTGGGCGGCGGCATCCGCGACATGGCCACGATCGAACGCTGGCTGTCCAAGGGCCTCGCCCGCGTCATCCTTGGCACCGTCGCGGTGGAAAACCCCGCACTGGTGCGCGAGGCGGCCAAGGCCTTCCCCGGCAAGGTCGCCGTCGGCATTGATGCGCGCCACGGAAAGGTGGCCACCAAGGGCTGGGCCGAGGAAACCGATGTCGATGCCACCGATCTTGCGCGCAGCTTCGAAGATGCGGGCGTTGCGGCGATCATCTACACCGACATCCTGCGCGACGGCGCCATGAAAGGCCCCAATGTCGAGGCCACGGCAGCACTTGCGCAGGCCGTCTCGATCCCGGTGATCGCCTCTGGCGGCGTGTCCTCGCTTGATGACCTGATCGCCCTGCGCGATTGCGGGGCCAACCTCAATGGCGCGATTTCGGGCCGCGCGCTTTATGATGGCGCGCTCGATCTGAAACAGGCGCTCAGCGCGCTCAAGGCGTGATTTCATGAGCAACGACGCAATCCTTGCCCTCATCACTCTGATCCTGCCCCTGCTGACGGCTTGGGCGCTCTGGCGCACGATGAATGGGCGATGGCGCGCGATGGCGGTTGTGCCGCTCGCGCTTCTGGCGGTGCATCTGGTGCTTCTCACCGCGTTCTACAGCTGCGACGCAGCCCCGGATCAGCCGTTCTCGAATTGCGCCCTGCCCGCCACCGAAGGTCTGTTCAACGCCCTGCGCGGCGTGCTCTACAGCAATTTGACTATCCTGATGCTGCTCTGTCCCGGTCTTCTCATCGTGGCTGGAATTGCCGGACTGATCCGCAAGGAAGGCCATAAATCCTGATCCATATCAGGATGGCGGCGAAGACTCCCCCGCCGCCTATATGTGTCAGCGGTTCAATTTACCGCAGCCTTTGTCGTCAGCATCTTGAGCGCGCCCTGCATCTTGGCCTCGTACTCTGCGCCGTCGGGAATCCCCTCCAGACCGTCGAGCATCGCCGCCGGATCCTCATAGGCGATCCACGTCATCCCGTCGGCATCGCTATAAACAAGCACCCGCAGCGGCAGGTAAAGCCCGGCCAGCGGATCGTCCTGCATCGCCGGCGTGCCCAGCTTCGGATTGCCGAAAATCAAAAGCTGCTCGGGCGCAAGCTCCATCCCCACCGTCTCGGCACCGCCCGCGTGATCGACCCGGGCAAATACCGTCGCCCCCGCGTCCTTGACCGCCGCTTCGAGCGCATCCATCACCGTCGGAACGTCGCCCTGCGCCTTCAGCTTGATCAATCCGTCCTGGGCAAAGGCCGCGCTTCCCGCGACCACCATAGCCGCCGCTATCAATATCCGTTTCATGCGTCTTGTTCCTTCTGTTAAATCCGGGGCATCCGGATGTTTCATCGACGCAATCGCTTGCGCCTCTCGCAGGCAATCCTCTGGCATGTCGACGCAATTCCACATAAACAATCCCGTGACTTCCGTTTGAGAGCGAACAGATGCTGAAAACCCGTATCATTCCCTGCCTCGACGTGGCCGACGGCCGCGTGGTCAAGGGCGTCAATTTCGTCGATCTGCGTGATGCAGGCGATCCGGTGGACGCAGCCCGCGCCTATGATGCGGCCGGTGCGGACGAGCTTTGTTTCCTCGACATCCACGCGACGCATGAAAATCGCGGCACCATGTATGACGTGGTCTCTCGCACCGCCGAACAATGCTATATCCCGCTCACCGTGGGCGGCGGCGTGCGCACATCCAAGGACGTGCGCGATTTGTTGCTTGCCGGGGCCGACAAGGTCAGCTTCAACTCTGCCGCCGTGGCCAACCCGGATGTCATCGCCGAGGCCGCCGATCAATTCGGCAGCCAATGCATCGTCTGCGCCATCGACGCCAAGACCGTGGAACCGGGCCGCTGGGAAATCTTCACCCACGGCGGGCGCAAACCCACCGGCATCGACGCGGTCGAGTTCGCGCGCACTGTCGCCGCCAAGGGCGCGGGCGAAATCCTGCTTACCTCGATGGATCGCGACGGTACGCGCGCAGGGTTCAACCTGCCCCTCACCCGCGCGATTTCCGATGCGGTCGACGTGCCGGTAATTGCCTCTGGCGGCGTTGGCACGCTCGATCACCTTGTCGAAGGCGTCACCAAGGGCGGCGCCAGCGCGGTCCTCGCCGCTTCGATCTTTCACTTCGGCGATTACACCATCCGCGAGGCCAAGGACTACATGGCCGCCGCCGGTATCCCAATGCGGCTGGAGGGCGCGGCATGACCCTGATCGAGTTGGAACAGATCATCGCCACCCGCGCCAAGGCCTCGCCCGAGGAAAGCTGGACCGCGAAACTCCTTGCCAAAGGCCCCGAAAAGGCAGCCGAGAAATTCGGCGAAGAAGCAATCGAGGCGATCATCGAAGCGGTGAAAGGCGACACCGCGAAACTGACCTCCGAGGCGGCAGACGTGCTGTTTCACCTGCTGGTCATGCTGCATGCACGCGGCGTCAGCGTGGCCGATGTGATGGCGGAACTGGCCGCGCGGCAAGGGCAATCCGGCCTGGCCGAGAAAGCCGCCCGCCCGAAATCCTGATCCACCCAAAGTCCTGATCTGTCGCGCCACGACCACACCTCAAAGCGTGCCCGGCCATGCGCACGACGGAAAAAATCTCTCAGCTTCTGAAATGGCCTGAGCCTTGTCATCAAGGCTTCTGCAAAGGTGTCTTGGTGCTTCCTCGGCGGAAAATCGCGCTTGGCGCGGCACATCGTTGGAACAAGGCGCCGCGCCTCGCGTTGTATCATCGACCGGCTACCAAACAGGTCGTACGCAACAACTACAGGAGCATATCATGCAGAAGTTTCTTACGTCTACCGCCCTCGCCCTCGCCCTCGCCGCCCCCGTGGCCACGACGGCCTACGCCGAATCGCAGGCGCATCCCATGTTCGGCACCGCCACCACCGAAGGCACGGCCCACGATGTCATGGCCTCTGACCTGATCGGCGCGCGTCTCTACACGGCTGAAAACGGTGTCGCAGACGACGAGATGGGTCAAAACAAGGACTGGAACGACGTCGGTGAAATTCACGACATCGTGCTGAACAAGGATGGCGAGGTCGACTACGTGATCGCCGATATCGGCGGTTTCCTCGGCATCGGTGAAAAGCAGGTCGCCGTAAGCATGAACGAACTCAAGTTCGTCAGTGACGGCGAAGACAGCGATGACTGGTTCATCGTGCTGCCCGCCTCCAAGGCCCAGCTTGACGAAGCGCCGACCTACGAAACCGCCATGGACGACACCATGCGCGAGACCGGCGCCGCCATCAACGACACCGCCGAAGCGACGGGCAACGCCCTGAACAAGGCCGGTGAAGACGTGGCAAACGCCGCCGACAACGCGGCAACGGCAACCGGGAACGCGATGCAGAACGCTGGTGAGGAAATCTCGCAAGCTGGCGACGCCATGACCAAGAACGCCGATTCCATGGCCGATGAAACGGCACTGACCAACGGCCTGACCGCAGAGGAGCTGACGGGCAAGCGGGTCTATGACGCCAATGGCGAATGGATCGGCGAAGTCGACAAGGTCCTCGCGGCCCAGGACGGCACCACCGCTGGCAAGGCCGTGATTGACGTGGGCGGCTTCCTCGGGATCGGTGAAAAACCCGTGGCCGTCGACCTTTCGAACCTGATGATGAAGCAGGAAAAGGATGGCGATGACATGCATCTCTACGTCAACGCCACCAAACAGCAGCTGGAAGACATGCCGACCTACGAGGAAAGCTAATTCCCTGTTCTTGATCTAAAAAAGCGTCGCCGGTCTTCGCACCGGCGGCGTTACTTTTTGCCCTCGATTTAGAAGTCGATCAGCCGATCAGGCGCGGATATTCGATCTTGGGACAGCGATCCATGATCACGTCCACACCCTTTGCCCGCGCCTTTTCTGCGGCCTCTTCGTTGACCACGTCCAGCTGCATCCAGATCGTGCCGAGCCCCGGCAACGCCTCAAGCGCCTCGTCGACCACCGGCCCGACGGCTTCGGAGCGGCGAAAGATATCAACCATATCGACCGGCTCATCAATGTCCGACAGCGCGGCGCGCACCGTCTCACCGAACAGTTCCTGCCCCTCCAGCCCCGGGTTCACCGGGATCACCCGATACCCCTTGGCTTTTAAAAACCCGGCGACCTGATTGCTCGCACGCTCCTCCTTGGCAGAAATGCCAACGATGGCGATCGTCTTCGTGCGGGTGAGGATATCCTTGATATGGTCGTCGGAATAGCTCTGACTCATGGCTCTCGTCCTTGCTCTGACACTGTGTTGCCCCCTGCATATCCCTGTGGCTGCGGAAGGAAAAGCGGCACAGGCCCAACGCACCCACGCAACGACGCAAACCCGCCCAAAACGACGCCATAAACAAAAAAACGCCCGAGCTAGAAGCTCGGGCGCAGTCACGGAACGAGGGACAGTGATAGGAAAGACGGGAGTTCCGGTCGCCGCCTTTCTGATAGTCATGTAAGCTCTGAATTCGTCTTGTGAAGAGGGTGACCGCAAATTCTGAAGTTCACGTTAACGCGAGCAAGGCGACCTCAGATTGCGCACCGATGTCCTAGTCGCCCGTCGAAGATCCGCGTCCTTCGCTCAGCGCATAAAGCCCCACCGCCGCTGCGTTCGACACGTTGAGCGATCCGAACTCGCCGGCGAACGGGATCTTCACCAGATGATCGACCGACTCGCGGGTTTTCGCCCGCAGCCCCGGCCCCTCGGCCCCCAACACCAGCGCGATCGGCTGATCACGGCGTCCCTCGACAGCATCTTCGATCTCGATCTCGGCCTCGCCATCAAGCCCCAGCACGAGATAACCCATCTTCTGCAATTCACCGATCGCATCGGCAAGGTTGCGCACCCGCAAATAGGGCTGGCGTTCCAAAGCGCCACTTGCCGTCTTGGCCAGCGCCCCGGTCTCGGGCGCGGCGTGGTGGCGCATCCCGATCACCGCCAGCGCGCCGAACACCTCGGCCGAGCGCAGGATCGCGCCCACGTTATGCGGATCGCTCACCCGGTCCAGCAGCACGACGCGCGGCGCCCGCTCCGGCACCCCGGCACAAACCTGATCCAGCGCGCCCCAATCGAGCGGCTTCACCTCAAGCGCAGCACCCTGATGCACCGATTGCGGATCAAGTGGCGCGGCAAATTTGCGCGGCTCCGACATCTCGGGCGTCATCCCCGACGCGGCAATCGCCTCGGCCAGCTTGTCAGCCGCGTTGCGCGTCACGATCAGGCGCAGTTTTTCCCGCGCCGGGTTCATCAACGCATCGCGCACCGCATGCAGGCCGAACAGCCACAGCGTTTCGTTCGCGGCCTTGGCGCGCGCCTTTTCCTTGTCGATTACCCAAGTCGGTTTCTTCATTTTTCCACGCTCCTCGATCTGCGCGCAATAACACGGGATTTTCCTGTTGACGAGGGTTCGCTGCCTGAGTAATCACGCCGACACAGTGGGCGACAGGCCGCAAGGTGTGGCAGGGGACTGTAACTCCCTCGCGGAGACGCACGCCTGGTTCGATTCCAGGGTCGCCCACCACTTACCCCCCCTCCAATTCGGAAGACTCGCACTCTGATGGCCAGCGCATGGGCATTGCCCCATAATCCTGCGCGATGCGCCTCGTCCACGTATCCCTTTGGGCGCCAAGGCGAATCATCTTATGATCCAATCAGCTGACTGCGCCCCTTCAGAGCGGTTCAAAATGCCCAGACCTCTTCAGTTGACCAATCGCACTCTGCTCGAACTTCGGCCCCACGACTTTTCAAGGAAGGTTCTCAAGATGACGCGCATCGGCAAAAGCCTCATCATGGCCCTCATCTTGGGTGGCGCTCTGCCCGTCACCACGGCGCGGGCCGCTTTGCACCCCTATCACGACCGCGTCGCACAAATCGAAATGCTGCTCGCGTCCGAAAAACTGGCCCATGCGCTCGACATGGCGCCGATCGAAAGCCTGCTCCTGCTGGGCATGGGGCCGACCGGCAAGATCGGCTGGAGCGTCGAAAGCGAAGCGTGCAAGCTTACCATCACGCTGATCCCGGTGCCGCCATCAATGCCCGGCCCGACCAACTACAAGATCGACGACATCAGCGCTTGTGAATAAAGCCCTCTAAACGCCCCTTGTCTGGCGCCCCGCCCGCGGTTCGAGGGCTCAGGGCATCAACACCTGCTTGCGCTCGAAATGGGCGCTTTCTCGACTCAGATCGTCATACAACAACTCGATATCCACCGAAGTGATCGAGCCCAGCGGATGCCCCTCATAGATTTTCGCCTCGGTCGGGATCGCGTTGGGCGCATTCGTGTCGGTCAGACATGGGGGCAACGGCCACTCCTGCAATTGCCCCCCGTTGATCGAATATTTCACCTCGTAAAGCCCACAACGCCAGCTCAACAGGTGGGTGAAATAGATCAAGTCGCGCCCGTCATATTCCCGGACGGCCACCCAATTCCCACGTGTCGCCATCAGGATCGGCTTCACTTCGGTCGCGGTAAGGAACTTCCCGCTCGGGGTTTGCGCCTCGGCCACCCGCGCCGTCGCGACGGGGGCCTCGCCGCTCTCCACCGTTGCTTGTTCGCCCGCGGGGACGCCCAGCGCCAATGTCATCAGGATCATGTCGATCATCTAATTTCCCTCTTCAATGGAAAAACTCAAATCCCCCTTTGTCGCCAGCCGCGCACCCGCCTATAGTGGGCGCAAAAGAGACAAAGGGGCAGGTCGGATAATGGCCGCAGGGGCAACAAAAAGCCAGTCTTACAACGTGGTGATCGTAGGCCAGCGTGGCCGCCTGCAATACGAGGCGTTGCTTTTTGCCGCCTCGCTGCGCGCGATGTCGCCGGGCTTCAAGGGCCGTCTGCTCATCGCCGAGCCGCAGCCAAACGATCGCTGGTCCTATGATCCGCGCATGGGCAATGGCGAAATTCTCGAATGCCTCGACGACCTCGAAGCCGAGGTCATCCCCTTCGAGAATCGCCACTTCGGCGAAATGTACCCCTATGGCAACAAGATCGAGATGCTCGCCTACCTTCCCGAGGGCGAGCCGTTCGTCTTCTTCGACACCGATACGCTGATCACCGGCGACCTCACCCGCGTGCCATTCGATTTCTCGCGCCCCACCGCGTCGCTGCGCCGCGAAGGCACATGGCCCCAGATCGAGCTTTACGGCCCCGGCTATACCGCGATCTGGAAATCGCTTTATGACAAATTCGGGCTAGACTTCGAAAGCTCGCTCGACCCCGCATGGCCCGAGGAATTCTGGCGCCATTATCTCTATTTCAACGCCGGTTTCTTCTTTTACGAATGCCCGCGCGTCTTTGGCGCGCGCTTCCTCGACTACGCGCTCAAGATCAAGAACCACAGCCCCGAGGAATTGGTATGCCAAGAGCTTGACCCATGGCTCGATCAAGTGGCGCTGCCTCTGGTGATCCACGGTCTCGGCGGTGGGCGCGATACCCTGCCCGAGGGCCTGCTTGATGGCGAGGTCAGCTGTCATTACCGCATGTTCCCCCTGCTCTACGCGCGCGAAAGTGATCGCGCGATTGAAGTGCTCGAAAGGGTAACGGCCCCCAACAAGATCAAGAAAGCACTGAAACAGTACGACCCGATCAAGCGCATGGTCTACAACGGCCGCGGTGCCAAGGTGCGCGCGCTGTTCGATCAGGATGACCTGCCCCGCAAGGAACAGGCAATCCGCAACCGGATCAAGAAAAACGGCTTCTGGATGCGCTGAACGCGGATCGGCCATGGTGCTGCGCGGCCTCGGATCTGACTTTAGTTCGCTGACAAATCGCCCCGTTAAAAACCCGCCGTCTGCCGGGTCTATTGGCCACCTCTGGTCCACCGATCCGAGGGTGCGCAGGAACATTTTCCGCCGTCAGCGCCAATGGCAAAAAGCTGGTTCTTCCAGCGCACCACATCATGGTCATGCAATCCTTTCATGACCGGTGCTGTTGTCGCGCTCGTCGCGATGGCCTAACACTGCGCTCAAATGTCTCAGGACAAATTCCAAGGGAGGTCACGCACGATGACACAAGGTTTCGACACACTACAGATCCACGCCGGCGCACATCCTGATCCGGCCACCGGCGCGCGTCAGGTCCCCATTTACCAGACGACAGCGTATGTTTTCCGCGATGCCGATCACGCCGCCGCGCTCTTCAACCTGCAAGAAGTGGGCTATATCTACTCGCGCCTCACCAACCCGACGGTCGGCGCTTTGGCTGATCGCATCGCCGCCCTCGAAGGCGGCGCCGGCGCGGTCTGCACGTCTTCGGGCCACGCCGCACAGCTGATGGCGCTTTACCCGCTGATGGGTCCGGGGCTCAACATCATCGCCTCCACCCGGCTTTACGGCGGCACCTACACGCAGTTCACCCAAGTGTTCAAACGCTTCGGCTGGGAAGCCAAGTTCGTCGATTTCGACGACCCCCAAGCCGTGGCCGATGCGATCGACGACAACACCCGCGCGATCTTCTGCGAAAGCCTCGCCAACCCGGCGGGTGTGCCCACCGATATTCCCGCCATCGCCAAGGTCGCCTCTGAGGCGGGCCTGCCGCTGATCGTCGACAACACCTCGGCCACGCCCTACCTGTGCAACCCGATCGCCATGGGCGCGACGCTGGTCGTTCACTCCACCACCAAATACCTCACCGGCAACGGCACGGTCACGGGCGGCGCGGTGGTCGACAGCGGCACGTTCGACTGGTCGGCCTCGGGCAAGTTCCCCTCCCTGTCCGAGCCGGAACCCGCTTATCACGGGTTGAAGTTCCACGAGGCGCTCGGCGGCATGGCCTATACTTTTTATAGCATCGCCGTCGGCCTGCGCGATCTCGGCATGACGATGAACCCGCAAGCGGCACATTACACGCTTATGGGCATCGAAACCCTCAGCTTGCGGATGCAGAAGCACGTGCAAAACGCCCAGAAGATCGCCGAATGGCTCGAAGCCGATCCGCGTGTCGAAAGCGTCAGCTACGCGGGCCTGCCCTCGTCGCCCTATCATGACCGGGCCAAGGCGGTGTATCCCAAGGGCGCGGGCGGTCTGTTCACCGTGGCACTCAAGGGCGGCTATGACGCCTGCGTCAGCCTTGTCGACAAGCTCGAACTGTTCAGCCACGTCGCCAACCTCGGCGATACCCGTTCGCTGATCATCCACTCTGCATCCACCACCCACCGCCAGCTTTCGCCAGAACAGCGCGAAGCGGCCGGCGCGGGCGACAACGTGGTGCGCCTCTCGATCGGAACCGAGGACCCCGCCGACCTGATCGCTGATCTCGATCAAGCGCTCAGCTAACCCTCGGGTCAGGCGCTAGGCCAAGCCTTCGCGCCACACTCTGTAACCGGCGATTCGCCGCCGATTCCCGCATGGCCCGAACCCCGCGTTCGGGCCATTTGCTTTGCATTTGCGCGGGGTTACGTTAGAATTCCGGGGATTGCGAGGAGACTCCCATCGCGGCGTAAAGAGTGTTAGACCCCCGGCGATGAAACCAAGCTTTGCCCTGTCGCTCTCGTTCGAGGGCATCGGACTGCTGCACAGGTCCTTCCCCGGCTGGAACCGGGTGGGCGAGGTTGCGCTCGATTCCCCCGATCTGCCCGGCGCGCTGGCCGTCCTGCGCGAAACCGCCGAACAGATCAACGGCGCGCTGACCTGCAAGCTTGTCATCCCCAACGATCAGATCAAGTATCTCTCGCTTGATCTCGGCGTGATGAGCGAGACCGAAAGGCGCGACGTGATCCGCGCCGCCCTTGATGGCGCCACGCCCTATCCGGTCGACGAACTGATTTATGACTGGTCCGTCGAAGGTCAGCAGACGCAGATCGCCGCCGTCGCCCGCGATACCCTGCGCGAAGCCGAAGATTTCGCCACGGCGCATGGCTTCAATCCCGTCAGTTTCGCGGCCATCCCCTCCGAGGGCGCCTTCTCGGGGGAACCCTTCTTCGGACAGACCAAGATCGCCAGCGCATTGCTCGCCCCCGGCGAAGAGGTGCAGCGCGATATGGCCCCGATCCGCGTGACGGGCGTCGCCCGCTTGCCGGATTCCGAATTCACTCCGGACGTTGGGTCCGAAATTGGAACGGAAGTTGGGCCGGAAGTTGGACCGGAACTTAAGCCGGAACTGGAACAGCAGCCCGAGCCAGCATCTGGTCTAGAACCAGAGCCAGAACCGCACTCGACCCATAGTGAAGACATTGAATCAGCCGCCCCCTCCATAGATGAGGCGACGGCACCGCCCCCAGCGGAAGCATCGCCTTCAGACGCCGCTGCGACAACACCCCAGACGGACGAGTCACAAACCCCATACGCGCCCGAACCGATCGGCACGGATGCACCGATTGCGGCACTGGATACGCAACAAACCGTCCCGACCGAAGATCAGCCCTCCCAAGACGGCCTGAACCCCGCCCCTGTTTTCGTCTCCAGCCTAGCCGAAACAGAGGACCATCTTCAGGACCAGCAGGAAAACCTGTCGGAAGACACCTCCAGCGCCACAGCTGCGACCGACACGCCGCCTCTGACCTTCGCGCACAAGCCCCCCGAAGACTTGTTCCCCGAAGAGAGCGAAGCAAAAGATGGGCTTGGCACCGCGGACCTCTCCGAAAACCCCGCTCCGGACACTGACACCGCCGATTCAACATACGAGTCGCCCGATGCCCCCGCCCTGTCATTCTCGACCATCCGCGCCGAGCGTGACGGTTTTGATGACCTGGCCGAGTCTTCGCCGGTTCTTGGCGGTGTCACGCGCGACGATCGCGGCCACGAAAACGATCACGGACCACGACTGACAGCACCGACCCTCCCGATCGAAGACGATCTCGACGAGGAAACCACCGCACTCAACGGCCCCGAAATCGCGCGTGTTGAGCCGGCGCTAACGACCTTCTCCTCGGGCGAGGATGCGTTTGACGACCTTCCGGCCATGCCCCCGCTCGAAAACGCCGCAACACCCACCTTCGCTCTGGAAGACCCGCCCGAATTTGCACAAGGGGCGTCACCTCAAGACCTATGGCCCGAAGATACATCGTGGCACGCGGACGAACAGGCCCCGCAACTTTCAGAAGACCGCCCCACAGGTGAAACACTCGCGGCGGTGGCAAATAGCAGCCCAACAGCCTCCGAGCGCCTTTCTGCCGTTGGCCGCACGGGCGGTGCAATGGCGTCAAGCTTGGCCTCCGGAATGCGGGCAAGCCTTGCAGCGCGGGCAGAGCGCCGGGCCGAAGCCGCACGCGCCGCCGAGGCGGCGCAAGCCGCCACGCTTCCGGACCCGCGCACAGAAGAGCAGCGCATGACCGTATTCGGCGCGCGCAAATCACCCGACGAGGCACCCCGCGTTGGCGGCAAGCCGCGCTACCTCGGACTTGTCCTGACGCTCGTGCTGCTGGTCTTCCTTGCCGGAGTCGCCGCTTGGGCCTCGATCTTCGGCGATGAAAGCGTCTCGCGCTTCTTCCGAAGCCCGCCGCAAGTCGCCGATACCCTCCCCCAAGACAGTGAAGCCGATACGCTGCGTGATCTTGCCGCCGAAGGCGGCGAAGCGGAAACGCTCCTGCCGCCCGATGATGCTGTCCAAACCGCCGCAGTCGCCCCCTCGTCCGAGCCGCAATTGCGCCCGCAACCGGCCCGCCCCCATGCCCTGACCGAAGAAGAGGCGCAGGCCCGCTATGCCGTGACCGGCGTCTGGCAACGCGCGCCAAATGGCCCCGGTCTGCCGGATCAGGAAAGCGCCGACGATCTTTATACGGCCTCGATCGACCCGAGCATCGACGCGCAGGATGCGCTTGCCCTGCCCGATGCGCCCGGACTTGCCTCGGATGCCTTGCCGGGCAATATCGGCCCGACGCTCGCACCCGGTCTGCGCTTCGAATTCGATGAGCGTGGCCTCGTCCTTGCCACACCAGAGGGCACGCTCAACCCGGAAGGCGTGCTGATCTACGCTGGCAAACCGCCCCGCGTGCCTGATGCTGCACGCGATCAAAACGCCGAGCAGGCCCCGAACGACACCGCAGACCCCGAAACCCTGCGCCTTTCCGGCATCCGCCCAAAGCCTCGCCCTGAAGGTCTTGTCGAGGAAAGCGAACGTCAGAATCTTGGCGGGTTGACGCGTAACGAGCTGGCCGGCAAGCGGCCAAAGCTCCGCCCGGCCCAGCCCTTCAACGAAGCCCAGAAAGCCGCCATCGCCGCCGCTGTCGCCGAAACGCAAGCCACGGCACAAGCAGAAGCCATCGCAGAGGCCGCCGCCGAAGCCGCAACGGCGGCCCAGGCAGCCACGCCCGAAGCCGAGCCCGCCGCTGCCGATCCTTTGGCCGGCGGCACCGCGCTGGCCGTCTCGCAATCGCGCGCGCCCAAGCTACGCCCCGGAAACTTCAGCCGGATCGTCGAGCGTACGGTGCAAGCCGAGAACACCGAACCCGCCGAAACCACTCGCGTTGCCGCCGCCGTGCCCCGCAATCAGGCTGTCGCGCCCGCCGCGCCCTCGAAGGCCACGGTCGCCAAGGCCGCAACGGTGCGCAACCAGCTCAACCTGCGGCGCGTCAACCTGATCGGCGTTTATGGCAAGCCCAGCGCACGCCGCGCCCTCGTGCGCCTTGCGAACGGGCGCTACAAGAAGGTGAAGGTCGGCGATCGCCTCGATGGCGGTCAGGTGCAGGCCATCGGAGAGCAGGAATTGCGCTACTCCAAGGGTGGCCGCAACGTTGTCCTGAAAATGCCCCGCGGATGATCGCGCCCCGCAGCTGACCCCAAAAGGAGTTTGGTCATGAAACTGTTGATTTGGGCCGGTGCGGCCGTGTGCCTTCTAGGAATTCTTGGGCTGCTGGGGGTCGGGGTGAAAGCGGCGCGCGCCAAGGGCGAGGCGCAGGGCGAAGAAGATCTTCGCAACCGTTTGTCCAAGCTGTTGCCGTGGAACCTCGGCGCGTTGGCGATCTCCACGATCGGGCTGATGATGGTCATGACCGGCATCGCGCTCGGCTGATCACAGCGGCCACACAACGTCCCTACTCGGCGAATTTCCCACCCAACTTGATCGCCTCGTCCAGCGTCCGGCTTTCATGCCACAGCGTCGGATCATCCTCGCTCCATTGCCGCAGGTCACGCCGCAGCGCGACAAGGCCCCGGCTCTCGCCCACCTGCATCGGCCCGCCACTGGCACGCGGCAATCCCAGCGCTTCGATCCCGGCAAGATCAACCTCACCCGCCGATCCGACGACGCCCTGATCAAGGCACTCCAACCCCGCCGCGCACAGCGCCGTCCACAGGCGCAGGCGGATGTCTTCCTCGCTCAGCTGTCTTTGGGGATGCGTTCCACGCCATTGTGCAAGAATTTTGCCGATCGCCGGGTCCGGGTGCACTGCATGTCCATCGTAGCGGAACACCCCGGCCCGACTACGCCGCCCCTCGCGCCCCTGCGCCAGAAGCACCGTCCCAAGGGTCGCATCTGCCCGGGCTTCACCTTGGCCCAGCGCCCGCAGGCGCAAACCCTGCGCCGCCAGCCCTTCGGCATCCATCATCGCAAACGGCCCCCGTGGCCAATGCAGCGCGCGATCCACCTCATGCGGGGCCACACCATGGCGCACGCACCATTCTGCCGCTGCAAAAAGCGCCGCACGCAACCGTTGCACCACCAAGCCGTTCACTGGTTTGCAACGGATAACCTCGCGCCGCATCCGCGCCATCAGGGACTCGGCGACGGCAACCGCGCCGGGGTCGGCGCCGTCCGGCACCACCAACTCGACAAAGCGCGACGCGCGCCCCGGCTGCCACGCCACGCCCAGCACCCGTCCGGACAACAGGCCCGCCCCGTTCCCCGCCACGCGCTGGGCCATGCGTCCAGCCAGCAACCCGGTGTTCGAACCGATCAGCACCGGCACATCCGGCGCCACCGCGCCTGCGATCACATCCACCAATGTGTCCAAGGCCCGCAACGGCGCGGCACAGGCCTCGACCACAAGACGCGCTCCGCGCAACCGCGCTTCTGCCGGCCCACCGGTGAGACGCGCCCGCATCTCCTTGGCCGCGCCCGCCGTCAGCCGTCCCGCAGCTACATCGCTCTCGATCGCCTCGCCCAATTGCCCCGCCAAAGCCGCTGCGCCGCCCTTGCGCTGCTCGGCCAGATCAACAGAAAGCCCTGTATCAAGAAGCGCCTGCGCCGCCGCAAAGGCCGCCGCACCGTCGCCCAGAACACAGACCACCTCGGGCAACGGCACCTCGGCGGGCCGCGCTGCGCGCCGGGCTGCGCGCGCGGCATGGATTAGGGCGCGCGCCCGTGCGCTCCGCCGCAAATCGTCCGCCTGCACCGCCTCGCGCGCCATCCCCTCGGCCAGCGGCAATAACTGCGCCGCCGCGACGGCATCGATCATCGCGCGCGCCTCGGGCGTTTCTGGCGCGGCCTCAAGGCGGGCGTGTATCTCGGCCTGATAGCCCAAAGGATCGGCAAAGCCCGGCGGTGGATCGCGCCGCGCAGGCGGGTCCGCGGCCATGGCCACGGCCGCGCCCACCACGTTGCGCGCCACCACCGCATCGCACAGCCCGGCCAAGGCCCCGGCATCCGCCGCCCGCCATTGCACGCTCAGTAGGAAATCAATCGCCGCCTCGGCCCCGATCAACCGGGGCAAGGTCTGTGTCGCACCGCCCTGCGGAATCAGCCCAAGCGCCACCGCGCCATGCGCCACGCGGGTGCCTGCCACCGCAACGCGCGCCCGTGCCGCCAGTGCCAAATCCAGCGCGCCATCGCGCACATCCCCCCGCATCGCTGCGATGACAGGTTTCGCACACCGGGCGATACGGGCGGTCAGATCGGACAAGCTCGGCCCGGCACTGCCCTCCTGCAATTCCGCGAAAGGCACACCCGCGGCAAAGCCACGCCCGCTGCCGGTGATCACCACGCCGCGCGCGCGGTCATCCCCTTCTGCCCGCTCAAGCGCCTCCATGAGGGCCGCGCGTGTCGCCCGATCTAAAGGCCCCGGCCGCGCGCCATCCGCCAACACGCTCAACACGGCGACCGCGCCATCGATCCGGTATTCCACTTTGTCGCTCAACCCGACCTCACCCAAAAAAACCTGACTTACGATAGGCACATACGTCTCTGACATGCACCCGCCTAGACCCCGTCATCTTGCATTTCGAGTGTCCGCAAAAGAAACGCCGCGCGCAAGAGCCTTGCGCGCGGCGTGGACCGGGCCATTTAGGCCTCTGGTCATCTGATAGTCACTGTCCGTCCGTCACTGCGTTGCCGCCGACCTCCGCTCTCATAGCGGCATGTTCTCATGCTCTGCTTCGAAAGCGGCGTCGCCCAACCGCTCATCAAGCGCGCGCGCTTGGGCTGGAATTTCGATACCTTTTGCTTTCATTCGCTGCAAGATTGCATGAAATTCAAAGTGAAACAGGTGTTGCCGTTCGGGCGCAGTCGCCTCGATCCTTTCGGCCACTTCCGCGCACTCCCGGATCAGCTCTTTCGTCTCCATTCATTCCTCCTCCTGCCCGATCGGGCCTCCTCCAGCCCAGTAACTTCGGGCACTCATCTCATACCTTGGCGGCACAGTCCTGACAGAACGGCGTCGCCGGAACGACATCAAGCCGCGCCTCGGAAATTTCGGTGCCGCATTTCACACAGAACCCGTATTCCCCCTGCTCCATCCGATCGAGAGCGGCTTTGATGCGGACAATCTCCTCTTCGCCCGCATGGCCCAGCCCCTCGAACACCTCGTCCTGCTCGCGCTCGGTCGCCATTTCCTCCCAGTCCTTCGACTGGTGCGCATCCAACTCCTCGTCGAGTTCATGCAGGCGCGCGTCCAACTCCTTCAGGCGCTCCTCCAGCATCGTCTTATATTTTTGTGTCGCCACCATGATACTCTCCCATGTCCTGTCGTGCCCGTGTTTTTCCCACGCTCGGCAAAAAGCAGCCTTGATACAGGTCAATTGCCGCCGCGCTTAATTCCAACCTGACACCGCTCCGCTTTTTCTTGCAACACATTCCATCATTCTTATATGATCACCGACAGGAAACTCGGCCATGCCGCCAGGAGGAGAGACATGAAACCCGACGTGAAAGCCTTTTTCGACGATGCCACCAACACGATTTCCTATGTCGTGCGCGATCCGCAGGGTTCGTCCTGTGCGATCATCGATTCCGTGCTGGATTTCGACTACGCCTCGGGCCGCACCGATACCCGCTCGGCCGACGCGATCATCGCTTATGTGCAGGCCGAAGGGCTGACGGTCGAGTGGCTGCTCGAAAGCCACGTGCATGCCGATCACCTCTCCGCCGCGCCCTATATTCAGGAACGTGTCGGCGGCAAGATCGGCATTGGCGACCGGATCAAGGTGGTGCAGGATACCTTCGGCAAGGTCTTCAACGAAGGCACCGAATTCCAGCGTGACGGCTCGCAATTCGACAAGCTTTTTCAAGAGGGCGACAGCTTCATGATTGGCCAGCTGCGCGGCGATGTGCTGCACACGCCCGGCCATACGCCCGCCTGCCTGACCTATGTCATCGGCGATGCGGCCTTCGTGGGTGACACGCTTTTCATGCCTGATTTCGGCACCGCGCGCTGCGACTTCCCCGGCGGCTCGTCGGAAACGCTTTACCAGTCGATCCAGAAAATCCTCGCCTTGCCAGAAGAGACACGGATTTTCGTCGGCCACGACTACAAGGCCCCCGGACGCGACGAATACGCATGGGAAACCACCGTGGGCGAGCAAAAAGCGCGCAACATCCACGTCGGCGAAGGCAAGGATCGTGACCAGTTCGTCAAGATGCGCGATGAGCGCGACGCAACGCTCGCCATGCCCAAGCTGATCATCCCCTCGCTTCAGGTGAACATGCGCGCCGGTCAGATGCCGCCCGCAGATGAAAAGGGCGATGTCTTCCTCAAGGTGCCCGTCAACAAACTCTGACATCTGGCGCCAAGACCTTCGACGCGTCGCCATCAAAAACGCACAGCCCCGAACCGCGAACATTCCGGGGCTGTGCGCAGCGGCACATCATGAACCATCAAACAACGGAAACGCGCATCTCATGCAAGAAGATTGGATTTGGGGGCTGGTCGGCGGATTGCTGATCGGCACCGGCGGGGCAGTGTATCTGCTCATCAACGGGCGCATCATGGGCGCCTCGGGCATCATCGGCGGGCTGGTCGACGGCTCGGCAGGCAAAACCGCGTGGGAGAGGATCGCCTTCCTGATCGGTGTCTTTTTCCTGCCCATCCTGATCTATCCCGTCTACCGCGAGGTCGACCCGCATATCACCGACAACATCGCCGTTCTGGTGGCCGCCGGCCTGCTTGTCGGCATCGGCACACGCATCGCCAACGGTTGCACCTCGGGGCACGGCGTCTGCGGCATGTCGCGGCTCTCCTTGCGCGGGTTCGTGGCGACGGTCTGTTATATCTTTGCAGGCGGGGTCGGTGTGATCGTGTTCCGCCACCTGCTGGGAGTGATCTAAGATGGATTGGAAACGACTTCTCGGCGCATTCGTCGCCGGTGGCTTCTTTGGTGGCGGTCTGTTCATTTCGGGCATGACCGACACAAGCAAGGTGCAGGGCTGGCTCGACGTGTTCGGCGACTGGGATCCGACACTGGCCTTCGTCATGGGCGGCGCAATGATCCCGATGGCCTTCGCATGGGCTTTTGCCCGCAAGCGCACCAATGCCCTTCTGGGCACTCCTCTGCCGCCCCCGCCGCCACTGCGAATCGATCGCGGCCTCGTGCTCGGCTCGCTGATGTTCGGCGCGGGCTGGGGCCTTGCCGGGCTGTGCCCGGGGCCGTCGATCGCGGCGCTGTCTTACGGTGGGCCGGGGCTTTACATCTTCGTGGCGGCGATGCTGCTGGGCATGGCGCTCACGCCTTATCTACGCGCACGATTTGCAAAACCGGTTGCGGCGGAATAAACCCGCGCCATGCAAACACGCGCCCTGACCCCCGACCATCACGTTTCGCCGCAGATCGATCCGGCGGATGCCCCGGCTTTGGCCGAAGCGGGCTTTACCCTCGTCATCTGCAACCGCCCCGATGAAGAGGTCCCGCCAAGCCATCAGGCCGCCGCGATGGAACAGGCCGTGCGCGCCGCCGGAATGGATTTCGCCGTCCTTCCCGTGCGCCACGACAGCCTCACGCCCGAGTTGATCGCCGAGCAAGCCCAGCTTTCCAGCGCGGCGCAGGCCAAGGGCGGCAAGACGCTCGCCTACTGTAATTCCGGCACCCGCAGCAGCTTCGTCTGGGCGCTGGGGCAGGCTGGCCACCGCCCGGTGGAAGAGATCATGCAAGCCGGGGCCGAAGTGGGCTATGACTTCCGCCCGGTTCAGCACCTTCTTGGCCAACAGATCATCCCCGGCTGAGCGCTGATCACAGCGCAGCTACGCCGCCCCTATGCTCCGCGGTCGAAAACAGCCGCTTTCGCGTCAGATCACTTCAGTGCGGGCCAGATCACTTCAGTGCGGGCCAGATCACTTCAGTTCAGGCAGGTCATCCAGCGCCAGTTCCGGAAGGTCATCAAGATCGCCCCAATCTCCCATCGGCGGCAGATCAGGAAGGTCGGCGACACTCTCGACACCGCCTCCGGCATCTAGATCAATCGCTGTCCCGTCATAGTCCAAAGCCGATGGATCGGGCGCTGATCTGCCCCCATCGTCCGGTATATCGTCCAAATCTTTCAGGGTGTCCGCTCCAGACGCGCCGGGAAACCTGTCGGGCAAGGGCACATGCCTTTGCCGCCCACCCTCTTCGCCAACGCCCTCCAGCGCGCGCTCAACACCGCTCGCCGTTGCTGCCACCGTGATCCGCACCGCGCGCGTTCCATTCAACTGCCCCAGCGTACACTTGACGACACGCGTGCCTCCGACCGTTTCCAACCGCGTTTCGACCAAAGCGCTTTGTGGGATCGGCAAGATGTCTCCGGGCGCGAGTTCTGCCAATTGCCGGATCGGCATGCGCACCCGATGAAGCACCGCACGCAGCGGTGCCTCGGCAACCATAAGCGCCCCCTGCCCCATACGACGTCGGCATCCGAGTGCTGACTTTTCGCTCTCGTCTCCTGACGGATCATCGCAGGTTTCCGGCAGCGGCTCCGGCTCGGGGACAGGCAGCACGACGATCATCTCGCCCTGTTTCGCGCCCGCCTCCATCTCAAGCTGAAGCCGGAAAACATGAAAATCGTTCGCATCAAGCGACAGGCCCAACAGGCGTGACTCTTCAAGCCGGGCGCCATATCGGAACCCGGCCGCCCAGTCGCACTCTTCTTCCTCTTCCAGATTCCGGGCAAACCCCGACAGGATATCATTCACCAAAGGCGCGGCCAGTGCGGCATCCGTGGCCGTTGGCGGACGCAGATCAGCCGAGCGTTGCAGCACCACCCCCATGGTCTGCTTTTCGATCAACCCGGCAAGGATCGGCAATTCGATCGAAACCGCACCCCGCCGCCCCTCGGGACCATCGAGAAGAAGGATCAGGCAATCGTCACTGAAAAGATCAAGCGTGTCGCCCTGAACCGCTTCGCGCGCCTCGACCGACGTGGCGACAAGACCAAGATCGAACAACTCATCCGCTGCCCGCCCGACGGCCAGACGCCACGCACGGGCCGGCGTCATGACCCGGGCCAGATGCTGTTCGCGCGCAGCGCGCGCCTTGCGCCTGATAAAACTTGATGATGCGGTTTCGCCCATTGCCCTCAATCACGTGCTTCGCAGGCCATTTTACAGGCCAATTCACAGGCCGTTTGGGCTCAATCTAGCGTCATAAGGGTTACCAACCTCTTAGCGGGCGTGGTTTATTCGTCTACTGCGCCGCTAGCGCCACCTTGCGTGGCAAACGCACACGAAACGCCGCGCCGCCTTGCCCTGGCAGATAGGTAACAGAGCCGCCAAGCCGTTCCATGATCTCTCGACAGATCGCCAACCCAAGACCCGCACCACCGGCTTCCCTGTCTCTCAACCGCGAGAACTTCTCAAAGATCAGAACGTGTTTCGTGCTCGGTATCCCGCTGCCGTTGTCGATGAAATCGATGATGATCTCATCCCCCAGCATACGCGCGGTGATACGCAGTTCGGGCTCCTCGGCATCGCAATATTTCCCGGCGTTGGTAATCAGGTTGATGAACACCTGCGCCAAACGGTCCAGATCGGTCTCAAGAACCAACCCTTCGCCGTCTCTGTCGCGGATCAGGGAAAGCCCGGTCTCCCCCGCCGCCATCACCGCGTGATCCAGCACCGCCGAAAGCCGCGCCTGCCCAAGGTTCATACTCACCTGCCCATGTTCCAGCACGCTCAGGTCCAGCAGGTCGTCCAACAGCCGCGTCAGGCGCACCGCCTCGTCATGCACGATCGACGACATCCGCGCTTTCTCGGCCTCGGTCATATCGCCGGTATCGCGCAGGATCTCGGAAAAGGCCCGGATCGAGGTCATCGGCGTTCTGAGTTCATGGCTGATCTGGCTCAGGAAGGCATCCTTTTGCACGCTCAGCTGGGTCATCTTCTCGTTCGCTTCGCGCAACTGGCGCGCGGTGCGGGCCAGTTCGGCGGATTTCGCTTCCAACTGGCTGGAGTATTCCATCATCTGCGCTGTCTCGTCGGCCACCGCCATCAGGTCTTCGACCGTCACGCTGGCGCCGCCCACGATCTGGCCCACCATCGCATGCGCCGTCGCCGCGCCGACACTGCCCGAAAGCTCACGCTCCAGCGCGCTCAGGAAATCGGGGCTTGGCTCGGGCAGGTATCCCACCAGCCCCTGCCGTCCTGCCTCGGCCTGAAACAATGCCTGCGCTTGCGCCGGGCCAAGGATACGTTGCGCCATGACAAGCAGGTCCTCGCTCTGCGCCGCGCCCCCCGACCAACGCTGCGGGCGCGAGGAATGATCGAACACATCCACGAACTGCGCCCCCTGAAGCCGCTCCACCGGCGACGGGAAACTCATCAGCGACACCAGAACAAACGCCAGCGTATTGAGTGACATCGACCACAGAACCGCATGAACAAGCGGATCCAGCCCCTCGATCCCGAACAACGCCTGCGGTCGCAGCCAACCGATCCCCCATGGCCCCTGCTCAAGGGTTCCCTGGCTCAGGATCGCACCAGCCCCGAAACTGGGCAAAAACATCGTCCAGCCCCAAAGCGCGAAACCGATCAACAGCCCCGCCAGCGCGCCGCGCCGCGACGCCCCGCGCCAGAACAACCCGCCCAGCATCGCGGGCAGGAATTGCGCCACCCCGGCAAAACTGACCAGCCCGATCGCCGCCAACGCCGCGCCGCCCCCCGACACCCGGAAATAGAGATACCCCAGCAGCAGCACCGCCCCGATCGACGCCCGCCGCGACAACAAAACGATGTGGCGCACATCGCCCGACATCACCGCGCCGCCATGCGCCAGCCTAAGCCAGATCGGCACAACGATATGGTTCGACACCATGGTCGACAACGCAATCGCCGCCACGATCACCATCGACGTGGCCGAACTGAACCCGCCAAGGAATGACAGCATAGCAAGCCCCGTGCGCCCCTCGGCCAGCGGCACGGTCAGCACGAACAGATCCGGGTTCGCCCCCTCCGGCAACAGGTCCAGCCCCACCACCGCAATCGGCAGCACGAACAGGCTCATCAACATCAGGTAAGCCGGGAACATCCAACTCGCCAACCGCAGGTGGCCCTCGTCCTCGTTCTCGACCACCAGCACCTGAAACATCCGCGGCAGGCTCAGAAAGGCCGCTGCAGACAGAAAGATCAGAGCCGCCCAGCGCCCGCCCGGCACCTCCCATCGGTTCAGCCCGCTCTCTTCAATCCGCGCCAGCGTCGCCCCCCAGCCGCCGCCAAGGCCCCAGACGACGAAAACCCCCACCGCCAACAGCGCGAACAGCTTCACCACCGCCTCCAGCGCAATCGCCATGACCACGCCATTGTGCCGCTCGTTCGCATCAAGGTTGCGGGTGCCGAACAGGATGGTGAACAGCGCCAATCCGACCGCCACCCACAGAGCGATCGTGTGGCTCTCGGCCAAAGGCGGCACCGCCTCTGCGCCGCTGCCCGCAAAGGTCGCAAAGGAAAGCGTCACCGATTGCAGTTGCAGCGCGATATAAGGCGTCGTGCCGATCACCGCCATCAGCGTAACGAGCACGGCCAGCAAGGTGGATTTTCCGAACCGGCTTGAAATCAGGTCCGCGACCGAGGTCACCCGCTGCGCGCGCCCCACCCGCACCAGCTTGCGCAGGCCCCACCACCAGCCGACCAGCACCAGCGTCGGCCCGATATAGATCGTGACGTATTCAAGACCCGAGCGCGCGGCATAGCCCACCGCGCCGTAAAACGTCCACGCCGTGCAATAGATCGAAAGCGAAAGCGTATAGACGATGGGCGAGCGCAGCCAAGCCGCCCGCCCCCGCGCCGCCGCCCGGTCGGCAAGAAACGCGACAAGGAACAGCAGCGCCACGTAGCCCAGCGAAACGACGATCAGAAGTTCGAGCATCTCCGCCTCCGCCCGGCCTAGCGCGGCCCGCGGTCAGGCGCGGCCGGATCGCGCCAGCCCGCCCGGCGCACCGCGCGCGACAACAGCCCCGCCAGTACGATCAGAACGATCCAGACGCCGAAAATGTAATGCAACGCAGCCGCGCTTGCCGTCTCACCCCCGCCCCACAGCAGCGGCACAAGAAACAGCGCCCCCCCCAGAATGGGCAAAAGCCGCACCGCGTCGATAACCCGGCGCTGCCGGTATCCCTCACGCTCAAGGAAGACCGGCCCGGTTCTGGGTCCGCGCGGCGGCGCATCCTCAAGCCGGTTCCGGCCCGGGTATTGGTCTGGGTTTTTCTCAGGTGCCTTGCCGCGCTCACCTTTGCCGTCACCGGCGTTGTTCTGGCCTTCGTGCCCGGGGCTCATCCCGCCACCATGGCGCGCACGGTCTCAAGCATCTCGGCATTCGAAAAAGGCTTGGTCATGAACTTGTCGGCCCCGATCCGCTCGGCCATCTCGCGATCCTTGATCTGCCCGCGCGCCGTCAGCATCAGCACCGGCAATTCGGCGGTCGCCGGATCGTCGCGAATACCGCGCAGGATGTCATACCCGCTCATCCCCGGCAGCATCACGTCAAGGATCACCATGTCAGGGGATTTATCGCGCAACGCTGCCAATGCGGTCTGCCCATTGGAATGCGTATCCACCCGCCAGCCATCGCGCGACAGAATGAAGCTGATCGCCTCAATTATATTCGGCTCATCCTCGATCAGCAGGACGTGCTTGCCCATATCTCCCCATTCCTCCCGAAAAGCGCCGCCCCTCCCATGGGCCGCGCCATTTTTCCTTTATGGGCAATGGGCAAGCGCCTGTCAAAAGATCGTGAGCATACTGCGAAACAAAGTCTCACCCCCCTCGGGCGCTCGCTTGGCCTCTGGCTTCGGGACACCGGCCTAAGACCCCTGCCCTCAAAACCCCTCAGTCATGATCGAAGGCTCGCGCCGCGCCGCGCAGTCCGGTTTGGAGCAGACCCGGCACGTCGCCCCCACCGTCGTAAGGGCTTCGCCCCCCTCCTGATCCGGCAGGATCAGCATATGCGCCTCGTAAAGCGGCGACTTGCCCAACTTCGGCATCCCCTGCGGTTGCGCCACGGCAAAGGCCCCGAACGCGCGCTCGACACCCGCCCCTCCGCGCCCCGCCTGCCCAAGGCGCTCGTAAAGCGGCACCATCGGGCGCGCCAAGGCACGATAGAGCGGCCACAGCGGACAGCCCGCGCCAAATCGCGGCAAGGCGAACCCCTCAACCGCGCGCCTGAATGTCACCATCCCTGAGCCATCGCAAATCAGCAGCCCCGCCTCGCGCCCCGGCAGCGCCGCGATACGCCGCATCGCCATCGCGATATCGCCGCCCATCCGCGCCGCCAGCGCCAAGGGGTCCGGACCCATCTCCTCGACCATCTCCGCGACCCTGCTCAGTGGCATCGCCCGCGCATCCCCCGCCCAGCGCTCCAACAGCGCCACCGCCTGCGCCCGCGCCGAGGCCGAGGCCAACCCCTCCGCCGCCTCGACGATCTCGACCGCACTGGCGCGCCCCTCTTCCAACTCGGGCAGTTGATAACCGCGGGCCGCGAAAAACGCTTCCACCTCTTCCTGCGGCGCCGTCACCTCGGTTTCCGCATCGCCCCCCGCATCAAGATAGCCGACCAGCGCCTGCGCCCCCTCGGCCAGCCGCTGCGCATCCTCGTTGATGTTACGATGAAACCGGTCGCGCCATTCCGGCTCGATCTCGCGGGTGTCAGCAAGGATCGCGGCGGTCGATCGGATCGCCGTCACGGTATCGAGAACCTCGTGCAGCGTCGCGGCAAGGTGCGGGTCATGCGCCAGTCGGTCGTTCAGCGTCTCGACCGCGCGCTCCAGCGCCCCGATCCGGCGCCGCTGCGAAGCGATCAGCTGCGCCCATCCCGGAAAGCGCCCGGCGAAATCCTCGGCGCGCTCCATCTCGGCCCCCTCGCCCGCGCTTTCGGCGGCCGAACGCAGCCGCGCGATCAGCGCCGCCTCGGCCCCCTCGGCCAGAAGCGATGGTTCAACCTCAAGTTCGGCGGCGATATCGATCAACAACTTGCCGCCGATTCTACGCCGGTTGTGCTCGATCAGGTTGAGATACGAAGGTGAAACCCCCACCCTAGAGGCCAATTCAGACTGCCGCATGCGCCGCGCCATCCGCCTCTCGCGGATGCGGGTGCCGGTCAGGGCGCTCTCTGGCATGTTCGGGCCTCCTCATTTCCCTTGCGTTTCAAGGGCTTTCTGCATTGCAACAACAAGTTTTTTACAGTTGACGCTGCGTCGCTGTGTAAATCTTTACAAAAAAATCATTACGCCTCAAGCCATTGTTGCGCAGTTTTCTGTCTCTCGTTGATAATGTCTTTGCACTTTTGTGCTCGCGGGGGGAATGCAAGAGGAGGCTCTTCCCGCAGATCCATAAAATGGGAGGAACTCCATGACCAAATCTTCGTTCACGCGTCGCGGTCTGCTCAAAACCGGCGCAATCGCCGGCGCCGGGCTGGCTTTGCCGACGATTTTTACCAGCCGGGCCAACGCCTACATGAACGAGCCCAAGGGCGGCACCGTCACGCTGGGCTTCAACGTGCCGCAAACTGGCCCCTACGCCGACGAAGGCGCTGACGAGCTCAAGGCATTCCAGCTGGCCGTCAAGCACCTCAACGGCGAAGGCGACGGCGGCATGCTGAACACCTTCTCGTCCAAGGCCCTCACCGGCAACGGCGTTCTGGGCAAGAAGGTCGCCTACGTCACCGGCGACACCCAGACCAAGTCGGACGCCGCGCGCGCCTCGGCCAAGTCGATGATCGAAAAAGACGGCGCCGTGATGATTTCGGGCGGCTCGTCCTCGGGCGTGGCCGTGGCCGTTCAGGGCCTCTGTCAGGAAGCGGGCGTGATCTTCATGGCCGGCCTCACCCACTCGAACGACACCACCGGCAAAGACAAGAAAGCCAACGGTTTCCGTCACTTCTTCGATGCCTACATGTCGGCCGCCGCGCTGGCGCCGGTGCTGTCGAACCAGTATGGCAAGGACCGCAAGTTCTACATGCTGACCGCCGACTACACCTGGGGCTGGACCCAGGCCGCGTCGATGAAGGAATTCATGGAAGGCGAAGGCTGGAACATGGTTGCGGACGTGAAAACGCCGCTCGCCTCGACCGACTTCTCGTCCTATCTCACGCCGGTCCTGAACTCGGGCGCCGATGTGCTGATCCTGAACCACTACGGCGGGAACATGGTCAACTCGCTGACGCAGGCCGTGCAGTTCGGCATGCGTGACAAGCAGGTCAACGGCAAACAGTTCGAAGTCGTCGTGCCGCTCATCTCCGAGCTGATGGCAAAAGGCGCGGGCAAGAACATCGAGGGCATCCTCGGCTCGTCCAACTGGAACTGGAAGCTGCAGGACGAGGGCACCAAGGCCTTCGTGAAATCCTACGGCACCGAATACGGCGTTCCGCCGTCCCAGGCGGCCCAGACCTGCTACGTTCAGACCCTGCTTTACGCAGACGCCTGTGAGCGCGCCGGCTCGTTCGATCCCTGCGCCGTGGTTCCGGCCCTCGAAGGCTATGAATTCGACGGTCTCGGCAACGGCAAGACGCTGTATCGCGCCGACGATCACCAGTGCTTCAAGGACGTGCTGGTCGTTCAGGGCAACGACAAGGCCCAGAACGAGTACGATCTTCTCAACGTGTTCGAGACGACCCCGGTCGAAAAGGTCATGTACGAGCCTGACAACCCCTTCTTCGCCGGTGGCGATCTGGGGCAGTGCAACTCGGGCGCCTGAGGCACCTGAGCGGCTGACATCCGGCCGCGCGGGGGGCGACAAGCCTACTCCGCGCGGCCACACCATCCTTACCGGACAATAAGGCCCGCGCCACGCGCCCGGGCCCACAAGAGAAACTTCCGGAACAATCGGGGGCACCGATGGACGCGATCTTCCTTCAAACACTCAACGGGCTCGACAAGGGCTCGGCCTATGCGCTCATCGCGCTGGGCCTGACGCTGATTTTCGGCACGCTCGGCGTGGTGAACTTCGCACATGGCGCACTGTTCATGATCGGCGCGTTCTGCGCCGTCACCATGCAACGCCTGCTCAACCTGTCCTTCGTCACCATCGACGAAACGCAGAAAGACTTCCTCGGCAATCCGCTGAAGGTCGAAACCCCCTACGTGGAAAGCTGGTTCGGCCCAGACATGGGGGCCGCGATCATCAACTGGTCGGTGCCGCTGGCGATCTTCCTCGCCATCCCGGTCATGCTGATCGTCGGTTTCGTCATGGAACGCGGGCTGATCAAGCATTTCTACAAACGCCCCCACGCCGACCAGATCCTCGTGACCTTCGGTCTCGCCATCGTGCTTCAGGAACTGGTCAAGGCCAACTACGGCGCCAACCCGATCCCGACCCCCGCCCCCGCGGCGTTCAGCGGCTCGATCGACATCGGCGCGGCGCTGGGCTTCGATCCCAACGTGATCATCTACCCCGCATGGCGGATGGCTTACTTCGTGTTCTCGATCATCATCATCGGCGCGGTGTTCAGCTTCCTGCAATTCACCACCTTCGGGATGGTCGTGCGCGCCGGCATGTCGGACCGTGAAACCGTTGGCCTTCTGGGCATCAACATCAACCGCCGCTTCACCATCATGTTCGCGATCGCCGCCGTGGTGGCAGGACTGGCCGGGGTGATGTACGCACCAATCAACTCGCCCGATTACCACATGGGGATGAACTTCCTCGTGCTAAGCTTCGTGGTGGTGGTCGTCGGCGGCATGGGTTCGCTTCCGGGCGCCGTGCTGGCGGGCTTCCTTCTGGGGGTTCTCGAAAGCCTCGCCTCGATGAACGAGGTCAAGAACATCCTTCCGGGGATCGACCAGATCATCATCTACCTTGTCGCAATCATCGTCCTGCTGACCCGTCCGCGCGGTCTCTTGGGCAAAAAAGGCGTGATGGAGGACTAATCCATGCTGGGTCTCAATAAGAAAGACTTTTCGCTCTTTGTCTTCGTCACGATCTTCATGGCGCTGGCACCAATCATCTTCAACCTGTTCCCGACCGACTCGGCGCTGGGCTTCTTCAATGGCGGCTACCCCGACATGATGCAGCGCTTCGCGATCTTCGCGATCTTCGCCATCGGGTTCAACATCCTGTTCGGCCTGACCGGATACCTCTCCTTTGGGCACGCCGCCTTCCTCGGCGTGGGTTCCTACGCTGCGGTCTGGATGTTCAAACTGCTGGGCTACAACATCATCCCGGCGATCGTGCTGTCGATCATCGTTTCGGGGCTGTTCTCTGTCCTGATCGGCTGGATCAGCCTGCGCCGCTCGGGGATCTACTTCTCGATCCTCACGCTGGCCTTCGCCGAGATGTCGTTCCGCCTCGCCTATTCGGTGCTGACGCCGCTCACCAACGGTGAAACCGGCCTGCAGGTCTATAACGACGACCCGCAGATCATGGCCGGGGCCAACTCGCCCGACGCGCCGCACCTGTTTGGCATCAAGATGAACAGCGCATCAACGATCAACGTCGGCCCATGGGACTTCACCTTCCCGGTCGGCTACTATGTCTGTGCGATCCTGATGCTGATCTCGTTCTATCTCTCGATCCGCATCTTCCGCTCGCCCTTCGGCCTGATGCTGCGCGCGATCAAGTCGAACCAGACGCGGATGGCCTACACCGGTCTCAACCCCCGTCCCTACACGCTCGCCGCTTTCGTGATCTCGGGCATGTATGCCGGCCTCGCCGGTGGCCTCTTGGCCGCGATGGACCCGCTTGCCGGGGCCGAGCGGATGCAATGGACCGCAAGCGGCGAGGTGGTCATCATGACCATCCTCGGCGGCGCGGGCACGCTGTTCGGTCCGGTTCTCGGCGCAGGCACGATCAAGTATCTCGAGAACGTCTTCTCGAAGATGAACGAAGGCCTGCTGCACAGCTGGTTCTCGTTCCTGCCCGACTGGCTGGAAGCTCCGGTGGTCTGGCTGATCTCAGCCTTCACCGGCGAAGGATGGCACCTGACTCTGGGTGCGCTCTTCATGGTGGTCATCATCTTCCTGCCCGGTGGTCTTGTCGAAGGCTTCCAGCGGATCTGGAAATCGACCCGCCGCAAAACGTCTGGCGACGACGACGCCAACGCCAAAGTCACCCCCGCTGAATAAGGAGCGAACTGATGGGAATTCTTGAAGTCAAGAACGTCAACAAGCGCTTCGGCGGACTGCAAGCCCTTGGCGACGTAAACCTCAGCGTGGCGGAAAACACCTGCCACGCGATCATCGGCCCCAACGGGGCCGGGAAATCCACCCTGCTCAACTGCCTCGTGGGCAAGCTGATCCCAGATACCGGATCGGTCGTCTTTGACGGCAACTCGGTGCTTGGCCGCACGCCCTTCGAGATCAACCAGATGGGCATTTCCCGCGTGTTCCAGACCCCCGAGATCTTCACCGATCTCTCGGTGCTGGAAAACATGATGATCCCGATCCTCGCCAAGCGTGACGGCAGCTTCCGCATGCACGCGATCGAGAACATGATGAGCGAGAAAGACGTGTTGGATCAGGCCGAGTCGATGTTGGTCGACATGAACATGGCCGACAAGCGCAACATGCACGCGGCGTCGATGTCGCGCGGTGACAAGCGGCGGCTGGAAATCGGCATGTGCCTTAGCCAGCAACCCCGCCTCTTGCTGCTCGACGAACCGACCGCCGGCATGGCGCGCGCCGATACCAACAACACGATCGACCTCTTGAAGCAGATCAAGGACGAGCGCGACATCACCATCGCCATCATCGAACACGACATGCACGTGGTGTTCTCGCTCGCCGACCGGATCACCGTTCTGGCTCAGGGGTCGCCCCTGGTCGAAGACGATCCGGAAAACATCAAGGGCAACCCCAAGGTGCGCGAAGCGTACTTGGGCGAAACCGCGTAAGGAGCCAGCCTCATGAACGTCAAACCCGACTTTTCCAAGGGCAAGAACTTCGCCGAAACCGCCCCCGCCTTCCTGTCGATCTGGGAACTGCAAAGCTACTACGGCGAAAGCTATATCGTGCAGGGCATTTCCTTCAACGTGCACGAGGGCGAAATCCTCGCCCTTCTGGGCCGCAACGGCGCGGGCAAGACCACCACGCTGCGCTCCATCGCCCGCATGGACGACCCACAGGTCAACCACGGCGAAATCTGGCTCGACCACCAGCCGCTGCACACCATGTCGTCGTGGCAGGCGTCGCAGGCCGGCATCGCTCTTGTGCCCGAAGATCGCTGCATCATCCCCGGCCTCACCGTCGAGGAAAACATCGAACTGGCCCAGATCGCGCCGCCCATCGGCTGGTCGATCGAGCGTATTTACGAGCTGTTCCCCCGCCTCGGCGAGCGCCGCAAGCAAGAAGGCGTCACCCTTTCGGGTGGCGAACAGCAGATGCTCGCCATCGGCCGCGCGCTGGCGCGCGACATCAAGGTACTGCTGCTCGATGAGCCTTACGAAGGCCTCGCCCCCGTGATCGTGGACGAGATCGAAAAGACCCTCCGCATCATCAAGGAACAGGGCATCACCACCGTCATCGTCGAACAGAACGCCGTGCGTGCGCTGGAATTGGCCGATCGGGCGGTGATCCTCGACACCGGCGGCATCGTTTTCGACGGCGCCGCCTCCGAGGTGCTCGACAATGCCGAGTTGCGCGAAGAATATCTGGCGATCTGACCGGATCAGACCCCGGCCAAGACCACCAGAGGCCCGTCCTCTCTCCTGCTGCTGCTTGTGAGAGGGCGGGCAACCTGCCAAAATCAGACCACCACCATGAGGAGGGGGAGCACATGACCGACCAGACAACCTATCCGCCCAGCGACGATTTCGCCGCAAACGCCCACGTGAACGCGGCCAAGTACGACGAAATGTATGCCGCCTCGATCAACGATCCCGAAGGCTTCTGGCGTGAGCAGGCCCGCCGGCTTGACTGGATGACCTTCCCCCAGACGATCAAGAACACTTCGTTCAAAAGCGATGATGTCTCGATCAAATGGTACGAAGATGGCGTGCTCAATGTCGCCGCCAACTGCGTCGACCGTCACCTCGAAAAGCGCGCCGATCAGACGGCCATCATTTTCGAACCCGACGATCCCGAAAAGCCCGCCCAGCACATCACCTACAAGGAGCTTTCCGAAAAGGTGAACCGGATGGCCAACGTCCTGCTGTCGCAGGGCGTGATGCGCGGTGATCGCGTGGTGATCTACCTGCCGATGATCCCCGAAGCGGCCTACGCCATGCTTGCCTGCGCCCGGATCGGCGCGATCCACTCCATCGTTTTCGCAGGCTTCTCGCCCGACGCGCTGGCCAACCGGATCAACGATTGCGGCGCCAAGCTGGTCATCACCGCCGACACCGCACCGCGCGGTGGCCGCGTGACCGCGCTGAAATCCAACACCGACGCCGCCCTGCTGCACTGTTCCGACAAGGTCCGCTGCCTCGTCGTCAAGCACACCGGCGATCAAACCACCTGGATCCAGGGCCGCGACGTTGACGTGAAATACCTGATGGAACACGCCAGCCCCGAATGCCCGGCTCGCCCGATGAACGCCGAAGATCCGCTGTTCATCCTCTACACCTCGGGCTCCACCGGCAAACCCAAGGGCGTGGTGCATTCCACCGGCGGCTACCTCACCTATGCCTCGCTCACGCACGAAGTGTCCTTCGATTATCACGAGGGCGATGTTTACTGGTGCACGGCCGATGTCGGCTGGGTCACCGGCCACACCTATATCGTCTACGGCCCGCTCGCGAATGGCGCGACCACGCTGATGTTCGAAGGCGTGCCCACCTACCCCGACGCCTCGCGCTTCTGGCAGGTCTGCGAAAAGCACAAGGTCGCCCAGTTCTACACCGCCCCCACCGCCATCCGCGCGCTGATGGGCCAGGGCGAAGATTTCGTCACCAAGTGCGATCTCTCCTCGCTCAAACTGCTGGGCACCGTGGGTGAGCCGATCAACCCCGAAGCCTGGAACTGGTACAACGACGTCGTCGGCAAGGGCAAATGCCCGATCGTCGACACATGGTGGCAGACCGAAACCGGCGGCCACATGATGACCCCCCTGCCCGGCGCCCACGCCACCAAACCCGGTGCCGCGATGAAGCCCTTCTTCGGCGTGCAGCCCGTCGTGCTCGAACCCACCAGCGGCGAGATCATCGAAGAAACCGCCACCGAAGGCGTGCTCGCGATCAAAGACAGCTGGCCGGGCCAGATGCGCACCGTCTGGGGCGATCACGAACGCTTCGAGCAGACCTATTTTTCGGATTACAAAGGCTACTACTTCTCGGGCGATGGCTGTCGGCGCGACGCGGACGGCGATTACTGGATCACCGGGCGCGTCGATGACGTGATCAACGTCTCGGGCCACCGCATGGGCACGGCGGAAGTCGAATCCGCCCTCGTCGCCCACGCCAAGGTGGCCGAGGCCGCCGTCGTCGGCTACCCGCACGACATCAAGGGTCAGGGCATCTATTGCTACGTCACCCTGATGAACGATGTGGAACCCTCGGATGAGCTGAAGAAAGAGCTGCGCACATGGGTGCGCACCGAAATCGGCCCGATCGCCAGCCCCGACCTGATCCAATGGGCCCCCGGCCTGCCGAAAACCCGCTCGGGCAAGATCATGCGCCGCATCCTGCGCAAGATCGCCGAAAACGACTACGGCGCCTTGGGCGACATCTCGACACTGGCCGATCCTTCGGTGGTCGAAGAGTTGATCGAAAACCGCATGAACAAGGGGTGATCGGCCTCCAATCGGCCCCGGCTATTTCAACCGGCTTTCACAAAACGACACGGCCCGCCCGCGTGCAAACGCGAGCGGGCCTTTTTTACATTCTACGCGTCTTTTACGCTCAGTTTGAGCCGCGCTCGGCCCTAGTCGATATAGGCATCCGCCCTCTGGCCCGCGCGCTCATGATGGATCGGCAAGGTGCGCCCATAAAGCTGCTCCGTGCGCTCGGGCGCGCCCACCATGTCCGGCTCACCCACATACGAGAAAATCGCCACATACCGCGGCCGCGCCCCGACAAGCGGCGCCACCCGATGCAGCGAATACCGCCCCCGGAACAGTTGAAGATCACCGGGCTCAAGATGGAGTGTTTTCACCCGCTCCGACGTGCCATCAAGAACCCGCGACACCTCTTCAAAATTCTCGTCCCCTCGCCGGATGTGGGGCGCATATTCAAACGCGCCCCCTTCTTCGGCGTTCTGTATGGCAAGCGTGACGGTGAAATTGTTGGTGTCGAAATGCCACGGAAACCCGTTGCCTTCCTCGGCCACGTTGACGATGACATCGGCCAGCGGATCGGCATAGCGGTAAAACGCTGTCTCTTGCAGGCACTCCTGAATAAACCCGTCAAACCCGGCGCTGTCATGCACCTGTCGAAGCGGTCCTTCCGGGGCAAAGTTATCCGCCGCAACAAAGGCATTCGAGCGATCGAAAAACTGACGGCGCGGATCGTTTTCTGGAAGGCTGGGGTCATCTTGCGTGAAATAGGCGTTTGTGCGGCTAAAGCTCCGATGCCCCTTGTCAGATACGCGATCGGCCTCCTGCGTCAGGGCGGCAATGCCCTCTTCGGTCAGGAAGCTCTTGACCACCGCGCAGCCATCTCGCGCAAGATCGTCACGAATTCTCTCGATCAATGCGTCGCGCGCGGGTCCGGCGCGGTGAATGGGATATCTCGCGTGATCAATCAAGTCTGACAGGGGCTGCTGCATCGTCATTCTCCAAGGTTCTGGCGCCAACGTCACCTCTTAGTCTCGTGCCCGCTGCGCCCCGGGGTCTGGTCTGTTTCCGACCCACAGGTGCCGCAATCGGTATGTCCAAGCTCCTCCCCCCCAAACCGCCCTCGGGCCTTTCCGGCTATTTTCCGCCGACCACGCGCGCGCCATGCGCAATCTCCCGCGTATGTCGGATTTTCGCCTACTCAACGGAACCAAACAGGCGCAGGTTGCGTTCATACTGTGAGTGCCTCAATCAAGCAGGCATCCGAAGACCGGAGAGATATATGAAAAAGACCATTCTGATCGCTGCAACCGCGTCCGCCCTCGCGCTGGCTGGCTGCATGGACATGTCCGCCTCTGAACAAAGACAGACCCAAGGTGCCGTCGTCGGCGGTGCCGTCGGCCTGATCGGCGCAAAAGCGCTCGGTGCCAACACCGAATGGACGGTCGTCAGCACCCTCGCCGGCGCCGCTGCCGGCGCAATGGTCGCCCAGAACACCCAGACCGGCGAATGTGCCTACGCCAATGGCGATGGCACCTACCGCACGGGTCCCTGTCCCTGATCCACTGCCCCTGATCGGTTTCGCCCGATCAACATGAGCTGGCGAGCGGCCCGCACGGGCCAGCCGCAAAGCATCCGCCCCGGTTTTCCGGGGCGGTTTCTTTTGGCTCACAGCCCGGAACTGAACCCGCTTAGAGAAAGGTGAAATGATCCCATTCGCCGCCCGGTCCGGACGCATGGGTCAACTCCGCCGCCATCGCGCCCGCGACGAACACGCTCATCTCTGTATCGAAAGCAATCAGAGCGCCGCCGGTTACATCCGAAACCACGACCTGCGCCTGATCGGAGCTATAGACGAGGAAATGATCCTCGCCCGCCACGAATGACGTCACCGTGTCATGTCCATTCTGCGTGTCATCGGCATTGAAGACGAACATGTCGTCACCATCGCCGCCGGTGATCGTGTCATCGCCCGCGCCTCCGCTCAGCGTGTCGTCGCCTGCGTTGCCTCTGAGGGCGTCATTGCCCCCGCCCCCGAACAGCGCATCGTCACCAGAGCCACCGCGCAGGGTGTCGTTCCCGTTTCCGCCATGGATCACGTCCTGACCACCGCGCCCGTCAAGCATATCGTCGCCCCTCAGGCCCCAGAGGCTATTGCGCCCGCCATCCCCGAACAGCCCGTCATTCAGCAGCGATCCACGCAGCTCTTCGATCGAGATCAGCACGTCACCCGTGGCATGCCCGCCATTCGCCGTGCCCGCCTCAAGGTCAATCGTAACTCCGGCGTCCGACCCATCGTAAGACGCGCGGTCCCGGCCCTCGCCGCCATCCAGCGTGTCCGCCCCGGCGCCGCCGATCAACGTATCACTGCCATTGCCGATCCCACCCGACAGCCAGTCATCCCCGTCCAGTCCGAAGAACCTGACATCGGGATAGGCGCCCTCGATCGTGTCATCGAATTGCGAGCCGACGATCTCTTCCACCGCGCTCAAAACATCGCCCTCGGCATCCCCACCGCGTCCATAGGTCAGCTTCTGGATCGATATACCGGCATCCGAGAACCGGTAAACCGCCGTGTCCCGGCCCTCGTTCCCATAAAGCTGATCCCGGCCCTCTCCGCCCATCAGCGTGTCGTCGCCACGTCCACCATCCAGAAAATCGTCGCCACCCAGCCCGTGAATGCGGTTGTCCTCATCGCCCATAATGATGCCGTCAGTCGCCTGGGTGCCGATCACCCCTTCTATACTTATGAAGAAATCTCCCCGCGCCGCGTTTGCGTAGTGGTCGTTCCTCGTGTTGATCGACACGCCGTATTGATGCGTGCTTTCGCGATAGTTGGCCCAATCGAACCCATCCCCACCATCAAGGATGTCGCTGTCCGTCACGCTGAGCAGGACACCGCCAAACAGCATGTCATCGCCTTTTCCACCTCGCAGCGTGTCGTTGCCGGTGTGGCCTTTCAGGATATTGTTGCCGTCATCACCGATGATAAGGTCGTCCGACCGGCTACCGATGACATTCTCGATCGAGATCAGCACATCGCCTTCTGCCGCGCCTCCGGTCCCGGCGCCTGCGGCAAGGTCTATGGTTATTCCCGGCCCGGGAAAGCGCGTAGAGGCGCTTTCATACGTCACCCAGTCAGAGCCATCTCCGCCGTTAATCTCGTCCGCCCCGGCACCCCCGGCGAAAAGATCGTCTTCCATACCCCCAAGTAGGGTGTCGTCGCCTGCCAGTCCAATAAAGAAAAACCGCTCTCCGCCAAGGCCCTCACGATCCAAACGATTGGGCAGCGTATCTCCCATGACCACCGTAAAAAGAGGTGAACTCATTTCAATCTCCAATCCATCGCTAAAATCACTGACATGATAGCACAGGAATGGCTTTTCTCTGACCCCCATGAATTCGGGCGGCAAGACACCCGACCGGCAGCCTTCCGCAAGACGAGGCAGAAAAACTATTAAAATCCGTCTCAGAAGGTCCTCCGCCCTTAAGGCTTTGTAAACCGTCCCTGCGTCAGATTTGGTCCAGTGGGGGCTCCGACAATTGAAGGAGCTTGGGAAATGTCAGCCATCGAACCGTTAGGCGGTGCATCCTCGTTCGCGCGCGGAACCCCGACAACACAGCCGGGTTTCGCGTCCAAAAGCGGTGCCGACAAGGCGCAGGTGGTTCAAACCCCCGCCACGGTCAGGGCCGCCGCCCCGATTGAAACCTCGATCGCCGTGATTCAGGCACAAGCCGCCGAAACCACGCGGATGAACTCGGGCCAACGCCCGGTGCAGATGACCGTGCCGTCGTCGCCAACGGTGGCCGAACAGGCCATGCAAAACGCGACAGCCAGAAAATCCATCGGTCAGGGGAACAAGACCAGCGCCGCCAACACACCTCAACGGGCGAACGTCTCGCTTTCCAAGCCGATGACCGCCGTGATCCTGCAAGAATTGCGCCTGCAACAGCAACTTGCCGACATTCAGGAGGAAAAAGCCGAAAAGGCCGGTTAAGCCGCGCTATTGCGCGGTCCAACCGCCATCCACCGGGATCACCGTCCCGGTCACGTTATGCGCCACCCGCGCGCAAAGCCACAGCGCCAGCGCGCCGATCTCCGACGGATCGCTCGTGCGCCCGCTCGGTTGCTTCTCCGAAAGCAGGTCGGCGATCCCCTTGGCGCGATCGCCGCCAAATTGCGCCGCGCGGGCCTCGACCTGCGGCTGGATGATCGCCGTTTCGGTCCAGCCCGGCGCGATGCAATTCACCGTCACGCCGCCGCTCTCCTTGCTGCCCACGCCTGCGAATTCCAGCGCCGCCACCTTGCTCAGCCCCACCAACCCGAACTTGGCCGACACGTAAGGCGCCTTCTCTTTCGAGGCCACGATCCCATGCACCGACGCGATGTTCACCACCCGGCCAAAGCCGCGCTCGGCCATGCCCGGCATAAGCGCCTGCATCAGGTGAAACGCCGCCGACAGGTTCACCGACAGGATCGCGTCCCATGTCTCGCGCGGCACCTCGGCCAGCGCCGCCGTGCGCTGAATCCCTGCGTTGTTGACCAGAATATCCACCGGCCCCCAGTCGCTCACCGCCGCCGCCAGCGCGTCGATCTCATCCGGCGTACGCAGATCGCCGGGGAAAAACCGCGCCTCGGCCGCGCCCTTGCGCTCCAGATCGGCACAGACCTGCGCCGCCTCTTCTGCGCTGGCCAGCCCATGCACCGCCAAGCGCGCCCCCGCGCCTGCCAGCGCCTCGGCAATGGCCAGCCCGATCCCCTGCACCGATCCCGTGACCAATGCGCATTTCCCTGCCAGATCCGTCATGATGTCTCCTCCAACATGGTTCGCAGCTCGGTTTTCAGCACCTTGCCGTAGTTGTTCTTCGGCAGTTCCGGCAGCGCGACGTAATCCTTCGGCCGCTTGAACCGCGCGATATTCTCAAGGCAATGCCGGTCCAGCGCAGCCGCATCTAACTCACGTCCCTCCGCCATCACGACAAAGGCCACCACATCCTCGCCCCACTCGGGGTGCGGGCGGCCCACCACGCTCACCTCCGCCACATCGGCGTGTTCCAGCAGCACCTCCTCTACCTCGCGCGGATAGATATTCGTGCCCCCCGAAATGATCATATCCTTCGAGCGGTCGCGCAGTGTCAGGTACCCCGCCGTATCAAGGCTCCCCACATCGCCCGTCATCAGCCAGCCCTCCACCAGCGTCTTGGCGCTGGCCTCGGGGTTCTGCCAGTAGCCGGGCATCACCGTGGCACCGCGCACCATGATCTCGCCCACCTCGCCGGGCGGCAGGGCCTTGCCCTCACCGTCGCCGATCCGGATTTCCACCGCCGATTGCGCCCGCCCGACCGAGCCAAGCCGCGCCCGCCAGTCCGGGTGGCTTCGATCCGCCACATCGGCCCGGCTCAGCGCCGAAATTGCCATCGGGCATTCCCCCTGCCCGTAAATCTGCACGAACACCGGGCCGAACACCTCGACCGCCTCAACGATGTCGGCGGTGTACATCGGCCCGCCGCCATAAACGATCGTGCGCAGGCCTTTTCCAACCGGGCACTCCCCCGAATGTCCGCCCGCTTTCGCCGCCTCCACCATCCGCTTCACCATGGTCGGCGCGGCAAACATATGCACCCGCCCGAAATGCGCCGCGAGGTCGAAAATCTCACCCTCGTCAAACCCGCCCGACGCCGGACAGACATGGCGCGCACCCATCATCACGTGCTGAAGGTTGTAAATCCCCGCCCCGTGACTCAGCGGCGCAGCGTAAAGCGCGCAATCTTCGCCCGTCACCTGATCGACATCGGCCAGATAACACAGCGCCATCAAACGTAGCATCGCATGGGTGATCATCACCCCCTTGGGCCGCCCCGTCGTGCCCGACGTGTAAAACAGCCACGCCAGATCATCATCGCCCCGTTCGGCCACGCCCGCAGGCGCCATCGCGCCGATTTCCGCGAACGCATCTGACGCGGTCGAAATCACCCCCGCGACCCCCGCCGCCTCCAGCGCCTCGGCCAGGCTTGGCGTCGCAAAACTCAGTTGCGCCCCGGCATTGTCGATAATCCAAGCCGCCTCGCGCCCGTGCAGCTTGGCGTTGATCGGCACACAGGCCGCCCCCGCCATCCAGATACCATACTGCACCACAAGGTAATCCGGCACGTTCTTCATGAAGATCGCCACTCGGTCGCCCGGCTGCACCCCCCGCGCCGCGAGCCACGCCGCCACCTTCCCCGCACGCGCATGGAACCCGGCATAATCCGCCACCATCTCGCGCCCGTCGAAAAGCGCGGGCCGCGTCCCGCCAACCAATGCTATACGCTCCAGCGCCAGCGCGATGTTCATGGCCGCTCTCCTCCTCCAACTCCACCTCCATCAAACCACCCCGGCCCGCCCACGGCAATTGCGTAGAAATACGCGGCCCTTGCGCCCAAGGGCAAAAAGGCCGCACTAGTTGGCCCATGATCGACGATGACACGCTCTTCCAGTTTGCGCCCACCGGCCTCGCCCTGCTTGAAAACAGGGTGATCCGCCGCTGCAACGCCCGGTTCTGCGAGATTTTCGGCGGCCCCGAGGTGGCATTCATCGGGCAGGCCACCGCACGTCTCTATCCCAGCGATAAAGAGTTCGAGCGGATCGGCGCGCGTGGCCTTGCCGTGATGCGCGACAGCGGTCGCTATGACGACGAACGCATCATGCGACGCCTCGATGGCACGCTGTTCTGGTGCCGGGTGCGGGGCCAGTCGCTCACCCCCGAAGCGCCCTTCGCGCGCGGCGTCTGGTCCTTTGCCGACCTGTCCTCCGAACGCCCGGTGGTGCAACTCACCGCCCGCGAACGCGAGGTCGCCATGCTCACCGCGCGCGGCCTGACATCCAAGGAAATCGGCCGCACGCTCGGCCTGTCCTACCGCACGATCGAAGTCCACCGCGCTCGCCTGCTTGAAAAATTCGGCGCCCGCAAGCTGCCGGAACTGGTGGCGAAACTCTCGGGCATGCCGCTCTGAGGGCGATTTTCCCCTCGCCTTTTGCCGCCACAATGCCCATATGAAAAACCTCTAGCCGATCTCGTCCAATGCCGCTTTTCCCCGGCCCGGGCTTGATCTATAAGGCGCCAAAGACCAATTGACGCACCGTAAGCGCGCTTGCCCCCGGCAACCCGTTTCACGCGCGAGGAGAGGCCGAGACCCACATGACCAAAAAATCCGAAACGCTCGACGCCGACGTCGCCTTCATTCAGGCCCTGGCCGAGCTTCTCAATGCCAACGATCTGACCGAGCTGAACGTCAAGCGCGACTATGGCGAACACGACAGCCTCAACGTCCGCGTCAGCCGCAAGCAAGAAATCGTGACCCACGTGTCGCACGCCGCGCCCGCGCCGGCCCCCGCCGCCGCACCCGCGCCCGCCGCGGCCCCCATCGCCGCCGCCGAGGCCAGCGATGATCCCGCAAGCCACCCCGGCGCAGTGACCTCACCGATGGTCGGCACCGCCTATACCTCGCCTGAACCGGGCGCGCCTGCTTTCGTTACGGTGGGTTCGCAAGTGACCGAAGGCGATACCGTCCTGATCGTCGAAGCGATGAAAACGATGAATCACATCCCCGCGCCCCATTCCGGCACGGTGAAGCGCATCTTTATCGGCGATGGCGAGGCCGTGGAATTCGGCACGCTGCTGATGATCATCGAGTAATACTTCAGGAAAGCGGGGCAAACCCTTGGCCATGATCGAGAAAATCCTTGTCGCCAACCGTGGCGAAATCGCCCTGCGGGTGATCCGCGCCGCGCGTGAAATGGGCATCCAGTCGGTCGCCGTGCATTCCACCGCCGACGCCAACGCCATGCATGTACGCATGGCGGATGAAAGCGTTTGCATCGGCCCGCCCGCCTCGACCGACAGCTACCTTTCGATCCCCGCGATCATCGCGGCCTGCGAAGTGACCGGCGCACAGGCGATTCATCCGGGCTATGGCTTCCTCTCCGAGAACGCCAATTTCGTCCAAATCGTCGAAGACCACGGCCTCACCTTCATCGGCCCCACCGCCGAACACATTCGCATCATGGGCGACAAGATCACCGCCAAGGATACGATGAAGGCGCTCGGCGTGCCGTGCGTCCCCGGCTCTGATGGCGGCGTGCCCGATCTCGAAACCGCGCTCAAGGTCGGCGAAGAAGTCGGCTACCCGGTCATCATCAAGGCCACCGCCGGCGGCGGCGGCAAGGGCATGAAAGTGGCCAACAACGCCGACGAGATGAAATCGGCCTTCTCCACCGCCCGCGCCGAAGGCAAATCCAACTTCGGCAATGACGAAGTTTACATCGAGAAATACCTCGGCAAGCCCCGCCACATCGAAATTCAGGTGTTCGGCGATGGTAAGGGCAACGCCGTGCATCTGGGCGAGCGGGATTGCTCGCTCCAGCGCCGGCACCAGAAAGTGTTCGAAGAGGCCCCCGGCCCCGCCATCTCGCCCGAGGAACGCGCCGCCATCGGCAAGGTCTGCGCCGATGCTGTCGCGCGGATCAACTATATCGGCGCGGGCACGATCGAATTTCTCTACGAAAACGGCGAATTCTTCTTCATCGAGATGAACACCCGCCTACAGGTCGAACATCCCGTGACCGAGGCCATTTTCGGCGTCGATCTGGTGCGCGAACAGATCCGCGTCGCCGAAGGCCTGCCGATGTCCTTCACCCAAGACGACCTCAGCATCAATGGCCACGCCATCGAAGTGCGCATCAATGCCGAAAAGCTGCCGAACTTCGCCCCCTGCCCGGGCAAGATCAGCGCCTTTCACGCCCCCGGCGGGCTTGGCGTGCGGATGGACAGCGCGCTTTACGATGGCTACTCGATCCCGCCCTATTACGATTCGCTGATCGGCAAGCTGATCGTGCATGGCCGCGACCGCCCCGAAGCACTTGCGCGGCTCAACCGCGCCTTGGGCGAATTGATCGTGGATGGCATCGACACCACCATCCCGCTGTTTGTGGCGCTGTTGCAGGAGCAGGACATCCTCACCGGCGATTACGACATCCACTGGCTTGAACGTTGGCTGGCGGATTACGTCGAAAAAGCGTGAGCCTGACGCCGGAAATCCTTCTGCACGGCTATTCCGTCGGCATCTTTCCCATGGCCGAATCCCGCGACGACCCGGAACTTTTCTGGGTCGATCCAAAGCGGCGCGGCATCTTTCCCCTCGACGGGTTCCACCTCTCCCGCTCGCTCATGCGCCGGATGAGGAAGGGCGGCTATACCCCCGCAATCAATCACGATTTCGCAGGCACCGTCGCCGCTTGCGCGGACCGGGGCGAGACGTGGATCAACGACGCGCTGTTCGATCTCTACACCGCGTTGCATGATCTGGGGCACGCCCATTCCTTCGAAATCCACGATGATCAGGGGCTGCGCGGCGGCGTGTTCGGCATCACCTTGGGGGGCGCGTTCTTTGGCGAGTCGATGTTCTCGGCCCGCACCGATGGCTCCAAACTGGCGCTTGCCCATCTTGTCGATCATCTGCGCCGCGCGGGCTTCACCCTGTTCGACACGCAGTTCATCACCCCGCATCTGGCCAGTCTCGGCGCGATCGAAATTCCGCGCGCCCAGTATCGCCTGCGCCTTGAACAGGCGTTGGAACGGCCCGCCCGCTTCGCCTCGACCCCTCTCGAGACCGATCCTTATTCCGTGATACAGCGCAACACCCAGACGTCGTAACGCCGGTGATCCATCGCGTTCAGCGCCGGTGAAGCGGCCACCATCCAGCCCGTGAAAACCGGCCCGTCCGACGCATCCTCACCAATCGCAAGATAGGCATAGGCATTGCCCGACGGGTCGCCCTCCGGATAGCGGCATTCCCCAAGCGCGATCAGGATCGACCCCATCCGCGCAACGCCGCCGTTGGGGATTTCCATGTCCTTCACTTCACCGCTGATCTTGTCGAGGCCGCGCACCACGGCACCGGTCCCGCGGCTGACCTCTTCGGCCTGCGCGCCCGCCGCCAGCAGCAGCGCCAGCGCGGTACCTGCTATAAGCCGCCTCATTCGCTGGCGCCTGCGCCGCTCTCATCTGCGCCGCCGCCCACGTATTTCAACAGCAACGAGATCAGCGAAACAGAGCCCTGCGTATCAAGGATTTCATCGCCCGGCTCAAAGAAGAACAGCGACCCGCCGGGATAGATTTCAACGAAATTCCCACCCAGCAACCCCTCGGACGAGATCACGACACTCGAATCATCGGGAACTTTGATCCCTTCGCCCACGGTAAAGGTGGTATCGGCGCGATAGGTCTCATGGTTCAGCGCGATGTCGGTCACCGTGCCCACCTTCACGCCCGACAGGCGCACATCGGTGCCGACCGTCACCCCCTCGATCGAGCGGAACGACGCGGTCAGCGGATAGCCCGTGCGCCCCTTGGCAAGGCCAGTGGCCTGCCCGGCATAAACGACGAATCCCAGCGCCACGGCAAGGACAAGCCCGCCAACGACAACCTCGGTCTTGTTTTCCGACATGGGGCCTCCTGCCCGGTTAGGTCTGGTCCTGCGCGCCCGTCAGCCCGTCAAACTGGCTTTGCGACCCTGTCGCGCGGGCCGGGTTACTCCGGCTTCCAGGCCTCGTAATCGCTGCGCTCTTTCGGCGCGGCATTGCGAATGCTACCCGCCGGCGCATAGGCCAAGGGCGTGCCGGTCAGGTTCTCAAGATGCGGCTTTTCCCATGGTTTATGGGGCAGCGGCGCCTTCGAGGGCGGCTCTTCGAATGTGTGATGCAGCCAGCCATGCCAATCCGCATCCACCCGCGTGGCTTCCGCCTCACCGTTGTAGATGACCCAGCGCTTCTTGCCGTCGGCGGTGCGATAGAACACATTGCCCTGCGCATCCTCGCCCACCTTCACGCCCTTACGCCAGGTGAAAAGCTGCGTGTTCAGCGTCGAGCCGTCCCACCAGATCAAGCTGCGCAGAAGTGTGTTCAGGATACCCATGGATGCCTCCGGCAAATCTCTCGGCAAATCTTGGTCTCCTGAATGCCCCATCGCGCGGCAAAGGTCCAGACCCGCGCGCGCCCGCATGGGCCGCATTTCGCGCGAACGGCCCCGGTTTTCACCGGGGCCAACGCTTTCATCCGCTCTTTCGCTTACTGCGGCGAAAGCTTCAGGATCGAATTGTCGAGATCGGACGATACATAGACCGCCCCATCGCGCCCCACCGCGATCCCCGTCGGCACATAGGCGGGCGGCATCCCGGCGGCGGCAGGCATGCCCACCGGCAGGCCCTCGGCCAGTACCTCGATGCCCTCTTCGCCCGGCGTGATCGCGATCACCCGCTGCTTTCCGACCTCGGCCACGATCAGCCGCCCATCCGGCGCCATATCCATCCCTTCCGGCATGGCAAGCCCCTGCGCAATCACGGTTTTCTCACCGCTGCCAAGGTCAATCCGCGATACCGTCCCGGCCCCGGCTTCGGTGATCCAGACGGCGTTCTGCCCATCCAGAACCATCCCTACCGGCAGCACCAGCCCGGTGGCGACCGCCTCGCGCGTCTCGCCCTCGTCGCCGGTCACGCGGGTCAATTGCCCGGTGCCCACCTCCAGCACCAGCAGGCTGCCATCGGGCATCTCGACCGCGTCATAGGGCGCGGCGAACCCGTGCATCATCTTCACGCTATGGCCACTTTCCCGGTCCATCACCTGCACCGTGCTGGTGAACCAGCTCGACAGCACCACATGCGCGCCATTGGCGCGCGCGTTGAACGGGTATTCGATGTGATCGGCCTGCATCCGGGCATGATCCGTAACCTCGCCGCTGGCCACATCGACACTGCGATAAGCAAACAGGTCCGCCACGTAGAGCGTCTCTTTCTCCCCATCGGCCATGATCGCCAGCCCCGATGGCATCGACAACGCCCCCTTCACGACCTGACGCACCGCACCGGTTTCGGGGTTGATCTCCTGCACGCCATTATCGGCCATGTTCGAGACATAGATCATGTCCTTGTCGTCAATCGCCAGATTGTCGAGCGAGGTCGACAATTGCGCCACGACCTTGCGATTGCCGCCGTCCGGGTCCAGCCGCACCAACTCTCCCAGTGCGGTATCGACGACCCAGATATTGCCCTTGCTATCAAGGTTCACCGCGGCGGGCACCTTAAACCCCTCGGCCACCACCTCGATCGCACCGCTCTCGACATCGACGCGCGCCACCTGCCCCTTGAACCATAGCGGCCCGATGATCTTGCCATCCGGCCCGACTTCAAAACCGTTCAGCCCGCCCATCCCTTCGGCGATCTTGCGCGGCGCGGCCTCGCCCTTTGGGTCGATCTCGTATAGCGCATCGGCCAGAAACACCTGCGTTGCGAACAACCGCCCATCCGCGCCATAGGCCAGCGAATTGATCCCCGGCAGCCCCTCGGCCAGTTGCCTGACCTCGCCGCCCGGCGCGCGGGCAAAAATCTGACCAGTCAGGAAACCGGTCCACGCCATCGTGCCATCGGGGGCAAAGGCGATATCGTCGGCCATGCCCTGCGGCGGCGCGATCTCGCTCGTCACTGCGCCACTCGTCCGGTCCACCCGGTAAAGTTCCTGCCCTATCACGCTGCCTGCGAACAACGCGCCCTCGGGGCTGATGCCCAGCCCATGAACCCCGTGGAATTTCGATCCGGGCACAAGCGTTTCCACCTTATAGCCCTCGGCCATTGCCGCACCGGCCATCCCCGCGCATAGCGCGACAAGCGAAACCGCGCGTCTGATCCTGTTGGAACGTCTCATTCTGTCCTCCCTCGAATGATATGTCAGTCCGGGCTTGCAGCAGGCCCTCCCGACCCGCCGGGCAACCCCGGATGACCAAAGCCTACGCCTGTGATCACGACGACTCAGAGTCTTACGCCGCGTAACTTGGCTACGCCCCTGCGCACGCAGACGTGCAAAAAAAGGCCGCTCAGGATCTCTCCCAAGCGGCCTTTCAAAATGTCTCTGGCAAAAGTGGCAGGTTAGCCCGCGCTCGCCTCTTCGCCCTTCGCAGCTTCGGCATAGATGATCAGCGGCTTGGCCTCGGGATGGGTCACCGCCTCTTCATTGACGACAACCTCTTCCACGTTCTCAAGGCCCGGCAGTTCGAACATCGTATCCAGCAGGATATCTTCAAGGATCGAACGCAACCCGCGCGCACCGGTCTTGCGCTGAATGGCGCGCTTGGCAATCGCCGACAGCGCATCCTCGGTAAAGGTCAGCTGCGCATCTTCCAACTCGAACAGGCGCTGGTATTGCTTGACCAGCGCGTTCTTGGGCTGGGTCAGGATCGTGACAAGCGCGTCTTCATCAAGGTCTTCCAGCGTCGCGATCACCGGCAAACGGCCCACGAATTCCGGGATCAGCCCGAATTTCAACAGGTCTTCCGGCTCAAGCTCCTTGAACACCTCGCCAACGCCGCGCGATTCCTCGTCGCGCACATCGGCACCAAAGCCCATGGCGCTGCCCTTGCCGCGCTGCGCGATGATCCGGTCAAGCCCCGCAAAGGCGCCACCGCAGATGAACAGGATGTTGGTCGTGTCCACCTGCAGGAATTCCTGCTGCGGATGCTTGCGCCCGCCCTGCGGCGGAACGCTCGCAACGGTGCCTTCCATCAGCTTCAGCAACGCCTGCTGCACACCCTCGCCGCTCACGTCGCGGGTGATCGAGGGGTTCTCGCTCTTGCGCGTGATCTTGTCGACCTCGTCGATATAGACGATGCCGCGCTGCGCCCGATCGACATTGTATTCGCTCGACTGAAGCAGCTTGAGGATGATGTTTTCCACATCTTCCCCGACATAGCCCGCCTCGGTCAGCGTCGTCGCATCCGCCATGGTGAACGGCACATCCAGAATCCGCGCCAGCGTCTGCGCCAGCAGGGTCTTGCCACAGCCGGTCGGCCCGATCAGCAGGATATTCGATTTCGAAAGCTCGATATCCGAGCTTTTCTGCGAATGGTTCAGACGTTTGTAATGGTTGTGCACCGCGACCGAAAGCACGCGCTTGGCCATCGCCTGACCGATCACGTAATCGTCCAGCACTTCGCAGATGTCCTGCGGCGTCGGCACGCCTTCGCTGGCCTTCAACCCGCTGGTCTTGGTCTCTTCGCGGATGATATCCATGCACAGCTCGACACACTCGTCGCAAATGAACACGGTCGGCCCCGCGATCAGCTTGCGCACCTCGTGCTGGCTCTTGCCGCAAAAGCTGCAATAGAGCGTATTCTTGCTGTCACCACCGCCAGAGTTGTTCGACATGATCGTCCTTTCAGGCCTTCTTCGCCCGTCTCGCGTTTCAATTGGCCGCCTCCGGCCCGGCTCGCCCCCGGTCCCCCAAGACTATGACAAGCCCCGCCGGGTCACAATCCCCAAACTCGGGCCCCAAAACTCGGGGCCCAAAACTCGGACCCCCAAACTCAGAGCCTCAAACTCAGGGCGCTCATCCCCTCGCCCTTTGGGCAAAGGCACGAAACGGCCGTTAGGGGCGCGGGCGCTCAAAACCGCCCGCGCGTCCGTTTACTTCTTGCCGCTCTTCTTGCCGGCGTCATCGTCTTTGGGGCGGTTCTCGACGATCTCGTCGATCAGGCCCCAGTCCTTGGCATCTTCCGGGCTCATGAAGTTGTCGCGCTCCAGCGCCTCTTCCACTTCCTTGAGCTTGCGCCCGGTGTGCTTCACGTAGATCTCGTTCAGCCGCTTTTTCAGCTTCAGCGTCTCTTCGGCGTGGATCATGATATCCGTCGCCTGCCCCTGATAGCCGCCCGAAGGCTGGTGCACCATGATACGCGAATTGGGCAGGCTGAACCGCATCCCCGGCTCCCCCGCCGTCAGCAGAAGCGATCCCATCGACGCCGCCTGGCCGATGACCAGCGTCGACACCTTCGGCTTGATGTATTGCATCGTGTCATAGATCGACAAACCCGACGTCACCACGCCACCGGGGCTGTTGATGTACATCGAAATCTCTTTGCTCGGGTTCTCCGCCTCAAGGTGCAGAAGCTGCGCCACGATTAGGCTCGACATCCCGTCATGCACCGGCCCGGACAGGAAAATGATCCGTTCCTTCAGAAGCCGCGAGAAAATGTCATAGGCGCGCTCGCCCCGGCTCGTCTGCTCCACCACCATGGGCACGAGCGTGTTCATATAAGTCTCGTATGGGTCGTTCATGATCCTGCCTGCTTCCGTCTCGAATTGTTTCTACCTTTGAGGTGCTAACGGAGTCTTAGTCATGCGTCCCCCGACCCGCAAGAGCACCCGGCAATTTCGTGACCGCCACAAACGAAAAAGGGCGCGGCCAAAACCACGCCCCCTTGCTTCACTTGACCGGAAATATCCCGGGGAGTGTGAGGGGCTGGCCCCTCACGCCGGCCCCTCACTCCGGCCTCAAAATCAGCTGCTCCCGAACATGTCGCTGGTGATGCCCTCGTACCAGCCGACCGATTCCTCGTAGGTCGCCTTGCGCAGGGCCGCATCCTCGCCGGTCTGGCTGATGAACCCGTCGGTCTTGGCGATCTTCTCGGGCGTCGCGGCATAGGACGCGCCCACTTTCACGCCATCGTCCGGTGCGATCAGGCTCCAGCAGGTGTTCGAGAACTTCGCCGGGAACACCTTCGAGCCCAGCAATTCCCCCCGGATCGCCATCGCCGCCACCTTGGCCTGGCTGTTGGCCGAAAAGCCCGACTTCGGCATGTCGCCCTGCGCGCTGGAATCGCCCAAAACATGCACATCCGGGTCGGCCTTCGACACCATCCCGGCGCCGTCCACCGGCGCCCAGTTGCCCTCAGTCACGCCCGCGATCTCGCAGATGTGACCCGCCTTCATCGCCGGGATCACGTTGCAGGCGTCGACCTCGGTCACCTCACCGTCGATCGTCACCGTCATCGCGTCGGGGTCGACCGATACATTGCCGCCGCCGAACTCCGGCCCGATCCAGTCGATCATGCCATCGTAATGCCGGCCCCAGCCCTCTTGGAACAGCGCCTGTTTCGAAAACTTGTCCTTCGGATCGGCGATGATGATCTTGGCCGTTGGGTTGATGTTGCTCAGCAGGTTGGCCACCATGCTGACGCGCTCATAGGGCCCCGGCGGACAGCGATAGGGGTTGGGCGGCGCGATCATCGCGAATGTGCCCCCCTCCGGCATCGCCTCAAGCTGCGCTTTCAAAAGCTGCGTCTGCGAGCCGCCCTTATAGGCATGCGGCATCTTGTTTTGCGCCGCTACGGACCAACCGGGCACAGCCCCCTCAACGAAATCGATCCCCGGCGCCAGAACCAGCTTGTCATAGGGCAGTTTCGCGCCGCTTGCGATGGTCACCTGCTTGGTGTCGCGGTCGATCCCCACGGCCATGTCATGCACCACGTTCACGCCGGCCTTGGCCAGCCCGCCGTAATCATGGCCCAGCGTTTCGAAATCACGCACGCCGCCGATGTAAAGGTTCGAGAAGAAGCAGGTGTAATACATCCGGCTCGGCTCGATCAGCGTCACGTCGATCTCGCCCTTGCCATCCTTCATGAGGTAGCGCGCCGCCGTGGCGCCCCCCGCGCCGCCGCCGATCACGATGACCTTGGGCTTGCCGCCGTGGCTGGCGCTGCGCGCATGTGGCGCCGAAAGCGCCGCCGCTGCGGCTGCGCCCGTGCCGATAAAGGCTCTCCTGTTCAGTTTCATGTCTGGTCTCCTCCCTGTTTGACCATTGTTGTCACACTCTCCGGCGCGCCCTCCTTACTCCAGCGCGCCGAAATACGCGGCCAGCGCCGCGATCTCTTCATCCGTCAGCCGCCCGGCCATCATCTGCATGACGGGGTGCGGACGGATCTTTCTTTTGTAGGCATGCATCGCGACGACGAAATCATCCGAGGGCCACGCGATGATCGACGGGATGCCGTCATAATTGCCGTCGATCTGGTGGCAGGTGGTGCATTCGCTCGCCAGATACTCACCGTATTCGGGGTCCCCCACCAACGCCAAAATCTCGGGCGGCAATTCCACCTCCTGCTTGCGCACCGTCGGCTGCGCCTCGGGGATGTTCTGCGGATTGTCCGAGAACTGGCGCAAATAGGCCATCACGTCATTGCGCTCTTCCTGCGTCTCCAGCCCGTCAAAGCTCATTCGCGTATCGCTGACCAGCGCCTTGGGATTCTCAAGATAGGCATCCAGATGCTTGAGATCCCAGACCATGCCGTTGCGCCCCTCGCGCACCAGCCCCTTGGAATAGGAAAACCCCGCGATCGTGCCCGCCGTGCGCCCGAAAATCCCGTTCAACTGCGGCCCAATGCCATTCTCGGCCCCTGCCCCCACCTGATGACAACCCGAGCAGTATTCAAACACCTCGGCCCCGTGCTCCGGATCGCCGATTGCCTGCGTCTCGGTCTCGGCCAACGCGCCTGTCACACTCAAATTCACACATAAAAACGGCCCGGCCATCGCGGCCAGACCCCATGAAAGCATCCGCTTCATTCCTGTCTTTCCCTGTTCGCTATTCTTCACTCGGGCCATATCACCGGGCGACACGCCCCAGCCCCCGCCGCGCGCCTGACCGCGTGGCCGTCCCCGGAACATCCGGGCCGCCCCGTTTCGGGGCCTTTCTCGCAAGGTGAGCATCGCGGTCCTCCCAGTCTGCCGCTCACGTGATCTGCGCTCCGGTCTCCCCTCCGAAACGCGGGCCTCGGGCCTGCTGATGGCAGCCCCCGGCCAAATGATCGCCCCGCCGATCCACGCGATGGGCAAGACGGTCAAACCATCCTCGCCTCTGCGTCGCTGTCTTGCAAGCCGCCCGCCATACGTGCCGCATGCAAACCCGGGGAAAAGCAGCGGCCCGAGGTTTCCCCCGGGCCGCGCTACGCATTCAAACCTTAGTCTTCTTCATCCGGCGTCACATCCAGAACCGCCGCCTTCATGGTGATCTTCACCGGTTCAGGCTTGCAGTTCTCCATGCAAGGCTCGGTCCAGAAGTGCTTCTCGGCCTCTTCGCGGTCATCCACGATGAACCCGTCCGCGTTCGGCATTTCCACTTCAAGGAAATTGTCCTTCGACAGCACGAAATCCTCATCCACCAGATCGTTGGAATAAAGGATATACGCCACGATGGCATAGGTGTCGTCCGCACTCATCGTCTGCGCCGATCCGAACGGCATCGAGCGATGCACATAATCGAACGCGGTCGACAGATACGGCCAATAGGAGCCCACGGTTTTCAGCGGGTCCTTATGGTTCAGAGTGTCCATGCCCCCGGCCAGCTTGGGCCAGTTGTCCACGCCCTCGGCGAAATCGCCGTGGCAGATGGCGCAGTTGTCGGCAAAGACCTCTTCACCATCCAGAACCGACCCCGACCCTTCCGGAAGGCCCGTGCCATCCGGGCTCACGTCAAGGTTCCACGCCGCCACTTCCTCGGGCAGCGCCGCGCGCCCAAGGCCCAGCTTTTCGGCCATGACGGGCGATGCGGCCAGAGTGACCAGTGTGGTTCCGATCAACAGATTACGAAACTTCGACATTTTCCGCCTCCCCGTTCGGCTTGACCCACCACGTCTGGATACAGTTGTTGTGGTAGATCGAGTTTTCGCCGCGCACTTCACGCAGCATGTTCTTTGTGGGCTGGACATAGCCCGTGCTGTCCATCGCGCGGCTTTGCAGGAACATCTCTTCGCCGTTCCATTCCGTTTCCAGATAGAACCGGGTCAAAGCCTTGTCCTCGCCCGGCTGTGCCAGACGCGCGGTTTCCCACGTCATGCCGCCATCTTTCGACACGTCGACACGGGTGATCGCCCCACGTCCCGACCATGCCATGCCGGTGATGACCAGCGGCCCGTGGCCATGGGTGATCGGCATTTGCGGGCTGGGGCTGGTGACGACCGATTTGGCGTCCATGACCCATGTCCACTTGCGGCTGATCCCGTTGTCCAGCGTATCGGTGTATTTAGAGGTTTCCTCGCGGCTTTCCACCGGACCATCCATCACCTCGATGCGGCGGATCCACTTGACCCACATGTTGCCTTCCCAACCGGGCACGACAAGCCGCACAGGATAACCATGTTCCTTGCGCAGCGCCTCGCCGTTGGCCTTGATCGCGATCAGGCAGTCGTCCAGCGCCTTCTCCATCGGGATCGAGCGGCCGTTCGAAGACGCATCCGCACCCTCGACATAAACCCACTTGTCCTTGAGGTCGCCCGCCGTATCCAGACCCGCCTCTTCCAACAGGGTGCGCAGCGGGATGCCGCTGTATTCCATGTTGTGGATCATGCCGTGGGTGAACTGCGCGCCGTTCAACTGCGCACCGGCCCATTCCATGCCGGTGTTGGCCGCGCATTCAAGGAAATAGGTGTGGTTCTCACGCGGGAAGCGTTCCAGATCCTCGTAGGTAAAGATCGTCTCCTGATCGACCATGCCGTTGATCATCAGGCGGTAATCTTCCTTGCGAAGCTCGATCGCGCCCGAATGGTGCCGCTCAAAGGCACAGCCGGTCGGCGTGATCGTGCCATCCAGCGCATGGATCGGCGTGAAGTTGATCGAGCTGATCGTGTCGGCGGTCAGCCATTCGACATTGCGCCGGATCACGTCGGATTCGAATTCGATCGGCAGGCCATAGGGCGTTGCGTCAACGCCATCGCCAAGGCCGCTGGCCCAATCCTGAACCTCGGTGATCAACGGATCGGGCGTGGCTTGCGCGCGCGCCATGGTGGCCCCGGCAAGGGCGCCACCGGCCGCGATCGTCCCTCTCAGGAACGCCCGCCGCGAAGGCGCATTGCCTTTCACTGGGCCTTTCACTGGTGCTGTCATGTTGAAGTGCCTCCTTCCATGGCGACGGGTCATTGGCCCCCGTCGCCCTTCGTGATTGAATTTCCGTCTCAGTCCTGAACGACTTCGACACTGTTGTTCGGGTCGAGTTTCACGGTGCCCTGTTTCTTGATGTGGCTTTCGATCACATCCCAGATCTGCGGCCCTTCGGTGCCCTCGTTCACGCTGGCCCAACCGGCCACGACATAATTCTTCGCCGGGTCGATCTTTTCGCCGGTTTTCAGAAGGGTCATGTCGCTGATCCGCTCGCCCTGCGGCTTGTTGATGTCGATCCGATAGCCCATGCCACCGATCCGCACCATGTCGCCGCCCTGCTGGTAATAGGGGTCCGGATTGAACAGGTTGTCGGCCACGTCCTCAAGGATCACGTGGATGAATTCCCCCGTCATTTCAGAACGATACGCCTCGCCATAGCTCATCGAGCAGACGTTCCAGATGTCTTCGCGGGTGATCGGGTCACCGGGCAGAAGGCTCGGACCCCAACGCACACCCGGGCTCATCGCGATATCCGCGTCACGCTCGGAAATCAGCGCGTCACAGATCAGATCATCCCACGTGCCGTTGAAGTTGCCACGGCGATACAGCAGGTCATCGGTCGTGCCGATCACCTCTTCCAGCTCGGCCTTGTAGGGCGCGCGCTGCTCGTCGATCAGGGCGGCCATCTCCTTGTCCGGCTCGATTACGTCCGAGAAGATCGGGATAAGCTTGGTGCGGAACCCCATCATCCGGCCATCGCGCACGTCCAGATCGACCCGGCTCACGAACTTGCCGTTGCTGCCAGAGGCGATGATGATCGTCTCGCCCACCAGAACCGGCTCGGGCAGCGCGTCATGGGTGTGCCCCGACAGGATCACGTCGATGCCCTTCACCCGGGTCGCCATCTTCTTGTCCACGTCGAAACCGTTGTGGCTCAGGCAGACAACAAGCTCAGCGCCCTCGGCGCGGGCCTCGTCCACGGCGGCCTGCATGTTCTCGTCCCGGATACCAAAGCTGTAATCCGGGAACATCCAGCGCGGGTTGGCGATCGGCATATAGGGGAAGGCCTGCCCGACAACGGCGATCTTCACGCCGCCACGCTCGAACATCTCGTAAGCCTTGAACAATTCGGCCGGTTCGTCCCACTCGGCGTCGAAAATGTTCTGGCCAAGCGCTGCGAACGGAAGGTTCTCGACAATCTCGTTCACCCGGTCTTGCCCCAGAGTGAATTCCCAGTGGAAGGTCATCGCGTCGGGCTTCAGCCCGTTCATCACGTTGACCATGTCCTGCCCCTCGGTCTGGTAGCAGGTGTAAGAGCCGTGCCAAGTGTCGCCGCCATCCAGCAGCAGCGCATCGGGCCGGTCGGCGCGGATCGAGTTGACGACCGTGGCGACGCGGTCAAGCCCGCCAACCTTGCCGTATTCTTTCCCCAGCGCGGTGAAATCGTTGTAGGTCATCGCGTAAGCCGACGGGCTGCCATCCTCGACGCCATAAAGCTTGCGGAAATCGGCACCGGTGATGTGGGGCACCTTGCCCTTGTTGTCGCCGACGCCAAGGTTGATCTCGGGCTCGCGGAAATAGATCGGCTTCAACTGCGCATGGATATCGGTGACGTGGATCAGGGTCACGTTGCCGAAGGTATCGAAGTCCAGAAGTTGGTCCTGCGTCAGCGCCTGTTGCGCCGCCAGCCGGGACCAGTTGCCAAAACCGCTGGCCCCCACCATCGCAGAGGCCGCCATCGACACCTGAAGGAAATCACGACGTGAAATCATGGAGAGAGCCTTTCTTTGCCTCGCCTCACACCCGCGCCATTTGATTCATATGCACGGGAATGAATTTGTTAGATTACAGAAAGGCCCACCCCAGATGTTCCGGGGTGGGCCGAATTGGTTTAGTTGCGGACCGAAGGTCCTTCGACCGAAAGGCCGTTGCCGCGGCTTGCGACATAAAGCTCAAGCGCCACGAACTCGGGGCTACCCGGGTTGAACGTCTCGGCACGGGTGTCACGAATGCAGCCCTTGAAGCGCGAATGCGATCCGTTCAGCTTCGTGTTCTTCAGACGATAGGTCGGAAACCCGTTGATCTGGCCTTGGCTCAGGTGGTCGGCGCGGATCATGTTGCCATAGTTCTCTTCATGGCAATTGGCGCAAGACAGCTCAAGCTGACCGTAACGTGTGTAATAGATTTCCTTGCCCTTTTCCCAAGTTTCCTTGGCCGGACCGTCGATCTCCACGTTCACCGGAAGGCCGCGCGAAACACTGGCAAGCAGCGCTTCCATCGGCATGGAGCCACCCTTGTCGTAACCCCAGGCCTTTGCGCCCATGCGGTTCTCGCGGCAGTCGTTGATCTGCATCTGCAGCGTGCGCACTTCGCCAGCGGCCTCGTTCCACTTCGGATACACCGCGCGAACGCCGGCCATATCCTCGGGCGCGCCGTGGCAATCAGCACAGGACTTGCCCTCGGTGCCGTCCGCCGTGTTCCAGATTTCGGCCCCTTGCTCGGCAAAGATCATGCCGGGGTTGTCGAAATCATCACGCTCCATGTCGCGGGTCGAGTCCGACCGGAACAACCAGCCCGACATCACTTCATCAAGATGGCCTTCCAAGTGCGGCGCAGCCGTCGTCTTGGTCACGATCTCGATGTCTTCGTTGATAACCAGCTGATCGTCGACCGGGTCCGCCGCGCCAAACGTGGGCAGGGCCAGTGCAACAGCGCTGATCAGGGACATTGCCTTGAAATTCATGAGTATCCTCCCTTTGAAAGCGCCCTGCCCTTCTTCCGGGGCAAGGCGCCTATGTCTTCCAGATCAGCCGACTTTAACCGTCTTGCTGTCTTCGTAAACCGACCCGTCATCGTCGTACCAGGTGAACTTCAGATCACCGGATTCGGGGATTTTCGCCTCGAATTCGAAGTAGGGGTTGGTCGAAATCGCCGGGGCCAACGTCACGTCGACCACGTTCTGATCGCCGAAATCGCAGGTAAAGCGGTTGATGATCGAACGCGGGATGACATTGCCATCCTTATCCTTGCGCTGACCCGATTCCATCTTGTGGCTGATCAGACACTTGATCGTGACCACTTCGCCGGCGTCGGCCTTTTTCGGGGCCTTGACGCGGGGCTTAACACCGTCTGCCATGTCTCAAATCTCCTCTGATTAGCCGCCGCAGCCGCCAATGGTGACCTTCACGGTCTTCTGCGCCTTACCAAAGCTGCCGTCAGCCAGCTTGGCGATCGCGATCACGTCCTGCGTGCCCGCAAGGCGGATACGCGTCGATGCCGACGACGACCCGGCCAGCGGCCCGAATTTGAACTCGGCCACGTCCGGCGTCGGGTTGCCCGCTGCCATGACGAGGATCGCGCTCGCGCCCTCGGCCGAAACCGAAATCGGAACCGTGTTGCCGTTTTCCGCGATTTCCGGCGCGTCGAGGTCGACCCCGCCATCTGCCACGGCAGCACCGCCGGTGAAGGTGTTGATCATTTCGTCCACGCCAGCCGCAGATGCGTGCAGGGGCAGGACCGTCAGGGCAACAGCACCGGCGCCCAGCGCCAGCGTATCGCGTCTTGAGATGTCCATGTCTCTCTCCTTAGTTAGTTTCGTCAGGCCCGGCCCGCGCACGTCCAAACAGCTGAAATCAGCTGTCCTTCAGCGTGCTGAGATAGGCAACAACGTCTTCGATCTGCTGGGCCGACAGAAGCGGCCCGAACGAATCATCCGCGGCTTTGCCCGTGTAGACTTTGCCGGGGCGGGTGAAGCCATCGACCCTGTAGTAGGACGGCATCACGGTGCCTTCGAATGTCATTTTCGAGTTCACGAGGATCCCGCGCAGCTGCGCCTCGGTCCAGCGTTCGCCGGCACCGTCCAGCATCGGGCCTACATCGCCCGGGAACTGTGCATCGACAGAGCTGATTTCGTGGCAAGCCACACAGTTGCCAAGCTGCTTGGAGGCATAGATCTTGAACCCCTCCTCCGCGTTGCCCGGCATACCCGTCAAGGACTGCTCAACAGCGCCCTCATTGAATTTCACATCACCCGGCGCCACGGCGTCGGCTTGTGCGATCCCGGCGGCGAATACCGCGGCCAGTGTCAGTGTCGTAAACCTCATAGTTCCTCCCTTGGCTACCTTTTCTGGGTCAGGTTAGCTTCGACCTTTCTAGTGCAGCGCGACACAGAGACGCAACAACAAATTCAGAGAAATGAATTACTTTTCCGCGCGCGAAAGCAACTATCTTGCTCAGTTACCCTGCTTATCTTGCCATTCCTTAAACTTTCTGGCGTGATAACGCTGAAAATCTTCTCCATTTTCAATCTCGTAGCGTTTTTCCTTCACCCAGGTCAGCATGTTGCGCGTGGTATGCTTGCCGAATGCACCCGGCATCATCGCCACGGCAGACTGCTGCGCAGTGCGATCCTCGGGCACCTCTTCGGGCATGAAAAGCACCGTCGGCGTGAACAGAATCCCCCACTTGCGCATCAGGTCGCTCTGGGCCATCTCCTCGCCGTCGAAATCCGTCGCAGTATCATCGCCATGCAGGTTCAGCTGCACGACAAAGAAGTTGTCCTCGATGTATTTCGCGATCTCCGGATCTGAATAGACCTCCTCGTGCATCTTCTTGCAATAGATGCAGCCGCGCTGCTCGATCATCAGCGCAAGGCGCTTGCCTTCCGCATTGGCCTCGCCAAGGTCTTCGCGAAGGTCCTTGAAGGTCTCGCGGAACCACGGCTCCTCGTGCAGGCCATCATCGCCCACCGACGCGGCAAAGCTGCCCCGCGGCAACAGGCTCACCAGCCCGGCGGCCATCCCGGCCATCACGAAATCACGTCGTTTCATCAGCATGTCTCTCTCCCTTGGCTCAGCCCAATGTATCAGACCAGTGTTTCAGCCCAGTGTATCAGACCAGTGTTACAAACCAGTGTTTCAGCCCAGTGTTTCAGCCCAGAGATCCCGATCCCGGCAGGACCTCGATCATCCAGTTGGAAATGTAATTCACGGTATCGGTCGCAATCAGGATCGCAAAGATAATCAGCATCACGCCCATCACCTTTTCGACATAATGCATCTTGGCCCGGTGCCGCTGCATGAAGGCAAGGAACGGCTTGGCGAAAAACGCCGCGATCACGAAGGGCGCGGTCATGCCAACGCCGAACACGGCCAGCAAAAGCGTGCCTTGCATCAGGTCGCCCATGCCGCTCGCGATCAACAGGATCGACGCCAGAACCGGCCCGACACAGGCGGTCCAGCCAAACCCGAAGGCCAGCCCCATCACGTAGGCGCCAAACACCGTGGTCGGATCGCTTTTCGATTCCATCCGCGCCTCGCGCATCAAGAACCCGATCCGGATCACCCCAAGGAAATGCAGGCCAAAGATAAAGATCACCGCCGCCGCAACATAGGAAAGCGGCTGCTTCCACTGCGCAAACGCCTGCCCCAGCGCGGTCGCGCCCAGCCCCAGCAGCATGAAGATCGTCGTCACGCCCAGCGCGAACATGAAGGCCGAAATGATCAGCCTCCGCTGCGCCCCCGGTGCGATCTCGTCGTCACCGCGCAGTTCGGCCATTGATATCCCGGCCATATAGCTTAGGTAGAACGGCACCATGGGCAGGATACATGGCGTGAAAAACGCCCCAAATCCCGCCAGAAGCGCACCCCAATAGGTGACATCGCCCAGCATGCCTCACCCCTCCCTTGATGAATTAACATATTCAGATTAGATTGAGCGTCGAAACAATGTCAATCAGGTGCCTGATGCGCCCCATCTCTTTCGTTCTCGCGGCGGCCCTCTGGGTCGGAGCCACCCTGCCCGCCTTCGCGGTCGAATTGCTCATGGTCGAACAGAAGGGCTGCTACTACTGCCGCACCTGGAACGCCAATATCGCGCCGATCTATCCGAAAACGCCTGAGGGCCAATTCGCGCCCCTGCGCCGCGCCGACCTGCGTGAAGGCCCGCCCGACGGGGTCACCTACGCCCGTCCGGTGACCTACACGCCGACCTTCATCCTGCTCGAAGATGGCACAGAAATTGGGCGCATCGAAGGTTATCCCGGCGAAGACTTCTTCTGGGGCTTGCTCCAGATGATGTTGAAAGAGAAAACTGATTTTCAGGACGCGGGATGACGTAAAGTCCGCAGAACCATGAAATATGGCCTTCACGCTAGATGAAAGTCGAAAAAATCGGTAATAGCCGCGGCAGACGGGGTTGAAAGGGACATAAAATATGGTGCTTCCGGTTCTGGATACGAATCTCAGCGACGAGGAACTCGACCGTTTCGTCGCCAATGCCACCACCGCGTCGAATTTCCTCAAGACCGTCAGCCACGAAGGCCGCCTGATGATCCTGTGCCATCTGGTGACAGGTGAGAAATCCGTGACCGAGCTGGAAGAACTGCTCTCGGCCCGCCAAGCCGCCGTCTCACAACAACTCTCTCGCCTGCGCATGGAAGGGCTCGTCGTGCCGCGCCGCGAAGGCAAGGCGATCTTCTACCGCCTCGCCGACAATCGCCCCAAGCGCATCCTCGAACTGGTGTATGAACTCTTCTGCACCGACGCCAACGACTAAGCGCACCCGGCCCCGCCTGACCACCCGCCCCACTTAAGGGGCCGTCGACCGGGCACTCCCCCCAACACCCTGCCCTTCGCGTCGCCATTGCGCACGCGTCCGCTTCGCGCTAGAAATTCCGGCACGCTTGCTGATGCACTCGCCAGGATCCCGGCCATGCTCGACCTCCTCGGAGAAAACCTCACCATCGCCCTCATCGGGCTTGGCGGCGGTGTGCTTCTGGGCCTCGCGGCGCGGCTGGGCCGGTTCTGCACTCTCGGCGCGATCGAGGATCTGCTTTATGGCGGTTCTGACACCCGGCTTCGGATGTGGGCGCTAGCCATCGGCGTTTCGATCACCGGCGTTTTCGGCCTGATGGCCGCCGGGCTGTTCGCCCCGGAAGACAGCTTTTACCTTTCGATCCGCTGGATGCCGCTCGCCTCGATCATCGGCGGGCTGATGTTCGGTTATGGCATGGCGCTCACCGGCAACTGCGGCTACGGCGCCATCGCCCGGCTGGGCGGCGGTGACCTGCGCGCCTTCGTGATCGTGCTGGTGATGGGCGTCACCGCCTATTTCACCCTCATGGGCCCGCTGGCCCCGCTGCGCAACTGGCTGTTCTTTCAAGAGGCGGTCACCAATGACACCCCCCCTGGCATCGCCCACACCCTCGCGGGCTGGACCGGGCTTTCGATCCCGCTGATCGGCGTCGCCACCGGCATCGCGGTGATCGTCGGTGCCCTGACCTCACGCGCGCTTTTGGCCAAACCCGGCGCGATCTTCTGGTCCTGCGTCGTCGGGCTTGGCGTGCTGTCCGGCTGGGCCGGAAGCGCGTGGGTCGCGCGCGAAGGGTTTGAGGCAACGCAGGTCGTCTCCCACAGCTTCGCCGCGCCGGTGGGCGAATCCCTGCTCTACCTGATGACCGCCTCGGCGCGCGTGCCGTCGTTTGCCACCGGCTCGATCTTCGGCGTGGCGCTCGGCGCCTTCATCGGCTCGCTCTACAAGGGGCATTTCCGCTGGGAAGCCTGCGAAGACCCGCGCGAGTTGCGCCGCCAGATCGCCGGCGCGGCGCTGATGGGCGTGGGCGCGGTGCTGGCCATGGGCTGCACCGTGGGCCAAGGTATCTCGGCCTTCTCCGTGCTCAGCTTCTCGGCCCCGGTCACGCTTCTGGCGATCTTCGCCGGTGCCGCCTTGGGCCTGCGCCAGTTGATCGAAGGGTTCCAACCGGCGGAATAACCCCCAGAGCCGCCCGCATGTGCTTGGCGTGTGGTATGGGGGCGCTGCCCCCAAGGCGCAAAACGCTGCGCGTTTGGCACCTTCCCCCGGGATATTTTCAGTCAGATGAAGCAGGGGGAAGAAACGCCAGAGGGGGCCGCAAAGCCCCCCCTTTCATTTTTTCCTAAATACTCAAAGCGTCATGTTCGTCGCCCCGCCGTCCAGCAGGATATTCTGCCCGACGATGAAGCCCGCGTTGGTCGAACACAGGAAGGCACAGGCCGCACCGAATTCCTCTGCCGAGCCATAGCGCCCCGCAGGGATGGTTTTGCAGCGGTTGGCCTTGGCGTCGTCCATGGTGATCCCCTGTTCCTCGGCCACCTTGCCATCGAGCGAGATCGCCCGGTCGGTCGCGTGAATCCCCGGCAACAGGTTGTTGATCGTCACCCCTGATCCCGCCACCTGCCGCGCCGTCCCGGCGACATATCCAGTCAGGCCCGCGCGCGCCGAATTGCTCAACCCCAGCACCGCGATCGGCGCTTTCACGCTTTGCGACGTGATGTTGACCACCCGGCCCCAGCCGCGCTCCATCATGCCCGGCAGCAACGCTTTCATCATCGCGATCGGGGCCAGCATATTGGCATCCAGCGCCTTGATGAAATCCTCGCGCTCCCAATCGTACCACATGCCCGGGGGCGGGCCGCCCGCGTTGTTCACAAGGATATCGACCTCGCCCGCCGCCTCCAGCAGCTTGGCCCGGCCGGCCTCGCTCACCACGTCGGCGGCGACCGCGATCACCTCGACGTTGTACTTTGCCGACATCTCCTCCGCCGTGGCCTTCAGCACCTCTTCGTTGCGCCCGTTGATGACGACGCTCACCCCGGCCTCGGCCAGTGCCTCGGCACAGCCCCGGCCCAATCCCTTGGACGAGGCGCAAACAATTGCGCGCTTTCCGGTAATTCCCAGATCCATCTCGCTTCCTCCTGTTGCGATTCCGCCGACAGAAAACCCCATGCGCGCGGGAATGACCATAGCGCGCGTCACAGCGCGGCCACCTCATCCGGGGCCGCTAAATTTTCCGTGCATTGACCCGCTTTGGCCATAATCCTACGCTAGCCAAAGGACCAATAAGGCCCGAGTAAAGAGCACCGCCATGACCAGTACCCGCCCCGCACAGACCCTATCGGTCTATCGTGCCGACATGTTTCCGTCGGTCAACGGCGCCAATATGGGCGACCCGCTGTCCTTTGCCGAGGAACTCGTGCCCGAAGACGGCTATGCCCTCACCTCCGAGGCCGCGCTCCTGCCGCTCACCGTGCATCCCGGCGAAAGCGGCCGCTTCACCATCGCCGCAGGCTCACAAACCGGCACCCCCGGCGCCACCCTCGTGCTCGACAGCGTCCTCACCTTCATGACCCGCAAGAGCGAGATGGTCGAACTTCTCGTTCTGGTCGAGGTCGATGCCGCTGGCAACGTCGCCGAAATCTACGCCCACCCCCTCGCGCCGATGCAGCAAAAGACCGACTACCTGCTCGTCACCATCGACCGCGACACCGCGATCGAACGGTTCGCGCAACTGGCCTGCGTCAGCTTCACCCGGGGCACCCACATCACCATGGCCACCGGCGAACAGCGCCCGGTCGAGGCACTCCACCCCGGCGACCGCATCCTCACCCGCGATGACGGCGTGCAGGAAATCCGCTGGATCGGCCACACCACCACCCGCGCCCTCGGCGCCTTTGCCCCGATCCTGATTTCCGAAGGGGCGCTGCACAACACCCGCGATCTGCTGGTCGCGCCCGATCACCGGCTGTTCATCTACCAACGCTCCGATCAGCTTGGCGCCGGGCGCTCCGAATTGCTGGTCAAGGCCCGCCACCTCGTCAATGACGAAACCATCACGGTGCAGCAGGGCGGCTTCGTGGACTATTACCAAATCTTATTCGACACCCATCAGATCATCTATGCTGAAGGCATCGCTGCCGAAACCCTACTGGCCGATCCGCGCACCCGCCCCGCCTTGCCCCGCAACATCGCCGAGGCGATCCTCGCCCGGCATGGCCGCGACGGCGCGGCGCATTCCGACATCGAACTGGGCCAGTCCCTGCTCGACCGCTCCAACCTCGGGCCCAACCTCGCGCATTTGCTCAAACGCGCCTCCATCGGCTAGCCCCCGCGCCGGGCGATCCCAGGCAAGCGGTTACGGGCAAGCGGTTACGGGCAAGCGGTCACGGGTAAGCGGTCACGGGCGGCCCTACTCGGCCGCCACATCCTCCCCCGCCTTCGCGCTCAACCAATCGAGGAACTGCGGCGTCACCTCGTCCTCCCCCGCATGGGCCTGCACCCGGCCACTCACCAGCCCTTCCCAATATATCCGCAAGATCGAATTGATCCGCCGCCCATACCCCGGCCCCAGCTTTCGAAACCAGCGCAACATGTCCGCATCCAGCCGCAGCGTGACCTTCTCGCGCACTGGCGGCAAAGGCTCTCGGTCATCCAACCCGTGCCAGCCCTCGGGCAGGGAGCGGTCGATCCAGACCTCCTGCAACTCGTCCTGAAGCCGTCGCAACTCTCCCGCCATCCGCGCCGCGGCGGCGCGCTTCACCTCGCTCATGGCAAATCCTCCTTCTGTTAACCACTCCGCAACTTCTAGCGGCCAATAGTTAACGCAGGCTCGGACCACCGAACGCCCGCCATGGGCCAGACGCTTTGCAGGCGCAGAGCAGACACCGCGAATATTGCCAAGCGTCAAAACCTTACATATACGCGCGCCATGGCTTTAGACGCACCCAACCGCCCCGCTCTTCCTGCTGAGATCGCCCGCCGGCGAACCTTTGCGATCATCTCGCATCCAGACGCGGGCAAGACCACGCTGACCGAAAAGTTCCTGCTGTTCGGCGGGGCGATTCAGATGGCCGGACAGGTCCGCGCCAAGGGCGAAGCGCGCCGCACCCGCTCGGATTTCATGGCGATGGAAAAGGACCGCGGCATTTCCGTCTCGGCCTCTGCGATGTCGTTTGATTTCAAGGAGTTTCGGTTCAACCTCGTCGACACGCCCGGCCACTCGGACTTCTCCGAAGACACCTATCGCACCCTCACGGCGGTGGACGCGGCGGTGATGGTGATCGACGGCGCGAAAGGCGTTGAAAGCCAAACCCAGAAGCTGTTCGAGGTCTGCCGCCTGCGCGATCTGCCGATCCTGACCTTCTGTAACAAGATGGACCGCGAAAGCCGCGATACGTTCGAAATCATTGACGAAATTCAGGAAATGCTGGCGATCGACGTGTCGCCCGCCTCTTGGCCCATCGGGGTGGGGCGTGATTTCCTCGGCTGTTACGACATGCTTAACGACCGGCTCGAACTGATGGACCGCGCCGACCGCAACCGCGTCGCCGAATCTATTGAGATCAACGGCTTGGACGATCCCAAGCTGGCCGAACACGTGCCCGCCAACCTGCTCGAACAACTCCGCGAAGAGGTCGAGATGGCGCGCGAACTGCTGCCCACGCTCGACGTGCAATCCGTGGCCGAAGGGCACATGACGCCGATCTGGTTCGGCTCCGCGATCAACTCGTTCGGGGTCAAGGAACTGATGAACGGCATCGGCACCTACGGCCCCGAGCCACAGCCGCAATCGGCCCAGCCGCGCCAGATTCTGCCAGAAGAACCAAAGGTTTCCGGCTTCGTCTTCAAGGTGCAGGCGAACATGGACCCCAAGCACCGCGACCGCGTGGCCTTCGTGCGCCTCGCCTCGGGCCATTTCAAACGCGGCATGAAACTGCTGCATGTGCGCTCGAAAAAACCGATGGCGATCTCGAACCCCGTGCTGTTCCTCGCCGCCGACCGCGAGCTGGCGGAAGAGGCCTGGGCCGGTGACATCATCGGCATTCCCAACCACGGCCAGCTCCGGATTGGCGATACGTTAACCGAAGGGGAAGATTTGCGTGTTACCAATATCCCCTCCTTCGCGCCCGAACTGCTGAAATCCGTCCGCGCCACCGACCCGATGAAAGCCAAGCACCTTGAAAAGGCGCTGATGCAATTCGCCGAGGAAGGCGCAGCCAAGGTTTTCAAACCCGCTATCGGCTCGGGCTTCATCGTCGGCGTCGTCGGCGCCCTGCAATTCGAGGTTCTGGCCAGCCGGATCGAACTGGAATACGGCATCCCCGTGCGGTTTGAAAATTCGCAATTCACCTCGGCCCGCTGGGCCAAGGGTGACGATCAAGCCCTTGATAAATTTGTGAATTCCAACAAGCAGCACATCGCATACGATCACGACGGCGACACCGTCTACCTGACCCGCCTGCAATGGGATATCGACCGGATCGAGCGGGACTATCCCGATGTCACCCTCACCGCGACCAAGGAAATGATGGTCTGACCGCGCACCGCGTGTCCGATTGACCGCCCGCGCAGCGCGGCCAATATGGGGCGCATGAGCATGGAGCAGACCAAGATCCCAACTTGGGGCATCGTCACCACGGCGCGCGCCACCCCGCGTGACATCGCCCGCTTCGTGGCGCATCACCTCGGCCTCGGCGCGGCGCGGATCGACATCTATCTCGACGGGCAAGATCCCCCGCCGCTCGCCCATCCCCGCCTGCGTTTCCATGCGGGTGCCAAGGCGGCACACCTCCACCACCGCCAGATGGCCAATGCCGCCCACTGCTATGGCGACACCACGCTCGATTGGCTCGCCCATATCGACCTCGACGAATTCCTCCTGCCCGAACAGCCACTCGCCAAGCAACTTGCGCAACTGCCTGAAAACATTGCCCAAGCCAAACTCATGCCGGTCGAGGCGCTGGCCCCACTCACCGGCCCCGTCCGCCATTTCAAACGTCCCTCCGCGCAGGCCGGACAGCCCCGCGCCGTGCTCGAAACGCTCTACCCGGACTATGGCCTGCACCTGCGTTCCGGCCTGATTTCCCATTCCGAGGGCAAGGCGATTTTCCGCACGCGCCTGCCCCTCAAACCCGGCGTGCATCGCTTCCGCCAAAACGCCCCCGCCGCCCGCCTGCCCCTCACGCCCCTCGCCCATATCCACGCGCCCAGTTGGCAGGCCTTCCAAGCCGCCCTTCCGGCCCGGCTCAAAAGCGGCTCCTATGCCGCCGCCCGCCCCGGACAGATCTCGATCCAGACCCTACTGGAAACCCTCCAAGACACCGGCGGCGAACCCGCCGTAAAGGCATTTTTCCAAACGGTTTCAACCGCCTCGCCCGATCACCTCGCCGCGCTCGACGCGCTCGGCATGTTGCTCACGCAGGACTTGCAGCTTGACGCCAAAGCGCAGACACTCTTCCCCGACCTGCCGCAGGAATGAGCATGCCAAACCATATCCGCTGGGGCGTTGTGGCCACCGTGAAGGCCCCGCTTCTCACCATCGCCGACTGGGCCGCCTATCACCTTGATCTCGGCGCGCATCGCGTGATCGTCTATCTCGACGCCCCCGACGATGCGGCCTTCGATGCGCTCAACGCTCACCCAAAGCTGCGCGTCGTCAAGGCGGACGCGGCGAACTGGCGCTCCTCCAAACGCCCCGACCGCCACCAGCCCCGCCAAAGCGCGAACCTGCGCCATGCTTACCGCCGCAAAGCCCGCGATCTCGACTGGCTGGCGCATATCGACGTGGATGAATTCCTCTGGCCTCTCAACCCGTTAGAGGATCAACTCGCCGCCCTATCCATCGATTGCCTCTGCGCCCGCATCCGCCCGATCGAGGCGCTCTCTGGCGAAGGTCAAAACCTTCCCGACGGTCAAATCCCCTTCAAGGCCATGACCAACGACCGCGCCCAACGCCAGCGCGAAACCCAAGACATCTATCCCACCTTCGGCGCGCATCTGAACGGCGGCTTCCTTTCCCATGTCGCGGGCAAGCTCTTCATCCGCACCGGGCAGGACGGGCTTGAAATGAAGATCCACAACATCTGGCAGGACGGCGTGCAAAACCCCGGCCAAGTCGAATTGACCGGGACCGAGCTGTGTCACCTGCACGCCAAAAGCTTCGGCGATTGGCAGGCCAGCTTCCGCTACCGTCACGAACAAGGCGCCTATCGCGCCGAACTCGCCCCCAACCGCGCCCGCGAATCCGGCGGGATGACGATGCATGAACTCTTCGCCGCCATCCTCGAAGACGCCGGCGACGCCGGCCTGCGCGCCTTTTATGACGAGGTCTGCCTTGCCACGCCCGACCTGCGCGCGCGCCTCGACGCGCATGGGCTGCTCCGTCTCTACGATCTAGACCTTGCCGAAAAACGCCGGAAACAGTTCCCCGATCTCGCCTGATCTGTTTCCCAATCGGCACCGAAGCCGCGCCCCGACGGGCCAAATCCCTGTCTCCATTGACCATTCCCCGGATATTCCCTATGACTCGCGCGCGGGTCTTAAATGCGGCTATCGCTGGGCCATCCGGGCCTGACCCTTTACCAGACGCTGCGGGCCAAGACGTGTCCGCAAACTACGGATACGCATGACAAAATTTTCCGAGCTGAAGCTCCACCCCAAGGTATTGAAGGCCGTCGAAGAGGCCGGATACGAAACCCCCACCCCGATTCAGGCGGGCGCGATTCCCCCCGCTCTTGAAGGCCGCGACGTTCTGGGCATTGCCCAGACGGGCACAGGCAAGACCGCCGGCTTCGTGCTGCCGATGATCACCATGCTGGCCCGTGGCCGCGCCCGTGCACGCATGCCGCGCAGCCTCGTGCTTTGCCCCACCCGCGAACTCGCCGCGCAGGTGGCCGAGAATTTCGACACCTACGCCAAGCACGTAAAGCTGACCAAGGCGCTGCTGATTGGCGGCGTATCGTTCAAGGAACAGGACACGCTGATCGACAAGGGCGTCGATGTTCTAATCGCGACGCCGGGCCGTCTTCTCGATCATTTCGAGCGCGGCAAGCTAATCCTGTCGGACGTGAAAGTCATGGTCGTCGACGAAGCCGATCGGATGCTCGACATGGGCTTCATCCCTGACATCGAAAAGATCTTCGGCCTCACCCCCTTCACCCGCCAGACCCTGTTCTTCTCGGCCACCATGGCGCCCGAGATTGAGCGGATCACCAACACCTTCCTCAGCAATCCCGCGCGTGTCGAAGTCGCCCGGCAGGCCTCCGCCTCCGAGACGATCGAACAGGGCGTCGTGATGTTCAAACCCTCGCGCCGCGACCGCGCCGACAGCGAAAAGCGCAAGCTTTTGCGTGCGTTGATCGACGGCGAAGGTGACAAGCTGACCAATGCCATCGTCTTCTGCAACCGCAAGATGGACGTGGATGTCGTTGCAAAATCGCTCAAGAAATATGGCTATGACGCGGCCCCGATCCATGGCGATCTCGACCAGTCACAGCGCACGCGCACGCTTGACGGGTTCCGCAATGGTGAATTGAAGCTGCTGATTGCCTCCGACGTGGCGGCGCGTGGCCTTGATGTGCCCTCGGTCAGCCACGTCTTCAACTTCGACGTGCCCAGCCACGCCGAGGATTACGTGCACCGGATCGGGCGCACCGGCCGCGCCGGGCGCGAAGGCAAAGCGCTGATGATCTGCAATCCGCGCGACGAAAGCAATCTGGCCGATGTCGAGCGCCTGATCCAGAAAGAGATCAAGCGGATCGACAACCCGATTCAGGACAACGCGCCCGAGTCCGCTGCGCCCACTGACGAAGGCGAAGACGGCGAAAAGCGCAAGCCCCGCTCGCGCAGCCGCTCACGCAGCCGCAGCCGGTCCGACGATCGCCCCGAAGAACGCAGGGACAACCGCAACGACACGCGCCGAGAGAACGCCGACAAGCGCCCGCGCGCGCAGGACACCGCTGCCGAGAAAAGCGCCGACAAAAGCGACGCGATCCCGCCTGCGGAAAAGCCCGAAACGGCCCCTGCCGAAGCGAAGCCGCGCGAGTCCCGTTCTGACTCCCGGCAGGCTGACTCCCGACCGGCTGACTCAAGGCCCGCCGATTCCAAGCCCGACAACACCCGTTCCAGGAACCGTCAGGGCGATCAAGGCAACTCGCGCCGCCGCGGCGGCCGGGGCGACGACGTGGTCGGCATGGGCGATCACATGCCCGGCTTTATCGCGATGAGCTTCGAAGAACGCCGCGACGATTGACATCCGCGCTCGGCGCGCTACTCTGCAAAGCATGGGACATGCCGAAATCGGCAGTCCCGTTTCCCTGAGAATCCTACCGATCTATCGGAGACAGCCATGCTGAGCACTCGTTTCGACGATGCGCTGGCCTGTGCGTCCGACTGGCATCGCGCCCAGTCCCGCAAAGGCACGCAAATCCCCTACATTTCCCACCTGATGGCGGTCGCGGCCCTCGCCATTGAATATGGCGGTGACGAAGACGCGGCCATCGCTGCCCTTCTGCACGACGCTATTGAAGACGCAGGCCAGACCGAGGAAACCCTCACCGCCCGCTTCGGCCCGGCGGTGGCGCAAACCGTGGCCCAATGCAGCGATTTCGATGGCAAAGGCCCGCGCCCCGACTGGCAGGTCCGCAAACAGGCCTATATCAATGCCATCGCCACCAAGTCCGACCGCGCCGCCCTCGTCACCTCCTGTGACAAGCTGCACAACGCTACGGCGATCCTCGAAGACCTGCGACAGCACGGCGCCTCGGTCTTCGACCGCTTCACCGCGCCGCGCGAAGGCACGCTCTGGTATTACAACGAATTGGCACAAGCCCTGTCCAACCGCCTGCCCGGCGCGTTGACCGCGCGGCTCGCGCGCACAGTCGAAACCCTGTCGCGCGAAGCCGGCTGATATCAGGTTACCCCACGGTCACCTCAAGGCTGATCTCGGCCTTCAAAAGCCGCGACACCGGGCAATTCTTCTTGGCCGTCTCAGCGGCGGTGCGGATCTCGTCTTCCGTCGCCCCCGGCACAGTCGCGGTCAGCTTCAGATGGCTCGCGGTGATGGTGAAGCCCTCGTCGGTTTTTTCGAGTGAAACCTCGGCCTCGGTCGCAAGATGCTCGGCCGTGTGACCGCCCTCGCCCAAAACCATCGACAACGCCATCGAGAAGCAACTCGCATGCGCCGCCGCGATCAACTCTTCCGGGTTGGTGCCCGGCTGGTCCCCGAACCGCTTGTTGAACCCGAAATCCTCGCTATCGAGCACCCCGGACTGGGTCGAAACCTTGCCCTGCCCGTCCTTCAGGCCGCCTTGCCAGTTCGCACTTGCTGTCTTACGGATCATGATGCGCTCCTTTCCTGTTCTGGCGCGCCTTGCCGGCCCGCCTTCCATTAAAGACAACGCATCAGGGCCGGAAACGATCCGCCCCCGGCCCTTTCATTTTTCTCTAAATACTCAATTCCGCCGACGGCAACTTCACGCAAGGCGCGATGTGATGACCGTCACCTCGGGCTTTTTGCCGATCTCGTCCTGACTGACACGGCGCACGATCCGCTTCAACTCCTGCTCGATCTTGTCGTCATCGGCCAGCGTCCGCTCGCTCGCACGTCCAAGGAACTGCCCCAGGTCCGCTTCGAGGATCTCGACAAGCGGCACCCGGCTGCGGCCCACCTCGGCCAAGCCCATCGCCTCGCACCACGGCTCCCCCAGCGGCTCGTCGCGCTCATCAAGGATCAGCGTCACAACCACATGCCCGTTCAGGGCCATGCGAATACGGTCGCGCACGATCCCGTCCAGCGCCCCGACCTTTACCGACCCGTCAAGATAGGTCCGCCCGGTCTCGACATAGTCGGCCACCGTCGGCGCATTGCCCGACAGGTCCAGCATCATACCGTTCACCGCCACAATCCCCTCGCGCCGATGCGTCTTGGCCAGCTTCACATGCTCACGCAGATGCCGGTGTTCGCCATGCATCGGGATAACCATCTGCGGATCGACCAGATCGTGCATCTTCAGGATATCCGGACGATTGGCATGGCCCGACACGTGGTAGAAGCCCGAATTCTCATCGACAACATCGACGCCCAACTCGGAAAACTGGTTCATGATGCGGATCACACCACGCTCGTTGCCCGGAATCGTTTTCGAGGAAAACAGGAACATGTCCCCTTCTTTCATCTCGATCCCGTTGAACTTGCCACGCGCCAATTGCGCCGAAGCCGCCCGCCGCTCGCCCTGACTCCCGGTGGCAAGGACCATCAGGTTCTCACGTGGCACCGATTGCGCATCCTCCGGACTGATCACCCGGGGAAACCCGGTCAGAACCCCGGTTTCGACACCCGCTTCGACCATCCGCCGCATCGCCCGCCCCATCAGGCAGATCGAGCGACCGGCGCGCGCTCCCGCCTCGGCCAGCGTTTTCAACCGCGCCACGTTCGAGGCAAATGTCGTCGCCACGACCATGCCCTCGGCGCTGCTCACCAGTGCCGTGATCTGATCGGGCAACTCGCTTTCCGAACGGCCCTCTTTCTCTGAAAAGACATTGGTCGAGTCGCACATCAGCGCCTTGACCCCGCCTTTGCCGATCTCTTTCCAGAGCTCCTCGTCAAACGGTTCGCCCACCACCGGCGTATGATCGATCTTGAAATCGCCCGAATGCACGATCCGCCCCTCGGGGCTGTCGATCACAAGGCCCGCGCTCTCGGGGATAGAATGCGAAACCGGCACGAAGCCCACGGTAAAGGGCCCCGCCTTCACCGTCTCGGGCCAGGGTGACACTGTCCGGATAATCTTCTCGTCCAACCCCGCCTCGGTCAGCTTGCCCCGCCCAAGGTTGGCGGTGAAAGCGCGGGCATAAACCGGCACGTCCAACAGTTCGGGAAAGCGCCCCACCGCGCCGATATGGTCCTCGTGCCCGTGGGTGATGAAGATTGCCTCCAGCCGGTCTTTGCGCTCGATCAGCCAGCTCATATCCGGCAGGATCAAATCCACCCCCGGCGTGCCGTCCATATCCGGAAAGGTCACGCCAAGATCAACGAGGATCAGCCGTTCCTTTTCCGCCGGGCCATAGCCATAGACATAGGCGTTCATCCCGATTTCGCCTGCCCCGCCAAGGGGAAGGTAGATCAGCCGGTTCTTCTTGCTCATATCGTGCCCTGCTCTTTGTTATAGCGATGGATCACGGTCAGGCCGTGCATCGTCAGGTCGTCCTCGAATTCATCGAACAGCTCGACCGATTGCTGGAACAACGGCGCCAGCCCGCCTGTAGCGATAATCTTCATCTCTCGCGCGCGCTCTTCCTTGATCCGCGTGCAAATCTCGCGGACAAGGCCGATATAGCCCCAAAACACGCCCGACTGGATACATTCAACCGTATTCGTGCCGATCACCTTCTGCGGCTTGGAAATATCCACATGCGGCAGCGCCGCGGCCGCCATGTGCAGCGCCTCAAGGCTCAGGTTCACCCCCGGTGCGATCACCCCGCCGATATAGGCGCCGTCCTTGGCCACCACGTCGAATGTCGTCGCGGTGCCGAAATCCACCACGATGATATCGCCGCCATGCCGATCAAACGCCGCCGCAGTGTTGACCAACCGGTCCGGCCCGACTTGCGTGCCCTCATCCACCCGTGGCTCATGCGGCAAGGCGCATTCCGGCTTGCCCACCACCAGCGGACGGCAATTGAAAAACCGGTCCGCGAATACGCGCAGGTTCCAGACAACGCGCGGCACCGTCGACGAGATGATCACATCGGTGATCTCGGCCTCGATGCCGTAATGCTTCACCAGCGTCGAATACCACGTGAAATAGGCATCCGCCGTGCGCGCATGATGGGTCGAGGTGCGCAAGGTGCACAGGAACTTCTCGCCATCCCAGATCGAGAAGACCGTATTGGTATTGCCGCAATCGATACAGAGAAGCATTCCGCCGCCCCCTCAGAAAAAGACTTCGGCCGCGGCAATCGCCCGGCGGCCACCCGGCGTGGATAGAACAAGATTACCCTGTTCGTCCACCGTCTCGAATGTTCCCACGATCTCTTCGCGCGTGGTCCGCGCCGTGATCACTTCGCCCAGCCGCGCCGCCCGCGCCAGCCAAGCCTCGCGAACAGGTGCAAACCCATAGGTCACAAAGCGCGCTTCCCAGTCGGCATAGGCGCCGGCCAGAAGGTCCAGAAACTCATCCTGCGTCACGCCCGTCCCGGCCAGCGACGCGGGTGGCACCGCCCCCTCTTCCACGCGCTCCGGCACCTCGGCAAGATTGACGCCAATCCCGATCGCGAAATGCGACAGACCGGCAGCCGTCCCCGCACTCTCCAACAGGATTCCGGCCAATTTGCCTCCGTTCAGCAGCACGTCATTGGGCCACTTCAGTGCCAATCCCTCCGTGCGCCCGCGCGCAGCGGCAACCGCATCATAAAGCGCCAGCGCCGCCACGAACGAGCGCAGCGCCACGACCTCCGCCCCTTCGCCCGGCCGCATCACCAATGTCGCCGCGAAATTGCCCTTCGGATCGCGCCAGTGACGGCCGCGCCGCCCCCGCCCCTTGGTCTGGCGCCGCGCCATGATCCACTCGGGCCCTGCAAGCTCCGGTCCGCGCCGCGCCGCTTCGTCCATCGTGCTGTCCACCTCGTCCAGCACCCGGCGACCATATCCCTCGGGCCAGCCCCTCATGCGCCCCACCGACCTTTCATTTTTCTCAAAATACTCAAACGCTGCCCTCCCCAAACGCGAAACGCCCGCCGGTTAAGCGGGCGCCTCGACGTATCTTTCTGACGGATCAGTTGACCAGCGCCGCCGCCGCCGTGATGGCCGCACCTTCGACGCCGAACAGGTTGAAAATGCCCAGCAGCATCACCGCCGCACTGCCCATCAGGAACACCCACGGCATCGACGTCCGGCCACGGTCCAGCGTCTCGCCTTCTTCGCCGAAATACATGTAGTAAACGATCCGCAGGTAATAGAACGCCCCGATCACCGAGGCGATCACACCCGCGATGGCCAGCCATGCCAGCCCGCCTTCATAGGCCGCGCGCAGCACGTAAAGCTTGCCGAAGAAGCCCACCATCGGCGGCACGCCCGCAAGGCTGAACAGCAGCACCAGCATCGCCAGCGCCCGGCCCGGCTCGGCCTTGGCATATTGGTTCAGCGCGCGCATATCCGTCACCGGCTCACCATCCCGTTCCATCGTCAGGATAAAGGCAAAAGTGCCAACGCTCATCGTCACATAGATCGCCATGTAAACCAGCATCGCCTGCACGCCAAACGCCGTGCCCGCGGCCAGCCCCATCAGCGCATAGCCCATATGCGCGATCGACGAATAGGCCATCAGCCGCTTGATATCGGTCTGCCCAACACCCGCGATCGCCCCAAGGAACATCGACAACAGCGACAGCAGCGCCAGAACCTGACTCCAGTCCTGCGTCACGCCACCGAAGGCATCGAACAGCACCCGCGCGAACAGGCCCATCGCCGCCATTTTCGGCGCGGTCGCAAAGAACGCGGTCACCGGCGTGGGTGAGCCTTCATAGACATCCGGCGTCCACATATGGAACGGCACGGCGCTGATCTTGAACGCCAGACCCGACATCACGAAGACCAGCCCGATCAGCAGGCCAATGGGCGTCTGCCCCTCGCCCGCCGCGTCTATAATGCCGGAAAACAGCGTGGTCCCGGCATAGCCGTAAACCAGCGACGCCCCGTAAAGCAGCAAGCCCGAGCTGAGCGCGCCCAGCACGAAATACTTCAGGCCCGCCTCGGTCGAGCGCAGGCTGTCCCGCCGCATCGCCGCCACCACGTAAAGCGCCAGCGATTGCAGCTCGAGCCCCATGTAGAGCGCCATCAAATCGCCCGCGCTCACCATCATCATCATGCCGACGGCGGAAAGCGACACCAGCACCGGATACTCGAATTTCAGCATCCCCCGGCGCATCATGTAATCGCGGCTCATCAGCAGGACACTCGCCGCCGACACAAGGATCACCACCTTGGCAAACCGCGCGAACCCGTCATCGACGAACATGCCGCCAAAGGCGAGATGCGTGCCCGGCTCGGCAAACCCGATCCACGCGGCCAGCACCGCCATCAGCGCCGCCGTGATCCAGATCAGGGGCCCGGCCAGCTTGTCCTTGCCGGAGTAAACCGCCACCAGAAGCGCCGCGATCGCATAGAGCGAAAGGACGATCTCGGGCAGGATGGTATTCAGATCAGCCTCAGTCATTCTCTCACTCCATCAATGCGATGCGGCCATTTCGGGCTGCACATCGGCGGCGTCCACAGCCGCATGGTAATTCTCGACCAGTTGGGCCACCGTGGGCCGGATGATATCCGTGACCACGCTGGGATAGATGCCCACCAGAAGCGTCATCGCGACAAGCGGCGCGAACACCGTCTTTTCACGCGCGGTCATGTCCTTGATGCTCTTCAGGCTCTCCTTGATAAGCTGGCCGAACACCACCCGACGATAAAGCCACAGCGAATAGGCCGCCGACAGGATCACACCCGTGGTCGCGAACATCGCCACCCATGTGTTGACCTGGAACGTGCCCACCAGCGTCAGGAATTCCCCGACGAAACCCGAAGTGCCCGGCAGGCCCACGTTCGCCATGATGAAGAACATGAACACCACCGCATATTGCGGCATCCGTTTCGCCAACCCGCCATAGGCCTCGATATCGCGGGTATGAGTGCGGTCATAAATGACACCCACACAGAAGAACAACGCCCCCGAGATGAAGCCGTGCGACAGCACCATGATGATGCCGCCCTCGATCCCCTGCTGCGTGGCCGAGAAGATGCCCAACAGGACATAGGCCATATGCGCGACCGAGGAATAGGCGATCACTTTCTTCATGTCTTCCTGCACCAGCGCGACAAGGCTGGCATAGATGATCGCGATCACCGCAAGCCACATCGCCATCGGCGCAAGGATATCGGTCGCCACCGGGAACATCGGCAAGGTGAACCGCAGGAAGCCATAGTCGGCCAGCTTCAACAGGATCGCGGCCAGAACGATCGACCCCGCCGTCGGCGCCTGCACGTGCGCGGCAGGCAACCATGTGTGCACCGGCCAGAGCGGCATTTTCACCGCGAACGAGATGAAGAAGCCCATCCACAACAGCGATTGCAAGCCGCCCGGGATCTCGAAGCCCAACAGATCCATCGTCGAATAATCGAACAGGCTGGTCTGTAGCGTCACAAGGTCCGTGGTCCCCGCCACAATCCCAATCGCCACGATCGAGATCAGCATGAAAACCGACCCGAAGAAGGTATAGAGGAAGAACTTGAACGACGCGTAAATGCGTTCCTTCCCGCCCCAGATACCGATGATCAGGAACATCGGGATCAGGCCGCCTTCAAAGAACAGGTAGAACAGCACCAGATCCAGCGCCATGAACGTGCCCAGAAGCAGCGTCTCCAGCACGAGGAAGGCGATCATGTATTCCTTGACGCGATATTTCACTTCCCAGCTGGCAAGGATCGTCAGCGGCATCATGAAGGTCGTCAGCATCACGAACAGAACGCTGATCCCGTCGACCCCCATCTTGTAGGTCATACCAAGGATCCAGCTGTGCTCTTCCACCATCTGGAAGCCGGTATCCTCCGGCTCGAACTGCGCCAGAATGAAGATCGACACAAGGAAGGTCAGCGAGGTCGCCAGCAGGGCCACCCACTTGGCATTGCGCTGTGCCGCCTCGTCATCGCCGCGCAGGAAAATCGCAAGGATCAGCGCCGCCAGCGACGGGATGAATGTGACAATGGAAAGAAGGTTGTCCATCAGTGCGCTCCCCCGCCGATAACCATCCACGTGACGAGGATCACGATCCCCAGAACCATCGAGAAGGCGTAAGTAAAGATGTAGCCCGACTGCGCCTTGCCTGCGAGGCGGGTCAGATATGGAACAAAGCCGGTGGCCACGCCGTCGACGATCCGGTCAATCGTGCCCTCGTCGCCCTTCTTCCAGAAGATGCGGCCGATCCAGAGCAGCGGACGCACGATGATGGCGTCATAGATCTCGTCGAAATACCACTTGTTGAGCAGGAACAGGTAAAGCGGGCGTTGCTGCTCGGCCAGTTTTCCGGGCAGCGAGGGCTGCCAGAGGTAGAACCACATCGCCGTGATCAAACCGATCAGCATGGCGAAAAACGGGCTCACCTTCACCCAGGTGGGGGCGTGGTGCGCATCGTCGATCACCGTGTTGTCGGCCCCCATATAGATCGCCCCGATCGGGCCAGCGTGGGCCATGTCCTCACCCGCGGCATCTGCCACGGGGGCGGCATGCCCGGTGTCGGCTTCGGTGCTGTGGGTCGCGGCTTCGCTCGCGTGTCCCGCGCCATCCACCGTCGCTTCCGCGTGATGCGCGGGCATCCCGAAGAAGGCGTTCATCTTGTCGTGGTCGCCAAAGAAGACGTTATAGCCCAGCATCCCCGAGAAGATCGCACCAAGGCTCAGAACACCCAGCGGCACGGTCATCGTCCACGGGCTTTCATGGGCATGCTCATGCGCATGCTTGTCGCCGCGCGGTTTGCCCCAGAAGGTCATGAACATCAGCCGCCAGCTATAGAAGCTGGTGAACAGCGCCGCGACCACCAGCGACCAGAAGGCAAAGCCCCCCGCCGTGCCGGCCCATGCGCTTTCGATGATCGCGTCTTTCGACAGGAACCCGGCAAAGCCGATATGGGTCAGCGGGATGCCGACACCGGTGATGGCCAGCGTGCCCATCATCATGCCCCAGAAGGTCAGCGGGATCTTTTTGCGCAACCCGCCATAGTTCCGCATGTCCTGCTCATGGTGCATGGAGTGGATGACCGACCCCGCCCCAAGGAACAACAGCGCCTTGAAGAAAGCGTGCGTCAGCAGGTGGAACATCGCCACCGAATAAGCGCCCACGCCCGCGGCCACGAACATATAGCCCAGCTGCGAACAGGTCGAATAGGCGATCACGCGCTTGATGTCGTTCTGAACAAGGCCCACCGTGGCGGCGAAAAACGCCGTCGCCGCACCGATATAGACGATGATCATCTGCGCCTCGGGCGCGTATTCGTAAAGCGGCGACATCCGGCAGACAAGGAAAACCCCCGCCGTCACCATGGTCGCCGCGTGGATCAGCGCCGACACCGGGGTCGGGCCTTCCATCGCGTCCGGCAACCACGTGTGCAGGAACAGCTGCGCCGACTTGCCCATCGCGCCCACGAACAGCAGGAAGCCCAACAGGTTGGCCGCGTTCCAATCCGTCCACAGGAAGGTGATCGTGGTCTCGGCCAATTGCGGTCCGGCGGCAAAGATATCGCTGAAGTTCACCGACTCGGTCAGGAAGAATAAACCGAAGATCGCCAGCGAGAACCCGAAATCCCCCACCCGGTTGACAAGGAAGGCTTTCATCGCCGCGGCGTTGGCGCTCGGTTTCTTGTAGTAGAACCCGATCAACAGGTAGGACGCCAGCCCCACCCCTTCCCAGCCAAAGAACATCTGCACAAGGTTGTCGGCGGTGACGAGCGACAGCATCGCGAAGGTGAAAAAGCTGAGATAGGCAAAGAAGCGCGCGCGATAGGCTTCGTCCTCGGCCCAATTCTCGTCATGCGCCATGTAGCCCATGGAATACAGGTGAACCAAGGCCGACACGCTCGTCACCACGATCAGCATGATCGCGGTCAGCCGGTCCATTCGAATGGCCCAGTCGGCGTTCAGCAGCCCGCTGTCGATCCAGCGAAAGATAGTGACGGTATAAGCCTCGCCATCATGGGTCAGGAACAGGATCCAGCTCAGCAGGCAGATCAGGAACAGGATACCGGTGGTCAGCCACTGCGCGGTCTTCTCACCGATGATCTTCCAGCCGAAACCGGCAATCAGCGCGCTGAACAGCGGCGCCAGGAGGATTGTCTTTTCCATGTCCGCTTACCCCTTCATCACGTTCACGTCTTCGACGTCGATCGTTCCGCGGTTGCGGAAGAAGACGACGAGAATGGCAAGGCCGATGGCGGCTTCGGCGGCGGCAACCGTCAGGATGAAGAGGGTAAAGACCTGCCCCACCAAATCGCCCATGAAGCTGGAAAAGGCGACCATGTTGATATTGACCGCAAGCAGCATCAACTCGATCGACATCAGCAGGATGATCACGTTCTTCCTGTTCAGGAAAAGCCCGAATATCCCGATGACGAACAGCACCGCCGCCACTGTCAGGTAATGTTCCAATCCGATCATCTCGTCCCTCGGTTTTCTTTTCCGGTTTTATTGTCCGGGCCGCGCGCCCATTTTTATCTTGTCGTGCCCCGGATTTGCCCGGGGCCTTATGTCCGTGCTTACCGCGTCAGAGGCCCTGCCCGGGTTTCACGTCCTTCAACTCCATCGCCTTGGCCGGATCGCGCATCATCTGGGCAAACGGGCTTTGCCGTTTCACGCCGTCACGATGGCGCAGCGTCAGCACGATCGCCCCGATCATCGCCACGAACAGGATCAGCCCCGCCAGTTGGAAGATCAGGAAATACTGGTCATAAAGCAGCAGCCCCAGCGCCGCGGTGTTCTGCACCCCGTCGGGGGTGACGGCTGCACGGGCCGCCTCGGCGCCCGGCGCCTGTGCCCAATCGCCGAACACGATGCCAAGCTGCATCAGCAGGACCACGCCAATCGCCAGCGCAATGGGCAGGTATTGCGCCATGCCCGCCTTCAACTCGGCGAAATCCACGTCCAGCATCATCACCACGAACAGGAACAGCACCATCACCGCGCCGACATAGACGATGATCAACAGCATCGCCACGAACTCGGCCCCCAACAGCACGAACAGCCCCGCCGCGCTCAAAAAGGTCAGGATCAGCCACAGCACCGAATGCACCGGATTGCGCGCCACGACGGTGAAGAACCCGCCGATGATGGCGGAAATGGCAAAGAGGTAAAAGGCCAGGCCTGCGACTGTCATGACTTGTCATCCTCATAATCTGCCAAAACGTCCTGAGCCATTTCCATGGCCCGCGTCATGGCGGGAATACCGGCGAACATGCCCATCTGGGCTATGGTCTCGGCAATCTCTTCGCGGGTCGCGCCCGCCTCGATCAAATGGCGCACGGTCATGCGCACCTGCGTGTCGCTTTGCGCGCCCTGCATCGTCAGCCCCGCCAGCGTCAGCAAAAGCCGCGTCTTGGCGTCCAGCCCGTCTTTCGACAGCCCCTTGCCAAAGAACATCTCCATCATGTCCTTGGGCATGGTCGGCCACAGCTTCTCGAACCCCTTGGGGCTGAAGCTTTCCAGCGCAGGGTTGAAGGACTTCGCCATCTCCTGCGCCTGCTGCATCATCAGCTCGAATGGGGTTTTCGGATCGCTCATCGGTACGGTGCGTCCAATTCAAGGTTGCGGGCGATCTCGGCTTCCCAACGCTCGCCGTTGTCCAGAAGCTTTTCCTTGTCGTAGAAAAGCTCTTCCCGGGTTTCGGTCGCGAATTCGAAATTCGGCCCCTCGACGATCGCATCCACCGGGCAGGCTTCCTGGCAGAAGCCGCAATAGATGCATTTCGTCATGTCGATGTCATAGCGCGTGGTGCGGCGGCTGCCATCGTCACGCGGCTCGGCATCAATGGTAATCGCCTGCGCCGGGCAAATCGCCTCGCACAGCTTGCACGCGATGCAGCGTTCTTCGCCGTTGGGATAGCGGCGCAGCGCATGTTCGCCGCGGAACCGCGGGGAAAGATAGCCCTTTTCATGCGGGTAGTTCAGCGTCGGCTTGGGCTTGAAGAAGTACTTCATGCCAAGCCCGAACCCCTTAAAGAAGTCGGTCAGCAGCCAGTAGCCGGCGGCGCGCTTGTAGTCGATGTTAGCCATCTGTCAGCTCTCCCTCAGCTTCCCGTCGTCCAGCGCACATATGCGCCCCAGAACCATTCGAACCGCGCGGCAAAGGCCACGAACACCACCCAGATCAGGCTGAACGGCAGGAACACTTTCCAGCCCAGCCGCATCAACTGGTCGTAGCGATAGCGCGGGGTGATCGCCTTCACCATCGCGAAGATGAAGAAGAAGAATACGATCTTGGCGAACATCCACAGGATGCCATCGGGCAGCCCCGGAATCGGCGACAGCCAGCCGCCAAAGAAGAACAGCGACATCAGCGCGCACATCAGCACGATCGCCACATATTCCCCGATCATGAACAGCAGGAACGGCGTGGACGAGTATTCCACCTGATAGCCCGCCACCAGTTCGGATTCCGCTTCAGGAAGGTCGAACGGCGGGCGGTTGGTCTCGGCCAGCGCCGAAATCAGGAACAGGAACATCATCGGGAAGTGCGGCAGCCAATACCAACTGAAGATGCCGTAATTGCCATCCTGCGCCTGCACGATATGGGTCAGGTTCATCGAGCCGGACGAAATGATCACGCCGATGATGATCAACCCGATCGACACCTCGTAGGAAATCATCTGCGCCGCCGAACGAAGGCTCCCGAGGAACGGATATTTCGAGTTCGACGCCCAGCCGCCCATGATCACGCCGTAAACTTCCAACGACGACACGGCAAAGACATACAGGATCGCGACGTTGATGTCCGACAGCACCCAGCCATCGTTGAACGGGATCACGGCCCAGGCGATCAACGCCATCACGAGGCTAACCATCGGCGCCATGAGGAAGACGAACTTGTCCGCCCCCGCCGGGTAGACGATCTCTTTCACCGCGTATTTGATGAAGTCGGCAAAGCTTTGCAGCAAGCCAAAGAAGCCAACCACGTTGGGGCCCCTGCGCAACTGTACCGCGGCCCAGACCTTGCGATCGCCATAAAGCAGGAATGCCAGCGCCACCAAGAGCGGCACCACGATCAAAAGCACCTGACCGACGATCAGCAGGAAGATCCCCAGATTGGTATTATAGAAGAAATCAGCCATCAGTCCCTCATACCGTCGGTATTCCATCCTCGGCGCAGGTGTTCACCACAACCTCGGCGTCGATCGTTTTCAGCCCATCAGGCAGGCTCGCCGAGATCGTATAGACCGCGTCCCCCTGCCAGTCATTTCCGTCCTGCGCAATGCTTGTGCGCACATGTCGTGCAAATCCGTAACCGCGGATCAACGCATATTGCGCCGCGGCGCATTCGGCATAGCGCGCCACATGCGCGCGCTCGGCCCCCGGCCCCGTGCGCACCACGAACTGCACAAGGTCATCGCCCAAAAGCCGCGTTTCCACACCGCGGAATTCAAGATCCGCCGGCGGCGGCGCAAGGCGCGTCACCGCACCCGGCTCCTCGGCCACGTCACAGCCCGTCACCAGCGCCGCAAGCGCGCCGGCCAACATGGTGGGGGTTATGCGAAGCGCGTGTTTCACTCTGCCGCCATCTGCCCTTCGGTGCGTGCCTTGGCCTGTGCCGAAAGCTGCGCCATCACTTCGCTTGCCCGCGCGATCGGGTTGGTCAGGTAGAAATCCTTGATCGCATTGCGGAATGCCACGCTTCCCTTGCCCAGCTTGCCCGAAGGCAGCAGCTGCCATTCGTTCTCGGCCACCTTGTCGATCTTCTTCAGATGCGGCACCGCCTCGATCAGGTTCGTTCGCAGGGCGGCAAGGCTGTCCCACGGCAGGGCCGCGCCCAACTCGCCCGAAAGCGCGCGCAGGATCGCCCAGTTTTCCTTGGCCTCGCCCGGCGCGAACCCGGCGCGCAGCGCCAGTTGCGGGCGGCCTTCGGTGTTCACGAACAGCGCCTGTTCCTCGGTATAGGCCGCGCCCGGTAGGATCACGTCGGCGCGATGCGCGCCCCGGTCGCCGTGGCTGCCCTGATAGATCACGAACGCGCCCGGATCGATGTCCAGCTCATCCGCACCAAGGTTAAAGATCACGTCGGCCCCCTCGGTGGCGGCCTTCAGGCCCCCCTCGGTGGTGCACCCCACGTCCAGCGCGCCCACCCGGCCCGCCGCGGTGTGCAGCACCAGAAGTTTGCCAGCGGATTTCTCGCAGATCGCCTGAACCGTCGCCAGAACCGCCTCGCCATCGGCCTCTTGCAGTGCGCCTTGCCCAACGATGACTACGCAGTTGAGATCCTGAAGCGACGCCATATCAAGGCCCGCCACATGCTCAAGCGCCGCTCGGTCCGTGCCCATATGTTCGTAATCATAGGTCAGATCGACGGGCTCGCCCACAAGGGTCACATCGGCGCCCTGCGCCCAAGCCCTGCGGATACGCGCGTTCAGCACCGGCGCTTCCTCGCGCGGATTGGTCCCGATCAGCAGGATTTTGTCAGCGCGATCAATGTCTTCGATTTTGGCCGTGCCCACGTAAGCCGACCGGTTCCCCGCCGGAAGCCGCGCGCCATCGACCCGCGCCTCGACCGTGCCGCCAAGCCCCTCGACAAGGGTTTTCAGCGAATACGCCGCCTCGACCGACACAAGATCACCCACCAGACCGGCCAGCTTGCTCGCGCCCTTCATCTTCCCGGCCGCCACGCTCAGCGCCTCGGCCCAGCTTGCCGGGCGCAGACGCCCGTTTTCACGCACGTAAGGGCGATCCAGCCGCTGACGGCGCAGCCCGTCCCAGATGAAGCGCGTCTTGTCAGAAATCCATTCCTCGTTCACGCCATCATGGTTGCGCGGCAGCACCCGCATCACTTCGCGCCCCTTGGTATCGACCCGGATGTTCGATCCCAGCGCATCCATCACGTCGATGCTCTCGGTCTTGGAAAGCTCCCAAGGACGCGCGGTAAAGGCATAAGGCTTGCTGACCAGCGCGCCCACCGGGCACAGGTCGATGATATTGCCCTGCAAATTCGACTCCAGCGTCTGGTTCAGGTAGCTGGTGATCTCCGCATCCTCGCCCCGGCCGGTCTGGCCCATCTGCGTGATGCCCGCCACCTCGGTAGTAAAGCGCACGCAACGGGTGCAGGAAATGCAGCGCGTCATGTGGGTTTCCACCAGCGGCCCCAGATCCAGATCGGTCGACGCGCGCTTGGGCTCGCGATAGCGCGAGAAATCCACGCCATAGGCCATCGCCTGATCCTGAAGGTCGCATTCGCCCCCCTGATCGCAGATCGGGCAATCCAGCGGGTGGTTGATCAGCAGGAACTCCATCACCCCTTCGCGCGCCTTCTTCACCATGGGTGAGTTGGTCTTGACGACCGGCGGCTGGCCTTCCGGCCCGGGGCGCAAGTCCTTGACCTGCATCGCGCAGGACGCGGCGGGTTTAGGCGGACCGCCAACAACCTCGACAAGACACATCCGGCAGTTGCCCGCGATCGAAAGGCGCTCGTGATAGCAGAAGCGCGGGATTTCCACCCCCGCCTCTTCACAGGCCTGAATCAGCGTCAGCGCCGGGTCGACCTCGATCTCCTGGTCGTCGATGATGATCTTGCGTAAGTCGCTCATGCTTGTCTCACTTCGCTCTCAACAGGCTGCCGATCACGCTTTTGCTCGCGATCTCGGACTTGCCAAGCTTGCACAGGTCGGCTGCGCTTTTCGGGTTCAGGCCCTTTGATTTCACATAGGCCTCGCCCTTGGCGCGGATCCGGGCCTTTTCCACATCGCTCTTGCGATAGGTGTCGATTTCATCATCGCTATAGCCAAGGCTGTTGGCCTTGCGCTTGAGCGACCACAGATAGTTCAAACCCTTAACGCGGCGCGCGTCGATCTCGGCGCATTTCTCGCTGATCTCCAGCGCCAGCGCGACGTTCAGCATCTGGTTGTCGATCGCCGGCACATCGCGCAGCGGCGTCTTCGCCTCGGCCACGGTTCCGGTGGCAAGGGCAAGCGAAAGGCTCAGGGCGGCAAACTTGGTAAAACGCATCATGGTCATTCCTCTCAGACAGCGTTGCAGGGGCGCGAACATACGCCCCCCTTGGCCGTCCGAGATGGGCGCAGGCGCGTTCGATATGCAATAACATGCACCACCGGCCCCTTTATTCCTTGGGCTTTGCGCATCACGCAGGGGATATGCGGCATGGCTTACCATCCGGTGCAGCGCCCCCGGAATTGCAGCTGATCGTCGCGCAAGGTCAGTTGCGCACCCTCGGAATCCGGCCCCGCGCCGACCCACTCCTTACCGGAGTCCCCGTATTGCTGAATGCAATAGCGGGTGGCCGACCAGCGCGCCGCTTCGCGCGCGCCCTCGATGCTCTGGCTCGCCTTGAAGACCGTCACGACGAAATCGGCCCGATCCTCATCGACCTGCGCCACCTTGGTGCGGAATGCCTTGCCGTCAAACAACACGCCCTTTTCGCGCTTCAGCTTGGCACAGCCAGCAAGCGACAGGCCGACAGCGGTGACCAGAAGGATATGAACCCCGTTGCGCATCATCATTCTGCCGCCATCGCACCGGCGCCGCTCTTCTGCGCCTTGATCCGGTCCTCGATTTCGGGGCGGAAGTTGCGGATCAGGCCTTGGATCGGCCAGGCCGCCGCATCGCCAAGCGCACAGATCGTGTGCCCTTCGACCTGCTTGGTCACGTCCCACAGCATGTCGATTTCTTCCGGCTCGGCCTCGCCTTTCACAAGACGGTCCATCACCCGCATCATCCAACCGGTGCCTTCGCGGCAAGGCGTGCACTGGCCACAGCTTTCGTGCTTGTAGAACGCCGACAGCCGCCAGATCGCCTTCACGATATCGACCGACTTGTCCATCACGATCACCGCCGCCGTGCCAAGGCCCGAGCCCAGCTCATTACGCAGGTAATCGAAATCCATCACCGCATCGCGCATCTTTTCACCGCGCACACAAGGCACGGACGACCCGCCCGGGATCACCGCCAAAAGGTTGTCCCAGCCGCCGCGAATACCGCCGCAATGCTTCTCGATCAGTTCCTCGAAGCTGATCGACATCGCCTCTTCTACGACGCAGGGGTTGTTCACATGCCCCGAAATCGCGAACAGCTTGGTCCCGGCGTTGTTCTGACGTCCGAAACCGGCGAACCACGATCCGCCACGCCGCAGGATGGTCGGCACCACCGCGATGGACTCCACGTTGTTCACGGTGGTCGGGCAGCCATAAAGGCCAGCGCCCGCCGGGAACGGCGGCTTCATCCGCGGCATCCCCTTCTTGCCCTCAAGGCTCTCCAGAAGCGCGGTTTCTTCACCACAGATGTAAGCGCCCGCGCCATGATGCAGATAGAGATCGAAATCCCAGCCCGACCCGGCGGCATTCTTGCCCAACAGGCCCGCGTCATAGGCCTCGTCGATGGCGGCTTGCAACGCCTCGCGCTCGCGGATGTATTCGCCGCGGATATAGATATAGGCCGCGTGCGCCTGCATCGCGAAACTGGCGATCAGCGCCCCTTCCACAAGCGTATGCGGATCGTGCCGCATGATCTCGCGGTCCTTGCAGGTGCCCGGCTCGGATTCGTCGGCGTTGATCACCAGATAGGCCGGACGACCATCGCTTTCCTTGGGCATAAAGCTCCACTTCAAGCCGGTCGGGAAGCCCGCGCCACCACGTCCGCGCAGCCCGCTGGCCTTCATCTCGTCGATGATCCAGTCGCGGCCCTTCTGGATGATCCCGGCCGTGCCGTCCCAATGGCCACGCGCCTGCGCGCCCGCAAGGGTGCGCTCATGCATGCCATAGAGATTGGTGAAGATGCGGTCTTCGTCCTTGAGCATCCGTTATCCTTCCCCGTTCCGGCGCGCGCGCCAGATTTGCCAGATCATCACGAAGGCCAGCACAAAGCCGGCCAGTGCTAACAGATCGATAAGCAGCAATCCACGCTGGCTCACCCCCATCTGCCGCCCGATGAACGAAGCCACAACCCACAGCGCCGCCGTCCCCGCGATGGTGATCGCGGCGGTCCGTCCTGCGCGCTGGCGGTCTTGCTGGCTGCGTTTGTCGTTCATCAGGTCCTCAATACACCTCGCCCTTGCCCACGCGGGACGAGAATTCGGTATCGCCCCCCGACGCAAGGATCTTGGCCTGTTCAACCCAGTTGTCGCGGCTCACCCGGCCCTTGAAGCCCTTGATGTTCGCATCGACCCAAGCCACCTCATCGGCGCCCCAGCTCGCGATCTGGTCGAAATGATAGAACCCCATGCCATGAAGCATCGCTTCAAGCTTCGGCCCCACGCCCTTGATTTCCTTCAGGTTGTCGGCCCCGCCATCGCGCGGTGCAGACAGGGTTGCGGGCTTGGCGCCCTCATCCGTGCCCTCATGCACGCCGTCGCCATCGTAATCGGGCGTGGCGGCGGCAGCGGCCAGCGCATCCGCACCTGCATCGCGATCGCCCGCCTCGGCCTCCGAAACGAACTCATCGGCCAGCGCCGATCCCGTGCCGCTCGCTGCGGTCTCGGTCTCGGTCTCGCTCTCGGTCTCATCTGCGGCGGGCGCTTCGCTCGTCACCGTTTCCGGCGCGTCCGCTGCCACAGCCTCGGCCTTGGTTTCAGCACGCGCTTCGGCGGCGGCTTCGACCTCGGCCCCCTCGCCCTCTGCGGTGTCGACGCTGCGCTCTGCATTGATCCGCGCGTCCAGCATTTCCTTTTCGCGTGCCGCCTCGGCAGGGTCGATCCCCGCCGCGCGCGCGCCCGCTTCCAGCGCACCCGCCTCGGCCTCGGCCAGCGCCTCGATGCCCACGTCGGCATGGGCGTGATCGTGATGTCCTGCTGCCGCACCATCATGCGCCGCGCCATGCGCCGCGTCATCGCCCTTCATCAGGCCACAGAACAACCCGCCAAGAACAAGCCCGATAAACGCCGCCAGTGCGACCCCGATCAAAACGGCAGGAAGCCAGAATGTCATCTCAGACACGGCCACATAGGCCCAGATGCCGACAACAAGCCCGACTAACCACGACACAAGGCCACAAACCCCGATCTTTTCCATCATCCGTTCATCCCCCGATGCGCTGACACAAAATTACTCGTTCACTTCTTCTTGCGGGCCGAGAATTCAGTCTCGCCCCCTGCGGCCAGGATCTTGGCCTGGTCCATCCAGTTGTCACGTTCAATGCGGCCCTTGAAGCGCAGCCGGGCGTCCACCCATGCGATCTCTTCCGGGCCCCAGTTCGCGATCTGATCGAAATGCCAGAAGCCCAGCTCGTTAAGCGTCTGCTCCAGCTTCGGACCGACCCCGCTGATCAGCTTCAGATCATCGGCGCTTTCGCCCGCGCGCGGGGCGCTCAGTGTTTCGGGCTCTTTCTCGACCGCCGCGACAGCCGCCGTGCCCCCAGAAACTCCGACTGAAACTCCCCCAGAAACCCCATTGGATTTCCCGGCATTCGCCGCATTGCCCTTGGCCGAAGCCGCGGGCTTGGCCTTGCTTTCGGCCTGCGCCTCTTGCTTGGTAACGCCGCTCTTGTCCGCGGGCTTGCCCTTGGCGGGCTTGGGCTCTTTCGGCGTGGTGTCGTCCGCGCTGGCCGCCTTGGCCGCCGCCCGTGTCTTGGTCTTGCCAGCAGATGCCGCCGCCGCGCCCAGTTTCGCCGCGCCCGCTTTCGCAGGCTTCGCCCCGTCACCGGCCGCGCCGCCCTTGGTCATGTCGCTCCACGGCGCCGAAAGCGGCACTTCCGTGCCGTCGATCCGCTTCACACTGTCGCCAAGATCCACCGCCAATTGCGCGCTGGCGTTATACTTGGTCCGGCCGCTGTCATATTCCTTCAGGCTGGTCAGACCCGCCTTCGGCTCGCTGGCGAACCGGCCGTTCTGCGGCCCCGGCACCGGCACCTCGCCGCGCGCCAATTGGTCGATCATCTCTTCCAGCCGTTCGGGCGTCAGGTCTTCGTAGTAATCCTTGCCAATCTGCGCCATCGGCGCATTGGCACAGGCGCCAAGGCACTCGACCTCTTCCCACGAAAACTTGCCGTCTTCGGAAATATCATGCGGCTTCGCAGCCACCTTGCGCTTGAGCACGTCGATCAGGTCTTCTGCGCCACAGATCATGCAGGACAGCGTGCCGCAAATCTGGAAATGCGCCACGTTGCCCACCGGCTGCAACTGGAACATGAAGTAGAACGTCGCCACCTCCAGCGCCCGGATATAGGGCAGGTCCAGCATCTCGGCGACATGCTCGATCGCGGCCCGGCTGAGCCAGCCTTCCTGCTCCTGTGCACGCCACAACAGCGGAATGATCGCGCTTTGCTGGCGGCCTTCGGGATATTTCGTCACCTGCGCTTCAGCCCAGGCCCGGTTCTCGGGCGTAAAGGCGAAACTCTCGGGTTGCACAGGGTGCAGACGTCTGAGCATCAGACACAGCCCTCCGTCACGAATTTCGCGCCACCGCCCTGAAGCTTCACGGCCTTGCCGTTGGCAAGGTAATACTGCGTCAGCTGCACCGCTTGCTCACGGGTCAGCCCGGCCTGAAGTTCGACCGGCTGATAATCACTCTCATCGCGCATCACGCACCCGATCGACGCCACAGCGGTCAGGTAATCAACACGCATCTCGGGGCTGATCCCCTGCGGCGGAATCGCAAGGCAACCACTCAGCGCCGATGCGCCCGCAAGACCCAAAACAAGTTTCTTCACCGGTCAACCTCCCCGAAAACGATATCCATCGAACCAATAATCGCCGCCACATCGGCCAGCATATGGCCCGAGGCCACGTGATCCATCGCCTGCAAATGCGCATAGCCCGGCGCCCTGATCTTGGCGCGATACGGCCGGTTCGACCCGTCCGATACTAGGTAAACGCCAAATTCCCCCTTCGGCGCTTCGACCGCCACGTAAACCTCACCCGCAGGCACCTTGAAGCCCTCCGTGTAAAGTTTGAAGTGGTGGATCAGCGCCTCCATCGAGGTCTTCATCTCACCGCGCTTGGGCGGGGTCAGCTTGCCCCGGGCAAGGATATCGCCCTGCCCTTCCGGCGCGCGCAGCTTTTCGATCGCCTGCAGCATGATATGCACCGACTGGCGCATCTCTTCCATCCGCACGAGGTAGCGATCATAGCAATCGCCGTTCTTGCCAACCGGGATCTGGAACTCGAACTCATCGTAAAGCTCATAGGGCTGCGCCCGGCGCAAATCCCAAGCAAGGCCCGACCCGCGCGCCATCACGCCCGAGAAGCCATAGGTCTGAATATCCTCTTCCGAGACGACCCCGATATCGGCGTTGCGCATCTTGAAGATGCGGTTTTCCGTGATCAGCCCGTCCAGATCGCTCATGAAGGTCTGGAAATCGCCCTTGGCCCATTCCTCGATATCGTCAAGCAGTTCGGGCGGCAGGTCCTGATGCACGCCACCGGGCCGGAAATAGGCCGCGTGCAGGCGCGCGCCACAGGCCCGCTCGTAAAACACCATCAACTTCTCGCGCTCTTCAAAGCCCCACAGCGGCGGGGTCAGCGCGCCAACGTCCATCGCCTGCGTGGTGACGTTCAGCAGATGGTTCAGGATGCGCCCGATCTCAAGGTACAGCACCCGGATCAGGCCGGCCCGGCGCGGCACTTCCACCCCGGTCAGCTTTTCGATGGCCAGGCACCAGGCATGTTCCTGGTTCATCGTGCCAACGTAGTCGAGCCGGTCGAAATACGGCAGGTTCTGAAGGTAGGTCCGGCTTTCCATCAGCTTCTCGGTGCCGCGATGCAACAGGCCGATATGCGGGTCTGCGCGTTCCACCACCTCACCGTCAAGCTCAAGCACCATCCGCAAAACGCCGTGCGCCGCCGGGTGCTGCGGGCCGAAGTTGATGTTGAAATTGCGGATCTTCTGTTCGCCGGTCACGGCGTCGTCAAAGTTGGAGCCGTCCATCATTTCGCCTCCTCCCCTTTCTCATCGCCCGGAAGGATGTATTCCGCCCCTTCCCATGGGCTCATGAAATCGAATTGCCGATATTCCTGCACCAGCGACACCGGCTCATAGACCACGCGCTTTTGCGCCTCGTCATAGCGCACTTCGGTATAGCCCGTTGTGGGGAAATCCTTGCGAAGCGGATGGCCGCGGAAGCCATAGTCGGTCAGCAAACGGCGCAGGTCCGGATGACCCGAAAACAGGATGCCGAACATGTCGAACACTTCGCGCTCGTTCCAGTTGGCCCCGGCATGCACCTCGGTGATCGACGGCAGGATCTCATCCTCGCGGATCGCCACTTTCAGGCGGATACGCTGGTTCTGGTACATCGACAGCAGGTGATAGACCACTTCGAAGCGCTTCGGGCGCTCCGGATAATCCACCGCCGTGATATCCATCAGCGATGTGAACCGGCAGGTGCCATCGGACTTCAGAAACTCAACCAGCCCCACGATCGAGCTCGGCGCGACATCCACGGTCAGCTCGTCAAAGGCCACGCTCCAACCCAGAACACAATCGGGCCGTTTCAGCTCGATATGCGCGCCCAGTTCGTTCAATGCGTCACTCATTCGCTCGTCCTTCCCGCGCTCATTCCTGCCCTACCGGCCCGGCGCATGCCCATTTGGGCCTGACTGGCTTATCTAACGATCGTTCCCGTGCGGCGGATCTTGCGCGCCAGTTGCATGATGCCATAAACCAGCGCCTCTGCCGTCGGCGGGCATCCGGGCACGTATACGTCAACCGGTACGATCCGGTCACAGCCCCGCACCACCGAATAGCTGTAGTGGTAATAACCCCCGCCATTGGCGCAGGACCCCATAGAGATCACATAGCGCGGCTCGGGCATCTGGTCGTAAACCTTGCGCAGCGCCGGTGCCATCTTGTTGGTCAGCGTCCCGGCCACGATCATCACGTCCGACTGGCGCGGGCTGGCCCGCGGTGCAACGCCGAACCGCTCAAGGTCATAGCGCGGCATCGAGGCCTGCATCATTTCCACCGCGCAACACGCCAGACCGAAGGTCATCCAATGAAGCGAGCCGGTGCGCGCCCATGTGATGATGTCGTCGGTGGTGGTCAGCAGGAAACCCTTGTCCTGCAATTCCTCGTTCAGCGCCTGTGTCGAAACCTCGCGGTCGACCCCAGCGGTGTTCAGACCCGTCTGCACCCCGGTCATGACCATTCAAGCGCCCCTTTCTTCCACTCATAGGCAAACCCGGCCGTCAGCACACCAAGGAACACCATCATCCCCCAGAAGCTCACGTCCGAAAGGTCGCGGAACGCGACAGCCCACGGAAACAACATCGCGATTTCAAGATCGAAGATGATGAACAGGATCGACACGAGGTAGAACCGCACGTCGAATTTCATCCTTGCATCATCGAACGCGTTAAAGCCGCATTCATAGGCGCTCACCTTCTCCGGGTCCGGATGGCGCACGGCCAGAACCACAGCAGCGAGGATCAGAACAGCCCCAAGCGCAACAGCGATGGCGAGGAAAATCAGAATGGGCAAGTATTCTCTGAGCATACCGTCCATGTCGGCTCCTTTCTGCACGCCTTTCGCGGGCGCACCCTCTGGCAGCGTATAGTTGGGGTTGGGTTTACTCCCGCCCCCTCTCAGGGTCAACCAATGGCCGAATACATTCAAGCCTTTGAAACTGTATCACGGCGCGCGACGGCACACCCCGTATACGGTTGCACACAAAGCTAGCAAATCAAGGGGTTCAAGCGTTCTTGCCGCAGCTGCAAAATCAGTCTCAGCCACAAATTTCCCGCCGATAACTAAAGGTTTATCCAGCATAAGCCTTTGGCTTCGCTGCATCGCCGCGCGACTCAGCACGCCAAACCACCGGCCCGCCCCTGCGCACCGTCCGCCCCGGCCCGCCCAAGCCCCGCTCACAGGCTCTTGCTCCGCGGGCTGGTCACGCCCGCGCGCGTCGCCCCCGCGCAACGGCCCAGTGACAGCACCGCCCGCGAAACCGCCTCCCCCGGATCGCGCCTTAGCTCGGCTCAGGCCATCCCCCGGCTCACGCCATCCAAGGCGCCTTGCGCTTGTCAAAGAACGCCGCGATCCCCTCGCGCGCCTCCGCGCCTTCCCACGTCTCGACCAGCCGGTCGATGGTGGCCTCGATGATCTCTTCGGTGATCGGCGCACCAAGGCTGCGCGCCAGCCGCTTGCTCTCGGCCACGGCCCCCGGCGCCGCGGAAAGGTAGGGCATCACCTCGGCCTCCACCGCCACATCGAGATCATCCTCCGACACGACGCGCGCCAGCAGGTTCAGCTTCTCCGCCTCTGCCGCCCCGAACAACCGCGCGCTCATGAACACCTTGCGCGCATGGGTCTCGCCCATCCGGGCAAGGACATAAGGGCTGATCGTCGCCGGGATCAGGCCAAGACGCACCTCGGTCAGCCCGAATTTCGCGCCCTCCACGCCCACGGCCACATCGGCAACCGAAATCATCCCGATCCCGCCGCCAAACGCATTGCCCTGTACCCGCGCGATCACCGGCTTGGGACAGGTGTTGAGCGCGAAAAGCGCCATCGCCAGCTTGCGCGCCTCGACCCGGCGGGTCGCCGCATCGGCGGCCATCTGGTCCTGCATCCAGCGCAGATCGCCCCCCGCGCAAAAGCTCTTGCCCTTCGCGGCAAGGATCACGACCCGCACCGCGTCATCCGCGCCCAGCGCCCCGATCGCCTCTGGCAGTTCCTCGATCATCCGGCCCGACATGGCGTTGTGCTTGTCCGCCCGGTCAAGCCAGAGCGTCGCCACCCCGCGCGCATCCACCTCGATGCTCAAAGTTTCATATGTCATTGACTGTCCTTCCGCATATCCCGCGCCATCCCTGCGGCCCGGCTCAGAATGTCCCGATCAAGGCCGGTTTCATACCCCAGCGCCACCAGCCGGTCATGCACCGCCTCGGTCGCCACGTTGCCCGCCGCACCCGGCGCATAGGGGCAGCCGCCCAAGCCGCCAACAGCGGCATCGAACACCCGCAGGCCCCGCGCCAGCGACACCTCGATATTCTCCAGCGCCCGACCGCCGGTGTCATGGTAATGCCCGGCCAGCGCGGCGACCGGCACCTCCTGCATCACCGCCTCCAGCATGGCGTCGATCCGCTCGGGCGCGCCCCGCCCGATGGTGTCGCCAAGGCTGATCTCGTAACAGCCCATATCGCGCAACGCCGCCGCCACCCGCGCCACGTCGCCCGGCGCGGTCGCCCCGTCATAGGGGCACTCGACCACGCAAGAGATATAGCCGCGCACCGGAACGCCCGCCGCCGCCGCCGCCTCGGCCACCGGCGCGAAGCGCTCAAGGCTTTCCGCGATGCTCGCATTGATATTGGCCTTCGAGAACCCTTCCGAAGCGCTGCCGAAAATCGCCACCTCGTCGGCCTTCGCCGCCAAGGCCCCCTCAAGCCCGCGCATGTTCGGCGTCAGCGCCGCATAGCGCACCCCCGGCGCGCGCCGGATCCCGGCCAGAACATCGCCCGAATCCGCCATCTGCGGCACCCATTTCGGGCTCACGAAGGATGCGCATTCGATCCGGCGAAACCCGGCCTCGCTCAGACAGTCGACCAGCGCGATCTTCTCGGCCGTCGGGATCATCCGCGCCTCGTTCTGCAACCCGTCGCGCGGCCCCACCTCGAATATCTCGACCCGCTCGGCCATCTCACCCCTCCCCTTTCATTTTTCCATAAATACTCGAATGCTCAGGCCTGCGGCACCTCATAGAAGTCACGGTCATAGAACTGCTGCAATCCCTCTGCCTCGAGAGCGCGCTGGTAAGCGGGCCGCGCCTCAATCCGCGCCTTGTAGGCCATAAGGGCCGGAAATTTCTCGAGATGCACATAGTGTCCCGCACTCTCCAGCGTGAACCCCATCATCGCATCCGCCGCCGAAAATCCCCGCCTGAGCAAGAACTCCTGATTCACCAACACCCGCTCCAACGGCTTCAGCGAAATCGCCAACCGTTTCACCTCGATCCCGATCACGGTGGGCGAGCGCATCGCCGGATCAGGCAGGAAAACCTGCTGCAGGTTGAGGTTCTGAACCAACGTGCCGATCGTTTCGGCATAATGCAGCCAGGTCAGGAATTGCGCTCGCTCCTCTTCCCCCGGCGCAGGAGCAAACCCATGCTCGGGACGGGTCTCGCAAAGGTACTCGACGATGGCCCCGCTTTCGAACAGCACCAAACCATCGATCTCAAGCACAGGCACCCGCCCGGCTGGCGACAGCGCCAGAAACTCGGGATCGCGCAGATCGCCCTTGGCGATGTCATAACTCAGAAGTTCGGGCGAAAGCCCCATCTCGTAGAGCAGCCACAACACCCGGAAAGAGCGGCTTCCAGCCACAGAATGCAAACGGATCTTTTCAGTCATGATCGTTCCTCTCAGAAACAGGGATTTGAACTGCCTGTGGCGTCGCGCTGATCAAAAGGAATTGCGCCGCCTGCGGCGTCGCCCGGGGGGCCTCGCTGCGCTCGGCCCGGCATAGGTCGAAGCGCGTTGTTCCATTCAATCGGCAGCGCGCGTGACATATGGTGGTGGGTGGGTATTTGGAGCCAAGAAAGAGACACGGGGCAGCGCCAGAAGAACCAACCGCACGAAGCCTCATAGGGTGCCGCGCCTGTGCCCTGCCCCCCCGGAGGCGGCGGGGGTGGGTGGGTGGGCCGACGGCTCCGGGGGGGCGGGAGGAGAGCACAGCGCCAGACATGCTGGCCGTTTCCCAGCCCGCGACCCTGCCCATTTCCCTGCAGCTGGTGCTGCCTGTCATGCGGCCTCCTCTTCGGCATCTTCCAGCCGGATGAGCGGCGCACCGGCCTCGACCTGATCGCCCGCCTGACTCAGCACTTCGGCCACCACGCCATCGCGCGGCGCCAAAAGCGCGTGTTCCATTTTCATGGCCTCCAGCACGGCCAGCCTGTCGCCTGCCGCAACGGTCTGGCCTGCCTCGGCATAAAGGGCCTTCACCAGCCCGGGCATGGGCGCTTCGATCACGTCAGCCCCGGCCCCCGCTGACGCGGCCCGCTCAAGCGGATCGATCACGCGAAACCGCTGCCCGGCCCCTGCGAAAACGGTAACAACATCACCATTGCGCACCCAATCCATGGCCCGGGCGCCCGCGATCCACCATGTTCCCTCGCGGCGCTCGGCCTGAACAGGGCCGCTCTCAGTCTCGATCAGCGCATGGTTCGCCCCGGTGAGCCTGACCTTCAGTGCGATCTCTTCCTCGCCGCTTTCAAGCATGATCCGCCGCGCATCCGCGCCCCACAGCCGGAACCCCAGCCCCGGCACCGGCGCGCACATCAGCCCCAGCGCGGCCAGCGCCGCCTGCGCCACGACCGCCGGTGTCGGCCCGGCCTCGGCGACCAGCGCGTCAAGGTCGCGCCCAATCAGGCCGGTGTCCACCTCGCCGCGCGCAAACCCCTCGTGGCGACAGAGCGCGCCCAGAAACCCAAGGTTTGTCACCGTTCCGGCCACCTGCGTTTCACGCAGCGCGCGATCCAGCCGCTTCAGGGCAATCGCGCGGGTCGGGCCATGGGTCACCAGCTTGGCAATCATCGGGTCGTAATGCGGGCTGATGGTATCGCCCGCGCGCACACCGCTGTCGGCCCGCGCGCCCTCACCGAACGCCAGATGGCTCAGCGTGCCTGTCGCCGGCAGGAACCCTTTCGGCACATCCTCGGCATAGAGCCGCGCCTCGAAGGCATGGCCGTTGATCGTCAGTTCCTCTTGCTGCAACGGCAGCCCCTCACCCGCTGCGACCCGCAACTGCCATTCCACGAGGTCCACGCCGGTGATCAGTTCGGTCACCGGATGTTCCACCTGCAACCGCGTGTTCATCTCCATGAACCAGAACCCATCCGGGCGCAGCCCGTCCGAGCCGTCAACGATGAACTCGACCGTCCCCGCCCCCTTGTAGCCGATCGCCTCGGCCGCGCGCACCGCCGCCTGGCCCATCGCCGCGCGCATCTCTGCGGTCATGCCGGGCGCCGGGGCCTCTTCGATCACCTTCTGATGGCGCCGCTGAAGCGAGCAATCGCGCTCGAACAGATGCACCGCATGCGTGCCATCGCCGAAAACCTGCACCTCGATGTGGCGCGGGCTGGTGATGTATTTCTCGATCAGAACATCCGGGTTGCCAAAGGCCGTGCGCGCCTCGCTCTGCGCACTTTCCAGCGCATCGGCGAACTCCTCGGGGCGCTCCACCAGCCGCATCCCCTTGCCGCCGCCTCCCGCCACGGCCTTGATCAGCACCGGGTAGCCAATCGTATCCGCCGCCCCGCTAAGGTGCTCTGGATCCTGATTGGCCCCGTGATACCCCGGCACCACCGGCACGCCCGCGTCGTGCATCAGGGCCTTGGCCGCATCCTTCAGCCCCATCGCCCGGATCGCCTTGGCCGATGGCCCGATGAAGGTCAGCCCAGCCGCCTCGACCGCGTCGACGAACCCGGGGTTCTCGGATAGAAAACCATATCCCGGATGGATCGCCTGCGCGCCCGTCTCCAGCGCCGCCTCAATGATGCGATCGCCCTTGAGATAACTCTCCGACGGCGCCGCGCCGCCGATATGCACCGCCCGGTCGCAAGCGGCCACATGCGCCGCCCCCGCATCCGCGTCGGAATAAACCGCCACGGTGGTCAGGCCCATCGCCTTGGCCGTGCGCGCCACCCGGCACGCGATCTCGCCCCGGTTCGCAATCAGGATCGTGTCAAACATCACCCATCTCCTCCATCGCCGCGCGCAACTGCGCCTCGGCCTCATCATTTGTCGCAAGCGGCACCGGCATCCGCGCCACCGCCTTGGCGTTGCACGCGCTCGTCAGCCCACCGCTGGCAAAGGCAACCGGGGGTCGCGGCCCGCCTGAACGCGCAAACCGCGTCGCGAACACGGGGTAATCAACCATCTGTTGCCCCTTCGTCAGGGTCGCGGAAACTGCGGAACCGGTTGGCATAGATCAGGTTGGGCCGGTCGCCCTCCCACATGTAGATCGTGATCGCCAGCACCGCGATCAGCTCTCCCAGCGAGATGAACGCCCAAAACTCGCCACCCACCATCTGCGCCGTGTCCATCCCGCGCAGGCCAAATCCCCCGGCCACGGTGAACAACAGCGTCAGGATCCCGGTCACGATCACCAGCACCCGCGCCATGGCCGCCTTGGCCCAAAGCAAAAGTCCGGTCACCAGTGGCAGCGCGGCCCCCATCAGCGCCACACCGATGCCGCCGCCAAACCCCAACACCTGCCAGAATTTCAGCACCCCGACGGCAAGGAAATAGAGGATGATCATCACCATCAGCCAGTTCAGCTTGCCCATTGGATGCGCATGCGCCGCCTCGCGGCTGACCTGCACCCAGGTCACGCCGGTTTCGGCATTGCGCTTGCCGCGCCGCATCTCGCCCGGTTTCAACCTTTCGACCATCGACTCAACCTCACATCCGGAACACGCCAAAGCGCGTGTCCTCGATCGGTGCATTCAGCGCCGCGCGCAACGACAGCGCCAGCACATCACGCGTCTTGCGCGGGTCAAGCACGCCATCGTCCCAAAGCCGCGCGCTGGCATAAAGCGGGTGCGATTGCTCTTCGAACATCTCGACGGTGGGGCGCTTGAACTCGGCCTCCTCGTCCTCGGACCAGCTGCCGCCGGCCCGCTCGATCGCGTCGCGCTTGACGGTGGCCAGAACCCCCGCCGCCTGCGCGCCGCCCATGACCGAGATCCGCGAATTGGGCCAACTCCACAGGAACCGCGGGCTATAGGCCCGCCCGGCCATACCATAGTTGCCCGCCCCGAACGAGCCGCCCACAAGCATCGTGATCTTGGGCACGTTGGTGCAGGCCACCGCCGTCACCATCTTGGCCCCGTGGCGCGCGATGCCCTCGTTCTCGTATTTCCGGCCCACCATGAAGCCGGTGATGTTCTGCAAGAACACCAGCGGGATCTTGCGCTGGCTACACAGCTCGACGAAATGCGCGCCCTTCACGGCGCTCTCGCTGAACAGCACGCCGTTGTTGGCGACAATGCCCACATCCATACCCTGCACCTTGGCAAAACCGCAGACCAGCGTTTCGCCAAACCGCGCCTTGAACTCGTCGAAGTAAGAACCATCCACAACCCGCGCGATCACCTCGCGAATGTCATAAGGTGTGCGCAGGTCCGCAGGCACCACGCCAAGGATCTCATCCGGGTCATAGGCCGGCTCTTCCCAGCCCCCCGAAACGTCGAGAGAAACGCCACCAGCTCCGCCGAGCGAGCCAACCGCACCGGTTCCTCCAAGCGAGCCTACGGCACCGGTTCCTCCAAGCGAGCCTACGGCTCGACGCGCCAGCGCCAGCGCATGGGCGTCATCCTCGGCCAGATAATCCGCCACGCCCGACAGGCGCGTGTGCACGTCGCCCCCGCCCAGATCCTCGGCACTCACCACCTCGCCCGTCGCCGCCTTCACCAGTGGCGGCCCGGCAAGGAAGATCGTCCCCTGTTCCTTCACGATGATCGACACATCCGACATCGCGGGCACATAGGCCCCCCCGGCAGTGCACGACCCCATCACCACGGCGATCTGCGGAATCCCCTTCGCGCTCATGTTCGCCTGATTAAAGAAGATGCGCCCGAAATGATCGCGATCGGGAAACACCTCGTCCTGCTGCGGCAGGTTCGCGCCGCCACTGTCGACAAGGTAGATGCACGGCAGATGGTTCTGCTCGGCGATCTCCTGCGCGCGCAGGTGCTTTTTCACCGTCATCGGATAATACGTGCCGCCCTTCACGGTGGCGTCGTTGCACACCACCATGACCTGCCGCCCCATGACCAACCCGATGCCACAGATCATCCCGGCCGCAGGTGCCGCCCCGTCATACATGCCATGCGCCGCCGTCGCGCCCACCTCAAGGAAGGGCGAGCCGGGATCGAGCAGGTTCGCCACCCGCTCACGCGGAAGCATCTTGCCCCGGCTTTCATGGCGCGCGCGGGCTTTCTCCCCGCCGCCCGCAGCGGCCAGTTCGGCGGCCTCCCGGATCACCTCCAGCGCCTCCAGATGGCCATGCACGTTGGCCTTGAAAGCCTCGGACGAGGCAATCGCTTGGGATTGCAGTTTCATGTCGTCATCTCCCCTAAAGGTCGTAGGTGGCCATCGGATGCCGCGCGAAACGCGCTTGGCGCACCCGGCGCCGCCCGGTCCGCGCGGCTTTTGCGCAACAGCGCCAAAATCGCACCCGATTTAGCGCTACCAAGTTGATTCAAATCAATGTTTCGAACGGCCGACTCGGCCTCATATGGCCGCGGACGCGCGACAAGTCCAAGGAAAGACCCATGAAGAAGACAGTGATCACTGTATCCGCCCTCACCGCCTCTGCCGCTGCGATGGCCCTCGCCACAGCCCTGCCCGCCGCCGCGCAGGACGCGGGCACCATGACCCTCGCCCTCGGCGTCGGCGTCGTGCGCCCCGCCAGTGACAACGGCACCCTCGCAGGCGGCGCAGTTCCGCTCGAAATCGGCAACAACGCCCGCCCGACCATCGCGTTCGAATATTTCATCCGCGACAACATCGGCCTCGAATTGCTCGGTGCCACGCCCTTCAAGCACGGCCTCAGCAGCAATGGCGCCTATATCGGCCAGACCAAGCACCTGCCGCCGACCCTCTCGATCAATTACCACATCCCGACGGGCGGCAAATTCACGCCCTTCGTCGGCGCGGGCATCAACTATACCGTCTTCTTCGATGAAAGCTCGCCCCTCGGGAACCTGAAGATCGACGACAGCGTCGGCTTCGCGCTCCACGCCGGTGTCGATTACGCCCTGTCCGACAAGGGCGCCCTGCGCGCCGACCTGCGCTATATCCAGATCGAGCCTGACGTCTCCCTCAACGGCGCTTCGATCGGCACGGCCAAGATCAACCCGCTGGTCGCGGGCGTCGCCTATGTGATGAAATTCTGATCCCGCTGATCCCAAGGATCCAAGGATCGTATTGATCCCAAGCCGCGGGCCTCTGGCTGTCATCCCGGCCCGGCCCGTGGCACCCCCAGATTTCCAAGTCATGCAAAACGCCCGGTGAAGCCCCGCTTCACCGGGTTGTTTCGTGCCGGACGCGCTGTTTCCAGCCGCCGCAAAAGCCCCTACTTCTGATAGGCCACCGCAGTTTCGAGGAACATCGCCTGCCGCGCCGTTTCCTGCATCACACAGGACGCCGCCGCGGTCGACGTAAACCGCGTGCCGCGCCGCATCATCGCCTCGACCGCACAGCGCGCCTCGCGAAACGCCGCCCAGCGCTCTTGCATGGTCTCCAGATCCTCGGTCAGTTTGAACGGCACATATTTGGCCTTCGCGGTTTTCATGAAGGCCGCGTCCTCCGCCTTGGCCTTTTCGCGCATCGCGTCCAATGCCTTGTCCATCCGGCGCTGCCAGAAGTTCGTCTCTTGCGCCATGCAGGCCGCAATATCGCCGGTGCTGCGCCCCTTGATCCGGTTGAAACAGGCCTTGGCCGAGGTGCCGACGCAATCCATCCGCGTGCCTTCGGTCTTGGCCTGCGCAATACAGGCGACCGTCGCCTCGGGCGAAAACTTGATCACCTGCTGCGCCTGCGCCGCCCCGGTCAGAACGGCAACGGACAGGCCCAGCGCAAGCGCCACGCGGAGGATCGAAAACGGGTGAGTCATGGGGTGCACTCCAAGGCTGTCGGGTCACCGAAGCGCAAAACGCGCTCAGCCCGTCAGGCCCGGCTCCCGAAAGATACATCACCCATACTCCTTTCACGGATCAGCCGACGGCGTCCTTGACACAGGTCAAATCCCGACAAAAACACACGGGTTTGCCCGGCATTCTCCCGGTCGCAGACGCCCCGCCGCCTCAGCCCATCTTCGCCATCAACTCGCGACCCACCAGCATCCGGCGGATCTCGCTCGTGCCCGCGCCGATCTCCATCAGCTTGGCATCGCGGAAAATGCGGCCCACCGGGTTGTCGTTCAGATAGCCCGCCCCGCCAAAGGCCTGCACCGCCTGATGCGCCACGACCATGGCCTCTTCACTGGCATAAAGCACGCAAGCGGCGGCGTCCTGCCGGGTGACTTCACCACGATCACAGGCCTTGGCCACCTCGTAAGTATAGGCGCGCGCCGAGTTCATCTTGGTGTACATATCGGCGATCTTGGCCTGCATCAGTTGGAAGTTGCCGATCGGCTGGCCGAACTGCTCACGCTCACGCATGTAAGGCATGACCTCGTCCAGACAGGCCGCCATGATGCCGGTGCCGATGCCCGAAAGCACAACCCGCTCGTAATCGAGCCCGCTCATCAGGACCGCCACACCGCGCCCCTCTTCGCCCAGAACATTCTCGAACGGCACTTCGACATTGTCGAAGATCAACTCGGCGGTGTTGCTGCCGCGCATGCCCAGCTTGTCGAAATGCGGGCTGGTCGAAAAGCCCTTCATCGTCTTTTCCACGATGAAAGCGGTGATGCCCTTGGGCCCGGCCTCGGGATCGGTCTTGGCATAGACGACAAGCGTATCCGCATCCGGCCCGTTGGTGATCCAGTATTTATTGCCGTTCAGCACATAGTAACCGTTGCGCTTCTCTGCACGCAGCTTCATCGACACCACGTCCGACCCGGCAGAAGGCTCACTCATCGCCAGCGCGCCAACATGCTCACCGCTAATGAGTTTCGGAAGGTATTTCATCTTCTGCTCATGCGTCGCGTTGCGCCGGATCTGGTTGACGCACAGGTTCGAATGCGCCCCATACGAAAGCGAGACCGAGGCACTGGCCCGCGCGATCTCTTCCACCGCGACGACATGGGCAAGGTAAGACATCCCCGCCCCGCCATATTCCTCGGGCGTGGTCACCCCCAAAAGGCCGAGATCGCCGAACTCTTTCCACAACGCGTTGGGAAACTCGTTCGTCTGATCCACCTCAGCCGCGATCGGCTTGATCCGCTCCTGCGCGAAGCGATGCACCATCTCGCGCAGCGCATTTACATCTTCGCCCAGATCAAACGTCATCGACCCCATGAACATGGCCGCTCCTCCTCGCGGTTATTGAACAGTTGTTCATTTCCTACATCGCCCCGCGATTCGGATCAACTGTTTCCACAATGAGTGCTGCGCACGCTCTATAATTTATTGTCCGGGGGCTTTGCCCCCTCTGCGCTGCGCGCATTCACCCCCAGGATATTTATCGGCCAAGTGAGGGACGCCCGATTTCGAAGACAGGACAGGTTGTGGCCCCACAGCGCACCTGCGCTTTCATTTTTCACCAAATACTCCCGCCGGAGGCTCCGACGCGCGCATCCCGCGCCAAGTTCGACGAACCAAGCCCCCCGCATCAAATGCCGGGTCGGCGCGTGTCAGGCGGATTGGTGCACCGCGCCCACCTCGGCCCGGATGATCCGCGCGATCAGGGCGCAATCCTCAAGGCTGAAGGTCAACGGCAAGCGCATGTCGAGAATGGCGCGCAGGATGCGGTCGGTTTCGGGCATCGCCTCGGACGGTGCATAGCGCCAGCTGTCATAGCGCGAGGTGAACCCCGTGGGCACCGCCCCGCCAAACCACTTGAGTTCGACGCCGCGCGCGGCGCAGCGCGAAAGCACCTTGCCGAGTTTTTCTTCCGACCAATCCAGCAGCAAAAACTGGATCGAGGATCCGACATAGGCCTCTTCCTGCGGCCGCTCGATCACGGTCAGCCCCGGCGTGCCGCGCAAGCCCTCTTCCACCACCTTGTAGCGCGCGGTCCACGCGGCGCATTGCGCGTCAAGCCGCGCCAGTTGCGGACGCAGAATCGCCGCGCGCAGGTTGTCCATCCGCCCCGAAACATTGGGCGTGTCGTATTTCACTCCCTCGAACACCTCCGCCCCCGGCGCGGCAAGGTGGCGCTCATAAAGCATGTAAGACCCCGACAGCATCACCGCGCGCGCCGCCACCTCGGCGTCATCGGTGATCAGCAGACCGCCTTCGCCCGAATTCATATGTTTGTAGGTCTGCGTCGAATAGCAGCCCACCAGCCCATCGGTGCCCGACAGCCGCCCACGCCAGCGCGCGCCCATGGTATGCGCACAATCCTCGATCAGGGTCAGCCCGGCTTCCTCGCACAGCGCCAGCAGCGCATCCATGTCACACAGATGCCCGCGCATATGGCTGAGCAACAGCACATCCGCTTGGGCCGCCTTTTCGCGCAGGTCCTCCAGATCGATCACCAGCGCCTCGCTCACGCCGACGAACACAGGCACCGCGCCGATGCTTGCGATGGCGCCCGGCACCGGGGCCAGCGTGAAGGCATTGGTCAGCACCCGGTCGCCCGGCTTCACGCCAACCGCGCGCAGGGCACAGGCCAGCGCATAACCGCCCGAGGCCACGGCCAGCGCATAGCGCGCGCCCATCGCCTCTGCGAACTCTTGCTCCAGAAGTGCCACTTCGCCGGCCTCGCCCTCGGCCACGTTGTAACGATGCAATCGACCCGAGCGCATGACGGCGACGGCGGCTTCGATGGCCTCGTCGGGGATCGGTTCCTGCTGGGTGAAACTGCCGGTGAAATTTTCCATGACACCGTTCTGCGCTGCCTCGCGCGCGCCGTCAATGTCGCAGACAAGCCCGGAATCCGGCGCAAACGCGCCTTGTGCAGCTGCGCCCCCACCCTCATGCTGGTCGGATGCCCGATACGATGTCCTTCCTGCACGACCTTGGCTGGAGCGACCTGCCGCCGCTGGCACAGATTCGGGTGAAAATGTCCCTGCTCGACCTGATCGCCATCGCCGCCGGTGCGCAGGACACGCAACTCACCCGGATCATCGCCGATCACGCGGTCGCGCAATTCGGCGGGCCGCACCCGATGGTGTTCGATGCGCGCACAGCCTCGCATGCCGGTGTCGCACTGGCCTTGGGGATGCGGATCGACAGTCTGGACGGGCATGACGGGTTCAACCCCTCGAAAGGCCATATCGGCTGTTCGCTGTTTCCCGCGGCTTTGACGCTGGCACAGGTCCGCGGCGCAAGCGGAGCAGAGTTTCTGGCCACGCTGGCGATGGGCTACGAGGTGGGCGCGCGCGCCGCCATCGCCCAACATGCCAGCGCGCCTGACTACCATACCTCGGGGTCATGGGGCGCGGTCGCTGCCGCCGCGGCCTCTGCCCGGCAGTTGCAGCTTTCAGGGGCGCAGACGCGCCATGCCCTTGGCATCGCCGAATACCACGGCCCGCGTAGCCAGATGATGCGCTGCATCGACCACCCCACCATGGTCAAGGACGGCTCGGGCTGGGGCGCGATGACGGGGGTTTCGGCGGCGTTTCTCGCGCAGGCCGGGTTTACCGGCGCGCCCGCGCTGATCGTCGAGGACGCCCCCGACGTCTGGGCCGATCTCGGCCAGCGCTGGTACGTGACAGAGCAATATTTCAAGCCCTACCCCGTGTGCCGCTGGGCGCAGGCCCCAATCGAAGCGGCCCTCGCCCTGCGCCGCGCCCATGGTTTCGCGCCGGGCGATATCGCCTCGGTCGAGATCGAAAGCTTTCACGCCTGCATCCGCCTCGCCACCGCCAATCCCGAAGCCACCGACGAGGCGCAATATTCCACCTCCTTCCCGGTCGCGTTGGCGCTGCTACATGGCGACATCCGGCCTGAACACCTGAGCGATGCAGCCATCACCGACCCTGCCGCACAGCACCTGTCCGGCCTCATTTCGATGCGCGAGCATGACCACGCGAACGCCGCCTTCCCGCTGACCCGGCTGGCGCGGGTGACGATCACGCTATTTTCGGGGCAGCGATTGACCTCGGACTGGCACGAGCCGCGCTGGGATTACACCGCGCCCCCCTCGCCCGACGAGATCAGCGCCAAGTTTCGCGCCTATGCCGGTCCGGTGCTGGGACCTGCGCGGACCCGCGCAATCAAGGACTGCGTCGACGATCTCGAACACCGCGATCTGGCAGAACTGGGCGCCCTGCTGTTCGCGCCGGTTTAACCCTGTGCGCGCCTGTCGACCCGTCCCCTCTGATGGCCAGTGTCGGAGTGGGGCTCTGCCCCACACCCCGGGATATTTTCGGTCAAGTGAAGCAGGGGCACGGGGTGTCGCGGGATGTCAGAGCAACTCTGCGACCACGCCCGGCAGGTCTTCGTAGCGATGGAGCAGCGCCTCGGGGGCGAGCGCGGCCATGTCTTCACCCGAGGGACCAAAGGTGACGAGGATCGAGGGCACCCCCGCCGCGCGGGCGGTCTTGCGGTCCGTGTCGCTGTCACCCACAAGGCAGGTTTTCGCCGGATCACCGCCAGCGCGACGGGCAGCTTCGAACAACGGCTCTGGATCGGGCTTGGGGCGGGCCAGCGTGTCGGCCCCGATAAGCGAGGCGAAGGCGTCGCGCACGCCCAGTCGCGCCATCAGGTCTTCGGCCAGCGCTTCGGGCTTGTTGGTGCAGATGCCAACGCCGTAACCGGCGGTTTTCAGCGCCTCGACCGCCTCCATCGCGCCGGGATAAAGCACCGTGTGCCGATCGATCGCACTGCCATATTCCTCAAGCAGCACGGGATACCAGCGACTGACCACGTCCTCCTCGACCGGGGTTTCCATCCGCGACAGGCCAAGCCGCAGCATCGCGCGCCCGCCGCGCAGCGCCGTGCCCGCATCCCCCGCATGCAGCATGTCGCCTTCCCCCATCGCGCGGAAACAGGCGTTGGCCGCGGCCAGCAGATCACCCGAGGTATCGGCCAAAGTCCCGTCGAGATCGAAAATCACCGTTTTCATGCGCGCCCTTCCGCTTATCTTGTGCCCCGCGAGTGCCACCGCCTGTTACGGGCCGGAAACATCACTTGAACGCACCGCCCTTGCGCCGCGCCCGCAACCGGATAAAACAGCCCCCCAAGGCAATAACAAGTGAAACCTATGAGCATTTCCCTCGTCATCCTCGCTGCGGGCCAAGGCACGCGCATGAAATCCGACCTGCCCAAGGTCCTGCACAAGGTGGCGCATGCGCCGCTTCTGGTGCATGCGATGCGCGCCGCCGAAAGCATTTCGCCCGGCCGCACCGTCATCGTCGCGGGCCACGGCGCCGAGCAGGTCTCGGCCGCGGCCCGGGCCTATGACGAAGAGGCGCAGGTCGTCCTGCAAGAGGAACAGAACGGCACCGGCCACGCCGTGCAATGCGCCGAAGCCGCGCTTGACGGGGCGACAGGCGATGTGATTGTGCTTTACGGCGACACGCCCTTCATCCGCCCCGAAACCCTGCAGGAGATGATCGCGGCACGGCGCGCGCATGACGTCGTCGTGCTGGGCTTCGAGGCCGCCGATCCGGGCCGCTACGGGCGGCTGGTGATGCAGGGCGACATGCTTGAGCGGATCGTCGAATTCAAGGACGCAACGGTTAAAGAACGCGCCATAACACTTTGTAATTCCGGCGTGATCTGCGCCGCGCGCGACACGCTGTTTGACCTCTTGGCTGCCGTCACCAATGACAATGCCAGCGGTGAATACTACCTCACCGACATCATCGAAATCGCCCGCGCCCGCGGCCTTTCCGCCACCGCCGTCACCTGTGACGAAGCCGAAACGATGGGCGTGAACTCCCGCAGCGACCTCGCCGCCGCCGAGGCCGCCTTTCAGGCCCGCGCCCGCGCCGAGGCGCTCGACAATGGCATCACCCTGCCCGCCCCCGAAACCGTGCATTTCGCCTATGACACCTACATTGGCCGCGACGCCGAAATCGAACAGATGGTGGTCTTCGGCCCCGGCGTGACGGTCGAATCCGGTGCACGCATCCGCGCGTTCTCGCATCTCGAAGGATGCCACGTCAGCCGCGGCGCCATCGTCGGGCCCTATGCCCGCCTGCGCCCCGGGGCCGAACTGTCCGAAGACGTGCATGTCGGCAATTTCGTCGAGATCAAGAACGCCACCCTGCACGAGGGCGCCAAGGCCAATCACCTCACCTATATCGGCGATGCCGAGGTCGGCGCGCGCACCAACGTGGGCGCAGGCACCATCACCTGCAATTACGATGGCGTCTTCAAACACAAGACGACAATCGGCGCGGATGCCTTCATCGGCTCCTCCACCATGCTGGTCGCGCCGGTCACGCTGGGTGATCATGCCATGACCGGCTCCGGCTCGGTGATCACCGATAACGTGCCCGATGGCGCGATGGCGCTGGCGCGCGCCAAACAGGTCAACAAACCGGGCCTTGCCCGCAAACTGATGGACAGGCTGCGCGCGCGCAAAGCGGCCCAGAAGGGAGAGTAAGGCGATGTGTGGTATCGTTGGTGTTCTGGGGCAGCACGAAGTCGCCCCCATTCTCGTCGAAGCGCTCAAGCGGCTCGAATATCGCGGCTATGACAGCGCTGGCATCGCCACGCTGAACGACGGGCATCTCGACCGCCGCCGCGCCGTGGGCAAGCTGATCAACCTCTCGGACCTGCTGGTGCATGACTCCCTGCCCGGGAAATCCGGCATCGGCCACACCCGCTGGGCCACCCACGGCGCGCCGAACGTGACCAACGCGCACCCGCATCGCGCCGGTCCGGTCGCCGTCGTGCACAATGGCATCATCGAGAATTTCCGCGAAATCCGCGCCCAACTGGCCGAAAAAGGCCTGCATTTCCAGACCGAGACGGATACCGAAACCGTAGCCCTTCTGGTGCAATCGCTGATCGAAGAAGGCAAATCCCCCCGCGACGCCGCGCAAGAGGCCGTCCGACAGCTTGATGGCGCCTACGCGCTCTGCTTCCTGTTCGAGGGCGAAGACGACCTGCTGATCGCCGCGCGGCAAGGTTCGCCGCTGGCCATCGGCTATGGCGACGGCGAGATGTTCGTCGGCTCCGACGCCATCGCGCTGGCCCCCATGACCGACCGGATCACCTATCTCGAAGAAGGCGATTTCGCCGTCATCACAAGAACTTCGGTCGAAATCCTCGACCGCGAGGACCGCCCCGCCAACCGCGAAATCCGCACCGTCAACATCGAGTCGAGCCAGGTCGACAAGGGCGGTCACAAGCACTTCATGGCCAAGGAAATCGCCGAACAGCCCCGCGTCATCGGCGAGGCGATCATGCACTACCTCTCGGACGACGGGCGCAGCGTCGAACTGCCCGGCAAGGGGATCGACTTCACCGCCATCGACCGGCTCTCCATGGTCGCCTGCGGCACGGCCTATTACGCCTGCGTCACCGCGAAATACTGGTTCGAGCAACTCGCCGGCCTGCCCTGCGATGTCGATGTCGCCTCGGAATTCCGCTATCGCGAACCGCCCGTGCCCGCACGCACCGCGGCGCTGTTCGTCAGCCAGTCGGGCGAAACCGCCGACACCCTCGCCGCGCTCAGGTATTGCGAAGGCAAGGCCGCAACCATCCTTTCGGTCGTCAACGTGCCCGAAAGCTCCATCGCGCGCGAAAGCGACCTCGCCCTGCCGATCCTCGCCGGCACCGAAATTGGCGTCGCCTCGACCAAGGCTTTCACCTGCCAGTTGACCGTGCTCCTGATGCTGGCGCTCAAGGCGGCGTCGGATCGCGGCAGGATGGACGCCGACACGCTGGCCGACACGCTGGCCAAACTGCGCGCGCTGCCCTCGGCCTTCAACGCCGCGATGGAGGACGCCGACGACATCGCCGCCGCCGCCCGCAAGCTGGCCGAGGCGCGCGACATCCTCTTCCTAGGGCGCGGCCTGATGTATCCGCTCGCCATGGAAGGCGCCCTGAAACTCAAGGAAATCAGCTACATCCACGCCGAAGCTTACGCATCAGGTGAGCTCAAACACGGCCCCATCGCCCTGATCGACAAACACGTGCCCGTGGTGGTCATGGCCCCGCGCGACGCGCTGTTCGACAAGACCACCTCGAACATGCAAGAGGTCATCGCGCGCGGTGGCCGGGTGCTGCTGATCACCGACAAGGAAGGCAAGCGCATCACCCATGGCGATGCGTGGCTCACCCTGACCATGCCCGATATCGACCCGCTGCTCGCCCCCATCCTCTATGCCCTTCCGGCGCAGCTGCTGGCCTATCACACCGCCATCGCCAAGGGCACCGATGTGGACCAGCCACGCAACCTTGCCAAATCCGTGACTGTCGAATGAGCCGATGACCCTGGACGAGGCCCTCACCGCGCTCAGCGCGCAGATCGAACCGGGCCGCGCCGAAGGCCAAGCGCGCTATCACAAACAAAGCCGCGAGGTGCTGGGCATCCCCAACCCGGCGCTCAATGACCTCACGAAAAGCTGGCGCCAATCGCTCAGCGTGGCAGAGCGCGTCGACCTCGCCGACCAGCTCTGGCAAACCGACATCTTCGAAGCCCGCATCAGTGCCGCCAAACTGCTGACCCAAGCCCGCCTGCGCCCGGACGAAGACGCGTGGCACCTCATCCAAAGCTGGGTGCCGCAATTCGACAGCTGGGCCATCGCCGATCACGCCTGCATGGCCGGCCAGAAACGCCTCATCGCCGATCCCGCCCGGCTCGATGCGGTCGAGCGCTGGACAACCTCAGATCACATGTGGACCCGCCGCGCCGCCCTCGTCATCACCCTGCCCTGGACGAAACAGAACCACCCCAAGCCCGACGACCTCGCCCGGCGTGAACGTATCCTGGGCTGGGCCGAAAGCTACGCCGACGATCCCGACTGGTTCATCCAGAAAGCCGTCGCATGGTGGCTGCGCGACCTCTCGAAACACGATCCCGCCCGGGTTCGCGCCTTTCTCGACGCCCATGGCGCCCGGCTCAAACCCTTCGCCCAAAAAGAAGCCGGGAAATACCTCGCTGACGGCGTTTAGGGGGCTTTGCCCCCTCGGCCTGTGGCCTCACCCCCAGGATATTTTTGGGTCAGATGAAGCCGGGGGGCGTTCCTTTCATTTTTTCATAAATACTCACAATTCCGACCCCGCCGACCGCGCGGCCGGTCAACACTTTCGCGCAACAGGCCGACCCGCGCCCGCGCCATACGCAAAGCAGACGCTTTGCAGGCAGAACGCAGACCGGGTTTTTCGTGCGGAAAACCGATTAACCCCTCGGGACGGGCGGTTTATTCGCTGTAAACCTCGACGGTGGGCAAATCCGTCAGCGGCGCCTCGATCACGCGCAGCGCGGCCAGCGACATACGGCTGCCTGCGGTTTTCGGCCCCTCAATCGGGATCAGGTCCAGTTCCACCGCCTTTCCATTCACCGGATAGACAACGCGCCCCTTGGAAGCCTTTGAAACCAATGGCGTTTCGATCCACAGCCCCGGCTTCGCCGGATCCCCGAGCGAGGCCACCGTCTGGCCCAGCTTCTGTCCCGCGCCGCTTTTGACCGCCTGCTGCGCCGCCTCTGCCGCGGCGGCCTTCTCGGCCTGCGAGGTGGTGTCGAACTGCTCAACCGTGCGCGCGCCCGACGGCGGCTTCACCGCCGCCCCGCCTGCGGGGCGCGATTGCGGCCGGGTCTGGCCATCGCCGGGTTGAACCGGCGCAACCTCTTGAGGTTTTTGCATAATCTGGGCACAGCCCGTCAGGGCCAGAACCGTGGAACCGATGATAAAAAGCTGTTTCATGGCGCCAATCTATCGCGCCGCCCTGCCCGCATCAATCGCCCATCTGGCCCTTGCGCGGGGGATCGCGCTTGCATAGGTTCCGACCATGGAAACGCCCCTGATTGACCCGTTCCAACGGCCCATTTCATACCTGCGCGTCTCGGTGACGGATCGCTGTGATTTCCGCTGTGCCTATTGCATGGCCGAACACATGACCTTCCTGCCGAAGAAAGAGCTTCTGACGCTGGAAGAGCTGGATCGCATGTGTTCCACCTTCGTGCGTCTCGGGGTCGAAAAGCTGCGCATCACCGGTGGTGAGCCTCTGGTGCGCCGCGATATCATGACCTTCTTTCGCGCCATGACGCGGCACTTGGACTCGGGCGCTTTGAAAGAGCTTACGCTCACCACCAACGGCAGCCAATTGCACCGGTTTTCCAAGGACTTGTTCGACGCCGGCGTGCGCCGCGTGAACATCTCGCTCGACACGCTGGATGCGGATAAATTCGCCGCCATCACCCGTTGGGGGCGGCTCGACAACGTGCTGCGCGGGATTGACGCCGCGCAAGAGGCCGGGCTCAGGGTCAAGATCAACGCCGTGGCCCTCAAGGGCTTCAACGACTCTGAGCTTTTCACGCTCACCGACTGGGCCGCATCCCGCGATATGGACCTGACCTGGATCGAGGTCATGCCGATGGGTGACATCGACGAGGACCGCCTGACCCAGTACTGGCCGCTGCGCGACCTGCGAGCAGATCTCGAATCACGCTACACCCTGACCGACCTGGCCGAGCGCACGGGCGGTCCGGCCCGCTATGTTAAGATAAATGAAACCGGCCAGAAGATAGGCTTCATCACGCCGCTCACGCATAACTTCTGCGAAAGCTGCAACCGCGTCCGCCTGACCTGCACCGGAGAGCTTTACATGTGCCTCGGCCAAGAAGACATGGCCGACCTGCGCGCGCCCCTGCGCGCCTCGCCCGACGACGCGCTTCTGGAACAGGCGATCCGCGCCGCCATCGCGCTTAAACCCAAGGGCCATGACTTCGACTATTCCCGCCAACAGGTCGGCGGAAAGATGTCCCGCCACATGAGCCACACGGGCGGATGAGCCCAAAGGCCAAACGGGCGCTCAAGTCGCTTCTCGCCGGTGGCGCCGGTTCCCTGATCGTCGCGGCGACCGTCTGGGCCCATGTTCTCTGGATCAACGGAGACGTGTTGACGCGGGGCGAATACCCCCTCACCCCGACCCTGCCCGTAACCGGGTTGAGCCTCTTCATCGACGCCATGTTGCCCAGCCTGATCTTGCTGCCGCCGCTTGCACTTTTCGCAATATTGTCAGGGCCTTGGCCCCTGCGCGTTCTCTCGGTTCTGATGCTGCTTTATGGCTGGTACTGGGTCGCCGACCGCGTCGCGTCCCTGTTCGCGCCGCATTTCGGCGCGACCTGGTTCCCCGGCGAGCCGTTTTCGGAGCTGTTCTACCGCTGGCCGGGCACCCCCGCCCTGATGGGGGCGGCGGTGCTGGCTTACATGCTGGTGCTCTCGCGGCTCAACCGAACGCGCTAGGCGCGCTCACGCTGCGGGAAGGCGCTTTTCCACCATCTCGGCATACCACGAGCATCCCGCCGGGATCGCCTCGTCGTTGAAGTTGTATTCCGGGTGGTGCACCATGGCCGTGTCGCCGTTGCCCATCAGGATATAGGCGCCCGGGCGCTCCTCCAGCATGAAGGCGAAATCCTCACCCCCCATGACAAGCGGCGCTTCGGCGCAATCGCCCGCAATAGACTTGGCCACCTCGATGGCATGCTCCGTCTCGCCTTCGGAATTCACCATCACCGGATAGCCACGGCGGAAATCGACATCCGCAATGCCACCGCAAGTGGTTGCAATCCCGTGACAAATCTCTGCAAACCGTTTCTCGGCCAGATCGCGCATCTCGGGGCTCAACGTGCGCACCGTGCCCCTGAGGTGGACCGATTGCGGGATCACGTTATAGGCCTTGGACGAGGTCTCGAACGAGGTCACCGACACCACGACATGATCCACCGGATCGGCATTGCGCGACGCGATGGTCTGAAGCGCCAGCACCGCCTGCGAGGCCATCACCGTGGGGTCAATCGTCTCGTGCGGCTTGGCCGCATGGCCGCCGCGACCCTTGAAAATCACGTCGAACTGATCTGCGCTGGCAAAGAACGGGCCCGGACGGATCGCGAATTGCCCGGTCGGCAGGCCGGGCCAATTGTGCATGCCATAGACCTCGTCGATGTTCCAACGGCTCATCATGCCGTCCTCGCACATCTCCCTGCCGCCACCGCCGCCTTCTTCGGCGGGCTGGAAGATCACCACTGCCGTGCCGTCGAAATTGCGCGTCTCGGCAAGGTATTTCGCCGCGCCCAGAAGCATCGCGGTATGGCCATCATGGCCGCAGGCATGCATCGCGCCGGGAGTTTTGGACGCATACTCAAGGCCGGTCGCCTCTTCGATGGGAAGCGCATCCATATCGGCGCGCAACCCGATCGTCTTGCCGGATGTGTTCGCCTTGCCCTTGATCACGCCGACAACGCCCGTGCGCCCGATCCCGGTCACCACCTCATCACAGCCGAATTCCTTTAGCTTTTCAGCCACAAGCGCGGCGGTGCGATGGGTGTCGAACAGGATCTCGGGATGGGCGTGGATATCCCGACGCCACTCCGTGATCTCGTCGTGCAACTCGGCCAATCTGTTCTTTACAGGCATTCTACTCTCCTTCAGGTGTGCCCGCGGCAAGCACGCGCGGGCGAAATCTTGGGCCTTGGCGTCGCTCCGCCGGGGTCAGCCTTCTGACAGGTGCGCCACAAGGCGGCGCATGAAATCGTGGCCGGCCTCAAACTGCGCGATCTCGATGAATTCATCGGGCTGGTGCGCCTGTTCGATATCTCCCGGGCCACAGATCACGGCGTCATAGCCCGCCTGCTGGAACTGTCCGGCCTCGGTGCCATAGCTGACGTTGTGTTGCGCGTTGTCGCCCGTCAGTTGCCGTACCAGCGCCTCGGCGCTATTGCCTTCACGCGGTTGCAGGCCCGGCACGTCATAGGGCGCGCTGGTTTCGATCCGGGTGTCGGGGTGGATCTTCTGCATCGCGGCCTCGACCTCGTGCACCTTGTCAAGGTAGCGGTCGCGCCAGTCCTCTTTCACCTCGTCGGGCATCACGCGATAGCCCACGGAAAAGACGCATTCCTTGGCCGTGATGTTGTTCGCGGTGCCCCCCGTGATCGTGCCGACATGGCCCAGCGTCCAGGGCGGATCGAACAGCGCGGCGATCTCGCTGGGCTTGCGCGCCATCTGCTCTTCGTTGACCTCGTTGACCCAATCGATCAGCTTCGCGCCTTCCATGATCGCGTTCACCCCGCGATGCATGATCGACGAATGCACCTCAAAGCCGATCACGCGGGTCAGCACGCCGATCCCGCCCTTCTGCCCCGTCACTGTCTTCATCGAAGACGGCTCACCCACGATCACCGCCTCCGCCTTGGGCAACGTCTCAAGGATGCGCTCGATCATCGGCGGCGCACCGGTACATCCGACCTCTTCATCATAGGACAGGGCCAGTTGCAGCGGCCGCTTCACGCCCGCGTATTTCGCCTCGACCAGCGCCCAGATCGACAGCGCGTCAAACCCCTTCATGTCACAGGTGCCGCGCCCGTAATACCTGCCGTCCCGCTCGACCACTTCGAACGGGTCGCTCATCCACGGCTGGCCATCCACCGGCACCACGTCGGTATGCCCGGAAAGCAAAACGGCCCCTTCGATCTCGGGGCCGACATGCGCAAAAAGCGCCGCGTGGTAATTGTCCTCGCGGTAATGGCGATGGCATCGGATTCCGTGGAAATTCAGGTAATCCTCGACCCAATCCACCAGCGGCAGGTTGGAGTTACGGCTCACCGTGTCAAAACTGACAAGCTTCGTCATCAGTTCAAGAGGCGTCATCCGCTTCGACATTTTAGTACCCGCTATCTGTTGTCAAAATGAAATGCCCCGGGGTGACCTCGCGGTATTCCGAGGGCTTGGGTTCATAGCCCACCGGATGGATCGGCGATGGGATCGGCTTGAAGTTCAGGTCTTTTTCCGATTTGCGCCGCCGCGGATCGGCGATCGGTACCGCCTTCATCAACGCCTTGGTATAGGGATGCTGCGGGTCTTCGAAAACGGCGCGGCGCGGCCCCATTTCCACGATCCGACCCAAGTACATCACGCCGACATCATGGCTCACTCGTTCGACCACCGCCATGTCATGGCTGATGAACAGGTAAGACAGGCCCAGCTCGGCCTGCAATTCCATCATCAGGTTCAGAACCTGCGCCTGCACGCTCACGTCCAGCGCAGAAACCGCTTCGTCCGCCACGATCAGCTTGGGGTTCAGCGCCAGCGCGCGCGCGATGGCGACCCGCTGCCTTTGCCCCCCCGACAATTCATGCGGGAACCGCCGCAAGAAGCTGCGCGGCAATTCCACCCGGTCGAACAGATGCGCAACGCGGTCGTGGATTTCCTGCTTGTTGGTCATGCCGTAATTGCGCAGCGGCTCGGCCACCTGATCCATCAGCTGCATCTGTGGGTTCAGGCTGGCGAACGGGTCCTGAAACACCATCTGCATATCCTTGCGCGCCTTTTGCAGGTCACGCTGGCTCAGCGCCATAACGTCCAGCCCTTCAAGCGAAACACCGCCCGAAAGCGGCTCCACCAACCTTAAGAGAGAGCGCCCGACCGTCGATTTGCCACAGCCCGATTCCCCCACCAAGGACAGCGTGCGCCCCTTCTTGATGGTAAAGGACACATCCTCGACCGCATGCACATTCGCCACCGTCCGGCGAAAGAAACCGCCCTTCACCGGGAAGCGCGTCGTCAGGTGGCTCACCTCAAGCAGCGTCTCGTCATGGCCGGGGATCGGCGCGGTCGAATGCCCCTCCACGCCCAGCAGCTTCATCGGCTCGGGCAGGTCCTTGCCCGTCATCTCGCCCAGTCGTGGCACGGCCGAAAGCAGCGCCTTGGTATAGTCGTGCTGCGGGTTCTCGAAGATTTCTTCGACCGTTCCCTCTTCGACCTTCTTGCCGCGATACATCACCACCACGCGGTCGGCCATCTGCGCCACCACCGCCATGTCATGGGTGATGAACATCACCGCCGTGCCGGTCTCGCGCTTGAGCCGGTCCATCAGGGCCAGAATCTCGGCCTGAATCGTCACGTCGAGCGCGGTCGTCGGCTCATCCGCGATCAACAGGCGCGGCTCACAGGCCAGCGCCATCGCGATCACCACCCGCTGCCGCATCCCACCGGAAAGTTCGTGGGGATACTGGTGCAGCCGCCGCTCGGCCTCGGGGATTCGCACCTGTTTCAGCAGTTCCAGCGCCCGCGCCGCCGCCTGTTTCTTGTTCATCCCGCGATGCAGCCGCAACCCTTCGGTCAACTGCCGCCCGACGGTGAACACCGGGTTCAGCGCCGTCATCGGCTCTTGGAAGATCATCCCGATCTCATTGCCCCGGATCGTCCGCATCAGGCTCTGCGGCGCTTTCCCAAGGTCCAGTTCCTCACCATCCTTGCGATCAAAAATGAGGCGCCCGCCGGCGATCTCGCCGCCGCCGTATTCCACCAGCCGCATCAGCGACAGGCTCGACACCGATTTCCCCGATCCCGACTCACCCACGATGCAGACGGTCTCGCCCGGGTTCACCTCGAACGAAACGTCCTCGACGCCCAGCACCGGGCCATCCTTGGTCTGGAACGCGACTCGCAGGTTTTCGATTCGCGCAATCGGTTCAACGGCTTGATCCAGCATCCAAATCCCCATTCTCAGCTGTCCGGCGCCACCTGCCATGCCTTGCAACGAAGGCCTGATCGCGGGCGCGGTATCGTCAGACGCTACGCCCGCCCACTCAGAGATGTCAAACCTCGCGCGCCCGGAAACTGATCTACCGGTCAAAAAACGGGCAACTGCCCTAGAGGCAATCCTTGCATTTTGACCAAACTCTGTTTTCCATACGCACAGGGACGCGGGGGATATGCCGAAAAAAGCGGCAGCGTTGTCGATCACGGCTGCACTCACCCCCGATTCCGCATGACTCCGTCCCGATCTCACCAGATCATGGCGGCAACCAAAAAGACGCGGCGCACAGCCCGTTCAACAAGGAGAGAGAAATGAACCTCAAAACAACCCTACTCGGCGCGGCCGCTGCCGTGGCTCTGGCCCCCGCGGCCTGGGCCGAGCGTGGCGCAGATGGCCACGTCGGTGTGATCTACTGGCAGGCGCCGTCGATCCTGAACCCGTATCTTTCGGGCGGCACCAAGGACATCGAAGCCTCCTCGCTGGTGATGGAACCGCTTGGTCGTTTTGACGAAAACGGCAACATGATGCCCTTCCTCGTGACCGAAATCCCGACGATCGAAAACGGCGGCGTTGCCGAAGACCTGACCTCGATCACATGGAAACTGAAGGACGGCATCACCTGGTCCGACGGCTCGCCGTTCACTTCGGCTGACGTGAAATTCACCGCCGATTACTGCATGGATCCCGCAGGCGGCTGCGCCCAGTTGTCGAAATTCGAAGGCATCAAAAGCATCGAAACCCCGGATGACCTGACGGTTGTCGTGACCTTCAAACAGCCGCAGCCCTACCCCTATTCGGCCTTCATGGGCACCCAGTCGCCGATCATCCAGAAGGCACAGTTTGAAAACTGCATGGGCGCCAAAGCTCAGGAATGCACCGATGCCAACTTTAATCCCGTCGGCACCGGACCGTTCGTGGTCAAGGAATTCAAACCCAACGACGTGATCCAGTTCGTCGCCAATGAAAACTATCGCGATCCGGCCAAGCCCGCCTTCGCAACGCTCACGCTCAAGGGCGGCGGTGACGCGACCGGCGCCGGACGCGCCGTGATGGAAACCGGCGAGTACGACATCGCGTGGAACCTCCAGTTGGCCCCCGATGTGCTGGCCAAGATGGAAGAAGGCGGCAAGGGCCACGTCGAAGCGGCCTTCGGCACGCTGGTCGAACGGATCGAGATGAACCTGACCGATCCCTCCCCCGACCTTCCCGAGGGCGAGCGCGCCACTATCAAGCACCCGCACCCGATCCTGTCGGACCTCAAGGTGCGTAAGGCGCTTTCCATGGCCATCGACCGCGCCCTGCTGACCGAAATCGGCTACGGTCAGGCTGGTAAGCCCAGCTGTAACCTCGTGCCGGCCCCTGCGATCTATGCTTCCGACAACAAAGAGTGCCTGACGCAGGATATCGAAGGCGCCAAAGCGCTTCTCGACGAAGCCGGCTGGACCGACAGCGACGGCGACGGCATCCGTGACAAGGACGGCAAGAAACTCTCGCTGCTGTTCCAAACCTCGACCAACGCCGTGCGTCAGGATTTCCAGGCCCTGATCAAGGATTGGTGGCAGCAGATCGGTGTTGAAACCGAACTGCGCAACATCAACGCCAGCGTGTTCTTCGGCGGTGATCCGGGCTCGCCCGACACGTTCCAGAAGTTCTACGCAGACGTTGAAATGTATGCCAACAACTTCGACGGTGCCGATCCGCAGGCCTATCTTGCCCAGTATCGTTGCGATAACGAGCCCAAGCCGTCGAGCCAGTGGGCAGGCGAGAACATCAACCGCTTCTGCGATCCGGCCTATGACGCGATGATCGACGAGCTGGCCAACACCGGCGAACTCGAAAAGCGCGCTGAGCTGGCCAAGAAGATGAACGAGATGCTCACCAAAGACACCTACACCATCGTGCCGCTGGTCGATCGTGGCCGTGTCACCGGCGTCTCGAACACTCTGGGCGGGTTCAAGCACAGCACATGGGACAGCCTGCTGTGGAACGCGGCCGACTGGTATCGTAAGAAAGACTGATAAAGCAATGGGCGCGCGCTCCGGGGCCTCTCCGGGGCGCGCGCTTGCATTCGCAGCCCTGCGCAACAAGACCTGTAAACAAAGGCGTCCCGCATGCTGACCTACACGATCCGGCGGCTGGTTCTCTCCGTTCCCACGCTGCTCTTTATCGCCCTCGTCATCTTCATGCTGCTGCAATTGGCACCGGGTGATCCGATGGCTCAGGTGCCGCTGACCGTTCCCCCCGAAGTCAAGGCCAAGATGCGCGAAGCGCTCGGCCTCGGACAGCCCGCCTATATCCAGTTCTGGAAATGGCTGGTCCAGATGTTCTGGATCGAACCACAGGTCTTCATCGACTACCTGACCCAGCGCAGCTTCCTGTTTTCCTGGCTGCCCGATACGCATTTCTACACCGCCTGCGGCCCCGAGGTTCAGGGCGCCTGCGACCTGCGCGTGATCTCGTGGCAGACCCGCTCGCCGGTGATGGACATCGTGGTGCAGCGCCTGCCGCAAACCCTCTGGGTGGTCGGCATGGCCTATGTCGTGGGGGTGCTGATCGCGCTTCCGATCGGCATCTATTCCGCCTACCGGCAATATTCGGTCTTCGATCAGGCCGGCACGTTCATCACCATGATCGGTTTCTCGATCCCGCCGTTCTTTACCGGCCCGCTGCTGATCGTGCTGTTCTCGGTCAAGCTGGGCTGGCTGCCCTTCATCTATGACACTACCCACGTCGTGAACAGCTGGGAAAGTTTCGTTTACCAGATCAAGCAGATGATCATGCCGGTGATGGTGCTGGCGCTGCAAACCACGGCCCAGATCAGCCGCTTCATGCGCGCCTCCATGCTCGACAACCTCAATCAGGATTACGTCCGCACCGCCCGCGCCAAGGGGCTGGGCGAGGCGGTCGTCGTCATGGTCCACGTGCTGCGCAACTCGATGATCCCGGTGGTTACGGTGATCGCGCTGCTGGTGCCCGGCATCTTCGGCGGTGCCATCATCACCGAGGTGATCTTCTCGGTGAACGGCATCGGCCAACTTCTGATCACGGCGCTTTTCGCGAACGATCTGCCGATGGTGATGACGCTGACCTTCATCTTTGCCTTCCTCATCGTTCTGTTCAACCTGATTGCCGATGTGCTCTACGGCATCCTTGATCCGAGGGTTCGCTATGACTGATCCGGCCACCACGCCCCTCAACGCCCTCGCCGAGCCCGAGATCACCCGCCCACCGCGCAGCCAGTGGCGCGATGTCTGGGACCAGTTCAAGCATCACAAAGGCGCGCTCTTGGGTGGCGGCTTCCTGCTGTTCATCACGCTTTCCGTGCTGTTCGGCGATCTGATCTGGCAACTCGATCCGAAAAAGCTCGACATCCGGGCCAAGGACATGCGCCCGATCTACACCGCCATCTGGGACAGCGGCGCCAAGGTCGGCTGGAACCACCCGCTCGGCACCGATCAACTGGGCCGCGATCAACTGGCCCAGATCCTTGCCGGGGGACGCACCTCGATGGCCGTGGGCTGGGCGGCGATGCTGCTCACCATGCTGATCGGCACCACCATCGGCGTCGCGGCGGGCTACTTCAAGCGGCTCGAAGGGCCGCTCATGCGCCTCACCGATCTGTTCCTCAGCTTGCCGATCCTGCCCTTGATGCTGGTCGCGGTGACACTGTTCCGGCAACCGCTCAGGGCGAATTTCGGCCCCGAGGGTGGCATGTTCATCCTGATCGTCTGCGTCATCGGCGTCACCTCGTGGATGCAGACCGCCCGCATCGTGCGCGGTGAGGTCATGGCCATCAAGGAACGTGAGTTCGTCCTCGCCGCGCGGGCCTCTGGCACCAAGTCGCGCGGCATCATCCTGCGGCATTTGCTGCCCAACGTACTTTCTCCGATCATGGTGTCGGCCACGCTGGGCCTTGCCACCGCGATCATCACCGAAAGCGCGCTCAGCTTCCTTGGCGTCGGCTTCCCCTCGGACTATCCGACATGGGGCAAGATGCTGGCCGATGCGGTCGACCGGATGCAGGAATTCCCCGAACGGGTGATGCTGCCCGGTGTCGCGATCTCGCTCACCGTGCTGGCGGTGAACTACTTGGGCGATGGCCTGCGCGACGCGCTCGATCCGCGTATTCGCGGCCGCTGAGACATGATCACGGCGCGGCCCGGCGAATAAGAACGCCGGGCCGCGCCGCGCCACTCAAGGCAAATCGCGGCGCAGAACCCGCACCACAGGGCGAACATCAGATCGCCCAAGCCCCCTAAAACAGAACAATATCCTACCCACCCTAAGCGGCAGCGCCCCCCGTGCCCTTGCCACGCGGCATCCTCCCGTCCAAATGCGGAAAGAATTCCACATTCGACAGGAGACGCGCGATGTTCGAATCCCTCGGCCTCGAAGACACCACCCCGCTCCAGGCCAGCCTCTGGCTTGGTCTGGCCATCGGCCTCGCCTTCGGCGTTCTGGCCCAGATCACCCGCTTCTGCCTGCGGCGCAGCATCAGCGGCCCGAACCGCGCAGAAGCTGCCGGCACTTGGGCCATGGCCCTTGCCGTGGCGCTGATCGGCACGCAAGCCGCTGTTGCCGCCGGCTGGATCAGCTTTGACGCCTACCGCCTGACAACCCCGGATCTGCCGATCCTCGCCCTCGTGCTCGGCGGGCTGGCCTTTGGCGCGGGCATGATCCTGACGCGCGGCTGTGCCTCGCGCCTCGCCGTGCTGTCGGGCTCGGGCAACCTGCGCGCCGTCACCGTGCTGATCCTGTTCGTCATCACCGCCCATGCCACGCTCAAAGGCGTGCTGGCACCGGTGCGCACCACGCTGGGCAATGTCACCCTGCCGCTCGGCGACTATGCGACGCTGGCCGCTCTGCCCGGCGGCGCGACGGTCTGGACCGGCGTGATCGCGCTCGCTGCTCTGGCGCTGGCGCTGCGCTCGGGCGTGGGCCCCGTGCAACTGGCCCTAGCCGCGCTGATCGGCGCGCTGGTCCCGCTGGCATGGGTCGGCACCGGCTACGTCCTGCTGGATGAGTTCGACCCCATCGTGCAGCAAAGCCTCGCCTTCACCTCGCCCGGCGCGGAAAGCCTGTTCTACCTCGTCGCCAGCACCGCGATCGAGCCGGGCTTCGGCCCCGGCCTCTTTGCCGGGGCGCTGATCGGCGCGGCCCTCGCGGCCCTCTCGCGGCGTGAGTTCGAATGGCAAAGCTTCGAGTCCCCCCGTCAGACGGGCCGCTACGCCCTTGGCGCGGTGCTGATGGGGCTGGGCGGCGTGCTGGCCGGCGGCTGCACTCTGGGCGCGGGTCTTTCCGGCCTGCCCACGCTGGGCATCGCCGCCCTCGTCGCCTTCGTCTCGATCATTGCCGGTGGCCTGCTGACCAATCGCCTGCTCAGTGAAACTTCCCGCGAATCCGGCGCACGGCCAGCCACACAAGGAATACAACCGGCAGAGTAACCACCGCCGTCAACATCCCCTTGTCGAGGCCCTCCAAGGTCTTGGCGAGGGGATAAAGCGCATAGGCCACAAGGTTCACCGCGTAGTAAGAAATCGCCACCACCGACAGCCCCTCGACCGTGGTCTGAAGGCGCAACTGCAAATCCGCCCGCCGGTCCATGCTTTCAAGCAGCGCCTGGTTCTGCGCGCTGCGCTCCACGTCCACGCGCGTGCGCAGCAAATCCCCCGCCCGCACCGCGCGCTCGGCCAGGGCGGTCAACCGCTTCTCGGCCGCCTTGACGGTGCGCATCGCCGGGTCGAACCGGCGCAGCATGAATTCGGCAAACCCCTGACGTCCCAGAAACCGGCTCTCGCGCATGACATGAATGCGCTCATGCACCAGATGCTCATAGGCCGCCGTGGCGCTGAACCGGAAAGACGACTGCGCCGAGATTTCCTCCAACTCGCCTGAGACCTTCAACAGCGCGTCCAGCGTCGCATCGGCGCGCGCGCCCTCGTGGCCCATCTCCTCGATCAACTCGCCCAGTCGCGCCCCCGCTCTGGACAGTTGCGACGACATCTCGCGCGCCCGCGCAAACCCCAGCAATGACAGCGTCTTGTAGGTCTCGATTTCGCACAAGCGCTGGACGATCCGCCCGACCCGCCGCGCGCCGATCCCCTCGCTTGCGAAAACCGCAAAGCGCAGGTGCCCCGCCGGATCGATGCGGAAATCCCCCGCCATCACCGCCGCCCCGTCAAGAACATGGCTCGCCGCGATGCTGTCCGGGGCCAGCCAATCGGTGATCCGCTCGGCCATCTCCGTCTCGCCCCGCATCGGCTCCACCCGGATCAAAGCCGAGGTCAGCCGCATCCCCGGTGCTTCGTCCAGCCAATCGGCAGGAAAAACCTCGAACTCCGCCGGATCAAACGGCCGCTCGCCCAGCCCGTCCCGAAACGCGGTATAGGTGACAACCTCGGTATGGCTCTCCCACTTGATCCAGTGACGCCCGATCTGACCAAAGTAATGCGTCGCGTCCGGCGCCGGGTGCGCCGCGCCATAGCGGTCAAGCAAGGCAACGAGATGCGCCATATCCGCGCCCCGGTCCCGCCCGGCGGCATTTCCCGGTCGTTTGATCGCAAGATAGGCCGCGGTGCAGGGAACGTTCAGCGCCGGAAAGGGCCGCGCGTGCAGTTCATTGGCAAGCTCGTATCTGAGCGGATGGTCTTCCAAAGTTCCGGCCCTTTCACCACGTCACAGGCACGCGGGCATTTGCCGCGCTGCCTTTCGCATTTCCCGAAAATACGCGCCACCGCCCCACCCGCAAACCGGCATATCCGCGCAGGTCACGGATTTGTCGGCCCTGCGGCAAGGAACCCGGGCCCCACCCCCCGCGTTGATGAGGAAAGCAAAAGGAGAAGTAACCATGAGCACCCATCATCAATCCGACCACGACACCGCCAAGCTTCGCGATGCCCTGTTCGACGCGCTCGAAGATCAACGCACCGGTATGCTCGGCGTGCAGGGGTCGTCCTCGCACATGCAACCGATGACCCACTACACCGATGACGGCGCCCCCGTCCTGCGTTTCATCACCGCCCGCGACACCGACCTCGCGCGTGAAATCGGCACCTCCGGCACGGCCCATTTCACCGTGACCTCGAAAGATACCTATGCCTGCATGAAGGGCGCCATCCGCCCGGTCGAGGACCGCGCCACGCTTGAGCGCCTCTGGTCGCCCGCCGCCGACATGTGGTTCGAAGGCGGCATCGACGACCCGTCTGTCCTGCTGCTTGAAATGCCGCTCGATGACGCCGCTGTCTGGACGATCGACGCCAACGCGCTGCAATTCGGGATCGAGATGATCCGCGCCAACCTGAGCGAAGATCACAAGCCCGACCTTGGCGACCACGGCATCGTGAAACTGCGCGCGGCGTAAGCCCCGCTCAGGGGGTCGCCCTAGGTCAGGACCCCACAAAAAGAAAAGGCGCCCCAAAGGGCGCCTTTTCCTATTTCAGATCGCGAATGATCAGTCGATCATCGTCAACAGCTTGGCAATCGAGTCCTTCGCATCGCCATAGAACATCCGCGTGTTCTCTTTGAAGAAGAGCGGGTTCTCAATGCCCGAATAGCCCGTTCCCTGCCCACGTTTCGAGACAAACACCTGCTTGGCTTTCCAGCACTCGAGTACCGGCATACCGGCGATCGGGCTGTTCGGGTCTTCCTGCGCGGCCGGGTTCACGATGTCGTTCGAGCCGATCACGATGGCAACATCCGTATCCGGGAAGTCCTCGTTGATCTCGTCCATCTCCATCACGATGTCATACGGCACTTTGGCCTCGGCCAGCAGCACGTTCATGTGCCCGGGCAAACGCCCCGCCACCGGGTGAATGGCGAACCGCACGTTCTTGCCCTTGGCGCGCAAGCGGCGGGTCAGTTCGGCGACGTTCTGCTGGGCCTGAGCCACGGCCATACCATAGCCCGGGATGATGATGACGCTATCGGCCTCGTCCAACGCTTGTGCCACGCCGTCCGCCTCGATCGCGATCTGCTCGCCCTCGACTTCCATCGCAGGACCAGTGGTGCCGCCAAAGCCGCCCAAAATCACGCTGATGAACGACCGGTTCATGGCCTTACACATGATGTAGGACAGAATCGCACCCGACGAACCCACCAGCGCACCGACAACGATCAGAAGGTCATTGCCAAGGCTGAAGCCGATCGCCGCCGCGGCCCACCCCGAATAGGAGTTGAGCATCGAAACAACCACCGGCATGTCGGCGCCGCCGATGCCCATGATCAGGTGATAGCCGATGAACAGCGCCGCAGCCGTCAGGATCAGCAGCGGCACGATGCCACCGGTGTTCAGGTACCAGATCAGGCAGAGCAGCGAAATCGCAGCCGCAGCAGCGTTCAGCATATGACCGCCCGGCAGCTTCGTGGCCTTGCTCGTCACCTTGCCCGACAGCTTGCCATAAGCAATGATCGACCCGGTAAAGGTCACCGCCCCGATCCAGACGCCAAGCGACAGTTCAACCAGCAGAATGCCAAGTTCGACCGACGATTTCTTGGCCAGCAACTGACCGAAATTGCCCAGGTCCTTGACGGCATCGCCCCCCGCAGCCACGGCCACGGCCGCGTTGCCGATTTCGAAATGCGCGTTATAGCCGACAAAGACCGCGGCCAGACCGACCAGCGCGTGCATCCCGGCGACAAGCTCCGGCATCTGGGTCATCTCGACCTTCGACGCCAGTTGATAGCCGATGATACCGCCCGCCGCGATCAGCGGAACAGACAGCCACCACAGGCCCGCGCCCGGCCCGATGAGGGTCGCGAACACCGCCAGCGCCATGCCGACAATGCCATACCACACCGCGCGTTTCGCGCTTTCCTGCCCGCTCAGACCCCCGAGCGACAGGATGAAAAGAACAGCCGCAACCACATAGGCTGCCGTTGTGAAACCGAATTCCATTTGCCCGGCCTCCTTAGGATTTCTGGAACATGGCAAGCATGCGCCGGGTGACAAGGAAACCGCCGAAGATGTTGATCCCGGCCATGAATACCGAAAGCGCTGCCAGCAAGATCACCAGGAACGAGCCCGATCCGATCTGCATCACTGCACCAAGGATAATGATCGAAGAGATCGCGTTGGTCACGGCCATCAGCGGCGTGTGCAGGCTGTGGCTGACGTTCCAGATCACCTGGAAGCCGACAAACACGGCCAGAACGAACACGATGAAGTGCTGCATGAAGCTGGCCGGGGCAACAAGGCCCACACCCAACAGCAGCGCCGCACCCACAGCCAGCAGCGTTACCTGCTGCTTGGTCTGCGCCTTGAACGCGGCCACTTCTGCGGCGCGCTTCTCTTCCGGGGTCAGTTCTTTGACCTCGGGCTTCTTCTGCGCCGCGATCGCCTGCACTTTCGGCGGGGGCGGCGGGAAGGTGATGTCGCCCTCATAGGTCACGGTCGCGCCGCGGATCACGTCATCTTCCATGTCGTGATTGATCTGACCGTCCTTCTCGGGGGTCAGGTCCGTCATCATATGGCGGATGTTGGTCGCATAAAGGGTCGAGGCCTGGCTCGCCATCCGGCTGGGGAAGTCGGTATAGCCGATGATGGTGACGCCGTTGTCGGTCACGACCTTGTCGTCGGCGACGGTGCCTTCGACGTTGCCGCCACGCTCGGCCGCAAGGTCAACGATGACCGAGCCGCGCTTCATCGCCTGCACCATATCCTCAAGCCACAGCTTGGGCGCCGGGCGGTTGGGGATCAGCGCCGTGGTGATCACGATGTCCATGTCGGGCGCGATCTCGCGGAACTTGGCCAGCTGCGCTTCGCGGAACTCCGGGCTCGATACGGCGGCATAACCGCCCGTCGCGGCGCCGTCCTGCTGTTCTTCCTCGAAATCGAGGTAAACGAACTCGGCGCCCATCGATTCGACCTGCTCGGCCACTTCGGGGCGCACGTCGAATGCATAGACGATCGCGCCAAGGCTGACCGCCGCGCCGATCGCGGCCAGACCGGCCACGCCCGCGCCCACCACCAGAACCTTCGCCGGCGGCACCTTGCCCGCGGCGGTGATCTGACCGGTGAAGAAACGGCCATAGTTGTTGCCGGCTTCGATCACGGCGCGATAACCCGCGATGTTGGCCATCGACGACAGCGCATCCATCTTCTGCGCGCGGCTGATGCGGGGCACCATTTCCATCGCGATGACGTTGGCGCCCTTGGCTTTCGCGGCCTCCATCCCCTTCTCGTTCCCACCGGGATTGAAGAAGGAAATCAGGGTCTTGCCCTTGGTCAGGCGCTTCAGCTCGGTGTCGTTGGGCTGGCGCACCTTGGCAACGATGTCGGCCTCTTTCCACAGTGCCGCCGGGGTTTTCACCACCGTGACGCCGGCCTCTTCATAGGCCGCGTCTGTAAACCCTGCGGCACTGCCCGCGCCGGTTTCGATCAGGCACTCATAGCCCAGCTTCTGCAATTGCAGGGCCGAGTCCGGGGTCATGGCAACCCTGGCTTCGCCCTCGGCAACTTCCTTCGGTGTTCCGATCTTCACCTTGTCACTTCCCTCTTCTCGTCAATCTTTGGCCGGACAATCTGCCCGGCCGGATTTCGTTTCACGCGTGGTTGGCGGCCCTTATGGCATATCCCACCCCGCTGTTCACTTGCCTGAATGTCGCATTTGCAGCGATTTTCAGCTTAAAAGCAGGGTCGGGCGGCAGCTCTCAACCGCCTTAATGCAAAGGCTGACCGCTCCTGTCAAACCCTGACGTTAAAGCCAACGTCGCGTCTTTTCCGCATAGCGCGCAAATTCAGCACGAAATTTTTCGCGCAGGAACCCCTCTTCCTCGGCAATAAAATGTCGCTCGATCCACCACACAAAGATCGGAATCAGCGGCAGCGAAAGCACCGCGCCCCAAAAAACGATCATCCCCGCCAGAAACAGCGCATCCCCAAGGTAGATCGGGTTGCGGCTACGGCTATAGATGCCCGTCGTCACCAACGCATCGGCATAGCGGTGCGGCATCAGGGTCGTTTTGTGGCGCCGCATCTCCCACGCGGCCAGCAGCATCAAAAGCACCCCGCCCCCTGCCAGCACGCCGCCGACAAACCCGGCAATCCCGCTGCCAAAGCTCAGGCCCATCGGAAAATAGGTCTTCTGGGCCCACGCCAGCGCAAGACATATCAAAAGCCAGACGGGCGGAATATCGAGATACTGTCTGATCATGGTTTGTAAGCTGCGTCCTTCTGCCAGCCGTTGATGCCCGATTGCAGCACCAGCGCGTTTTCGCGCCCCATCAGCCGCGCCGCAAAGGTAGCCTGCGCCGAAAGACTGCCGGTATTGCAATAGAGGATCACCATGCCCTCTTGCGGCAATTCGTCAATCCGTCCCGGCACCTCGCGCCATTCAATGTTGATCGCGCCGGGAATATGACCGGCCGCGAACTGCTCGGCGTCGCGCGTGTCGATAAATGTGGCAGCGGCGAACACCTGTTCATCAATCTGCTGTGGCAGGATGATACCCTGTTCGTAAGTGGCGAAATCCATATAATCGGTGATCGCCTCGCCCACCGGATCGTCCTCGGCCCAAACCGGCCCGGCAACGGCCAGCGCCAGCGCGACCGTAGCCACTCGCATCATACCCATCATTCCCATTCCATCTCTTCATAAACCCGGCCCGCGTTCTTGGTCGCCAGCTCTTCGAAGGTATCAAGGGTCTTCCAACGCTCTTGATCCACGTAATAGGCCCCGGCAAGGTCGCCCCCCTCGTCGATATGCGCGCCGATCTTCTCGCGCAGGTCGACAAGGTAGTCGCGGGTAAAGCGCGTCACCTGCGCCAAATTCGTCGGATGGCCATGCCCCGGGATCACGTAGGTCGGGTTCATCGGCATCAGCTTTTCTTCGAAGGTCTCGATCCAGCAGCTGGTGCAGGTGCCCTCGAAAATCGGCAGCATCCGTTCGTGGAACGCGATATCGCCCGCGATCATGATGCCCCACTGCGGAATCCAGACCTGCGTATCGCCCGGATCATGCGCCGGACCAAGGTGCAGCACCTCGATCGTCACACCGCCCAGTTCGATCACCTCCTTGTCGCTGAAGCTGCGGGTCGGAAACACGATCCGCGTGCCTTCCGCCTTGTCGCGGTTATAGCGCTGCATCCCCTGAAAGATCTGGTCCGACTTTTCCTTGAAATCCTCGATCGCATCCTCGTGGGCAAGGATCTCTACGCCCTGATCGGCCCAATAGGAATTGCCCAGCATCGCATGGCCCTGCCCGTTCTCGTTGATCACAAGGACCACGGGCTGATCGGTCACTGTCTTGATCTCGTCATGCAACGCGCGGGCCAGCCGCGCCGAGGCACTGCCATTGATCACAACCACGCCCTCATCGGTCACGATGAAACTCAGGTTGTTGTTGTGACCCGAGTTTTCATAGGTCGGCGGCGCAGTCGCCCCGATGGCGCTAAACACATGCGGGATCACCTCGACCGGCTTCGAGTAAAGCTCGCTCTGCGGGTATTGATCGGCGATATCCTCGCTCGCCCAAACCGCGCCTGCAACCATCGCCGCCGCCACTGCGGCCGGAATCATCAGTCTTGAAAACATGGCAAATCCTCCCTCTCCGCGCGGTTATACGAATTCACGAAACTGAATGTCGAGTGAAATGACGGAACGGCGCAGTTGCGAGCCGACCCCCGCGCGATAGTCTCGCCGCGAAACAGGGAGGAAAGACATCATGATGCTTCAAGGCAAACACGCAATCGTCACCGGCGGCGGCACCGGAATCGGTCTCGCCATCGCCCGCGCCCTCGTCACCGAAGGCGCAGAAGTCACCATCACCGGCCGCCGCCTCGACGTTCTGAAAGAGGTCGCCACCAAAGGCATGCACCCGATGGCGATGGACGTGGCCGACGAACAGCAGGTGATCGACGGCATGGCAAAGGCCGTGGCGGATCGTGGCCCGATCCAGATCTGCGTCGCCAACGCCGGCATCGCCGAGGGCCGCAAACTGCACAAGACCGATGCCGAAATGTGGCGTCGGATCATGTCGATCAACCTTGATGGCTGCTTCTTCACCATCCGCGAAGCCCTTAAATCCATGACCGAAACCGACTGGGGCCGTGTCATCGCGGTCTCCTCCATCGCCGGTCTGCGCGGCGCGCCGGGTGCGGGCGCCTATTCCGCTTCCAAACACGGCGTCATCGGCATGATCCGCAGTTTCTCCGAGGATTTCATGGGCGGGCCCTACACGTTCAACTCGATCTGCCCCGGCTATGTCGACACGCCCATCGTCACCCGCAACACCGATTCCATCGCTGAACGCGCGGGCGTCTCCAAGGACGAAGCGCGCGAAATGATGATCAAGATGAACCGCCACAAGCGCCTGATCACCCCGGAAGAGGTCGCCGCGTCCGCCATCTGGCTGTGCAATCCGCTCTCCGAAAGCACCAATGGCACCGAGGTGCGCATCGGCGGCGGACAGGTCTGAGCCTTGCCAACGCGATGGGGCGGGGCTACCCCTGCCCTATCGCATGCACGAAAAGGCCGCCCCCATGACCGCTTCAGCCCAGACCGCTTCAGCCCAAACCGATTTCGCCCACACCAAACAGCTGTTCCACCTGCCCGAAGGCGTGATCTATCTCGACGGCAACTCACTCGGGCCGCTGCCCCTCGCCGCGCCGATCAAGATGCAGACGACGATGCGCGACGAATGGGGCGAAATGCTGATCACCGGCTGGAACAAGGCCGGCTGGATGGCCCAACCCACCCGCGTCGGCGACCGCATCGCGCGCTTGATCGGCGCCGAGGACGGGCATGTCGTGATCGGCGACACGCTCTCGATCAAGGTCTACCAGGCGCTGGCCTCCGCGCTTGAGCTGAACCCAGATCGCAAGGTCATCCTGTCCGACAGCGGCAATTTCCCCACCGATCTCTACATGGCCGAAGGGCTGATCAAATCGCTGGGCCAAGGGCATGAGCTGCGCATTGTCGCCCCGGAAGAGGTCGAAGACGCCATCACCGAAGAGGTCGCCGTCACCCTGATCACCGAAGTCGACTATCGCACCGGCCGCCTGCACGACATGAAGGCGCTCACCGAAAAGGCCCACGCCGTCGGCGCGCTCACGATCTGGGATCTCGCCCATTCCGCCGGTGCCCTGCCCGTCGATCTTGCTGGCGTAAACGCCGATTTCGCCGTCGGCTGCACCTATAAATACCTCAACGGCGGCCCCGGCGCGCCCGCCTTCATCTATGTCGCGCCGCGCCACGCGGACAAGGTCGAACCGGCGCTCTCTGGCTGGCTCGGCCATGATGCCCCGTTCGAGTTCGAACGCTCCTACCGCCCCGGCCCCGGGATCGAACGGATGCGCGTCGGCACCCCTCCGGTCCTTGCCCTCTCGGCGCTCGAATCCGCGCTCGACATCTGGGACATGACGACGATGCAGGCGATCCGCGAAAAATCCCAAGCCCTCACCGCCCTCTTCATCGAAGAGGTCGAAACCCGTTGCCCGATGCTCACTCTCGCCTCGCCGCGCGACGCCGCAAAGCGCGGCTCACAGGTCTCCTTCCGCTTTCCCGATGGCTACGCCGCGATGCAGGCCCTGATCGCCCGTGGCGTGATCGGCGATTTCCGCGCGCCCGATATCATGCGCTTCGGCTTCACCCCGCTCTATATCGACGAGGGCGACGTGACCCGCGCCGCCGCAATCTTGGAAGAGGTCATGACAACCCGCGCTTGGGACGCCCCGGAATACAAGGCCCGCTCTCGCGTGACCTGACGCACCGCGCAAAGCCACCACCGCAACAGGCGATGGTCTCCGCCCATGATCCGCATCCGCTCCTATACCCCAGACGATGCCGCGCCGCTCCACGCGCTGTTTCATGTCGCCATCCACAAGGGCGCTGCCGGGCATTACACCCCCGCCCAGCGCGCCGCATGGTCCCCCTCGTCGCAAATGCCCGCGTCATGGCCCACCAAGCTTGCCGCGCTCGAAACCCGCGTCGCCCTGCGTGACCGGGAAATCGCCGGCTTCATGGCGATGACACCCGAAGGGTATCTCGACCTCGCCTTCACCCATCCCGACCATACCCGCCACGGCGTCGCCACTGCGCTCCACAGCGCCCTTCTCGAACTGGCCCGAACGCGCGGCCTGACCCGGCTCACCACCCATGCCTCGCTCGCCGCGCGCGCCTTTTTCGACCGTCACGGCTGGCAGGTCACGCATGCGGAAAAGGTTGCACGTGGCGGCGAAACACTGGATCGTTTCGCCATGTCCCTTTCCCTCGGTCCCCAGACATGACCCGTCGCTTGCCGCCCCTCTGCCGCCCCGCCGGCTGGATCGCCCTCTGGCGTCGCCTCGGCCCCATGGCCCGCCTCACGAGGGGCCGCTTCTCCTGACCGCAAAACGCCAACGCCAAGGAGACACGACCATGACCAACACCCCCTACGACCCCGCCGCCGAAGGCGCGCAAATGCGCTTCGATGGCCGGATGAGCTATACCGACTACCTCCACCTCGATCCGATCCTCACGGCGCAGCACCCGCTCAGCACCGCCCATGACGAGATGCTGTTCATCGTCCAGCACCAGACCTCGGAACTCTGGATGCGCCTCGCCATCCATGAACTGACCGCCGCCCGCGCGCTCTTGCTCGATGACACCCTGCGCCCGGCTTTCAAGATGCTGGCCCGGATCGCGCGGATCTTCGAACAGCTCAATTCCGCATGGGACGTGCTGCGCACCATGACCCCCTCGGATTACACCGCTTTCCGCGAAACGCTGGGCCAAAGCTCGGGCTTTCAATCGTGGCAATACCGCCGGATCGAATTCATCCTCGGCAATCGCAACGCGGCGATGCTGCGCCCCCACGCGCACCGCCCCGATCTCGCCGCCCTGCTGGAAGAGGACCTGCGCCAACCCTCGCTCTATGATGCCGCCCTGCGCCAATTGCCCCGCGCCGGCATCCCCCTGCCCGACGCGGTCCTCAACCGCGATCCGGCCACCCCACATGTGGCCACCCCCGAGGTCGAAGAAGCCTGGGCCAGGGTCTACCGCGCCCCCGAAACCCATTGGGAGCTTTACGAACTGGCCGAAAAACTCGTCGATCTCGAAGATTACTTCCGCCGCTGGCGCTTCAACCACCTCACCACGGTCGAACGCGTCATCGGCCTTAAACGCGGCACCGGCGGCACCGGCGGCACCTCTTACCTCAAACGTATGCTCGACACGGTCCTCTTCCCCGAACTTTGGACCCTGCGCACCACGCTTTAAGCGCCGCCAAGGCCCCGGGCGACCCCGCCTCCGGCTTCACTTGACCAGAAATATCCCGGGGGAAGGCGACGAAATGCAATCGCGTTTCGTCGCCGTGGGGGCTGGCCCCCAAAACGTCTCCCAATCAAGGCGAAACCACGGCCCTCGGGCCGACCCGGCCGCATTCCCTGCCATAATCGCCTCAATTAGGCACGAATTTACCTAAAACCCAGCGCAATGCCGCCGCACCGGCTTCGTATCCACTTTGGAAACAACTGCCCGAAATCCGGGCGTTTGGCCCACCCCGGCACAAGACCGGGGCGGTCGTTCAAGAGTGTGCGGAGTAGTGATATGGCAACGATGGTAACCGGTCTGGGCGGTGACGAAGGCTACGGCGAAGGCTCGTTCACCGATGATCCCACACGCACGGGAAGCATAGATGACGGCTCGGTCGCGGTCGATATCACCTCCGTCTTCGGTGGCGCGGGCATCGACTACTTCGGCACCAGCTACACCGACATCTACATCAACTCGAACGGCAACATCTCGTTCGGGGCCGCCAACACCGCCTATTCCCCCAACCTTGCGGGCACCAATATTCCCACCATCGCGCCCTTCTGGGCCGACGTGAACCTCAATGATGGCGGCGAAATCTACTGGGATCTCGACACCACCAACGGCACCTTCACCGTCACATGGCTCGACGTCGCGCCCTACTCTGGCTCGGGCACCAACTCGTTCCAGCTGGTGCTGACATCGACCGGCGATGGCGGCTTCGAAGCCGAATTCATCTACGAAGACATCCAGTGGACGACGGGCGGCTCGGGGCAGGCCAACACCGGCTTCACCGATGGTGCCGGCGATGTCACCACGTTCGAAGGCTCGGGCGACAACACCGCCCTCGCCGATTACGAGAACAACGATTTCGACAACGGCGATCCCAACGGCGCCTATTCGGTCGATTTCTCGGAAGGCACCCCGTTTTACGGCGACGATACCGTCGACGGCACCACCAGCGCCGAACTGATCGACTGGGATTACACCGACGCACAGGGCGACGCCGTCGATGACGGCCACGGCACCGGCCCCTATGGCATGGGTGATAGCGTCGAGGCTGGCGACGGCGCTGATACCGTGCTCGGCGGCAGCGGCGATGACACCCTTCTGGGCCAGGGTGGCGACGATCTGCTCTACGGCGATTACGGCGGCGCTGACAGCGGCCCACTGCCCGGCGAAAACCTAAGCTGGTCGGATCAGGCCGCCGACGAGGCCAGCCTCGCAGGCGGGTTTACCCAGAACACCGGCGAAATCGACGTCACCGTCGGCTTCACCGATCCGGGCAACAACAACGCGGTCCTCACCGTCGAATCCACCGATACGATCTATACTGCGGCGGGCGAAGATTTCTCTGACACCTCTTCCGCCTATCTCTATGGCAACGGCGACGCCGAAACCGGTGTGATCGACATCTCCTTCGCCGCCGCCTCGGGCAGCAATGCCGAGGACGAGGTCGAAAACGTCTCGTTCCGCATCAGCGATATCGACGGCTCGGCAAGCAACCATACCGACATCCTCACCGTCAACGCCTATGACGCCGACAACAATCCCGTCACCGTCACCATCACCCCGGGCTCGATCAACACGGTCTCCGGCAACACCGTCAACGGCGGCACCACCGGCACCGACGAAGATCTGGCCCCAGGCTCGACCCTGTTTGAAATCGCCGGTCCCGTCTCGCGGGTCGAAATCCTGTATTCGAACGGACAGGCCGGCACCCATGCCGTCTTCGTCTCGGATGTGCATTTCACCCCCATCACCGCCGACCCCGGCGATGACAATCTCTACGGCGGCGCAGGCGCGGATACCTTGTTCGGTGAGGCCGGCGACGACACGCTGGTCGGCGGCATCGGTGCCGATAGCCTCTCGGGTGGCGATGGCGATGACGTGATCTATTTCGCCCAAGGCGATACCGTAACGGGCGGCGCGGGCGAAGACGTGTTCTACTTCACCGACCCTGGCGAAGTGGCCACCGGCGCGATCACCATCGACGGCGGTACCACGGCGGAACCGGGCGGTGACACCCTCAATCTTGGCGGTCTAGCGGATCGCACCACGCTGGTCTACGCCCCCTCGGCGACCGACCCCGATGCCTATGACGGCACGGTCACAATGCTTGATGGCACGCAGATCACCTTCACCAACATCGAAAATGTGATCTGCTTCACCCCCGGCACAATGATCCTGACCCCCGATGGCGAACGCCCGGCAGAAGACCTGCGCCCCGGCGACATGGTCATCACCCGCGACGCAGGCACGCAAATTCTGGGCTGGACCGGCCGCACCACGCTTCCGGGCCATGGCAAACACGCCCCCGTGCGGCTTTCCCCCGCGCTCACCGGCGCGCGCCGCGACTTGCTGGTCTCACCGCAACACCGCATGTTGATCGAAGACTGGCGCGCCGAGCTGCTGTTCGGCGATCCCGAGGTGTTCGTCTCGGCGACCCAGATGCTCGACTTCGAGGGCGCAACAGTCGAGCCGATGCGCGAAGTGACCTATATTCACCTGATGCTCGACACCCATCACGTGATCTATGCCGATGGCGCCGCCACCGAAAGCTTCCACATGGCCGAAGAAGGGCTCAAGGCTCTGCCGACGCAGGTGCGCGAAGAAATCTTCTTCCTCTACCCCGCGCTGCGCTTCAACCTTGCCGCGCACGGGCCAACCGCCCGCCGCTGCCTCAAAGGGTTCGAAAGCCGCACCTTGCTGGCGCAAATGGGCCATGCCAAAACCGAAGCCGATGACTCTGCCCGTCAGGCGGCCTGACACGGGGTCTTTCCCCAGGGTTTCTCTGAAACGACGTCAGGCGCTGCGGCGCATCTCAACCGGACGTTCACCCGCGGCCCACGCCCGGCAGGCATCGCCAAACGCCTCGAACAGCGGCTTCGAGACCGGATCGTTGCCCGCGTTGTATTCCGGGTGCCACTGCACCGACAGGGTAAAGCCCGGCGCATCCTTGATATAGATCGCCTCGGGCGTGCCATCCTCGGCCTGCCCCTCGATCACCACCCGCTCACCGGGCGTGGCGATGCCCTGCCCGTGCAGCGTATTGGTCAGAACTTTGGGCGCTCCCAGCAGGGACGCGAACCGCCCCCCCGGTGTCAGCTCCACCTCGTGGCGCAGGGCGAATTTCTCTTCCAGCGTGCCATCGGGCGGCATCCGGTGGTTCATCCGGCCCGGCAATTCGCGAATTTCCGGATGCAAGGTCGAGCCGAACGCAACCGCCACTTCCTGAAACCCACGGCAAACCCCGAAAAACGGCTGCCCCACCTCGGCGCATTTGCGCACCAAGGGCAGTGCGATCGCATCCCGGCAACGGTCGAAATCGCCATGCGCCGGCGTCGCCGGTTCGCCGTATTCCTCGGGGTGCACATTGGGCCGCCCACCGGTCAACAGAAACCCGTCACAAGTCTCCATCAATTCCTCGACCGAGACGAACCGCGGATCGGCGGGAATCAGAAGTGGCAGGCACCGCGCAACATTGGCCACGGCGTCCGAATTCATCGCCCCGCCCGCATGCACCTCGTAACTGTCATTGATCAGATGCTGATTGCCGATGATCCCGACCACAGGGCGCTTCATATCTGCCTCACACACTTGTTTCGCGGTTCAAAATAGTCGGCCTCGGGCCCGAATAAAACAGCAAAGCACGCACAGACGGCCCTTCGGGGCGTAAATCCTTCGCTTAACGCCGCCGATCTGCCCGTTTGCGCGCCGTAAAAGCCCGCCACAGCAGGCGTGCTGCGCCAGCCGACTTATCCACGTGTCTTCGTGCCTCCAAAACACAAAACAACACTCTGATTAATCGACATAATTCACTGCACTTTCGGCACGTTAATTCACACCCCTAACTGACTTACCCACAGGGCGCCCCCACCCATTACCCTGCGAAATCGGCACAAACCCACACGGCACTGACTCCGTTCACCGCCGGCCCGCACCGCGCGCGCCGCGCCACTCATCCACATGCACCTGTGCCCCCAAATCCCCGCCAGACATGACAGAATCACCTTATCCACAAAAAGAAACGGCCCCCAAAATCGGGGGCCGCTCTTCATCCGCATGACTGGATTGGGAAACTCTTATTCGACCACGCGCTGCGTCGTGTCAGGCGTGGCAGCTTCAACATCGGCACGGGCGGCACCCGGCGTCATGGTCTGGCTGTCGGTCATTGCATCGTTCTGCATCGGCGTCGCAAGGTCGTTTTCCGCCCCCTGCACGCCGCCTTCCAACGCGGGCGACACCGCCATTTCCGGCGTCACCGTGGGCTGGTTCTCGACCGGGTCACCATTGCCCCAGCGGGTCTGCTCTTCAGGGGTGACAGGCGTGCCCCCTTGATAGGCGGTATAGCCTAGGTAGGCCACGAAAAGCCCTGCAACGACGATCAATCCACCGACGATGCCTGACAGGGCGGGTTTATGTTCATTTCTCTGTTTCTTGATGTTGGTATCAGGGGCTGACATGGCAGGGCCTCCTTTAACTGGCGTCTGGGCCTCCGCGACCGGGGCCCTGTGAATGCGGGTGGGTTGAACACCCGTCGTTGCAGGCCTAACGTCCGCCTCGCGCCATTGGTTCCCGCCGCAGGAGAGAAAAGTGAAAGACGCCAGCCCCCAAGCCCAGCCCGAGACGATCTATCTCAAGGATTACAAACCCTTCAGCTATACCGTCCAACAGGTTGACCTGCTCTTTCGCCTTGCCGCCAACGCAACGCGCGTGATCTCGAAGATCGCCTTCGCCCCCAACCCACAGGCCGAAGATCAGGCCGAAAACCGCCGCTTCTTCCTCCATGGCGAGGGCCTCAAACCGATCTCGCTCAAGATCGACGGCACCCCGGTCACCCCCCGCGAGGTGCCCGGCGGGATCGAACTCGACGCCCCCGACGCCCCCTTCACCTTCGAGGCCGAGGTCGAAATCGACCCCGCCGCCAACACCGCGCTCGAAGGGCTCTACATGTCGAACGGCATGTATTGCACCCAGTGCGAGGCCGAGGGCTTCCGCAAGATCACCTACTACCCAGACCGCCCCGATGTCCTCGCCCCGTTCGACGTGCGTATCGAAAGCGATCTGCCGGTGCTCTTGTCCAACGGCAACCCCGGCACATCCGGGCCGGGCTTTGCCGAATGGTCCGACCCGTGGCCCAAACCCGCCTATCTCTTTGCCCTCGTCGCTGGCGATCTGATCGCACATCCCGATACCTTCACCACCCGCTCAGGCAACACCGTCGATCTCAACGTCTGGGTCCGTCCGGGCGACGAGGGAAAATGCGCCTTCGCCATGGAAAGCCTCAAGAAATCAATGCGCTGGGATGAAGAGGTCTACGGGCGCGAGTATGACCTCAATACCTTCAACATCGTCGCCGTGGATGATTTCAACATGGGCGCGATGGAAAACAAGGGGCTGAACATCTTCAACTCTTCTGCCGTTCTCGCCAGCTCCGAAACCAGCACCGACGCCAATTTCGAACGGATCGAGGCGATCATCGCGCACGAGTATTTCCATAACTGGACCGGCAACCGCATCACCTGCCGCGACTGGTTCCAGCTCTGCCTCAAAGAGGGGCTCACCGTCTTCCGCGATGCCCAGTTCACCGCCGATCAACGCTCTGAACCCGTCAAGCGCATCACCGACGTGATCGACCTGCGCGGGCGTCAGTTTCGTGAGGACAACGGCCCGCTGGCCCACCCCGTGCGCCCCGACAGCTTTGTCGAGATCAACAACTTCTACACCGCCACGATCTATGAGAAAGGCGCCGAGCTGATCGGTATGCTCAAGCGCCTCGTCGGCGACGAAGGCTATGCCAAAGCGCTCGATCTCTACTTCACCCGCCACGATGGCGAGGCCTGCACAATCGAAGATTGGCTCACCGTGTTCGAAGAGGCCACCGGCCGCGATCTGGGCCAGTTCAAACGCTGGTATGAACAGGCCGGCACGCCGCGCCTCAGCTTCACCGAAAGCTTCAACAACGGCACCTATACCCTTACGTTCAAACAACAAACCCCACCCACACCCGGACAGCCCAACAAGGATCCGCGCGTCATCCCCATCGCCGTTGGCCTGCTCAACCCCAATGGCGACGAGGTGCAGCCAACCACCATGCTCGAAATGACCGAAGCCGAGCAAAGCTTCACCTTCGACGGGCTGGCCACGAAGCCTATCCCTTCGGTCCTGCGTGGCTTCTCTGCGCCCGTGATTCTCGAGCACGAAAGCGATACCCAGACCCGCGCCTTCCTGCTCGCCCACGACACCGATCCCTTCAACCGCTGGCAGGCGGGTCGCGATCTCGCGCAGGAGTCGCTTCTCACCATGCTGCGCGACGGGGCCGGCCCGGATAACGCCTATCTCGACGCGCTGCTGAGCCTGCTGCGCGACGACACGCAGGATCCCGCCTTCCGCGCCCTCGCCCTTGGCCTACCAGGGCAGGACGACATCGCCCAAACCCTCGCCGATCAGGGCCAAACCCCCGATCCGCAAGCGATCTGGGAAGCATTCGAAACCCTCAAGCACGCCCGCGCCGAGGCGTTTCAAGACGTCGCCACCCGGCTTTATGCGCAATATCAGGTCACCGCGCCCTATTCGCCGGATGCTGAACAGTCCGGCGCGCGCGCGCTCGCCAATGCGGCGATGGGCATGATCAATCGTCTGGATGGCGGCGCGCTGGCGCAAAAGCAGTTCGACAGCGCCGACAACATGACCCAGCAACTCGCCGCGCTTTCAGCGCTGATCGCCGTGGGCAAGGGCGATGCCGCCGTCGCCCGCTTCTACGATCAATGGCAGGCCGATCGGCTTGTGATCGACAAGTGGTTCTCGGTCCAGATCACCGGCGCCCGCCCGGACGAGGCCGCGGATGTCGCCCAGCGCCTGACCCAACACCCCGATTTCACGATGAAAAACCCCAACCGCTTCCGCGCCACGCTGGGCGCGCTGGCGATGCATCCGGCGGGCTTTCATCACGCCTCGGGCAAGGGCTACGCGCTGCTGGCCGACAATCTGATCGCGCTCGACCCGCTCAACCCGCAGACCACCGCGCGCATGTGCACCTCGTTTCAGACATGGCGGCGCTATGACGCCGACCGGCAGGCCCTGATCAAGGCGCAACTCGAACGCCTCCTCGCCACGCCCGACCTGTCGCGCGACACGACGGAAATGGTCAGCCGGATCCTCGGCTAAGCTGCGAATAAACCCAGAAGGCGACGCAACAGGATGTCAGCCCCCCACAGCGCCCCCGCGCCTTATCGGTTCGAAAACCGGGGCCGCTCGCGCTGTGCGGGGGCGGTTCTGATCGTGGTCTACACGGGCCTTCTGCTGCTCGTCTGGCAGATCGACATGGCGCTCTGGATCGCTGCCGCGCTGGCGGCCTTCACCCTGCCCGCGCTCTACGAATTTACCACCGATCCCCGCTCTGGCCTGACCCTCGACGATACCGGCCTCAGCTGGCACAGCGCCACGCAGGACGGCACCCTGCCGCTCGCCGCGCTCAAATCCGTGCGCTTCGACACAAGGCTCGACCTCTCACGCCGTGTCACCCTGCTGCTCACCGATGGGCGCAAAGTCCGCCTGCCTCACGCCGCCACGCCCCCGGCGCAAAGCTTCGAACAGGCGCTCATCGCCCGCGGCATCGCCACCGAGCGGCATCACTTCATGCCATTTTCCTGAAAAATCAGTCGCTTGCGATCTGCGCGTCGCTCACCGTCCGGGTCACGTCCGACGCCTCGATCAGCCGCGCGGTGGTCAGGTCAGCGGGCCGCAGCTTGGGTCGCAACACCAGCTTCGGTTTGCAGTAATCCTGCGCGCGCAGCCAATGCGCCATGTCGGCCCGCTTCTTTTCTGACCGCATCGGCCCCCAGTCGGCCGAAACCCCGCGCCAGCGGCGCTTCTTGGCCTTGGTATATTCGTGAATCACCCCGTCGCGCGGCACGGTGCGCGCCATGATCCGGATCGCACAGCTCAGGTTGGCTGGCCCGTCCTTCAACGCCTCCCCGGTGCGCGCGCGGCAATCGTAAAGCCGCGCGGTCGAGGGCAGGATTTGCAACAACCCATACCAAAGCCCGCCGCCCCCCACGGCCCATGGCCGATAGGTGCTTTCGTGCTTTGACAGCGCCGACATGAACCCGACCCAGAACGCCGCGCGCTGATCCGGCCCGGCGGTGGGATAAGCGGGGCACCATGTCTGAATATCGCGCGGCACCATCGAGGTCAGCGGCCGCCCATGATCGCGCATCGCCGCCAACGCCCCGCGCGTCCACAGTTTCGATCCCTTCTGATGATCCCAGCGCATATCCGGCAGCGTATCCAACCGCGCCCGTGGCCGCAGAGAGACAAGCAAACCTTCGCTCACCGCCCCTGAAACCGCATCGCTTCTCAAAGGAACCGACAACGCCTCGCGCCGGGTCAGAGAATCAGTGGCATCCTCTTTCGCCCCCGCACCGACGCCCGTCATTGCCCCGGAACTCATCCCAAGGCCCGAACCGAGGCCCGCACGCGCCGCCTCGGTCTCATCGCCAGATACAGGCATCTTGCCCTTGGTGGATACAATATTTTGCGCGCCATTCTGCACAACAGGCGACCCCGCCTCGGCGCATACCGCACCAGACAATGACACCGCCAAACAAGCAGCCAACGCGCCACAGCGCGCGTATTGAAACCCCCAGGTCACGGCGCAGGACCAGACCTGATTTTCGCCCTTTTGGCAATAGTTTGGCCCCAACCGCCCCCTCCATGAGCGGCTTCCCACCGCTGGCCGCGCGCCACGATTACCCGAAAGCCTCCCCACCCGCGCCCAGATTTAGCCCGAAAGCGCCGCCATAAGTCAGCCAATTAGTCAGGGCCGGATGACCGGCCGAAACGATGGCGGTCCCCCGCCGACCGGAGGCGTTACACGTATGAAGCTCACCGGCATTCTGCCGGGCTTGTCCGAGCCCTTTGCGCGCGTGTTCAACGTGCTGCCCGCGCTCGCGCCCCAACGCGCGCGCACCATCGCCGCGCATCGCGCCGATGACGGCAAAGCTTCGGGCGATCCACTCAGTGAAGAACTGGCCGCGCGCATCGACAAGCAGCTCATCCTGCCCATCGCCCGCGAAAGTGACGAAGAAACCTCGCGCGCCGCCGTGCAGGATTACGGACAGTTCCTCGCCCGCCAAGACCGCTGGGAAGAGCTTTCGGCGCTGATCCACGATGTCGACCTCACCCGCCGCGCCACCGCCTGCGCCACCTCGCACGCCGAATTGCTCAGCTACGGCGCGCGCGCCGACGTGATCCACGCCACCGAAGATGCCCTGCTGGATGGCAAAAGCCCTTCGCTCGACGGGATCGAGGCGCTTGAAGAAATTCTAATGGAACACCCGACGGATTACGCGATTGCCGTGATTGTCGCGCTGGCGCACATCGACATCGGCTGGGCATGGCGCGGTCAGGGCTGGGCCCATACACTGCCGGAAAAGAACCTCCGGCTGTTCGAGGCGCATTTCGAACGCGCGGACGATATCCTCGGGTTGTTTGATCATATCGAGGCCCGCGCGCCGCTTCTTCTGGCCGCGCGCTGCGCCCTGATGGGCGGTCAGGCGATGTCGAAGGAACGGCTGGCCGACGCCTACGAACGCCTCATCGCGCTCGATCCGGGCAACCCGCGCCCGTTGCGCACCATGGGCCATCACCTGCTGCCACGCTGGCACGGCGCCTACGACCTCTTGGAACTCGAAGCCCGCCGCGCAACCTCGCTCACCTCGCGAACATGGGGCCAAGGCGGCTATTTCTGGAGCTTCATGGACGCGCTCGCCATCGATCCCGGGGCCGCACGCGTGCTCGACCTCGACTATTTCCTCGACGGGATGCGCGACATTCTCGAACGTCACCCGACTCAGTATTTTGCCAACCTCATGGCCGCCTATGCCGCGATCACGATGGACCCGGCCCGCACCGCGCCCAACGCCCCCGATATCCAGCGCAACACCCGCGCTGCGATATTCGAATCGCTTGACTGGATTCTTTCGCATTACCTTTACGAATTGCACCCGATGGTCTGGGCACAGGCCGCCGTCACCTCGGAAAGTGCCACGCCCCTGCCGATCCGCAAGGCCAACATGCGCCGTGGCGTCCTTGCCGCGCGCCGCGCCGTGGCCCGCCATTTCGCAAGCGATTTGCTCGACGGCACCACCGTCGCCTTCTCGAAACACGGGCTCAGGCTCTTTCCGCTCGGTCACGCCGCAACCGAATAGCGCGCCGCGCCCCGGCTCAGGCCGCGCCTCAGCCGGTCATGAACAACTGCACCAGCCGTTCTCGGCCTGACCAACCAATCCTTCACCGACCGAAAGCCACCACCCCGGATCTGTCACCGGTGCCGTATTGGTCCCGGCAAATACCGAATACCCGGTCACGCCAAGGCTCAATACCAAGGCCACGAGGCTGATCTTGAAATAAAATCGCATCAGTTCCTCTCCCTACAAAAAATTGCCAAAAAATCTGGCGAAAAATCTTAGCTTCAATACAAACAGTTCACCCGATCCGCGCCGCTTTGAACAGTCAGGGATTCCAGACCTGTCGCCCGGGTCTTGCCCCCCGCGCGGCCCTGCAATAGAACGCGAGCCGACCCATGTGGAAGGACCGCACCGATGCTTGACCTGACCTATGAAACCCCTGCCCCCAAGGTGATCGCCGGGGCAAAGCACGACTGGGAACTCGTCATCGGGATGGAGGTGCACGCGCAAGTCTCCTCCAAGGCCAAGCTTTTCTCGGGGGCCAGCACCCAATTCGGTGCCGAGCCGAACTCCAACGTCGCCTTCGTTGACGCCGCCATGCCCGGCATGCTGCCCGTCATCAACGAATTCTGCGTTGAACAAGCGGTGCGCACCGGCCTTGGCCTCAACGCCGAAATTCACCTGAAATCGGCCTTCGACCGGAAAAACTATTTCTACCCCGACCTGCCGCAGGGCTACCAGATTTCGCAGCTTTACGAACCGATCGTCGGCGAAGGCGAAATCCTTGTCGACATGGGGCCCGGCGTCGCCCGCCTCGTGCGGGTCGAACGTATCCACCTTGAACAGGACGCCGGCAAATCGATCCACGACATGGATCCCAATATGTCCTTCGTCGATCTCAACCGCACCGGTGTGGCACTGATGGAAATCGTCTCGCGCCCCGACATCCGCGGCCCGGAAGAGGCCGCCGCCTACGTCACCAAGCTGCGCCAGATTCTGCGCTACTTGGGCACTTGTGATGGCAACATGCAAAACGGCAACCTGCGTGCCGATGTGAACGTCTCGATCTGCCGTCCCGGCCAGTACGAGAAATACATGGAAACGCAGGATTTCGGCCACCTCGGCACCCGCTGCGAGATCAAGAACATGAACTCCATGCGCTTCATTCAGGCCGCGATCGAATACGAGGCCCGCCGTCAGATCAAGATCCTCGAAGAGGGCGGCGAAGTGGTGCAGGAAACCCGCCTCTACGATCCGGACAAGAACGAGACCCGCTCGATGCGTTCCAAGGAAGAGGCGCATGATTACCGCTACTTCCCCTGCCCCGACCTGCTGCCGCTGGAAATCGAACAGGCGTGGGTCGATGACATCAAGGCCTCGCTCCCCGAACTGCCCGATGCCAAGAAGGCCCGCTTCATGGGCGATTATGGCCTGACGGAATACGACGCCTCGGTGCTGACCGCCGACACCACCTCGGCCGCCTATTTCGAACAGGTGGTTTCGGCCTGTGAAGATGGCAAGCTGGCCGCCAACTGGGTCATCAACGAACTCTTCGGTCGCCTCAAGACCGACGAGAAGGACATCGCCGACAGCCCGCTCTCGCCCGCGCAGCTGGGCGGCATCATCCGCCTGATCAAATCCGACACCATCTCGGGCAAGATCGCCAAGGACGTGTTCGAAATCGCCTATACCTCGGGCCGCGACCCCGAAGAGATCGTCGAAACCGAAGGTCTCAAGCAGGTCACCGACACCGGCGCGATCGAGGCCGCCCTCGACCAGATCATCGCCGACAACCCGGCACAGGTCGAAAAGGCCAAGGTCAACCCCAAGCTGGCGGGCTGGTTCGTCGGTCAGGTGATGAAAGCCACCGGCGGCAAGGCCAACCCCAAGGCGGTCAACCAGTTGGTCGCACAAAAGCTGGGCAGTTAACCGCCCGAATACATTCAGGTATCCGGGGTCTCGCCCGGATACCTACCCAATCCCCCGATAGCTGCCCCGACCTGATCCCGCGCTCTACCCACCGGGCCAGATCACGCTCGCGCATCTTCCCCCCCCAGTTCACATTTTCTTGTCCGATTTCGCTCATGCCCGCACTAGACGACCGGTCTATTCATCCTTATCTCCCCTCCTATGACACAGCCAACAAAACCCGATTCCACCCGCGAAACCATCCTCGCCACCGGCCGTAAACTGGTCACGGTGCAGGGTTTCGGCGGCATGGGCCTCTCGACGCTGCTCAAGGCAAGCGGCGTGCCGAAGGGCTCGTTCTACCACTACTTCCCCTCGAAAGAGGCCTTCGGTCAGGCGCTGTTGCAAGACTACGTCGATGACTACCTCGCCCGCGTCGATGCCATCCTCGCCCGCGACCTCAACGGCGCCGACAAGCTGCTCACCTTCTGCGACGCCTGGCTCGATCACGAGCGTGAGGCCGGGCTGGTCAACACCTGCCTCGTGGTCAAGCTCGGGGCCGAGGTGGCCGATCTCTCCGACACCATGCGCGCGGTGCTCGATGCGGGCGCACGGGCCCTCGTCACCCGCCTTGCCGCCATGCTGCGCGAAGGCGTGGCCGATGGCTCCCTGCGCCTCCAAGACCTCACCGATCAAACAGCTCATCACGCCGCCCAAGTGCTCTACGCACAGTTCCTCGGGGCCGCGATCCTGTCGAAACTCGCTCACGACCCACACCCGCTCGAAGCGGTGGTCCAAGACATCAAAACGCGCCTCGTAACCGGCGCATAACAAAGGAATACCCCATGAAAGCCGCTCTCCACGACACCTTCGGTGAACCCGCCGACGTGCTCGAAACCCGCGAAACCGACACCCCCACCCCAAACGCAGGCGAGGTGCTGGTCCGCACCCTGCTGTCGCCGATCCACAACCACGATCTCTGGACGATCCGCGGCAATTACGGCTACAAGCCCCCCCTCCCCGGCGCCATCGGCGGTTCCGAGGCCGCAGGCATCGTCGAAGCGACCGGCCCCGGCGTCGACAAGGCCCTGATCGGCCAGCGCATCGCCATCGCCGGTGTGCATGGGGCGTGGGCCGAATACTTCATCGCCCCCGCCAATGGCCTCCTCCCCCTGCCCGATCAGATTTCGGATGAACTTGGCGCACAGCTCATCGCCATGCCCTTCTCGGCCATTTCCCTGCTCGAAACGCTACAGGCCAAGAAAGGCGACTGGATCATCCAGACCGCCGCCAACGGCGCGGTGGGCCGGATCATGGTGGTGCTGGCCAAGGCCCGCGGCCTCAACCTCATCAACCTCGTGCGCCGGACCGAGGCCGCAGAAGAACTGCGCGCCGCCGGCATCGACAACGTGCTCTCCACCTCGGACGACGGCTGGCAAGACGTCGCCCGCGCCCTGATTGGCCAAGGCCGCGTCGCCTCGGCCATCGATTCCGTCGGGGGCGAGGTGACGCCCCACCTGATCGACCTTCTGTCGCAGGACGGCGAACTGATCATTTTCGGCACCGCCACCGGCGCGCCGATGCCGCTGACCTCCGGCCCGCTGATCATGAAACACATCACGATCAAGGGCTTCTGGGGCTCACGCGTCAGCGCCGAAATGGCCCCGGAAAAGCGCAAGACCCTCATCACCGAACTCGTCACCCTCGCCATGACGGGTGATCTGACCCTCGACACTGGCGGCACCTTCCCCCTCGATCTGGCGCGCGAGGCCATGACCGCCGCCCTCACCCCCGGTCGCCTCGGCAAGGTCATGCTGCGCCCCTAAACCCAAGGCCCAGACATCAATCCCGGCCCTTCCCCTTCCCGGGGTGGGGCCAGCCCGCCTCGCGGGACGGCCTTTGTGGGACGGTGGGCGGGGCGATGGCGCCAGCCGAGCGCCGCACACCGTCCCCTCTTGCAACTCCCTCGCGCACAAGGCAAACCACCGCCCATGGACTGGATCATCGTCATACACATTCTCTGTGTCATGGGCTGGGTCACGAGCGTTTTTGCCGTCCCCCGCGCTCTCATCTATTGGAAACGCGAATACGCCAAGACCGGCGAATTCGGCCCCACCGGCGATCTGACCATTCGGCTCTATCGCTTTTCGGCCATGCTCGCCGTGATCGGCGTGATCACCGGGCTCTACCTTGCCTGGGCGCTCTGGGGCTTTGCGCCGTGGACGCATATCAAGATCGCGCTCGTGACCGTGCTCGCCGTCCATTACGTCTGGACCGGCCGCCTCGTCCTGCGCGCCCGGCGCGGCGAATTTCGCGAGGGCGATCTCTTCCTGCGCATCTTCAACGAGGTTTCGGTCTTCCTCGTCATCGCCATCCTCTGGGCGGTGGTCTTCAAACCCTTCACCTGACGCGCGAGGTTCCGATGGACGCCCCCTTCCGCTCTTCCCCGATCGCCGTAAGGCCCGAATGGATCGACTATAACGGCCACCTCAACATGGCCTATTACAACGTCCTGTTCGACACCGGCGTCGATCAACTGTGGGAGGTGCTGGGCTTCGGCCCCGACTACCGCGACACTCACAACCACACCACTTTCATTGCCGAATTCCACGTCCGCTACCTGCGCGAGGTGCACGAAGGCGATCAGCTGACCGTCACCTACCAGCTGCTCGACCACGACGAGAAGCGCTTTCACTTCTATCAGGAAATCCTGCACCCCGACGGCTGGGTCTCGGCCAGCGGCGAAGGGCTTGGCCTGCACATCGACATGTCCGGCCCCCGCGTCGCCCCCATGCCCGAGAATATTCTCGCGAACTTCCGCGCCCTGAAAAAAGCGCACGAAGCCCTCCCCATCCCCGCCACAGTCGGCCAACCGATCGGAATCAAGCGCAAGTAAGGCGGGCCACCTCTCCACCGCGCCAGCCCTCCACCGTACGGTGGCGAAAGGTTTCACCGCCCCCTCAGCGGCGCGTTCCATGCCCGACGCAAAGCAGCCAGCCGCCATACGGTTTGCAGACACGCGGTTTTCGCCCCTTTCCCGCGTTAACCCAATTGTGCGGGCGGGTCATCGCTCGTTAACCCGGCCCATCTGGAAACCCGGCAACAGGCTTGCTACAAGGCCCCCCATGACTTCAGGCGAGACCCAAAATGACGCAGTATGAATACAAGGTCCTCCCCGCCCCGCGAAAGGGCACAAAGGCCAAGGGCGTAAAAGCCCCGGAAGAGCGTTTCGCCCTTTCCATTCAAGAGCTTATGAACCAAGAAGCGGCCCAGGGGTGGGAGTTTCAGCGCGCCGAAACCCTCCCCTCCGAAGAGCGCCAGCGCCTCACCTCCTCACAGGTGGTCTACCGCGATCTGCTGGTCTTTCGCCGCGCCGTGACTGCGCAAACCGCCCCAACCAAGGCCCCGGCCGAAACGCCCGCGCAACCGGCTGTTAACCCCCCTGCGGTAAAACAGCCCACGCCGAGTGAACCCCCGACACCCGCCGCATCGGTCGAAAAACCCAAAGCGCCCGCGCCTCTGGCCGATCCGGTCCCGGCGACGCCGCCGCGCAACGAGCCGCCGCTTGGCGCGCGTCCGCAAGGCGAAGACAATGCACCACAGGTGATTTTCCGCGCTCCACCCCGAAAAGACGACTGAAACGAAGGCCGGGCCGCGCGCCCTGCCGCCTCAGCCCAGATCCATCCGCAGCGCATGGATCGACGCCACCAACTCCGGCCCCAAAGCCGCGTGAACGGCCCGATGCCGCGCCACGCGGTTCATCTGGGCCAACTCCGGCGCCCGCAGCCGGATCGCGAAATGACTCTCGCCCGAACCGTCATCGCCCGCATGTCCTGCATGGCGCGCGGATTCATTCACAACTTCAATGTCTTGCGCCTCGAAAGCCGCTTCCAGAGCCGCCCGAATTTCAATTTCTTTCGTCATTTTTTGACCCCGAACCCCTTTTCCATTTCGCGATACAGGGTATAGTCCCGGGTCCGAGTCGAAAAGGTGTTCCATCATGACCAAACCCGATCCCTTTGGTTTCGATATGTCCGTCTCTTCCGCGAAGAAGAAAAATCCTCGCGGACGGCGTGGCATGTCCGGCGCGTCCGAGACGTCGGTTCGCATCTGCGAACACGAGGGCTGCGAAGAGCCGGGCAAATATCGCGCGCCCAAGGCGCCCGATGTGCTCGATGAATTCTACTGGTTCTGCAAGGAGCATATCCGCGAGTATAACCTGAAGTGGAACTTCTTCGACGGCACCACCGAGGCCGAACTCAACGCACAGATGTCAAAGGATAAAGTCTGGGAACGCCAGACCAAGCCCTTGGGCGATCCCGAGGCCCGCGCATGGGCGCGCCTTGGCATCGAAGACCCGCATCAGGTGCTGGGCGCGAACGCCACGCAGAACCCCGGCAAGGGCCGCGCCGGCGCGCCCGGTCGACGCCTGCCCGCCACCGAACGGCGCGCTGTCGAGATCCTCGAAATCAAGGATACCGCCACCAAGACCGAGGTGCGCAAAGCTTACAAAGCCCTGATCAAGGTTCTGCACCCCGACATCAACGGTGGCGACCGCTCTCAGGAAGAGCAACTGCAAGAGGTCATGTGGGCGTGGGATCAACTCAAGGAAAGCCGCAACTTCAAGTAAATGCGCCGCGAAAACCACTGCTTTCAATCGCAAAGAGGCGGGCCAAGTGCCCGCCTCTTTTTTATCTCCGTATCGCGCGCGTCAACCTTCGCGCCGCCCTCACGCGGGCTGAAACACAAGGCTCACACCGTTGATGCAATGCCGCTTGCCGGTGGGTTTCGGCCCGTCGTCAAAGATATGCCCAAGGTGCGAACCGCAGCGGCTACAGTGGCATTCCGTGCGCACCATGAACAGTTTGCGGTCTTCCCGTGTGCCAACCGCGCCCGGCAGCGCAGCATAGAAACTCGGCCAGCCGGTGCCGCTATCGAACTTGGTCTTGCTCGAATACAGCGGCAGGTCACAGCCGCGGCACAGATAGGTGCCCGGCGCATAATTCTTGTCCAGCGGCGAGGTGAAGGCACGCTCCGTGCCCTCCTTGCGCATCACGTCATACTCCAACGAATTGAGCATCGCGCGCCACTCGGCGTCGGTGCGCGTGATCTCGAACGCCGCCTCGGCCCGCTGGGGCCGAAATCCCGCAAGGCCCAGCGCCGCTGCCGAAATCGCCGTACCGAAAAAATGTCGTCTTTTCATGGGTCAATGCCTCCTTGACCTATCTTGCGCCATAGGCCCGCGCCAATCAAATGAAGCCCGTGCAACTCCGCGTGAAAGCGTTGAAACATTGGCCGCCAGCACGGCGCCGATCGCAAATCATGCCTTCAAACCACGCCGTCGGTCTCGATCTTGACCAGCGTGCCGCAATGCTTGCAATGCACCGCATCCGGATCATGCAGTTTCAGCCCACAGGTCGGGCAGGTATAGCGCACCTTGCGCGGCCGAAAGAGCGCGGTCGCCAATCGCAGGAACAGCGTGATCCCCACGATCATCACCGCCACCGAAAGCAACCGCCCCCCCGTTCCGTTCAAGGTGATATCGCCGAACCCCGTCGTGGTCAGCGTTGTCACCGTGAAGTAAAGCGCATCGGCATAATTCCCGATCTGCACGTTGCGGCCATACTGTGTGGTATAGATCAGCCCCGTCATCACGAAGAGAAAGACCACAAGGTTGATCAGGGCGAGGATCACATCCTCATTGTCACGGAAATATTTGAAATCGCGCCGCAAGCGGCTGGCCATCTGATAGGTGTGCAACAGCCGCAAGGTGCGCAAAATTCTCAGGAAACCAAAGCCCTCGCCCGCAATCGGCGCAAGGAAGGACAGCACTGCCACCAAATCCGCCCAGGTCGCCAACCGCAGCAGAAACCGCCCCCTGTCATGCTGGATCAGAAGCCGGGCAATGAAATCCACAAGGATAACGACGCCGATCACCGCATCGATGACCTCGATCGTCAGGGTATGGGCAAAGAACGAGGTGACGATGACAAACGCGATTGTCACAAGATCGAAAATCAACAAACCATAGCGAAAGACATGCGCGCGGCGGGTATGGCCTTCGTAAAGCTCATACAGAATCGAAAATTTCCGGGTCATCTCAACGCGCGCCCCTTTTGCAGGTCGCCCTGTCGCAGGGCGTTTTGCGATAAAAGGCCAAAAGCATTGCTTTTTCCAGCCCCTTAAACGCGATCACCCGCAAGCCTTGCGACCTGCGGGTGACCTGCCCGGCAGCGCCCCGGGGGTGGGACAACAACTGCCGGATCACTGCCCTTCCGGCTTACATCTTCGGCAGGAGCACGCCGTCGATGACATGGATGACGCCATTGGATTGCTTGACGTCGGGAATGGTGACCAGTGCGGTGCCACCATTTTCGTCGGTCAACTCAATCGTGCCGCCAGCCATCTTGGCCTTGAGGACACAACCGCCCACGGTTGCCACGTCATGCTCACCGCCATCGTCCGCGATCATCTTGCCGATCGCATCCGACATCGCATCTGCCGCAACAACGTGGCAGGTCAGGATCTTGGTGAGCGTTTCCTTGTTCTCGGGCTTGAGCAGCGTCTCGACCGTGCCATCCGGCAGCTTGGCGAAGGCGTCATTGGTCGGTGCAAAGACGGTAAACGGACCCGGCCCGCTCAGCGTATCGACAAGACCCGCAGCGGTCACGGCCGCAACCAGCGTGGTGTGATCTTTCGAATTCACGGCGTTCTCGACGATGTTCTTGGAGGGAAGCATCTCGGCGCCGCCAACCATTGTCGCGTGCGACCCGGCAAAGGCAGCCGGGGCAACGCCCAGCGACAGGACACCAGCGATCAGGCTTGCGGATACAGTGTTGAGCTTCATGAATTTTCTCCTTCTCTCTCTCACCACAATGGCGAGGGTATGCTAGGACTACGGAGCAGCCTTCACACCGGATCAGTCTCATGTCGCCCTCTCACGCCTCTGTGAATATCCGTGTGCCGCAGGGAGGGGCGAACCGGATGCTTCGCTGCGTCATTTCCCCCCTCTGCGGCTCTGTCATCCGCCTGCCTCTTGCCCTTGGTTGCGTTTTGATGCACCACAAGGCGAAATATCGCAGGCGCGGCATCCGTCCGGGCCGATTGGACAGGTAAGGAAATCAGATGGCCGACGGATCGCTCGACAGCAACGCAAAACCCACCGAGGATATCTCGGTCCGCGATGTGTTTGGCATCGACACCGACATGAAGATCAAGGGCTTTGCAGAACCAACCGATCGCGTGCCCGAACTCGATCCGACCTACAAGTTCGATCCCGACACCACCCTCGCCATCCTTGCCGGCTTCAGCCACAACCGCCGCGTCATGATCCAAGGCTATCACGGCACGGGCAAATCCACCCATATCGAACAGGTCGCCGCGCGGCTGAACTGGCCCTGTGTGCGCGTCAACCTCGACAGCCACATTTCGCGGATCGACCTGATCGGCAAGGACGCGATCAAGCTGAAAGACGGCGTTCAGGTCACCGAATTCCACGAAGGCATCCTGCCTTGGGCGCTGCGCCACCCCACCGCAATCGTGTTCGATGAATACGATGCTGGCCGTGCCGACGTGATGTTCGTGATCCAGCGGATCCTCGAACATGATGGCAAGCTGACCCTGCTCGACCAGAACGAGGTGATCACGCCGCACCCCTATTTCCGCCTGTTCGCCACCGCCAACACCGTCGGCCTCGGCGATACCACCGGCCTCTATCACGGCGTTCAGCAGATCAACCAGGCCCAGATGGACCGTTGGAGCCTTGTCGCCACGCTCAACTACCTCAGCCACGATGCCGAGACGATGATCGTGCTGTCCAAGAACCCGCATTTCAACACCGAGAAGGGCCGCAAGCAGATCGCCCAGATGGTGACCGTGGCCGACCTGACCCGGACCGCCTTCATGAACGGGGATCTTTCCACCGTCATGTCGCCGCGGACCGTGATCAACTGGGCTCAAAACGCCGAAATCTTCCGTGATATCGGCTACGCCTTCCGCGTCAGCTTCCTCAACAAATGTGACGAGCTTGAGCGCCAGACAGTCGCCGAATTCTACCAGCGCTGCTTTGACGAAGAACTGCCTGAAAGCGCCGCCAGCCTCAGCCTCGGATGAGTCTGGCCGGGTCCAAAGTGGCATGGTCGCGGCGGCGAATGATCTTCGCCGCCCTCAAGGCCACCGGTGTCCTGTTCTTCTTGCTGCTCGCGTTTCTCGCCTACCTGCAACTCAGCGGTAATTTCCACGAAGTGCGCAAGGGCGAGCTTTACCGCTCGGCCCAGCCTTCTGCCGATATGCTTGCGGCCTTTTCGCAAGAGCACGGCGGAAAATCCGTGATCAACCTGCGTGGCGCCGCCCCCGGCGCAGACTGGTACGAGGAAGAACTCGCCGCGACAAAACAAGCCGGCCTCGAACACTTCGATTTCCAGATGTCCGCGACCCATCATTTTGAACCCGCGAAAGCCGAGGCGCTGATCGCGTTGATGAAAGCCGCGCCCAAGCCCCTGCTCATTCATTGCAAAAGCGGGGCTGACCGCACCGGATTCGCCAGCATGATCTACCTCATGGCCCTCACCGACGTCGGCGAAGGGCAATCCGAACGGCAACTTTCGGTCCGATACGGGCATATCGGTATCCCCATGCTGTCACAGGCTTGGCCAATGGATGAAAGCTGGGAAGAGTTCGAACAATCCATCGGCCTAACCGGCACCTGATCCGTCGGGGGCATTGCCCACGCCGCTCACTTCGCCGCTCCCCCTGATTTCCACCCGCGCCGCTGTGAGCGTCGCCATCCGTGCGATCCGGCCGATTTGCACGGCAAGGTCATCAACACGCGACTCGATTCCGTCCAGTCGGGCACTGATTATCCCCAAATCAGGCTGGTTTTCGCTGTTTTGCGCATCGTAACTCATCCGGTTCTCCTGAATTCTGCCCCCAGAATGTGCCATCCCCGCATGAAGATTTACTTGATGCTGCCGCGCCTCATCCTTCCCCGCTCCTGTGCCGTCATTATCCGGGCTGGTTGGCTTGTGCGTCCCTCACCCAGATTTGCGCTGATTCTACCTTGCAGCGCTCGCGCCGAGGCCCGATAACAGGCGCATGAAGAAGCCAAGCGATAATCCGGCCGATCCGTTCAAGAAGGCCCTCGCCGAAGCCACCAAGGTGATGGCCGACGATCCCGAACTGACGGTCTCTTACACCGTTGATCCCTCTGGGCTCGCGGGCGACTCCATGCGCCTGCCACAGGTCAGCCGCCGGATGACCCGCGAAGAGGTTCTGCTGGCGCGCGGCACGGCAGACGCGCTGGCGCTGCGCCACAAGTATCACGACGCTGGCACCCACGCGCGTTACTCCCCCGAGGGCGATCTCGCGCGCGATATCTACGAGGCGATGGAAACCGCCCGCTGCGAAGCGATGGGCGCGCGCGACATGCCCGGCACCGCAGGCAACATCGACGCCAAGATCGCCGACGACGCGGGCCGTCGCGGCTATGGCAGCATCACCGACGCCGCCGAAGCGCCGCTTGCGGCCGCCGCAGGGTATCTCATCCGCCACCTCGCCACCGGCCGTGACCTGCCCGAAGGCGCGCGCAACATCATGGAACTGCGCCAAGGCTTCATCGAAGAGCAAGCCGGCGAAACCCTCGAAGGCCTGCAGGAAAAGCTGGCCGACCAATCCGATTTCGCCCGCTTCGCCCGCCAGGTGATCCGCGATCTGGGCTATGGCGATCAACTGGGCGAAGATCCCGACGCCTCGGATGACGAGTCCGAAGAAGATCAGGACGATCAGAACCAGGATCAGGAACAAGACGAAGAAGACGGCGACGAACAGTCCCAAGAGGACAGCGGCGAAGCCGATCCCGAACAGAGCCAAGACGAACAGCAAGACGCCACCGAGGCCCAGGTCTCGATGGACGAAATGGCCGAAGACGAAATGTCGGACGAGGCCGAAATGCCCGAGGGCGAAGCCCCGCTCGAGCCACCGCCCCCCGCGCCGATCTCGGATGCCGATCCGGATTACAAGGCGTTCGAGACCGAGTTCGACGAAGAAATCGCCGCCGAAGATCTGGCCGAACCGGCCGAATTGGAACGCCTGCGCGCCTATCTCGATCAGCAACTCGAACCACTCAAAGGCGCTGTTTCGCGGCTCGCCAACAAGCTGCAACGCCGCCTTCAGGCGCAACAGAATCGCTCGTGGGAGTTTGACCTCGAAGAGGGCATCCTCGACGCAGGCCGCCTTGCCCGCGTGGTGGCCAACCCGACCACCCCGCTCAGCTTCAAGCGCGAAAAGGATATGGAGTTCCGCGACACCGTCGTCACGCTCCTGCTCGACAATTCCGGTTCGATGCGCGGACGTCCCATCTCCATCGCCGCGATCTGCGCCGATGTTCTGGCCCGCACGCTGGAACGCTGCGACGTGAAGGTCGAGATCCTCGGTTTCACCACCCGCGCGTGGAAAGGCGGACAAAGCCGCGAGAAATGGCTCAACGAAGGCCGCCCGCAGCAACCCGGTCGCCTCAATGACCTGCGCCACATCATCTACAAACGCGCCGATGCCCCATGGCGACGTGCGCACCCCAACCTCGGGCTGATGATGAAAGAAGGGCTGTTGAAGGAAAACATCGACGGCGAGGCGCTCGAATGGGCGCACCGCCGCATGTCGCAACGCCCCGAGGCGCGCAAGATCATGATGGTGATCTCGGACGGCGCCCCGGTCGATGATTCCACTTTGTCGGTAAACCCGGCTAACTACCTTGAAAAACACCTGCGCGACGTGATCGCCATGATCGAAAAGCGCAAACAGGTCGAGCTTTTGGCCATCGGCATCGGCCATGACGTGACCCGCTATTACGATCGCGCGGTCACCATCACCGATGTTGAACAACTCGCCGGCGCCATGACCGAACAACTCGCCGCATTGTTCGATCACGACCCGCGCGCGCGCGCCCGTTTCTCGGGAATCCGCAAGGCCATCTGACCGGCATGCCCGGCTTGGCCCGTTGCATTTGAGTATTTTCAGAAAAATGAAAGGGGCGCGGGCCGTTCCTTTCATTTTTCCATAAATACTCGCGCCGCAGGCTTCCGACATCTACGCTTGGTGCACCCTATTCTGGCCTTGCACCCCGGCGGCAATCGCGGCTCAATACAGGCCAAAGCGCGAAGGAGAGCCCATGTTCCAATCATTCGAGGACACCGCCAGCCCCGATCAGGGCCCGCCCCGTCTTGCCGCCCTGCGCGAGGCGATGGCACAGGCCCGGGTCAGTGCTTTTCTGGTGCCCCGCGCCGATGCGCATCAGGGCGAATACGTCGCCCCGCATGACGAACGGCTTTCATGGCTCACCGGCTTTACCGGCTCGGCCGGGTTCTGCGCGGTGTTGCCCGACATTGCCGGCGTATTCGTCGACGGGCGCTATCGCACACAGGTCAAGCGACAAGTCGATCTCGCGCGTTTCACCCCGGTCGACTGGCCCGAGGTGCAATTGGCCGACTGGCTGGTTGAAAAGCTGCCCGAGGGCAGCATCGTGGGCTATGACGCTTGGCTGCATGTGCCGGATGAAATCGACCGGCTGGAAGAGGCTGGCGCGCCCCACGGTATTGGCTTCAAGCCTATTCAGAACCTTGTCGATCACATCTGGCCGGATCAGCCTGCGCCGCCACTGGGCCCGATCATGCCCTATCCGGACGAACTTGCCGGCGAGAGCCACGCAAGCAAACGCACGCGCCTTTCGGCGGAGCTGCGAGCCGCGGGTCAATCGGCGGCGGTGATCACCCTGCCCGACAGCATCGCCTGGCTGCTCAATATCCGCGGCGCGGACATTCCGCGCAACCCGGTGCCACATGCCTTTGCCATCCTGCGCGCTGATGGCCATGTCGCGCTGTTCACCGACCCGGCCAAGGCCGACGATACGCTGCGCGCTCACTTGGGCGACGAGGTCACTTTGCGGCCGTGGTCCGGCTTCCTGCCGATGCTGCGCACGCTTGACGGCACCATCCGCCTCGACCCCAAGACCGCGCCCGTGGCCGTGCTCCATGCCCTGTCCGAAGACGGCAAGGACATCGCGCTCGCCGACGACCCTTGCATCTTGCCCAAGGCCCGCAAGACCACCGCCGAAATCGCGGCCACGCAAGAGGCGCACCTGCGCGACGGCGCAGCAATGGTCGAATTCCTCATGTGGTTCGACGCCCAACCGCCGGGCACCCTGACCGAGATCGACATTGTCACCAACCTTGAAGGCGCGCGCCGCGCCACCAACGCGCTGCGCGACATTTCCTTCGATACGATCGCCGGCACCGGTCCCAACGGCGCGGTGATGCATTACCGCGTGACCGAGGACAGCAACAGCCGCCTCGAAGAGGGCGAGCTGATCGTCGTCGACAGCGGCGGTCAGTATCTCGACGGCACCACCGACATCACCCGCACCCTGCCTATCGGACAGGTCGGAGAAGAGGAACGCACCGCTTTTACCCGCGTTCTCAAGGGCATGATCGCGATTTCTCGCGCCCGCTTCCCCAAGGGTCTTGCGGGCCGTGATCTGGACGCGCTGGCACGCTATCCGCTTTGGCTGGCCGGGCAGGATTTCAACCACGGCACCGGCCACGGCGTCGGCGTCTACCTCTGCGTTCACGAGGGGCCGCAACGGCTTTCGCGGGTCTCTACCACCCCACTCGCGCCGGGCATGATCCTGTCGAACGAACCGGGGTATTACCGCGAAGGGGCCTTCGGCATCCGGATCGAAAACCTGATCGTCGTGCAAGAGGCGGGCGCGCTCGACGGGGCCGATGATCGCGCAATGTATGACTTCCTGACGCTCACTTGGGTGCCGATCGACCGCCGGTTGATTGTTTCTGAAATGCTGGACGCAGGCGAAATTGCGTGGCTCAATCAGTATCACGCCACGTGCCGCGACAAAATCAGCCCTCGGGTTTCCCCAAGAGCTGCGCTATGGTTGCAGGAAGCAACCGCGCCGCTTCAAGCGTGATAGGTTACATAGTCGTTACGCGGCCAATTTATTCGAAGACCGTATCCCCCTGCCCTGAATAGCGGCAGGGCGTGACGGTTCTTTTATGGACATGAAGGGGAAGAGATGTTGAGCACTGCGAAAATTACGATCCGGCAAGCGCCGGGCACATGGGTCGTGCGCGCCGGTGGCGCCGTTCTGGGTGAAACCCGCGCCGCACTGGAACTGACCGAGGGAGAGTATCCACCGGTCATCTATTTCCCGCGCGAAGACATCGCGACGATCTTTCTGGAAGAGACCGATCACAGCACCCATTGCCCGCACAAGGGCGACGCGAGCTATTTTTCGATCGTCACCAAGTCAAAGACGATCCAGAACGCGGCCTGGTCTTACGAGGCACCGCTCGCGGATGTGTCGCGGATCAAGGATTACCTCGCCTTCTACAAAAGTGACGAGGTCGCCGTCGAACGGGTCTGACCGCAGAGCGCGGCGTCGCGCGCCAAGCACCACCGCTCAAAGCGCGCCGACACGCTCCAGCACGGCTTTCACCGCCGCCACCTGCTCTGGGCCAAGCGCGGGTTGGGGCGGGGCCGGCTCTCCGCACTCAAACCCTTGCAGCCGAAGGCCGGCCTTCACCGCCCCGGCAAGGTTGAACTTCGCGAAAACCTGATTCACCGCCCAAAGCGCGCGCTGCAACTCCATCGCGGCATCCCATTCCCCAGCTTCGCACAACTCGAACAGCCGCACGGACTGACGCGGGATCAGGCAGGACGGCCCGGCAAGCCAGCCCCGCCCCCCGATCAGCATCACGGCAGTGGTAATATGCGACGACGCCGCGAAAACACCGATCCGCCCCTCGCACCGGTTAAGCATCGAAAGCAAACGGCCGGTGTTGGTCGACGCGTCCTTCACGAACAGGATGTTGGGATGATGCGACAGTGCCTCGATCGCATCCAGCGTCAGGTCTGAGCGCTGGAAATTGGGGTTGGTATAGAGCGTCACGGGCAGGTCCGTTGCATCGGCCACAGCGGTGAAATAGTCGATCACGCCCTGATCTGGCACCGGGAAATAGGCCTCCATCACCGCCAAGATGCCATCCGCCCCCAGCGCGGCCCAGCGTTTTGCCTGCATCTTCGCATCGCGGATCGTGGTCGCGGCAACCCCTGCAATCACTGGCACGCGCCCTGCGGCGGCGTCAACCGTCGCCGCAACGACACGCTCTTTCGCTGCGAAATCAAGATAAGCAAATTCCCCGGTCGACCCCAACGGCGTCAGCCCATGAACACCTTCCTTGATCAGGTGATCGCAAAGCCGTTTCAGCGCGGCTTCATCCACCTCGCCACCCGCCGTCAGCGGCGTCGGCAGGTAGGGCACCACCCCCCGCAGGTTCCGAATATCGCTCATCTCACCGTCCTCCCCGACAGTCTGCTCAACTATGTTCCTCTTCCGCCGTGGCCGCCAGCGCCCGGTTATAGGCCTTGAGCGCATCGACATACCAAAGCGCACCCCAAAGCTCGGGGGGCTGATCCTCTGACGAGATGCTCAAAACCGGCAGATAGGCCGCGTCCGAGCGCTCGAACACAGGCATCGCCGCCTCCAGCGTGGAGTTGCCATCGACGTAAACGCCGTTTTGCACCAACTCCCACAGGTCGTCTTCCTCGGGGCATTCGCGATCCTCCAGCGGCTTCATCAGGCTCGCCACCCGGAACATCGCCAAAAGATAGGCCTGCGGGCCGCGCGCCAAATGCACGTTGCGCCGTTCAAGCTGAGTCAGGAAAAACGACCGCTCGACCAGCCGCGTCCCAAGCGCAGACGATGTGCTGACCGCCACCATCACGGCCAAGCCCGTCTGCCAGTCTCCCGTCAGTTCGAAAACGATCATCGTGGTCGAAATCGGCGCCCCCAGCACCGCCGCGGCAACGGCCCCCATTCCGGCCAGGGCATATAACGTTACCGACCCAGAAACCTCGGGGAAGACCCCAGTTGCAACAAACCCGAACGACAGCCCGGTCAGCGCGCCGACCATCAATGCGGGCGAAAAGATCCCCCCGCCCATGCGCCCGCCAAAGGTGATCGCCACCGCAACCACCTTGAGGGCCGCAAAGACAAAAGCCTCGTGCAACACCAACTCGCCGGTCAGGGCGCGCGATGTCGTCTCGTACCCAACCCCGATAATATGGGGAAACCATATCGCCAGAACGCCAAGCATCCCGCCGCTGATCGCGGGCCTGATCCAGCGCGGTATACCGCTGCGCGCCTGAAGGTGATTTCCCAAATCTTCCGCCAGGAAAACGGCCCGCATCAAAATCGCGGCCAGCAATCCGCACACCAACCCAAGCATAAGGTAAGCAGGCAACTCGACGTAAAACTGAAGGTTCGAGGCAACGGGCAGGACAAATTCTGTCACATCGCCAAACGCCATCCGGTTGATCACGGTGCCCGCGACGCTGGCAATCGCGATCGGCGCGAAAGCATGCACCGCGAAATGCCTCAGCACCACTTCAAGCGAGAACAGCGCACCGGCAATCGGCGCATTGAAGCTTGCCGAAACCGCCGCCGCCACCGCGCAGCCCAGCAAATCCCGCCCGGTCAGGCCGCTGGCGTGAATGCGCTCACTGACCCAGGATGAAATCGTGGCGGCGATATGCACGACCGGCCCTTCGCGCCCGCTCGATCCGCCCATACCAAGCGTGATGAGCGAGGCAACCGCGCTCGCCACCCCGGCGCGCCGCTCGACCCGGCCCTGATACATCGCCGCGCCTTCGATCACATCGGCAACCGCGCGAACCCGCCCATCCTCGGTGAAAAAGTGCAAGATCAACCCGACCGCAAGCCCGCCCATGACCGGCACCGCCACCAGCCAATACCAAGGAAGCGATCCGGCCAACGTATGCAGGTTATTGGCATCATCCGTGCCGTAAAACAGGATCTGCAGCGCTTCGATTCCCTTGCGAAAAAGCAGCGCCGCGAATCCGGCGGCCGTTCCGATCAAAAGCGCAAGAAACCAGAACCGTATCTGATACGCCCCTTTCTGCCTGAAACTTTTCCAAGCCACGGTCAGATCTTTGCAGATGGCGTCATACTGTCCGGCCCAGAATGGTCGCGTGTTCTTGCTCATCCGTTCCTCACAGCTGCGCCGCCCGACGTATCAGCGACGAGATCGGATAGAACCGAACAGATAATTCGTATTTTAGTCAATTTGGGCCTACCTGCCCTTTCCCGCCCTGAAAGCATGGCATAGTGTCTCCTCCGATCAATACATCCCGGGGGGGAACGTGAATGCAGATCGACGCCGCGCTCGATGCGCTTTCGACAGTATTAGGCCAACGGCTCAGCCGGTCCAAGTCCGATCTCGACTTGCATGGTCGCTCCGAGACATGGTTTCCCCTGTCTCCACCTGATGCCGTCGCCTATCCCGAATCCACCCAAGAGGTTTCGCAGATCATGAAGATCTGCGCCGCGCACAATGTTCCGGTCACCGGCTGGGGCACGGGCACCTCCCTTGAAGGGCAATCGCTTGCGGTTTCGGGCGGCGTCGTGGTCGATTTCACCCGTATGAACAAACTTCTCGCCGTGCATCAGGGCGATATGGACGCGGTCGTGCAGCCGGGTCTCACGCGTGAGGAGCTGAACGAGGAATTGCGCGCGACAGGGCTTTTCTTTCCGGTCGATCCCGGCGCGAATGCCTCGCTTGGGGGCATGGCCTCGACCCGTGCCAGCGGCACCACTGCCGTGCGCTATGGCACGATGCGCGACAACATCACCGGTCTCGAGGTGGTGCTCAGCGATGGCCGGATCATTCGCACCGGAACGCGGGCGCGCAAAACCTCGGCCGGCTACGATTTGACCGGGCTGTTCGTCGGCGCCGAAGGTACGCTTGGTCTGATCACCGAATTGACCCTGCGCCTGCAAGGTCAGCCCGAGGCGACGTTGGCCGCGATCTGCGCCTTTGACACGGTCGATGACGCCGTGCGCGCCGTGATCGACACCATACAGATGGGCCTTTCCATGGCCCGGATCGAGCTTTTGGACACCGAAACCGCCAAGGCCTTCAACGCCTATGCCGGGGCCACCATGCCCGAATCTCCGCACCTGATGATCGAGTTCCACGGTTCGGAAAACGGCGTCAAGGAAATGGCCGAAACCTTTGGCGAGATCATCGCAGATCACAACGGCCACGGCTTCGACTGGGCCACCCGGGCCGAAGATCGCAACGCCCTCTGGACCATGCGCCACAACGGCGCCTATGCCATTTTCGCTGCGCGCCCGGGCTGGAAATCACTCGTCACCGACGTTTGCGTGCCGATTTCCCGCCTTGCCGAGGCGGTGAACGACACCGCCGCCGATCTGGAACAGGCGGGCATCTACGGCCCGATCTTGGGCCATGTCGGCGATGGCAATTTCCATTCCGTCATCATGTTCGACCCCGACGACCCCGAACAGATGAAAACCGTAAAGGCCGCCTCCGAACGTATGGTCGACCGGGCGCTTGCCATGGGCGGCACCGCGACCGGGGAACACGGCATCGGGATGGGCAAACTGGGCTACATGGAAAAAGAGCACGGCGATGGCTGGCAGGTCATGGGCGCCATCAAGCAGGCCCTCGACCCCGAAAACCTGCTCAATCCCGGCAAGATGGTCCCGCCCAGAAACTGATCAGAAATTGACCAGAAACTAACAGGCGCAACCGCCCCCGACACCTGCGCCCCCCGCTCCGGGCGCGCGTTTTCCGGGCAGCTGCCTTTGATCTGTTGCGACATCTTCGCCGGAATGTGTCGCCGACAGCCGACCCGTGGCTTGCCCCGCTCGCCGCCCTGCTCTACCCATTGAGTATAGCCCCCTCAGGGACTCGCGAGTAATGGATCTTTACCTGCCCATCGCAGAGGTCGCGGTGAACGGCCTTCTGCTCTTCTCGATCGGTGCGGTCGTGGGCGTGCTCTCGGGCATGTTCGGCGTGGGCGGCGGGTTTCTCATCACCCCTATGCTCTTTTTCGTCGGCATCCCCCCGGCGGTGGCCGTTGCCACCTCGGCCAGCCAGATCGTCGCCTCGTCCTTTTCGGCCATTCTCGCCCATATTCGGCGCAAGACCGTCGATTTCCCGATGGGCACCGTCCTCACGCTTGGCGGCTTGGTGGGCTCGACAATGGGGGTTTACGTCTTCGACCTGCTGCGCCGGTTGGGTCAGGTCGATTTGCTGGTCAATCTGTTTTACGTGGTTTTCCTCGGGCTTGTCGGCGCGATGATGCTGATCGAAAGCCTCAATGCGCTGCGCCGAAAACGCAAGCATGGTGCCAAGCCAAGGACCAAGCGTGAGCGGCGCGATTGGGTCCATGCCATGCCGCTTCGGATGCGGTTCCGGGCCTCGGGGCTTTATATCTCGGTCTTTCCGCCGCTGCTCGTCGGCGTCATGACTGGCGTGTTGTCGGCCATCATGGGGGTCGGTGGCGGCTTCATCGTCCTTCCGGCGATGATTTACATTCTCGGAATGCCAACCAAGGTCGTGGTCGGAACGTCGCTGTTCCAGATCATCTTCGTTTCGGCCTACACCACGATGATGCACGCCTACACCTCTCAGAGTGTGGATATCGTTCTGGCCGTTCTGCTGCTGGTGGGCGGCGTGATCGGGGCGCAGATCGGCACCAAGATCGGCCTCAAACTCAAGGCAGAACAATTGCGCATCCTGCTGTCGCTTCTCGTTCTCGCGGTTTGCCTCAAACTCGGGATCGACCTCATCCTGAAGCCGTCCGAACTCTACTCCATCACCAGCGCCTGATGATCCACCGAACCGGCCAACGGCCCCGCCCCGCGCGACACCAATGCCAGAGACACGGGCGCCCCAATCCATCGAAACTGTCTTTTTCCGCATTTAGCTTTGATTGGATGGCGACACCCCTTATCTTTGAGAAGCACTGCAAGCAACGCACGTGGGTGGAATGAACGCAAAACTGCCTCCTGATACCGGACAGAAGGCCCAATCGGCGTCGTCTCATCCGAACGCGCGCGCGCAGGACGTGATCGAACGGCTCTATGATGTCGCCGTCGATCCCGCCCGCTACGAAGAGCTTCTCGATCAATGGGAAATGCTGATCTCGCCCTATCGGCGCGGGCAAAGCCTCGACACCCCGATCGCTCTGTCGGCGATTGATTTCGAAAGCCATTTTCGCCGCGCATCCAAAGTGCTGGATTCCATTGGCGTTTCACCGTCCGAGGTCTCGGCCCCAGAAAAACTGCTTGCCAAGTTCGATAAATCGGCGGCCTTCATCATCGGTCGTGACCTGCGATTGAGTGCGCTCAATCCCCCTGCCGCGTCGGTCTTTGGCCTGTCACCGGGCGCAAGCCTCGACCAATTGCCCCTCGCCGAAGATGATCGCGCCGCCCTTGCGGAACAGATCACCCGCCTGCTTGCGGCGAACACCGATGGCACGGCCATGTTCCGGGCGCGGCTGCGCGACAAATCCCGCCTCGTGGTCTTTCAACTGCGGGCTATGCGCCGGGACGACGCGCCGCCCTTCGTCATCGCAATCACCTCGGAATTGATCTGGCCTTCGGGCTTCAACAGCTTCCTGAAGTCCGTGTTCGACCTGACCGATGCGGAAACCGAAGTTCTACGCGCCCTGTCGGAATGCCACTCCATCAAGGAAATCGCCGAGTTGCGCGGCCGCTCCATCGAAACCGTCCGCGCCCAGATCAAATCGCTCCAATCCAAGACCGACACCCGAAGCCAGGCCGAATTGGTCCGCCTCTCCTTGTCGACGATGGACATCGCCACCTACACGCAGGATGCCGCCGAAGACGCGCCGCGCACCTCACAGGGCTTCGATACGCTTGAACCGCGCCCGTTTCACACCATCTCGCTGCCCGATGGGCGCCGCCTCGATTACCTGATCCTTGGCGATCCCGGCGGGCGCCCGTTGCTGTTTGGCCCACAGGACTACGGCCTCACCCGCTGGCCCGCCTCGGCCGAGGCCGAAGCCACCCGGCGCAAGATCAAGGTCATCGTGCCCGTGCGCCCCGGTTTTGGCGCCTCGACACCGCTGCCCAAGGGCACCGTGCTCTCGAAACAGATCACCGATGACTACGCCCGTCTGCTGGACCACCTCGGCGTAAAGGCTTGCCCGATCATGTCCATGGGGGGCGATTTCTTTTTCTCAGTCCATTTCCACGATGCCCACCCCGAACGCGTGACCGCCCTGATCGGCTGCGCAGGCGTCTTGCCCCTCACCCGGTCCGAGCAATACGAGCGGATGCACAAATGGCATCGCTTCATTCTTGCCGGCGCACGCTATACGCCGCACCTGCTGCCCTTCATGGTCAAGGCCGGCTTTGCCCTGGCCCGTAAACTGGGCAAACGCGCCTTCATCCATGCCGTCTATGGCAACAGCGCCGCAGACGTGGAAACCTTCGAACAGCCCGAGGTTTTCGAAGCGATGGTGGTTGGCTCCGATGTCTCGCTCTCGGATGATCACATGGCCCACGCCGCCTTCGCCGCCGAAGTCACCGAACAGGAAACAACCGACTGGTCCCCTGCGGTGCATCGCATCGAAGGACAAACACCTGTGCTGTTTTTCAACGGCTTACAGGATCCACAGGTGCCACCCGACACGTTGAAAGACTATCAGGAAGACTACCCGTGGATCGATTTCACCATCTATCCAGACTGCGGACAGCTGGCTTTCTTTGCCAAATGGCGTGAAATTCTTGATCGAGTGGAAAAATATCTCTGATTTTTCACATCATAACCCATCTGGGGTATGACAGTCCTTGCGCGCTCTTGCATCCTGACTTCAGAACTACTTTTCAATCTGCCCGTTTGGGCCAGAGCTGCTTGCAAAAAAGATGCAATCCTTGGGGGCGGATTTTCCTCATTCATGATTGCGATTTCAAACTTGGGGCAAGGGTCCCGTTTCCGGCACTAACGCGCTGTATTTAAGCGTTATCCGGAGGCGGGGCCCTTTCTCTTTGCCCTCATCACCTTTGCCGACTCACCTGTGCTGCATCGCCCGGCGCAAGAGCCCCGTCACCCCATCAGCTTTTCTGCGGCCGCGCGGGCCTCGTCGCTGATCATGTCGCCCGAAATCATGCGCGCGATCTCATCCACGCGCTCCGAGGGATCAAGCGGCACAACGGTCGACAAGGTCATTTCATTTTCGACCCGCTTTTCGACCCGCCAATGATGCGCGCCCTGTGCGGCCACCTGCGGCGAATGGGTAACCACAAGGACCTGCGCCCCGTCCGCCAAGCGGCGCAAACGGCGCCCGACCGCATCCGCCGTGGCCCCGCCCACGCCGCGATCGATCTCGTCGAAAATCATGGTGATCCCCGCCTCGGGCGCCGAAAGGCTGACCTTCAGCGCCAGAAGAAACCGGCTCAACTCCCCGCCCGAGGCGATCTTTGCCAACGGCCCCGAGGGTGCGCCGGGGTTTGTCGCCACGGTAAAGGACACCTCGTCGCGCCCCTCCGGCCCGGCCACGCCCTCTGCAACCTCGGTCGTGAAAACAGCGCGCTCCATCTTGAGCGGTGCAAGCTCGGCCATCACCGCCGCATCAAGCCGCCCCGCCTCGTTTTTGCGCAGGTCCGACAGGCGCAGCGCCGCCGCATCATAGGCCGCATCTGCGGCCTTCGCAGCGGTTTCAAGCTCGGCAAGATCGGCATCCCCCTGCTCCAACGCCCCAAGCCGCGTCCGCAACTCATCCGCAAACCCGGCCAGATCATCGGGCTGAACCCCATGTTTGCGCGCCAATGCCCGGATCTCGAACAGCCGTTCTTCGCAGGCCTCCAAGGCGTGCGGCTCGAACTCCAACGCTTCAATCGCGCGCATCACACCATCGGCGGCCTCGCCAAGCGCATTCAGCGCCTGTTCAAGCGCTGCGATTGGCGCATCGAGCAAACCCTCGACCTCACCCGCCGCCCCTTCGAGCCAGCGCATCGCGTCCCCCGCAAACCTCTCGGCCCCGGCATCCCCACTGCTCAGCGCCTCCATCGCCTTGCCGATGTCATCGCGCAACCGCTCGCCCGCCTGCATACGGCGGCGCTCCTGATCCAGCTTTTCGTCTTCTCCCGGCTCGGGCGACAGCCCGTCGAGTTCAGCCACCGCATGGCGCAGGAACTCTTCTTCCGCGCGCAGGGCTTCAATATCCGCGCGTGCCTTCTCCAACGCCTTGCGCGCCTTCGCCCGCCCGCTCCACGCCGCACGCACCTCGGCCAGAGCGGCCCCGGCATTGGCGAAATCATCCAACAGCGCCCTGTGCCCACGCGGGTTCAGAAGGCCCCGGTCATCATGCTGGCCATGCAACTCGACCAACACCTCGGACAAAGCCCGCAACACCTCGCCCGAGCACCGCCGGTCGTTGACCCACGCGGTCTTGCGCCCATCGCGCGTGTTTACCCGGCGCAGGATCAACTCATCCCCCCCCGGCAAACCCGCCTCTTCAAGAACGCGGTGTGCGGCATGTCCTGCTGGCAATGCGAATTCGGCCAAAACCTCGCCCTGCTCGGCCCCGGCGCGCACCAGTTCGGCACGCCCACGCCAGCCCAGAACAAACCCGAGGCTATCAAGCAGGATCGATTTCCCCGCCCCCGTCTCGCCGGTAAGCACGTTGAGACCGGGCTGAAAATCAAGTTCCAGCCGGTCAATGATCAACATATCGTGGATTACAAGGCTGCGCAGCATCGACCCGTAAAGCAGGCGCAACGCCTACCGTCCCTCATGGTTTCACAACCAGCGGCCCTTGAGCATCTGGCGATAGATCTTGGCCAGCCAGTTGTCGCCGCGCGACTTCATTTCAAGGCCACGCCGGGTCAGAAGCTTGTAGCTGTCTTCATACCATTCGGTGCCTTGGAAGTTATACCCAAGGATCGCGCCAGCCGTCTGCGCCTCGTCGTTCAGGCCCAGCGACAGATAGGCTTCGACCAGACGGTGCAGGGCTTCCGCGGTATGTGTCGTCGTCTGGAAATCCTCGACCACAACACGGAACCGGTTGACGGCTGCGGCATAATTCTTGTGACGCAGGTAGTAGCGACCGATTTCCATTTCCTTGGCGGCAAGGTGGTCAAAGGCCAGCTCGAACTTCAGCACCGAAGACCGTGCATATTCGCTGTCAGGATAGCGTTCGATCACCGCGCGCAGGGACTGCAACGCTTGGAACGTCAGGCCCTGATCGCGCCCCACTTCGTCAATCTGATCGTAATAGGACAGCGCCAGCAGGTATTGTGCATAAGCCGCGTCGTCATCGGTCGGATAGTAGTCGATGAATCGTTGCGCACTGGACCGGCTGTTCTCGTAATCCTTGCCCGCGTGATAGGCATAGGCCTGCATGATCAGGCTGCGCTTGGCCCAGTCGGAATAGGGATAGAGCCGCTCGACCTCACCAAAGTAACGCGCCGCTTCATCGTGCTGGCGCCGGTTGAGTTCATACTCGCCGCGCTCGAAAATCTGTTCAGCCGAGAAGTTTTCGACCGGAACATCGCCACGGCGCACCTTCTCGGCCATGGAGCTACACCCCGAAAGGCCACTGGTCAGCAAAAGTGCTGCAGTGATCGTGCCCAATGTTACCGCCCGGAATTTGCCGCCAGTCATGCCCGGTTCGTTCCCTCAAATCCAACCAGATCGGGCGAGTTAACCCGCCCTTCCCGGACTTCCTAACACAGAAAATTCCGGTGCAAAACGCCAAACGCATCATCTACGAGATGCGACCTCGTTTCCTTCACGAAGTCTTGTAGGCTCAGCACCGCGTCGCCTGTCCGAACCCGGTCAAGCGACCTCGGGAATTTCCGCGATCTGAACACCCACGCCCGGCAAACGCTTTGCCATGCTGCGATCACAGGTCACCATGCGGAAGGCGCCCGGCGTGTTGAACAGCGCATGAAGCAAATCATTGGTCAGGGCATGTCCGGCCCGCTCACCGTGATAGGCACCAATGATCGGGGCCCCGGCCAGCGCCAGATCGCCCAATGCGTCCAGCATCTTGTGGCGCACGGCTTCATCCTCATGGCGCAAGCCACCGGGGCTCAGAACCGTATCGCCGTCAACCACGACAGCGTTCTCCATCGTGCCACCCAAGGCAAGGCCCTGCGCGCGCATCGCATCTACATCCGCCTGACGGCAGAAGGTGCGGCTGTCACACAGCTCACGCACGAAAGCGCCGTTCGCCATGTTCAGGGTTTTTTCCTGATGGCCGATCGCCGCATCTTCGAAATCAATGCCGAAACTGATCGAAAGCCCTTCGCCCGGCTCAAGCCGTGCAACCGCGTCGCCCCGGCGCACTTCGATGGGCATAAGCACTTCGATTGCGCGCACAGGCGCATCCAGCTGAACTATTCCACGGGCCAGAATGGCGCGCACGAACTCGGCCGCGCTGCCATCCATGATCGGCACTTCGGGTCCGTCAATCTCGATCAGCGCATTGTGCAGGCCACAGCCGACAAGCGCAGCCATGATATGTTCGATGGTAGAAACGCTGGCGCCACGGGCATTTTCGATCCGGGTGCAGAGCGGTGTTTGATTGACCGCATCCCAGCGCGCGGGAATAAGCGCATCACCAACCCGGATGTCGGTGCGCTTGAACCAGATTCCGTGCTCGGCCGAGGCCGGATAGACGACCATCTTAGCAGGCGCGCCGGAATGAAGTCCTACGCCGGTAAACCTGACTGCTGATTTGATCGTGGTCTGCACTTTGAACCTCAGTATTGGCAAGCCCTTTGCGGCTTCTGGTCTCCTATCTAAAGCCGCCGACCCTTCCTCTCAATTCACTCTTTGCAACGGGACTGTAACAGTACCGGCGGCATATGGCCGTTCATCTGAACAACGCGGCGGAACCCTCGGAAGTTCCAATAAAAAAACCGCCCCTAAGGGCGGCTTTCTTTAGCTTTTCATGGCTGAAACAGCGCGGTCCAACCCGCGTGATCAGTTGGCCTGACGCCGCAGGAAGGCGGGGATTTCGATCCGCTCCTGCTCTGCTTCGTCCTCATGCGCGCGGGCCTGAACCTGCGGCTGGGCGACGGGCTGGGCACTGGGCTGCGCCGTCGGGCGGGCCTGAACCTGCGGCTGAACGCGCTGTTGCGGCTGCTGCTCGTGCTCGCCGCCATGGCCGGTCATCCGGTTGATCAGCGAGTTGATGCCAAAGCGCGGTTTTTCCGCACCGTGATCTGCCTGCGGCTCGGCGCGCTGCTGCTCTTCGACCTGGGCCGGGGCACGGCTGCCGGGCGCGCGCTGAACAGCGGCCTTCAAACGGGCCATCGCATCCGGGCTCGGCGTGCCGGGGGCAGGTGCGCGCGGCGCAACATAGCTCTCGGTTGCGTCCTCGTGATCACCTGCGTCGTGATGCGATGCAAACGATGCGACCTGCGGGCGATAGGCCGGCGAAGGAAGCTCGTCGCTGTCGTCCTGCTCGTACATGTCTTCGGTGTACTCGTCCGCAGCTGCGGCAGGCGCATCAAACCCGGTGAAAAGCGAAGGCTCTTCGCTGCGCTCAGCGGCAATCGGAGTCGGCGCTGCTTCTTCGAACGCATCCGCTTCGGCTTGCTCGTCTTCGACCGAAACAGTCTGGCGAAGTGGCTCTGCGAGCGAGCGGCGCGGCACGGGAATGTCATGCACCATGGCGCTGGCATCGATGCCGGTGGCCACGACGCTGACGCGCATCATGCCTTCCATCGCGGTATCGAGGGTCGAACCGACGATGATGTTCGCTTCCGGGTCCACTTCCTCGCGGATGCGGTTGGCGGCTTCATCAAGTTCAAACAGCGTCAGGTCATGCGCGCCGGTGATGTTGATCAGAACGCCCTTGGCGCCTTTGAGGCTGATCTCGTCCAGCAGCGGGTTGGCGATGGCCTTCTCGGCGGCCTGCGTTGCGCGATCTTCGCCGCTCGCCTCGCCGGTGCCCATCATGGCTTTGCCCATCTCGTCCATCACGGCGCGAACGTCCGCAAAGTCGAGGTTGATCAGGCCCGGACGCACCATCAGGTCCGTCACACCCTTCACACCTTGGTAAAGCACATCATCGGCAAGCGAGAAGGCTTCGGTGAAGGTGGTCTTTTCATTCGCAAGCCGGAACAGGTTCTGGTTCGGAATGATGATCAGCGTATCGACGACCTTTTGCAGGGCCTCAACCCCGTCTTCGGCCTGCTTCATCCGCTTGGCGCCCTCGAACTGGAAGGGCTTGGTCACGACACCCACGGTCAGCACGCCCAATTCGCGCGCCGCCTGTGCGATGATCGGGGCCGCGCCCGTCCCGGTGCCGCCCCCCATGCCTGCGGTGATGAAGCACATGTGCGCGCCTGCAAGGTGATCGACGATCTGCTCGATGCTTTCTTCCGCAGCCGCTGCGCCGATGGTTGCCTTGGCTCCTGCGCCAAGCCCCTCGGTCACTTTCACACCCATCTGGATGCGGGCTGGCGCGTTACTTTGCTGCAAGGCCTGCGCATCTGTATTGGCGACGACAAACTCGACCCCATCCAGCTGCTTCTCGATCATGTTGTTCACAGCATTGCCGCCGGCGCCGCCCACGCCGAAAACAGTGATGCGTGGCTTCAACTCTTCATGTCCGGGCATGGTGAGGTTCAATGTCATTGTTACTGTCCGCCTGATGTCTTGGTCCGCGACGGGCGCGGGTTTTCTGCCTTTTCTTCACCCATTCTTAACGAATCGACGAAGCATCGTCACCTAAAAAACACAGTTAAGGCACAAAATATAGGATTAGACCGGGACAGACTACGCGGTATTTTGCCGAAACGCCCAGATGTTGCGAAAACTCAAGGTTCAGGCACAAACAGCCGAACAGCGCGCGCCGATCACGGGCGCGACGTTCACTTGATTCTCTTTGCGGGGTTCTGCTCGAACCGCCTTGTTATCTGCCTCTTGGGTCACCTCGTTATCGGGCGACTTCCATTGATCATAGCATCGGTAAGTTTCACGTGCCAGCCCGAAGCCAGCCCAACCCCGTCCTTTTTTCAAATTGTTTAAACCTTGCGCTTCAACGCCAAATCGCGATGCTCGACGGGCTCTCTGCGACATTCACGAAAAGGACATCGTGTCGATCACATCCGCTTCTTTTCTGGCCGTGCTCGTGGCCCTGCTTGTGCTTGCTTTGGCTGTTTATGCCCTGCGGCGCCTCTTCGCCCTGCCCGACATTTCCAACCGCGCACAGGCACCGGCCCGCCCGCTTGCCAAGGATACTGACCTCGGACGCGCCGTATCGCGCGACATGATCCGCAATCCGGGCAAGACAGGTGTGGTGCCGCTGCTCGATGCCAAGGCCGCCTTTGCCTATCGATTGGCGATGGTCGACAAGGCGCAGGTGTCGATCGATGTGCAATATTACATCTGGCGCGATGATGTTTCCGGCCTGCTTCTGATCGACGCGCTCAGGCGGGCCGCAAAACGGGGCGTCAAGGTGCGCCTTCTGCTTGATGACATCGGTATTTCCGGGGTCGACCCCTATATCGCAGCGCTCACGAACGCGCCCAATTTCGACGTTCGCCTGTTCAACCCCTCCACCGCGCGAAACCCCAAACTTCTCAGCTTTGCGTTCGACTTCATGCGAATGAACCGGCGGATGCACAACAAATCGCTGATCGTCGACGGCGCCGCTGCCATCATTGGCGGGCGCAATATCGGCGATGAATATTCCCAGACCAACAGCGATCTCTTCTTCCTCGATCTCGACGTGCTGGTCACCGGCGTGATCGTTTCCGATATCTCACAGATGTTCGCGGCCTACTGGAATTGCCTGTCCGCCTACGAGGCCGATCTGATCATCCCCGGCCCGGGCGATCCCGACCGCCTGAACCGCAAAATCGCCGACCTTGCCGATCAACCGGCGGCCCAGGAATTCCGTGAAACCGCCGCGCAGATCGTAAGCGATCTCGCGACCCAGGAAGAGGGCCTCGAATGGACCGATGTTCAGCTACTGGCAGACGATCCCGCCAAGGGGCGCGGCGGCGCACGGCGCGATCAGCTGATGGTGTCGCGCCTTGTCCCCATTCTGGCGGGCGTCGAAACCCGTCTTGATCTAATGTCGGCCTATTTCGTTCCGGGCAAACCGGGCCGCAAAGCCTTCTCGAAGCTGGCGAAATCCGGGAAAACCGTAAACGTCCTGACCAATGCGATCGACACCACCGACGTGCTGCTTGTCCATTCCGGATACACGAAATACCGACGCGCCCTGCTCAAATCCGGGGTCACCCTGTTTGAATTGAAGCGGCAGGACGACGATACCGAGGGCAAGGATCACTTCCTCCCCCTTGGCCTCTCCGGAACCAGCCTTCACGCCAAGACCTTCGCCATCGACGACGCGCGCATCTTCATCGGCTCGTTTAATTTCGATATGCGCTCGGCGATGCTGAATTGCGAAATGGGCGTGTTGATCGAAAGCCCCACACTCGCACGCCGCATGCGCGAGGCCTTCGATACCCGGATCGCCCTGTCCGCCTATCGCCCGGCGCTGTCACCCTCGGGCAAACTGGTGTGGCACGAAGACCTGCCCAACGGCGGACGTCGCGTTCACAAGGGGGAACCGGGCGCAACCCTCTGGCAACGTATGGTACTGGCGATCATCGGCCGCCTGCCCGTGGAATGGCTGCTCTGAACGCCGGCTATGCGGCGAAAGCCGGCCTTACCAGTTGTCCTTGAACCACTTGACCGCCCGGCGCAGCGAGCGCGCCGGATAGCGATCGACCGGGATTTCGAAATCCCACCACTCGTCCTGCGGATGGGCCGCAAACAGGCACATGCCGACAGCCGCCGCAAACCCCGGCCCGGTGGCCGATTGCGGCAAGCCATGCACCCGAAGCGGGCGCCCAAGGCGCACCTGCTGCCCAAGGATTTTCGACGCCAGCCCATCAAGGCCCGGAATCTGCGATCCCCCACCTGTCAGAACGATCTGCTGGCTGGGCAGGTGCTCGAACCCGGCCGCATCCAGCCGCGCGCGCACCTCCTCAAGGATCTCTTCGACCCGTGGCCGCATGATCCCGATCAGTTCTGCCCGGCTGACCGACCGGCGATCATGTTCCCAATCGCCGGTGTCGCTTTCCAGATCAATGATGTCACGATCATCCATCCCGGTGGCGACAACCCCGCCAAAGAAGGTCTTGATCCGCTCTGCGGTGCTGATCGGCACCTGCAGGCCCAGTGAAATATCGTTGGTCACATGCTCTCCGCCCATACGCACGGCATCGGCATAGATCATGTGCTTTTTCATGAAGATCGAAATCCCGGTCGATCCGCCGCCCAGATCGATACAGGCCGCGCCAAGCTCCTGCTCGTCTTCGACCAGCGCCGAAACCCCCGCGACATAAGCGGAAGAGGCGATCCCCGCCAATTCCAGATCACACCGGCGCACACAATGCGCAAGGTTCTGGATCGCCGCCGCCCCAACCGTGACCATGTGCATGTCGGTGGCCAGCCGTGCGCCCATCTGGCCCCGCGGATCGGACAGGCCCGAGCGATGATCCAACGCGAAATTCACCGGCTGGGCATGAAGCACTTCGCGCCCGGCCCCGTAATCCGGCACGTCACAGGCCGACAAAACCCGGCTCACATCCTGCTCTGTCACCACAGCGCCCGGAATATCCACCTCACCGGCAAGGCCATAGCTGCGCGGCTCCGCCCCCGAGAAACAGGCAATCACATGATCGACCCGCACCTGCGCCATCTTCTGCGCGGCCTGCACAGCGGTGCGAATGGCGCGTTCGGTTTCGCCCATCGCATCGATTTCGCCATAGCGCACCCCGCGCGAACGCGTCGTCGCCGCCCCGATCACCCGGAACCCGGCCTGCCCGGCCAGCGGCCCGACATCGCCGCCTTCGGGGTCCGATCCATCAAACCGCAGAACAAGGCACGCGATCTTCGAAGTGCCGACGTCCAAAATCGCCACCACGCCGCGCTGCATGGCCGCTTTACGCATGTTGCGCATTGCACGCTGGGATTCGTATAGCTCGATCATTCTTAGTTGTTCCCCACCGATATTTCGCGGATTTTCCACCAGTTCTCGACTGCTTCTTTGTTCATGCGAATGGTCGGGCGGCGCGAAAGCCGCATGTCCACCGCCACAAGATCACGCGCCAGCATGTCCTGTGCGTTCGACAGGGCAATCACCCTCTCCAACGCCGGAACCGGATCTGCCTCGGGCAGCATGATCCGCTGCCCCCGGTCCAGAACCACATCCCAACGGCGGTTTCCAACCCGCACCAAACCCCGGACCCGGTCTTTCAACGGACGCGCTGCCGCGAACAGGGCCAGCGCCTCGCCGACGCGGCTTTGCGCACCCCGCCCCGCAATCAACGGCAAATCGGGCCGCACCGCGCGCGTCTCCACCGGTGCCAGCATGACGCCCTCGGCATCGATCAGATCAAGACCTTCCGCATTGCGCCACAGCGCGACAGGCTGGCGTTCGCTCACATCCACCTGAAGCACGCCGCCATTGCGGATCCTGAGGCTCACCTCTTTGACCGCAGAAAGCGCCAGAACCTCCTGACGCATCTCTTCAAGATCGATATCGAAGCTCGACACCGGGAAATCCACCGGCAGGATCTCGCGAATATCCTCGCTGGTCTCGGTGCTGGCCCCGTCGATCGCCATCAGCTTGACCATGAATTCCGGGCGATTGTGAATTTCATCGCGGACCTCGGCGATGAAAAGCTGGATCGCCGCGCGCCGGTCCCCGTCCGAAAGATAAAGCGTGCCGACAATCAGCGCCAAGGCGAACGGCACCCCCACCCGGACAAGCTTGCGGAAAACCGGGGTCAGCCACAGCCGGTGCAACCGATAGGCCCAGCGGCTCGGCGCAGGGTCGGCCTTGGGCCGCTCGGCGCGCGGCGGCTTGCCCGAATGGGCCGCCGTCAGGCGTGTGTCGTTGGCATCGGGCGGTGTCACCTGTTGCATGAGGCATCCTCCACCATCCATGCGCACAGCGCGCCAAAACTCATTCCACGGGCCTGCGCCTGCTCGGGCACCAGCGATGTCGGCGTCATCCCGGGCTGTGTGTTGGTTTCAAGCAGCACAAGCCCATCCAGCCCACGCGCCTCGTCCCAGCGAAAATCAGTGCGGCTCACGCCCCGACACCCAAGCACATGATGCGCGCGGGTCGCGTAATCCAGACAGGCGTCGAAAATCTCCTGCGGGATCTCGGCCGGGCAAACATGGCGTGACCCGCCTTCCTTGTACTTGGCGTCGTAATCATACCAGCCGTCGGTCAGGATATCGGTCACCGTCAAGGCCCCCGGATCGCCCTCGCCCACGCCCATAACCGATGTGGTCATCTCGCGGCCCGGTGCGTATTTCTCGACCATCAGGATTTCGGGCATTTCGGGCGCCAGCACGGGCGGCGCATTCGTGCCCTCCTGCACCAGATACACCCCAACGGACGAGCCCTCGTTATAGGGCTTCACCACATAGGGCGGCTCCATGACATGGCCTGCCATGATCTCGGTCTTGCTTGCCAGAAGGCTCTCGACAATGGGCAATCCCGCCGCGCGGTAGGCGGCCTTGGCGCGCTCTTTGTCCATCGCCAGCGCGCTCGAATAGACGCCGGAATGGGTATAGGGAACGCCCATCCACTCCAGCATTCCCTGCACACAGCCGTCTTCACCCCAACGGCCATGCAGCGCGTTGAAAACCACATCGCAATTTGCTGACTTGAGCTGTTCGGCAAGATCGCGCGTCGCGTCGATCTCGACCACCTCGAACCCCTCGCCGCGAAGCGCAGCCGCACATTCACGCCCCGAGGCCAGCGAGACCTCGCGCTCAGCAGAGAATCCGCCCATCAACATTGCTACTTTGGGGGTCGTCCTGCCCGACATACCCGCTCACCGCCTCAGATTCCGGGCCTTTTCGCTGGCCCTTGTTTACTTTTGTCGTTGTATTGGGGCACTGCCTGCGGCCCCGTATCAAGCCCGTTTTAGCGGACCCGTATCAAGAGGCCGGTTCGCCGACCCTCATGATCTCCCACTCTAGCGTGATCCCGCTTTTCTCGTAAACCCTTTTCCGCACTTCCTCACCAAGAGATTCGAGGTCATGGGCGCTCGCCTGCCCGGTGTTGATCAGGAAGTTCGAGTGTTTCTCGCTCATTTGCGCGCCGCCGATGGTCGCGCCGCGCATCCCGGCGTCGTCGATCACCTTCCACGCTTTCAACTCGTGCACATCATCCGCGCGCCCGGTGCTGGAAAAACCCGCCGGGTTGCGAAACGTGCTGCCAGCGCTGCGCTCCTTGGTCGGCTGGGTGGCGTCGCGCTTGGCGATCTGCTCGTCCATCCGTGCCGCCAGCGTATCGGGATCCCCCGTCTCGGCCTGAAACGTCGCCTCAACGATCACACAGCCTTCGGGCAACACGCTCTGACGATAGGCAAACTGCATTTGCTCGGGGGCAAGCGTGATGATCTCCCCCGCCCGCGTCACGGCCTTCGCTTCCACGAAATGATCCGCCACATAGGAGCCATAGCAGCCCGCGTTCATCCGCACCGCGCCACCGATGCTGCCCGGAATGGTGCGCAGAAAAGTCAGGTCAAGCCCCGCCGCCGCCGCCTTGCGCGCAACATGCGCATCCAGCGCCGCCGCCCCCGTGCGCACGCGCCCGCTGTCGATCTCGATCGCGTTGAACCCCCGCCCCAGCCGGATCACCACGGCGTGCAGCCCCCCGTCGCGCACGATCAGGTTGCTGCCCACGCCCATCGGAAAAACGGCGATCTCGTCTGGCAGCGCTTTCAGAAACGCGGCAAGGTCGTCCCGGTCGGCAGGCATGAACAGCCAATCCGCAGGCCCGCCCACGCGCAGCCATGTCAGCTCGCTCAATGCTTTTCCGGGGGACAATGTGCCCCGCACCTCGGGCATTTCGATCATATCAAGGCACCGCTCGTGTTGTTTCGGGCCTCTTACTACAAGATATGGAATTTGGGAATGGCCCAAGCATGTCGCACACCGGACCCTGGCTGGCTCAACACGCGGCCCGCCATCAAACCGGCCATCAAACCGGCCATCACTCGGACTTCAGCCCACGTCGCACCCAGCGCATGAAATAGATCACCGGCCAGCGAAAGACGCTCGCCGCCGCCACGATCGCCAGTAAACCGACCCACCAAGGGTTCTCATAGAACACATAGACGATCAGCGGCACGAATAGCGCAAGAAGCACATAGGCCCGCCGCCAGTGGTTGTCTTTCGACGGCAACATCCCCGAGACATTGGCCACGACCAGCCACACGAAAAGCAACATCAGGGATGTCTTCATGTCCGCTCCTCGCCGCGTAGCTCTCGCAACTCCTGCGGCAACTCCGGGGCGCGCCCCATCGCCTTCAGCACATAATATCGCAACGGCTTGCGGAACATCGACAAGAACCCGGCCAAGCCCGCCAAGGCGAAAAAGACGCCATGCGTCACACCGATCCAGATCAGGATCACCGGCGCTCCGATCAACAGCACGATCCCCGGCGCAAATTGCCTCCGCATCGGCAAAAAGGCCACGAAGGTGGCCAGCACGACCCACATGCAGGCCGCCAGCAAGGCATAGCTCATCTCAGTGTCCCCTTATCAGACGATCCCCAGGGTGAGTGCCAAGGCCGCCATGGACAGCAACATGCCGCAAACCGGCACCCCGATCCAGACCCGAAATGCCGCTTCCGGCGCGCGGCGCTTCTCGACGATCAGCGCAAGGTTCACGATCACGAACACCCCAAGCAAGATCGAAGACGTGATCGAGGCCAACTCGGCCACCTCACCGCTCAACGCGCCCGCGATCACGCAAAGCCCGATAAGGACGGTCGCGAAAACCGGGGTGCCAAGCCGGGGGTGCGCGTGGTGAAACACCCCAAGCGCCCCACCCTTGCGGCCAAGGCCGAAAAGCACCCGCGCCGCCATCACGATCTGCGCCAGAACACCGTTGAGGGCAGCAAAAACGGCAATTGCCGACAAAAACCCCGCATCCCCACCGCGCCACGCCTGCCAGATCAAGGCAAGCGGCTGGCCACTTTGCTCCAGCGTCGCCACCGGCACGGCGCGCACCGCGGCATAGCTTACGGCGGCATATATCACCGTCGTCACCGCCAGCGAAATCAGGATCGCGCGCGGCATCGTGCGCGTCGGGTTCTTGGTCTCCTCTGCCATGTTGACGATGTCCTCGAACCCGATAAAGGCGAAAAAGGCCAGCACCGCGCCCAATCCAACGCCTTCCCATCCGATCCCCGAAAAGGCCCCCGGCCATTCCAGTGCGGCCATATCGGGCACCATCGGGGCCTGCATCCCCGCCCAGATGACAAGAACAAGCCCGCCCAGTTCCACGACGGTGAAAATCGCCGCCATCCACATCGCCTCGGCCACACCGATTACGGCGACGGCCATCAATGCAAGGCCAAGCCCCGCGATCATCCAAATTTCCGGCACGGACCACAGCGCCGCCAGATAGCCGACGCCGCCGCGCAAAACCGCCCCCGCGCTAACCGTCCCCGCCGACACGATCGCCAGCCCGATCACCACCGAAAGCCACGACGCGCGCAGCCCGTTGCCGACATAGGCCGCCTCGCCCGCCGCTTCCGGGTAGCGCGTTGAAAATTCGGCATAAGACAGCGCGGTCGGCGCGGCGATGACACCCGCCACCAGAAACGCCAGCGGCGCCCAAAGCCCGGCCTCACCGGCCACGGCTCCGACCAGAACGTAAATCCCGGCCCCCACCATGACCCCAACGCCATAGGCGCTCATCAGGCCCAGTCCGATCCGCCGTCTAAGCTGTTCAGCCATTCCTCGCTCCTCAAAGCGCCGCAAAGTGAAACCACGGCCGGTGACGCGTCACCCCGAACTCAGAACAATCCCCTGATCAAAATCCGCTGAAGCGGCCGTGCCAGCCTTAGGCCCGCGACCATCACCGCCCCCGCCGCTGCGGCCTCGCCCGGATTTTCGCGACCATGCAGGATCAACAGCGCCCCGACAACCACGGCAAAGACAAACACCAACCGGCGCAAGGTCCGGGCAAGGGCAAGCACCGATAACAGAACCAGTACCGCAATGCCGCCCCAAACCACGCTCATTCCGGCGTCACTTCAACTTTTCAGGCAGCGCATTCGCCCAAGCCGAAATCGTGCCCGCCCCAAGGCAGACCACCATATCGCCCTCTTGCGCCTGTTCGCGCACCAGCCGCACCAGATCGTCCAGATCGGTGATCGCGCGCGCATGGCGATGCCCCGCGCGGATCAGCCCGGCAATCAGATCATCGCGCGAGGCGCCTGGAATGGGCTCTTCGCCCGCGGCATAAACCTCGGCAATCGCCACCACATCCGCCTCGTTGAAACACGAACAGAACGCATCGAAATGATCGTGAAGCCGCGTGTAACGATGCGGCTGATGCACGGCAAGGATACGTCCTTCCGTCGCCTGCCGCGCCGCTTTCAGCACGGCGGCAATCTCGGTCGGGTGATGACCGTAATCGTCAATGATCGTCACGCCGTTCACCACGCCCACCCGGGTAAACCGCCGGTTGACGCCGCCGAACGCGGCCAGCGCCTCGCGGATCTCATCGGGTTGCATACCAAGATGGCGCGCGACCGCAACCGCGCCCAGCGCGTTGGAAACGTTGTGATCTCCGGGCATCGGCAGGGTGCAACCCTCGATCACGATCCCCTCGTTCTGCAACGCAATATCGAAATGCGCGATGCCTTTTTCGTAATGCAGCCCAACCGCGCGAACATCCGCCTGCGTATTGTAGCCGAAGGTCACGACGCGCCGGTCCGTGATCTTTCCCACCAACGCCTGCACATCCGGATCGTCAGTGCAACACACCGCCAAGCCATAGAACGGAATATTCGACACGAAATCGTAAAACCCGCGATGCAGGTTTTCCTCGGTGCCCCAATGTTCCATATGCTCGGGGTCGATGTTGGTGACGATCGCAATCGTCGCCGGCAGGCGGTTGAACGTGCCGTCGCTCTCGTCGGCCTCGACCACCATCCACTCGCCCCCGCCCATCCGCGCATTGCTGCCATAGGCATGGATGATACCGCCATTAACGACGGTCGGATCGAACTTACCGTGATCCAGCAGCGCAGCGACCATCGTCGTGGTCGTCGTCTTGCCATGGGTGCCCGCCACCGCGATATTCGACTTCAGCCGCATCAACTCGGCCAGCATCTCTGCCCGACGCACCACCGGAAGGCCACGCTTTCGCGCCTCGTCCAACTCGGGGTTGCCCGGTTTGATTGCCGACGAAATAACCACCACCTCGGCGCTTTCGAGGTTCTCGGCCCGCTGGCCTTCAAAGATCGTGGCACCCTTCTCTTCCAGACGTGCCGTGATCGGGCTTTTCTTCAGGTCCGAGCCTTGAACAACATAGCCTTGGTTCAACAGCACCTCGGCGATCCCCGACATGCCGATCCCGCCGATGCCCACGAAATGAATCGGCCCGACGTCCCCGGGAAGTTTCGTTGCCCTTGCGCTCATCGCTTGTCCCGCCTTCTTTGTCTTTCGCCCGGCTTTCGGGCGTCTTGCTGCGCGGCCCCGCTCTTACTGGGGCGCGCTGTCCATATTGTCTTTGTTTGCCAATTGCTCGACCAGCGCCGCCAGATCATCCACCGCCCCCGGTTTCGACACCGAAAGCGCCGCCTGCGACATCTGCACCGCCCCTTGCGGATTGCCCAGCACCAGCGCGATCTGCTCGCTCAGCGCCTCGACATTCAGCGCGCTTTCAGGGATCACGATCGAGGCCCCCGCCTCACCCAGCCCACGCGCATTAGCGCTTTGATGATCGCCCGCCGCCGCCGCGAACGGGATCAGGATCGAGGGCCGCCCGATCACGCTGATATCCGCAACCGAGGACGCCCCCGAGCGTGAAATCACAAGCTGCGCCTCACTCATGCGGCGCGGCACATCTTGGAAAAAGGGCTGCACATCGGCATCGATCCCGTGTTCGGCATAGTAGGCCGCAACCCGCGTGCCGTCTTCGTCGCGCGCCTGATGGCTGACCCGGATATTCTGCACCACCTCAAGCGGCAGCGCCGCAATCGCGGGCGGCACCACATCGCTCAGGATACGTGCGCCCTGCGACCCACCGATCACAAGGATCGACATCGGGTAATCCCCCGGCGGGATATAGCCCGCCCCGGCCCTCTCGGCCACGGCACCGCGCACCGGGTTGCCGGTGTGAATCCCTTCCACCCCCTCGGGCAGGTCGGTCGGCCATGTGCCACAGGCGACCGCATCCACCTTCTTGGCGAAGACCTTGTTCACCCGGCCCAGAACGCCGTTTTGTTCATGGATCATCCGGGGCCGCTTCAGGATCCACGCCGCCGCCATCGCCGGAATGGCCGGATAGCCACCAAAGCCCACGACCACATCCGGCTTGTCGCGCATCATGCCGAAAACCGCCCCGATCACGCCGCCCAGAATGCGAAACGGCACCATCGCCTTGGCGACAAGACCACCCCGCGCGAAGGTCGCACTCGATTTCTGTTCAATCTCGACACTATGGGGAAATCCGCCGGTATAGCGCGCGCCGCGCGCATCGGTGGACAGCTTCACCCGCCAGCCCCGGCGCAACATGACCTCGGCCAAGGCTTGGGCCGGGAACATATGGCCGCCAGTGCCGCCCGCCGCCATCACCAATAGTGGTTGTCTGTCCGACATGACGCCCCCTCGCACCTCAGCCTACCGCCCGCGGCCCTGAAAAATCTCGTCGATCTCTCCCTGCGGACGGGTGCGGGTAAACGCCAAAAGCATCCCGACTGCAATCCCCCCCGCAATCAGGGACGACCCGCCATAGCTCACGAAAGGCAGCGTCATCCCCTTGGCCGGAAGCAGTCGCACCGCCACGCCCATGTTGATCATGGCCTGCACCCCGAACATCGCCGCAAGGCCGGTTCCAGCAAGCCGGATGAACGGATCACGCTCGCGGATCAGGCGCAGCATCGAGCGCACTACAATGACCGAATAAAGCGCGATGATACACAGCACGAGGACCAAACCGTATTCCTCGGCCGCGACCGCGATGATGAAATCGGTATGCGCATCAGGCAGGCTCCATTTCACCTGCCCCTCACCGACGCCAACCCCGAAAAAACCGCCCTCGCGGATCGCGTTCGCGGCATATCCCAACTGGGTGCGCGGATCGAGATCGGGGCTCAGGAACCCGTCGATCCGGCGCGCGAAATGCTCGGACGAGTTATAGGCAAACGACCCTGCCATCACCACCGCACCCGCGATCCCCGCCAGCAGGACCATCGGCGCGCCGGCGACGAAATACATCACGCCCCACGCGAACAGGATCAGGCTGGCTTGCCCGAAATCGGGCTGCAACGACAGCAAAAGCACGATGATCGTGGCCAGTATAAGGGAAAAGGACTTGCCCGGCGGGCCGTTGATCTCTTGGCTAGCCGCCATCATCCACGCCGCGACAACGATAAACCCGGGCTTGAGGAACTCGCTCGGCTGGATCGACGCGAACCCCAGCGAATACCACCTGACCGCGCCCTTGCCGAAATCCGTTCCCAGAAACGGCAGCCCCATCAACGCCACGAAGGCAATCAGGAATCCCAGCACCGCCAACCGCCGCACCATCAGCGGCGACATCATCGACGTGATCAGCATCGCCACCATCGCAGTGCCGCCGAAAACGGCCTGCCGCATGACATAGTGAAAGGCGCCAAACCCGTTCTTTTCGGCCAGCGGCACACTCGCCGCCAATCCCAACAACAGCCCGATCCCGAACAACATCAGGATGCAGGACAGCACCCATTTGTCGACCGTGCGCCACCATTTCGGCAAAACCGGCTCGCCTTCGCGCACCGACACTGCACCATAGACCATTTCCGTCATGGGAAAACCACCGCTCAATCTGCCTCAACCGCCCGTTCGGGCCGCCCCGTTATCGGGGTCGTTCCGGTCAGTCTATCACGGTGATTCGCTCATGGGAAGCAGGCGATTCGCTCTCTGCCTTCAATACCCCGTCAGATCGCTCAAGGTGTCTCGGTGATGATCTCGTTGCTGACGTTGTCCACCATCACCGGCGTCTCGAAAAAGCGCACCTCGGGATCGGCCCCGTATTTTTCGCGGATCAGCGCGCGCCACGCGTCGTTGTAAAGCGCCTCCGCGGCCGCCCGGTTTTCAAAGGTGTAACAGCCCCCACCGACACAGGTTTCGGGATCGAACAGGTAATTCTTGCGGATCAGACCGGCCAGCCCAAGGTATCTCGGCGCGGTGCTTTCAAAGATCGCCTGCGCTTCGGCCAGCGTGGTGCCTTCGGCAAGGGGGAATTGAACGACTGCGGTGATCATGCGGGCCTCCTGAACATGCTTTCACCTCCCACGATGCGGCGACTGCGCGCCCGACACAAGGGTCTGACACATTGGGTCGTATGTCGCGCTCCCCCGCGCGCCCCCCACCTGCCCCCGGCCCGCCCCTAATCGACAGCCCCTTGCATTCGTCGCCCGTCCGGTCCACCCCTCACCGCCATGACGATCAACACCCTCATCCTTGGTGCCGGCGCCGCTGGCCTGATGTGCGCGGCACATGCCGGCCCCGGCACGCTGATCATCGACCACGCCAAAGCGCCGGGCGAAAAGATCCGCATCTCCGGCGGCGGGCGCTGCAACTTCACCAACCTCTATTGCGGCCCGGAAAACTTCCACGGCCAGAACCCGCATTTCCACAAATCCGCCCTCGCCCGCTACACGCAATGGGATTTCATCGAGCTGATGGACCGCCACGCCATCGCATGGCACGAAAAAACCCTCGGACAGCTGTTCTGCGACGGCAAGGCGACCCAGATCGTCGAGTTGCTCACCGGCCTCACCGCCCGCGCCGGGGCGGACCTGCGCCTCGAGACCAGCCTTGCCGATCTGTCGCACGACGGCACAGATTTCGTCGCGACCCTCACCTCCGCCAACCGCCGCGAGGTGGTGCGCGCCCGCAACCTTGTCCTCGCCACCGGCGGCAAATCCATTCCCAAGATGGGCGCCACCGGGCTGGCCTATGACATCGCCCAAAAATTTGGACACACGGTCATAGACCCCCGCCCGGCCCTCGTTCCGTTCACCTTCAGCGATGGCCGCTTCACCCCGCTTGCCGGTGTTGCCCTGCCGGTGCGCGCCGAAACGTCCGGTCACAGCTTTGACGAAGCGATGCTCTTCACTCACAGGGGCCTCTCCGGCCCCGTCATCCTGCAAATCTCAAGTTTCTGGCAGGAGCAACAGCAAATCACGCTCAACCTCGCGCCGGGCGCGGATGCCTTCGATAGGCTCCGCCAGCTTCGCGCCGAAAATGGCCGCCAACAGATCGCAACCGCCTTGGGCGCCCTCCTGCCCAGCCGCCTCGCCCAGGCCGTGGCCGAGGAAACCGCCCTCAAGGGAAACCTCGCCGATCAGTCCGACACGGTGCTGCGCGGCCTTGCAGACCGGCTTCATAGCTGGACCCTCACCCCCTCGGGAACCGAAGGCTGGCGCACCGCCGAAGTCACGGCCGGCGGCGTGTCCACCGATGCCGTCTCCTCTAAAACCATGATGTCCGAGCACACCCCCGGCCTCTATATCATCGGCGAAGCCCTCGATGTCACCGGCTGGCTCGGCGGGTTCAACTTCCAATGGGCCTGGTCCTCGGCCATGGCCGCCGCCGCCGACATCCGGCGCGCGGGTTGACCCGCCCTTTTCATTTTTCCAGAAATACTCATTCCAACGCCAGAAATGGCGCGCGGCACAAAAAGGCCGAAACCTACCGCTGGATACTTTCAAGATAGACCATGATCGCCGCCAAGGGACGCGGCACCGGGCTCATCACCCCGTCGCCGGTGTCCACCGGCACGCTTTCGCCCTCAAGCAACAGGCCGAACTCGGGCATATCCACGCCGGTCACGCGCCCGCGCGTGTATCCATCTATATAAGACAGCACGAAGGCGCGCGGGAACGTGCCGCCATGGCGCCTCGTGATCCGCGTCAGGTCCGCCGGCGCAAGCCCCTGCTCGGCTTTGATCTCGCCCGCCAGCTCGCCATCGCCGCGCCCTGCTGGCCCGTGGCACATGGCGCAGTTCTCGGCAAACAGCGCCGCCCCTTCATCGGCCTCCGGCATCTCTTGCGGCACACAGGCCGAAACTCCAAGCGAGGCGAGCAGCATCCAAGCCGAAAATCGCATAGCTGATCCCTTTCTCACTGCGCTTGGATCGAGGTGAAATAGGCGACAAGATCCGCAATCGCCCGGCTGGTCATGATCGGCTGCCCAGTGGACAGCTTCAGCGCGGTATCATCCCCCTCAAAGAAATCACCGTAAACCGGCATCGGCGATCCGTGGCTAACAAGCGGGTCGCGCCCATCAATCCGCTTCACCACCCGCAGCAGCGGGAACGCACCGTCATTCTTTTGGGCAAGCGTCGTCAGATCCACCGGCTGCACCACAAGAACCGGCGCCATCGGCCCATTGCCCTTGGCATCGATCCCATGACAGGCGGCGCAATGGCGCTCATACAACACGCGCCCCTCGCCTGCATCCTGCGCCGCAAGCGGGCCTGCGACCAAAACACTCGTCACCGCAAACACCAACGTGGCAAAACTCATGCGTTTCATCATTCAATCTCCCTTGATGCGCACCAATCCTTGGGTATCAGCGCTGCAATGTCTCGACATAATCCGCCAGATCAAGAAGCGCGACTGATGTCATCGTCTCTTCCCCCTTGGGCGAAATCCAAATCTGTTTCGGCCCCGACAACAGCGGCCCGAATTCCGGCATGATCGACGTGTCATGCTTGCCCGGATAGCCATGCACCGTAAGCATCACATCCTCGGTCGGGAAGACGCCGCCATTGGCCTCTTTCAACATCGTCAGATCAGCAGGCGGCACCGGCAATCCTTCGGCCATCGGCCCATCCCCCATGCCCGATGCGCCATGACACCCCGCACAATAGCTCTGATAGGTCGCGCGCCCCGGATGCGGCGCCATATCTGTGCACGCCGCCAAGCCCGTCAGGCCCAGCGCCCCCGCGATGAGTATCGTATAAAATCTGCCCATATCTCGCGCCTTTCACGGCTGTCTCTTTTGCCGCGATGATGACGGGTTCCGCGGGTGAAATCAATGATCTGGATCACAGCTGTGCGACCTGCCATCCTTGGCGCGTCTATTGGAAGGAGACCGCCCATGCCCGCGACCCCGCCCCTCACCCTACAGGATGCCCAGGACTTCCTGTAGCAAAGTTTCGCGCCTTGGGTGCAGGCGCTCGACCTCACCGTGGAAGAGATCGGGCCAGACGGCGCCACCCTTACCATGCCGATCACCCCCGCCCTCTGCCGCGAGGGCGACATCCTCTCGGGGCAATCGCTGGCGGCGCTGGCCGACACTGCCATGGTCATCGCCTGCACCGGCGCGATGGGGGCCGTCCGCCCCGTCGCCACCACCAACCTCGACCTGCAATTCCTGCGCCCCGGCGTGGGCGCGGCGATCCGCTGCACCGCGCGCGTCACCCGCATGGGCAAGGCGCTGATCTTCACCCGCGCCACCATGACCGACCTGCCCTCGGGCAAGGACGTCGCCACCGCCACTGCCACCTTTTTCCAACCCTGATCCGCCTGATCCGATTGCGTGCCTTCGGCTCCCACTATTTTGGAAGCGGGTGCACGGCCCGCGCCTAACTGTCCGCAGGTCGCCTCTTGGGCTCCTAACGATCGGTTAAAAACCGGGCCGGTGGGGTAAGTGTTTTGGGCCACGTCAAACCCGCCCCGCCCGCCCAACGCAAGGCAGACGGATCGCAGACGGTTTGCAGACGCGCGAATTCCGGCCAAACACGGCGTTAACCTGTCTGGACGGTGGCGTAGGCATTTGCCGCCATGCCAAACCCGCCGTCCGCGCCCGACGCAAAGCAGACGCAATGCAGACGGTTTGCAGACGCTGAATTTTGGGCGGAAAGTGGCGTTAACCATGCTGGACGGTGGCCGATCCCACGCATGCCCCACAGGCCAAGCAGCGGTCCTCAGGCAGGCACCAAAACCCCGTCCTCAAGCCGCAGAACACGGTCCATCCGCGCGGCCAAGGCCAAGTTATGCGTCGCAATGAGCGCCGAAAGCCCGGTGTCGCGCGCCAATCCCAAAAGCGTGTCAAACACCGTGTCCGATGTCGTCGGATCAAGGTTTCCCGTAGGCTCATCCGCCAGCAAAAGTTTGGGCCCATTGGCCAAGGCCCGGCAGAACGCCACCCTCTGCTGCTCGCCCCCCGACAGCGCCGCCGGGCGATGGCTCGCGCGCTCGCCAACCCCCACCCGCGCCAGCAAATCGGCGGCGCGTGTCTCCGCCTCAGCCCGGCCCACACCATTGGCCAATTGCGGCAGAACGACATTTTCCAGCGCCGTGAACTCTGGCAGAAGATGGTGGAATTGGTAAATGAAACCAACATCTTGCCGCCGCGCTATCGTCCGCGCCCGGTCCCCCTTGCGCCCTTTGATGCGCGACAGGTCATGACCCGCCAGATGCACCGCCCCCGCGTCAGGTTTGTCGAGCAGGCCCGCGATATGCAAAAGCGTCGATTTGCCGGATCCCGATGGCGCGACCAATGCGACGATCTCGCCCTTGGCCACCTCCAGATCAACACCACGCAGCACGAGAATTTCACTCGCTTTCCCGTGGTTATATCCCTTCTCGATCCCTTCGAGGCGCAGCACCGGATCACTCATAACGCAACGCCTCCACAGGGTTCATCCTTGCCGCACGCCGCGCGGGGAAGATCGTCACAAGGAACGACAAGCCAAGGCTCAGGCCAACCGCGCTCATCACGTCACCGAATTGCAATTTGGCCGGTAGGAAGGAAATCCCGCGCACGGCCGGATCCCAAACACCGCCCCCCGAAACCCAGTTCACCAAGGCGAAAATCGGGTCGATATAGATCGCGAAAAGGCAGCCCAGCAGCACCCCAAGCGCCGTGCCGATCAACCCGGTGAATGCGCCACAAATGAAAAACACACGCAGAATAGACCCCTCGGTCAGCCCCATGGTTCGCAAGATACCAATGTCACGCCCCTTGTTCTTGACCAGCATGATAAGGCCGCTTGTGATGTTCATCGCCGCGATCAAAACAAGGATCGACAGGATCACGAACATCACGTTGTCCTCAATATCGAGCGCCCGCAGGAACGACCCACTGGCATCGCGCCATGTCCAGATCAGCGCCCGGTCCCCCGCCGCCTTGAGAAGCGCCGGCACCATTTGATCAACGGTTTCGGGATCATCGACCATGACCTCCAACTCATCCGCCACCCCTTCGCGGTTGAAGAAGCTCTGCGCCTCGGCGAACGGCATGTAAACGCGGGTGCGATCAATGTCATAACGCCCTGCCGTGAACACATAGACCACGTCATAAGCCTTGACCCGTGGGCTGGTCCCAAAAGCGGTTTTCACCCCGTTGGGCGAGATCACCTTGATCCGATCGCCGACAGCCACGCCCAGCTCGCGCGCGACACCCGAGCCGATGGCGACGCCGTTCTGGAACGCATCGATGCTGCCATAGCTTTCCTGTGGTTCGGCGATCCGTGGAATGGTTTTCAGATCCGCCTCGGCGATCCCGAAAACCTCGATCCCAGCATTGCGATTGCGGGCATTGGCCATCACCTGCCCCTTTACCAAGGGGGCCACCCGCGCCACGCCCGGCACCTCGCGCACACGCTCAGCCAATTCGGCATAATCGTGTATCGTCCGGTCCAGCCGCCCGCTCTGGTCCACTTCGCCGCTCTGATAGATCGTGACATGGGCATTCGCGCCAAGGATCGTATCCACGAACTCCGCCCGGAACCCGGCGCGCACCGCCAGCGTCGCGATCAGCGCGAGCACCGCCAAGGTGATCCCGATGAGCGAGATCCACGTCATCACGCTCACCCCTCCCTCGGCCCGGCGCGCACGCAGGTATCGCCAGGCGATCATGAACTCGAACGGGGCAAAAGGCGGGGTGGTACGGGCCATGAAAGCTCCTTGATGGGCGCGCGCAATCTGGACGTGGCGCGGCGAATGGTCAAGCGGTGCTGGCGGCCCTGCCGCCTTGCCCGCGCCTGAAAAGTCGCCGGACCAGTGACAGCAATCCGGCCGCCGCGATCCAGCCGGTGAAAAATCCGAACCCGGCAAACGTAACACCCTCGAAAGTCAAAGGCATTGCTGGCCGAAATGTAGCCCAAGCGCGCTCCGCGATTTCGTTGTCACCCATCCGGCCCGCGTAATATGCGCGGGTAAACGGCCCCGCCGCAGACAGCGCCGTCAGATCAGCGGACAACCTGTCATAACGCGCCAGCGTGCGGCCCATTGTTTCGGCCCGCTGCGCGCCCATCGCGCCGCCTTCTGCCAGATCCTTCAAAGCTGCGTCGCGCGAGAGGCCGACTTGCGCCGCATCGGCATCAAACTCCTCCACGAACCGCGAAAGTTCGTCCACCGCGCCGCCCAGACGCTGCACGTATTGCTGCGAAAACTCGGGAAATTGCGACGCCCCAGCCGCACCGGTCACCCCGGCGGCAAGGGTCAGTGCCCTCAGGATCATGCTCTGCTCTGCCTCTTCTTTTGTGGGCAGTATAGCAAAGCTCTCGGCCTAGCAAAACTCTCGTTGCGCGCGTCGGCCGGGTTTCGCCCCGACCTGCGCCAATGATCAGAGACCTTTGACCAAATGGCCTTCGTAGATCTTCACGAGCTTCTTAACGGCCTCTTCCGGGGGCATCTCTTCACTCTCGCCTGTCCGGCGCGAGGTCAACTCGACCACCCCGTTCTTGAGGCCGCGCGGCCCCACCGTGATCCGCCAAGGCAGGCCGATCAAGTCCATCGTGGCGAACTTGCCGCCCGCCCGCTCGTTGCGGTCATCATAGAGCGGCTCAAGCCCCGCAGCCTCAAGCGCGGCGTAGAGCGTCTCACAAGCCGCGTCAGCTTCCTCATCGCCCTGCTTGAGGTTCACGATCCCCGCGTGGAACGGCGTCACGCCCTCGGGCCAGATGATGCCCTTGTCATCGTGGCTGGCCTCAATGATGGCCCCCAACAGACGCGAAACACCGATGCCGTGCGAGCCCATATGAACTGGCACTGGCTTGCCATCACGGTCCTGCACCGTGGCCCCCATCGCCTCGGAATACTTGGTGCCGAAGTAGAAAATCTGCCCCACCTCAATTCCGCGCGCCACACGGCGGCGGTCTTCGGGAACCTCGTTAAACAACGCTTCGTCATGGGTTTCATCTGTGCGGGCATAGCGCGAGGTGAACTCTTCCAGCACCGCCTGACATTGTTCGACACTGTCATAATCGATCGCGCGATCACCAAAGCTCAGATCGGTGACTTCGCTATCATAGAAGACCTCCGACTCACCGGTTTCGGCCAGAACGAGGAACTCGTGCGTATAGTCCCCACCGATCGGCCCACCGTCCGCCCGCATCGGGATGGCTTGCAGGCCCATGCGCTCGTAGGTGCGCAAGTAGCTCACCAAATGGCGATTGTAGGCGTGCAACGCGTCTTCCTTAGTCAGGTCAAAGTTGTAACCGTCTTTCATATAGAATTCGCGGCCCCGCATCACACCGAAGCGCGGACGTATCTCATCGCGGAACTTCCACTGAATGTGATAGAGCGTCATCGGCAAGTCTTTGTAGCTCGACACATGAGAGCGGAAGATATCGGTGATCAGCTCCTCGTTGGTCGGGCCATAAAGCATATCGCGCCCATGACGGTCGGTAATGCGCAGCATTTCCTCGCCATAGTCATCATACCGACCGCTCTCGCGCCACAGATCGGCCGATTGCAGCGTGGGCATCAGCATCGGAATATGGCCAGCGCGCATCTGCTCTTCGTGGACAATATTCTCGAGCTTGCGCAGCACCTTGAAACCAAGCGGCAGCCAGGAATAGATCCCGGCCTGGGCCTGCTTGATCATACCGGCGCGCAGCATCAGCCGGTGGCTCACGATCTGGGCCTCGGCGGGGTTTTCTTTCAGGACGGGCAGGAAATAGCGGCTCAGGCGCATTGGGCGATTCTCGCATAAATATGGGTCTCGCCCGGTTTATGGCCTGCGCGCGCCCCTCGCAAGACCAAGCCCCAAGACTGGTCACCTTGCCTATCCGCCAACAGGCGACTTGGCTTCAATCAAAGCCCCAAAAGCTGTGCGCTTTGATCCATTGGTTGAACCGAAAACTGCTGCGTCAGCACCCGCTTCTTTATTGCATACCCTCAACCCGCACAGATGGTGAGCCGGGCGCAATCTGGAACCTACCCTTGCAGCACTTGATTTGCCCTGCGTGACGGGCGACATAGGATGAAACCGAGGAGTACGCGCAAATATGGCATTACCGGTCAGCGATCAGATGAAATATTGGAGCCTCGCCACGGCTCTCTTCGTGCTGTCGCTGTGGTTTCTCGGTGATGTGATCCTGCCCTTCGTGCTGGGCGGTGCCGTTGCCTACATGCTTGATCCTGTAGCTGACCGGCTTGAAAAGCTTGGTCTGGGCCGGGCGATGGCGACTGCGGTGATCACCGTAATCGCGGTGGTAATTTTTGTGATCCTGATCCTTCTGGTGGTTCCTGCGCTCATCAATCAGGCCGCAGCGCTTGTCGATACCGCACCGGAACTGGCCAGCAATCTCCAGCAATTCCTGACCGAGCGGTTTCCATCGCTGATGGATGCGGAATCGACCCTGCGCCAATCGTTGCAGGCCGTCGGCGAGACTGTGCAAGAGCGCGGCGGAGAGCTTCTCAACACGGTACTTTCCTCTGCGCTCTCGATCATCAATATCGTGCTGCTCATCGTGATCGTGCCCGTCGTGGCAGTCTATCTCCTCTATGATTGGGATCGCATGGTTGCGGCGGTCGATGATCTATTGCCGCGCGATCACGCGCCGACGATCCGCTACCTCGCACGCGAGATCGACAAAACATTGGCCAGTTTCATTCGTGGGATGGGGCTGGTTTGCCTGATCCTCGGCAGCTATTACGCCGCGGCCCTGATGGCAGTAGGACTGCAATTCGGCCTCGTCGTGGGCTTCATTGCCGGGCTCGTCACGTTCATCCCATACTTCGGCGCGCTCCTTGGCGGTGTGCTTGCCATCGGGCTTGCGCTATTCCAGTTCTGGGGAGAGTGGCTCTATATCGGCCTCGTCGCCGGTATCTTCGCGTTGGGGCAATTCCTCGAAGGCAACTTCCTCACCCCCAAGCTTGTCGGAAACTCCGTGGGCCTGCACCCTGTTTGGCTGATTTTTTCGCTGTCGGTCTTCGGCTCTCTGTTCGGGTTCGTCGGCATGCTTGTCGCCGTCCCTGTGGCCGCAGCCCTTGGTGTGATCGCGCGCTACCTTGTCGATCAATACAAGGAAGGCAGGCTGTATCGCGGTCTGTCACAAGAAGAGGAAATCAACGAAGCGGCCAGAGAAGCCGTGAGCGGCGAAGACGTATGAGCCCAAAACAACTCGCCTTTGATCTCACGTCGAAACCGGCGCTGGGGCGTGAAGATTTTTACGTCTCCCCCGCTAACGCACAGGCCGTGGCGATGATCGAAGGCTGGCAAGGCTGGCCCGGGCGCAAGCTCGCGCTGATTGGGCCTTCGGGGGCTGGGAAAACCCATCTGGTGCATGTTTGGGCTGCACTATCGAATGCCCAGATCGTGCCGGCTTCCGAGTTGAAAGAACGCGACATCGCGGCACTTGCACAAGGTCATCTCGCGGTCGAAGACGTGCCGGCCATAGCGGGCGATATAGCGGCGGAAGAGGCGCTGTTCCATCTACACAACCTCGCCTCAGCCGAGGGACGTTCGCTTCTGCTTACTGCGCCTGTTCCGCCGATCAGATGGGGGCTCAGCCTGCCAGATTTGATGAGTCGCATGCAGGGCACCACCGCAGTTGTGGTCGAAAGCCCCGATGATGAGTTGCTCTCCGCGGTCTTGATGAAGCTGTTCGCCGACAGGCAGCTTTCCCCCTCGCCAGAGACCCTTCCCTATCTCATCCGCCACATCGATCGCAGCTTCGAAATGGCCCGTCGTGTTGTCGCAGCGCTAGATGACGCGGCCCTCTCGCAAGGTCGCGAGATCAACCGCAAGCTCGCGGGCGAAGTGATTTCGGACCTTACGGATAACGATGCCTCATAGGCAGCGGATGCCAATCAAAGACGGCGATTTCAACGTTCAGAACAAGGCTTGAAACAGCCGCAGCGGCAGATATCTCCCGGCCTGAAACAGCCACGCAAAAGGCCTTGGGAAACTGGTTGAGAAGCGACCACTACGCAGGGCTTTCATGACGTGCTCGGCGGCCTCATCAGGCTGCATGAGTTGAGGCATCTTGAAATCGTTCTGGCGGGTCAAACGGGTGTCGATAAACCCTGGATTGGCGAGCTGCACCTTGATCGCGGTGTCGCGCAAATCGATGCGCAGGTTTTCCGCAAGATGCATCAGCGCCGCTTTGCTGGCACCGTAGCCTATGGCGCCGGGCAGACCACGAAACCCCGAAAGCGAGCCGATGAGCATGATCCGCCCGCTATCACGCTTGACCATTCCCGGCACGACAGCACCAAAAACCTGCATCGCACCGACAAAATTCACCTGCGCAATAGTGACACCGGCCGCGCGATCCCATTCTGTGGCCTTCATGGGGCTATAGGCCCCGGCACAGTATATCAGACCATCAAACGCACCCACGGCTGCCGCCGCGTCTTCGATCTTTTCCCCATCCAGCACGTCAAGCGGCAGAGCTTGCGCCGCGCGCAATTCCTGCGCCAATTCGTTCAGGCGGTCTTCGCTGCGCGCGGACAGGATAAGTTCGGCGCCTTCTGCATCCAGCTTGCGGGCCAATTCGCGCCCCAAGCCTTCGCTTGCGCCAATAATCCACCACCTGCCCTTCAGGCTTGCGTGGTTTGAACCTTTAGGCATGATGTGCCTCATCCAGAGGGGTTTGCGGCGGGTCTTCCGGGCGCATCGACGCCACCAACTCTGCGAGCGTTATGCCGAAGCGGCGCATCTGTGATCGGTTCAAGATCATCCCGTTGGGCATCAGGTAGAGCCAATCCACCACGTCCAGAACATGTCCGCCGACGTCATCGGGCAAGCGGATCCTGTAGGACAAGCGCAGGCTCGACCCACTCACGATGCCTTCCCCCTCGCCAATGATGTCGGGCGCGGTGGCCGAAAGGCGACCATCGCCCTGCTGGACCAACGTCCATTCACGATGCTGCGTCCGGCCTGTGGCGTAGGTGAAATCTTCTGTCAAAATACCCGTCGGCCCATCCCACCGTCCATGCATCTGCATCACGAAACGAGAGGTGACACGACCCGTCGGCCCATAAATCATCCCCTCAGAGCGAACGACACCGTTCAGCAAGGTCCGAGGATCAAACGTCGGGCCGGTGTCCGCGTAATGTTCCGGGCGTTGCGCCACGAATGAAAAGGACCGCGCGCGAAAGATCACCAAAGCCAGCGTTAACGCAAGAATGGCGATGACGGCGTAAAGCCAGCCATCATGCATGGGTCAACTCCACCTGCACAACATCGGCCCGCCCCGTCGCAAAGGCAGCAGCGCAAATATCGAGATAATACCGCCAGCTGCGCAGGAACGGCGCACCATAGCCAAGCTTCTCGATCCGGGGCGAAGCGGCGTCCATCCTTTCGCGCCAGATACGACAGGTGCGCGCATAGTCCTGACCAAATGCGAAACTCTCTTGCACCTTCAGGCCCGCACGCGCGGCTTCGCGCCTGATCATCTTGTCAGAAAGAAGCATGCCGCCAGGGAAGGTGTAGTGCCGGATATAGTCCGAGCGCCGGCGATAGCTTTCGAATTCCTCGTCAGGGACCGTAATCGCCTGCACGAGGGCGCTCCCCCCATCGGCCAATCTATCGCGCAGGGTTGAAAAGTAAGTTGGCCAATAGCGCTCACCGACAGCCTCGACCATTTCGATCGAAACGATACCGTCATACTTGCCGCGGGTGTCGCGATAATCCTGCAATCGGATTTCGGCACGCCCGTCCAGACGCGCATCGGCATAGCCTTTCTGCCCGGGCGAAATCGTGATGCCAGTTAGATCGTGCCCGGCTTCTGCTGCCCGCTCGGCGAACCCGCCCCAACCGCAGCCCACCTCTAGCAGGCGTTCTGCGCCCTGCATCTTTTGCAAGATACGGTCGTATTTACGCGCTTGCGCCCGCTCCAAATCACTGTCGTCGCCATTAAACAACGCCGAGGAATAGGTCATCGAAGGGTCAAGCCAAAGCTGGTAGAACGCGTTGCCGACATCATAATGTGCTTGGATGTTGCGCGACGCCCCCCGTTTGGAATTCGCACGCAGAAGCGTATCAATCGCACGCATCTTCAGTCGCTGAAACGGCTTCGGCGAAGCACTGTCTTGCAAACGGTCAAGATTGGCCAGTGCCACGCCAGCCACCGCTTCGACCTTGGGGCTATCCCAAAGACCCGCGACATAGGCCTCACCAAAGCCGATATCGCCGCGCGCAGCGATTGCCGACACGGTCGACCAATCGTTCAGGACAAGCTCGGCCTCTGGCCCCTTGTGGCCAAAGTAAAAGCGATCGCCCTCGGGCGTGGTCAGGCTAAGCCGTCCCTCGTCAATACGTTCACAAGCCGAGATGAAAGCATGTCTAAGGCGCCGTGTGACTGGCGATCTGTTTGCTGAATATGTTGGAACCGTAGAATCGAAAGATGTCATCTGCTGACCTCCTGTTGCGGGGGCTGGGCGGGCTTTTTGCGATATGCGATGCCCTTCAGGCGAAGGCGCAAAGCATGCCAGTAAATAAGGGCAAGCGTGCGTAGCGGACCAAACGGGCGCCGCACGGCGGAAGTAAGCAAAGCTGCATTCGTAAGCGGAGTTCGCGCGCCTGTCAGCGTAGCGACCAACCCCTCTTCACCGTCCTTCAGAACGATCTTGATCGAGATGCGGCGCGGGTTGATATCGAAAGCAAACTCATAATTTCCCGACACATCTTGGAAGGGGGATACATGGAAAATTTTCTGGGCAACGAAGCGATCTCTTGGTCGAATAGTGGAGAAATCCTCATGCCCACAGAAATAGCTGTGCCGCTCGCCAAAGGTGTTATTGACCTCGGCGATCACGGCGATGAGTTCGTCTTGCCCACCAATGTCACTGCGCACTGCAAACCAGAAGCTGACAGGGTTGAACCAAAACCCGAAAAACCGCGGCTGGGTTAACAGTAACAAGCGCAATCCCTCGGGCGCGCCCGCGGCCTCTAGAACCTCGCGCACCCAAGTCGCGCCACGCCCCTCACCGCGCGGGCCTCCATGATTCACGTCATGCACCGAGGCGAGGTTCACACGATTGCGCGAAAAGAGGATCGGGGTATTCACCGAAGACTCTGGATCGATCAGCACATAGTCGACACCATGATGAAGGTGATGCCCCGTGCCGCCACGCCGCGCATGTCTGGTTTCAGCGTGCAAATACTCCGGAGGAGAAATGGTCATGCCGGGATCCCAAGTGGCGACGCTTGGGACAGGACACCATCACGCGTCATGTCACGGTGAACGCGCATCGCGCTTGCAAACCCATCTTCGTGAAACCCGAAGCGCAGCCAGGCACCTGCAAACCAGGTCCGGTTCGTGCCATTGCGTTGCGCAATGCGCTTCTGCGCAGCCAATGCCGCCTGATCGAACACCGGATGATCGAATGTAACCTCATCGTAAATCAGGTCTTCGCGTACTTCGGTCTGTGGGTTGAGGGTGACGAACAGCGGGTCATTTTCCGGAATATTCTGCAACCGGTTCATCCAATAGGTGACCCCGACCTCGGTTTCCGCGCCCACCTTTTGTGCGCGATAAACCCAAGATGACCAGCAAGCGCGTCGCATGGGCATCTGTCGCGGATCAGCGTGCAGGATCGCCCGGTTCGGGCGATAACTGACAGCCGAGAGGTCGGCGCGCTCTTCTGGGCTGGCATCCGCGAGAAGCTTCAACGCCTGATCGGAATGACAGGCGAGGATGACGTCATCGAACCGCTCATCCTCGCCGCCAACTGGACGCACTGTCACCCCTGCCGCATCGCGATGAACCGAGCCGACCGGGCAATTCGGGCGGATATCTACACCCAACAAGCGCAAGCGCGCTTCAAGCCGTTTCACATATTCGATGCTCCCACCCGAAACCGTCCACCACTGATGTTGGCCCTTGGGCGACATCAAGGCATGGTTCTGGAAAAACCTGACAAGGCTTCTTGCCGGAAAAGCACCGACTTCCCCCGAAGGGGTCGACCAGATTGCACCACAGATCGGAAGTAAGTAGTCCCGCCGAAACGCCTCACCCAAGCCCAGCTTTGAGATCAGCTCATAAACGGTAATATCGTCGCTCTCGGCCGCCTCAACCGCTCGTGCATTGAAGCGCATGATGTCGCGCAACATCCCAAGAAACTCGGGCCGAAGCATATTCTGACGCTGCGCGAAAACACTGCCCAGCGAGCGAAGGGCATATTCAACGCGCCCGTTATCCAGTGAAACCCCAAAGCTCATGTTGCTTTTTTCAACCGGCACGTCGAGGTCCATGAACATCCGTGTCAGGTGCGGATAGTTCGCATAATTGAAAACGATAAACCCTGTGTCGACCGGTTGATCGCCATTCTTCCCGGCGATCACGGTGCGCGCATGTCCGCCCAGACGCGGCTCTGCCTCGATCAGGGTAACACGATTTGCCGGCGCGAGTTTAAGCGCAGCGGCCATCCCCGCGATCCCGCTGCCGATAATGGCGATGCGGCGGGAAGGGGCGATAGGGGCATCGAATGACATGCGGCGACCTTTTCATATTTACATCTTCACACAGTGTTACGCGCCCAGGACGATTTCGGTTCAAAAAAAGTGATCCGGTCTGAACCTATTGGCGTAATCACTGCATGACGAACGCAGTTGAAATGACCGCCACCGCCGATGTGGCTCGCGCTGAGCAGCTTCCGCCCCCTCTTGCGAGGCGCGGCAGTCTTGCGCATAAGCTTCTCGCGAATGCGCCCGCAATCGAGAGGCCGATGACGTCAGATCCCACCGCAACAGAGTTCTCGCTGCCGACTCAATGGCTCATCGCTGTGCGCAATCGTCGAGACCGCGAAGCTTTCGGGCATTTGTTCGATTATTTCGCCCCGCGCCTGACCGCCATGATGCTGCGATCGGGCATGAGCCGGGCGATCGCCGATGATGTTGTTCAGGACGTATTGCTGACAGCTTGGACAAAAGCGGCCCAGTTTGATCCGGCACGAGCCCAAGCCTCGACTTGGATTTACCGCATCGCCCGGAACCGTCAGATCGATATTCTGCGCCGTGAAAGGCGCCCCGTGCCCGACGCCCTCGACACTGGCGAAGAGCATACGGAACAAGACGCTCATCAAGCCCTCGCCCTCGATCAGGAAAGCGCACAGTTGCGAGCAGCGCTTGCCGCGCTGAGCCCAGATCAACGCGATGTGATTGAAAAGGCTTACCTTGGTGATCTGACCCATACCGAGATCCGGCAGCGCACTGGCCTGCCTCTTGGAACGATAAAATCGCGCATCCGCCTCGGACTCGAGCGGCTGCGCCATGAGTTGAAGGAAATTCGCTAGGCCGCGGGCCGGGCGATCAAAAAATTGATGGATCACGCAATGAACCGTAACGCCACGCATCATATCCCTGATGAAATCATCGAGGCCTACGCCAGCGGCCTCCTGCCGCATGCCTTTTCGGTCGTCGTCGCCGCGCATGTCTCCTTGTGCGACAAATGCCGCGCCACCGCCGAAGCTTGCGAAGCTGTGGGCGGTGTCGCGCTCGATCACATCGACGGTGAAGCGCCGGCGCAAGACCTGCGCGCGCGAACGCTTTCGATGCTTGACGATTTGCCTGACGCAGACCAGACCCACGCGCGCCTTCCGCGCAACCTGCCGATCACGGCCCCACAACCGGCGCGTCGCGGCATCTTTCCGGGCGCTGTCGCAGCCGAGCTTGGTGATGATGGACCACGCTGGAAATCGCTTGGCGCTGGAATCCGTCAGCAAATTCTCACATCCGGGCCGGATGGAACGGTCAGACTGCTCTATATTCCGGCTGGCAAAGCCGTGCCCGATCATGGCCATGGTGGGTTGGAAATGACGCTTGTCCTGCAAGGTAGTTTCTCTGACCATACCGGACACTTCGCAAAGGGCGATGTGCAGGTGGTCGAGGATGATCTTGAGCACACTCCAATCGCGGATGATGGCCCTGCCTGTATCTGTCTTGCCGCGACGGATGCCCCACTGCGCTTCAACGCCATGATCCCCCGGCTTTTGCAGCGCGTTTTCCGTATCTGAGAAGGGAGCGGCTCTGCGGCGTCTGCGCGCCACTGGGGCCAGTCCGCTCTTGCGCCTGTGCGCTTGACGCCCCAAAAAGGCGGCCACCCGCAATCGCTCAGGCAGCTTGATACCCAACCGTGCCAATCACTCTCACCAGTCTTCGCGCCATTCGCGATCTGCCCTTCGATAGGGTGATCGATGTACGCTCTCCTGCCGAATACGCAGAAGATCACATTCCCGGCGCGATCAACCTGCCAGCCCTCTCCAACGAAGAGCGCGCCCGCGTTGGAACGATCTACGTGCAACAGGACCGATTTCTTGCGCGTAAGGTCGGCGCAGCGCTGGTCGCACGAAACGTGGCAGATCACCTTGAACAGCGACTTTCCGAGGAAGATGGTGGATGGCGGCCCTTGGTCTATTGCTGGCGTGGTGGACAGCGCTCTGGCTCGTTCGCGTCAATTTTGAAGCAGATTGGCTGGCGCGCCGACACGATTGAGGGCGGATATCGCCACTATCGTCAGTTGGTCGTGAAAGCACTCTATGACGATCCGCTACCAGTGCGTCTGGTGATCATAGATGGCGGGACCGGCACCGCGAAAACACGCCTATTACACGCGCTTCAGACCGAAGGCGCGCAAATGATTGATCTCGAAGGGCTCGCCGCACATCGCGGATCGCTTTTCGGACCGCTCTTGGATCAGCCGCAACCGGCACAGAAAGGCTTTGAAAGCGCGCTTGCAATGGAACTGGTCCGCATGGATCCCAAGCGCACGGTCTTTATCGAAGCTGAAAGCACGCGGATCGGGTCAATCATCTTGCCACCACAACTGGCCGCCGCCATGCGGGCCGCGCCACGCCTCAGGATTACGGCGCCTATGGGCGCGCGGGTTTCGCATCTGGTGAGCGAATATGCCGATCTGATCGCAGCCCCGGAAGCGCTGGACAAGGTTCTCGGTCAATTGGTGCGATATCACGGCCATGCCCGCGTGGCGGACTGGCGCGCGCTGGCAGCTTCGGGTGACATGGCGCAACTGACACGCGAACTGATCGAACAGCACTACGATCCGCGCTATGTAAAGATGCCTAAAGGCAGTGAAAGCAACGATCTGCCACTACCTGACCTGACCGTCGAAACCTTGACCAAGGCAGCGCGACGCTTGATCGCCGACTACGACTGAACCGCCCGGATCACAGACGTGCCGCCGACGATCCGCCCGATCCGCGCCGCGCCATGCCCGGCCTTTTTCAACGCCTCAAGAAGCACCGCGCACTCGCCCTCATCGACCGAAGCGAGGAAGCCGCCCGCCGTCTGCGGGTCGTGTAACAGCGCGGCGCGCGCGCTGTCTCCTGCGCCTTCAACCGGGGCTGCATCACGATTTTCCTGCCATATGGTCGAGCGGACGCCTGAGCGCGCAAGCGCTTCGGCGCCCTCATAGAGTGGAATGGCAGTCAGGTCGATTTCAGCGCCCACGTTCGAGGCGCGACAGATCGCAAGAAGGTGCCCGGCCAAGCCGAAACCCGTCACATCCGTCATCGCGTGAGCGCCGGAAAGGATTGCGGCCGCATCGCCCTGTGGACGCTGCAACCCGTCCAGCAGCGCAGCAACATCCCGGCCCGTGGCCATGCCACGCATCTCGCCCGCAAGAATCGTACCGCTGCCAATCGGTCGCGTGAGGATCAGGACATCCCCCACGCGCGCACCCGCGTTCGAAATCGCCTTCTCTTCCAAAAGCCCTGTAAGGGTAAACCCGAGGCTCATCTCGGCCCCCATCGTGGAATGTCCGCCCACAAGCTCGGCACCAGCGTCACGCAGCACCGCGCCCGCGGCATCCATGATTTCGGCCATGGTTCGTGCCTGCAAGGGCGCTGACATGCGCGGCAGAGTGATCGATGCAAGTGCGGCCTGTGGTTCTGCCCCCATGGCCCATACATCGCCCAGCGCATGTAAGGCCGTGATCCGGGCCTGCACCGCGTAATCCGAAGTAAACGCGCGCAAATGATCGGTCGTCAGCACTTGTTTTCGCTGGCCGATTTCAAGGATCGCCGCGTCATCCCCGGGGCCGGTGATGACATCTGGCCGCGCCAACGCCGGCTGATGTCCAAGGATGTCAGCCAACGTTCCGGGCGCGACCTTGCTCCCGCAACCACCGCAAAGCGGTTGCGCATCGGCATCCCCACCGGACGCACGCAGGCGCGGCAAGCGGGTTTCGGACATCTGGGGGAAGTCCTTAAATTGTGACATGAATTTCTGGTCGATCTGGTCTTTCCACCGCCACAACAGCGGGCCAGAGAAAACAGTCCCGAACTTTTCGGCCAAGGCTGACTTACCCCCCAGCGAAATGAGCTTGAGGTAATCGCGCTGCGGCTTGAAAGGCCGCGTCTTACGGTCAGAAAGAACGGCACGAATATTCTGGAAAAGAACAGGTGCCTCACGCACAGCATAAACACCGGCCTTGGCCAGCGGCCGTGGGTCAAAATGCGCACAGTCGCCTGCGGCGAAGAGCGTTTCATACCCCGGCACGCGCAGGTCCGCCCCGATCCTAAGAAAGCCGTCATCGCTTGTCGGTAAATCGCAATCCGCCAGCCATTCATAAGCGCGCGCCCCCGCCGAGCCGACGGTGAACGCGCTCTCAATCCGGGTGCCATCATCCAGATGTACGCAGTCGGCTTCGATACGCACGGCGCGCGCGCCAGTCAGGACAGTCACGCCTTGGGCCCTCAATTTTTGCTCAAGGCGCCTCCGCGCTTTAGGGGTGTTCGCCGCGATCACAGGCCCCGCTTCAATCAGGTTGACCCGTGCCTCTCCCGCGCGCGCCTTGAGCGCATGGGCCATTGCCATCGCAATTTCTATCCCGGCGATGCCACCGCCGATCACCGTCGCTTCGGGGGGCCTGTCTCCCGCCTCGACCCGGCGCAGGAATTCATCCCATGCCGCCGCATAAGGGCCCAACGGCTTGACCGCGATCGCGTGTTCCGAAAAGCCCTCGATCCCCGGCATTTTGGCATGGATGCCAATATCGATCGATGCAACATCATAGGCGATCTCGCGCGGCTCGATCACGCCTCCTTCGACTGTAATGGTTTGCGCAACCGCATCGATTGAAGTTGCCCTGCCCCTCACCAGACGCGCGCCAGCAAAGCGGCAAAGCCTCACCAGATCAATTTCAAGCGCATCGCGAGCGTAGTGCCCCGCGACATGACCGGGCAACATGCCTGTATAGGGGGCCGACGGGTTCGGATCGATCACCGTGACACGCGCGCCTGGCAATGGGTTCATCCCCCACATCCGAAGCGCCAAAGCATGTGCATGCCCTCCCCCGACGAAAACGAGGTCGCGTGTCAGCGGCAGTGGCGCATTCATCATGTCAGGGCCTTTCGCAAGCTCAGGTCTTGCCTATGACAGTTTACGTGCATGGAAAAGGCGCGGCCCTGTCGCAGGGTATGAATTGGCTGTGATTGGGCCGCGGCCAATAGGTTTCGCATTGGAATTAGAAGCGCTGAAAGAAACACCGCAATTTCGCTATACGCTCCCTGCAAAAGAGCCAACCGGACTTAGAGCAGCCGCAACGCATCGCCCAATTCGGGCCATTCCTCAATCGCGGGATTGATAACGGTATCGCGCAGGATAGGCTTGAGCGTTTCAACAACTTGGGCGGGCAGATCCTGCAACATTCCCGCGCGAGCGATCAGGGCGATCCGCCGTTTGAGTGGCGGCACAGGCAAGGTGACTACGTCGATCTGCTCCGCAAAACGATGCGCTCGCATAAGCGCCAATGGCGAAAGAACAGTCCAACCGGTCCCCTGCGCCACCATGGCTAGGATCGCGTGATAGCTATCAATTTCGAACTGATGGCCCGGCCGCATTCCGTGCTGTGCCAGATGCCCTGCGATAAGCCGCCCCATCCAGTGGCGCGTTGAATACTGCACCAGCGGCAAAGCCATAAGTTGCGCGGCGACATCGCCACTCGGCTCAACCGCACCGCGCGGCACGACCGCTGCGAACCCGTCTTCCAGAAGCGGGTGAACTTCCATCCAAGGTTCTGCGAGCCCCACTTCCGCCGCGATGATCATATCGAGCGCCCGCGCATCGAGTTGACCGTAAAGGGTATGGCTCGCCCCGGTTTCAAGCAGGAACTGGCAGCGATCAAGCTCTTCCGCCATGCGAGTCAGTAGCCTTGGCGTCACGTCGGCTTCGAAATCTTCGATGACACCAAGGCGAAATCGCGTCAGCGCGCTCATATCCCGCATTGCCAATTCGGCCTGCGCCTGCGCCGCCTCGTCAAGAATGATAGACGCGCGCCGCCTGAGAATCTCTCCTGCTGGGGTCAACCGGACAGGCCGCTCGTTACGAACAAGCAGGGACGCGCCAAGCGCGGCTTCAAGATTTGTCAACTGCTGCGAAACCGCCGAGGGCGATGCCCCTAGCCGCCGCGCAGCAGCTGAGATCGATCGCTCTTCGGCTGTGGCCACGAATACCTCAATCCCCCAAAGGGTGATCTTGCCGGTGCTCGTGACCATTTTTTTACTTGCCGAGCTTCGAAAGCTTGGTCTGGAGATCGGCCAACTGCGCCTTGATTTCGTCTAGGTTTTCCGCACCGGATTTAGCTGAGGCGCCCTTGTCCGCTTTGTCACCCGCCATCGGCGCCGTTGTGCCCAGACCGCTACCGGGCTGGCCCCATGCTCCGGCCATCGCTTTCAAGAAAGCTTCTTGCTGCGCCTGCATCGCCTCGAAACCGGGCATCTGCGCCATGGGGTTCATCGCCCCCATGTTCTCCATCACCTTCGACTGGCCATCGCGCAGCATCTCGAAACTTGCCTGCAAGAATTGCGGCACGACACTTGTGGCTTGGGTCGTGTATGATCTTACAAGATCATTCAGAACCGAAACCGGCAAAACGCTTTCGCCACGGCTTTCATGTTCGGCGATGATCTGAAGCAGGTACTGCCGTGTAAGGTCGTCCCCTGTCTTCAGGTCAACGATCTGCACTTCCCGCCCATCCCGGATAAAGCCCGAGATGTCTTCCAGCGTCACATAATCGCTGGTTTCCGTATTATAGAGCCTGCGGCTTGCGTAACGCTTGATCAAAAGCGGTTTTTCAGTATCGGCCATGCAATTTCCTCCCCGAGAAATGCAGCAATGCAGAAAACCTTACGCGCTCGCAGAAAAAAAACAAGGGCGAGCCGCAATGGCTCGCCCTCGACAGGTCTGCGCCCAAAAAGTTGGGAGGAGAGGGATATGGGCGCAAGATCCCGTTGTCTTACTTCGCGGTTGCTTTCTTGGCAGCCGAAGTCACGTCGTCGGTGGCCTTTTTCATCGCAGCCGACGCTTCTTCGCCCATGTCCTTGCCGACAGCCATCATCAGTTCAACGGTGTCCATCTGAACTTTCTTGGCGATCTCGGCGAAAGCAGCCATATGCTCGGCGGCGCTTTCAGCGCTGGCCGATGCGAAATCGGTCATTGCCTTGGCGTAGTCGGCCGGCTCTTTCTGGACTTTGGTCATTTCCGAGAACTTGGCGAGGGTTTCTTTGGTCCACTTCGACGAGATCTCGGCCGATTTTTCTGCCGCGTCGACAGCAACCGAAGCCAGCTTCTCGTTCAGCGAAGCCTGGTTCTTGAAGCTTTTTTCAAAAGCGGCGGTGTCGACGGGGAATGCGCCCATCATGTCTTTCATCATAGCGGTGAAGTCTTGGGTCTTAGCCATTGGTCAGGTTCCTTGCGGGTTTGCGTAGTGCGGGAACATCCCCGCTTTTCTGCGTCTGCAAAGAATATAGATGCTGCACCGCAGCATTTCAAGAATTTTCTGCGCTGCAGCAAAAATGCAGAAATCTCAGGATGTTCAGACCGCCGGCCGTGCCCGCACGTATGTTCCCGGGGCCGGAGCCAGCGGCTTGTAGGTCGAATCACCTGGCTGTCGAGCCGGAACCTTCTTGCCTGAGCGCTTGCGCAACCAACTTTCCCACCGCGGCCACCAAGAGCCTTCATGGAAGGTCGCCTGTGCCCGCCAGTCGTCATGGCCAAGGCTTAGATCGTCGTTGGTATAATGCCCGTACTTCTTCTTGGTTGGCGGGTTGATGATGCCCGCCACGTGGCCGGATTGGCTCAGGATGAAGGTCTTGTTGTCCGACCCCATCTGCTGCACTCCGCGGTAGCAATCCTTCCACGCGGCGATATGATCCGTCTCGCATGTGATCGCACAGATCGGCACTTTTACGTCGCGGATGTGCACCGTTTCACCCAGAAGTGGGAAGCCCCCCTCTTCGCCATCTTTCACGAACTGGTTCTTCTGACAGAGACCACGCAGGTATTGTCTCGTCATACGCGCCGGAAGATTGGTGCTGTCGCCGTTCCAGAAGAGCAAATCAAACGCCGGCGGCGTCTCGCCCATCATGTAGCTCTTGATTGCGGGCTGATAGATCAGGTCGTTCGACCGCAGGAAGCTCATGGTGCGGCTCATGATAAACGAGCGCAGCACGCCGAATTCCTCCACCTCTTCCTCGATTCCGTCGATAAAATCGTCTTGCAGGAAAGGTACGAATTCGCCCTGCTCGCTGAAATCAGTGAGAGCCGTGAAAAGCGTGGCCGACTTCACCGATGTGTCGCCCCGCTTTTTCATCAACGCTAGTGTCAGGTTCAGGGTCGTTCCCGCAATGCAATAGCCGACCGCATTAACCTGTTTTTCGCCTGTGATGTCCTTGACGACGCGTATTGCTTCAAGAAACCCTTCATCAACATATTCATCCAGCCCCACATCGCGGTATTCGGGGCCCGGGTTGATCCAGCTGACCACGAAAAGTGTGTAGCCCTGATCCACGACATACTTGATCAGACTGTTTTCAGGCTTCAGATCCATGATGTAGAATTTGTTGATCCAAGGCGGAAAGATGATCAGCGGTGTCTTGTGCACCTCGTCCGTTGTCGGCGTGTACTGGATAAGTTCCATCATCCGGTTCCGATAAACCACCTCGCCCGCGGTGGTGGCCACGTTGCGGCCCAACTCGAACGCCTTCTCATCTGCCAGCGTGACCAGCATCTCGCCCTGATTGCGCTCAAGGTCGGCAACCAGGTTCTCCAGCCCTTTCACCAATGATTCGCCCTCGGTCTCGACCGCCTTTTCCAGTGCGTCCGGGTTCGTCCCAAGAAAATTGGTAGGGCTCAGCATGTCGATGATCTGGCGACTGAAGTATCTCAGGCGCTTTCGATCGGTCTCTTCCACCCCCTCGGCCGCCTCGACTGCCTGCTCAATTGCCTCAGCGTTAAGTTGATACTGGCGCTTGACGTAGTTGAAATAGGGATGGGTCTTCCAAAGTGGGTTGGCAAACCGTCGGTCGGCCGGGCCATCATCCTCGGGGGCGCGCAACTCGCCTTTCATAAGTTGCTGTTGCGCCTCCATGAAATGCTTTACCGATTGCCCCCAGTATTCAAGCTGATGTTCAAAAAGCTTGGCGGGATTATGCATCCATTCCTGCCAATAGGCCCCGGCCGCGCGGGCAAAAAGCTCCTGATCCGGGCCGCTCAAGGCCGAGTTCGCCGGCTTGCGATGCGAAAGCGCTGCGATCAACCGCTGTGACAGTTCTTCGACCCGCGCCAAATTCGCGTTCATCGCAGTGATTGTTTCTGCGGCCGCTTCACCTTCGATTGGTGATTTGCTGTCTTTTGTTGTCATCTTAAACAATTGCCTCTATCTTGCTGCTATGCAGCATAATGCACCGCGCGGTCGGAGGGGGCGTTCGGGGCAAAGCAACAAAAGGGCAGCCTCGCCAATGCGGCCCGCAATGGTTTAGGAGACGCGTATGCGCCAGATGGCCAGCTATGACCTGTTCGAATCGTTCCGAAACGCCAATCAATGGTTGGGTGCCTCCGCCCTATCCTTTGCATCCTACCCGATGTTTGCAGCTCTGCCAAACCCTGCTCTTCAGTGGATGACCGCTTGGGGTCAGGTGACCGAACGCAGCTTTGAGCGGATGATCGTCAAACCTGATTGGGGCATTCGCACTTTCACCTGCCCCGATGGCAAGGATCACCTCGTCAACATTGAAACGGTGGTTAGCAAACCGTTTGGCGATCTTATCCATTTTTCGATTCCCGGCCGTGAAACCGCGCCGCGCAAGGTGCTTCTCGTGGCGCCAATGTCGGGGCACTACGCCACGCTTTTGCGCTCGACCGTGAAATCCCTTCTGGTCGATTGCGAAGTCTACATCACCGACTGGCACAATGCGCGTGATATTCCGGTGTCTGAAGGCAAGTTCGACGTCGAGGATTATACGCTCTACCTCGTCGACTTCATGCGCGAGATGGGCCCCGATACGCACGTGATCGCGGTTTGTCAGCCTGCACCGCTGACCCTTGCCGCAACCGCTTATTTGGCCGAACTCGATCCGGATGCACAGCCCCGGTCGCTCACCCTGATCGGCGGCCCGATCGATCCCGATGCCGCACCGACCGAAGTGACGGACTTCGGCGCACGCGCCACTATGGGCCAGCTCGAAGCCACGATGATCCAGCGGGTCGGCCTCAAACACAAGGGCGTAGGACGTGCCGTCTATCCTGGCCTCTTGCAGCTCACCTCCTTCATCTCGATGAACGCAGAACGCCACGCCAAGGCCTTCTCCGAACAGATCATGCGCGTGATGAACGGCGAAGCCAGCGACAACGATCACCACAACCGCTTCTATGACGAATACCTTGCGGTGATGGATATGACCGCGGAATTCTATCTCTCCACCGTCGAGCGCGTCTTCAAGGAGCGCGAGATCGCCAAGAACGAATTCGTCGTCGATGGCCACAAGGTCGACATGGGCAAGATCACCACCGTGGCGGTGAAAACGGTCGAAGGCGAGAAAGACGATATCTCGGCCCCCGGCCAATGTGTCGCCGCTCTTGCTCTGTGCACCTCGCTTCCCGACGAAAAGAAGGCAAGCCATGTCGAACCGGGTGCAGGTCACTACGGTATCTTCGCGGGCTCCAGCTGGCGCAACAATATCCGCCCGTTGGTGATGGACTTCATCGATGCCAACTCGGCACCGACTCCCAAAAAGACCGCGGCAGCGAAACCCAAGAAACCCGCCAACAAGAACGAAGCGGCCTGATTGCGCGTGCTCCGGCGGCTGGACAAGCTCCAGCCGCTGCGACAGACTGCTCGCGCCGTCTGTCCCGTGAAAGAGCGCCCGATATGCACCCCCTCCTCGATTCTTCGCTCATTGAACAGTTTCAGCGCGACGGCGTAACCGTTGTGCGGGGGCTTTTCGATGGTTACGTCGACCAGCTTGCCAAGGGCATCGCCCGCAACATGGAGACGCCCGGCCCCTACGCGTCAGAAAACAAGAAAGCTGGGGAGACGGGGCGGTTTTTTGACGACTACTGCAACTGGCAACGCATCCCCGAATTCGAAGAGGTGATCCACGACAGCGCCGCCGGTGAAGTCGCCGCCGATCTGATGGGATCGGACCATGTGCAGCTGTTCCATGATCATGTTCTGGTCAAGGAACCCGGAACATCGATGGCAACCCCGTGGCACACCGACGGTCCCTACTATTTTGTCGAAGGCCGACAAACCGTCAGCTTCTGGTCACCGCTCGATCCGGTGAAAGAAGCGACCCTGCGATTGGTCGCAGGCTCACACAGATGGGAAAAGCCGGTCCTTCCGATGCGCTGGGTCAGCGACGAGGCCTACTTTCCAAATATCGATGATTACATGCCCGTGCCGGACCCGGAGGCAGAAGGCATGACTATACTGGAGTGGGACATGCAACCCGGCGATGCCGTGGCATTTACCTACGACATCCTGCATGGCGCGCGCGGAAACACATCGACAGAACGCAGACGGGCCTTTTCGCTCCGTCTGGTCGGCGATGATGCACGCTACGTCGAACGTCCGGGGCGCACTTCCCCCCCGTTTCCTGAACACGACATGAAACCGGGCGACAAGTTGCGCGAAGACTGGTTTCCAACGATTTATCAACGTTGATGCACGGAATTCCTGCGAGGAATTCCGCCAAAAATCTTTCGAAGATTTTTGTGGCGCCCCCGCAAGCCGTTGTTTCCGAAATCCTCGCAGGATTTCTGGCCGTTTTCCACCGCGGAAAACGTCAGCGCCGCTTCAGAAGCTGGATCGCGTAGTAATAGGCGACAAGTTCGTCGTGCTGATTGAGGATGTCATAGCGAAATATCACACGCCCACGGTCGGGCCGCGATTGCGAGGGCTGAACCTCTGTCACTTCGCCAGTCACGCGCAACGTATCGCCCGGGCGCACCGGTTTCTTCCATCGAATTTCGTCAAGACCGGGAGAGCCCATCGAGGCCTCGTTCCAGACATCCGCCCCGAGGATCAATTCGAACGCAATAGTCAGCGTGTGAAAGCCACTGGCGATAAGACCACCATATATCGAGGCCGCCGCCGCGTCTCGATCAACATGAAAGGGCTGCGGATCGTATGTCCTTGCGAATGCGATAATTTCGTCTTCGGAAAGAGATTTAGAGCCGGTCTCGAATCTGTAGCCCACTTCAAAGTCATCAAAATACATCTGTAATCCCCTCACCTTTCCCCCTATCGAGCATATCGGCCAGAACACCGTCACGCCATTTCGCCGTTGCGTCACCGCAGGCGGGTTGCTACCCAAATGCAGCTATCAAGAGGAGTACGCCCATGCCGGTGATCACAGAGATCGAAGAGCTCAAACGTCTCTACCGCCGTCGTGTGCCGAAGATGTTCCACGACTACTGCGAAAGCGGCAGTTGGACAGAGCAGACCTTCCGCGAAAACTCGTCCGATTTCGACAAGCTTTATTTCCGCCAGCGCGTCGCCGTCGACATGACCGGCCGTTCGACAAAGTCCCAAATGATCGGTCAGGACGTCGCCATGCCCGTGGCGCTTGCGCCGGTCGGGTCTACCGGCATGCAATCCGGCGACGGTGAGATCAAGGCCGCCCGCGCCGCCGAGAAATTCGGCGTGCCATTCACTCTTTCCACCATGTCGATCAACTCGATCGAAGATGTCGCCGAGGCAACGACCAAACCGTTCTGGTTCCAGCTCTACACCATGCGCGACACCGATTTCACCGCGCGCCTGATCGAGCGGGCCAAGGCCGCCAACTGCTCGGCACTCGTGATCACGCTCGATCTGCAAATCCTCGGCCAGCGCCACAAGGATCTCAAGAACGGGCTGTCTGCCCCACCCAAGATCTCGCCGCGCCTGTTGTGGGATCTGGCCACGAAATGGCGTTGGGACAAAAGCATGGCGCAGGCCAAACGCCGCAACTTCGGGAATATCGTGGGCCACGTGCAAGGGATCAGCGACCTCGCCGATCTGGGGGCATGGACAAACGAGCAGTTCGACCCAACGCTTGATTGGGACAAGATAGCCAAACTCAAGGAACAGTGGGGCGGCCCTGTCATCCTCAAGGGTATCCTCGATGCCGAGGATGCGAAAATGGCGCTCAAGGTGGGGGCCGACGCAATCGTCGTGTCGAACCACGGCGGGCGACAGTTGGACGGCGCACTCAGTTCCATCCGCACCCTTCCCGCGATTATGGATGCCGTCGGCGATCAGGTCGAAGTCCACCTCGACAGCGGCATTCGTTCGGGACAGGACGTGATGAAGGCACTGGCGCTCGGCGCGACAGGCACCTACATCGGCCGCGCGTTCATCTATGGGCTTGGCGCAATGGGCGAAGCGGGCGTGACCCGCGCGCTCGAAGTGATACAGCGCGAAATGGATATCTCGATGGCGCTGTGCGGGATCAAGACCGTGGACCAAATCAACCGAGACATCATGTTGGTGCCCGAGGATTTCGAGGGCCGCTGGCAAGACTGAGATGCTGGTTTTCTTCAAGGAGAACCTCGTCCTCCTCGCCAATCCCAAAACCGGGACAACTGCCCTGTCCACCGCATTGGCAAAAGACGCCGACATCGTCTTTGACAACAGGCGCAAGCATGTCAACGCGGCCTTCCTGCATCGCAAATTCGCGCCATTCCTTTCGAGCGCCTTTGACCTGACCCCCGAACGCGCCGCCGTGATCCGGGATCCGCTCGACGTGATGCGAAGCTGGTTTCGTTACCGTCAGCGCACCGAGATTGCTGAAAGCCGCCGCTCGACTCGCGAGACAAGCTTCGAAGAATTTGTCGCGGATGTCCTGTCAGACGATCCGCCGCCCCACGCCCGGATTGGACGACAATCCCGTTTTCTCACGCTCAAGACCGATGGTCGCGTCCCCCTGCATCACCTCTTCGCCTACGAGGCTCAACCCCGCCTGCTCGCCTTCCTGTCGGATCGCTTCCAGCGCGAGATCACCCTTCCCGTCCAAAACGCTTCGCCCAACGCTCCGGCCGAGATCGGTGCCAGGACAGAAGCCAGATTCCGCCACGCCTTCGCTGCGGATTATGCGATTTATCAGCGTGTTCTTGACGCTGACGGGCATCTGCATCAATTGCTCGACTAAGCAATCATCGATCCACGCGCCAATCCTCTTGCCAACTTGACCGATTCCGGCTATGCGCCTGCCTTCACGCGGGCATACAGCCTTGGAGGATGCCCGCCCAAACTTAGGAGAATCAACATGGCAGGACAGATCCCTGATCTTCACGCCGAGCACCGCACGGGGACAGGCAAGGGCGCCGCTCGTCAAGCACGCCGCGCAGGCATGGTGCCGGGTATCGTTTACGGTGGCGAGGCAGACCCGCTTCCCATTCAACTTCCCTTCAACACCCTCTTCAAGAAGCTCAAGGATGGCCGTTTCCTTTCGACGCTTTACAACCTGAAGGTCGAAGGACAGGACGACGTCCGCGTGATCTGCCGTAGCGTTCAGCGCGACGTGGTCAAAGACCTGCCGACCCACGTGGACCTGCTGCGCCTGCACCGCAATACGCGCATCAACCTTTTCATCCACGTCGATTTCATCAACGAGGCCGAAGCTCCGGGTATCAAGAAGGGTGGCGTTCTGACCATCGTGCGCCCCGAGGTTGAACTCAGTGTTATCGCGGGTGATATCCCTGACCACATCACTGTCGACCTCGCAGGTCTCGACATCGGTGATATCGTGCACATCTCGGACGTTACGCTTCCGTCGGGCGCCAAGCCCACCGTCGATCGTGACTTCGTCATCGCCAACATCTCGGCTCCGTCGGGCCTGCGTGCCGCCGAAGACGAAGAGAGCGACGAAGCCGAAGGCGAAGCCGACTCCGCAGAAGAATAAGTCTTTCCCACCGGGAAAAGCGAACGCGGTGCCCTGTCCGGGCGCCGCGTTTTTTGTTGTGGCGTTGATTCACGTCGCGACAGCCCCTAAGCCAGTGTCCGAGAACAGGAGCGTGCAATGCAGATTTTTGTGGGCCTCGGCAATCCCGGGGCGAAATACGAGAAGAACCGCCACAACATCGGTTTCATGGCGCTCGACCGAATTGCCTCGGACCACGGGTTCGGGCCGTGGAAGGCGCGGTTCCAAGGGTTGGTAAGCGAAGGCCGGCTGGGCACCGAGAAGATCGTTCTGCTGAAGCCGCAAACCTTCATGAACCTGTCCGGCCAATCCGTCGGTGAAGCCATGCGCTTTTTCAAACTTGATCCGGGGGATATCACCGTTTTCCACGACGAGCTTGACCTCGCCCCAAGCAAGACACGTGTCAAGCAAGGCGGCGGACATGCCGGGCACAACGGGCTGCGTTCGATTCACCAACATATCGGTCCGGACTATGCCCGTGTCCGCCTTGGGATCGGTCATCCCGGACACAAGGATCGCGTCGCGGCCTATGTTCTGCACGATTTTGCGAAGGCCGATGAAAACTGGCTCGACGATCTGTTGCGCGGCATATCCGATGGCGCGGCCGATCTGGCCTCTGGCGACACCGGGCGGTTCCTGAATGCCGTCGCTTTGCGCGTCGCCCCTCCCCGCAGTTCAGGCGGACAAGCCGGCAAGACCGCGAAAGCGCGCCCCTCCGAATCGACCGAGGCGTCGAAAAGCACCGATAAAACCGCGGCCCCTTCCACAAACCCGCAGGATGATCCCCGATCCCCGCTGCAAAAGCTCATGGACAAGTTCAAATGATACTGACCGACGCATTTCTGCGCCAGGCCATTGCCTGTGAAAACCTCGGTTCGCCATTCATGGGCCAGCTTCTGCGCCTCTTGGCCGCGCGCTGGCACGACGGCCTTCCTCTTCACGACAAGTTCGCCGCTTTCCAAGGCGACATCGGCCCCGCTGGTCACTCCCTGCCGCTTCGCCTTGCCGGCGGATTGCATGCGCTGGTGCTGTCGCATCGCGACGACGCTCTTGCGCGCAGCTATCCGCCTTTTTCCACAGATGACGAAACGCTCTGGTCCGCTGTCGAACAAGCGATGCGAACACATGCAGATTTTCTTGATCAATGGTGCGACAGCCCGCCCCAGACCAACGAGATCCGCCGTTCCACTGTCCTGATCGCCGCTGGTCACACACTCGCCGCGCGGTTTGGCATGCCGCTTGTCCTGTCGGAATTGGGTGCCAGCGGCGGCCTCAACCTGATGTGGGATCGCTTCGCGCTTCGCATAGAAGATCAGGTCTTTGGCCCCGATTACCCGGCACTCACCCTCGCCCCCGAATGGGAAGGCCCCCTGCCCCCAGCAACATTGCCGGAAGTGGCCGCCCGGCGCGGGGTCGACCTCAACCCGCTCGACCCCCGACGCCCTGCCGATGCGCTGCGCCTACTTGCCTACTTATGGCCGGATCAACCCGAACGCATCGCGCGCACGCGCGCCGCGATCGAGGTTCAATCGGCCCGCGTCGATCGCAGCGATGCCATCGACTGGCTTGAAAACCGGTTGAAAGAGCGACATGCCGGTCGCCTTCACCTGATCTATCACACCGTTGCATGGCAGTATTTCCCACCAAGCGCACAGGCGCGCGGCAAATCCTTGATCGAACAGGCCGGCGCAGCGGCCACCGATGACGCGCCCCTGGCATGGCTCGCAATGGAAAACGATGGCAACGATCTGGGCGCGGCGCTGAGTCTTCGGCTCTGGCCCGGAAACGAGACCCACAACATCGGCCGGGCTGATTTTCATGGCCGATGGATACGCTGGGCCGGAGTGAACTGACTTGACCTGAACCGGCGCGGTCTGCATTGGCCTGTCCCGGGCCTTGCCACCACCGCTCTGCTTGTGCTTTCCTTCCTCACGGGAAGGAATTCAGATGCAAGCCACCCCCGACAAACCGATCAACGTTTTGGGTGGCCCTCTAGCGCCCTGCTCCAACGATCCGCTGACCGGTTACTTTCGCGATAGCTACTGCAATACCTGCGATACCGATTTCGGGTCGCATACCGTCTGCTGCATCATGACGGCAGAATTCCTCGCCTACGAAAAATATGTCGGCAACGATCTTTCGACTCCCCGGCCCGAGTTCGGTTTTTCCGGCCTGAAACCCGGTGACAAATGGTGCGTCTGCGCTGGCCGCTTCCTTCAAGCGGCCGAGGAAGGCTGCGCACCGAGGGTGAGTCTCGAAGCGACGCACCTTCGCGCCCTGGAAATCGTGCCACTAGAAATGCTGAAACGGCACCGCGCAGAACGCGGCTGAACGTTCGCCATCTTTGCCATCCAACTTTGGTTTAATCTCGCCACCAGCGGCATGGGCCTTTGGTTTAGTGCCGTTTGCCTAGGGTTTGAAGATTAAAAAATAAACGTTTTCTGAATGGCATTCCCGCCGGATTGGTCCGATTTGAGATCCACAAGCGGCGCCGATCACTTGGCCCGCATCACAGAAAACAAACCTTATAAAGGACCAGACAAATGAAAAACGTAATCGCAACAACCGCAGCTCTCGCCACCCTCTTCGCAGGTTCCGCCGCATTCGCTGGTGGCTACGCAAGTGACTATGCCTTCGTTGGCGCAGG
>JANFFA010000050.1 GCA_030848925.1 Rhodalgimonas zhirmunskyi
TAGTGGCGCACCGGTTCATAGAACTGCTCTCCGATCTCGGCGAAGTCCTCGACGAAGGCCAGAAGCTCTTCTGTGTCGACGCCGTAAATCCGGGCAATGAAGCGGATGTTCTGCGCCCCGGTCAGATCGCGGTGGAACGACCCCCGGAACCCGACGGGCCAAGAGATCGAGCCATCGCTGTAGATATGGCCATCGTCGGGCGAAACCGTGCCGGCAATCATCTGTAGCAATGTCGATTTCCCGGCCCCGTTGCGGCCAAGCAGGGCCAGGCTTTTGCCGGTGGGCAAGTCGATCGTGAGATCGTCGATCACGACCTTGTATTCGCCCTGAACCCAGAACCCCTTGGTCAAGTTCTCGAAACGGATCATCGCGCCGTCAGCCCCGCATCAGCGGCGATCCCTGAGGCTG
>JANFFA010000051.1 GCA_030848925.1 Rhodalgimonas zhirmunskyi
CGGTGTCGGTGACGGACGCGCTTGGCGATACCGGCACGGGCACGCTGTCGGTGGCGATCGTGGACGACGCGCCGGTTGCGGCGGATGACGTGGCGAGCCTTGACGAAGACGCGGGCTCGGTCTCGGGCAACGTGGTGAGCGATGCGGACCCGGCGAGCGACGACGTGCTGGGCGCGGATGCGACGTCGAGCCCGGTGACGGGCGTGGTTGCGGGCACGGGCGTGCCGTCCGGTAATGTGGGCAGCGGTGTCGTGGGCAGCTACGGCACGGTGACGATCAATGCCGATGGCAGCTACACCTATGTGATCGACCCGGCCAACACGGTGGTGCAGGGCCTGCAGAGCGGCGAGACGCTGAGCGAGGTGTTCAGCTACGAGATCACCGACGCCGATGGCGACACCGCCAC
>JANFFA010000052.1 GCA_030848925.1 Rhodalgimonas zhirmunskyi
CCGGATCACCGACTTCGAGGCCGGGGTGGATCAACTCGACCTCTCGGGGTTCTCGATGCTCTATGATCCTGGGCAACTGGGGTATGTTGCACGCGCGAACGGCGCCGACCTCAGCTGGCGTGGCGAGGTGATCGAAGTGCTCAGCCGGTCGGGGGGGCGTCTGACGCTGGACGATATCTTCGGCACCGGATTTTCCGGGCCGGATCGCCCCGCACTCGGGACCAGCCAGACCCTCGTCGGGGGCAGCGGACAGGACCGCCTTTCGGGGGGATGGTCGGTGGACTCTCTTGCCGGGCTGGCGGGCAACGACATTCTGTCGGGCGGGGATGGCAATGACCTCATCTATGGCGGCACCGGCTTTGACACGATCCATGGCGACGACGGCGACGATCGGATCTGGG
>JANFFA010000053.1 GCA_030848925.1 Rhodalgimonas zhirmunskyi
ACCACGTTGCCGATCGCAACGCTCGAAGGATTGCCCGGCGTGCTGATCGCCTCGTCCGCATCCGCATGCGCAATCGGTGCGTCATCGGCAACCGCGATCGACAGCGTGCCACTCGCCACGTCCCCGTCGCCATCCGTCAGCACCAGCGCAAACCCGTCGCTCACCGCGCCACCCGAATGATCGACGTCATCCGACAGCGTGTAGACATAGTCGACCACACCGGTCGCAGGGTCGAACCCGATCAACGCGAGCGTCCCCAGCGGCGTCGTGATCACCGCAGGCGCCGTCGGCGACAAGGCCGCAAGCTCGGCCGCGCTCAGCACCGTGCCGTTCACCTCGAGCGCCGCAACACCATCCGCAACCGACACCGTGAAGCTGCCCGCCACAGACTCGTC
>JANFFA010000054.1 GCA_030848925.1 Rhodalgimonas zhirmunskyi
GACGTGACCATCCGCGAGGCGCTGGATACGGCGGCGACCTTCCTTGAACGTGCGCCCGGCGGGGCGGCGATGCCGCCTTTCGTGGTGTCCCCGCTCTGATCGGTTTCGCGGTTTTGCTTTCCGCTCCCCCTGCGGGGGCTGTCGGGTAACGGGCCAGCAGCAGCCCGGCGGCCCTGTGCCCGCCCCTTGTCCGCCGGGTCAGGGTGACGCGGGTCGGCAATGGGTCGACAGCGGCATGGCGATCTGTGACACTCTGCCCATCTGGCAGATGAGGAGCCGACCTGATGTTGCGCGTTTTTCTGACAGCCCTGATGATGAGCGGATGTATGACCACAGCTGACGATCCCGATCGGCCCGCCGCGTCGAGTGCAAGCCCTGCCTTG
>JANFFA010000055.1 GCA_030848925.1 Rhodalgimonas zhirmunskyi
TCGAGGTGAACGGCACGGTGCTGAGCGCGGCCGAGCTTGCGGCCTTGTCGCCGACGGCGCCTGCGGTGATCACGACGCCGCTGGGAACGCTCGCGTTGATCGGGTTCGACCCTGCGACCGGTGTGGTCGACTATGTCTACACGCTGTCGGATGACGTTGATCATTCGGGTGGCGCGGTGAGCGACGGATTTGCGCTGGTGCTGACGGATGGCGACGGGGACGTGGCGAGTGGCACGCTGTCGATCGCGGTTGCCGATGACGCGCCGATTGCGCATGCGGATGCGGACGAGGCGATCAGCACGCCGGGCAATCCTTCGAGCGTTGCGATCGGCAACGTGGTGACGGGGATCGATGGCAGCTCGGAGCCGAACACCAGCGATG
>JANFFA010000056.1 GCA_030848925.1 Rhodalgimonas zhirmunskyi
ATGGTATCGGTGCCGGTGCCGCCATCGAGCGTGTCGTTCCCCGCGCCACCGTCGAGCATATTACCCCCGGAGGCCCCGGTGATCTGGTCATTGCCCCCGCCGCCGACCACGTTTTCGATCGAGATCAGCTGTGCATAGGTGGTGGCGCCAATATCAGCAGTCCCTGCCCCGAGGTCGATGACCCAGTTGTCTGAACCGTTATAAGACCAGTCGGCTGTGTCGGTGCCCGCGCCGCCGTCAAGCGTTTCATCCGGACCGCCGAAGCCCTGTGACAGCGTATCGTTCCCGTCGCCACCAAGAAGGCTATCGGTCCCGCTGCCACCTTCGAGCAGGTCGTCACCAAGACCGCCTTCGAGCGTGTCGTTGCCGT
>JANFFA010000057.1 GCA_030848925.1 Rhodalgimonas zhirmunskyi
CGCGTTTTATGGCGGCACCGGCAATGACACGATCTTTGGCCGGCTGGGCAATGACCTGATCTTTGGCGGCAGCAATGACGACATTCTGGGCGGGGGCGATGGCGACGACACGATCTACGGCGGCAATGGCCGTGACCGGGCCGATCTGTGCGCCGGTGACGACCTGTTCATCGACAATGCACAGGGCGGCGCAGTCGCGCGCGATACGGTCCTGGGAGGGGCGGGCAACGACACCATTCAGGGCGGCGATGGCGACGACGAGTTCCATGGCAATCAGGACAACGACCTGATCTCTGGCCAGCTGGGCAATGACCTGATCTTTGGCGGCCTTGGCTTTGACACGATTTACGGTGGCGAGG
>JANFFA010000058.1 GCA_030848925.1 Rhodalgimonas zhirmunskyi
TCGACCAGAGCAGAAGCAGAAACAGCAGGGTCAGCCCCAACAGGACCTCTCGCTGCGGGTATTCCGCACTTTGCGCAAGCGTCGGGCGGATATAGGTCGCCAGATAACGACTCTGGCGGGTGGCGTTGTTGCGCGCGATATCAAGCGCGGCCAAAGCCGCCCGATAGGTTTCTTCGGCGAACTCGCGATCGACGGTCAGGCCCTCGAATTCAGCCAGAAGCGTCGGGTAATTCTCTTCGCTGCCGTCGACCTTTTCGGCGGCAAATGTCTCGCGCTCCTGCCGGATCCTGTCCTGGATCACCTCGATGCGCCGCTGGATCTGGATAATGCGGGGGTCGCCGGGGTTCAC
>JANFFA010000059.1 GCA_030848925.1 Rhodalgimonas zhirmunskyi
TCTGCTCGCGCCCCCAGCCTTTTACACCCGCTATCCCGGGGGTCCGTCTTGAACGGCCCTCCCGGATTGCGCGGCGAACCTGTCGGTCTGGTCAGCCTGTTTCATGTGCAAAACACACGTGCACCCTTCTTCGGGGTTTCAGTGACACTCTAGCCTCGGGCATGAACACCGTCCAGCATCGCAAACGGGGGATCAGAGTCACTCCAACGTAGGACCAGAGTCGGCTTAACGGGGTTTCAGAGTCAGTAAGCTTCCACAAAATTGGAAATCCCCCAAGAATCTCGGGGCTTTACCGTGAGACACCCCATCCCGTAACAATAAATTAACGATTCACTAACTAGAC
>JANFFA010000005.1 GCA_030848925.1 Rhodalgimonas zhirmunskyi
AAGTCGGCATCCGAGATCAGCGCATCGGGCGCGGTGGTGGCGAAGGGATCGGCCTCGATCAGCCCGAGGGTGGTTTCGCCGGTGATGTCGCGGGCATAGGCGTAGGGCGTGGCGCGCACGGACCAGGCCTTGAACCCCGCCAGCAGGGTTTCATCGGCGAGCGGCGCGGGGGGCGTGGTGAGCAAGGTTTCGGCGTAGGCGTCGAGCGCCCCATCCGAAAGCGCGCCGGTGGTGAGCAGGCGGATCGTCTGGACCGTTCCGGCGGATTCGAGGAGGTCGCGCAGGGGATCGGAGATTTCGGCCCTCAGATGCTCGGCCACGATATGACCGGCAACGACGTCGGGCTCTTCGTAATCCTCGAACAGCGATTTGTTCAGAAGGATGATCTCGCCGGGCAGATGGGCCGCCTGACCGATGCCATCGCGCAGCACGACCAGTCGCGCGGGACCGGCGGGGGCGGGCAGGCGGGCGGAGAGGCGGGCGAGGGCGGCCTGCCCTTGCGCCTCGGAGCAGGGGGCGCCGGCGACGCGACGAATTCGGGTGAGCAGGGTCTCACCGATTTCCGAGCGTTTTACGGAAGGCACGACCGTGACTGTGTGGTCAAGCAACGCGCTGGGAAGCCAGAACACGCCCAGCGCGAGGGTGGCAAGCGTGATTGAGATCAGCATGATAAGGCGCAGGCGGCCGGGCCGGGGGCGGGATTTGTCGATCGCGACGCGCAGCTTTTCGATCGCGGCGATCATCTCGTCCTCATCGGCGGGCAGTTCGAGGGTTTCGCCGGGATCGCCATCAGGATGGTAGATCGCGGGAACCTGCCCGGGGTTGGCGCGGGCCACGGCGGGGATCGACCAATGCGCCAAGGCGCGGTCGTTCAGGTCGGTGATGGTGAGGGTGGCCTCGCCGACAGAGACGATGACATCGCGGCGCTGGGCATCCTCGGAAGGACGCCAGAGGCCCGCGGCTTCAAGTCGGTCGTATGCGCTTAGTGCGGTCATGTGGTGCGGGCTGCCCTGCCTCGTTTTTCAGGAGGTTAGCATGGGCAGCCCGCGATGGGCAATTCTATGTGTGAACGATCCGGCGCAGGGCCTGTTCCGCGGGATCAGGCAGGCTTGAAGCCCATTTTGCGGAACACGAAGGCGGCGGGGCACAGCCCGGTAAAGGCCGATTGGAACAGGTTCGCGCCGATGAAGACGGTGAACCACATGAACAGTGGCGAAACATAGACGGTGAGCAGCACCGAGATCAGAACCATGACACCGGCGAAGGCCATGACAGCTTGCGAAACATTCATTTTTGCGATCCTTTTGCATAGTAGGCCCGAGGGGGGGGGGCCGTTATTTAATATTCAGAATATGGAATATTAAAAGGATTCGCAAGAGGCGGGATGTCGCGGGGTCAGATATCCTCGGCCACGCGGCGCAGTTCGAATTTCTGGATCTTGCCGGTTGAGGTTTTGGGCAATTCGCGCTCGATCACGTGTTTGGGCGTTTTGAACCCGGCGAGTTTCGAGCGGGCGAAGGTGATGATGTCTTCGGCGCTGGCGCTTTGGCCCGGCTTGAACTCGACAAAGGCGCAGGGCACTTCGCCCCATTTCGGATCGGACTTGGCCACCACGGCACAGAGCGAGATCGCCGGGTGGGCCATCAGCACGCCCTCGACCTCGACCGAGGATACGTTTTCGCCGCCCGAGATGATGATGTCTTTCGAGCGATCGAGGATTTTCATGTAGGTGTCGGGGTGCTGGATGGCGAGATCGCCGGAGTGGAACCAGCCACCGCGAAACGCCTCTTGGGTGGCCTTGGGGTTTTTGAGGTAGCCTTTCATCACGCCGTTGCCACGGAACATGATTTCGCCTTGCGTCATCGCATCCATCGGCACTTGGGCCATGGTGTCGGGGTCCATCACGGTGTTGCCTTCGATCATTGGCATCATGACGCCGGTGCGCGCTTTCATGTCATAGCGTTCCTCGTCGGGAAGCGCCTCCCAGTGGGGTTGGAACATGCATTCGTTGGCCGGGCCGTAGGTTTCCGTCAGGCCATAGACCTGCGTGACGTTGAAGCCCAGCGGCTCGATCGCGCGGAGCGTGGCGGCGGGGGGCGGGGCGCCGGCGGTGAAAACCTCGACCACGTGATCGAAGGGGCGACGATCGGCATCAACCGCGTTGACGATGGAATTGAGCACGATGGGCGCGCCACCGAAATGGGTGACGCCCTCGTCGGCGATAGCGTCATAGATATTCTTGGCGGTGATGTCGCGGCAACAGACGACCGTGCCGCCCAGAAGCGGCATCATCCAGGTGTGACACCAGCCGTTGCAGTGAAACAGCGGCACGATGGTAAGATACACCGGGCGCAGCGTCAGCCGCCACGAGACGACCTGGCCAAAGGTGTTCAGCGCCGCGCCGCGATGGTGATAAACGACACCCTTGGGCTGGCCGGTGGTGCCCGAGGTGTAGTTGATCGAAAGCGATTCCCACTCGTCCTCGGGCATGATCCAGTCGAAATGCGCATCGGCGCTGGCGAGCAGGTCTTCGTATTCGGGGAAGTCCCCGGTGGCGGGGTATCCGGCCTGTGGATCGGCCACTTCGACGATCTGGGGTGCGGGGCCATCCATCGCTGCGATGGCCTCTTGCGCGAGGGGCAGGTGCGCGGTGTCGACCAGGACGACCTTGGCCTCGGCATGGCCGAGGATATAGGCGATGGTCGCGACGTCGAGCCTTGTGTTGATCGTGTTCAGCACCGCGCCGCAGGCGGGCACGCCGAAATGAGCTTCGACCTGTGCGGGAAGGTTGGGGATGATGGTGGACACCACATCGCCCGGTGCCACCCCGAGATTGCAGAGCGCCGAAGCGAGGCGGCTCACCCGCTCGTAATATTCAGCATAGGTCTTGCGATGGGTGCCATAGACCACGGCAAGTCGGTCGGCAAAAAGATCGCGGCCTCGGCGCAGATGCGAGAGCGGTGTCAGCGGCGCATGGTTGGCCGCGTTTTTCTCGAGTCCCGTTTCATCCCTGAGCCAGCCCATCGTTTCCCCTCCCTGATTCCCTGAACGCGTGGTCGGATGAGGGTAGGGCGCGGCCATGGTGTTGAAAAGTGCCCACAGGTGCTGACGCCGCGTGCCGTGCGCGATGGTGCCATGCTGTCCGGCGCGGCGGGTTTGGTTCGCGAAGGGAATTGGGTATTTGGAGCCATGAAAGAACAGGGCGCCTTGCTGTTCTTTCTTGGCCGAAAATACCCCCCGCGGAGCGTCCCTCCCTTTGCCGCACGCGCAGGCGTTGAAGGGGGGGGCACGGGGGCGCCTTTCCCCGGTGGCGGGAAAAGGCACTTTTCGTGGGTTTACTTGGCCGCGATGCGCCCGTCGGTATAGGGCGTGTAGGGGCCTTTCTTGGCGAGGAATTCTGCCGTGACATCGGCCAAGTCGGGGCCGTAATCGTAAGCGTTCATGCCATCGGTCGAGAACACCTTGTAGCCGTCGCCGCCGTTGCGCAGGTAGTTGTTCGTCACCACGCCATAGGTTTTGGCATCGTCGAGCGGTGTCCATGTGCCGCCTTCATCGACTTCGACCGAGGTGACGCGGCTGCCCGGTTCGGCGGCTGGATCATAGGTGAACTTCAGCCCTGCCACCTGTGGGAAGCGGCCGGCGCCGTCTTCGATCTGGCTGACGCCGTTTTCGAGCGCGGCGCGGACGGTCGCGCCCGTGGCCTGGAAGGTCGAAAGCGTGTTCTGGAACGGCAGCACGGTGAGCACTTCGCCCATGGTCACCTCGCCCGCGTCGATCGAGGCGCGCACGCCGCCACCGTTTTGCAGGGCGATCTGGATGCCCTGATCGCGGACCCGGTCAAGCATGGCGTCGGCGATGAGGTTTCCCATTGGGCATTCGCCCGAGCGGCAGGTGGTCTTGCCGCCGTCGATTGCCTCGCTGGCCTCGGCCACGACCCGTTGGCGGATCTCTTCGAGCGGCTTGGCTTTCTCGTGGATATGCGCCTTGGTCTCGGCGTCTTCGTTGACGGCGGCATCCATGATCAGCGGCTCGCCCGTGGCTTCGGTGATCTTGCCTTCGTCATCGAAGGTCACGTTCAACTCGCCCAGAAACTTGCCGTAGGCGTAGGCCGAAACGATGGCGGTGTCGCCGACCATTGTGGGATAGGGGCCTTCGGCGCGCTCGTTGGTGTTGGACAGCAGCGTGTTGGTGTGCCCGCCCACGATCACGTCGACGCCGGTGGTTTCGGCAGCGACGCGCTTGTCGACGTTATAGCCCGAGTGCGACAGCACGATGATCTTGTTCACGCCTTCGGCGGTCAGCTTGTCGACCTCGGATTGCACGGCGCCGACGGGGTCGGTGAAGATCACGTTCGGGCCGGGCGAAGACAGCTCGTCCGTGTCATGCGGCGTCAGGCCGATGAGGCCCAGCTTTTCGCCGCCACGCTCGATCACGGTGGATTTCAGCAGCTTGCCCTTGAGCAGCTCTTCGCCCGAGAAATCGGCATTCGACATCAGCACCGGGAAGCTCACCGCATCCATGAAGCCGCGCAGAACCTCTGGCCCGTCGTCGAATTCGTGGTTGCCCACGGTCATCGCGTCATAGCCCATCTTGTTCATCATCTCGGCGGCGAGCTTGCCCTTGTAGTAGGTATAGAACAGCGTGCCCTGGAACTGATCGCCGCCATCGACGAGGATCGAATTGTTGGTCCGCTTGCGCGCCTCGTTCACCGCAGTGACCAGTCGGGCCGAGCCGCCGAAGCATTTGCCTTCGACGTTGTCTTCCTCGGAACAGCCGCTGTCATATTTGCTAACGGGTTCGAACCGGGCGTGGAAATCGTTGGTGTGCAGGATGGTAAGGGAATAATCGGCAAGTGCGGCGCTGGCGGACAGCGTCAGCACGGCGGCAGAAGAGCAAAGCAGACGGGACAGCATCGGGGAAACCTCTCTCAATGGGTTTGATGATATACCAAGGATGCTGCCGCCGGATCGCCGCGGAGTCAAAGCCTGATGCGACTTGACCGAAGGGCAGGGGCGGGGCATGACGCGCCCATGCTGATTTACAAGATATTCCGCGAGGGCGAGATGCGCGCCTTCCTTGATGCTGGCGAGAGCGCCGGCGCGCCGGTCGATCTGGCCGATGGGTTCGTGCATTTTTCCACCGCAGAGCAGGTGCGCGAAACCGCAGCCAAGCATTTCAAGGGTGAAGACGGGCTGCACCTTCTGGCGGTCGAGGCCGAGACGCTTGGCGCGGCGCTGAAATGGGAGGTGTCGCGCGGCGGCGCGCTGTTCCCCCATCTGTTTCGTGTGCTGCGGGTCACGGATGTGGCGTGGCACCGGCCTTTGCCGCTTGAAAACGGCGCGCACCAGTTCGGAGATCTGTCATGACCCCAAGCGAACGCATCGGCCTTTCTCTGTTGCACAAGGTGGATCCCGAGCGGGCCCATGGGCTGGCGCTTTTGGCGCTGCGCATGGGGTTGGCGCCGAAGCCCGGGGTGGTGACATCGCCGCGCCTTAAATCCGAGGTGGCCGGGCTGCACCTGTCCAACCCGGTGGGGCTTGCCGCGGGGTTCGACAAGAACGCCGAGGCGCTGGGCGGGTTGTCCAAGGCCGGGTTCGGCTTTGTCGAGGTGGGCGCGGCCACGCCCCGCCCGCAACCGGGCAACCCCAAGCCAAGGCTTTTCCGGCTGAGCGAGGATCGCGCCGCGATCAACCGGTTCGGCTTTAACAACGACGGGATGGAAGCGATTGCCGCGCGGCTTGCGAGACGCCCGCGTGGCATGGTGCTTGGTCTCAACCTCGGGGCTAACAAGGACAGCCCGGACCGGGCCGAGGATTACGCCCGTGTGCTGGCCCATTGCGGCCCGCATGTGGATTTCGCCACCGTCAACGTGTCGTCCCCCAACACCGAATCGCTGCGCGATCTACAGGGGCCCGAGGCGTTGAAACTGCTGCTCAAGGGGGTGATCGAGGCGCGTGACTGGCTGAAACGTCCGATTCCGGTGTTCCTCAAGATCGCGCCGGACCTGAGCCAGACCGAGATCGAGGATATCGCCGAAGTGGCGCAAGGGGCAGGCATCGACGCGGTGATCGCGACCAATACGACGCTGTCGCGCGAGGGGCTGCAAAGCGCGCATCGCGCGGAAAAGGGCGGGCTTTCCGGCGCGCCGCTGTTCGAGATGTCGACACAGGTGCTGGCGCGCCTGTCGCTGGCGACGAAGGGCAAATTGCCGCTGATCGGTGTGGGTGGAATTTCCACCGCCGAGGACGCCTATGCCAAGATTTGCGCCGGGGCCAGCGCGGTGCAGGTTTACACGGCGCTTGTCTATAGTGGGCTGAGCCTTGGCGCCGAGATCGCGCGCGGGCTTGATGCCCTGTTGGAACGTGACGGCCATGCCAACGTGGCACAGGCCATCGGCACGAAACGAGGAGATTGGCTGTGAGCATCGTGATCTGGCACAACCCGCGCTGTTCGAAGTCGCGCGAAGCGCTGAAACTTCTGCAAGAGCGCGGGGTCGACCCCGAGGTGCGACTTTACCTTGATAACTCGCCCGATGTCGAAGAACTGGAAGCGGCGGCAAAGGCACTGGGCCTTGAGCCGTTGGGCATGATGCGCACCAAGGAAAAGGCATTCGCCGAAAAGGGCCTGTCAAAAGAGATGCAGCACGATCTGTTGTTCGCCGCCATGGCCGCCGAACCGAAGCTGATCGAGCGTCCGATCGTCTTCAACGGCGACAAGGCCGCACTGGGCCGCCCGCCGGAAGCGGTGCTGGACATTCTCTGATCCCTTTCATTTTTCTCCAAATACTCCGGGGTGTGGGACAGCGCCCCACTCTGACCCTTGCCACTTACGCTGCGGCCCGTTCCAATGCGGGATAGCGTAGCCCCAATGTGATCCCCCGCGCGATGTAGGAGATCGCCAAGGCGGCCCAGAGGCCGTGGTTTCCCAGCGAGGGTGACAACACGAAAACGGCCACAAAATAGATCGCCGCCGAAACCGCCATCATGTTGCGCATGTCGCCCGAGCGTGTGGCGCCGATGAACAGCCCGTCGAGCATCACCGCCGCCAGCATGAAGAGCGGCATCAGCGCCATCCATGGAAGGTAGGTGCGGGCGGCTTCGCGCACGCCTTCGTCCTTGGCCATGAGATCGATCAGCGTCGGTCCAAGCAGCCAGAAGGCGAGTGCGAACAGCACCGAAGCGATCAGGCCCCAGAATGAGGTTAGCAAGGCGCCCCGGCGCAGGCTGGCGACGTCGCCACGCCCGAAGGCCTGGCCAACCAGCGCCTCGGCGGCGAAGGCGAAGCCGTCCATCGCGTAGCCGGTGATATGCGAGAATTGCAGCAGAACCTGGTTCGCGGCCAGCGTTTCGTCCCCGAAATGGCCGCCCCAGAGCAGAAAGGTTACCATGATCGCTTGCAACAGCAGCGAGCGGATCAGGATATCGGTGTTCACCACCGCCATCCGTTTGAGTCGGATGCGGTCGAACACCAGCGGCCAGTTTTTCCAGTCCGGCACACGGAACGCGGCGCGACACAGGAACAGGCCCATCGCAAGCCCGCTCCATTCCGCGATGAAGGTGGCCACGGCGACACCCTGCACACCCCAGCCAAAGCCCAGCACGAACAGGAAATCGAGCGCGATGTTCACGCCGTTCATCCACAACAGCAGCGCTAGAACCGAGCGCGAGCGTTCCTGCGCGATGAGCCAGCCGTTGATGCCGAACACGGCGATGGCGGCGGGGGCGGACCAGACGCGGACGGCCATGTAGTCGCGCGCCAGCGCTTCGACCTCGGCCGAGGCGGGCGAGGCTTCGAACGCGGCCCAGAAGATCGGGATTTGCAGCGCCACGATGGCCGCGCCGCCGGCGAAGGCGATCATCAGGGCGCGGGTCAGAAGGGCGGCGACCTCGGCGCTGTCGCCCCGGCCCGCCGCTTGCGAGGTGAGGCCGGTGGTGCCCATCCTGAGAAAACCGAAGATCCAGTAGATCGCGGACAGGATTACCGCGCCCACGCCCACCGCGGCGATCGGTTCGGGTGCGGGGATCTGGCCCACCACGCCGGTATCGACCGCGCCGAGGATCGGCACCGAGACCATCGAAAGCATGATCGGCACGGCGATTTTCAGCACCCGCGCGTGGGTGATCGGGGGCGGCGGCGGGGTTTCAGCGCTGGGCGCGGCGGGTTGCATTGCCGATCAGTCGTCGCGGCGCGGCATCAGGAAATGCCCGACCGCTTGTGCAAAGGGGCGGCGGACGTTGTCCTGCCATGCCTCGACATGCACGCTGGCATAGCGCCGGCCCGAGCGGGTGACGTTGGCACGCGCGTAGCAATCGCGTGGCAGGCCCGAGCGCAGGTAATCGACAGTGAAATCGATTGTCTTGGGCAGGCGTGGCAGGTGGCCCTTGACCACCTCGTCTACGGTGCGCTCGCCATGTTCGAGCTCATCCCAGAGCACGGCCCATGACAGTCCGATCACTGCTGTCACCTCGAGAAAACCCGAGATCGCGCCACCGTGGATCGCGGGCAGGATCGGATTGCCGATCAGCTTGTCCTCGAACGGCATCACGGCGGTCAGCTCGTCCCCGCGCCGGTCGAATTCGATTCCGAGGAAGTTGATATAGGGCACGCCATGCACCAGCGCGCTGAGCGCGTCATCGCGGCGTTGCTTCACGACCTGCACGGGTTGGGGGCGTTTGCGGCTCATGTCACTTGCCCTCCACGGTGAAGGCGCCGGTGGCGGTGGCGACGGGGCGATCGGTGTCTTCGTCGGTGGCCACGGCGCGCACGAAAGCGACAGAGCGGGTGATGTTGTAGCATTCGGCGCGGGCGGTGATCGCCTGTCCCGGGGTGGCGGCGCGCATGTAATCGATGCGCAGGTCGATGGTGGCGGTGCCCGCGGGCGACGACGGGTGGCTCATCGCCGCTGCGCCACAGCAGGTGTCCATCAGGGCCGAGACCGGCCCGCCGTGCATGACCCCGGTTCCGGGATCGCCCACGAGGCGGGCATCGTAGGGCATGGTGATCGTGGCGTGGCCATCGCCGATATCGGTCAGCTCCATTCCGAGCGCCTTGGAATGGGGAATGGCCTGAATGAACTGGCTGGCGATCTTGGTCTTGTCCATCGCGAAGAGTCCTGAGGTTGGGTGCAGTTTCTTTTTGAACAGCTAGCGCATCCGGCTTCAAGCCGGGAATTGACCTTGCGTCCCGTCGGGGCAGATGGCATTCCCTCGCGGCAAGTCTTGATGCCAGCTTGAAAAACTCGATATTGCGGTGCGGCAAGAGTGCGGTTCGACCAGACATGTGGCCGCCATCAGCGCCGTATCATCTGGCGTGATTGGTTGCCCTTGTTTGTACAACCCAATAGCATCAGCGCCGAGGGAGAAGAGCGATGAGCGAGATCCGGCTATCTTTCAAAGAGATGTGCGAACGGTTCGACGTGACCCCGCGCACGTTGCGGTATTACGAGTATATCGAGCTTCTCCAGCCCGAGCGCGAAGGGCGTGCCCGGTTCTATGGCCCGCGTGAGATCGAGCGGATGATTCACATCCTGCGCGGCCGCCGCTGGGGCTTCCAGTTGGAAGGCATCCGGCAGTGGCTGCTGATCTACGAGGAAAACGGGTATCATTCGCGCAAGGCTTGGCTGAAGTCCGCGAACAACCAGCTTGAGGTGCTGGAACAGCAGCGCAAGGAGCTTGACGAAGCGATCGAAACGCTGCGCCAATCGCGCGATAACACCAAGGAATTGATCGAATACGAGGAACGGGGCGAGCCCCTTCCGCGCCAGTGGCGGCCCGATATCGACGAGTTCAGCCGGTAAAATTTTGGTGATGCCGATCCGCTGATCCGGGCGAATCGGGGCATTACGCGGCGTTACGCTTACGTCAACGTAAACTTTTGCTTGCATCAGGGCGTCTGCCTGCACAAATACAGGGCACACATCCGATGATGCCCGAACATGAAGGTGCAGCCGACATGCCCAGAATCGAAATGCCCGATACCGACAAGATGATGACCATTCGTGAAATGTGCGAGGCGTTCGACGTGACCCCGCGCACCTTGCGGTTTTACGAGGCCAAGGAACTTATCTTTCCCCAGCGGGAAGGACAGAAGCGGCTTTTCACCAAGCGCGACCGCGCGCGGCTGAAACTGATCCTGCGCGGCAAGCGCTTTGGCTTCAGCCTTGAAGAAATCCGCCAGTTGCTTGAGCTTTATTACATCGGCGACCAGCAGCAAACGCAGCTTGCACGGACCTATGAGGTTGCCCGCGAGCGGCTGGCCGATATGGAGCGCCAGCGCGACGAGTTGAACGAAGCAATCGACGAACTGGCCGAACAGATCAACTGGGGCGAGAAGATGCTTGCCTCGATGAGCGAAGAAAAGAAGGCGGCAGAGTAACCGCAGCGTCTCCGCGCCCTTTTCATTCGACACCTGACATACGCGATTTAGACCACACTGACAGACGACCCGGGAGGAAATACCGAATGCCCAGCTACACCGCTCCGACAAAAGACATGCAATTCATCCTGCATGACGTTCTGAACCTGCCCGCATCGGGCATTGATGGCTTTGACGAGCTTGACCGTGATTTCACCGGTGCGATCCTCGAAGAGGCAGGCAAGATCGCGGGTGCCGTGCTCGCGCCGCTGAACCAGGTGGGCGATCAGCAGGGTTGCAGCCTTGAAAACGGTGTCGTGCGCGTGCCCGACGGCTTCCAAGAGGCGTTCGACCAGATGCGCGAAGGCGGCTGGACCGGCCTCGACATGCCCGAGCAATACGGCGGGCAGGGGATGCCGCATGTTCTTGGCACCGCTGTGGGTGAGTTTTTCTCGGCCGCGAACCAGGCGTTCACCATGTATCAGGGCCTGACCCATGGCGCGGCGTCGGCCATTCTTGCGCATGGCACGGACCAGCAGAAAGACACCTTCCTGCCGAAGATGGTCAGCTGTGAGTGGACCGGCACCATGAACCTGACCGAGCCGCATTGCGGCACCGATCTGGGCCTGATGCGCACCAAGGCCGAACCGCAAAATGACGGCAGCTACAAGATCACCGGCAACAAGATTTTCATTTCGTCCGGTGAGCACGAGATGGCCGATAACATCATTCACCTTGTCCTGGCGAAGATCCCGGGCGGGCCCGATGGCATCAAGGGCGTGTCGCTGTTCATCGTGCCCAAGTTCCACGTCAACGAAGACGGCAGCCTTGGCGCGCGCAACGGCGTGTCCTGTGGCGCGCTGGAAGAGAAGATGGGCATTCACGGCAACTCGACCTGCGTGATGAACTATGACGAGGCGACCGGCTATCTCTTGGGTGAAGAGCACAAGGGCATGCGCGCCATGTTCACCATGATGAACGAAGCGCGCCTTGGCGTCGGGATGCAGGGTCTTGCCCAGGCCGACGCGGCCTATCAGAACGCGGTGGACTATGCGCGCGATCGCCTGCAGGGCCGTGACGTGACCGGCACGAAAAACCCCGATGGCCCCGCCGATCCGATCATCGTGCACCCCGATGTGCGCCGGATGCTGATGGATCAGAAAAGCTTTGTCGAAGGCGCTCGGGCGTTCGTTCTGTGGGGGGCGATGATGATCGACCGCTCGCACCGCACCGGCGATGCCGCGGCGGAAGGCATGATTTCGCTGCTGACGCCGATCATCAAGGGCTTCCTCACCGATGAGGGCTATGACATGACCGTGCAGGCCCAGCAGGTTTACGGCGGGCATGGCTACATCGAAGAATGGGGCATGTCGCAGTTCACCCGCGATGCCCGCATTGCGATGATCTATGAAGGGGCCAACGGCGTGCAGGCGCTTGACCTTGTCGGGCGCAAGCTGGCGCAGGATGGTGGCAAGCATGTCATGGCGTTCTTCGAGATGGTGAAAAACTTCTGTTCCGAGAACAAGGAAGTGGAAGGCATGGCCGATTTCGTCGAGCCGCTGAAGAAGGCTTCGAAGGATCTTCAGACCGCTGGCATGTTCTTCATGCAGAACGGCATGAAGAACCCGAACGCGGCGCTGTCGGGTTCATCCGATTTCATGCACCTGTTCGGCCACGTCTGCCTTGGCCTGATGTGGGGCATGATGGCGAAATCTTCGCTCGCGGCGCTGGCGGCTGGCGAAGGCGACGCTGCGTTCCACGAGACGAAGCTGGTGACAGGGCGCTATTACATGGCGCGTCGCCTGCCTGCGACCGGTCTGCACCTCGCGCGGATCGAAAGCGGCGCCGATACGGTGATGGCGCTGGACGCGGCGGCGTTCTGATTACAGCAAGGCGCGGGGATACCTCGCGCCTTGCGTCACGCATTAGAGGCGATGAGCGGCCAGACCGCCCGCGCCCCCCGAAACCCGAGGAGACAGATGCCCAAACGCTTTCGCCTGACCCGCCGATTCCCCTGTGCCATGACCGAAGACGGCTATCGCCGCCTGAAGAAATTCGCGCAGGAGGCGGGGCTGGACGAGGGCGAGGCGCTGTCCTTCCTGTTCGAACATTTCGACAGCGTGATGAATCACGAGAACCTGACGGCGCGGCTCAGGCTTTTCAACGCGGAGATCGACGCGCGCAAGCGATGAGAACCACCTTGGGAGGGGAGGAAACCATGTCGTCCTGGATGACCGAAGAGCACCAGATGCTGGCCGATATGACGGCGAAATTCATCAATGATGAATGGGCGCCGAAATTCGAACGCTGGCGCAAGCAGGGCCAGATGGACCGCGAAGCGTGGAACGAGGCGGGCGCACTTGGCCTGCTTTGCCCGTCGATCCCCGAGGAATACGGCGGCGCAGGTGGCGATTTCGGCCACGAGGCCGTGATCATGATGGAGCACCCGCGCGCCAATTTGGCCAGCTGGGGCAACCCGATCCATTCCGGCATCGTCGCGCATTACATCCTTGCCTATGGCACAGAAGAGCAGAAGCACCGCTGGCTGCCCAAGATGGTGTCCGGTGAAATGGTCGGCGCGCTGGCGATGACCGAACCGTCGACCGGATCGGACGTGCAGGCGATCAAGACCAAGGCGGTGAAGGATGGTAATTCCTATCGCTTGTCGGGGCAGAAGACCTTCATCTCGAACGGCCAGCACGCCGACCTGATCATCGTCGCCGCCAAGACCGACCCTTCGCTTGGGGCGAAGGGCGTGTCGCTGGTGGTGGTCGAGGCGGACAAGGCCGAAGGGTTCACCCGGGGCCGCAACCTTGAAAAAGTCGGGATGCACGCGGCGGATACGTCGGAGTTGTTCTTCGACAATGTCGAGGTGCCGCCCGAAAACATCCTCGGCCTCGAAGAGGGCCGTGGCTTTTACCAGATGATGCAGCAATTGCCGCAAGAACGGCTGATCATCGCCTGCGGCGCCGTGGGCGCAATGCAGGGCGCGGTGGAACGCACCATCGCCTATTGCAAAGAGCGCGAGGCCTTCGGCGGTACCCTCATGCAATTCCAGAACACCCGCTTCAAACTGGCCGAGTGCCAGACCAAGCTGACCATCGCGCGCGCCTTTGTCGATGAATGCATCGTCGAGCACATGCGCGGTGAGTTGAGCGTGGAAAAGGCGGCGATGGCAAAATACTGGACAACCGACACGCAGGGCGAAGTGCTGGACGAATGCGTTCAACTGCATGGCGGTTATGGCTTCATGCAGGAATATGCCGTGGCCGAGATGTGGTCAGACGCGCGGGTGCAGCGGATTTACGGGGGCACCAACGAGATCATGAAAGAGCTGATCGCGAGGGCGCTCTGATGCCGATTAACGGATGCGGCGGCGTCGAAGGCGGGAGCCTCCGGCGGGGATATTTGGGGCAAGATGAAGGCTTGGGCCACCTCACCGCCCCCGCGCTGCTGCCTAGGGCGCCATGGCGTAGGACGATGAGGCTTCACCTTGCACGCCCATCGGCTTCCCAGCCTGTGACGCGTGAGAAGGTTAGACCTTTTATGGTTAAGAAGCGGTTAAGTGCTTCTGCTTCATCTTGCGAGAAATATCCTGCGGGGGTCCGGGGGTGCAAAACCCCCGCTCCAACCTCAGGAAAAGGGAGAGCGATATGACGATCAAACTGCATTGTTTCGGAGAAAGCGGGAACGCTTATAAGGCGGCGCTGGCGCTGGAGTTGTCGGGGCTGGACTGGGAGCCGGTCTACGTCGACTTTTTCGGCGGGCAGGCGCGCAGCCCCGAGTATCGCGAGCTGAACGTCATGGGCGAGGCGCCGGTGATGGAAGATGGCGATCTGCGCCTGACTCAATCCGGCGTCATCCAGCAGTACATCACCGACAAGTCGGGCAAGTTCGGCGGCGCGCCGCAGGACAAGTACGAGGTGCTGCGCTGGGTGCTGTGGGACAACCATAAGCTTTCGAGTCAGGCGGGCGTGACGCGCTTCCTGATGAATTTCCTACCCGAGGAAAAGCGCCCGCAAGAGGTGATTGGGTTCCTGCAGGGCCGCCTCAAGGCCGCTTACCAGACCCTCGACACGCATCTGGAGGGCCGCGACTGGATCGTGGGCGATGGTATGACCAACGCCGATCTGAGCTGCTGTGGCTATCTCTTTTATCCCGAACCTTTCGGTTTCGACCGCAAGGACTGGACCAATATCGACCGGTGGCTTTCGAACATCGAAAACACGCCGGGCTGGAAACACCCCTATGACCTGATGCCGGGGAACCCCTCGGACCGGGCCTGAAGCAAAGGAGACTTCACACATGACCGAAGCTTATATTTATGACGCCCTTCGCACGCCGCGCGGCAAGGGTCGCAAGGACGGTGCCTTGCACGAAGTCACCGCGGCACGCCTTTCCGCGGTTGCGCTCAACGCGATGAAAGAGCGCAACAACCTTGAAGGTCACGCCGTCGAAGACGTGATCTGGGGCAACGTCACGCAGGTCGGTGAGCAGGGTGCGTGCCTTGCACGGACGGCTGTTCTGGCCTCGGACCTTGATGAATCCATTCCGGGCCTGAGCATCAACCGGTTCTGCGCCAGCGGCCTCGAGGCCGTGAACGTCGCGGCGAACCAGGTGCGGGGCGGCGCCGGCATGGCCTATATCGCCGGTGGTGTCGAAAGCATGAGCCGGGTGCCGATGGGCAGCGATGGGGGCGCGATTGCCGTCGATCCTTCGATCGCGATCGACAACTATTTCGTGCCGCAGGGCATTGGTGCTGACATCATCGCCACGAAATACGGCGTCACCCGGGACGAGGCCGATGCGATGGCCGTGGAATCCCAGAAGCGCGCCAAGGCCGCTTGGGACGACAACCGCTTTGCGAGATCGGTGATCACCGTGCGCGATGTGAATGGCCTCACGATCCTTGACCATGACGAATACATGCGTCCGGGCACCGACATGCAATCGCTGGGCGGTCTGAACCCCAGCTTCCAGCAAATGGGCGAAGTGATGCCCGGGTTCGACAACGTGGCGTTGCTGAAATACCCCGAGCTGGAGCGGATCAACCACATTCACCATGCCGGCAACTCGTCGGGGATCGTGGATGGGGCGGCGGCCGTCCTGATTGGCAGCAAGGAATTCGGCGAGAAGTACGGCCTTAAACCCCGCGCCCGGATCCGGGCTACGGCCAAGATTGGCACCGATCCGACCATCATGCTGACCGGTCCCGTGCCGGTGACCAAGAAAATCCTTGCCGACAACGGTATGGAAATCGGCGATATCGACCTGTTCGAGGTGAACGAAGCCTTCGCCGCCGTCGTGGCGCTGTTCGAGAAGAGCTTCAACGTGGATCATGACAAGGTGAACGTCAACGGTGGTGCAATCGCCATGGGCCACCCGCTGGGTGCGACCGGGGCGATGATCATCGGCACGTTGCTTGACGAGATGGAACGGTCGGACAAGGAAACCGGTCTGGCGACGCTGTGCATCGGGTCTGGCATGGGCGCGGCTACGATTATCGAGCGGGTCTGAAACCAGTGGGTGAAGCGGCGAGGGATATCTATCAAGCGCATCTCGATGCGAAATCGCGGGCCATGCTGGCGCGCGATTTCGACACGATCTGTGCGATGATGGCCTATCCGTCGCTGTTGAAGACGGTCGATGCCGAGATCGTGTTGAACCGGCCCGAGGACTATGTCCCATCGCTTGAGGGGTATTGTGATAACCTCGACGCGCTGGGCACCCGGGAGTTTCACCGTATCTGTCGCCGGGCCGAGTTTACCAGTCCGGCGCAGGACGAGATCGTTGGCGAACACGCAACCTATATCCTGAGCGGCGCTGGTCCGCTTTTGCCACCCTACACATCCAAAATGGTGCTTGTTCTCGAGAACGGGCGCTGGCTTGCCCGGGATATCCGGGTGGGCGTTATGAACAGCAAGGGCTCTGTTATCCGCAAAGCGCGGGCATGAGCCCCTTAGAGGAGAAGATACATGGCTGATTTCACGATGGAAAAAGGCAGCGACGGTGTTGCCATCATCACTTGGGACGTGCCCGGCGCAAGCATGAACGTGATGCGCGCCGATGCTTTGGAAGAATTGAACGCGGCGATTGACGACGCACTGGGTGATGACGCGGTCAAGGGGATCGTCATCACGTCGGGCAAGAAAGATTTTGCCGGCGGGATGGACCTGAACGTTCTGGCCGACATGAAAAACGACGCGGGCGACGAGCCTGCGCAGGGCCTGTTCGACGGGATCATGGACATGCACGGCCTGCTGCGCAAAATTGAGTTGGCGGGCATGGATCCCAAGACCAAGAAGGGTGGCAAGCCGATCGCGGCGGCGCTGCCCGGCACGGCGGCGGGCATCGGTCTTGAACTGCCGCTGGCCACGCACCGGATTTTCGTCGCCAATAACCCGAAGGCCAAGATCGGCCTGCCGGAAATCATGGTCGGCATTTTCCCCGGCGCGGGCGGCACGACGCGGCTTGTGCGCAAGCTGGGCGCGATGGGCGCTTCGCCCTTCCTGCTGGAAGGCAAGATGGTATCGCCCGACAAGGCGAAGGGCGCGGGCCTGATTGACGAGGTGGTCGATGATCCGGTCGCAGCCGCCAAGGAATGGGTGCTGAACGCCAAGGATGCGGACCTTGTGAAACCGTGGGATGCGAAGGGCTACAAGATGCCCGGCGGCACGCCGTATCACCCCGCAGGGTTCATGACCTTCCTTGGCGCGGGCGCGATGGTGCATGGCAAGACCAAGGGTGCCTTCCCGGCGGCCAAGGCGCTGCTTTCCGCCGTTTACGAAGGCGCGCAGGTGCCGTTCGATACCGCCCTCAAGGTCGAGGCGCGCTGGTTCACCAATATCCTGATGAATCCGTCGTCGAGCGCGATGATCCGGTCGCTGTTCCTGAACAAGGAAGCGCTGGAGAAAGGTGCTGTGCGGCCCAAGGATGTGCCGGATCAGCGGGTCAAGAAGATCGGCGTGCTGGGCGCGGGCATGATGGGCTCGGGCATCGCACTGGTGTCGGCGCAGGCCGGGATGGAAGTCGTCCTGATCGACCGCGACGACGAAACCGCGGCGCGCGGCAAGGCCTATACCGAAAGCTTCATGGACAAGGGCATCGCCCGCAAGAAAGCGACGCCCGAGAAAAAGGAACAGGTTCTGGCCCAGATCACGGCCACCTCGGACCTTGATGCGCTGAAGGGCTGTGACCTGATCATCGAAGCGGTGTTCGAAGATCCGGCCGTGAAGGCCGAGATGACCAAGAAGGTCGAAGCGGTGATCCCCGAGGATTGCATCTTTGCCTCCAACACCTCGACCCTGCCGATCACCGAGCTTGCCAAGGCATCGAGCCGCCCGGAACAGTTCATCGGGATTCACTTCTTCTCGCCCGTCGAGAAGATGTTCCTTGTCGAGATCATCAAGGGCAAGGAAACCGGTGATCGCGCGGTGGCAAAATCGCTCGACTATGTGCGCCAGATCCGCAAGACGCCGATCGTGGTGAACGACGCGCGGTTCTTCTACTGCAACCGTTGCATCATTCCTTACGTCAACGAAGGCGCGCGGATGCTGACCGAGGGTGTGGCACCGGCACTGATCGATCACGCGGCGCAGCAGCTTGGCTTCCCGGTGGGGCCGCTGCAACTGACCGACGAGACCTCGATCGACCTTGGCGCCAAGATCGCGCGCGCGACCAAGGCCGCGATGGGCGATGCCTATCCGGAAAGCCCGGTCGACGACATGCTGTTCTGGATGGAAGAGCAGGGCCGCCTTGGTCGCAAGTCCAAGGCCGGGTTCTTTGACTATGACGAGAAAGGCAAGCGGCTTGGCTATTGGGACGGGTTCGATGAGAAGTACCCGCGCCTTGAAGAGCAGCCCAGCCTGCAGGAAGTTCAGGACCGCCTGATGTTCGTGCAGGTCCTCGAAGCGGTGCGCGCGCTGGAAGAGGGCGTGTTGGAAGACATCCGCGAAGGCGATGTCGGCGCGATCCTGGCGTGGGGCTTTGCGCCTTGGTCGGGTGGCCCGTTCAGCTGGCTCGACATGATCGGCACGCCCTATGCGGCCGAGCGGTGCCAGGAGCTGACCGACAAGTTCGGCGAGCGGTTCACCCCGCCCGCATTGCTCAAGGAGATGGGCGACAAGGGCCAGAGCTTCTACAAGCGGTTCGACCCGGAGGCGAAAGCGGCGGCCTGAGGCTGACGCGATTGCGCTATGAGTGAAAACAGGGAAGGGCGCGCCGGGTGGGCGCGCCCTTTCTACGTCTGCGGCTTGTTCCTGTTACAGTGGCCTGCTCTCTCTCAGGCCAGCTCTCAGGCCACCTGACGCGGATGAACCCGTCCTTGGGTAAACACGCCTTGAAGGGCTGCGCGCAGAGTTTCCTTGCAGGGCTTTTTCCCGCTGCGCTGGTCGTTTCCTGTGGCCACCGCGCCAGCAACCGCATCAGGCAGCATACGGTAGGGGCTGGTGCTTTCGTTTTCGCAGACAGCGAGTTGGACCAGATCGCCCGCCGCAGGGCAGAGCAACAGCGCGCCCTGTTCGGCGAAAATCACCTGATCCTCGTCGAAGGCGAGTTGGTAGACATCAATCGGATCATTGGGATAGGTCCGCTCAATGCCGTTCACGCCTTCGAGGGATTCTGCGGGGACAAGCGCGAAGGGATCACCGAGAACCTCTTCTGCGGCATCGCTTTCCAGCAACACGCCCTGCCTTGGCGTGATCTTCATCGGCTTGGCGTTTTCAAGTGCACCCGCAGGCACGAGCAGCGGCCAGAACTGACGCGGGCAGGCGCCTTGCCCCGACCAAAGCGGGCGGCGCAGGATGCGTGAGATGGGCTGGAGACCGCCATCGAAGGTCAGCACCATGTCACCCGGTTGCAGCGCCGCGACATCGCGCCAGCCCAGCGTCGTGGCGACGCGGGTGCCGGCGGTGAGGCCCGTCATTGTCCCAGTCATTGTCCCCGTCATGCTGCGCGTTGCCCCGCCATCGCAGGCGGCGGTGGTGTCGACCATTCGGCGGGTGCGGCGCTCGGCCATCCAGTTGAACATCTTCCTATCCCCAGGCTTTTCATGTGCCGGTCGATGCCGGCTTTTCGTTGGCAGTGAGGTAATTGAGGGTGATTCTCATGCCCGACCTTGGGCCGGGATTGGGCCGGAATGGGGCATTGTTTCCGCTTGGTGTGCAATCTGGCGGAACTGTGGGAAATAAAGATCAGAATTCGAAACAATAGCCGAAACGAGCGATATCCTCGGCGCAAATCTGGGCCAGATGCTGCGAATCGGCGTCGCTGTAGTAACGGCGATAATCGCGCACCCGATCCGAGGTGTTCGCGTGGCCCAGATCGAGGCGAAAGCCCAGATGATCCCAAAGCGGGGCGCTGTCTTCGTCGAAATGTTCGAGCCGGATGAAGAGCGAGGCCCGCTCTTGGCCGGTCGGATCGGTCAGATAGCTGGCATAGGGATTGGATCGGAGTGTTTGTCCGATCATCGGATGATAGAGGAACGTTTTAAAATCGCTTTCTTGGGCGATTGTCACAGCGGGATGGGCGAAGCTTTGCGCGCGCAGCCAGTGATAATAGCTGACCACCCGATCCCACGGATTGCGCACCAGCGTGAAGGTGAAGAAGCTGGCGATTTCCTCGGGCGTGGCGAGGCCGGCGATATCGGTGAGCGTGGAGTGCTTCCAGAGGCGCCCGTGGGATTGCGCGGTTTGCGCCTTGTGTCGCCGGTTGCGGGCCTTGGGGGTATCACCCAGCATCACGTCATCCTTCATCGCGCGGCTTTCGAGGGCAAGCGCCATGGCGGTGCCGCCGGTTTTGGGGATGTGGATGAAGATGTAGCGCCGTCCGCGCGAAAGGATCATGTGCCGCCCTCTGTCGTGGCGAATGGCCCCGCTTTAAGGCGGCGCGTATGGGGCGCGGATGCGCGGGGCCTGCGAAGGGTGCGTGGCGCGATGACGGGAGCAGAGATGGTATGCACGGGCTAGCGGGGTCTTTCCTTGCGGGGTGGGGCTTGAAAACGCTGCCGCAAGGAACGCGGTGTTGCAAGGGGGCTGAGCCCGGCTCAGAGATCTTTCCAAAGAGTGCGATCCAGCCCAGCGAAGAAATCCGACAGATGGTCACTGTTTTCATGTCCAAGCCCGACCGATCCGGTGTGCACAGGCGCGCGCACTTCGGCCTGGGAGGCAGTGCGCACGAGTGCCGAATTCCTTTCGGGGCGGGCCATGCCGGGGGTCCAGTCGAGCCCGGCCAGAGCCGCCAAACGGCGTGAGGAGGCATCGATATCGCCAACCAATGCCGTGTATTCGAGGTGGTGAATCCGCTCGCCCGCGGTCTTTTGCCAATGCTGCATGAGGCGTGCGTAGATATTGAAATAGCGTGCCATGACGGTTTGATCGAATGCGAAGTTCAAACCGGGGTTGGAAAACCAGTTGCGCCAGAGTGACCAAGCCACATCCAGCGGATCGCGCCTCACGTGGAGGATGATCGCGTTGGGGAAAGCGGTGAGGATATGGCCGATTATGCGGAAGTTCCCCGGCAGCTTGTCCGTTAGCCGGGTGATATCGGGGGGCGTTTCGGGCAGGGCGGCGCGGTAGGACTTGGCAAGTCGCGCGGCATCATCCGTGGTGAACGCCGCGCGCGGGCCATGTGCCTGCATCCACGTTTCCGCCGCCGTGAATTCGCCAAGGCCATGCACCTTCGGGTGGGCGGTGAGGACCTGTTCGGTCAGGGTGGTGCCCGAACGGGGTAGCCCAAGGATGAAAATCGGGCGCGGGTGTTCGGTTTCGTCCGCCGGAACGGGCGGAGGCAGGCACGGCATGCTTTTGATGAGTGCGGCCGCGCCGCGTTCGGCGTCTTGTGCGTTCCAGGGGCGATGCTTGCGGCTGATCATGTTCGCCTTGGTCAGGCTTTGGCCCGCACCCCTGTCGCCGATCAGGGCGCGCAGGCGATAATCTGCGAATTCGAGCTGGGCCCTGTTGATGTCATTCGGGCGGCTCACTTGTTTGGCTTGATCTATCTGCTTCAAAAGCGCGGGCGCATCCGTTTGGTCGGTGAGGGCGCTCAGCTCGCGCAGCGCTTCGCCATGTGTTGGTGCGATGGCAATAAGGCGGCGGAACGCGTCGCGCGCGTCGTCAAGGCGGCCGATTTGAACCAGTTGAACGCCGTATCGGTGCAAGGCGTTCACATGCCCGGGCTGCAGGGCGAGGGCCTGTTCGAGCGCATGGAGTGCGTCACCCTCGCGACCAGAAAGCAAGAGGGGGTGGGCCCTATTCGCAAGGGCATCGGCCATGTCGGGGCGCAGGGCGAGGGCTGCTTCGTAGTCGCGCAGTGCATCGCTATGACGCAATTGAGCGACGCGCGCGACGCCGCGCAGGTTGAGCATGTCGGGGGTGTCGGGATGCGCTTCGAGAAAGCGCGTGGCGGTTTCCTCGGCTGCGGGCGCATCGCCTGTCTGGAGTTGGGCAAGGGCCAGCAGTCGCAGGGCATCTCCGCTGGCCGTTATCCTTTTGGTGAGTGGCGCGAGGAGTTTGATCGCCTCGCCCGCGCGCCCATTCTGGATCAGCAATCCGGCAAGATTGCGCTGAGGTTCGAAATAGCCGGGCCGAAGCCGGACCGCTTGGCGGAATTCACTTATTGCGAGCTTGGCATTGCCCGCGCGGGAGTGCGCGACGCCAAGCAGGTTTGCGAAGAAGGCGTTGCGCGGATGTGTTCGGCGCGCGGCCTTGGCGGCCTTAAGGGCGGGCTTGATGTCGTTTGTTCCCAGAAGGCGTTCGATGTCCTGCGCCGTTTGTCGGGCCTCTGCCATTGTGATCCGTCCCATTGTGCAGGGGGATTTTGCACGAGCTTTCCTAACGCCGGGTTTACCGCGATGGCGCGTGGGGTGGAGTGCGGCGAGGAAACAGGTTTCGTCCGGGCCAACATGCGCGCTATGCTTTCGCTCGAAGACAAAAACGAGGGGGGCACGACGCGGCGAACGATTGGCTGGGATGGTCATTTGAACGGGCCCGTCGCGCGAGGGGATCAGAATGGCAAAGCCGAAAAATGTCCTGTTCATTATGTTCGACCAACTGCGCTGGGATTACCTGAGCTGTTACGGGCACAAGCACCTGCACACGCCAAATATCGACAAGCTGGCCGAGAGGGGCGTGCGGTTCACCCGCTGCTATATCCAGTCGCCGATTTGTGGCTCGTCCCGGATGAGCACCTACACCGGGCGCTACGTGCATTCGCATGGCGCCAGTTGGAACGGCATCCCGCTCAAGGTGGGCGAGATCACGATGGGCGATCACCTGCGCAAGGCTGGGATGGAATGCGTGCTGGTCGGCAAGACGCATATGCGCGCCGACGAGGAGGGTATGAAGCGGCTGGGGCTGGAGCCCGACAGCATCATCGGTGCGCGGGTCTCTGAATGCGGTTTCGACGTGTTCGAGCGTGATGACGGGATGCTGCCCGAGGGGCCGGACGGATCGTATGATCCCAACGGCGCCAAGGAATACAACAAGTGGCTCAAGGCCAAGGGCTATGAGAGTGATAACCCTTGGCACGACTTCGCCAATTCGGGGCTGGATGAGGAGGGCAATGTCCTTTCGGGCTGGTTCCTGAAGAACAGCAACGAGGCGGCGAATATCCATGAGCCCGATAGCGAGACGCCCTATCTGACCGGGCGGGGCATCGATTTCATGAAGGGTAATGACGGCCCGTGGTGCATGCACCTGAGCTATATCAAGCCGCATTGGCCCTATATCGTGCCGGAGCCCTATGCCAGCATGTATGGCCCCGAGCACATCCAGCCAGTGGTGCGGTCGGATGCGGAAAAGCAAACCTCGCACCCGGTGTTCGCGGCTTTCATGGGCAACAAGGTGGGCGAGGCGTTTTCGCGCGAAGATGTGCGCGAGGCGGTGATCCCGGCCTATATGGGGCTGATCAAGCAGGCGGATGACCAGATGGGCCGCCTGTTCGAATGGCTAAAGGAAACGGGGCGCGACAAGGATACGATGATCGTGCTGACCAGCGATCATGGCGATTTTCTGGGCGATCACTGGATGGGGGAAAAGACCTTTTTTCACGATGCGTCGACCAAGGTGCCGCTGATCATCTATGACCCCAGTGAGGAGGCCGATGCGACGCGCGGCACGGTATGCGATGCGTTGGTCGAGTGTATCGATTTCGCGCCGACATTCGTCGAGGTGGCGGGCGCGCGGCCGGAGTATCACATCCTTGAAGGTGAGAGTCTGTTGCCGATTTTGCATGGTGAGGCGCGTGAGACGAAGCGGGATTATGTGATCTGCGAATATGACTATTCCGCCTCGCCGATTGCGGACATGCTGGGCGTGGGGGTGCGCGAGGCGACGATGTTCATGGTGGCCGACAAGCGTTGGAAGCTGATGCATTTCGAGGGCGGGTTCCGCCCGATGCTGTTCGATCTGGAAAACGACCCGGACGAATTGAACGATCTGGGCGAGAGCGAGGATCATCAAGAGGTGATCACCGAGATGTATGACAAGCTGTTCGCGTGGTCGCGGCGCACGTCGCAACGCACGACGCGCAGCGAGGAACAGCTTTTGAAAATGCGCACCGGATCACGCGGGCGCGGTATCGTGCTGGGCGTTTATGACGAGAACGACACGCCACTTGAACTGACCGTTCGGTATCGCGGGCGCAAGGCACGGGACATGAAGGCCGGGCCCGAAGGGTGAGGCGCAACCGATCTTGGGCATGATCCGGGGAACCGCGCGGGGTTGGGCGGCGTTCATGCTTTATGAAAGATTTGCCCGACCTCACCTATTATCCCGATGACCGCCCCGGCATATCACGGCGGCGCTGTGGGCGCGGGTTTACCTATATCGCCGCCGATGGCACCAGGATCGAGCGCGGCAAGGAACGCCGCCGGATCGAGGCGCTGGCCGTGCCGCCCGCCTATGAAGGGGTGTGGATTTCGCCGCGCGTCGATGGGCATTTGCAAGCGACGGGGCGCGATGCACGCGCGCGCAAGCAATACCGCTATCACCCGGATTGGACGGCCTTTCGCGCCCGCGCGAAATATGACCAACTGGCCGATTTCGGGCGCGCCCTGCCGCGGTTGCGCCGGGCGATTTTGGCCGAGTTGCGGCGCAGCGATCCGGGCGATCAGCCGTTCGCGCTTGCCGCGGTTCTGGCGCTTCTTGATCGGGCGGCGATCCGGGTGGGCAACCGGGACTACGCGCGCGAAAACGGAAGTTACGGGGCCACGACCCTGAAAGGCGCGCATATGCGGCTGGATGGGGGTGTGCTGCGCCTGCGATTTACCGGCAAGGGTGGGACGAAGATCAAGACCGAGCTGCGTGACAAGACGCTGGAGCGCGCGCTCAGCAGGCTGGACGATCTGCCGGGGGCGGAGCTGATCACGTGGCTGGACGAGGATGGCACGCCGCGCGGCCTGCGCTCGGACGAGGTGAATGCCTATCTGGCCGAACGCACGGGGCACGCGGGGCTGACGGCCAAGACCTTTCGCACGTGGAACGGCACGGTCGCGGCGCTGGAGGCGGCGTTGGCGTGCCATCGCGACGCGGGCCGGGTGACGATCAAGGGCATGGCCGAGGCAGCGGCGGAGCGGCTGCACAACACCCCGACCATCGCGCGCACGTCCTATATCCATCCGCAGGTGATTGCCTTGGCCGAGGATGAAACGGCCGTGCCGGATATCCGCGACGCGGCGCCGATGATCGACGGGTTGCGCAAGGCCGAGGCGCAGCTTCTGTTCCTGTTGGACGGGACCTAGCGGATCGCTTTGACGAGTGTTGTGGTGGGGAAACAGGTGGGGTTTTGCCCCTGCGCCTCTTGCCAGCGGCCAATTGAGCGGCGGGTCTTGAAGCCGGGCAGGCCATCGGCGCCGCCCACGTCATGGCCCTGTTTTTCAAGGGCGCGCTGCATCTTGGCGATGTCCGAGCGGTAGAGATGCCCGACATTGCCCCACCCGGCGCTGAAGTCGCCCGAGCCGTATTGGATACGATCACCCACATGGCCCACGAACAGGGCGTAAAGATCGCTCATGTTGTAGTCTTTCAACACGTAGAAATTGGGAGTGACGATGAAGGCGGGGCCGTGGCGGCCGGCGGGCATGAGCAGGTAGCCTTGGCCCTTAAGCTCATGCGCGGGGAAGGGCTTGCCGGAAACGCGGGTGATGCCCATCGCCGCCCAATCCGAGATGCGCCGCCCCTGATCGGGGCCTTCGAAAGCGCAGGAGACGGCGGCTGGCACGCGCACTTCGAACCCCCAATCGCGCCCTTTTTGCCAACCGTGGCGGGCAAGGTAATGGCCGATGGAGGCGATGGTATCGGCCTCGGACTCCCAGATGTCGGCGCGCCCGTCGCCGTTGCCATCGGCGGCATAGCCGAGGAAATTCGAGGGCATGAATTGCGGCTGGCCAAGCGCACCGGCCCAGCTGCTTTTCATGCCGCGCGGGCGGACGTGACCGGCCTGCGCGATTTGAAGCGCGGCGATCAGTTCTTGCGTGAAGTAATCGGCGCGGGTGCTCATGAAGCCCTTGGTGCCCAGCACCTCGAAGGCATCATGTTTGATGGCGACGCGGCCATAGCCGCTTTCGCGGCCCCAGATGCCAAGGATGATGCGGCCCGGCACGCCGGTGCGCTTTTCGGTCTGTTGCAGGGCGCTTGCGTGGCGCTTCATCATCTGGCGCCCGACGGATGTGGCGCCGTCGAGTGAGCCGCGGTTGAAGTATTTCGCGGGGGCGCCGAATTCGGCCTGCCGCTGGGTTTTGGGGGTACGTGGCTTGGAGCCGGGTGGGACAAGATCGGGCAGTTTCCAGTTGAGCCTTACGCCGTCGAACGCGGCATCGAACGTGGCGCGCGAGACACCCTTGGCGCGGGCGCGGGGCCAGATGGTTTGCTCGAGCCAGCCCTGGAATTGCTGTTCGATGCGGGCCTTGTCCTGTGCCACGGTCACGGTGCCGGAGGTGGCGAAAAGCAGGGTCAGGCAGAGGGCGCGGAGAAAGGGCATGGAGGGGCGGTCCGATCCGTTAAAATGGGCGCGATAGCGGTTGACCAGATGGGGAGGATGGATTACCTCATGCGGCACATGAGCGGGTATAGCTTAATGGTAAAGCCCCTGCCTTCCAAGCAGATTATGTCGGTTCGATTCCGTCTACCCGCTCCAGCATTTTTCCAATATTTGCAGCGTTTTCAGGCCCCCTGTGCGGCCACATGTGCAGCCCTTGAGGGCAGAACACGGCTTGACCCTGCGGCCTGTGGGGGCCATTGAAAACCACGATTGCGGACACGAATGCGAACAGGGAGGGCCGCGCATGGCACGGGGCACCAGAGGCACAGCCGGGGCGCAGACGACCGCCGACGCCGAGCGACAGACATCAAAGGAAGTAGGCGCCCTGCGTGGGCTGCGCCCGTTCCTTGCGCCCTATAAGGGACAGGTGGCGGCGGCTGGGCTGGCGCTGGTTCTGACGGCTTCACTTTCGCTGGCGCTGCCGATGGCGGTGCGCCGGGTGGTCGATAATTTCGACACCAAGAGTGATGCGCTGCTGAACATGTATTTCGGGGCGGCGGTGCTGATCGCGGGGCTTTTGGCGCTGGGCACGGGGCTTCGATATGCGCTGGTCACGCGGCTGGGTGAGCGGGTGGTGGCCGATATCCGCAAGGCGGTGTTCGATCGGGTGATCGGGCTTTCCCCTGGATTTTTCGAGAAGGTGATGACCGGCGAGGTGCTGAGCCGGATCACGACGGATACGACGCTGATCCTGTCGGTGATCGGCTCTTCGATTTCGGTCGCGCTGCGCAACGTTTTGATTTTCTTTGGTGGCATGGTGTTGATGCTGCTGACCTCGGCCAAGTTGACCGGGCTGGTGTTGTTGATCGTGCCGCTGGTGATCGTGCCGATCCTTGTGCTGGGGCGGCGCTTGCGCACGCTGAGCCGCGAGAATCAGGATTGGATCGCGGAGAGTTCCGGCAATGCCAATGAGGCGCTGAGTTCGGTTCAGACAGTGCAGGCCTTTACCCATGAGCGCGCGAGCCGCCTGCAATTTGGCGAGGTGACGGAGCAGAGCTATCGCTCGGCGCGCCAGCGGATCACGGTGCGGGCGGTGATGACGGTGCTGGTGATGTTCCTTGTGTTCGTGGGCGTCGTGGGCGTTCTGTGGATCGGAGCGCGGGACGTGCGCGGCGGGACGATGTCATCGGGCGAGTTGATCCAGTTCGTGATCTATTCGGTCATGGTGGCGGGGGCGGTGGCGGCCCTTTCGGAAATCTGGGGCGAATTGCAGCGCGCGGCGGGCGCGACCGAGCGGTTGAACGAATTGCTGAACGCCGAGGATAATGTGAAAGATCCGGCGGTTCCGGTGGCCTTGCAGCGCCCGGTGCGCGGTGAGATTAGCTTTGAAGGCGTTAAGTTTTCCTATGCTTCGCGCCCCGATACCCCGGCGTTGGACGAGATCGACCTGACGATTCGGCCCGGTGAAACGGTGGCGTTGGTGGGGCCGTCGGGCGCGGGCAAGACGACGATCATCCAGATGATCCAGCGGTTCTATGACCCCGATGCAGGGCGCGTCTGTCTTGATGGGCAGGACCTGACCACGCTGGCGCGGACCGATTTCAGGGGCGAGCTTTCGCTGGTGCCGCAGGACCCGGTGATCTTTGCCGCGACGGCGCGTGAGAACATTCGCTTTGGCCGCGAGACGGCGAGCGATGCAGAGGTCGAAGCGGCCGCGCGCGCGGCGGCGGCGCACGAATTTATCGAAGCGCTGCCAAACGGTTACGACAGCCCCCTTGGCGAGCGTGGCGTGCTGCTTTCGGGCGGGCAGAAACAGCGGATCGCGATTGCGCGCGCCATCCTGCGCGATGCGCCGGTGCTGCTTTTGGACGAGGCGACGAGTGCGCTGGACGCCGAAAGCGAGCGCGCGGTGCAGGCGGCGGTGGACGCGCTGTCCGAAGGGCGCACGACGATTGTCGTGGCGCATCGGCTGGCCACGGTGAAGAAGGCCGACCGGATCATCGTGATGGAACACGGGCGGATCGCGGCGCAGGGCACCCATGACGAATTGGTCGCCGGGGGTGGGCTTTATGCGCGTCTGGCCAAGCTGCAATTCACCGACGGGACCACCTGAGATTAAAATTGGGTTATGGCGGCGTGCCGAAGGGTTAACGGCGGATCGGGTCGAAAAAGGCCTGTCTGCGCGCCGCCTGCATTGTGTCTGCTTTGCGTATGGCGCGGGGTGCGCCGCGGGTGTTGCGCGCGTGTGTTGACGCGGCGCGCGGTGGCTTTCGCGGTGCCGAGGGGGCCGATGCCGGCCTGTGGGGCCGCCGGCGGATTTGAGTATTTTTGGAAAAATGAAAGGGGTGGGGCGGCGCTTTTGTAGGGGGCGTTGCCGGGTGGAAGGGCGCGTTTATGCCGCACGGCCATTTGTGCGCCTGCGGTTTCACCGGTTGACGTAGGGGCGCATACTGCCGGTGATTTCCGATGGCGCTTTGTGCCTCTTTGGGGCGGGCGCCGATCAAGCAGGAGTTTGCCCCATGGATTTCGCCTATTCCGAAAAGAGCCTCGATCTTCAGCGCCGGGTGCGCGACTTCATGGATGCCCATGTCATCCCGCGCCATGCGCAGTTCAAGGAAGAAGAGGCGCGCGGCACGTTCGAGATTTCCTTCATGGATGATCTCAAGGCGCTGGCCAAGGAAGAGGGGCTTTGGAACATGTTCCTGCCCGGGCTGGGCGCGGATGAGCCGGGGGTCGGGCTTTCGGTTCTGGACTACGCCCCGCTGGCCGAGATCATGGGCCGCCTGATGTGGGCGTCGGAAGTGTTCAATTGTTCCGCGCCCGACACCGGCAACATGGAAATCCTGCACATGTTCGGCACGCCCGAGCAGAAGGAAACCTGGCTCAAGCCGCTGTTGAACGGCGAGATCCGCTCGGCGTTTTCGATGACGGAGCCGGACAGCGCCAGTTCGGACGCGACCAATATTGCCACGGTGATGCGCCGCGAGGGCGACGAATATGTGATCAACGGGCGCAAGTGGTTTTCCACCGGGGCGGCCAGCCCGCGCTGCAAGCTTTCGATCGTGATGGGCAAGACCGACCCGGACAACCCCGACCGGCATCGCCAGCAGAGCATGATCCTTGTGCCGCTGGATGCGCCGGGGGTGAAGATCGTGCGCAACACCCCGGTGATGAACCACGTCGATTACGAAAGCCATTGCGAGATTGCCTTCGAGAATGTGCGGGTGCCGGTGAGCAACCTGTTGGGCGAGGAGGGCAGCGGCTTCGCCATCGCGCAGGCGCGGCTTGGGCCGGGGCGGATTCACCATTGCATGCGCTCGATCGGGCAGGCCGAACTGGCGCATCAGATGATGGTGGAGCGGTCGTTGGAGCGTAAGACCTTCGGTCGCTACCTGCACGAGCATGGCATGATGCAGGAGAAGATCGCCCGCAACCGGATGGAGATCGATCAGGCGCGGCTTCTGGTGCTGAAGGCGGCGTGGTTGATCGACCAGTTCGGCGTGAAGGCGGCGCGCACGGAAGTGTCGATGATCAAGGTGGTGGTGCCCGAGATGCAGCAGCGCGTGGTGGATCGGGCGATGCAGACCTTTGGCGGCATGGGGGTGACGCCCGACACGCCGCTGCCCAACCTGTGGACCATGGCGCGGTCGCTTCGGCTGGCCGATGGGCCGGACGAGGTGCATATGCGCACGCTGGCCCGGATGGAGGTGAGAAAGGCGCAGAAGGGGGCGATGGACACGCATCGGTTCATGACATTGCCCGACCGCGCCAATGAGCGCGACATGCGCGAAGGGCGCGAAGGCTGGAGCCCGGCGAAGCGCTAAGGGCGTGCGGCGGCCCGTCTAGGGCAGGATGCCGTCGTTTTGCAGCCGGGTGATGGTGGCCTCGTCATAGCCCAACTCGCGCAGCACGGTGGCGGTATCGGCGCCCGGTGCGACGGGGCTTTGCGGCGCGGCGGGTTGGCTGCGCGAAAAGCGGGGGGCCGGGGCGGCCTGTGTCACGCCGTTCACCTGCGTGAAGGTGCCGCGCGCGGCGAGATGCGGGTGTTTGGGCGCCTCGGACCAAGTGAGGACGGGGGTGGCGCAGGCGTCGGAGCCGTCGAAAATGGCCGTCCACTCATCGCGGGTTTTCTGGCGGAACACCTCGGCATAGCTGGTGCGGCGGTCGGGCCATGTGCGCGCGTCCATCTGGCTTGCCTTGTGATCTTGGGGGAGGTCGGCGCGGGCCACCAGTTCGGCGAAGAACTGCGGCTCGAGAGGGCCGACGGCGAGGAATTTGCCATCGGCGCATTCATAGGTGCGATAGAACGGTGCACCACCGTCGAGCAGGTTGGCTTGCCGGTCCTCGGACCAGTGGCCGCGCGCGATGAAGGCATGCACCAGCCCCATCAGCGCCGAGGCGCCATCGACCATGGCCGCATCGACGACCTGTCCCTTGCCCGACGTTTGCCGCTCGTAGAGCGCGGCCATGATGCCGAACAGCAGGAACATGGTGCCGCCGCCGTAATCGGCGCCGATGTTGAGCGGGGGTGGCGGGGTGTCATCCGCCGTGCCGATGGCGTGGAGAAAGCCGGTGAGGCCGAGGTAGTTGATGTCGTGTCCGGCGGTTTGCGAAAGCGGGCCGTCCTGCCCCCAGCCGGTCATCCGGGCGAAGACGAGGCCGGGGTTAAGGGCGGCGCACTCTTCCGGCCCCAACCCCATGCGCTCCATCACGCTGGGGCGGAAGCCTTCGATCAGGACATCGGCGCGGGTGATCAGGGCTTTTGCTGCTGCCACGCCCTCGACCGATTTGAGGTTGAGCGCGACGGAGCGTTTGCCGCGGTTATTGATGTCGGTCGGATCGGCGGGGCCGGATTTGCGGGTGATGAGCGTGACCGTTGCCCCGAGATCGGCGAGCAACTGACCCGCCAGCGGGGCCGGGCCGAGGCCCTGCATTTCGACCACGTTCAGCCCTTTGAGGGGGCCGGTTTTCGCGGGTTGGGTGCTGTTGGTCATGGCTGTCTCCTCCGTCCGTATGGCTTGTGGATAGCCTGTGGCGGGGCGGCGCGAAAGATGCGCGGTCGTGGACGGGGGAGAACTGTGCGTCAGAACCGTGCGTCAGAACAGGGCGGAGGGCAGCCACGTGGCGACGGCGGGTAGTGCCCAGATCAGGGCGATGCCGATGGCCTGAAGGCCGATGAAGGGCACCACGCCGCGATAGATCTGGCTTGTCCTGATCTCGTCGGGGGCGGCAGCGCGCAGGTAGAAGAGGGAAAAGCCGAACGGCGGGGTCAGGAAGCTGGTTTGCAGGTTGATCGCAAGCAGCACGCCGAGCCAGATCGGATCATGCCCCATCAGGATGAGGCTTGGCGTGACGAGCGGCAGGACGATGACCGAGATTTCGACGAAATCGAGGAAGAAACCGAGAACGAACACGAAAAGCATGACGAAGAGCAGCGCACCGGACGGCCCGCCGGGCAGGTTTTCGAGCAGGTGGGCGACACGGTCTTCGCCGCCGAGGCCGATGAAGACCAGCGAGAAGAACCCGGCGGCGAGGATCGTGGCGAAGATCATCGAGGTCATCGTCAGGGTGGAGGTCACCGCGTCATTCAGCATCCGTTCGCGGATCGCCGCGCGCAGGGCGAGGGCGACGGCGGCCAGCCCGGCAAGGGCGAGAAGGGTGTAGAGCCCGCCAAGCGCGTAGTCGAGCGCGCCATTATCGTTGCGTTGCAGGCGCACGGGGTAAGCCCCGGCGAGAAGGCCGAGCACGATCAGCGCGGCGGCACCGATCAGGATCAGCCGGGGATTGAGGCCGATCTTGCGCCCGGCCATGAGCAGCGCGCCGATGGCGCCGACCGAGGCGGCCTCGGTCGGGGTGGCGACACCGCCGAGGATGGCGCCGAGTACGGCGAAGATCAGCAGGATCGGCGGCACGATGGCGGCCATCACCTCGCCCCGGTCGGGTTTGGCGAGGTCGAGATCGGCGGGCGGCATGTCCTGCGGGCGCAGGGCGCCCCGGATCAGGATATAGATCAGGTAAAGCGCCACCAGCAGCAGGCCGGGCAGGATCGCGGCGGCGAAGAACTGTCCCACAGAAAGCGCCTCGACCGAGAATTTGCCCTGCTCGTATTGCGCCTGTTGATAGGCGTTCGACATCACGTCGGAGAGGATGATCAGAAGGGTCGAGGGCGGGATGATCTGGCCCAGCGTGCCGGCGGTGCAGACGATGCCGGAGGCAACCGAGGGGTTGTAGCCCGCGCGCAGCATGGTGGGCAGGGCGATCATGCCCATGGCCACCACCGTGGCGCCAACGATCCCGGTCGAGGCGGCCAGAAGCGCGCCGACCAGCACCACGGAAATCCCCAGCCCGCCGCGCAACTGGCCAAAGCTGCGCCCCATCGTGTCGAGCAGTTCTTCGGCGATGCGGCTTTTTTCAAGGATCGCCCCCATCAGCACGAAGACCGGGATGGCGATCAGCGTCGTGTTGGAGATGAGGCCGAAGGCGCGTTGGCCGAGCGCGCCCAGAAGCGAGACATCCATCACGCCGAGCACCCAGCCGAGATAGGCAAAGATCACCGCGACACCCGCGATGCTGAACGACACCGGAAAGCCCGAGAGGATCGCCAGCATCAGCGCCGCGAACATGATCAGGTCGAGATATGCGGTCATGCGTTTGCCCGTTCGCTGAAGAGGCGCAGGAGCAGCGCGAAGGATTGCAGCAGGATCAGGATGCAGAAGGCCGGGATCAGGGATTTGAGAAGGAACACCGCCTCGATCCCGCCGACCGAGATCGGGCCTTCGAGGATTTTCCACGAATTGCGCACCGAGGGCCACGACCAGTAGAGCAGCGCGCCCATCGAAGGGATCAAAAGGAACAGGTGGCCGAAGATATCGATCCGGCGTTGGGCGGCGGGGCCGAGCCGGGCATAGAACACATCGACACGCACGTGCTTGTCGACCAGAAGCGTATAGCCCGCGCCCAGCATGAAGACGGTGGCATGCAGGTAGAGCACGCTTTCCTGCGCGGCGATGGAATTGACGCCGAAGACATAGCGCCCGATGACGATGCAGAACTGCACCAGCACCATGAGCAGCGCCAGCCATTTGACCACGCTGGCCACGGCGCGGTTGATCCCGTCGATTGCCTTTGCCAAGCCGAGCATCCCCGCCCCCGTTCTTGCCGCTCTGTTGCTGCCTGTTGGCAGGTGCGGTGCGCGACTGTGGCCGCGCACCGCGTTTGGATCAATAGCCGGTATCAATACCCGAAGACGCCCGCGCGCGCGTTCATCTGACCGTTGTCGGCATAGGTCATGTAACCGCCGATCAGGTCGCGATAGCTGATGAAGCTTTCGGTGATGCGGCGCACCAACTCGTCATCGTCGGCGCGGTATTCTTCCATGATCTCGACGGCGGCGGCACCCATGGCGGCGATCACATCGTCGGGCAGTTTGCGCACCTTCACGTCATGTTCGTCGACCAGCGTTTTCAGCGACTGGGCGTGCTTGGTCATGTATTCCGTCCAGACCGGGTTGTAGAGACCGTGGCAGGCCTGCGTCACCACTTCCTTGAGGTCGTCGGGCAGGGCGGCGAAGACATCGGCGTTGACGCCGCATTCTTCGGCGGAGGACGGCTCGCCCACGCCGGGCCAGTAGTAGTAGGGCGCGACCTGATAGTAACCCATCGCCGAATCCGTCCACGGGCCGATGAATTCACCCGCATCAAGCGCGCCGGTCTGCAACGCCTGGAACATTGCGGGGCCGGACATGGCCTCGGCTGCCATGCCGAGCTTGGCCGCCATTTGCGAGGCGATGCCGGTGGTGCGGAATTTCATGCCCTTGAGGTCTTCGGCCGAGGTGATCTCGTTCTTGAACCAGCCGGCCCATTGCGGGCCGGAGTTGCCGCACAGGAACGGCTTGATGCCGAAGCGTCCATACATTTCGTCATAGAGCGCCTGACCGCCGCCTTGGTAGAGCCAGCCGAACTGTTCGTCCGCGCGCAGGCCGAAGGGCTGTGAGCCGAACAGGAGAATGCCCTTGGACTTGGAGCCCCAGTAGGCGGGAACGGCATGGTAAAGCTCGGCCGTGCCTTCCGAGACGGCGTCGAACACGCCGCGCCCGGGCACGATTTCACCGGCGGCGAAGAGTTTGACCTCGATCCGCCCGCCCGACAGGGTGGTGATCCGATCGGCCAGCATTTGCGCGGCGACGCCCGGTCCGGGCAGATTTTTCGGCCATGCGGTGACCATTTTCCATTGCATCACGTCCTGCGCGATGGCCGGGGCGGCGAGCGATGTGGCGGCGGCGCCGAGCGCGCCGGTGGCGAGGAATTTGCGTCTGTCCATTTGGGGTCTCCTTGTTGGTGGTGGGTTGTGTTGGCTGGCCTTTTTCAGCGGCCTAGCGGGTTGGGGTGGGTTTGCCTTCCAGTCCGTCTTCCGCGGCTCCGGAGGCGCTGGGAATCCGCATTTCGAACGTGTCGGAAATGCGGGCGTAATCGTAGTATCCCATGCGCGCGATCGGCTCGATTTTGGCGATGTCGAGCTTGCCTGATGGCAAAATGAGCTCGTCTGCCACATGGATGCGCATGACTTGGCCATAGACCACGTCGATGCTGCCCACGGGGCTGTTGCCGGGCAGGCGGTGGGTCGAAAGGTAGCGGCATTCGAAGTGGCAGGGGCTTTCGGCGACGCGCGCGCCGGGGGCGTCGATGCAGGGGGCCTTGGTGACGCCGGCGTGCTCGAACTCGTCCTCGTTCGGGGGCAGGGCCATGGCCGAGGTATTGACCGCCTCGCGCAACGCATAAGTGGCCATGTTCCAGACGAACCAGCCGGTTTCCTCGGCATTCAGAACCGTATCCTTGCGCCGCCCGTCGGGATATTGGTTGGCGGCAAACATCACCATCGGCGGATCGAAGGTGAGGTTCTGCCATTGGCTATAGGGGGCGAGGTTGTGCACGCCATCGCGGCTGACGGTGGAGAGCCAGCCGATCGGGCGCGGCACGGTGCAGGCCTTGAACGGCGAAAAAGGCAGCGGGCAGGCGTCGCTGTCGGGGGCGTAGTGCATCGGCCTAGTTCCCCAAAATGCGCGGCAGGCGCAGGCCGTTTTCGCGCGCGCAGGCGACGGCATCCTCGTACCCCGCATCGGCGTGACGCCAGACGCCGCTGGCCGGATCGTTCCAGAGAACGCGTTCAAGTCGCTTGGCCGCCTCGGGCGTGCCATCGGCGCAGATCACCACGCCCGCGTGCTGCGAAAAGCCCATGCCGACGCCGCCGCCGTGATGGATGCTGACCCATGTCGCGCCCGAGGCGGTGTTGACCAGCGCGTTGAGAAGCGGCCAGTCGGAGACCGCGTCGGAGCCGTCTTTCATCGCCTCGGTTTCGCGGTTGGGCGAGGCGACGGAGCCTGAATCGAGGTGGTCGCGGCCAATGACGATGGGGGCCTTCAACTCACCGCTGGCGACCATTTCGTTGAAGGCGAGACCGGCGCGGTGGCGATCCCCCAGCCCGATCCAGCAGATCCGCGCGGGCAGACCTTGGAAGGCGATGCGATCACGCGCCATGTCGAGCCATGTGTGAAGATGGGTGTTGTCGGGGAACAGCTCCTTCATTTTCTGGTCGGTCTTGTAGATGTCTTCGGGATCGCCCGAGAGCGCGGCCCAGCGGAACGGGCCGATGCCACGGCAGAACAGCGGGCGGATATAGGCGGGCACGAAACCGGGGAAGGCGAAGGCATTCTCAAGCCCTTCGTCGAGCGCGACCTGCCGGATGTTGTTGCCGTAATCCAGCGTCGGCACGCCCGCGTTCCAGAAATCGACCATCGCGGCGACGTGGGTTTTCATGCTGGCGCGGGCGGCCTTTTCGACCGCCTTGGGATCGGTTTCCTGCTTGGCCTTCCATTCGGCCATGTTCCAGCCTTGGGGCAGGTAGCCGTGCAGCGGGTCATGCGCGCTGGTCTGATCGGTCACCATGTCGGGGCGGATGCCACGGCGGTAAAGTTCGGGAAAGATGTCGGCGGCGTTGCCGAGAAGGCCGACGGATTTCGCCTCGCCCGCCTTGGTCCAGCGCTCGATCATTTCGAGCGCTTCGTCGAGGCTTTCGGTTTTCTCGTCGACGTAGCGGGTGCGCAGGCGGAAATCGATGCTGTCGGGGTTACATTCGACCGCGAGGCAGCAGGCCCCGGCCATGACGGCGGCCAGCGGCTGTGCGCCGCCCATGCCGCCAAGCCCGGCGGTCAGGATCCACTTGCCGGTGAGGTCGCCGTTGTAATGCTGGCGGCCCGCTTCGGCGAAGGTTTCATAGGTGCCTTGCACGATGCCTTGGGAGCCGATGTAGATCCATGACCCGGCGGTCATCTGGCCATACATGGCCAGCCCCTTCTTATCGAGTTCGTTGAAGTGATCCCACGTCGCCCAATGCGGCACGAGGTTGGAATTGGCGATCAGAACGCGCGGCGCATCGGGGTGGGTCTTCACGATGGCGATGGGCTTGCCCGACTGGACGATCAGGGTTTCGTCGGCTTCGAGATCCTTGAGGCTGGCCACGATGGAATCGAAATCATCCCACGTGCGCGCGGCGCGCCCGATGCCGCCGTAAACCACCAGTTCGTGCGGGTTTTCGGCCACGTCGGGATGCAGGTTGTTCATCAGCATCCGAAGCGGCGCTTCGGTGAGCCAGCTTTTGGCGTTAAGCTCGGTCCCGGTGGGGGGATAGACGTCACGGGTGTTTTTGCGCGGGTCGCTCATGTTGGGCCTCCTGTTGGACAGGGTTGTGAAAACGGGGGGGGCGGGGATGTGCCTTAGGGGGCGCCACCGAAAATGCGGGACTGCAGCGGGTTGATGCCGATGCCGTAAGAGAGTTCAGCAGGGTCGCTGACATCCCAGATCGCCAGATCGGCGCGCATTCCGGGTGCGATCACGCCGCGATCAGTGAGGCCAAGCGCGCGGGCGGCGTTGCGGGTGGTGCCGGCCAGCGCCTCGGCCGGGGTGAGGCGAAACAGGGTGCAGGCCATGTTCATCGCCAGGAGCAGCGAGCCGAGCGGCGAGGAGCCGGGGTTCCAGTCGGTGGCGACGGCGATGGGCACGCCGTGATCGCGCAACGCCTGCACCGGGGGGGCCTGTGTTTCGTGGATGGTGTAGAACGCGCCGGGCAGCAGCACGGCGACGGTGCCGGATTTAGCCAGCGCGGCGGCATCTTCGGCGGTGGCGTATTCGATGTGATCGACGGAAAGCGCGCCGTAGTCCGCCGCCAGCTTGGTGCCGCCGATATGGCTGAGCTGTTCGGCGTGCAGCTTGACGGGCAGGCCAAGGGCGCGGGCGCGTTCGAACACGCGGGTCATCTGGGCGGTGTCGAAGGCGATGCCTTCACAGAACCCATCGACCGCATCGACCAGCCCTTCACCATGCGCGGCGTCAAGCGTAGGCAGGCAGGTGTTGTCGATATAGCTGTCGGGATCTTCACCCGCGGGCGTGGCGTGAGCGCCGAGGAAGCTGGTCACGACATGGATCGGGCGGGCCTTGGCGATGGCGCGGGCGGTGCGCAGCATCTTCAACTCGGTCTCGGTATCGAGGCCATAGCCGGACTTGACCTCGATCGTGGCGACGCCTTGGGCGATCAGCGCATCGACGCGGGGCAGGGCGGCGGCCAGCAGGTCGGCCTCGCTTGCTGCGCGGGTGGCGGAAACGGTCGAGACGATGCCGCCACCGGCGCGGGCGACTTCCTCGTAACTGGCGCCGTTGAGGCGCATTTCGAATTCACGCGCGCGGTTGCCGCCATAAACGAGGTGGGTGTGGCAATCGATCAGCGCGGGCGTGATGAGGCGGCCCGGGTGGCTGACCCGGGGGAGGGAGGCATGTTCGGCGGGCAGGTCGGCCTCGGCACCCACCCACGCGATTTCGGGGCCTTCAATGACGATGGCGGCATCGGGGATCAGGCCGTAATCGCCCGTTTCGGGGTGCATCGTGGCCACAGCCGCGCCGGTGATGACATAGGAGGAGGTCATGGAGAATCCTTGTCTTAACGCCTACATAAGATTAATATGTAGATACATAATAAAGTCAACGGAGTTGTGGCCATGGATTTCATTCGTGCGAAACAGCGCCTTGCCGGGATTGATCGGCAAAGGGGTTGGGAGGGCAGTGCACGTTTGAAAACAAGGGAATGCGACGGGTGATGCGCGCGGGTCGCATTTTTGGGCAAGGCGCGGTAATCACATACCGAAGGCGCGGTATGCGCCAGTTGGAGGCCAGGATTTGAACGAGCAAACACGCCTTTCATGGACCGATGTGCGCGACGAGATTCGCGCCCGTATTCTGAGCCGGGCCTATGCGCCCGGTGACAAGCTACCGCGTGACGAGGATATCGCGCAGGAATTGGGCTGTGCCCGCTCGACCGTGCATCGCGCGATGCAGGACCTGTCGCAGATCGGGCTGGTCGAGCGCAAGCGCAAGGGCGGCACGCATGTGCGGGCCGATCCGGTGACACGCGCGACCTTCGACATTCCGATCACCCGGCGCGAGGTGGAGCAGCGCGGCAGCATATATAGTTGTCAGTTGATCAGCCGCACGGTGGAGCAGACGCCCTTGCCGATCATGGCGCGGTTCGGGATCACGCACCCGGCCGAGATGCTGCGGGTGAAGGCGCTGCATCTGGCGGACAACAGGCCCTATATTTTCGAGGATCGCTGGATTGATGTAGGTTCGATGCCGGAAATCCTCGACGTGGATTTCAGCCTTGAAAGTGCCAATGAATGGTTGGTGCACAACAAGCCCTATAGCCGGCTGGACGTGCGGTTTTCGGCGATGAACGCCGAAGGCGAGAGCGCGCGCTATCTGGATACGCCCACCGGCAGCGCGCTGTTCGTGATCGAGCGCACGACGTGGATCGGCGCGGAGCCGATCACGACGGTACAGGCGGTGGCCGCGCCGGGGTATCAACTGGTGGCGCAGAACTAGGGGCTAGGTCGGCGCGCTCAGGCCTTCATGCGCGCGCCTTCGGGATCGTAGGGTGACATGGCGATCACCTTTGCGGTGCGCTTTTCGCCAAGCACATGGACCGAAAGCGCGCTGCCTTCGGCGCTGTGGGCGCGGTCGATCAGGGCCATGGCGAAGCTGCGGTTGAGGCGGTGACCATAGCCGCCCGATGTGGTGATGCCGACAATCTCATCCCCGCTCCAGACCGGCTCGAACCCCCGGCAATCGGCGCCGTCAGTGTCGATTTCGAGCATCGAAAGCAGGCGGGTTGGCGCGGGGGCGCCTTGGGCCGCCGCCTTGCCGATGAAGTCGCCCTTGTCCCATGCGATCCACCGGTCGAGCCCGGTTTCGGCAGGGGTGTAGCCTTGGGTGAATTCTGCGTTCCAGATGCCGATGCTTTTTTCGAGCCGCATCGAAAGCATCGCGTTGAAGCCGATTTCCCTGAGACCCAGATCGGCCCCCGCCGCCAGCAGCAGGCGGCGCAACTGGGCGTGTTCGCTGGCGGGCGCGGTGATCTCATACGCCAGTTCACCCGAAAGCGAGAGCCGCCCGACATGGGCGCGGTGCAGGCCCAGATCGGCGGTGGTGCAGTGCATCATCCTGAGCCCCGAGAGATCGGTGTCGGAGATGCGCTCAAGGATTTCGCGCGCCTTGGGGCCGTGCAGGGCGAAGCCGCTCATCGCGTCGGAGATATCCTCGACATGAACATCCGGGGCCGTATGGTCATTGAACCAGCGCATGTGATAGGCGCGCAGGTAGTAGCTGCCCATCAACCAATAGCTGCCATCGCCCCAGTTGAAGCAGGTGAGATCGCCCTTTAGCCGCCCGTCATGGGCCAGCATCGGGGCGAGCTTGATGCGCCCCGGGGCGGGCAGGGTGCAGGCAAGAAGCCGGTCGAGCCACGCCTTTGCCCCCGGGCCGGTAACGCGGTAGCGCGAGAAGCCCGAGATATCGAGTAGACCGGCGGCGTTTTGCGCCGCGGCACATTCATCGGCGATGATCGGGAAGGCGGCCGAGCGGCGCAGTGTGCCGGGCTCTTCGAAATCGGCGTTGGGGGCGAAATAGAGCGGCACCTCCATCCCCCAGCTATTGCCCCAGCGGCAGTGGGCGGCGCTCATATCCGCGTAAGCGCCCGGGGTTCTCAGCGGGCGACCGGCGGGGAGTTCCTCGTTCGGGTAGGTCATCACGAAACGGCGCGCATAGAATTGCGCGGTCATCTGGCGGATGTATTCCTTGTTCGACTGGTGCAGGCCGAAGCGGGCGATGTCCATGCCGTAAACGTCGGCCTCGGGCTGGCCGTGGATCATCCATTCGGCCAGCGATTTGCCGACGCCGCCGCCCTGACTGAACCCGGCCATGACGCCGCAGGCGACCCAGTAGCCGCGCGGCCCCACCGGCCCGACAAGCGGATTGCCATCGGGCGAGAAGGTGAACGCGCCGTTGACCCATTTGCGGATGCCGACATGCGCCAGTTCGGGGAAGCGGTCGAAGCCGATGGCCAGCTCTTTGCCGATCCGGTCGAGGTTTTCGGGGATCAGGTCCATGCCGTAATCCCACGGCGCGCCGTCCATCCGCCAATGTTGCGGATTGCGCTCGTACACGCCGAGAAGCAGGCCGTCGCGTTCCTGCCGGGTGTAGGTGAACCCGTCGAGATCGACGACCATCGGCAATTCACCGGGCAGGGATTTCAGGCCTTCGACGGTGTCGGTGATGAGGTAGTGATGCTCCATCGGTGTGACCGGCAGGTCGACCCCGGCCATGTGGCCGCACTGTTTGGCCCAGAGGCCACCGGCGTTGACCACGTGTTCGGTGTGGATCGTGCCCTGTTCAGTGATCACGTCCCACGTGCCATCGCCGCGCTGCTTCAACTCAAGCACGCGGTTGCGCAGGATCACGTCGGCGCCGCGTTTGCGGGCCGCGCCGACATAGGCGTGGGTCGCGCCGTAGGGATCGAGATAGCCTTCGTTGCTGTCGTAGAGCCCGCCCAGCACGTCATCGGTGCGGATCACGCCGCCGGTGATTTCGCGCACCTCGTCGGGCGACATCAGGCGGGCGGTTTCCACGCCGATGGCCTTGAACGTGGCCCAGTTGGATTTGAGTTGCTCCCAGCGGCCGGGCGCGGTGGCGATGTTGACGCCGCCGGTCATGTGCAGCCCGACGTTCTGGCCGCTTTCGGCCTCGATCTGTTTGTAGAGCTTGATGGTGTAGTCCTGAAGTGCCGCGACGTTGGGATCGCCGTTGAGGGCGTGAAACCCGGCCGCCGCATGCCATGTGGAGCCGGCGGTGAGCTCGGCCCGCTCGACCAGCGCGATCTCGCTCCAGCCGAATTTGGCGAGGTGATAGAGAACCGAGGCGCCGACGACGCCGCCCCCGATGACAACGGCCCTGTAGGAAGATTTCATCTGCGGCCCCTCTGTGTGATCCAGCTTTGAGGAAGGCTAGCAACGGGGGGTATTGGCTGTCCATGATTATGTACATGAGCGTACATGGCGCGTGCGCGGTGCGAACAATGCCCGCTGGACCCTGTGGGAAGTGTGGTTTTCAGCTTATTTCCGGGCGCTTAGAGGTCTTCCAGCCGGTGGCCGGTCAGGTGCACGGTGGCGCGCACCTCGGCCTCGGTCGGGGGGCGACCGGTGAGGCAATAGAGGTAGTCGCGCCCGTTTTTCGCGCGTTCGAGGTTGGTTTCGCGCACGTCGAGCGCCTCGTAACCGATCTGGGTGAAATAGACGATTCGGGCGCGAATTCCGGCCTCAGCCGCGTCGTAATCGAAGCGTTCGAACATGCCTTTGATGGCGCTGATGCGGGCATCGTCCGAGATGTCGACGGCGCGGCGCACGGCGGCGTCGCGCCGGGCCCAGTCGCGCACCGCGAAATCAAGCCGGGTGTCAAACAGGCGGGCCTTGGCGGGCGTGGCGGAAATCCAGCAGGAGAACAGGTTCGACAGGGCGAAATTGATACTGTCGGCGGGTTTGGAGGCCTGATCTATGATGGCTTGGGTGTTCTGGCGCTGCCATTGATCGAGCAACATATCGAGAAGCTGTCCACGGTCCTTGAAATACCAATAGAAGCTGGATCTTGCACAGTTGAGCCGGGCCGCGAGGAGTGAGATCTTGACCGCATCGACCCCTTCCGAGATCAGGGTGTCGAGCGCGGCGTCGATCCAGTCCTCTTGCGTGGTGCGCTGTGATCCGCGCGTGCGTTTGCCGTTCGGCTTTGCCTTGCTGCTGGCCATGCGTGGTCCTGTTTCCTGCGCCTGCTTGATCCGGTGAAATATGTACATTACTGTACGGGAATTGCGGACGAAATCAAATCCGGACCTGTGGGATTGACCACGTGACGAAGACCTATTCAGCGTTCAACCTGCTGCGCGAGGGATTGCGCGCAAACAAGGGCTGGGGCCGGGCGTGGCGTACGCCGGAGCCGAAGCCAAGCTATGACGTGGTAATCATCGGCGGCGGCGGGCATGGGTTGGCGACGGCCTATTACCTTGCCAAGAACCACGGCCTGCGCAATGTCGCGGTGCTTGAGAAGGGCTGGCTGGGGGGTGGCAACACCGGGCGCAACACCACCGTCATCCGCTCGAACTACTTTTATCCGGAAAGTGCCGCGCTCTATGATTTGTCGGTGAAGCTTTACGAGGGTCTGTCAAAAGACCTGAACTACAACGTGATGTTTTCGCAGCGCGGCATGATCGTGACCGCACATTCCGAGCCCGAGATGGAGATGGCCGCGCGACAGGTGAACGCGATGCGCCTGAACGGGGTTGACGCAGAGTTGCTGGACGCTGCCGAGGTGCGCCGACTTGAGCCCGCTTTGAGTTTTCGCGCCGATATGCGCCATCCGATCCATGGCGGAGTTTTGCAGAAACGTGCCGGGACAGGGCGCCATGATGCGGTGGCGTGGGGCTATGCCCGGGCGGCGGATGCGGCGGGCGTGGACATCATTCAGAATTGCGAGGTGCTGGACCTGATCCTTGAGGCGGGCCGTTGCGTCGGGGTGAATACCACGCGCGGCGAGATCCGCGCCGGGGTGGTCGGGGCGGCGGTGGCGGGGCACAGTTCGGTTCTGGCCGGGATGGTGGGGGTTGGCTTGCCGATCACGTCCTATGCGTTGCAGGCCTTCGTGTCCGAGCCACTGAAGCCGGTGCTGAACCGGGTCGTGCTGTGCCCGCCTTATGGCACCTATGTGAGCCAGTCCGACAAGGGCGGGCTGGTGATTGGCGGAGGGCTGGACCGGGTGCCGTCTTATGGCCAGCGCGGCAACATGCCGATGCAGGAAGAGGTGCTGAGCGGGCTTTCGGAAATGATGCCAATGCTGAACAAGGTGAAGCTGTTGCGCCACTGGGCCGGGATCGTCGATGTGACGCCGGATTCCTCGCCCATCCTTGGGCCGTCGGGGGTCGAGGGGTTGTTCCTCAATTGCGGCTGGGGCACCGGTGGGTTCAAGGCGATCCCGGCGGGGGGCTATCTGTTCGCGCATCTTCTGGCCGAGGGGACGCATCACGAAATCAGCAGGCCGTTCGACCTGAGCCGTTTTGACACCGGGTATCTGGTGGATGAAGGCGCGGCGTCGGGCATCGCGCATTAGGAGGGCTGACATGCAGATTTTCCCTTGTCCGTTCTGTGGCCCGCGCGATGAGCGTGAGTTTCATTTCGCCGGAGAGCTGGGCAAGACCCGCCCGGATACGCGGGACGGGGTGAGCGATGCTGACTGGGCGCGGTATCTGCATGAGCAGCGCAACGAAAAGGGCCATGTGCGCGAGGTGTGGATGCATATGCCCTGTTCCGAGTTGTTCGTGCTGGAGCGTGACAGCGTCAGCATGGCGGTGATCGGGTCGTCACCCTTGCGGGGGGCGGCGGAATGAGCGCGCATCGTGTGGCCGGGCGCGGGCGGATCGACGCCGATGCACCGCTGAACTTTTCCTTTGACGGGCGCGCGTTTCAGGGGCGGCGGGGGGATACCATCGCCTCGGCCCTGTTGGCGAATGGCGTGCGCGTCATGGGGCGCAGTTTCAAGTATCACCGTCCGCGCGGGCCGTGGGGCGCGTGGGTGGATGACCCGAACGCGATCATGAACGTCGCGCTGAATGGCGTCGAATTGCCCAACTGCCCGGCAACGACGACCTATCTGGAAGAGGGGATGGCGGCGCGGTCGGTCAATGCGTTTCCTTCGGCGCGGTTCGACCTGAAGGGCGGGCTGGACCTGTTCCATCGCTGGCTTGGGGCGGGGTTTTACTACAAGACCTTCATGTGGCCCGACTGGCACCTGTTCGAGCCGATGATCCGGCGAATGGCGGGGCTTGGCGCAGTGAGCGATGCGGTGCTTGAGGGCTATGTCGCGGACCAGCTGCATGATCGCTGTGAGGTGCTTGTCGTGGGGGGCGGCGCGGCGGGGCTTGTGGCGGCGCGCAGTGCGGCCGAGGCGGGGCAGGATGTGTGCCTTGTGGAGGATCACGCGGAATGCGGTGGCGGGGTTTGGCAGCGCGCTGAGATCGAGGGCACGGCGCCCGCCGATTGGGTGGCGGCGCAAGTCGCGGCGATTGTCGCGGCGGGGGGGCGGGTGTTGACCCGGGCGACGGCGTTTGGCGTGTTCGATCATCGGATGGTGGGGATCGTGGAAAACCGCGCGTTCGGGCAAGCGCCACGGTTGCGGCGGATGCGGGCGGGGCGGATCGTGCTGGCAAGTGGTGCGCTGGATCGGCCCGTGACGTTTGCGAACAACGACCGGCCCGGCGTGATGTCGGTCGATGGGGCGGGCGAGATGCTGGCGCGGTATGGCGTGCTTGTGGGGCGCAGGATCGCCGTGGTGGCCAACAACAGCGCGGCGCGCGCGGTCCTTCCGGCGCTGGTTCAGGCGGGGGCCGAGGTTGTCGAGGTCGATCCAGCGGCGGGCCCGATCCGGGTGCTGGGGGCCAAGCGGATCAGGGGGCTGGATCAAGGCGGACGGCGGGTCGAGGCGGATACGGTGCTGGCCTCGGGCGGGCTGACGCCGCTGGTGCATTTGTGGCGCCATGCCGGGGGCAAGCTGGACTGGTGCGACGCGCGGCAGGCCTTCATCCCCGGGCGCGCGCCCGAAGGTATGGTGGCGGTGGGCGCGGCGGCGGGCGCTTTCGATCTGGAATCGGCTTTGGAGGAGGCGCGGGGGGTTGCGCGGGGCGGGGCCGTTGAGGCGTCCGTGTCCCATTACCACCTGACGCCGCTCTGGCCCGCGCCGGGGGCGAAGGGGCGCCAGTGGATCGATTTTCAGCATGACGTGACGCTGAAGGACGTGGAGCTTGCGGCGCGGGAAAACTATGTCTCGGTCGAGCATCTGAAGCGCTATACCACGCTTGGGATGGCCTCGGATCAGGGCAAGACCGCGAATATGGCCGGGTTGGCGGCGATGGCGGCGATCCAGGGCCGCCCGATCCCCGAGGTGGGCACGACGACGTTTCGCCCGCCCTTCGTGCCGATCCCGATCGAGACCTATCACGGCGCGCATCGTGGGCAGCTTTGGCACCCGCTCAAGCGGCTGGCGCTGGAAGAGGCGCACCGCGCGGCGGGGGCGGCGCTGGGCGAATATGGCGGTTGGCTGCGTCCGGGGTGGTATGGGCAAGGCGATGTTGCGCAGATCATCGCTGAGGAGGTGCGCATGGCGCGCGGCACGGCGGGGATTTTCGATGCTTCGCCCCTTGGCAAGATCGAGGTGATGGGCCCGGATGCCGAGGCCTTTGTCGATTTCGTCTATTACAACACGATCCGCACGCTGAAACCCGGCCATATCCGCTATGGGTTTCTGCTGAGCGAAGGGGGCGCGGTGATGGATGACGGGGTGATCGCGCGGGTCGATCAGGATCGTTTCGTGATCTCGTGCTCGTCGAGCCATGTCGATGGGGTGCGCACTCACCTTGAGGCGTGGCGGCAGGACGGCAACGACCCGGACCGGATTTTCATACATGACACGACGCAGCATTGGGCAACCGTGACAATGACCGGGCCGAAAGCGCGCGAGATCGTTGGCGCGCTGGGGCTGGAGGTGGATTTGTCGGCAGAGGCGTTTCCCCACATGCGCCTGCGTGAGGTGGTCTGGCAGGGGGGGCCTTTGCGCATCGCGCGGGTGAGTTTCACCGGGGATGTAAGTTTCGAACTCTCGATCCGAGCCAGCCGCGCGGAGGAATTATGGCAGGCATTGATCGCGGCGGGTGCGCCGCTGGGGGCGGGGCCACTGGGGCTTGAGGCGCTGTCGATTATGCGGGCCGAGAAGGGCTATTTGATTATCGGCAAGGATACGGATGGCGAGACGATGCCGCATGACCTTGGCTTTGGGATCCCGCGCCAGAAGAAAACCGTGGCCTTCATCGGGGATCGGAGCCTGCACAACGCCAAGGCCAACAGCACCGCGCGCAAGCAGTTGGTGGGGCTGCGTGTGGCCGAGGGGGCGGTGATGCTGCCCACCGGGGCGCATGTGGTTGAGGCGGGCACGCAGCGGTCGTTGGGCTATGTCACGTCGAGCTATGACAGCCCGACGCTGGACCGCCCGATTGCGCTGGCCTTGATCGAGGACGGTGTGGCGCAGATGGGGCGGGAGGTGACGATCTGGCATCTGGGAGAGACGCGCAGGGCGACGATTTGTGGCCCCTGTGCCTTTGATCCCGAGGGGGAGCGGCTTCATGCGTGACGACAGCGGCAAATGGGATCGCTTGCCGGCGGTGGATGCGGTGATCGATGCACCGGGGGTTGTGATCCGCCGGGTGGCATTGGTGCGGCAGGTGTTGATCTCCGGGCCGGATGTTCTGACGCAGATCGACGGGCCGGTGGTGGAATGGCCCGGCGTGGTCGAGGCCGAGAGTTATGCGCTGAGCCTGCGGCGGGACCGGGTGCTTTGGGTCAATGGCCCAGAGATGGCGGAGGGCTGGGACGCGGCGCGCAATTGGGCGGTGTCGGATGTGTCAGACGGCTATGAGGTGGTCGAAATCGCCGGTGCGGGCGCATTGGCGCTGTTGTGCCGGGGGGCGGAGGTGAGCCTTGATCAGCCCTCACGCTCGGTTGCGCGGCTATTGTTCGGGTTTGGGGCGTTTCTCTATCGCGCGGGGAATGTGCAGACCTATCGCGCGCATGTTGGAAGGGCGCAGGCCGGGGCATTCTGGACAGCGCTGGAAGTGCATCTTCGGGTGTCTGGCGACGTCTAGAGCGGCAGGGTTTTCTGCGTCTTGATCTGGCGCAGGACAACGTTGGTTTGCGCGCTTTCGACGGCGGGCATGCGGAACAGGAAGTTTTCGAGAAACTGGTTGTAGGCGGCGATGTCGCGGCACAGCACGTGCAGGTGATAATCGGCCTGTCCGGTGGTGGCGTAGCATTCCATCACCTCGGGGCGGTGTTCGATGGCGGTAATGAATTGCGACAGGTGTTCGGGGTTGTGACGGGTGAGGTGCACATGCACCAGCGCCTGAAACGCGAGGCCCGCCTGTTGCGGTGAAAGCTCGGCGCGGTAGGCCGTAATCAGCCCCGCTTCCTCAAAGGCGCGGACACGGCGCCAGCAGGCCGAGGCCGACATGCCGACCCGTTCGGCCAGATCGGCATTCGAGATGCGGCAGTCGGCCTGAAGCAGGGCGAGAAGGCGGCGGTCACGGTCATCAAGCTGCATGCGGGTAATCTTTTCTGAATTGCGCGTAAGTGCGGTGATATTGACCAATATCATGCCGAAAATCGGCATCTATGAACAGGTTTTTCGCTGTGCTCTGCTAAAATTCCCTCAGCAAGGAGGAGCGCGCCCATGACCAGCCAGCCGAGAGAGTTCGACACCTATCAGCTTGAGGATCGCTATACGCGGGAAAGCGGGAGGGTGTTTCTGACCGGGACGCAAGCGCTTGTGCGGATTATGCTGGATCAGGCGCGGCGCGATAAGGCGCGGGGGTTGAACACCGCCGGGTTCATCTCGGGCTATCGCGGCTCACCGCTTGGGGCGCTGGATCTGGAGTTGTGGCGCGCCGGCAAGCATACGCAGGCGAATGGAATTACCTTCATGCCGGCGGTGAATGAAGACCTTGGCGCGACAGCGGTTCTGGGCGCGCAGCAGGCAAGCCTTGATCCGCATGCGGAGGTCGAGGGCGTGTTTTCCATGTGGTACGGCAAGGGGCCGGGGCTGGATCGGTCGGGCGATGCGCTGCGCCATGGCAATGCCTATGGGTCGTCGCCCAAGGGCGGCGTTCTGGTGGTGGCGGGGGATGATCACGGCTGTGTGTCGTCGTCGATGCCGCATCAATCGGACGTGGCCTTTATGACGTGGTTCATGCCGACGCTGAACCCGGCCAACGTGGCGGAATACCTGTCGTTCGGGGAATACGGTCTGGCGCTGAGCCGGTATTCGGGGACCTGGGTGGGGTTCAAGGCGATTTCGGAAACGGTGGAAAGCGGGCAGTCGGTGGAGTTGCCCGCGGACCGCGAGTTTACCTTCCCCGAGATCGACCTGCCGCCGGGTGGCCTGCATGTGCGCGAGGCCGATCTACCCAGCCCCCAAATCGAAACCCGGATCACCCACAAGCTGCGCGCGGTGGAGGCGTTTGTCGAGGCCAACCCGATTGATCAACGGATCTACGACATCCCCGAGGCGCGGTTCGGCATTGTCACCACCGGCAAGGGGCATCTTGACCTGATGGAGGCGCTGCGCCTGTTGGGGCTGGACGAAGCGGCGTGCCGCCGGTTGGGCATCGATATCTACAAGGTGGGGATGGTGTGGCCGCTGGCGCGACGCGATGCGCTGGCCTTCGTGCGGGGCAAGGCCGAGGTTCTGGTGATCGAGGAAAAGCGCGGCATCATCGAAAGCCAGTTCAAGGAGTATTTCTATGACTGGCCCGGCGACAAGCCCGCGAAGATGGTGGGCAAGCATCGCGCGGCGGGCGATCCGTTGATCCCGTGGACGGGTGAATTGAGCCCGCTGGGCTTGGTGCCGGTCGTGGCCGAGCGGCTAGACGGGTTTTTCCCCGAAGAGGGCCTTCTTGAGAAGGCGCGCGCCCTGACCGACAGGCCGCCACGGATTGTCGATGTGAAGGGGGCGACGCGCACGCCCTATTTCTGTTCGGGTTGTCCGCACAACACCTCGACCAAATTGCCCGAGGGCAGCAAGGCGGCGTCGGGGATCGGCTGTCACGTGATGGCCAGTTGGATGGATCGCAACACCGTGGGCTATGCCCAGATGGGCGGCGAGGGCGTGCCGCATGTGGTGGCGTCGAAATACAACGGCGGCAAGCATATCTTTCAGAATCTGGGTGAGGGGACATGGTATCACTCGGGCTCTCTCGCCATTCGGCAGGCCGTGGCGGCGGGGACGAACATCACCTACAAGATCCTTTACAACGACGCGGTCGCCATGACCGGCGGGCAGCCGGTGGATGGCCCGGTGAGTGTGCAGGGGATTGCGCAGGCCTGTCGGGCCGAAGGGGTGCAGCGGATTGCTTTGGTGTCGGATGACATCGGCAAGTTTTCGCGCGCCGATTTTCCGGACGGGACCAGTTTTCATCCGCGCGAAGAGATGGACACGGTGCAGCGCGCGTTGCGCGAGGTTCCCGGCGTCACGGTGCTGATCTATGAGCAGACCTGCGCCACCGAGAAGCGCCGCCGCCGCAAGCGTGGCACGCTGGAAGACCCCAAGAAATTTGCCTTCATCAACCCGGCGGTTTGCGAGGGCTGTGGCGATTGTTCGTTGGAAAGCAATTGCCTGAGCATCGAGCCGCTGGAGACGGAGTTTGGGCGCAAGCGCAAGGTGAACCTGTCGAGTTGCAACAAGGATTTTTCGTGCCTCAACGGGTTTTGCCCGAGTTTCGTGACGGTTGAGGGCGAGCGGCGGCGCAACAGCGACTCCGGGGTCGACCTTGGCCCGCTTCTGGCCGATCTGCCTGCGCCGCAGATGGCCGGGCTTGCCGCGCCCTATGATTTGTTGGTGACGGGCGTGGGGGGCACCGGTGTTGTGACGGTGGGGGCGCTGATCACCATGGCGGCGCATCTGGAAGGCAAGGGCGCGAGCGTTCTGGATTTCACCGGCTTCGCGCAGAAATTCGGCACGGTGCTGAGCTATATCCGGCTTGGTGATGCGCCCGAGACGATCCATCAGGTGCGGATCGATCAGGGGGCGGCGGATGCGGTGATCGGCTGCGATATCGTGGTGGCCAGCGCGCCGCGCGCGTCGGCGATGTATCGCGAGGGGACGCGCTGTGTCCTGAACCTTGCCGAGATGCCGACCGGCGATCTGGTGCTGCATCGCGACGCGCAGTTGAACGTTGCGACCCGGTTGGAGCGGATCCGCGCCGCTGTGGGAGAGGCGAATGTCGAGGGGTTTGACGCCAATGCGCTGGCCGAGCGGATCATGGGCGACAGCGTCTTTGCCAACGTGATCCTGCTGGGGCATGCGTGGCAGGCGGGGCTGGTGCCGGTGAGTGAGGCGGCTTTGAAACAGGCGATCTTGCTGAACGGGGTCGCGGTGGAAAAGAACATGATGGCGTTTGACCTTGGCCGGGTGATGGCGGTGAGACCCGAGGCGCTGACCGAGGGGGCGGCGCAACCTGACGAGGCGGGGTTGGAGGCGGTGCTTGCGCGCAATGTCGGGTTTCTGACCAAGTATCAGGACGGGGAATATGCGGCGCGTTACAGTGCCGCGATTGCGGCGTTTCGGGCGGGTGTGCCTGCTGAACTGGCCGAGCAGTTGACCGGGATCGCGGCGAAGGCGTTGTTCAAGCTGATGGCGATCAAGGACGAATACGAGGTTGCGCGGCTGCATGTTTCGGATGATTTCGCGGCGCAGTTGGAAGAGGCGTTCGAGCCGGGGTTCAAGCTGAATTACCATTTCGCCGCGCCGGTGGTGTCGTGGAAACGCGATGCGCGGGGGCGGCCGGTGAAGCGGCGGTTCGGGCCGTGGATGACGACGGGATTGCGGCTGTTGGCACGGCTGAAGAAATTGCGGGGCACATGGGCTGATCCGTTCGGCTATCAGGCCGAGCGCCGTGAAGAGAGGGCGCTGGTGGGGTGGTATCTGGACCTGCTCGCAAAGCTTGCCCCGGTGGTCGATGCCGGGAATGCGCAAACCGTTGAGCGGATCCTTGCGGCGCCTTTCGAGATCCGGGGCTATGGCCCGGTGAAAGCGCCGGAAATCGCGAAGGCGCGGGAGCGGGTGGACGCGCTTCTGGCCGAGGTCTGAGCTTTCAGCCCACCATCGTGGACTTGCGTCGACCAAGCCGGGCCAGCGCAATCACCGGAGCGATCCCGGCGGCGACGATGGCCAGCGCGGCGACGGCGCCTTCTTCGTAGGTACCGCGCGCGGCCTCGCCATAAAGGTGGGTGGCCAGCGTTTCGACGCCGACGGGGCGCAACAGTAGCGTGGCCGAAAGCTCTTTCATTGAATCGACGAAGACCAGAAGCGCCGCTGCCGCCAGCGCGGGGCGGGTCAGGGGCAGGTGGAGGCGGCGAAAGCTGGCCCCCGGCCCATGGCCAAGGCAGCGTGCGGCATGGTCGAGCGAGCGGGGAATTTGTGAAAAGCCGCTTTCGATGCCGCCGATGGAAATCGCGAGAAAGCGCACGAAATAGGCATAGCCAAGCGCGATGCCCGAGCCCAAGAGCAAGAGGCCGGGGCCAGCATCGAACAGCGCGCGCGCGCCGGTGTCGATCAACCGATCAAGGCCCGCCACGGGGACGAGGACGCCAAGGGCGATGACCGTGCCGGGCATGGCATAGCCAAGGCTGGCCAGCCGCCCGATGCCCGCCGTGACCGCGCCGGGGCGAAGCCGGGCGGCAAAGGCGACGAGTGCGCCGCCGGTCAGCACGGCGATGGTGGCCCCCGCTGACAGCAGGAGGGTGTTGAGCGTTTCGGTGCGCAGTTGCGCGGAAATCCCGGCGGTGCCGATCCGCGTCACGGATTCCGAAATGAGCCATGCCAGCGGCACGCCAAAGCCCAGCAAAACCGGCAGCGCGCCCAGCCCGAAGGCCAACCAGCCGCGCAGGCCGTGAAGGCGCAGCGGCGTGACCGGGCGAAGCCGTTGTGCGCCCCCGGCGAAGCGCTGCCGCCGCCGTCCGAGCCGTTCGAGCGCGACAAGGCCCGCGACCACCACCAGCATGACCAGCGCTATTTGCGCCGCGCCGGGCAGGTCCGAGCGGGTGACCCATGTGCTGTAGACCGAGACCGTGAGGGTGCGCACGCCAAGGAATTCAGACGCGCCGATATCGTTGAGCGCCTCCATCAACGCGAGGCTTGCGCCAACGGCGATGGCGGGGCGGGCCAGCGGCAGCGCGAGCCGCCAAAACAGCGCGCGGCGCGAACAGCCAAGCATGCGCCCGGCCTCGAGCAGGCCCGCCGCCTGCATTGCGAACATCGCCCGCACGGGCAGGTAGACATAGGGGTAAAGCACCAGCCCGAGCAGGCCGATAGCGCCGGGCATGGAGCGGATGTCGGGCAGGCGGAAATCGCGCGGCGATGCGTAGCCCAGGATGGCGCGCAGAGTGTCCTGCACCGGGCCGAGCGGGTGCATCAGGTCGAGATAAACAAAGGCGATGATGTAGCTGGGCACGGCGAGGGGCAGCAGCAAGGCCCAGTCGAGAATGCGGCGGCCCGGGAAATCGTGCCGCGCCACCAGCCACGCGAGCGAGGTGCCAAGCGCGATGACCACCACGCCGACACCGCCCAGCAGGATCAGGCTTTGACCCAGCGCGGGCAACAGCACATGCGCCCAGAGGTGTGACCAGAGCCCTTCGGACCCTTGGACCGCCTGCCAGAGCAGCGCCGCCACCGGGATCAGCACCAGCACCGCCACGCCCGCCGCGGCCCAGACCCAAGCCCGCCCCGTCCGGCCCCGGGGGGCACGGCGCAGGGCGGACCGGGCCCCGGCTTGGGTCTTGGCCGCGGCGGTGAGGGCGGTTGTGGTCATCGACGCATGGGACTCAGTTGTTGAACCCGACCTTGTCGACCATGTTGCTGACCTGTTTGCGGCCTGCGACGACCTCGCTCAGCGGGAGCGAGTCGATCTTGAGGTCGCCGAAGGAGGCGACGATCGGTGACAGATCTGCGCCAGCCTTGACCGGGTATTCGAAATTCGCCTCGGCATAGAGCTTCTGCGCGTCGTCCGAGGTGAGGAATTCAAGCAGCTTGACCGCTTCGGCATGGTTGGGCGCGTGTTTCGCAATGGCCGCGCCCGAGATGTTCACATGGGTGCCGCCGTCTTCGAACGTGGGCAGAAGCACCTTGATCGCCTCGCCCCATTCCTTTTGCTGGGGGTCTTTCTCGTTGGTGCGCATTTTGCCGACGTAATAGGAATTCGCCACCGCGATATCGCAGATGCCACCGAGGATATCCTTGGCGCCGTCACGGTCGCCGCCGCCGGGTGTGCGGGCGAGGTTGTCTTTCATGCCCGCAAGCCAGGTTTCGGTCGCTTCGGCACCGTGGTGGGCGAGGTAGGCGGCGAAAAGCGCGGTGTTATAAGGGTGCTGACCCGAGCGGATGCAAAGCTTGCCCTTCCATTTCGGGTCGGCCAGATCCTCATACGTGATCGACGAGATGTCGAGATCCTTGGCGGCATAGACGACGCGTGCGCGCATCGACAGCGCAACCCACTGATCATCGGGACCGTGCAATGCCGTCGGAACGGCGGCGAGAACGGCCTTTGATGTGATCGGCTGCGTCAAACCCATTTCGACAAAGTCATTCATGTTGCCAGCATCAACCGCCATCAGGACATCGGCGGGAGAGCTTGCGCCCTCGGCCTGAACCCGTTCGGCCAGACCATCCTTGAGGAAAACGGTGTTCACGGTGACGCCGGTTTCTTCGGTGAAGGCTTCGAGGAGCGGTGCAACCAGCCCCGGCTCACGCGAGGTGTAAAGGTTCAGCTCGGCCGCCGCGGCGACGCCGGGCACGAGCAACGCTGTGCTCAGAATAAGGGAGCGAAGGGAAATAGTCATCGAATTGCCTCGTGTCATGGACGTTCCGGCACCCAACGCGGGCGCAGCACGAGGTCCATCATATCCGACTATTACAGTCAAGAAAAATTCACGACTGATTAAGTCAACTTTTTGCGGCCTCCGGTTGCGGCCCCGTCGCAAAGATATGCACGGCGGCAGGATCGAGGCGCAAACCGAGATGGTCGACCTGTTGCGAGGCGGTGGCCTGATCGACCGACGCGGCGGGCAGATCGAGTTGCACCTTGATACCGGAGCAGTCGGTGTCGGCGGTGTCTTCAAGCGCCAGCGTGAGCCTGTCTTGCGCGCCGAGAAACTCGCGGCGCAACACGCGGGCCGGATAGCCCCCTTGATCGGCGGCGCAGAGCGAAAGCGCCTGCGGTCGAAAGAAGGCCTCGGCGCTTTGTCCGTCTTGCAGGCCGGGCGCGGCGAACTGCCCCAGAGGTGTGACGAGGTTGCCGTTCTGGATTCGCCCCGGCAGGCCCGTGCCCGGGCCGAGAAACCGCGCGGTATAGGCGGTTGGCGGGTCGTTATAGAGGCCACGCGGCGTGCCCATCGCCTCGATTCGCCCGTCGCGGATCAAAACGATGCGATCGGCCACGGCGAGCGCCTCTTGCGGGTCATGGGTGACGATGATCGTGCCGACCCGCATCTGGTGCAAAAGGGACAGCGTTTCGGCCCGCACAGTGGCGCGCAGCCCTTGGTCGAGGTTTGAAAACGGCTCGTCCATCAGCAGAAGGCCGGGGCGCGGCGCCAGTGCGCGGGCGAGCGCGACCCGCTGGCTTTCGCCACCCGAAAGCATATGCGGAAACCGGTCGGCCAGTGCAGAGATTCCCGCCATGTCGAGCATTTCGCTGACCCGCGCGCGGGTTTCGGCCCGAGACCAGCCCTTTAGACCAAAGGCGACGTTGTCGGCCACGCTGAGATGCGGGAAAAGCGCGTAGTCCTGAAACATGAAGCCGATGCCGCGCGCTTCGGGTTCGACATGGGCAGACTGATCCGAGACGAGTTGCCCGGCGAGGCGGATTTCCCCCCGATCCGGGTCCTCGATCCCGGCGATCAGTCGCAACAGCGTGGACTTGCCGCAGCCCGAAGCGCCCAGCAGACACAGGATTTCGCCCTCGGCGAGGTCGAATGAGATGTCGTTCAACGCCTGAACATCGCCATAGTGGCGGCTGATCCCTTGCAGGCTGAGGCTGGGATTTGGGGCGGGCTTGGAGGGGGCGATGTCTGTCATGCGACTGATCTAGCTATCCCCGCGCTGAAATCCAACAAGGGAGTTTTGCGCGGGCATCGCCAGAGTGCGAGACTTTGCGCCGCGCGGGCAGGTGGCAGGGTTCTTGGCGCCCGGCAGATATGGGCGCGCATCGATGGCCTTTGCGCCATTTCTGCCGCGAGCCGCGAGGGCGGAGGGGCGAGGTTGGTCGTCTTTGATCGCCGGATGTTGAGCGATCTCTTTGTGACGAGTTGGGCAGTTCAGAAGATTTAGGTCACTGGGTTTTGCGCGCCCTGTGGGCCGGGCGGTTGCCTATGCCCCAAATCACTTTCTTCCGCTGAACTGTGCCATCTGTGGCGAGACGAAGCTGGCCTTGAAGTAATCCACCAAGAGGTTCATCGCGGGGGTGAATTCGACACCGTTGCGCCAAGCGATGCCGACATCCATGGTTGGAATGTCCTGATCGGTGGACACGGTTTCCAGCCGTTTGCCTTCGAGGGACCACGGGCGATATACCATGTCGGACAGGATCGCGACGCCTTGGCCGTTCGCAACCATGGACCTGCAGGCTTCGACCGAGGAGGTTCGAAGTTTGGTGTTGGGGCGATAATTGGTCTTGCTCCAATATTTCATCGCCGTATGGGCCGCCTCGTCGACGGTCAGCATGACGTAGTCTTCCTCGGCAATCTCTTTGAAGCTGGCCTTGCCGCGCTCCAGAAAGCGGTGACCTGTCGGAACCCAGAGCCTGCGGGAGGATTTCAGCAGGGTTTCGGACTCGAGTTCGGGATTGCTGAGGTTCGAGGTTAGTAGAACCGCGAGGTCAAAGCGATTGGCGAGAAGCCCGTCCTCGATGCTTTCCCGGTTCAGCTCGCTGATCTGGATATCAAGCCCGGGGTGAAGGCGCGACAGCCGGTCGATGTGAAAGGGCAGGAAGTAGCCCAGCACGGTATAGGTCGCCGCCAAGGTGATCGTGCCGCTGACTTTCGAGCGGCGCTTGGTCAGCCCCTTGGCGTCGTCGACCTTGGCGAGGATCTCTCGCGATGCGGCGAGAAACTCGCGCCCGGCATCGGTCAGCTCCATTCCGTGGGAAGAGCGCACGAAAAGCTCGGCATCGAGAATCGCCTCAAGCTCTTTGATGGCCCCGGTGACCGACGATTGCGATATCGACAGCGCGCTTGCGGCCCGGCTCACTTGGCCGAGTTCTGCCGTGGCGACGAAATATTTGAGATGGCGCAGGTTCATGCGGACTGAATATAGCAATACAAAAGACGAATCTATCGGAAAATCCGATGAATAAACGATTGTGCTGCATCTGCAGTGTGCTCAAAGCCCAGTTTTTGTGCAGCAAATAAAAGCCCATACCGAAAAAAGCCTTCGCATTTGCAGTATCGAAAAATCTGATAGAGTCGCCACAGAATAAAGAAATTCCAATTCTGCGAATCTTTTGTGAACGTGATCCAAACATGAATAGGGATGCGAACCATGAGAGAAATTGTCGACCTGAACTGCGATATGGGCGAGGGGTTTGGTCAATGGACACTGAGTGAAGCGCCCGACGAAGAGATCATGTCTCTTATCAGTTCGGCCAATATCGCAGCCGGGTTTCACGCAGGCGACCCCAACTCGATGGATCGTGTGGTCAAGCTCGCTCAGACCTATGGCGTGGGGCTGGGGGCGCATCCGGGTTACAATGATTTGCAAGGGTTCGGCCGCCGCTACATGAAAACGAGTTCCGAAGAACTCGTGAACGACATTGTCTATCAGATCGGCGCAATTCGCGAGTTTGGCCGCCGTCACGGGATCAGCCTTCAGCATGTCAAGCCGCATGGGGCGCTCTACATGGAAGCGGCAGTGAATGAAGAACTGTCGGAGATGATCATCGATACGCTGAGCAAGACCTGCGGCACGGCCATCATCTTTTGCATGGATATTTCAAAAACCTACGAGGTGGCAAAACGGGTCGGATATCCGGTCGTGCGGGAATTCTACGCGGATCGGGAGTATGACGCCTCTGGGTCGATCGTCTTTGCCCGTAACGTGGCGCGGCCCAAGCCCGAGGACATCGCCGAGAAGTGCGTCCGTGCCTGCAAGGAAGGTGTCGTGAGAACCGTCGAAGGCGAAGACATTCCCATCGAGTTTGAATCGATTTGCTTTCATTCCGACACGCCGGGCGCCTTGGCCATTGGTAGAGCTATCCGCGCCGGCCTGACCGACGCCGGAATCACGATCGCACCAGCCGCAACCGTGCTGGGTCTTTGAACATACGCAAAAAGGAACACCAAAATGGCACAGATACTTTCGCCGCTGCCGGGTACATTCTACGTGAAACCGTCGCCTGACGAAGCGCCTTACAAGGCCGCCGGTGACGCCGTGGCTGTCGGCGACACGATTGGTCTTATCGAAGTGATGAAGACTTTCATCGAGGTCAAAGCCGAGGTTGCCGGAACCTTTTCCGCGTATGTTGCCGAGGATGGATCGCCGGTGACGGCGGGGCAAGAGCTTGCGGAAGTGGCGGTCTGAGATGGCGATCAAGCGCCTCTTTATCGCAAACCGCGGCGAGATCGCAGTTCGCATCATTCGAGCCGCCAAGGATCTCGGGATCACGACGATCCAAGCCTATTCCGAAGCGGATGCGGATATGCTGGCGGTCAAACTGGCCGATGAGGCGGTCTGTATCGGACCTGCTAAGGCGGCTGACTCTTATCTGAATATCGACGGCGTGGTCGCAGCCGCCATCGAGGCGTCTGCAGATGCCGTTCATCCCGGCTATGGCTTTTTGTCCGAGAGCGCCGATTTCGCGCGCGCCATCGAGCAAGCGGGCATGAGGTTCATTGGGCCATCTGCTGACACCATCGAACGCATGGGCGACAAGGTTGCCGCGCGCCAGGCGGCCGAGGCGGCGGGCGTGCCGGTGGTGCCCGGCTCCAAGGGCCGGATCGACTCGGTCGATGACGCGGTCGAGGTCGCGGCAAAGGTCGGCTATCCGGTAATGGTCAAGGCCGCGGCGGGCGGGGGCGGCAAGGGTATCCGGATCGCGGAAAACGAAGACGAGCTGCGCACCCTTGCGCCGCAAGCGCAACAAGAGGCCGCCGCCGCCTTTGGCGACGGTGGGCTGTATATAGAGCGTTCGGTGACATCGCCGCGCCATATCGAGGTGCAGATTGTCGGTGACGGCGAAAGAGCGGTTCACTTCTATGAACGCGAATGTTCGCTACAGCGCCGCCGTCAGAAAGTCTGGGAAGAGGCCGGGGCCGCGTGCCTTGACGACGAAACGCGCGAAAACCTTTGCAAGGCCGCCGTCGCGCTTGCGCAATCCGTCAATTATCGCGGTGCGGGGACGCTTGAATACCTTTATGAAGAGAGCACAAACGCGTTCTTCTTCATCGAGATGAACACGCGCATTCAGGTCGAGCATCCCGTGACCGAGATGATCACCGGCTTTGACCTTGTTCAGGAAATGATCCGCGTTTGTGGCGGCGCGCCTCTGAGTGTCAGTCAGGATCAGGTCAAAAGGTCAGGGCATGCGATCGAGGTCCGCCTCAATGCCGAAGACCCTTTCATGCAATTCATGCCCTGGCCGGGAAAGGTCGAGAGCCTGAAAATCCCCGAAGGCGAGGGGATCCGCTTCGATCACTTCCTTTACGAGGGCTATCAGATTCCGCCGTTCTATGACTCGTTGATCGGGAAACTGATCGTCCACGGCAAGGATCGCGCCGATGCCATCTCCAAGATGGCCAGCGCGCTTGAGGGCCTTGAGATCAATGGTCTGAAAACCACCGTCCCGCTTCATAAAGCCTTGGCCAAAGACCCCGGAGTCGCCTCGGATGATTTCCATACCCAATGGCTCGAGCCGTGGCTGGACGCCGGGAACCTTAGCCCCGAGAACATGTGAGGAAGCCAACATGAAAACCAGATATACATTCGGAGGCGACGAACACGTCTATGTCGAGATGGACGACGAGATGTCGCTCGACGCGTTCTTCAAGTCGCTGTCCATGAGCAACGCGGTGCGCGACGCCAAGATCGAGGGTGTCACCGAGATTTGCCCTGCGAACGCCTCGTTCCAGGTTCGCTTTGATCCTGATGCCATCTCGCCAGATGATATCATGGCGAAGGTCAAGGATCTGGAGCACAAGGCGGAAACCGCGGAAAAGCGGCTGACCACACGGATCATCGAGATCCCGGTTTTTTATCAGGACCCCTGGACACATGAAACGCTGATGCGGTTTCGCGAGCGTCATCAGGACCCGAGCGGGACCGACCTTGACTATGCGGCAAGGATCAACGGTTTCGACACGGTGGACGCCTTCATCGAGGCGCATCATTCGCAGCCATGGTTCGTGTCGATGGTCGGCTTTGTCGCGGGCTTGCCGTTCCTTTACCAGCTGGTCGAGCGCGAAAAGCAGCTTGAGGTTCCGAAATACCTGAGCCCGCGCACCGATACGCCAAAGCAAACCGTGGGCTACGGCGGATGTTTTTCCTGCATCTATTCGGTGCGCGGCGCGGGCGGCTACCAGATGTTCGGTATCACGCCGATGCCGATCTACGACCCGGAACAGAAGGTCGCGCATCTGAAGGACTTCATGGTGTTCTTCAAACCCGGTGACATCGTGAAATGGAAGCCCATCGACCGGGCCGAATACGACGCCATCCTGGCCGAGGTCGAAGCCGGAACCTATGTGCCCCGGATCGCCGAGGTCGAGTTTGATCTCGACGAATTCAATGCCGACATGCGCGGCACCAATGCAAAGATGTTGGAGGCCCTCAATGACGCTTAAGATCAAAAACCCGGGTCTTGCGACCTCGATTCAGGACCTTGGCCGTAAAGGCTATTTCCATCTGGGTATCCCGCTGGGCGGTGCGATGGATCGCTATGCCTTGCGCGCTGCAAACATGCTGGTTGGCAATGATGAAGGCGCGGCCTGCCTTGAGGCGGTGTTCATGGGCCCCGAAATCGAGTTCACGCAAACCGCCACCGTTGCGGTGACCGGCGCTCAGCTTCCGATCAAGGTCGATGGGGAGTATCAGGAGCCATGGTCATCCTTTGTGGTCAAGGCCGGTCAGACGCTGAGCTTTGAATTTCTTCAGGCGGGCGCACGCCTCTACATTGCCGTGAGCGGCGGGATCACGACGCCCGAGGCTTTGGGCAGCCGGTCGACCTATCCCATCGGATCGCTCGGTGGCGTGGACGGACGCGCGGTCCAAGCCGGGGATGAACTGCCGACAGGTGGCTCGGAAGGGCCCGGTGCCGGTCGCACCGTGCCGGACTCTCTTCGCCGTAAACCGGGAACGCCAGCCAGACTACGCGTCCTCCCCGGGCTGTACTGGCATCGCCTGACCGATGAAGCCGGTGCCGGGTTCTTCGAGGACGAGTGGAAAGTCGCGCCCGAAGCGGACCGGATGGGATATCGCTTCAAAGGTGGTCGCCCGCTTGAATTCGTTGATCGGGAGCAACCGTTCGGCGCGGGCGCTGATCCTTCGAACATCGTCGATGGCTGTTATTCCTATGGGTCCATTCAGGTTCCGGGCGGCACCGAGCCGATCGTTCTGCACCGTGATGCGGTGTCGGGCGGTGGATACTTCACCCTTGGTGCTGTCATCTCGGCGGATATGGATCTTATCGGCCAGTTGCAGCCGCACACCGCGGTCAAGTTCGAGAAGGTGGACATGGCCCAAGCTCTCGAAGCCCGCAAGGAGCGCAAAGGAATGCTTGCAAGAATAAGAGAAGAGCTCGGCTAAGAGCCAGAATTTCAACCTGAAACCGCGAGAAATCGCTTCAGACTAAAGTAACTGACAAGGAGGTCAGAACAATGAAACTCGTCCTGAAGACGGCCACAGCGCTGGCATTGTGTGCAGCCCTACCGGCCACGGCTTTCGCCGAAGAAGCATGGTTCCCCTATGAGGCCGAGGAAGTCACCCCGGCCTTTTCCGCAGATGGCGCAGTAAAGCCTGTCACCTATGAGGCGCTCGCCTCTGCCGAGAAAGCATGGAACATCTGTGTGTCCTTCCCGCACATGAAAGACGCCTATTGGCTTGGCGTTGACTACGGTGTCGTAGATGAGGCCAAGCGCCTTGGCGTGAACCTCAACCTTGTGGAAGCCGGTGGCTATACCGAGCTTGCCAAGCAAATCAGCCAGATCGAGGACTGCGTTTCGGGCGGGGCGGATGCCGTTATCGTTGGCGCGATTTCTTATGATGGTCTGAACAACGTTATCGGTGAGGTCGCCGCGAAAGGCATTCCGGTGATCGACGTCATCAACGGCGTCTCGTCCGAAGACATCTCGGCCAAATCCTTGGTGTCGTTCAAGGTCATGGGCTACGAGACCGGCGCCTATCTGGCGGCGAAGCACCCCGCGGGCACAGAACCGGTGCAAGTCGGCTGGTTCCCCGGCCCGGCGGGCGCTGGATGGGTCGAGGCTGCTCATGCCGGCTTCATGGAAGCGGTCAAAGGCTCTGCTGTTGAGGTTCTCGAGCCGCGCTTTGGTGATACCGGCAAGGAAACCCAGCTGAAGCTTGTCGAAGACGTGCTGCAAGCCAACCCGGATGTCCGTTACCTTGCCGGGACGGCCGTAACCGCGGAAGCGGCACAAGGCCTCATTCGCGAGCGCGGTCTGCAAGGCAAGGTCGATCTGTTGGCCTTCTACATGACCCCGGGTGTTTACACGGGCATCCAGCGTGGTTTCATCCTCGCGGCGCCGGCGGACAGTATGGTTGTGCAAGGTCGCATCGCCATGGATCAGGCCGTTCGTATCCTTGAGGGCAAGGACTACATCAAACACGTGGGTCCGAAGATCTTTGTCGTCGATCCCGAGAATATCGGAGAGGTCGAGCGCACCAACATCCTTCCGCCGGATGGGTTCTCGCCTGTTTTCTCTGTGTCCAACTGACCCTTCACCCAGTTGGACTGCGGGCCGGTCTGGGCCAGTCCCACCGGCCCGCTATTCTTGGAGACAGACATGTCAGCACATCCACTCATCGAAACCCGGGCGCTTACGAAACAATATCCGGGCGTGCTTGCCCTGAACGCTGTTGATTTCGACCTAAACGCAGGCGAGGTGCATGTTCTCTTCGGCGAGAATGGCGCGGGGAAATCAACGCTGATTTCCATGCTCGCGGGGGCCAATTCACCGTCACGGGGCGCCGTCGTTCTTGAAGGCCGAGAGGTGAAGTTCGACAGTGTTGCCGATGCTCAGGCCAAGGGCATTTACACGGTTTTTCAGGAATTTTCGCTGATCCCGACGCTCACCGTGGCGCAAAACATCTTCTTGGGCTGGGAGCCCATGAAGGGGCCGTTCATCGACCATCGCACCATGCGCAAGCGCGCACATGACATGCTTCTCGAACTTGGGTTCGACATTGATCCGACCGATATCACCTCGCATCTGTCGCGGGCACAGCAGCAGATGGTGGAAATCACCAAGGCCTTTCACGGCGATCTGAAGGTGCTCATCCTGGATGAGCCGACCGCATCGCTTACCGACAAGGAAGTCGACCACCTTTTCGAGTTCGTGGGGGCGCTGAAGGCCAAGGGTGTCGGCATCGTTTATATTTCGCACCGCATTCAGGAATTCTCGCGGATTGCGGACCGGGTCACGGTTTTGCGTGACGGCGGCAAGATCGGCACCGTCGACATATCGGAAACCAGCGAAGATGCGCTGGTCGAAATGATGACCGGACGCGCGATCGACGAGATTTACCCCAAGATCAAACAGGGGGGCGGCGACGTTCTTTTGACTGTCGAGGGGCTGAGGACGGCGGGCATCCATGACGCCACCTTCGAAGTGCGTGCGGGCGAAGTCCTTGGCGTTGCGGGTCTGGTCGGGTCTGGCAAGTCGCGGCTTTTTCGCACGATCATGGGGCTCACCGCCCGCGATCGCGGAACGGTGAAACTGCGCGGCAAGGACATCAGCCACGCGCCGACAAGAGCGATTATCAGGGACGGAATCTACTACCTTTCGCCGGATCGAAAGGCCGAGGGCCTCGACCTTGCGAAATCCTCCAAGGACAATCTCGCGATCAATCTGGTGATGGGGGACAAGGTTGGCGGCCAAGGCCAGTTGGTCAGGTGGTCCGAGGTCAACGCCGAGGCCGAGACCATCTCGGACTATGTGGAGTTGCACGAGGGATACCGCAACAAGCCGGTGTCCCAGCTTTCGGGCGGCAATCAGCAGAAAGTCCTGTTTGGCAAATGCTTTGGCCAGAACGCCGACCTTATCATCTTTGATGAGCCCACGGTCGGCGTCGATATGGGAACGCGGGCGGCGCTTTATCTGCTGATCAAGGAGCTGGCCGAAAGCGGCAAGGCCGTGGTCGTGATCTCTTCCGATCTGCCCGAGGTCATGAACCTTTCCCACCGAATGATTGTTCTGGCGCATGGCCACATCTCGGCAGAGCTGAGCGGTGACGACATGACCGAGGAGCAAGTTCTCAAATTCTTCTTCGACGAAACCGGAGCAAAACGATGACGACAGAAGCTACGAAAACCGGGGCCTTCGATCCCATCCGAAAAATATTCATCAAGGTGGGCGTCTTGCCGTTTTTCCTTGTGGGTGCGCTGATCATCTTTACCGCACTTTCCGACAAGTTCCTCAGCCTTCAGAACCTGGTCAATGTGGCGCGGCAATCGGTTTATCTGGTGCTGGTGTCGATGGGTCAGATGCTTGTGCTGATTTCGGGGGGGTTTGATCTTTCTGTTGGCACGTCGATTGCCCTGACATCGGTTGTGTCGGCGCTGGGCATGGTGTGGCTTGCCGGAATTTTTCCGGATGCGATCTGGCTCGCGATTGCCCTTGGCGCCTTTATGGGGTTTGCGGCGGCGATTTCCATTGGCCTGATCAACGGGATCGGCGTCGCCTATTTCGAGGTCTCTCCCTTCATCATGACGCTGGGGGCCTCGTCGGTTGGTGCGGGTCTGGCGCTGTTTCTTACTGGTGGGGTTCCGGTGTCGGGCATGCCGTTTGCCTTTGCTGACACCTTCGGTTTCGGCAGGCTATTCGGCGTGCCGGTGCCCGTGATCATCGCGATCCTCTGTATCATCGTGATGTGGCTCTTCATGTCCCGCACGCGTCTTGGCACGCAGGTTTACGCCGTTGGCGGCAACATCAAGGCGGCGCATCTTTCGGCGATCAACACCAAGCGCACGCTTATGATGGCCTATGTGATTTGCGCCTTGATTGCGTCCCTGACCGGCCTGCTTCTGACGGCGCGCGTCGAATCCGGTGAGGCCAACCTAGGCAGTACGATTGCACTTGAGTCGATTGCGGCTTGCGTGATTGCGGGCGTGTCCCTGAGAGGCGGGATCGGCCGTGTCGAGAACGTGGTCCTTGGGGCCTTCTTCATCGTGCTGGTTCAGAACGGTATGAACCTCGCACAGGTCAGTTCCTACATGCAGATGGTGCTGTTGGGGGCTCTCCTGATCCTCGCCGTGATTTTCGATCAGATGCGTTATCGAATGATCCTTAGCGGCAATTGACGGGAATACGCGAATATGGGGCCGGGTCAAACCGGCCCCGTTTTCGTTTCGCCTTAACAAAAAAGCACCAGCGATTGGCGGGGATCGGGGTCAGACGTTCAGGCCTCAGAATGTTGGTGGTGTAGAGGCACTGACCAGAACGCAAGGCTCGGGTCCGACCTGGCGAAAACGATGGGGCCGCTTGCTATCGAAGTAATAGGCGTCACCGGGGCCAAGAATCTTGCGTTGATCGTCGACCGTGATTTCGATCCGCCCTGAGATTACGACCCCGCCTTCTTCGCCCTCGTGACCGTACATGACCCGCCCGGTGTCGGCTCCAATATCGTAGGTCTCGTGAAGGATCATCATGGCGCGCCCCAAAATGTCGGTTCCGACCTGTTTGAGCGAGAGCCGGCCCTTGCCGATTTCGGGCAGATCCTCGGCCGCATAAAAGGTGGTTTTCTCGATCTCGGGTTCGAATTCGAAAAACTCGGCAAGGCTTACCGGGATCCCGTCGAGCACACGGCGCAACGCCCCGACCGATGGATTTGTCTTGCCGGATTCCATGAGCGAGATGGTCGAATTCGGCACGCCGGTCTTCTTTGCGAGTGCCCTTTGGGACAGGCCCGCGCGTTCCCGAAGGGCGCGCAATCGGGCGCCAAGGATGAGGTCTTCTTGAGATGTGTTGGCCATGTTCATAATACCGAAATTATAGAATTAAAATAGCTATAAAACAGTGGCTTACAGAAAGCAAGAAACAGGCTTTTTTAGCATCGTGAACGAGGACAGGATGCGCGAAGCAGGTCTTGCCGCCTGATTCGAAAGGAAGAAAACCATGTTGAATGCAGATATCAGCGCGCGCAAAGACAGTGCCATTTCGCGCGGCGTGGGGATGCAAACCCAGATTTACGCAGAGCGGGCAAAGAACTCGGAAGTTTGGGATGTGGAGGGCACCCGATACATCGATTTTGCGGCGGGCATTGCCGTGGTCAACACCGGCCATTGCCACCCGAAAGTCATGGCCGCCGTCGAGCGGCAGATGGGGGCATTTACCCACACCTGTCACCAAGTGTTGCCCTATGAGAACTATGTCCGTCTTGCCGAGCGTTTGAACCAAAGCACTCCGGGCGACTTTGAGAAAAAGACGGTGTTCGTGACGACGGGTGCAGAGGCCGTCGAGAATGCGATCAAGGTCGCGCGTGCCTATACCGGCCGGCCTGCCGTCATCGCCTTTGGCGGCGGCTTTCATGGCCGCACCTTCATGGGCATGAGCCTGACAGGCAAGGTTGCCCCTTATAAACAAGGCTTTGGCGCGATGATGCCGGATGTTTATCACGTCCCGTTCCCGATGGATGTGCACGGCATCTCTACCGAAGACTCGATGAATGCCTTGAATAAACTCTTTAAGGCCGATCTCGATCCGGGCCGTGTTGCGGCGATTATTTTCGAGCCGGTGCAAGGGGAGGGCGGTTTTTATCCCGCGCCTGGCGACCTAGTGCGCGAAATCCGTGCTCTGTGTGACGCGCATGGGATCGTGATGGTGGCGGACGAGATTCAGACCGGCTTTGCCCGCACCGGGACCCTCTTTGCCATGGATGGCTATGGCGTTGCGCCTGATCTTACGACGATGGCCAAGGGGCTGGCTGGGGGCTTGCCGCTTGCGGCTGTCGTCGGCAAGGCCGAGATCATGGATGCGGCGGGCCCCGGTGGGCTTGGCGGGACCTACGGCGGCAATCCACTTGGGATTGCGGCGGCCCATGCCGTTCTTGACGTCATTGAAGAAGAAGAGCTTTGCGCGCGCGCGAACGAGTTGGGCTCGCGTTTGCGTCAGCGGTTGGAAGCGATCCGGGCCGTGACCCCGGAAATCGCCGACATTCGCGGCCCCGGTTTCATGGTGGCGGCCGAATTCAGCACGGCGGATGGTTCGGCCCCAAGCCCGGAGTTTACGCAAAAGGTTCGGGCGGAAGCACTCAGGCGGAACCTGATCCTTCTGACCTGTGGGGTCTATGGGAACGTCATTCGTTTCCTCGCCCCGATCACCATTGAGGACGAGGTCTTTACCGAGGCACTCGACATTCTTGAAGCGTCTATCGCTGCTGCACAGGAAGCTAAAACATGCTGAAACTGAATGACCCGGCGTTGCTGGAAACCCGCGCCTATGTGAACGGAGAATGGATCGAGACCGGCAGAACCTTTGCCGTCTTCAACCCCGCAACAGGCGACAAGATCGCGGATGTAACTGACCTTGGGGTCGACGACGTCTCGCGTGCTATCGATAAGGCCTATGATGCGCGCGCGTCCTGGGCAGCAAAGACGGGCAAAGAGCGCGGTGCCGTCCTGCGCAAATGGTTCGATCTGATACTGGAAAACGCCGACGATCTGGCTACCATCCTGACCGCTGAAATGGGCAAGCCGCTGGCCGAGGCCAAGGGCGAAATCCTGTATGGTGCGTCCTATGTCGAATGGTTCGCGGAAGAGGCCAAGCGCATCTATGGGGATGTGATCCCCGGACATCAGCCTGACAAACGCATCGTGGTGCTCAAGCAGCCGGTCGGTGTCGTCGGCTCGATCACGCCGTGGAACTTTCCTAATGCCATGATTGCACGAAAGGTCGCGCCCGCGCTGGCCGTTGGCTGCACCTTTGTCGCGCGGCCCGCCGAACTGACCCCGCTTTCGGCGCTGGCCATGGCTGTGCTTGGCGAACGGGCCGGTCTTCCGCAGGGAGTGTTCAATGTCATTCCGAGCATTGATGCCTCGGCCATTGGCAAGGAGCTTTGTGCGAATCCCAAGGTGGCCAAGATCACCTTCACGGGGTCCACGCGCGTCGGGAAAATCCTGATGGAGCAGGGCGCTGCCACGATCAAAAAGGTGTCGATGGAGCTTGGTGGCAATGCGCCGTTCATCGTGTTCGACGACGCCGATGTGGATGCCGCCGTCGAAGGCGCGTTGATCGCCAAATACCGGAACGCCGGACAAACCTGCGTCTGTGCCAATCGGATCTACGTCCAATCGGGCGTTTACAAGGAATTCTCGGAGAAGCTGTCGAAACGCGTGGCCGCGCTGTCGGTCGGGGACGGCTTCCAGGATGGGGTGGCCATCGGTCCCTTGATCAACGAAGCGGCCCTATCGAAGGTCGAAGCGCATCTTTCGGACGCTATTGCCAAAGGCGCGCGGATCGCGACAGGCGGCCAAAGGCATGCTCTTGGGGGCACGTTCTTTCAGCCGACCGTTGTCACCGATGTGAACCGCAGCATGATCGTGCAGCACGAAGAGACCTTTGGGCCGATCGCTCCGCTGTTTGAGTTCGAGACGGAAGATGAGGCGGTCGAGCTTGCAAATGATACCGAGTTCGGCCTTGCGGGCTATTTCTATTCCAAGGACATCTCACGCGTCTGGCGGGTTGCCGAACGGCTCGAAACGGGGATGGTTGGGATCAACACCGGTTTGATTTCGACAGAGGTCGCCCCCTTCGGCGGTGTCAAACAGTCGGGCCAAGGCCGAGAAGGCTCTAAATACGGGGCCGATGATTACCTTGAACTGAAATACATGTGCTTTGGTGAGATCCACTGACATCAAAGCCCTGATGATCCAAAAATGCGCCTTGATGGCGGAAAGATTTAAGGAGCCAGTTCTCTTTGGGGGATAGGTGAGCTGGCTCCTCTTCTGTTTTCTCCTTCGACGAATTGTGACATCTTCCGATCATGTTGCGATGAGGAGGTTGCGCGATTTCAGGCAAGGAATTTCAAAAGGCGATAACGCTGCGCCATTTGCGTGTCATTGCGGCCTTGGCGGATTTGAAACTTGTTGCACGCGTGGCTGAGGCGCTGAACGTGACGCAGCCGGCGGTGTCAAAACAGATCGTGGAGCTCGAGAAAATCGTCGGCGTGCCGGTGGTGACCCGCGATAGAAACCGGCTTTACCTGACGCCGATCGGACACCGGTTGGCAGATCATGCCAGACTGGCCCTGAATCAGCTCGCCCGGGCCGCTTTCGATGTCGAAGCCATGGCCAGTGGCGTTTCAGGATCTGTTTCGATCGGGGCCGTAAGCTCTGTCGCCCCGACCCTGTTGCCCGGCGCTATTGCGCTTTTCAAACGGAGCACCCCGCAGGCCAGCGTGTCGGTATTGGAAGGCCATTTCGTTGAGTTGTTCCCGCAGCTTGAAGCCGGCGCGCTTGATTTTCTGATTGCGCGGATTTGGCAACCGCAGGAACTTCCCGGCATCGAACAGATGTCTCTTTTTTCAGAACCGGTGGTCGTTGTGGCCGGGCGCGACCATCCCCTTGCAAAAAGAAAAGACCTCGCGTGGTCAGATGCGGTCGCATTCCCGTGGATCCTGCCGCAGTCGAATTCGGTCGCGCGACAGGCCGTCGATGCCTTGTTCGCCAGCCATGGCCTGACGCCGCCCAGCAATACGATTGCGTCCCTGTCATTGGCGCTCAATCTGGAACTGCTGCGGGTGATGCCTGCGCTTGGGCTTTTGCCACAAGGGCTTGCCCAGACGCAGGCCGCACGCGGGGATATGGTTATTCTTGCGCTTGATACGCGCGGCCTGCTTTCGGAAGCGCGGTGTTTTTGGCGCACAGACCAGATTGCGCAGAACGGCACCTTGGCGCTGTTCCTGAAATGCCTGCAGCAAACGACGGTTGAGATGGAAACCATTCCATTTGGTTAATGTTTTTCGCCGAGAAATCATTTTTTCAGCTGCTTTCTTTACTCTACCTTAACCATGCACATTGCTTGGGAGGGCCACTGTGTCAGTTTTTTCGATCATTGCGACGGCCGTAGGCGGATGAGCGCTACAGACCTCGTCATGCTGTCCGCGACCGAAGTGCTCGCGCGGTTCAGGAACAAGAGCCTCACGCCGAACGATTACCTCGCGGCCTGTCTCGACCAGATTTCGCGCTTCAATCCGAAGATCAACGCGCTTACGGCAATGGATACCGAGCGCGCCGTATCTGAGGCGTCGCAAGCGAGTCTGCGCTGGCAGGCCGGAGCCTCGAAAGGGCCACTGGATGGCCTGCCGATCGGCGTCAAGGACTTGCAGGACACCAAGGGTCTGTTGACCACGCATGGCAGCATTCGGGGACGCGGCAATGTTCCGGATCAGGACCTGCCGATGGTGGCGCGTTTGCGAGCGGCGGGGGCCATCATCCTTGCGAAAACCAATGTGCCGGAACTGGGCGCGGGCGGAAACAGCCGCAATCCGGTCTGGGGGGCGACCGGTAATCCGTTTGATCCCAACCTGATTGCGGGTGGATCATCGGGCGGGTCGGCAGCGGCGTTGGCGGCCAATTTACTGCCACTTTGCACGGGTTCGGACACCGGTGGTTCGCTGCGTCTGCCGTCGGCTATTTGTGGGATCGTGGGCTTCCGTCCGTCTGTTGACGTTATTGCGCACCCGACACGCCCACTGGGGTGGTCGGGCATTTCCGTCCTTGGGCCCATGGCCCGCACGATGGATGATTTGGTCCTGATGCTGAGCATGTGTCACGGGCACGATCCGGACGATCCCCTATCCGCGCCCGCGGCCCCCGACCGTTTCGAGACTCTGCCGCCGGTCGAACTTGCAAACCTGCGCGTGGGGTTCAGCGAAGACTTTGGCGGCGCCCCGGTAGACCCGGACATTCGCGAGACTTTTCGCGCGCGGATCGACCTTATCAAGCCGCATGTCAAAGAGTGCCGCCCCGCCGATCTCGATCTGGGCGAGATGGACCGCGCCTTTGATATTCTGCGCGCCGAAAGTTTCACGTCCGCGTTTGCCGAGGCGCTCAAGACCGCGCCCGATGATTTCGGAACCCATATCGCGGCAAACGTGGCGATGGGGCAGGGGATGACGCTTGCCGACAGGGCCTGGGCACATGCCGAACAAACCCGTATTTTGCGCAGGTTCAACCGGCTGATGCAGGATTTTGACGTCCTCTTGGTGCCAACTTCGCCGGTCTCGCCATTTCCGTGGACGCTATCCCATGCGACGGAAATCGATGGGCAGGCCATGGATGTCTATTACCGCTGGCTTGCGCTGGCCTATCGCGGATCGCTGGCCGGCGGACCGGCGATTACGCTGCCTTGTGGGCGCGATTCCCACGCCATGCCATTCGGGCTTCAGGTGCTTGGGCCGGTGCGCGGGGACGAAGGTTTGCTGGCGGCGGCCAAGGCCCTGGAGACCCTGTTTGCCCGCTCGCGTGAAACAGCCCGCCCGGTTCCCGATCTGGCAAATCTTGCGCCTCCAACCGTTGACTTGCGCTCGATCGTGACACATCCGCCGATCTTGGAAAAAACCACACGGTCTGAAACGACGTCCCTGCGAACGGCGGTGTAGGATCATGTGGTTCATTCCTATCGTATTCATCATCCTGCTGATCAGTGGCACGGCCTTTGCCTACTTGATGGGGGCTGTTTCCGTGCTGACCTTTGTCGCCGTCGGAAAAAGCCAGTTTCTGTCGATCCTTCCGCAGCGCATCTTTGCCCAGCTTGATGTTTTCGCCTTTATGGCGATGCCGCTTTTCATCCTGACCGCCGAAATCATGGGCCGCGCCGGTGTCACGCGCAGTCTGATCGACTTTGCCATGTCCATCGTCGGCCGGTTTCGCGGGGGGCTGGGCCATGTCAACATCCTGACCAGCGTATTTTTTGCCGGCATCTCGGGATCGGCCATTGCCGATAGCGCGGCCTTGTCACGCACCTTCGTGCCAGAGATGAAGGCGCGCGGTTATGATCCCTATTATGCGGGCGCCATTACCGCGGCCTCGTCAATGATTGGGCCGATCATTCCGCCGTCGATCATCATGATCATTTACGGCGGTCTGACCGGGGCGTCGGTCGCCGCGTTGTTTGTCGCGGGCATTGTCCCGGGGGTGTTGCTGGCCGCTGCGTTGATGTTGCTGAATGCGGTGATCGCCGCACTGAAAGGGCATCCCGGCGGAAAGTCCGACGATTTGCCACGGTTCATACCCAGCCTGTTGAATGCAGCCCCGGCCTTGTGCCTGCCCGTTGTGATCCTTGGCTCATTGGTATTCGGCCTTGCGACACCAACCGAAGGTTCGGCCGTCGCCGTTCTGTTCGCGCTGTTGGCGGGGCAGTTCTACAAGGGGCTGACCTGGCGCATGATCTTTGACGCGGTCGAGGCGACGGCCAAGATGACCGGAACGATCTTTATCATCCTCGCAGCGATATCGGTTCTGGGATATCTGGCCGGGCAACTCGGCTGGTCCAGCGCGCTTGCCGGGTGGGTCGACTCGTTTGGGCTGACCGGCACCAAGTATCTGTTCTTTCTTGTCTGCATCTTCCTGATCGCGGGCATGTTCATGGACACGCCCGTCGCGCTTACGCTGCTTATTCCGCTTTTCGCGCCGCAAGCGCTGGAGCAGGGCATCAGCCCGATCCAGCTTGGTATCGTGCTGTGTTTCAACCTGTGCGTCGGGCTGATTACGCCGCCGCTTGGCAAATGCCTTGTGGTCGTCTCGGCGCTGACAAACCTCAATTACTGGCGGCTGGCCTATGCCGCGCTGCCCTTCATTGCCGTTCAGGTTCTGCTGCTGATGTCGCTGGTTTACTGGCCAGAGCTTAGCCTCGCATTGCCGCGCCTGTTCGGATTTTCTGTGAACTAACCAAGGGAGGACTAACCATGAAACTAAAGGCACTCACACTTGCCGCATTGCTGGTGGCTGCGACATCTGTTTCGGCAGAGGTCAAGATCGCACTGGACAGCAAACCGGACCTCGAAACATCCGGTTCGTATAACTGGGCCCATGCCTTCGGAAACGCGTTGAAAGCGGCCGGTATGGAGGTGCGTGAAATGCCGCGTGGCTCTGTCGGGAATGAAGCCGAGAAATTCGATCAGGTCTCGACCGGTCTGCTTGAAGTCTCGCTCTCGGATGTGCGGGCCGTGGCACAGGTTGATCCGTTCATCTATGGCGTGCGCCTGCCCTATATCTTTGACAATATCGCCCATATGGACCGCGCGATGGCGGCTGGGGATGTCTACACGCGCATCAATGAAAAACTCGCCGAACAGGACGCGATCCTGCTGGCGCTTGCGCCGCTCGGGCCGGCGTCGGGCGTGATTACGACAACCCAGGCTGTGCGCTCACCCGCGGATATGGCCAACCTGCGCATGCGCGCCCTCGATGACGCGCAAATCGCGATGTATCAGGCGTGGGGCTCCAGCGGCACCATCGTGCCATGGGGGGAAGTGCCAGCGGGCCTACAGACGGGCGTGATCGATGGCTATCTCAATTCGCCTTTCGTACCGGTGATGTTCGGCCAGACCGACTTTGTGAAGAACTTCTCCACCGCCGACGTCATCTGGCCGCTGCGCGCCGTGATCGTCTCCAAAACGTGGTATGATGGCCTGTCCGATGCCGACCGCGCCGCGGTTGATGCGGCGGTTGAAACAGCCGATGCCGCAGCCCGCACTTGGCTTGCCGAGGCTTCGGTCAAAGGGCTGACAGCATTGGAAGAAAAAGGCGTGACAGTTCAGCGTCTGACCGATGAAGAGCGCGCAGTTTTCCGCAAGGCATCGTTGCCGGTCTATGAGTCAGACCTGATGGCTGCCGAAGACACCGCGCTTTGGAAAAAGCTGTCTGACGACAACCGCTAAACCAATCGGCGGGCCGGAGATTTCGGCCCGCCCCGAACCGATCCGGAGACATCAGATGCGCCATTTCATCATCCGCGTCAGCGACAGTGTGCACTGGTTCACGCGCCGCGTGGCCGTGTTTGTGGTTTGCGTGATGTTCCTGACGGTCGTGGTGCAGATCATCGCGCGCTATGTCTTTTCTTCGCCCCCTGTCTGGACAGAGGATGTCGCCCGATATGCGATGGTCTGGACCGGACTTCTGGGGGCGACACTGTCCTTCAAAACGGGCTCGGACGCTGTTTTGATGGAGAGTGTCTTTCCAAAGCGCCCTCATTTTCTGGGATTTCTTGCCGAGGCGATCCAGAGCGCTGCGGTGCTGATCTTTATCCTGCCCGTGATTTACTTCTGCTTCATCGGCCTGCGCGGGGGATTTGCGAAGGGCTATCTCGCCAGACAGTCGGGGCTAACAGCCGATACGCTCGGTATTCCGATGGTGTGGATTTCGGTGTCGGTTCCGCTGGCGATGATCATCATCCTGCTGCATCTCGCCGCGAGATTGGCGGCCCCACCGACCATGGATAGCGACAGGGCAAGTCTGGACTAGCCGCCGGACATCGCGTTGGCGCGGGTTTTGGGCGCTCTTATAAGTATATCTTTCGGGGTGAAGCGGCACCTGACCTGCGCAGGGTTTCGCACTTTGCTGCAATAGTCTTGGGCAAGCACGGGGCAAGCGCGGGGCAAGCGCGGGGCAAGCACGGTATCTTGCCCCGCGCTTGCCCAAGCCCAACTGCCAATATCACATCCGCATGCGCGGCACAGAGTTCGGGTCCAGTTTCAGATCGACGATGATCGGGCCTTTGCGGGCGTTGATAGCCGCGATTGCGGTTTCCAACTCCTCGGGTGAGGTCACCTGCACACCTTCTCCGCCCATGGCCTTGGCGACCTCTGCGAAAGAGGGCCAATTGAACTCGGTCAGCGAGGGGTCCATTTGCCGATCGAGCATCTGGATATGCTCTGCCCCGTAGGCGGAATCGTTGCAGATGATCACGATAAGGTCGCGCTTCGTGCGCACGGCCGTGTTGAACTCGTTCGCGCCCCCCATCATGAAGCCGCCGTCGCCCATGAAGAGCACGACAGGGCGCGAGGGATCCCCGTGCGCCGCGCCGATGGCCTGCTGCATGCCTTGCCCGATGGCGGCAAAGTTATCGGTCATGTGGAAGCTGTTCGGGTCGGGCACGCTGACGCGGCACCAGACCTCAGTGATATAGCGGCCCCCATCGGTCAGCATGATGCGGTTTTTCGGAAGCGCCTCGTTCAGGCGATCGAGCGCGTATTCGAGATTGATGCAGCCCTCCTCGGATTTGTCAGGATCACCTTTGGGATGCTTCGATATGTCATGCGAGGGCAGTTCCCTGGTGAACCCGGAAGGCGCGACTTCGGCCTCATCCATCCAGTGGAGAATGTTGTCGGCGGTCTGCCCCGCATCCGCGATCAGTACCGCATCAGGCTGATAGAATGCCCCTGCATCGGAAAGGCTGTTGTTGACCTGGATAACCCGCTTGCCTTTCAGCAACTCCCCCCGGTCCGTGGTCAGGAAATGCATCCATGCCCCAAAGACGATGACGCAATCGGCAGCGCCAATCACGTCATAGGCCTCTGCGGTGCTGAGGGTGCCGAAATAGCCGATGTTGTTTGGGTGTCCGGCAAAGAGGCCTGTGCCTTTGAGCGTGGTGGCCAGCGGCGCTTCCAGTCGTTCTGACAGGGCAATCAGCTTGTCTTTCGCGCTGGCCGCGCCGGCCCCGGCGAGGATCAGAGGCCGTTTCGCGGAAGCGATCATGCCGATCGCCTCTTCGTGCACAGGGCCTTCGGTCACGGTGCTGTGGGTTTCGGGCAGGGGGAAGACGACAGGCTTGTGTTCGACTTCGGCCCACATGAAATCGGTGGGGATGTTCACGACGATAGGGCGCCTTTCCTTGCGGGCGCGGTAGAATGCCGTCGCCACGTCCCGCGCCGCCGTTTCGGGGGCTTTGACCTGTTCGAAGCCGGCGCCGGTGGCCTTGACGACTTCGCGCTGGTCGATGTTCTGCGGGTGGAAAGGGGCGGTCGCGGGGGTGTCGCCGCACAAAAGGATGATCGGAGAGCGCCCGACCACACCTTCCCTGAGTGCGGTAAAACAATTCGTCAGGCCCGGGCCTTGGGTCACCGTAGCGACCCCGACCTTTCCGGTCACTTGGGCGTAGGCCTGTGCCATCAGCACGGTGCCGCCCTCATGCGCGGCGGGAACCATCGTTCCGCTGCATCCGTTCACAAAGTGGTTTGCCAAGAACAGGTTGGCATCCCCCACCAACCCAAACATGGTATCAATGCCATGATCGCAAACGGCCTGGGCGATGGATTGGTGCATGTATTGTTTCTGATCTGACACGTGTCTTTTCCTTCAGGTTATTCACGGGCCGGTGCGGCCCAAATCTTGGGGTCATCTTGGGGGCGCAACTGTGCGCGTCGAAGTTCAGTGAGACATGAAAATCGGAACGTCGGTTTTTTCGATCACGTCCGTTGTCACGCCTCCGAACACATCATGGCTGAACTTGCTGTGTTCAAACGCGCCCATGACGACGAGTTCTGCGGACACGTCCTGTGCGGTTGACAGGATGGTTTCGGCAATCGACCCCTTGCGCGGTTTCAGCACAAGGGTCGCGTCGATCCCGTGCCGCTCAAGGTTGCGCAGCAGGTATTCGGTTCCGGGTGCCTTTTCTGACCCGACAGTCAGAAGGGTGACTTTTGCCTTGTCCTCAAGACCAACCATCGCGTCGCCAAGTGCGCGAGCTGACGATCGCTTGCCATCCCAAGCGACAAGGGCATGGTCGGTAAGCCCCTCTGCTTCGTAGGCGTCGGGAACCACCAGAACCGGGCGGCCGCTGCGCAGCGCGATCAGATCGGGGTTCGCCGACATATGCGCCTCGTTTTCGCTATGGGAGTGCACGCCGGTAACAACCAGATCGAAGGTTCGCGCGAACTCCGAGAGGGAACGGCCCTGTTCGACGTCAAGGTCGACGAAGTCGGACCTGTCTCCATATCCTGCCTCTATGGTGATGGTCCGGAACCGTTCGGCAATCTCGTTCAGGCGTGTCTCTTCGGCTTCGAAGAAGGTCTTGAGAAAGGTCTTGGGCACAGAGCCGCGAAGGGTCCGCTCAAGATTGCTTTGCCGGTGACGCAGAACGCCGGTCAACCATGCGTCATGGTGTTTGGCCAGCCGCAGCGCGTGCCGCAAACCGCTGCCTTTCGAGGCATCGCCGCTATATGCGCTCAGGATCGATTTTATCGACATAGGCGTCTCCTGATGAGGTCAGAGAAAACGGAACCGGACAAGGCGAACGGCGTCATTCGTCCTCTCCTTGCACGTTCTTGCGCAAGAACCAGACCACCGAGACAACCGACAGGATCAGCAGCGCCAGCGCCACGGGGCTTTTCAAAACCTGAGTGAGGTCGCCATTGGTCAGGGCGAGCGACTGGGCGATGGATTTTTCGAACCGGGGCCCGAGGAAAAACGCGATGATGAAGATCACCAGCGAATACCCGAAGCTGGCCATAAGGTATCCTATGACAGCAAAGATCAGCATGATCGCCACGCCAAAGAGCCCGCTGGTCGCCATCGAAACCCCGACGAAACAGAGCAGCAGGGCTGAGGAAAAAATGATGGACTCAGGTGCGGAAACGACCTTGACCCAAAGCCGTAATCCAAGCTGACCGACCCAGAGGTTGACGAAATTGGCCATGATCATCGCGCCGAACAGGCCATAGACAAGTCGCCCCTGATTTTCGAACAGGAGCGGCCCGGGCTGCATCCCGTGGATCATGAAGGCGCTGATGATCAGCGCGGCCCCGACGCTGCCGGGGATGCCCAGCGTGAGAAGCGGAATCAGGTTGGCCCCGACCACAGCCGAGTTGGCGGATTCGGATGCGGCGATGCCTTGGATATTTCCTTTGCCAAAGCTGCCGGGATCCTTGGAGCTTGCCTTCGTCATTGCATAGGACATGAACGCCGCCGCCGTAGAGCCGATGCCGGGCAGGGCGCCGAGAATGGTTCCGATGGTCGCGCCGCGCAGCATGGTGAAACGGCACGACCAATACTCGGCCCATGTGACACGGCGGTCATCGGGGTTGCCGGTATCTTTGGCGATGATGGTCGGGCGCATGTTGCCATGGGCCTCGGACAGGCGGTGGAGGATTTCGGAAATGGCCAGCATGCCAATTGCGACGGATGGCAGCGCCAAACCATCGAAGAGATCCCAATAGCCAAAGATCAGGCGTGGCGTGAAGTTTTCAGGGTCTTGCCCGACGGACGCTGCAAGCAAACCGAAAGCCGCGGCAATGATGCCTTTGGTCAGCGAATTGCCGATCAACCCCGCGAGGATCGAAAAGGCAAAGATCATCAGGGCAACCACCTCGATCGGCCCCATTTTAAGGGCCAGAACAGCGAGCGGGGCCGAGACGGTGATCAGGACGATATCGCTGAACGTATCGCCCGTAATCGAGGAAAACAGCGCCATTTTCGTGGCTTTCAGCGGCTTGCCCTGCTTGGCCAAAGGGTAGCCATCCAAGGCCGTGGCCGCCGCATCGGGCGTGCCGGGCGTGTTCATCAGGACCGCAGGCACCGCGCCACCGACAAGACCGCCCTTGTTGACGCCCACGAGGAACGCGATGGCGGGCAGGGGATCAAGCCCGAAGGTAAAGGGGATGGCGATAGCCATGGCCATGATCGGACCGATGCCGGGGACCGCCCCGACAAATTGCCCAAGCACCACGCCAAAGAGAACGAAGGCGAGATTGTAGAGCGAGAACGCGTCGCCAAAGCCCGCAAGAATTGTCGAGAATTCAACCATGTCTTGGATCCTTCACGGCAACGCCCGACCGAGCAGTTGGGTAACGAGGAACCAGATGATCGCGGGCATGGCGACCACCCCGAGACCAAGCCAGAGCGGGCGGCGTTCACCGATCAGCCACATGATCGCCAGTGCGAGAACAGGCGCGACATACTCGAACCCGAACCACGACATGGCCCAGATTCCCGCCGTCAGCAGCGCGACGTAGAGGCCAGTCTTGGCCATCAAAATCGGATTGCGGAGTTGATGGTCAGTGGGCTTGATCGCGATAAAAGCACCGGCAATGGCAAGAATGATGGAAATGATATTGGGAAGCGTGGCGGGCGAAATATTTCCGCCATCAACGGTTTCGATATAGTTCGGGTTGATCCAGAAATACATCGCAAGTCCCAAGGCCATGAAGAACAGCCCCGAAACGCGATCTGCCATCGTGTTCATGTTTCCCTCCCCCGAAAGTGAACGTCACCCCGCCACGGCCGGTGGCGGGGTGACGAGGTTTGCTTATTTCGCGAACAGGATCTTGGCGTTCGCCAGCCCGTCGACCATCATCTTCTTGGTGCCGTCGGTGCCCATGTTGATCGGGTCACCCTTGACGGCGTTCTGAACGATCTTGGCGAATTCGGGCGCCTTGGTCGCCTCGTCGATGGCGGCCGAGATCGCCGTGATTGCCGCCGGGTCCGTACCCGCCCGCATGGCGAGGAAGAATATCGGATCGACATAGGCGTTCACGCCGGATTCGATGAAGGTCTTGACGTCGGGCGCATAGCTAAGGCGCGACTGGTTGGCCCCGGCGATGACTTTCATGTCCCCGGAGTCGAGGTAGGGGTAATGCTCGCCCGAGCCGAAACCGGCCATGACCTGACCGCCGAGGATGAGCTTCATGACCTCTGCACCGCCATCGGCGGTCACGAGGTTGAAATCAGCACCGGTGGTGGACTTGGTCTGGTTCATCATCAGGACCTGCGGCGGGGCCATCGTGGCCACGGGCAGGCTGCCCTGCTCTTTGGCGTAGGCGATCATGCCCTCGAGGTCGTCAAACGGCGCATCCTTGCTGGCAACCAGCGCCAGTTCGGCCTTGGCGACAGTGCCGAGGTAATCGAAGCTGTCGGTATCAAACGGAAGCTGATCGCCGCGCTGGACGAGTTGGACCAGCACCGGGATGCTGACCCCCATACCGATGGTCTTGTTGTCGACCGGGCGCTGTGACAGGCCGGTGAACATGGCAACACCGCCGCCGCCGGGCTTGTTTTCAACAACGATATTCCAGCCGGTGTTCTTCTTCATCACCTCGGCCAGAACGCGGCCCATCGTGTCGGTGGACCCACCGGCGCCAAAGCCGATCTGGATGGTCAGTGGCCCGTCCGGGGCCCAGTCTTCTGCGAAGGCAGGCGCGGCAAGGGCCATAACGGCGCTTGTCGCCAGCGCCATAAGTTTCGTGGTCAGTTTCATTGTGTTTCCTCCCTAGGATTTCACGGTGATAGCTTTACTTCGACTTTTCAACTTCGAGACGCTTCACGGCGCGCTCACGCAGGCCTGCGACCTGATTGAGAAGGCCCTTTGGGTCGACAAAGACGTTGGGCTCTCCCTTTTGGCGGGCCGCATGTTTTTGGCGGTTTTCGTCGAGATTGGCAGAGAAGCCATGGGTGGTGAGATGAACTTCGACAGGCATCTCTTTCGCCTCGACCAGTTGCCTCACGCGGTCCACGCTTTCGATGTAGGCTTCCACCTGAGGCGGGCCTTCGATGGCGTTGAGGCCGAGGCCGCCGATTGTGATGGCGCGATGGGTGTTTTCACCGTCCAGCACATCATACATGTACGACGCCGTCCCCCATGTATGGCCGGGGGTTTCGACGACCTTGAAGGTGTTGTTGCCGACCGTGATCTCATCGCCATCGGCAACAGTGATTTCCGGTTCGATCATGTCCCAAGCCCTTGGGCCGCCCTGTGAAGCCGCCGCCGATTCAACCGCTTCGTCCCAGCCGCCTTGGGTCATTACGAACTTCGCGTTCGGCAGCAGCGGTTTCAAAGCCACGGCCCCCCCGACATGGTCGAAATGCCCATGGGTCATCATCACGTATTTGATGTCGCCGAGGTCTGTTCCGGTCTTCTGGATGTTTTCGACGATCGTCTTTTTGAACGGGCCATAGAGCGTGTCGATCAGGACAACACCGTCATCGGTGTGCACCAGCCAGGCCGAGACCCAGCAGACGCCGACATAGTCGACATTATCAAAGGGCTTCCATGGCTCAACATATTGGTCGGCCGGCGTGTTCAGCCATTTGCCCAGATCCGGGGGCATCTTGCCGCTTTTGCCGAACTCGATGAACCGTTCGATGATCGGGCCTGAAGGGCAGCCGTCAAACAGCGATTCTGCCGAAGCCGCCCCTGACATACCGGCGCCCACAAGCGCGCTCGCCCACAGTGTTCTGTGGATCGTTCCCATGAAGTTTGCCATGTCGTTTCCTCCCTCGAATGGCTCGAATTCCCTGATTGCGCGGCTTGCGCATCGCATCATCCCGGCGGAAGTAGTTTGCCGGGGTTGATGATGTTGCCCGGGTCCAGTGCCCGCTTGATCGACCGCATCACGTCCAATTGCGCGGGCTCTTTCAGCTTGGTCATGACGGCAAGCTTACTCTGTCCGATTCCGTGCTCGGCGCTGAAAGAGCCGCCCAGTTCGGTCAGGAGGGCGAACACCTTTTCCTTGGCAGTTTCCAGCGGCAGCGCATCCCAATCCCTGCCTTTTGCCGCAGACAAGGCATAATGCAGGTTGCCATCGCCCAGATGGCCGACTGTCAGCGGCTGAAACCCGAGCCGATCCATCTCGGCATCCATTTCCCCAACAAACCGAGCGATCCGCGCGAGCGGAAGCGATAGATCCAGATGATGGGCCGGTCCGTTTTCGGTGATCGCCTCTAGAATCGCTTCGCGCATTTTCCAAAGGTCAGCGCGCTGCTGCTCAGACTGCGCCACCATGGCATCCAGCACCAGACCCTCCTCCATCAATTCGCCCAGAAGCTCCGTCACCTCGGTTGCAAGGCGGATCGTGCCATCCTGCATTTCGGCGGCATCATGGGGCCGTGACGAAGCGACTTCGACCAGAATGCCGGTCGCCACCTTGCCCTCCAGAGGGCGGCGAATGGCGGGGAAGACCTTGCAGATCACGTCCACCGCTGGCTGCGGCATGTATTCGAAGGCCTCGACGCCGCCACCGGTATGGTCTTGCAGGCGGTTCAGAACTTTTAGCGCAGAGTCCAGCCCGGCAACGGACAGGAACGCGGTCGAGCGGGCTTTGGGTGCCGGGAAAAGCTTGAACACCGCCGCGGTGATGATCCCCAAAGTGCCTTCCGCCCCGATCAGAAGATCCTTCAAATCGTAACCGGTGTTGTCCTTGCGCAGGCCGGTCAGCGCGTTGATGACCGAGCCGTCAGGCAGGACAGCCTCGATCCCGAGGCACAGCTCGCGGGTGTTGCCGTACCGCACGACGTTTGAGCCGCCGGCATTTGTCGACAGGTTGCCACCGATGGTGCAGCTGCCTTTCGCGCCGAACATCAGGGGAAACACCAGATCGTGCTTCAGGGCGGCGTCATGCAGCGTTTCCAGCACGACACCAGCCTCCGCGATGACCGTTCGACCATCGACGTCCAAGGATCGAACCGCGTTCATCCGGGTCAACGACACAACCAGCGTCTCGCGCCCCGCCACAGGAACGCCACCGCCACACAACCCCGTGCGTCCGCCTTGCGGGACAACCGCGATGTTGCATGCGTTACAAAGCTTGATCAACTCGGCAACTTCGGCCGTGCTGGCAGGGCGCGCAACCGCCAGAGCAGGTGCGCGGTATTGGCCTGTCCAGTCGGTCAGATAGCCCTCGACATCCTCGGGCCGGGTCAGAACGTGGTCCTCCCCCACGACGGCCTTTAGCGCGCTTACGATGCTATCTGGGTCTGTGATCTGGATCGCTTCAATCAAGGTCTTGCTCCACGGGCCAAGGTCCCGACTGCGACCCGCAATCGCCGGTCGAGTCGCTCGATCTACCATCCAACATGGTAGTCTTACCTGTCAAGTGACATGTAACATGGCAGTTTGACACCCGACTTGAACTGGAACATGATCGCAATCGACACCGAAGGAGCAGCCGTCAATGCAACCCATCGACCATCCCAAATCGCTCATGGAAGTGACGGCGGAGCAGATCCGCTGCGCGATCGTTTCTGGCGAGTTGCCGTTGGGGTCGAAATTGTCCGAACAGCGGCTTGCCGATGCCTTGGGCGTCAGCCGTTCGCCCGTGCGTGACGCGCTGGCGGCACTGCAATCCGAAGGGCTGGTGAGGATTTCACCCAAGCGGGGAACATTTGTCTTTACCCCGGATTTGCGTGTCGTGGACGAGCTATGTGAGCACCGAACGATTCTCGAAACCGCTGCCCTTCATCTTGGCATCGAACGCAATCATGCGAAGTTGCTCAGAGACCTTGAAAACTCTGGCGCCGCAATGGAGCGCGCGCTGGCTGCGAAGGATGCGCACGGATATACCATGGGGGACCATCAGTTCCACAATGCGATCATCCTTGGCGCCGAGAACCGGTCACTGGCGAAGTCGTACAACCTCACGATCTCTCCTTTGAAAGCACTCAGAACGCATCTGTTCACGATCATGAGCGAAAACACCGATCGCTCAATGAAAGAGCACCTGGCGGTTATCAATGCGGTGCGCGCCAAAGATGTTGAACTGGCTGTATCGCAGCTTGCCGACCACATCGGGCACCTTGCCGAGGCCTTTCGCACCAAACTCAGGAGTGAAAAGTCCAGCAATGTGAAGCGTGCCATGTAAAGATCCGAGGACCCGTGTTCCCGACTTTTGCTCTCTTGTTTATCTCACAAGAAAGGAAGTCAGATCGACCTTTCCGCCCATATTCTTGGGTTGAGCGTTAGAAATGCGGAAGGGCTCAGGCGTGTCGATTCAAACATCCGTGTTTGGACATCGCGCACAGCCACAATAATTCAGCAAAATTATTGATAAGGTTGGAGGCGAGTACCGGAATCGAACCGGTGTACACGGATTTGCAATCCAGAAAGAGAGGGAACAAAAACAACGGCTTAGGGGTGCAAAGTGCCCCCTGACAAAAAGCGAACAAAAAGCGAAAGTTTCAACGCCTTTCAAGGGCGAGAACGTTCACACTACCCTTTCTATCATTGAGACTGTGCGATGAGTTGGGCGGTTGCAAATGAATGCGCTGAGCGCCGCTTTGGTAGTGCCGCGCGCAAGCAGATCATCATGTTCCTGGCGGACAAGGCGAGCGATGACGGCTCGGGCATCTGGTGCTCCAAAGGGACAATCCAGCGTCATACAGAGCTCAGCGAAAGCACGGTCAAGCGCACCATCATCGACTTCCTGCGCGAAGGCATTCTGATCGAGACAGGGCGGCGGCAGTGCAAGAACGGCTACACCGTCATTTACCGCATCGTCCTGGAACGCGTGGCCGCGCTCGAACCCACGGCCGAGCCCGACATTGAGACGGGGGTCACTGTGAACCCCGTCCAGCCTGGACCCGGTACGGGGTCCACGGTGAACGGGGTACGGGGTTCACGGTGGACCCCAAACCATCCTAAAACCATCCATAAACCACCTACGCGCAGGCGCGAGGCGACGGAGGAGGTTGAAGATCTTGAGGCTGAGAAGATCTTGGCGGTCTATCCCGAAGACAGGATCCGAGACCGGCGGACCAGTCTGCGCCTGATCGCAGCAGCTGTGAACGCTGGGGTAGAGCCCGATGACCTGATTCAGGCGGTCAAGGCCTATGCGAAGGAGAGCGAGGGCTACACCCGCAGCAAGGTCTGTTTCTCGAATAATTGGTTCAAGATGCGCCGATGGGAGAAGGGGCTTGCCCAGATACAGGCGGATCGTGAGAAGGCTCGAGCGGCCGAAGCCAAAGGCCGTGCGAGCCTCGCCGAGTGGATCCACGAGCGCCATCCCCTCTGCCGCCACATCACAAACCGGCAGATCGAGGACTTGATCGCATCAAAGATGGTGACGCCTGAGCAGGTGCGCGCGGCGGGGCTGCTGGCGTGATGGTGCAGTTGCTGTCTGTCCACTACGGTCCAATACATTCAGTCACGGATATGCGTGTAAACGGTGTTGCGAGAGACGCCGAGCTTGCGGGCCGCGAGGGCGACATTGGCATTGCACTGTCGGAAAACACGGTTGATCTCGACGCATTTCGCCTCTCGCACTGCATGGCCGGTGCAGCGTGGACAGGTCTGGCCGTCACCCCCTGGGAGCTGTGCGTCACGGGGTGGCTCGAGATGGCGCTCCACATGTTCCTTGCGAATGACCCCCAAGGGGCACTGAACGGCCAACACCTGCAATTGGTTGGCCAACTCGTTGAGGTTTTGGCGGCGTTCGAGCACGCGCAGGGCGTCGATCGCGGTGTTCGAGAGCTGATGTCCCGTCGAGATATCGTGGAGGATAAAGGCGGCGATCTGGGCAAAGTCCGAGCGCTCCGACAAGGCTGGGAGGTGGATTTTCATCGCCGTCAACGACGAGAATGCCATCTGGACGTGGCGCGGCCAGTTCGGGGAGGCGTCACGGGCATCGAGCCCGTCGGTCGTGATGATCACCCATTTTGGCCCTTGTTTGAGCTGCGAAAGGCGGTTGACGACCTGTGCCAGTTTCTCTGCCGCCCCGCCTGTGATCAGGGACAGGTTTTCGAGCACCAAAGTGCCGCCGCTACGCTGGCTGAACTCCTGACATTCGGGGTCGCCCAATATGTCAGCCATCAGCCGTTCGGCCTCGCCCAGCGCATTGGCCGTGCGGCAGTCGACCACAATCAACGGTCGGTCCTTGTGGACTTCGTCGTGGACCGTGCGCGATAGTGTCGTACGGCCCGACCCCGGTGCCCCGATGATGGTAAAAGGCGCGCCAACCCGTGCGGAGCGTATGGCCAGTCGCAGACTGTTGTGGACTTGTACGTCGCGGTAGATCGGGGCATCGGGCGCCGAAGGTAGGTTAAACACCGCAGGCACTGAGAGAGCGACGCTGCGCTTGGATCCTGCCGTCCCATTGTGTTTGCGTGTGATCCGGATGCGCGCGAAAAAGGCCGCGTTCAGCCAGTCGATCAGGCGTATGACTTCACCCGTTTCCATGGGTTTCATGGCCGCCCTGAAGCCGCCCTGAAACAGATCGGCAAATTTGTTGGCCACGTTCAGGTCCATGCCTTTGAGCAGCTCGCCCGCGTGGCGGTTGACGCCCGTGATGACCCCGTCGCCGTCCATGCTGATCATGCCGACGCTTTGGGTGGTCAGGTATTCCTCGCGCGGGTGGAATTGAATGATGTTGTCGTCACGGTGCTCATCGACGAAGAGGCGGTTCTCGATATTGGAGGCGGCCAGCGCGACGAGGGCTTGGGTGTGGAATTGGCGTGCGGCGACTTCCGATGAGGCGTCCAGCAGCCCGACAATCTCGCCCTTGCTGTCGAAGATCGGGGTCGAGACACATGAGACCTTGCCGTGGCGCGAAAAGAAGTGCTCGCCGCCCGTCACCATGGCCGTGTGACCCGTATGCAGCGCGAGCCCAAGCGCGTTCGTGCCCCGCATATCCTCGCGCCAGATCGAGCCTGTGCGAATGGCGCGGGAGCAATCGGAGCTGCGAAACTCGCTGTCCATAATCGCGTCGAGCACCACGCCCTCGCGGTCGGCAAAAGCGGTCATGAAGTTGGTGCCCGCGATCTGTTTGCTCAGCAATTCCAGCTCGGGACGCACGATGGAAATCAGGCGCTCGTTCTTCTCCTTGGCCTCGCGCAATTCCTGATAGGACAGCACCGCGTCGATCGGCTCGCCCTTGGGGTCGAGGCCGCTTTGCAAGCAACGATGCCAACTGTCCGCGATGACGTCAGGCACGGCGCCGTGCGAGAAAACGCCCTTGTCTTCGAGCGAGGCACGGGCCCGCATAAACACTGATTGCACATCGTCCTCCCAAAAGATGGTGCAGCTCCTCACCCTCCAAAAAGCACTGCAGGCGCTTGGAAATCAACCCGTGTGTTCAGCTTTTGAACGCCAATTGCCCAAAGCGTTAACGTTTTTGAACAGCCGCTGCGCCGACAATTGGCGCGCCCGCCGTCAAGTTGTTCTCGAACACACGAATCCCTGTGAATGGAGGACAATATGAAAGCCCAAGTGCTTCACAAGTATGATGATGAACTGACCGCGCCGTCTTGGCTGAGCCTTGAGGATGTGCCCGATCCGGTGATTTCGAAGGCTTCCGATGTGATCGTGCGCATCGGCGGGGCAGGCGTGTGCCGCACCGACCTGCACGTGATCGAGGGCGTCTGGCGTCCCCATATGGACCCCAATGGTGACGCGCTGTTGCCGCTGATTTTGGGGCATGAGAACGCAGGCTGGGTCGAGGAGATCGGCCCCGAAGTCGAAGGACTCAAAGTCGGCGACCCCGTCATTGTGCATCCCAAAATTTCCAACGGCACCTGTCTGGCCTGTCGCCGCGGACAAGATATGCACGGCGAAGGTACGTTCCCCGGTCTCGATGCGGACGGCGGCTATGCAGAAGCGCTCGTGACCTCTGCGCGCAACATCGTTGCCCTGCCCAAAACCCTGAGCCCCAAGGACGTCGCGCCCTATTCGGATGCGGGTCTGACGGCTTATCGCGCGGCGAAGAAAGCCACACGTCACCTGATGCCCGGCGAATACTGCGTCGTCATCGGTGCGGGCGGTTTGGGCCATATCGCCATTCAGGTCCTGCGCGCCATGTGTGCGGCAGAGATCATTGTCGTCGATACCTCGGGCGCCTCATTGCAATTGGCGCAGGAATGCGGTGCCGACCACCTGATCCGCGCCGATGGCGGCGAGGTCGACGCGGTGTTGTCGCTGACCAAAGGGCACGGCGCCGAGGCGGTTCTGGATTTTGTGGGCGAGAAGGGCACCACTGCCAAGGGCATCGCCATGACCCGCAACGCGGGCAGCTACTACGTCGTCGGCTACGGCGAGGACGTGCAGGTGCCGACCGTCGATCTGGTCATCACCGAGAAAAACATCATCGGCAATCTGGTCGGCACATGGGCCGAGCTAACCGAGCTTATGGAACTGGCGCATCGCGGCCTCGTCAATCTCGAGACGCAGGAGTTCAAACTGGCCGATGCCAACGACGCCCTGCGTGCCTTGCACCACGGGGAGATCAAGGGGCGAGCTGTCCTCGTTCCGTAACCAATCAACGCAACTTTTCTGGGAGGAGAAACCATGAAAAATCTGACAATAGGGTCGATTTCGGCCATTGCCATCGCGGCGGCAGGGGCTTTGTCGCCCACCATCGCGGCGGCAGAAGATTACACCAAATACGGAATTGCCGAGGACTTGCCCGGCACCTGTAATTACGCCGCCATCGATGCCAAGGATTATTCGGGCCGCACGCTTGATGTCATCACCCACGCCATCCCTGTGATCGGGGAGCCCACGGCGCTGCACGCGGAGCAATTCGCCGAGCTTACAGGCGCGGAGGTCAATGTCGTCCACGTCCCCTTCGGCGACTTGTTCCAGCGTATTATGATCCCGTTCCAAAGCGGCCAGAACGCCTATGACGTGCTGTTCTATGCCTCGCTGTGGATCGGTGACTTCAACCGTTTCCTTGCCCCCGTGCCGGAGGCCTACACCGCCTCGAGCGGCATGTCGGACGTCACCGAAAGCTTCAAGGGCGTGGCCACATGGAACGGCCAGATGGTGCAATACCCGATGGACGGCGACCGCCACTATCTCAAATACCGCACCGACGTCTTCGAGAACGAAGAGCTACAGGCAAAATACCTGGCGGACACTGGCAATGCGCTGAAAATCCCCGAAACATGGGAAGAGTATAACGCAGTGGCGGCCTATTTCTCGGGCTTTGATTGGGACGGTGACGGCGAAGAGAACTACGGCTCTGCCGAAGTCTCCAAGCGCGACGATCTGATGTTCTCGGCGTTCATCAGCCGCGCCGCGCCCTACGCCAAACACCCCGACGTGAAGGGGGGCTTCTTCTTCGATCTCGAAACCATGAAGCCGCTCATCAATACGCCCGGTTTCGTGCGCGGTCTAGAATTGTTCATCGATGCGCAGGAAGCCTTCCCGCCCGGAGGATCGAGCTTCGGTCTGGGCGACGAGATCTTCTCCTTCGGGGGCGGTCAGACCTTGATGAGTTACTCGTGGGATGACGCCTTCATTCAGGCACAGCAAGAAGAAAGCCGCATCCGCAACAAGGTTGCCGCCGCCCCGCTGCCCGGTGCCAAAGAGGTCTGGAATCGCGACACAGGCACATGGGACAGTTTCGATGCCCCCAACCGCGCGCCTTACATGACTTGGGGCTGGTCCTCCGCCGTCTCCGAGATGTCGGATGATAAGGAAATGGCCTTCGACTTTCTGTGCTTTTTCTCAAACGAGGCCAACACCTTCCACGATTTGCAAATCGGCCGTTTCGGTGTGAATCCCTATCGCGATAGCCACTTCGACACCACCTTCTGGCAGGGTCTGGGCTGGGAAGCCAACGTGGCCGACAGCTATGTTGAAACCCTCTCGGGCATGGAGCAAAGCACCAACCGCGTCTACGACCTGCGCGTTCCGGGTGTGGGGCAGTTCATGTCCTCCATGGCCAACGGGGTCGCCGAAGCCATGGCAGGCCAGAAGTCCGCTCAAGAGGCGCTCGACGGCGTGGCCAAGGAATGGGCCGATATCGTCGATCGCATCGGTGAGGACCGCCTGCGCGAAGCCTATGCCAACGTGGTCCGCCTCGAAGACGGCTAACGGTCCGCCGCAAAAGGGCCAAGGGTTGCGCTGTGGTTACTCCTAACCATGGCGCGCGCCGCCCGACTTCTCCGATATCACTCCAAAACCTACAAGCGGGCCGCAGCCTCGGCCCGCTTTCCCAACGGCGGTATAAATTCATGCTCAAGCCAAAACACTACTTCCTGCTTCCTGCGCTCGTGACGCTGGCCGCAATCATCCTCTTCCCGCTGCTCTTCACCGTGCGCGTCTCCTTTTCCAGCTGGGACGTCTATCAGGCAGGGCTCGACTACATCGGCGGCAAGAACTACCTGCGGGTCTTCGCGGACGGGCGGTTCTGGGAAAGCCTCATGCGCCTGTCGTCCCTCAGCCTGATCACCGTGACACTGCAATATGTCCTCGGCTTCGCCCTCGCCCTCGCGGTGTGGAAAGAGGTCAAGGGGCAACGGATCTTCCGCGTGCTTTTCCTCATCCCGATGATGACGACGCCCGTGGTCATGTCGGTGATCTGGCGCACGATGCTGCACGAGAGCCTCGGGCCGACCAACGACATCCTCTCGATGATCGGTATCGGCCCTGTGCCGTGGCTGTCGAGCGCGGCGGGAGCCTTCATCAGCGTGATCATGGTCGAGGTCTGGCAGTGGACGCCCTTCATGTTCTTGCTGCTGCTCGCGGGGTTGGTCTCGCTGCCCAAAGAACCCTATCTCGCCGCCGCCATCGACGGGGCAGGGCCATGGCGTACCTTCTGGCAAGTGACCTTTCCGCTCATGGCACCCGTTTCCATCGGCGCGGTCATCATCCGCCTGATCGAGGCTTCCAAGATCATGGACACTGTCTACGTCCTGACCTCCGGCGGGCCGGGCACAGCCACTGAAACCCCATCCTACTACATCTACATCCGCGGTCTGCGTGACTTTCAGGTCGGATACTCGGCGGCGCTGTCGCTGACCTATCTGGTGCTGATGATCATTACCCTGACGATCATCGCCAAACTCCTGATGCGCTTTCTCGTCGGCAAGGAGGCCTGAGATGCGCCGCACCTATCAAACCGCCAAATACCTCTGCCTGCTGGGCTGGTCGACCTTCGTGGTCTTCCCCTTCCTATGGGCGTTGTCCACATCGTTCAAAGACGCCAACGCCGTGACCAGTGGCGCGACCTATATCCCGTGGCTGGAGTTCGAACCCTCCACCAAAGGCTGGCAGTCGCTCTTCGCCTCCGGCAGCCAAGGCATCAACATCGTCACCCCCTTCATCAACTCCACCATGGTCACGTTGATCGCCAGCGTGATCTCTCTGATCCTGGGCACGCTCGCCGCCTATGGGCTCAGCCGTTACCAGTTCCGCGCGGGCTTCGTGAAAAACTCTGACATCACCTTCTTCTTTATCTCGCAACGCATCATGCCGCCGATCGTGCTGGCCATCCCCTTCTTCCTCATGCTCAAGGAAATCGGGGGCCTCGACACCATCGCGGGACTGGTGCTGGTCTATATCGCGCTGCTGCTGCCTATCGCGGTCTGGGTGATGATCGACTTCTTCGGCTCCATCCCGCCCGAGCTCGACGAAATGGCGATGATCGACGGTTGCACGCCCATCGGCGCCTTCTTCCGCGTCATCCTGCCCAACTCCGTCGCAGGCATCGTCGTGGCGGGCATGTTCTGCCTGATCTTCGGCTGGAATGACTTCTTTTTCGCCTTCATCCTGACCTTCACCAAAACCCAACTCTTGCCCGTGGCCATCGTGTCGCTCAATTCCTCCGTCACCCCGTGGTGGTCGCTCTCGGCCTTCGCTTTGATCTCGGTGACACCGCTCGCCTTGGTCGCCGTGGTCGTGGAACGCTTCATGTCGCGCGGATCCCTCGCAGGAGCTTTCAGGTAACCCCATGCTGACACTCGAAAACCTCTCCACATCCGATCCGAAAGTGCCGCTCCAATCGCTCAGCGCGCATTTCGAAGCGGGAAAAATCTACACCATTCTGGGCCGAACGGGCGCAGGAAAAACGGAACTGCTGCGCACCCTGATCGGTCTCGACGAGATCAGCGAGGGCGCGGTCCATCTCGATGGCGATGACCTCCTGCGCACCCCAATCCGCGCGCGTCAAATGGCGATGGTCTACCAGCAATTCATCAACTACCCGCACCTCAATGTGCTCGACAACGTGGCCTTCCCGCTGCGGCGCAAGGGACAAGGCAAAGCGGTCGCGCGGGCGCGCGCGAAAGAGGCGCTCGCCTTGGTCGGCCTTGCCGGTTTCGAGACGCGTATGCCGCCGGAACTGTCGGGGGGGCAACAACAGCGCGTCGCGTTGGCCCGCGCCATTGTCAAACATGCGCGCATCCTGCTGATGGATGAGCCGCTGGCCAACCTCGACTACAAACTGCGCGAACAATTACGCGAGGAGTTCCCGCGCCTGCTGCATGAAAACGCCGAAGGGATCATCCTCTACTCGACCACCGAGCCCGCCGAAGCCATGCAGTTGGGTGATGAGCTGATCGTCATGCACGAGGGTCGGATCGTCGCGCAAGGCGATCCGGGCTCGTTGTTTGACGCGCCGCCCACCGTCGATGTGGCCCGCGTTATCTCCGACCCGCCGATCTCGATCTGCGCGGGCGAAGTGACAGACGGGGTGTTGCAATTCGCGGATGGATTCTTGCCGGGCCAAGCCGACCTGATCCTGCCCCCCGACGGCCCCGTACAAATCGCTATCCGCCCCGATGCGCTGAGCATTGGGGGCGACATCGAAGCGCGCGTCTCGCTGGCCGAATTCTCGGGCTCGGACACGATTGTCCACCTCAACCTCCCCTTCGGGAACGCGGTCATGCTGGTCGACGGTATTCACGAATTTCACAATGGCGACACCCTCAATGTCGCGCTCGACCCCAATGCGCTCATGCTCTTCTCGCAGAGCGGCAACAATATCACCGAAAGGGCTGACTGATGGCGGAAATCACTCTAAAAAACCTCGGCCATTCCTATGCCCCCAATCCGAGTTCCGATGCCGACTACGCGCTCAAACCCGTGGATCTGACATGGGAAGACGGCAAGACCTACGCGCTGCTCGGCCCGTCGGGCTGTGGCAAAAGCACGATGCTCAATATCATTTCGGGTCTGCTGAAACCCTCCGACGGGCAGCTGCTCTTCAACGGGGTCGACGTCACGAAGGCGGGCACAGCCGCGCGCAACATCGCGCAGGTGTTTCAGTTTCCCGTGATCTACACGACCAAGACCGTGCGCCAGAATCTCGCTTTCCCGCTTGAGTGCCGCAAATGGGCCCCCGAGAAAATCGCCGAACGCGTTACCCATATCGCAGGGCTGCTCGACCTGTCGGATATTCTCGACCAGCCCGCGCGCAAACTCAGCGCCGATCAGAAGCAGCTGATCTCTCTGGGCCGTGGCCTGGTACGCGACGATGTGAGCGCGGTGCTTCTCGACGAGCCGCTGACCGTCATCGACCCACAAATGAAATTCGACCTGCGCCGCAAGCTACGCGAGATTAACCGCTCCACGGGGATCACGATGATCCTCGTCACCCACGATCAGGCGGAGGCGATGTCCTTTGCCGATGAAGTGGTGGTGATGATGGACGGGCGCGTGCAGCAATCGGGCCCTCCCGAGGAGTTGTTCGAGCGGCCGCAAAACGAGTTCGTCGGTTACTTCATCGGCTCGCCACCGCTCAATCTCTTCGCCGTACAACCAAGAGGCGGCGCCTTGCATTGCCCCGCCCTCGGCGTTGATTTCGAGCCTGAGGGGCGCGCGAGCGATCCTGAAGCCGTCAGGGTTGGCGTCAGACCCGAGCATATCCACCTCGAAGAAGAGGTGGGGTCGCTCCCGCGCGCAACCGTCGAGACGATTGAAAACCTCGGGATCGATCGGGTCTTCAGCCTCAAAACCTCAGGCGGCGCGGCGCTCAAAGTCAAATCGAGACACCACAAATCCCTCAAGCAGGGCGATGAAGTAGGCCTGTCGGTTTCGCCCGAAGATGTGTTGCTGTTCGATGACGGCCAGCGGGTCGAATGCCTTGCTTCGTCCTGACTGGGCAGCGCCCCCCGTTGGGTTGGTCTCGTCGTGGCCTGAAGGAAGGCCCGAGTATGCGTCGATACGAAAGACTGAAGGCAACGTAGTTTCCGTTGTGGCACCTCTCTCAAGATGGAGGGGCGACGGATAGATTTGAGTCCGTTTGTAGCCAGATTCTCGAAACCTAGCGGGAAAAGATGTTTCAGTCAGCGATACAATATTGGAGATAGTATTGAAAAATCTTATGCTTGGGCGGTTTTGGCCATCCGCGGAGTTCCTGCGGACACCTTTCTGTCTCCCACAAGCTTTTCTGCTGGGTGTTGGGACAGTAAGGCTGTTCAGTGAAAGTTTTCAAGTATCCGTGTTTGAAACTCATTTTTTGGCTTTGAGTTTCTGTCTAAGTGATTGTTTTTAAATGGAGGCGAGTACCGGAATCGAACCGGTGTACACGGATTTGCAATCCGCTGCGTCACCACTCCGCCAACTCGCCGTCCTTGGGTGGTGGGAGCCGATTAGCGTATCGGACGCGGGCCCGCAAGAGGCGAGGAGCGCGAGAATTAGGATGCTGCGGGCAAATCGCCTCATCCGGGGTCGCCAGACGTTGCCGGTCCCGAGGGAATGTGCAAGAACACCCCATGGGATTCCATAGTAACGGATCTGGACCGAGCATATGACAGATTACGCCGCGCGCCGCACGACCATGGTGGATACACAGATCCGCCCGTCGGACGTCACCAAATTCCCGATTATCGATGCAATGCTATCCGTGCGACGCGAAGCCTTTGTGCCCGCTGACAAGCGTGAGGCCGCCTATGTCGGCGACAATCTTGATCTGGGCGGTGGGCGCGTGATGCTTGATCCGCGGACGCTTGCCAAGATGTTGGATGCACTGGACGTGCAGAGCGACGAGTTGGTGATGGATCTGGGCGCGGCCCAAGGATATTCGGCGGCCGTGATCGCGCGGATGGCCGAAGCGGTCGTCGCCGTCGAAGAAGTTGCCGAATGGGCCGCTGAAGCGCAGGACATCCTGATGCGGGAAGGCGCCGACAACGTGATCGTGCAAGAGGCCACGCTGAGCGACGGCGCGCCGCAGCATGGACCCTATGACGTGATCGTCATCGAAGGCGCGGTTGAGCATTTGCCCGAGGCGCTGACCGATCAACTCAAGGAAGGTGGCCGGATGGCGGTGCTGCTCGTCGAAGGCGGGCTTGGCGCGGTGCGGATCGGCTACAAGATTGACGGTCGGATGAACTGGCGGTTTGCCTTCAACGCAGGCGCGACGGTGCTGCCCGGTTTTGAGCGACACCAAGCCTTTCAACTATGATGTGAGCCGGTTCACCGGACGCAGATCCGGATGAGCGAGGACAGGAGCAGGACATGAGTGGTATCGTATCGCGGCAATTCGGAGTGCAGCGCATGGGGCGCAGGTTGCGGGCCGCAGTCGGCGCATTGGCCGTGTCTCTTGCCGTGGCGGGGACCGCGGTTCCGCAGGTGGCCTCGGCCGAATCGCTCGCTGATGCGATGGCCTCGGCTTATGAGCACAACGGGCTGATCGCCCAGAACCGCGCGGTCTTGCGCGCCGCCGACGAAGACGTGGCGCAGGCTGTTGCAGCGCTGCGCCCGATCGTGGCGTGGTCCGCAGACCTGACCCGGTCAAGTTACAAGTCCAGCGCTTATTCATCGACCTTTCGGCGCTATGTGACCGGCTGGTCGAACTCGACCGACGTCACTCTCAGTATCGCCGTGTCGCTGCTGCTTTACGATTTCGGGGCGACGAAGCTGAACATCGATATCGCCAAGGAATCCGTTCTGGCAACGCGCCAAGCGCTGGTCGCGGCCGAGCAAAGTGTGCTGCTGCGCGCGGCTTCGGCCTATCTCGAAGTCAAACGCGCGAGTGAATTCGTCTCGCTCGGAGAGGCGAACGTGCGGGTGATCGGTGTTGAACTGCGCGCCGCGCGAGATCGATTCGAAGTGGGTGAAGTGACGCGCACTGACGTGTCGATCGCCGAAGCCAGCCTTGCAGCATCGCGCGCGGGGCTTGTGGCCAACCAAGGCACGCTTGAGCAGGCGGTTGAAGAATTCCGCGCCGCTGTTGGCCGCAAACCGGGGCGCATCGATGCGCTGCCGCCGCTGCCGCGCCTGCCCAAGACGTTGGATCAGGCCAAGGCAATTGCCCTGCGCAACCACCCCGATATGCTTCAGCTTCAACACAATGTCACGGTTACCGAGTTGGGGATTCTTGCCACGCAAGCGGCGATGAAACCCACGGTCAGCCTGAGTGGCTCTCTCACCCGGTCCGAGGATTTTGGCAATCCCGGTTTCACCTCGGGCGGCAGTATCGGGGTTGAACTTTCCGGGCCGATCTATGCCGGTGGTCAGTTGGCATCGCTCAAGCGCAAGGCGATTGCGCAGCGGGACCAGACCCGCGCGCTGCTACACCAAACGCAGGCCGCTGTGTCGCAGGCTGTCGGCAATGCCTGGGCCCAGATGCAAAGCGCCCGCGCCAGCCGCCGCGCCAGCGAAGAGCAGGTACGTGCCTCGCAAACCGCATTCCGCGGCGTGCGCGAAGAGGCCACCCTTGGCGCGCGCACCACGCTTGACGTGCTGAACGCAGAACAGGACCTGCTGAGCGCACGCAGCAACCTCGTTTCGTCGATCATCGACGAGCAGGCGGCGGCTTACCGGCTTCTGTCGGCGATGGGGCAGTTGACGGCAGACAAGCTGAACCTGCGGGTGCCGCGTTATGATCCGGCGGCCTATTATAACATGGTCAAGGATGCGCCCGCGCTCTATTCCAAGCAGGGTCAAAAGCTCGACCGGGTGCTCAAAAAGCTCGGAAAAGAGTGAATGCAAGCCTTCTTGTTGTCGGAATGGCCGCTCCGGGTTAAACTCGCGGTGAGGCGAGTAGTGGTATGACAAAATGACTGACCCCATGACCAACATGGAAATCGAGGATGTGCTTTCGTCGATTCGGCGACTTGTGTCCGAAAATGCCCGTGGTGACAGCAAGCCAGAGGCCAGTAGCGCCTCAGACTCTGCGGAGCAGGGGCCGTCCGATGTGGATTCGAAAGCCGACACCAAAGCCCCCATGTTTACGTCTGTCCAAGGCGATTCGCGCCGGGAGGCGACCAACACGGCCAGCGAAGCCGTGGAACAGACCCTTGTTCTGACGCCGGCTTTGATGGTGTCGCAGTCGGACGAGGCTGAATTGGAGCCTGCCGTCGACGAGGCAGGGGACGCGCCGTATTCCGAGAGCGATAATGATGGTGAGCCCGATGTTGCGGACGCCAACGTCGTTTCACAAGAAGCTGTTGCAGCCGCGGTGAAAGACGCGATCGAAGAGCATGTCGAAACAGCGGCCCAAGAGGCCAGAGAAGAGACGCTGCAGCTTGATGCGACCTTCCGCCATAGCGATCCCGAGGCCAGCGATCTTGAAGATCGGATTGCCGGGCTTGAGGCGGCGGTGGCCGCGCGCGAAGACGATTGGGAACCTGACGGTATCTCGGAAAGTGACAATACGGCTGCGCCTGTCGATACGCTGACATGGGAAGATCACGACGAGGTTCACGGTCGAGGTTGGGAAAGCATCGAGGCGAATGAGGTGGAAGAAGCCGAATTCGTTGATGAAAGTGCTGCTGCCCTGTCCGAGGACGGGGACGAGGCGCAGATGGCTGAACCGGCGTTTCCTTCCGGGGATGAGGCCAAATTGGCAGCCTTGGCGAGTTTGATGGATGCGGCGCGCAAGGGAACGGAAACCGACCCCGCGACCGAAACATCCACACCTGCCGCCACCGAAAGTGACAACGACGCGCCAGCCAGTTTTCTGGGCGAGAATGACGCTGTGCTTGATGAAGAAATGCTGCGCGAACTCGTGGCCGAGATCGTTCGGCAAGAGCTGCAGGGCAGTCTTGGTGAAAGAATCACCCGCAACGTGCGCAAGCTTGTCCGCCGTGAGATTCACCGCGCTCTGACCGCGCGGGATATGGACTGAGCCTGTCCTGATCCGGTCTGTGGGCGAACGCCCGCGCCGCGTCAGCGGGCGCTGATCTCCAGCAACTTGTCGAGATCGAAATACGCTTCGACATGGGCGGCCAGCCGGTCGAGCGTGGCATCGACCGTGTCATCATAGGCCAGCGCCGATTGCACCCCGAGCCCGGCGAGGAACGCTTTGCGAAACGCATCGGAGCGAAAAATCCCGTGCAGGTAGCAGCCCATCACATGGCCGTTGGCCGAGGCCGCGCCTTCTGGGGCGCCCTCCACCGTGAGCCATGCGCGGGCGCAATCGGGCCCTTGGGTGCGCCCGAGGTGGATCTCGTAGCCGCTGAGCGCGGCGCCGCTCGCGCTGTGGTAGGCATTTCTCAGCGCCAGCGTCTTGGACGGGCCGAGAACGGTTTCCACGTCGAGATGCCCGAGGCCGGGCGCGTGGGTGGCGGGGCCTTCGACCCCTTCGGGATCGGCGACCTTGCGCCCGAGCATCTGATAGCCGCCGCATAGCCCAAGGGCATGCCCTCCGCGCCGCAGATGCGCGGACAGGTCAATATCCCACCCCTCGGCGCGCATGAAGGCAAGGTCGGCCAACGTTGATTTTGAACCGGGCAAAAGGATCAGCGTGGCGTCCGCGGGAAGCGGCTGCCCTGGGTCGACGATCACGAGATTAACGCCCGGTTCGGCGGCCAGCGGATCGAGATCGTCGAAATTCGAAATATGCGGTAGGCGGGGCACGGCGATTGTCAGCCCGCCGTCGCGCGGGGCGGCTCGTAGATCAAGCGCATCCTCGGCGGGCAAACGCCACGCCGCGCCGAACCACGGCAAAACGCCAAGCGAAGGCCAGTCGGTATGCTGTTCAATCGCCCGCAGGCCGTCATCGAACAGGCGCAGGTCGCCGCGAAACTTGTTTAAGGCAAAACCCCGGATCAGGGCGTTGTCTTCGCGCGATAGAACAGCCTTGGTGCCGACGATCTGTGCGATGACACCGCCGCGATCAATATCCCCGACAAGGATCACCGGGGTCTGGCTGGCGACGGCGAAGCCCATGTTGGCAATGTCGCCTTGGCGCAGGTTGACCTCGGCGGGCGAACCGGCGCCTTCGACCACGGTGATATCCGCGTTTTGCGACAGGCGTTCGAAGCTTTCCATCACCGGAGTCAGAAGGCTTTGGCGATCGCGTGTGAAATTCCGCGCCTTGAGGTGGCCGGCGAACTGCCCTTGCACGATCACCTGCGCGCCGGTGTCGCTTTCGGGTTTCAGCAGGACCGGGTTCATGTCTGAAACGGGATCGCGCCGTGCCGCCATCGCTTGGAGCGCCTGCGCGCGGCCGATCTCTCCGCCATCGACGGTGACGGCGGCGTTGTTCGACATATTCTGGGGTTTGAACGGCGCAACGCTTAGTCCGCGATTGGCCAGCGCGCGGGCGATCCCGGCGACAAGCGTGGATTTTCCGACGTTCGAGCCGGTGCCCTGGATCATAATTGCGGGTGTCTTGCGCATCGCGGACCTGACATCTGGGGCCATTCACCAACCCCTGAAACGGGAAACCGGCCCCCGTTACAAAAACGGGAACCGGTTTTCGATCTAGTCAGAGGCCGCGTCTGAGCGGCCCCTAAGCGGTTCAGGCAGCTTCGGCCTGGGCAGCAGCGTTGCGACGCTCGCTCTCTTCGCGCGACAGCGCGACAGAGGTACGAACACCTTTTCCGACGAATTCCATCAGACCGTTCACAACCCGTTCGTTCGGGTCGATCCCTGCACAAGACAGGACTTCACGGCCATCGCGCGAGCGCGCCCAGCGGGCGATCTGCTCAGGGCCGTTTCCATATTTCTTGTCATCGGCGATAGCATCGTCGAGAGCAGCCAGCACAACGGCTGCAAACAGTTTACGCGCACGATTGCCTTGCTCGTTATTGAAGGCTGTGCCGTCAACGAAATCTTTCATGTTTCGTCCTTTGTTATTGCTCTTGAACTTCCGGCGTGAGGCTTCTTATGACGACTATTTGTTGATTCGGATAGGGCCAAAACGCATAGCTTTCATGCGTTAAATGCATATCTTTTCGATCGAATCCACGATATTTCGTCTCCTTGCCCTCGGCATGAACGCCAGATATAGGTGCAGCCAAACTCCGATCAACCTTTTGCCATGGTTTTGACACAATGCCCAAGATCAACGGAAACGAGATCCGCCCCGGAAACGTCCTTGAACACAACGGTGGCCTTTGGGCCGCGGTGAAGGTCGACCACGTCAAGCCCGGTAAGGGCGGTGCATTCGCACAGGTCGAGCTTAAGAACCTACGTAACGGCACAAAGCTTAACGAAAGGTTTAGAAGCGCCGACAAAGTTGAGCGTGTGCGGCTTGAACAGAAAGACCAGCAGTTCCTTTACGAGAGTGACGGCATGCTGATCTTCATGGACGCCGAGACTTACGAACAGATCGAGCTTCCGGCCGATCTTCTGGGCGAACGTCGTCCGTTCCTGCAGGACGGCATGACCATCCAGATCGAGTTCCATGAAAGCGAGGCGCTGAACGCGTCGCTGCCACAGAAAGTCGTCTGCAAAGTCGAAGAGACCGAGCCAGTGGTGAAGGGCCAGACTGCGGCCAACAGCTTCAAACCGGCGATACTCGACAATGGTGTCAAGGTGATGGTGCCGCCCTTCGTGGGGCCGGGCGAAGATATCATCGTCGACACGCTGGCGATGGAATATACGGCGCGCGCCTGATCCATTTCATGCTTTTGCAAGAATTTGCCCCGCCCGGCGTGCTGCCGAGGCGGGGATTTTCGTACGGAGTGTCACCCTGTTTAATGTCTTGGGGAAGCTGGCCAGTGTTTTCCCCTCACCCACGCCGCGCCAATGCGGCAAGGTCATCTTGCCCGGGATGCGATGGCACGGGGGCGCTGGGGCAGGCCCAATAGGGACTGCTTCAGGCCAAAGAGCCGGTCCTTTCGGTTCCATATTGGGGATTTAACGAGTGCAATGCGTCGCTGGTTCGCGGCGGCCTCTTGCTGCCCGAGTGTCCCGGGTTCGTGGTTGTGTTAAGTGCGTAGTTTTACCAGTGCCCTGTTTGTGATGTAGCGAGTAACCACGGGTTTACCTTAGTGATGCGGGCGAGTGATCGGAAATCCGGCCTCGCCCATTTTTATGCGCCCGGGTTTATGTATCCGCGCATCGGTGCTCAGAGCGCGTCTTTTTCCCAAGTCACCGTAACATCGCCCGCCATCAACCCAGCCTCGGCGCGATCATAGCGCAGATAGGCCAGCGCGTGATCGCCGGAAACGGTATGCACCGTGCCCGCCGTCTTGCCATTGGCCGTCAATTCGGTGCCGGGGGCGACGGGGCCGGAAAGGCGGATTCGACCCAACCCCTTGCGCAGTTCGGTCTTGTGCTTCATCCGCGCTGTCACCTCTTGGCCCACGTAGCAGCCCTTGCGGAAGTCGACGCCGTGCAGCCGCTCGAACCCCATTTCGAGGATAAAGCTGTCGGGGGTCAGTTCGATGCCGGTTTCGGGGATGACATGGGCCACGCGCAGGGCGGCCCAATCCGTCGTGTCGTCCGTCTGCGGCGTATCGCGATAAGCCCGCCAGCCGAGTGTGGGATGGCGCGGATCGGCAAAGCCATCCTCGGGCGCGGCATCTGTACCGCGATGCAGGTGCAGGGCGGTCTCTTCGATCGCGACGTCGGCGCGCAGCTTGTACATCGAAAGCCGCTGCACAGTCGCGGGCGCAATCGTGGCGTCGATATCCAGCAGAATTGCGTCACCGGCGGGGGCGAGGAAGAAATCGGCAAGGTACTTGCCCTGCGGGGTCAGAAGCGCCGCATAAACCAGACCGTTCGCAAGATGGCGGACGTCGTTGCTGACCAGCCCTTGCAGGAAATGCTCTCGTTCTGGGCCGGTGATCCGATAGATGGCGCGTTTCATAAAATTTCCCCTTTCGCGTTCCCTCGTAATATATAGACGGCGACACGCGATTACAGGGGATGATGGATGAGTGCCAGCGTATCGGTTGTGATCCCGGTTCTGAACGGGGCTGCCGCGCTTCCCGCAACGCTTTCGGCGTTGATGGAGGGGCTGATGACGGGGGTGATCAAGGAATTGGTTGTCGCCGATGGCGGCTCGTCCGACGCGACGCTCGACGTGGCCGATGAGGCGGGGGCGCATATCGTGACGGCGCGCGCGTCGCGCGGGGCGCAGTTGCGCGCGGGCATGGCCAAGGCGCGGGGCGAATGGTTGCTGGTGCTGCACGCCGATACCGTGCTGGCGCCGGGCTGGTCAGAGGCGGTGCTGGCCCATATGGACGACGCGCCGGGCAAGGCGGGGTATTTCCGGCTGCGCTTCGATCAAGGCGGGCTTTGGCCCGCTTGGGTTGCGGGCTGGGCTAACCTGCGGGCGCGGATGCTGGGCCTGCCGTTCGGCGATCAGGGGCTGTTGATCAGCCGCGCGCTTTACGAACGTATCGGCGGCTATGATGACATTCCGCTGATGGAGGATGTCGCGATTGCCCGTGCGTTGGGCCGTGGGCGGCTTGGGATGCTGCCCGCTACTGCCCGGACAAGCGCCGCCAGATACGTTTCAGAAGGCTGGATTCGTCGCGGTGTGCGGAACCTCGGGCTGCAGCTTCGCTTTCTTTTCGGCGCCGAACCTGAGCGGCTCGCACAACGCTATCGGCGCTAGGGCCGCTGTCGCGGAATTGCAGGTCGTGCAGCCGCGCATATAGCCCGCCACGGTCCATCAGTTCGGCATGCGGGCCCTGATCGACGACTGTGCCGCGCTCCATCACCACGATCTTGTCGGCATGACGCACGGTGGAAAGCCGGTGCGCGATCACGATCGTGGTGCGCCCTTCCGACAAACGATCGAGCGCTTCTTGCACCACCTTTTCGGATTCCGCATCGAGCGCCGATGTCGCCTCGTCCAGCAGCAGGATCGGTGTGTCGCGCAGAAGCGCGCGGGCGATGGCCACACGCTGGCGCTGCCCCCCCGACAGGGCCGAGCCGCGCGGGCCGACGGGCGTATCAAGCCCCTTTTCCAGCTTGGGCAGGAAGTCCGAGACATGCGCGGCCTTGAGCACCTCTTGCAACTGTTCGTCCGAAATATCCGTGCGACCCAGAAGGATGTTCTCGCGCAGCGTTTCGTCGAACAGAGCGGGGTCCTGACTGACCACCGAGAACAGGTTGCGCAGGTCGTGCAGGTTCATCTCGTTGACCGCAACGCCGCCGATGGTGATGTGGCCTTCTTGCGGGTCGATCAACCGGGTGAGCAGGTTGAAGATCGTCGATTTCCCGGCGCCCGATGGGCCGACAAGCGCGGTGGTTTGCCCCGGCTCGCAGGTCAGCGTCAGCCCGTCGAGAACCCGCGTTTCACCATAGGAGAGCTGCACGTCCTGCATCGAAATTCCCGGCACGCCGTCAGGCGCGGGTTTGGGCATTTTGGGCGAGGTGATCGTGGGCTGCACGTCCATCAGCTCCTTGATCCGCTCGATCCCCGAGGCAGCCACCTGCCATAGCCCGGCCAGCGCGCCCATACGGCGCAGCGGCTCAAAGGCAAAGCCGATGGCGGTAAAGAAGGACATGAATTCCCCGACCGTTTTTTCGCCGGAAATGATCTCACCCCCTCCGAACCAGAGCACGCCGAAAAAGCCAAGACCGGCCATCACGTCGACAAGCCCCGGGATCGTCGCCGCCCCGGCCACCGAGCGCACCTGTGCGCGCACCAGATCATCGGAAAGCGCGCGGTAGCGATCCGATTGATACTGTTCGAGCCGGTTGAGCTTCACCGGGATGATGCCGTGGAACACCTCGTCCAGCCGGGTTGCCAGCCGGGCCCCCAGATCGCGCGCCTCGCGGGCACGGGCGCGCACGAATTTTTGCACCAGCTGGCTGGGCGCCACGAGGATCGGCGCGCCGATCAACGCCACCAGCGTCCAGCGCCAGTCGACCGAGATCGCCACGCCCATCAGCACGACCAGAGAGATCACATCGCGTCCGATGCCGGTCATCAGGCTGGGCCATGCCGTGTTGATGGCCTGCACGTCGGTCTGCACCCGCTGGATCAAAAATCCGGGGGGATGGGCCTGATGAAACGGGCCGTCCTGCCGCATCGTGTGTTCGAGCAGGTCGCGGCGCATGTCGGCGGTGGCGTTCTGCGAAATATAGGCCACAGTTGTTTTCTGCGCCGCCCCGGCCAGCGCCCGGATGATAAAGATCGCCAGCACCCCAAGGCCAACCCAGAACAGTGCGGCGCGGTCGCCTTGGGTGAACACCTGATCGAACATCGGCTTCATCATCAGCGCGAGCGCGCCCTGCATGCTGCCTTCGATCGCCATGAACAGGACCGACAGCATCACAAGGCCAAGGTGCTGGCGCAGGTAGCCACGCCAGAGCCACGCGATCAACGGGCGCGAAGAGGTATGTGCCTCGGGCGTCGGTTTGGGGGCTGTGGGTTTGGCCGCGCTCATGCTGTGCCCCCGCGTCTCTTGGCATCAAAAGCGCGTTGCAGCGCCTCGGCGTCGTAGGTGTTTTCCACCCACGCTTCAAAGCCTACGCCACTCGCCTTCTGGGCGGTCTCGTAGGCATCAAGGAACGCGTCGATGATCCCGGTCTTTGTCCACTTCAGGTGCACGAAGCGCAGCGAAAGCATGCGCCGCGCACGCGAAACGGGCGCGCCTTCGATCGCCAGCAGATAGACCGCCGAGGCAAGGCTGGCCCGGTCGGCGCCGGATTTGCAATGCATCAGGAAGGGTTTCTCGATCCGGCGGAAGGCGGCAATCAGGTCGAGCAGCGATTGTCTCTCTGGTGCGTTCCGCGCGGCCAGCGGCACGATCACCAGGTCGAGTCCAAGTTCGGCGCAGCTTTCCTCTTCGAACAGGCGCGGCGGTTCAAGCATCTGACCGCGCAGGAACAGCACGGTTTTCAGCCCGAGCCGATCCTTGAGCCGGGCAAGGCGGGCATGCGTGGGCTGGTTGGAGCGCCAGACGCCGGGTGCCACCTGCGCCAGGTTGGACCAGGGAATCCGAACGAATTCATGATCATACCACAGCATGAAGGCGCGCGCGCGGCGGCGGCCATCCGGTGTGGTGATATCGCCCGCCTTCAGCCGATCGCTTCGCGCGCGGCTTGCAGTTTTGAGGCGGTTGAAAATGCTCATGCGCTGAATGTTGTCCATCTGGGCGCCGGATCGCCTTGTCATTAGGCCGTTTCGGGCATCGCCCCCATGTAGGCAAAGCAAAGGCGGCTGGCAAGCTTTGCGGGGATTGACGATGCCGCGCACCGGCGTAAATGTTGCGCGGTTGAAACGGGTGACGCAGTCGAAGGAGCGGTCAATGACATATGCAGGCGGGCGGGGATATCTGGCCATTCCGGGGCCATCGGTGATGCCTGATCGAGTGTTGCAGGCGATGCACAGACCGGCACCCAACATCTACGAGGGCGATCTTGTCGATATGGTGTACGGCATCGTGCCGGACCTGAAATATGTTGCCAGAACAGAGCATTACGTCGCGATCTATACCGGCAACGGCCACGCGGCATGGGAGGCCGCCCTGTCCAACGTGGTGGCCGAGGGCGATAAGGTTCTGGTGCCGGCGACAGGGCGGTTTGGCCATGGCTGGGCGGATATGGCCGTGGGCCTTGGCGTCGTGCCCGAGGTGATCGATTTCGGTCGCGCCGGACCGTTTGACCCCAACCGCATCGAAGCGGCGCTCAGGGCGGACAAAACGCATGAAATCAAGGCGGTATTGGCCACGCATGTGGATACGTCCTCGTCCGTGCTGAACCCTGTTGCAGAAGTGCGCGCGGCGCTGGACGCGGCGGGGCACCCGGCATTGTTGATGGCGGATTGCATCGCCTCAATGGGGTGTGACCGTTTTGAAATGGACGCCTGGGGCGTCGATGTGGCGATCACGGCAAGCCAGAAGGGGTTGATGGTTCCGCCGGGCTTGGGCTTTGTTTTCTTTAACGAAAAAGCCAAGGCGCAGCGGGCGGGCATGGCCCGGGTCAGCCGCTATTGGGACTGGACGCCGCGCGCCGAGCCCGAGATGTTCTATCAGTTCTCCGGCGGCACCGCGCCGACGCATCACCTGTTCGGCCTGCGCGAGGCGCTGGACATGATCCGCGAGGAAGGTATCGAGGCGATCTGGGCCCGGCACGAACGCCATGCCCGCGCCGTCTGGGCCGCTGCCGACGCTTGGGCCGAGGCGGGCGTGTTGACCATGAATATCAAGGACATGGAGCATCGTTCGCGGGCTGTGACGGCGATGCGTGTGGGCCTGCCCTATGGGCCGCAATTGCGCGAATGGGTTGAGCAGCACGCCGGGCTGGTCCTTGGTATCGGGCTGGGCATGTCAGAGCCGGGCGACGAGGGCGGCAAGGGCTTTTTCCGGCTGGGTCACATGGGGCATGTGAATGCGCATATGATCATGGGACTTCTGGGCGGGATTGAGGCGGCGTTCCAAGCGCTTCAGATGCCGCATGGCGGCGGCGCACTCGAAGCGGCGGCGGCGAAGCTGGCCGAGATCTGACCCCTCCCATCACCTGTGCGCGGGCGATGCGTTCGTCCGGGTTAACGGGCGTTTCTGTGCGTGAGCGCAGGTGTCTGCAATGCGTCTGCATCCTGTCTGCTATGCGTATGGCGCCGGTGTCGTCTCGATTTTCCGTGGTATGGTGGTTAATGCCCCGCACGTTTACGGCCCGGGGCAGCCGGATGAACATTCGGTTGCAGGAGGGCGCGCCCGGGGCGCGTGCGGCCCGGCGTGGGAGGAGCGCAGGGCCGCACAGTTTCGCGATTTTCCGATCCTTTGAGCGATCTTTTGACCGGCTTGTGGCCAGTCCCTTGGCCGCTTTGCGGGCAGAGTGATCTGGGCTCAGGCCTTGTCGGCCAACGCCTTGCACCAGGCTTCCATTTCCTTGGTCGCGACTTCCATCGGCGGTTCGAGGAAGGTGATGTGGAAATGATCGCCCATGTCGGCCACGCCGATCGAGCGCGGGCGCACGGCGAGCACTTTCGCATTGGGCAGGGCGACGCCGAAGCAGAAGACGATATTCTGTGCATCCGCAATCTCGGGCGCGATGGTGCCGTCGATGGACGTGGTATGTGCATAGTGATCGAAGGTCGCGATATAGGCGACCTTGGGGTGCGCGTCGATTTTCTGTTTCAGCGCGGCGATAACGGCGCTGGCGTCGGCGCAGCTGGTTTCGGCTTTCGGCAGGGTCATGTCGAAGACCGGGTATTTTTCCATCAGGAGCGATTGCTTCATCTCGATATCCTTTATTGCAGATGTATCTTTGCTCATGTGGCATGGGGCGGATGGATTTGCGATGCGTCGGCATGTCTCAGGGACGGCGGGGCCAGTGGTAGGCCAAGACTTTGGGCCAAGACTTTGGGCCGCGGGGCGGGGGGCGCGTGGTGGCTATGGGTATTTGGAGCCATAAAAGAGAGACGCGCGTGCGGCGTTTCCAAGCGGTGGCGCCTAGTCCATCCGTTGGCGGCGCAGGCGATGGGCGAAGCGCGTGATCATGTAATCCAGCAGCACCGCGACCGTCAGCACCGCCGGGAGGCCAAAACTGGCCCAGAGGAGGGCGAGGCTCCACAGCAGGTTGATGAAGCCGAGCGTGAGCAAGGCAGTTCGAGCAGTGAGACGGAGCGGACGATCATACATTGGCGGGCCTGAACGAAGGAAAGCCCCGCCAGTTTGACCGCCAAGTGCCAAGAAATGCTTAACGCGGATCAGCCGACCGCGTCGCGGGCCGCGGCGAGGGCTTCGGGCAGTGCGGCCTCGAACGCGGCAAGATCGCGCGGGCGGCCACAGGAGAGCCGGATGCAGCGATTGCCCGGTGCGGCGAAGGGCATACGCACGAAGATGCCACGCGCGACCAGTTCCTTGAGCAACTGGCCAGCCAGTTCAGCGCCTGCGCCGCAATCGATGGCGACGAAATTGGTGGCCGAGGGCAGCGCCTTGAGACCGTTTGCCGCCGCGATGCGGGTGATTTCCTCGCGGGCGTGGGCCACGTCGGCGATGGTCTGGGCGAGGTAGGGCTGATCCGCAAGCGCGGCCAGCGCGCCGGCCTGTGCGGCGCGGTTCATGCCGAAATGGTTGCGGATCTTGTGAAAGGCGGTGATCAGCGGTTCGGCCGCGAGGGCATAGCCCACCCGCGCGCCGGCCATGCCGTAGGCCTTGGAAAAGGTGCGAAAGCGGATCACGCGGGGGTCGTTAATGTCGATCTCGGGAACGGCCTCGGCCGGGGCGAATTCGACATAGGCTTCGTCAAGGGCGAGAAGCGTGCCGTCGGGGATGCGGTCAAGCTGTACCGTGATGTCGGCGCCGGGGGTGTAGCTGGCCATCGGGTTATCGGGGTTGGCGAAATAGACCAGCTTGGCGCCGGTTTCGGCCGCCTTGTCCAGCAGCGCGGGCAGGTCTTCGCGATCGTCGTGATAGGGCAGTTTGACCAGCGTACCGCCGAAGCCCGCGACGTGGTAGTTGAACGTGGGATAGGCCCCTTCGGAAGTGACGACGCTGTCGCCCTCTTCAACGGTGAGGCGGGCGAGATAGCCCAAGAGCCCGTCGATTCCTTCGCCGACCATGATGTTTTCCGGCTTTACGCCGTGGTGCGCGGCCAAGGCATGACGCAGGTCGTGGCTTTCGGGATCGCCGTACATCCAGATTTCGGACGCGGCCTTTTCCATTGCGGCAATCGCCTTGGGGGAGGGGCCGAAGACATTTTCATTCGCGCCGAGGCGGGCGGTGAACGGGTGGCCCATGGCGCGCTCTTGTGCCTCGGGGCCGACGAAGGGAACGGTGGCCGGGAGGGTCTGGGCGAGGCGGGTGAGGCGGGGTCCGGGCGCGATGGAAGAGGGCATGAGGCGGCTTTCCTTAGAGGTTTGCAGGGGAGTTAGCCGTTGCAGCAGGGGTCTGGCAAGATGTTGAATGCAGAGGCCGGGTGCCCACATAGTATAAGTCCAAGCATGGAAGGAGTTCACATGACAGGGCTGACAAGACGCGGATTCATTGCCGCGACATTGGCGAGCGGGGCGGTGCGGGCTGTGCCGCAACTGGCCAAAGCACCGCCTGCGCGGCGTATCCTGACGCTGGTTTACGATAAAGCGGCGGGCGCGATGCGCGCTGTGGAGCGCGTGGTGCACTAGACCTCTGCCGTAGGGTCAGGGGTTTCCTTGTGCGGGCTTGCTGGGCAATCTGCCCGCGAAACCGAGTTCGTGAAACCGAGCCCGCGAAACTGAGGAGGAAAGCCCATGGCACGAGTGAAGACAGAGATCCGCGATCACGTTGCGCATGTCACCCTGACGCGGGGCGACAAGATGAACGGCGTTGATTTCGAGATGGCCGAGAGCATCGTCGCGGCCGGTGATGCGCTGATCGACAATGAGGATGTGCGTGCCGTGGTGCTATCGGGCGAGGGCCGGGCGTTTTGCGCAGGCCTCGACGTGCAGAGCTTTGCCGTGCTGGCCTCGCAGGACCCCGAGGCGCGGATCATGCCGCGAATGGGGGGGCGCAACACCAACCTGTTTCAAGAGGTTGCGATGGTCTGGCGGCGGGTGCCGGTGCCGGTGATCGCGGCACTGCATGGCGTGGCATTCGGGGCCGGGTTCCAACTTGCGCTAGGGGCGGATGTGCGGATCGCCCACCCCGAGACCAAGATGGCCGTGATGGAGATGAAATGGGGGCTGGTGCCCGACATGAGCGGGATGGTCCTGATGCCCGAGGTGATGCGCTCGGACGTGATCCGGCGGATGACCTATACGGCCGAGCCGGTTCTGGCCACCAAGGGGATCGAGTGGGGGTTCGTGACCGAACTGTCCGACGATCCGCTGGCGGCGGCACAGGGCCTCGCGGCGCAGATCGCGGGCAAGAGCCCTTCGGCCACGCGCGCGGCCAAGCGGCTTATCGCGTTTGCCGAAAGCGGCGCGGGCGAGGATGCGGTGCTGCTCGAGGAAAGCCGCGAGCAGGCGGCGCTGGTGGGCGGCAAGGACCAGCTAGAGGTGATTACCGCCAACATGCAGAAACGCGCACCGAAGTTTGGTTGAGAAACCCGGCTGGAAAAAACGGCTGAGGGGGGCCGAAGTCCTGCGAGGACTTCGGCCAAAATTCCTGCGAGGAATTTTAGGGCGCTGACGGTGAAGCCTGCGGGGATATAAATCCTCGCAGGATTTATGGACGTTTTCCTCGTAGGAAAACGCCGTGTTTAACCGACCTCTTGCAGACGCGTGAGAGCCGCCTTGAGGGTTGCCTCTTCTTCTTGCCGCGCGGCGAGGTTTTCCTGTGCCTCGGCGACGACCTCTTCAGGGGCGTTCTCGGCGAACTTGGGGTTTGAAAGACGGCCACGCAGACCGCCGATTTCCTTGCCGAGCTTTTGCAGCGTCTTTTCGAGCCGCGCTTTTTCCTCGTCCACGTCGATGATGTCGGCCAGCGGCAGGCCAAGCTCTCCGCCTTCGACGGCGATGGTGATCGTGCCCTTGGGGAATTCCGCCATTTCGGTCAGGCTGTCGATCCGGGCGAGCCGCTTGATGAGCGTTTCGTTGTTGGCCCAGGCGGTGCGGCCGGCCTCATCAAGGCTGCGCAGCACCAGCGGGACCTTGAGACCAGCGGGCACGTGCATCTGGGCGCGGGCCGAGCGGATGTCTTCGATCAGTGAAATCACCCAGTTCATCTCGCGGTCGGCGGCCGGGTCGACCAGATCGCTGCCATAGCTGGGCCATGCGCTCAGCATCAGGAAGCCGTCGCGCTGCGCCGTTTCCTGCCACAGTTCTTCGGTGACGAACGGCATGATCGGGTGCAGCAACACGAGGCATTGATCGAGTACCCAGCGCATGGTGGCGCGGGTTTCGGCCTGTGCCGCGTCGTCGTCGCCCTGCAACAGCGGCTTGGACAATTCGAGATACCAGTCGCAGACCTTGCCCCAGGTAAAGGCATACAGCGCCAGCGCGGCATCGTTGAAGCGATAGTCGCTCAGCGCCTGATCGACGGTTTCGCGCACCTTGGCAGTTTCGCCAATGATCCAGCGGTTCACCGTGGCGCTGGCCTGCGGGATTCCGGGCGCGACCGGCGCCTCGTAAACGCCGTTCATCTCGGCAAAGCGCACGGCGTTCCAGATCTTGGTGCCGAAGTTGCGATAGCCCTTGATGCGTTCCTCGGACAGTTTCAGCACGCCGCCGATCGCCGCCATGGCGGTGTTGGTCATGCGCAGGGCGTCGGCGCCGTATTCGTCAACGATTTCAAGCGGGTCGATGACGTTTCCGGTCGTCTTCGACATCTTCTTGCCCTTCTCGTCGCGCACCAACTGGTGCAGGTAGACGGTGTGGAAGGGGATGTCATCGACCACGGCCAATTGCATCATCATCATCCGGGCGACCCAGAAGAACAGGATGTCGAAACCGGTGACGAGCACATCGGTGGGGAAGTATTTCTCAAGCTCTTCGGTCTGTTCGGGCCAGCCCAGCGTGCCAATCGGCCAGAGACCCGAGGAGAACCACGTGTCGAGCACATCCGCCTCGCGCCAGATCGGATAGATCAGCTTGGTCGGGTCCTCGTCATGCGCCTCGTATTCGGCGAGCGATGCGGCCAGTGCCTCGATCGCCTCGGCGCGGGTCGCGACCTCGACGATGCGGGCGTGGTTGAGCGGTGTCGGCAGGGTGGCCAACACATCGTTGAATTTAGCGCAGACAGTTTCGAAATCGGTGGCGGCGTGGTGATGCTCATCTCCGACCAAAAGATGCTGATCAAGCAGGAAACGGCCCATTTCGACCATGTCGAGCGCGCCGTCGCCCTCGTCATCGACAAAGCCTTCGCCCGAGAGGTCGAGACCATACCACACCGGAATCTGGTGGCCCCACCAGAGTTGGCGCGAGATGCACCAAGGCTCGATATTCTCGAGCCAGTGGTAATAGGTCTTTTCGCCCGCTTCAGGGATGATTTTCGTGCGACCCGAGCGCACCGCGTCGAGCGCGGGGCCGACGATCTTCTCGGCATCGACGAACCACTGGTCGGTCAGCATCGGTTCGATCACCACCTTCGAGCGGTCGCCGAAGGGCTGCATGATCGGCTTGGATTCGACCAGCGGCACGATCTCGTCCGCGCCCTCGGCGTCGGGTTTGAGTGCCGTCGTGCCAAGGCGCGGATCGTCCGCGCGGGTCATCACGGCAAGGCCCTCGGCGGTGATCTCTTCGACCACACGCGCGCGCGCCTCGAAGCGATCCAGCCCGCGCAGGTGATCGGGGACGAGGTTGATGGCGTCGACCTCGGCCTCGGTGAAGGGTTTGCCTTGGGCGAAATCCTGTGCCTTTTCGGCGGCGTGGGCATAAGCCTCGCCATCAGCGCGCAATTGGCCGCGCGTGTCCATCAGGCGATAGCAGGGGATATTGCCGCGCTTGGCGACGCCATAGTCGTTGAAATCATGCGCTCCGGTGATCTTCACCGCGCCCGAACCGAAGGTGGGATCGGGATATTCGTCGGTGATGATCGGGATCAGGCGGCGGTGTTCCTTGGGCCCGACCGGGATTTCGCACAGCTTGCCGACGATGGGCGCATAGCGGTCATCGCTGGGATGCACGGCCACGGCGCCATCGCCCAGCATGGTTTCGGGCCGGGTGGTGGCGATCGAGATGTAATCGCGTTCCTCGGTCAGGGTGATGTTGCCGTCTTCGTCTTTCTCGACATAGGTATAGGTCTCGCCCCCGGCGAGCGGGTATTTGAAGTGCCACATGTGGCCCGGGGTTTCGATATTCTCGACTTCCAGATCGGAAATCGCGGTTTCAAAATGCGGATCCCAGTTCACCAGCCGCTTGCCGCGATAGATGAATCCCTTGTCGTACATCTCGACAAAGACCTTGATCACGGCGTCATGGAAATTGGGCGAATTCTCGTGCCCGGTGCGCGGATCGCCCGGCGCGCCGGCCATGGTGAAGGCATTGCGCGACCAGTCGCAGGAACAGCCCAACCGCTTGAGCTGTTCGACGATGGTGCCGCCGTACTGGCCCTTCCATTCCCAGACCTTTTCAAGAAACTTCTCGCGGCCCAGATCGCGCCGACCCGGTTCGCCGTTGGCGGCCAGCATCTTTTCGACCTGAAGCTGCGTGGCGATGCCGGCATGGTCCTGCCCGGGCTGCCAAAGCGTGTCGAAACCGCGCATCCGGTGCCAGCGGATCAGGATGTCTTGTAGCGTGTTGTTAAAGGCGTGGCCCACGTGCAGCGCACCGGTCACGTTGGGCGGCGGGATCATGATGGTAAAGCTTTCGTCGCGGGTCGCCCCCGCGCCGGCCTTGAACGCGCCCGCGTCCTCCCAGGCCTTGTAGATGCGATTTTCGGCCTCGGCCGCGTTGAATGTCTTTTCCATCGCCATGAACTTAGTCCTGCTTGATCCCGAAGGGGTTTCGGGTTCCTCTACCGAAAGGCCGGGCAAAGGGAAAGCCGCGGCTTCGAATTTTCGATGTTAACACGGGTGAACAGGCGCATGACAGGCAGGATTGAAATCGGCAACGACAGGTCCGGGTCGGCGCATATGATCGACGAGGCGGGTCAGCTGATCACCTCGATGCAGGCGTTTCACCTTGATGGCGCGGGCGGAATGACGGCGATCGAGGTGCCCGCCGGGATGGCGGACCTTCCAGGGGACGGGTTCAACTGGGTGCATATTCTTGGGCGTAGCGACGAGATCGACGCATGGCTCAGGGGGTCGGGGATCGATTTGATTTCGCTGGCGGCGCTGACGGCGGAGGAAACCGCGCCGCGGGCCACGGCGCAGGGGCAAACCATCCTTGTGAACCTGCGTGGCGTGAACCTGAGCCCGGGGGCCGAGCCGGAGGACATGGTGTCGATCCGCATGTTCATCTCGGAGCGGCTGGTGATCAGCCTGCAACGCCGCCCGCTTTACGCGGTGCGCGACGTGATCCGCGACGGCGAAGGCGGGCATGGTGCGGTCAGCCCCGGCGAATTGGTCGCACGGATCGCGCTGCGTTTGGCCGAGCGGGCCGAGCCGGTGGTGATGGCGCTGAACGAGCGGGTGGATGAGCTTGAGGATCAGGTGATCGAAGAGAACAGTTCGGTCCAGCGGGGCGATCTGGCCGATATTCGGCGGATGGCGATCATGATGCGGCGCTACATGTTCCCGCAGCGCGATGCGTTGAATCGGTTCGAGTTGGAAGAGATGGACTGGCTGCACGGGCTGGGCCGGTCGCGCCTGCGCGAGGCGGCCGAGCGGATGACACGGCTGGCCGAAGAGCTCGATTCGATCCGCGACCGGGCGCAGATCGTGCGGGACGAGGTCATGGACCTGCGCGGCGAGGCGATGAACCGGCAGATGCTGGTGCTGTCGGTGGTTACGGCGGTGTTCTTGCCGCTGGGCCTGATCACAGGCCTGTTGGGGATCAACGTTGGCGGCATTCCGGGGGCAAGCGTCGGCTGGGCCTTCTGGGGGGTGGTCGGCGTGCTGATCGTGCTGGCGGTGATCCAGTTCTGGGTGTTCTGGAAAATCGGGTTGATCCGGCGGGGATAGGGCCTCGCGCCCTAGATCAGCCCGGCGATGATCGCGCGCAGATTGGCGATGCCGTCGCCCTTTTCCGACGAGGTCAGCACGATTTCGGGATAGGCCGCCGGGTGCTTGGACAGGGCGCTGCGCACTTGGGTCAGCACCTTGTCACGCTCGTGCGCCTTGACCTTGTCGGCCTTGGTCAGCACGCATTGGAAGGTGACCGCCGATTGATCGAGCAGCTTGAGGATTTCCTCGTCCACCGCCTTCACCCCGTGGCGCGCGTCGATCAGAACGAAGGCCCGGCGCAGGGATTGGCGGCCCGACAGGTATTGTTTGAGCAGCTTTTGCCACTTCGCCACCTTGTCGAGCGGCGCGTTGGCATAGCCATAGCCGGGCAGGTCGACGAGATAGCGCTCGTCCCCCAGCGTGAAGTAGTTGATTTCCTGCGTGCGCCCCGGCGTGTTGGAGGCCCGGGCAATCGCCTTGCGGCCCGTCAACGCGTTGATCAGCGAGGATTTCCCGACGTTCGAGCGGCCCGCGAAACAGACCTCGATCCGGTCGTCGGCAGGCAGGCCGGACATGGCGACGACGCCTTTGAGGAACTCGACCTCACCGGCGAACAGCTTGCGACCGGCCTCGGATGCGGCGTGATCGGGTTCGGGTGAAAGGGGGAAGGGAAGTTGGGTCATACGACAGTGACCTCCATACCGGGGGCGATGCGGCCCGGTTTGCGCACCAGCGCGGTGATGCCGAAATCGGTGTGGCCCCAACCCTCGCGCAGGTGGCGCAGCGTATCGACATCGCGCGTGCCGGTGTCGGGGTTGGCCTCGGTGGCGCGACAACGCTCGATGCGCTTGTGAAATTCCAGCTCGGCGTCGCCGATGCGCAGGGTGCGGCCCACGAGGGACAGTTCTTCGAACGGGGCGAGGCCATCGATCCAGAGGTTGCCGCGAAAGCGGCGCTGATCCAGCGGCTGGCCCGCCTTTTCGGACAGCGCGGCCAGCGAAGCCGTGCCCAGAACCGAGATCGTAGCCGGGGTGGAACTGTCGGCCATCCCGATTTCGGGCGCCTTGATCAAAGTGTGCGGCGCGGGGCGCTCGGGCGGATAGATCGGCGTGAGCCAGTCGATCAGCGCGGCGCCGTCGGTGGCCGGATCAATGGTCAGCTCGGGCCGGGCCGGGTGGCGCAGGGTAATGCGGCCATCAGCATCGGTGTGCGCGGTGATCGCCATCAGTTCAGGGCCATAACAGCCGCGCGCGAAATTGCGGCAGGGCTGCCATGCGCCGGTGTCCTCGGCCGTGCCGGTCAGCACGGCATAAGCGCGATCACCGGGCACAGGCAGGCCCGGCGCAAGCGTGACCTCGCCCAGCTCTTCGGCGCCGATCCCCTTGATGGGGTGCCGCCAGATCCGGGCGAGGGTGCTCATTTCGCGGCGTCCTTGGGTTTGCGTTTGAAGCTTGACGTGATGTTGCCCAGCACGTCGGGCTTGTAGCCGTGGCTGCGCATGATCGCGTATTGCTGCAGGAAGGTGATCGTGTTGTTGGTGATCCAGTAGAGCACCAGCCCGCTGGCGAAGCTGCCCAGCATGAACATGAACACCCACGGCATCCATGCCATGATCTGTTTCTGCACCGGATCGGTCGGCGCGACGTTCAGCTTCTGTTGCAGCCACATCGAGATGCCCAGAAGGATCGGCAGGATGCCAAGCGAGATGAACGACAGCATCGAACCGGGATCGGGCGCATCGAAAGGCAGCAGGCCGAACAGGTTCAGGATCGACGAGGGATCGGGCGCGGAGAGGTCATTGATCCAGCCGAACCACGGCGCGTGACGCAATTCAAGCGTGACGAAGATCACCTTGTAGAGCGAGAAGAAGATCGGGATCTGCAACAGGATCGGCAAACAGCCCGAGGCGGGGTTCACCTTCTCGCGCTTGTAGAGCGCCATCATGCCCTGCTGCATCTTCTGGCGGTCGTCGCCGGCCTCTTCCTTGAGCTTCTCCATCTGCGGCTGAAGCTCGCGCATCTTGGCCATGGAGGCATAGGATTTATAGGCCAGCGGCAGCACCAGCGCCTTAAGGAAGAAGGTCAGCGCGATGATCGCCCAGCCCATGTTGCCGATGATTCCGTGCAGCCAGTGCAGCACGGCGAAGATTGGCTTGGTCAGGAAGAAGAACCAGCCCCAGTCGATCGAGTCGATGAAGTTGGTGACGCCTTCTTCGTCTTGGTAGTGCTTGATCGTGGCCCATTCCTTGGCGCCCGCGAACAGCCGGGTTTCAACCTGTGCCGAGGTGCCCGGTGCGAGGGTCTGGGTGGGCGAAACGGTTTCAGTCTGGAACAGGTTGCGGCGAGAATCGTATTTCACGACCTCTTTCACGGCCCCGTTGCCGGGGATGAGCGTGCTCATCCAGTAATGATCGGTAAAGCCGATCCAGCCGCCCTCGGCCGAGCGCATGACCTCGGCCTGCGCGCCTTCGTCCGGGTTGATGGCGTAATCTTCGATATCGTCATAGTCGATTTCGGCCAGTTCCCCATCGTGCAGGGCGATGACGCCCTCGTGCAGGATGAAGAATTTCTTCATGTCCACCGGAATACCGTGGCGTGCGATGATGCCATAGGGGGCAAGGCCGACGGTGGTGGAGCCGGTATTCTCGACCGATTGGGTGATCTGGAACATGAACTTGTCGTCGATCGCGATCGTGCGGTGGAACACAAGGCCGTTGCCGTTGTCCCACTTGAGCTTGATCGGGCTGTCCTGCGTCAGGGTCTGGCCGCTTTCGAGCTCCCACATCGTTGTCGCACCGGGAAGTTGGTCGGCCGTCACACCCGCGGCGGGGGCCCAGCCATAGAGCGTGTAATAAGCGCCTTCGCCGCCCTGCGGGGCGAACAGCGTGACGATGTCGGAATCCTTGTCGACGGTCTCACGGTAATTCTTGAGCCGAAGCTCGTCGATCCGCCCGCCATAGAGCGAGATCGACCCTTCGAGGCTGGGCGTGTCGATTTGCACCCGCTCGCTGTTGGCCAGCGCGGCGATCGCCTGATCCGGGGTGGGCGCGGCCTGACCGGCAGCGGTGCCCGCCGTGGTGCCTGCGGCGGTTCCCGTCGTGGCATCCGCCGACGGGGTGGTGCCTACGGTGGCCTGCGTCGCGCCGGCAGGGGCGGTGGCATCCACCGGTTGCTCGGGCGGCGGGAACAGGATCGACCAGCCGATGATCACCATCATCGAAAGCGCGACGGCGAGAATGAGATTCTTGTTCTGATTGTCCATGGAAATGCGGCCCTGTTCGCTGCCCCTTTGGAATAGTAGGCCCGAAGGCCACCCGAAACGCACCGGGGGTCTGGCAAGACATCCCGGAGGCTTTCAGGTGGGGCAGGTTCAACAGAGTGAACGGCCAAAGGTCAAGCCGATATTGGGCAATCGGGGCAGTTTGCGCCGGTTTCTCGCGCGATGGTTCCAATCTCGTGGAGGAAGCCACACGGGAAACCGGCGCTTGCCGAGGCTGCAAAGGGAACGCCCCGGCCCCAGTCTGCGACACCGTGTGCGACACCGTGTGCGACACCGCGTGCGATACTGTGCGCGACACTCTGCGCGGCACGGCGTGCGAAACGGCGTGCGACGCGCGGGCGTGCCGCGGCCGGATTTGCCTCAGCCGGATTGGCTGCGCCCGACCTGCGGCGGAGAGGCGAGCTTCGCGGTATGGCTTTGAACCCAGGCGGCGGTCTGCTCGAATGGCATCGGCCGGGCGATGCCGAAGCCCTGCACATGGCGGCAGCCCAGTTGCGCCAGCATGGCGTGTTCGCCGGCGGTCTCGACCCCTTCGGCAAGGGTTTCAAGGCCCAGCCGCTCGGCCATCGTCAGGATCGCGGCAACCATGCGCTGTTGCTCCACATCCTCATCGACATGGGTGATGAAGCTGCGGTCGATCTTGATACGTTCGATGGCAAAGCGCCGGATCGCGGCGATCGAGGCATTGCCGGTGCCGAAATCGTCAAGGTCGATCCGGCAGCCCATCTCGGACAGGCGGGTGATGTTGCGGGTGGCCGTATCTTCGGGCGCGCCGACGACAACGGTTTCCAGCACCTCGATGGTCAGCCGGTCAGCAGAGAGGTCATAGCGGTCAAGCTCCCAGCGAATCTTGTCGGCCAGCCGCGGGTTGCGCAGCTCTACGCCGGTGAAATTCACCGCGACGCAGGGCACTTCGGCACCGGCGGCGTCCCAGCCGTTCACCGCCTGAAGTGCCGCGCGCAAGATCACCTCGCCCAGTCGCTCCATCAACCCGGCTTGTTCCAGCGCGGGTAGGAATTCACCGGGCGGAACGACGCCACGTTCGGGATGCACCCAGCGCGCCAGCGCCTCGAAGCCGGTAACGCGGCCGGTGTCCGTGGAAATCTGTGGCTGGAACCATGGCCGAATCTGGCCGTTTTCCAGCGCGAGACTGACTTCATCGACAAGGCTGTCGTGCGATTGGCGGATTTTGCCCATCTCGTGGCTATAGGCGCGAATCGCCGAAGGGCCGTTGCGGCGCGCCTCGTCGAGCGCGATTCCAGCCCGCTCGATCAGGCCGCGCCCGGATTTCACCGAAGAGCGCGCCGACAGGCAAAACCCGACCGCCGCCGAGACATAGACCGCCGCCCCGTCGAGCGAGACCGGCTCTTCGGTCGCCGATTGCAGCCGCGCGGCAAGCTGGATTCCCGCTTCGAGATCAAGCTGCGGCACCGCGCGCAGGGAAATGCCGAACACCGCATCGCCCAGATAGGTGAGTTGGTCGCCCTCGCGCAGGGCGGACCGCAGTCGGCCCGCACTACATTCGAGCAGCACCTCGGAGGCGCGGGCACCATTGCGCCGGGTGACACCTTCGAACTCTTCGATCTGGACCAGTAAGCAGGCGGTTTTCAGGCCTTTCGCCTTGCAGGCGACAAGGGCATCCTCCAGCGCGGTTTCCAACGCTTCGGCGGGGGGCAACCCGGTGATGGTATCGCGGGGCGGGCCGTCGGCACCGGGGCGGTTTTCGAAGCCCCCGGCGATCAGCACAAGCAGCGGCACGCCGAGCGCCACAATAAAGAGAGCGGCCTCACCCCCCGCCCAATAAGCGGCCAGCACCAGCGCAGGCAGCAAGGCAAGGACCTGCGGTCCAGACATCATGCGCCGCAATATGGCGCGGACTATGGCGAGCGTGAGCATGCGGCGCTGGGCCATCAGCTATCCCCCGTGGCGAACCTTCATTACGATTGCCAAGACGCTAGGGCCTCTGCGTCAACACCAGTTTAACGGCGCAACTCTTCTGCGAAAAAACTATCAGAAATTCGATCTAGCCGGGTGCGCGCCGCAACACCGACGGTTCAATCGTCGCGCCGCGCAAGGCCCTTGAAATCGAACAGCGCCGGATCAAGCAGATGCGAGGGCCGGGTGTTCATCAGGGCGCGAAACATCTTTTGCCGCCGCCCCGGGGCGTTCTTTTCCCAACCGTCAAGAATCGCTTTGACCTGCTGGCGTTGCAGCCCGTCCTGACTGCCGCAGAGGTCGCAGGGGATGATCGGGTAGTCCATCGCGCGGGCGAATTTCTCGCAATCGGCCTCGGCCACGTGGGCCAGCGGGCGGTAAACGAACAGGTCGCCCTCTTCATTGACCAGCTTGGGCGGCATCGTCGCCAGCCGTGAACCGTGAAAGAGGTTCATGAAAAACGTCTCGAGGATATCGTCGCGGTGATGGCCCAGCACGACCGCCGAGCACCCCTCTTCGCGCGCGACCCGATAGAGATTGCCACGCCGCAGCCGCGAGCAAAGGGCGCAGAAGGTGCGCCCCGCTGGCACCTTGTCCATGACGATGGAATAGGTGTCCTGATATTCGATCCGGTGCGGCACGTCGCGCTCTTCCAGAAACGTCGGCAACACCGTGGCCGGGAAGCCCGGCTGGCCCTGATCGAGGTTGCAGGCCAACAATTCGACCGGAAGAAGACCGCGCCACTTCAACTCGTAGAGAATCGCCAAAAGGGTGTAGCTGTCCTTGCCGCCCGACAGGCAGACAAGCCATTTCGCGCCCTCTTCAATCATGCCGTATTGATCCACCGCCTCGCGCACGCTCGAGACAAGACGCTTGCGCAGCTTCTTGAACTCGGTCGTCTTCGGGGCGCCGTGAAAGAGCGGGTGGATATCGTCGGTTTCGTCGAACATGACAGCCCTATCGCATGGAAGCGGAGACAGGAAAAGGGGGCGCTGCCCCCTCGCCCTTCGGGCTCACCCCCGGGATATTTGGGGTCAAGTGAAGCAGGGGGGCCGCGTTCCTTTCATTTTTCGAAAAATACTCCGGGGGTTTGGGGGCAGAGCCCCCATAGGGCCACGTCAAAGCCGGCCCATGCGGCGTAATTGGGCCGCGATCTCTTCGGCCTCGGGAATGCCGGCCTCGAGCGCGAAAACAAGCGCGTGGGTGAGGTAGAAGCCGCGCGCGGTGTCATCTTTCGCCTGCGCGGCGGCCTCGCGATAGAGCGGGGCAAGGGCATGGGCATCACCCACCGCATGGGCGGCCAGCAGGCGCGCGTCGAGCGCATTCATTCAGCGGCCAACCTCTGGCGTTTGGCGGTCAGGGTGCGGGCGACCCAATCATGAAAGCAATGCGTCGGCCCGTCCATCGCGGGCGAGAAGCGGCCGCCATCGAAGCCGGGGGTGTGGCGGCCTTTCTGCATACCTTCGACGACGAACACATCCTCTTCGAACACCTCGCGCCATTGTGCTGTGTTTCGGGCGCGCAGGGCGTCATCGGTTTCGGGGCTGGCATAGTAGAGGTGAATATCTTCGCGGGTTTCCTCTTGCCCTTGCGGGGCGAGGATGATGGCGAAGGCGTGATCACGTTGCGCGCCCAAAAGCACGTTGGGATAGACGGTGACATATTCCGCGCCCTCGTCCCATTTGTCGGAGAGGCTGGGGAAATCGGGAAACACCGTGCCGTCTTCGCTGCGGATCTGGCGATAGACCAGCGTGCCTTGACCAGAGTAGAGGCCGGGCGCTTCGATATTGTAGTGATCCTCGAGCCGGGAATAGGAATTGAGGCCGGGGTGCACCCAAGGCAGGTGGTAGCTTTCGCAGTAATTCTCGACCGCGAGTTTCCAGTTGCCCTTGACCGTAAGGGAAAAGCGGCTGTCCGCGCCGCCGTGGTGATGCGGGCTGTCGAATTCGGCCCAGCGGGCGAGCAGGTCGGCGTGGACCTCTTCGAACGGGGCGGCGTTGGCATTGACGTTGACGAAGACCACGTCGCGCCAGATCGCGCTTGGCACCTCGACCAGCCCCAGTTCTGAGCGCGGCATGTCGTCGTGCCGGTTCATGCCGGGGCCGCCGACATGGGGCGTGGCGACGAGCTTGCCTTCGGTCGAGTAGCACCACGAATGATAGGGGCAGCGGATCGCGCCTTCGATGCGGCGCGGTTCGGAGACGAGGATCATGCCACGATGGCGGCAGACGTTGTGGAACACCCGGACCTTGCCCGCGCGATCGCGCAGCAATAGCAGCGGCGCGCCGAGGAAGTCGATCGGCAGGGCGTCGCCCGGTTCGGGCACCTGCGCCGCCACGGCGAGGCCGGCCCATTGATCGAGCAGCAGCGCCTGGCGCTCTTCCTCGTGCTGGGCCGGGTCGATGTAATGGGCGTTGGGCAAGCCGCCCGCGCGGGCGATCGGGCGAAGAACGGCCGAGAGATCGGTGGTCATCTGTGCGCTCCCTTTTTTCCGCTGTGGATAGGGAGAGCATGAGCGCCGATCCGCGACATCGGCTAACACAGGGGCGACATGCCCTGAATTTATTGCGGTATGGAGCGGGTCGGGCCGTCGCTTTTTGCGCGTCAGCCTTGTTTGTCACCGGAGGGGGCGTGGCCACAGCGGCAATCGTCGCCGTAGGTTTCGCAGCCCGGCACCGGATCAAAGCCCATGCCGCCCCACGGGTTGCAGCGCAGGATGCGCCATGCAGCCAGTGCGCCGCCCTTGATTGCACCGTGCTTTTCCAGCGCCTGTAGCGTGTAGCACGAGCAGGTCGGCTCGAACCGGCAATTGTGGCCGACCCATGATTTGAAGGTCAGCCTGTAGGCGCGCACCGGCAGGGCGAGGATATGGGCGAGGGGGCTCATGTTTCGGATGTCTGGCCCGAGGTTTGGCCCGACGTTTGGCCCGACGACTGCCCGTGCAACTTGCCAAGCGCATATTCGAGATCGGCTTTCAGTGCCTCGAAGGGGCGGGCGGCGGTGGCCTCGGCCCGGCCGATCAAAACGTAATCCCAGCCGGGGCGGCCATGGGCCGCGATCACGGCGCGCGCGGCTTCGCGCAGGCGGCGTTTGGCACGGTTGCGGGCGACCGCATTGCCGACCTTCTTGGAGCAGGTGAAGCCGACGCGCGGCGGCGCGTCGTCGCCGCGATCGCGGCCCTGCACCATCATCGATTTGGTGCCCTGCCGCCGTGCGCGCGCAGCGGCGAGAAACTCGGCGCGTTTGCTCAGCACCTCGATCATCTGATCGCCCCGCGCGGGTCAGCCGGGTGGAACCCGTGGCCCGAACGTGAGAAAACCGCCCGGGCCGGGGCCGGGGCGGTTGTCAGAACTCTCATCGCGGGACCCCCGCGCACCCGAAAGGGCGCGCTTAGGCGCTCAGCGATTTGCGACCGCGGGCGCGGCGCGCGTTCAGGATCTTGCGGCCTGCTTTCGACGCCATGCGGGCGCGGAAGCCGTGGCGGCGTTTACGAACGAGGTTCGAGGGCTGGTAGGTGCGCTTCATCGCTCCGTCTCCGTCATAGGGGCAGGCGCGCGGAATCGCGGATGCCCGGAATGTGTAATCGAAGCCCGGTCTATAGGGGCCTCATGCGAGGCTGTCAAACCACCTGTGGCGGATTTTTCGAGTTTTTCCACCGATGTCCGGTCTTCTGTCGGCCTGCATTTCGCCTCTATACCGGGAATCCGCGCGCAGGGACGGCGAAATATTACGGTTTCTCCCCAATTTGCCCGGAATCAGCGGCGTGTGCGGCGCAAGATGTTACGAACCCCGTCTTTTGCCCCCGAATCTCTCACGTTTCCCGGGGTTTCGATCAAGCGCCTGTGAAGCGGGGCGGAATTTCGGGGTGCGAGGTGCGATTTCATGTCACAAGTCCCGCACAATGGAAGATGACATGACCGATATGACAACCAAGACACCGGACGCCCCCGTCACGCCGGATGAACCGCGCCCACTCTGGCTCAGGCTGCTGCCGCTGGCGGTGATTCTGGCCGTGGCCGTTCTGGGCGCGCTGACGCTGGGCGATGTGCTGAGCTTTGATACATTGCGCGACAATCGCGCCGCCCTCATCGCCTTTCGGGATGAGCATTACGCGGCCAGCGTAGCGGTGTTCATCGCGGCCTATGTGGCGATCGTGGCGTTTTCGCTGCCGGGCGCGACCGTCGCGACCCTGACGGGGGGCTTTCTTTTCGCGACCTTCCCGGGCGCTCTTTATAACGTGACGGCGGCGAGCCTTGGTGCGGTGGCGATCTTTCTTGCCGCGCGCTGGGGGCTTGGGGCGCGGCTGGCCGAGCGGATCGATGCCAGTGACGGGATGATCGCGCGGGTCAAGCGCGGGCTGGATGCGAACCAGTGGTCGATGCTGTTCCTGATCCGGCTGGTACCTGCGGTGCCGTTCTTCGTGGCCAACCTGCTGCCGGCGTTTCTTGATGTGCCGCTTCGCCGGTTCGCGATCACCACCTTCCTTGGGATCATTCCCGGCGCGGTTGTCTATACCTCGGTCGGGGCGGGGCTGGGTCATGTGTTCGAGCGCGGTGAAAGCCCCGATCTGGGAATTATCTTTGAGCCGCATATCCTGTTGCCGATCCTTGGGCTGTGCCTTCTGGCGCTGTTGCCCGTGGGGCTGCGCGCGATCCGGGGGCGGACGATATGAGTGGGATTGAAAACGTGAAATGTGATCTTCTGGTGATCGGCGCAGGCTCTGGTGGGCTTTCCGTGGCGTCGGGCGCGGCCCAAATGGGGGCGGATGTCATCCTTCTGGAAGGGGCCGAGATGGGGGGCGATTGCCTCAACTCGGGCTGCGTGCCGTCAAAGGCGCTGCTGGCGGCCGCGGCGCGCGCGGCGAGCCGGGCCAAGGGCACCGACATGGGCATCGCGCCCGCCACGGCAGAGGTGGATTTCGCTGCGGTGAAAGACCACGTCGCCGATGTCATCGCCCAGATCGCGCCGCACGATTCGGTCGAGCGGTTCGAAGGGTTGGGCGTGAAGGTGATCACGGAATATGGCCGCTTCACCGGGCCGCGCACGGTCGAGGCGGGCGGGCAGAGCATCACCGCGCGCCGCGTGGTGGTGGCGACCGGGTCGCGCCCCTTGGTGCCGCCCATCGACGGGCTAGACCGGGTGCCGTTCGAGACCAATGAAACGATTTTCGATCTGCGTGAGCGGCCCAAGCACCTGTTGATCCTTGGGGGCGGGCCGATTGGCATGGAAATGGCGCAGGCGCATCGGCGGCTGGGTTGTGAAGTGACGGTGATCGAAGGTCAAAAGGCGCTGGGCCGCGATGACGGCGAAGCGGCGGCGCTGGTGATCGAAGCGTTGCGCGGCGAAGGCGTGACCATCGCCGAGGGCGCCATGGCCGAAGCGGTCAGCGGCAAGGCAGGCGCCATCGAGGTGACGTCCAAGGACGGGCGCCGCTTTGCCGGGACGCATCTTCTGGTGGCGCTGGGGCGCGTGCCCAACCTTGACCGGCTTGATCTGGACAAGGCGGGGATCGAAACCGCGCGCGGCGGGATTACCGTCGATGCGCGGCTGCGGACCTCGAACAAGAAGGTTTACGCGATTGGCGATATCGTGGCGGGGGGGATGCAGTTCACCCATGTCGCGGGCTATCACGCGGGGATCGTGATCCGGCAGGCGATGTTCGGCCTGCCCGCGAAGGCCAGCACGGCGCATATCCCGTGGGCCACCTATACCGACCCGGAATTGGCGCAGGTCGGCCTGACCGAGGCGCAGGCGCGCGAGGAACACGGCGACAAGCTGGAAGTGTTGCGGGCCGATTTCGCGGGCAATGACCGCGCCGTGGCCGAACGCGCGACCGCAGGGTTTGCCAAGGTGATGGTGGTCAAGGGCCGCCCGGTGGGGGCAACCATCGTGGGGCAGGGCGCGGGCGAACAGATCGGATTTTGGGCGCTGGCATTGTCGCAAAACATGAAGATCAGCGCCGTCGCCGGGATGGTCATGCCCTATCCGACACGGGCAGAGGTTCACAAACGCGTCGCGGGAACCTATTTCACACCCAGGTTGTTTGATAACAAAGCCGTGACCTGGGCCGTGCGCACGATACAGCGCTGGCTGCCCTGAGCCACGAACCAATGTGGGACAAGTGGGGCGCAGTTGAACGCAGAGGAACATAAGCCGGGCGACGGGAACGGAATGGGCTGCGGGGCGCTTGCCCTGTCGCAGTCGCAGTCGCGGCCTGCCTGCGCGTGGCCGAGTGGGGGCGCGCGATGCTGAACTCGCTTTCCGGGCGCTTCCTTATCCTGACGACCGTATTCGTCATGCTGGCGGAAATCCTGATCTTCGTGCCGTCGGTGGCCCGGTTCCGCGAGGATTACCTGCTGTCGCGGCTCGAGCGGGCGCAGATCGCGGCACTGGCGTTGTTGGCCGACGACATGATCGACCCTTCGCTGGAAGAGGAACTGCTGCGCACCGCCGGGGTGTTCAACGTGGTGCTGCGCCGCGACGAGGCACGCCAGTTGATGTTGTCCTCCCCCTTGCCGCACCCGATTGATGCGACCTTCGATCTGCGTGACGGGCGCGCGCTGCCGCTGATCCGCGATGCGATGGCGCGGCTGTTCGATTTCGAGCCCAAGGTGATCCGAGTGATCGGCAACCCGGTGGGCGAGGCGGGCCTGCTGATCGAGGTGACGCTTGAAACCGAACCTTTGCGCGCCGCGATGATCGATTACGGGCTGCGCATCTTGCTGTTGAGCGCCGTGATCTCGGTGATCACCGCGCTGTTGCTGTTCCTTGCCGTGCGCCGTCTTCTGGTGCGTCCGATCAAGCATGTGGTGGGTCAGATGCAGCGCTATGCCGCCAACCCCGAAGACAGCCGCCGGATCATCACCCCCAGCGCCGGGGTGACCGAAATCCGCCAAGCCGAAGAAGCGCTGCAATCACTTGAAACCGAGTTGACCCAAGCCCTGCGTCAGAAAGAGCGGCTGGCGCAACTGGGCAGCGCGGTGGCCAAGATCAGCCATGATTTGCGCAATATCCTGACCTCGGCGCAGCTCTTTACCGACCGGATCGAAGCCAGCGAAGACCCCGGCGTGCAGCGGCTTGCGCCCCGGCTTGTCAACTCGATCACGCGGGCGGTGAACCTGTGCGAAACCACGCTGACTTATGGCAAGGCCGAGGAACCCGCGCCGCGCATGGTGCCGGTGCGACTGGTGGATGTGCTGGGCGATGTGCTGGCCGCCGAGCGGCTTGCCATCGGCGACGCCGAAGTCAGCCTGTCCGAGGACGTGCCCGAGCAGACCCTGCTGCATGCCGATCCCGAACAGTTGCACCGGGTGCTGTCGAACCTCGTGCGCAATGCGCGCCAAGCGATCATCGCGCGCGGCGAGGCGGGGGAAATCGCGATTTCCTGTCGCGATGAGGGCGCGGATTGGGCGATTCGCGTGTCGGACACCGGGCCGGGCCTGCCGCCGCGCGCCCGCGAATACCTGTTCCAGCCGTTTCAGGGCGGCACGCGCAAAGGCGGGGCGGGGCTTGGTCTTGCGATATCCGCCGAACTGGTGCGCGGCCATGGCGGTATGCTGATCCTTGAGCATAGCGACGAAACCGGCACCACTTTCGTGATCCGCCTGCCACGCGAAGTGGGGGAAGCGGGGCGCACGGGGGCGGTTGTCGAAAAGGCCGAAACATTGCCGGAAAAAACCTGACCTAACCTCTTGCATCCCTCGGGGCTTAAGTCTAAGTGAAGCCCTCACGGACCGATAGCTCAGCTGGATAGAGTACTTGACTACGAATCAAGGGGTCGGGGGTTCGAATCCTCCTCGGTCCGCCACTTACCCCCTCGTAGTTCATTGATTTGAAGCAAGATTGATCTTGCGCGATCAGCTCTTCCCTACACCCTGCCAACAAGATTTTCGCCTGCCTGCACGTGATTGCGCGCGTGCGCGCAACGCTGATGCCAATTCCGGGGCGTTACATGGCGACTGTGTGCGGGGAAGTTTTTTCCCGACTAACGTCCCCCAACAAACCCATGGTCAATTGCGGGCGTAGACATCCTCGTAGCGAATGATGTCGTCCTCTCCCAGATACATGCCGGTCTGGACCTCGATCAGGACCATGGGCACCTTGCCGGGATTTTCCAACCGGTGGCGCGCGCCCAGTGGGACGTAAACCGACTGGTTCTCGCTCACGAGCTTTACCTCGTCATCGACCGTCACACTTGCGGTGCCTTCGACGACAATCCAGTGTTCCGCGCGATGGTGGTGGCTTTGCAGCGACAGCGCGGCACCCGGATGCACCACGATCCGCTTGACCTGAAACCGCCCACCAATGGCGAGGCTTTCGAACCAGCCCCACGGGCGGTGATCCTTGGGAAAGGCTTCGGCCTGTTTGGATTTCTTTTCCTTCAGCGCGGCAATCGCCAGTTTCACGTCCTGCGCGCGCGATTTGTCGGCCACCAACACCGCATCCGGCATGGCGATGGCGATCATGTCTTTGAGACCGATTCCGACCACCTCGAGCGTTTCATCTTCGGAGCGCAGCAGCGTGTCGTCACAATCGATCGCCGTGGCGGGGCCGGAAAGGGCGACACCACGCCCATCCTGCTGGGTTTCCCGCCATACGGCATCCCAGCTTCCCAAATCCGACCAACCGCCGTCGAAGGGCACGACCGAAAGGTTATCGGCCCGTTCCATGACCGCGTAGTCGATTGAAATATCATCGGCCTTTGCCCAGGAATCCGGATCAAGGCGCAGGAAGCCCAGATCGGGTTTGCCTTGCGCAACCGCCGCCTCGACCGGCGTCATGAGTTCGGGGGCATGGGCGCGGAACGCATCAAGGATCACCTTGACAGAAAACAGGAATATCCCCGCGTTCCAAAGATAGGTTCCCGAGGAGACCATCTCTTGTGCGCGCTCTGCGTTGGGCTTTTCGACAAAACGTTTGAGCGGAATGGCACGCGGGGAAAAGTCGCCCGGATCCTCGGACAGTTCAAGATAGCCATAGCCGGTTTCGCCATAGGTGGGCTTGATCCCGAAGGTCACCAACTGCCCCTCACGCGCGGCGGTTTCGCCTGCCGATACGGCGGCGCGAAACGCATCCGGGTCAGGCACCACATGATCCGAGGGCGCCACCAGCATCAGCGAATCGGGATCGGTCTTTTCCAGCCACAATGCGGCGGCAAGGATGGCGGGGGCGGTGTTTCGCCCCTCGGGTTCGATCAGGATCGCGCCGGGATCAACGCCGATTTCGGCCAATTGCTCGGTCACGATGAAGCGGAAATCGGACCCGGTCAAAACCACCGGCGCGGCAAAATTCCCCCCGGAAAGGCGCAGGGCAGAGGTCTGAAACAGGGACATGTCCCCCATCAGGCGGGAAAACTGCTTTGGATAGCTTTTTCGCGAAAGCGGCCAAAGACGCGTGCCAGAACCGCCACAAAGAAGAATGGGATTGATCATGCGTGTCACCTTCTGGGTCTTTGCGACAGGGTCTCTGATCCGGGTCGGGCCGGGGCCTGCTGAGTAGATTTTCTCGAACGGTAGTGCATGATTCGGCTAAGTTCCATCACGAGGGTGGTTTTCGCGCGCCCGGCCCCGCCACTCCGCGCACCCTCTGCCTATGCCAGATAGGTGGGGCAGGATTGTGACGTGGTTCGCGCGTGATTGCGGGCGAAATTTGAGAGTGGCGCCATTAATGGCGATCAGGGATTGCAAGGAAGTCCCGATGCACATCCGCGCCACCGCCAACACCGGGGCCAGCAAGCGTGACGTGATCAAGGGCTTCCGGCACACCGCGACGCTACGGCCCCGCCGGTTCGCGTCACTCACAAGGTGAATTAGGGTTTACAGGCCAAACCCCGGCGGATAGTCGGGGATTGCTTCGGTCCGGGCATTTGCCCGGTGAAAAGGGAACGCGGTGCGACAAGGGGTCACCCCCAAGCCAAACCCGCGACTGCCCCCGCAACTGTAAGCGGCGAGCGAAGCCGGAAGAGACCACTGTCGCGTTTACGCGGCGGGAAGGACCGGCCAAGCCCAGACCCGCGAGTCAGGAGACCTGCCGAAGCTGCACCCTGTTCATGCGCGTGGGGCGTCATGGGCTGCGGAACCGTCTTCCGCCGAGGTGTTTGCACCGTTCGGGGGAAGCCACGCTTTTCCCGGGCATGACCACCAATAACGCGGCGCCAAAAGCCGCGATGAGGGACCAAAACATGACCCGACCAACGCTGAAATCCAGCCTTCTTGCCACCTGTGCCTTTCCCCTGCTATTGGCCGCGCCCGCCGCGCTGGCGCAGGAGGTCACCGACCTCGACACCATCATCATGTCGGGTAGCCTGTCACCCACCCCCGCAAGCCGCACCGGCGCCAGCGTCGAGGTGATCGAGGGCGAGGCGCTGAGCGAAGACGCCACCACCCTGACCGATGCGCTGTCGCGCGTGCCGGGCGTCAGCTTTTCCGCCAATGGTGGCACCGGGGCGGCGTCGAACGTGCGCATCCGGGGCCTGTCGAACATCTATACCGGCGTGCGGATCGACGGGATTGACGTGACCAACCCGTCGAACACCCAGACCAGCTTCAACTTCGGCGGCCTGACCGGCGCGGGTATCTCGCGCGTCGAGGTTCTCAAAGGCTCTCAATCGGCGCTTTATGGCTCCGAGGCGATCGGCGGCGTGATCGACATCACCACCGCGCGCCCCGAAAAGATGGGCTTTTCCGGCTCGGGCAGTGTCGAATACGGCAGCTTTGACACCAAGTCGGCCAGCCTGACCCTGTCACAGAAAGAAGAGCGCGCTGAAATCACGCTCAGCTATTCGGTGCTCGAAAGCGATGGCATTTCGGCCCGCGCGGGCGACACGGAAACCGATGGCGTCAGCCAGAACACCCTGACCTTTTCCAGCCGGTTCAACCTGACCGACAACGTGGTTGTGGGCATGACGGGCGTGCGGATGGAATATGACCTCGAAATCGACCGCTCGACCGTCGACAACAGTGGCTCCAACCAGTCGCTGCAACGCGGCGGGCGGGTGTTCACCGAGATCACGACCGGCGCGATCCAGCACACGATCAGCTATTCGGTGTTCAACTCCGAATTCCGCGATCCGGGCGGGTTCAGCACCTATTTCGATTCCGAGCGCAAGCAGCTCTCGTATCTTGCCAATGCCGACCTCAACGCAAACCTGCGGCTGAACTTCGGTCTCGACCGCACCGAGGAAAGCGCCGACACCGCCTCGCTCTCCAACAGTGTCGAGACCACCTCGGCCTTTGGCGAGCTTCAGTGGGCCGTGCGCCCCGATGTCGACCTGTCGCTGGCCGCGCGTTATGACGATCACTCGGTCTTTGGCGGTCAGTGGAGCGGGCGTGCCGCGGGTGTCTGGCGGGTCAGCGAGGCGACCTCGCTGCGCGCGGTCTTCGGCACCGGGTTCCGCGCGCCGTCGCTCTATGAACTTTACAGCGCCTATGGCGACAGCGCGCTGCAACCCGAAAAGAGCCGCAGCGCCGAACTGGGCATCGAGCATCGGTTTGGCGCCCGTGCTTCGATCGAGGCGACGTTGTTTTACACCGAGATCGACGATCTGATCGGTTTCGATCCGTCCTCGGTCGCCTGTGGCAGCGGCTTTGGTTGCTACAATCAGGTGTCGGGCCTGACCGTGTCCAAGGGTCTGGAACTGGGCGGGAAATACGCGCTCAGCGATGCGGTTTCGCTCTATGGCAACTACACGCTGACGGATGCCAAGAACAGCGGCGTGCGGCTTGTGCGGGTGCCCCGGCACGATCTGGTCGTTGGCATCGACGCCGACCTGACGCCGCGCCTTGGTGCGCGGCTCGAGGTGCAGCATGTCGCCGACGTGGACCCCAGCGCCTTTGCCCCGGCCAACCACAAGGTGGGCGATTACACGCTGGTCAACCTCACGCTCGATTATGCCATGACGGATCAGGCCAAGGCCTATCTTCGGGTCGAGAACCTGACCGACGAAGATTATGAAACGGCGGGCGGCTACAACATGCCGGGCCGCGCGATCACCTTCGGTCTGCGTGCGGATTTCTAGGCTCATATCCTTTTCCGTCGCGATCCTCCTCGGTATCGCGGCGGAGCGGGGGGCGGCCGGTGAGAAAGCCGCGCCGCCCCCCGAACGCGTTGTGTCGATCAACCTGTGCACCGATCAGCTTGCCATGCTGGTGGCCGCGCCGGGACAGCTTGTCTCGGTCTCGTTCATGGCGCGTGATCCGCGCGCCTCGTCCATGGCCGAGGACGCGGCAGAGGTGCCGATCAACCACGCCCGCGCCGAGGAAATCTATCTGCTGAAGCCCGATCTGGTGCTGGCCGGGCGGTTCACCTCGCCCGCGACGGTTTCAATGCTGCGCCGCTTGGGCATTCCGGTGGCGCAGTTCGATACCGCCAATACGCTGGCGGATGTGGCGCTGCGGCTGGAAGAGGTCGGCGCGGCACTGGGGCAGGGGGACAAGGCCGCCGCATTGGCGCAGGACTATCGCGCCAAGCTGGCGGCGTTCGCAGGCCCCGACGGGCAACGCCCCTACGCCATCCTGTTCGGCGCAGGCGGCTATACGGCAGGGCGCGAGACGCTGGCCGGCCATATCATCCGCGCCGCCGGGTTCGATAATGCTGCGGAAGACGCGGGTTTTGCCTATGGTGGCTTCATGCCGCTTGAGATCCTTGCCATGAGCGCACCTGACGCCATCATCACCGGACGCCCCTATCCCGGCGCCTCGCGCGCGGATGCGATCATGGAGCACCCGGTGCTGCAAGAAATCCTGCATGGCCGCCCGCGCAGCGCGATGACGGATCGCGACTGGGTCTGTGGCACGCCCGCCGTGCTGGGCGCAGTGGCGCGCACCGCCGATTTGCGCCGTTTGATCACCGGGGGCGAGTGATGCGCACAGCCCTCGCCCTGTCCCTGATCCTTGGCACGGTTGTGCTGTTCCTCGTTTCGCTGGTCATTGGCCCGGCCGAGGCGGGGCCGGGTGACAGCCTTGCCGCGCTGTTTGCCGATCATGGCCCGCTGACCATGGTGATGCGTGAAATCCGCCTGCCGCGCGCCATTCTCGCGCTGTTGATCGGGGCGGGGCTGGGCCTTGCCGGGGCGGCGATGCAGGGCTACCTGCGCAATCCGCTGGCCGATCCGGGGCTGATCGGGATTTCCGGCACGGCGGCGCTGGGCGCGGTGCTGGCGATCCAGACGGGGTTTGCCGGGGGCTGGGCGCTGGGCCTGCCGCTTTCGGCGCTGGCGGGCGCACTGGCGGGGGTGTTCGCCATCCTTGCGCTGGCCGGGCCACGCGGCGGGGCGCTGGCGCTGATCCTTGCCGGGATCGCGCTGTCGGCGCTGGCCGGTGCGCTGACCTCTCTCGTGCTGAACCTGTCGCCCAATCCCTTTGCCGCGAATGAAATCGTGTTCTGGATGATGGGCTCATTGGCTGACCGCTCGTGGCGCGACGTGATGATCGCGGCGCCGCTGATCCTGTTCGGCGCGCTGCTGCTCCTGCGGCTGGGCCGGGGTCTTGATGCGCTGACGCTGGGCGAGGACGCGGCAGGCGCGATGGGCATTGACCTGACCCGCCTGCGCCTTGCGCTGGTGATCGGCACGGCGGCGATCATCGCCGGGGCCACGGCGGTGGCGGGGGTGATCGGCTTTGTCGGGCTGGTGATGCCGCATCTTCTGCGCCGTGCGGTGGGCGCGCGCCCCGGGGCCCTTTTGCCCGCCGCTGCCCTTGGCGGGGCGATGATGCTGCTGGCCGCCGACATTGCCACACGGCTGATCCTGCCTGAGCGTGACTTGAAACTTGGCGTGCTGACCGCGCTTGTGGGCGCGCCGCTGTTCCTGCGGATGATCTGGCGGTTCAGGAGGGATGGATTTTGACCCTTCTGAACTTGTCCGACCTGTCTGTCACCTTGCGCGTGCGACCCGTGCTGTCGCACATCACGCTCGACGTGCGCCCGGGTGAGTTGATCGGGTTGATCGGGGCCAATGGCGCGGGCAAGACGACCTTGATGCGCGCCGCACTGGGGCTTGTGCCCTTCACCGGGCGCGCATCGCTGGCCGAGATGACACCGGGCGAACGGGGCCGCCACGCCGCGTGGATGCCGCAAACCCGCGAGATCGCCTGGCCCGTCAGCGTCGAGGCGCTGGTGGGTCTGGGCCGGGTGCCGCATGAGGGGCGCGCCAGTGCCGACGAGGATCGCGCCGCCGTCGATCATGCGCTTTCCACGCTGGGGTTGGAACCGTTCCGCCACCGCACCGCGACGCGCCTTTCAGGCGGGGAGCAGGCGCGCGTCCTGCTGGCGCGCGCGCTGGCGCAGGAAACCCCGCTTCTGATGGCGGACGAGCCGATTGCCGGCCTTGATCCCGCGCACCAGATCGGCACGATGAAAAGCCTTGCCGCGCTGGCGCGGGATGGGGAGCGCGGCGTCATCGTCTCGCTACACGATCTGGGGCTGGCGGCGCGCTATTGCACGCGGCTTGTCGTGCTGCATCAGGGCCGCATCGCGGCGGATGGCCCGGCGGGCGAGGTGCTTTCCCCGGCGCTGATCCGCGAGGTGTTCGGCATTGATGCCTTTTACGAGGACACGCCGCGCGGCCCGGTATTCCAGCCGCTCGACATCCTTGGGCCGGGGCCGGACAGCTGATCAGCGGGTTTCGGCGTAGCGCTTTTCTTCTGCGAAATAGGCGTCGAACCCGATCCGGCGCTTGATGTCGTCAAAGCTCATCAACGTTTCTTCGGCCGGGATACCGGTCTTGAATGCTTCGAGCGCATCGACCATCGCCTTCATCGCCGCCGACATCAGGGTCAGCGGATAGGCCGCGATCTTGAACCCCAGCTTTTCCAATTCGGCCGGGGTCAGGGCCGGGGTCATGCCGCCTTCGACGATATTGGCCATGCACGGCCCGTCGATGCGGGTGCAAACCTCGGCCATTTCCGCCTCGTCACGCGGGGCTTCGACGAACAGGATATCGGCGCCAAGGCGGCGGAATTCCTGCGCCCGCTCAATCGCCTCGTCCAGACCGTGATCATGGCGCGCATCGGTGCGCGCAAGGATCAGGATGTCGTGCCCTTCTGCGCGCGCATCGGCGGCTGCGCGCACCCGCTCAAACGCCTCGTCACGCGATACCACCGCCTTGCCCATCGTATGGCCGCAGCGTTTGGGCGAGACTTGGTCTTCGATCATGATCGCGGCGAAACCGGCCTGAGCGAAGCCCTTGACCGTGCGCTTCACGTTCAGCGCATTGCCATAGCCGGTGTCGCCATCCCCGATCACCGGAAAGGACACCGCGTTACAGATGTTGCGCCCCTGATCGACCACCTCACCATAGGACATCAGCCCGGTATCGGGCATCCCCAGCCGCGCCGCCGAGGCGGCAAAGCCCGACATGAACGACAGTGAAAACCCCGCCTGTTCGATCAGTTTGGCCGAGAGCGGGTCGAAACAGCAGGGCATGGTCAAAAGCCCGGGTTGCGCCAGTAGCGCGCGCAGCTTTTCAGGTTGCGTGGTCATCTAAAGCCTCACAATTTGAAGGGGATATAAAGGGCAAGGTCGGGGAGGGCATACAGCACCGCCGTGAGCATCAGCATGATCAAAAGGAACGGCAGCACGCCCTTGGACACATCGCCCAGCGTCGAGCGTGTCACTGATTGGATCACGTAAAGGTTCAGCCCCACGGGCGGCGTGATCAACGCGCATTCCACCATGATCACCATGTAGATGCCGAACCAGATCGGATCGAACCCCATCGCCATCGCCGCCGGAAGCAGGACCGGCGTCATGATCAGCACCATGGAAAGCGCCTCGAACACCAGCCCCATCAGCAACAGCACCACCGACACGATCAGGATCAGGCCCAGCGGCGTTGCGATATGATCGGAAATCAGCACCGAGATATCCTGCGGGATGCGATATAGCGTGATCGCCTTGCCGAAAATCTTGGCCCCCGCGATGATCAGCAGGATCGCGACCGTGGTCGACATCGCCTCGACCATTGCATCCCACAGTTTTTTCCATGTCAGGGTGCGCAATAGCACCCCGGTGATCAGCAGCGCCACGGCAAAGCCGATGGCGGCGGCCTCGGTCGGGGTGAAGGCCCCGGAATAGATCCCGCCAAGGATCACGGCGGCCAGCAGAAGCGAGGGCAGCGCGCGGGTTGAGGCGCGCCACCGCTCGGGCCAACTGACCGGGGGAAGGGGTTCGTATTTCTGCAGAAACTTGGCCGAGATCACGGAATAGACGATGAAAGCCGCGATCAGCGCCAGCCCCGGCCCGATCCCGGCCATGAACAGCGCGATCACCGATTCCTCGGTCACGAAGCCATAGATGATCAGCGGGATCGACGGCGGGATCAGGATGCCCAGCGTCCCCCCGGCGGCCAGAAGGCCATAGACAAAGCGTTTCTCGTAACCACGGTTGATCATCTCGGGTGCGGCGACGGTGCCGATGGTGGCCGCCGTGGCCACAGAACTACCCGAAATGGCGGCAAAGATGCCGCAGGAGATGATCGTCGCCACGGCAAGACCACCAGGCCAATGCCCGACCCACGCCTGCACCGCCGCGAACAGATCACGCCCGACACCGCCCTTGAGCAGGATGTTCGACATCAACAAAAACAGCGGCACGGCAAGCAGGATGAACCCGTCCATCGTCGACAACAGCGCCTGTGGCGCCATCAGCGGTGAGAACCCGCCGAGATAAAGCATCGCCAGCCCCAGCATGCCCAGCGAAAACGCTACCGGCACGCCCAGAAGCAAAAGCCCGAATAGGGCGACGAGGATCAGAAGAATCGTCATTCCAGCACCTCGTGACTGTCGGCGTCGCCCAAGTCCCCCTGCACCGCGCGGATCAGGCAAGCGACGCAGGACAACGCCAGCAGAACGAACCCGGCGGGCACCGAGGCTTCGGGAACCCAGGCCTTCATGTCCAGCATGGTGCCGGTGGTGCGGCCGCGCGCGAAACTGTCGTAGAAAATCTCGTAGCCATAGACGATCACCACCAGCGAGAAGACGAGAACCACCAGCAGCGCAAAGATTTCGGCCAGTTGCCGGGCGCGGAACGGCAGCAGGTTGGTAACCGCCGTGACCCGGATGTGGCGGCGATGCGACAGCGCCCAACCGGCGGCCACCGGCACCGCCCAGATCAGGCAGAGCTGGCTCAACTCGGCGGCCCAGATGGTGGGTGCGTTAAAGAAATAGCGCGCGACCACCTCGTAGGTCAGCATCGCGCCGGTCAGCGTCAGCAACACGGCGGCGATCCAGCCCGCCGCGGTCTCGATCAGGGAAATAAAGCGCATGGCAATGTCCGGAAAAATGGGAAACCGGCGCGCGAGGGGCCTTTCCCCGCGCGCCGGGCCTGTGTGCGATCAGAAGCCGGCAGCGGCGTCCATCATCTTCTTGCCCGCCTCGCCCGTCGCGGCAAGGAACTCGTCATAGACCGGCTGCGACACGGCCCGCCACGCGGCGATTTCATCGGCGGTGGGGGTATAAATCGTCATGCCGTTCGCGGTCGCGGCGTCATAGGCGCGCTGTTCGATGGCCGACATTTCATTGCGCACCGAGGTTTGCGCATTCATCGCCGCTTCGGAAATGATCGCGCGATGCGCCTCGGGCAGGGCGTCCCACCACTTGGTGTTGACCACGACGATGAATTCGATGTCGGCGTGGTTGGTCTTGGTGATCGTGTCCATCACCTCCCAGAGCGAGCGCGACTGCACGCCCGACACCCCGGTCATGCCGATATCGACGGTGCCACGCTGGTAGGCAAGGTATTGCTCAGAGCCCGAGATGATCGTCGGCGCGCCGCCCGCGGCCTCGACGAAATCGCCAAGGGTCTTCGAGAACACGCGCACCTTCTTGCCCTTCATCTCGGCGGGCGTCTTGATCGGGCCGCCGTTGGACAGCATGATCGCGCCGCCATAGGCCTGCCACCACAGGACGGTGCTGCCGGTATCGGCGATGGCGTCGTCAATCGGGCCGCGAATCGGGCTGCCGGGTTCGACCGCCTTGCGCACCTTTTCTTCGCTGTCGAAAATGAACGGCTGATAGAAGATGTCCACCATCGGCACATCGCCCACATAGCGGGTGAGCGAGGCAACCCCCGCTTCGATCGCGCCCGACCCGACGGCTTGGGGCACTTCCTTGTCCTTGTAAAGCTGTGCGCTGTCATAGATTTCCACGGCGATATCGCCGTTGGACTTGGCCTCGACCTCGTCCTTGAACATCTTGAGGTTCTGGCCCAGATGGCTTTTCAGCGGAAGTTGCAGCGAAATCCGCATGGTGGTGTCGGCGGCCTGCAGCGCGAGGCTGCTGGCGGCAAGAAACGCCGCCGAGGCAAGCCCGGTGATCAACTTGTTCATTTGTATACTCCTCCCAGAATAATGCGGATCATCATGCGGAAATGGTCACGGGAAACAAGCCCGAGTTTTCAGGGGCTTATGCTGCATCGCAGCGACGCGTGAGCCATTGACCATCGGCCCGCGCTGTTGTTTTGTCGCGGCCAAATGACGGGAGAGATCAGAGATGAAACATATCAAGACATGGGTAAAGGCCGGGGCACTGGGTGCCGCAATCGTGGCCGGCATGGCGGTTCAGGCCGGGGCCGAAACGCGCATCACCTATAAATCCGCCAAGGCGGGCACGTCCTATTACCAGATGGGCGTGCAACTGGCCGAAGCGATGAAAGCGGGCACCGACGGCAACGTGATCGTCACGCTGGAAGAGGGCCAAGGCTCGGTCCAGAACGTGATGGAGGTGCGCGCGCGCGGTGGCGATTACGTCTTTACCACGCCGCCCGCTCTGGTCGGCCTTGCCCAAGGCGGCAAGGCGATGTTCAAGGACAAGGGCGACCCGGCGTTCGACGAGATCCGCGCGCTGTTCCCGATCCCGTCGCTGACCATGCATTTTGTCATGTCGGATGCCTCGGGCGTGACCGATTTCGCCGGGATGGAAGGCAAGACGATCCTTCTGGGCAAAGGCAGCTTCGGCGCCCGCGAGGGTGAGAAATACCTTGGGCTCTTTGGCCTTGAGGGCAAGGTCAAGATCGCCGATGCCGAATTGTCGAACGCGGTGAACGCGCTGAAAAACGGGCAGATCGACGGGTTCGTCACCGCTGGTTCCTATCCCGCGCCCAACGTGATCGAAGCCGCCGCCTCGACCGGCGTGACGGTGCTGTCGCTTTCCCCCGAACAGGTGGCCGAAACCAAGCGCACCGAACTGGTGATCCCGGCGGGCACCTACGCGGGCCAGGAAACGGATATCACCACCACCTCGCTGCCGGTGGTGGCCTATACGACCACCAAGATGGACGACGACACCGCCTATGCGCTGACCAAGACCTTCTGGGAAGAAAAGGCCAAGATGGGTGAAAGCGCGCCTTGGTGGAATGGTGTCAGCCCGGCCATGCTGGACAACATCAACGGCAAGATCCACCCCGGCGCCCTGCGCTATTACGAAGAGGCGGGGATTGCGCTGAGCGACGCACAGAAGTAAGGCCGCAAGACTGCCTGAACGATACGGCCGGGCCAAGCGCCCGGCCGTTCTTTTTGCGAAAGACATGGCCCCATGACGACCCTTGCCGACCTTCCCGACAACCGCAGCGCCCGGTTCGGATTCCTTGCCCTTGCCGCCCTTCTGGTGGCGTTTCACATCGGGCTGATCTTTTCCGGCCTTGTGCCGAACCTCGTGGCGCGGCCGTTGCACATGGCGCTGATCCTGCCTTGGGTGTTTTTGTTCGGGGCGCGGGGCTGGCGGCTGTGGTCGGGGGTTGTGCTGGCGGGGATCGGCATCGCCGGAACGGTCTGGATCGCGTGGAACGCCGACATGCTGGCCGATCAATACGGCTTTCTGGAAAGCGAGTTTCAGGTCTGGCTGGCCTTCGCGCTGTTGTTCGTGGTGCTCGAAGCGGCGCGGCGCGCGATTGGCTGGCCCTTGCCGCTGGTCGCCTTGGCGGCGCTGCTTTACGCGCTGTTCGGGCAGCATATCCCGGGCGAGTTCGGCCATTCCGGCACGCCGCTGCGCAGCTTCCTTGGCACCATGGTGATCGCCGAAGGCGGGCTTTGGGGCAGCCTGACCGCCGTGTCGGTGGGCGTGGTGTCGATCTTTGTCATCTTCGGTGCGGTGCTGAACGCGGGCGAGGCGGGGCAAGGCTTCATGAACGTCGCCGCCGCCGCCGCCGGGCGCTTGCGCGGTGGCGCGGCCAAGGTTTCGGTCCTGTCTTCGGCGCTGTTCGGCTCGATCTCGGGCTCGGCCAGCGCCAATGTCGCTTCGACCGGGGCAGTGACCCTGCCGGCGATGACAAAGCTGGGCTACCCCAAGCGGTTGGCCGCGGCGGTCGAAGCGGTGGCAAGTTCGGGCGGGCAGATCATGCCGCCCCTGATGGGGGCCGGGGCCTTCGTCATGGTTGAGTTGACGGGCGTGCCCTACACCCAGATCGTGACCGCCGCGCTGTTGCCCGCGCTGCTTTACTTCTTTGCCGTCTGGATCGGGATCGACGCCTATGCCACGCGCTTTCACCTTCAGGGCCTCGCGCCCGAAGATCGGCCCGCGCGCCGCGATGTGGCGGTCACGGCGATGTTCTTCCTCATCCCCTTCACCGTGCTTTTGGTGGCGATGTTCGCGGTCGGGTTCACGCCGCAATATGCCGCCGCTTTGGCCATCCTTGCAGGCGCGGCGCTGCTGTTGACCGATGGCAGCCTGACGTTCGATCCAGCGCGCACCGCGACGCGGGTGGCGCTCGCGCTGCTGACGGCGGCGCGGCAAGTGTCGATGATCGCGGCGATCATCCTGTGCGCATCGATCGTGATCGGCGTGCTGGGAGTGACCGGGCTGGGGGTCAAGATCACCTCGGTCATCCTTGCCGGGTCGGGCGGCATGCTCTGGGCCTCGCTGGCGCTGACGGCGCTGGCCTGCCTGATTCTGGGCATGGAGGTGCCGACCACGGCGGCCTATGTCATCTGTGTCTCGGTCGCGGGTCCGGCGCTGATCGAATTGGGGCTTGAGCCGTTACAGGCGCATCTGTTCGTCTTCTGGTTCGCGCTTTTGTCGACCATCACACCGCCGGTCTGCGGCGCGGTCTTCATCGCCGCCGGCATGATCGAGGAGAACTGGATCAAGGTCGCCCTCACGGCGATGGCGCTGGGCGTGGGGCTTTACCTGATCCCGCTGGGCATGGTGACGTGGCCCGCCATCATCGGGCTGGGGCAGGCGCCGGTCGCCGCCCTGATCGCCTTCGTGGCGCTGGGCGCGGGGCTGGCGGCGATTTCCTTCGCGCTGATCGGGCGGGTTTCGCGGGTGATCCGCGCCGGTCTGGCGGTGCTGGGGCTGGGGCTGATCTTTGGCCCTGCCGTATTGGGCTAACCGACCAGCCGCGCATCATACAGGAGGCCTGTCCGCGACATGACGGGCCACGGCGTTTTCTCTGACCGTGCGTAGCGCCCGGCGCGGATTCAAGGCCGAAGGCCGCCGCGCTTCCATTGCCGACAGGCGATTTGGCCCCGCCAAATCTGCCGAGAGGGGCCAGACCGCCCCCCGGGCTGGCGATTGGCTGACGCAGGTGCGTCGATCAGGGGTTTTTCGGATCTGCAAAGATAAACTGCCCCGAACAACCCAAGGGTCGCCACCCCGCGGTCTGGCGAAGCTCGGCTCCGCACACTGTTGAAACGAAAAAGGGGCGCCCGGCGGCGCCCCTCTCTCAATTCATATCAGGCCCAAGTCAGCCGATGATCGCGTTCAGCGTCTTGGAGGGCCGCATCACCGCCGCCGTTTTCGCAGCATCGGTGTGGTAATAGCCACCCAGATCAACGGCCTTTCCCTGATCCGCCATCAGCTCGGACAGGATCGCCTCTTCGCCCTCGGCCATCGCCTTGGCGATGGGCGCGAAATGCGCGGCGAGGTCGGCGTCTTCACTCTGTGCCGCAAGCGCCTCGGCCCAGTAGCGGGCGAACCAGTAATGCGAGGTGCGGTTGTCGGGCTGGCCGACCTTGCGCTCGGGCGAGTGGCCGTGTTCCAGAACCTTCTGCGTCGCGTCCTCGATCGCCGCGCCGTAAAGCGCGCCCTTGGCATGGCCCTTCTCGGCGAGGAACTTGAAGCTTTCGCCCAGCGCGCAGAATTCGCCAAGCGAATCCCAGCGCAGGTGGTTTTCTTCGACCAACTGCTGCACGTGCTTGGGCGCAGAGCCGCCCGCACCGGTTTCGAACAGACCACCACCCTGCATGAGGCTGACAATCGACAGCATCTTGGCCGAGGTGCCCAGCTCAAGGATCGGGAACAGGTCGGTCAGGTAATCGCGCAGCACGTTGCCGGTGATGGTGACCACGTCCTTGCCCGCCGTCATGTGTTCCAGCGTGAAGCGGGTCGCCTCGCGCGGGGCCATGATCGGGATCTCGATCCCGGCCTCTTTCAACGCGGGTTCGACATATTTGATCAGCTCCGCATCATGGGCGCGGTTCGCATCCAGCCAGAAGGCGGCCAGACCGGTTGCCTTGGTGCGGCGGATGCCAAGCGCGATCCAGTCGAGGATCGGCTCCTTGTGCACCGTGCAGCTGCGCCAGATGTCGCCCTTCGACACCTTTTGCTCAAGCAGCACATCGTCATTGCCGCCCAACACGCGGATGGTGCCGTTCGCAGGGATTTCAAACGTGGTGGGGTGCGAGCCGTATTCCTCGGCCTTCTGTGCCATCAGGCCGACGTTCGACACCGCGCCGGCGGTGGTCACGTCCAGCTTGCCGTTCTTCTTGAAGAAATCGATCGTCTCGTCATAGACCACCGAATAGCAGTTGTCGGGGATGCAGCACTTGGTCGGCGCGGCCTTGCCATCCGGGCCCCAGCCGATGCCGCCCGCGCGGATCACCGCGGGCATGGAGGCGTCGATGATCACGTCCGACGGCACGTGAAGGTTGGTGATGCCCTTGTCGCTGTCGACCATATAGAGCGGCGGGCGCGCGTCGAGCGCGGCCTTCAGGTCGGCTTCCATCTCGGCATTGCCGGCGATCTCTTTTTCCAGCGCGCCGATGCCCGAATTGGGGTTCCAGTCGAGCTTGTCACCATGCTTGGCGATGAAATCTTCCAGATACACGCTTACGAAATGGCCAAAGATGATCGGGTCTGACACCTTCATCATCGTCGCCTTGAGGTGAACCGAGAACAGAACGCCGGGTTCCATGCTCTCGACCTCGGCCTTGATATAGCTGCGCAGGGCCGTGGCGCTCATGTAGGTCGCATCGACGATGGTGCCTTCGCGATATTGCAGCCCGCCCTTCAGCTTGGTCTCGTTGCCGTCCGCATCGGTGAACAGGATCTTGCCGTTGCCCGCCTGATCGGCGCTGATGGTGGTCGAGATTTCGTTGGCGAAGAAATCATCGCCCGGCATCGCCGCAACGGTGGTGGGGCTGTCGGCGCTCCAGTCGCCCATCGAATGGGGGTGCGCCTTGGCGTATTCCTTGACCGCCTTGGCCGAACGGCGATCCGAGTTGCCTTCGCGCAGGACCGGGTTCACAGCCGAACCTTTGATCGTGTCATAGCGCGCGCGAATTTCCTTTTCTTCGTCGGTCTTGGGGTCCGAAGGGTAATCGGGAATGGCATAGCCCTGCGATTGCAGTTCCTTCACCGCCGCTTCCAACTGCGGCACCGAGGCCGACACGTTCGGAAGCTTGATCACGTTGGCCTCGGGGGTTTTCACCAGATCGCCCAGTTCGGCCAGATCGTCCGACACCTTCTGATCGTCCTTCAGGTAATCGGGGAATTGCGCCAGAATCCGCGCCGCGACCGAGATGTTGCGCGTGGCAACGTCGATGCCCGCCGCCGACGCAAAGGACCGGATGATCGGCAAGAGCGACGCGCTGGCAAGTTCGGGTGCTTCGTCGACGGTGGTGTAGATGATATCGGGGGTCTTGGCCATGATGCTGCATCTCCGCTTTTCTGGCCCGCCCGACGCCCGCGTTGACACGGGATCGGTGCGGCGTTGCAGGGTCAGGCGAGGGAATCTCGCATGGCCCCGACGATTGGCCTTCTGCTAGATCAGATGGGGCCGATAGTCAATGTGTGCCATGGTATACATTTGACGAATTGCGCGCTTTCGCGCCGTCCGTCAGACGCCGCGCGCCATTGGTGCCACGTGACGATCTGGCCAGTTCAGCCGCGCCTGCGATGCAGCGGCACCCGGCGAAACACCGTCTTTACCATCAGCATCAGATCAAAACACAGGCTGCGCTCGCGCTGATAGATCAGGTCGAGCCGCGCCTTGGCCGGGATGCAGCGGCGGCAATAGGCGGCTTCGGTCTCTTCCGCGCTGTTGCAGGCGGCAAGCAGGCGCTCTTCGTGGCGATGATAGGCCAGCGTGGCAAGACCGGTGACACCGGGGCGCGATTTCAGCACCTCGGCGTAAATCTCGGGGTAGGCTTCGACATAGCGGCGCAGCGGCGGGCGCGGACCGACAAACGAGATATCGCCGCGCAGGATGTTCCAAAGCTGCGGCACCTCATCCAGACGGGTCCGGCGCAGGAACTTGCCGGTCGGGGTGATCCGCGTGACCTTGTCACCGCCCGTAACGCCACTGTCGGCGGCGGATTGCGTCATGGTGCGGAATTTCCACAACATGAAGGGCTGGCCCGGCGCGCGCATCCGTTCGGCCCGGTAAAGCACGGGGCGGCCATCGCGGATCAGGATCACCGCCGCAATCACAAGCACCACCGGCCACAGCACCATCGCCAGCATCAGCGCCAGCACGAGATCGACAATCCGCTTGCCCGGCGTCATCCCTGCGCCCCCCGCAGCGCGTTCCAGCTTGCGATCATATCCTCGGCGTTGCGGTCGGGCAGCGGGACGATCTGGCGCAGCGCACTGGTGTCGAGCGCGACCATGCGCGCGGCACTGTCGGGGGCAGGGCGCCAGTTGACCCCACAGCCCGCCGCGCGCGCCAGCGCCTCCATCGCCACCGGTTGCGGCGCGGCGACGTTCAGAACCCTCGGCAACCGCTTGGGCGGGCTGGCCACCAGCCGATCCACGACATGGGCAAGGTCCGGCATGGTCAGGTAGCTGCGCCACGGGCCTTCGCCATCGTCGAATTGGTCGAGCGTGATCGTGTGATCGCCGCTGCGGCCAAGCGCGCCGCCAATCGCCGCGAACAGGCTGTCGGCCCCCACCACATTGGCCAGCCGAAGCGACACCGCACGCGCGCCGCGCGGATGCGCCTCGGCCCAGTCCATCAAAGCGGTTTCCATCGCCAGCTTGGCCGCGCCATAGGCGTTGATCTGTCCGCCCGCCCGCGTTTCGGGAAAGGCGCCAGATATCGCGCCGGGCGCGGCTGGACGTGGCTCATAGACGGCGGCAGACGAACAGTGCAGCACCAACCCGGCACCGATGTCCTGCGCGAGATCCTGCGCCTGCAAGGCCAGCTTGGCGTTCAGGGCAAGATCCGACGCGGTTTTCGCATGTGCCGGCGTCACCCCCCATAGCGCAAGGATCGCACGGATCGGCCCCAGATCGCCGGGCACCGGATCACCCGGGCACCATTGCAGCCAGTGTCCGTGCGTCTCTGGACCCGGCCTGCGCCGGTATTGCCAATAGACCTCGCTGCCATGCGATGGGGCCGTGTCTTGCGATGATGCCCAGTATCGCCGAAGCATCCGTCCCAACTGGCCACTCGCGCCCAGAACCAGAATCCCGCCGTGGTGTTCCTGTTTCGCCATATTCTCGCCGACGATCCCATGTTTTGTGAATTAAGGGCTGACTACACCAGCATATAGCGTGTATTACCTCGGCAAACAGATGAATTTTGGATGGGGGACATCCGTTGAGAAAATCGGGCAGAGTATTTGCGGCCTGCGCCTTAGTTTTCCTTCTTGCGGCCTGTTCCTTGCCGCGTGGCGCGGGAATGGTGAACGAGGTTCTCAAGGAACAGGACAAGGACTCACCGAATTTTCAGGTGGTTCAGGTCGGTCGCTCTAATGTCTTGGCGCTGCAATCCTGGCCGGTAACGGGCTGGAGCGGCAACTACCACTGGCTGACAGGCGGTCGTGGTCCTTCGGGGCAGATCATTCGCCCGGGCGATATCATCGACGTTGTGATCTGGGACAGCCAGGAAAACTCGCTTCTCACTGCGAACGGCTCGAACTCGGTCGCGATGAAAGGGCTGAGCGTTTCGCCTTCGGGCAAGGTGTTCGTGCCTTATCTCAACGAAGTGCTGGTGACGGGCATGCGCCCCGATGCCGCGCGTCGCAAGATTCAAGAGGCGCTCTCGCCGATTGCGCCGGATGCGCAGGTGCAGCTGATCCACCAGTCGGGCCATCAGAACTCGGCCGATCTGGTCAGTGGTGTCGCCAAGCCCGGCACCTACCCTCTGGCCGAGCGGAACGTCACGATCCTCAGTCTGCTGGCGCAGGGCGGTGGCATTTCGCCAAGCCTTCGCTATCCGCTGGTGCGCCTGTTCCGGGGCAGCAAAACCTACGAGATCCGCGCCGAAGACCTGATGGCCAACGCTTCCAAGAACATCGTCGTGCGTGGCGATGACAAGGTCGTCGTGGAAGAGGACAAGCGCTACTTCACCGCCCTCGGGGCGACCGGCAAAGAAGAGCTGGTGTATTTCACCAAGGAACACATCACCGCGCTCGAAGCGCTTTCTCTGATCGGCGGCCTGTCCGATGCCCGTGCCAACCTCAAAGGGGTTCTGGTGCTGCGGGACTATAGCGCGAAACAGCTGCGCAGCGATGGCAAAGGGCCAGAGTTGCCGCAGGTGGTCTTTGCCTTCGATCTGACGAATGCCGATGGCCTCTTTGCCGCGCGCAAATTCGAGATCAATCCCGGCGACACCGTCTTTGCTACGGAAAGCCCGGTCACCACGGCACAGACGATCCTCGGCCTGATCGGGCGCGCTGTGGGTCTTGGTATCACGGTCAACGACAATACATGATCGGTGGGGCCGGGCGCGTTGACGTCCGGCCTCAGCCGCGCCAGCGCAGCAGCCGCTTCTCGATCCGGGTGATCACCGCCGAAACGATCACCCCCAGAAGCGACAGGATCACCACCCCGGCGAACAACCGTTCCAGATCGTAAAGCGACCCGGCTTCAAGGATATAGGCCCCGATGCCGTATTCCGCGCCCAGCATCTCGGCGGCGACCAGCAGGATGATCGCGATCGCAAGGCTGACACGCAGGCCCGACAGGATGCCGGGCATCGCGCCGGGCAACACGATCTTGCGCACGATCGACGCCCAGCTCAGGCCGAAACTTTGCCCCATGCGGATCAGCCCCCGATCGACGTTATCGACCGCGCCGTACGTGGCCACCACCGTGGGCGTGAAGGTGCCAAAGGCGATCAGCGCGTATTTCGACCCTTCGTCGATGCCGAACCAGATCACGAACAACGGCAACAGCGCGATTTTCGGAATCGGGAACAGCGCCGCCACCAGCGGCACCAGCCCGGCGCGCACGTAAGAAAACAACCCGATCAGGATGCCCACCCAGATGCCCACAGCCACCCCCAGCGCCGCGCCCACGGCAAGCCGGGTCAGCGAAGGTTGCAGGTGTTTCATCAACAACCCCGAGTCCCACAACTCGCCCAGCGTGATCAGCACATCCGACGGGCGCGGCAGCGTCAGGTTGGTGATGAACCCGGTGCGCGTGCCCCACTCGGCCAGTGCGATGAGCGCAACAAAGACGACAAGCCCCACGCCCTTGCGCGGCTGCGGCGCGAAGCCCCCGCCACGAAACGGCACCGGGCGCGCGTTGGACCCGGCGCTGGCGGCTTGGTCATGCGGTGGTGCATCGTTCACTGTCGTCTCACGCATCGGCCAACTCCGCATCCGCTGCGCGGGCCTCGTCGCGCATGAGGTGCCAAAGGTGCGTCTGCACCTGCTCCAGCTTCGCGTCGCCCTCGCCGCGCGCGCCAAGATCGCTGTCGATCTCGACAACCTCGCGGATTGCACCGGGGCGGCGTGACAGCACCACGATCCTGTGGCCCAGCCGGACCGCTTCGGCCAAGTTGTGGGTGACGTAAACGGCGGTAAAGGGCGCCCGCGTCCAGAGCGACACCAGATCGTCCATCAACAAGACGCGGGTCTGCGCATCCAGCGCGGATAGCGGCTCGTCCAGCAGCATCACCGCCGGGTTCACCGCCAGTGCGCGCGCGATGGCGACCCGCTGTTTCATCCCGCCCGAAAGCTGGCGGGGCAGGGCGCGGGCGAAATCCGAAAGGCTGGTGCGTGCGAGCACATCTTCGATGATCGCCGCGCGCCGCGCCTTGGACAGGTCATGATCTTCAAGCGCGAGCGAGATATTCCCTTCGACGCTGCGCCACGGCAGCAGGGCAAAATCCTGAAACACGTAAGTAAGCGGGTTGAGGCAGCCCTCGGGTGGTTCGCCCAACTGCGTGATCGTGCCTTCGTCGGGCCGTTCCAGCCCGCCCATCATCCGCAACAATGTGGATTTTCCACAACCCGATGGCCCGACGATGCAGACGATCTTTCCCTCGGGCACGGTCAGGGTGATGTCGCGCAGCACCTGTGTGCCGCCATAGGCGTGGCTGACCCCGTCGAGGCGTAGTTCCATGTGTGCGGACCTTCGGTATGGAAACGCGCCGCCCCGGCAAACGGGGCGGCGCCAAGTCAGTGTGAATCCCGGGCCTTAGCCCATGGTTTCGACATAGGACGGATCGACCAGCATCTCCATCGTGACGCCACTGTCGACCAGCCCTTCGGATTTGAACCACTCAAGCTGATCGCGCACCGACGCCATGTTCAGCGCCGCACCCCGGTTCAGCATCATCGTGCCGTTGACGATCGACGGCTTGGCCTTTTCCAGCGGGCGGTCGGTATAGACATACTTGTGGATCAACTCGACCATCTGGTCGACGCCCTCTTGCCCACCTTTCATGTCGATCATGGTGTCGTCGTAATCGGCCGCGCCCTTGGAATAGCCGGCAAGGAAGGCCTTGGTCATGTCCTGCTCGTCCGCGGCGTTCTTGGACGAGGTGAACAACGTCGTCACCTGATAGTCGGGGATATAGCTCGCCACGTCGCCGATGATATGCACCGCGCCCGACCCGGCCAGCGGTTTGGCGATATGGGGCACGATCGACCACGCGTCGATCTGGCCCGATTTCAGCGCACCGATCACCGCGCCGACCTTTTGCAGCGGCTTGAACTTCAGATTGATCCCTTCAGCCTGTGCGATCTTCGCGCCCATGTAATGGAACGAGGACCCGGCGGTCGTCATGCCAAAGCTTTTGCCGTCCATGTCCTTGGGCGTCTTCATACCCGCCTGGAACGCCGCGTCCGAGGCGAGGATCTTTTGCCCGTCGATGCCTTCATGCTCGGACAGCGCGCCGCCGATCACCTTGACCGCGCCCTTGTCGGCGAGCGATATCAAGCCGCCCGAAATCGCCGTCACGGCGTAATCCACATCGCCGCTGGCAATCGCTACGGCCATCGGTTGCGCGGCCTGAAAGAATTTCAACTCCACATCAAGGCCCGCTTCTGCGAAATAGCCGCGCTCAACGGCAATGAAACTGCCGGAATGCGAGGTAAAGCGCAGCGCGCCAACGGTGATCTTCTTGTTCTGGGCAATGGCCGGGGCGGCCAGCGTGCTCGCAGCGGCGGCCCCCATCAGGCCAAGCGCGTGGCGGCGGTTCATACGTGTCATGGGGTCTCCCTCCCTCTCTCTTTTACAAACAAGTCTCCCGGCGCGGAGTTAACCACTTCTGACGCGAGTGAGAAAGCGTTATCAGGCGCGCGGCAGCGCGATCACCCCTGCAACATCGCCTCGATCAGGACCTGCACCCGCAGCGCCTCGTCCAGCGTGGCAAGGCGGTGCGCGTCGCCCCGGCTCATCGCGGCCAGATTGTCGAGTTGCCCGCGTAGCGCCGGGCCGCGCGGATCGCCGCCCGTCGTGTCGCGCAGGGTGAAATCGCCCCCGGTCGAGGCCCAGTCGACGTAGAAATCGGTGATCCTGCGGCTTTCCCGGCTGCCCTTGATGGTCAGTTCCTGCCGGTCGGGCTGTGCCCCGCCGACGCTGGCCATCACGCTCACGGGAACGCCCGTCGCCGAGGTCAGCCGCGCCAGCATATGGGTTTCGCACAGCGCCGGATCGGCGGGATAGGCGGGGCGCGCCCAGTCAAGCGTGAGTGGCCCCAAGACACGCTCCGAGAAGAACAGGAAATGCGAGATCACCTCGCGCGTCATGCCGCCCTCGTCGCGAAAACGCAGCCAATCCGCCGCGGCCTGCCATGCCCGTGGCCATGCGGCGTAGGTCACGATGATGTCGATGCCCATCAGATCGCCCAGCGTGCCATCCTTTGCCGCCGTGACCGTGTCGATCATCGCCGGGCTGGCGGCTTGGGTGAAGTTCACCGCCGCCGGGGTGCCGAACGCCGCCATCCGCGCCACCAGATCGCGGCTTTCGCCCACATCCACGCCCAGCGGCTTTTCAAGGAACACCGGCTTGCCCGCCTTCGCCACGGCCAGCGCCAGCGCCTTGCGCGGCCCCGGCGGGCAGGCGAGGTAAACCAGATCCGCCCCGGCAATCGCTGCCTCGGCGCTGTCGGTGATCGTCGCATCGGGCGCAATTTTAAGCGCCTCGGCACAGGCCTCGGGGTTGGGATCAAACAGCAGCGCGGGATCGAACGCGTCGTGGCGCAACATATGCTCCAACATCCTGCGCCCCATGATGCCAAGGCCGATGATTGCCGTTTTCATGTCATTCCCCCCAAATGCCGCTCACGCGCTGCGCAGGTGCTCTTCCCCCCGCGCTTTTGCCAGCGCGATCTGTTTTTGTCGCTCGCGAAAGCGCGCCTTGTCGTCATCGCTCGTCTCGTCCATGCAATGATGGCACGAGACGCCCTCTTCATACGCGGGCCGCTTGGTATCTTCCGGCAGGATCGGGCGGCGGCAGGCGTGGCACAGGATATGCGGCCCTTCCTTCAACCCGTGCCCGACCGAAACGCGCCCGTCAAAGACAAAGCAATCGCCCTCCCAGGTGCTTTCCTCGGCGGGCACCTCTTCAAGGTATTTCAGGATGCCGCCCTGAAGGTGATAGACATCCTCGATCCCCTGTTGCAGCAGGAAATTCGTGCTCTTCTCGCAGCGGATGCCGCCGGTGCAAAACATCGCGATGCGCTTGTTGTGAAAGCGGTGCTTGTTGGCTTCCCACCATGCCGGGAAATCGCGGAACCGATCGGTTTCGGGATCGACCGCGCCCTTGAAGGTGCCGATGGCGACTTCGTAATCGTTGCGCGTGTCGATCACGGCGACATCATCGCTCAGGATCAGGTCGTTCCACTCCCCCGGCGTCACGTAATGGCCGACCTTCAGGGTCGGATCGACATCGGGCTGGCCCATTGTGACGATCTCGCGCTTAAGCTTGACCTTCATCCGGCGGAACGGCTGTTCGCTGGCGGGGCTGTCCTTCCAGACCAGATCGCCAAACCCGGGCCACGCGCGGATATGGGCCAGAACGGCATCAAGACCGGCGGGCTGCCCCGCGATGGTGCCATTGATCCCCTCGCGCGCCAGCAACAGCGTGCCGGTAATGCCCTGCGCCTCGCACAGCGCAAGCAGCGGGCCGCGCTGGGCGGCGGGGTTGTCGATACGGGCGAAGTGATATAGGGCGCGGCAAGTATACATGGCGCCCTGATAGGCCCGCGCCGCTTTTGTGGCAAGGGGTCAGCCTGCCGCAAGCGCCAGCCCGTCGACCACCGCCGTGAACACCTCGGATGTTTCAAGCCGCGCCGCCGGGAACATCGCCCCGATCCGCGCCTGCACCACGCCCAGAAGCGACGAGCCGCCGACAAACACCACCCGGTCAATCGCCTCGGGCGCGCATCCCGCCTGTGACAAGACATCCCCGGCACAGGCGGCGATCTCGCCCGCGCTTTCGAACAGCGCGGCTTGCAGGGCGTGATTGGCGATCTCGGCGCGCAGGCCCTTTTCCACCACGGAAAGGTCGATCATCCCGGCGCTGGCCCGGTTGGCCGCGATCTTGCCCGCCTCGACGGCATAGGCCACGTCATGACCAAGGTGCATCTCAAGGATATGGCCCAACCGCTCGAACAGCACCGGGTCTTCGGCCAACCTCTCCCAACGGCGCACCTCTTCAAGAGTGGCACGGCCATAAACGAAGGCGATCTTTTCCCAACTGGCAAGGTCATGGAACAGTGCGCGTGGCGCCGTATGACTGCCCTCGCCCAGAAGGTTGCCGATCTTGGCCCCATGTCCGAACAGCGGCATCGCGTGGGCAAGGCTCAGCATCCGGTCGAAATCCGTGCCGCCAAGGCGAATGCCCGCGCTGGCAATGATCCGCGTCTCGCCACCCGCGCGCTCACACACCGTGAAATCCGAGGTGCCGCCGCCAATATCGACGATCAAAAGCCGCTCCTTGTCCTGTTCGCCGTGCGACGCGGCAAAGGCGGCGGCCTCAGGCTCGGGCAGGAACTCGACCGCCTCGAACCCGGCCAGCGCATAGGCGGCGCGCAAATCCTCCAATGCCTGCGCATTGCGCGTTTCCGAGGCCGAGTGAAACCGCACAGGCCGCCCTGACAGGGCACGGGTGAACCGCTGCCCGGTTTCGGCCTCAGCGCGCAGGCGGATATCGCGCAAAAACCGTCCGATCACCTCGATCAATGTCAGCCGCTCGTTCAGGAATTGCCGCTTTTCGCGTGCCAGCGTCGTGCCGAGGATGCTTTTGAGCGCCCGCATGAAGCGCCCGTCGCGCCCCTCGATCATCGCCTGCGCGGCGGCGCGCCCGATCAGCATGTCCTGCGCGTCGAAATCAAAGAAAACGGCGGTGGGCAGGGTCTCTTCCCCCGGTTCCAGTGCGATCCGGTGCACGCCATCCGGGGTCAGCACCGCCGCCGCCGTGTTCGACGTGCCGAAATCGATCCCAAGGATGCGCTCTTGCCCGCTCATCGCTATGCCCTTTCTTTCCGCAAGAGCGCGCTTCTAGCCGCCCACGGCCCGCGTCGCAAGCCCGTAGCGTTGACGCCGCCTAGGGGGCTGCTAGGTTGCTCGCGAACCCGCAAGACGTGGCTATAAAACGAGGCTGGCATGACCACACCTGATACTGCCCTGATCGTGATCGACATGCAGCGCGATTTCTGTCCCGGCGGCGCGCTGGCGGTCGAGCGCGGCGACGACATCGTGCCCGGCATCAACGCCCTGATGGCCGAGTTCGACACCGTCATCCTGACACAGGACTGGCACCCGGCGGGGCATTCGTCCTTTGCCTCGTCCCATGACGGCAAGGCGCCGTTCGACACGGTGCAGATGCCCTATGGCACACAGGTGCTTTGGCCCGATCATTGCGTGCAGGGCGGGCATGGCGCGGGGTTTCACCCCGATCTGACCGTTGATCGCGCCGCGATGATCCTGCGCAAGGGGATGAACCCGGCGATCGACAGCTATTCCGCGTTTTTCGAGAATGACCAGAGCACCGTCACCGGGCTTGAAGGCTACCTCAGGGCGAGGGGCATCACGCGGCTGGTGTTCGTCGGCCTTGCCACCGATTTCTGCGTCGCGTGGTCTGCCATGGATGCGGCGCGGCTGGGATTCGAGGCGACGGTTCGGCTTGATCTGTGTCGCGCGATTGATCTCGATGGTTCGCTCGATGCGGCGATCACCAACATGCGGGACGCTGGGGTGCATATTTCGCAGGGGTGATGCGGCCGGGGCCTAATCCGGCAACAACTCGCTCGCCTCGATCCCGCGTTTCTCGGCGCTTGCGCGCACCGCGTCTCGCAGAACGGCGCTGCGCCCCAACAGGCGCTTGAACTGCTCCCCGTCCAGAACCAGAAGGGTTGAGGGCACGATGGCGCGCACCTCGGCGCGGACCGATTTCTTCGACATCAGGGCGAAATGCCCGAACATCTCACCGCGCCCCAGCCGCCATGTCTGTCCCGCGCTTTCCAACTCTACCGCGCCCGAGGCGATGAAGAACACACTCCGCGAAACGCTGTCCTTGCGCACGATGCTGTCGCCCGCGTTAACATAACGGGTCTTGAGCGCCCGGCTCAGCCGTTTCAACGCGCTCTCCTCCAGCCCTTCGAACAACGGGAATTGCTGGATGAAGGCGATGCGTTGCAGCGCGATGTCAAGGCGCGGGCGCTGTTCCGCCGCCGCGCGCCGCGCCGCGAGGTCCTGCATCAAGGCGGTATGCACCTCGGGTCCGATCAGGCCATCTTCGCGCATCGCGGCGTATTCGCGCTCTTCCAGCCGCAGCGCCGTGCGCCGGATGAAGCGGCGCTCCAACTTTTCGGCATAGCCCGGATATTGCAGGCGCAGCCCCTCTAGCGCGGTTTCCACCGCCTCGACACGCCGCGTCAGCAAATCGTTCAAAAGGTTAGCCACCCGCCGGCCATGAATGCGCCGGATGCGCTTGTCGACGAAATCATCCAAATCCCGCAGGATCAGGCGTTGTGACAACAACTGTTCGAACCGGTCCGCCGTCATCCGCGCCAGAGGCGCCGACAGTCCGAACCGGCTGTGCAGCAAAAGCGCCACCCGGATCGCCGCGCCGTAGGCCGTGCTGCGCCGTGCCGCGCGCTGATAGCCGCTGCGCCCGCCGCTGCGCGCGCCTTCGATCAGCCGGTCGGCATCCGACAGGATCTGTTCTGCCATCCGGGCCGAGATCGTCCGCTCGCGCACCCGGGCAAGGATGGTGCCGCGCTCATGCCCCGCCAGCGCGATCAGGCCCAGCGTGATCCGGTCGCGGTCATGAATATCAGTGCCTTCCTCGGCCGATTTCACCGCCGCGTCCAGCCGTTCGCCAAACCGCTTGGCCTCGACCCGGACGGTATCGTGCGAGAGGTCGTAATTCTCGGTGGCGCGGGCCACGTCTTCGCGCACCGTTTGCAACGATACGGCCACCACCTGCCGCGACAGGGCCTCGTCAATCGGTGAAAGCCGGTCCAGCCCGAGCCAGCCGATCACCTTGCGCAGCGTGGTCCCCTGCACCAGCAGCGTGAACAGCGTGAACCCGGTGGCAAGGATACCGACAAGCCGCTGAATACCGTCGGGCACCCGGAAACTTTCGGTCACGGCCAGCGCCAGTGCCAATGTCACCGCCCCGCGCAATCCGCCCCACAGGATCGCAACCCGATAGGGCCGCTCAACCACGGGCGACATCTTGAGTGCCGTCAAAAGCGGCAACAACCCGAACAGGATCACCACCCGCGCGGCGATCGCGGCAAGGATCACCACCCCGATCAGGACGAAATCACCCAGCCGCACCCCGTCCAGAAGGCGCGGGATCAGCAGCGCGGCAAGGATAAAGATCAACGCCCCCGCCCAATGCGCCAGCACGTTCCACAACTCGCGCAGGTTGGTCCAGGCCTGCGGCGGAATCCGCCCCGGCCCGGTCAGGTTCAGCGTCAGGCCCGCAGCCACCACCGCGATCACCCCCGATGCGCCGATGCTTTGCTCGGCCACAATATAGGCCAGATAGGGCAGCGCGACCGAGATCGAGATTTGCGCCAATTCATGCTGGCTGAACATCGACATGACCCATGCTGCCATTCGCGCCGCCAGCCACCCGGTCAGCGCCCCGCCAAGGATCAAAACCGGGAACTGCGCCAGCGCGCCGGAAAAGCTCGGGTCAGGCACGCCCAGCATGACGAAACCCATGAACAGGCCGAACAGCGCGATGGCCGCCGCGTCGTTAAGCAGGCTTTCCCCCTCGATGATCCGCGCCAGCCGTCGTGGCGCCGAGATCGAGCGGAAGATCGACACCACCGCCGACGGATCGGTGGTCGACACGATCGCCCCGATCAAAAGGCAAGCCGCCAACGGCAACTCGCTGGCCCACGACAGCGCGTATCCCACGCTCACCGTGGCCACCACCACGGCGACCACCGCCAGCATCAGGATCGGCACCCAGTCGTCCATCATCCGGCGCAGGTCCATCCCCAGCGTCGCCTGAAACAGCAGGGTCGGCAGGAACACGTAAAGAAACACGTTCGAGCGGATCGGCAGGCCAAGGATCGCCTCGGCCACCGGGTTCAGCGCATCGGTCAGGTCGGTCTGAAGGAAAAAGATCGCACTCGCGCCGATCATCATCCCCAGAACGGCCAAAATCACGCTGTAGGGCAGGCGCAAACGCGCCGCCAGCGGTTCGGCCACGCCGACGATGACGAACAGGGACGCGATAACAGTGGTGACGAGTACGATATCCATAAGATCGAAATAGCCGCTATCCCGGCGCTGGGGAACAGGGCCGGACCCAGAATGTTGCGGGCGAACGCCGCGTGCACGACAAATTGTCCGAACCTCGGCGGATTGGCGCGCGCGTGGGCGGCGCGGCGAACCGGCAAGGCGGCACCCTGCACCGTGGGAAGTGCAAGGCATTCGACTAAAATTCTGCCTAGAATTGGGTCTGACCGCCGGGCCCGATCCGGTAGGGTCGCGGCAACGATAATCAGGCACGAAAACAGGCAAGCCGCGGCCATGCCCAGCGAAACAGCGATCCTCGAAGAGCGACTGGCCCACTTCGACTGGCGCAACACGCCCGAGGGCCTTGTCCAGCGTTACGCGCTGGGCCGGGTGCGCTATTTCGGGGCGCGTCAGGTTCTGGCCCTCGTGGGAACGGTCGTGCTGTTCGTGCTGGATTCCCCGATCTCTGGGCTGTTCGTTCTGGCCGCCGTTCTGATCGGGGAAAGCATCGATCTGGGCTATCTGCGCCGGGTGCCAAGGCGCCTTCGCGCCGGGGCGCAGGTGCGCAATGTGTTGCTCGTTTCGGCGCTCACGGGACTGATCCAGTCGGCCACCATCGCCGGCAGCATCATTTCCGCCTGGGTGGTCGTGCCCGATGAATCCGGCTCGGCCTTTGCGCTGATCTACCTGACCGGGGCGGCGATGAACGCGGGGCTGGTGCTGCCCTATCACCGGCTGGGCGGCAGCCTGCGGTTGGGGGTTTTCGCGCTCACGGCGATTGGCCTTCTGGTCGCTGGGATCCTGCGGCAGGACGGGTTCAACCAGCGGGTCTTTTATGATTTCGCGGCCTTCTCGCTGATGGTCTACATGGTCTACAGTTACCTCGGTCACGTCATCACCACTCATGTGAAACAGACCGGCAACAACCGGAACCTGCTGCTGCATTCGCTCAAGCTTGCCCGGATCAATCAGGAACTCGAAGAACAGCAGCGCGAGGCGCGCAACCTCGCGCTGGTGGCGCGGCGGGCCAACGACTCGGTCTTGATGCTCGACCCTCAGGGGCGGGCGACATGGGTCAACAACGCTTTTCAGGAAACCAGCGGTTTCACCCTGGAAGAGATCCGCGGCAAGCGCCCCGGAGAGCTTTTGACCGGGCCCGAAAGCTCGGTCCGCGCTATGCGCGAGATCGACCTCGCCATGCGCGAAGGCCGTCAGATTCGCATCAAGCTGCAACAGTATCGCAAGGACGGCAGCAGTTACTGGGTCGACACCAATATCGTGCCGCTGCTCGACAAGCTCGACGGTCGATTGGAAGGCATCGTCGCCATCGAACGCGACATCACCGAAAGCATCAAGCACGAAGAGGAACTGGCCCGCGCCAAGCGCGCCGCCGAAAAGGGCGAGCGTGCCAAGGCGCAATTCCTTGCCACCATGAGTCACGAGATTCGCACCCCGATGAACGGTATCATCGGCATGACCGACCTGCTGTCCGAAAGCGGCCTCGATCGCGAAAGCAGGCATTATATCGACACCATCCGCACCTCGGCCGAGGCGCTTTTGACGATCATCAACGACATCCTCGATTTCTCCAGGCTGAGCGCGGGAAAACCGTCGACCCACCCGGTCGAATTCGATCTGGACGAAGTGATCGAAGGTGTGATCGACCTGCTCACGCCGCAGGCCCGCAAGAAACGGCTCCGCCTCCAGATCGATCGCATGTCCGATCTGCCCCGGCGCGTCGTGGGCGATGACGGGCGCCTGCGCCAGATCCTGCTCAACATCATCGGCAACGCGATCAAGTTTACCGCGCTGGGCAGCGTCTCTCTCACGGTGTCGGCCCGCAAGGAACAGGGCGCATGGCGGTTGTTCTTCGAGGTCTGCGACACCGGTATCGGCATCAGTGAAACCCGGCTGGATCGTATCTTTGACGAGTTCGCGCAGGCCGATGCCGAAACCACGCGCAAATTCGGCGGCACCGGGCTTGGCCTGTCGATCTCGCGGTTGCTGGCGCGCGAGATGGGCGGCGACATCTCGGTGCGCTCAAACCCGGGCGAGGGGTCGGTTTTCACCGTCTCCGTGCTGTTCGGCACACCCGCAACGGCAAGCCAGCCCGCCACCCTGCCAGCCGAACCCGTCCCCGATACGCTGGCCGGCAAGGTGGTGCTTGTGGCCGAGGACAACCGCACCAATCGCCTGCTGGTGCGCAAATACCTCAAGGATGAGCCGATCACCCTGCTGTTCGCCGCAAACGGACGACAGGCCGTCGATATGACCTGCGCCCACAAGCCCGACATCGTGCTGATGGACATGGCCATGCCCGAAATGGACGGCATTGCCGCCACCCTCGCGATCCGCGAAACCGCCCCGGTGCAGCCCCATATCGTTGCGCTGACCGCCAATACCTTCGCCTCGGACCGCGCCGCCTGCATGGCCGCCGGGATGGATGGCTTCCTGCCCAAGCCCCTGCGCAAGCGGGACCTGATGATTGCGCTCAGCCGCGCCGCCGGTGCCCCGCCGCCCCGCGAAAACGGCCCGCCCAAGCCCCCCGCCACTACCGCTGGCGCCGCCTGATCGCACGCGCACCGGATTCCGCTTTGCCTGCGCCGCCGAGTTCTCTAAGTTCCACCGGGCTAGCAGGAAGGAAGCCCAATGCCCGTAGATATCGCCACCCGCGTCTGGAATCACAAATGGCGCATCGATCCGATCGTCCGGTCGCTGATCGACAACGATTTCTACAAGCTGCTGATGTGCCAGTCGGTGTTCCACAACAAGCCCGACACACAGGTGACCTTCTCGCTCATCAACCGCACCAAATCCATCCGCCTCGCCGACCTGATCGACGAGGGCGAGCTGCGCGAACAACTCGACCACATCCGCTCGCTGTCCCTTGCGCGGGGCGAGTCGACCTTCCTGCGCGGCAACACCTTCTATGGCAAACGCCAGATGTTCACCTCGGACTTCATGCAGTGGTTCGAAAACTTCCGCCTGCCCGACTACCACCTCGAAAAGCGCGACGGTCAGTATGAGCTGACCTTCGAGGGCAAGTGGCACGAGGTCATGCTCTGGGAAATCCCCGCCCTCGCCGTGTTGATGGAACTGCGCGGCCGCGCCGTCCTGAACGACATGCGCAAATTCGAACTGCAGGTGCTCTATGCCCGCGCCATGACCAAACTGTGGGAGAAGATCGAACGCCTGCGCCCCCTCGAAGGGCTGCGGCTGGCCGATTTCGGCACCCGTCGGCGGCATTCCTACCTTTGGCAGGACTGGTGCGTTCAGGCGATGATCGAAGGGCTGGACCGCGCCTTTATCGGCACCTCCAACTGCCACATCGCCATGAAGCGCGATATCGAGGCGATCGGCACCAACGCCCACGAATTGCCCATGGTCTATTCCGCGCTGGCCCAAAGTGACGAGGAACTCGCCCAGGCGCCCTATCAGGTGCTCGCCGATTGGCACAAGGAACATGAGGGCAACCTGCGCATCATCCTGCCCGATACATACGGCACCGTGGGGTTTTTGGAGCGCGCGCCCGATTGGCTTGCCGGGTGGACCGGCATCCGCATCGACTCGGGCGATCCCGCGACCGGGGCCGAAACCGCGATCAACTGGTGGAAATCGCGCGGCGAAGACCCGCGTGAAAAGCTGGTGATCTTCTCCGATGGCCTCGACGTGGACAAGATCATCGAACTCTACGCGCAGTTTCTGGGCCGTGTGAAAGTCTCGTTCGGCTGGGGCACGCTTCTGACCAACGATTTCCGCGGGCTGACCGAAGGCGACGCTCTCGCGCCCTTCTCACTGGTCTGCAAGGCCGTGTCCGCGAATGGCAGCCCGACGGTGAAGCTGTCTGATAATCCGAAAAAGGCGATGGGGCCAGCGGACGAGATCGCCCGGTATAAGAGGGTGTTCGGGGTGGGGAAGCAGACGGTTATGGAGGTTGTGGTTTAAGAAGAAATTTGTTTGAGTTCGGGAAAAGGTGTGAGGACTCATGACTTACTCAACGACGACGATTTCTTCATGTATCGATGAACTGAACAAAAGCTGGTTCCTGCCTTCAATACAAAGACCATTTGTCTGGGAACCAGACCAAATTATCCGACTTTTTGACTCTCTTCTGAAGGGGCTCCCTATCAGCACATTTCTTGTATGGGCGTTAAAAAAGGAAACGGCTTCGTCTTGGGATACCTATAAGTTTCTGGAGAACTTTCGGCATGGGGATGTCCACAACGCTCGCGTTGACCTATCTGATCAGGATGTGACTCTGGTTCTCGATGGCCAACAACGGTTAACTTCTCTGTTGATCGGTTTTTCGGGCTCCTACACCGTCAAAGCCAAGTACGCGCGAAAGAAAAACATGGATGCATGGAGTCAGAAATGGCTCTATCTTGATTTGCTCAAGTCACCCGAAGAGCTTTCATCAGATGAACTGGACAGCGATATTGGCGTAACCTACGGGTTGGCATTCCATGAGCGAGATCAAAGAGTTTCGCCAGAACACTATTGGTTCAGGATTTCACGAATCCAAAATGTCCGATCCGAGGAGGAATTTGATGCACTCCATGAGGACGTTATGCAGTACCTTCCTGCGGGCGCAACGCGAATGGATCGAAAGATCGTCGAGCGAAATCTCGAAAGACTTTGGAAGGTTTTTACAGAAGAACCTGTAATCTCCTTTTTTACGGAAACACATCAATCTCTTGATCGTGTGCTTAATATTTTTATTCGAGCTAACGATGCGGGAACAAAATTGTCGAAGTCTGATTTGCTTATGACTATGGCGACATCGAAATGGCGCGACTACAATGCACGCGATGAAGTTTTTAACTTTGTGGACCAATTAAACGATTGCTTGAAGATGAAGAACAAGGTGACGAAAGATTTCGTTCTGAAGGCCTGTTTGGTTTTGAACAACTTAGAAGTTGCTTATCGGGTTGACAATTTTACAAACGCCAATCTCGAAACAATCGAAATATCTTGGCCTTCAATCAAAAAATCACTTACTCGAACACTGGAATTGGTAAACGCCTTTGGAATCGATAAATCAACGCTCACTTCGACCAATGCACTAATGCCAATCGCGTATTTCCTTCATCGGGTAGATAAAGATCTATTGGGATCCACGCCAGAGGAAACTAGCAATCGGAAATATGTTCATCGTTTCTTGCTTGGCGCGCTGATTAATGGCGCATTCAGCGGAACATCAGATAGAGCCATTTCCGGATGCCGCGGGGTCTTGCGCGACCATTTGCGTGCGAGTTCTGATTTTCCGCTGCTCAAGCTCGTGGAAGAGTTGGGAAATCAAGGGCGTTTGGCGACTTTTAATACCGATAATCTACGGAGACTGTTGGATTTGACCTATCGCGATAAACGTTGCTTTCTTGGGTTGAGTTTGTTGTATGCTGTCGGGAAGTCAGATGCTGAGCGTATGGACATAGACCACATTATCCCGCAGGCAAAGACTGAGCGAAAGGTACTCGAAGGCTTGGGCCTGACTCGGGTGCAAATTGCCGAGATCGAGGAAGCTTCACAAAAACTAGGCAATCTGCAATTGCTCTTGACCCGAGAGAACATTGAAAAAAGCGACACGCCTTTCAATCATTGGGTCGAAACCAGAGATGACGACTTTCTTGAACGGCATTGTCTCCCTAGGGATCGTGGTTTGTGGCGAGTAGAATCACTGCCTGAGTTTGTTGCCGAGCGAGAAAAATTGATTGCTAAGCGCATCAAGCAGACGAGTCCGGCTCTGTCTCTTTAGCACTTTTGGGAGGTCTAGTATTCGTTGGTTGGGATAACGCCCACCCTAAACCTTCCCCCGCAACTTCTTCACCTCGCCCCGTTCCTTCTTCGCCTTGATCCGCCGTTCCTTCGAACCCCGTGTGGGCTTTGTCGGGATGCGCCGTTTGGGCGTGACCAGTGCCTTGCCGATCAACTCGGACAGCCGCTCACGCGCGATGTCGCGGTTGCGGGCCTGATGGCGGGTTTCGTCGCAGAAGATCACGATCGCGCCGTCCTTGGTCCAGCGGCGTCCGGCTAGCCGTTTCAGCCGCCGTTTCACCGCCTCGGTCAGGGCGGGGGAGCGTTCGGCCTCGAACCGCAGCTCGACCGCCGTGGACACCTTGTTCACGTTCTGCCCGCCGGGGCCGCTGGCGCGGGTGAACTGTTCGGTCAGCTCCCAGTCCTCGATTAACACTTTGTCCGTAATTCTTAACGGCATCGTCTCGCTTTCATGCCCGACGGTTTGCAGGCGGATGGCATACGTTTTGCAGACGCCCCGGATCGGCGGTTCGGGCGGACCTTAACGCATCGTGCGGGCATACGAAAAGGGCCGCCCCACAACGGGAAGCGGCCCTTCGAGATTTAAGGAGGTGCATTGGTTAGGTTTGCACCAATTCAGGTTTTTCAACACCCGAGGGCTGCCTCAGGTGTGCGTCCTCCGAACTGTTCCACCGCATTTCTCCATGATCCCAATAGACACAGAAGCACCTCCTTTCGTTTTGTTTAACCGTATCCCCAGCCTGCCATGGCTTGTGGATAAGTCAAACAAAATCATGTGGTGCGCGGTGATAAAAACCCCACGATGATGCGAAAGGGGGCAAGTGCGATCAGCGCGAGGCTCAGCTTCACGAGCCAGTCCGCGAAGGCCAGACTGACCCAAAGCGGCGCCTCCGGCCCGGCCAGCATGAAGGGCGCAGGCGCCCACGCCCAAGAGATCGCGGCATCCGCATCGGCCCCGAAGCTGAGGAGCGCCGAGAAGCCGAGCGTGAAGAAAATCGCAGTGTCCAGCGCCGATCCGATCAGCGTCGACACCAGCGGCGCACGCCACCAGCGCCCCTGCCGAAACCGGTTGAACACCGCCACATCCGTAAGCTGCGCAACCAAGAACCCCACCCCCGACGCCACCGCAATCCGCAGCGGCACGGCGGCATAGGTGAAGCCATCGCCCTCAAGCATGATCTGGCTGCCAATCAGCGAGCAGATCACCCCGGTGACGAACCCGGCGACGACAACGCGGCGCGCGGCGGCCACGCCATAAACCCGGTTCATTACGTCAGTGATGAGAAAGGCCAGCGGATAGGTGAAGGCGCCCCATGTCAGGAGGCCATCAAGGATGAGGAATTGAACGAGGATGTTCGAGGCCACCACGATGGCGGCCATGGCAAGAATGCCGGGAATATAGGTGCGGTTCATGATCTGATGCCCGTTTTGTCATGGTTGCGGCGACATGGCCCCCGGAATGGGGAACGGGCGGCATTTACGCCCCCTAGCGGGATTTGGCAAGGGTTTCCGGAACCGCGTATTCCACGAACTCGGTGCGCTGGAAGAAACGGTAGTTGTCGTCCGAGATCATGGTCAGGCGAATGCGCCCGCCCTGATCGCGCCAAACGGAAAGCCCTTCGAGGTTGTCATGCTGGCCGGTGCTGGTTTGCAAAAGCTCGGTTTCGTGGGTCAGTTTGTCACCTTCGATCTCGAACCGGCGCACGCGGGTGCGAAAACCGATGCCGGCGAAATCGCGCTCCAGTAGATAGAGCCGCCCGTCCGGCCCGAAATCCGCCCCCACCGCAAGGAAATTGCCGCGCCGGGGCAGGCGTAGTTTCGCGTCCCAGCTTCCGTTTTTCCAACGATAAAGGGGGAAGGGGCGGGTGATCCGGCCCGAGCGTTCGGGCAGGGTGTAGAGCGTGCCGCGTGCGTCGATCGCCAGTGCCTCGAGCGAGGAATTGCTTTGCAGTTCCTTGAACCCGGGCGCGCGGGGTAGCCATTCCGCGGCGCTGTCTGGCGTGGCGTATCGGCCGACGCGATGGGCACCCTCAAACGAGATGTAGAGCGCACCGTCCGGCCCGATGGCCAGCCCTTCGGAATCGCCGCGAAAGCCGCGCAGCCGCGCTCCGGTTTCGTCCCTTAGGCCATGGATCGGGCCCGCCGTGACGCTGGCGATCATGCCGCCATTGCGCGCGATCCGTCCGCTGATGACATGCCCGCGATCCGACACGGCGGTAAATTCGCGTCCGTTTTCAGAGAGTTCGAGCGCTGACCAGCCGCCGAAATCCTCGCCCTCCATCCACCAACTCCACGAGCCAAGGTAGATGGCCGCGCCCGCGCCACCACTGCGCGCGTGCACGGCCCAGCCAAGGGACATCGCAAGCAGGGCTCCGAACAGCCCGGTTGTCAGCGCGATTGCAAGACGGCGGCGCATTGCTTGGGCAGGTCAGAGAGGACATATTCGCGCCGCTTCTTGGGCTTGGGCGCGTTGGGATCGGGGGGCGGCGGGTTCAGTATGTTGTTCACCCACTGCTGCGCATCCTTGCAGCCATCGCCAGCGGGCGGCGCGGCCTGATCGACACAGCCCCGCGCGCCGCGCGGACATTTTAGCCGGACGTGAAAATGGTAGTGATGCCCCCACCATGGCCGGATCTTGCGGAGCCAGGCACGGTTGCCCTTTTCGTCATTGCACATCCGGACCTTGGCGCCGGGAAAGACGAAAATCCGCGCGACACGCGGGTCCGAGGCGGCGGCCTTCAGGATCTCGTGATGCTGGCGGGTCCAGCTGTTGTTGGTATAGGCCCCCTTGGCCCGGCGCAGCGAGATGGACGAGATATTCTCGCGCTGCTTGCGCGACAAGTCGAGGCGCTGGGGTGGCAGCATCCAGATATCGACATCCATGCCGATCTGGTGGCTGCGGTGCCCCGAAGTCATCGGGCCGCCGCGCGGTTGCGAGATGTCACCGATGTAGAGGCCCTTCCAGCCGGGCTGACGCGCGGCAAAGGCCGAGAGATCGCGGATGAAGGCGATGGTCGAGGGTTGCCCCCAGTTGCGATTGCGCGACAGGCGCATGGCCTGCCACGTTGGTCCGGTTTCGGGCAGTTCCACTGCGCCAGCCTGACAGCCCTTGGCATAGCCACCATAGGGGGCGGGCTGCTGGTTCGACGGTGTTTTCTTGGCCCCGAAGAGTTGCTTGGCGAGGGGTTCGGCGCTGGCTGGCATGGCCAGGCCCAGGCTAAGCAAAACAGCGGTGATAATTACGACGGCGCGGCCCATTTGGTGTGATCTCCCTCGGCTTTGACCCAGAGTAACAGGATCAGCCCCAGAAGGAACAGCCCGGCGATGGGCAAAATGCCGATCCGCTGACTTCCGCTTATGTCCGAGACCACGGCGATCAACGCGGGCGCAAGGAAGGTCGTAGCCTTGCCCGAAAGTGCATAGAGGCCGAATGCCTCGGTTATGCGGGCCGGGTTGGATTGCCAGATCACCATTGTACGGCTGGCCGATTGGATCGCGCCGCCAGCTGCGCCGATCAGCCCGCCACAGATAAAGAAGGCGATGTCGGGCAGTGCGGAGCCTTCGGGCACGGCGAAGCCCAGCACGCTTTCCGGAGTGATCAGAACGATGGTAAAGGCCGTCGCCAAGAGTACGATGATACACACGATGATGACTGGTTTTGGCCCGAAGTGCGCATCGGCCTTGCCGCCCAACCATGCGAAGAACGCGCCGGTCAGCGCGGCAACGATACCGAAAATGCCGATCTTCATGATCGACCAGTTCAAAACCCCCGCCGCGTAGATGCCGCCGAACGTATAGGTGCCATTGAGCGCATCGCGGTAGAACATCGAAGAGCCGAGATAGGCCAGCAGGCTGCGATGCTTGGGGAGGCTTTTGAGCGTAGTGGCCAGATCGGACAGTCCCTTGCCGAACTTGTAGGGCACATGGCCCGGCTCGCGCACTTCTTTGACCCACAGGAAGAAGGGAATCATGAAGACCGCATACCACGCCGCGGTCAACGGCCCGACGATGCGCGTATCTGCACCCGTCGCCGGGTCGAGGCCGAAGAGGGGCGGAATGCCAAGCATCGTCACGCCCGTCGCGCCCGCCTGAAAAAACAACAGCATGATCGCCAGCGACACGACGCCGCCGACATATCCGAACCCCCAGCCCGAGCCGGAGATACGGCCCAGATCCTCGCGCGCGCCCAGTGTGGGCAGGAAGGCGTTGGTGAAGATCGTGGCGAATTCCATCCCGATTAGGCCGATGGCAAAGAAGAAGAGGGTGTAGAGGATGCTGAAATCAGCCGGCGCCGTGTACCAGAGCGCCGCTGCGCCCACGACGTATAGCGCCGAAAAGACCCAGACCCATGGCATCTTGCGCCCGGTGCTGTCGGCCAGAGCGCCAAGGATTGGGGCGAGCACGGCGATGAAAAGACCCGCAGCCGTAAGGCCATAGCCCCAGTAAGCCTGTGATTGCGCTTTGGCCAGATCCGAGGCCATGCCGCCATCAGTCAGCATCGTCGTCACGGTTTTTGAGAAGTAGGGCCCGAAGATAAAGGTGAGCATCAAGGTATTGTAAGGCTGGCTGGCCCAGTCGAAAAACCACCACCCCCAGACGCGCTTGCGCGCGGAGACCATCTTCATCCGAAATTTCCCCCATTTACTTGGCTCAGTAAGACAAAATTTGTTCCTCGCAAGCAAGAGTTCTTTGCATGGCAACGAAATCATGCGGCGCAATCAGGATGTGATAAAGCCGCAGGGGTCTTGCCCTTGGGCGGCGCGGCCACTACCTGTGAGGCGGTTTGGAGTAAGGAAAGACAATAAGATGATGGCACTTTACGGGCCGCTGGCCCTGATCCTGAACGTGGTGTTCTTCATCATGTTGGCCCATATTATCATGAGTTGGCTGATCAATTTCCAAGTGCTGAACTTGCATCAGCAATTCGTGGCGCAGCTTTGGTATGGACTCAACCGCGTGCTTGAGCCGCTCTATCAGCCGATCCGCCGCATCCTGCCTGACACCCGCCCGCTCGACCTTGCGCCGCTGGTGATGTTCATCATCGTGATCTCGCTGCGCGATTATATCTTGCCAGAGCTTCTTCTGCGCTAATCCGTCCCTTGTTCACCTTTTCTTAAAATGTGATTGTTCTGCTCAAGAGCAGACAGACAAGAAGCAGGAACAAGATGCAGGGCGCTGCCACGCTTCTGGAAGAGGTATTTGGATTCGACGCCTTCCGCCCCGGGCAGGAGGAGATCGTGACCGCCGTGGCCGGGGGCCAGAATGTGCTGGCCATCATGCCCACGGGCGGGGGCAAATCCCTGTGTTTCCAATTGCCCGCGCTGATGCGCGATGGGGTGACGGTGGTCATCTCGCCGTTGATCGCGCTGATGCGCGATCAGGTGCGGGGCCTGCGCGAGGCGGGGGTTTCGGCGGGTGCGCTGACGTCCGGCAATACGCCGGAAGAAACCGATGCCGTCTGGGAGGCGTTGGAACGCGGCGAGTTGAAGCTGCTTTACATCGCGCCCGAACGGCTGGCCGCCGGATCGGCGCTGAACATGTTGCGGCGGATCGGGGTAAGCCTGATCGCCGTGGACGAGGCCCATTGCGTCAGCCAGTGGGGCCATGATTTCCGCCCCGATTACCTGCGTATCGGTGAATTGCGCCGCGCCTTGAACGTGCCGCTGGCCGCCTTCACCGCCACCGCCGACCAGGAAACCCGCGACGAGATCGTGACACGGTTGTTCGACGGGGAGCCGCCCGCAAGCTTCCTTCATGGGTTCGATCGGCCCAACATCCACCTCGCTTTTGAGGCCAAGAATGCCCCGCGCAAACAAATCCTCGGCTTTGCCGAAGCGCGGCGGGGGCAATCGGGTATCGTTTATTGCGGCTCTCGTGCCAAGACCGAGGCGATTGCCGCCGCGCTGCGCGAGGAGGGTCACAATGCCGCGCATTATCACGGCGCGATGGACCCGGATGCCCGGCGCCACGTCGAACATCGCTTCAACACCGAGGATGGCTTGATCGTGGTTGCCACCGTGGCGTTCGGCATGGGGGTCGACAAACCCGATATACGCTGGGTCGCCCATGCCGACCTGCCCAAGAGCATCGAGTCCTATTACCAAGAGATCGGGCGCGCGGGACGCGACGGCGCACCTGCCGAAACGATGACGCTGTTCGGGCCCGAGGACGTGCGCCTGCGCCGTAGCCAGATCGACGAGGGCCTCGCGCCGCCCGAACGACAGATGGCCGATCATGGGCGGTTGAACGCGCTTCTGGGCCTTGCCGAGGCGCTGGAATGCCGCCGTAAAACCTTGCTGGGCTACTTCGGCGAGGACTGCGCGGAATGCGGCAATTGCGACCTGTGCGATAGCCCCGCCGAGACATTCGACGGCACGACGCCGGTCCGCATGGCGCTTTCGGCGATGCTGCGCACGGGTGAAAGTTTCGGGTCCGGGCATCTGATCGATATCCTGTTGGGCGCCAATACCGACAAGATCCGTCAGCGCGGTCATGACGGCCTGCCCACCTATGGTGTGGGGCGCGAATACGACAAACGGCAATGGCAGGCGATTTTCCGGCAGATGATGGGGCATGACCTTTGCCGGCCCGATCCCGAGCGTCATGGTGCGTTGCGGATGACGCCGGCGGCCCATCCGATCCTGCGCGGCGAAGCAGAAATCACCCTGCGTCGCGACAGCATCAAGGCCGCGCCGTCTCGGCCAACGGTCAAGGCACTGGTGTCGGACGAGGACGCGCCGCTTTTGTCCGCGCTCAAGGCCAAGCGTCGCGCGCTGGCCGAGGCGCAATCGGTGCCGGCCTATATCATCTTCAATGACAGCACCCTGATCGAGATGGCTGAAACCCGGCCCGGAAGCTTTGACGATATGGCGCGGATCGGGGGCGTGGGCGCGAAGAAGCTGGAACGCTACGGGCGCGATTTCCTTGAGGTGATCGCGGGCGAAACGCAGGCGCTTCACCCGTCCCGGCGCAAGCTGGCCGGGCGGGTTTCTGGCGATCTCTATGACATGTTGATGCAGGTGCAGGCCGATCTTACGCGCGGTGCGGACGGGGTGGACAAACCGATGAGCTGTTCGGCCTCGCAACTGGCCAAGCTGGCCGAGATGCGTCCTTCGGATCTGAGCGTGATGGAGCGGATATTGGGCGAGCGCCGGGCCGAACGGTTCGGCCCGGCGTTTCTGGAAATCCTGCGCGAAGCAGGATAGAGAGGCGGCCCGCCGCGCGGGCGCCGTTGAACTTGGGAAAAAGGGCTTGGGGAAATAGAATGCTGATCGTCGTATCACCTGCCAAACGGCTGAATGAGAACCCGGATGCGAAATTCGAACTGACCCAGCCGGTGTTTGCCGAGCAAGTCGGAGAGCTTGTCGATGTGGCACGTGGGTTGAGCCAAGGAGAGATCGGCAAGCTGATGGGGATCAGTGACAAGCTCTCGAAGCTCAACTACGACCGCTACCGCGATTTCGGTCAGATGCCGAGCGGCGCGGCGGCGCTGATGTTCGATGGCGATACCTATGCCGGGCTTGAAGCGAAATCGCTCGACGCCGAGGAAATGGACTGGGCGCGCGAGCACCTGCGCATCCTGTCGGGCATGTATGGCCTGTTGCGCCCCACGGATGCGATCGAGCCTTACCGGCTTGAGATGGGAACGCGGTTGAAAACGCCGCGCGGCAAGAACCTTTATGAATTCTGGGGCACGCGGATTTCCGACGCGCTTAATGCGCAGGCAGAGACCACGGGCAGTACGGCACTGATCAATTGCGCCAGCGAAGAGTATTTCGGCGCGGTGGATCGTGAGGCGCTGAAGCTGCGCGTGATCACGCCGGTGTTCAAGGAGATGAAAGCAGGGACCCCAAAAATCGTCAGCTTTTTCGCCAAGAAAGCGCGGGGCGCGATGGCGCGGTTCATCATCCAGAACCGCCTGACCGACGTGGACGCGATCAAGAATTTTGATACCGGCGGCTACGTTTTCCGCGAGGATATGTCAGAGGGCGACGCCTGGACCTTCCTGCGGGATGAGGAAGGCTAGACACCCAAACCTGTTAAGCCTTTCTCGCTGCTTTCGTTTCGGGTTCGTCTATTTCGGCGGCGATGGGGCGGCACGTTTCGGGGCGGCATTCGGCGATGGCGCTGAAAATCTCGGCCTTGCGCAGGGGTTTCGTCAGATAGTGGTCAAGCCCGGCGGCGAGGATGCTTTCGCGATCGTCCTGCATGGCATGGGCCGTCAGCGCCACGATGGGAACTCGACTTCCCGTCTCGCCCTCGAGCGCGCGAATTTCGGCAGTGGCTTCCATGCCATCCTTCTTGGGCATCGAGATATCCATGAAGATCATGTCGGGGTCATAGCTTTGGTAAAGTCCGACCGCCTCGATCCCGTTCGAGGCGAACTGCAGCTCGATATCGAGATCCTTGACCATCTTGCGAAAAACCAACTGATTGGTCTTGTTGTCTTCTGCGGCAAGGATGCGCATGGCGCGGCGGGTATCGCGCGGGCCTGACCCATCCGGGGCCGTCGCAGGGGCCAACCGAGGCGCAGGCGGCGCGCCCGCCTTCTTGGTGAGGTCGCGCAGGCGTTCGAACAGTTGGCTGCGCGGGATCGGTCGTTGCAATAACGCCTGAACATGGGTGAGGGCCGGGTCCTGTTCGGCCATGGCGGGGGTGGAGGAAATCAGCACGAAAGGCGCAGTGCATCCTTCGGCGCGGATCGCTTCGGCCAGTTCGAGACCATCCATGCCCGGCATGTTGTGATCGCTGATGATAAGGTCCCAACCGTCGGAAAGATGCGCCAGCGCCGCCGCGCCGCTATCAAAAGCCGTGACTTCAAGCCCCAGTGCATCAAGCTGTTTCGACAGGATGAGCCGGTTCACTTCGACATCATCCACGACCATGACGCGGCGCATGTTGCGCGGCAGGGTGGGGGGCTGTGTTTCGGCCGCTTCGGCGCAGTCGAGCGCGATACGGAACCCGAAGGCCGAGCCTTTGTGTTCTTCGGATTCAACCCAGACCTCGCCCCCCATCAGCCCGATCAGCTTTTTCGAGATCGCAAGGCCAAGCCCGGTGCCTTCGAACATGCGCGATTGATCGTCTTCGGCTTGGTTGAACTCACCAAAAATATGCTCGATCTTGTCGGTAGATATGCCGATGCCGGTATCCTCGACGGCGACGTGAATCTGCGTTCTTGGGCCATGTTCGGCCTTGAGGCCGGTCACTCGCACGATGACATGCCCTTCGAGTGTGAATTTCAAAGCGTTGCCAATGAGATTGGTCAACACCTGCCTTAGGCGCCCGCGATCACCGATGAAAACGGTGGGCATGAACAGATCGTAATCGATGATCAGGTCGATGCCCTTGTCATTCGCCGTGGCTTGAAGAAGCATGATTATTTCGTTCAAAAGCTGTTCAAGATCAAAGGCCTCGGGCCGCAGGACCAGCTTGTCGGCCTCGATCTTGGAGTAGTCGAGGATATCGTTGATGATCACCAGCAGCGCTTCGCCCGAGTTCTTGATCGTATCGACGTAAAGGCGCTGTTCTTCGTCGAGCGGGCTGTCCCTGAGGATTTCGGCCATGCCAACCACACCGTTCATCGGCGTGCGAATCTCGTGACTCATGTTGGCAAGGAACGAGGATTTGGCGCGGTTTGCCGCCTCGGCACGGTGACGGGCCTTCTGCAACTCGGCCTCGTAGCGGACGGTGTCGGTGATGTTGAGGGCAAGCGTTACGACATCGCCCGCATGGCCGCGCTGATCGATCAGTTTGATGTATTCGCCGTTCCACAGGCGGATCACGTGCGCCTCGGGTGTGGGGGATTGCCAGCGTTCCAGCATCATAGTGCGCCAGTCGGCTGGTTTCATGTCGCCGATGTCGACGATTCCCTCCTCGGTGAGGAATTGGACGATGCGCACGTAGGAAATGCCGGGACCGACCTCTTCGAGGCCTTCGAACACCGAAAGATAGGCACGATTCGCGGCGATCATTCGGCTATCGGCATCGAAAAAGGCAAACCCATCCTGGATCGCTTCGATTGAAAGCCAGAGCCGCCGTTCGGCGACCTGAATCTTTTCGTTCGCGATGGAGAGGTCGGTTTTGACCCGCTGGTTTTCATCGCGGACCGACTGCACCTCGTTGCGGGTTTCGACGATTTCATCGGACAGCTTGCGCGCATGTCGGCCAAGCTTTCGGTTTGCGGCGAAAAGCTCGGCTTGTTTCTGTTCCAGCAGGCGTTCGGCGGCAAGGCGCTTGCGCCGTTCCTCGGCGAGTTTGTCGGCAAGGTTCACGCCTGCCCCTCCGGCATGGGATCATCTTTGAGCCCTCACAATGGCGCGACAGAATGAATGATCGCTTAAAATGCCCGGAATTGTCGTGTGTCGGGTCAGGAATACCCGACCGGGGAATCGTTGCACGCGCGTGGGATCGGTGCCACCATCGAGGCATTGATGATGGAGGATTTCATGCGCTCCTTTGTGTTTGCCGCGGCCGTGTTGCTGGGCTTTGCTTCGCTGACACTTACCGAACAGGCCCTCGCTCAGGATACAGATCGCGATTACGTGCCCGACCGACGGTTCGTCGTGACGCGCAATGTCGATTTCTACGGGGCCGATCTTCAGGCGCTGTTCGATACCGATCTGAAATCCTGCCAGAACGCCTGCATTGCCGATCCACAGTGTAAGGCTTTTACCTTCAATAGCCGTTCGAACGCGTGTTTTCCGAAATCCGAGGTGAGTGAACGCAAGCCTTACGAAGGGGCGACCTCGGCCGTTGTTCTGACCGCGATGCCGGGGGCCGAGGCACAGGCCAAGCTGCGTGGCGCAGAGCTTGACCGCTTCCTGTCGGCCAATGATTTAAATCGCGCCATTCAGCTGGCACGCGATATCGGCCCGCTGCACCCCGGTGGGCAATGGGACGTGCAGACCCTGCTGCGTTCTGCCGAAGAGCGGCGCAAGACCGGTGACCCGTTGAACGCGATGCGCTGGATGGGGGCGGCCGTGGCGGTGACGGATACGGCGGATCAATGGGTGGAATACGCGCGGCTGAACCTTGCGATAGAGGTCAAATCGAACGAGAAGCGCCGTTATGCCGACCGTGCTATTTCTGCGGCGATCAATGGCTATCTGCGCGGACAGGGTGCTGCGGTGCGGGTCAATGCGCTGGATGTGCTGTCCACCGCGCTTGAGCGGCAGGGGCGTGGACGCGACACGATTCCAGCGCTGCGGCTGGCCGAACAGCTGCAACCGCGCGCGGAACTGAGTGCACGGCTCGACAAGGCGATTGCGAAGTACGGCTTCCGCGTGACCGACACGGATGTGCGCAGCGATCAGGCCGATCCACAGATGTGCGCCGAATTCTCGGAGCGGCTGGCGCAGACCGGCGTGGATTACGCCCCTTATGTGCGACTGCCGGATCAACGCATGTCGATCGAGGCACAGGGTACGCGGCTATGCATCAGCGGTGTTGAGCATGGCAAGCGCTATACCCTGACGATCCGGGAAGGCCTTCCTGCGCAGAGCGGCGAAAAGACGGTCAAGGATATTGATCTGGCTTTCTACGTCCGGGATCGTGCGCCGACGGTGGTGTTTCCGGGGCGGGCCTATGTGCTGCCGAAATCCGATGCGGCGGCGGTGCCGATCCAGACCGTCAACCTTGACGAGGTGGACCTGACGCTGCGCCGGGTGAGCGACCGGAATATCTTGCGCGCCATTCAGGAGAATTATTTCGGCAACGCCATCAGTTATTACGCCGAGGGTCGTTTCGACGGCGAGGTGGGCGAAGAGTTATGGACCGGCAAGGGCGAGGTTCAGAACACGCTGAACCGGGATATGACGACGCGGCTGCCGGTTGGCGATCTGATCCGGGACCTGGATCCGGGGGTGTATGCCCTGACGGCGGCGATTCCCGGAGAAGATCGCTATGACAGCCGGGGCGCGACCCAGTGGTTCGTACTGAGTGATCTGGGCACGACGACGATGTCGGGTGCGGATGGGCTGCATGTCTTTGTGCGCGGCCTGTCGGATGCGGCCCCGAAGGCCGGGGTGAAGGCGACGCTTATGTCCCGGTCCAACCGGGTGCTGGGCGAGGTGATGACCGATGCGCAGGGCTATGCCCATTTTGACGCGGGTCTGACGCGCGGGCTGAACGGGGCCGAGCCCGCGCTTTTGACGGTGGAAGAGGGTGATCGGGACGTGGCGTTCCTGTCGCTGAGCGATCCGGCGTTCGATCTTTCGGATCGGGGCGTGGAGGGGCGCGAACCGGCAGGGCCGATCGATGTGTTCCTTGCCACCGATCGTGGCGCTTATCGTGCGGGTGAGGTGATTCATGCGACGGTTCTGGCGCGTGATGGGCTGGCCGAGGCCATTCCCGACCTGCCGCTGACAGCGATCCTGACGCGGCCTGACGGGGTGGAGTATTCGCGGCATTTTTCAGACCTCGGAAAAGCCGGGGGACATGTGTTCGACATGCCGGTGGGTCGCGCCGTGCCGCGCGGTGCGTGGCGGCTTGAGATCAAGGCCGATGTGGATGCGCCCGCGTTGGTCAGCCGGACCGTTCTGGTCGAGGATTTCCTGCCCGAGCGGATTGATTTCGACCTGTCGCTGCCCGACGGGCCGATCCGGCCGGATCAATCGGTGACGATGACGGTAAAGGCCGACTACCTGTTTGGTGCGCCGGGGGCCGATCTTCCGGTGGATGGCGACATGATCCTGCGTCCGCAGCGCAGTATTAAGGCTTATCCGGGTTATGTCTTTGGCCGCGCGGATACGCAGAGTTCACCGCGCCGGGGGTATTTCTCGGGCACGCGGACGGGGGCCGACGGGGTTGCGAGGGTTGACCTGAAACTACCCCAAGCGCCGGTCGACGACCGGCCGCTGACGGTGCAGGTGATCACGCGGGTTGCGGAAGGATCGGGCCGGCCGGTGGAGCGCCGGATCGAGGCGCCGGTGACGCCAGCGGGGGCCGTGATCGGCATTAGGCCGATGTTCGACGGCGAAGTGCCCGAAGGCGCGCAGGCCAACTTTAACCTGATCGCGCTGGGGCCGGACCTGACCCCGACCGAGATGCGGGTGAAATGGACGCTCAACCGCGTGAACCGGCATTACCAATGGTATCAGGAGCAGGGGGACTGGCGCTGGGAAGTGATCACCACCCGCGATCCCGTGGCCACGGGCGAGGCCACCTTGGGCGCGCAGCCGGTATCGGTTTCGGGGCAGGTCGACTGGGGAAGTTATGAGCTTCTGGTCGAGCGGGTGGGCGGCGAATATGTCGCCACTTCGGAAAGCTTCTATGCCGGTTGGTATGTGCCTGCCGACACGGTGAGCACGCCCGATGTGCTGGACCTGTCGCTGAACAAGCGCGATTTCCGGCCCGGTGAGGTGGCGCAGTTGCGCATCGTGCCGCGTTACGCGGGAAAGGCCCTGATCACTGTGATGTCGAACCGGTTGATCGCGATGAAAGCGGTGGATGTGAGCGAGGGTGAGAACCTGATCCCGCTTGAAGTGACCGATGAGTGGGGCGCGGGGGCCTATGTGACGGCTTCCGTCATCCGGCCGATGGACGTGGCGGCGGGGCAGAACCCGGCGCGCTCCATGGGCCTGTCTTATGCCAAGATCGATCCGGGCGCGAAACAGTTGGACGTCAGCATCGAGGCGGCGGACACGTCGCAGCCGCGCGGGCCGCTCAACGCCGCCGTGCGGGTCACCGGGATCGAACCGGGGCAAGAGGCCTACGTGACCGTTGCGGCGGTTGACGTTGGCATCCTGAACATCACCGGCTTCGAAAGCCCCGATCCGTCGGCACATTACTTCGGTCAGCGCCGTTTGGGCATGGATATCCACGATGTCTATGGCCGCCTAATCGATGGGATGAACGGCGCGATGGGGCAGGTACGCTCGGGCGGGGATGCGAGCCTTGAGGAAGGCACGCAATCGCCGCCGCCGACCGAAGAACTGGTCGCCTATTTCAGCGGGCCGGTGACGGTCGGCGCGGATGGGCGGGCCGAGGTGTCGTTCGATATCCCCGAGTTCAACGGCACGGTAAAGCTGATGGCCGTGGCCTGGAGCAAGACCGCCGTGGGCCAGGCGGACAAGGAAGTTCTGGTGCGCGATCCCGTGGTCGTGACCGCAAGCCTGCCACGCTATCTTTCGCCCGGGGATCAGAGCCGGATGCTCTTGGAAATCGTCCATGCCAAGGGGCCATCGGGTCGGATGGGCCTCGATGTGAGCGCGCAGGGTGTGGGGCTTGACGCGGCTGCCGTGCCCTCGGGCGTGACGCTTGCGGATCAGGGCAAGGCCACGCTTTCGGTGCCGGTGATCGCGGGTGATGTGGGGGATCATACGATCCGTGTGGCCCTGACCACGCCGGATGGCAGGCAACTGGTGAAAGAGCTGGTGATGCCGGTGCGGATGAACGATCCCGAGGTGTCGATCACGCAGCAATTCAACCTAGCGAGCGGGGGCACCTTCACGCTGGATGACAATGTCTTTGCCGCGATGCGCCCCGGCACCGGGTCTGCGGTGCTGTCCGCCGGGCCGCTGGCCAAGTTGAACGCGCCGGGCCTTCTGACCGCGCTGGATCGCTATCCTTATGGCTGCACCGAGCAGGTCACGTCCGTTGCGATGCCGCTGCTTTACTTCGGGCCGGTCGCAAAGGCGCTTGATCTGACGGTGAGCGAAACGGTGGACCAGCGGATCGCGCAGGCGATCGACCGGGTTCTTGCGCGGCAGTCCACCAACGGGGCCTTTGGCCTTTGGCAGCCGGACTCGGGCGATATGTGGCTTGATGCCTATGTCACCGATTTCCTGAGCCGGGCGAAGCGCGAGGGGCATGACGTGCCACAGCTCGCCTTTCGTCAGGCGCTCGACAATCTGCGCAACCGGGTGAACTACGCGCCCGATTTCGACAGCGGCGGGGCCGAGCTTGCCTATGCGCTGATGGTGTTGGCGCGCGAAGGGGCGGCGGCGATGGCGGACCTGCGTTATTATGCCGATGAAAAGGCCGAGGCCTTTAGCACGCCCCTTGGCGCGGCCCAGATTGGCGCGGCGCTTGCGATGTATGGCGATCAGACCCGCGCCGATGCGATGTTCGCCCGCGCGGGCCGGATGCTGCGGCAACGCACGGCCCCCGAGGGGCCGGTCTGGCGGGTGGACTACGGCACCAACCTGCGCGATGCGGCGGCGGTGCTGACGCTGGCGGTCGAAGCGGGCAGCAATGCCGTGGATCGTGAGGCCCTCGCGACGCGGATCGCAGGGGCGCAGCGCCGTCTTTCGACACAGGAAAGCGTCTGGACGCTGATGGCGGCGAAGGCACTGGTTTCGGAGCCGTCGATCGCGGGGCTGACGCTGAATGGCCAACCGGTCGAAGGGCCGCTGGTGCGCAGGATCGCAGGGCAGGTGGGCCCGATGTCGATCGCCAACACCGGCGGGGCCGAGACCACCGTGACCCTGACGACCTTTGGCGTGCCGCAAGTCCCGCCCGAGGCGGGGGGCTATGGTTATCGGTTGGAGCGCACCTACTATACGATGGAGGGTGAGCCGATTGAGGCGCTGGCACCCAAGGCAGGCGATCGGATGGTCGCCGTGCTGACGGTGACACCCTTCGGGAAAGGCGAGGCGCGGCTGATGATCGACGATCCGCTTCCGGCGGGGCTTGAGATCGACAATCCGAACCTTCTGCGCTCGGGCGATGTGCGCGCGCTTGACTGGCTCAAACCCGTGGAGGCCCGGCACAGCGAATTCCGCGCGGATCGTTTCCTTGCCGCAGTTGATTGGCGCAAGTCCGAGCCCTTCCGCCTTGCCTATATCGTGCGCGCGGTCAGCCCGGGCAGCTATCACCACCCGGCGGCCAGCGTCGAAGACATGTATCGCCCTGAATACCGGGCGCATACGGCCACCGGGCGGATGAGCGTCACGCCGTGAGACGCCCGCGCCTATTCGGCGGTGCGCTGATCGCCCTGGCCCTTGTTCTGGGGCTGGCGGGGGCGGGGCGCGACGCGTGGGAGGCTTGGGTCTCGCAGACCCGGCTGCCGCCGCTGCTTTCGGAAACCTCGGTCGAGATGCGCGATCGCGAGGGGGCTTTGCTGCGGGTCTATACCGTGCGCGGGGGCCGCTGGCGGCTGGGGGCCGGGGTCGAGGCGGTCGATCCGCTGTATCTGCGGATGCTGATCGCCTACGAGGACAAGCGGTTTCGCGAACATGCCGGTGTCGACTTGTGGGCGATGGCACGGGCGGTGACCCAAGCGGCGTGTAACGGACGGGTTGTTTCGGGTGGCTCGACGCTATCGATGCAGGTGGCGAGGCTGCTGGAAGACAGCGGCACCGGGCGGATCGAAGGCAAGCTGCGCCAGATGCGGCTGGCCTGGGCGCTTGAGCGAAAACTTTCGAAAGACCAACTGCTTGCGCTTTATCTGACCCATGCGCCCTACGGCGGCAATCTGGAGGGCGTGCGCGCGGCCACATTGGCGTGGTTCGGCAAGGAGCCGACGCGGTTGACCCCTGCGCAGGCGGCCCTATTGGTGGCGCTGCCGCAATCGCCCGAGGCGCGGCGACCGGACCGAGACTGGAGCGCGGCGCGTGCGGCGCGGGATCGCGTTCTGGCGCGGGTGCATGCGGCGGGTGTCATCACCGACGAGGCCTATGAGACAGCCCTGCGAGAGCCTGTGCCGCGTGCGCGCATCGCCTTTCCCCGGCTGGCCCCGCACCTCACCGACCGGGCGCGCGCCGGGGATCCGCTTAGCGTGCGGCACGATCTGACGCTGGATGCGCGCTTGCAGGAACAGGCCGGAACCCTTGCCCGAGAGGCGCTTCTTGGCCGGCCCGGACGACTTTCCATCGCCATGATGGTGGCGGATCATCAGAGTGGCGAAATCCTCGCCTCGGTCGGTTCGGCCAGCTATGGCGAGACGAGTCGCAGGCAGGGCTTCGTCGATATGACACAGGCGTTGCGCAGCCCGGGATCGACCCTCAAGCCGCTGGTCTACGCGATGGCCTTTGACCGCGGGCTGGCACATCCCGAAACGGTGATCGACGACAGGCCGGTGGCGTTTGGGGGCTATGCGCCGCAGAACTTCGACGGGCGGTTTCGCGGCGAAATCCGGGTGAGTGAGGCGCTGCAACTGTCGCTCAACATTCCGGTGGTGATGCTGATGGACGAGATCGGCCCGGCCCGGTTCATGGCGCAGTTGCGCCGAGCGGGGGCGCGGCCCGTGTTGCCCGGCGGCAAGCCGGGACTGGCAGTGGCGCTGGGCGGACTTGGCCTGCGGCTCGAAGACCTTCTGCGGCTTTATGCGGGTTTGGCGCGGGGCGGTGAAGCGTTAGATTTGCATTGGCAAAAAGGGCAGGCAGCAATGCCGAAAGGGCGCATCGTCAGCCGCGTGGCGGCGTGGCAGGTGGGTCATATCCTCGCCGGGTTGCGCCCGCCGGGGGGCAAGGCCGAGGGTCGGCTCGCCTTCAAAACCGGCACATCCTATGGCCACCGTGATGCTTGGGCCGTTGGCTTCGATGGGCGCCACGTGGCGGCCGTCTGGATGGGGCGCGCCGATGGCACGCCGGTCCCCGGGGCCTTTGGCGGAGATCTTGCGGCGCCCGTGCTGCTGGAGTTGTTCCAACGGATCGCCCCGGAGAGAACGCCGCTTGCTGTGCCACCGCCAGAAACGCTGATCGTTGAAAACGCGCGCCTGCCTCTTCCCTTGCAACGCTTCCGTGGTCGAAATGCCGCGTTCAGCGCGCCCGCAGATGCACCGGTGATGGCCTTTCCGCCCGATGGTGCAAGGCTGGCGATGCAGCCGGGGCTGCCGCTGGTGGTGAAGATCCGCGAAGGGGTGCCGCCTTTTACCGTGCTGGCCGATGGCGCGCCTGCCGTGACCGGGGCGCGCACCCGTGAAATTGCCCTGACAGGGATCGGGCGGGGCTTTCACAGGCTGTCCGTGATCGACGCGCGGGGACAGTCCGCGCGCGTCGATATTCGTCTGGATTGAAGGGCTTACAGTGCCTCGATGGCGATCGCGATGCCTTGGCCGCCGCCGATGCACATAGTGATGAGCGCACGTTTTCCGCCGATGCGGGCCAGCTCGTAAAGCGCCTTCACGGTGATAATCGCGCCGGTTGCGCCGACAGGGTGACCAAGCGCAATCGCGCCGCCGTTCGGATTAACCTTTGCTGGATCAAAGCCGAGCTTATTGCTGACCGCCAGCGCCTGCGATGCAAAGGCTTCGTTTGACTCGATCACGTCGAAATCGCCAGCGGAGAGCCCGGTTTTCTCGAACAGTTTCTCGACCGCGGGAATCGGCCCGATGCCCATCACCTCAGGGCGGACACCGGCATGGGCGTAGCCAAGGATGCGGGCACGTGGCTTTAGCCCGGCTTTTTCGGCGGCATCCGCCCGCGCCAGAACCAGAGCCGCCGCACCATCGTTGATGCCGCTGGCGTTACCCGCAGTGACGCTTCCGTCCTTCTGGAAGGCAGGGCGCAGACCGGCGAGCGCTTCGGCCGAGGTTGCCTTGGGATGCTCATCCACCTCGAACGGGATCATATCGCGTTTCACTTGCACCGAGACAGGTACGATTTCGTCCTTGAAATAGCCCGCCTCGATGGCCTTGGCGGCGCGTAGCTGACTTTCCAATGCGAAGGCATCTTGCGCTTCGCGGCTAATGCCATGCTCCTTTGCGACGTTTTCGGCCGTGACACCCATATGCCCGTTGCCGAACGGGCAGTTCAGGGTGCCGAGCAACATATCGAGCGACTTTACATCGCCCATCTTCTGGCCCCAGCGCTGAGCCGGCACAATGTAGGGCGCGCGCGACATCGCCTCCGCCCCACCGGCAAGGCCGAAATCCGCATCGCCCAGCATCAGCGACTGCACCACCGAAACGATCGCCTGCGCGCCCGAGCCGCAAAGCCGGTTGACGTTCATTGCGGGCACGGAATCGGGGATGCCAGCCTCAATAGCGGACACGCGACTGATATACATGTCGCGCGGTTCGGTATTGATGACGTGGCCATAGACCACGTGGCCGATCTGACCGGGTTCGACGCCCGAGCGTTCCATCGCGGCCTTGGCAACGATCGCCCCCGTTTGACTGGGGGCTGTTCCGGCGAGAGAGCCGCCGAACGTGCCGATGGCGGTGCGTGCGCCGTCGAGAATTACAATATCGCTCATGAGTATGGCCTCATTGTTGAATTTTCGTTGAGCATCTTATGCGGCGCTCCGGGTGGTGAAAAGACCGCTCTCGCGGTTTGCGGGCGGCTTGCCGCCGCGTTACGCCCCTGTCAGCGTTTTCAAAGAGGTGCCCGTAGAATTTGACCCCCTTGTTGTCGCCGTCCTGCCCCTGCTTCACTTGGCCAGAAATATCCCGGGGGTTTGGGGGCTGGCCCCCAATGACACCATCATGCGTGCGCAGCACTCAATCGGATCAGGCCTGCGGAGGAGGCGCGGAGCGGTCAGGCCCGGGTCACGGCATTAACGGCACGCGCCCGTCATCGGTCAGCACGAAGGCGGCTGTGCCCTCAAGTGCGATCGCGGTCAGGGGGCGGCCATAGCCGGCGCCGCTGTCGATGTTGATGCGGTTGCCGTAGTGGCGCGGCAACTCCTGCGCCGTGTGGCCATGTACCACCAGCCAGTCGAAGGGTTGCTCGTGGCTGAGGAAGGGTTCGCGGATCCAGATCAGGTCTTCCTCACCCTGCGCGTGCAGCGGCAGGCCGGGGCGCACACCGGCATGCACGAAAAGGTAATGCCCCAGCCGTTCATAGAGCGGGCGCGCCGACAGGAAGGTACGATGCGAGTCGGGCACGGCGGTGCGGGCGGCCTTCAGACGCGCTTGCGTGCCGAGGTCGGGATCGACGCCGTAAGAGGCCAGCGTGGCCTTGCCGCCCAACCGGTCATGAAACCAGCCGACGCCGGATTTGATCAGGGGATTCTCTTCGGCACCGGTTTCGAGGTAGTTGGAAAACAGCCGGTCGTGGTTGCCAAGCAGAACCGTCCAGTCACGGCCCTGTTCGAGCCCCGAAAGGAGCGTGTCGATCACCGCGCGGCTGCCGGGCCCACGATCCACCAGATCGCCCAGAAAGACAACGCGCGCGGCGGTGCCGCCGTCGGCCTCAATCCGGGTGAGGGCATCGAGCAGCATGTCGTGCTGGCCGTGAATATCGCCGATGGCATAGATCGCTTGGCTCATACCTCGACAGGTAAAGAAAAACCGCCCCGGGGAAAAGACCCCGGGGCGGTTTGTTCACGCGACGGTGCGTCGGGTTCAGGCGATTTCGAATTCCAGCGGCTTGACCTGCTGGAAGAGGCCAGTGTCCTTGAGCTTTTGCAGGATCGCCGGTTCGACTTGGGCATCGACGTAGAGCAGGGCGATGGCATCACCGCCGGGCGCGTTGCGGCCCAGCGTGAAGTTCGCAATGTTGACGCCACCTTCGCCTAGTACGGCCCCCAGCGTGCCGATGATGCCTGGCACGTCCTTGTTGGTGGTGTAGAGCATATGCGCGCCGACCTCGGCGTCAATGTTGATGCCCTTGATCTGGATGAAGCGCGGCTTGCCATCCGAGAACACCGTGCCACCGATCGAGCGCTCGCGCTTGTCGGTGACGACGGTCACCTTCATATAGCCTTCGAATGCGCCGGACTTGTCTTGGCTGGTGGTGGCGATCTGGATCCCACGCTCTTTCGCGATGACCGGGGCCGAGACCATGTTCACATCCGGGTTCACCGCTTTCATGATGCCCGATACGGCGGCGCTGTTGAGCGCCTCAAGATTCATTTCCGACGCGACGCCATCATAAAGGATGTTGATCGCCTTGATCGGCTCGTCGGTCAGCTGGCCGATGAACGCGCCGAGGTGATCGGCAAGCTTGATCCACGGACCCATGACCTTGGCTTCCTCGGCGGTGACCGACGGCATGTTGAGCGCGTTCTGCACGGCACCGGTAAGCAGGTAATCCGCCATCTGTTCGGCCACCTGAAGTGCCACGTTTTCCTGTGCTTCGGTCGTGGCCGCGCCAAGGTGCGGCGTGCAGACGACGTTGGGCAGGCCGAAAAGCACGTTTTCCTTGGCAGGCTCGACCGAGAACACGTCAAAGGCCGCGCCGGCGACATGGCCGGATTTCAGCGCCTCGGCCAGTGCTTCCTCGTCCACGAGGCCGCCACGGGCACAGTTAATGATGCGCACGCCCTTCTTGGTCTTGGCGATGTTTTCCTTGGACAGGATGTTGCGGGTCTGATCGGTCAGCGGCACGTGCAGCGTGATGAAGTCGGCGCGCGCCAGAAGTTCGTCCAGCTCGACCTTTTCGACGCCCATCTTGGCAGCCTTCTCTTCCGAGAGGAACGGGTCGTAGGCCACGACCTTCATCCGGAGGCCGAGGGCGCGGTCACAGACGATCGAGCCGATGTTGCCCGCGCCGATCACACCCAGCGTCTTGGCGGTGAGTTCGACGCCCATGAATTTCGATTTCGCCCATTCGCCCGCGTGGGTCGAGGCGCTGGCCTCGGGGATCTGGCGGGCGCAGGCGAACATCATCGCGATGGCGTGCTCGGCGGTGGTGATGGTGTTGCCGAAGGGCGTGTTCATCACGATCACGCCTTTCTTCGAGGCGGCGGGCTTGTCGATGTTGTCGGTGCCGATGCCGGCGCGGCCGATGACCTTGAGGTTGTCGGCTTTGGCAAGGATCGCTTCGGTCACCTTGGTGGCCGAGCGGATGGCGAGGCCGTCATATTTGCCGATCACCTCGGCCAGCTTGTCCTTGTCTTTTCCAAGGTCGGGCTGGAAATCCACATCAATGCCGCGATCGCGGAAGATCTGGACAGCGGTTTCGGAAAGTTTGTCGGATACGAGAACTTTGGGAGCCATGTGTCTGGTCCTTTGAATTTTGATATATCGGGGGAAGGAGGGCAAATTGCCCACCTTAGGGATGTTCGTTTCGGGTGCAGGGTGGGCTTTTGCCCACCTGACCGATCAGGCCTGTGCTTCGATCTCGGCCGCGAAGGCCCATTCGAGCCAAGGCAGCATCGCCTGGATGTCGGATGTCTCGACCGTGCCGCCGCACCAGATGCGCAGGCCCGGAGGGGCATCGCGATAGGCGCCGACGTCGAGTGCTGCGCCTTCGGCTTCGAGCCGTTTGGCCACGGCCTTGGCGAATGCCGCGCCGTCCTTGATCCGGTCGTCGGTGAACTTGAGGCACACCGAGGTGTTCGACATGATCGCCGGGTCATGCGGCAGGAAGTCGATCCAGTCGTGCAGTTCGACGAAATCGGCAATCGCCTTGGTGTTGGCATCGGCGCGGGCAATGAGGCCTTTGAGCCCACCGACCGAACGCGCCCAATCAAGCGCGACGAGGTAATCCTCAACCGCGAGCATGGAGGGCGTGTTGATCGTTTCGCCGCGGAAGATGCCCTCGATCAGTTTGCCGCCCTTGGTCAGGCGGAAAATCTTGGGCAGGGGCCATGCGGGGGTGTAGCTTTCAAGCCGTTCAACGGCCCGCGGGCTGAGGATCAGCATACCGTGGGCGGCTTCGCCACCGAGCACCTTCTGCCAGGAGAAGGTGGTGACATCGAGCTTGTCCCAAGGCAGATCCTGCGCAAAGGCGGCAGAGGTGGCGTCACAGAGGGTGAGCCCTTCGCGATCCGCCGGGATCCAGTCGCCATTGGGAACACGCACGCCGGAGGTGGTGCCGTTCCATGTGAAGACGACGTCATTGGCGAAATCGACCGAGGCAAGATCGACGATCTGGCCATAGTCGGCGGTTTTCACCGTGGCATTTTCGAGCTTGAGCTGCTTGATCACGTCGGTGACCCAGCCAGAGCCGAAGCTTTCCCAGGCCAGCATCTCGACGCCGCGCGCGCCCAGCATGGACCACATCGCCATTTCGACGGCGCCGGTATCGGACGCCGGCACGATGCCGATCTTGTAGTCGGCCGGAATGCCGAGAATCTCGCGCGTGCCTTCGATGGCCGCTTTCAGCTTGTCCTTGCCAACGGCGGCACGGTGCGAGCGGCCAAGAGGCGCGTCGGACAGCTTATCGAGCGTGAATGTGGGGATTTTGGCACAAGGGCCAGAGGAAAAACGCGGATTGGCCGGCCGCGTTGCCGGTTGCGTGATCGCCATGGATGGTATCCTTCCAGATAGTCGCCCTTCGTTGGGGAAGGGTGTCCCACCGCCGCAAATAAGCCGGGCCTTGCGAGGACGCAAGTGCGAAAGTGCGGTGGATTGCGGATATTCGGGGGGCTGCGGCAAGCGGTCGCCCATGCGCGCAGACATGTTCAAACGGCAGATGAGCGGGCGGGGAGGAAGGGATTTTCGCGCAAATAGGCGAGGCGGCAATCGGTGAGGCGTAGCGAAAGCGGGTTGATATCGGGCCGTATGGGGCCATGATGGACCATGCCGTTACGGCTTTTTCGAGAGGGAGTTTTTCGCGTGTTCGCTTCAATCATTCGTTTCGTCGTTCTTCTGGTCCTTTTGTCGGTCACGACCGCGCCGCGGCTTGCCGCGCAATCGATCGATCGGGTCAAATCCGATATTTATGCCGCGCTGTCGACGCCGCTGCCCATCACCATCGTGGGCCCGCTTTTGACGCGCGATGTCGAGGTGAGCGAAGATGGAGAGGGCTTTCGCGCGGTGATGAAGGACACCGTGTTGATGGGGCTTTTCCCGTTCGGCGATATCTCGTTCCATCTCGAAGCGGTGGATGACACGCATTACAAGGTGAGCGATCTGACCCTGCCGCGCGATCTGGATTTTCCGGGCATGGGCCGGATCAAGCACAGCGCGATGCGGATGGAGGGGCTTTGGTCGACGGCGGATCGGTCCTATTCAAGCCTGAGTTGGAGCATTGACGGGCTCGACCTGCGCGGGCCCGAAGGGATGCCGGGGTTTGTCACCATCGGGCAACTGGCGCTCGACGTGCTGAAAGAGCCTGACGAGCGCGACACCGAGAGCCGATTCGAGATCACGGCGCGCGACGTGGCGATGAAGAACCTTGGTCCCCAGGATGTGACGCTGGGCGTGGTGCGGGCGCGGCTGGCGGCCAATGGCGAAGAGCCGGTGGATCTCTATTCGACGATCCGCGAACTGGCGATGACGGGCAGCGCACCGGATGCGGGGGCGCGGCTTGCGGCCCTTGGACGGACCTTGCTGGGCAATCGCTATGACACCGTGACGCTCGACCTTGCGGCGCAGGATTTCGACATGAAGAACCGCGCCCGACCCGAACAGAGTTATATGCGGGCCGGGGCGCTGGCCTTGCGCGTTGGTCTGAGCGATGTGCTGCCACGCACCTGGGGTGGCACCGAGATCAAGCTGAGCATGACCGACGTGGATCAGAGCGATTCGCGCGAGGCGGCGGTGAAGGTCGGTGAGGCGGTGTTCCGCCTGACCGGGGAGACACTGCCGGTGGCCGATATGCTGACCACCTATCGCCTGCTCGAGAACCCGCCGCGGGGGCAGGCGACGCCGGTGTCGATGATCCTCGACGGGATCGTCAACTTCGGAAAGCTGGAATTCGAGAGTGGCGGAAAATCGGTTCTGGTGGGCATTTATGACAGGCGCCGCAAGGATGAGAGCTGGGTCTACGAGAAAAGCTTCGACACCGGCTATGATTTCTGGGCGGTCAAACTGGGCGTCGAAGGGCTGGATCGCAACGCCGGCACGCTGAGCCTGGCCAGTGCGCTGCGCGGTGGGGAGTTCATCCCGGCGGCGGGCTTTCCAATGGAGGCATTGCCGCATCTGCGCGCGTGGTTCCCGACCACTCTGGAGCTGCAAACGCAGGTGGGCGACCTGAACGAAGGCTTCCTGAAGCAGCTGTTCGAGGGGGTCGAGATCCAGGACCTGCGCGAGCCGGTCGAAATCGTGATGCCCTTGATGCTCTATGTCGCGGCGACCGTGTTCGACGTGCAGAGTGGTGAGAACCAGTACGAAACCTCGCTGTTTCGCCTTGAGCAAAGCGGCAACTACAAGCTTTATCCGACCGAGGTGCTGGGGCTTGCCCCCTATGCCGGGGCCGCCTCTTTGCGGATTACGGGTCTGTCCAAGCTGATGGGCTATCTGGACGAGACACAGGCCGCGCTGCGCCCGGGATCGGACGATGCGCAGGCGATGGGCGCGCTCAAATCCGGTTTGGTCGTGCTGCGCAACATCGCCGTGCAGGGCGAAGGCGGCGCGCTGGAATGGGTGATTGACCGGCCCGACGTGGAGCGCAACGTGTTCGAACTCAACGGGATCGAGATGCGCTATCCAGATATCCTGAGCATGATGCCGTCGCTGATGTTCGGCACGATGTTTCGCAGGTTCTGAACCGAAACCGAAGTCCTGCGAGGACTTCGGTCAAAATTCCTGCGAGGAATTTCGGGGCGCGTCGGTTCGACACCTGCGCGCCCCAAAAATCTTTGAAAGATTTTTGGACGTTTTCCGTGTCGGAAAACGTCACCCCTGCAAGGGCAGCACCGAGAAATCGTCTTCGACGCGGGCCTTGATCGCCAGCGCGGCCGCGTGAGAGGCGGCGGCGGTGGTGAAGTAGGGGATCTTGTCGTAAAGCGCGACCGAGCGGATTTCGCGGCTGTCCTCGACCGCCGCCGCGCCTTCGGTGGTGTTCATCACGAGCGCAATCTGCCCGTCCTTCAACTGGTCCACCACGTTGGGGCGCCCTTCGTAGACCTTTTTCACACGCTCGCAGGTCAGCCCGTGCTGTTCGAGGAAATCCGCCGTGCCGCCGGTGGCGACGATCGAAAAGCCCTGATCCACGAGAGTTTGTGCCGTTTCGATCAACTGCGCGGTCTTGTCGGCATCCTTGACCGAAAAGAACACCTTGCCGCCGGTCGGCAGGTCGACGCCCGCGCCCATCTGCGCCTTAAGGAAGGCCAGCGGGAAGCTGCGGTCCCAGCCCATGACTTCGCCGGTCGAGCGCATTTCCGGGCCGAGGATGGTATCGACGCCCGGGAAGCGAGCGAAGGGCAGAACGGCCTCTTTCACCGAGAACCACGGCATGTTCGGATCGGCCAGCGTCATCGGGTCGGGGGACTTCACCGTGCCGGGCTTGGCATCTGCCGCGATCGGCGCGCGCATCGGGAAGTTCGACATCGGCTCACCGGCCATGAGGCGCGCCGCGATCGACGCGATGGCGCTATCGGTCGCTTTGGCGACGAAGGGCACGGTGCGCGAGGCGCGCGGGTTGACTTCGATCAGGTAGATATCGCCATCCTTCACCGCGAACTGTACGTTCATCAGGCCGACGACGTGCAGCGCCTTGGCCAGGGCGTTGGTCTGTGTCTTGACCTCTTCGATGATCTCGGTCGGCAGCGAGTAGGGCGGCAGGGAGCAGGCGCTATCGCCCGAGTGCACGCCGGCCTCTTCGATGTGCTGCATGATGCCCGCGACATGCACGGTTTCACCATCACTGAGCGCGTCGACATCGAGTTCGACCGCGCCGGAGAGGTAGCTGTCGAGCAGCACAGGGCTGTCGCCGGACACGACCACGGCCTCGGAGATGTAGCGCTCCAGATGAGCCATGTCGCGGACGATTTCCATCGCCCGCCCGCCCAGCACGTAGGAGGGGCGGATCACCAGCGGGAAGCCGATGTCCTCGGCGATCGCCAGTGCCTGTTCGTCGGTGGAGGCGATGCCGTTGCGCGGCTGCTTGAGGCCGAGCTTGTTCACAAGCTCCTGAAAACGCTCGCGGTCTTCGGCAAGGTCGATCGCGTCGGGTGTGGTGCCGAGGATCGGGATGCCCTCGTCCTGCAGCGCGTTGGCGAGTTTCAGCGGCGTCTGGCCGCCGAATTGCACGATCACGCCATGCAGCGTGCCGTTTTGCTGCTCGACCCGCAGGATTTCCATCACATGTTCGAAGGTGAGCGGTTCGAAATAGAGCCGGTCCGAGGTGTCGTAATCGGTCGAGACGGTCTCGGGGTTGCAGTTGACCATGATGGTTTCGTAGCCCGCGTCGGTGAGGGCGAAACAGGCGTGACAGCAGCAGTAATCGAACTCGATCCCTTGTCCGATCCGGTTCGGACCGCCGCCGAGGATGACGACCTTTTTGCGATCCGAGGGGCGGGCCTCGCATTCCGCCTCGCCCATGACGGGGGTTTCGTAGGTGGAATACATGTACGGCGTTTGCGCTTCGAACTCGGCGGCGCAGGTGTCGATCCGCTTGAACACGGCGGTGACGCCCGCCGCGATCCGGGCGCGGCGCACGTCGGTTTCGGTTTTGCCCGTGAGGTGGGCGAGGCGGGCATCGGAGAAGCCCAGCATCTTGAGCGCGCGCAAGCCGGCCTCGTCCGCGGGCAGGCCGTCGGCTTTCACCTTTTCCTCGGCCTCGACGATTTCGCGGATACGGGCAAGGAACCACGGATCATACATGGTGACGGCGTGGATTTCTTCGTCGCTCAGCCCGTGGCGCATGGCTTGGGCGATGGTGCGCATGCGGTCGGGGGTTTGCTGGCTGATCGCCTTGATCACGGCGGGTTTTTCGGGGGCGCCGTCGATTTCGACCTCGTCAAAGCCGGTGAGGCCCGATTCCATCGACGCCAGCGCCTTTTGCAGGCTTTCGTGAATGGTGCGCCCGATGGCCATGGTTTCGCCAACGGATTTCATCGCCGTGGTCAGGTGCGGCTCGGAGCCGGGGAATTTCTCGAAGGCGAACTTGGGGATCTTGGTGACGACATAGTCGATGGTCGGTTCGAAGCTGGCAGGCGTGACCTTGGTGATGTCGTTGTCGAGCTCATCCAGCGTGTAGCCGACGGCCAGCTTGGCCGCGATCTTGGCAATCGGGAAGCCGGTCGCCTTGGACGCCAGCGCGGAGGAGCGCGACACACGGGGGTTCATCTCGATCACGACCATGCGGCCATTCTCGGGGTTGATCGCCCATTGTACGTTGGAGCCGCCGGTTTCGACGCCGATTTCGCGCAGCACGGCAATCGAGCCGTTGCGCATGATCTGGTATTCCTTGTCGGTCAGCGTCAGCGCCGGGGCCACGGTGATGGAATCGCCGGTGTGCACGCCCATCGGATCGACGTTCTCGATCGCGCAGACGATGATGGCGTTGTCGGCCTTGTCACGGACGACCTCCATCTCGAATTCTTTCCAGCCCAGAAGCGATTCATCGACGAGGATCTGTCCCACAGGCGAGGCATCCATGCCGGTGCGGCAATAGTGGATATAGTCATCGCGATTATAGGCCACGCCGCCGCCGGTGCCGCCAAGGGTGAAGGCAGGGCGGATGATGGCGGGCAGGCCGATGTCTTCGAGCGCTTCGAGCGCGATGGACACACCGGCGTCGAGATCGTGCTTGCCGTTCGCGCCCTTGGGCGCGGTGACGATGGTGGCGCGGGGGTTTTCGATGCCGAGGCGATCCATTGCCTCGCGGAAGAGTTTGCGGTCCTCGGCCATTTCGATGGCTTCGCGGTTGGCGCCGATCAACTCGACCCCGTATTCATCGAGCACGCCCATGTCGGCCAGCGCCAGCGAGGTGTTGAGCCCGGTCTGACCACCCATCGTGGGAAGCAGCGCGTCGGGGCGTTCCTTGGCGATGATCTTGGCGACGACCTCGGGGGTGATCGGCTCGATATAGGTGGCGTCGGCAAGGCCCGGGTCGGTCATGATCGTCGCCGGGTTCGAGTTGACGAGGATGACGCGGTAGCCCTCTTCGCGCAGGGCCTTGCAGGCCTGAGCGCCGGAATAGTCGAATTCGCAGGCTTGCCCGATAATGATGGGCCCTGCGCCGATGATCATGATGGAGTTGATATCGGTTCTCTTTGGCATGGTCATATCCCCGGACAGCAGGTTGGCCGGCCGCGAAACGGGGCCGCGCAAATTGTCGTGCGTTATAGTGATGGAGCGGGCGGGCGCAAGGGGCGAGTTGGCTAGGATATGAACCTAGGAGGTGTCTTGTAAGCCTAGATTAGATTGCGCCGACGTTTCGTGGCGCGCGGAAGATCAGTACGGCCCAACAGATCATGTACGTCGTCATAGTCAGATTGCCGATCAGTTGTAGGCTCCAGACTTGTGGACTGAAAAAACCAGCAAATGGCGCGAACCAGATATTCAATGGTACAAACACAAGTCCTAGTAGCAGCCACCCGCGAAGCGTATTGAACTGTCGAATAAATGCAGGTGCGAATACGACGGCGGTGAGGAAGTGATAGCTCCATGACAGAGGCGAGACCAAAGCGAGAAGGGCAAACGCAAACGGCCAGATTGCAATCAAACCGCGCTTTGTGCGGGCCGCCACCATCATAATGGTGATGCTGGCCACCATCAGCGTTGCGCTAAGCGCTGCCCAAGCCTTGGGTTTGGCCATGCTAAACCAGCCAAGATTTTGATTCTCCATGCCGCGCGAGGGAATTGATTCGATGAATTCCAAGTCGGAGGGGCGCAATAAGTTAGCGAGGGTGGCATCAACTGAAAAGTTGAACATGTTAAGAAACCCCGTACCGCTGATCAATCTGATCTGTTCGAGGAAAATCTTGTGCGCCGGCCAGCCGACGAGCAGGACTGAAAGCAGTCCCAATGCTGTGCCGATTATGGTGAAGGCCAGTACTTCTTTGCGGTTTCCTCCCGCGAGCCACATCAATGCGAAAACTGCGGGATAAAGCTTGATAGAGGCGGCCAAAGCGAGTGCCGCTCCAGCGGCAACAGGAGCGTGAGACGTGCTTCGCTCTATCGCCAATACGATGAGGAGGCTCACTAGGATTTGCGGTTGGTTTTCAAACAGCGCTCCGCCACCAATCCATGTTGCAAAGGTGACAACAAAACCGATCAGCATGAAGTTGAGTAGCGTCGGCACCACTGCGCTCGCTACCGACATCGTCCGCCAGGCGAGATATATCGTGGCAATGACAAGTGTGGGATTGACCACATTGGCAACGGCGCGGAAGCCTTCAAAGCTAAAAAAGGGCGATAGCTTTCCTACTACAAAGGCCCAGATCGGCGGATAGACAAATGGGTAAATCTGACCCTTGTGGCCTTGCGCTTGAACATATTCAACCCAATCGGCGGGCGGCAGCATCGTGAAATAGTTCGTATCGTTGGCATAGATGTTTTGTACATTACCTGAATGCATGAAGTGGCCAGCCAGCCATACCGCCATCAGGTCGGCGGACTCTCTAGAGCCATAGAGCAGATATGAGGCGCTGATCGCGATTGCGACAAACATCGCAACAATAAAAATGTCGCTGAGAGAAACCTGCGGGTTCTTTGTTCTCATATCTGTCGAACTGCCCTCTGCCTACAGTTGTCGGTTGCTTAGCAGCGATCACGCGTGACCGTATCTTCTAACGGAACACTAATATGCAGGGTGAAGCTGTGCACCCGTTTTTAAACATGACGCTACAGTGACAACGTTTGGGAGCAGCAAAACATAGACGCCTCGTTTGACTTCTTCACCCCGAACAACTGTTCCGCGCGAGCAGGAAAATTGCCCATGAAGGGGCCAGGACATATTTGCCTGACGCAGCCACAAAGGCGCCGAATTAAACACACGACAGACGGGCCAGACCGCAAGCGTTGTCGGCTGGGGGCCGCGAGTGCGCGATCTGTGGTGGTTATCCTTGCAGTGATGCTCGCATGCACTTTATTCAGCGGCTTGGGCGAACTTGGGTGCCTCGTGTTCGTCGGAAGGGTAAAGGTCGGAAGGGTAAAGATAGTCGCGTGTCAGCGGCACGGCAGTCTGACTTGGTGAAAGCTGGAACTGGAAGACCACCTGTTTGTCGTGGCGGAAGGTCAGTTCCGAGGCCAGAAGGTAGTAGCGCCACATCCGGCAGAAGCGGTCGTCGTAAAGCGCGCGTGCCTCGTCCTGCCGCGCGACAAAGCGGTCGTGCCAGTGGCGCAGGGTTTCGGCATAGTGAAGGCGCCAGACCTCGACATCGAGGGTGAAGAGATCGTGCGGTTCGATCGCGCGCAGCGCCTCGGACATCGAGGGCACGTAGCCACCGGGGAAGATATACTTGCGAATCCAGGGCGAGGTGGCGCCGGGGGGCGCGGCACGGCCGATGGTGTGGATCAGCGCGACGCCATCCTCGCCCAGAAGTTCGCGGACCTTGGCGAAATACGTGTCGTAATGCGGGCTTCCGACATGTTCGAACATGCCGACGGACACAATCCGATCGAACTGGCCCGTCACCTTGCGGTAATCGCGAAGCTCGAACCGGGCGCGATCCGAAAGCCCGGCCTTTTCGGCGCGGGCATTGGCCATGGCGTGTTGTTCTTGCGACAATGTCACGCCCAGAACCTCGGCCCCGTAGTCGCGCGCCAGCGTCAGGCCCATGCCGCCCCAGCCGCACCCGATATCGAGCACGCGCATGCCCGGCTCGATCCTGAGCTTTTCGGCGATGTGATGCTTCTTGGCGTCTTGCGCTTCGTCTAGGGTCATGCCGGGGCGGGGGAAGTAGCCGCAGGAATACTGCCGGTCCGCGTCGAGGAAGAGATCATAGAGCGCGCCGGACAGGTCATAGTGATGCGCCACGTTCTGTCGGGCGCGCGGTGCCGGGTTGAACTGCTGGAAGAAGCGCCCGGCGCGGCGCAGGTGATGTGTGGGCCGCATGAACCACGGCAATGCGTGCCTGCGTGACGAAATGTTGCGGATCGCCAGCGTGAGAAAACCGCGCAAGTCATCGTCTTCGATCGTGATGGTGCCATCCATGTAGCCTTCGCCCACGGCCATGTCGGGCGAGAGAACGATCTTGCGCGGCAAGCTGTCGTCATGCAGCGTGACCTTGACCGGATCGCCGGTGCCGTCGCCGTAGCGGCGGGTCGTGCCATCCGGGTAGGTCAGGGAAAAATCGCCATCGCTCATCAGTTGCGACAGCATACGATCAAGTGCCTTGGTCCACATATCATCACCCCCAATTGATCCCGCGCCCAAGCCCCATATGGGCCACCAGATGGGCGCGCGTGTCGGTGCCGTATGAACCTGCCTCTTGCTTCCGCTCGTTAACGAAGTTTTTAGGACAGCCCGTTCATTTGTAAACAACTGAGCCGCGAAATGGGCCGTTTGGGCCGGGTTTTGCCGGTTCTTAGCCCGGTTTCGTGGCAGGTGGGCCGGTGTCGGGCCGGGTCGGCCCTTGACTTTGCGCTTTTGGCGCGGTGTATCGGCGCGACCAAAGACCAATGCCAGAGACAATGCCGAAAGGGCCCGACATGCACGCCTATCGCAGCCATACCTGCGCCGATCTGACCAAGGACAACGTGGGCGAAACCGTGCGCCTTTCCGGCTGGGTGCACCGGGTGCGCGATCACGGCGGCGTCCTGTTCATCGACCTGCGCGACCACTACGGCATGACGCAGGTTCTGTGCGATCCCGACAGCCCGGTGTTTGCCGAGGTCGAGAAGGTGCGCAGCGAATGGTGCATCCGCGTCGACGGCACCGTGAAGGCGCGTGACGCCTCCCTCGTGAACCCCAAGCTGCCCACCGGAGAGATCGAGGTCTATATCCGCGACATGGAGGTGCTGGGCAGCGCCGACGAACTGCCGCTGATGGTGTTTGGCGATCAGGAATACCCGGAAGAAACACGCCTGAAGTATCGTTACCTCGACCTGCGCCGTGCCGAGATGCAGCGCAACATGACGCTGCGCTCGGATCTGGTGGCCTCGATCCGTCGCCGGATGTGGGGCAAGGGGTTCCGCGAATATCAGACGCCGATCATCACCGCATCGAGCCCGGAAGGCGCGCGCGATTTCCTCGTGCCGAGCCGTTTGCACCCGGGCAAGTTCTATGCCCTGCCGCAGGCGCCGCAGCAGTTCAAGCAATTGATCATGGTGTCGGGCTTCGACAAGTATTTCCAGATCGCGCCGTGTTTCCGCGACGAAGACCCGCGCGCCGACCGCTCGCCCACAGACTTCTATCAGCTTGACCTTGAAATGAGCTTCGTAACGCAGCAGGACGTGTTCGACACGATTTCGCCGGTCATGGCGGGTGTGTTCGAGGAATTCGGCGGCGGCCGCCGCGTGGATGCGCCCGAAAGCTGGCCGCAGATCCCTTATAAGGAAGCGGCGCTGAAATACGGCACCGACAAGCCCGACCTGCGCAACCCGATCGAGATGCAGGACGTGAGCGAACATTTCCGCGGCTCGGGTTTTGCGATCTTTGCCAAGCTTTTGGAGCAGGACGGCACGGAAATCCGCGCCATTCCCGCGCCGACGGGCGGGTCGCGCAAGTTCTGTGACCGTATGAACGCCTTTGCCCAGAGAGAGGGCCTGCCGGGGATGGGCTATATCTTCTGGCGCGATCAGGGCGAAGGGATGGAAGCCGCCGGGCCGCTGGCCAAGAACATCGGGCCGGAGCGCACCGAGGCGATCCGCGAACAGCTTGGCCTTGGTGTGGGCGATGCGGCGTTCTTCCTTGGCGGCAAGGCGGCGTCGTTCGAGCGGGTCGCGGGCAAGGCGCGCGACGTGATCGGCGAAGAGCTGGGCCTGACCGACAAGGACCGTTTCGCCTTTGCATGGATCGTGGATTTCCCGATCTACGAGAAAGACGAGGAAAGCGGCAAGATCGACTTCGAGCACAATCCGTTCTCGATGCCGCAGGGCGGGATGGAGGCGCTGGAAGGCGATCCGCTCAAGGTTCTGGGCTACCAGTATGACCTTGCCTGCAATGGTTATGAGCTGGTTTCGGGCGCGATCCGGAACCACAAGCCGGAAATCATGTTCAAGGCGTTCGAGATCGCCGGCTATGGAGAAGACGAAGTGCGCAAGCGGTTCGGCGGCATGGTCAACGCGTTCAAGTTCGGCGCGCCGCCGCACGGGGGCTGCGCCGCGGGCATCGACCGGATGGTGATGCTTCTGGCCGATGAGCCGAACATCCGCGAAGTCATCATGTTCCCGATGAACCAGCGGGCCGAGGATTTGATGATGGACGCGCCGAGCGAACCCACGGCAGAGCAGCTGATGGAATTGAACCTGCGGGTGATCCCGCAGGACTGAGCCACGACGAACATCAGGGAGAGGGCGCCCCGACGTGGGCGCCTTTTTTCGTTTTGTCTTTGCGGCGGCCTAGCGTTGTCCGGGCGGTGTATCCCGTAACCCGGCCACGAAACGATCGATCTCGTCACGGCTCCACTTGGACTGCACGCGGGTCGTGCTGGCGGGGCGGGCGTCGAGGCCGAGGGGCGTTTCCGGGCGGTGGCTTTTCGAGGGGCGGATCGGGCGGGGCGTGAAATTGCCGCCGCAGGTCGGGCAGACGTCGAACAGCACGGTTTCGACACATGAAGCGCAATAGGTGCATTCGTAAGAGCAGATACGCGCCTCGGGACTGTCGGGCGGCAGATCGCGGTCGCAGAGTTCGCAATTGGGGCGCAGCGCAAGCATCGGGGGCCTCATGGTGAATGACTGTTCCTACAACATGACACGGCCAACATGACACGGGCGCGCGGGCCGATACAGTCTATTCCGGGGGAGGACTTCGGGGGTCAAACAAGTCGCCCGCGCCGGGCGGGACGGGCCGGGCGCGGGCGAGGCGGTTTGCCGGTGAGGGAGTGCAGGGAGGGGATGCCGGCAAACCGAAGGGGGAAAGAAGCCTACTGGCTCAGTATGTTGGTCTCAGTCTTCGAGATGGTCCTCTTTCTTTTCTTCGATCAGGCCCATTTCCTTTTTCTTGCGCTCGACGAAGCGCTTGCCGTAGGCGTCGTTCTCTTCCTCGCCGACGATCTTTTTGGCGCGGGTGAAAACCTCGTCTTCCTCTTCCTCGATGTGGTGCTCGTAATCGTGCTTGAGCGTCTTGAAGCGGGTGAGCCAGCCCGGTGAAGACATGTCCATTTCGTTCAGTTCTTCGAGGATTTCGTCCATCTGAGCGTGTTCATGCACCGAATGGCGGGCGGCGTCCTGCCCCCAAGTCTGGTTCATCAGGGTGGAGTAGAATTCTTCTTCCTCGGCTGCTGAATGGCTTTTTACGTCGCGGTAAAGTTCGCGCCACGCCTCGCGGCGCTCTTTGCTGTCGCCTTCGGTGTTGGCGATGGTGTCCATGAGGTCGCGGTGCTTTTCGTGGTCGGCGATGATGGCGTCGTAAATGGATGGCATCTGGCTTTCCTCTCAGGGTCGGGGCGCGTGTGCTGCGCGTGTCTGTGTTGGCTTGCTAACGCCCGACTTGGCGAAGAGTTCCCATGCCGGTCGGCGGAAGGCCGCGAGTGGGAGGGTGCGACTGAGGGCTGGGGCTGGTAAACGATGGCGGCGATGCTATCTTTAATCGCAACCGCTTAAGGAAAAACACATGGCGAGATTCGATCCTGTTCTGGCCGATATTCGCTTCGGCTGTGGTTTGTCGCCCACGATCGCGTCGCCCGCTGACGCAGCCGAGATGATGACGCGCTTGGAAGGCCCCGATACTATTGCGGCCCGGTTCGAGATTGAGGATTTTCCGACCTTCGGCCAGCGCATGCTTGAACTCGATCGGATCCGGAAAGCACGGGGGAAGGTCGATAAGGCCGACAAGGAAGCCTATCGGGCGATTGATAAACAATACAAACTTTCGCGCGCCTCGGGGCGCAAGGCGATGAAAACATGGATGTGGCGCAGCTTCATGCGCCGGGTCCACACGCAAGATGGGTTGCGCGAGCGGCTGGCCTTTTTCTGGGCCGACCATTTCACTGCGATCGGGAAAGGCGCGCTCTTACGCCGGGCCCATTCGCCCTACGTCGAAACGGCGATCCGGCCGCATCTGACCGGGTATTTCGCGGATATGCTGAAGTCCGTGGTGCGGGCGCCCTTGATGCTGAACGCGCTCGATCAGGAGCGTTCGATGGGCGAGAACAGCTTTCGGCGGGCGCAGAAGGGGGCGAGCAAACAAAGCCGGTTCGGCCTGAATGAGAATTTCGCACGCGAGATGCTTGAACTGCACACGCTTGGTGTGGGCGGGCCCTATACTCAGGATGATGTGCGCCAGTTGGCCGAGTTGATGACTGGGCTGAGCTACGGTCGGAGCGGTAAATTCCAATACAAGCGGGACTATGCCGAGCCGGGGGCCGAAACGGTGCTTGGAAAGAAATATGGCGGATCGAGTAAGGCGCGCGCTGGCGAGGTGATGGAGGTATTTGATGACCTCGCAGTGCACCCGGCAACAGCCGCGCATCTATCGCGAAAACTGGCAGTGCATTTCATCGGAGATATGCCGGATGCGGGCCTCGTGGCGCATCTTGAGGCACGCTATAACGAGACAGGCGGTCATCTGGGCAAGGTGATACAAGCGCTGCTCGAGCATCCGGCGGCTTGGGCCGATGACCGGCCTGGCAATATAAAGCAACCAGTTGATTTCATTGGCTCGAGTCTGCGTGCGCTGTCGGTCATGCCGGACGCACTGGACGAAAATGACGAGAAGGCCTTGAGCCAGATATTGCACGTGCCGCTGATACATATGGGGCAGTTGTGGGGAATCCCGCTGGGTCCGGATGGCTGGCCCGAGGACGATGCCGAATGGATCACGCCACAGCGGCTGGCCGCGCGGTTGCAATGGGCGCTTGCACGGCCCGGGCGACTGAAAGCCAAATTGCCGGATCCGCGTGGATTTGTGGATGTCGCGTTGGGCGGGCGGGCAAGCCCGGCGCTGGAATTTGCGGCGAAGGCGGCTGAAGATCGGCGCACCGGGATTGGGCTGATCCTTGCCTCGCCCGAATTCCAGAGGATGTGAGGAAGAGTTCAATGGCGATGAGCATGGATCGACGCGGGTTCCTGAAAACGAGCCTTTTGGGATGTTCAGCGGCGGCGAGCCCGTTCCTGACTCCGGTGAGTTTTGCCGCCGCGCCTTGGGACGCGCGTCTGGTGGTGATCATTCTGCGCGGGGCGATGGACGGGCTTGATGCGGTGCAGCCATGGGGCGCGCCGGAATACGCCGGCTACCGGCCCGGTATGCCGCGCCCGGGAGACGCCAGCGGGCCGCTCGACCTAGGCGGGTTTTACGCGATGCATGGTGCGCTCGCGCCACTGAAGCCGATGTGGGACAAGGGTGAACTTGGCTTTGTGCAGGCGGTTTCGACGCCGTATCGCAACAAGCGGAGCCATTTCGACGGGCAGGATATTCTTGAGGCCGGCGCGATGGTGAATGGTCAGCCAGTGCGCGATGGTTGGTTGAACCGGATGTTGCAGGGCGTGCCGGGGATCGAAGCCGATACGGCCTATGCTGTGGGTCGGTCTGATATGTTACTGATGCGCGGCGATGCGCCGGTGGCGAACTGGGCGCCTGGCTCGGACATCGGGGGCTGGAGCGCGCAGGGCATGCGGCTGCTAGAACAGGTAATGCATGATGATCCGCTGTTTCGCGATGCGCTAGACGAGGCTGAACTGCTTTCAGATGCGGACCAAGCGGACCAAGACCCGGAGACGATGACGGGCGGCATGATGAACATGACAGAGATGTCAGCGCCGGCAAAAAAGGCCGCGCCAACAGGCGGCCACCGGGCGATTGCGCGTTACGCTGGTGAGCGGCTACGCGGTGACAGCCGCATCGCGGCGTTCTCGCTTAATGGGTGGGACACGCATGCTGGCCAGAAAGCCGCGCTGTCACGGGCGCTTGGGCGGCTGTCGGACGTGATCGAAGACCTGAAATCATCTACTGGCCCGGTGGTTTGGGGCAAGACGGCGGTTGTTGTCATGACCGAGTTTGGCCGAACTGTGCGACTGAACGGGACTCGCGGTACAGATCATGGCACGGGCGGCGCGATGATCCTTGCGGGGGGCGCACTGAGGGGTGGCCGGGTGGCCGGCAAGTGGCCGGGGCTAGGCGAGGCAGAACTCTATAATCGGCGCGATTTGATGCCGACCGCCGATGTGCGCGAATACGCGGCGTGGATGATGCGAGATCTGTTCGGCCTGTCGCGTGGTGCCTTGGAAGGTACGATATTCCCGGGGCTGGAGATGAGCGCGAATCCAAAGCTCATTCTGTAGTGCGGCGCATAAGTCTTGCTTCAAGAGTTGGTGTCTCTTCAGCTTTGCTGACAGCAAGGCTCGCGAAACGCGCATCTCAAAGTTTGGATGGATACGGATTGAGTTAGCGGGACTAATGGACGCTCAGAGCGCCGAGATCTGCTCACTTGGTGTCTCGACATGTGCTACGTCATTCGAACCACTGGCAAAGGTACCTAGAACCGCGCCCGCCAGCATCAGGACCCCAACGATAAGGGTAAGCCAATCGGTCTCGATTGTGCCGGCGTCTTCGCTGACGAAACGATTGAACAGCTTTTCCATGTCTTTGGCCCCTCTGTGTATCTGGCCTAGGGTTTGTGACGCCTTCTTTTTCAAGAGGGCCACGGTGGTCATGTACGATCCCTCTGAACTTGCGCCGCGAATGTGGCCAATTTTGGCGCTTGGCTGGGCTATACTCGTACTTCAGCATGGCATTCGGTGGGCAGGGTCATATCGCAAGCCGTTCAGCAAGGCGGTCGTGTACCAGACCGGCAAGGCGTGCCACCTCGGCCCGCGAAGGGCGGCCTTCGTTGCGACTGCGCGCCAACACGCCTGCTGCATCGGCAAGCTGGTCATCTTGGGCTGATCGCGCCACGCCTGACACAAACTGTGCGAGGTAATCGAGGTGCTGCCCGTCGACATCATCGCCCAGCAAGTCGGCGGCGTGTGCCATGTCATCACGATAGGCGATGGGGTCGGGCTTGACCTCGTCATCATTGATCTGGCGTGGGCCATTGGGCTGCCGATCAATTGGCAGGTTCGCAAGGATCACCTCCTGAAACTCGGCCAAGCGGGTGATCGGCTTGTCGAGAAAGCCATCTGCCCCGGCCTGCATTGCGCGCCCGCGCGCGCCATCATCACCGGACGTACCGATGATCACCCCGATCCGGGGGCTGGTGTTCGCCAACTCGGTGATCAAATCGGTACCGGACCCGTCCGGCAGGCCCAGATCAATGACCACAGCCGAGGGGCGATAGACCTGCAGGTGGCGCCGTGCGGAGGCAAGACAATCGGCACGCCGGATCCGGGCGCCCGAGCGAAGGCACAACAGGCGCATCGCCTCGCACGCGAAGCGGCTGTCTTCAACGACGAGGATCGTCAGCCCCAGAAGCGGGCGCGCCGCAGTGGGGGAGCGGTGCGGGTTGAGGTCGAGATCGTCCATTTGAATGCCTCCAGCGAGTCGGTTTTCCATGAGATGCCTCGAGCATGGCGGCAGGTTGGCTAATGCAAGGTTAACGGAACGGTTGAATCGCGGGTGAAAACGTCGCGCTTCCGGCAGCGCGCTTGCATGGTTCGCCGGCAAGCCGCATAAGGACGCGCAAACCGACCCTTGAGAAGGAGCCTTGCCCATGATCGGCCGTCTGAATCACGTTGCCATTGCCGTGCCTGACCTTGAGGCCGCCGCGGCCCAATACCGCGAGACGCTGGGGGCGAAGGTCAACCCGCCGCAGGACGAACCGGATCACGGCGTGACCGTCGTCTTTATCGAACTGCCCAACACCAAGATCGAATTGCTCTATCCGCTGGGCGACAATTCCCCGATTACCGGTTTCCTGGAAAAGAACCCGTCGGGCGGCATACACCACATCTGTTACGAGGTGGATGACATTCTGGCCGCGCGCGATAAGCTGATGGAAAAAGGCGCCCGTGTTCTGGGCACGGGCGAGCCCAAGATCGGCGCCCATGGCAAGCCGGTGCTGTTTTTACACCCCAAGGATTTCCAAGGCACGCTGGTGGAACTGGAGCAGGTCTGATGAGCATTACATCGGGGATCGTCCTTTACGTCGTGATCTGGTTCATGACTTTTCTCACCGTGATCCCCTTTCGGCTAAAAACCCAAGGTGACGTGGGCGAGATCGTGCCCGGCACCCAAGCGGGTGCGCCGCATGAACACGGGTTGCAGAAAAAGGCCGTGATCACCACGATCATCGCTGCCGTGCTTTGGGCGATCATCGCGGGGATCATCATTTCGGGCGTGATTAGCGTGCGGGATATCGACTGGTTCAACCGGCTCGACTGGAACCTCGCCCCGAGTGAAGGGGCGCAATCGATCCAGCGGGACTGAGCGGATCAGCGCCGCGCGGCCAGCCCGTGATAGATATGGGTGAACGTGGCCGCGCCGAGGATCGGGACGATCAGGCCCAGGAATGGCACGACAAGCGGTACGGCCATTAGCAAGCCCGCCACGAAGATCGTGCCAGCGTTGCCACGGCGCAGATCACGCGCGCCGGCCCGGCCCAGCCGGCGCATCGCGGCAAGCTGGAAATACTCGCGCCCGAGCAGGAACCCGTTCAGCCCGAAAAAGATGAACGGTGCCGCCGGGGGAAAGGCGATATAGGCCGCGAAAGCCGCGATATTTGCGGCGACGATCACGCCGAGAAAGGCGAGGCTGTCTGTCACCACCTCGCTCAGCCGCGCCTTGGGCACCGGGGGCAGGGTCGGGTAGTGCCGCTCTTCCACCGCATCTGCTACGTCATCGAGAAACAGCGAAGTAAAGGCCGAGGCGACGGGCACCATTAGGAACACCGACAGCGCCGCAGTGACCAGCAGCGACGAGGCCGAAAGCGCGGTCTGAAGCCAGTCCCAGCCCGACAAAAAGCCGAGCCAGCTGTCGGGTGAGGTCAGCAAGCCCAAGAGCCAGCGCAGGCCGAGGAACGCGGCCACGAACAGCCCCAGCGTCAGCCCGATCCCGCGCCAGAGCACGGACCGAAAGCGCCGGTCGCCCAGCTGCGCCAAGGCCTTGAAAAAGGCGGTGAGGATCAATCCCGGAGCCATGCCGTGATCTTCTCGAGGTCGGGGCGGGGGCGATCGGGGGGCGCGGAGGATTCGGTGGCGATATGGATGAAGCCCGCCACACGCTCATCCGGGGAGAGGCCAAGGACCTGTTCCTGAAAGCCGCGATCGTGGGCCGCGAACCCCGACAACCAGTTTGCCCCCCAACCCGCTGCCAAAGCGGCATTGAGTAGGGCAAGGCACGCGCCGCCCGCGGCATAGGTCTGTTCTATCGCGGGCACTTTTTCCGAAGGTTTCGGCACCTCGATCACGGCGACGGCGAGCAGGCCCTGATCGAATTGCTGGCGTGCCTTGGCGATGCCCTCGGCGTCCCGCCCGGCCGCCTCGGCGCGCTGGCCGGCCTCTTGCGCCAATCGAGGCATCGCGCCTTCTTCGATCACGAGAAAGCGGAACGGCTCCAGCTTGCCATGATCGGGCGTTCGGGCGGCGGCGGTCAGAAGCGGTTGCAACTGGTCCCGCGTCGGCGCGGGAGCCTTGAGCGTTTTGGCCGGGCGCGAGCGGCGGGATAGGAGAAAATCGAGGGCAGCCGGGTTGGGGGCGGGCATTGTGTATCCTTTATTGGGTCGAGCAACATGTTTGTATCGTTCGGGCAAGCGTCAAGGGCAGGAGGGAGGGGCCAGCCCCTCCGGCGAAAAATCCTTGCAGGATTTTGTCGCCTCCTCCCCGGGATATTTGTGGTCAGATGAAGCAGGGGGGCTGCTCTGCCTTTCATTTTTCCTCAAATACTCCGGGGGATTCCGAAGGGCTGGGGCAGCGCCCCCTCTTGGCACCCGTGCGGCTATGCGCCCAGCAGGTCCTTGGCGAGGTCGGTGACGAGGTCTTGCTGGAAGGCGCGGGCGCGGGGGCCGGGTTGGCGTTGAGAGAGCGTGTCGGCCATGGGGTCCGGCGCCGTGTGGGGCGAGCCGGAAAGCTGTTCCATCACCGCATGGCCGCAGAATGGCACGTAGGCCTCGGAATAGCCGCCCTCGTGGACGAGGACGAGCTTGCCGTCGCAGAGTTTTGCCGCCGTGTCCATCATCCGCGCGGTCATCTGGCGATAGGTGTCGGCCGAGCAGAGCATTTGCGCGATCGGATCATAGGCGCTTGCGTCGAAGCCGCAGGCAACGATGATCACGTCGGGGGCGTACTCCATCAGCGCGGGCGTGACGATGCGGTCGATCACGTCGAGATAGGTCTCGTGGCCACATCCGGCGGGCAGGGGGATGTTCATGTTGTAGCCAGTGCCGGTCCCGGTGCCGCGATCGCAGGCATCACCGGTGTCGAGCGGGTAGTTGTGCTCTTGGTGGATGGAGATCGTGAGCACATCGTCACGGTCATAAAAGATCGCCTCGGTGCCGTTGCCGTGGTGCACGTCCCAATCGACCACGGCAAAGCGCGTGGCCTGATTGGCGGCGATAGCGGCCTCGATTGCGATGGCGATATTGTTGAGCAGGCAGAACCCGTTGGGCCAATCGGGCAGGCAGTGGTGCCCCGGCGGGCGCGACAGGGAATAGGCATTGTCGAGCGTGCCTTCCAGCACCTGCGCCAGCGCCTCTTTGGCAAGACCCGCGGACAGCGCGGCGATTTCGAACCCGCCCTTGAGGAACGGGGTGCGCAGGCCCAACTCTCCGCCGCCGGCATCCGAGGTTTCCTTGAACTTCTTGAGGAAGCTTTCGGGGTGAACGCGGGCCAGATCGCTCCAGGTGGCGGGTTTGGCGGATTGCATTTCAAGGTCTTGGACGATGCCCGAAACCTCCATCAGGTTCTTGAGCCTGCGCTTGGTTTCAGGGTTTTCAGGCAGGCCGCCGGCGGCGAGCGGCTGCACGTAATCGCCGATTGGCAGGGTCAGCGCGTAGGCGCCGCCCGCGTGCCAGAAGCATTTTTCATCCCAGAAGAAACCTGTTGTCACGCTCGCACCCCTTTTTCGCGAATCCCTTGCGCCGGGATTAGGGCAAGGGTGCGGGGGATTTGCAACCTCGACGCGGCGCGGTATGACCATCGCAATGGATACAGAGCTGAGCCACATGGCCCGAGAGGGGGCCGAAATCGCGGTGCGGGTCACGCCGAAAGCCTCGCGCAATCGTGTCGTTCTCGAACAGGGGCAGGTGCGGGTCTATGTCACCGTGGTGCCGGAGGGCGGTAAGGCCAACGCGGCGGTGCAGAAGCTGTTGGCGAAGGCGCTGGGCATTGCCAAATCGCGGCTCGTTCTGGTGCGTGGGGCGACAGCGCGCGACAAGGTTTTCAGGGTCGAAGACTGAGCCGGGGTGCGGTTTCAAACCCTTGTGAAATCAGGAGGTTTCGTCGTTTCGCGCCAAGGCGTAGACCCCTTCGGGCAGGTCGAGCGCCGCGCCGAGATCGCGGATCTGTACCATTGAAAGTGTGATCTTCTGTACGCTGTCAGTGCGGGGGTCGAATTGTTCGATCGTCACGCATTCGGCGAAGGCGTTGATGATCACGTCTTCCTGCAAAGGGGCGCTGCCCTCGTCGACGAGGGTTATGACGGTGGAGTCGAATTCGTGTTCGATGGAAAACATGTTGTTAGCCTAGCCTCTCTTTCGCGCAGTTCAAGTGGATTGGTGGCGCGGGCCAAAGGAAGCGTTGGGGATCGAGAAACCGCCCATGTGGCGCCGGGGACTTCCTTGGGGCTGGTGCGAGGGGCGCCGGGGCTGCTATTCTGCCCGGAAAGAGAGCGGCAGGCAGCGGGCAAAGGACGGAAATGAAGGCATTTATCGGGATCGTGGCCGTTGCGCTGACGTTGGCCGGATGCACGGTGGCACCGGTGCCGCAGGGCAGCGTGCCTGCGCCTGAAACAACGGCTGCGCCGGGGCCGGCACAAGCCGTTTCGGCGCGGATCAGGGCGCAGCGGGCGGCTAAGCAATTTGTCGAGGTTGTTCAGACGGTTGAGCCGGTCGCCGAGCGGGAATGTAGTCGCCACCTGCCGGGGGCGAACTGCGATTTTCAGATCGTGGTGGATGATCGCACGGGCCAGCCACCGAATGCCTTTCAGACGCTGGACAAGGCGGGGCGCCCCGTGATCGCCTTTACGCTCGCGCTGATCGCGGAGGTACAGAACGAGGACGAGCTGGCCTTTGTCATGAGCCACGAGGCCGCGCACCACATCGCGGGCCATATCCGTCGCCAGCAACAGAATGCCACCGCTGGGGCCGCGATTTTCGGCGGTTTGGCGGTGCTGACCGGGGCGGATACGAGCGGCATTCAGGCCGCGCAGGAACTTGGCGCGGCGGTGGGCGCGCGCAGCTACTCCAAGGAGTTCGAGTTGGAGGCCGACGCGCTAGGCACGGTGATCGCCAAACGCGCGGGATATGATCCCGTGCGTGGGGCGGTATTCTTTACCCGTATACCCGATCCGGGGAACCGGTTCCTTGGGACACATCCACCAAATGCAGCGCGGATCGAGACTGTTCGGCGTGTGGCGCAGGGCCTGTAAGAGTTTGATAATGCGTTTTTTTCGCGCGGTAGAGGCGCAGGATGATTCCGGCGGATGACATCAGGATGAAGAACGTCTGGATCATCGCGGCGGCGAGGTTGAAACTTGCCGAGAGGCCGATCAGCACGAGCGACGCGGCGCAGATGTTGACGGCGTAATAACCGATGCAATCGCCGGAAACACGGCGCATGCTGAGCATGCTGTAATTGAAGACATAGAGCAGGAAACCTGCGACGCCGGCGAATTCCGCAGCGGAATAATGCGAAAGAATTGAATACATTGAGTGGGTCCGTTCTTAAAAAAATAGGACTGAAAGAGTCACTGAAAGAGTCACTGAAAGAGTCTTGGAACAGGTCTTGAGCAATGGCAGGACAATACCCTGGAAACGCCGGGCGCGCAGGTGGGGAAAACCATACCAATGCTGACAATTGACGCAGTTCTGAGTGACAGGGGGTCGAAATACGCTGTTTCGGGCGCGCCTGCGCGTGATCGCGCTGAGGTGGACGGCCTTCTCAAAGGCCTGAAAAAGAAGAAGAAATTCGCCAAGGCTACGCATAACACATGGGCGATTTTGCCGTCGGACGGGCCGCCCCTGAAAGGCGATGACGGTGAGGCGGGGGCGGGAATGGTGATCCTGCGGATGTTGGAACGCGCGGAGTTGCACGACCACCTGATCATCGTGACGCGCTGGTACGGCGGGACCAAGCTGGGCGGGGATCGTTTCAGGCGGGTGCAGGATTGCGTCGAGGCCTACCTTGAGGCGCGCGGATCTATGGGCGGTTGATCAGGGTCAAGGCGGCGCGGCCGATTCGCTGTTAGATTGGAAAAAATCGTGATCTGACAGGGGCATGGCTGATGAAACCACTGGGGGAAACGAAGCGGCACTTCTGGCTCGCGCAGCGGATGGCGAAGTTGCACGACGTTGATCTGGTGGGGGCCGTGGCGCGGGGCGATCTTGCGCAAGAGGAGTGGGCCGGCATGGTCACGCGTTGCCGTGGCTGTGAGTGGACCGAAGGCTGCACGCGGTTTCTTGAGCAGGGGGAGGCCCATGACGACCTGCCTCATGACTGTCGGAACCGGGTCAGGATGGCAGAATTGTTGGCGCTTCAAACCGCCGCGACGCAAGGAGAATTGTGATGAGTTCCAATATCTTGCACTTGGGTGATCCGGTTACGCATTTCTGGATGACGCGGGCTGTGGCGCGGATCATGGGCGTGAACCTGAGCGACGCGATGGCCGAAGGCGCGCTGTCGGCAAAGGCTTATTCTGACATGGTCACGACCTGCCGCAAATGCCCGCTGGTGGCCGAATGTCAGCACTGGCTGGCGACCGAGGCCGTGCCGCAAAACGCCGCCTTCGAGGGTTGTCCGAACCGCTGCACGCTGGAACGGCTTCAGTAAGCGAAAACTGCGATAGGTTAACGATTCGCCACGCCGAAATCGAGCGTCTGCAAAGCGTATGCGATGCGTCTGCTTTGCGTCGGGCGCGGGCGTGAGGGCTGCTTTTCTGTGCAATCGTCAACGCGGCGTGCGGCGTGTTGAGCAAGGCCACGGCCAACCCGCCAGCGGGCCTTTTGCGAGGCGCCGGTCCCCGGATCGGATGGTGATCGGGTGGGGAGATGTATCGCGATGCGGATCCCGGCGCATCCGAGTCTGGCCAGCCAATCCGGCCAGTTCGTGCTATCCTGTCGGCATTTGAGAACCATCGAATCGAAAGAGATTTTCAATGCCGGAGTTCGAACAAGAGACGGCCCATGCGCCGCAAGCCCACAATGTCCTTGGAAAATCGGCCAGTGAATTGGCCCGCATGCTGGAAGATCAGGGCGCGGATGTTCTGATCGCGATGCGATCGGTTCTCACGCAGGCGCCGGTGGCTGAAACGGAGCGTTTCAAAACCCTGTCTCAAGCGCCGGAACGCGGCATAGACGGTGCTGCGGCGGTCGCCCTGTTGCGTACGGTGCCGCATGGATTCGCCCCGGCCGCGCGCATGCAGAGCTTTGCGCCAGTGGCGGGCTCATCCGATCCGGGAGTGCTGAACCTGCTGCGGTGGTGGGAGATGATCTTTGGCCGCTATGTGCCGACGGGCCAAGCCGTGCCGCCGATCCCGGTCTATTGCCCGGTGTTCGATTACGGCGCGGCGCCTTTGATTGAAAAGGCCGTGACGGTCGAGGTGGATTATTCGGCCACGCAGGAACGCGCGAGCACGCTTTCGCTGTCCTTCAAGGGGATCGGCCTGACCGGCACGGTCAACGAGACGGTATCGGTTTCCACCCATGTTCCGGCGACCTCGGGACGTTTTCAAGTGTCTGTTCCGGTGCAGATGGACCTTGTCGAATACCGCGATTCGCACACCGGGGATCTGCGCTATGCCGGGACAGTGACCAAGGTGCACCCCGCAGGTCATTTCACCCCGGCGGATCAGGATCAATTCGTTGATATCACCCCGCGCGGGCGACAGCTTGTGCCGGTGAAATTCCTGTCCAGCAGTTTGCCGGGGGTGACGGTGCGCAAGAACATCGAGCGCAACAAGGGCTTCGAGGCGACCGTCGGCAAGACGCTTGCGAGTGGTCTGGAACTTGGCCTTGAATACAAGGTCACCAGCAAGAGCGAGATTGCCGTCACCTATACCAAGACCCGCGCCGATGAATTGCACCTGCAATTGTGGGACGAGGCCGAGGGGCTGGTGCGGATCGTCTGAGGCGGGGCGGCCAGATGGTCGGACGGGGGGGGGTCAGCGTTTGGGCGCGAGCCTGCCCCAAAGGTCGTATTCCCCGGCTTCGTCGACCTCGACCGATACAATCTCGCCGACGCTGAGCGCTTCGGTGCCCTCGTCGATGAAGAGGTTGCCGTCGATTTCGGGGGCGTCGGATTTGGTGCGGCAGGTGGCGATGCCGTCGGCGTCGATGTCATCGACGATCACATCCATCACCTGACCGACCTTCTGCGCCAGCTTGGCCTCGGAAATGGCCTGTGCCTTTTCCATGAAGCGATCCCAACGCTCTTGCTTCACCTCGGGGGCGACATGGTCGGGTAGGGCGTTCGAGCGCGCGCCGTCGACGTTTTCATACTGGAAGCAGCCGACACGATCGAGCTGCGCCTCGTCTAGCCAATCCAGAAGCGTCTGGAACTCCTCTTCCGTCTCGCCGGGGTAGCCGACGATGAAGGTCGAGCGCAGGGTGATATCGGGGCAGATGCCGCGCCATTCGGCGATCCGATCAAGCGTGCGCTCGGCGGCGGCGGGGCGCGCCATGCGTTTGAGCGTATCGGGATGGGCGTGCTGGAACGGGATATCGAGATAGGGCAGGATCAAGCCATCCGCCATCAAGGGGATCAACTCGCGCACATGCGGGTAGGGGTAGATATAGTGCAGCCTGATCCAGATTTCGCCCGGTGCGCCAAGCTGACCCAAATCACGGGCGAGATCGGTGATATGGGCACGATGGCCGCGCTCTTCTGCGTGCCTGATGTCGGTGCCATAGGCCGAGGTGTCCTGACTGATCACCAGCAGTTCCTTCACACCGCTTTCGATCAGCTTCCCGGCCTCACGGATGACCGCATGGGCCGGGCGCGAGGCAAGCCGCCCGCGCATGGCGGGGATGATGCAGAACTTGCAGTGGTGATTGCAGCCCTCGGAAATCTTGAGATAACTGTAATGGCGCGGCGTGAGCTTCACCCCAGAGGCGGGCATCAGGTCGATGAACGGATCGGGCGCGGGCGGCACAGCGGTATGCACCGCGTCGAGCACCTGTTCATACTGGTGCGGCCCGGTCACGGCCAGAACGCGTGGATGTGCGCCGGTGATATACTCGGGCTCGGCCCCGAGGCAGCCGGTGACGATGACCCGGCCATTCTCGGCCAGTGCCTCGCCGATCGCCTCGAGGCTTTCGGCCTTGGCGCTGTCGAGGAAACCGCAGGTGTTCACGATCACCGCGTCGGCGCCGGAATAGTCGGCCGAGATGCCATAACCCTCGGCGCGCAGCCGGGTCAGGATGCGTTCGCTGTCGACCAGCGCCTTGGGACAGCCAAGCGAGACCATACCGATGGTCGGCTGGCCGTCACGCCGCGTCTCGGTGATGCGGGCGCGCGACAGGTCGGGGCGAAGCTCGGGCGGATTCTGTGAAATCGGGTTCTGTGACATGGGGCGCTTTTACAGGCGGAAAGGGTCCACGGCAATCATGCAAGGGCATGACACGTAGAACCAGATCCCCTGCTTCACTTGACTGAAAGTATCCCGGGGTGTGGGGCAGAGCCCCACTCCGACGCGATCCGTCAGCGATCCGGCCCGAAAAATCAGCGCTTGCGGTCGCGCCGCGAGCTCATCGGTTGGAAGGCCACGCCGACATGCGCCTCGCAATAAGGTTTGCCCTGTTGCACGGGCAGGCCGCAGAACCAGAAATCATCCGTCGCCGGATCGCCGACGGGCCATTTGCAGGTGCGCTCGGTCAGTTCCATCAGGTTGAGCTTCTTGGCCTTCTTCTCGACCTCGGACACCTTGGCCAGCGCTTCGGCGGGGATCTCGTTGGCCGAGGGCTGTGGCGGCAGGGGCTGACCTGCGGGAATGATCTTGGCGCGCGCCGGGCTCATTACCGGTTTGGGCGCTTCGGCGGGCTTTTCCTCGGCCACGGGTTCGGGCTTGGCGGCGGGCTTGGGCTTGGCCTCGACCTTGGGCTTTGGTTTAGCTGCCTCGGGTTTGGCGGCCGTCTTGGCCTTGGGTTCGGGCTTGGCCGGGCCGGACGAGCGGTTCGACAGGCCGAGGCGGTGCACCTTGCCGATCACCGCGTTGCGGGTCACTCCGCCCAGTTCCTTGGCGATCTGGCTGGCCGACTGGCCTTCGCCCCACATTTTTTTCAACAGCTCAACGCGTTCGTCTGTCCAGGACATCGGCTTCCTCGTCTGGCCCTCGGGGCCTGTTCCATTCGGTCTTCGCTTCAACGGAAAAGGCGGCCATGCGTGACGGCCGCCTGATCATCGGGTCGGGGCCTTATACTAAGCGTTCCGGGGCGAGTTACAAGACAGGATCGTTGAGGGCGGGGGCTATGGGCGTGGTTCGGATCGCGGCCCGCTTCAAGGCGTGGGGCGGGTTCGCGCGGCATCCGGCGCGGGCGCGTGGGGCGACGCGGCCTTCCCGAGGGGGCGCCTAGTCTCTTTACTTGCGCGCGCGCCTGATGTAGCCAGCACGCCATGACAACGTGCTTTCATACCCTCCGACGCCGACGCGTCTGATCCGGCCGCCGCCGCGCTGGCGGGGCTTTGCTTGCTGTCATTCGGCCCATCATCCCGGGCCATATCCCTGAAAACCCCTGAAAATCATTGACGAACGGCCCTGCGCAAGGCAAATCCGGGGCCTGTTCTGTGGGAAAGGACCACGCCATGATCCCGTCTGTTCTGCCGACTTATAACCGCGCGCCGCTCCAGTTCGAAAAGGGCGAAGGCAGCTGGCTGATCGAGCGCGACGGGCGACGCTTTCTCGATCTCGGATCGGGCATCGCGGTCAACGTGCTGGGCCATGCGGCGCCCGAACTGGTCGAGGTGCTGACCGAGCAGGCCGGCAAGCTTTGGCACGTGTCGAACCTTTACCAAATCCCGAACCAGCAGCGGCTGGCCGATCTTTTGGTCGAGCACAGCTTCGCCGATACGGTGTTCTTCACCAACTCGGGCACCGAGGCGGCGGAACTGGCGGTTAAGATGGCGCGCAAATACTGGTACGAGAAGGGCGCGCCCGAACGGGTCGAGATCATCACCTTCGACGGCTGCTTCCATGGCCGGTCTTCGGCGGCGATCGCGGCCTCGGGGTCAGAAAAGATGACCAAGGGTTTTGGCCCGATCCTTGAAGGCTTCGTGCACCTGCCGTGGGGCGATATGGAGGCGTTGAAGGCCGCCGTCACAGATACCACCGCCGCGATCATGCTGGAACCGATTCAGGGCGAAGGCGGCATCCGCCCGCTGCCCGATGATCAGATGAAGGCGATCCGCGCCCTGTGCGACGAGACCGGCACGCTGCTGATTTTGGACGAGGTGCAATGCGGCATTGGCCGCAGCGGGCGCTTCTTTGCCCATGAATGGGCCGGGATCACGCCCGATATCCTGATGTCGGCCAAGGGCATCGGCGGTGGCTTCCCGTTGGGCGCGGTGCTGGCCACCGAAGAGGCCGCCAGCGGTATGACTGCGGGCACCCATGGCAGCACCTATGGCGGCAACCCGCTGGGCTGCGCGGTGGGCGCGAAAGTGGTGGAAATCGTCGGTGATCCGGCGTTCCTCGATGGCGTCAATGCGCGCGCGGGCCTGTTTCGTCAGAAACTCGAAGGGTTGGTCGATGCCCACCCCGAGGTGTTCGAAGAGGTGCGCGGCCAAGGCCTTATCATGGGTCTCAAGTGCAAGGCGCCCAACACCGATGTGGTCAAGGCGGGTTATGACGCCCTCGTCATCACGGTGCCGGCCGCCGACAACGTGATCCGCCTGCTGCCGCCGCTCAACATCAGCGAGGACGAGATCGCCGAGGCCGTCACCCGTCTCGATGCGGCGGCAAGTGCCGTTGAGGCCGCGATCCATTCTTCATCTGACTGAAAATATCCCGGGGGTCCGGGGGCAGCGCCCCCGGTCCGACCGCCGACACACAGGACCTGACCGATGAACCATTTTCTCGACATTCACACCACCGACCAAGCCGCCCTCAGGGGCATGATCGACAACGCCCGCAAGATGAAGGATGCGCGTCAGGACCGGCCCAAGGGCGCGGCGGATGATACGCAGCCGCTCAAGGACCGCATGGTTGCGCTTATCTTTGAGAAACCCTCGACACGGACCCGGGTCAGCTTTGACGTGGGTGTGCGCCAGATGGGCGGGCAGACGATGGTGCTGTCGGGCAATGACATGCAACTGGGCCACGGCGAGACCATCGCCGACACCGCCCGCGTGCTGAGCCGCTATGTCGACATGATCATGATCCGGACCTTCGACGAAAGCGTCCTGCATGAGATGGCCGAATATGCCGATGTGCCGGTGGTCAACGGGCTGACCGACCGCACCCACCCCTGTCAGATCATGGCCGACGTGATGACCTATGAGGAACATCGGGGCCCGATCGCGGACAAGAAGGTGGTCTGGTGCGGCGATGGCAACAATGTCTGTGCCTCGTTCCTGCACGCGGCGGCGCAATTCGGGTTCGACCTGACCTTCACCGGGCCGGTGCAGCTTGACCCCGAGGCCGAGTTTGTCGGGCTGGCGCGCAAGGCGGGCCGCAGCGTGACGATCGAGCGCGATGCGCAAAAGGCCGTCGAGGGGGCCGATCTGGTCGTGGCCGACACATGGGTCAGCATGCATGACAGCCAGTCGAGCCGTGAGCGGCGCCACAACATGCTGCGCCCCTATCAGGTGAACGAAGAGCTGATGAGCCATGCCAAGCCCGATGCGCTGTTCATGCATTGCCTGCCGGCGCATCGCGGGGAGGAAGTCACCAGTGCGGTGATGGACGGGCCGCAATCGGTGATCTTTGACGAGGCCGAGAACCGCCTGCATGCGCAAAAGGCCGTCATGCGCTGGTGTCTGGGGGTCTAAGCAGGGCACCTGACCTCCCGCCACCGCGTTGCGTGGCGCATCCGGTGAATCGGCGTGCGAAAGATTGTTCGTGATCGCGGTGAAAACCTGCGTACACTCCTCTCATTGCAATGGGAGGAAACGCAATGAAACACCTGATCCTTGCCGCGGCGCTTGCCGTGGCGCCGATCATGGCGCCGATGGCCGCACTGGCCGAAGGCGTTCTGCACAAGGTTGCCGTGCATGTGGATGACAACGATCCGCACGTGATGAACATGGCGCTGAACAATGTGCAGAACCTGATCAACTACTATGAAAGCCAGGGCGATACCGCCGAGGTCGAGATCGTGACCTATGGTAGGGGCATTCACATGCTGGTCGATGGCAAGAGCCCGGTCGCGGACCGGGTGTCGACCATGAGCCTTGAGCATGAGAATGTCAGGTTCTCGGTTTGCGGCAACACTTACAAGCGGATGAGCGAGAAGGCGGGCAAAGACCTGACCCTTCTGGACGAGGCGACGATGGTGCCGTCGGGCGCCGTGCGGCTGATCGAGTTGCAAGAGGGGGGTTACGCTTACCTGCGGCCCTGAGTATCTAGTTGGCAAACGCCCCGGCGGTGTGAGCGCATCGCCGGGGTTTTCTTTTGCCAGATGGAGAGATGCGCGATGAAACGAGTGGAGCTTGGCCGCAGTGGGATCGAGGTGAGTGACCTGTGCCTCGGATCGATGACATGGGGGACGCAGACCGCGCCCGAAGACGGCCATGCGCAGATTGAACGCGCGCTTGAGGCGGGCATCGATTTCATCGACACGGCGCATATGTATCCGGTCAACCCGGTGTCGGGCGACACCATCGGGCGCACCGAAGAGATCATCGGCGATTGGTTCACCGCCAGCGGGCGGCGCGCTGAGGTGGTTCTGGCCACCAAACATCTGGGCGAGGGATCGGGCGTGATGGAGGGCGGCACGCCCGAGATCACCAGCGAGACCATCCCGGCGGCGATCGAGGGCAGCCTCAAGCGGCTCAGGACCGACGTGATCGACCTTTACCAGTTTCACTGGCCCAATCGCGGGTCCTATCATTTTCGCCGCAACTGGCGGTTCGATCCGAGCACGCAGGACACCGCCAAGGCGCGTCAGCATTTCGAGGATGCGCTGGGCGCGCTGGCCCGCGAGGTGGAACGCGGCACGATCCGGGCCTTTGGCCTGTCGAACGAAAGCGCTTGGGGCATGGCGCAATGGCTGGCGGGGGCCGAGCGTGGAACCGGGCCGCGCGCGGCCACGATCCAGAACGAATATTCGCTGCTGAACCGCCTTTACGACACCGATCTGGGCGAGTTGGGCCATCATGAGGATGTGACCCTGCTGGCGTTTTCGCCGCTGGCGGCGGGGTTGTTGACGGGCAAGTATCAGGACGGCGGCATTCCCGAAGGGTCGCGCCGGTCCTATGTCGAGAACCTTGGCGGGCGGATGACGGAGCGGGTTCTTCCGGCTGTGGCCGCCTATCTTGAGCTGGCTTCAAAGCATGGGTTGGACCCGGTGCAGATGGCGCTGGCCTTTGTGCGGCAGCGCCCGTTCCCGGCGATCCCGATCTTTGGTGCGACCACGATGGCGCAGTTGGAGAACATCATCGCGGGCAAGGACCTGATCCTGTCGGACGAGGTGCTGGAAGAGATCGACGCGGTGCACAAGGCGCATCCGCTGCCTTATTGAGCCAGATGGATGCGGCGCGTCCGCGTCATGTGACGCAACGTGCCGCATCCCTGCGCTTGACCGGGGCGTGTGAGCTGCCAATTCTGCGGCTTCACGCAAAGGGAGGGCGCTATGGAATTGAAAGACGCGATCGAAGGACGGCGGAGCATCCGGGGCTACAAACCCGACCCTGTGTCGCGCGACCTGTTGGAAGAGATCATCGCGTTGGCCAACCGGGCGCCCAGTTCGATGAACACGCAGCCGTGGCATTTTCACGTGATCACCGGCGATGTTCTGGATCAGGTGCGCAAGGGCAATTCGGAAAAGATGCTGGCTGGGGAGCCGCCGCGCCGCGAGATCGAAGCGCACCGCGCCTATGAGGGCATCCACCGCGAGCGGCAGGTCGAGATCGCCAAGCAGCTGTTCGCCGCGATGGGGATCGAGCGCGAGGACAAGGCGCGGCGTCAGGACTGGGTAATGCGCGGCTTTCGCCAGTTCGATGCGCCGGTGTCGGTGGTGGTGACCTATGACCGGCCCTTGCTGGAGCACGGGCCGGTGGCGATTTTCGATGCGGGCGCGGCCACCTATGGTCTGGTGCTGGCGGCGTGGGATCGCGGCCTTGGTGCGGTGATCAACGGGCAGGGCATCATGCAAAGCCCGGTGGTGCGCGAAGCGGCCAAGATCCCCGAGGACGAGATCATCCTGACCTGTGTCGCGCTGGGCTGGCCGGACGAAGAATTCGAGGCCAATGCCGTACGCTCGACCCGCCGGGATGTGGGCGAGACGGCCAGCTTTCTTGGGTTTGACGACTGAGTCCATGCGCCGGCGGTGCGCCCCCGGTGGGGCGTCGTGCCGGTGAGTATTTAGGGAAAAATGAAAGGGCGGAGGCGGGGAAGCCCGCGCCGCCCATTTTTATGGGGCGGGGGAGCGGGTGGCGCTGCGAATTGACCTGAAGGCGCGGGGTGGTATGCAAAAGGCAACGTGATCTGCCCCTGCGGGCGGCATTGTGACGACAGCGTGGATCAGGGAGGCGCGGGAGTATGGAGGAGCTTGGATCGGGGGGCTGTTTGTGCGGGGCCGTGCGGTTTCGCCTGACGGGGCGGTTCGAGCGGTTTTGCCTGTGTCATTGCGGGCGCTGTCGCAAGGACAGCGGATCGGCGCATTCCGCGAACCTGTTTTCCACTGAGGCCGGGATCGAGTGGCTGTCCGGGCAAGAGGCGGTTCGGTCCTTCCGCCTGCCCGGAACCCGACATGAGAAGAGCTTTTGCGCGACCTGTGGATCGGCCTTGCCGGTGGTGCAGGGGGAGGGCGGGTTGCTGGTGGTGCCGGCGGGCAGTCTGGACAGTTCGTTTGATATGCAGCCAGAGGCGCGGATCTGTTATGACAGCCGGGCAGAATGGGTGGACCGGATCTGTGCGAGCGATGTGATTGCGGGTTTGCCCGACTGAGATGTGCGCGGGCCTTCGGCGGCGTCGGCGGCGAAGACAAGAAAAACGCCCCGGTCCTTGCGGGCCGGGGCGTTCCTGATTTCAAAAGCTGGGCCGCTTAGCCGATGGCGGCGGCTTTCACATCGTCGTCGATGTGGGGCAGGTATTGCTCGAAATTCTCGGAGAACATCGAAACCAGCTTGGAGGCCTGTGCATCATAGGCGGCCTTGTCGGCCCATGTGGCGCGGGGGTCGAGCAGGGTGGCATCCACGCCCGCAACGGTGACCGGCACATCGAAGCCGAAGTTCGGATCCTTGCGGAACGTCGCCTCGTTCAGCGAGCCGTCGAGCGCGGCGGTGAGCAGCGCGCGGGTCGCCTTGATCGGCATCCGCGAGCCGGTGCCGAAGGCGCCGCCGGTCCAGCCGGTGTTGACCAGCCAGCAGGTGGCGCCGTGCTTGGCGATCTTTTCGCGCAGCAGGTTGCCGTAGGCCTCGGGGCGGCGCGGCATGAAGGGGGCGCCGAAACAGGTCGAGAAGGTGGGTTCCGGTTCGACAACGCCACGTTCAGTGCCCGGTGTTTTCGAGGTGAAGCCCGACAGGAAGTGATACATCGCCTGTGCCGGGGTCAGCCGCGCGATCGGCGGCAGGACGCCGTAAGCGTCACAAGTCAGCAGGATGATGTTTTTCGGGTGGCCGCCAAGCGCGGTATCCGACGCGTTCGAAATCGCTTCGAGCGGGTAGGCGCAGCGCATGTTCTCGGTCAGGCTGGAATCCTCGAAATCGAGTTCGAAGGTTTCCTCGTCGTAGACCATGTTTTCGATCACGGTGCCGAACATCGAGCAGGTGGCGTAGATTTCCGGCTCGGCCTCGGCGCTCAGGTTGATTGTTTTCGCGTAGCAGCCGCCTTCGAAGTTGAAAGTGCCGCGATCCGACCAGCCGTGTTCGTCATCGCCGATGAGCGTGCGCGCGGGGTCGGCGGAGAGCGTCGTCTTGCCGGTGCCCGACAGGCCGAAGAAGATCGCCGCATCGACCGGGTTGTCCATCGCGTGGTTGGCCGAGCAGTGCATCGGCATCACGCCTTTTTCGGGCAACAGGTAGTTCAGCAGGGTGAAGACCGATTTCTTGTTCTCGCCCGCGTATTCAGTGTTGGCGATCAGGATCAGCTTGCGATCGAAGTTCATCGCGATGACCGTGTCGGAGCGGCAATCGTGACGCTCGGGGTCGGCCTTGAAGCTGGGGCAGTTGATGACGGTGAAATCGGCGAGGTAGCCATCGAGCGCATCGCGATCAGGGCGGCGCAGCAAGTGGCGGATGAACAGCCCGTGCCATGCCAGTTCGGTGACCATGCGGACGTTGATCGCGTATTCCGGATCAGCGCCGCCGGTGAGGTCCTGTACATAGAAATCGCGGCCCTTCATGTGGGCGAGCATGTCTTCATACAGGCGGTCAAAACCCTCGGGGGACATGGGGGCATTATTTTCCCACCAGATGGTATCTTCGACGGAGGGCGTGCGCACGACGTGCTTGTCCTTGGGCGAACGGCCGGTGAACTTGCCGGTGGTGACGAGAAAGGTGCCGCCCTGTCCGATATGTCCCTCGTCATTTTTGACCGCGGCTTCGATCAGCGCGGGTTCCATGAGGTTGTAATAGACGTCTCCCAGCCCTTCGATACCTTGATCTTCGAGCCGGAAATTGGGGTTTACCCGTCCAATCGTCATGTCTTTAGTGCTCCTGATGCGCGCGCCAATGCTAGAAATGCTAGATTTCCACGCGATTATCCTTGGTTTTCCGCAGGCACTCCCCTGCCGCGGTGGGGGCCTCTTAGCATGCGAGCGCGGATTTGGAACAGGTCGGTTTGGCGCAGGGAGGCATGTTTGCGCAACCAACGGCGTGAGTTTGCCGGGTTAGCGCCAACAGATTTCATGTGCGTGATCGGCGATGTCCCCATGCGCGCGGCTGAGGTGAGGCATATTAGTCATTCCTAAGAGTTTTTCGCGTCACAATCATGGGGAAACGTGGGCTGATTCGCGTTTGGGGATTGATTGGAAAGGCCAAAACGGTGATTGTGCCTGAAAAAAATAGGCATATTGAGCAGACGAAGGATAACAACAGATGTCGAAAATCGCCCTTGTGGACGATGACAGGAACATCCTGACATCGGTGGCCATGACCCTTGAGGCAGAGGGGTTCGAGGTTGAAACATATCATGACGGACAGCAGGCGCTGGATGCGTTCAATCGCAAACTGCCCGACATGGCCGTACTGGATATCAAGATGCCGCGCATGGACGGGATGGACCTGCTTCAGCGGCTGCGTCAGAAAACCACCATGCCGGTTATCTTCCTGACGTCGAAAGACGATGAGATCGACGAGGTTCTCGGCCTGCGTATGGGAGCCGATGACTATGTGAAAAAGCCCTTTTCCCAACGGCTTCTGGTCGAACGTATCCGCGCGCTTCTGCGTCGTCAGGACGCGGTCGCCGGGGACGTGGTGGGCGACACCGAAGAAACCAAGGTGATGGAACGCGGCGAATTGCGGATGGATCCGCTGCGCCATTCCGTGGCCTGGAAAGGGCAGGACGTTTCCCTGACCGTCACCGAATTCCTGCTGCTGCAGGCGCTGGCCCAGCGTCCCGGCTTCGTCAAGAGCCGCGATCAGTTGATGGACGTGGCCTATGACGATCAGGTCTATGTCGACGACCGCACCATCGACAGCCACATCAAGCGTTTGCGCAAGAAGATGCGCTCGGTCGATCCGGAATTCTCGGCGATTGAGACGCTCTACGGGATCGGCTACAGGTATAACGAAGAATAATCGTTAACCACGAGGGCTTGCCAGCGGCACGCCCCCGGCGCCGTAAAGGCGCCTTTTGGCGAAAGGGCTAGCGTGCGCGACATGGCGCCAGAACGCGACGGGGACATTGTTCTGGGCGACGATTTCGTCGCCCCGAATGCCACCGTCGATAACGAGCTTCGCGTGACCCGCGAGAAGCGCGGCTTCTTTTCGCTGCGGGCGTCTCCGCTTGCCCGCAAGATCATCACCTTCAACCTGATCGCCCTCAACATTCTGGTTGCGGGGATCCTCTACCTGAATTCCTCGCGCGATGGGCTTGCGTTGCAACGCGCGCGTGGGCTGATGGGTGAGGCCGAGCTGATCGCCGACGTGTTCGAGGCCAAGCTGCCGCAGGGTGTGCCTGTCAACTTGGCGGCGGCGGATGGGATCCAAGTTGACGAGACGCTTCAGGGGCTTGACCTGAGGCGCGGGGTGCAAGCCTTTGTCTTTGATCCGCAAGGCACGCTGATCGGAACGGTCGGTGGGCGGGGCCTGCCATCTTCGTTGATGAAGGACGACAACAGCAATACCCAGACCTACCTGACCGACGGTTTGAGTTGGGTTTGGGATAAGCTGAAATATATGTTTACCGGCGAACGCGCCGCTCCACCGTTGATCCCGGTGGCCGATCAGGCAGCGCAATTGGTGCCGGCGACGATCGCCGCGGGCAGCCAGGTGGCCCCGGGGGGCACTGGTGATGGCCGGGTGTTCACGGTGGCGACGCCGGTTGTTCATGATGGGGTTTCGGTGGCCGTGGTGGCGCTTGCCGCGACCTCGGGCGAGATCGACAAGCTGGTGCGGGCCGAGCGAGAGCGGGTGTTGCAGATGTTCATCGTCGGCACGCTGGTGTCGATCGGGCTGAGCCTTGTTCTGGCCTCGACCATTGCCAACCCGATCTCCGACCTCGCGGCCGCCGCCGAGTTGAGCCGCGACCGCGACGGCAACAAGCGCAGCACGGGCCGCATCCGCATTCCCGACCTGACCGCGCGCCCCGACGAGATCGGGCGACTGTCCGGCGCCCTGCGCGGTATGGTGAGCGCGCTTTACGGGCGGATCGACAGCAACGAACAATTTGCCGCCGACGTGGCCCACGAGATCAAGAACCCGCTGGCGTCATTGCGCAGCGCGGTCGGCAGCCTGCGGATGGTGAAGAAGGAAGAGCATCGCGAAAAGCTGCTTGATGTGATCGAACATGACGTGCGCCGTCTTGATCGGTTGGTGAGCGATATTTCCAATGCATCGCGGCTCGACAGTGAATTGGTGAAGGAAGAGCAAGAAAGCTTTGATTTGATCAAGATGCTTTCGAACCTGACCGAGTTCCTGGGCCAGGACGCCAAGAAAAAGGGCGTCGATTTCATTTCGGATATGCCGAGCAAGCCGGTTGTCATCAACGGGTTGGAAGCGCGGTTGGCGCAGGTGTTCGTGAACCTGATTACCAATGCGATCAGCTTCTGCGAGGATGGCGATGCGATCCGCGTCTGGGCGCGGCAGCGTGAAAACCGGGTGCTTGTCGTGGTCGAGGATACCGGCCCGGGCATCCCCGAAGAAGCGCTGACCAAGATTTTCAAGCGGTTCTATTCCGAACGCCCCGAGGGCCAGTTCGGCAACAACTCGGGCCTTGGTCTTGCCATTTCGAAGCAGATCGTCGAGGCGCATGACGGTGTGATCTGGGCCGAGAACATTCGCCCGACCGATGCCGACATCACCAGCGAACCGCTGGGTGCGCGGTTCGTCGTGGGTCTGCCCGTCTGAGGCGGGGATGGCCGCACCGGAAACCCTTCACGCAACCGCCGTTTCCTGTCAGGGCCGTGCCGCGCTGATCATCGGCCCGTCGGGCAGCGGCAAGTCGGCCTTGGCGCTGGAGTTGATGGCGCGGGGGGCGGGGTTGATCGCGGATGACCGGGTGATCGTGACGTTGCAAGACGGCGCGGTGATCGCCAGCGCGCCCGCTGCAATCGCGGGACGGATCGAGGCGCGTTTCGTGGGTCTGTTGCGGGCCGAGGCCGCCGCGCCCGCGCCGGTCGCGTTGATCGTCGACATGGGGCAGGGGGAGAGCGAGCGCCTGCCGCCGCAGCGCAGCAAGAAAGTCATGGGCATCACGCTCCCCTTGGTTCACAATATCGACAAGCCCTATTTCCCCGCCGCGATTCTGCAATATTTGAAGGCAGGAAGACGCGATTGATTGGGCAAAACAATTGATCCAGAGTTATTTCCGGAGGCGACATGGACGGCCCCAGCAGCGAAATCGAGATTGGCAGTTCCGGGCAGCCCACGGCGCGTTGCGTGATGGTGACCGGTCCATCCGGCGCGGGCCGGTCGACCGCGATCCGTTGTCTTGAGGATCTGGGCTACGAGGCGATCGACAACCTGCCGCTTTCGCTGATCCCGCGGCTGATTGACAGCACGGTGAGTGGGCGGCCATTGGCGCTTGGGATCGATGCGCGTAACCGCGAATTTTCGGCCAATGGCTTGATCGAGATTATCGACCGGTTTCATGATCGCCACGACCGAGCGCTCGAGGTGCTTTACCTCGATGCGCGTGAGGACGTCCTGTTGCGCCGCTTTTCCGAGACCCGCCGCCGCCACCCGATGGCCCCGGCCGAAAGCCCCGACGAGGGGATTGCGCGCGAGTTTGACCTGCTTGTGCCGATCCGGGCGCGGGCCGATATCCTGATCGACACCAGTGAGTTGACGCCGCATGACCTGCGCGCCGAGGTCGAACGCTGGTTTGCCGGGCGTGAGGGCGGGCGGCTTGCGGTTTCGGTCAATTCGTTTTCCTACAAGCGGGGCCTGCCGCGCGGCATCGACATGGTGTTCGACTGCCGGTTCCTGCGCAATCCTTACTGGGACGAGGGTTTGCGGGGGTTGAACGGGATGGATTCGCAGGTGCAGGCCTATGTGCGCGAGGATCCGCGCTATGACCCGTTTTTCGACAAGGTTCGCGGCCTGGTTGAATTGCTGCTTCCGGCCTATGCCGAAGAGGGCAAGGCGCACCTCTCGATCGGCTTTGGCTGCACCGGCGGGCAACACAGATCGGTCACGTTGACTGAAAACCTGTCACAGACCCTTGCGGAGGACGGCTGGCAAGTGTCAATTAGACATCGCGAATTGGAGCGCAAGCGGGCCGAGGGGCCCTGATACGCGTCTCCTCAAGACGCCGCTCCCTGTTCACTCGGGGACGCGGGAAGGCAAAGGGAAGACCGGCTTGATCGGTATCGTGATCGTTGCACATGGCGGGCTGGCGCGGGAATATCGCGCCGCGATGGAACACGTGGTGGGTGTGCAAAAGGGCGTGCAAGCGGTCTCGATCGCCGCCGATTGCGATCGTGGTTCAAAGCAATCCGAGATTTGCGAGGCGGCAAATGCCGTTGATACGGGCGACGGGGTTGTCGTCGTGGTCGATATGTTCGGCGGCTCGCCATCGAACCTTTCGCTCATGGCCTGTGCGCAGGATGACCGGCGAATCCTGTACGGGGCGAACCTGCCGATGCTGATCAAACTTGCCAAATCCCGCGATCTCGAATTGGCCGAAGCGGTCAGGCTGGCGAAAGACGCCGGGCGGAAATATATTGACAGTCAGACGATTTCAACGGATTGAGCCGACCTCATGAGTGACAAGACGCATCGCAAGTTGAAGATCGTGAATGAAAAGGGCTTGCATGCCCGTGCTTCGGCCAAACTGGTCGAGGTGGTGGAAGGGTTTGACGCACGTGCCGAAATCGGACGCGATGGGTTGAGTGCTGGCGGTGACAGCATCATGGGTCTTTTGATGTTGGCAGCGTCGAAAGGAACCACTATTGACGTTCAGACGTCAGGCCCCGACGCCGAAGCCTTGGCCGATGCCCTCGAGGTCTTGGTCGCCGATAAGTTCGGGGAAGAAATGTAATTGCCTCCACCGCACTCTCTGAGAGTGGACGGGCTTGCCAGAACGAACGGGGATCTTCGCTTGGTCGACGAGGTTCGGGACAGACACGACGGTCAATCCAGCACTCCCCATCGCAGCAATGCGGCGCGGGACCCACGCTTGCCCAGTTCGCCAGTGGTGCCGGATACGAGCGAAGTCGTACATGATCGGCGCAGTCTGACCTATGCGAACAGCTTTGACAGCCCGCTAAAATCGACCACGATCCGCGCAGTGGAATGGATGAGCGGCAAGCTTGCCATCATCCGCATGGTGCGCCGCTTCGAGAAGATGGGCGCGCCACGCGGGCAGGCCTTCTGGCCAGCGGCGCTGAACGTGATGGGCATTGACCTGCAAACCCCCGATGAAGAACTGGCGCGTATCCCGAAAACGGGGCCGGTGGTTCTGGTCGCCAACCATCCGCATGGCCTGACCGACGGGATGATCCTTGCGGATCTGATCGGGCGGGTGCGGCCCGACTACAAAATCCTGACCCGCGCACTTTTGACCGGGATCGACGAGGTGGCCTCGTCCTTCATGATCCCGGTGCCCTTTCCTTACGACCCGGAAGCCCAGCAGAAATATGTCGAGATGCGACGTCAGGCGATGGCGCACCTCAAAGCCGGGGGGTTGATCACGCTGTTTCCCTCGGGCGTCGTTGCCTCTTCAGATACCATGTTCGGCCCAGTGATCGAGCGCGAGTGGAACGTCTTTACAGCGCAAATGATCCGCCGCTCTGGCGCGCAGGTGGTGCCGGTCAGGTTCCCCGGAGCTAACAGTCGCCTTTACCATGTTGCCAATCGGTTTTCGGCCACGCTGCGCCAAGGCCTCCTGCTGCATGAAATCGTGAAAAGCTGCAACAAACCGCACAAGCCGGTCATCGGTCACCCGATCACGGATGAAGAGCGCGCGTTGGTCGAAACTGACCCGCGCGGTTTCATGAATTGGCTGCGCGCGCATACCCTTTCGCTCGAAAGCTGAGCGCTGTTTTTAGAAAATGGGCGCTACCGCGCGCTCTTTCTTCAGGCAGTGCATCGGTGCCACCATACTCAAAATCTTTGTTCTGCGTGCGGACCGGCGTTTTGATCGGGTATTTCCAGCCATGAAAGAACGCGGTTTGAAGGAAAGGGCCTGCGATGTTCTTTCTTGGCTAAAAGTACCCCGGGGGTGAGCCCGCAGGGCGAGGGGGCAGCGCCCCCTTTCCACGGCCTTCGTTTTGCGCAAGTCTGAAGACGAGTGAAATAGAGGAAACAGTAATGCCGCGCTTATGCCTGCAAATGAGGCCTGTCGCCTGTATCGTGGCAAGTTTGGTGGCAGGTGTTCTTCTTACAGCCTGTCAGCCGTCTTTGAGTGAATCAAATGGATCTATGGTCGAAAGTGCCGCTGGCGACGTGGAGGAGTTCGGCGCCAAGGGCGAAGCCTGTCTTGCAGAAGGCGGGCGTCCGGGCCGTGGCGGTTTGTGGCCTGACATGGTTTGTTTCCACGACAACGAGGATGCGGGCAAGGCATGTACCCGGGCTTCGGAGTGCACGGGTGTCTGTGTGGTGCAGTATCCAAGCGGCAACGGGCAGTGTTCGGCCGTGCGGCCGATGTTTGGTTGCTATGAATTTTTCGATGATGAAGGGGAGAAGGCACAGATATGCACGGATTGAAAAAAGGCGGTATTCTGGGTGTGATTTTGGCTATCGGCGCTGCTGCACCGATTGCGGCGCAGGACTGGTGGGAAGGGGCCTGGGCCTCTGACAGGGGTGAGTGCCGCAAGGTCGGCCTGATCGGCAAGGCAGAGGTGGCAGCGTTCTTGCTGAACAAGGAGGGGTTCCAGGGCTATGAGAACGGGTGTTCAGTGCTGTCCTGGCACGCATTGCCAGAGGCGAACGCGGTTTCGCTCACCTTGTCGTGCATGGGTGAGGGGCAGAGATACCGCGCCGGGTGGATCGTGATGCGGGCGGGAGAGGATACTGCTTGGTTCTGGAGCGGGGCGGGCGCGCCGGATCTGCGGTATCGCTGCCCGCGAGGGTCAAACGACTGGCTCGAGCGCGGGAAGTGAGACGCCGCGCGCTTTTGTCCGGGGCGGTGTCGGGGGCGGCTTTGGTGCTGCTCTCCGGATGCGTAGAACGGGATCAACAGGTTTCACCTTCTGCAGCGGTTTATCGCGATCCGGCGGCACCTTTCGGGGCGGTTTTACGTCTTGACCCGGCGCGCTTTGCAGGGGCTTGGGACGTGGTTGGTGCGATCGGCGCCCCGCCGGGTGGGCGGCAAATCTGGACTGCGGGTCCCGGACACTTGCAGTTGGTGCAGGGCGGCGGCGGGATTGCCCCCGGGGTCTATGCCACCGACAAGCCCGGGCGCCTTCGCCCTCAGAAGGGCGAGGTGATCTGGGTGTTGTGGGTGGATGACGGGCATCGCACCGCCGTTCTTTCCGTGCCATCGGGGCGCTGGGCGCTGATCCTGAACCGGGGCAAGCGCATTCCGGCGGACAGGCGGCGCGCGGCGCTGGACATTCTGGACTGGTCAGGGTTCGATCTGGCCAGTTTGCGAGAGGGATAAGCATGACACAGGCAGGCACAATGACAGGCGTTCGCAAAGCGGCGATCATCGGCGGGGGCGTGATCGGTGGCGGCTGGGCTGCGCGATTTGCGCTCAACGGATGGGAGGTGCGGGTGTTTGACCCGGACCCCGAGGCCGAGCGCAAGATCGGCGAAGTGCTGGCCAATGCGCGCCGCGCGCTGCCCGGCCTTGGCAACGTGGCGCTGCCCGAAGAGGGGCCGATCAGGTTTTGCGACAGCCTTGCCGAGGCGGTCGAGGGCGTCACATGGGTGCAGGAGAGCGTGCCCGAGCGGCTGGACCTGAAGCACCGGATTTACGGGCATCTCATGGCGGTGCTGCCCGAGGGGGCGCTGGTGGGCTCATCCACCAGCGGGTTCAAGCCATCCGAGTTGCAAGAGGGGCAGGCGCGGGCCGGGGCGATCATGGTCGCGCATCCGTTCAACCCGGTTTACCTGTTGCCGCTGGTCGAACTGGTGTCGAGCGGGGCAAGCGCGCCCGAGGATATTGTGCGCGCGCAAGAGATCCTGCGCGATATCGGGATGTATCCGTTGCACATCAAGGCCGAGATCGACGCCCATATCGCCGACCGCCTGCTGGAAGCCGTCTGGCGCGAGGCGCTGTGGCTAGTGAAGGACGGGGTTGCCACGACGGAGGAGATCGACGAAGCGATCCGGATGGGCTTTGGCCTGCGCTGGGCGCAGATGGGTCTGTTCGAGACCTATCGCATCGCCGGGGGCGAGGCCGGGATGGCGCATTTCATCGCCCAGTTCGGGCCCTGCCTCGAGTGGCCTTGGACCAAGCTGATGGATGTGCCGGAGCTGACCGATGAGTTGATCGAGAAGATCGCGGCGCAATCGGATGCGCAATCGGGGGCCCATTCCATCCGCGAGTTGGAGCGGATTCGCGACACCAACCTTGTCGGGATCATGCGCCGCCTGCGCTGGGAAGATTGGGGCGCGGGCAAGGTGATCCGCGAAGGGGACGCCGCGCGCGAAGCCGACGCGGGTCTGGTGCGCCATGTCGATGACGTAAAGGACCTGTCCAAGCCGGTGCTGACCCAGAGCCGGGCCGTGCCGCTGGAATGGCTGGATTACAACGGCCACATGACCGAGAGCCGCTATCTTGAGGCCTTTGCCGATGCGACGGACCGGCTGATGGAGATGATCGGCTGCGATCTGGCCTATATCGAGGCGGGGGGCAGTTATTTCACAGCCGAGACCCACATTCGCCATCTGGACGAGGCCAAGGCGGGTGAGCGGTTTGATATTCGCACGCAGGTTCTGGTGGGGGAGGGCAAGAAGCTTCACCTTTATCACGAGATGTGGGCGGGGGAGCGGCTTTGCGCGACCGGAGAGCATTTCCTTTTGCATGTCGATCTCAAGACGCGCCGCTCGGCCCCGCCGGCGCCGGAGTTGGAGGTGGCGCTGGGCAAGCTGGCGCGCGCGCATGCGGCGCTGCCCCGGCCAGAGGCGGCGGGTAAGGTGGGGCGGTTGTCGTGAGCGGGCGATCCTGGCCTGACACGGCATGAGCTGGATCCTGCTATCGGTGGCCGCGGCGGCGTTTCAGACGCTGCGCTTCATGTTGCAAAAAACGCTGTCGATGGGCGGGCTTTCCGCCGGGGGGGCGACGCTGGCGCGGTTTTTCTATTCCGCGCCTTTCGTGGTGCTGTTGGCGGTGGGCTACCTGTGGGTGAGCGGGGCCGCGTTTCCGGGGTATTCGGGGCGGTTCTGGGCCTATGCGCTGACCGGGGGACTGACGCAGATCTTGGCGACGTGGTGCGTTGTGGCGCTGTTCGCGCATCGCAACTTCGCGGTGGGGATCACCTTCAAGAAAACCGAGGTGGTGCAGACCGCGATCGTGGGATTTGCGCTGTTGGGTGACAGGGTGTCGGCCAGCGGCATGGCCGCGATCGTGCTGGGGCTGGTGGGCGTTCTGGTCTTGTCGGACGTGCCGGGGGGCGGCGCGGGCTGGCGGCGGTTTGCCAACCGGGCGGCGGGGCTGGGCCTGTTGTCAGGAGCGTTGTTCGCGGTGTCAGCGGTGACCTATCGCGGCGCGACCTTGCAGATCGAGAGCGACGATCCGTTCCTGCGCGCGGTGCTGGCGCTGGCGGCGGTGACGGTCAGCCAAACGGTGGCGATGTCGTTTTGGCTGCGCTGGCGCGAGGCGGGCGAGATCGGGCGCGTGGCGGCGGCGTGGCGGCGGGCGATCTGGATCGGGATCGCGGGGCTGGGCGGATCGCTGTGCTGGTTCACAGCGTTCACGTTGCAGAACGCGGCCTACGTGTTCGCCGTGGGGCAGGTGGAAGTGATCTTCTCTCTCGCCGCGTCGGTGCTGTTCTTCGGCGAGAAGACCACGGCCAAGGAAGGCTGGGGCATCGCACTGGTCACGGCGAGCATTCTGGGGCTGGTTCTGCTGGCGCACTGAGGGGCGATTGCCCCTCTGGCGCGCGTCTCAGTCTTCGTCGTAGCTGATTTTCTTGCCGGACAGCGGCCCACGCCCCTTGAGACGCTGAAACATGCTTTCTTCCTTGGAGTTGTTGAAGAAAGGCACGTTTTCGGGCGGGGACAGATCATGCGCGCGGGCGGCGATTTCGGCCAGCACCACTTCGGTGATGAAGGGCAGGTCGAATTCACGCACCTTTTGCACCGGAATCCATTGCAGGTGCGAAAGCTCGTCCTGCGCGGTGGAGAAATCATCCAGATCGGTGGCGATCTCGTCGGCATCTACGAGGAAGAAGCGCGCATCGAAGCGGCGCGGGCGGCCCGGGGGCGTGATCGCGCGGAAGACGAATTGCAGCGGGTGGGCATCGGGGACATAGCCCGCCTGTGCGAACCCGGCCCAGTCCTTGGGCGGTTCGGCCTCCCACGGGGCCTTCTGGCCGAGGATGAGAGAGGTTTCTTCCCACAACTCGCGGATCGCGGCGGTGGCAAGGGCATGGGTCAGATCGGATTCACAATCCTGCAACAACCGCTCGCGGCAGACCTGTGGCATGCGCCGGGCCAGTGGCACGCCGGCGTCGTCGGGATCGACTGCCCCACCGGGAAAGACGAACTTGTTGGGCATGAACGCGGCCTTGGCGCCGCGCTGGCCCATCAGGATGCGCGGCTCGGTCAGCCGGTCGCGCAGCACGATCACGGTGGCTGCGTTGCGGATGGCGGTCTTGTCGACCGGCCCCGTCTGGATTGTGTTCGTTTCGTTCATGACTGCCCTCCTCGAGCGCCGAGGCGCGGCGGAATCAGTCCTCGTCCCGCCCGTGGGGATCGAAGCCGTGCATCATGCGAGCCCATTGGAAGCCCACAACCGCGCCTTTCAGCCTTGGCAGAAGGTATAGCGACAACCCGACACATCCAATAGCGAAGATGGTGAAAAGCACCAAAGGTTCGGGACGGAACGTTTCGAACACGATCAGCAGCAGGGGCGCCATCAGGTGCCCCACGATCAGGATGGTGAGATAGGCCGGGCCATCGTCGGCGCGGTGGTGGTGAAGCTCTTGCTCGCAAACGGCGCATTCGTCGTTCACCTTGAGATAGCTTTTCATCAGCGGGCCGGCTCCGCAGGCCGGGCAACGCCGCCGCCAGCCATTTCGCAGTGCACGACCCAATTCGCGCCCGCCATAAGGGGCGTCTTCGGGCAGATCGCGCTCTAGCGGTGCCATGTCGATTGATTGGTCAGTCATGGGGTTCCTCGCGTTTCCTTTATCTCAACTGGGCCATTAGAGGGCGCGGGGGAAGGCCGCAGACTGTCCTTGCGGCGGCATGTCGCAACGCACCAAACCCGCGACCGTCGAAAAAAAATTTGAACAATTGGCGACGGAAGCTGAAGGGGCCTGCGTTGAAGTCCATGTCAACGGGATGAAAAACCCCGAAACGAACGAGGACTTCTGGCCCCGATGACGGGGTCGCATATTGAAGCAGATAAAGGAAGACACAAGATGAAACGTACGCATGTTATCGCTGGCCTGACCGCACTGAGCCTGATTGCAACCGCTGGTGGGGCAATGGCCTTTGGCAAGGATCGGGACGGCGACCGCGGCCCGCGCGGCCCTCAGATCAACTTCGAGCAGGTCGACACCAATGCCGACGGCAAGGTGAGCATCGACGAGATGAAAGCCTATCAGAAAGCGAAGTTCGACGAGGCCGACACCAACAGCGACGGCAAGCTGTCGCCCGAGGAGATGCAGGCCGCAGCCCAGAAGCGCGAAGAAGAGCGCAAGGTCGAGCAACGCAAGATGCGCAGCGAGCGGATGCTCAAGCGGTTCGACACCGATGGTGATGGCGCGCTGAGCTTCGAGGAAATGCCGGGTCAGCAGACCATGGCGGACAAGATGTTCTCGCGCGTGGATGCCGATGGTGACGGCAACGTGACCAAGGAAGAGATGCAGGCCGCTCGTGAGAAGATGCAAGAGCGTCGCGGTGGCAAGCATGACAAACACGACAAGCATGGCAAGCAAGAGCACCGCATGCACAAGAAAGACATGCGTCAGGGCGACAACGACTGATCACCGCTGATGCGATGAAGATCGGGCCGGGGTGGGCAAGCTGCCCCGGTCTTCCCCCGGGGCCGCGCGCGTGTGATTGCGTATGCCCCATGTGAGGATTATGTCCGAGACAGGATGGCGATGCCTTTTGATCAGGATGCCCATGGTGGCGCGGGGGCTTTGGATGAAGCCTCGGACGAAGCGCTGCTGGTGCTGTTCGCCAATGGCGACGCAGAGGCGGCGCGCGACCTGACGGCGCGGCTGGTGCCGGTGATCATGGCGCATGCCTATCGCCTTCTTGGCAACCGGGCCGAGGCCGAGGACGTGACGCAAGAGGCGTTAATGCGGCTTTGGAAGATCGCGCCCGACTGGCGTCAGGGCGAGGCCAAGGTCACGACATGGCTTTACCGGGTCACGGCGAACCTTGCCACGGACCGGCTGCGAGGACGCAAGCGAAGCGGGCCGCCATTGGACGAGGTGGCCGAACCAGTGGATGCGACGCCGGGCATGGAGGCCCGATTGCAGACACGAGCACGGGCCGAGGCCCTGCAAGGCGCGCTGGGCGATCTGCCCGAGCGACAGCGGCAGGCGGTGGTCCTGCGGCATATCGAGGGGCTGGCAAACCCCGAGATCGCCGCGATCATGGAGATCAGCACCGAGGCAGTGGAATCACTGATTGCCCGGGGCAAGAGAGCGCTGAGCCAGGCCTTGGGCGGGCGGCGCGATGAATTGGGGTTGGACTGATGGCACACCGCGACAACGAGACCGACAGAACGCTTGAGGCCTTTTTCAGCGCTGCGCGTGAGACGCGGGCCGAGCCGAGCGCCGAGTTCATGGCGCGGATGATGTCCGACGCTTTGGCGGCGCAGGCAGGAATCAAGGCCGAAGACAGTGCTGAAGACCGGACCGTGCGGTCCGCCAGCACATCGAAATTTGGCTTGCGCCTTGGCGGGCTGTTCGCAGCGCTTGGCGGATGGCCGGCGATGACAGGCCTGACCACGGCTGCCCTGACCGGGATCTGGCTTGGGTTCAGCCCGGTGACCGGGGTGAGCGACACGCTGGCCAGCCTTGTGATCGGTGAAAGCGACAGCAGCTACGTGATTGATTACGGGGCGGAATACACCATCGCCCTTTACGACGGAGAAAGCGAATGAGCGATCTGGACAAACCGACAAGCGCGGGCACCGGGATGCGGCGCAGCCTGAAGATCGTGCTGTTTGCGTCGCTCGCACTCAACCTCGCGGTGGCGGGGGTGGTGATTGGGGCGGTTGCGAAACATGGCTTCGAAGACGACCGCCGCGCGCCGCGGATCGAGGGGCCGGGCGGGCCACTGACCCGCGCGCTTTCGAAAGAGGACCGGCGCGAGATCGGCCGCGCGCTGCGCGAGGAATTCGGCGCGATGCGCCCCACGCGTGAGGCGATGCAGGCGCAATATGCGCAGGTGATCGCGGCGCTGAAAGCCACGCCCTACGATGCCGAAACCGTGCGCGCCGTCGTCGCCGCGCAATCGGCGGCGATGGATGCCCGCGTGCGCGCCGGACAAGAGCAACTTCTTAACCGGCTGGACGACATGAGCCCGGATGAGCGCGCGGCCTTTGCCGGGCGGTTGCAGGAGGTTCTTGAACGGACGCAGCAAAAACGTGTTGAGAAGTCTGGCGGTCGGCGGGACGGCTTTTAGAACGGGGATCTTGCAAGGGGGCGGCGCGGTGTGATCCGGGTGGCTGCTTGTATGGGCTTCTACTTGCCTCGGCGCCTGTATCGCCCGGTGTCAGCGTGTCAGGCGGCCGAACGTTCGGTGCAAACGATCACCTGATTGCGCCCGTGGGACTTGGCGCTGTAGAGCGCCTGATCGGCGCGTTCCAACATCGCCTGAGCACCGCGCCAGTCCGGTTCTGCCATGTGAGGGCGCGGATGCGGATCCGATGCGAGCGCAAGGCCGATGCTGACCGTGACTTGCAGTGGCTGCTTGACGCCGGGGGCTATGAAAACGGTTTCGCGAATGGTTTCACACAGTTGACGAGCCTTTTGCCGCGCGGCTTGCGGGGTCGTGTCGGGCAGGGCCAATAGAAATTCCTCACCGCCGATACGGGCCGCAAGATCATCCGGTCCGGCGAATTCGCGCAGAACATTCCCAATCCGTTCAAGCACCGCGTCACCAGCGGCGTGGCCGAAGCCGTCATTGATCAGTTTGAAGTGATCGATATCGAGAATCATCACCGCGTAGTCCCGGCGGTTTTTGTTTTTCGAGGGCGCGTTTCTTGGGACCTTTCCGGTTTGCTGGCTGTTTTGCAGGAACCGCGCGCTGGGGAGCGGGGAGGTCTCTGAACTATAGGCACCGCTGGTAATCGCGGCCAGTCGGGGCAAGGCGTACCGGCGGTTGTAGAGGCCGGTCAGGGGATCGATCACAGCAGCTTTCAAGCCCGAGGCGACATCTGCGCGCAGTTTGTCGAGACGCCTTTTGCGCGCGATCTGCCGCCTGAGACGCACCGCGATTTCGCGTGGTTTGACCGCTTGGCCAATGGCATCGTTTGCCCCGCGATCAAGTGCGTCGGCGGCGCGGTCCTGGGCGTTTTCACCCGACAGGACGACAATGATGGCGCTGTTCCGGGTTTCATGCCGCGCCCGCAGATCAGCAAGAAGATGAAGCGCATTATCTGGGCCGCGATCGGGGCCGGTTTCCGGCCGGCGGCGCAGCGCTGCGGAGTCGCCGAAAAGCACGTAGGCATCAGGTATCGCTTCTGGGGCCATGTCGGACAGCACTGCCTTCGTACTCAGCGTCATGATACGGCCCGTCATGTGATCGAGGAGCCGGTCTTTCCAGCGCAGGGCTTCTTCCTTGGTCGGGGCGATGAGGGCGATGCGGGACGGGTGATCGAAAGCGTCGCGCCCCTCGGCCATGCCGAGCGCGCGGGTGACATCCTCGCGCAGATGCCCTTCGAGGGCGCTTTCGTTTTGCCGCAGCAGGCTGCGCAGGCGCGCGAGCAGGAGATGCTCTTCCCAAGGTTTGACCAGTACGTCATCGGCCCCGCCTTCAAGCAGGGCGAGGCGGCGGGTGGCGTCGCGGTGCGAGGTGATGGCGACGATCGGAATACTTGCGGTACACGCATGGGTGCGTAAGGCCCGAAGGAATGCGTCGGGGGCCATGTCGGGCAGTTGCGCGGAGCACAGGATCAAATCGGGTTCGAGTGCGCGCGCGGCATGAATCCCCTCGCGCGCGGTCGATGCCTGTGCCACTTGGTAGCAAGCCGCTGCCAGCTTGACCTTCAGCACGATCCGGTTGGTCGCGATATCATCTATGATGAGAACCTTACCTGGCACTTTGGGCTTCCTATCGGGGCGTCCTGTTGCAAAATACTCTTTATGCCGCTTACCTTCCGCCAGAGTGGTTAATAATTCCTTTCCGGAGTCCTTAAAAATGTCGATGTTGCGGGAATCCGCCGAGACCGTCGGGTTGCAGGCCCTTGCATGGCTGGCGGGTGATGAAGAGTTGTGGCTGGTTTTCCTTGGGGCATCAGGGGCTTCGGCGGAAGATGCGAAGGCGCGGGCGGGGGATGCGGTGTTCCTTGGATCGGTGCTGGATTTCCTGTTGATGGACGACGCGTGGATCACCGGGTTTTGCGATGCGCAGGGCCTTGCCTACGATGTACCGATGCAGGCGCGCGCGGCCCTGCCGGGCGGTGGCCAGGTGCATTGGACATGAGGGGCGGGGCGTTGCTTGATCTGGACGGGATCGTGTTCGACAAGGACGGCACGCTGTTCGATTTCGCCGCCACCTGGGAAGCCTGGGCCGTGGCTTTCCTTGACCGGTTGACGCAGGGCGACAGGGCGCGGGCGGTGGAGATCGGCGCGCGGGTCGGATTTGATTATGAAAATCAAAATTTTGCCCTGTCGAGCGTGGTGATCGCGGGCACACCGGCAGAGGTGGCGGATGCGCTTTTGCCGCTGCTTCCGGGGCAGGATCGGGCCGCCCTGATCGAGATGTTGAACGAGGAGGCGAGCGCCGCGCCACAGGCCGAGGCGGTGCCGTTGGCCGGGTTTCTCGACGGACTCAGGGCGCGGGGGCTGCGCCTTGGGGTGGCCACCAATGACGCCGAGGCGCCCGCCCGGGCGCATCTGGAAAAGGCGGGCGTTGTCAATCGGTTCGACTTTATCGCCGGGTTCGACAGCGGCCATGGCGCCAAGCCCGGACCGGGACCGTTGAACGCGTTTCTGGCGCAGACTGGCCTGCGCCCCGAGCGGGTGGCGATGGTGGGTGACAGCCTGCATGACCTTGAGGCCGGGCGGCGCGCCGGGATGGTGACGATCGCGGTGCTGACCGGGCTGGCCAGTGCCGAGACGCTGGCCCCGAAGGCCGACCTGATCCTGCCGGATATCGGGCATATTCCGGGCGTGTTGGCCCCGAAGTAAGCCGGGGGCGCGCAACGCCCGGAGAGGTTAACCATTCCGATCCGGAATAGGTGGGGGTGTCTGCGATCCGTCTGCACCGTGGCTGCGATCTGTCGGGCGTTTCGGGGCGGTTTTGCCGGGCTTGAAACGGTTAATGAGGGGCGCGGTGGTTTGCTCCCCTCCCCCCTGAGGCGGCGGCCCACCCGCCCGCCCCCGACCGCCTCAGGGGGGAGGAGGCGGGTGGTGTGCCCGGGTTTCCAGCTGTCGGGAGTGGGGCCGGGGGCGGGACGGGGTATTTTGGGCCATGAAAGAGCGGGCAGGCCGGCATGGTGCTTTGCATTTGCGGGTTTTCGTAGGTTGAAAGCGACAGGATCGGTCGCGGATGGATCGGAATGGGGGCGGGGGCTGCGGTTTCATCGAAGGATCGAAACCGGAGGATCCGAGATGGCGGAACGGCGAAGAAGTGGGGGGCGCAAGGGACATGCGGCCCGGCGGGGCAGTGCCGTGATCGAACAGATGCCGTGGCGCTTGCCGATCAATCGTGACAAGCCGGTGGAGCCGCTGAGCGAGGAAGGCGTGGCGGCGCTGCACGAAGGGGCGATGCGGATCCTTGAAGAGATCGGGATCGAGATCCTCAACCCTGAGGCGCTGGAGATTTTCCGCGAGGCGGGAGCGATCATCGAAGGCGATAACGTGCGGCTGGGGCGCGATTTCGTGATGGAGATGGTGGCCAAGGCCCCGTCACAATGGACGATGACGCCGCGCAACCCCGAACGCGAACTGGTGATCGGGGGCGAGTATATCCTGTTCGGCAATGTCTCGTCGCCGCCGAATTTCTGGAGCCTCGAGACCGGGCGCAAGGTGCCGGGGACGCGGGCGCAATGCGCCGAGTTGATCAAGCTGAGTCAGTATTTCAACTGTATCCATTTTGTCGGGGGCTATCCGGTGGAGCCGCAGGACATCCACGCGAGCGTGCGGCATCTGGATGTGCTGTTCGACAAGCTGACGCTGTGTGACAAGGTGGTGCACACCTATTCGCTTGGGCGCGAGCGGGTCGAGGACGGGATGGAGATGGTGCGGATCGCTGGCGGGTTGAGCCGCGAGGAGTTCGAGGAAAAGCCGCGGCTTTATACCAACATCAATTCGACATCGCCCCTGAAGCACGATCATCCGATGCTGGATGGGTGGATGCGGATGGCGCGGGCCAATCAGGGGCTTGTGGTGACGCCCTTCACGCTGGCCGGGGCGATGGCGCCGGTGACGATGGCGGGGGCGGTGGCGCAATCGCTGGCGGAGGCGCTGATCGCGGTGGCGCTGGCGCAGTATATCCGGCCCGGGGCGGCCTGTGCGATTGGCACGTTTACCTCGAACGTCGATATGAAGAGCGGCGCGCCCGCCTTCGGCACGCCGGAATACATGCGCGCGACCCAGATGACCGGGCAGATGGCACGGTTCTACGGCTTGCCGCTGCGCTCTTCGGGGGTGTGTGCCGCGAATGTGCCGGACGGGCAGGCGATGTGGGAAACCTCGAACTCGCTCTGGGCGGCGGTGCAGTCGGGCACCAACATGGTGTATCACGCGGCGGGGTGGCTGGAGGGCGGGCTGATCGCCAGCCCCGAGAAGTTTTTGATGGATTGCGAGATGTTGCAGCAGATGCAGCGCTACATGGAGCCGGAGGTGTGGGCCACGGGGCCTGACGAGATCGCGCTGGATGCGATTGCCGAGGTCGGTGGGCAGGGGCATTTCTTTGGCCTGCAACACACGCAGGACCGCTATACCACGGCGTTTTACCAGCCGTTCCTGAGCGATTGGCGCAATTTCGAGGGCTGGGAGCAGGCCGGCGGGATCTGGACCGCGGAGCGGGCGCATCACCTTTACAAGCGGATCATCGAAGACTTCGAGGCGCCGGAGCTGGCCCCGGATCGGCGCGAGGCGCTGGAGGCCTTCGTGGCGCGGCGCAAGGAAGAGGGCGGGGCGCCGACGGATTACTGAGCTGTCGGGCGTGGTGTGTTTTGGCGGGTCTTTTGGGGGGCGGCAACTGGACGGGCCCTGACACGCTCGCCGCCGTGGCTTGCGCGTTGCGTGTTGGCGGGCGAGACTGTGACCTTTCATAGGGAGCAGGATGGATGAGCGGGACAAGGATCGTCGTGGCTGGAGCCGGGGCCATCGGGCTTTTTGTCGGGGGGCTGCTGGCGGCAGCGGGACGTGATGTTGCGTTTCTGGGCCGGGCGCGGATCGCGGCGGAGATTGCCGAACATGGGCTTCACCTGAGCGATATTGAGGGCGGGGCATGGTCGATTGCGCCGGAGGTGAGCGAGGATCCGGCTGTGCTGGCGGGGGCCGATGTTGTGCTGGTCTGCGTGAAATCGGGGGCGAGTGCGGAGATGGGCGCGTTGATCGCGGCGCATGCGCCCGAGGGGGCGGTCGTGATCTCGCTTCAGAACGGGGTGCGCAATGGCGATATTTTGCGCGCGGCATTGCCGGGGCGGGATGTGCGTGCGGGCATGGTGGGGTTCAACGTGGTGGCGCTGGGACAGGGCCGGTTTCACCGCGCGACGAGTGGGGAGGTCATGATCGGCACGGGGCCGGGGGATTGGGCCGAAGCGCTGGACGTGCCGGGACTCGTTTTCGAGGATATGCTGGGCTTTGAGGCGGTGCAATGGGGCAAGCTGTTGCTGAACCTGACGAATGCAATCAATGCGCTGTCTGGCCTACCGCTGCGCGAGATGCTGATGGACCGGGACTGGCGGCGGGTGATGGCGGCGCAGCTTTCCGAGGCCTTGGCGGTGTTGAGCGAGGCGGGGATTGACGCAGCGGTGCCAGCGAAGGCGCCGGGATGGGCGATCCCCTTTATCCTGCGGTTGCCGACATGGGCGTTTCAGCGGGTGGCGGCGCCGATGTTGCAGGTGGACGGGGCGGCGAAGACCTCGATGGTGGCGGATCTGGAGGCGGGGCGGCGCACCGAGATCGATGTGTTGCAAGGGGAGATTTTGGCACTGGCTGCAGGTCAGGACCGGGAGATGCCGGTGATGACGCGTGTCACGGAAGCGATACGTGCGGCGGAGCGCGACGGGCTAAGGCCCGTCGCGGCGTCGTCGTTGCTGGTGTGAGCAGGGGTGCGCCCGCTCAGGTCACGATGGCGTTGAGGATGTAGAAGATCAGCGCCGACATGACGGCGGCGGCCGGAACCGTGATGACCCATGCCGCGATCACCGTCATGAAATGCGATCGGCGGACAAGCTTGCGGCGGCGGCGTTCTTCCGGTGCGATGCGGGCCTCGGCGGGGCGGGTTTCTGCGGATTTGCGCAGGCGGCGCTCGGCATCCCATTCGCGGAAAAAGCCGACGCCAAAGACGCCGCCGACGGCGATATGGGTGGACGAGACCGGCAGGCCCAGCCACGAGGCGATGATCACGGTGATCGCCGCCGAGAGCGCGACGCAATAGGCGCGCATCGGGTTGAGCTTGGTGATCTGGCTGCCCACCATGCGGATCAGCTTGGGGCCGAACAGGAACAGGCCGAAGGAAATCCCCAGCGCGCCGATCACCATGACCCAGTGCGGGATCGCCACCTTGGCGGAAATCCCGCCCTCGGCGGTGGCGTGAACGATGGCGGCAAGCGGGCCGACGGCGTTGGCCACGTCATTGGCACCATGGGCGAAGCTGAGCAGCGCGGCAGAGATCACCAGCGGCACGCCAAACAGCACCTTGAGCGACTTGTTGCGGTTTTCCAGCCCCTGCGACTGTCGCCGGATCAGCGGGATGGTCACGAGCCATGCGATCACGCCAAGGGCAAGCCCGATCATGAGCGCGGTGCTCATGTCGATCTTGACGATCCGCTTGAGGCCCTTGAGCGCGAGATAGGCCGAAAAGGCACCGGTCATTATGCCGATCAGCACGGGCACCCAGACGCGGGCGGCGGCGATCTTGTCATCGCGATAGATGATCCGGGCCTTGATGAACCACAGGAACCCGGCGGCCACTACGCCGCCAAGCACCGGAGAAATCACCCAAGAGGCCGCGATCGCGCCCATGGTGGGCCAGTTCACCGCAGCGAACCCTGCCGCCGCGATGCCCGCGCCCATCACGCCGCCAACGACGGAATGGGTGGTCGAGACGGGCGCGCCGATCCACGTGGCAAGGTTGACCCAGAGCGCCGCCGAGATCAGCGCCGCCATCATCGCCCAGATGAACACGCGGGTCGTGTCCATCGCATCGGGCGAGATGATGCCCTTGGAGATGGTCGAGACCACGTCGCCACCGGCAAGTAGCGCGCCGGCGCTTTCGAATACCGCCGCGATGGCGATGGCCCCGCCCATGGTGAGCGCGTTCGCCCCCACCGCCGGGCCCATGTTGTTGGCCACATCATTGGCACCGATGTTGAGCGCCATGTAGGCCCCGAACACGGCGGCGGCGACAACCACAAGGTTGATCGGCGCCTGGCCATAGAACAGCCCCGCCGCGATCCCGGCGATGACGATGAAGGCCAGCGAAATGCCGGGGGCGACCATCGGACGGGCGACATATTGCGTTGCCGTTTCGAGATGCGACAGGCGATGCAGGTCGCGGTCGAGCGTGTCGAAGTGATCCGGGTCCTGGCTCTGGTTGCTCATGGTGTCCCCCCATTAGATGCAACTGTGGCGATGTTTCCCCATGCGGTAGGCAACTGCCGTCGCCGGATCAACCGCGCTGTCATGAAACTATTATCTGTTTGTTACATTTATGTCGCCGTTACGGGAGGCTTTTTCGTAAAGGAGGCCGCACGCGCCCCGCAGCGTTTGAAGGACATTCGCGTGGTGAAAGTTTTCGAGCCGCTGGGGGAGGGCAGGCGGCGGGTATGAGTATTTGGAGAAAAATGAAAGGGAGGGCAGTCCAAAGCGTTTTTGGGCCGGGGGTATGGGCTGGTTTGTGGGGTGATTTCGAGGGCGGCGCGCTGCGGGCGCGGGCGGGCCGCTATGGAACGCCGCGACGGCATGCCGCAACGGGATGCCGTAACGGGATGCCGAGGCGGGAGGGGCGGCGAGAACCGGCCCGATCAGAAGCGGCGCAGGATGTCCTGAAGCTGGGGTTCGCGCACCATGGTGGCGGCTTTTTCCGGGCTGACCCAGCGGCGGGTGCGTTCGGTGGCTTCGGGGAAGTCGTCTTCGAGTCGGTCGACCTCGACCGGGAAGACGAGCGTTTCGACCGCCACCGGCAGGCCGGATTTCAATTCTTTGTCGTAGGTATAGCTTCCCAGAACCGGGCCGGATTCGCCCCGGCGCACGCCTGCTTCTTCCCAAGCTTCCTGCATGGCGGCGGAGGCGGCGTCGCGGCCATCCATCGGCCAGCCCTTGGGGATGATCCAGCGACCGGTGTCGCGCGAGGTGACAAGCAGCACTTTTTTGGCGCCGGTCGCTTCCTTGCGGAAACAGAGCGCGGCGACCTGAAGGCGTTTTGGACGTTGCAGGAGGGGTTGGACGTAATCCGCCCAAGCCTTTTTCATGGCATTGGTCATTCTAAGGTACTCTTCACACTGCTCACGGTCTTTTCTTAACGTGTTGTTGTTTCCTTCAGCATATAGGGGCTCTGACGTGCGAATGCAAAGGATGTGGGGGTTTACGGCCCGCGCGACCCCACGGAACAGGGCTTATTGCCCAGCAGAGCGGCGCTTGGTGCGCAGGGTTGGGTCGGCCTGGGTCGGGTCTTCGGGCCAGGGGTGTTTGGGGTAGCGCGCGCGCATGTCCTTGCGCACGTCGCTATAGGAGCCGGACCAGAAGCCGGGAATGTCGAGCGTGGTCTGCACCGGGCGGCGGGCGGGCGAGAGCAGAGTCACGCGCAGCGGCTGTCCGGCCACGGTGGGGTGGACCGTCTGGCCGAAGAGTTCCTGCAGGCGAAGCTCGATTTCGGGGTGGTCGCCGGAGTAGCCGATCGGGATCTTGTGGCCCAGCGGCGTGGTGAAATGCGGCGGGGCGAGGGTATCGAGGCGCTGTGTCTGTTCCCACGAAAGCATGGATTTCAGGGCGGGGAGGAGGTCGAAGCCCTTCCAATCCTGAGCCGATTTCACGCCTGCAAGGTGCGGGGCGAGCCATGTGTCGAGGGTTTCTACTAGCGCGTCGTCGGACATGTCGGGGAGGTCTTCGCCCGCATCGCGCGCAAGGGCCACGCGGGCGCGCAGGCGCTGCGCGGCGGGTGAGGGGGCGAGGCCGAGATCGCGCACACCGTCGAGCATGGCGGTGGTGATCGCCTCGGGCGGGGCGTCTTTCCAGATCCGGTCATCAAGGGTGATTGCGCCGAGGCGTTCTTGGGTGCGGGCGGTGACGCGGCGGTCGCGTTTCACCCAAGTGCAGGTGTCGATCCACGTAATCTGATCCGCGAAGAGCGCGCGGATGTCGGATGCGGTAATCGCGATGGCCTGTCGGATGCGGGCCTCGCGCGGGTTGCCGTCGGTGTCGGTGATCACGAGGAAGGGCGCATTGGCCAGCGGATCGGCCTCGTCGAGCACCGCGCCCTTGCCGCCCGAGAGGAGATAGCGCGGGATATCGCCCTTGCGGCGCTGACCGATGCGGTCAGGGTATGCGAGGGCGGCCATTTCGGCGGGGCTGAGCGTGGCTTGCGGTTTGGGCTTCGCGGTTTTGGAAAGGCGTTTGGCCTCGGTTCGGATGCGCTCAAGCGCGGGGCGGTTGATCTGGTGGGGCCGTTCGCGGGTGAAGCGGGCGGGATCACGCAGGGCGTCGAGCCTGAGCGAGAGGTCGGCGGGGGCGCTGCGTGCGAGCGGATCACGATCAGAGAGGAGCGCGGCGAGGGGGGCGGCACCGGGGCCGGCCAGCGCCAGCATATGGGCGAGGCGGGGGTGCAGCGGCAGCTTGGCGAGCTGTTTGCCGTGGGGGGTGATGCGGTTGGCGTGATCCAGCGCGCCGAGGGAGGTGAGAAGCGCCTGTGCCTCGGCCATGGCGCCGGGGCCCGGCTGGGTGAGGAACGGCAGGTCTTCGGGTGCCGCGCCCCAGAGCGCGAGTTCGAGGGCAAGGGCGGTGAGATCGGCGGCCTCGATCTCGGCCGGGGGGAAGGGGGCGAGAGCGCCTTCCTCGCCGCGGGTCCAGAGGCGGTAAGCGCGCCCCGGCGCGACGCGACCGGCGCGACCGGCGCGTTGCGTGGCCTCGGCGCGGGTGACACGCTCGGTCACCAGCCGCGACATGCCCGAGGCCGGATCGAACCGGGCGCGGCGGGCGCGGCCGGCGTCGATGACCACGCGGATATCCTCGATCGTGAGCGAGGTTTCAGCGATCGAGGTGGCGAGCACGATCTTGCGCCCGCGTTGCGCGGGCGCGATGGCGGCGCGTTGCTCGGAAAAGGGCATGGCGCCGAACAGCGGGCGCAGGTGGGTGTCGCTTGGCAGGTGGGGTTTCAGCAGCGCCTCGGTGCGGCGAATTTCGCCCTCGCCGGGCAGGAAGACGAGCACGCCGCCTTGTGTTTCGGCTAGCGCGGCGAGGGTGGTTTGGGCGGTGGCCTCTTCGATCCTTTGGTTTTTAGGCAGGGGCGTGTCGCGCCAGATGGTTTCGACGGGGAAGGCGCGGCCTTGGGACGTGATCAGCGGGGCCTGCATCAGCTCGGCCAGCGGGGCGGCGTCGAGCGTGGCCGACATCGGCAAAAGGATCAGGTCGTCGCGCAGCGCCCCGGCGATTTCGAGGCAGAGGGCGAGGCCCAGATCGGCGTTGAGCGAGCGTTCGTGGAATTCATCGAACAGCACCGCGCCGATGCCCGTCAGTTCCGGGTCGGACTGGATCATGCGGGTGAGGATGCCTTCGGTGACGACCTCGATCCTGGTGCGCGGGCCGGACTTCGCCTCGCCCCGGATGCGGTAACCGACGGTTTCACCCGTCGCCTCGCCCAGCGTTTCGGCCATGCGTTCGGCCGCGGCGCGGGCGGCGAGGCGGCGCGGTTCAAGCATGACGATGCGGCCCTCGGTAAGCCCCTCGGCCATCAGGGCCAGCGGCACGACGGTGGTCTTGCCCGCGCCCGGTGGGGCTTGCAGCACGGCGCGGCCCTTTTCGCGCAGGGCAGAGAGCAGGGGCGCGAGCGCCTCGTCTATGGGCAGGCCGGAGATCATGGCGCGGTTATGGGGCAGGGCGTGGCGCGCTGCAATGGTGGGCTTGGCGTCGGGCTTAGTGATGGGCTTAGTGATAGGCCTAGCGTCGGGCGATCAGGTCGATCTCGACCAGCGCATCATAGGCGAGGCCGGTGACGCCGACGCAGGTGCGTGCGGGGCGGCGATCTTGGGGGAAATAGCTGGCGTAGGTGCGGTTCATCTCGTCATAGTCGCGTTTGAAATTGGTCAGGTAGACGCGGGCCATCATCACGTTGTCCCATGTCAGGTCGAGGCCGGTGAGGATGATTTCGAGATTGGCCATCACGTTGCGGGTCTGGGCATTGATACCGTCGGGCAGTTGGCCCTTGGCTTCGGGCGTGTCGGGCATCTGGCCGGTGATGCAGATCAGGCCATCGGCTTCGACCGCGTGGCTGAACGGGGCGACGGGCTGTGGCCCGTTGGTGATCATGTGGTGCTTCATTCCGCTCTCCTTTGGGGGCTCTGGTGAGCATAGGGCGAGATGCGGGCGGAAGAACAGGCTTGCCCGGTCTGGACTTTGACTCCCGCTTCATTGCATCTGAAGACCGGATGGCGCGAAAAGAGGGCAGAGCATGACGATCGAGGAAATGGCCGAGAAAATTGCCGCCGGGGACCGCCGCGCATTGGCCCGGGCGATCACGCTGGTGGAAAGCGGTCGCGCGGATCACCGCGAACAGGCGGCCGAACTTCTGGAGGCGCTGAAAGGCACCGGGCGGCAGGCGATCCGGGTCGGCCTTTCGGGCACGCCGGGCGTGGGCAAATCCACCTTCATCGAAAGCTTTGGCTGCATGTTGACGGGCAAGGGGTTGAAGGTGGCGGTGCTGGCGGTCGATCCGTCTTCGACCCGCTCGGGCGGTTCGATCCTTGGCGACAAGACCCGGATGGAGCGGCTGTCGCGCGACCCGAAGGCGTTTATCCGCCCCTCGCCCTCGCAAAGCCAGTTGGGTGGCGTGGCGCGGCGCACGCGCGAGGCGATTGCGCTGTGCGAGGCGGCGGGGTTCGACGTGGTGCTGATCGAGACGGTGGGTGTGGGCCAGTCCGAAACGATGGTGGCCGAGATGGCCGATATTTTCGTGCTGTTGCTGGCGCCTGCGGGGGGCGACGAACTGCAAGGTGTGAAGCGCGGCATCATGGAGATGGCCGACCTGATCCTTGTGAACAAGGCCGATGGCGATTTGAAACCGGCGGCGACGCGCACCTGTGCCGACTACGCCGGTGCGCTGAAGCTGTTGCGCAAGCGGCCGCAGGATCCGCAGGGCTTTCCCAAGGCGACGATGGTGTCGGCGCTGGAAGAAGCCGGGTTGGAGAAGGCGTGGGACGAGATGATGGCGCTGATCGAGTGGCGGCGCGAGAATGGGTTCTTCGAGGGCACTCGCGCGCAACAGGCGCGGTTCTGGTTCGGTGAGGAAGTGCGCCGGGCGATGTTGGCGCGGCTTGAGACCGAGGCCGCGCGCAAGGCCCTGAGCGAGCTTGGCGATGCCGTGGCCGAGGGCGAGATCACCCCGGCGCGGGCCGCGCAGACGGTTTTGAAGCGGGTCAACGAGGGGTGATCCGTATTTGCTGATCCGGGGGGCGATCCACAGGCGGTTTGCGCCTTTGGTCGCGTCTCTGCCAGACGGCTTCGTGCCAGATGGCTGATTGCATGAGCGTTTTTCGTCCGACTGCTTTTCAGCCGTCTGGAACCGATTGTTAAGACTATCGGCCTAGGCTTTCCGCGACCGAATTCAACGGACTTGCGGGAAGAGTATCTGATGTCAGTGTCCAAGCAGGCCTGTGGCCCGGAAGCCGCGCGCGAGATCGTCTTGCCCGCGCGGCTGGATGTGGCGATTTGCGGTTCTCTCTCGGAAGAGTTGAAGGCGGCGCAGGGAAGGCCGCTGACCCTTGATGCCTCGGGCGTGGAGTTTCTTGGCGCGATGGTGCTGCAATTGCTGATCTCGGCGCGGCGGCAATGGCGGATTGACGGACTGCCGTTTCATGTCAGGGCCCCGTCAGGGGCGTTCTGCTCGGGACTGGCCCTTCTGGGGTATGCCCACGCGCCCTTCGAGGAGGGGGCGCCGGCATGAGGAGGAAGGTCTTCGCCGTCGACGATTCACGCACCATGCGCGCCATGCTGGAAGCGACGTTGCACGCTGCCGGTTTCGATGTGGCGCTGGCCGAGGACGGGCAGGATGGGCTGGACCGGATCGACCGGGTTGCGCCGGATCTGGTGATCACGGATCTCAATATGCCCCGGCTTGACGGGTTTGGTTTTATCGAAGGCGTGCGCGCGAGGGAGAGGCACAGGGGCCTGCCCATTCTTGTTCTGACGACCGAGAGCGGTGCCGCCCTCAAGATGCGGGCGCGCGAGGTTGGGGCGACCGGATGGATCGTGAAGCCCTTTGACGATGCCAAGCTGGTGGCCGCGATCAACCGGCTTGTGGCCTAGGTGTTGCCATGGACGATCTGCGCAACGGGTTTTTTCAGGAATGTGACGAGCTTTTTGAAGGGTTGGTCGAGGGTTTGAACGCGCTCGACGAGGGCCGGGGCAGCAGGGAAACCATCAATGCGATGTTTCGTGCAGTGCATTCGATCAAGGGCGGCGCGGGGGCGTTCAAGCTGGATCAACTGGTGAGTTTTGCCCATGCCTTCGAGACCGCGCTTGATGACATCCGGTTGGGCAAGGTGGCGGCGGATGCGCCCGTTGTGGCGCTGTTGTTCACGGCGAGCGACCATCTGAGCGATCTGGTCGAAGCGGCGCGGCGGGGACGGGATCGGGGGCGTGAGGCCGACCCGGACCGCGCAAGCGCGGTGCTGCGCGCGCTAAAGGCGTTGAGCGGCGGCGAGGGTGATGCGAGCGGTGATCCGACCACCGCGCAAAGCGCCGTGGTGGCGGAGTTCGAGGCAATAAAGCTGGATCTTGGGCTGGATGATCCTGCGGTATTTGCTGGCGCGGGCCACCCGGCCGGGGCGGGTGGCGATGGGGCGGATCGGACAGGCCGGTTTCGGATCCAATTTCGCGCGTATCGTGATTTGTTCGAGACGGGCAACGACCCTGCCTTGCTGTTCCGGGCGCTGGGCGAATTGGGGGCCCTATCGGTCAGGGTGGATGACAGCGCTGTTGCGCCGCTTGGCCAGTTCGATTGGTGTGAGCCGGTGTTGAATTGGACCCTCGACCTTGTGGCGAAGCCTGGGGTTGCGGAGGACCGCTTGCGCGAGGTGTTCGAGTTTGTCGAAGAGGTCTGCAGTTTCGAGATCAAGCGCATTCCCGCCGCACAGAGCCTGTCTGGGCAGGCTGAGACTGCTGATCTCTGCGCCATGCTGCCGGGTCATTCGGTTGGGGACGCGGGCGGGCGGACGCCCCCTGTGGCAGAACCCGACCTTGGCGATGGCGCAGTGTCCGGCAATGAACGGGCCGTGTGCGAGACGACATGTGGCGCGACGACATGTGGAGAGACTGTGGGGCAGGCAAGCGCCCCTGCGGACGAGGGGCAGATCATTGGGGCGGTGAGTGCCCCGCCGGTCAGTGAATGTGCCCCGTTGGATGGCAAGGGACATACGATTCGCGTGGATTTGCAGCGCGTCGATCGGCTGATCAACCTCGTCGGGGAGTTGGTGATTAGCGAGTCCATGCTGAGCCAGTCAATGGGCGCTTTGCCGGTGTCGTCTACGGCCGAGATCGACATCGCGATGGGCCAGCTGAAGCAGCTGTCGGGAATGTTGCAAGAGAGCGTTATGGCGATCCGGGCGCAGCCGGTGCGTGGCCTTTTTCAGCGGATGAGCCGAATTCTGCGTGAAAGCGCGCGACAGGCTGGCAAGTCCGCGCGTCTTGTCACGCAGGGCGAGGCGACCGAGGTCGACAAGACCGTGACCGAACGGTTGGTGGAACCGCTTACCCACATGATCCGCAACGCGGTGGATCACGGATTGGAGGACGCCGACACGCGCCGCGCGCGCGGCAAGACCGAGCGTGGCACCATCACGTTGACGGCGGCGCATCGCTCGGGGCGCGTGGTGATCACGCTATCGGATGACGGTGGCGGCATCGACCGCGACAAGGTGCGTGCGATGGCGGTGGAAAAGGGGCTGATTGCGCCGCTGGAAACGCTTTCCAGAAGCGAGAGCGACAATTTGTTGTTTCTGTCCGGGTTTTCAACTGCGGGCGAGGTTTCGAACCTGTCTGGCCGGGGCGTGGGGATGGATGTGGTGCGGGCGGAAATCCAGTCGCTCGGCGGGCGGGTCACGCTTGCCTCGGTTGCCGGTGAGGGCACGACCGTAACGATCTCTCTGCCGCTGACACTGGCCGTGATGGAGGGGATGATCGTCCAGACCGCGGGTGAGACCATCGTCGTGCCGGCAACTGTTTTGCGCGAGACGGTTCTGGCCAGCGAGGCGGTGGTGCATGAGGTCATGAACGGGGACAGCGTTCTGCAGATGCGCGACGGTTTGGTGCCGATCGTCGATCTGGGCCGGGCGCTGGGCTACAGCGCCGAAACCGGCCCGCTTGCGGCGCAATCCTTGCTGTTGATCGAGGATGACGCCGGCAATCGCACCGCATTGGCCGTGGATCGGATGATCGACCAGCGTGAGGTGGTGATCAAGGGACTGGAGCAGAATTTTGGACAGGTGCCGGGCATCGCGGCGGCCACGATCCTTGGAGATGGGAGGATCGCGCTGATCGTGGACATTGAACAATTGCTTGCCCTGCCCGGTTCGATCGCCCCTCCGGAGGTTTTGCAAAACGCTGAAGCCAGAGGAGCACGACATGTCTGAGCGCGCCGCTGCCAAGGCCCATGGTCCCCGCCGCGAGATCTTTACCTTCGTGGTTGGCGATGCGGGCTATTGCATCGAGATCGAGCATGTTCTGGAAATTCGTGCGTGGACGGAGACGACCACGATGCCGCAGACACCCGAGTATGTGACCGGGTTGATGAACCTGCGTGGGATCGTCGTGCCGGTGATTGATCTGTCGCTCAGGCTTGGCCTTGGGCGGGCCGCTGCAACGCCGCGCCATGTGATCATTATCGTGCGGGTTTCGGATCAGACCGTCGGGTTTCTTGTGCAGGGGGTGTCGGACATCCTGACGGTCGAGGAGGGGGATTTGAAGCCCGTGCCACGGGTGTCCCTGCCTGCGACGCAGAGCTTTGTGAAAGGGGTCTATACCCTGTCGGACCAGTTGATCAGGGCGGTCGATGTTCACCAGATCCTTCCTGATCGGGATGGGATGGCGGCATGACGCAAATGACGGATGAGAAGCCATCGGAAAGACGCATCGATGAGGCGGATTTTCTTCGTATTGCCAAGCATTTGCATCGGTTGACCGGAATTTACCTGACTGCGGCCAAGCGGGCGATGGTGGCGTCGCGCTTGCGCCAGCGGGTCAAGGCGGTGGGGCTTGGCAGCCTGACGGCTTATGCCGACCTGATCCATTCGCCCGCGGGTGCGGCCGAGCTTGAGGAAATGATACAGGCCCTGACGACAAACATGACGCGGTTCGATCGCGAGGCGACACAGTTCGCGCATTTCGATGCCGAGGTCATGCCGGACCTTGCCGCACGTGCCCGCGCCGGAGAGCGCGTGCGCCTGTGGTCGGCAGGCTGTTCGAGCGGCGAAGAGGCGTATTCACTGGGGTTTCGGGTGCTGGACCATTGCCCCGAGGCGGCGCGGCTGGATCTTCGGATCCTTGCCACGGACATCGATCGCAGGATCCTTGAGCGCGCGACGGGGGGGCGGTATGCGCCGGAGCAATTGGCGCCGCTTTCGCCGCTGCATCGCGCGCGCTATTTCGATTGGCCGGATGGGGGCGATGTCGCCACGACAGGACCGCTCATCGGGGTGGACGATGCGCTGCGCGCGATCACCGCCTTTCGGCTTTTGAACCTGCTGTCCGAGTGGCCCTTTCGGGGCCGGTTCGACGTGATCATGTGCCGCAATGTGACGATCTATTTCGATGCCGAGACGCAGTTGCGACTTTGGCGGCGCTTCTTTGATCAGCTTGAGCCGGGTGGGGTGCTTTACATCGGGCATTCCGAGGTGATCCGGTCAGAAGCGCCGTTGGATTTCGACGCGCTGGGCGCGGGTGTGTTTCGCAAGCGCGGCGCGCGCCTTGCCCGTGTTGGGCCGAGGTTTGTTGGCCGATCTGTCAGCGTATCTGTGAGCGGGTCGAAACCGGCGTGCCAGACAGTGGCCATTGCGGCGCCGGTGACAGGTGCAAAAGGGCGCTTTGCCGAGTGGCGGATAGAGGGGGACTTATGAGCCTGAAGGATAAGCTGCATGTGATGCTTGTTGACGATATGTCGACCTCGCGTGCCCTGATCAGCCAATCGCTGGATGAGATCGGGATTACCAATTACCGCTCGGAAACGAATGCTCAGTCGGCGTGGAGGACCCTGATCGCGCAGCCGGCGCATCTGGTGATATCGGATTACAACATGCCGGGGATGGATGGGCTGCAACTGTTGCAAGCTTTGCGTTCTCATCCGACGACGGCGCGGATCGGGTTCATCCTGATTACCGGACGCGCCACCCGCGAGATCATCGAGGCCGGGCAGAAACTGGCGATGAACAACTACCTGATGAAACCCTTTGAGCCGATGCAGATGAAGGCCTGTATCGAGAAGGTGGTGGGGCGGCTTTGAGGCGGCACAGGTTCTGGCAGACCCGAGCAGGGGCGCAGGGAGGGCAGGCCAGCGAGCCGGGTCAGGAATCGGCCCGCAGGGTAGGCGCATGAAGCCCCCGCTGCTGACCGAGGTGATGGCCGTGATTGCCGGAGAGCTGGGTGAGTTGGCGCGGATCGCGCAGGCGCTTGACCAGAAGATCGCCGTGTTGGTGCCTGCGCCGATGGAAGACGAGCAACGCAAGGCCATTCAGCGGATCGATATGCTACACCAGAGCTTGCGGGATTTGACGGCTGTTCTCGGACGGATTGCTGCGGATGAAAGCAATGGCCACCCGGCCCGCATCGAGGATATTTGCCGGGATGTGCAGCAAGCCTATATTCGTGAGCGGCTTTTGGCTGTTGGGGTGGCAACGTGCCCGCCGGATGCCGTCGATGGGCAGGTTGATCTGTTCTGAAGCGAAGCGCCGCCCCCGGTGAAGGGGCGGCGTGCGTTCGTCTCGTCTCTGGTTCAGCGCGATCCGCGCTTAGGTGGGGCGATCGGCGCGGTGGCCGAGCGTCACGTCGACCACGGTTTCCTTGCCCGCGCGCAAGAGGGTGAGCGAGACTTTCGTTCCGGGCGCATCGCCCGCGATCATGCGGGTTAGGTCGCGCGGGCTTTCCACCGCTTCACCATTCACAGCGGTGACGATATCGCCCTTGCGCAGGCCGGCCTTGGCAGCGGGGGTGTCATTTTCGACCTTCTCGATCATCGTGCCGCGGGCCTTGTCCAGACCAAGTGCGGCGACGACATCTTCGCTGACCGGCTGGATATGCACGCCGAGCCAGCCGCGGTCGATCTTGCCATCATCGGTGAGGTCGGTGACGATACTTTTGATCATGTAGGAGGGCACCGCGAAGCCGATGCCGACCGAGCCGCCGGTTGGCGAAATGATGGCCGTGTTCATGCCCACGACCTCGCCCTGATCGTTGAACAGCGGGCCGCCCGAGTTGCCCCGGTTGATGGCGGCGTCGGTCTGGATGAAGTCATCGAAGGGACCGGCGTTGATGTCGCGGCCAAGCGCTGAGACGATGCCGGTTGTCACGGAATTGCCCAGCCCGAACGGGTTGCCGATGGCGACGACGTTCTGTCCGACCTTGAGCGCCTTGGAATCGCCGAAGGCAACGTGGGTGAGGCCGGGGGTGATGTCGGAGGCGTCGATCTTGATCACGGCGATGTCGGTCGCGGTGTCGGCCCCTTCGAGCGTGGCGTCGAATTCGCGACCATCGGCGAGCTTCACCGTGATATCGGCGGCGCCGTCGACGACATGGGCATTGGTGACGATGCGGCCGTCATCCGAGATGATGAAGCCGGTGCCCGCGCCGCGCGCCTCGCGCTGGCCGCCTTCGGGCATCTGCGGCATGGGAAGGCCGAAGCGGCGCTGAAATTCTTCGAAGCCTTCGGGCAGCTGGCCATGCATTCGGCTTTGGGCCTGCGAGGGGCTGGCCTCTTTCACCACTTCGATGGTGACGACGGCGGGTGAGACCCGCTCGACGAGGTCGATATAGCCGCCCTGCATCGGGGCCGAGGCAAACGCCGGAGTGGCGCTATGGGTCAGGGCCGAAAGGCTACCGGCGCCGATCAGCGCGACCATCGCCACGGCGGTGGCGAAACGGGGGGCTTTGCGAGGCTTCGATGTCATATGATGTTCCTTGCTCATGATCTCTCTCTCCTTGGGGTGCGGATGGGATGCGGCACCCCGGCCTTTCCGGGCCAGCGTTCCGACGGAATCGGGGCGGGTCACCGGGCGATGAGATCAATCTGGATGTGCTTCATTACGTGGACAGGGCAGGAAGATTGCATATGTGTTATCTGCTTCACGTTGGGGTGAGGCGGGACGATCGCGCGGGGCGAAAGATTGGCAAGCCCGCCTGTGTGGTCCATCTGAAAGGGGCCGCGCAGGCGTGCGCGGCGCGACAAGCGGAGGTTGGTCATGAAAATTCTGGCGGTCGAGGATGACGCCACCACCGCCGGGTTCATCGAGCGCGGCTTTGCCGAAGAGGGCCATAGCGTTGATGTGCTGAGGTCCGGTCGCGAGGCGTTGAGCCAGGCGAGCCGGGGGGAATATGACGTGATGGTGGTGGACCGGATGCTGCCCGATCTGGATGGGCTGTCGCTGGTCAAGGCGTTGCGCGCGGCGGGGATCGCGACACCGGCGATTTTCCTGACCTCGCTGGGCGGGTTGGACGACCGGATCGAGGGACTGGAGTCGGGGGGCGACGATTACCTTGTGAAGCCCTTTGCCTTTGGCGAATTGTCGGCGCGGGTGGCCGCGCTGGGCCGTCGTCCGCCGTTGCAGCGCGAGGACACGGTTTTGAAGGCGGGCGATCTGGAAATGGACCTGATCCGGCGGCGGGTGCGCCGGGGTGGACAGGAGATCGACCTGTTGCCGCGCGAGTTCGCGCTGCTCGAGCACCTGTTGCGCCGCAAGGGCCGGGTGCAGACGCGCACGATGCTTCTGGAAGCAGTGTGGAACATCAATTTCGACCCGCAGACCAACGTGGTTGAAACCCACATCAGCCGATTGCGGGCCAAGGTCGACAAACCGTTCGAGAGCGATCTGATCACCACGGTGCGCGGCGCGGGATACCGGATCGATGATTGAGGCGACGCGCCCCGCGCGCGCCGGATTACCGATGTGGCGGTCGACCCCGATGCGACAGGCGGTGTTGCTGGTGATCGCCGTGGCGGTGGTGATGGCGGCGACGCTAGGTGGTGCTTTCCTGAAGATGCGGGCCGATCTGCGTGCGGATATTGCGCATGCGGTGCGCCTTGAGATGGCGGGATTGGACATCGCGGCGACGCCCGGCGCGCTGGCCACGCTGGTGGCGGCGCGGGCGCGGGCGAGCGATCCGCGCGAGACGGTGTTTGCCTTTCTGGGAAGCGGCGGGCAGCGGGCGGGCAACGCGCGGGCGGTGCTGGGCGAGACGGATGTGACGCTGCACCCGCTTTCGGCCAGCCAGCCCTTGGGCGAGGCTGGCTACCTGCATGAAATCCGGCGGCTGTCGGGTGGGGTGCTGGTGGTGGCCAAGAGCCTTGCCCCGGTGGAGCGGTTGCGCGACGTGTTCCTGACCTTGCTGGCGTTTTCGATGGTGCCGACGGTTTTGTTCTCGCTCGGGATCGGGGCGTGGCTGGCGCGGCGGGGCGCGCGGCGGGTGGCGCGGATCGAAGAGGCGCTGGCACGGATGGGGGCGGGGGACCTTTCGGCGCGGGTGGCCGTAGTGGGGGATGATGATCTGGCGCGCGTGGGGCGCGGCGTGAACCGGATGGCGCAAAAGCAGGAGGCGGCGACCGAGGCGCTGAAGCAGGTGTCGTCCGATATTGCGCATGATTTGCGCACGCCGTTGCAGCGGATCGGGGTGATGCTGGAAGACCTGGCGGTGCAATTGCCCGAGGGCGGCGCGGCGGCGGTGCTGGCCGATCAGGCGCGGGGCGAGGCGGCGCGGGCAGTGGATGTGTTCCGCGCGCTGTTGCAGATCGCGCAGATCGAAGCGGGCAGTCCAGCCACGCGGTTTGGCCCGGTGGACCTGTGCGAGGTGGCGGCGCGCATGGCCGAGCTATACGAGCCGAGCGCTGAGGACATGGGCGCGACCTTGCGCTTTGACAGGCCCGGCGCGCCGGTGCTGGTGCAAGGCGATGAGGGGTTGTTGGGGCAGGCTTTGGCCAACCTGATCGAGAACGCGCTGCGCCATGCCGGACCGGCGGCGCAGGTGCGCGTGAGCGTGGCGCAGGGGCCGGAGGGGGCGGTGCTTTCGGTCAGTGACAACGGCCCGGGCATCCCAGAGGGCGAGCGCGACAAGGTGTTGCGCCGGCTTTACCGGCTGGAGCGCAGTCGCACGACGCCGGGCAACGGGCTTGGCCTGAGCCTTGTGCAGGCGGTGGCGCAGGTGCACGGCGCGCGGCTGTTGCTGGAAAACGCGGGCGGCGACGGCGGGCAGGATGCGCCCGGGCTTGCCGTGTCGATCCGGTTCGCGCCCGGTGAGGGCGGCGGGGGCCTGCCTGCTTAACCTTCCTCGGCCATCGCGGATTTGGTCAGCGCGTCGAGCGCGGCCAGCCGGGCGATGAGCGGGGCCATTTCGGTGATCGGGATCATGTTGGGGCCATCCGAAGGGGCACTGTCGGGGTCTTCGTGGCTTTCGATGAAGAGGCCCGAGACCCCCACCGCGACAGCCGCGCGGGCCAGAACCGGCGCGAATTCGCGCTGACCGCCCGATGTGGCGCCTTGTCCACCGGGTTGCTGGACCGAATGGGTGGCGTCGAACACCACCGGGTAGCCGGTGCGCGCCATGATCGGCAGGCCGCGGAAGTCGGAAACCAGCGTGTTGTAGCCGAAAGAGGTGCCGCGATCGCAGAGCATCAGCCGGGTGTTGCCGGTCGAGGCGATCTTGGAGGCGACGTTTTCCATATCCCACGGGGCGAGGAACTGACCCTTCTTGACGTTGATCGCCGCGCCGGTTTCGCCCGCGGCCAGCAGCAGATCGGTCTGGCGGCAGAGGAAGGCGGGGATTTGCAGCACGTCCACCGCCGCGGCGGCGGGGGCGCAGTGATCGGGCAGGTGCACGTCGGTCAGCGTGGGCACGCCGAATTCGGTGCCGATCTTGGAGAGGATCGAAAGCCCTTCTTCGATGCCGAGGCCGCGGGTGGAGCCCAGCGAAGAGCGGTTGGCCTTGTCATAGCTGGCTTTGAAGATCAGCGGGGTCTGGGTCGCGGCGCAGGCTTCGAGCAGTTTCTCGGCCATCATGCGCGAATGATCGAGGCTTTCCAGTTGGCAGGGGCCGGCGATGAGGAAGAAAGGCGTGGTGCCGCCGACGGTGATCGGGCCGATGTCGAAGGTTTTCATGTTGGGCCTCATGGTTGGGCGGTGGTGCATGGGGTGGGGGCAGGAGTGGGGGCCAGCCCCCAAGGTGTAAAACGCTTCGCGTTTTATCACCAGCCCGGGATATTTTTGGTCAGATGAAGCCGGGGGTGGCGTGTTGTTTCGGGGTCAGGTCATGGATTTCAGGACGCGTTCGATGCGCGGGACGTCTTCGGGGTTGTTGAGCTCCCAGAAGACGCGACCGCGGCCTTCGACCTCGACGCAGAGGACGGGGACGTCATGTTCGAGGAAGCGCAGTTGTTCGAGGCCTTCGAGCCCTTCGAGGCGGCCTTGGGGCCATGTCACGTAGCGGGCGAGCGCCTTTGGGCGATAGGCATAGAGGCCGACGTGGTGGTAGACCGCGCCGTAGTCGGTGGCGGCCTTGGCCGGGTCGATGTAGGGGATGACTTCCTTGGAGAAGTAGAGCGCCTTGTGGGCGGTATCGAACACCGCGGTGGTGCCGCCGACGCGACCGGCGAGGCGGTCCTCGCGGAAATGGGCGTAGGTTTCGGCGTCACAGCGCAGGACCGGCGTGGCCATCTGCGCATCGGGGCGCGCGGCCATGGCTTCGATCAGGTCTTCGACGAACCACGCGGGCGTGAGCGGGCTATCGCCCTGAAGGTTGACCACGAGATCGGGTTTGAGATCGGCGCGCGCGATCGCATCGGCGCAGCGGGCGGTGCCGTTGTCGCAGTCTTCGGAGGTCATGATGACCTTGGCGCCGAAACCTTCGGCGGCGGCGCGGATGCGCGCGTCATCGGTGGCGACATAGACGGCGGAGACGCCGTTGACGGCCGAGGCGGCCTCCCAACTGCGCTGGATCAGGCTTTTGCGGGTGCCGCTTGCGTCTTCGAGTTCGACCAGCGGTTTGCCGGGATAGCGCGTGGAGGCGTAGCGGGCGGGGATAATGATGACGGTGTCCATCAGGCGACTCCTGCTCTGAGACAATCGTGAACCCTGAGGATGCCGACCGGCGCGCCGCCATCGTCGATCACGACGATGGCGCCGATCATCGACTGGTTCATCAGCGACAGGGCCTTGGCGGCGAGGGTGCCGGGGGTCACGGTTCTGGGGGTTTTGGTGGCGATGTCGCCGGCCTTGATCTCCATGATGCCCGAAGCGTTGCGGCGGATGTCGCCGTCGGAGATGACGCCCGCGAGTTTGCCGTCCTTATCAACGACGCAGGCGAGGCCGAAGCCCTTGGCGCTCATCTGCATGAGGGTTTCGGTCATGTCGGCATCGGGGGCGACCAGCGCCAGCGCTTCGGGGCCGTGCATGACCTGATGCACGTAGAGAAGCTGTGCGCCGAGCTTGCCGCCGGGGTGGAAGGTCTTGAATTCCTCGGCCACGAAGGCGCGTTGGTCCATCAGGGCCACCGCGAGCGCATCGCCGAGCGCGAGGGTCATGGTGGTCGAGGTGGTGGGGGCGAGGCCCATCGGGCAGGCCTCGGCCTCGTCCGGGAGGGTGAGGCGGTAATCGGCGGCCTGCATCAGGGAACTGGCCGGGCGCGAGGAGATCCCGGCAAGCGGAATGGAAAAGCGCCGGGTGTAGGAGATCAGGTCGGCGAGTTCGCGGGTTTCGCCGGAGTTCGAGATCAGGATGCAGAGATCGGCCTTGGTCACCATGCCGAGATCGCCGTGGCTGGCCTCGGCGGGGTGGACGAAGAACGAGGGCGTGCCGGTGGAGGCCAGCGTCGAGGCGATCTTGCGCGCGATATGGCCGGATTTGCCGATGCCCGAGAGGATGACGCGCCCTTGCAGGGCGAGGATCGCAGAGACCAGCGGCGCGAAATCGGCGGGCAATTCGCGTGCCAGCCGGGCGAGGGCCGCGCTTTCCGCCCTGAGCAGGCGATCTGCGCTGGCGGTGATGTCTTTTTCTGTCTCGGCCATGATCAAAGCACCCATCAACGTTTCTGGAAAGGGTTCTAGAGGAGCCGGGCGGAGAACGGAACGGCTGTTTTGCGCCGCGTTTCGTGTCTTTGTGCGGGGGCGGCCGGGCTTAGTAGTCTTTCTCGTAATAGATGCCGAGGCTGGTGTCGCCGTTGTTGTCGGCCGAGCCCTTGAGCGTGATATGCGGGGTCACGTCGAGGTTGAGGTTGATCTCGGAGGTGCCGTCGCTGTCGACGACCACGTCGGAATAGATGTTTTTTGACAGGTACTTGCCCGCGCGCACGGCGGTGCCGCCATCGTCGGTCTGGGTCACGTCGAGATCGTCGAGGCCGAAGCCCTTGCGCAGTTTGGCCATGATGCCTTCGCCGCCGCGCCCGGCGAGCGTGGCCACGGCATTCGCCAGTTCAAGCGCCTGAAGCGCGCTGATCTGGCTGACGCCGCGCCCGAAGATCAAGAGCGAGATGACCTCGTCCTGGGGCAGTTCGGGGGTGGAGCTGAAGGTGACCTCGGGCGAGGAGGGACGGCCCGAAACGGTGATCGTGACGGTGGCGCTTTCGGTTTCGGTGGTGGCGACGAGGTAAAGTTCGGGATCGAAGCTGCCGGTGAGGGTGACGCGGCCATCGGACAGTTCAAACCGCTGGCTGAGGATGTCGAGGCGGCCGCGCACCAGTTCGAACGCGCCAGACGGGATGATGTTGTCCGAGGTGCCGGTCAGGCGCAACTCGCCCCCCAGTTCGGCATCAAGTCCGCGCCCGCGGATGAAGATGCGCGAGGGGGCTGTGATCACCAGATCGACAGGGTAGGCGGGGCCGGAGGGGGCGGTTTCCTCGGCTGCGCTGGCGCTGCCGCCCGAGGGCGAGAGATCGGCGCGGTTCAGCGTTGTCAGCACGCGCTGGGGGGGGCGGATATGGGCGATGTCGGGGATCGCTTCGAGCGCGCTGACGCCCGAGGAGGGCACGCGGATTTCGGTGGGGCCGAGGGCGAGGCGGCCCGAGATCCGCGCGCCGCCCGATAGCGGGCCGGTGAGGGTGACTGCGCCGCTGACCGAGGTGTCGTAAAGCGCGGCGTCGCGCAGGCCGAAGCGATCGACGGTGATGGTGATGTCGGCTTGGTTTGGGGGGGCCAGGTCGACCTGTCCGCCAACCGCGAGGTAGCCGCCGTTGGACGCGCGCGCCGTGAGGTCGAGCGAGCCGCGCCCGCCGGAAACGGTGATCGCCCCGGCGAGATTTTCGATGGCGATTTGCAGCGTCGGGTCGATGATGCGGGCGTTGGCGAGCGTGATCTGACCCGAGAGCGACCCGGGCGCGAGCGGGCCGGAGAGCCGCAGGTCGATATTGGCGCTGCCGTTGATGCGGCGCGGCGCGATGTAGACATTGGCCAGACCCAGCGGCGCAGTGCCGGTGATGGCCATGTCGGCGCGGCCCTGCCCCGAAATCGCGCCATTGGCGCGCAGGTTGGTGCCGCCGGGGCCGGTGGCCGCAAGGTCGAGGCCATAGCCGGTGTCGGACAGGGTGATCGTGCCGCCGCCTTCGACGGGGCCCGAGAAATCGCTGGCCAGAAGGCCGATGTCGCGCAGCTTGGCGGTGACGTCGATGCGGTTTTCGCTGCCCTGCGCCGTAAGCGTGGCGTTGGGATTGGCCAGTGCCAGCTTGTCGATCATGATCAGCCCGCCATCGCGGTGCACCGATAGGTCGAGATCGGTCTGCCCGGTGAGGATGGTATCGAGCGTGGGCAGGCCGAGCGAAAGGTTCTGCGTGCGCATGGTGCCGTCAAGTTTGAACCTGTCGCCCGGAAGGGTCAGCGCGCCAGAGGCGTTGAGTCGGAGGCTGCCGCCGAGGTTTTGACCGGTGAGGGTCGAGAATCGGCCAAGCGGGCCACTGTCGAGATCAAGCGTGAAGGTGGTTTCGCCAGTGTCCGGGGTGAGGCTGAGATCGCCGGAAAGCGCGGCCTCGCCCGAGCCGAGTTGCAGGTTGCTGAGATCGAGCGCACCGCCGGGGGCATAGGCGAAATCGGTGGTGGCGCGCAGGCCGGGGGCGAGGGCGCGCACGAAACGGGCGTCTTCGCCCGAAACGCCCGAGGCGGCGGCGGTGAGCCGGCCCTTGATCGACTCGAGCCCGGCGGCGGCGGTTTGCGCCAGCGTGCCGTCACCTGCGAGGCTGAAGCTTTCGAGCGAAACGTAGGGCGTGGTGATGTCCTTGAAGCTGCTATCGAGGCGCCATTGGTTGCCGTCCGTCTGGCTGAAGCGGGCGGTGAGGGTGCCAGATTGGAAGCCGACGTCTTGACCTTCGGCCAGCGGCAGGGCGACGGGCTTGCCCTGATTGTCGATCTGGGCGGTGAGGGTGGCGCCGTCGAGGGTCTGCCCCTTGAGCAGGACGCGGCCCGAGGCGGAGGCCTTGCCCTCTGCGCCGGGCAGAAGGGCGGCGAGGCTGCGCAATTCGGCGGTGTAGTCGATTGCGCCGCTGGTGCTGCTGAGTGTGCCCGAGGCGGCGAGCGCGGCGGCGGGCGTCTGGGCCGAGGCGCGGCGCAGGATGATGCCCCTGTCATCGCGGCTGGCCGAAAGTGCAACGCGGCCTTCGCCCGCCAAGAGGCCATCGACCGGCGCGATGCCAAGGGCGAGATCGCGGCTTTGGCCCGCGATATCGACATCGAACGCGCCCGAGAGCACCGCGAGGTAGCCCTTGGCCGTGACATCCGCCGCGCCCGAAAGCGAGAGGCCCGAAAGGGCGGCGAAGCGCGACAGATCCTGTGCCGAAAGCGCGAGGTCAAACTCGGTTTTAAGCTGGCTTTCGAAATCGTTCACCGTGGTGGTGCCGGTCAGGCCATAATCGTCGCCGGTCAGGTCGATCCCGGTGATCTTGAACGGATCGCCATCTTGCCACAGCGCGTTGAGTTTGCCCGAGAGGCGCGCGCCGACGGCCTGTGACAGGGCGGGATCGGTGAAGCGCAGGCCTTCGAGCCCGGCTTGAAGCGCGGCGGTGATCTGACCAAGCGCGCCTTCTTCGCCGCGGGTGATCGTGCCTTCGCCTGACAGGCGCAGCGCGCCCGCCTGACCGCCCGGTGTCTGATAGCCGAGCACCGCGGCGCTGCCGGTCCAGCCATCGCTTTTGGCCGCGTCATAGGAAAGGGCGAGCACGGCGCGGCGGATCTTGGTATGGCCGCCGGGCGAGGGCAGGGTGACGGTTTTGCCCTCGGCATCGGCGATCTTGGCCGTCAGATCGAAGGCCTGCGGCCAGCCATCCGGCGCGAGGGTAAAGCTGCCCCCGGCGGTGAGGTCGGCGGTGTCGAGCGAGAAGGTGTCGAGCACGATGTCGCCCTCGGACGTCTGGCGGCCGAAGGCGGTGAACTGCATCCGGGTGCCGAAGAAATCGCGCATTTCGGGGGCAAAGAGCGGGGTCATATCGCCGCCAAGATCGACGGCGAGGGACCATTCGGGCGGCTGGGCGTCGTCGGAGGACAGACGGACGGTGCCTGTGATGCGCTCTTGCCCGTCGCTTTCAAGCCGGGTGCGGGCGGTGAAATCCGAGACCGGGCCTTCGCCCTTGACGGTGAGGGTCACAGCCGGCGCGCCGGGGATGCCGAGCGCCGTAGCGGCGATGCCGCCGGCCCCTTCGGCCATGGAGAGATCAATCGCCGCTTCGCCAGTATCGGGCGCGTAGCGGGCGGCGAGGTCGATCTTGCCGTCCTTGCCATCGATCCGGGTGGTTTCGAGCGCCACGTCGAGGCCACCGCCATCGAGGCTGGCCTTGCCGTTGACCTGCATCACGACCGGCTGGCCCAGCACGGTTTCGCCCAGTTCGACGCGGTCGATCGCCAGCTTGCCGATCTGGACCGAGACGGGCAGTTCGGGGATGGTGAAGGGCGTGGCCTCGGGGGTGGGCAGGCTTGGGTCGGCGACGGGCGGACGGAAAACGGTGACCTTCCCGGCGGAAAGCTCGTTGATTTCAAGCCGGGCGGAGAACAGCGCCGAGCGGCTCCAGTCAAAGATCACGTCGTCGATTTCAAGCCAGATGCCTTCGCTGTCGGCGATGGTGAGTTTCGCCATGGTTGCGCGCGAGGACAGCGCGCCTTCGAAGCCGGTGATATCGATGTTGCGGCCCGCGCCGGAAAGCGAATCCTGCAACAGGCGCGTGAGGTAGGATTTGTCGTCTTCGCCTTCTTTCTGGCCATCCTGCGCGAAGGTGGGCAGGCCCGCGGCAAAGGCGGTGACGCTTAGCAGGACGAACAGGAAGGCGCGCAGAAACTTCATCAGAAGGCCTGCCCGATGCCGATGTAGACTTCGGCGCGTTCGCCCGCGTTGGGGCCGGATGTGGGCGTGGCCACGTCAAGGCGCAGCGGGCCGATTCCAGTATCATAGCGCAGGCCAAGCCCGGCGCCGGATTGCCATTCGCCATCTTGACCGGGCATGGCGCCCGCACCGACGAAGCCGTAATCGGTGAAGCCCACCAGTTGTGCCTTGTCGGTAATCTTGCCGCGCAATTCGAGGGAGAGGCCAATGAAATTCTCGCCACCGACCTCAAGTCCGCTGGGCAGGGTCACGCCGAGGGATTGGTAGGCGTGACCGCGCACGGTACCGCCGCCGCCGGAATAAAACAGCATGTCGGGCAGGGTTTCCCCGGGCGAAGAGCCCATGATCGAGCCAAGCTGAAGCCGGGCGGCGATGACCATACGCTCGGCCTTGCCAAGGGCGCGGTAGGCGCGGGCGTCGGTGTAAAGCCGCGCGCCCGAGCCATCGCCGCCCGAGATGCCGAAGAACGGCGTCAGTTCGGCGTTGAGGTAATAGCCCTTGGTGGGGTTGAGCTTGTTGTCGCGCTTGTCATAGGTCGCCTCGAGCGGGAGGGTGGCAACGAGGAAGGTGCGCGAGCCATAGGCATCGGTGGTGTCGGAATAGGTCAGGCCGACGCCCGCCTGAAGCGTGAGTTGATCCGAGACAATGCGCTTGAACCCGGCCTCGACCTCGGCCTGATCGGTGAGGTAGAGCGGATCGTCGACATGTTCGAGCGTGGCGGTGAGATAGAAATCGGTATCCGCGCCCCAGCTTGCCGGGCGGTCGAACCGGGCGGAGAGTTCGTAATCAATGCCGCCGCCGTTCTGTGCGATGTTGGACACCTCGCCTTCGATGCGCAGGCGTTCGGCCCCGCCAAAGAGGTTGCGATGTAGCCAGAAGGCCGACAGCGTGCCGCCATCGAGCGTGCCGTATTCCGCGCCGAAGCCGAAGCGGCGCAGCTTGCGTTCGACCACGGCGGCGGTGATGTCGAGGGTGCCGTCGGGATTGGGTTGATCGGCCTCGCTCAGCGAGACGACCTGAAACACACGCGCAGTTTGCAGGCGGCGGGTGGCATCGTCGAGATCGTCGGGATCGAAGACCTTGCCGGTGGGCAGGCCCGCGATGGCGCGGATGCGGTCGGCGCGCATGCGCTCTTCGCCGCTCACGATCAACTGGCCGAAGCGTAGCCGGGGACCGGGGGCGAGTTGGATGTCGGAATTGACCTCGGCCGCGGGGTGATTGGCGGTGATTTTCTGACCCGAGACGGCGGCCTTGGCATGGCCGACGTCGCGCCAGCCCGAAACCGCGCTTGTGGCCGCTTCGCGGATCACGGCGGTGCCTGCGGTGGCCCCGGCGCGGTAACCTTCGGGCAGCGTGGTGCCCTGGGCGAGGGGGGCGATGGTGGCGCGTCCGAAGCGGAATTGTTTGCCCGGCGTGACCGTGACTTCGACTTTGCCGACGCTGCCATCGGAAGCGAAGGGTGAAATCTGTGCCGCCTCGACCCCGTCGAGCTTGATCGAAACGCTGGGGCCGAAGTAGCCCGCGTCGTAAAGAACGGCTACGATCCGCGCATAATCGGCCTGAGCCGCCGCGATCAGGCTTTGAGAGGTCTCGTCGCCATCGGAAATCAGGGTGCGGGTGGTGAGGGCGCCTTCGATGCTGGATTTGAGATCCTTGCCGCCGGCCTCGACGACAAGGGTTTGGCGCACCTCTGCCTCACCCGGCAGGATGTTGAAAACACTCAGGAAAGCACCGGCCAGAACCAGCCGTTTCGGTACTGATGACACAGTATAGGGCCTCTCGTTGCGCTTTGGACGCAGTATCTTGTTGTTCTCATTCAAAACGCAACGTCGCAAGGGGGAAAAGGTTCCGGGCTCATCACAATCCGCGTCAGCCTTGTGATCGTGTTGTCACGGTGTGGAAATAGGGGGCGAGCAGGCGGTGCCGTGAGGGCGGTTGAAGCACGAAGAGGGGCGGCTCCGCTGCAAATGCGAAGGGGCGGGGTGCATTCTGCGCACAGACTTGTGCGCAAGCGGGGGCTTGATGCGGGCGAAGCGGTGGGTAGGGTCTGCGGACGAATGCGAACAGACTTTTTGCTGGCGCCGATTTTTGCCGGGCCGATTTTTTCCTGGAGTGTGCGACGGAACCGCGCACCTCGCGCGTAATAGCCGCCTCGCCGCCAGCGAAAAAAGAAAAGACACCGATCTGCCGTGCCGGTCTGGCCGGAGCGATGCGCCGAAGTGTTGAAGGACAGTGAAGATGAAACGAATTTCCCGTGCCCTGAAGATGATGCCGCCGATGGCCCTGCGCGCCGTGGTGCTTGGTGCTGCCGTGCTGGTGCAGGCGTTGCCGGTTGCCGCGCAGATGGGGCCGGGGGGGCCACAGGGGCCTGCGAAGGTAGGCGTCGTGACTCTGGAGCGGGTCGAGGTGCCCTACAAGGTGACGACCCCGGGGCGCGGGGTGGCCTTTGAGAGCGTCGATATTCGGCCGCGCGTGTCCGGTGTGATTGCCGAGATCGTTTACGAGCCGGGCCAGCGCGTCGAAAAGGGGGATGTGCTGTTTCGCATCGATGGCGATACGCTGGGCGCGGAACTGGCGGCGGCCGAGGCCAATGTGACCGGCGCCGAGGCGTCGCTTGCCAATGCGGAGCGCACGTTGGAGCGCTATCGCAAGCTGCTTAACACTGCCGTGACGGAAGAGACGTTGCAGACCGCCGAAGTCACCGTGCGACAGGCCGAGGCGACGCTGGGCAGCGCAAAGGCGGCGCGTGATCTGGCGCAGCTCAACTATGACCGGACCGAGATCAAAAGCCCGATTGCGGGCATTCCGGATGTGCCGGCGGTGTCGGTCGGCGCGGTGGTGACAGCGAACCAGACCACGGCGCTGACCACGATCGTGCGGGTCGATCCGATTTACGTGGATGTCGAGGAAAGCGCGAAACGGGTGCTGGAGGTGCGGGCGCGGGTGAGCGAGGGCACATTGGCGCGGGGTAAGGCACTTGATGTGGAGCTTTTGCTGGAAAACGGGGCGCTTTACGCAAGCAAGGGCACGCTGGTGTCGCCCGGGTTTCAGGTGTCGACCTCGACCGGCACGCGCGATTTTCGCTTTCGGTTCGACAATCCCGACCGGCTGATCCTGCCGGGACAGTTCCTGCGGGTCGAGATCACGCTGGGCACGACGGATGCGATCCTCGTGCCGCAGATCGCGACGGCGCGTGCGGGGGATGGAACGCTGACGGCCTTTGTCGCCGAAGAGGGCGTGGCCCGAAGCCGCGCGCTCAGGACACAAGGCACCTATCAGAACGCATGGGTCGTGACCGAAGGTGTCGAGGCGGGGGACAAGCTGATCGTGGACGGGTTGAGCAACCTGCGGGACGGCGCGGAGATCGCGGCGGTGCCGGTGACGATAGCGGCGGACGGGGTGGTCAGGGAGGCGACCCCAGACGTGGCCCCATCCGAGAACTCATCGGGGGACTCATCAGGCCCCTCAGCCGCCTCGGGCGATGCAGCGCAGAGCGGCGGGAACTGATCCATGGGAAGCTTTTTCATTCGCCGCCCGGTCTTTGCCTGGGTTCTGACGCTGATCACCATGCTGGCGGGACTGGGGGCGATGCTGTCGTTGCCGATCTCGCAATATCCCGACATTGCGCCGACCACGATCCGCATTTCGGCCAGCTATTCCGGCGCTACGGCGCAAGCGGTCGAAAACTCGGTCACGCGCGAGATCGAGGACCAGATGACCGGACTCGAAGGCATGCTCTACATGACGTCGACATCGAGTCAGGGTTCGTCGAAGATCGAAATTCTGTTCGACGGCACGGTCGAGCCTGTGGATGCGCAAAACGAGGTTCAGACCCGGGTAAGCCGGGTGGAAAGCAGCCTGCCCAGTGCGGTGCAGACCGCGGGGGTGACGGTGTCGCGGTCGAACTCCTCATTCTTGATGGTGGGGACGCTGGTCGATACCTCCGGGCGCTACACCACCGAGGCGCTGGGCGATATCATCTCAGCCACCGTGGAAGGCCCGGTGGAGCGCACCGATGGCGTCGGCGGCGTGAGCGTGTTCGGCTCGGGCTATGCGATGCGGATCTGGCTCGATCCGATGGCGCTGGTGCGCTACCAGTTGACGCCTGCGGACGTGGTGACCGCCGTGAGGAACCAGAACACCACGGTTTCGGTCGGCTCGCTCGGGGCGCAGCCGCCGGTGTTGGGGCAGCAGTTCACCGCTACGATCACGGCACAGAGCCAATTGACCACCGTGGCGCAATTCGAACAGATCCTGTTGAAAACCAATGGCGATGGCGGTGTCGTGCGCCTGTCGGACGTGGCGCGGATCGAGGTCGGGCAGGAAAGCTATGCCGGGGCCAACAAGTTCAACGGCAGCCCGGCGGCGGGCTTTGGCGTGAACCTTGAAACCGGGGCGAATGCGGTGGAGGTGTCGCAATCGGTGCGCGCTACGATGGCGCGGCTAGAACAGGCGCTGCCCGAGGGGGTGGAATTCCGTGTCGCCTATGACACCGCGCCTTTCGTGGAACTGTCGATCGAGCAGGTCTATCACACGCTGGCCGAAGCCGTGGGGCTGGTGGTGATCGTGCTGTTGGTGTTCCTGCAAAGCTGGCGGGCGACGCTTATTCCGCTGATCACGGTGCCGGTCGTTCTGTTGGGCACATTGGCGGTGCTGTATGTCACCGACTATTCGATCAACACGCTGACGATGTTCGCGATGGTGCTGTCGATCGGCCTGCTGGTGGATGACGCGATCGTGGTGGTCGAGAACGTCGAGCGATTGATGCACGAAGAGGGGCTGTCCGCGCTGGAAGCCACCGGGCAGAGCATGGGGCAGATCATCTGGGCGCTGGTGGGCATCAACGTGGTGCTGGCGGCGGTGTTCCTGCCGATGGCGTTTTTCGGCGGCTCGACCGGGGTGATCTATCAGCAATTCTCGATCACCATGGTGAGCGCGATGGCGATTTCGTTGCTGGTGGCGGTGATCCTGTCACCGCCGATGTCAGCGCGGCTTTTGAAGCCGGGCGATGGGCATCCGCGCTTTGCCCCGGCGCGCTGGTTCAACAGCGGATTGCAGAAATTCACCGATTTCTATGGCGACAGCGTGGCCGCCACGTTGCGCGCGCCTTGGGTGGCGCTGGTGGTGCTGGCGCTGGTGTTGGGCGGGTCGTGGTGGACCTATGAACGGCTGACCTCGTCCTTCATTCCGACCGAGGATCAGGGCGTGTTGATGACCATCGTGACCCTGCCCGAGGGCGCGACCACGCAACAGACCGCGGCCGTGGTCAACGAGGTCGAGCAATACATGCTGACGCAGGAAACCGAGGCGGTGGCGAGCACCTTCTCGGCGCTGGGCTTTGGCTTTGGCGGGACGGGACAGAACCGGGCGATGGTGTTCGTGCGGCTCAATGATTTCGATGCACGCGCCGGGCGTGACGATCTTGCGGCGGCGGCGTTGGCGCAACGCGCGAACCGGGCTTTGTCGCAGATCCGCGCCGGGCGGGTTTTCGTGCTGCAACCGCCGTCGATCCGCGGGCTGGGCACGACCGGGGGCTTTTCGATGTACCTTGTCGATCAGGGGGGGAGCGGCACCGAGGCGTTGCAGCAGGCGGCGATCCGATTGCAGGCATTGGCGGCGGGCGACGAGCGGGTCACGAACCTACAGATCGAGGGCACGGAAACGGAAAGTGCGCTGCGCCTTGTGATCGATCAGGAAAAGGCGGAAAGCCTTGGACTGTCGCTGCCCGAGGTTAACGCGATGCTGTCGGTGATCTTCGCGGGGGCAGAGGTGAACGATTTCGTTTTGGGCAGCTCGCTCAAGCCGGTTTACGTGCAGGGCGACGCGCCCTACCGGATGCAGCCCGAGGACATTTTCGACTGGTATGCGCGCAATGCGGCGGGCGAGATGGTGCCGTTTTCGGCCTTTATCGACACCGAATGGGCGCCCGTCGCGCCGCGCTTGCAACGCTATCAGGCGACCTCGGCGATCGAGATCACCGGTTCGGCTGGGGCCGGGGTTAGTTCGGGCACGGCGATGGGGGCGATGAGCGAATTGGTGAGCCAACTGGGTGGCGGCTATGACGTGGCGTGGACCGGGTTGAGCTATCAGGAGCAGCAATCGGGCGATCAGGCGCCGTTCCTTTATGCGATCTCGGTGCTGGTGGTTTTCCTTGCGCTGGCCGCGCTTTACGAAAGCTGGGCGGTGCCTTTTGCGGTGATGCTGACGGTGCCGGTGGGCATCTTGGGCGCGCTGCTGGCGGCGTGGTGGTTTGGCCAGCAGAATGACGTTTACTTCAAGGTCGGGATGTTGACGACCATCGGCCTTGCGGCGCGCAACGCCATCCTGATCGTGGAATTCGCCGAGGAATTGCGAAAGACCGGGACGGACCTTGCCAAGGCGGCGGTGGATGCCGCGCGGCTGAGGTTGCGTCCGATCCTGATGACGGCGCTGGCCTTCATCCTTGGGGTGACGCCGCTGGCGACGGCCTCGGGCGCGGGCGCGGCGGCGCAGAACGCCATCGGCATTGGCGTGATTGGTGGGATGCTGGCCTCGACCTTTGTCGGGCTGTTTCTGGTGCCGGCGTTTTACGTGATGATCCTGCGCATGACGATGCGGTTCAAAGGAAAGGCGTGAGGGGCGGCTTTCAGCGCCGATCGATCTTGGTCGAGAGGTGGATCAGGCTTTCGGATGCGCGCACGCCCTTGGCCTCGGAGATGCGGTCGAGGGTGATGTCGAGTTGTTCCGTGGTCTCGGCCGAGATCGTGGCGATCAGGTCGAACCGGCCAGAGGTGGTGCAGACCTGCTCGACCCCCGAAAGGGTTTTCAGCTTTGCGAGCACGGCGGGCTGCTGTTGCGGTTCGATCTGCATCAGCACCGTGGCGCGCAGGCGCGGGGCCATCGCCGCGCCAAGCCGCAGGGTATAGCCCGCGATCACGCCGCGCGATTCCAACCGTTCGATCCGGGCCTGCACGGTCGAGCGGGCAAGGCCCATGCGCCGCGCCAGCGTGGCGATGGACATGCGGGCATCTTCGCCCAAGAGGGCCAGCAGCGCCTGATCGGTTTCGTCGTTTTGCGTGGTCATATCGTCATTTCGCCGGATGTTTCTGCCATCTTAGTCGGTTTGACTCGTGAGTTCGACAGGAAATGCGGTGACGCTGGTTGTGCGATCAGGACAAAAAGGAGCGCCCGCGATGTATGCCCAGACCTCACCCGCCGACCCGCGTTTGCATCTGGCCCGGCAGCGGCCCGACCATGCGGTGATGTATTTTTCGCCGGCGGTGTTGCAGGCGACGGCGCGGCGGTTCCTTGAGGGGTTTCCCGGGCTTGTGACCTATGCGGTGAAGGCCAATGCCACGCCGATGGTGCTGGAAAACCTGAGTGCCGCCGGGCTTGAGGCGTTCGACGTGGCCAGCCCGCGCGAGATTGACCTTGTGCGCGCCGCTGCGCCGGGGGCCGCGTTGCACTATAACAACCCGGTGCGCTCGCACGACGAGGTGGCGAAAGGTATCGCGCATGGCGTGCGCTCTTGGTCCGTCGATAGCCTGCGGGAGTTGAACAAGCTGGGCCGCGCGCGGTTCGAGGGTGAGGAAGTGTCGGTCAGGCTGGCGCTGCCGGTAAAGGGCGCGTCCTATGATTTCGGCGAGAAGTTCGGCGAGACGGCGGACGGGTGCGTGCCGCTGTTGAAAGAGGCGGTGGCGCGTGGTTTCGCGCCCGCGATGACGTTTCATCCGGGCACGCAATGCGCCGATCCGGCGGCATGGGCGGCCTATATTCGGGTCTGTGCGGCGGTGGCGCATCGCGCGGGGGTGCGGCTGGCGCGGTTGAACGTGGGCGGCGGTTTTGCGGCGCATCGCGCGGGGGGCGCGCCGGATCTGGAAGCGATTTTCGCCGCGATTCGGGCCGAAGTGCGGGCCTCGTTTGGCGATGACGCGCCTGAACTGGTGTGTGAGCCGGGCCGGGCGATGGTGGCCGAGGCCTTCACGCTGGCCACACGGATCAAGACGCTGCGCGAGGATGGGGCGATTTTCCTGAATGACGGTATTTATGGCGCGTTGTCGGAACTGCGCGACATCGGGCCGACGGATCGGGTCGAGCTGATCACGCAAGAGGGCGGGGCGCGGCACGGCGCGATGCGCCTGCGCGAGGTGTTCGGGCCGACCTGTGACAGCCTTGATCGGTTGCCCGCGCCGCTGGCCCTGCCGGACGATCTGGACGAGGGGGACTATGTGCTGTTCCACGGCATGGGTGCGTATTCTTTGGCCATTTCGACCGCGTTTAACGGCTATGGCCCCGGTGAGATCGTGACGCTCGCAGCATAACGCCGTCGCCCCCATTGCATGCTGCGTCGCAGCGGCTAGACTGCCCCGGTCAAAATGACGCGCAACGGTGGAGCAGGGGAAACCGGGATGGATAAATTCGGCAAATCGCAATCGGTCAAGCGGGTGGAAGACCTGCGCTTTCTGACCGGGCATGGACGGTATGTCGATGACATCGCGCCGAGTGGTGCGCTGCACGTCTGGTTCCTGCGTTCGGACGTGGCGCATGGGGTATTGGGTCCGATTGATGTTTCCGAGGCGCAAGAGGCACCGGGGGTGCATCTTGTCCTCGACGCCGCCGCGCTGGCCGAGGCCGGGGTGACGCAGGGCATGCCCGCCGTGGCGGTGAAGAACCGCGATGGCAGCACGGCGCCCGTGCCCAAACGCCCGCTTCTGGCCGAGGGGCGGGTGCGACATGTCGGTGAGATCATCGCGATGGTGGTGGCCGACACGCTGGAACAGGCGCGCGATGCCGCCGAGATGATCTGGCCCGAGATCGACGATCTGCCCGCGATGCTGGAGCGTGGCCCCGGTGAGACTGACCTGCACGAGGAGGCGCCCAAGAACCTTGCCCTCGATTGGGGCCTGGGTGACGAGGCGGCGACCGCTGCGGCCTTTGAGGCGGCGGCGCATGTTGTCGAGATGCATGTCGAGGACAATCGAATCATCGTCGCATCGATGGAGCCGCGCGGCGCCTATGCCGAGGTCGAGGACGGGCGCTTGCACCTTGCGGTGAATGCGCAGGGCGTCTGGGTGCCGAAACGGTCATTGGCCGATGTGCTTGGCATGGACGCCGAGGATATCCGCGTGACCAACCCCGATACCGGCGGTGGCTTTGGCATGAAGGGCCAGCCGCATCCCGAGCAGTTCCTCGTGGCGCAGGCGGCACGGATGCTGAACCGACCCGTGCGCTGGATGGGAAGCCGGTCCGAGGCGATGATCTCGGACGCGAATGGCCGTGATCTGGAACATGAGGCGGCGCTGGCGTTCGATGCCGATTATCGCATCACCGGCTACCGCGTGAAGACCCGGCACAACATTGGCGCTTATTGCAGCCAGTTCGCGCAGTTGATCCAGACGCAATTGTTTTCGCGTGTTCTGACAGGGGTTTACGATATCGGCGCGACGTGGCTTCATTCGGAAGGGTATTACAGCAACACGGTGCCGGTGGACGCCTATCGCGGGGCCGGGCGGCCCGAGGCGATTTTCCTGCTGGAGCGGATGATGGACCGCGCCGCGCGCGAGTTGGGCATTGACCCGTTGGAGTTGCGGCGGCGCAATTTCATCAAGCCCGAGCAGTTCCCGTTCAAGGCGCTGACCGGCGAGACGATTGATGTTGGCGATTTCGACAAGGTTCTGACCCATGCCGAGCAATTCGCCGATCTGGCGGGCTTTGCTGCGCGCCGGGCCGAGAGCGAGGCACGGGGCCTGAAACGCGGAATTGGCCTGTGTTACTATATCGAAAGCATTTTGGGCGATCCTTCGGAAGGCGCGAGAGTTGTGTTTAACGAGGATGGTAGCGTGACGATCTTTGTCGGAACGCAGTCGAACGGGCAGGGGCATGAGACGGTTCATGCGCAGTTCCTGTCGGATCAGACTGGCATTCCGGCCGAGAAGATTGAGGTGGTTCAGGGCGATAGTGATCTCATCGCGCAGGGTGGTGGCACCGGGGGGTCCCGGTCTGTCACCACCCAGTCGCACGCGACGCTGGCGACGGTGTCGAAGATGGTGGCGGCGTTCACGCCTTACCTTGCCGAAAAGATGGGCGTGGACGAGGGCGACATCACCTTCGACGATGAAACCTTCCGCGCGCCGGGGTCGAACATGACGCCGACCTTCCTTGAAGCCGCTGAAATGGCGCGGGCCGATGGGCGCGAAGACCTTTTGATGCATGAGGAACGCGCCACGTTGCCGGGCCGCTCGTTCCCCAACGGGGCGCATTTCGCCGAGGTCGAGGTGGACCCCGAGACCGGCAAGGTCGATCTGGTGCGCTATAGCGTGGTTGATGATTTCGGCAACCTGATCAACCCGATGCTGGCCGAAGGGCAGGTGCATGGCGGGGTGGTTCAGGGCGCAGGGCAGGCGTTGATGGAGCATGTGGTGTTCGACGAAAGCGGTCAGCTCCTCACGGCGAGTTTCATGGACTATGCGATCCCGAGGGCCGAAGATATGCCGATGATCGGCTTCGAAGTTGAGCCGGTGCCGTCGACGGCGAACCCGATGGGGATGAAAGGCTGTGGCGAGGCCGGGACGGTGGGCGCGATGGCGGCGCTGGCCAATGCGGTGCAGGATGCACTGTGGGACATGGGCGTGCGGCAGGCCGATATGCCGTTCACGCCGGTGCGAACGTGGAAGATGATGCAAGATGCGATGGAGGCAGCTGGGTAAACACCTTCTTGGATGGCTGAGGCCATGGCAGAAGGCGCAGACCGCGCCGCAACGGCGCGGGGCGATGACCCATGTTGTCATCCTTGATGGCACGATGTCCTCTCTCAAACCCGGGGAAGAGACCAACGCGGGGCTTGCCTATCGCCTGTTGACGCAGGTGGGCGCGCCGGTTTCGCTGTTTTACGAGGCGGGCATCCAGTGGCGGCATTGGCGCTCGGCCAGCGATGTGATCGTGGGCCGGGGCACGGATGGGCAGATCAGGCGCGCCTATGGCTGGCTTGCGTCGCGCTATCGGCCCGGTGACCGGATTTTCCTTTTGGGCTATTCGCGCGGCGCCTTTGCCGTGCGCTCACTGGCCGGGGTGATCGATCAGGTGGGTCTGTTGCGCGCCGAAGAGGCGACGGAGCGGCGGGTGCGCACCGCGTGGCGGCATTACCAGAGCACCCCGGGAAGCCCGGCTGAGCGGGCGTTTCGGCGGGCCTATTGCCACGAGGGGGCCGCGATCGAGATGCTGGGCTGTTTCGATACGGTGATGGCGCTGGGCCTGCGCTGGCCGCTGATCTGGCGCTGGATGGAGAGCCCGCACGACTTTCACAACTATGAGCTTTGCCCCGTGGTGCGCCACGGGTTTCACGCGCTTGCCCTGCATGAAACGCGCGAGGCCTTTGCGCCGATCCTGTGGAGCGACACCGAGCGGTTTGAAGGAACGGTCGAGCAGGTCTGGTTTCCCGGCGCGCATGGCGATGTGGGCGGGCAGTTGGGGGGCTATGAAGCGGCGCGGCCACTGTCCAATATCCCCTTCGTCTGGATGATGGAGAAGGCTGAAGGCTGTGGCCTGCCATTGCCGGAAGGGTGGCGGGCGCGTTTCCCGGTCGATCCGAGCGCGCCGTCCTGTGGCACGTGGAAGGGTTGGGGCAAGCTGTTCCTTATTCGCAAGCGCCGCATCGTTGGGGCGGACCCGAGCGAGCGGGTGCACGAAAGCGCGGCGGCGCGCGATATCGCGCGGTCCGGCGGCGCGGCTGGCGTGGTGCGGGGCAGCGAGGCCTGAGGCGCGCGCTGTGCGGTGTGGGGTTAGTTCGGGGTCAGCCGATCAATTCTCTGGGCGTGATGAAATCGACCACGTCACCGGTAAAGAAGCTGGCCTCGTCCCATGTTTGCGCGGGCAGGTCGGCCACCAGCGTGGCCGCCGTGGGATAATCGGGAAAACGCGGGTGTGCGGGCGGGCGCGACACCAGATGTTCGGCAAACTCGGCGCAGCCCGGGTTATGCGCCACCATCAGCACGCAGGGCGCGGGTGCATCGCCCCCCGCCTCGCGGCGGAGCAGGTCGAGCATGCGCCGTGCGGGAGCGTGGTAGAGGTGTTGGAGAAAGCGCGTTTCGATGCCCTTGGGCAGGTTGAGCAAAGCAAGCGTTTCGCGGGTGCGCGTCGCAGTGGAACAAAGCACCAGATCGGGGATCAGGCCCTTGCCCGCAAGCCAATCGCCCAATGCACGCGCCGAGGCCTGTCCGCGCGGGTTCAGCGGCCTGTCGTGATCGCTTTGCAGGGGATTGTCCCAGCTGGATTTGGCGTGGCGCATCAGGATCAGGCGGAGCGTCATCTAAAAGCTTTCATATGAAAGGCGGATTGCCCGGGCAGCCTGCCATAGGTTTGGGACAGCGGGCAAGCGCGGCGCACGGCGCAACCTTGGGTCATGCAGTCGGTGCCCTCGGGGGTGGCGAGGAAGGATTTGCAGGCGGGGATGTCGTAGCCCGCGGGCGTCAGGGCCGCGACAGGGCAGGCGGTGCGGCAGGGTTGCGCGGCGCAGCTTTCGCAGGGGTTGGCGGCGGTGACGGGCAGGGCATGGCGCGTCGGCAGATAGATGGCGCCCCGGTAGGAGACCATCAGCCCGGCCGTGTGATGCACCAAGAGGCCAACGGGTGAAGTGAACGCCTGTCCGCTGGCCAGCGCCCAAGCGATGAAGGGCGGGTAAGGCGGACCGTCGGAGGGGAACAGCGCCGTGCCGCCCGCAGCCTGAGCCAGCGGAACGAGAACGCGTTTTGACCAGCGGTCGAGCGGATCGGGCGCGCCGTCGGAATATTCCGGCTGGGCGGTGAAATGGTCCCAGAAGCCCGGTTCGGCGGGGCCGAAGAGAAGGAGGGTGCCAGAGTTCTTGCCCCCGTCGGGGCCTAAGCCCGCGCTTTCCGGCAGGCATGGATCGGGGTCGGGATGGAGCGCGCCGAACAACGCCAGCCTTTCGCGAAGCGCGGCAGCGATGAGCGCCTCTGGCAGGGGCGGCTCAGAGCTTGGCACGGATGAGCGAACCTGCGCCGTGTTCGGTAAAGAGTTCGAGCAGCACCGCATGCGGCGCGCGCCCATCAAGGATGACCACGGCGCGCACGCCGCCTTCGATCGCATCGAGCGCGGTTTCGGTCTTGGGGATCATGCCGCCCGCGATGGTGCCGTCTTCGGTCAACTCGCGAATCTGTGCGGTGCTGAGATCGGTGATCACGGCGCCGTCCTTGCCCTTGACCCCTTCGACATCGGTCAGCAGCAAAAGCCGGTCGGCCTTGAGCGCGCCGGCGATGGCACCGGCCATGGTGTCGCCATTGATGTTGAAGGTTTCGCCCGCATCGCCGCCGCCCAAGGGCGCGATGACAGGAATCGCGCCGGATTCGAACAGCGTGTGCAGGATGCCCGGTTCGATCCGTGATGGCGTGCCGACATGGCCAAGTTTGGGGTCGGTCGGGGTGCAGGTCACAAGGCTTGCGTCCTTGCCCGAAAGGCCCACGGCACGGCCACCTTGGGCGTTGATCGCTTGCACGATACGTTTGTTGACCCGGCCCGAAAGCACCATTTCAACCACTTCCACCGTGGCATCGTCCGTTACCCGCTTGCCGTTGACGAATTCGCTTTGAATATCGAGCTTGGACAGCATTTCATTGATCATCGGGCCGCCGCCGTGGACGATCACCGGGTTGATCCCGACCTGACGCATCAGCACGACGTCACGGGCGAAAAGGGCCATGCCCTCGTCGCTGCCCATGGCGTGCCCGCCGAGCTTGATCACGACGATCGCGCCGGAATAGCGCTGCATGTAGGGAAGAGCCTCGGACAGGGTCCGGGCGGTGGCGGTCCAATCTCGGATCATTTCTCTGGTCTTCATTCTCTGGCCCTCGGGGTGTCTCTGGATAGGCTTTTCGGGGCCGCGTGCCAAGGGGCCATTGCGGGCGGACACAGGAGTGCTAGGTATGAGGGAAGGGTTTCATGCGGCGAGGGCGATCATGACACAAAAGACATTGCTTTTGACGGGGGCAAGCCGGGGAATCGGCCATGCCACGGTGCGCAAGTTCAATGCCGAGGGCTGGCGGGTAATCACCTGTTCGCGCAACGCTTTCCCGAAGGAATGCCCGTGGGGCGGCGGCGAGGAAAACCATGTTCGGCTCGATCTGGGCGATCCGGCGGATACGATCAACGCCGTGGGCCAGATTCAGGAGCGGCTTGACGGGCGGCTGGATGCGCTGGTGAACAATGCCGGTATCTCGCCCAAGGGGCCGAACGGAGAGCGGCTTTGCACGCTCGACACCGACCTGATGGATTGGGGCAAGGTGTTCCACGTCAATTTCTTTGCCCCGGTGGTGTTGGCGCGTGGGTTGAAGGACGAATTGGCCGCGGCCAAGGGGGCGGTGGTCAACGTGACCTCGATCGCGGGCAATCAGGTGCATCCGTTCGCGGGGGCGGCCTATGCCACGTCGAAGGCGGCGCTAAAGGCGCTGACGCGGGAAATGGCGCATGATTTCGGCCCGCTTGGCGTGCGCGTGAATGCCATCGCGCCGGGTGAGATCGAAACCGCGATCCTGTCGCCGGGGACCGACAAGTTGGCCGAGCAACTGCCGCTGCGCCGCCTTGGCCAGCCCGAGGAAGTGGCCAACACGATCTTTTTCCTGTGTTCCGAGCAGAGTTCCTACATCACGGGAACCGAGGTCGAAGTGAACGGCGGGCAGCACGTCTGAGCGGCGTGGCAGTCCCGCGCATTTGCACGTTCTCCGGGCCTGTATGGCGGCTGTTGCCCGAGGCGCTGGTGCCTGTGCCCGCAACCCCGGCCAAGGCGCCGGAGGGGCGGTTTCATCATTCCGGGCAGGTGGCGGCCTATGCCTCGCTCAGCGCCGAGGGGGCGGCGGTGGCGATCCAGCGCTATTTGACGGATGGGCAGGCGCGCATGCTGGTGCCGATGTGGCTGGAGGCGCGGCGGGTGGTGGACCATCGTGGCGATCCGGGGGCTTCGATCATCTGGCAGGATGTGCGCGCGGAAGGGACTGTTTCCCCGACTTGGGCCTATTCGGATGCGGCGCGCGCGGCCGGGGCGGAGGCGATGCTTTATTCCTCGCGCACGCGGCCCGAGCTTTCGCATGTGGTGGTGTTCGCGCCCGGCTGTTTGCGCCTTGCCGGGCCGGTCACGCCGTTTGACGGCTAGGGGCTGTCGCGGTTTTCCACGGGCTTCATGCGACGCACCAATGCCGCGTAGCTGCGCGAGACGGGCAGGGCGCTGCCATCGGTGAGCCGCGCCATCAGGCGGTCATTGTCGCGAAAATGGCCCGCGAAGGCATGGGCCGAAATCCAGTGTGAACGATGAATGCGGGTGCCCGGATAGTTGGACAGCTCTTCCAGCGCGTCCGAGAAGCGCATGAGGATCAACTCGCGGCCCTTGGCGGTGACGACCTCGACATAGTGATCCTGGGCGGTGAGGCTGATCAGGTCCTGCCCCAGCGCACGCGGCAGGCGCGCGAGGAACGGGTTCGCCTTGGGCAGCGGCGCGGGTTCGATCAGGCGCGGGCGCAGGCGGATGAGGAAAATGCCGCCGATCAGCGCCGAGATCGCGCCGACGTTCAGCGCCATGAGATAGAGCGGCGCGCTGCCGGTGCCACGCCCGAGGGCGCGGTCGAAGACGGTATCGAAGGCCCAGACGGCGAAAACGGCCAGGAGCGCGCCCGCCGCCATGCCAGTCAGCGTGCGTTGCATGCGCGTCCAGCCGGTGGTGAAAGGCAGCCGCCGGATCAGGGCAATCGCCCCCGTCACCGAGAGCCAGCCCGCCGCGACGGCCCCGGCCCAGTAGCTCAGCCTGAGAGGCAGACTCATCGCGTAGGTTTCGAACGGGCCGGTCAGGGTGAAGAACACGGTGGCGATTGCGTAGCCGGCCAACTGCTCGGGCAAATGCCAGGGCGGGCGGTGATTGGCGCGCGCGGCGCTGTCGGTTGGCTCACTCAGCCTGTCGTTCACGAAATCAGACCTGCAATTCGCGTAATCGCCGGTGCGGCGCTGTTTTTTCCGGGGCATGGGTAGCCCAGCTGACCTGTTGACGCAAACGCCAAGTGGCGGAGCGCATATCCAGAAAAGGAGACCCGAGATGACATGTCGAGACCAAGGCGCACGAGTGATGGCCGGCCTGTCCGGCGCGATCGGAACCAACCGGAGGCTGCGGATCTTCGGCGCCGTGGCGCTGACGATCCTGCTGATCGCGGGGCTGTCGCCCCATGTCGGCGGCGCGGTGGGCAGCGTGATCGGACTGGCCGTGCTGTTCGTCGCTCTTCCGGCCCGCCGGGAGCGGGCAAACCGGGGGGCAGGACAATGATCGGGCAGATCATCACGCAGACGCCGATCTGGGTCTGGGCGCTGCTGGCCGGGTTGGTCTGGCTTGGGGCGAAGGCATTGGGCAAGCGCGAGGTGTCGAGCATCGTCATCTACCTGATGCCACTTCTGGGGCTCTTGTCGGTGCGGGCGCTGGTTGCGCTGGGCGTGGGGCCGCTGGTCTGGGGCATATTCGCGCTGGCATGGCTGGTGGGGCTTTGGGTCGGGCGCAGGGTCGAGCCGCGCTGGATCCTGGGCAAGAGCGGGGCGCGCGTATGGAAGGCGGGAGAGGGGCTGACCATGGCGCAGGTGCTGGTGCTGTTCTCGCTCAACTACATCCGCAGCGTGATGCTGGCGGTGGCGCCCGGTGTTGCCGCCGGGTTTGCCTTCGGGGCGGGGTTCGCCGTGCTTGCGGGGGTCACGGCGGGGCTGTTCGCGGGGCGATCGCTTGCCGTTTACCTGCATCCCGAGGGGCCGGTGGCGTGATTTTGCCCGGCCCGCGCCGTGACGCAGCGGCGGGGTGGTGCGGCGCTGGACCCACGCGCCGCACCGTGCTGTAGTGCCGCATCAACAGCGGAGATGGGCGAATGGACGAGATCATTACATGGAGCGCGGCCACCACCGCCAAGCGGTTGGCACAAGGCAGCGTGAAGGTGGCCGAGGTGACCCGTGCGCATCTTGACCGGATCGAGACATGCGAGCCGGGATTGCGCGCCGTGGTCGAACCGATGGCCGAGGTCGCGATGGCACAGGCCGAGGCGATGGATCGTGAGAAGCCCGACAATCCGCCCGCGCTTTGGGGCCTGCCGGTGACGTTCAAGATCAATGTCGATTTCGAAGGCTATCCCAATTCCAATGGCCTGCCCGCGCTGAACGACAAACCCGCCGACAGCGATGCGCCGGTGGTGGCCAACCTCAAGGCCGGGGGCGCGGTGCCAATCGGGCGCACCTCGACGCCGGAATTCAGCCTTCGGTTCTTCACCTCGAACCCGATCTATGGCCGCACCTTGAACCCGTGGGACAAGGGATTGACCTCGGGCGGGTCGTCCGGCGGGGCGTCGTCGGCGGTGGCCTCGGGCATGGGGGTTCTGGGCCATGGCAACGATCTGGGCGGAAGCCTGCGTTATCCGGCCTATTGCTGTGGCTTGGCGACGTTGCGCCCGTCGATGGGCCGTGTGCCCGCCTTCAACAAGACCCCGGCCGAGCGCCCCGCGATGACCCAGATGATGAGTGTGCAGGGCGTGATCGCGCGCGAGGTAGGCGACGTGAAGCTGGCCTATGACGTGCTGCGCCGGCGTTCATCGCTTGATCCGTTGTGGAACGGGGCCGAGGACAGCGGACGCACGCGCGGCGACCGGCCCTTGCGCGTGGGTTACTGTGTCGATGCGTTCGGCGATGGCAAGGTCGACCCGGACGTGGCCCGCGCCGTCGAGGCGGCGGTGGGTGCTGCGAAGCAGGCCGGCTACACGGTTGAGGAAGTGGTGCCGCCGATGGCCCGCGAGGCGGCGCAGACCTGGGGTGAGTTGCTCAATGCCGAGACGTCGGTGATGATGCTCGACACCATCCGCGAGCTGGGATCCGAGGGCGCGCAGACCGTGATCGACGGCTATGCCGAAATTTTCGGTGTGCCGGATCAGGCGGGCTTCATGGCGGCGATGTCGCGGCGGCTTTTCATCCATCGCAAGTGGATGGAGATGTTCGATTTCGTCGATGCGCTGATCCTGCCGGTTTCGGGGCAAAAGCCGTTCGCGGCGGATCAGGATATCGAGCAGCCCGAGACACTGAAGGACATCATGGAGGCCCAGCGGTTCCTTTATATCGTCAACATGCTGGGCCTGCCGGGGGCCACGGTGCGCACGCTTGAGGCCGCGCCTGTACCTTTGGGCGTGCAGATCATTGGTGACCGGATGGACGACGTGATCTGTATGGAGGTGGCGCATCGGATCGAGAAAGAGTTGGCGCTCGACCTTGGGCCGATTGATCCGCGCTAAGGCGGCGTAAAGCGGCGGGTGGCAGGCATGTGCCGCCCGGCCTTGCCCCGGTTTTGCCACAATTTGGCCACCGGGTTGCCCCTTTTCCGTTGCAGCATCGCCTTACTGGACGGGGGTGCCGGGGGCTTTGCGGCCTCTCTTGGGGAAGAAGGCACCGATTTATGGACGCCGAAAAGAACCATAACGGGCGCGCTGCCGCGCCTGCTTTTGAGCCGGTCGATTCGACACTGGATGCCGTGCGGCTGATGATGGAGGCCGAGACGCGGCACGAGAGCGTGCATGGCCATGCCGAGCGCGCGCGGGTCGGCGGGCGCGAGGATCAAGCATCGCGCGCGGCCAGCGTGCAGGACACGCAGCAGCGCAGCGCCAGCGAAACACCCGATCCGGACGCTAATCCCGAAACAAATCGACGTGCGCGGCGCAGGCAGCGGCGTGGCAAGGCGGCCCTGCCCGAAATCGTTCCGGCGGATACGGTAGAGACGGTTCGCACGCGCGATGCGCTGCATCCCGAATCGGCGCAGGCCATGTCGGATGATCTGTTTGACGATGTGAGCGAAAACTTCACCGAAGAGAGCGCGGGTCCGGCCCGATCCCGCCGTGGCCCGATCATGTGGTTGGTGGGGCGGTTGCGGTCGAAACGGCGGTCCGGCGAGGTAGAGGCGGCGGAAGCCGACTGGGGCGATGCCGATCCGCTTTTGTCCTGTGAAGAGGGCGGTCTTGACGAGGACGAGGTGCAGATGTTTGCGCCAGAGAGGGCAGAGCGGCCAAACCGAGACCATACGCTAGCGGATGGTGTCGAGGCTGCCGGGCCCGAGGGCCACCGTCGCGAAGTGTATCATGCCGAAAGTGGCGAGGCCGAGGGCTATGACGAGGATGATCGCGCCGGGCTGTTTGCGGGTCTTGCGGCGCGGGTTCGGGCCTATCAGCCCAAGTTTCGCCATTCGATCATGATTGCGATCCTTGCCATCATGATCTGGAACCCGTGGCTATTGCCCGGGTTGGTGTTCGTTGCGATTTGGGTCGCGCTGATCGCGCATCTGACGGTAGGTCCGGACCGGATGGGCGAGATCATCACCGCGCTGCGCGAGAAGGCGGCGGCGCGTTTCCCCGAGAAGGCCGCAGAAGTGCATCGGCGGGCCGAGCTTGGGGCAGAGCGGCTGGAGCGGTTGATCGCGCGTTTGCCGGGGCGTTGGAAGGACAAGATCCAGCTTCCCGATTTCAGCGGTCAAAGCGATGTGCTGTTCGAGGGCGACGATCCGTTTACGCGCCTTGCCCCCCGGCGGCATGACCAACGCGGGGCGGGCACGCCCGCGGAGTGAGTGCGCGCGCTGTGACCCAGGGACGAGGCAATTCTTCTTCCGACGCGGCGCGGGCTTGAAATCCTGCTGCTGCCCGCGTATGTGGGCCGCGAGATATCCGATATAGAGAGCGCCCATGGCCCGCACCAATCCGTTTCAGTTCATCCAGCAGGTCCGCTCGGAAGTCGCCAAGGTCGTCTGGCCGACGCGGCGCGAGGTTCTGCTGACCACGGTGATGGTGTTCATCATGGCGACGCTGACCGCGATCTTTTTCTCGCTGGTCGATATCGTGATCAAATCCGGCTTGAACGGCATCCTGCATATGTTCGGCTGAGGCCGGGGATTTCGCGGCACCGTCCGTGGCGTGATGCGTGGCGCGATCCGCCACACGGCCTTGGACCTGTATCCTGTAAAGCATCTGGTAAAGCATCGGGCGGAGCATTTGGCAAACTTGCCCTGACCCCTTGAATTCGTGCCTGCATAACGGTAGGTGAGCCAAACTTCCCGAAATTGGCGTGCGGCGATTCGAGCCTCGCGCCGCTTTTTATTGTCGGGATGTTGGCGCCACGCGGCGCCGGCGATGGAATGAAAGCGGCCACGCGCCGCTGCAAAAGCGGGAATGATCGCAGATGGCGAAACGGTGGTACTCGGTTAGCGTTCTCTCGAACTTCGAGAAGAAGGTCGCCGAGCAGATCAGACAGCAGGTGGAAGAGCAGGGACTCGAGGATCAGATCGACGAGGTTCTGGTGCCCACCGAAGAAGTGATCGAAGTGCGCCGGGGCAAGAAAGTCTCTGCCGAGCGGCGCTTCATGCCGGGCTATGTGCTGGTTCACATGGAGATGAGCGATCAGGGCTATCACCTGATTTCCTCGATCAACCGCGTCACCGGGTTCCTTGGACCGCAGGGCCGCCCGATGCCGATGCGCGATGCCGAGGTCGAGGGTATCCTTGGCCGCGTCGCGGAAGGCGAAGAAGCGCCGAAGCTTCTGATCTCGTTCGAGATCGGCGAGCGGGTGAAGGTCAACGACGGCCCGTTCGAAGATTTCGACGGCATGGTCGAGGAAGTGGACGACGACAACCAGCGCCTGAAGGTGACGGTGTCGATCTTTGGCCGGGAAACCCCGGTCGAACTGGAATTCACGCAGGTCACCAAGCAAGGGTGACAGGCGGAATGATGGGCGGTTTCGCCCATCTTGCGGGGGGTTCCCCGTTCGTTTGCGGGAGGCAAGGGCACGCGTGCCGGAGCCGCACCGCGCTAGTGGAGTGAATGGCGGCGCGCTGTCATTCGTAGGGCACACACATTCGTGTGCCGATGAAAAGGAGAAGGCCAATGGCCAAGAAACTCGCCGGGAAGATGAAACTTCAGGTCCCCGCCGGTCAGGCAAACCCGTCGCCGCCCGTCGGCCCTGCGCTGGGTCAGCGCGGCATCAACATCATGGAATTCTGCAAGGCGTTCAACGCCAAGACCGCAGACCTCGAGCCCGGTGCGCCGTGCCCGACCGTGATCACCTACTATCAGGACAAGTCCTTCACCATGGACATCAAGACGCCGCCCGCGTCGTATTTCCTGAAGAAGGCCGCGAAGCTGAAATCCGGCGCCAAGACCCCGTCGCGTGAAGTCGTGGGTTCGGTGACCGTCAAGCAGGTGCGCGAGATCGCCGAAGCGAAGATGAAAGATCTGAACGCCAACGATATCGAGGCGGCCATGAAGATCATCGTTGGCTCTGCCAACTCCATGGGCATCGAGGTGAAGTAAGATGGCAAAGTTTGGAAAACGCACCCGCGCCGCACGTGAAGCCTTTGCAGGCAAAGAAGATGTGACCGTGGAAGAGGCCGTCGCCCTGATCAAGGGCAACGCCAAAGCGAAATTCGACGAAACCGTCGAGATCGCCATGCAGCTGGGCGTCGATCCGCGCCACGCGGACCAGATGGTTCGCGGTGTTGTCGGCCTGCCCAACGGCACCGGCAAGAACGTGCGCGTCGCCGTGTTCGCCCGTGGCCCCAAGGCCGATGAAGCAACGGCCGCTGGCGCCGACATCGTCGGTGCAGAGGACCTGATGGAAACCGTCCAAGGCGGCACGATCGATTTCGATCGCTGCATCGCCACGCCCGACATGATGCCGATCGTTGGCCGTCTGGGTAAGGTTCTGGGCCCGCGTAACCTGATGCCGAACCCCAAGGTTGGCACGGTGACGATGGACGTCAAGGAGGCCGTTGAGGCAGCCAAAGGCGGTCAGGTTCAGTTCAAGGCCGAGAAAGCCGGTGTGGTTCACGCCGGTGTTGGCAAGGCGTCGTTCGACGAAGCCAAGCTGGTCGAAAACATCCGCGCCTTCGTGGAAGCCGTGGCCAAGGCCAAGCCCTCGGGCGCCAAGGGCACCTACATGAAGAAAATCTCGCTCAGCTCGACCATGGGCCCGAGCGTGACCGTCACGGTCGACAGCGCAATGGAAGCCTCGGCTGCCGAAGCTGCTGAATAATCGCTGCCGGATTCGAATTGAAAAGGGGCGCCTTGCGGGGCGCCCCTTTTTCGTTTTGCTGGATGCGTTCGGCGTGATCAGATCCCGTGTTCGACCCGCTTGCGCCGCGAGCGTGAGAATTTCATGCCGGGTTGCGCCAACCGGTCGCTTGGCCCGATCCAGGCATAGGCCAGAAGGCAGGGTTCATATTTGCCGGTGGTGATGCGGTGTTCATCCCCGGGGCTGTTGAGGATGAGCGAGCCGGGCGAATAGACCGCCGTCTGGTTTTCCGACCAAGCGCCCGAGACCGAGATATAGCTTTCCTCAATGTCGTGGTGGCTGTGCTGCGGATAGGTGGTTGAGGGCGCGAACAGGACGAAGCCAAAGATCAGGCGTTCGGACAAAACCGGGCCTTGGGGTCCGAGCACTTCGCAATAGGCGTATTTGCGTTCCAGCGTGCGCGGCACCTTCTCGTAGCCGTATTCCCATGTGAGCCGGTCCGAGATTCGTTCGAGTGCCGCGCTCATCCCGGCGAGCGCGCCGCGTTTGCCGTTGTCGAGCGCGCGGGGCAGGTGGGCCGTGACCGGTTTGACCGCCGGTGTGCGCTCGTGCATCACCGGGTTGCTGTCGAGGATCTGCGAGAGCGTATCGCGCACCCGCTTGCGGTGACTGCGGATCGCGGTGCTGCCACCGTCCGAGCCATGCCGATAAAGCGTGTCGAACTCACGCAGGAGGTAATACCAGCTTGGGCTGTCGGAAAGCTTTTCGGGGTTGGTGGTGAGGTCGGGCGCGGCGCCCATGGTGAAGTGATCTGTCATGACGAGCGCCTGCATGCGAAGGATATGTGCTAGGGTAACCACGACGGCCCCTTTTCGCGCAAGAGGCTTGGTTCGGGCGGGCGCATGGCTGTGTCAGCCAGTCGGTCGGAGCATTAAGGCATTATTAAGCCGCTGACCCTTGCTCTTTGCGCGTCGAAGTTATAGATCAGCCCTCGCAGATCAGCGTGCGATTCGTCGTGCGCTGTTTTCTGTTTCGTCCAAGACGGTGGGTGGGATGCATCTGGTATCCCTTAATCTCCTGCCTGAGACGGGTCATGACTTTGGTTTTCCGCGGGTCTTGCGACCTCGGGCGGCCTTGGCTTCAGCCCCGTAGAACGGACCTGAGTGCCGGAGCAATCCGGCGAAACTGAGCCGGGCGGGGATGACCTGCCCATAATTGGAGTGAAACTGTGGATAGAGCCCAGAAAGAGAAAGTGGTCGAGGAACTCGGCCAGATCTTCGAAAGCTCTGGCGTTGTTGTGGTAGCACATTACGCCGGTCTGACAGTTGCCGAGATGCAGGATCTTCGTGCTCGCGCAAGCGAAGCCGAGGCCTCCGTACGCGTCGCCAAGAACAGGCTCGCCAAGATCGCCCTCGAGGGCAAGCCCTGCGAAAGCATGGGTTCGCTTCTCACGGGCATGACCGTGCTTACCTATTCCGAGGACCCCGTGGCAGCAGCCAAGGTGGCCGAGGACTACGCCAAGGAGAACAAGAAGTTCGAAATCCTTGGCGGTGCAATGGGTGAGAACGCTCTCGACCGTGCCGGCGTTGAAGCCGTGTCCAAAATGCCGTCCCGCGAGGAGCTTATTGCTACCATCGCAGGCATGCTTGGCGCGCCCGCTTCGAACATCGCCGGTGCTATTGGCGCACCTGCTTCGAATATCGCTTCCATCCTCACCACGATCGAGGAAAAGGCGGAAGCGGCCTAAGGCAATGGATGATCGGCGTCGGGCATTGCCCCCGACGTTGGAACACAAATCTGAAAACGGAAAGCAAGTAACATGGCTGATCTGAAAAAACTCGCAGAAGAGATCGTTGGTCTGACGCTTCTCGAAGCACAAGAACTGAAAACCATCCTCAAGGACGAATACGGCATCGAGCCCGCTGCTGGCGGCGCTGTCATGATGGCCGGCCCCGCAGGCGATGCCGGCGGCGCAGCCGAAGAGGAACAGACTGAATTCGACGTGATCCTGGTTTCGGCCGGCGCATCGAAAATCAACGTCATCAAAGAAGTCCGCGGCATCACCGGCCTGGGCCTCAAAGAAGCCAAAGAGCTGGTTGAAGCCGGCGGCAAGGCTGTCAAAGAGCAGGTTTCCAAGGACGAAGCCGAAGACATCAAAGGCAAGCTGGAAGCAGCTGGCGCCGAAGTCGAGCTCAAGTAATCGGTATTTCCGGGGCAACCCGGACAACATCGCAGGCTGGACCCGGGAAAACCGGGTCCAGCCGAACCTGTCTTGGTAAGAGCCCTGAGCAAAGGGCTTTTTCCAAGGATTGGTTCGAAAAGATCGGGAGGCCACCTTGGGACGGTGGCCAGGAATGGATCGAGAATCAGCCTGTCTCTTATGGGTCAAGGCGCCGAGCCCCGACGGCGCGCTTACCCGGCGAGAAACGAAAGGTGACCATCGCATGGCACAAAGCTTCCTTGGCCAGAAACGTCTTCGCAAGTACTACGGCAAGATCCGTGAAGTGCTTGAAATGCCGAACCTCATCGAGGTTCAGAAATCCTCGTACGATCTTTTCCTGAACTCCGGCGACCAGCCCCAGCCGATGGACGGCGAAGGCATCAAAGGTGTTTTCCAATCGGTTTTCCCGATCAAGGATTTCCACGAAACCAGCGTTCTGGAATTCGTCGATTACGAGTTGGAAGAGCCGAAATACGACGTTGAGGAATGCCAGCAGCGCGACATGACCTATTCGGCGCCGCTGAAGGTCAAGCTGCGGCTGATCGTGTTTGATGTGGACGAGGACACTGGCGCGAAGTCGGTGAAGGACATCAAGGAGCAGGACGTGTTCATGGGTGATATGCCGCTCATGACGCAAAACGGCACGTTCATCGTGAACGGCACCGAGCGGGTCATCGTTTCCCAGATGCACCGTAGCCCGGGCGTGTTCTTCGACCATGACAAAGGCAAGACGCATGCTTCGGGCAAGCTGCTGTTCGCCTGCCGGATCATTCCTTATCGCGGCTCGTGGCTGGACTTCGAATTCGACGCCAAGGACATCGTGTTCGCGCGGATCGACCGTCGCCGCAAGCTGCCTGTGACGACCCTGCTTTATGCGCTGGGTCTTGATCAGGAAGCGATCATGGACGCCTATTACGACACCGTGACCTTCAAGCTGCGCAAGAAGGACAACGGCTGGGTCACCAAGTTCTTCCCCGAGCGCGTTCGTGGCACACGCCCGACCTATGACCTTGTTGATGCCAAGACCGGCGAGATCATCTGCGAATCGGGCAAGAAAGTGACCCCGCGCGCCGTGAAGAAGATCATCGACGAAGGCGCGATCACCGAACTGCTGGTGCCGTTCGAGCATATCGTCGGCAAGTTCGCGTCCAAGGACATGATCAACGAAGAAACCGGTGCGATCTATGTCGAAGCCGGTGACGAGTTGACGCTGGAGCGCGACAAGGATGGCGAGATCATCGGCGGCACTTTGAAAGAGCTGATCGATGCGGGCGTCACCGAGATCCCCGTTCTGGATATCGATAACGTCAACGTCGGCCCCTACATGCGCAACACCATGGCGCTGGACAAGAACGCCGGTCGCGACACCGCGCTGATGGATATCTATCGCGTCATGCGTCCGGGCGAGCCGCCCACCGTTGACGCGGCTTCGGCCCTGTTCGACACGCTGTTCTTTGACGGCGAGCGCTATGACCTCTCGGCTGTTGGCCGGGTGAAGATGAACATGCGCCTTGCCCTCGACAAGCCCGACACCCAGCGCACGCTGGACCGCGAAGATATCGTCGCCTGCATCAAGGCGCTGGTGGATCTGCGTGACGGGCGCGGCGACATCGACGACATCGACCACCTTGGCAACCGTCGGGTGCGTTCGGTCGGCGAACTGATGGAAAACCAGTACCGCGTTGGCCTGCTTCGTATGGAGCGCGCGATCAAAGAGCGTATGTCCAGCGTCGAGATCGACACGGTGATGCCGCAGGATTTGATCAACGCGAAACCGGCGGCCGCTGCCGTGCGCGAATTCTTCGGCTCCTCGCAGCTTAGCCAGTTTATGGACCAGACCAACCCGCTTTCGGAAGTCACCCACAAGCGTCGCCTTTCGGCGCTTGGACCCGGCGGCCTGACCCGTGAGCGTGCCGGCTTCGAGGTGCGCGACGTGCACCCGACCCACTATGGTCGGATGTGCCCGATTGAAACGCCGGAAGGCCCGAACATCGGCCTGATCAACTCGCTCGCCACATTTGCGCGGGTGAACAAGTATGGCTTCATTGAAACGCCGTATCGCGTGGTCACCGGCGGTCAGGTGACCGACGAAGTGCACTACATGTCGGCCACCGAAGAACAGCGCCACACCATCGCGCAGGCCAACGCCAACCTTGACGAAAACGGCAAGTTCATCAACGATCTGGTGTCGACCCGTCAGTCGGGCGACTACACGCTGGCGCCGAATGAATCGGTCGATCTGATCGACGTTTCGCCCAAGCAGCTGGTGTCGGTCGCGGCCTCGCTCATTCCGTTCCTTGAAAACGACGACGCAAACCGCGCCCTTATGGGTTCGAACATGCAACGTCAGGCGGTTCCGCTTCTGCGGGCCGAGGCGCCGCTGGTCGGCACCGGGATCGAAGAAGTCGTGGCACGGGATTCGGGCGCGGCCATCATGGCGAAACGCGCGGGCATCATCGACCAGGTCGATGCCCAGCGGATCGTTGTGCGCGCCACCGAGGACCTCAAGCTGGGCGATGCGGGTGTGGACATCTACCGCATGCGCAAGTTCCAGCGTTCGAACCAGAACACCTGTATCAACCAGCGTCCGCTGGTGAAGGTGGGCGACACCGTCATGAAGGGCGAAGTTATCGCCGACGGCCCGTCGACCGATATCGGGGAACTGGCTCTGGGCAAGAACGTGATCGTCGCGTTCATGCCGTGGAACGGCTACAACTACGAAGACTCGATCCTGATCTCCGAGCGGATTTCGCGCGATGACGTCTATACCTCGATCCACATCGAGGAATTCGAAGTCGCCGCACGTGACACCAAGCTTGGACCGGAAGAGATCACCCGCGACATTCCCAACGTCGGTGAAGAAGCGCTGCGCAACCTCGACGAGGCGGGCATCGTTTACATCGGTGCCGATGTCGAGCCGGGCGATATCCTTGTCGGTAAGATCACGCCGAAGGGCGAAAGCCCGATGACGCCGGAAGAAAAGCTTCTGCGCGCCATCTTCGGTGAGAAGGCCAGCGACGTGCGCGATACCTCGCTGCGCGTCAAGCCGGGCGATTTCGGCACGGTCGTGGAAGTGCGCGTCTTCAACCGCCATGGCGTGGAAAAAGACGAGCGTGCGTTGCAGATCGAGCGGGAAGAAGTCGAACGTCTGGCCCGTGACCGGGATGACGAACTCGCCATTCTTGATCGCAACATCTATGCCCGTCTCAAGGACATGATCCTTGGCAAGGTGGCGGTGAAGGGTCCGAAGGGCGTCAAGTCCAACTCGGAAATCACCGAAGAGCTTCTGGGCACGCTGAGCCGTGGCCAGTGGTGGCAGCTTGCCCTGAAAGACGAAAAGGACGCCCAGATCGTCGAAGCGCTACACGAGCAATACGAAGCGCAGAAGCGCACGCTCGATGCCCGTTTCGAAGACAAGGTCGAGAAAGTGCGTCGGGGCGACGACCTGCCGCCGGGCGTGATGAAGATGGTCAAGGTCTTCATCGCCGTGAAGCGCAAGCTTCAGCCGGGCGACAAGATGGCCGGCCGTCACGGCAACAAGGGTGTGGTGTCGAAGGTGGTTCCGATGGAGGACATGCCGTTCCTCGCGGATGGGACACCGGTCGATTTCTGTCTCAACCCGCTGGGCGTTCCCAGCCGGATGAACGTTGGGCAGATCCTTGAGACGCATATGGGCTGGGCCGCGCGTGGCCTTGGGCTTAAGATCGATGACGCGCTTGGCGAATATCGCCGGTCGGGTGATCTGACGCCGGTGCGTGATGCGATGAACACGGCCTATGGCGACGATGTGTTCGAGGAAGGCATCAAGGACATGGACGAGGCGCATCTGGTAGAAGCGGCTCAGAACGTGACCCGTGGTGTGCCGATCGCAACGCCGGTCTTCGACGGCGCCAAGGAAGGCGATGTCAACGACGCGCTGACCCGTGCCGGCTTCGACACTTCGGGCCAGTCGATCCTGTTCGACGGGCGCACGGGCGAGCAGTTCGCACGTCCCGTGACCGTGGGCGTCAAGTACCTGCTCAAGCTGCATCACCTTGTGGATGACAAGATCCACGCGCGTTCGACCGGGCCGTACAGCCTCGTCACCCAGCAGCCGCTGGGCGGTAAGGCGCAGTTCGGTGGCCAGCGCTTCGGTGAGATGGAAGTCTGGGCCCTTGAGGCTTATGGCGCCGCCTACACCCTGCAGGAGATGCTGACCGTGAAATCGGACGACGTTGCAGGCCGGACCAAGGTCTATGAGAGCATCGTCAAGGGCGAGGACAATTTCGAAGCGGGCGTTCCCGAGAGCTTCAACGTTCTCGTCAAGGAAGTCCGCGGCCTCGGCCTGAACATGGAACTCCTGGATGCGGAGGAGGAGGAATAACACCCTCCCAAGGGTGCGCCTGCGGGCGCACCTTCCCCCCTCCCTTCCGCACTTATGAGGACATCTAAATGAACCAGGAACTGACCAACAACCCGTTCAACCCGCTGACGCCGCCGAAGATCTTTGACGAGATCAAGGTGAGCCTTGCCAGCCCGGAACGGATTCTCTCGTGGTCCTACGGCGAAATCAAGAAGCCCGAGACCATTAACTACCGGACCTTCAAACCCGAGCGTGACGGCCTGTTCTGCGCCCGGATCTTTGGACCGATCAAGGATTACGAATGCCTGTGCGGCAAGTACAAGCGCATGAAGTATCGCGGCGTTGTCTGCGAGAAATGCGGCGTCGAAGTCACGCTGCAAAAGGTGCGCCGCGAACGTATGGGCCATATCGAACTGGCCGCGCCGGTTGCGCACATCTGGTTCCTCAAGTCGCTGCCGTCGCGCATCGGCCTGATGCTGGACATGACGCTGCGCGATCTTGAGCGGGTTCTCTACTTCGAGAACTACGTCGTGATCGAGCCGGGCTTGACGGACCTCACCTACGGTCAGATGCTGACCGAAGAAGAGTTCATGGACGCGCAGGACCACTATGGCATGGACGCCTTCACCGCCAATATCGGCGCCGAAGCCATCCGTGAAATGCTGGCCGCGATCGACCTTGAATCCGAGGCCGACCGCCTGCGTGAAGAGCTGAAGGAAGCCACCGGCGAACTGAAGCCCAAGAAGATCATCAAGCGGCTCAAGGTCGTTGAATCCTTCCTCGAGTCGGGCAACCGTCCCGAGTGGATGGTTCTGACCGTGATCCCGGTCATTCCGCCCGAACTGCGCCCGCTGGTGCCGCTCGACGGTGGCCGGTTCGCGACGTCGGACCTGAACGACCTTTATCGTCGTGTGATCAACCGGAACAACCGTCTGAAGCGCCTGATTGAGCTTCGTGCGCCCGATATCATCGTGCGTAACGAAAAGCGGATGTTGCAGGAATCGGTCGACGCGCTGTTCGACAACGGCCGTCGTGGCCGCGTCATCACGGGGGCCAACAAGCGCCCGCTGAAATCGCTGTCGGACATGCTCAAGGGCAAGCAGGGCCGCTTCCGTCAGAACCTTCTGGGGAAACGGGTCGACTTCTCGGGCCGTTCCGTGATCGTGACCGGTCCGGAACTCAAGCTGCACCAGTGCGGCCTTCCCAAGAAGATGGCGCTCGAACTGTTCAAGCCGTTCATCTATTCGCGGCTGGAAGCAAAAGGCATGTCTTCGACCGTGAAGCAGGCCAAGAAACTGGTCGAGAAAGAGCGCCCCGAAGTCTGGGATATCCTCGACGAGGTGATCCGCGAGCATCCGGTCATGCTGAACCGTGCGCCGACGCTTCACCGCCTTGGCATTCAGGCGTTCGAGCCGGTTCTGATCGAAGGTAAGGCGATCCAGCTTCACCCGCTCGTCTGTTCGGCGTTCAACGCTGACTTCGACGGTGACCAGATGGCCGTTCACGTGCCGCTTTCGCTGGAAGCCCAGCTTGAAGCGCGCGTGCTGATGATGTCGACCAACAACGTGCTGTCGCCCGCCAACGGCGCGCCGATCATCGTGCCGTCGCAGGATATGATCTTGGGTCTCTACTACACCACGATCGCCCGCGAAGGCATGAAGGGCGAAGGCATGGTCTTCTCGTCCATCGAGGAAGTGCAGTTCGCGCTTGATAGCGGTGTTGTGCATCTTCACGCCAACATCACCGCGCGCTTGCCGCAGGTCGATCCGGAAACCGGTGAGACGGTGATGAAGCGCTATGAGACGACGCCGGGTCGCGTGCGTCTTGGCGCGCTGTTGCCGGTAAACGCCAAGGCGCCGTTCGAACTGGTCAACCGTCTTCTGCGGAAGAAGGAAGTTCAGCAGGTCATCGATACCGTCTACCGCTACTGCGGTCAGAAGGAGTCGGTCATCTTCTGTGACCAGATCATGTCGATGGGCTTCAAGGAAGCGTTCAAGGCAGGCATCAGCTTTGGCAAGGACGACATGGTCATCCCTGACAACAAGTGGGAACTGGTCGACGAGACCCGTGATCAGGTCAAGGATTTCGAACAGCAGTACATGGACGGCCTGATCACCCAGGGTGAGAAGTACAACAAGGTCGTCGATGCCTGGTCGAAGTGTAACGACAAGGTCACCGAAGCGATGATGAACACCATCTCGGCTGAAAAGCGCGACGAGAATGGTGCGGTCGCTGAGCCGAACTCGGTCTACATGATGGCGCACTCCGGTGCGCGTGGCTCGGTCACGCAGATGAAGCAGCTGGGCGGGATGCGCGGCCTGATGGCGAAGCCGAATGGCGACATCATCGAAACGCCGATCATCTCGAACTTCAAGGAAGGTCTGACCGTTCTTGAATACTTCAACTCGACCCACGGCGCGCGTAAAGGCCTTTCGGACACCGCTCTGAAAACTGCAAACTCGGGCTACCTGACCCGTCGTCTTGTCGACGTGGCGCAGGATTGCATCGTGCGTGAAGTTGACTGTGGCACCGAAAAGGCGATCACCGCCGAGGCCGCTGTTAACGACGGCGAAGTCGTTTCGTCGCTGGCCGAGCGTATCCTTGGCCGTGTGACGGCCGATGACGTGCTGATGCCGGGAACGGACGAGGTCATCGCGCCCAAGGGCACGCTGATTGACGAGCGCATGGCCGATGCAATCGACGACGCGGGCGTGCTTTCCATGCGCATCCGCTCGCCGCTGACCTGTGAGGCCGAAGATGGCGTTTGCGCCACCTGTTACGGTCGTGACCTTGCTCGCGGTACGCGGGTCAACGTGGGTGAAGCGGTGGGTATCATCGCGGCCCAGTCGATCGGTGAACCGGGCACGCAGCTGACGATGCGGACCTTCCACATCGGCGGCGTTGCGCAGGGTGGCCAGCAATCGTTCCTCGAAGCCAGCCAAGCCGGCACGATCGTGTTCGAGGGCGAGCAGACGCTCGAGAATTCCTCGGACGAGCTGCTGGTCGTCGGTCGGAACATGAAGCTGATCATTCAGGGCGAAGACGGAGCCGAGCGCGCCAGCCACAAGCTGTCTTACGGGACCAAGCTGTTCGTGCGGGCCGGTGACAAGGTGGAACGGGGTGACAAACTCTTTGAGTGGGATCCCTATACCTTGCCGATCATCGCTGAATGGGACGGTACGGCCAAGTATGTCGACCTCGTGAGCGGCCTTGCCGTGCGCGACGAGACCGACGAAGCCACCGGCATGACCCAGAAGATCGTGATCGACTGGCGCGCGGCCCCCAAAGGCAGCGAACTCAAGCCCGAGATCATTCTTGTCGACAAGGATGGCGAGCCGGTCCGCAACGATGCGGGCAACCCGGTGACCTATCCGATGTCGGTGGATGCGATCCTTTCGGTCGAAGACGGTCAGGACATCAAGACCGGTGACGTCGTTGCGCGTATCCCGCGTGAAGGCGCGAAGACGAAGGACATTACCGGTGGTCTGCCGCGTGTGGCCGAACTCTTCGAGGCGCGTCGTCCCAAGGACCACGCCATCATCGCCGAGATCGACGGCTATGTTCGTTATGGGCGCGACTACAAGAACAAGCGCCGCATCGCGATCGACCCGGCAGACGAGTCGCTGGAGCCCGTCGAATACATGGTGCCCAAGGGCAAGCACATCCCGGTGGCCGAGGGCGATTTCGTCCAGAAGGGCGACTACATCATGGATGGCAACCCCGCGCCGCATGACATCCTGTCCATCATGGGTGTCGAGGCACTGGCCGATTACATGATCGACGAGGTGCAGGACGTCTATCGCCTGCAGGGTGTGAAGATCAACGACAAGCACATCGAGGTGATCGTTCGCCAGATGCTGCAGAAGTGGGAGATCCTCGACTCGGGCGACACGACGCTTCTCAAGGGCGAGCATGTCGACAAGATCGAGTTCGACACCGCGAACGAGAAGGCTGAATCCAAGGGCGGACGTCCCGCTCAGGGTGAGCCGATCCTTTTGGGGATCACCAAGGCCTCGCTTCAGACGCGGTCGTTCATCTCGGCGGCTTCCTTCCAGGAGACCACGCGGGTTCTCACCGAAGCTTCGGTGCAGGGCAAGCGCGACAAGCTTGTCGGCCTCAAGGAGAACGTTATCGTTGGCCGCCTGATCCCGGCGGGCACCGGTGGTGCGACCCAGAAGATCCAGCATATCGCGCAGACCCGCGACAACGTTGTGATCGAGGCACGCCGCGAAGAAGCCGAGGCCGCAGCGGCCCTGGCCGCACCGAGCGCCGACGCCATGGGCGACGACTTGATCGGTGGCGACGCGTTCGACACTCTGGTGGACACACCCGAGAGCCGCGACGAATAATCAGCGCTCTTAGCGAGTTCTGACAGGCCCCCGCCGGGACACCGGCGGGGGCTTTTGCGTGTCTGGCCTCTGCCATCCATTCAACCGGCAATGGGGTCTTTCTTTCGCCGCATCGGCATGGTTTCATCCCGCGAAAGCGCGGTGGACCCGCGGGGAAGAGGGACCTGGGAAGAGGGACAGACTCATGCCACAAAAGACCGGTGCAATCCCGATCGTAGGCTGCGTTCGATTCTCGGTCCTGACCGAGGATTACTATGCCGAGCGTTTTGGCACGGTTGAGCGGATCGCCGAGCATATCTTTGCGCCCGAGCGGCTGGAGCTGCGCTTCAAGCTGTTCGAAACCCTGTGCCTGCCTGCGATGACGCAGCAGACCGATCTTGGGTTTCGCTGTGTCATCCTGACATCGACTCTGCTTCCAGCGGACGCGCGCGCGCGGCTTGATGCGCTGATTGCGCCGCATCCGCATCTTTCGATCTATGCCGCCCCGCCGCAAAAGCATTATCCGCTGACCCGCGCGGCGTATTTCTCGGCGCTGCCCGAGGGGGCGAAGCGCTGGATCTTTTTCCGGATCGACGATGACGATGCGGTGTCTCTCGACTATATCGAGCGGCTGCGCCGGATCGCCGATTGCCTTGACGGGCTGCATCCGAACGAGCAATTCGCCATCGCCTTCAATCACGGGTTCTACCTTGAGCTTAGCGAAGACGAGAGCGAGAACAGCCTGATCGACGGTTCGGAACGCAATCCGCTTTCGGTTGGTGTGGCGCTGCTGAGTGGGGGCGATGATGAACGCTCGCCCTATCGCTATAATCACCGGATGCTGGCGACGCGGTACAATCTTTACAGCGATATGTCGGCCACGGTGTTTTTGCGCTCGGTTCATCGCGACAACAAGTCCGACCCCAAGAAACTTGGCCCCGCCGATACGATGAAGCGGCGCGAGGTCGACCGGCAGGTGCGCGAACGGTTCGGGTTGGACCCTGACAAGCTGCGCGCGCTTTGACCATGCAGGCGGGGGCTGCGCAGGGGCGGGACAACCTTTTTGGATCTGTTCTGATGATGGTGTCGATGGCGGGGTTCACGCTGAACGATACCTGCATAAAACTGCTGTCGGGCAGTCTTGGGCTGGCGCAGGTGGTGTTCCTGCGCGGCCTTCTGGTGAGTGTGCTGCTGTACATTGTGGGGCGGCGGCTGGCCGCGTTCAGCCATCGGCTGTCGCGGCGTGACCTGCGCATTATTGCAGTGCGCACATTGGCCGAACTGGGTGCGACCTATTTCTTTCTGACGGCGCTGTTTCACATGCCCTTGCCCAATGTGACGGCGATCCTGCAAGCCCTGCCACTTTCGGTCGCGCTGGCGGCGGCCCTGGTTTTCAAGGAGTCTCTTGGCTGGCGACGTTTGAGCGCGATCGCGGTGGGCTTTGCCGGGGTGATGCTGATCGTGCAGCCGGGGGGCGAGGGGTTCTCGGTCTACGCGCTTTATGCGTTGGCGGCGGTGGGCTGCGTTACGATGCGCGATTTGGCTGCGCGGCGACTTTCGCCTGAAGTGCCGTCGGTGGCGGTGGCGTTCATCACCGCGACCTCCATCACGTTTGTGGCTGGGCTGATTCTCGCCTTCGAGATGGGGGAGGCCGGGGCAGGGGGGAAACCACTGTCCGAGATCAGCTGGCCCGAGACGCGCCTGATCCTGGGGGCTGCGCTGAGCGTGCTGGCGGGCTATCTGGCGTCGGTCATGTGTATGCGCGTGGGCGAGATCGGCGTGGTCGCGCCGTTCCGCTACACGGGGCTGCTTTGGGCACTGGTGCTGGGCTGGGCGGTGTTTGATTACTGGCCTGATGGGATGGAACTGACGGGCGCGACGATCGTCGTTGCGATGGGGCTTTTCACGCTTTATCGTGAAAGCCGGCTGCGCCGAGGCGCCGCCTGAGCGACGGTTAAGCAATTGCATGCTTCGCTAGTGCAAGGCCCCGCTGGCGGCTGTTGACAACCCCTGCGACTCCCCCTATACGCGCCCCATCCGGCGAGGGGTCTTCCCTCTATGCCGATATCAAAACTGTAGTGGACACGATCCGGGCAGGCCATTGCCCCGATCCTCTGGCAACCCACCGCGTCGTTCCCGGCCTTACAGGGGACGAAGGCGGTTTTTGCGCGTTTTGTGGACGCACGACGTGTGAAGCCGGGGCGCTGGAACCAAAGGAACCGCATGGGGCGACCCATGCAACACATGTGTTGAGAAACGGGGAAGAGACCCAATGCCGACGATCCAACAGCTGATCCGCAAGCCGCGGCAGCCCAAAGTCAAGCGCTCGAAGTCCATGCACCTTGAGCAGTGCCCGCAGAAACGCGGCGTATGTACGCGCGTCTATACCACGACGCCGAAGAAGCCGAACTCGGCCATGCGGAAGGTTGCAAAAGTGCGCCTTACCAATGGTTACGAGGTCATCAGCTACATCCCGGGCGAAAGCCATAACCTTCAGGAGCACTCTGTTGTCCTGATCCGTGGCGGCCGTGTGAAAGACCTTCCCGGCGTGCGTTACCACATCCTGCGCGGCGTTCTCGATACGCAAGGCGTCAAGGATCGTAAGCAGCGTCGTTCGAAATACGGCGCGAAGCGTCCGAAGTAAGAGGAATCCGATATGTCCCGTCGTCACGCCGCTGAAAAACGCGAAGTTCTGCCCGACGCCAAGTATGGCGATACGGTGCTGACCAAATTCATGAACAACCTGATGCTCGATGGCAAAAAGTCCGTCGCCGAGCGGATCGTCTACGGCGCGCTCGACCGCATCGAAGACAAGATCAAGCGCGCACCCGTCGAGGTGTTCCACGAAGCGCTCGACAACATCAAACCCGCGGTCGAGGTTCGCTCGCGCCGTGTGGGTGGTGCCACCTACCAGGTGCCCGTCGAAGTGCGCCCCGAGCGTCGCGAAGCGCTGGCCATCCGCTGGCTGATCAACGCCAGCCGCGCCCGCAATGAGCACACCATGGAAGAGCGCCTTGCCGGTGAACTTCTGGATGCGGTTCAGTCGCGTGGTTCGGCCGTGAAGAAGCGCGAAGACACCCACAAGATGGCCGACGCCAACAAAGCGTTCAGCCACTACCGCTGGTAAATTTAAGACAGCTTTCCCTGAGAGGCTCAGACCATGGCACGCGATTATCCGCTCGACCGCTACCGCAACTTCGGCATCATGGCCCATATCGACGCAGGCAAGACCACCTGCTCGGAACGGATCCTGTTTTATACCGGCAAATCCCACAACATCGGTGAGGTGCACGATGGTGCGGCCACGATGGACTGGATGGAGCAGGAGCAGGAACGCGGCATCACCATCACCTCGGCTGCGACGACCACGTTCTGGGAGCGCACCGAAGATGGCGTGACCCCCGATACGCCCAAGCACCGCATGAACATCATCGACACCCCCGGCCACGTTGACTTCACCATCGAAGTCGAGCGTTCGCTTGCGGTTCTCGACGGTGCGGTTGCTGTTCTCGACGCCAACGCCGGTGTCGAGCCGCAGACCGAAACCGTGTGGCGTCAGGCAGACCGTTACAAGGTTCCGCGGATCGTGTTCGTGAACAAGATGGACAAGATCGGCGCTGACTTCTTCAACTGCGTTCGCATGATCGAAGACCGCACCGGCGCAACCGCCGTTCCCGTCGGCATCCCGATCGGTGCCGAGACCGAACTGGAAGGTCTGATCGACCTCGTGACCATGGAAGAGTGGCTCTGGCAGGGCGAAGATCTGGGTGCATCCTGGATCAAGGCGCCTGTCCGTGACAGCCTCAAGGACATGGCCGAAGAGTGGCGCGGCAAGATGATCGAGAACGCCGTCGAAATGGACGACGACGCGATGGAAGCCTACCTTGAAGGCGAAGAGCCCGACGTTCCGACCCTGCGCAAACTGCTGCGCATGGGCACGCTGTCGCTGTCCTTCGTTCCGGTTCTGGGCGGCTCTGCGTTCAAGAACAAAGGCGTTCAGCCGCTTCTCAACGCCGTGATCGACTACCTGCCGAGCCCGCTCGACGTGGTTGATTACATGGGCTTCAAACCCGGCGACGAAGAAGAAACCCGTAACATCCCGCGCCGCGCCGATGACAACATGCCGTTCTCGGGCCTTGCGTTCAAAATCATGAACGACCCGTTCGTCGGCTCGCTCACCTTTGTGCGTATCTATTCCGGTCACCTCAAGAAGGGTGACCAGATGCTGAACTCGACCAAGGGCAAGAACGAGCGCGTCGGTCGTATGATGATGATGCACTCGAACAACCGCGAAGAGATCGAAGAGGCATTTGCCGGTGACATCATCGCGCTTGGTGGTCTGAAAGACACCACCACGGGTGACACGCTGTGCGACAAGGGTGATCCGGTTGTTCTGGAAACCATGACCTTCCCCGATCCCGTTATCGAGATTGCGGTCGAGCCCAAAACCAAGGGTGACCAGGAGAAGATGTCGCAGGGTCTGGCCCGTCTGGCCGCAGAAGACCCGTCCTTCCGCGTCGAGACCGATATGGAAAGCGGTCAGACCATCATGAAGGGCATGGGCGAACTTCACCTCGACATCCTCGTCGATCGCCTGAAGCGCGAATTCAAGGTCGAAGCCAACATCGGTGCGCCGCAGGTGGCCTATCGTGAGACCATCGGTCACGAGGTCGAGCATACCTACACCCACAAGAAACAGTCGGGTGGTTCGGGTCAGTTCGCCGAAGTGAAGATGATCATCACGCCAACCGAGCCGGGCGAAGGTTATTCGTTCGAGAGCCGCATCGTGGGGGGTTCCGTTCCCAAGGAATATATCCCCGGTGTCGAAAAAGGCATTCGCTCGGTCATGGACAGCGGTCCGCTTGCCGGCTTCCCGGTGATCGACTTCAAGGTCGCCCTGATCGACGGTAAGTTCCACGACGTGGACTCCTCGGTTCTGGCCTTTGAAATCGCCGCACGGATGTGCATGCGCGAAGGTATGCGCAAGGCGGGTGCGAAGCTGCTCGAGCCGATCATGAAGGTCGAAGTTGTCACGCCGGAAGAATACACCGGTGGCATCATCGGCGACCTGACATCGCGTCGGGGTCAGGTTTCGGGGCAGGAAACGCGCGGCAACGCCATCGCGATCGACGCCTTCGTGCCGCTGGCCAACATGTTCGGCTACATCAACACGCTGCGTTCGATGTCCTCGGGCCGCGCGCAGTTCACGATGCAGTTCGACCACTACGATCCGGTTCCGCAGAACATCTCGGACGAGATCCAGTCGAAATACGCATAACGGCGGTGGGCAACCTGCCCACCCTACCACCCCTGTAGGGTGCGTGATGTCACGCACCGCACGACACGAATAAGGAGGCCATCATGGCTAAGGAAAAGTTTGAACGTAACAAACCGCACGTGAACATCGGCACCGTTGGTCACGTTGACCACGGCAAGACGACGCTGACGGCGGCGATCACCAAGTATTTCGGTGACTT
>JANFFA010000060.1 GCA_030848925.1 Rhodalgimonas zhirmunskyi
ATACCCGCGCAGGACATCATTGCCGGCCGCACCGGCGATGATGTCGTCATTCGCGGTTCCATCGAGCGTTTCTGCGGCGGCGGTCCCGGTGCGCGACACCCCCTGCCCGGCCACGTCGAACGCGAACTGCGCCATCCCCGCCGCGTCCGCCCCTGCGACGAGGATCTGAATCTCGTTTCCAACCAGCGCCGCTGCGATCGCCTCGGGGCTTCCGAGGCCGGGCAACTCACCATTGGCCACGCTTTGCAGATGTATGAGACGGCCGGTCTGGGTCAGAACGAACACGCTGATCCCGTCGTCGCCGCCGCCTGCCACAACATAGGCCCGGTCACCAGAGGCC
>JANFFA010000061.1 GCA_030848925.1 Rhodalgimonas zhirmunskyi
TCGACACGATGTTCGGTGGCGATGGCGACGATGTCCTCGACGGGGGCGACAATGGTGACAAGATCTATGGCGGAACCGGGTTCGATACCGTTTATGCCGGGGCCGGCAATGACACGGTCCATGGCGGCAACGGACGCGACCTGACGTATCTTGGAGCCGGCGCTGACCTCTTCTTCGACAACGAGCAGGCTGGCACGCTTGGTCAGGACACGGTCTATGCCGGTGGCGGCAACGACACGATCCAGGGCGGCAATGGCGGTGATGTGTTTCATGGGGTCGGCGGGAACGACCTGATCTTCGCCCGGCTGGGTGATGACCTGCTGTTCGGGGGCGA
>JANFFA010000062.1 GCA_030848925.1 Rhodalgimonas zhirmunskyi
GGCGGTTTGAAGGCTGCTGTCGATCCCGGGTCACGTGATACCGGAACAGGCAATGCCCCGGCCAGAAGCCCTGCACTGCATCGCTTCAGTTGTCCTTTTGCAAGCGGCCCATTAAGAAGAATCGAACCCCTGTAGAAGTTGCGACTTCAAAATCATTTTAGGTCCGAGGTACATTGGCTTGAAACTCGTTTGTCACATTGGCACACCAAAAACGGCTTCGACTTTTCTTCAGAATACCTGCGCCGCAAACGACGCCTGGCTGCGCCAGCACGGCATCCTCTATCCCGATCTTCTTTCGAGAGCGCCCAATCACATCACGTTGTTCTATGTGG
>JANFFA010000063.1 GCA_030848925.1 Rhodalgimonas zhirmunskyi
AGCGTTAACGTTCCTGCCGTGGACATTGCGACGGGCGAGTATGACGCGAGCGTGGTCGTGACGTCGACGGATGCGGCGGGCAACGTCGCATCGACGACCGGGACGTTCAGCGTGGACACCGAAAACGCGGTGACCTTCGCGGCCAGTGCTGTCGAAGGCGACGGCATGGTCAACGCGACCGAGGCGAGCGACGGCGTGGTTCTGACCGGCACGACGCAGCCCGGCTCGACCGTTGAGGTCAAGATGGACGGCAAGAGCTATACCGCGACGGTGGATGCGAGCGGCAACTGGAGCGTTAACGTTCCTGCCGTGGACATT
>JANFFA010000064.1 GCA_030848925.1 Rhodalgimonas zhirmunskyi
TCCGCCCCTGCGCCCACGCCCGATACGCCCACGCCTGACGACATTGCGCACCGTTGCAGCACTTATCCTGCGCGAGATGTCGACACGTTACGGACGCACCCCGGGGGGCTACATCTGGGCCTTGGTCGAACCCCTTGGGGCGATCGTCGTGCTGTCGTTCGGGTTCTCCCTGCTTTTGCGCTCTCCGTCGCTGGGACATTCGTTCCTGCTGTTCTACGCCTCTGGCTACCTTGTTCTGACACTTTACAGAGGCGTGGCGTCCACCGTTGCGCGAGCCTTGTTGTTTTCGAAACCGCTTCTTGTCTATCCCAGCGT
>JANFFA010000065.1 GCA_030848925.1 Rhodalgimonas zhirmunskyi
TGGGTACTGGGACCCCGCGCCGGGGGCCTATGTGATCGCCTACGGCGTTATCATCGAGGGTGGCTTCGGGGGCAGCGGCAACGACACGATCACCGGCAATGATGCCGGCAACACGCTGCGCGGGAATGCCGGGAACGACAGCCTGCTGGGGCTGGACGGGACCGATGCGCTGTTTGGCGGGGACGGTCAGGATACCTTGCGCGGCGGCCTGTTCGCCGACACCCTCTTTGGCGGCAACGGCGACGACCGGGTCTGGGGCGGGATGGGCCGGGACGACGTCTATCTCGGCGATGGCAACGATGTGTTCAAC
>JANFFA010000066.1 GCA_030848925.1 Rhodalgimonas zhirmunskyi
GTCCAACCGCGCGGTCAAAACTCAAGAGATCGACGAATTCGGTCGCACAGTCATCGCGCCGGTCACCGTCTATGACAGCAACACCGCCACCACTGGCACGACCTTCCAAGGCCGCTGAGGCCAACCCACGCCCGGTGGAGCCGGGGCACATCCCGGCCCCCGCCGCGCGTAGCTGAAACACATTCCCTCCCCGGAAAGGACAGACAAATGAAAAACGTAATCGCAACAACCGCAGCTCTCGCCACCCTCTTCGCAGGTTCCGCCGCATTCGCTGGTG
>JANFFA010000067.1 GCA_030848925.1 Rhodalgimonas zhirmunskyi
CACAGTCATCGCGCCGGTCACCGTCTATGACACCAACACCGCCACCACTGGCACGACCTTCCAAGGCCGCTGAGGCCAACCCACGCCCGGTGGAGCCGGGGCACATCCCGGCCCCCACCGCGCGTAGCTGAAACACATTCCCTCCCCGGAAAGGACAGACAAATGAAAAACGTAATCGCAACAACCGCCGCTCTCGCCACCCTCTTCGCAGGTTCCGCCGCATTCGCTGGTGGCTACGCAAGTGACTATGCCTTCGTTGGCGCAGG
>JANFFA010000068.1 GCA_030848925.1 Rhodalgimonas zhirmunskyi
CAGGGCCTGCAGAGCGGCGAGACGCTGAGCGAGGTGTTCAGCTACGAGATCACCGACGCCGATGGCGACACCGCCACCGCCACCCTGACCCTCACGATCAATGGCGTGAACGACGCGCCTGTTGCGGTGATTGACCGTGTTGTGACGACTGAGGACACGGCGGTTGCGGGCAACCTTCTTGGCAATGACAGCGATATTGATGGCGACCCGCTGGAGGTGACGCAGGT
>JANFFA010000069.1 GCA_030848925.1 Rhodalgimonas zhirmunskyi
CCCTTGACGATCGGAATATCGTCGCCCGGGTAGTCGTAGGAGCTCAGCAGTTCGCGGATTTCCATCTCGACCAGTTCGAGCAGCTCTTCGTCGTCAACCTGATCGACCTTGTTCATGTAGACCACGAACGCGGGGATGCCGACCTGACGGCCGAGCAGGATGTGCTCACGCGTCTGGGGCATGGGGCCATCGGCTGCCGAGCAGACCAGGATCGCGCC
>JANFFA010000006.1 GCA_030848925.1 Rhodalgimonas zhirmunskyi
AAGTCACCGAAATACTTGGTGATCGCCGCCGTCAGCGTCGTCTTGCCGTGGTCAACGTGACCAACGGTGCCGATGTTAACGTGCGGTTTGTTACGTTCAAACTTTTCCTTAGCCATACGTCTGGCGCCCCTATTCTGAGGCCCCTGGATCAACTGGCGATCAAAGCGCGGGGCCGGGTTTCACTACCGCGGGCCATGTATTGCGTTAAGAGGAAGAAATCAAGGCTCTCTTCGCGGGAATTCGCCCCGCGAGATATGTGACCGGTTTCTCAGGTTTTGTCCTTGAACCAACCCTGAGTGTGCATCTCGCGGCGGAGCCAGTTCTGGATCTCTTTTACGCCGTTGCGCACAAGGCCCTGCATCTGCTGTTCGGGGGATTGCGTATAGCCCGAGCCGAGCAGCGTGTGACCGCCAAAGGTTTCGAGAACGGTGATCTGTTTGACCTCTTCGTTCAGCTTTTTGCCGGTTTCATCATCCCAGACCGTGACGTTGAAAATAAGGATCGATTTCGGGCTGGCCACCACGGGAATGCCCGGTTGTGCCAGCACATAGCCATCAAGCGAGATGCCGAAGTGATAAAGCTTGTCGCCCTCGTAGCGGCCAAACCGCTCGTCGACGGCGTTTTTCATCAGCTTGATGAATTGGTCCTTGTCGGCTTCGCGTGAAAGCGGGCCCTTGGTCAGGTTGGGAGCGACGACAATGTTATGCCCGAGCGAGAAGTTCCCGAGGTCGACCGGCGCCTTGTCGAGATCGTTTGCGTTGGTGCACGCGCCAAGCGCAAACAGCGACAGGCCAAGGCCCAAGAACATCCTGCGGATCATTATACCCCCCGGGGTTTTGCAAGTTTGCGCAACGGGATACCGCAGCCGATGATGCGGCGCAATCTTTCATGGTCGCGCGGGGTGCCTATATTCAATGGAAGGGATGGGAGGGCTTGCCGATGACGACCACCGAAACCGACGCATTGCCAGTTGAGGCGCTTCCAGTGCATGTGCCGCTGGTGACAGAGCCGCTGGGATTGATGGGCAGCCTTGCGGCGGCGCGGCGCAACCTGCTTGAGATCCTGCCCGATCTGGCGGTGCGTCAGCCGATGGTGTCGGGGCGGACAGGCATACGCTGGCACATGGTGATGGAGCCTGCGGCGATCCGGCGCATGCTGCTGGAAAATATCGACAATTATCCGAAGTCGGTGACCACCAAGAACCTGCTGAAACCGGCGATCGGGGACTCTTTGTTCATCGCAGAGGGCGCACATTGGCGCTGGCAGAGACGGGCGGCGGCGCCGGCTTTCTCGCATCGCAACGTCAGTGCGCTTGGACCGGTGATGGGCATGGCGGCACAGAACAGCCTCGACAGGGTCGAAGCGGCGGGAAAGCGGGCTGTCGACTACTACGAGGAGATGGTGCGCGCGACCTTCGAAGTTATTGGAAACGTGACCTTTTCGGAGGGGGCGCAGTTCGATCCCGAGCAGGTGCACAGTGCCATCGACGATTATATCGCGGCGGCGGGGAAGGTCTCGATTCTCGATATGCTGGGAGTGCCCGGATGGGTGCCGCGTCCGGGGCGGCTGCTGTCGAAACGCGCTGTGGGCGAGATGAAGGCGCTGGCGGATCAGTCCGTCGAGGCGCGCAAGGCCACGGGGCCAGGGATGCCGCCCGATCTTTTGGACCTGTTGCTTGAGGGGGAAGATCCTGAAACAAAACGAAAAATGAATACGGCAGAGTTGCGTGACAACCTGCTGACCTTCATCGTTGCGGGACATGAGACGACGGCGCTGACGCTGTCTTGGGCGCTTTATCTTTGTGCCTTTGATCAAGGGGTTCAGGACCGGGCGCGAGAGGAGGCACAGGCCGTTTTGCAAGGTCGCGTGGCCGAGGCCAAAGACTTGGATTCGCTGCCTTTTATTCGCATGATCGTAGATGAGACCCTGCGGCTTTATCCGCCTGCGGGAATCCTGTCTCGCACGGCGCGGGAGGCGGACGAGTTGGGCGGGCGCGAAATTCGGCCCGGCGATACCGTGATGATCCCGATTTATGCGCTGCATCGTAACCGTCTTTTGTGGGATGATCCGGATGCGTTCAGGCCGGAAAGATTCAAGGATCGCAAAGAGATAGAGCGTTATGCCTACCTGCCGTTCGGGGACGGGCCACGGATTTGCATCGGGGTCAGTTTCGCGGTGCAGGAGGCGGTGATCATCCTTGCGACGCTGCTGTCGAAGCGGCGGTTTTCGCTGCTGCCGGGGAAGGCGCCCAAGCCGGTGATGATCCTGACCTTGCGCCCCGAAGGCGGGGTCTGGCTGACCTCGGAACCGGCATAGGTTAACGCGGAAAAACGCCGAAAACGGGCGTCTGCAAAGTGTATGCACTCCGCCTGCAATCCGTCGGGCACGGAATTCAGCGCGGGGTGTTGCGTGAAAGCGTAAAGGCGGCGCGCGCGGCTTGAAGCAAACGTGAAGACCCGGGCGGGCGCGAATCCTGCTACGCTGTCCTAAACCTCAGCATGAGGACGGCAACCGGGAGAACGACAGATGGCACGACTGACGGCGAAAGATTTCGCTCCGGAGCTTCTGGAGCTTTATGACCACTACGCGCATGGCATGATCACCAAGCGGCAGTTCCTTGACCGGGCCGGGCGGTTCGCCGTGGCCGGGATGACCGCGCCCGCGATACTGGCGGCGATGAAGCCGGATTACGCGTTGGCCGAGCAGGTCAAGTTCACCGATCCCGACATCGTGCCGGAATACATCACATATCCATCCCCCGATGGGCACGGCGAGGTGCGCGGATACCTTGTGAAACCCGCAGGTGCCACGGGTTCGGTGCCCGGCGTCGTGGTTGTGCATGAGAACCGTGGGCTGAACCCCTATATCGAAGACGTGGCGCGGCGGGTGGCCAAAGCGGGGTTTGTGGCGCTGGCGCCCGATGGGCTTTCGTCGGTCGGGGGCTATCCGGGAAATGACGACGAGGGGCGCACGCTTCAGAAGACGGTCGATCCGGTGAAGCTGATGAATGATTTCTTTGCCGCCGTGGATTGGCTGAAGGCGGCGGAGTTCACGACCGACAAGCTGGGCATCACCGGGTTCTGTTATGGTGGGGGCGTGGCCAATGCGGCGGCGGTCGCCTTCGAGGATCTGGGCGCGGCGGTGCCGTTTTATGGCCGCCAGCCCGCCGCCGAAGATGTGCCCCGGATCAAGGCGCCGGTGTTGCTGCATTACGCGGGGCTGGACGAGCGTGTGAACGCGGGCTGGCCCGACTACAAGGCGGCGCTGGAGGCGGCCGGGACGACATATGAGGCCTATGTCTATGAGGGTGTGAACCACGGGTTCCACAATGACAGCACGCCCCGTTATGACGAGGCAGCGGCGGAACTGGCTTGGCAGCGCACGATTGCGTGGTTTGAAAAATACCTGACGTGAGGGGGGCTATTTCGTCGGACCGGCGAAGACGTGCGTGATCCGCCCCTCGGAAAGGACAACGGTCGCTTGAACGGAACAGCCGCCCTTGAGCCAGCCAAGAAGGCGCGGTTGAGGGCGGCAGAAGACCAAGCCCCGGTCCATTCTGTATCTGGTCGAGCCAGCGCCGAAAAATGCGCCACTGGCCGTGGCGGTTTTGCGGTGAGTCCAGCCACCTTTTTCGAACCAGTCGATGATCTCGCCCTCGTGGCAGGGCAGGCCGTGCAGGGCGGCGCCGCCGCTTTGAGAGCGCAGGCCGAGGTATCGGTCGCCATCGCCAAGCATCGCGGAGAAGCCGTCGAGGGCGGCTTGGCACTCTGTCGCCTCATCGGCCTGAGATGGGGCCGCAAGGCCGAGGCCGAGCGCGGCGATGAGTGGCAAAAGAGGGGCGGGGCCGAAGCTGGTCATGCGCCATCCCTAGCAGAAGGACGGGACTGGTGCCGCAGTTTTCGTGCCGTCCTTAGCTGAACTTGTAGTCCTTGGGGAAACCGTAGGGCGGGCGCTTGCCGACACCGGCGCGTTTGCCGAGCCATTCGGTGAGGTCGGGTTCATGGCGGGTTTTGCCGCCGCCCATTTCCCAGCTGAGCCCGTCGGCCCATGCAAAAGTGGTCAGGTCAGAAAGACCACCATCGAGTTCAAGCGCGCCTTGGCGGCCGCGGGCGGTGTTGTATTTCTGAAGACGCACGCCCTTGCCGCGGGCCATTTCGGGCAGTTCGTCTTGTGGGAAGACGAGGAATTTGCCGTTTTGCGAACAGATTGCAACGTGATCGCCCGTCACCGGCTTGGCGATCAAAGCGACGGTGTCCTTGACGTTGAGCACCTGCTTGCCCGAGCGGGTCTGAGCCACCACGTCATCTTCGGGCACGATGAAGCCGTTGCCCTCGGCAGAGGCGACGATCAGCTTCTGACCCGGGCGGTGGATGAAGAGCGCGACGATCTCGGCCTCGTTCGGGAGGTCGACCATCAGGCGCAGCGGTTCGCCCATGCCGCGCCCGCCGGGTAGGGTTGCGGCCTGAATGGTGTAGAAGCGGCCATTAGAGCCGAACACCAGCAACCTGTCGGTGGTTTCGGCGTGGAAGACGAAGCGGCCTTCGTCGCCGTCTTTGTATTTCAGCTCGCGGGTCAGGTCGATATGGCCGGACATGGCGCGAATCCAGCCCATTTTCGAGCAGACCACGGTGATCGGCTCACGCTCGATCATGGCTTCGAGCGGGACTTCTTCGGCTTCGACGGCTTCGGCAAACTGGGTGCGGCGGGCCCCGATTTCGTGGTTCTTGCCGAAGGTCTTGCGCACTTCTTTAAGCTGATCCGCGATGCGATCCCATTGCAGGTCTTCGGCTTCGAGCAGGTCTTCGAGGTCGGCGCGCTCTTCCATCAGGGCGTCGCGTTCTTTGACCAGCGCTTCCTCTTCCAGGCGGCGCAAGCTGCGCAGGCGCATGTTGAGGATGGCTTCGGCCTGCACGTCGGATAGGCCGTTTTCGCGGCCCGCGTAGCTTTGCGGGATGGCGCGGGTGCCGTCATCGGATTCGATCAGCACGCCGGTGGCCTGCGCCTCTTCGTCGATGATGAGGGTGAGCGAGGAGACATCAACGCCGGTGAGTGGCGAGCGGTAATCGCTTTCATCGGTGGCGCGGGGGATGGTGTCCTGATGCGGGCGCGACCAGTCTTCGTACATCAGGGCCGCTTTCGGATCGTCGTCGTAGCGGATGATGTCGATCACGCGGTCGAGGTTCAGAAAGGCGGTGATCAGGCCCGAGAGCACCTCGAGCCGGTTGTCGATCTTGGCCATCCGGTGCCGCGAGCGGCGGATCAGCACCTCGCGCCGGAAATCGAGGAAGGCGCGCAGGACTTCCTTCATCGAGCAGACCTTGGGCGTGACCCCGTCGATCAGCACGTTCATGTTGAGCGAGAAGCGCAGTTCCAGATCGGAATTGCGGAACATCATGTTCATCAGAACGTCCGGATCGACGTTCTTGGAGCGCGGTTCAAGGATCAGGCGGATGTCGTCGGCGGATTCGTCGCGCACATCGGCGAGGATCGGAATTTTCTTGAGCTGGATCAGCTCGGCGATCTTTTCGATCAGCTTAGATTTCTGAACCTGATAGGGGATTTCGGTGATGACCACCTGCCACTGACCACGGCCGAGGTCTTCGATCTCCCACTTGGCGCGCAGGCGGAAGGCGCCGCGCCCGGTGCGATAGGCCTGTGCGATGCTTTCGCGTGGCTCGACAATGACGCCGCCGGTGGGGAAATCCGGGCCGGGAACGTAGTCGAGCAGCTTGTCGTCGGAGGCATTGGGGAACTTGATCAGGTGCAGGCAGGCGCCGATCAGCTCGTCGATGTTATGCGGCGGGATGTTCGTCGCCATGCCGACGGCGATGCCCGATGCGCCATTGGCCAAAAGATGCGGGAATTGCGCGGGAAGGACGACGGGCTCTTCCAGACGGCCATCGTAGTTGGGGCGAAAATCGACGGCGTTTTCCGAGAGACCTTCGAGCATGGCCTCGGCGAAGACGGTCATCCGTGCCTCGGTATAGCGCGAGGCCGCCGGGTTATCGCCGTCGATGTTGCCGAAGTTACCCTGGCCATCGACCAGCGGATAGCGGACGGCGAAATCCTGCGCCAGGCGGGCCATCGCGTCATAGATCGCGGCGTCGCCGTGGGGGTGAAAATCGCCCATCGTGTCGCCGGAAATCTTGGCCGACTTTAGGAAGCCGCCCCCCGAGTTGAGGCGCAGGCGGCTCATCGCGTAGAGGATCCGGCGGTGCACCGGCTTCAAACCGTCGCGTGCGTCGGGCAGGGCGCGGTTCATGATGGTCGAGAGCGCGTAGGTCAGGTAGCGATCGCCGATTGCACGGCGCAGCGGTTCGGAGACCTGCTGGCCGCCGTCATCGCCGGTATCCGAATCGTCGATCAGATCGCTCATGCCTGTGGCGTTTCTCTTCATCTGCCGGGGCTGTACCGCTCTTGGCGCTTGTGATGCTGCGCCCCTGACAATGCGGCGGTCCCCGGGCCGCATGCCAGCTTTGACGCCCTTCTTTGCATGACCGGGCGGTGTTTGCCAAGAGGGACAAGGGGTGCTTGATGCGGCGGCGGTGCATCGGGGAGAGGCAGTGAGGGCACCGGACTGTGCGCGCTTGCGACAAGTTTGTGACAGGGGGGAGAATTAATCAGGAATTCCCGACTGTGAGATGAAACGAATCAGGTATAGGCTGCGTTCAAGTGAAGTGAACGCGGTTCGGTGGCCGCGAAAGTTCCGGGGGATTAGTTGGTATGTGGCGCCTTATCGTGGTGACGTTTGCATTTTTGGGATGGTCGTTCTGGTATCTGAGCGGCGGGTCGGACTACGTGCCGCATGAAGGATCCCTGCAATATGCTGCCAAGGTTGAAGAGACCCGGCTGAACCAACAGAACGCTCTTGCTGCGGCGCGCGATCAGGTTGCGCGCCCGGATGCCGGGGCGACCAAGATCAGCCCAAAACTTCTGGCTGGAATTGACCAGAGCGCGACTGTGACGCTGGCTTCGGCCTCGGCGACCGCGCCTATGACGGATAGCGCCAAGCGCCAGACGCTGACCCTGAACGCGGATCGTGCGGTGCAGGGCGCGGGTGTCATGACGGTATCCGCCGACCCCGAAAAGATCGCCCTGCTGGTGGCTGCGGCCGAGGTGGGCATGCAGAACCCCGCAGCGACGGCGCATGTGCAAAAGGTGCGCGCCAAATCCAGCGATGGGCGTGACGTGCGCAAGGTGCGCTCGAACCGGGTGAACCTGCGTCAGGGGCCGGGCACGGATTATGGCGTGGCGGGCAAGCTGGGCCGGGGTGACCTTGTCGAAGTGATCGCGGACAATGGCGATGGCTGGGTCAAGCTGAAGGTCGAAGATAGCGGCGAGATCGCATGGGTTGCGGATTTCCTGCTGGCACCGGCGGACTGAGCGCGCAGTTTCGGCTGCTGTGCCGGACACTTGCCCCGAGAGGCAGAGTAGCCTAGCCCTGCTGAAAACGGCAGGGCGGGCAAAATGACGAAATCCATTCTTATTACCGGGTGTTCCTCGGGTATCGGCTATGACGCCGCGCATGGTTTGGCCAAGCGCGGCTGGCGTGTTTTCGCGGGTGTCCGGCGCGCCGAGGATGCCGCAAGGCTGGCTTCGGAAGGGTTGGAGGCCGTGATGATCGAGATGGCCGATGAGGCCAGCATCACAGCGGCGCTGGCGGAGGTTCTGGAAAAGACCGGTGGCACGCTGGATGCGCTTTACAACAACGCGGCCTATGCGATGCCCGGCGCGGTCGAAGATATTCCGACACAAGCCCTGCGCGAAATTTTCGAGGCGAACCTGTTCGGGCTGCACGAACTGACCCGGCAGGTGATCCCGGTGATGCGGGCCCAAGGGCATGGGCGGATCGTGAACTGCTCGTCGGTTCTGGGGCTGGTGCCGATGCCGTGGCGGGGGCCTTACGTCGCCACGAAGTTCGCGCTTGAGGGGCTGACCGATGTGTTGCGCATCGAGATGCGCGATACGCCCATTCACATCAGCCTGATCGAGCCGGGGCCGATCACGTCGAAGATCCGCGCGAATTCGATCCCGCCGTTTGAGAAATGGGTGGATTGGGAAAACTCTCCGCGCCGCGCGCAATACGAGGGCAGCCTGTTGAAGCGCCTCTATGCCGAGAAAGAGGGCAAGGATTTCTTTGAAATGGCGCCCGATGCGGTGACCAGAAAGCTGATCCATGCGCTGGAAAGCCCACGCCCGAAGCCGCGGTATTATGTGACCGGGGCGACGTATTTGATGGGCGCGCTGCGCCGGCTGTGGCCGACGCGGGCGATGGATTGGTTGATCGCCAAGGGCTAGTGCGCTTCGGCCCAGTTGGCGCCTTTGCCCGCGTCGACGATAAGCGGAATGTCGAGATGCACCGCCGGGGCGGCGGCGCTTTCCATCACCTCGCGGGCGATGTCGATCAGCTGATCAGCGGCGTCTTCGTCGACCTCGAACAGCAGTTCGTCGTGCACTTGCAGCAGCATCTTGGCGGGCTGGCCCTTGATCGCGTCGGGCATGCGGATCATGGCGCGGCGGATCACGTCGGCGGCGGTGCCTTGGATCGGGGCGTTGATCGCGGCGCGTTTGGCGAAGCCCGCTTGCGGCCCCTTGGCGCCGATTTCGGGGGTGTGGATCTTGCGCCCGAACAGGGTGCTGACGTGGCCATGTTCCTTGGCATACGCTACCGTATCGTCCATGTAGGCGCGGATGCCGGGGTAGCGCTTGAAATACTCGTCGATGAAGGCCTGTGCCTCGCCGCGTGGGATGCGCAGGTTGCGCGCAAGGCCGAAGCCCGAGATGCCATAGATCACGCCGAAGTTGATCGCCTTGGCACGGCGGCGCACCTCGGGTGTCATCTCGTCCAGCGGGACATTGAACATTTCGCTCGCGGTCATGGCGTGGATGTCGAGGCCGTCGCGGAACGCCTGTTTCATCGTCTCGATCCCGGCGACATGGGCGAGGATGCGCAGCTCGATCTGGGAATAGTCGAGCGAGATCAGGGTCTTGCCCTCGGGCGCGACGAAGGCCTCGCGGATGCGGCGGCCTTCCTCGGTACGCACGGGAATGTTTTGCAGGTTCGGATCGGTCGAGGCGAGGCGGCCGGTGTTGGCGCCGGTTTGGACGTAAGAGGTATGCACGCGGCCAGTGTCGGGGTCGATATGGGTTTGCAGCGCATCCGTGTAGGTCGATTTCAGCTTTTGTAACTGGCGGTAATCGAGGATGCGGGCCGGGAAATCGTGCAGGGTGGCCAAGTCTTCGAGTACATCCGCCGGGGTGGACCATTGGCCCGTCTTGGTTTTCTTGCCACCTTCGAGCGACATTTCATCGAACAGGATCTGGCCGACCTGCGCGGGGCTTTGCACGTTGAATTCGTGGCCTGCCATCTCGTGGAGTTCCGCTTCCAGCGCGGCCATCTTCTGGGCGAAGGCGTTGGACATGCGGCTTAGCGTATCGCGATCGACCTGGATGCCGTTGCGCTCCATTTCGGCCAGCACGGGGACGAGGGGGCGTTCGAGCGTTTCGTAGACGGTGGTCACCCGCTCGCGGTGCAGGCGCGGTTTGAACAGGTGCCAGAGGCGGAGCGTGATGTCAGCGTCTTCGGCGGCGTATTTCACGGCCTCGTCAATCGGCACGCGATCGAAGGTGATGGCGGATTTGCCGGTGCCGAGCAGCGATTTGATCGGGATCGGCTCGTGGCCGAGGTAACGTTCGGACAGCGCATCCATGCCGTGATTGTGGATGCCCGAGAACATCGCGTAGGACATCAGCATGGTGTCGTCGATGGTGGAGACCTCGACGCCGTAATTGGCGAAGATCTTGGCATCGTATTTCATGTTTTGCCCGATCTTCAGCACCGCGTCGGAGGCGAGGATCGGTTTCAGCGCGTCCAGCACCTGTTGCAGGGGCAATTGCCCCTCGGCCAGTTCATCCGAGCCGAACAGATCGTCGGACGCGCCGCTTTTGTGGGTGAGCGGGATATAGCAGGCCTCGCCCGGGATCACGGCGAGCGAGATTCCGACCAGTTCGGCCAGCATTTCGTTAAGCGAGGTGGTTTCGGTGTCGATGGCGACATAACCGCGTTTTTCGATAAGCGCGATCCAGCGATTGAGCGCTTCCATATCGCGGACACGTTCGTATTTCTCGGGCTCGATGGGCGGAAATTCGGGCGCGGGGGCATCATCGCCGGTGGCGACGGGGGTGTCTTCGATGATCGGGGCGTCGACTCCCATCTTGTCGGCGATGCGCTTGGAGAGGGTGCGGAATTCCATTTCGGCCAAGAAAGGAAGAAGCACCTCCGGGTCGGGATCGTGCACTTCGAGATCGTCGATGGTGAAATCGAGCGGCGTGTCTTCCTTGAGCTGGACAAGTTCGCGCGACATGAGGATCTGATCGGCCTTGTCGATCAGGGTTTCGCGGCGTTTGGGCTGCTTGATCTCCTCGGCGCGTGACAGCAGCGCATCGAGGTCGCCAAATTCGTTGATGAGAAGCGCGGCGGTCTTGATGCCGATGCCGGGCGCGCCAGGGACGTTGTCGACCGAGTCGCCGGCTAGCGCTTGCACATCAACGACACGCTCGGGGGGGACGCCGAATTTCTCGATCACGCCGTCGCGGTCGATGCGGCGGTTCTTCATCGCGTCGAGCATTTCGACGCCACCGCCGACCAGCTGCATGAGGTCCTTGTCGGACGAGATGATGGTGACGCGGCCACCGAGCGCGCGCGCCTGCACGGCGAGGGTGGCGATGATGTCGTCAGCCTCGTAGCCTTCGACCTCGTGGCAGGCGACGTTGAAGGCCTTGGTGGCATCGCGCGTGAGCGGGAACTGCGGCACGAGGTCTTCGGGCGCGGGGGGGCGGTTGGCCTTGTACTTGTCGTAGATATCGTTGCGGAACGACTTGCCAGAATAGTCGAAAATCACGGCGGCATGGGTGGGCGCGTCATCGCCGCCTGCCTCTTCGACGTATTTTTGCAGCATGTTGCAAAAGCCCGCGACAGCGCCGATCGGCAACCCGTCGGATTTGCGCGTCAGCGGCGGCAGGGCGTGATAGGCGCGGAAGATGAAGGCCGAGCCGTCGATCAGATGCAGGTGGCAGCCTTTGCCGAAAGCCATGAGCGTCACTCCCCGTTCGCGATTGGGCTCATATGTGCCATAGGGCGCGGCGGGGGGCTAGGGCGAATTCCTGCGAGGAATTCGTCCAAAAATCCTACGAGGATTTTTTTGGGGGTGTGTGATTGGGGTGTGGCTGGGCGCCCTAAAATTCTTCGAAAGAATTTTGGCGGTTTTCCGCGGCGGAAAACCGTTACTCGACCTTGCCGCGGAACTCTTCGTGGATGATTTTCGCGTCGCAATAGGGGCATTCGACAAACCCGGTTTCATGCGGGATCGAAAGCCAGACACGCGGATGGCCGAGTGCCCCTTCGCCGCCGTCGCAAGAGACGCGCCATGAATCTGCATAACGGATTTCGGGAGCTTTGGTGACCATTGGCTTGGATTCCTGTGGCTGCGATACGGGCTGCAATATGGGCGAAGGCGGGCGGGGCCGTCAATCGGCGAAAAGATAGTCTGTTTTGGCGATTTCCATCGCCTTCTCATGCCCGATAGCGAGGAAGTTTTCCAGCGCGATGGCATTCGCACCGGGGCTGTCGGCCTCTCGCATGCGATTGTGGTTTTCATAGTTGGCATCGCGGATCTGGTCGATCTCGAACTGGATATCGCCGCGGATCGTGGGCAGAAGGCGATCAAGCGTTTCCTGCGGGGTTTTTTCACCCGCGAGGCCGACACGCATTGCGTGTCCGGTGAGGTAGTCATCGGTGAAGATGCACTCGACCTCAAGCAGGCGCGTTGTCGAGCGGTCGTGGCAGAAATCATCGAGCAGATCCATGTTCGAAGGATCAAGGCAGATGATCAGCCGGTCACTATCGTAGTAGTCGAACAGCATCCGCATCAGCGCGCGGCGGTGGCGGTGACGTTTGCCCATAGTCGATTGAATCCCGCCCAGATCGGGCAGCGGCGTCGATTCCTCGTTAAAGAGGTATTCGATACAGGGGATGTTCGTCATCTGCCGGATGCGGTCCACAAGCCGCTTGGCGACGTGCCACTTTTTGCACACCACGATCAGCAATTCGCGTTCGCGGCCAAGTGAGCTTTCTGTTTCCCAGAAACGCGAGGCGAAGCGGCGGCCGATCCGGCCACGTCCGGTGAGGAATTTGAAGAGCGAGCGCCCCTCGTTGGAAATCTTGAAATCCCAGCCGCGTGTTGCGTAGAGCAGGCCGAGGCGGCGCTTGAGTTCTTTTGCCTCGGGCGAGATCTTGCGGGCGAAGAGGAAATCTTGGCTGAGCAACAGATCATAGTGATCGTTGTAGAAGGTCACCGGCATGCCGTAGTCAGTGAACATCAGGAAGGTGAGCGTGCGGCTTCGGATTTCATGTTCGGGAACGAGGTGGCGGACGAGGGTCTGAAAGAAGGTCTCGTCCGGGATCCACGTGGTGCGAAAGAAGCGCATCACATCGCGGCGTCGTTTGGTGAAATCGATGATCCATTCGATCGTGCGGCGGCGCAGGCACCACCACTGAGAGCCGATCATGATCTGAAGATCTTCGGGGATCTTGCGGGTGAGGCCGAGCCGCTTTTGCAGCGCGAACATGCCGTAGAAGCGCCTTTTCTGGGTGCGTTCGTTGAACCAGTGGCGATAGATCAGCCGTTCTTCTTTCCAGCCGGTCTTGATCCAGTCGCTGTCGAAATAATCGAAGCTTTCGATATAGTCGCAATCCTCGCGGTCGAGGAATTCATGCGCGTATTCGGCGGATTTGATCGCCATGCAATCGCCCGACAGCATGTAGAAATGCGTGGCGCGTGGAAAAGCATCGACCGCCGCTTCGACCGCGTGCAACGTGGCCTGCACAAGAGACCATTCGCCCCAGCCGCACTTGATGCGCTTCTTTGAGAAGGTGACGTTGGGGTTGCCGTCGAGCGCATTTCGGATCTGGGTGTAGAATTCGGGCTTGGCGCTGGCATCAAAATGGATCGACATGTAGTCGCCCACCGCCGTCAACCGTTCGGCCTGCTTGATGATGGCCTCGGGGTCCTTGTGGCATAGCAATATGAAGGCGATCTTGGCCATCTGGGGTGGTTCGCGCTCTCTGCTCTTTGCTTTGTTTATCTTGATAGTGGTTTACGAAGCGCGAATAAACACGGATTTCCGGATAAATCGCCTCTGTGGCGCACTGACGGTGGGTAAGCGGAGCAAGCGTTGGTGACGAACGCGCCCTCTGCGGCAGGCGCGGCAGCGCGGTCACAACAGTGCGTGACATGCACAATCTCTATTTGTTTAGGAAATTCTCATTGCTATAAGGCTACCAACAAAAAGAATTCAATCGGAGGCAGTGGTTCCATGGGTTTTCCTGGGACATGGATGACCGAAAGCGAAAGCATGGTCTATCGCGTGGTGCCGAAATGCGCCTGCTCGACCATCGGACAGATCATGTATTATTCGGATCACGGCGAGTTTTTCGACGGTGACATCCATGATGCGACCGATGGGTTGCACAAGTGGGCGCGCGACGAAAGTCAGCAGTTGATCAATGCCAATGTGAAGACGCACAATTCGTATGCCTTCACCTGTGTGCGCAATCCTTACACGCGGATCCTGTCGAGTTTCTTCGACAAGATCTGTGGCATACAGCGCAACGGCAAGCGGTATCGCGGCAACCTTGTGCCGCTGCTGATCCAGAAATACGGAATCGAGGTGGGCAGCCCCGAGGATGATTTCGACTTCGACCAGATCGAGAGCTTTCGCCGGTTCCTTCTGTTTACGCGTGACACGATCCGTTGGCGGAGGCCGATGGAGCCGGACATCCACTGGAGCGCGATGAGCGGGCATGTGAGCACCTTCATCGTGAACGGCGGGCGGTATGACAAGATTTTCTGGACCGAGGACTTCAACGACGGGATGCAGCAGGTGCTCGAGGCGATCGAGACACCACATGATGTGAACCTGGCCGAGATTCCGCGCTTTAACGAGAGCGAAGGGCATGGTCCGAAGCGGGCGCATCCGGTGGAAGATTATTTCGACGACCTGTCGATGCATCTTGTCTATGAAATCTATCACCGCGATTTCAACCTGTTCAAATACGACTTCGAAGACCCGTCGAACAAGATGCCGGTGGGCGAGATCGACCTCGACGAGATACACGCCAAGCTGGGCGAGTAAGGGGTGGATGCTGACCGGTGTTCGGCGCTCGGCTGCGCCGTCGCCCCGCCCACCGTCCCATGAGCCGCGGCTCCCGGTTGGCCGGGGGTGAAGGTCGTTTAGAGCTGTTTCGTGAAAGTGAGCGAGGTTGGCCGGGTGTAGCCCGGATGCGTTGTCTCACCTGTGGCGACGAAGCCGAGGGCGCGGAAGGTGGCGTGGTTTTCCAGGAGTTCGATGCGGGTTTGCAGCGTGATCGAGGGCAGGGCCAGCGCGCGGGCGATGGTTTCGGCCTGATTAATCATGACGCGGGCGAGGCCACGGCCGCGTTGCCGTGGATCGGTGGCGAGTTTGCCGAGATAGAGCGTGGCTGGTTTCGGGGTCAGGATCATGCAGGCGATTGGCGCGTCGCCTTCGAGAATGGCCCAGACCTGATGACGGTTCGCTTCTTCGCTGAGGTTTTCGTGGGTCATGCGGGTGAGAGAGGAAGGCGGATCGATCCGCCCGTCCAAGTAAGCGAAGGCGCGATGCAGCAGCGACAGCACGCCGGGCAGGGCGGGCGCGTCGGCGGTGAGCCTTTGAGGGGCCAGTGTCGTCATTCAGTCCCTTGTTTTGGGGGCGGCTTCACAGCGACGGCATAGGCCCCGGCGGCGGCCTGTGATTCGCAGGAATGGGGCATGAGTATTTTCAGAAAAGTGAAAGGACTGGCGCGCCGTGGATGCGCTGTGGGTGCGCCGGGGGCGTGGTGGTGGGTTAGAGGTTTTTATGTAGGGACTTCTCCATGAACACGGAGGTGTCGGCGGCGGGGTAGGCGCCGAACGGGCCGCGGGGCGTAAAGCCGTGGCGGGCGTAGAGGCGGTGTGCGGCGTCGAGGCCGGTGCCGGTTTCAAGGCGGAGGTAGGGGAGGTTCGCGCTGCGAGCCTCGGCTTCGATGTGGGAGAGAAGTGCATCGGCGAGGCCGTGGCCGCGGGCTTCGGGCGCGGTGAACATGGATTTGACTTCGCCGTAGCCCTGCATCCGGGCGAGGGCGCCGGTGGCCAGCGTGTTGCCGCCTTGGGAGGCGGCGAAGAGGGTAATGTGGGGCTCTGTCAGGGCGTCGAGCGAGAGGTAGTGGTTGGCCTCGGCCGCATAGAGGCTAGCCATCAGGGCATGGGAGGCCTCGAGCAGGGCGCGGACCGGGGGATCGAACGGGGAAGCGGGGGCGACATGGATCATGGGCGTAGGGTTATGTGGGCGGCGCAGGAGGTCAAGAGGTGAGATTCGGGGGCGGTGGTTCGGGGCGAGTTTGTCGCGCAGACATGGATTCAGGGTCCATATTTTGGGGATAAACGCGATATCTTGTGGATAACTGGCGGGGCATCGCCGGATATGGGGTGGCGGCGTTGACTCGCGAGGGGCAGGGGACGCAAACTTGCCTGATATGTAGAATCAATGAGCAGGCAGGCCCTTCCGTTGCGTTTTTCCAAGCTCAGACTGACCGGCTTCAAGAGCTTCGTCGATCCGACCGACCTCATCATCGCGGATGGGTTGACCGGCGTCGTGGGGCCCAATGGCTGTGGCAAGTCCAACCTGCTTGAGGCGCTGCGCTGGGTGATGGGCGAGAACCGGCCCACGGCGATGCGTGGCGGCGGGATGGAGGACGTGATCTTTGCCGGGGCTTCGACCCGGCCGGCGCGCAACTTCGCGGAAGTCTCACTTCTGATCGACAACAGTGAGCGGCTGGCCCCGGCGGGGTTCAACGACAGCGATGCGCTTGAGATCGTGCGACGGATCACGCGGGACGTTGGCAGTGCCTATAAGACCAACGGAAAGGACGTGCGGGCGCGTGATGTGCAGATGCTGTTTGCCGATGCCTCGACCGGGGCGCATTCGCCGGCACTGGTCCGGCAGGGGCAGATTGCCGAGTTGATCAACGCCAAGCCAAAGAACCGGCGGCGAATCCTTGAAGAGGCGGCGGGGATCAGCGGGCTTTACCAGCGGCGCCACGAGGCTGAGTTGAAGCTGAAAGGTGCAGAGCAGAACCTGGCCCGTGTTGATGACGTGATCGAGCAGTTGGCGAGCCAGTTGGCCCAGCTGGCGCGCCAAGCCCGGCAGGCGCAGCGTTATCGCGCGATTGGCGAGGAGTTGCGCCGGGCCGAGGGGCTTTTGCTCTACCGCCGTTGGAAAGAGGCAGAGGATGCGCGGCAGGCGGCGGATGACGTCTTGCGCGAGCGCACGCAGGCGGCGGCGCAGGCCGAGGGGGCCTCACGCAGTGCGGCCAAGGCGCGGGTGGCGGCGGAAGAGGCGCTTCCCCCGTTGCGCGAGGAAGAGGCGATTGCGGCGGCGGTGTTGCAGCGCTTGCAGGTGCAACGCGACACGCTGAGCGATCAGGAAGCGCGGGCGCTGGAAACCATCGAGACGCTGAAGCGGCGGATTGCGCAACTGTCCAAGGATATGGAGCGCGAGGCGGGGCTGAACCGCGACGCGGGCGACACCATCCAGCGGCTGGAATGGGAAGCGCGCGAACTGGCCAAGGCGGGCGAGGGCCACGATGCGCGGCTGGAAGAGGCGGCCGAGGCCGCGCGGTCGGCGGCGCAGGTTCTTTCGGCGCGCGAGGGCGATCTTTCGCAACTGACCGAGGATGTGGCGCGGCTGGCGGCACGGCACCAATCGGCGCAGCGCCTGTTGGAAGACAGCCGCAAAACCCAAGCGCGCAGCGAGGCCGAGGCCACCAAGGCGCGAGTCGCGATGGACGAGGCGCAGGCCGGGCTGAAGAAGGCCGAGGCGGATTTCAAAACGGCCGGCGAGGCCGAGACCGCGGCGCAGGCCAAGGCGGCCGAGGTCGAAGAGGCACTGGCGCAGGCGGAGGCCGCGCGCGCCGAGACGCAATCGCGCGAAGCCGACGCGCGGGCCGAGCGCAGCGAAGCCGAGGGCGAGGTTTCGGCCCTGTCCGCCGAGGCGACGGCGCTGGCCCGGCTGGTGCAGCGCGATACCGCCGAGGGCGGGCAGATTATGGACCGGCTTCAGGTCGAGCAGGGCTATGAGAAGGCGCTGGGCGCGGCGCTGACAGATGATCTGCGCGCGCCCGAAGTGGACGCGGACGGGCCTTCGGGCTGGTCGTTATTGCCGGGGTATGACGTGGCGCAGGGGTTGCCGGGCGGGGTTACGGCGCTGTCCGAGCATGTTTCGGTGCCCGATGTTCTGGCCCGCAGGATGGCGCAGATCGGCTTGGTCGAGGCCGAGGACGGGCCGCGCCTGCAGGCGGCGTTGAAACCCGGGCAGCGGCTGGTGAGCCGCGAGGGCGATTTGTGGCGCTGGGACGGGTTCCGCGCCTGGGCCGAGGATGCGCCGAGTGCGGCGGCGCTGCGGCTGGAGCAGATCAACCGGCTGGAAGCGTTGAAGCAGCAGATGGCCGCTGCCGAGCAGCGCGCCGAAGGGGCGCGCGCGGCGCACGAGGCGTTGCAGATGCGGCTGACCAACCTGACCGAAGCCGACCGGATGGCGCGGGCCGCCCGACGTGAGGCCGATCAGCGGGTCAATGACGCGGCGCGCGCCCTGTCGCGGGCCGAGGCCGACCGAAACCTTTCGGGATCGCGGCTGGAGAGCCTTTCGATGGCGGTGACCCGCCACGAGGAAGAGGCGATGGCGGCGCGCAAGCAGGTGAGCGAGGCCGAGAAGGCGCTGGCCGATCTGGGCGATCTGGACGCGGCGCGAGCCGAGGCCGAAGATATCAAGATGACGGTCGAGGCCGCGCGGATCACCATGATGTCGCGCCGTTCGGCCCATGATGAGTTGAAGCGCGAGGGCGATGCGCGGTTGAAGCGCACGCAGGAAGTGACCAAGGAAATCTCGGGCTGGAAGCACCGGTTGGAGAGTGCCGACAAGCGCATCGCCGAATTGGGCGAGCGCAAGGACGCCTCGGAAGCCGAGTTGAAAGAAGCCAATGCCGCGCCCGAGGAACTGGCCGCGAAACGCGATGAGTTGAGCCACGCAATTTCCGAGGCCGACGCGCGCCGGGCGAAGAGTGCGGATGCGCTTTCGTCCGCCGAAGGCGCGCTGCGTGAAGCGCTGGCCGGGGAACGGGATGCCGAGCGCACGGCAGGCGAGGCGCGGGAAGCGCGCGCGCGGGCCGAGGCGCGGGCAGAAGCCGCGCGTGAAACGGTGGCCGCCGCCGAAGAGCGGATCGCCGAGGAGTTGGATACGGGGCCCGCCGCCTTGCTGGAGCAGTTGGAAGCCGATCCGGACAAGATGCCCGAGAGCGGGGCGATCGAGGCGGATGTGAATCGCCTGAAGCGGCAGCGCGACGCGCTGGGCGCGGTGAACCTGCGGGCCGAGGAAGACGCGCGCGAGGTGCAGGAAGAGCACGACAGCCTGGTCAAGGAAAAGACCGATCTGGAAGAGGCGATCCGCACCCTTCGCAATGGCATTGCCAGCCTGAACCGCGAAGGGCGCGAGCGGCTTTTGACCGCGTTCGAACAGGTGAATTCAAACTTCTCGCTGTTGTTCCGGCACCTGTTTGGTGGGGGCGAGGCGAACCTTGTGCTGGTGGAAAGCGACGATCCGCTGGAAGCGGGGCTTGAAATCATGTGTCAGCCGCCGGGCAAGAAACTGTCGACGCTTTCGCTGCTTTCGGGGGGCGAACAGACGTTGACGGCGATGGCGCTGATCTTTGCGGTGTTCATCGCCAATCCGGCGCCGATCTGTGTTCTGGACGAGGTCGATGCGCCGCTGGACGATGCAAACGTGACGCGGTTCTGCGATCTGCTGGACGAAATGTGCCGCAGGACCGAAACCCGGTTCCTGATCATCACGCACCACGCGGTGACGATGGCGCGCATGGATCGCCTGTTCGGGGTCACGATGCAGGAAAAAGGCGTGAGCCAGCTTGTTTCGGTCGACCTTAAGAAGGCATCGCAGATGGTGGCGTAAGCCGCTGGGCTCAGGTTTTACTGGGGGAAGTGCTTGTTCTGAAGGGCGCTGAAACCTCCCGCCTGAACGCCCGGAAACAGCCGTTTCACCGTTTCCCGGCCCGGAACGATCCCCGACAAAACCGCGATATTATCTCAGACGCGCCCGCATTCTGCCCCAATCCGACAGCATACATGTCTGCAACGAAAAGCACGCAGAGGTAGCTGAGCAATGGATCGATTGACGGAAATGGAGGCCTTTGCCATGGTCGTGGACCAAGGGGGCTTCACCGACGCCGCCAAGAAGATGGGGATTTCGAAATCCGCCGTCTCGAAGCACGTCTCGAGCCTTGAGGCACGGCTTGGCGCGCGGCTCCTCAACCGCACCACGCGCAGGGTGTCCCCGACCGAAATCGGGCTGGCTTATTACGACCGAGCGCGTCGGGTTCTGAACGATGCGGGGGAGGCGGATGCGCTGGTGTCCTCGATGCAGAGCGACCCGCAGGGACTTCTTCGGATCAGCGTGGCGACGGACTTTGGCGTAAATCATCTGAGCCCAGTTTTGGGCGATTTTCTTGCGGATTTTCCGGATATTACGGTCAATATGGTGCTCAACAACCGCTACGTCGAGTTGATCAGCGAAGGCTTTGACATGGCGATCCGCATCGGGGAGTTGGAAGACAGCACCCTGCGCGCCCGCAAACTGACCGAAACGACGCGGCGCATGATCGCAAGCCCGGGCTATTTCGACCGCTATGGGCGTCCCGAAAAGATCGACGATCTGAACGAACACAAGCTGTTGCATTATTCGAGCCAGTCGGCCGGGAATGTCTGGAAGCTGACCGCGCCTTCGGGCGAAAAGCGGCAGGTGCGCACCGCCGGTTGGCTGAGTGTGAATGACGGGCAAAGCCTTTTGAACGCTGCGATTTCCGGGCTGGGCATCGCTTATCTTCCCAGCTTTCTTTACTCGGATGCGATGGCGAAGGGCCTTGTCGAGGACGTGATCCCCGAACTGCCCGTTGAGACGCAGGGCATCTATGCGGTTTATCCGCCGGGCCGGTTCACCCAGCCCAAGGTGCGCGCCTTCATTGATTTCCTTGTCCACGAGTTCGGCGAAAAAGGCCCGAACAACTGGTAACACTTTCGGTTTTCCACCGGTTTCCCCTGGAGTGTCTTTCGAGACATTCTCCGCAACCAAACTGGCCCCGGATACGTTCCGGGGCCTTTTTTCGTTGATGATTTGTGAGGGGAGCGTCCCGCGGGGTTAATCGGCGCTTGGTGTGAAAAACCGGGGTCTGCGATGCGTCTGCTCTGCGCCTGCCATGCGTATGGCATACGAAGGCGTATGGAGGTGGCGCCCGAATGGTTAACGCAACGGGCGCGTCACGACGTGACGCGCCCGTTTTTGGCCGAGCGAAGCGAGGCCCCCGGGCGACGCGCGCAAGCGCGGCGCAACCCCTGATCAGAGGCTGTCGAGTTTACGGGCCAGTTTCGCGTCGAGCGAGGAGATGCCGCCAACGTCATGGGTGGTCAGCGTAACCTCGACCGTTTTGTAGACGTTGCGCCAATCCGGGTGGTGGTTCCATTTCTCGGCCCAGAGGGCGGCGCGGGTCATCCATGAGAAGGCCTCGGTGAAATCCTCGAATTCGTAGGTTTTGCACAGGGCGTCGGCCTTCTCATCGTGGGTCCAGCCGTTTTCGGCCAGCGGCGGAAGCAGGCTTTCGCGGGCGGTGTCGGAAAGCAGTTCGGTCAATCGTGATCCTCCTCTTGGGTTTTACGGAACGGGCCGTAGTCGGTGAGGATTTCGATTTCCTCGGCGATGGCGGCGCGTTCTTCGGTCAGGAATTGTTCGACGGCGTGGGCAAAGCCCGGATCGGCGATCCAGTGCAGCGCGTGGCAGGTGTTGGGCAGGTAGCCGCGCGCCAGCTTGTGTTCGCCCTGTGCGCCAGCCTCGATCCGCTTAAGACCATGCGCTATCGTATAGTCGATGGCCTGATAGTAGCACAGTTCGAAATGCAGGCAGGGGTGATGTTCAGTGCAGCCCCAGTAGCGGCCGAACAGTGTATCGCGCCCGATGAAGTTAAGCGCGCCTGCGACGGCGCGGCCTTCGCGGTTGGCCATGACCAGCAGGACATCATCGCGCAGGGTTTCGTGGGCGATGTCGAAAAAGGCGCGGGTCAGGTAGGGGGTGCCCCATTTGCGCGCGCCGGTGTCCTGATAGAATTGCCAGAAGGCATCCCAATGGTGGGGCTGGATCGCGTCGCCGGTGAGCGCCTCGATCGTGCCGCCGAACGCCTGTGCCGTCGCGCGTTCCTTGCGGATGTTCTTGCGCTTGCGTGAGGACAGCGAGGCGAGGAAGGCGTCGAAATCGGGGTAGGCCGCGTTTTCCCAGTGAAACTGTTGGGTGGTGCGGTGCAGGAGGCCCATTTGCTGACCGGCGCGCGCCTCTTCCTCGGTGCAGAAGGTGAGGTGGAGCGAGCTGATTTCGTTATTCGCGGCCAGTTGCACGGCCCCTTGGATCAGCGCGGCCTGGCCTGTTTCTTCGAACCCCGGTTTGACCAGCAGGCGACGGCCCGTGACGGGGGTAAAAGGCACGGCGATTTGCAGCTTGGGGTAGTAGCGCCCGCCGGCGTTTTCATAGGCGTGGGCCCAGCTGTAATCAAAGATATATTCGCCTTGAGAGTGGGACTTGGCATAGAGCGGGGCGACGGCGATGACCTCTCCGCCGAGATGGGCCGAAAGATAGCGGGGCGACCAGCCGGTGCCGGGGCCGGTGGAGCCGCTGTCTTCGAGCGCGGACAGGAAGCGGTAGGTGGTGAAGGGATCGAAGGGGCGTCCGCTGTCTGTCGTTTGGGGGCCTAGTTCGGGGCCAAGTTCAGAGCCGGATTCAGGACAGGCGCAGGCATCCCAATCGGGCTGGCCGATTTGAGAGATGCGGTCGGCCACGCGGATCTCGATCTGGGTTTCACTGTCCATGGGGGACATATTGGGGTTCCGGGCGCGGGGGGCAAGGTGAGTTGGCGCGGCGCGGCGCTTCGGCCCTGAACCGGAGCGATTGAAAGGCGCTCTCTTGCTGAGCTTTGCCGGGCGCGGATGCGCCATGCCCGACCTCCCCCATCGGAGGGCATTCTTTCATCGGATGTCATGCGTAGGGCGATTGATGTGGGATAACGAGCGTTCGTGCCTTGGTTTTCCGGCCCTCCCGAGGTCGGGCATGGCGCATCCGCGCCCTGGGCCTTTGGTCAGGCGAGATATTGCTCGAAGGTGATGTTTTCGGCTGTTTTGCGCGCTTCGGCTTCGACCTGTGGCGAGGTGACGGTCCAGCACAGGATATGCGCGCCTTGGGCTTTCAATTCGGCGAGTCGAGGGTTTTGCAGGTCGACCACGTTATGCGAGACGAAGCTGGCACCGACGGCATCGTAATCGGGGATCAGGCGGAGGTGATCGCAGGTCGCCTCGGGCAAAGCGGGCCAGTCGAGCGGGTTGTAGCGGCAGGTGGTGAGGCCGCGCGTATGATCGGGCAGCAGCCGCGCGAAGGCGGCGACGGCGTGGGGGTTGAAGGACATGAGGGCCACGGGGCCGGTGTAGCCCCTGAGCGCTTGGGCGGCGGCGTATTCGAGGGGGCCGACGTTGGGGCCCATGGCGCCGTCCTGATCCTTGGCTTCGATCAGGATCGGGACGCGGCCCGCGACGAGGGTGAGGATCTCTTCCAGCGTGGGGATACATTCGCCATCGCCGCCGAGCAGCGGGATCTTGGCCAGATCGGCGGCGCTGCGCTGGCCGATTGGACCGCTCTCGCCCGTCAGGCGGGCGAGAGCGTAGTCGTGAAACACCATTGCCTGACCATCGAGCGAAAGCTGTAGGTCGATCTCGATCCCGTAGCCATGCTCGATCGCGGCGCGGATCGCTGCGCGGGAATTCTCGGGCCGGCCATCGGCCACGTCGTGCAGGGCACGGTGGGCCAAGGGCCGGGCGAGGAAGGCCGGGTCAAGGGGCGGCATGGTGTGTTTGGCGTCCGGGGATCAGGCGATCTGGAAGATGCCTTCGATTTCGACAGCAACGCCGAAGGGCAGCGAGGCGGCGGAAACGGCCGAGCGGGAGTGGCGGCCCTTGTCACCCAGGGCTTCGACAAGGAAGTCGGAGCAGCCGTTGACGACGGCGGGTTGTTCACCGAAGTCGAGCGTGGAATTGACGAAACCGGTCAGCTTCACGACGCGCACGAGGCGATCGATATCGCCACCGCAGGCTGCCTTGAGCTGTGCCAGAAGGCCGATGCCGCAGGTTTTGGCGGCAGCGGCGCCGGCGGCCACGTCCATGGTATCGCCCAGCTTGCCCTTGATCATGCCGTTCGCGTCCATCGAGATCTGACCCGAAACGAACACCAGATCGCCGACCTGCACGAAGGGGACGTAGTTGGCGGCGGGGGCGGCGGCCTCGGGGAGGGTGATGCCGAGGTCTGCGAGGCGGGATTCGATCTTGGACATGGGAGTTCCTTTCATGGTGCGGATCGTGGACGCGGTCGGGTGGCCGCGAATCGCCCCGACGCTAGTGCATCGCGGGGGCAATTGCGAGACGCGCCGCGGCGCTTTCGGTGCGGCCTTTTCGGGGGTGTCGGCGGGCTGCTCAGCTTTCGCGCATGGCCTTGTTGAAATAGACGATGAAGGGTTGCAGCAGATAGGCGATCGGGGTGCGCTTTTCGGTGCGGATGAAAGCCTCGACCGGCATGCCGGGCAGCAGAGCGACGCTGCTTGGCAGCTTCAGGATCTCGCCATCGTCGAGCGCGACCTCGGCGCGGTAAAAGGTGGCGCCGGTCTGCTCATCGGCGAAGGCATCGGCCGAAAGCTTGGTCACGTGACCGGCGAGGTCGGGGGTTTCGCGCTGGTCGAACGCCGGAAACTTGAGCCAGACGCCCTGACCGACGAAGACCTTGTCGACATGCAGCGGCGAGACCTGCGCGCTGATCACCAGCGGCCGGTCCTGTGGGACAAGGAAAAGCAGCGGATCGGCGGGTTGGATCACGGAGCGGGGCGCATGGACCCGAAGATTGTAGACGATGCCGGACACCGGTGCGGTGATGTCGAGGCGCGAAAGCTGTTCGCGCAGGGCGTTGCGTTGTTCGGACAGGTTCAGTTCCCGGATGCGCAGGTCACGCAGTTGGGTGATCGCCTCTTCACGGCGGCTTGCGCCGAGTTTGAGGGCCTCGATCTCGACCTCGGTGATGCGGGCCTCGGCCTGTGCGCGCCGTGCGGTGAGTTCGCCCAAGGTACCGGAAAGGCGGGCCTGTTCGCGTTGCAGGGCAAGCAGGCGACTGGCCTGGGCAAGGCCCTTGTCGAACAGGGCTTGCTGGCTTTCGAGTTCGGTCCCGATCAGGCTGAGCTGACTGCGGATGGCGTCGGACTGGGCCTTGATGCCTTCGATCTGATCGGTGAGCTGTTCGGCCTGACGGTTGAGTTGGTCGATTTCCTGCCGGTCGGTTTCGGAGCGGGCCTTGATCAGGTTGGTCTGACCCCGGACCAGTTCGGCCACTTCGGGATCGGTGCGGCTTTGTTCGAGAAGCTCGGCGGGGAAGTCGATCTCGGATTCGCTGTCACGCTCGGATTCGAGGCGGGCGCGACGGGCCATCAACTCGAACAGTTCGGATTCAACGATCGAGAGTTGCGAGTTGAGCTCGGTCGGGTCGAGCTTGATCAGCATTTGACCGGCGGCGACCCTGTCGCCCTCGTCCACGAGGATTTCCGAGACGATGCCACCATAGCGGTGCTGCACCACCTGCCGGTTTTGATCGACCTCGATCCGGCCGGAGGCGATGACCGCGCCTTCGATCTTGGAGAACACCGCCCAGCCACCGAAGCCGCCGACCAGCAGCAGAAAACCGATGATGCCAATCGTCATGGGAAGGCGTGCGGGCCACTTGGCTCGCAGTTGCTTTTTGTCCAGCATCAACGAATTCCCTGTGTCAGCTTGGCCTCTTGGGCCTGTTGAATCTGCTGCGCGTTTTGCACCCGTTCTTTGAGCACCTCGTCACGCGGGCCGAAGGCCGTGCGCGCGCCGTTTTCGAGCACGAGAAGCACGTCGCATTCCTGGATCGCGGCGGGACGGTGGGCCATGATGATGACCGACTTGCCCTCTTCCTTGAAGGTGCGGATCGCTTTGTTGAGGGCGATGGAGCCTTCGTTGTCGAGGTTGGAGTTCGGCTCGTCCAGCACAAGGATCACCGGATCGCCATACATCGCCCGGGCAAGGCCCATGCGCTGGATCTGGCCACCGGACAGCTGCCCGCCGGCGGCCGAAACTTGCGTATCGTAGCCATTGGGCAGGCGCAGGATCATGTCATGCGCGTCGGCCTTTTTCGCGGCGGCGACCACTTTTTCGGGGTCAGGTTCGGGCGAAAGTTTGGCGATGTTTTCGGCGATAGTGCCGTCGAACAGTTGCACCTTTTGCGGCAGGTAGCCGATATGTTGGCCCAGCACGTCAGGATCGTATTGATCCAAGGTTGCACCATCGAGCCGGACCTTGCCACCGGCGGGGCGCCAGACGCCGGTGATAACCCGGGCGACGGTGGATTTGCCTGCACCGGAAGGGCCGATGACGCCAAGCGCCTTGCCCGGATCGAGGTGGAAGGACACCATGCGCAGGCTGGCCTGCGATTGCCCCGGCGGCACCACGGTGACCTGCTGAAGGTCAAGCACCGCGCGCGGCCTTGGCAGCGGGGTGCGCGGCTGTTCTGCGGGAACTTCGCTCAGCAAAGCGGCGAGGTTGGTCCAGCCAAGCCGCGCCCGCGCCACCAGCGGCCATTGGCCGATGGTCATTTCGATCGGGGCAAGCGCCCGGCCCAGCAGGATCGACCCGGCGATCATCGCGCCCGGTGTCAGCTCTTGCTGGAGCACGAGCCAGGCGCCGAGGCCCAGCATTGCCGATTGCAGCAGCAGTCGGAAACTCTTGGTGAAGGCCGAGAAGCCGCCAGAGCGATCAGAGCCGGAGATATGGTTGGAAAGCGCTTCGTCCCGGCGCAGCAGCCAGCGTTTGAATGCGGCATCGCGCATGCCGAGGGATTGCACCAACTCGGCCTCGGTTTCGAGTTGGTTGGCCATGTTTTGCGCCTGCATCGTGGCCGAGCCGGCATGGGCCAGCGTGCGGGCCGACACGAAGTGGTTGATCACGGTGATCATGATCAGGATGAACCCGCCGACAAGCGCGAGCACGCCGAGCTTGAAATGGAACACGAAAATCGCGGCAACGAAGAACGGCGTCCACAGGATATCCATCATCGACAGAAGAACCGGCGAGGACATCAGCCGCTGCACCGCTTCGAGATCGGCGAGGCCGGATGTCTTGTTGTCGCGGCCAAGAACGGCGGAACGGCGCAGAACGGCCGAGAAGACGCGGCCTTCGAGGGCGGACTGGAACCGCGCGCCGACCCGCGCCATCACCCGCCCGCGGACATATTCCAGCAGGCCGTACATGGCATAGAGAAACACCACCAGCAGCGAGAGTGCGATCAGCGTCGCCTCGGAGCGAGAGCCGAGGACACGGTCGTAAACCTGCAACATGTAGAGCGGCCCGGTCAGCATCAGCAAATTGACCAGAAATCCAAAGATCAACACGGACCAGAGGAGCATGGGACTTTGATTGCGGACGGAGACGAGCTCTTCCAAGCCCGGCTTAATGTTTATTGCAGGAGGTTTCATAAAAGCCCTATCGGAAAAGTTATTCACACGGATAGTGCAGTAAACGATCGCGTTCGGCAACAGTTTGCGCATTTTGAATGGATGTGTCACACCGACTACGGTGCGATCGTTCTAGAATGCCATTTCGCCCCTAATGAAACGATAATTCGCAAGCAGTTCGGTATGGAAAAAAAGCTTTATCAGGCACGATCCTCTGACATGACGGGTTCGGTGCGGCGTGGCATTATGGCGGCGCTGTTCATGGGGCTGGCGCTGAGCGGATGTAGCACTCCGGGGCCGGGCGACGTGCAACCCGGCGGCATCTATGACCCGCACGAGGCGGTGAACCGGCGCAATCACGAACTGAACCGTGCGCTTGACCGTGCGCTCGTGCGGCCTGCTGGTAAGGAATACACCAAGGTCGTGCCCGAGCCGGTTACGATGACGGTGTCGAATTTTGCGTCCAACCTCAGCCTGCCGGGGACGGTGGTGAACAACCTGTTGCAGGGGGATCTGAAGGGCGCGTGGGTCAATAGTTTCCGGTTCAGTTTTAACACGGTGTTCGGCATCGGCGGGCTGGGCGATCCGGCGGGCGATGTGGGTATTTACGAGCAGAAAGCCGATTTCGGCGGTACGCTGGCCAAATGGGGGGTGCCCGAGGGGGCTTATGTCGAGCTTCCTCTGCTGGGCCCCTCGACCGAGCGTGATGCGGTGGGCAAGTTCGTCGATCTGTTTACCGACCCGCTTTCTTATGTGCTGCCCAGCCCCGAGAAATACTATGGCACGGGGACGAAGGTGCTTTCTGGGCTTGGATCGAGGGGGCGCTATGCCGAGACGATCGATTCCATCCTTTACGACAGCGCCGACAGCTATGCGCAATCGCGTGCCATTTACCTGCAGAACCGCCGGTTCGAGCTTGGCGGCGACGCGGGCAGTGATTATGTAGACCCCTATGATGATCAATCAGGTGGTAGTGATCCCTATGCAGACCCTTACGCAGACCCATATGCAGACCCTTACGCGGAATAAGCGCGGCCTTGTCGGGCGGCTGATGGCCCCGATCATGGCTTTGGTCATGGGGGTGATGATTGCCACGTCGCCAGCGCAGGCGCTGACGGACGAGGGTGCCAAGCGGCTGGTCGATGGCATCGTGGGCGACATCAACAAGGTGATCGCGGCGCCGACCTCGGAAGGGCAGAAAATCAATGACTTCCAGCGGATCTTCAACCGCTATGCCGATGTGCCGACGATCGCGCGCTATACGCTGGGCGTGGATGCCCGCCGCGCCACTCCGGCGCAGATGAAGGCCTTTACCGACGCGTTTCAGATTTATGTCAGCCGCAAGTATGGCAAGCGCTTCCGCGAGTTCATCGGCGGCAAGATCGAAGTGCAGGCGGCGCGTAAGGTGAAGAACTTCCACGAGGTCAAGACCATCGCCCACCTGCGCGGCGAATCGCCTTTCGAGGTGACGTTTCTGGTGAGTGACCGGTCGGGACAACCGAAGTTTTTCAACATGTTCATCGAAGGGGTGAACATGCTTTTGACCGAACGGACCGAGATCGGCGCGATGCTGGACAAGCGCCGTGGCAATATTGACCAGATGATCGACGATCTGCGCCGCTTGAAGTAAGCGCGCCGCAGGACAGGATTAGGGGCCGCGCTTTGGTGCGGCCTTTTTCATGCGTGGTGGTGCGGTTACTGCGTGTTGAGCAGGATCGCCTCGACCCGGCGGTTCTTCTCGCGGCCTTCGGCGGTCAGGTTGGTGGTGATCGGGGCGAGGTAGCCCATGCCTTCGGCCTGCATCTGGGCGCGGGGCACGCCGTATGCCTCGGCCAGGCGGTCGCGCACCGAACCTGCGCGGCGTTTGGAGAGCGCGATATTGCCCTCAAGCGATCCGGTGGCATCGGTATGTCCCACAAGCGCGATGCGCCGTGTCGGATCGGCCTTGAGCCACGCGGCCAGCGTGGCGAGAGAGGCAAACTGTGCATCACCCAGATTGGACGAACCGGTTTTGAAGTCGAGGTCCGAAAGCACGGCATGACCTTCTGTCGTCAGGGCCTGCACCAGCGGGAGAGCGGAACCGGTCGCGCCATCGGGGCGCACGGGCGTAACAATAGTGGGGCGCGCGGTCTGTCCACCGGTGCCGACGCCGGGCGCGGGCGCGCCGGCGGGGGTCACCAGCGTGATCTGGACATAGCCCGCCCGGGCGCTGCGACTGGTCAGGATGGCGGCGTAGCTTTCGCCGCCCTCGCCCTCGTGCGTGGCCAGCAGGTAGCGGTAATCGAACAGGTCGACATGCATGTCGGGTTCGGGGATCACCCTGAGCCCGAAGCGGAAATCGAAGCCGCCGCAGCGCGCAGAGGCGCAGTCAAGCAGCACCTCGTATCCCGCTTTTTCAAGCTGCGCGCGCAAGGGGGCCATGAGTTGCAGCGTGGTGAGCCCCTGCGCGTCGATGCGCCATGCCGTACGGCTGACGCGGCCCTCAACGGTGAGGGCGGGAAGTTCGCCATTGGCGAAGGGGGCGACGGGCAGGCGGGCGCTGTCGGGGGCGGTGGTCTGGCTTGCCGTCTGGCGCGCATTCGAGGGCAGCGTGAGGTCGAGCGCCGACACCGCCGTTGCGGTCAACACGGCAATCGACCCGAAAAACAGCCCCGCAAGCGCAGGCCCAAGGGAAAAGGCCCCCACGCGCCTGAGCGCGGGGACTCTTGCCTGCGATATGCGCGCGTGGGCTATGGCTTTTCCCTTTCTGCGGGTCACCTGCGGGCCGCGCGGTTTAGCGCGATTGCCCGTGATAGGCGTCGTTCGGGCGCATGTCGGTGGCCGAGGCGACGCGGTTGGACATGTTGAAGAACCCGGCAACGTTGGCGATGTCCCAGATGTCGCGGTTAGAGAAGCCGACATCGCGCAGTTTCTGGCGGTCGGCCTCGTCGATCTTGTAGCTTTCCTTGGTCATCTTCTCGGCGAATTCGAGCATGGCGAACTGACGCTCATCAAGGTCGGCAGCGCGCCAGTTCATCACCAGCTGTTCACCAAGGATCGGGTTGTCGGAATATTGGCGCACGGCCTGTCCGTGGGCGGTGAGGCAATAGAAGCAATGGTTGAGCGACGACACGGCGACGGCGATCATCTCGCGTTCGAGTTTTGAGAGACCCGAGGGCGCCAGCATCAGGTTGTTGTAGAACCCGGAGAAGGCGTTGAACTTGTCCATGTCGAAGGCATAGGCCTGTAGCACATTCGGGATCAGGCCCAGCTTTTCGTCACAGACATCGAAGTATTTCTGCGTGTCTGCGGGCAGCGGATCGACCATTGGCAGGTCGAGCGCGGTGACAGGTTTGGTGTCGCTCATGTGTTTCACTCCTCCACGAACTTGCGATAGTGATACCGTCCCACAAGCGTCATGCCGAGGGAAGAGTAGAGCGCATTTGCCGCTGCGTTCGCTTGGGTGCAGACGACGGAAACATGGGTTGCGCCCTGTTTGGCCGCCCAGAAGGCGGCGCGGCGCATCACCCATTTGCCAAGGCCCTGGTTGCGCTGATCAGCGAGGATTTCGACGGCGTGCAGCATGGCGACGCCGTTGTGGATGGCGACGAAGGCGCAGCCGCCCGGATGATCGCGCCAGCGCGCGATGAGGCCGGTTTTTGGCCCCTTGGCGCGGTGCATCACGGCGATGCGTCCCTCGCCGATGCCGCCCTCGGCCCAGATGTCGATCATCAGCGCGAGCGGCTCCCACACCGGGATGACGGTGACGGGCGGGACCGGTTCGCCCATCAGGGTTTCGACCGGGCAGACATAGGCATTGACCGGATCGTGGATGGCATAGCCGCGCGCGTCCAGTTGCGCGTCGAGATCGTCCTGCCCGTCGCGGATCATGAAAAGGGCGGGCTGGTTCATCGCCCGCATCTTGGCCTCGGCCTCGTCAAGCTGGGCCTCGCTTACGGGGCCGCTTGCCGTGGTCGCGCTGACCCGTTGGCCGCCGCCCTGACCCTCGCGGAAGGTGAGGGGGCCGTGGGTGTCATAGCGGGCGGCGGGCCATGTGCCGTCGACCACGTCATAGATATCGGTGATATCAGGTCGTGCCATTTGGGAAGGCCTCCTTCAACTGGGCCATGGCGGCGTCGATGGCGGCAGGGTCGGTGCCGCGGATCACGATATTGGCGCCGAACTGGCCGTTTTCCGAGAACGGGTAAGAGCCAAGCGACAGGTCGGGATGGGCGGCGGCGATGTCGCGCAGGGGGCCGGAAATCTCGCTCTCCGCCTGCATCACGCGCAGGTTTTGCGACAACCGCCGCTGACCGGCAGCAAGCCGGGGCAGGAGCCAGGCGACCATCGCTTCGAACACGCGCGGCACGCCGGCCATGACGTGGACGTTTTCGACGGTGAAGCCCGGCGCGACCGAGGCCGCGTTGTCGATCAGCGCCGCGCCCTCGGGGATGCGGGCCATGCGCAGGCGTTCGGTGGTAAGCTCGACGCCGCGCGCCGCGCAGAGATCGGCCAGCAGCTTGCGCGCATCGTCGCGCACGTCGATCGCACGGCCAAAGGCCTCGGCGATGCAATCGGCGGTGATGTCGTCATGGGTGGGGCCAATGCCGCCTGAGGTGAAGACATGGGTGTATTGCCCTGACAGCGCGCGCACGGCGGTGATGATCGCGGGCGCGTCATCGGACACGACGCGCACTTCGCAAAGGTCGATGCCGTGCTCGGTCAGCTTCTGTGCAAGATGGTGCATGTTGGCGTCGCGGGTGCGGCCCGAGAGGATCTCATCTCCGATGACGAGCATGGCGGCGGTGGGATTGGGCATGGGCGATCCTCGGCTGCGTGACGGTTGCTGCCATGATGTAGACCCCCGGCGCGGTCGGGTCCAGCGGCGGATTGTCCTTGGCAAGGCGCGCCCGCCCGGCACGCCTCCCGCCCACCCACCCCGGCGCGCCGGGCGGGCGCTTGGCATTGGCAGTCGGACCGGGCATATCAGGTCGCATGCAGTTCGCCACACCCCTGATCCCCGCCCGCCTGATCCGCCGCTACAAGCGGTTCCTCGCCGACATCCGGCTGGAGGATGGGCAGGAGGTCACCGCGCATTGCGCCAATCCCGGCTCGATGATGGGGCTGGCCGAGGAAGGTATGAAAGTCTGGGTCGAACCCAACGACGACCCGAAGAAAAAGCTGAACTACGGCTGGCGGCTGGTCGATCACGAGAATGGGCATTTCACCGGCGTCGACACTTCGGTGCCAAACCGGGCGCTGAAAGCGGCGTTGATGGCGGGCGAGGTGCCGGGATTGGTCGCACCGATGGTGCGCGCCGAGGTGCTTTATGGCGCAAACAGCCGGGTAGATTTCCTTCTGTCTGGCGCGGGGGCGGACACTTATGTCGAGGTCAAGTCGGTGACGCTCTGCCGCGAGGCGGGGCTGGCCGAGTTCCCCGATGCGAAAACCGCGCGCGGGCTGAAACACCTCGAAGAGCTGTCGGCCATGGTCGAACAGGGGCATCGCGCCGTGATGCTCTACCTCGTGCAGCGCACGGATTGCGACCGCGTCAGCATCGCCGCCGACATTGACCCGGCCTATGCCGAGGGACTAATTTGCGCGCGCACGGCGGGGGTCGAGATCACCTGCTTCGGCTGTTCCATTTCCCCGCAAGAGATCACGCTGAGCCGGGCGCTTCCGTTCATCGGGTGATACCCGCCGCTGTTCTTTTGTGGCCATAAATACCCACTGCCCGACGGTCCCGCCGAAGAGCGCCCTCTGGCATACCGGGTGCGCGGATTACACTTGGCCAATCACTCCGCCGGGGCGGAAAGCGAAATCGCGGGGTCGTAGCTATAGACCATCACCCAGCGCTCGGTGCCGGGTTGGGGCTGGTAATGGGCGAATGGCCCGGTTTGCTCCTGCCGCATGAGGTGCCCGGTGTCGGGGTCGATGAACACGCTGTAGCTGGCCCCGAAATAGGTGCCGCCCTGATCGGGATTGGGGTCGGTCTGGGTGGTGAAATCATAGCGTAGCCGGGGTTTCCCTTCGACCTCGACCAAGCCCGGGCAGGCCGTGTCGCGCAGGTTGGCGGCAAGTTGATCGCGGTTGGCCTTGTGAAACGCTGCAAGATCCTCGGGCAGTTGATTGGGCGTTTCGGTCCATGGACCGTCTGGCGAGGGGCCGGTCCAGGTGCGCCGGCCAATCGCCAGCGTCATGTTCTGGCCCTTGAGACCGGACATGGACTTCAGCGGCGTGTCGAACACGGTGACGAATTCGAACCGCGTGCTGCCATCTTCGTTGAACACGGTGGTTTCGTAGCGATAGGGCGGCTGTGCGAAAGGATCGAGGGCGCCGCCCTCATAGAGCGCGCGGATGTCCCGGGTGCAGGGGTCATCGGGCGCACTGGATTGGGCCAGAGCAGACGGGTTGAAAGCGAACTGGCCGACAGCGAGAGTGAAAAAGCAGGCGGCGGCGCGGGCGGCGCGTGTGGGAAGCATGATGAAATCCGTATCGATAAAAAGAATGCGCCCGAGTTTACGTGGAAATCCGCACGGGGCAAGGGTGATGCCCCGGGGAGCGCGTGTGGATGCCGGTGGCGGGAGTGGGCAAGCTGAAGTCGAGAGACGGGGCTGGGCAGGCGGGGCTGGGCAGGCGAACTGGGCAGGCGGGTGTGGGCAAGCGAACTGGGCAGGCGGGTGTGCAAAGGCCGGGTGTGAAAAGGCCGGGTGGACAGGCAAGGGAAGCTGCGTCACCTCGACGCTGGCGTGAAATTTACTGGGGTTTCACCATATCATGGATATGCTGGAGCGGTCTTAACCGCCGAACCGGAGCCTTGCCATGACACGCCACCAGCTGAACGAAAGCCCGGCCGAACATATCGCCGACGGCGTTTTGCACGTGATCGGCGTGGCCGCCTCGATTGCCGGGGTGACGGGGCTGATGGTCTGGGCGGCGATGCGTTTGCCGGGGGCGGCGATCTGGCCGCTGGCGATTTATGCCGCTGGGTTGGTGATCTCGTTCTCGCTGTCGGCGGCCTATAACATGACCTTGCATGCGCCGACCCGGGCGGTGCTGCGCCGGCTCGATCATGCGGCGATCTATTTGCTGATCGCGGGAACCTATACGCCGATGGCTCTGATCGGGCTGGGCGGCCCGGCGGGATGGGCGCTGGCCGTCACCGCATGGGCGTTGGCGGCGGTCGGGATCGTGATGAAACTGGTGTTCTTCCATCGCTGGCAGCAGGCGGGCTTTCTGCTTTACCTCGGGCTCGGGTGGCTGGGCGCGGTGGCGGCGTGGCCGCTGATGGCGACGCTGTCACTGGCGGCGCTGTCCCTGATCGTGATCGGCGGTCTGACCTACACGGTCGGGACGATCTTTTTCCATTCGGAACGGAAATATGCCCGGGCCATCTGGCACGGTCACGTGCTTGCCGGGGCGGTGGTGCACTATGCGGCCGTTCTGGTGGTGGCGATCGGGCTTGGCTAGGCGTTTTCTGGCGCGGAAAACGGGGTGAAATCCTGCGAGGATTTCATCGACAGTGGCCAGTGGCGCGCGCCGAAAATCCTCGCAGGATTTTTGGGCGACGTCTTCGCAAGACGTCGCCCCCCTTTGGTTTCAAAACTGGTTCAGTCGGCGCTGGCCTGCACGAGGGTGCGCGTGGGGAAGGGGATGTCGATCCCGTTGGCGTCGAGCGCCTCTTTCACCTTGCGCTTCATATCGGCCTGAAACTGGAAATAGTCGGACGAATTCACCCAGACGCGGGCAAGGAAATCGACCGAGCTGTCGCCGAGGTTGTTCACCTGTAGAAACGGCGCGGGTTCGGAGCGTGAACGCGGGTCTGACATGAGCACATCGCGGATCACCTCTTCGGCCTTTTTCAGATCGGCCCCGTAGCCCACGCCGAAGGTCCATTCGGCGCGGCGGGTGTCGTAGACCGAATAGTTGGTGATCGTGTTGCCCCAGACATTCGAGTTGGGAATGATCACCTGCGTGTTGCTGAGCGAGGCCAGTTCGGTGGTGTTCAGCGAGATATCCTTCACGGTGCCCATTTCGCCATCGACCTCGACGAAATCGCCGATCTTGAAGGGGCGGAAGATGATGATCATGACGCCCGCCGCGAGGTTGGACAGGGTGCCCTGCAAGGCGAGGCCGACCGCAAGACCCGCGGCACCGATGGCGGCAACGATCGAGGTGGTCTGCACCCCGAAGGTGTTGAGGACGAAGAGGAACGCAAAGGCGAGGATGACATAGCGCGCGATGTTGCCGAGAAACTGGAACAGCGTGTCGTCGAGCGATTTGTGATTGTGCGACAGCGCGATGATGCGCCGCTTGGCCCAGCCGCCCAGCACGAAGCCGAGAACGAGGATGACGAAGGCGGCAACGACGCTTCCAAGGATCTGCCCCAGAAATTCGAGGGTTATGACATCGGCAATCGCCTTGCCATTGTAGATCGGGGTGGTGAACAGGCTGTCGAGCGACTCCATCGGTGCAATATCTCCTTTTGAAACGGATAAGGGCGTAACGCGCTGATCCGGCTTGGGTTCCGTCTTTTTGCAAAGCCTCTTTCGCGGTCATGCTGCGGGGCAGAGAGGCTCTGGTCCTCGGGCGGGATACGTCCTAAATAGGGGATATGATACTGGGACTGAGAAAAAAGGCGACGCAAGTGGGCGAGACGCATCAAGGGCGGGTCACACGCGATGGCATCCGCATTCACGAAGCTGCGGATTTCGCGGGGATGGATAAGGCGGGCGCTTTGGCCGCCACGATCCTTGACGAAATGTCAGAGCATATTTTCCCGGGCCAGAGCACGGGCGAGATCGACCGCCTGATCGAGGAAAAGGTCGAAGCCGCGGGCGCGAAATCGGCCACGATCGGCTATAAAGGCTACAAGCACGCCAGCTGCATCAGCGTGAACCACGTGGTGTGTCACGGCATCCCGGGTGACAAGAAGCTGAAGGATGGCGATATCCTGAACATCGACGTGACCGTGATCGTCGATGGCTGGTTTGGCGATACCAGCCGGATGTACGTGGCGGGCAAGCTTTCGCGCAAGGCCGAGCGGCTGATCCAGGTGACGCATGATTCCCTGTTCAAGGGGATCGAGATGGTGAAGCCCGGCAATACCTTTGGCGATATCGGTCATGCGATTCAGGAATTTGTCGAAGGCCAGCGGATGAGCGTGGTGCGCGATTTCTGTGGTCACGGGCTGGGCCGGGTGTTTCACGCGCCGCCCAACGTGCTGCATTATGGCCGCGCGGGCACCGGGCCGGTTCTGGAAGAGGGCATGTTCTTTACCATCGAGCCGATGGTGAACCTGGGGCGGCCCGAAACCAAGGTTCTGGCCGATGACTGGACAGCGGTGACGCGGGACAAGTCGCTTTCGGCGCAGTTCGAGCATTCGGTCGGTGTCACCGCCGATGGCGTCGAGATCTTCACCCTGTCGCCTGCTGGAAAATTCCACCCGACCTGGGGCTGATCTGGCCCTTTTCCAGACGTTGTGCCGTTGCGTTCTGCTGGCCATGAGGGGGCGAGCGGGGTGAGACTGCGCATCTGGGAGGCAGCAGCATGACGGTTGAGACGCAAGCACAGGGCGCGGTTCCTGCACGCACGGTGCGGCTGGTGATCCTGGTTTTGGCGCTGGCGAATTTCATCATCGGGATCGGCGCGTTTCTGGTGATCGGGGCGATGGTGCCGATCATTGAAGATTTCGGGGTGAGCGCGGCGCGGGGCGGTTGGATCATGACCTCTTACGCGATCAGCTATGCCATTATGTCCCCGATCATCGTGGCGCTGACGGGCAGTGCGGGGCGGCGCAAGGTCCTGTCGCTGGGGCTGTTGTTGTTCACGCTGTCCTGTGTCGTAGCGGCGTTGGCGCCCAATGACATTGTTCTGAACGCGGCGCGTGTGCTGGCGGCGGCGGGGGCCGGGATCGTAACGCCGGTTGCGGCGGCGGTGGCGGCGGGCATCAGTCGGCCCGAAGCACAAGGCAAGGCGTTGTCGGCGGTGTTTCTGGGCTTCACGCTGGCGCAGGTGGTTGGCGTGCCTGCGGGCAGTTTCCTCGCCTATTCGCTGGGGTGGAGGGCGGCGTTCTGGATCGTGGGCGGCCTGGCCTTTCCGGTCATGCTTGGGGTTTGGACACTGATCCCGGCGGGGCTGTCCTTTCGCGCGGTTCGGCTGGGCGATCTTGGGCGCGTTCTGGCCAATCCGCGCCACATGTTCGCGGTGCTTTTCACCTTTAGCTTCGTTGGCGCGACTTATGTTGTCTTTACCTTCCTGACGCCGCTTCTGAGCGAAACGATGGGGTTCGGGCGCAACCAAATGACCGTTGTTCTGCTGGTCTATGGCTCGGGGGCGGTGGCGGGCAATCTTTTGGGGGGAGGGCTGACTGACCGGATCGGGCCTTTTCGCACGCTGCTGATCCTTGCGGTATCGCAGGTGATCTGGAACGCTTGCCTGTCGCAATTGCCGATGCCGGTTTGGACGGTTTTCGTACTGGTGTTCCTGTGGTCGAGTTTCGGATGGTCATTCTTCGTGGCGCAGCAGACGCGGTTGTTGCGGTTGGCGCCCGAGCGCGCGCCGGTGATGATGGCGATCAACGCGGCGGCGCTTTACGCGGGCGTGGCGGCGGGATCGGCCGTGGGGGGCGCGGTGTTGAGCACATGGGGGTTATTGGCGCTGGGCTATGGTGGGGCGCTGGTGGCGCTTTGGTCCGCTGTGCACCTTGTGTTGTCAGAGCGGATGGCGCGGCAGGACGCGGCTTGATCGAGGGCGGGTTGCCTTGGGGCGCTTATCGCGGTTCCAGTTCAAGCAGCGAGATCGTGGTGTCGCCATAGCGGCGCGCGTCGAGCAGGATCACGCCCGGGGGTGGGGTGATGGCGGTGTTTTCCTCCCAAACGATCAGGGCGCCGGGGGCGATCCAGCCGGAGTTGAGCGCATGCGCCATGGCCTTTTCGCCCAAGCCCTTGCCATAGGGCGGGTCGAGGAAGATCAGCGTATAGGGTGCATCCGGGTTTTCGGGCAGTTTGCGGGCGTCGCGGCGGATCAGGCGGGTTTTGGCGGCAGCGCCGCAAATCTCGATATTGCGGCGGATGAGGGCGGTGGATTTGGTGCCGTCATCGACAAAGGTGCAGTGATCCGCCCCGCGCGAGAGCGCTTCCAGCCCCAGCGCGCCGGTGCCTGCGAACAGGTCGAGCACGCGTGCGCCGGGGATCGGGTCGCCGAAGCGCCCGCCGCCAAGGATGTTGAACAGGCTTTCGCGGGTGCGGTCGGTGGTGGGGCGCAGGTGCGCGCCGGGATCGCCCTTGCCCAAAGCGGCAAGCGCGCGACCGCGATATTCGCCGCCGACGATGCGCATCAGGCGGGGCGCGGGCGCATCACATCAGCGCCTTGAGGTCGGTTGCCGGATCGGCCACCGCCACCGGATCGGGGGATTTGCCCGCCTCGATCAGGCGCTTGCCAATCATGTAGGCGCGCGGATCGTTGGCGGCATCGACAGCGAGCAGGGTGTCGCCCGCGTAATACCAGAAGGACACGGAGCCCTCTTTCGCGCCGGGGCGGGTGATGATGCGGTCATAACCGGTGTTGAGGCCGGCGATTTGCAGTTTCACGTCGTACTGGTCGGACCAGAACCACGGCTTTGCGATGTAGTCCTTTGCCGCGCCGAGCATGTTTTCGGCCACGACCTCGGCCTGATCGATTGCGTTGGGCACGGATTCAAGGCGGATGCGGCTGCCGCGATAGGGGAATGAGGCACAATCGCCCGCGGCCCAGATGGCGGGGTCGGAGGTGCGGCCGTGGGCGTCGGTCTTGATGCCGTTGTCGATCTCGAGCCCGGCGGTGACGGCGAGTTCGGTGGCGGGCGTGATGCCGACCCCGGCGATGACGAAATCGACCTCAAGTTCGGAGCCATCGGTGAGGCGCGCGCCGGTAACGCGGACCTCACCATGCAGGGTTTCAAGGCCGACGCCTTCGCGGATATCGACGCCATGCGCGGCGTGTAGGGCGCGGAAGAAATCCGAGGTTTCGGGCGCGGCGACGCGTTGCAGGATACGCTCGGCCATTTCGACCAGCGTGACCTTGAGACCCTTCTTGGCGGCGACGGCGGCGGCCTCGAGCCCGATGTAGCCACCGCCGATGATCAGGACGCGGCGACCTTCGACGAATTCGGGTTCCATTGCGTCGACATCGCGGAGGGTGCGCACGACGTGGACGCCCTGCAACTCACCGCCGATCTTGCCGGGCAGGTGGCGCGGGATCGAGCCGGTGGTGAGGGCGAGCATGTCGTAGGGGAGGGCCTCGCCTCCCTGTGCGCCGGTGATGATGACCTTTTTGCCAGCGCGGTCGATCGCTTCGACCGTGGTGTTGAGGCGCAGGTCGATGTCATGTTCGGCGTAAAAGCTTCCGGGGCGCAGGTAGAGCCGTTCAAGCGCCATGTCGCCCAAGAGATAGGCCTTGGACAGGGGCGGGCGTTGATAGGGCGGCTGGGCCTCTTCCCCGATCAGGGTGATCGGGCCGTCGTGGCCGAGGCTGCGCAGTTTGGCGCAGAGGGACGAGCCGGCCTGACCGGCCCCGATGACGACGATGTGAGACATGACGTGGCGCTTCCCGTGCTGCTTGTCATTGCGCGTTCGCGTGGAACGTATACGTTCGAAGGCAGGAAAAGCAACGCGTGAAAAAGGAGACGAAACATGACGATCACTGTCGGAGACACCCTGCCAGATGCCAACCTTGCCAAGCTGGGCGAGAGCGGGCCGGAACAGGTTTCGATGAGCGAGACGTTGAAGGGCCGCAAGGTCGTGATCTTTGCCGTGCCGGGGGCGTTCACGCCGACCTGTCAATCGGCACATGTGCCGAGCTTCATGAAGGTGAAGGACGATCTGGTCGCCAAGGGCGTGGACGAGGTGATCTGTGTTTCGGTCAACGACCCGTGGGTGATGGAGGCCTTCGGGCGCGAGACCGGCGCGGCGGGGGCGGGCATCACCATGCTGGCCGATGGCGCGGGCGAGTTCACCAAGGCGATCGGGATGAATTTCGACGCGCCGCCGGTGGGCTTTATCGGCCGTTCGCAGCGTTATGCGATGCTGGCCGAGGATGGTGTGGTGAAGGTGCTGCATGTTGAAGAGAGCCCCGGCACCTGTGAGATTTCCGGCGGTGAGGCGATGCTGGCCGAGATCTGAGGCCGCGGTTTCAGATCGGGCCTTTGCCCACGTTTTGAGTATTGCGAAGACCTATAAGAAAAGCCCCGAAGGATGACCTTCGGGGCTTTTCTGCCGGTATTGTCTTGCCGGTATTGATTTGGGGAAGGGCGTGATCCGGCCTTAGCCGCAGTAGAACCGCACGATCACTCCGTTCGCGTCGGTTTCGACGTTGAGCCGTTCGGGGCTGTAATCCATCGTCACGGCCATGCCGGGAGCGATGATGCGCAGTGGATCGTTACCGGCAAGATCGACATCGTTCACCGGCTGGCCGACGAATCCGGCAAGCGACGAGGCGGCACAGACTCCATCGGTATTGGACACGGTTTTGCCCGCGCTGCGCGGTGCATTCGCGGGAGCATTGGTCGTATCGCAGGCCGCCAGCGCAAGCGGGGCGGCGAGGATGAGGGCGAAGGGGGAGCGGATCATGTGGCCTCCTGACCGGTGAGCATGGTGTTGGTGACATGATGGCAGGTGCGCAGGGGGCGCATCAACCCGTGCCGTAAAAAATCGTGTGTGCAAAAATGATGAGGGTTTGGGACCTGCCGGGCGGTTGCAAAGGTGCGAGGCTTGCAGCAGTGTCTTGGCCGAAAGGCGTGGAATGGTTCGCGCCGGAATTCTGCCGGAGGGTCTGGTTATGAAAACGCGCGCAGCGGTGGCATTGGAAGCGGGTAAGCCGCTTGAGATCATGGAAGTGAACCTTGAGGGCCCGAAGGCGGGTGAGGTTCTGGTCGAGATCAAGGCGACGGGGATTTGCCATACGGATGAATTCACCCTGTCGGGCGCGGACCCGGAGGGGATTTTCCCAAGCATCCTTGGCCACGAAGGCGCGGGGATCGTGTTGGAAGTGGGCGAGGGGGTGACCACGCTGAAGCCCGGCGATCACGTTATTCCGCTTTACACGCCCGAGTGCCGGGAATGCTATTCCTGCCTGTCGGGCAAGACCAACCTGTGCACCGCGATCCGCAATACCCAAGGACAGGGCCTGATGCCGGATGGCACGACGCGGTTTTCGATGCTGGATGGAACGCCGATCTATCACTACATGGGCTGTTCGACCTTTGCCCAGCACACGGTGATGCCCGAGATCGCGCTGGCCAAGGTGCGTGAGGACGCACCGTTCGACAAGATCTGCTACATTGGGTGCGGTGTGACCACCGGCATCGGCGCGGTGATCAACACGGCGGGGGTCGAGATCGGATCGACCGCGGCTGTGTTCGGTCTTGGCGGGATCGGGTTGAACGTGATTCAGGGCCTGCGGATGGCGGGCGCGGATATGATTATCGGCGTCGATCTGAACGACGACAAGGCCGAGATGGCGAAGAAATTCGGCATGACGCATTTCGTGAACCCCTCGAAGGTCGACGATGTGAAGGCCGAGATCATCAAGCTGACCCAGAGCGAGAAGGATCAGATCGGCGGGGTGGATTATTCGTTCGACGCCACCGGCAACGTGCAGGTGATGCGCGATGCGCTGGAATGCAGCCACCGTGGCTGGGGCGTGTCGGTGATTATCGGCGTGGCGCCGGCGGGGGCCGAAATTTCGACCCGTCCGTTCCAGCTTGTCACCGGGCGGATCTGGAAAGGGACGGCGTTCGGGGGCGCGAAGGGGCGCACGGATGTGCCGAAGTTTGTCGATTGGTACATGGACGGCAAGATCGAGATCGACCCGATGATCACCCACACCATGCCGCTGGAAGACATCAACACCGCGTTCGATTTGATGCATTCGGGCGAGTCGATCCGCTCGGTTGTGATCTACTGAGCAATTCCGGGGAACGGGTTGCGTGACAGGGCGTTGTCCTTTCGATCAAGGAGGACAACGCCATGCAAGACGAGACCCGAGACCGATGGATGCCCTTGGCCGTGGCCGGGGGGCTGGCCCTTGCCGGGGTGGCGCTTTACCGGGCCAAGCCCGAGGTTCTGGCCCTGCCCGAACCCGAGGTTCTGGACGAGGATGAGCAAAACCACCTCAGCCGCGCGGCGCGCAGGACACGAGACGGGGTGGCGCGGTTCGCGCCCTCGAACATTGCGGAATCGCTGGGGCGTTCGATGGTGATCGCCGGGGTCGCGCTGGCCCTGACGCGGGTGTTGGACGAGGTGGCGGCAAAGCGGCGCTGATCGCGGGTTGCACCCCTTGCGGCGCGGTGTTTGGATGCGCGCAAACGGAAGGTGCGACGAATGAGCGAGATCAAGATACGAGAGGCGCGCCCCGAGGATGGCGCGGCCATCTGGGCGATGTTGGAGCCGGTGTTTCGCGCCGGTGAGACCTATGCGATCGACCGGGACATTACCGAAGCCGACGCTGTGGCCTATTGGACCGCGGCGCATTGCTATATCGCTGAACTGGAGGGGGTGCCGGTTGGCACATTTTACATCAAGCGCAACCAGCCCGGCGGCGGCGCGCATGTCTGTAACTGTGGCTATGTCACCGGGCCGGGGGCCGAGGGGCGCGGCGTGGCGCGGGCGATGCTGGGGTTTTCGCTGGACGAGGCGAAGCGGCTGGGCTTTCGCGCGATGCAGTATAACTTCGTTCTGGCAAGCAATGCCCGCGCGATCACGACATGGCAGCGGGCCGGGTTCGAGATTATCGGCCGGATCCCAGAGGCGTTCGATCACCCCAAGCTGGGCTTGATCGAGGCGCTGGTGATGTATCGGCGGCTTTGAGAGACAGGAATGGCGGGCAAAAAGCCCAGCTTTGACAAACAGGAGGGGCTGATATGGCCGAGACTTCACCGCTGTTGGCGGTTCTGATCGACGCGGACAATGTGCCCGCAAAATATGCCGAGGCAGTGTTGCGCGAGGTGACCGTGCATGGTCAGCCCGGCCTGCGCCGGGTGTATGGCGACTGGTCGAACGATCACATCAAGGGCTGGATCAGCATGGCGACCGAACATGGGTTGCTGCTGCATCAGGAATCCGCCTTTGTGAAGGGCAAGAACACCTCGGATATTGGGCTGGTGATCGACGCGATGGACATCATGCACCAAGGCCGGTTCGACGGTTTTGTGCTGGTCTCGTCCGACAGCGATTTCACCGCGCTGGCGATCCGTATTCGCGAGCAGGGTCTGACCGTGATCGGCATCGGAGAGGCCAAGACGCCGGATGCGCTGAAGAACGCGTGCAACCGGTTCGTGCGGTTGGAAAACCTTGTCGATGAGGCCCCGGCGCAGGGCGAGGCCAAGGGGCGCAAGGACAGCCCCGGCAAGGCGCGCGTCGATGAGGCGACGCCGCTGATCAAGGCGGCGATGGACAAGATCGAGAGCGATGACGATTGGGTATCGCTAAGCCAGATCGGGCAGGAGATCCTGAAGGACGTGCCCGATTTCGACAGTCGGACCTATGGCGAACGCTCGCTTGGGCGGCTGGTGAAGAAGCTGAAGGGTTTCCGCACCAAGATGACCGCCAGCAACCAGATGCTGGTGACCTACGAATGATTTGGGCGTCACGCTTTTTGGCGATCAGAGCCATGAGAGCGTGACGCCTGCAAGCACGAGGTAGCGCGCGGCTTTCGCCAGTGTGACCAGCAGCAGGAAGGTCGCAAACGGCTCGCGCATGAGGCCGGCGGCGACGGTGAGCGGATCGCCGATGATGGGCACCCAACTGGCCAGAAGCGACCAGCGGCCGAAGCGATGATACCAGCGCTGTGCCTGTTCAAGTTGGCGCGGCGAGGCGGGGAACCAGCGCCTGCCCTGAAACCGCAGAAGGTATCGCCCGAGATACCAGTTGATCACCGACCCAAGGGCATTGCCGAGCGTCGCGACCAGAAGGAGCGATGTTGCCGGGTGATCTCCCGCGATCAGAAGGGTGACCAGCACCGCCTCGGATTGCATGGGCAGGATCGTGGCGGCGATGAGGGCCGATCCGAAAAGCAGAAGATAGGCGGTCATCTTGGCGGAGTGGCCCTTGGGCTGGTGTCGCGTGGCGCGGGCGCGTGGCGTCGGAGAGTTCGGGACGAGACCGGGATCAGCGGTGCGGGGCGTAGCGGGCGAGGAAGGTGGTCACGGCCTCTTGCGCGGTTTCGCGCAGCTCGTCTTCGGAGAATTCATCCTGCACGCCCAGCATCGAGCGCAGCCAGAGGCGCGAGCGGGCGAGATCGGTGAATTGTTCGGCGGCGAGGCCGAATTTCTCGATCTGCAATTCGCCCCGGGCGGTGGCGGCGCGCAGGTAGGCTTCGATCCGTTTGCGGCCCATTTCGGGGCCGGAGCGATAGTAATCGGCGGCCAGTTCGGGAAAACGGTCACGTTCGGCCACACAGATGCGGAACATCCGCTGCGCCACCGGGGTCAGCAGCAGGCGATTGAGGGTCAGGGCGGCGGCGGCGAGCACCTGTTCGGGCGGGGCATCTTCGCGGATTTCCTGAAGCGCGTTCTGGGCCAGACGCTCGCATTCGCAGCGCGTGACCTCCATGAACAGGCGGCCCTTGTCGGGGAAATAGCTGTAGAGCGTGGCCTTGGAAACGCCCGCAGTGCGCGCGATCTCATCTACATTGGCCAGTTCGAACCCGTCCTTCAGGAACACCGTGCGCGCGCCTTCGAGCACCTGCGCGAATTTGCGGCCCTTGCGGTTGATGCCAGTGCTGTTGCTGCCAGCGCAGTCGGGGGCCTTGTCTTCGGGCATGACGATCCTGTCGGTTTGGAGTTGAGCGATACTAAACTGGGGGGTTCAGTTCGAGCAAGGGGCATTCTGTCGCTTGTGGGCATGGAAGGGATCGGCTAAATTGGAATGGTTCTAAACTGAGGTGAGACATGGGATTTCTGAACCAAAGGCGGCGGTTCTCTGATTTGAGCGAGCAGGAAGTCCTGGCGCTGGCGATTTCGTCGGAAGAGGACGATGCCCGGATTTACCGGATGTATGCCGAGCGGATGCGGACCGACTATCCCGACAGTGCCAAGGTGTTCGAAGGCATGGCCGAGGAAGAGGACGAGCATCGCAGGCGCCTGATCGAGATGCATCGCAAGCGGTTTGGCGAGGTTATCCCGCTGATCCGGCGCGAGCATGTGGCGGGCTATTACGCGCGCCGTCCCGTGTGGCTGATCGAGAACCTCGGGCTTGAGCGGATGCGCGACGAGGCGCAGGCGATGGAAAGCGAGGCCGAGCGGTTTTACCTGCTGGCGGCGAAACACACCACGGATGCGGATACACGCAAGTTGTTGGGGGATCTGGCGGCGGCGGAAGCGGGGCACGAGAAGCGCGCCGAGCAACTGACCGATGAGCACCTGACCGAGGAGGTGCGCGAAAGCGAGGACAAGCAGGCGCATCGGCAATTCGTGCTGACATGGGTGCAGCCGGGGCTTGCCGGGTTGATGGATGGATCGGTGTCGACATTGGCGCCAATCTTTGCCGCGGCGTTTGCCACCGGGGATACGTGGAACACATTCCTTGTCGGGCTGGCGGCGAGCGTGGGTGCGGGCATTTCGATGGGCTTCACCGAAGCGGCCAGCGATGATGGCGAATTGTCGGGGCGGGGCAGTCCGCTGAAGCGCGGCATCGCCAGCGGCGTGATGACGACCTTGGGCGGGCTTGGCCATGCGCTGCCCTACCTGATCCCGCATTTCTGGACCGCGACCGTGATCGCGTTCATCGTGGTGTTCTTTGAATTGTGGAGCATCGCGTGGATCCAGAAGAAATACATGCAAACGCCGTTCTTCCGCGCCGCGATGCAGGTGGTTCTGGGAGGGGCGCTGGTGCTGGCGGCCGGGGTGCTGATCGGCATGGGCTAGGGCCGGGGGCAGGCCTTGGGCCGCCTTCGGCGAGAGTATTTTGAGAAAAATGAAAGGGGCGGCGCGGTGACACCCGGTGCCGCCCTTTTTCGTGGGGAAGGCGGTGCGGCGGTACATTGAGCGCAGTGCCGTGCGTGTTGGAACGTGGCGTATGCAGGTCGATCGAGCGCCGGTTTGCATATTGCGTGTCCGGCGGCAGATGGTAACGCTTGGGGTATGATCGAAATCTTTCTCAAGACATTGCCGTTCTTCGCGCTGATCGGGCTGGGCTATGGGGCCGGGCGGACCCAGTTCTTTACCGAGGAGGCGACCGCCTATCTGACCAAGTTCGTTTTCTATTTCGCACTGAGTGCGATGATTTTCCGGTTTGCCGCGAACCTGAGCCTTGCCGACGTGGCGAAGCCGCATTTCATCATGGCCTATCTTTGGGGATCCGGCTTTGTCTATGGCATCGCGCTGGTGGTGTCGTTCCTGCGGCGCAAGGGGATCGAGGAAGCCTCGATCGAGGCGCAATGTGCGGTGATCGGCAACACCGGGTTTCTGGGGGTGCCGATGCTGGCGCTCTTGCTTGGGCCCGAGGCGATCGGGCCGGTGATGATGGTGCTGTCGATGGACCTGATCGTGTTCGGCTCGCTTATCGTGATCCTTGTCACCGGGGGACGGGACGGGCGGATGCATTGGAGCATTCTGGGCGTCGTGGGCATGGGCCTGCTAAAGAACCCGATGATCGTGAGCATGGCGCTGGGCCTGTTCGTTTCGGGGTTTCGGATCGAGTTGCCGACCCCGGCGCAGGAATTCCTGACCATCCTTGGTGGCGCGGCGACGCCGGGGGCCTTGTTCGCGATTGGTGCGTCGCTGGCGAGCAAATCGGCCGAGCGGATGATGGTGGCGGGGTGGCTGAGCTTTGCCAAGCTGGTGCTGCATCCGTTGTTCGTGGGGTTCGCGGCGCTGTACCTGTTTCCGGTCGATCCTTATCCGGCTGCGGTGATGATTTCCTGCGCCGCGCTGCCGGTGGCGGGGAACATCTATATCCTTGCGCAGCATTACGGGATTGCGCCGCAGCGGGTTTCGGCCTCGATCCTGATTTCGACGGCGGCGAGTGTGCTGACGGTGCCGTTGGTGATTTCGTGGGTGGTGGGGCTGTACCAGTAGCGGGCGGTTTTATTTGGGCAGTTGCGCCCGCGCCCCTGCCCATGTCAGGACATCCGCAAAAGGGAGGATACAATGACCGAGAGCTATGAGCCGCTGCCGTTGAGCGACTGGATCGACCGGCCGGACGACGAGATCGCCGCGCGGGCGCGCGACATGCGCGAGGAGATGGCGCGGCGCCACACCATTCGGGAGTTTTCGACCCGCCCGGTGGCGCGCGAGGTGATCGAGGACTGCATCCGCACCGCCGGGCTGGCGCCGAGCGGGGCCAATCACCAGCCGTGGCATTTCGTGGCGATTGCCGACCCGGAGGTGAAGGCCAAGATCCGCGCCGCGGCGGAAGAGGAAGAGGCGCGGTTTTACGCCGGGGCGGCGGGGGACGAGTGGTTGAGCGCGCTGGAGCCGATCGGCACCGGGGTCAGCAAGCCGCATCTGGAGGATGCGCCGTGGCTGATCGTGATCTTTGCGCAGCGCTATGGCCTGCGCGAAGACGGTAGCCGGTTCAAGCATTACTACGTGCCCGAAAGCAGCGGCATTGCCAGCGGGTTCCTGATCACGGCGCTGCATCGCGCCGGGCTGGCCACGCTGACGCATACGCCCAACCCAATGAAGTTCCTGAGCGAGATCTGTGGCAGACCGGACCATGAGAAGGCACTGATGATCGTGGCAGTCGGGCATCCGGCGAGCGATGCCACGGTGCCGGCCAAGGCGCTGAAAAAGAAACCGCTTGAGGAGATTTCGACCTTTCTCGGCTGACACAGGTTGCGCCGCGCGACGCGATCGGGTTCCTTGAGCGCGACATATCAGGAGGGCGCGTGATGGAAACGGTATCCGAGAACAAGTGTTTTGGTGGGGTGCAGGGGGTGTATACCCACGCCTCGAAGGCGACGGGCTGTGACATGACCTTTGGCCTGTTCCTGCCGGAAGAGGCGCGCGACGGGCCGGTGCCGGTGCTGTGGTACCTGTCGGGGCTGACCTGCACGCATGAGAACGCGATGGTTAAGGCGGGTGCGCAGGGCTGGGCCGCAGAGCAGGGGATCGCGCTGGTGTTTCCCGACACCTCGCCGCGGGGCGAGGGCGTGGCGGATGACGACGCCTATGACCTTGGGCAGGGGGCCGGGTTTTATGTGAACGCGACACAAGCGCCCTGGGCGCCGCATTTCAACATGTGGGATTACGTGGCCGAGGAATTGCCCGCACTGCTGGGCGGTAAATTCCCGCTGGATATGGAGAGACAGGCGATCACCGGCCATTCGATGGGCGGGCATGGCGCGCTGACGCTGGCGATGGGGCTGCCGGGGCGGTTCAGGTCGGCCTCGGCTTTCTCTCCGATCTGTCATCCGACATCGAGCGATTGGGGGCGCAAACAGATGAGCGCCTATCTGGGCGAGGACGAGGGACTTTGGCGGCGCCACGATGCGACCCTGATGATGCGCGAGGCGGGCTTTGACGGGCCGCTGTTGATCGACATCGGGACGGACGATCAGTTTTATGACCTGCTGAAGCCCGAGGCGCTGGCCGATGCGATGGCGCTGCGGCGGCAGACCTCGCAAATGCGGCTGCAGCCGGGGTATGATCACAGCTATTTCTTCGTGTCGTCCTTCATGGAGGATCACGTCGCGTTCCATGCCGAGGCGCTTTATGGCTGAGCCAGGAACCGAACCGGAGACAGAGCGCGATTATGACTTGATCATCATCGGATCGGGTCCGTCGGGGCGCGCGGCGGCAATTCAGGCGGGCAAGCTGAAGCGGCGGGTGCTGGTGATCGACAAGCGCGAGCGGCTGGGCGGGGTTTCGGTGCACACCGGCACGATCCCGTCGAAGACGCTGCGCGAGACGGTGCTGAACCTGAGCGGTTGGCGCGAACGCTCGTTCTATGGGCGGGCCTATCGGGCGCGCGATAACATCGGTGCCGAGGATCTGCGCGCGCGGCTGCACAAGACGCTGGATTACGAGGTCGACGCGCTGGAGCACCAGTTCAACCGTAACCACGTCGAGGCGCTGCACGGCGCGGCGCGCTTCATTGGCCCGCACGAGATCGAGGTGGCGATGGAGGCGGGCGAGACCCGGCGCGTCACCGGCGACAAGATCCTGATCGCGACGGGCACCAAGACGTTTAGGCCCGATTACGTGCCGTTCAACGGCGGGACGATCCTTGATAGCGACGAGTTCCTTGATCTTGCGACGATCCCGCGCAGCCTTGCCGTGATCGGGGCGGGGGTGATCGGGGTGGAATATGCCACGATCCTGTCGGCGCTGGATGTGCGTGTGACGTTGATCGAACCGCGCGAAAGCTTCCTCGATTTCATCGACCGGCGGGCGATCGAGGAGTTCACCCACCAGATCCGCGAAAACGGCGTCGATCTGCGGCTTGGATCGGCCGTGGAAAAGATCGAAGACGCGGGCAAGCATGTGGAAATCAGCCTTGCCAATGGCCGCCATGTGCGCGCCGAGATGCTGTTGTTCGCCGCCGGGCGGATGGGGGCGACGGCGCGGCTTGGGCTTGAAAGCGTGGGGGTAGAGACGGACCATCGCGGCCGGATCGAGGTGGATCGCAAAACCTATCAGACGGCGGTGCCGCATATCTATGCCACCGGCGATGTGATCGGGCATCCCTCGCTGGCGTCGACATCGTTGCAGCAGGGGCGGGTGGCGGCGTGCCATGCGTTGGAAACGCCGACTTTGCCGGAAAGCCCGTGGTTTCCCTATGGCATCTATTCGGTGCCAGAAATCAGCACCTGTGGCATGTCGGAAGAAGAGATGTCCGAGCGGGGGATTCCCTTTGAGGTAGGGGTGGCGCGGTTCCGCGAAACCTCGCGCGGGTCGATCATGGGGTTGGAAGACGGCATGTTGAAAATGCTGATCAGCCTCAAGACGCGGCGGGTTCTGGGTGTGCAGATCGTGGGCGAGGGGGCGACCGAGTTGATCCATATCGCGCAGGCGGTGCTGAACCTGAAGGGCACGGTGGATTACTTCGTCGAGAATACGTTCAACTATCCGACGCTGGCCGAGGCCTATCGCATTGCCGGGCTGGACGCGTTCAACCGGATGCCGATCCCCGAGGAATACAAGGCGCCGAAGAAGAAGGGCGCGGGGAAGGGCAAGACAGGCGGCAAGAAAGGCGGATGAGCGCCGCAGGGTCCAGTTTGGCTTTGCGCCGGGCCGGGCCGGAAGACGCGGGCGCGCTATGCAAGCTTCATGTGGCGGTCTGGCGCGCGACCTACGCTGATCTGGCCCCACCCAAGGCGCTTGCCGCGCTTGACGAGGCGCACCGATTGCCGGGGTGGCGGGCGCATCTGGAAAAGGTGAGCGAAGGCGAGGGCACGATCATGGCCGAGGTCGCCGGCGCATTGGCGGGGTTCGTGCGCTATGGGCCTGCGTCGCAGCCCGAACTTGGCCACGGGGGTGAGATCAAGCATTTGTATGTCGATCCGGCCCATGCGGGGCAAGGGATCGGGCGTGCCTTGTTGCGGGCGGGGCTGGACGCGCTACGAGAGGTGGGGCAGGACGTGGTCTGCCTTGCCGTCGTCGAGGGCAACATCCGTGCGCTGCGCTTTTACAAGGCGATGGGCGGTGTGGAGGCCGGGCGGTTTCGCGATGCCGGGCCGTTGTGGAAATCAGAGAACCTGATCCTGCGCTGGCCAGTGGGGGAGCGAACCGAGAGAGGGATGGAATGATCTATATCGATGCGGATGCCTGTCCGGTGAAGGGCGAGGCCGAGCGCGTCGCGACGCGGCACGGCGTGAAGATGTTTCTTGTCGCCAACGGCGGTTTGCGGATGTCGCAGAACCCGCTGGTCGAGGTGGTGATCGTGCCCGAGGGGCCGGATGTGGCCGATATGTGGATCGCCGAGCGAGCCGGGCCGGGTGACGTGGTGGTGACCGGAGATATTCCGCTGGCCGCGCGTTGTGTCGAGGGCGGGGCGCAGGTCTTGAAGCACAACGGTGAGCCGTTCACGCAGGCCAATGTGCGCGAGGCGCTGGCGATGCGCGATCTGATGACCGACCTGCGTGCCGCCGATCCGTTCCGTCAGGGGGGCGGCAAGGGGTTTACAAAGGCGGACCGCTCGCGTTTCCTCGACGCGTTGGAGCGGGCGTTGAGGGCGGCGAAGGCGGGGTGACCCGATTGGGCCGAGAGACGCCCGGGGAAACGGGTGGACACCATGCAAAGCGGTGAAATACGGCTCGATCACGGGCTATGGGGCGCGCTTTACGGCTTTCTTGCCGCGACGGCGTTTTCGTTCAACGACATCGGGATCAAGCTGCTTTCGGATGGCTATGCGCTGCATCAGGTGGTGCTGATCCGCTCGGTCGTGGGGATGGTGCTGTTCTTTGCCGTGATCCTGCCGTTGGCGGGGGGCTTTGCTGCGCTGAAGACACGGCGGTTGGGGCTGCATGTGGTGCGCGGGCTGTGCGTGGTGTTTGCGAATGTCTTTTTCTACCTTGGCCTGTCGGTGATGGATTTGGCGGATGCGGTAGCGATCTTTTTCGTGGCACCACTGGTGATCACGCTGTTTTCGGTGGTGTTCCTTGGTGAACGGGTGGGCGCGTGGCGCTGGGCGGCGATTGCGGCGGGGTTCGCGGGGGTGCTGTTGATCGTGCGACCGGGCAGCTCGGCGTTTCAGATGGCCTCGCTCTTGCCGCTGGCGGCGGCGGTGCTGTACGCCACGCTGCACACGCTGACGCGCAAGATCGGGGCGACCGAAAGCGCGGCGACGATGCTGTTTTACATCCAGATGATGTTTATCCTGACGAGCGGCGCGATTGGCGCGGCTTTGGGCGATGGCAGCTATGCCGGGCACAGCGAGGTTCTGGAGTTCCTGACGCGGGAATGGGTCAGGCCGGATATGCGCGACGGTCTGTTGATGGGTGCGATCGGGATTTCCAGCGTGCTGGGCGGCTGGGCTATTTCGCAGGCCTACCGGGTGAGCGCGCCAGCGATGGTGGCGCCGTTCGAATACGTCGGGATGCCGATTGCGCTGGTGGCGGGCTACATGATCTGGGGCGACTGGCCGGTGCCGCTGGCGTGGGCCGGGATCGTTCTGATCGTGGGATCGGGGTTGTTGCTGATTTGGCGCGAGGCGCAGGCGGGCCGGGTGCGCGCGCGCGAGCGGCGGCGGGCCTAGGTTTCCCTTTCGAGGAGGCGTGCCTTTTCGGCCTTGAGCGTGGCGCGCGACAGGCCCTGCCGGTTGAGCGCGAGGAAGGCGTCGCGCAGGTCGTCCTGCTGGCCGGTATTGGCGCGGCGGGCGTCGGGCAGGGTGGCGCGGACCTCTTCCGGGATGCCGAGCAGGTCGAGCAGAGCGGTTGCGGGGCCAATCCGGCTTTGGCCGAGTTGTTCAAGTGCGGCGGTGTGCACGGGGATCGGGGCGAGGTGGCGGGCGAGGGCCTGTGCCGCGGCCTCGGGGTCATAGTCGGGCGGGAAGCGGGCGGTGAATTGCGCAAGGTCATCGCGGATCGGGATCGAGCGCAGGAGATGGCCGTGGAGACTTTCGATCCATGCCGCGCGGTCGCGGGTGGTAAAGAGGTACTCGATCTGAGCCTCTGGCCCAAAGCGGCGCTGCAGTTCGGTCGTGATGGTGTCGAGCAGGCACGGCGCGGCGGGGAAGCCGATCACCGGGCGGCCACGCCAATCGCGGTGGCCGGGCATGACGCCGGTGTAATTCTCACGGCTGATGACGATGTTGCCCGAGGCCGGTTCGGGCATCGCCGCCAGCATGGTGCGCAGGGCGCGGGCAAAGCGGCGGCGACGCCATGGAAACGGACGTTGGGCGTATTCGCGGGCATACTGACCCGTATGGCTGATGTTGCCGGGGCCGTAGTAGTCGAACCACGGCGTCAGGGCCTTGTGGTTGGCGGCGAGATAGTTTTGCAGGCTCGTCGTGCCCGTTTTGTAGAACCCGGCATGAACGATGATCCGCGTCATTCGGGGAACAGGCCCTCGGGTGGGTCGGCCACGATGCGGCCTGCTGTCAGATCGACGGTGGGCACGTTTTGCAAGGTAAACGGCAAGAGCACGGTGGCCTTGAGGCCGGGACCGTGGATTTCCAGCAGATCGCCAGCGCCGTGGTTCTGCACCGTCTTGACGTGGCCAAGTTCGGCGCCGCCAGTATCGAACACGGGCAGGCCGATCAGATCGGCATGGTAGAATTCATCATCGGGCAGCGAGGGCAGGCGGTCGCGATCCGCGAAAAGGCGGGTGCCTTTGAGCGCATCGGCCTGTTCCTTGGTGGCGACGCCGGAAAGACGCGCGACAAAGCCCTGTTTGATCGGACGGTTCAGCGTAACGTCGAAGGTTTTCGTGCCGTCCTCGGTATGGAGAAGGCCATAATCGGCGATGGCCTGCGCGTCGGCGGTGAAGCTTTTGAGGCGCACTTCGCCCTGCACCCCGTATGATCCGGCTATGGCCCCGACACAGATGCGATCCGACATGTTGCGGCCCTGCTTGCTGATTGTGCTGAAAAACACCGGGCCGCCCCATGGGAGCGGCCCGGAGAGGCCGATTATTCGGCGGATTCTTCGGCCGGAGCAGCGGCTTCTTCAGCAGCGGCAGCGGCTTTCGCGGCTTTCTCTTCAGCGCGTTCCTTGGCTTTGGTGCCGGGCTCGCCCTTCTTGAGGTTGGCGCGCTCTTTCTTGGCGATCACGCCAGCCGCTTCGAGCATGCGCGAGACACGGTCGGTCGGCTGTGCGCCTTCGCCCAGCCAGTATTGAACGCGCTCGATGTCCATCTTGACGCGCTCTTCGCTGTCTTTGGCCAGCAGCGGGTTGTAGGTGCCGAGCTTCTCGATGTAACGGCCATCGCGCGGCATGCGCGAGTCAGCCGCGACGATGCGGTAGAAGGGGCGTTTCTTGGAGCCGCCGCGGGCGAGCCGGATTTTCATAGCCATTGTGTGTTCTCCTTTTGAATGGCGGGTTTGGCGGGAATTCCGCCGTCATGGTTGGGTCTAGGATTGATGCCGTTTGTGGTGCTGTATCACTTCGGCGATGATGAAGTTCAGGAACTTCTTGGCGAATTCGGGGTCGAGATCGGCCTCTTTCGCCAGGTCTTCGAGACGTGCGATCTGTGCGGCTTCGCGCGACGGATCGGACGGGGGAAGGTCATGTTCGGCCTTGAGTTTGCCCACGGCCTGGGTGTGTTTGAAACGCTCGCCCAGAGTGTAGACGAGGATCGCGTCGAGGCGATCAATCGAGGCTCGATGCTCTTTCAGCAGTTGGGCTGCGCGGGTTGCGGCGTCAGTCAATTGCGAATCCTTTCGGTTTGAACAGCGGGTCGATGTAATTGGCGATTTCCATCCTGATGCCGTGCTCGATCTGGGAATTGTCGAGCTGTGCTGGCGTGGGATGGCGATAGACGGCATCGGAGCCATCAATCGTGGGCGCCTCGGCATCCTTGTGCGCGCCAAGGCGTTCGGCCAGACGGATGCTGTCGAGGTTCTTGGGGTCGATATAGCTGACCGCGCCTTCCCAGCCGCATTTGCCATAGAGGTAGCGGCGGGCGGCGTGGGTGGCTTCGAGCGCGTAGCCCTGTCCGGCCTTGTCGGGCCAGATGATCCAAGCGATTTCGGCCTCGGGCCATTTGGCGGGCTTCCAGCCACCGGCCATGCCGACGGTTTCATCCGTGTCCTTTAGGTGGATCATCCACATGCCGAAGCCGCGAATGTTCCAATGGCCGATTTCGGCGGCATAGAGCATCCACGCCTCGTAGGCGTTGAGCGGGCCGCCCATGAAACGCGACCGGTAGGACGAGAACGTCGCCTTGAAATCGGGATAATCGTCGGCCTCGGGGCCGCGCAGGATCAGGCGCTCGGTTTCGAGCGTAGGAATGTTGGCGGTGTGCATCAGGCGTAGGCCTCCATCCCGCCGTTTTCGAGATCGGAGGGCGCGAGGTGGCGCCAGATCTCGGTCGGGCCGTATTCGGGATCGTCGTAGGTCGACTCGAACCGCGCGCCGAGGCGGCGGGCGACGGCCTTGGACGCCTCGTTCGCGGGGGCGATTTGGCTGATCGCAGTGTCCCAGCCGAGGATGTCATAGGCGTGGGCGCGCGCCGCGAGGGCCGCTTCGGTGGCGTAGCCGTGGCCACGGGCGGCGGGCATCAGCGTCCAGCCAATTTCGCGTTCTTTCCAGCCGTGCGGGAACCACAGGCCGACGCGGCCAAGGTAGGTGCCGGTGGTCTTGTCCTCGACCCCCCAGAAGCCGTAGCCGCGAAACAGCCAGTGGCCCGCCATCGTGGCGAGGTTGCGCCAGGTGCGGTGCGGGGCCATCGGGCCGCCGACGAAGCGCGAGTCATCGGTGGCGAAGAACGCGGCTTCGGCTTCGAAATCGCTTTCGCGGATTTCGCGCAGGCGCAGGCGCTCGGTTTCGAGGACGGGGATCTGGGCGGGGGTCATCGGCGCACTCCAACTGCCGCCGCCGGTGCGGGCGTGGAGGGCAGGTGCCTCCGGCGGGAGTATTTGGAGAAAAATGAAAGCATGGGAGCGGAACCGGGTCTTACTTCTTTTTGCCGAAGCCGGAGAGGCCGGGGGGCAGAGCCGCGCCGCCGCCGAGGCCGGGCAGGCCGCCACCGGGGAGGCTTTTGCCCATCTGTTTCGCAGCCTGCTCGAGCGCCTTGGGGTCCATGCCGGCGGCCATGTCTTCGGGCGAGGGGCCGCCTTTTCCGAACATGCCTTTCATGGCCTGTTTCAGCATGCCGCCTTTGCCCATCTTGCCCATCTTCTTCATCATGTCGCCCATCTGGCGCTGCATCTTGAGAAGCTTGTTGAGGTCGGCCACGTCCATGCCCGCCCCCTTGGCGATGCGCTTCTTGCGGGAGGCCTGAAGGATTTGCGGGTTGGCGCGTTCCATCTTGGTCATCGACTGGATCAGGGCGATCTGTTGTTTCAGGATCTTGTCGTCGATCCCCGCGCCTTCCATCTGTTTGGCCATTTTGCCCATGCCGGGCATCATGCCCATGATGCCTTCCATGCCGCCCATCTTGATCATCTGTTCGAGCTGCATCTTGAGATCGTTCATGTTGAAGCGGCCCTTCTGGAACCGTTTCATCATCTTTTCGGCCTGTTCGGCCTCGATCGTTTCCTGAGCCTTTTCGACGAGGGAGACGATGTCGCCCATGCCGAGGATGCGCCCGGCGATGCGGTCAGGCTCGAAGGTTTCGAGCGCGTCCATCTTTTCGCCGAGGCCGACGAAGCGGATCGGCTTGCCCGTCACGGCGCGCATCGACAGTGCCGCGCCGCCGCGCCCGTCGCCATCCATACGGGTGAGGACCACGCCGGAAATGCCGATCTTGGCGTCGAACTCTTCGGCCACTTCGACGGCGACCTGACCGGTCAGGCCATCGACGACGAGTAGGGTTTCGCGGGGAGAGACGACGTTGCGAACGTCTTCGACCTCTTGCATCAGGGTTTCGTCGATGTGCAACCGGCCCGCGGTGTCGAGCATATAGACATCGTAGCCGCCCATCGCCGCCTGCTGCTTGGCGCGTTTGGCGATGTCGACGGGCTTTTGCCCGGGCACGATGGGCAGGGTGTCGACGCCGATCTGTTGGCCCAGCACGGCAAGCTGTTCCATGGCCGCAGGGCGATAGATGTCGAGCGAAGCCATGAGGACTTTCTTGCCCTCACGCTCTTTCAAACGTTTGGCCAGTTTGCCGGTGGTCGTGGTTTTACCACCGCCTTGCAGGCCGACCATCAGGATCGGGGCCGGGGGGTTGTCGATCTTTAGCTTGCCGGGGTCTTCCTCGCCGGTGAGGGTATCGACCAGCGCGTCGTGCACGATCTTGACGACCTGCTGGCCCGGGGTGACCGATTTGGTCACGGCCTGACCGGTGGCCTGATCCTGCACCTTTTTGACGAAATCGCGGGCGACGGGAAGGGACACGTCAGCTTCGAGAAGGGCGACGCGAACCTCGCGCAGGGCGGTTTTGACGTCCTCTTCCGAGAGCGCGCCTTGTTTCGTCAGGCGGTCGAAGACACCGGACAGGCGTTCGGATAGGTTTTCAAACATCGGCGGCCTCCCGGACCCAGATCACGGGCCCACTTTCTGTTGTCGTCTGGTCCCGATGTGGGGACGCAGCGGCGAATACGCAAATGCCCCCACGGGCGCAACGCGCTGGTGGAGGGCGATCCCGGGACTATGCCCAAGGGACCGGAAGCAATGAGACTTCCGGAGGTGTTGCGGGCGATTTAGGACGTTGCGGCGGGTGAGTCAAGCACCGAAGGGCGGCGCGGCCTTTGCCTGTTGGTCCGGGGAAAGCCATGCGTTGATCGCATCGGCCACGTTGTGATGCTTGCCGACGTTGGAATAGACGGTGGTGAGCGGATGGGTGCCCGCGCTTTGACCGTGGTCAATCACGAGGGCGACGCGATAGGTGGTGCCTTTGCCGCTGCTGCTGGTCTGGACGATGGCGCGGCTGATCTCGTCCAGCTTGTGGCGGATCGTCTGGCGGCCTTTGAGCAGATTGATGCGGCGGATCTCGACCCAGCCTTCGGGGCGGTAAAAGACGACCTGCACCCGCTGGATCAGCAGGAAGGCAACACCGGGGATGACGGTCAACCCGATCAGAAGGAACATCAGCCCCATCCATTCGCCCGACGCAATCAGCCCGATGCCGATGCTGGCGAAGACCATGAACATGATAATCAGGACGAGGCCAAAGATCCACGGGGTATCCTCGACAATCAATGTATGGTCGGTGTGTTTCCAGACTCGCATAGGCGGATTATAGGCGGGTGCGGGTGGGTTTCCAGCTTTGCATTTGCGAACCTTCGCGGCATGATAGCGCAGATGCGTGACTGTGCGCACAGGAGGGGTGATGGACAACTGGGATGAAGTGCGCACGGCCTATCACGTGGCGCGCGCGGGAACGGTCAGCGGAGCGGCCGAGGCGCTGGGCGTGCATCATGCCACGGTAATCCGGCATATCGACGCGCTGGAAGGGCGGCTTGGCGTGAAGCTGTTCCAGCGCCATGCGCGGGGTTACACCCCAACCGAGGCCGGTGAGGACCTGTTGCGCGTGGCCAAGGCGACGGATGACCAGTTCGCGCAACTGGCGGGACGCATCAAGGGCCGGGGCGAGGATGTCTCGGGCGAGATGGTGATCACGGCACTGGCCGAATTGACGCCGATATTGGCGCCGATGCTGAGCGCGTTTCAGGCCGGGCATCCGGGCCTGATCCTGCGCCTTCTGGCCAGTGAGCGGGTGTTCCGGCTGGAATATGGCGAGGCGCATGTCGCGATCCGCGCCGGCACCGAGCCGCCGGGAGAGTTGGACAATGTGGTGCAGAAGCTCGCGCCGCTGGCGGTGGGTCTTTATGGCAGCCATGCCTATCTAAAGGCGCATGGCAAGCCCGAGGGTGAGGGCGACCTGACAGCGCACCGGTTCGTGAGCAGTGACGATCCGGACAGCCGGGCGCCGTTTTCGAATTGGTTGCGCCGCAGGGTGAGCGAAGAGGCGATCACCTTTCGCACCGATGATTTCCGCGCCCAGGAACAGGCGATCCGGGCGGGGGCCGGTCTTGGGTTTCTGATGCGCGAAACGGCGGCGGGGATGCCGGATGTCGAAGAGGTGCTTTCGCCCGATCCGGCGTGGGAGGTGACGCTCTGGCTGGTCACGCATATGGACCTGCACCGCACCGCGAAGGTGCAGGCGCTGGTCAGGTTCCTCAAGGAGCGGATGGCGTGAGCGAGGCGGCCACCGACGCGGGGCGCCGGCCGCAGTTGGCGGGGCATCTGGCGATGCTGGCCTTTTCGGCACTTGTGGCGGGGTCGTTCTCGCTTGGCGTCATGGCGGCACCGCATATCGCGCCCGCCGCACTGAATGCGCCGCGCTTCCTGATCGCCGCCGTGCTGGTGGGGTTGGCGGCGCAATTCACCACGGGGTTCGACCGGCAGGCGGCGCGTGCGCCGTGGCGCTACCTTGTGCTGGGAGGCACTTTTGCCACCTATTTCGTGCTGATGTTCGAGGGGCTGAAAACCGCGGCGCCGGTGGCGGCAGCGGCGGTGTTCACGTTGACGCCGCTGATGTCGGCGGTGATCGGCTACATCCTATTGCGGCAGGTCACGACGGCGCGGATGGCGGGCGCGCTGGCGCTGGGCGCGGCGGGCGCGCTCTGGGTGATCTTTCGCGGCGATTGGGCGGCGTTTCGCGCCTTCGAGGTCGGGCGCGGCGAGATGATCTATTTCTGGGGCTGCGTCGCGCATGCGGCCTATACACCGATGGTGCGGATGCTGAACCGGGGCGAAAAACCGGTGGTCTTTACCTTTGGGATGCTGGTGGCGGGCTGTCTTGTCGTCACCGCCTATGGCTGGCGCGATATCGTGGCGACGGATTGGGCGGCGCTGCCTGGCATCGTCTGGATCACGCTGATCTATGTCGCGGTCTTCGCCAGCGCGGTGACCTTCGTGCTGTTGCAATTCGCCACGCTACACCTGCCCTCGGCCAAGGTGATGGCCTATACCTATCTGACGCCGTCATGGGTGATCGCGTGGGAACTGGCACTGGGCCATGGCGTGCCGCCGATGCTGGTGCTTTGGGGGGTGGTGCTGACGGTGGTGGCGCTCGTGATTCTGCTCAAGGATGAAGGTCACTGAGCGCGCCATTTAACCGTCCCGCAGCTCCTGTTCGAGAAACCGCTCGAAAGCGTCGAGGTTCACGGGCTCGAACTGTCCGAACCCCTGCATCCAGACCGATGCGCTCTTGAGCGCATCCGGCTCGAGCTTGCACCATTTCACCCGTCCGCGCTTTTCCTGGCTGATCAGGCCGGCGCGGGTCAGGATACCGAGATGCTTGGAAATCGCTGCGAGGCTCATCTCGAACGGGTGGGCCACGTCGGTGACGGCCATGTCATCCTCGAGGAGCATGGTCAGGATCGCCCGGCGCGTGGGATCGGCCAGCGCGGCGAAGATGGTGTCGAGATCGGAACTCATCGCCGCCCATTAGGCGGGACGGGAAAGAAACGTCAACCGATTGGTTGAATGACGCCCCGGGGGCGGGTTGGCGCTAACGGTGGGGGCGGGGCGCGACCGCTGCTGTTCTTTCATGGTGAAAAATACCCATAAAACAACCTATTAGACCGGTGCGTCGCGGGCAATCGGCGCGCTTGACTCTGAACCTGTGCGCCTCTAGCAAGGGCGCAATCTCTGAACGGGGCTTCAACATGGGCGACCGCGATCACAAAGCCGCTCTTTCCGAGCTGGAAAAAAAGATCGCCGCAGCCAAAGCGGCCAACGCGCCGGCCAAGAAGCATCAGGAAGAGCACTACTCGCAGGCCCAGACAGGCTGGCGGATGGTGAGCGAGCTTGTAGCCGGTTTGTTGATCGGTTTCGGCATGGGATACGGGTTGGATTACCTGTTGGGCACGTTGCCCATATTCCTTGTGCTGATGACATTGCTGGGCTTTGCAGGCGGGGTGAAGACGATGATCATCACCGCACGCGAGTTCAACGTAGAGGATGCCAATGCGACCAAAGGCGACATGCCGGTCGATAAGGCGGATGAAGACGAGAGGACGTAGGACGTGGCAACAGAGACGCACGCAGCCGAAGCAGCCGAAGGTAGCGGACTGGTCTTTCACCCGATGGATCAGTTCATCGTCAAGCCGCTCTTCGGAGATGGCCCGGTGGGGATGTTCACCATCACCAACGTGACGCTGTGGATGTTCATCTCGGTCATCGCGATCGTTTTGCTGCTGGTCGTGGGCACCTCGCGCCGCGCCATCGTGCCGAGCCGGAGCCAGTCGCTGGCCGAACTGACCTACGGGTTCGTCTACAAGATGATCGAAGACGTGACCGGCAAGGATGGCCTCAAGTACTTCCCCTATATCATGACGCTGTTCATGTTCATCCTGTTCGCCAACATGCTGGGCCTGATCCCCGGTGCCTTCACCACCACGTCGCACATCGCCGTGACCGGTGTTCTGGCCGTGCTGGTCTTTGCGACCGTCACGATCATGGGCTTCGTCAAGAACGGCGCGGGCTTCCTTGGCCTGTTCTGGGTTGCGTCGGCGCCGCTGGCGCTGCGTCCGATCCTTGCCATTATCGAGCTGATTTCCTACTTCGTGCGCCCCGTTAGCCACTCCATTCGTCTTGCGGGTAACATGATGGCGGGTCACGCGGTTCTGAAAGTGTTCGCAGGCTTTGCCGGTTCGGCTTTGATCGCGCCGGTCGCTGTGGGCGCGATCACCGCGATGTACGCTCTCGAAATGCTCGTGGCCTTCGTTCAGGCCTATGTTTTCACCATCCTCACCTGCGTCTATCTGAAGGATGCGCTGCATCCGTCGCACTGAGGACAATCCCGGGTAACGGTGGGCAGGTTGCCCACCCTACGACATCCAATCAATTCGCCAATTCCAACGTAAGGAGACATCACAATGGAAGGCAATATCGCACAAATGGGTCAGTTCATCGGCGCAGGCCTCGCAGCTATCGGCTCGGGCGCAGCAGCAATCGGTGTGGGCCACGTTGCCGGCAACTTCCTGTCGGGCGCTCTGCGTAACCCGTCGGCCGCTGGCGGCCAGACCGCGACGCTCTTCATCGGCATCGCCTTCGCGGAAGCACTGGGGATCTTCTCGTTCCTCGTCGCGCTTCTGCTGATGTTCGCCGTCTGATCCTTACGGGATTTCCTTACGCTCGGGTGGGCCTCTGAACGAGGCCCACCCGATGGTATCCCATCTGGAGGACGACGACATGGCAACCCAAGAGCTTCCGATCCAGGAAGAGATCGCTGGCCAATGCGTTGATGCGCATGGTGGTGCGATCGGCATGCCGCAGCTTTGCCCCGAATGGATGGGCAACCAGATTTTCTGGCTCGCGGTTACGCTGATTGTGATCTTCCTGATCCTGTCGAAAATCGCGCTACCGCGTATCGCGGCCATTCTGGCCGAGCGGACGGGCACGATCACGAATGATATCGCTGCTGCGGAAGACCTGAAACGCAAAGCAGTCGAGGCCGAAGACGCGTTTAACAAGGCGATGGCAGATGCCAAAGCCGAGGCATCGCGCATCGTGGCCGAGGCCAAGGCCGAGATTCAAGCCGACCTCGACGTCGAGATCGCCAAGGCCGACGCGGAGATCGCCGCCAAGACCGCCGAAAGCGAAAAGGCGATTGCCGAGATTCAGGAAGGCGCGATGGAGGCGGTGCAGACCGTCGCCAAGGACACCGCGAAAGAGATCGTCGCAGCCATGGGCGCAAGCGCCGATGCACGCAGCGTGACTGACGCCGTAAATGCACGGATGAAAGGGTAAAGCCATGCGTATCATTGCAACCCTGATGGCCATGTTTGCCGCCAGCCCCGCGCTGGCCGCATCGGGGCCGTTCTTCTCGCTGCAGAACACCAACTTCGTGGTGGGCATCGCGTTCATCCTCTTCATCGGTGTGCTGATCTACTTCAAGGTGCCGGGGATGCTGACCGGGCTTCTCGACAAGCGCGCGACTGACATTCAGGCCGAGCTGAACGAAGCCCGCAAGCTGCGTGAAGAAGCGCAGAGCGTGCTGGCCTCCTACGAGCGCAAGCAGAAGGAAGTCACCGAGCACGCCGGGCGGATCGTGGAGCAGGCCAAGCAAGAGGCCCAGCTTGCCGCCGATCAGGCCAAGGAAGATTTGAAAGACTCGATCGCGCGCCGTCTGTTGGCCGCCGAGGATCAGATCAAATCCGCCGAGAACGCGGCGCTGCGTGAAGTGCGCAACAAAGCGATCAGCGTGGCCATTGGCGCGGCGAGCGACGTGATCGCCAAGAACATGACCGCGACCGACGGCAATCAGCTGATCGATGAGTCGATCGCACAGGTCGAGGCGAAGCTTCACTAAGCTTGCGCGCTGGACAGTCTGAAAAATTAGGAAACCCGGAGATGCGTCTCCGGGTTTTTTCTTTTTCGTTCAGGAGGATCGGAGCCATCGGAGCGCCGAGAACAGGCTAGTGTTTGGCCTCGTGTTCGATCCGCTGGCGCGTGACTTCGGCGTTGCGGTCGGCTTTTTCCTGCGCGGCATAGGCCGAAGCGATGTAGTCCATGTGTTTCTCGACCGCGGTGCGCGCGCCTGCGGGATCGCGCGATTGCAGGGCGGTATTGATGGCGCTGTGCTGTGACAGCAGATCGGCGCGCGTGGTGTTCTGGGCGAACATGCGGGCGCGGTTGTAGAACACCCCCTGACGCAGCAGATCATACATCGCGCGCATCATGTGGAGCATCACGATATTATGGCCTGCCTCGATGATCGCCATATGGAAGGCGGCGTCGAGATCGGCCTCTTCCTTGGCTTCGCGCCGGGCCGCGTCGGCCATACGTTCATAAGCCTGATCAATCACTTGCAGGTCGAGATCTGACGCGTGGCGGGCGGCGCGTTCTGCGGCCAAGCCCTCCATATCGCGTCGGAAGGCGAGGTAGTCGGTCACCGCTTCGGAATGGTCCCCGAAGAGCCGCACAAGCGCGGGGGAGAAGGCAGAGCCGAGCACCTCGGCCACGTAAATGCCGGAGCCAGCGCGTGAGGCCAGAAGGCCCTTTTCCTGCAACTCGCCCACCGCTTCGCGCAGGGAGGGGCGTGACACGCCGAGGCGTTCGGCGAGGTCGCGCTCTGCTGGAAGGCGCTCGCCGGGGCGCAGGATACCACGCAGGATCAACAGCTCGATCTGGCGCACGACGGCGGCGGATAGTTTTTCGGACTGGATCGGGTGGAAGGGCATGGGGAGCGTGACCGCGTGTTTGGAAACTGGTCAGAAGATATGACCAGTCGCGAGGCAGGGCAAGGGATGGGTTAACGGCCCTTGAGTGCGGAAACCGGGCGTCTGCAAAGCGTATGCCATCCGCCTGCACTGTGTCGGGCATTGAAGGCGCGTTTCGGGCAAGCCGGATGCGTTAATGCGGCGTGCGGTGGAGGCCGGAAATATAGCGGGGCGGGCGGCTCACGGGAGGGAGAGCCCGCCCGCCCCGAGACCGGCCCCTCGGGAGGAGGGGGCCGGAATTGGGTGTCGTAAAATCCTACTCGGCGGGGACAGCGGCGGCGGCGGTGGGTTTGCCGAAGTGCTGCCGGTTGAGGCGGAAGACGAGGGCGATCATCAGGATCTGGCTCGCCACCGCAATGGCGGACAGCACCCAGAAGGCGACGCCGAACTTGTCGATGGCACCGGCGGCGACGAGGCCCTTGTTGATGAAGAAGTGCATCAGGACGGTGAAGGCGACGCCCGGGCAGACCAGCGCATAGGACCCGGCAGAGGTCTTTTGGCCCAACACGAAATCGGTGAAATAGCCTTGGCGGCGCATCACCAGAAGACCAAGCGAGAGGAAGATGATCTGCACTGCGATCATGCGGGCGAGGAACATCATCATTTCACCATTGTCGGTGTGCACGTTGAAGGTGACGTGCAGGCCGTGGCCCTGACGCATGAACAGGATCGACAGGATCGTGACGATCGGCACGATGACCATCAGCGTCGGCCCGGCCTCTTTATGGGTGCCGTAGTGCAGCATCGAGGTGAAGGCCGTGGTGGCGGCCAGCAACGTATAGATCAGCGAGGCGACAGCGAAGAATGTCGAGATCATCATTGCGGTGGTGACGGTGGCGGGGGTCGTACTCATCGCGGCAGGGGCGGCGAAGCCGACGCCAACCATCGCAAGGGCAAAGGCGGGCAGCAGCTGTGCGAAGCTGTTATGCGCGGTCACGTCGAACAGCCCCCCCTTGGCGAGAACACGGCCCAGGAAATCACCGATGATCTTGAGCGCCCAAAGCCCGGTGAGGCCAAAGGCGATCATGGCAAAGGGAAAGAGATATTCGACCACCGACCAGAGGCCCGGCACGAAGGCCATGCCGACGACGAACATGGCGTTGATCGACATGGCCATGGCCAGCGGCCCGGCGAGCAGGGTGGTTTCGGCGTTGGAATTGCGCAGTGAGGTGTAGGCGTCGGTTTTCTTGAACTCGGCCAGCGCGCGCAGGTTCCAGATCAGGTATTTCACGTTGAGGAAGGCGAACACCGCGATGCCGATCCAAGCCGCAACGATGGCAATCTGTTGCGGCAGAAACCCCTTGGCCCATGCGGCGATGATGTCTTCGAAGATCGGAACCGAGCGACCGGGATGATCGACCCAGAAAAAGAAGATCATGAAGAAGGTGACAGACAGCCCGCCCGCGCCGAGCGAGGCAAGAAAATAGAGCGGGCTATAGGTATCAGCGGGGCGTTTCAGCACAGACATGGGGGGCTCCGTTCGAATCCAGAAAACATGGCTTGGTTCCCCAGAGATATAATATTCCAAAACCAGCATATGAAGGGGAAAGTTGCATCTGTAACGGGCCTTTTCGTCGCAGGCTGGAATTGCAGAGCGGCCTTAACGCCCTGTTAACCATGCAGGGCACAGATTGGGGGCATGTGGAAATTAGCCCCTATCCTTTTGTTGGTTCTGGCCGCATGTGACACGCCGCATCCCAGATTTTACGGGGTGGAGCCTGTGCGCATCAGCATTGGGAAAAGCACCTTCGATGTGCGGGTCAAGGGCAACGAGGCCGAGGCGATCCGGTTGAACATGGAATGGGCGCCAAGGATGGAAGCGGTCGCGCCGCGCGCGGTGATCGCGATTGAAAAGGTGTCTGGGTGCAAGGTCAGGAAGTTGGACGGCGATCAGGCGCAGGCCTTTGCCCGTCTGAAATGCGCCAAGGGCGCGCGTCCGATGCACCGTGGGCCGGGGCGGATCGAGTACGTGTGTGACATCGAGGACGCCTATCAATACAGCGGTATGGATGTGGCCGTGGCCGACATGACATGCCGGCCCAAGCGGTATTGAGCGCGGATCAGGGCTTGCGGCGGCGCTGCACCTTGCGCTTGATCTTGTCGCTCTTGCGTTTTGCAGAAGCGTGTTTGCGCCCGCGCGGGCCGGATTTCGGACCCGAGCGCGATCCACCGCGCCCTGCGCGTTTGACCTGTTGGCCATCAATCGAGATCAGTTCGAGCGCGATACCGCCGGTTACCGGCGCGGCCTCGGTCAGTTTGACGGTGACGCGATCGCCCAGCCCGATCTGCATGCCAGTCTCGCTGCCGGTGAGGGTGCCTGCATCGCGGTCGAGCCGGAAGTATTCATGCCCGAGCGCCCGCATCGGGATCAGGCCATCGGCGCCGGTTTCATCGAGCCGCACGAACGCGCCGAACTTGGCGATGCCCGAGACACGCCCCGAGAATTCGCCGCCGATCCGCTCGGACAGGAAGGCGGCGAGGTAGCGGTCGTTGGTGTCACGCTCGGCCATCATCGAGCGGCGCTCGGTTTCCGAGATATGGGTGGCGGTGCTTTCCAGACGCTCGATTTCGCCCGGCGAGAGGCCATCGTCGCCCCAGTTGTGGGCGGTGACCAGCGCACGGTGCACGATCAGGTCGGAATAGCGCCGGATCGGTGAGGTGAAATGCGCATAGGCCTGTAGCGCGAGGCCGAAGTGGCCGAAGTTCGACGGGCTGTAATAGGCCTGTGTCATCGCCCGCAGAGTCGAGAGGTTGATCAATTCGTCCTGATCGGTGCCTTCGGCGGCGGCCAGCAGCGCGTTGAGATGCGAGGTTTTCAGAACCTGCCCCTTGGCCAGCGTCAGGCCGGCGGCTTCGGCGGTGTCACGCAGGCTTTCGAGCTTTTCAGCCGGGGGTTCTTCGTGCACGCGGAACAGCAGCGGCGAACGGCGCGCGGTCAGTTCTTCGGCGGCGGCGACGTTGGCGAGGATCATCATTTCCTCGATCAGCTTGTGCGCGTCGAGACGGTCGGTGAAGTTGACCGATGTGACTTCGCCTTCGTCATTCAGCACGACCTTGCGCTCGGGCAGGTCGAGGTCGAGCGGCTGGCGCGCGGCGCGGGCTTTGACCAGCGCGTCATAGGCGGCATAGAGCGGCGCGATCACCTCGGCCATGAGGGGGGCGCATTTTTCGTTGGGGGTACCGTCCTGTGCCTCTTGAACCTCGCGATAGTTGAGCGAGGCGATGGAGCGCATCAGGCCGCGATGGAAGCTGTGGCTGCGCTTTTGTCCGTGAGCGTCGATCTGCATCCGGGCGGCGATGCAGGCGCGCGCAACGCCTTCGTGCAGCGAGCAGAGATCGCCGGACAGCCGGTCAGGCAGCATGGGCACCACACGGTCAGGGAAATAGGAAGAGTTGCCGCGCTTGCGGGCCTCGGCATCGAGGGCGGTGCCGGGCGTCACGTAATGCGCCACGTCGGCGATGGCGACCCAGATGATATGGCCGCCCTCGTTCTTGGGATCGTCATCGGCATGCGCCCAGACGGCATCGTCATGGTCGCGGGCATCGGCCGGGTCGATGGTGATCAGCGGCAGATCGGTCAGGTCTTCGCGGTTGGGGCCAAGCGTGGCCGGGTGCATGGCGTCGGCTTCGGCGATGACCTCGTCGGGGAAATCATGCGGGATGCCGTGCTGGTGAATCGCAATGAGCGAGACGGCGCGCGGCGCAGTGGGATCGCCCAGCACTTGGGTGATGCGGGCACGGGGCAGGCCCATGCGGCCCTTGGGGCCGGATTGCTCGGCCTCGACCAGCTCACCTTCCTTGGCGTTGTTGGTGTCGGCTTTGCCAACTTGCCATTCCTTGCCGTCGCCCTTGTCGATCGGCAGGATGCGGCCCCCTTCGGGGGTTTTGCGGAAGATGCCCAGCACGTGACGGGGATTGGTGCCAATGCGGCGGATCAGGCGGCCTTCGTAATCGAAATCGCCTTTGATTTCAGTCAGGCGGGCAAGGATGCGGTCGCCTTCGCCAAGAGCGGGATCGGAGGAGCGCGTGATGAGCAGAACGCGCGGCCCGTCGCCTTCGCCTTCCCATTCCATCGCCCGGGCGGTCAGATCGCCATCGGGCGTTTGTCCGGCCACTTGCAGCACGGCCACAGGCGGCAGTTTCTGTGGATCGCGATAGGTTTTCTTGCGCTTGGTGAGGTGGCCCTCTTCCTCCAACTCGCGGAACACCTGCTTTAGGTCGATCTTCTGCGCGCCCCGGATGCCGAAGGCACGGGCGATGTCACGTTTGGAGGTCTTGGTCGGGTTGTCCGAAATCCATTGCAGGATCTCGGCCTTGGAGGGGATATGGCTCATCCTTTTGGCCTAGCATGGGGGCGCAGGGCGCGCCAGTGGATCGTAGAGGGGATCGTGCTGGGCATGGTGAGCACGGCGGCCCCTGTTCGCAGCGGTCGGGATGATGTTATAGGGCAGTTCAATACCTGAACCGGAGGGCAGAATGCGGATCGTTTTCATGGGAAGTCCGGAGTTTTCGGTGCCGGTGCTGGAGGCGCTGCACGCGGCGGGGCACGAGATTGCCGCCGTCTATTGCCAGCCGCCACGGCCCGCCGGGCGAGGCAAGAAAGACCGCCCCACCCCGGTGCAGGCGCGGGCCGAGGCCCTGGGCCTTCCGGTGCGCCATCCCAAGAGCCTCAGATCCGTCGAGGCGCAGGAGGAATTTGCCGGATTCGCGCCCGAGATTGCGGTTGTCGTGGCCTATGGGCTGATCCTTCCGAAGGCGATTTTGGATGTGCCGGGGCAGGGGTGCTTGAATATCCATGCCTCGCTTTTGCCGCGCTGGCGCGGGGCGGCGCCGATCCATCGCGCGATCATGGCCGGCGATAAGGAGACCGGCGTTTGCATCATGCAGATGGAAGAGGGGCTGGACACTGGCCCGGTGCTGTTGCGCGAGGCCACGCCGATCGGGGTGGAGGAGACCACGGCGCAGTTGCATGACCGGTTATCGGACATGGGCGCGGCCCTGATCGTTGAGGCGCTGGCGCGGCTGGATCAGTTGAGCGCAGAGGCACAGCCCGAGGACGGTGTGACCTATGCCGCCAAGATCGACAAGGCCGAGGCGCGGATCGATTGGAGCGCGCCCGCCGTCGAGGTGGATCGCATGATCCGGGGGCTTTCGCCCTTTCCCGGCGCATGGTGCGAATTGGATGGTGAGCGGCTGAAGCTGTTGGGAAGTCGGCTTGCCCAAGGTGCGGGCACGCCGGGGGAGGTGTTGGACGCGCACCTGAACGTGGCCTGTGGCGAGGGGGCGGTGCAAATCACCCGCTTGCAAAAGGCGGGCCGGGGGGCGCAGGATGCGAGCGAGTTCCTGCGCGGCACACCGCTTGCGCCGGGCGCGCGCCTGACCTGAGGGAGGATACCGCATGTTTCCGATGCTGATCGGCACGGTCGTGATTGCCGGGATCGTCGGCTATGTCTCTGAAAAGTCGGGTTTTACCCGCAACGGATACCTGCCCTCGATTATCATCTGCGTCGGTGGGGCGTTTCTGTTTTATTTCGTGCGGATCATGTTCGGCCTGAAATTCGGCAGCGCGGGGGTGGATGCGATCCTGTCCTCGGTCGGGGCGCTGATCATCGTGCCGACGCATTATCGTAAACGCTGAGGGGGCAGGACATGGTTATCTGGATGATAATTCTGGGCGCGGCGGCGGGGTTCATCGCGACGCGGCTGATGAATATCGACGCCAATATTCTGACCACCATCGCGATCGGCATCGGCGGGGCGCTGATCGGGGGGCTGGTGCTGCGTTTGCTGCTGACCGTGATGGGGGCGGCGGCGGGCTTGATCGGCGCGATCCTTGGTGCGCTTGTGCTGATCTGGCTTTGGCAGACCTACGGGCCGAAATAGGCAGGCCCAAACAGGCAGGCCCAAACAGGCAGGCCCAAATAGGCAAGGCTGGGATAGACTTGGCTGCCAAAGCCCTAGCAGCCCTAGCGGAAATAGACGAACGCCTTGGAGCCAAAATCAACGCAACGTCCGGCGTTGACCGAAGAGTGATGGTCGGTAGGATTCTCCGAAGGAAACCGGAGGCCCTTATGCGTACATTCATCGCCGTTTGTCTTTCAGTTCTCTTGATCGGGGCGGTTACGCGCCCGATCCATGCCGCGGAATTTACGCCGGGTGGCGATGAGATCATGGGTTGTGATCTCACGATGCGTGGCAAAGTGACGTCGGGCGATAGCGATCGGGCGCGTGCGTTGATCACCAAGCTGCGGTCGGCGGAGGCCGACGCTCTGGGAGATCCGATCGAGTCGGTGTCGATGGTGATCTGTCTCGACTCGCCCGGGGGCTCTTTGCATGAGGGGCTGGAAATGGCGCGCCTGTTCCATGAGACCCAGACCGTGACAGCCGTGGGTCGTGACCGACTTTGCGCCAGCGCTTGTGCCGTTGCATTTCTGGGTGGGACGATGAACACTTATTACGAAGACACCGGCAAAGACGGGGGCAAGTTGCGCCGCCTGATGCATCCGACCGCGCGGCTCGGGTTTCACGCGCCGCGATTGGTTCTGGACGATGGAACCTATGACGCGGAAACGGTGCAATACGCCTATGCGCTAGCGTTACGAGACCTCGCGAGGATGCAGGCGCTTAAGGGTGAATTTTATATAACCGACGCTTTGATGGGGGTGTTTCTGGATACTCCGCCCGAGAGTATGACCTATCTTGAGACGGTGGAGCAGTCGGCGCTATGGCATATTCAGGTCGTACCGACCATTTCACCGGACGACCTGACGGTTGGGTTGGTGGAAAACATGTGTGAGAACATGAACCTTGCCGCGCCGAAAGCGGCGGGTGGTGCGGCGCTGCTACGGCCAGAATTGACCCAAAAGGACATCACGGTGCACGATGCCGATCCCGACGATGCTTACGTTTTTGTCCGCGTCGACGAAAGTTATCGCTATCCCGGTCAGGTCGAATGCAGCTTTGGCTGGGAGCCGCTGACGATGGATCATCGCCCGATCAGTATGTTGAACGGCACGCTAGAGATTTTCATGGATCTGCCATATGCGTGGTTTGCAGCGCCGCAAACGCCAGTGCGCGCCTTGGCCCGCAAGGATGACAGGAGCGACGAACCGCGTGATTTCCTGTCGCTGCCGCGCCGATAGAGACGGAAGCTTGGCTCGCCGAGTTAGCCCTTGAAGGGGGCCATGCCAGCGCGGGCCAGTTCATCGGCGCGCTCGTTTTCGGGGTGGCCGGCGTGGCCTTTGACCCATTCCCACGTCACATCGTGTTGCGCCTGCGCCTCGTCCAGACGTTGCCAGAGATCGACGTTTTTCACCGGCTTTTTGGCGGCGGTTTTCCAGCCGTTGCGCTTCCAGCCGTGAATCCAACCGGTGACGCCGTTTTTCACATAGGCCGAGTCGGTCACGATGGTGATGGCGCTGCGCCGCGAGAGCGCTTCGAGGGCGTTGATCGCGGCCAGAAGTTCCATCCGGTTGTTGGTGGTTTCGGCTTCGCCACCGGAAAGCTCGCGCTCTTTGACGATGGTGTCGCCTTCGGTCGCGCGCATCAGAACGCCCCAGCCACCGGGGCCGGGATTGCCGCTGCAAGCACCATCGGTATAGGCGTGAAGTGCGGCCATCAGGCAGCCCCCCGCGCCAAGATGACGATATGCCGAGCCAGCGCCCCATCGAGGCCTTTGCCCTTGCCGAAGCGTGTTTTTTCCGGTGTGAATCCGGCCTTTTGCAGCAGCGAAGTCAACTCGTCCTCCTGATAGTAGGCGTAGAAGCGGCCAATCGCGTCCACCGCTTCGCCTTCGCCCATTTTGAGGCCGATATGCAAGAGCATCCCCGGCTTTCCCGCGCGTGCGATGCGCGCAAGATGGGCGGGAAAGTCGGCCTTACTGGCGTGCAGAAGGCTGAAGTTGGCCCAGACGCCATCGTAGAGGTTTTCCGCGTCGAGATCTTCGAACCGGGCCTGCCATGCGGTGACGCCGGGGCGGGGCGCCGCGCGGGCGATCATCTCGGCGCTGGCATCGACGGCATCGACCGAGAAGCCCCATTGGGCCAGCTTTTCGGCATAAAACCCCGGTCCGCAGCCCAGATCGAGCACATGCGCGCCCGGATCGAGGGCGGCGGCGAAGGCCTCAAGCTCGGGCAATTCGTAGAGCTTGGAGTTGGCCGCGTCATATTCGGCGGCGCGGGCGTCGTAGACGGCGATGGTGTGCTTGTCGGTGTTCAAGGAAATTCGGCCCCCGTGAGCAGGCAAAGAATGACAATCAGGGTGAGTGGCACGCGGAGCGCCATCCACCAATCGGGCGCGAGGCCAGCCTTCCAATAGGCGCGATCCAGCGCGAGAAGCCCGGCGAAGCCAGCGATGAGAGCCCAGCTGGCGCGATCCACGCCGCCGCCCGTGGTGAAAAACACCCAAAGCGCTGGAAGGGTCGAGGCGGCATAGGCCCAGCGGGCGTGACGCCCGTCGGACTTGGCGGTAAAGCCCCAGAGCACGCCGGACATGAACGACAGGATGACCATGCCGTAGAAAAGCTGCACATAGGGGCCGACCATGCGCGGGCCAACGATGTCGCGCGCGCGGTCGCCGAGGTCAGGCGCGAGGGTTGTCAGCGCGCCCCAGACGAACGGCAAAAGCCCGGCCGCGCCGAGCCAGAGCGCGTGGCGCGGGATGGTGCGTGTGCGATCCATGCCCGTGGCCCCCTCAGCCCGCCTGCCGCAGCACGCGCGGCACTTTGAACTCGACGTTTTCCTGTGCGGTTTCGACTTCTTCGACCGTCACGTCGTAGCGCTGTTTTAGCGCGTCGATCACTTCTTCGACCAGAAGCTCGGGGGCAGATGCGCCTGCGGTGACGCCGACCGAGCGCACGCCATCAAGCGCGCGCCAGTCGATATTTTCGGCGCGCTGCACCAATTGCGAATAGGGGCAGCCAGCGCGGCGCGCGACTTCGACCAGCCGGCGGGAGTTGGAGGAATTCGGCGCGCCGACGACAAGGATGGCGTCGGCCTTGCTACCGATGGCCTTTACCGCCTCTTGCCGGTTGGTGGTGGCGTAGCAGATGTCTTCCTTGTGGGGGCCTTGAATGGCGGGGAAGCGGGCCTTGAGGGCGGCGACGATTTCGATCGTGTCATCGACGCTGAGCGTTGTTTGGGTGACGAAGGCCAGTTGTTCGGGATCGCGGACGCCGACCTTGGCCACATCGGCGGGGGTTTCGACCAACAGCACCTCGCCTTCAGGCAGTTGGCCCATGGTGCCGATGGTTTCGGGGTGACCGGCGTGGCCGATCATGATGATCTGAAGCCCGGCCTGTGAGTGACGTTCGGCCTCGATATGGACCTTGGAGACCAGCGGGCAGGTGGCATCGACATAGACCATTTCGCGCCGCGCCGCTTCGGCCGGGACGGCCTTGGGCACGCCATGGGCCGAAAAGATCACCGGGCGATCACCGGGGCAATCGTCCAACTCTTCCACGAATACCGCGCCTTTGTCGCGCAGGTCATCGACGACGTATTTGTTGTGCACGATCTCGTGGCGCACATAGACGGGCGCGCCCCACTTTTCGATCGCCATTTCGACAATCTTGATCGCGCGGTCGACACCGGCGCAGAACCCGCGCGGCGCGGCGAGGTAGAGCGTGAGGGGGGGCTTGGGCATTGCATGTCTCCTGTCGGGACCAGACCTAAGCGGCGAGGGCGTGCGCGTCCAGATCAGCGCGATCAATTTTGCGGAGGAAAGAGCGCGCGAAGGCGGCGCAGAGCGGTTTCGGCGCGTTGGGCGATTTCATCCGGGGAGGGGGCGTCGACTGCGCCAGTGACGCGGCGGATCTGCATATCGCCGATCAGAAGGCCGAACCAGACTTCGGCCATGTCGCCCGGATCGCCGCCCGAAAGGGTGCCTTCGGTCTGGGCCCTTGCCATCACGCGGGCGATCCACGGCCCCATGGTTTCGCGCCCGGATTTGGCAAGTGCGCGGCCGAGTGCGCCGCTGGCATCCGCCGCCGCAGCACGATTGAGCGCCACGGCGCGCGGTCCCAAGAGCATGGTCAGAAGCGCTGGCCCGACCTGTTGCAAGGTCGATATCGCAGTGCTGCCCTGAGTGGCGTCTAGTGTGGCGCGCACCGATTCGGTGTTGCGCGTGATGAGCGCCTCGAAGAGGCCGAGCTTGTCGCCATACCATCGGTAAAGCGTTTCATTCGATGCCTTGGCCGCCTTGGCGACCGAAAGCATCGAGAGGCCGGAATAGCCCTTTTCTTCCAGCACCATATAGGCCGCATTTTCGATTTGTTCCGCACGCGCGGCGCGCTTTTCATCCCGCATCTTCAAACTCCGGACTTGCCAAAGAAGCGTAATTATAGTTACGGTTATGTCAATCCGTAACTCTAATTACGGAAATGAACCCACAGGAGAGATCCATGACCCGCACCCCCACCGCCTTGTATGTTGCCGGCTTCACTTCGCTTGTGTTGAGCGGCGCGATCTTCGGATTTTTCTATGCGTGGATATGTTCGACGATGTGGGGGTTGGATGCCGCCGATCCGCGCGTTGCGATAACGGCGATGCAGGCGATGAATGCCAGCGTGCGCAACATCGTCTTTGCACCCGCCTTCTTTGGGACCGGGCCGGTTTTGTTGGTGACGGCGGGGTTGGCGCTGGCCGCGTCGCATCGTCCGGCGGTGCTGGTGTTTGCGGCGGCGGGGCTGGTCTATGTGCTTGGCGGGACCGTGTTGACGATGGCGATCAACGTTCCGATGAACGAAGCGCTCGGCGCGACCCCTGTTCCCGACACGGCCGAGGCCGCGGCTTTGATCTGGGCCGACTATTCGCCCCGTTGGCAGGTCTGGAACACGATTCGCACCGTTGCGTCGGGCATTTCGCTGCTGCTCACGGGGGTGGGAGTGTTCCTGTTGGGACGGGGGACGCAGGACAACAGCGCAGCTTGATGAGCCGTTGAAGGGAGGTCATCCTGACAAGGTTTTCTGATATGAAAAGAGCCCCGTCATCCGGACAAGGTGTGCCGTGATATGAAAAGAGCCCCGTGGCGGAAGCTGGGGGGCGCTTTTCAGATCAGTTTTTCTTGCGGTCAATCTTCGGCGGCGACCCGGTCGCGCAGGACGTCACGTTCGCCTGTGTGCTCACGCGGCGGGCGACCGATCACGTCTTTCAGCTCGTCAAGCTCGATGAAATTATCGGCTTGGCGGCGCAGTTCGTCCGCGATCATTGGGGGTTGGCTGCGGATTGTGGAGACAACCGAGACCCGCACGCCTTGGCGTTGAAGCGATTCTACCAGAGGGCGAAAATCGCCATCACCAGAGAACAAGACGATATGATCGACACGCGGCGCGAGTTCCATCGCGTCTACGGTCAATTCGATATCCATGTTGCCCTTGACCTTACGGCGGCCCTGGCTGTCGGTGTATTCCTTCGCCGGTTTCGTCACCATGGTGAAGCCGTTGTAGTGCAGCCAGTCGACCAAGGGACGGATCGGCGAATAGTCGTCGTTCTCAAGCAGCGCTGTATAGTAGAAGGCACGCAAAAGCTTGCCTCGGCGCATGAATTCATGCCGCAGAAGCTTGTAGTCGATGTCAAAGCCGAGAGCTTTGGCCGCGGCATACAAATTCGAGCCATCGATGAACAGCGCCAGCCGTTCGTCTTTATAAAACATCAAATGTCCTTCCAGTTCGTCGCTTCTGGAGCCGTGAGTGTGAAATGGGCAGCGCGACGGTTCGAGCGAAATATGGCTATACCGAAGTTCTTTCAAGTCTATACAACCTGAGGAAAGCATAAGAGGGATGTAACTTTGGATCAAGTTGCCTTGATTGCGCTCGGCGCGAACCTTGATGGCGCTTCGGGCGGCCCTTCGGATACGCTGCGGGCGGCGCTGCGCGCGCTCGAGGAAACGCAGGGGTGCCGCATCACGGCGGTAAGCCGATTCTTTCAAAGCCCGGCTTATCCGCCAGGTGCCGGTCCTGACTATGTAAATGCGGTTGCCGCGCTTGAGTGCGGGGTGTCGAAAGAGGGGCTTTTGGCGCGGTTGCATGAGATCGAGGACAGCCATGGGCGCCACCGCAAGACGCGCTGGGGCGCGCGCACGCTTGATCTGGATTTGCTGGCATTCGGGCGGGTGGTGGCCCCGTCCGAGGTGACTTGGCGTCAATGGCGCGAACTTGACCGGGATCAGCAGCGTGTCCGAGCACCGGAAGAGTTGATCCTGCCGCACCCGCGGATCGAGGATCGGGCGTTTGTAATCGTGCCGCTGGTTGAGATCGCCCCGGACTGGCAGCACCCGGTGACAGGGCAAAGCGCACTGGAGATGTATCGCGCGTTGCCGCCCGGCGAGATCGAGGCGCTTGTGCCGCTTTCCTGAGCCGGTCTGAGTGGGCCGCAGCGGGAATGAGCGAGGGGTGCCGCATCCCGTTGCCGCATCACAAGGACGAGAGAGCGACAGGTTCGGGAATATCCGCTTGTAAATCGTGATCGAAGCCACTAGGAAAGCGCTTTCTACCCCGTCTGATCAGGAGTGCCCGCATGGCCCGCGTGACAGTTGAAGATTGCGTCGACAAGGTTCCGAACCGTTTCGATCTGGTGATGCTCGCCGCACATCGTGCGCGGGAGATTTCCGCTGGTGGCGCGATCACCGTGGATCGTGACAACGACAAGAACCCGGTTGTTGCGCTGCGCGAAATCGCTGATGAGACCCAGTCTGCCGACGAGCTGAGGGAGCGCCTGATCGAGGCGAACCAGACGCAGATCGAAGTCGACGAGCCGGAAGATGACGCCATGGCCCTGCTGATGGGTGCCGAGGTCGACAAGCCGGACGAAGACGACGTTTCGGAAGAGCAGCTGCTTCGCGCATTGATGGAAGCTCAGGGGCAAGGTGGCTGACGGTAAATCCATAGAGCCGGCCCCCGCAGGTCCGGAACTTATGATACCGGTCGACGATCTCGTCGATACGATCCTTGCCTATAACCCGCGCAGTGACGTTGCCCTCATCCGCGAGGCCTATGCCTTTGGCAAGGCCGCGCACGAGGGTCAATTTCGCCATTCCGGTGAGCCCTATTTCTCGCATCCGATTGAAGTCGCGCTGATCCTTGCCAGTCAGGCGCTGGATGACAGCACGATTGTCACCGCACTTCTGCATGACACGATCGAGGATACGGGCGCCTCTTATGCCGAAGTGGAGGCGCGGTTTGGCCGTCAGGTGGCCGAACTGGTCGATGGTGTGACCAAGCTGACGAACCTGCAGCTTTCGTCCACCGAGACAAAACAGGCCGAGAATTTCCGCAAGCTTTTCATCGCGATGAGTCGCGACATGCGGGTGATCCTCGTCAAGCTTGCCGACCGGCTGCACAATATGCGCACCATCAAGGCGATGCGCCCGGAAAAGCAGGGCCAGAAGGCCCGCGAGACGATGGATATCTATGCGCCTCTGGCGGGGCGCATGGGGATGCAGTGGATGCGCGAAGAGTTGGAGGACCTTGCTTTCAAGGTGCTCAACCCCGAGGGGCGCGCGTCGATCATGCGCCGCTTTATCACGCTGCAAAAAGAAACCGGCGACGTGATTCAGCAGATCACCTCGGATATGAAATACGAGTTGAAGCAGGCCGGCCTGAGCGCGCGGGTGCTTGGGCGGGCGAAAAAGCCCTATTCGATCTGGCGCAAGATGCAGGAGAAAGAGCTGTCTTTCTCGCGTCTGTCGGACATCTACGGGTTTCGCGTTCTGACCGAATCGGAAGAGGACTGCTATGCCGCGCTGGGTGTGATCCATCGCCGCTGGCGCGCCGTGCCGGGGCGGTTCAAGGATTACATCAGCCAGCCGAAATCCAACGGTTACCGCTCTATTCATACCACCGTTTCGGGGCGCAATGGCCGCCGGGTCGAGGTGCAGATTCGCACCTATCAGATGCACGAGGTCGCCGAGGCTGGTGTCGCGGCGCATTGGTCGTATCGCGATGGCGTTCGGGCCGAGAACCCGTTTGCCGTGGATCCGGCGCGTTGGCTGGCCAGCCTGTCGGATCAGTTCACCGCTGAAGAAGATCACGAGGACTTTCTCGAAGCGGTGAAGCTTGAGATGTATTCGGATCAGGTGTTTTGCTTCACGCCCAAGGGCGATGTTGTCAAACTGCCGCGCGGGGCGACGCCGATTGATTTTGCCTATGCGATCCACACCCGGATCGGCAGCGCCTGTGTCGGGGCCAAGGTCGATGCGATGCGGGTGCCGCTGTGGACGCGGCTAAAAAATGGGCAGTCGGTCGAGATCATCACCGCCGAAGGACAGACCCCGCAGGCGACATGGCTGGATATTGCGACGACCGGCAAGGCACGTTCGGCGATTCGCCGTGCGTTGCGCGAAGTGGATCGCGAGCGCTACATCAAGCTGGGACGTGAGTTGGCGCGGGCCGCGTTTGAAAATGTCGGTAAGCGGGCAAGTGACAAGGCGCTGGAAACCGCGGCGCGTAAGCTGCGCCTTGAAAGCAGAAGTGAGCTGTTGGCGCAATTGGGCAGTGCCGAGTTGACCACGCAGGAGGTTGTGCGCGCGCTTTACCCCGATCTGGCTGCGGATGATTCCCATGAGATCAGTGCGGAACGGGCGGTGATCGGGCTTTCCAATGATCAGTCGCCAAACCGCGCGCCCTGTTGTCAGCCGTTGCCGGGCGAGCGTATCGTCGGCATTACCTATCGCGGCGAGGGCGTGGTGATCCATGCGATTGATTGCGATAACTTGCAGCTTTACGAGGACCAGCCGACGCGCTGGCTGGATCTCTATTGGCAGCCCGGAAAGCATGCACCCGAGTATAACGTGACCCTCGAAGTGACCATTGGCAACGATGCCGGGGTGCTTGGGCGGATTTGCACCTTGATCGGCGAGCAGAAGGCCAATATCTCGGATATGCAGTTTATTGACCGCAAACCGGACTTTTTCAAACTGCATATTGATGTCGATCTGAGTGACGCCGAACACCTGCACCGCGTTGTCGCGGTTCTTGAAGCGGAAAGCGATGTGGCGGAGGTCAGCCGTTATCGTGATCCTGCGCGGTTGGGGCGGTAACTCGGGCAGGGCTAGCTATTTTGGGGGGAGACCGTTGGTCTTCAAGCGACGCGACCGAAGACCCTTCTGGAAGATCGTTATCGAGTTCTTCTATCCGCGCGGTGGCTGGCTTCGCGCGGCGCTTTACGTCAAGCACCGGCTGAATCGCCTGCCGGACCCGCCGCACAAGATTTCACGCGGGATCTGGGCCGGGGTGTTTACAACCTTTACCCCGTTTTATGGTCTGCACTTCGTGGTGGCGGCGCTGATCGCGCGAATCATGCAGGGCAATATCCTTGCCGCTTTGCTGGCGACGTTTTTCGGAAATCCGCTGACTTATTTGCCGATCGGGATCGTCTCGCTCAAGACCGGGCACTGGATCTTGGGCTCGCGGTTCGATCATCACGAAGCCGAGCAATCGCTGGGCCGGACGTTTGCGCGCGCAAGCGAGGATTTGTGGTTCAACCTGAGGGCCTGGTATGACGGTGCGCCCACCGATTGGACGCATCTTCACCGGTTTTATGATGACGTGTTCTTTCCCTACATGGTGGGCGGGATCATTCCCGGCGTCATCGTCGCGTCGATTGCCTATTACATCGCGCTGCCGTTGTTGCAGGCCTATCAGAAGCACCGGAAAAGCAAGTTGAAGGCCAAGCTTGAGGCGATCCGCGCACAGCGTCTGGACAAGGCCACGACCGTTCAGCTTGACGAGCGGCCAATGCCGAAAGAGGGATCGGCGGGCAAGTGAGGCAGTTGGTTCACCGCGCGTGAAAACGGTCACACGATTTTTGATCATATCCGCCGTTCACCCTGTTCGGGAAACCCCCTAACCTGTGCGGGAAAAGCAGAGGGAATCACCAGATGACAGCACCTGGCAAGCAGCGCCTTGGCGTGAACATCGACCACGTCGCCACCGTGCGCAACGCGCGCGGTTCAGCCTATCCTGACCCTTTGCGCGCCGCGCTTCTGGCCGAGAAGGCGGGTGCCGATGGCATCACCGCGCACCTGCGCGAAGACCGTCGCCATATTCGCGATGCCGATATCGATGCCTTGATGGGCGGGCTTTCCGTGCCGCTCAACTTCGAGATGGCGGCGACGGAAGAGATGCAGCAGATCGCATTGAGACACGTGCCCCACGCGGTTTGCATCGTGCCCGAGAAGCGCGAGGAACGGACCACGGAGGGCGGTCTTGAGGTCGCGCGTGAGGAAAACCGGTTGGCCGGGTTCATTGCGCCTCTGCGCGAGGCGGGTTGCCGTGTATCGCTGTTCATCGGGGCGGACGAGGATCAGGTGCGCGCCTCGGCGCGGATCGGGGCGCAGGTGATTGAGCTGCACACCGGCGCCTATTGCGACCTGCATTACGAGGGCCGCCTCGAAGAGCGCGACGCCGAGTTGGAGCGGCTGCGTGAGATGGCCGCCTTGGCGCATGACCTTGGGCTTGAAGTCCATGCCGGTCACGGCCTGACCTATGAGACGGTGGCCCCAATTGCGGCTTTCCCGCAGGTGATGGAGCTGAACATCGGGCATTTCCTGATCGGGGAGGCGATTTTCGCGGGTCTGCCCGGCGCCATCGCGGAAATGCGCCGAATGATGGACGCGGCACGCGGCTAAGGCGGACTGTGGCTGACAGCGACACTGTGCAGGCTTGATCGAGGGGTGAAACGGGCCGAAACTTGGCGCCGTGCGCGGTGGGTTGCCCATCGTGTGGCCTATATTTCGAACCGGATTTCAAAGGATTGGCCCAATGAAACAAGCCATTTTTCCAGTGCTTTTTGCGCTTCTTGCGGCGCCGCAAATGGCCGCGGCACAGAGTGTTTCAGAATGCGATTGGCGCGCCAGCGCGGCGAATATGATTGAACCGTGGGAAAAGAATACGCTGAGCTATTCTAACGGGGCGGTGCGTGTGGCCGCGCTGGATACCATCGATCCGGCGGCGACGCCGATCCATTTGCTGGTCCTTTCGCCGCCTGCGGATGAGTTGGGCGCACGGCAATGTCGGATCATCTCGTCCGAGGGCGGGCAGGGGTTCGCGTTTCTCGACATGAGCGAGTTTCGCGCCGCCTATGATCCGGCCAAGGGGCTGATGTTCGATGTGCCGGTGGGGATTTACATCGCCGAGGGCCATACAGTGGTGCGCGGGCTGATCGTGACGCTGAACCAGGCGACCGGCGGGATCGAGACGCATTTCGCCACCGAGCGCGAGATCGGAGATTGAGCCGGCAGTCCCCCTTTTCCTTGGCGGCGGCGGACGCTAGTCATGCGGGATAGATCAAACGCCCCCGGATGAGACCGAGCGGGCCATAGGCCCAAAGGAGCGCGCATGATCCTCGGAATCGGGACGGACCTTGCCAATATCGACCGTATCGCCGGCACGCTGGAGCGATTTGGCGACCGGTTTCGCAACCGGGTGTTTACCCCGGTCGAGCAGGCCAAGGCCGAACGCCGCGCCGATACGCCGGGCACCTATGCCAAGCGCTGGGCCGCGAAAGAGGCCTGTTCAAAGGCGCTGGGCACCGGGCTGCGCATGGGGATTTCGTGGAAGGATATGGCGGTTTCGAATATCGAGACCGGCCAGCCCATCATGCATGTGACCGGCTGGGCCAAGGAACGGCTGGACGAAATGACGCCGCCGGGCCACGAAGCCGTGATCCATGTCACGTTAACCGACGATCATCCGTGGGCGCAGGCCTTTGTCGTGATCGAAGCCCGACCCCTGGATGATGATGACTTTGAGCAGCCCGGCCTACGCCCGGCCCATTGAACGCGCTCGGTGCACTGGCGGCTTGCCTTGACACCTTGGCCGCAGCGCCGCATGTAGCGGCTTAGAAACGTTGAGGGAGCAGGGGCAAGATGAGTGAAAACGGCGGCCTTGTTGGCAGTATCGTCGAGACGGTAAAAACCATCGTTTATGCCCTTTTGATTGCGGGCATTTTTCGCACCGTCTTCTTTCAACCGTTCTGGATTCCGTCGGGCAGCATGAAAGATACGCTGCTGATCGGGGATTTTCTGTTCGTGAACAAGATGGCCTATGGCTATTCCTATGCGTCCTGCCCTTCGATCAAGATCGAGCGTTTCGGCATCGATGTCGACGCCGAGGATCTGTGTGGATGGATGCAGTCGGGCGATGGGCGGTTCCTGGGTGGCACGCCCGAGCGCGGGGACGTGATCGTGTTCCGCCATCCGGTGACCGGGGCGGATTACATCAAGCGCCTTATCGGCCTGCCCGGCGACACCGTTCAGGTGAAAGAGGGTCTGCTCTATCTCAATGGCAAGCAGGTGCAGGTGGCCGCCGACGACACCTTTAGCGAAACCTATGAGCCGCAAGGCCCGGAAGGCAATCTGCCGCGCTGTGCCAATGGCCCTGTCGGCCCGGGTGGCGATTGCGAGAAGCTTCGGTTCCTTGAAACGTTGCCGTCCTCGGTTGAGGGCGAACCTGACGTGACGCATGGTATTCTGAAGATCACGGACCGCGGCTATGCCAACAATACGCCGGCCTTTACCGTGCCCGAAGGCAAGTATTTCTTCATGGGCGACAACCGGGATAATTCGACCGACTCGCGCTTTCAGCAGACCGCGGGTGGTGTCGGGTTCGTGGATTACAAGGACCTGATTGGGCGTGCGGATCGCATCATGTTCTCGTCTGGTGGGCGCTCGATGCTGTATTTCTGGACCTGGCGCTCGGATCGGTACTTCAAAGCCGTAGAGTGACCTGATGTGGTGTGCCGCGCTTCCCGGGATGCCTTTTGGGGGCGCGATTTTGGGGCTGGCGGATTTCCAACCGGGTTTGGCAAAACACGTTTAAAGACTGGACATGTCGGCGCGGACGGATCATGACCCCTTGCCAATGAAGCTTTCGAACGATCTCAAGGCCTTCGAGGCCCGGCTTGGCCACAGTTTCGCGCAGCCCGAGTTGTTGCTTCGCGCGTTGACCCATTCGTCGATGTCCTCGCCCACCCGCGATGACAACCAGCGGCTGGAGTTTTTGGGCGACCGTGTGCTTGGCCTGACCATTGCCCAGGCGGTGTTGGATCACGACAAGAATGCCCCAGAAGGCCAGCTTGCCCCGCGCTTCAACGCGCTGGTGCGCAAGGAAACCTGTGCCGAGGTCGCGCGTGAGATTGATCTGGGCGCGGTGTTGAAGCTGGGCCGCTCTGAGATGAAGACGGGTGGACGCCGCAAACAGGCCCTACTGGGCGACGCGATGGAGGCGGTGATTGCTGCCGTCTATCGTGATGCCGGGTTCGAGGTTGCGCGCGCCCTGATCCTGCGGCTTTGGGGCACGCGGATCGAAACCGTCGAGACCGATGCGCGCGACGCCAAGACCGCGCTACAGGAATGGGCGCAGGCCCGTGGGCTGACGCCGCCAAGCTATACCGAAACCGGCCGCAGCGGCCCGGACCACGCGCCGGTTTTTACCATCGAAGCGCGGCTTGACAATGGCGAAGCGGCCAGCGCGACGGCCAGTTCCAAGCGCGCCGCCGAACAGGCCGCAGCCAAGGCGTTGCTCGACCGTCTTCCTGGCTAAGGCTCAAGGCGCTGGCGCTATCGCGCCCGCTCGGCTATGACGCATCAATCACGCCCTCATAGTCCGGACCACACCATGACAACCAGATGCGGCTTCGTTGCCCTGATCGGAGAGCCCAACGCAGGCAAATCCACGCTGACCAATCACATGGTCGGCGCCAAGGTGTCGATCGTCACGCACAAGGTTCAGACCACGCGCGCGCGCATTCGTGGCGTCGCCATCGAAGGCGAAGCGCAGCTTGTTTTTGTCGACACGCCCGGCCTGTTTCGTCCGCGCCGTAGGCTTGACCGGGCGATGGTCGCCGCCGCATGGGGCGGGGCGGCGGATGCTGATATCATCGTGCTGCTGGTCGAGGCCCATCGCGGCATCACCGAGGGCGTTGAGAAAATCCTCGAAGGGCTGGCCGATATTGGCAAGGGGCGCACCGTGGCGCTTGCCATCAACAAGATCGACAGGGTCGAGGCGCCCACGCTGCTGGCGCTGAGCAAATCGCTCAATGAGCGCTATGCCTTTGCCGAGACCTTCATGATCTCGGCCGAAAAAGGCCACGGCACCGGCGCTCTGCGTCAATGGCTGGCTGAAACCCTGCCCGAGGGGCCGTGGCTTTACCCCGAAGACCAGATTGCCGATTTGCCGCTGCGCATGATCGCCGCCGAGATCACGCGCGAAAAGCTGACCCTGCGGCTGCATCAGGAACTGCCCTACCAGCTGACCGTCGAAACCGAGACTTGGGAAGAGCGCAAGGATGGCTCGGCCCGGATCGAGCAGGTGATCTATGTCATGCGTGACGGGCACAAGGGAATCATTCTTGGCAAGAAGGGTGAGACCATCAAGGCCGTCTCGACTCAGGCGCGCACCGAGCTTGAGGAATTCCTTGGCCGCCGTGTGCACCTTTTCCTGCAGGTCAAGGTGCGCCCGAACTGGCTTGAGGAAAGCGAGCGCTATTCCGAGATGGGCCTCGATTTCAAGGATGGGAACTGACCCCCTGCTTCATCTTGCCAAAAATATCCCGGGGGATGGTGACAAAACGCTCTTGCGTTTTGCACCGTGGGGGCTGGCCCCCACTGGGACGTTGGCATGACGCGCCTGACCGCTGATTTCTGGGTGCATGCCTATCTGACCCGGTTGCGTCTGCATGACATCCCCGCCTTCATCACCGCGCATGGCGACGACACATCCGGCGCGGTGCTGGTGAAGCTGAACACGCTGGATGGCAATGCGAAGGCGTATCATCGCACGTTCGATCTGATGAGTGGCACGCGCAAATGGGATCTTCTAGCCGATGGTCCCGAGCCGGAGGTCGATGGTTCGATCCTGAAACAGCGCGGCTTCGACCCCGATTTGTGGGTTGTCGAGGTCGAGGATCGGCAGGGCCGTCACCTGCTTGACGAGCCGGGCCTCTCTGACTGACGCAGCACTGTCTACGCCACGTAAAGGCAAGTGACGCTGCGGCGAATGCGCCGCCCATGCCCCGTGTCCCTGTTGCCCGATGCCCCTCTCGCGCTACATAGTGGCCAGAGCCCGGGGCCGCGCGTCCCGGTCGGGAGGATAATCAGGGAAGAGCAAGCGATGAGCGATCAAGTCACTCTCACGCGCGATGGCGATATTGCCATCGTGACAGTCAATAACCCGCCGGTAAACGCCTTGGGTGTTGCCGTGCGCGAGGGGCTTGTCGCGGCCATGGAGGAGGTCGACTCCGACGCCGCCATCAAGGCCGCGATCATTATCGGTGACGGACGCACGTTCCCCGCAGGTGCAGATATCCGGGAATTTGGTCAGGCACCGCAGCCGCCGGCCCTGTTCGAAGTGTGCAGCCGGATCGAGGATACCACCAAGCCGGTGATCGCCGCGATCCACGGAACCGCGCTGGGCGGCGGGCTGGAAATCAGCCTTGGCGCGCATTACCGTATCGCGGATCAAAAGGGCCGGATCGGTCTTCCCGAGGTGCTGATCGGGGTCATGCCCGGGGCCGGTGGCACCATTCGCCTGCCGCGTATTGCCGGTATTGCGGCTGCGCTCGACATCATGATTTCCGGTCGTCAGGTGGGCGCGAAAGAGGCCGCCGACATGGGAGTTGTCGACCGGATCGCAGAAGGTGATCTGCTTGAAGCGGCCAAGGCATTTGCCCGAGAGCTGATCGACGAGGGCAAGGGCCCGCGCAAGACCTCGGAACGGTCCGAGGGGCTGGGCACGCCGGAAGAAAACGCCGCCGCATTCGAGACGGCGCGCAACGGGATCGTCAAGAAGGCGAAGGGCCTTTATGCCCCTGCGCGCATGGTCGACTCGATGGAGTTTTCGTTGAGCCATTCGTTGCAAGAGGCCTCGGAATACGAGCGCGATTGCTTCATGGAATGTCTGAAGACGCCGCAGCAGAAGGGGCTTGTGCACGCCTTCTTTGCCGAGCGCGCCAGTGCCAAGGTGCCCGAAAATGGCCGCGCTGATCCGCGTCCGTTGGAAAAAATCGGCGTGATCGGTGGCGGCACGATGGGCGCAGGCATTACCGTAGCGGCGCTGAACGCCGGGCTGCGGGTGACGATGGTCGAGCGTGATGCCGAGAGCATCGAAAAGGGCCAGCAAAACGTCGAGAAGGTCTATGACCGTGATATCGAGAAGGGCCGCAAGACGCCCGAGCAGAAGGCCGCCATCATGGCGCGCTACACGCCCTCGACCTCTTACGAAGACCTTGGCGATGCCGACCTGATCATCGAAGCCGTGTTCGAGAACATGGATGTGAAAAAGGAAGTCTTTGGCATTCTCGACAAGGTGGCCAAGCCCGGTGCGGTGCTGGCGTCGAACACCTCGTACCTGAATATCGACGAGATCGCGTCGGCCACCTCGCGGCCGCAGGATGTGATCGGGCTGCACTTCTTCTCGCCCGCGAACATCATGAAGCTGCTTGAGATCGTGATCCCCTCGAACGCGGCGGACGATGCCGTGGCGACCGGTTTCGCGCTGGCCAAGGCGATGAAAAAGGTGCCGGTGCGTGCAGGGCTGTGCGATGGATTCATCGGCAACCGTATCCTTGGCAAATACGCCACCTCGGCCGCCTACATGGTAGAGGATGGCGCGTCGCCCTATCAGATCGACAAGGCGCTTCTGGAGTTTGGCTATCCGATGGGTATCCACGCGATGGGCGATCTGGCTGGTCTTGATATCGGTTGGGCCAACCGCAAGAACAACGCCGCCAAGCGCGCCAACGATGACCGCTACAACGGCACGATCGCAGACCGGATTTGCGAAAAGGGCTGGTTCGGTCAAAAGACCGGCAAGGGCTGGTATGTCTATGAAAAGGGTGATCGGCGCGGCAAACCCAACCCCGAGATCGAAACGATCATCGCTGAGGCGCGGAGCAGCCTTGGCATCACGCCGCGTGACTTCTCGGACGAGGAAATCATTCGCCGCTACCTTGCCGCGATGATCAACGAGGGGGCCAAGGTTCTGGAAGAAGGGATCGCGCTGAAACCCTCGGATATCGACGTGACCTTCCTCTATGGCTACGGCTTCCCGCGCTATCGCGGTGGCCCGATGAAATATGCCGATATGTATGGCCTTGAAAACGTGCTGGCGGATTTGCGCGAATTCGAAAAGGAAGACCCCAAATTCTGGAAACCCGCGCAGCTTCTTGTCGATCTGGTCGAAAAGGGTGAAACCTTTGATGACCTGAACAAGCGCGCTGCAGGCTGAGGAGAGAGTACATGGATCTCAATTTCACCCAAGAAGAACTGGCGTTTCGCGATGAAGTGCGCGCATGGATGGCCGAGGCCCTGCCAAAGGAACTGGCCACGAAGGTGCGCAACGAAGCGCCGCTTTCGAAGGACGACATGCTGCAATGGCAGCTAATCCTGAATGACAAGGGCTGGCTCACCTACACATGGCCCACCGAGTTTGGCGGCACCGGCTGGGGCCCGGTCAAGCAGTTCATCTTCGAAGAAGAAATGGCCTATGCTTGTGCGCCGCGCATCCTGCCCTTCGGGCTCAGGATGCTTGGGCCGGTGCTGATGAAGTTCGGCTCGAAGGAACAGCAGGACTATTATCTGCCGCGTATGTGCGACGGCACGCATTGGTGGTGTCAGGGTTATTCCGAGCCGGGCGCCGGGTCGGACCTTGCCTCGCTTAAAACCGCCGCCGTGCGTGAGGGCGATCATTACATCGTCAACGGTCAAAAGACCTGGACCACGCTGGGCCAGCATGCCGACATGATCTTCTGCCTTGTGCGCACCTCGAACGAGGGCAAGCGGCAGGAGGGGATTTCCTTCCTTCTGATCGACATGAAAACCCCCGGCATCGAAGTGCGCCCGATCCAGACGATCGACGGTGGTCACGAGGTCAACGAGGTGTGGTTCACCGATGTGAAAGTGCCGGTCGAGAACCTTGTTGGCGAGCAAGACAAAGGCTGGACCTATGCCAAGTATCTGCTGACGCATGAGCGCACCAATATCGCGGGCGTCGGCAAGTCCAACCAGATGCTGGATCGCCTGAAGGACCTGGCGGCCACGCAAAAGCGCAATGGCAAGCCGCTGGCCGAAGATCCGTTCTTTGCCGCCCGGGTGGCGAAGGTGGAAATTGAGCTGATGAACATGGAAGTCACCAACAACCGGGTGCTGTCGCAGGCCGAAGCGGGCGGTGCCCCGGGGGCCGAAAGCTCGATGTTGAAAATCCTTGGCACCGAGATCGCGCAGGAAATCGACGATCTGACCCGTCGTGCGCTTGGGTCTTCTGCACTGGCGCTGACGCCGGAAGTGGACGAGCCGGGCTATAACGGTGATTTCGTCACGCCCGAAGGGTTCGGCCACGCGTCGGAATCCTATTTCAACCACCGCAAGACGACGATCTATGGCGGTTCCAACGAAATTCAGAAGAACATCATCACCAAGATGATCGTCGGGCTCTGAGGGAGGCTGAACCATGGACTTTACCCATACAGAAACCCGCCGGATGCTGGCCGATACGATCGACCGCTACCTGCGTGACAAATACCCGCTTGCCGCCCGCGTCGAGGCCGGCAATTCCGAGCAAGGCTTTCAACCCGCTCAATACGAGGCGCTGGCCGAACTGGGCGTCATTGCTGCGCTGTTCCCGGAAGATCAGGGTGGCTTTGGCGGCGAGGGCTTCGATATCTCGGTCGCGTTCGAAGAAATGGGCAAGAAACTGGTGAATGAGCCGGTGATGGAAAACGCCCTTATCCCCGGCCCGATCCTTGCCGCAGCTGGCATGGACGAGGCGGTTGAGAACATCATCGCCGGTGGAGCGCGCTATGCGCTGGCCGCCGAGGAGCCGCAGGCGCTTTATGATCTGAGCCATGTGGAAACGACGGCCGAGAAATCGGGCGACGGCTATTCGCTTAGCGGCAAGAAGACTGTCGTGCGCGCGGCGAATGGCTGTGATGGCTATATCGTTTCGGCCCGCACGTCGGGCGGCACCAACGACACCGATGGCATTTCGCTGTTCCTTGTGGCGCCGGATCAGGTGAGTGCGCGCGATTACACCACGGTTGATGGTGGCCGCGCGTCGGAACTGACGCTGGAGGGGGCCGAAGGCACGCTGCTGGGCGACGAGGGCGGCGCGTGGCCCGCGCTTCAGGCGGCATCTGATCGCGCCATTTTGGCGCTTGGCTCGGAAGCGCTGGGCATCATGCAGACAATCGCGGCGATGACCATCGAATACCTGCGCACCCGCAAGCAGTTTGGCGTGGTGATCGGCAAGTTCCAGGCGCTGCAGCATCGCACGGCTGAAATGCTGATCGAGATTGAGCAGACCCGCTCGGCGGTGATCAACGCGGCCAACGCGATGGCGCTTGGGGCGGAAGAGCGCGCCCGGATCATGGCGGCGACCAAGTACACCATCGGCAAGGCCGGACGGCGCGTGGCGGAGGAATCGATCCAGTTGCACGGCGGCATCGGCATGACTTGGGAATACGACCTTGGGCACTTTGCCAAACGGCTGATCATGATTGATCACGAGTGGGGCGATCAGGATTTCCACCTGTCGCGGTTTGTCGCGCTGGGGCGTGCTGCGTAAAGACAATGGCCGAGGCGGGGGCGAAAGCCGCCCGCCTCTTGCCAAACAAGTCTCTGGCAAAACGAGTCTTCGGCAAAACGAGTCTTCGGCCAAACCGGACACTTGCCAACCCTGTCGTGCGGGGCCAGTCTCACCCCTGAGGGAGGCCCTGACATGATTGAAAAACTCAAATCCATCTGCGGTGAAAACTACGTTCTGTCCGGCGACGCGGCAGACGGGTTTTCGCATGATTTCACCCGACAATACGCGTGGTCTCCGCTCGCCGTGGTGCGCCCGGAAAACACGGCGCAGGTGGCCGAGGTTGTGAAACTCGCCAACGAAACGCAGACGCCAATCGTGCCGGTTTCGGGCAACACGGGCCTTGCGGGCGGGACCAAGGGCGAGGGGGCGATCATGCTCTCGCTCGACCGGATGAACCGGATCCGTGAGATCCGCGCCGAGGCCCGGATCGCCATTGTCGAGGCCGGGGTGATCCTGTCGCAACTGCGCGAGGCGGTGGAAGCGCAGGGGCTGATCTTTCCGCTCACCTTCGGGGCGCAGGGAAGCGCCATGATCGGCGGCAACCTGTCGACCAATGCGGGCGGCTCGAACGTGCTGCGCTATGGCAATACCCGCGACCTTGTTCTCGGGATCGAGGCGGTGCTGCCCACCGGTGAGGTGATGGATATCATGTCCGAGCTGCACAAGGACAACTCGGGCTATAACCTCAAACACCTTCTGATCGGGGCCGAGGGCACGTTGGGCATCATCACCGCCGCTGTCGTGAAGCTGGCCCCGAAGCCGCGCGCCTATGCCACGGCGATGGTCGCGGCTCCGTCTCTGGCGGATGCGCTGACCCTACTGAACCGGCTACAGATCGAGACGGGCGGGGCGGTCGAGGCGTTCGAATACATGCCGCGCAGCTACATCGACTCTCATCTCGCCGTGATCGAGGGTGCGCGCGAGCCGTTCGATGCGCCCCATAACGTGAACATTCTTGTCGAGATCGCCGCCACCGCACCGCAAGACGCGACCCCCGGTGCCGATGGAACGACCCCATTGCAGGCCCATTTCGAAGAGTTGCTGGCCGAATTTTACGAAACAGGCGCCGTTTTGGACGCCACGCTGGCACAGAACGAGGCACAGCGCCGCGAGATGTGGGCCCGCCGCGAGGCCGCCGCCGAAATAACGCTCACCCATCCGTGGCGCCAGACCCATGACGTCTGTGTGCCCGTCGACAAGGTCGGCACCTTTATCGCGCGCGCGGATGAAACCTCGAGCAAGGTCGATCCGGGAAGCCGCGCCAGCATCGTGTCGCATCTGGGGGATGGGAATATTCACTATTCCGTTTGGTTCACCCGCAACGATGCCGAGTTAGCCGACAGGATGATGGAAGCGCTTGAGGATATCGTGATCGATCTTGGCGGCAGTTTTTCGGCCGAGCACGGGATCGGCGTGTCGAAACGCCCGTCGATGGCGCGGCGCAAGAACAAGGCGGCCTTGGCGACGATGCAGGCCATCAAACATGCGCTTGACCCGAACGGGATCATGAACCCGGGCAAGGTCCTGCCCTGATTTCAAGGGCGCTGTCCTTTTGCGGCACGGCGCCCTTTCATTTTTCCCAAAATACTCCCGCCGGAGGCGTCCCCCCCTCGCGACCTGCGACGTGGTTGGGCAATTTCGGCGGGCGATATGCCCCTGATCAGGCGCCCGATTGCAGCGCCTTGGAAAATTCGATGAACCGCGCGTCGGTCTTGACCCGATCGTTCATCGCCTTGCGCAGCGCTTCGACCGATTTGAGCGGGCGCATCACCACCTCGAACTCTTTGATCAGCCCGTCTTCGCCCAAGGTAATCAGATCGACGCCCACGGCATCGAATTCACCGATCTTGCACTGAAATTCCAGCGCCCAGTCATGGCCTTCGCCCATCACGCGGCGATAGCGGAAGTCGGAAAAGACCTGCCCGACATGGCCGAGCACGGCGGCAACGGCATCGCGGCCCGTCCAGACAGCCCAGTAGGTTGGCGGCAAGAACCGCACGTCTTCGGCCAAGATCGGCGCGATTGCATCGCCGTCGCCCTTGGCGACGACCTCCATCATTCGTTCGATCGTCTGGTGCATGATTATTCCTCCCTGTCGTGTTGATGCGATTTGCGGCTGCTTTCGAGAAACGGTCAATGCTGACGTCGGGTTGTTCTTGGGCGGCGGGCGCGCTACTCGTGCCGGTCATGGAAACTGACTACGCCCCGCCCCAAGACCCGCTTGAGATTCTTCACGAAGATCACGAGGTGATCGTCGCTGTGAAACCCGAAGGACTGCTGTCCGTTCCGGGCAAGGGAGAGCACCTTGCCGATTGTCTGCTTGCGCGGGTGCAGGTGGCGTTTCCGCAGGCCTTGCTGGTGCATCGGCTTGATCGGGATACCTCGGGCATCATGATTTTCGCCGCGACCCCTTATGCGCAGCGCCATCTTGGGCTGCAATTCGAGAAGCGGCAGGTGAAGAAAACCTATATTGCGCGGGTCGCGGGCGAGGTCGCCGAGCCGGAAGGCACAATCGACTTGCCGCTGATCGTTGATTGGCCAAACCGCCCGCTGCAAAAAGTCTGCCATGAGACGGGCAAACCCGCCGTGACGGACTGGAAGCGACTCAAGGTTGGCGATGGGGAAAGCCGGATGCAGCTTAGTCCGCTGACCGGGCGGAGCCATCAGTTGCGCGTGCATATGTTGGCGCTGGGGCATCCGATCCTTGGCGATCCGCTCTATGCGCCGGACACGGCGGGGCAGTATCCGCGAATGATGTTGCACGCGCAGGAATTGCGCCTGCGGCACCCGGACGGCGGGCGCGGTATTCGGTTTTTCGCGAAAGCGCCGTTCTGAGGTTTTGCGGATCAAGGCGCCCTTGATGGCGTGGGATCGCAGTGTGGCGAGGGGGTCAGGCCGCCCGCCGCATCATCAGCGTCACCGCTTCGAACGGGCGCACGACCGAGTAGCTTGATCGCGCATGTTCGGGCAGGTGCGCGCGGTCTGTCCCGGCAAGCAAGCTGTGCGCCAAGGCGTCGGGATTGCGCCGCAGGCGGCCGAGATAAAGACTTTCGACGAGACAGCCCGCCGCGACGAGCGACTCGTGACGTGGCATGACCAACTGGCAATAGCGCACCACCGGGCCCGGCGAGGTTCGGATTGCAGATGTGCCGTTTACGAGATGCCGCGCTGGCACCAGGACCGCCTCTCGACCGAAGGTGTATTCCACTTCCGATCCGCCCACGACAAGCCGCTGATCCGGCGCGACGAGGATATCCTGCAAAAGCCCGAAATAGGGCGCGCGCAGCCGGACCGGTTGAAACGAGCCGCAGGAGGGCACGACCCGGCTGACCGCTTGCAGCACGGGGACAAGGCCGCTCTCCATCGTGTCGACAAGGTCACCCCGGCGCAGGGTGCCTGCTGGCTGGTAGCCGGTTTGGGTCAATATCGGAACGTCTGGGCTCAGGGTGGGGGCGGGGCCGACCGGCTCGACCTGATCTGATACGGCGAAGAAAGAGACATCGCGATCAAGGCAGCGGCGACGCGGGTCGACGGTGATCGCCACAACGTCTTCGGCAAGGAGGGCAGGGGCATCTTCAAGCGTGACGGCTTTTACGGTTTCGTACTCGGGGCGTTCAATGGCCAGACGGCCTTTTCGCTGATGCAGGTCCCACGAATAGCTGATGCGCAAGATATCGGCGCGGTCCCGGCTGTCATGACTGAGGGCCGTGTGGAAGACATCATTTCCGTTTGCGACAACAAGGGCCAACCCGCCCCCCGGGATCGCGTGAAGCGCGAATTTGTAAGGCTGTGGGTGAAGCCGCTCGAAGGACAACAGGTTTTGCGGACGGCCTTCGGCAGAGAGCCGGGTTTCGATCAAGAGGGTTCCGCGCGGCAGGACGCCGTTTTCGACGATCGCGGCGTCCGGGCGTGAATAGTGGTGATCCCCTTCGGAGATCGCGATCCATGTCATTGCGGCTGACCTCTCATGCGGCCCGGGTTTTGCGGTCTGTTGTGGAACGATCCTGTGCCCGGGTCAGCAATTCCGCCTCGTACCGTTTGAGGGACAGTCGGGCCGAGGGGCCATAGCCGACGCCGGTTTCGGGTTCGAGTTCGGGGAAAAGCGCACAGATTTCTGCGACGGTCTCTTCCTCGAAAGAGTTGTTCATCTGGGGGCCGGGCAGGAAACTTTCGCTGGCGAGTCCTTCGGTAAAGACGACCTGATGCTGATCGAACAGAAGGTGGACGTATTCGACATGGCCGCCGGGATCGGGGCGGACGCTGTGATCGTTCACCAGATCACGCGCGGCGATCAGAACTTCGGACTCGCCGAACAAAAGCTCGGCCAGCGCATCGCGGACCAGCACGCGATGCAGGGGTGACAGGCGCACTTCGGCGTGGCGGCCGAACGTGTTGGCGGCGATGCGGATCGGGGCAAAGTTGCCTTCTGCGCGGACCTTGCGGCGGCCGATCCAGCGCAGGGGTTGAAAGCCGTTGTCCTGCGTGGCGATCCGATCGCCCGGCGCGAGGGTTTCGATCGGGCGCGGGCCTTGGGCGGTTTCGATCATCGTCCCCGCCACGAAGCAGGGGATCGAGTCGACCAGAACGAAGCCGGTGTCCTGATTGACGCCATCGTCAATCGTGTAGGTAAAGTTGAAATATTCGTCGTCGCCATCCGATACGAGCGTCATGGTGCCGTCGGCGTTCAACTGAACCGTCTGGCCCGTCGCCAGCGTAACAACATCGCCGGCGACCACGGCCTGACCATTGATATGGGTGATGGTCAGCGTCGCACCCGTGGACGAAAAATCATTGGCCAAAACATCGATTGTCTTGGTGTCGCCAGCGGGGAGGTGGACGCTGTCGTCGGCGGCGATGAGTGTTGTTTGAACCGAGTTGCCAGCGATCAGCAGGTTCGAATCGTAGCTCGAGTCCGCCACATCCGCGATCCCGATCCGGATCGAGTTCGTTGCGCCTGCTGTCACGGGGAAGGTGAGCGTCATGGTGACGGTAAAACCGTCCATTTCCGTATTGTATTGGTCAGAGGTGTTGTCGACGTAGAGGTTTTGGTTGATGCCGCCGACGAGGTTGCCGGGATTGGCCGCGCCAACCGACATTTCCACCGGCTGACCGTTGACCCAGACGCCTACGAAATCCTGATATTGTGAGTTCGCATATTCCGGAAATTCGTCTGACGAGAAGACGAATTGCATCGTCATCATGTCATTGTCGGGAATGAAATCGACGTCGATCCACGCTGCGTCGTAGGTGCGAGCGCCCGCGGCCGCATTGAAATCGGAATTGTTGTTGATGCCGTTGCTGCTGCTGGTGGTGTTGGTGGACTGGTTCGATTCAGTCGCGCCGCCCCCTTGCCACCAAGGCTGAGTTCCCGCCTCGTTGGTGAAACTCGTCGCCTGCCCTGTCGATAGGATGATACCGGTATCGCCCGGTGTGGCGCCCGGCGACACCGAATCGCCATCGCTGTAGATGCCCGAAGAGCGGCTGTCGCCCGTGTAAGACGCGCTAACGACGGTCACGCCGTCGCCAAAAATGGTTTGTGCCATCTCGATCGCTGACGCGCTCGTGTCGATTGGCAATTCCTGTGCCGCAACCATGCCTGCTCACCCTCTTTTGTGCGCAAGGCAGGGCACGGCACACGGATTTCCCCCCGTCAAAGGGAAACGTGTTTTTAGAAATTTACCGCTCTCGGGGCCTTTGGCCCTCATTGAAACCCTGCCTCGGGGTATTCGTTACGAGAAGGTTAACCCGTTGATCCCCTGCTGTTAAGGGCGTTTCGCCTTCGGGATCAGAAGTCGCATCCATCGCCGCGGCATTTGCGCCACATTTGAAGCTGCTTCGCGGCTGCGCTAGGCAAGGGAAAACCGAACCATTGGAGTGCCGACAATGACCACCGATCCCGTGAAGTTGACGCAAGATTTGATCCGATGCCCGTCTGTCACCCCGCAGGAGGGGGGCGCGCTCGTGTTGCTTGAGGCGCTTCTGTCCGGGGCGGGGTTTACCTGTACGCGGGTGGATCGCGGCGGGGTGTCGAACCTGTTTGCGCGCTGGGGTACGAAGGGCGCGAACAAGAGCTTTGGCTTCAACGGGCACACCGATGTGGTGCCGGTGGGCGATGAGGCGGCGTGGACCCACGGGCCATTTTCCGGTGATATCGATGAGGACGGCATCCTTTGGGGGCGGGGGGCCACGGACATGAAGTCGGGTGTGGCGGCCTTTGCAGCGGCAGCTGTTGATTTCGTCAAGGATACGCCACCCGATGGGGCGATCATCCTTGCCATTACCGGCGATGAAGAGGGCGACGCCGTGGATGGCACGACCGCGCTTCTGGACTGGATGGCCGAGAGTGGCGAGGCGATGACAGATTGCCTTGTCGGTGAGCCGACCTGCCCTGAAACCATGGGCGAGATGATGAAGATCGGGCGGCGTGGCTCGATGACGGCGTGGTTCGAGGTGACGGGAGTGCAGGGGCATTCGGCCTATCCGCACCGTGCCAAGAACCCGCTTCCGGCGATGGCGCGGTTGATGGACAGACTGGCCTCGCACGAGTTGGACCAAGGCACCGATCATTTTGATGCCTCGACGCTGGCGATCGTAACGATCGACACCGGCAACCCGGCGTCCAACGTGATTCCGGCACGCACAAAGGCGACGGTCAACATCCGGTTCAACGACACGCACAGCGGCGCATCTCTGACCGATTGGCTTAAGGCCGAGGCCGACAAGGTGGCGGCAGAGTTCGGCGTGGGGATCGAGATGAAAGTGAAGGTTTCCGGCGAGGCGTTCCTGACACCGCCGGGTGCGCTTTCTGAGCTGATTTCGCGCGCGGTGACGGCGCAGACCGGGGTGACGCCGGTGCTGTCGACATCGGGCGGGACATCGGACGCGCGGTTCGTCAAATCGCATTGCCCGGTGGTTGAGTTCGGTCTTGTCGGGCAGACGATGCACCAGGTGGATGAGCGCGTGCCGGTGAAGCAGATCGAAGAGTTGAAGGCGATTTATACCCGGATTCTGAGGGATTACTTTGCCTGACATGGCGTCTTTTGACGCAACGGTGAACAGGCGTCCGCGCCTGATCATCATGGTGAAGGCGCCGGTGGCAGGACGGGTCAAAACGCGTCTGGGCCGCGAGATCGGAATGGAGCGTGCGGCATGGTGGTATCGGCATCAGACCGCGCGCCTGTTGCGGCGCTTAGGGGGCGATCCGCGCTGGCAGACCGTTCTGGCGATAGCGCCCGACACCGCGCTGGAAGCCGCGCTTTGGCCGCATGGCATATTGCGAACGCCGCAGGGACGGGGCGATCTGGGTGAGAGGATGGCGCGGCTGTTGACCCTGCCGCATGCCGGGCCTGCGCTGTTGATCGGATCGGATATACCGGGGGTCACGCCCGGTCATATTCAGCGCGCCTTTGGCCTGCTGCGGGGGCGGGATGCGCTGTTCGCACCTGCGCATGATGGCGGCTATTGGGCCGTGGGCCTGCGCCATCCGGCGCGTGCGCCCGGTGGATTTCTGAAGGATGTGCGCTGGTCTTCACCCCATACGCTGGCGGATAGTCTTGCGACGCTCGGCCCACTGCGCCCCGCGCTGGGCGAGGTTTTGCGCGATGTTGATGGGGCGGCGGACCTGACCGCGATCAAAGAGGCCCGGGTTTAGGGCTGCTTGCGCGCCCGCTTGATCAACATGTCGCGTTTCAGCTTGGACAGGCGGTCGAAATACATCCGTCCGTTCAGGTGGTCGATCTGATGTTGCACCGAGGTTGCCCAAAGGCCGACGAGTTCGCGCCGGTCGACTTGGCCCTCTTCATTGAGGAACCGCACGGTCACGCCACGGGGGCGTTTGATTTTCGCGGACACGCCCGGAAGGTTGGGCGAGGCTTCTTCGTGTTCGCGCAGGATGGCCGAGGCGTCGATGATTTCGGGGTTGGCCATGCGGATCACCTTGCCGCGCGTTTCGCTGGCATCGACCACCGCGAGGCGAAGCATGACCCCGATCTGGGGCGCGGCGAGGCCGACGCCGGGCATGGCCTCCATCGTGTCGATCATGTCCTGCCAGATCGCACGAATCTCGTCGGTAATTTCCTCTACCGGCGTGGCGGCGGTGCGCAGGCGTTTGTCGGGCCACGGCAGGCATTGGCGGGCGGTCATGACTGGGACTCCAGATAGGGGGTTTCGAGGGCGGCGCGCTGGTCTGCGGGAACGCGGTCGAAATGCAGGCGGCCATCGAGGTGGTCGTATTCGTGCTGCACCACCCGGGCGTGGGCTGCTTCGTACCGACAGGTGTGTTGCGTGCCGGCCTCATCGGTAAAGCGCACCGTTACGGTTTCGGGGCGCTCGACCGGGACGGTGACACCGGGGACGGAGAGGCACATTTCGTCCATCCGGATATTGGTCTGTCCGTGGCTGACGATCACCGGGTCGATCATGACCAAGGGGCTTTTTTTGCCCTCTTTCCATGTCACATCCATCACGAAGAGGCGCTTCATCATGCCGACCTGCGGCGCGGCAAGGCCACGGCCCGCCGCAGCATACATGGTTTCGAACATGTCGCGGATCAGGAGGCGCAGATCATCTTGACCGACCTTGGCGCAAACCTCGCAGAGCCGGGGATCGGGCCATTTCAGGATCGGCAGAACGCTCAAAGGCGGGCCTTTTCGCGCTTTAGCTTCTGCATCTTGCGGGTGATCATCTGACGTCGCATGGCGCCGAGGTAATCGATGAACAGCTTGCCGTTGAGGTGGTCGATCTCGTGCTGGACGCAGGTGGCCCAGAGGCCGTTGAAATCTTCGGTTTGCTCATTGCCGTTGCGGTCGATCCATTTGACCGACACCTCGGCCGGGCGGGTGACCTCGGCGTATTGGTCGGGGATCGAGAGGCAGCCTTCCTCGTAGGTGTTCAGGTCGTCGGAACGCGCCGTGATCTCGGGGTTGAACATGATCAGGGGGCGCGGTGTCTCATCCTCGCCCTTGACGCAATCAAGCACGATCAGGCGCTGCAGGACGCCGACCTGCGGCGCGGCAAGGCCGATTCCGGGGGCATCATACATCGTTTCAAGCATGTCGTCGGCCAGCGTGCGCAGATCGTCCGAGAGATCTGGCAGAGGCTCGCAAACCTTCTTGAGTCGCGGGTCGGGGTGGATGAGAATAGGCCGTTTCATGGCCTCGATTTAGGCGAAGCGCGCGTGTTCTGCAACGCCGGGAAGAGCCCAAGGGGAAGGCCGCCTTTCGGGCCGGGGCGCGAGAAGCGCCAGCCGTGAGGTAAAAGATTACAAAATACGCCAAAATATAGGATAATATTCCAAACTAGCAGGTGAAGTTAGAAATTGCTTCCTTGAGGTGCGACTTTATTGGTAATTATTCCCCAGAGAAGTGGGCTGTTGTATCGCCCTGCTTTCGCAGTTTAGCTTTCACGTGATGCGCCGTCCATGGCGTCAGACAGGAGACATCGATGCGCTTCGACGAGATTATCGACCGGCACGGAACCCATTCGGCGAAATGGGATATGATGGAAAATATCTATGGCGTGCCAGCCGAGGACGGTATCGCGATGTGGGTCGCCGATATGGATTTCCGGCCGCCCGAATGTGTGCAGAAGGCGTTGGAAAAGATGCTGGAGCACGGGATTTACGGCTATTACGGCGATGATACGTCGTATCGCGCGGCGATCCAGTGGTGGATGAAGACGCGGCACGGTTGGGATATTGAGCCGGAGTGGATTTTCACCACGCACGGGTTGGTGAACGGCACGGCGATGTGTGTCGACACCTGGACCGCCCCGGGGGACGGTGTTGTCCTGTTCACGCCGGTTTACCATGCCTTCGCCAAGGTCATCAAAGCCAATGGGCGCCGCGTGGTGGAATGCCCGATGGTGCTGACGGACGGGCGCTATGAGCTTGATTTCGGATCGTATGATGCGCTGCTCGATGGCAGTGAGAAGATGTTGGTCTTCTGCTCGCCGCACAACCCCGGTGGCCGGGTCTGGAGCCGTGAAGAGCTTGAGCAGGTGGCAGAGTTCGCGAAGAAGCATGACCTGATCCTTGTTTCGGACGAGATTCATCATGACCTTGTGATGCCGGGTGAGACACATACGCCGATGGCGCTGATCGATGGGATCGAGGATCGCCTTGTGATGATGAGCGCGACGACCAAGACGTTCAACATCGCGGGCAGCCATTCGGGGAACGTGATCATCCCCGACGCGGCGCTGCGCGAGGCCTTTGGTGCGCGGATGGCGGGGCTTGGCCTGTCTCCGAACTCGTTCGGTCTTGCCATGGCCGAGGCGGCCTATTCCCCCGAGGGTGCGGCGTGGCTCGATGAGTTGACTGCCTATATCGATGGCAACCGTAAGGTGTTTGACGAAGGGGTGAATTCGATCCCGGGGCTGCATTCGATGCCACTGCAATCCACCTATCTTGCATGGGTCGATTTTTCAGGCACCGGGATGTCACGAGAGGAGTTCACCCAAAGGGTCGAGAAAGACGCGAAGATTGCCGCGAACCACGGTCCGACCTTTGGCACAGGCGGCGAAAGCTTCTTGCGGTTCAACCTCGCCACGCCGCGCAGCGTTGTCGAAGACGCGGTTGGGCGGCTTCAAAAGGCGTTTGCCGACCTTCAATAAGGCGCGGCAAACGGCATCGTCTCTGTAAAAATGGCGTGTGCGGTCAGAGGAGGTGTTCGATCAATGCGATCGGCGCCTCGGGATCGCGCGCGAAATCAATCGGGGCGGTGTCGTGGGCTTGTGTTGCGCGCTTGTATTCGTAGCGCATTTCCCCGCCCTCTTCTTCACAGGCGATGACGAGGCACTGGGCCTTGTGCGTCCCGGCCTCGAACAAATCGACCAGCCCGCGCATGTGCGGCGCGTTTTCGGCATCGAGCGTAAATCCCGTCTTCCAGATGCGCAGCACCGGGTAGGTTTCGTTCCCAACATGCACTTTGAGCCGCGCGGATTTGCGCGCTGCGAGCTTGCGTGCTTCGGCAAGGCCGAGGCGAATCTCTCTGGTCAGAAAATCAGTCATGACAGCCATCCCACTGGTGTTCGTTAAACAGGCTACGGGTTTAGGTAACAGTCAAGTAAATGTGTTCCATATCAGCGCGTTATCGCAGTACCGCTGGCATATCTTGTGGTTCTGCGGCGCGGCATGCGCAGGCGGTATGCCACCGGAGGGCGCACTGCGGGCGAATCGGCTGTGCATAGATCGGCTGTGCGCAGACTGAGACCCCCTGCGCGCAGGGCGGGCTTATCGCGCCGGTGTTCTCATCATAGCTGTGGGGAGCAATGGATCAGGAGGGAACAGCGCGATGGGTGAGTTGGTAAACGGCGACTGGCATGAGGGCTGGTACGACACCAAAGAGTCCGGGGGCCGGTTCAACCGCACCACCAGCGGGTTTCGCAACTGGATCACGCCGGATGGCGCAGCGGGGCCGTCTGGGAAGAGCGGGTTCAAGGCCGAGAGCGGACGCTACCATCTTTATGTTTCCTATGCCTGTCCGTGGGCGCATCGTGCGCTGATCTTCCGGGCGTTGAAGGGCTTGGAGGCGCATATCGGCGTTTCGGTCGTCCATCCCGACATGCTGAACGATGGCTGGACCTTTGAGACCGATTTCCACGGCGCGACGGGGGATGAGCTATATGGCCTGCCCTTCCTGCGCGATCTTTACACACGTGCGGTGCCGGATGTTTCGGGGCGTGTCACCGTGCCGGTGCTGTGGGACAAGATGCGCCAGACCATCGTTTCGAACGAGAGTGCTGAGATCATTCGCATGCTCAACACCGCTTTTGATGGGATCACCGGAAACAAGGAAGATTTCTGGCCCGAAGAGTTGCGCGCTGCGATCGAACCGGTGAATGCGCGCATCTACGACACGCTCAACAATGGAGTTTACAAAGCGGGGTTCGCAACCACGCAAGACGCCTATGACGACGCGGTTGGTCCGCTTTTTGACACCCTCGACTGGTTGGAAGAGCGGCTGTCGCGGCAACGCTTTCTGATGGGAGCGCGGGTGAGCGAGGCCGACTGGCGGCTGTTTACGACACTGGTGCGGTTCGACACGGTTTATCATGGGCATTTCAAATGCAACCGGCGGCGGATCGTGGATTATCCGGCGCTCTGGGCATACACCCGCGATCTGTATCAATGGCCGGGCGTGGCCGAGACCGTGCGCATGGATCATATCACACGGCACTACCATTACAGCCAGACCACGGTGAACCCCTCGCAGATCGTGCCGATTGGCCCGGTTCTGGCGTTTGATGCACCGCATGGTCGCGAGGACCTGACCTGAGCGTGGTGCTTTAGGAAAACGAGAAGAGCTATTCTTGGAAGATGGGCGCCAGAGGCGCGCGGATGCGTTCGTCTGCTTTCGCGCTTTGATGATCGGCGCGGGGCGCTAAGATCGCTCGAAATGCGCGAATCGTTAACTGGATCGCAAGACTTTACGGAGTAGTCCCTAAATGCGTCGTTTCTCTCTCGCACTGGTGCTTGCTTGCATCGGATACACCGCCCAGGCGCCCCTGGCCTCTGCAGAGGTGCCCTGTGGCGGTGACTTCGCATCCTTCGTTCAGGGACTTGAAGCGGAAGCCGTGGCGCAGGGCCACGATCCGGCGGTGACGGCGCGGTTTTTCGATGGGGTGCTTCTGGAACAGAAGGTTCTTGCCGCAGATCGCCGACAGGGTGTGTTCCAGATGGATTTCACCAGCTTCGCCCGCCGCTTGATCAGCAATGACCGGCTGTCGAAAGGCCGCCAGATGGCGAGCAGATACGCGCAAATCTTTGATCGGATTGAGGAAGAGTTCGGCGTGTCGCGCGGTGTGTTGCTGGCCTTCTGGGCCTTCGAGACAGATTACGGCGGCTTTCAGGGCGATTTTAACACGCTGAACGCGCTTGTGACGCTGGCCCATGATTGCCGAAGACCCGAGCTTTTCCGCCCGCAGATCTTTTCCGCTCTCTCACTTTACGAGCATGGGGATTTCGATCCGGACACCACCACGGGTGCCTGGGCGGGTGAAATCGGACAGGTGCAAATGCTCCCGCGTGATATTCTTGAAAACGGTGTCGACGGGGATGGCGACGGACATGTGCGCCTGAAAACTTCGGCGCCCGATGCGCTGATGTCCGGAGCGAAGATGCTGCAATCGCTTGGATGGCACGCCGGAGAGCCGTGGTTGCAAGAAGTTACTGTTCCGGGTGATCTGGATTTTTCGATAACCGGAACGCAGGATAAGAGGCCCAGTTCGGAGTGGGCGCAAATGGGTGTGCGCCCACGCGAAGGCGCGTTGGCAGATTTGCCTGCATCGCTGATCCTGCCGCAGGGCAAGGGCGGTCCGGCTTTCCTCGCCTATCCGAATTTCCACGTCTATTTCGAGTGGAACCAGAGTTTCACCTATGTTCTGACCGCCGCCTATTTCGCCACACGGCTGGAAGGTGCGCCGGTGTTTGATGCGGGCACTCCCGTGCCGGGTTTATCGGGCGAACAGATGAAGGACCTGCAGTCAAAGCTTGCCGCGCGTGGTTATGACGTAGGCGGCATCGACGGCATCCTTGGTGTGGGAACGCGGGCCGCCGTGCGTGATATGCAAGGCAAGCTTGGCATGCCGGTTGACGGCTGGCCCACGGTAGAGCTTCTTTCAAAGCTTTGACGCAAGAAATCTTGCCCCCGGCACCAGCGTCGGCGCGGGGGCAAAAATCTTCGCAAGATTTTTGGACGTTTTCCGTGTCGGAAAACGCCCGACCGATCAGTTGAGCGCGGAAAGACCCGCGTCGAGCGCGGACAGGATCGTTTGCACATCATCGCTAGTCAGAACGAGTGGCGGCGACAGGATGATGTTAGGTCCCGAAATGCGCACCATGGCCCCGGCCTGATAAGCCGTTTCCTGCACGATGGCTGTCGATGCCTTGTCGATGGGCTTTTTCGTGGCCCGATCCGAGACGAGTTCCATCGCGCACATCAGGCCGTGCCCGCCCCGCACGTCGCCGACCGCCTCGTGCTTGGCCTGCAAGGCGAGCAGCCCTTCATAGAGCTCTTTGCCTCGTGCGGCTGCGTTTTCGGGCACGTTGAGCCGTTGGGTTTCGGCGAGGCAGGCCAGCGCTGCGGCTGCTCCCACTGGGTGACCGGAATAGGTATAGCCGTGGCCGATGGCGGCGCGCCCGGTTTCGTCGCTTTCAAAGACCTGCGCGACCTCTTCCGAGATCATCATCGCGCCGAAGGGGAAATAGCCGTTGGTGATGGCCTTGGCGGTGCACATCAGGTCAGGTTGCACGCCCCAGTGGCGTGAGCCCGTCCAACTGCCGGTGCGGCCGAACGCGGTGATCACCTCGTCTGCGATCAGCAGGATGCCGTTTTTCGAGCAGATTTCGCGCACCCCGGGCATGAAACTTTCATGCGGAGGGATGACGCCGCCTGCGCCCAGAATGGGTTCCATGATGAAAGCGGCGATGGTGCCAGCGCCTTGGAAAGCGATCTCGTCCTCCAGCGCGGCGAGGCAGAGTTGAGCCAATTTCGCGGGGTCCGTTTCGTTGAACGGATTGCGATAGGTGTAGGGCGCGGGGATATGGAAACAGCCCGCGAGGAGCGGTTCATAGGCGGTGCGGAAGTTGGCGTTGCCATTCACCGAAGCGCCGCCGAAATGTGTGCCGTGATAGCCCTTTTTCAGGCTGAGATACTTGGTGCGGGCCGGTTCGCCACGCACCTTGTGATATTGCCGGGCAAGCCGCAGGGCGGTTTCGACGCTGTCCGAGCCGCCAGAGGTATAGAACGCGCGGGTCAGCCCGTCGGGCTCGAAGAAGGTGCGCAGCTCTTCGGCCAGTTCGATGACCGCGTCGTTGCTGGTGCCGCGAAAGATCGAGTAATAGGGCAACTGGTCGAGTTGGGCCGTGATGGCGTCCTTGATCGGCTGGCAGGAAAAGCCGAGGTTCACGTTCCAAAGCCCGCCTACACCATCCACCACCGTATGGCCATCGACATCGGTGATCGTCACGCCCGAGGCCCCGGTGACGATGGTGGGCGGATTGGCAAGGCTGTCGGCCGGGTGCGCCATCGGATGCCAGAGGGAGCGCGCGTTCTTTTCTTTGAGGAAATTGCCGTCTTTCATGTCGTGGTCTCCCTTCGAGGGTTGAAGTCAGGCCGCGGTTTCGCGGCGAAAGTCATCAGGTAGAAAGCCGCCCATCAGGCGGGTCAGACGAATGGCGTGATGGCGCAGGGTGCGCTGGATCAGCGATTGGTGTTCTGCGGTCATACGGGCGGTTGGCGCGGCCACCGCGATTGCGCCGATCACTTGCTGGCCAGCATCGAACAGCGGGACGGCGTGGGAATGTACATCGGCTTCGAACCCGCCGACGGATTCGGCCATTCCTTCATCGTGGATTGCAGGCAAGAGGCCACGGATCAGGGCTGGATCGGTCTCGGTTTCCGGCGTGCGCGCCTCAAGTGGGCCGGCGAGGATCGTATCGACGAAATCGGGCGCAGCGAAAGCCAGAACCGCAAGACCGGAGGAAGTGTTGTGATAGGTCAGGACGTCCGCGTCTTCCATCGTGACCCGTGTACCGTGCCGGGGGGAGTAGGCATAAGCAACGCTTGAGAGCGTCGTCCCATGCAGGAGGGAAACATGCGAAGTCTCGCCGGTTTCGTTTGAGAGATCGGTCAGCACTTGGGTCGCCAGATCACGCACAGGGACAGTCGCTTCGCGCAGGGATGCCAGCCGCAGAAACGCAGGGCCGAGGCGATATTCGCGGCCTGCGCCAACCTGTTCGACGAATCCTTCTGCCTGTAATTCCGAGAGCAGCCGGTGCACCGTTGCCTTGTTCAGTCCCGACAGGCGAGCCATATCGCTCAATCCGATGGCAGATCGAGAGCGATTAAAAAAGCTTAGCAAAGACAGGGCTTTAGAGACGGTTCCCATGGGGCTTTCTTGGGTTGGTTGCGATTCTGTCCGCTGCCGGCGTGCGGGCGGAGCGGTTCACTTGCTAATTGTGTTGACAGACTCGCAATGGCTCTGTCAATCTGTTTTAGAACCGATGGTTTGAATAATGAACCGGCCCGAAAGAGGCCAAGACAGGGAGACTTCCAATGAAGAAAACGCTTTTGGGCGGGGCGATGGCCCTTGCGATGGCGGCACTGGGTGGCGCGGCTTTGGCCGATTATCCCGAGAAGCCGGTGGATTTCATCGTGCCTTGGCCGCCGGGTGATCTTGAGGATGTGCTGACGCGGATGATCGCCGATGATTTCCAGAAGGAATATGGCGTCGCGGCGGCGGTTGTGAACAAGCCGGGCGGCGGCGGCGGCCCGTTCCCCGGCGCAATCGAGGTCGCGACCGCACCGGCGGATGGCTACACCATCGGATCGTTTGTCATCGGTGTGCCTGTTGTGGGCCACCAGATCGGGATCGACGAGTTGAGCCCCGAAAAATTCGACCCGCTTGGTATCTTTCTGACCTATCCGTTCGTGATCGCGACCAAGGGTGATGCGCCCTATCAGTCGATCGATGAACTGGCGGCATATGCCAAGGAAAACGATGTGGCGCTGGGCCATTTCGGCGATGTGCTGACGCCGACGCAGGTGACCAAGGCGCTGGCCGTCGACAAGGGGTTCGAGTGGGGCTCTGACGCGGCCTTTGATGCGCTTGACTGCAACACGCTGGCCTCTGGCGATGCGGACGTGATCAACACGACGCTGCAACTGATCCTGCCCTGCCTTGACGATGTGAAGGTGCTGGCCGCGATTACCGATGAGCGCATTCCGCTGGTGCCGGATGCGCCGACGGTGAGCGAATTGGACCCGGCGCTGAACATTGCGCTTTGGAATGGTCTTTTCGTTCATAAAGACACGCCGCAAGACGTGCGCGACAAGATCATCGCCGTGGCCGAGAAAACCGTGATGAGCGACCGGGCGCAGGCCGTTGCCAAGGAAACTGGCGCGCTGGTTTACTGGGAAGGCCCGGAAAAGAGCGCCGCGCGGATCAAGAAAGATATCGCCACGGTGGCCGATATCGAAAAGAAGCTTCAGTAATCGAGGCAAAGAGCCGGGCGGAAAAATCGCCCGGCTTCTTCATGCGCGGGGGCGGGAATGAGCGTAGAAGAGCACCGTTTCAAGGGGCCGATCCGGGGGCAGATCCTGTTTGCGATCGTGTTTCTTGCCGCCTCAGTCTGGCTGCTGTCGCAGTTGGGGGCCGAGACCAAATGGGTCAAGCGGACGAAGTTTTTTGCCCAACCGAGGTTCTGGCCTGCGGTTGCCGTGAGCGGGATGGTTCTGTTTGGTGGGTTGCACCTGTGGAAACTGCCGCGAAAACGGATGGTGAAGCCCGATTTCGTCGAATGGAAAATCTGGTTTTTCGGGATCGAATGGGTGCTTTGGTTCCTCGCCTATGTCTGGATCGTGCCGCTTCTTGGTTATCTGCCGACGACGGTGATTTTCGTGCCGCTGATGGCGTGGCGGATCGGCTATCGTGACAGGAGGTGGATGGCGATTTCGGTCGGGTTCGCGGTTGCTGTCGTGCTGCTGTTCAAGACCTTCCTGCATGTGAAAATCCCGGGCGGGGCCGTTTACGAATACCTGCCGAGCGGTTTGCGCTCTTTCTTCCTCTTGTATCTCTAGGGCCATGGACACACTTCTTGCCGCGTTTTCGATCCTTGACCGCTGGGATGTGTTCCTTGCGCTTCTGGTTGGATCAATCGGGGGCGTCCTGATCGGGGCGATCCCGGGAGTTGGCCCCGCAGTCGCAATTGCGATCCTTCTTCCTGCAACGTTCAGCATGGACCCGATCGTCGGACTGACGGTGCTTTTGGGCATCTATGGCTCGTCCATGTATGGCGGATCGATTCCGGCGATCTTGATCAACACACCGGGGACGGCGGTGAACGCCCTGACCACCTATGACGGTTTTCCGATGACGACACGGGGCGAAGCGCGACGCGCGCTTTCGCTGGCCTATTCGTCGTCCTTTTTTGGCGGCATCTTCTCGGTCATCTGCCTGGTCCTGTTCGCGCCGGTGCTGGCCAAGGTCGCGCCGATGTTCGGCTCTCGCGAGATATTCTTGGCGGCGTTGCTTGGCATCATTCTTGTCGTGGTGGCGCATCGGGGGCAAAGCCTGATCGCGGCGGCGCTGGCGTGCTTTGGTATTCTGCTGAATACGGTGGGGTTGGAGCCGGTCAAGTATTCGAAGCGTTACACGTTTGAACAAAGCTGGCTATCGAGCGGCGTGGACCTGATCGTTGTGGTGCTGGGGCTGTTCGCGTTGAGCCAGGCGTTTTACCTGTTGCAGGGTGAGGATGAGAAAATCCGCACCACCAAGCTGCGCGGCGGGTTGTTCCAGGGGCTGCGGGAATTGGGGCGCCATCCGCGCGTGGCGGGTGTCTCGGCCAGTTTCGGCGTGGTGATGGGCATGATCCCCGGTGTGGGAGAGTTCACAGCGCAGTTCCTGAGCTATACCTACGCGCGCCGCACCTCGAAACGGCCCGAAGATTTCGGCAACGGCTCAAGCGAGGGCCTGATCGCAGCGGAGACGGCGAACAACGCGGTGCCGGCCGCCGCGATGGTGCCGCTGTTGGCGCTTGGCATTCCTGGCGAGGCGCTGACGGCGATGATGCTGTCGGTGTTTTACGTGCATAACGTCGTGCCGGGGCCGCAGTTGTTTCAGAATGACATGCCGTTCGTGGTCGCGCTTTACCTTGCGCTTCTGATCCTGAACGTGCTGGTTCTGATCTTCCTGCTGTTTGCGACCAATGGTCTGATCAAGGTGGTGAAGATCCCGAACCGGTTCCTGGGCGTCGGTATCCTGACGTTGAGCTTCGTCGGAGTTTACTCTTTACGCAATTCGTTCACCGATTGCCTGATCGCGGCGTGTTTCGGCATTTTTGGTTTCGTGCTCAAACGGTTGAGCCTGCCTGCGGTGCCGATCGTTCTGGGCATGGTTCTGGGCGGGATCATGGAAGTGAAGTTGCGTGCGGGCATGGCGCGGGTGAAACAGCCTTGGGATTTCATCGACAGGCCCATCGCCTTCATCCTGTTCGTCATGATTTTGGGCGTTCTGGCCCTGCACATTCGTTACGTGCTGCTCGAACGGCGGGCAGCGAAGGAGGAAGAATGGTCAGCCAAGAAAACATCGACGGGTTTCGGCATGCAGATGTTCCGCCGCAGAAGCTTCTTATCGGAGGAACGTGGCAAGCGGGTTCGGGAGAAGCGCTCGAAGTACTCTCCCCGATCGACGGGGCCGCGTTCACGACACTAGAGCGTGCAACCGCGCAGGACGTGAACCGCGCCTGCGCATCTGCGCGCGAGGCGTTCGAGGACGGGCGCTGGCGCGATCTGCCGCCTGCGGCGCGCAAGAAGGTGCTGCACCGTCTGGCCGACATCATCGAGGAACGCGCGCTGGAGTTGACCGTGTTGGGCGTGCGCGACAATGGCACCGAATTTGGCATGGCGCTCAAGGCCGAGGCCGGATCGGCGGCGGGCACGTTCCGCTATTATGCCGAGGCGCTGGACAAGGTTTACGGCGAGGTGGCCCCGACCAGCCCCGATGTCTTGGGGTTGGTGCAGCGCGAGCCGGTGGGAGTTGTCGGGGCCATCGTGCCGTGGAACTTCCCCCTGATGATCGGGGCGTGGAAGCTGGCCCCGGCGCTGGCGGCGGGCAATTCTGTGGTTCTGAAACCGGCCGAGACGGCCTCTCTCACCCTGTTGAAGATCGCGGAATACGCAATGGAAGCGGGCCTGCCCGATGGCGTTTTAAACGTGGTGACCGGGGAAGGCGCGGTTGCGGGTGAGGCGCTGGCGCTGTCGATGGATGTGGATGTTCTGGTGTTCACCGGGTCGGGCCCGGTGGGGCGGCGGTTGCTTGAATATTCGGCGCGCTCAAATTTGAAGCGGGTCTATCTTGAGCTTGGAGGAAAGTCGCCCAACATCGTCTTCGCCGATGCCGAGAACCTTGAAAAAGCGGCGCAGGTTTCAGCCATGGGGATTTTCCGCAACTCGGGGCAAGTCTGTGTTGCGGGATCGCGCCTGTTGGTCGAACGTTCGATCCATGATGAGTTCGTCGAAGCGGTTTCGCGTCATGCCGAGGCACTGAAGGTGGGCGATCCGCTCAGCCTTGATAGCCAGATCGGGGCGATCAATTCGGACAGGCAATTGCAGGGGAACCTTGGCTTCGTCACCGATGCCACGGCGCAGGGCGCCGAAATCGCGCTGGGCGGTGGACGGATACTGGAAAGCACGGGCGGCTATTACATGGAGCCGACAGTGCTGACCGGGGTTTCGCCGGAACATCGCGTCTTTCAGGAGGAAGTCTTCGGTCCGGTTCTGGCCGTGACCGCTTTTGACACCGAGGAGGAGGCGCTTCGCCTTGCCAATGCGACCGACTACGGATTGGCGGCGGGGGTCTGGACGTCGAACCTTTCCCGTGCGCATCGCATGGTGCGCGGTGTGCGCGCGGGCGTCGTGCATGTGAACACCTATGGCGGTTCGGACAATACCGTGCCACTTGGAGGCGTGAAGCAATCGGGTAACGGGCATGACAAGAGCCTGCACGCGATGGACAAGTATTTCGACCTTAAAACCGCATGGATACAGTTATGAGCGAGAGCCTTCTTGATCGGCGTGAGCGTCTGCTTGGGCCACGATTGACCACCTTCTATGAACAGCCCGTGCATCTTGTCCGCGCGCTTGGCACCAAGGTCTGGGACGCGGATGGTAAGGAGTATCTGGACTGCTACAACAACGTGCCGCACGTGGGGCATTGCCACCCCAAGGTGGTGGAAGCGATCTGTAAACAGGCGGGAACGCTCAATACCCATACGCGATACCTGCACGAGGGGATCGTGGACTATGCCGAGGCGTTGACCGGGTCTTTTGCTGACCCGCTGAATTCGGCGATGTTCACCTGCACCGGGTCCGAGGCGAACGATATTGCCCTGCGCATGGCGCGTGCCGTGACCGGGGCGACGGGGGTGATCGCCACCGACCATACCTATCACGGCAACACGATGGCGGTTTCGCAGCTGTCGTGCACCAACCCGCCACCAGACCGCTGGGACAGCGTGGATTTCGTGTCCGCGCCGGACAGCTATCGCCCGATTTCATCCGAGGATTGGGCGAAAGAAGTGGAGGCGGCGATCGCGCGGCTGGAAAAACGCGGGCATCAGCTTTCTGCGTTGGTGATCTGTCCGTTCTTTGCCAACGAGGGATTTCCCGACCTGCCCAAGGGCTGGCTTGACCCGGCGATCCGGGCGGTGCGCAAGGCGGGCGGCATCATCATCGCCGACGAAGTGCAGCCCGGTTTCGGCCGTCTCGGCACGCATTTCTGGGGGCATGAGAAATCCGGGTTCGTGCCGGACATCGCGACCATGGGCAAGCCGATGGGCAACGGGCATCCGGTGGCGGGGCTTGTCACTTCGCGCAAGGTGATGGAGGCATTTCGCGAAACCTTTCGCTATTTCAATACCTTTGGCGGTAATCCGGTGAGCATGGCGGCGGCGCTGGCCGTGTGGGATGTCATCCGCGAAGAAGGCCTGCAAGAGAACGCGCTCGAGGTGGGGGATTATGCCCGCGCGGGCCTGCGCGATCTGGCGGAGAAGCATCCGGAGATTGGCGATGTGCGCGGGTCCGGGCTCTTCTTTGGGGCGGAACTTGTCCATGATCGTGAAACCAAGGCCCCGGCCACGGATTTCACCAAGGCGGTGGCAAATGCGGTGCGTCACAAAGGGGTGCTGATGAACTTCCTTGGCGTTCACTACAACGTGCTGAAAATGCGCCCGCCGCTGGTTTTTTCGAAGGACGATGCGGACCGGATGCTGAAAGCGGTGGACGAAGCGCTTGCGGAGGTGCCGCTTGGATAATCTGGCGAGAGAGGCGGCGGCAAGCTGGGGCCTGTCCGACGCGCAGATCACACTGGCGGCACGACGCGAGAATGTTGTCTATCGCGTCGAAGGGCCGGACGCGACCTATGCCCTGCGTCTGCATCGCCCGGGGTATCGCTGCGCGGCCGAACTGACCTCTGAGCTTGACTGGATGGCGGCCCTCGCGGCGGGTGGCGTATCCGTTCCGGCGCCGATTGCGACGTCTGACGGCGGCTGGACCGTTGAGGTGGGCGGGCATGTCGTGGACCTTCTGCAATGGATGGAAGGCGCGTCGCTGGGCGCGGCCGGAGAGTTGCAAGGCATCACGGATCGGAGCGGGTTCTGTCGGATCTTGGGGCAAGAGGTCGCCCGGATGCACGACATCTCGGACGGTTGGGCGCGACCCGAGGGGTTTTCGCGTCCGGCGTGGGACCGGGTGGGCCTGTTGGGAGAGGCTCCGATCTGGGGGCGGTTCTGGGAACATCCTGACCTGAGCGCGCAGGAGCGCGCGCTTTTGGAGGATGCGCGGGATCAGGCGGATATCGCTCTGACCGGGGTGGGCGATGCGGACTATGGCCTGATCCATGCCGATATTCTGGCTGAGAACATGCTGTGGGATGGCAGGCGCCTGACTTTCATCGACTTTGACGATGGTGGGTTCGGGTATCGCGATTTCGAATTGGCGACCTTTCTTTTGCGTTACGTTGAGGCGCCGGATTACCCCGCTTTGCGCGCTGCCCTGATCGAAGGCTATGCCGGGCGGCGGGTGGTGAACGAGGCAGAGCTGGACCTGTTCCTGCTGTTGCGGGCGCTGACCTATCCGGGGTGGATCATGGCGCGGTTGGGCGAGCCGGGCGCAAAGGCCCGCTCGGAGCGCGCGGTTCGCGTGGCGCTGGGCCAAGCGCGGGAGTGGATGGAGAGATACGGGAGGGCGGCATGAACGCGAGCAAGACCATACTGGTTGTCGGCACCTATGATACCAAGGATGATGAGTTGACCTATCTGGCCGAGCGTATCCGCGCGCAAGGCGGGCAGGTCGTCACGATGGACGTGAGTGTCCTTGGCGACCCGAAGGTGCCGACCGATCATTCCAAGCATGACGTGGCCGAAGCGGGCGGCTCTTCGATCGCGGCCGCGATCGCATCGGGGGATGAAAACCACGCGATGCAGATCATGGCCGAGGGTGCGGCGGCGCTATCCCTGCGGCTTTATCGTGCTGGCGAGATTGATGGCGTGATCGTTCTGGGCGGCTCGATGGGGACGGACCTTGCGCTTGATCTCTGCGCGGCCCTGCCTTTGGGTGTGCCGAAATACATCGTCTCGACAGTGTCTTTCTCGCACATGATCCCGCCCGAACGTCTGGCGCCGGATATCCAGATGATCCTTTGGGCCGGGGGGCTTTATGGGCTGAACTCGGTTTGCAAAGCTTCGCTCAGTCAGGCCGCGGGCGCGGTTCTGGGCGCGGCGCGGGCGGTTGAGAAGCCTAGCCGGGACAGGCCGCTTATCGGGATGACCTCGTTCGGAAAAACCGTTCTGCGATATATGGTTGCGCTGAAACCGGCGCTGGAGGAGCGCGGCTTTGAAGTGGCCGTATTCCACGCCACCGGCATGGGCGGCCGGGCCTTCGAGGGGCTGGCGGAAGAAGGGGCATTTGCCTGCGTGATGGATTTTGCCCCGCAAGAGATTGGCAACCATCTGTTCGGCTCGGCCATCACGGCGGGGCCGGATCGGATGACCCACGCCGGGGCGCAGGGGACGCCGCAGATGATCGCGCCCGGGTGCTATGACCTTGTCGATTTCGTGGGCTGGCAAGCGCCGCCCGCACGCCTTGCAGGGCGTCCGACCCATGCGCATAACCGCTTGCTCACCTCGGCTGTTCTGGATGCGGACGAGCGGCGCGAGGTGGCTGATGCGATCTGCCAGAAGCTCTCGCAGGCGCAAGGGCGCGTGGCGGTTTTCCTGCCGCTTCAGGGCTGTAACGAGTGGGATCGTGAGGGCGCCGATCTGCATGACGCCGAAGGACTTTCGGCCTTCATCGAACAGATGCGGATGCGGATGCCAGCGAATGCCGACCTGCACGAGATCGACGCCCATATCAATGACGATGCCTTCACCGGGGCCGTGTTGGCGCTTTTCGATGAGTGGGTTGCCCAAGGCATTGTGAAGGCTTGAGGTTTTCGCCATTTCGCCGGGCTGTGTGGCGCGCTAGATTGACCTATGGAATGGCGTGACCACGGGATCCTTCTGAATGTGCGGCGGCATGGCGAAAGCTCGGCCATTATCGATGTTTTTACCGAGTCCCACGGTCGTCATGCGGGCGTGGTGCGGGGCGGAGCAAGCCGCAAGATCGCGCCGGTCCTGCAACCGGGGGCGCAGCTTGATCTGGCTTGGCGGGCGCGGCTTGAAGACCATATCGGCACCTTTCAGGTCGAACCAGTCCGCTCACGTGCGGCCGCGGCGCTGGGATCGCGACTGGCGCTGGCGGGGCTGAATGCGGTGGTTGCCCTGACCCTGTTTTGCCTGCCCGAGCGCGAGGTGCACGGCGCGCTCTACACCCGGACCGAGCAGCTTTTGGACCTTCTGGGGCAGGATGAGCTTTGGCCGTTGGCCTATCTGCGCTGGGAACAGGCACTGTTGGAAGACATGGGGTACGGTCTTGATCTGTCATCTTGTGCGGTGACGGGCGTACGCGAGGGGCTGGCCTATGTTTCGCCCAAGACAGGGCGTGCGGTTTCGACCGGGGGGGCGGGCGAATGGGCGTCGCGCTTGCTTCCTTTGCCAGAGGTTATGCTGGGGCAGGGCGATGCGTCGGCCAATGAAATAGCCCAAGGGTTTGACCTGACTGGGTTTTTCCTGCGTCAAAAGCTGGCGGCAGAGCTTGTCCATAAACCGTTGCCGGAGGCGCGGGATCGCTTTGTCGCCCTCGCCAACCGTCTGGCCCAGGCGTGACGCTCAGCGCAGGGCGAGCACCAGATCAACAAGTTCGCCCATCACGTTGCCGTCGACCTTGCCGTTTGGCGAAATCTGTTCCAGTCCGATCGCGGCGGCATAGAGCGCATGAGACAACTCGCGGTTGGAAATCCCCATTTCGCGCAACAGTGCGTAAGTCGCATCAAGGCGGAGGCCGTCGATCTCGGAAACGGCGCGTGCGGCTGCCCCTGATTCCTTGGCCCAGGCCCGCATTGCAGGTTCAAGTTTGGCTGAACCGCCAGACCGTGCAATCTCACGGAGTTTCACCGAATGACCGCCCTCTGCCTCGAGGGTTTCGACAAGCGCGCCTGCGGCTTGGCGTTTCCACTCTTGCGCAACCTCGCCTTGGAAGTCTGGCAAGTCCTTGAAGTGCCAGTAGAACGAGCCTTTTGTCGTCTCCATCTCGCGGGCAAGGGGCTCGACCGCCAACGCGGAAGGGCCGCGCTTGGCAAGGGCTTTCAGCCCTGCCTTGATCCAGTCTTCACGTGTCAATCGCTTGCGTGTCATGGTTAAACCATGCGGCAGCGCAGAGATTTTTGCAAGTGCAGCATTTGCGGGGGTGCTCTTGCATCGGGGTACATCTGGTCAGAAGATGTTTAAAACTACGTAAACGGAGGGGGCCGCATGGACTATATCCTTGCGATCGATCAGGGGACGACATCGAGCAGGGCGATTGTCTTTGATGGCGATATGCGGGTGGTGAGTGTGGGCCAAGAGGAGTTTCCACAGCACTTTCCCCACTCGGGCTGGGTTGAGCATGATCCAGACGACCTCTGGCAGACAGTGCTGCGCTCATGCGAGGAAGCGCTTGAAAAGGCTGAAATTTCTGCGGGCGATCTGGCGGGCATCGGGATAACGAACCAACGTGAGACGACGCTCGTTTGGGAAAAGGCGACTGGCCGGCCCATCACAAACGCCATCGTATGGCAAGACAGGCGCACGGCCGATCGGTGCGCTGCCCTGCGCGGGGCCGGCCACGAAGAGATGATCCGTGCGCGCACCGGATTGCTGCTCGACCCGTATTTTTCAGGCACGAAACTTGAGTGGATCCTGGATCGGACCGAAGGGGCGAGGGCGCGCGCCGAGGCCGGAGAACTGGCTTTCGGAACGGTGGATTCCTGGCTGATCTGGAATCTGACCGAGGGCCGCATTCACGCCACGGATGCCACTAATGCAGCGCGCACCATGCTCTATGATATCGTGCAGGGCCAATGGGATAGCGAGATTTGCGCGCTGCTGCACATCCCGATGGAGATGCTGCCCGAGGTGCATGATTGCGCCAGTGATTTTGGCATGGCCACGGTGCTGGGTGCTGAGGTGCCGGTGCTGGGTGTCGCGGGGGATCAGCAGGCGGCGACGATCGGGCAGGCCTGCTTCGCACCGGGCATGATGAAATCGACCTACGGCACGGGATGTTTTGCGCTGATGAACACCGGGTCGGACCTCGTTCATTCGGAAAACAAACTATTGGGAACAATCGCTTATCGGCTGGATGGCGAAGTGACCTATGCGCTTGAGGGATCGATCTTCGTGGCAGGCGCGGTGGTGCAATGGCTGCGAGATGGGCTGGGATTGATCGGGGCGGCGGCGGAAACACAGGCACTGGCGGAAGCGGCAGACCCGGAGCAAGAGGTCATCATGGTTCCGGCTTTCACCGGCCTTGGCGCGCCCTATTGGGATGCCGATTGCCGTGGCGCGATTTTCGGCCTTACCCGTGCGACGGGGCCGTCCGAGTTGGCCCGGGCGGCGCTGGAAAGCGTGGGTTTTCAGACGGTTGACCTCTATCGCGCGATGCTGGCGGATTGGCCGGGGGCGGCGGAGGAACGCGTGCTCAGGGTCGATGGTGGCATGGTAATGAGCGATTGGACGATGCAGTTCCTCGCCGACATCCTTGGCGCGCCGGTCGACCGGCCGGTGATCGCCGAGACGACAGCAGTGGGCGCGGCATGGCTGGCCGGGATGCGGGCCGGGATTTACCCTGATAAGCAAGGGTTTTCAGATGGTTGGGCGCTGGATCGGCGGTTCGAGCCTGCGATGGACCCCGCCACGCGAGAGCGCCGCTACGCCGCATGGCAGGATGCGGTCAGCCGGGTTCTGAGCAAAAACTGACAGCACCGTCCCGCGTGGTTAACGGCCGCATGGGTTTGAAACCGAGTGTCTGCCTTCCGCCTGCAAACCGTATGCGATCCGTCTGGCGCAGGATGCCCCGCGTCAACGGGCTGCAATCCTTAACCCACCGGACGGTGCCCGGCGGGCTACCGTGGCGCGCTGCTCGCCACCCGAAGCGGTCTTTCCCGAATAAAGCGCCATGATTCACCTGACATTAACCTTAACCGGCTAGGATGGAGGTGCGGTACAGGCTGGGGAGCCGATGACCGCGCCATGGAAGAGCATGACGCTCTGGCGCTGCCCACGTAAGCATCGGCGATGGTCCGACCGGCGGGGCGGCGCCTTTCCTGCTGGGTTCGAAACCCACCAACACCCGAGGCCCATGGGATCGCCCGCCCAAAGCCACCTGAAAGCCAAACCGAGGCCAGACCGAGCCCACGTCGAGATCACGGCGCCCCTGTTCTTTCTTGGCCCAAAATACCCCGGGGTGTGGGGCAGAGCCCCACTCCTGCGCCGCACAAAGAGCGCATCCATTTCAAAGATCAAAGCAGACCGGCGAACTCTTCCATCACGCGCTCGTAAACCGGGCGCTTGAACGGGACGATCTGGTCGATCAACTCCGCAGCAGGGAGCCAGCGCCATTCCGAGAATTCGGGGTGCTCGGTGCGAATGTTCACATCCGCATCGCGGCCAAGGAACTGCAACAGAACCCACTTTTGCTCTTGTCCGCGATAGCGGCCTTTCCAGATCCGCGGCACGATATCGTGGGGCAGATCATAAGAAACCCAGCCCTCGGTTTCCGCCACCACGCGCACCAGATCGCGCGAGACGCCGGTTTCCTCTTCCAACTCGCGCAGGGCGGCGTCGAGCGGGGTTTCGCCCTTGTCGATGCCGCCTTGGGGCATTTGCCAGGCCGGGGTGTCGTGATCGAGGCGCTGGCCGACGAACACACCGCCGTGCCCGTTGGTCAGCATCACGCCGACGTTGCGGCGATAGGGCAGGCGAGAGATGTCTTCGGGGGTCATCGGGGCCTCTTCAAGAAAAAGGGCGCCCGCAATAGGGGCGCCCCGTTTGTTTTCAGGGTCTTACTGTTTCGCGGCTTGCTGATCGCCGGGCTGCGGGCCCAGCTTGGACAGGCCTTTGAGGATGTCGATGGCATAGGCCAACTGGTAATCCTCTTCGCGCAGTTTGGCGGCGGCTTCGGCCTTGGCGCGGTCTTCCTCGATCTGGCGGATCTCGTCCTCGCTCAGGCTGTCGTTGGACAGTGCGCCGCGCAGGTCGGCTTCCGAGCGCGAGCGCCGGGCCGCGGATGCGGGCTTTTCTTCTTCCTGTGCCGCGTCGGGCTTCACCGTGGGTTGCTTGACCACGATGTCGGGCGAAATGCCCAGCGACTGGATCGAGCGGCCCGAGGGCGTGTAGTAGCGCGCCGTGGTCAGGCGCATGGCGCCATCGCCGCGCAGCGGCATGACCGTCTGGACCGAGCCTTTGCCAAAGCTCTTTGTGCCGACCACGATGGCGCGGTGATGATCCTGCAACGCACCGGCGACGATCTCGGACGCCGAGGCCGAGCCGCCGTTGATCAGCACGACCACGGGTTTGCCATTGGTCAGGTCACCCGGCGTGGCGTTGTAGCGGTCGCCATCCGCCGGATCGCGGCCCCGGGTCGAAACGATCTCGCCCGAGTTGAGAAAGGCGTCGGAGACTTTGATCGCCTGCGTCAGCAGCCCGCCGGGGTTGTTGCGCAGGTCGAGAACGAAACCGTTGACCTTGTCGATGCCGCCGGCCTCTTCGATCTGTTTCTCGATTCCTTCGGCAAGGTTGGGGAAGGTCTGATCGTTAAAGGTGGTGACCCGCAGGACGACGCTTTCGCCTTCGGTGCGGGTGCGCACGGCGGTCAGCTTGATGGTGTCACGGATGATCGAGAGATCGAACGGCTCGTCCACGCCTTCGCGGGCGATGGTGATTACGATTTCCGAGCCGACCGGCCCGCGCATCAGTTCCACCGCTTCGTCCAGCGTCAGCCCGAGGATCGAATCGCCATCGACATGGGTGATGAAGTCACCCGACTGCACGCCGGCCTCTTCTGCCGGGGTGCCGTCGATCGGTGAGACGACCTTGACGAAGCCCTCTTCCTGCGTGACCTCGATCCCGAGGCCGCCGAATTCGCCGCGGGTTTGGACGCGCATGTTGGCCGCGTCATCGGGCGAGAGATAGCTGGAATGCGGATCGAGCGAGGTGAGCATGCCGTTGATCGCCGCCTCGACCAGTTTCTTTTCGTCCACCGGTTCGACATATTGGGCGCGGATGCGTTCGAAGATATCGCCGAAAAGGTCGAGCTGCTCATAGACATTCGATGTTTTCGCGGCCTCTTGGGCCAGAAGGGGCGCTGCGATCTGCGTCGTGACGACGCCGCCCGCAAGGATGCCGACGCCAGCGGCCAGAAGGATTTTCTTCATCACGAATCTTTTTCCTCAATCTTGCCCGTCGATGTGGAACCAGTTGGCCGGGTTCACCGGGGCGTTCATTTCTCTTGTCTCTATATAGAGCGTTTCCGTGCGGTCAGTTCCAGCCCCATCGCCCACCTGCGACAGGATTTCGCCAATTCCCGGATCAGAGCCCCCCATGAGGCCCACCGGCGCGCCCGAGGGCAGCACCTGTCCGGGTTCACCATAGACGGTATCGAGCCCGGCGAGAATGAAAAGAAGCCCGGCCTGTGGCTCAAGGATCATCACGTTTCCGTAGTCGAGCAGCGGTCCGCGATAGCGGATCGTGGCGGCGGCGGGCGTGGTAACAAGGGCGCGGGGCCGGGTGGCGATGATCAGGCCGGGGCGGGTGATGCCGGCGGCATCGGGTTCGACATAGCCGCGCAGGATGCGCCCCTGCACCGGAAGCGGCAGCGCGCCTTTGCGAAACGCGATATCGGGAAGCGAGCCGGGGGCCTCGTTCTGGGCGATTTCCGACAGGCCTGATGCGAAGCCCTGCAACGTCTCGGACGAGGCGATCAGCAGGGCGGTTTTCACCGGGTCGGCGGTGAAGCGACGCGGCAGGTCGGTGCGATCGGCCACGGCTTTGGACAGGGTGGCGCGCGCGTCCTGCACCGCCTGAAGGCCGGTTTGCAGGGTGTCGGCGGCATTGTCCTGCAGTTGGCGCAGGGTGGTGACTTCTTCGAGTTTGCCGCGCAATTCGGCGGCGCGGGTGTTGAGCGCGGGCGTCACGTCCGACAGGATCATGCCCGCGCGCGCCGTGCCCATTGGCCCGTCGGGATGCAAAAGCAGGCCCGGCGAGGTCTGATCGCCGATCGATTGCAGCACGCCCAAGAGTTGCGCGATCTCGGTCTCGCGCGCTTGCAATTCGCGCGACAGGGTCTGTTCGCGGATCGAGGCCTGTCGCAGGCCTTCGCGCATGGCGGTGAGGCCTGCCTCGTAGGCGCGGATCGTCTGGGTCAGGGCCTTGATGCGATCGCTTGAGGATTTGGCCGCGTCCATCGCGGCAATGGCGCGATCAAGGTCTTTCGCCGCCGCGGTCGCGCCCTGCGCCGGGTCCGCGGCCTGCGAAAACGCAGGCGCAGCGGTCAGAAGCATGGCGGCAAGGGCGAGCGGGCGGATCATCTGAGCAGGCTTTTCCCGGTCATTTCAGGGGGCTGCGGCAGACCCATCAACGCAAGCAGGGTAGGGGCCAGATCGGACAGCCGTCCCGGCGCGAGGGTGGCGCCCTTTGGCCCGTTCACCAGCGCCACCGGCACGGGGTTGAGCGTGTGAGCGGTGTGCGGCCCGCCGGTTTCGGGATCGACCATCATCTCGCAATTGCCGTGATCGGCGGTGACGATCATCGCGCCGCCGGCTTTGCGCAGCGCCGTGATCACCTGCGCCAGCCCTTTATCCACCGACTCGCAGGCCTTCATCGCGGCCTTGAGATCGCCGGTATGGCCGACCATGTCGGGATTGGCGTAATTGACCACGATCAGGTCATAGCCCTCTTCGATGGCGCGCACGAAATGCTCGGTCACTTCGGCGGAGGACATTTCCGGCTGCAGGTCATAGGTCGCGACCTTGGGGGAAGGGGCCATGTAGCGCTCTTCGCCCTCGAACGGCACCTCGCGGCCACCGTTCAGGAAGAAGGTGACATGTGGATATTTCTCGGTTTCGGCGAGGCGGAATTGGCGCAGGCCTTGCTTGGCGACCCATTCGCCCAGCGTGTTGACGATCTCGCGCGAGGGGAAAACCGTGGTCATGTAGGCGTTGTGGGCATCGGAATATTCCACCATCCCCAACAGCGCGGCAAGGTCGGGGCGCTGGCCGACGTCGAATTCGTCAAAACCTGGCTCGCCAATAGCGCTCAGGATCTCGCGGGCGCGGTCGGCGCGGAAGTTCAGGCAGAACATCCCGTCACCATCGTGCATCCCGTCGTAAGAGCCGATCACGGTGGCCTGCACGAACTCGTCTGTCTCCGAGCGGTTGTAGGCGTTGTTCACGGCCGAAATCGGCGAGCTGGTGCGGAACTGGCCCTTGCCATGCACGATCGCCTCGAAGGCTTCGGATACGCGGCCCCAGCGATTGTCGCGATCCATCGCGAAATAGCGCCCGGTGACTGTAACGATGCGCGCGCCCTCGGGGAGCGCGTCTTGCAACTCGGTCAGATAGGTGAGCGCGGATTTCGGCGGCACGTCGCGGCCATCGGTGATGGCGTGGATGGCGACGGGAAGGCCCGCGTCGGTCAGCGCCCGGGTGGCGGCCAGCATATGGGTCAGCGCGCCATGCACCCCGCCGTCGGACACGAGGCCGAACAGATGCGCCGTGCCGCCGCTCTGCTTGAGTGCGTTGATGAAGGCCTGAAGCGCCTCGGCCTCGAAGAACGAGCCATCCTCGATCGAGAGGTCGATCTGGCCAAGGTCCATCGCCACCACGCGACCCGCGCCGATATTGGTGTGCCCCACCTCGGAATTACCCATCTGGCCGGAAGGCAGGCCCACGTCCGGGCCGTGGGTGATCAGCTGATTGTGTGGGCCTTCGGCCATGATCGCATCGAAGGTCGGCGTGTCGGCCAGCGCCGGGGCGTTGGCCTCGCGCGCATCGCGCAGGCCCCAACCATCGAGAATGCAAAGAACGACAGGTTTCTGATTGCTCATGACAGCCTATTCCTTTTGCGCCTGCATTTACGTGCTACGGCGCTTGGGGGCAATGTCGGATTGGGGGCCAGCCCCCAAACCCCCGGGATATTTCCGGTCAAGTGAAGCCGGGGCAGGATCCATTCTTCACATTGCCGAAAGTATCCTGGGGGTGAATGCGCGCAGCGCAGAGGGGGCAAAGCCCCCTGCATCAAACAAGTGAGCGTGCGCAGCACACAATTTGGTCAAACGCGGCTCAGGCGCGGTGATAGGGGCTGCCGGCAAGGATGGAGGCGGCGCGGTAGAGCTGTTCGGTGAGCATGACGCGGGCCAGCATATGCGGCCAGACCATTTTACCGAAGGACAGCGCGCCATCGGTGCGGGCGCGCAGGTCGGGGGCGATGCCGTCGGCGCCGCCGATGACGAAGGCCAGATCCGACGTGCCGTCATCGCGCAGGCGCGCGATCAGTTCGGCGAAAGCGGGGGAGGTCATCAGCTTGCCGCGCTCATCGAGCGCGATGACATGCGCCTTGTCGGGCAGGGCGCGGGAAAGCAGCGCCGCTTCGCCCGCCATGCCGCCGCCCTTGCGATCCTCGACTTCGGTGATGGACAGCGGACCGAGCCCCAAGGCGCGCCCGGTGCGGTCGAACCGGGTGGCATAATCATCGAGCAGCGCCTTTTCAGGACCGGTGCGGCACCGGCCCACGGCGCAGATTGAAACGCGCATCGCTTAGCTGGGGCGGGTTTCCGCGGCGCCCGGCGTGGGCAGCCACATCTTTTCCAGCTGGTAGAACTCGCGCACTTCGGGGCGGAACACGTGGACGATGATATCGCCCGTGTCGATCAGCACCCAATCGCCGCCGTCTTTGCCTTCGATCTTGGACAGCCGGCCGAGATCCTGCTTGAGGCGGTCGGCCAGCTTTTCGGCGATGGCGGTCACCTGACGCGAAGAGCGCCCGGAGCAGACCACCATGTAATCGCCGATCGAAGACTTGCCGCGCAGGTCGATCTGCACGATCTCTTCGGCCTTGTCAGCTTCGAGGGAGGCGAGGATGCGCGCGAGCAACTCTTCGCTCGTCACGTCTTGTTGGGTCGCCGAGGCGCCCTGATTTGTTGCGGCAGGGGCCGCATCAACATGCGTTGACAGGACGATGTCCTCCTTTGATTGCACATCGGAAAGGGCCCCGATGCCGGCCATGATTGAAGCGTAGCACCGCATATGTGGCCTATCAATGAAAGGTTCAACCCCGATTGCCTTGGGCCGATTCCTGCGCGCCGGGCGCTCAACCCTTGGGCGGGGGGGCGTTTTCGGGGGCTGTGGTGGGGGACTCGGGCTGATCTTCGGCTGAGTCGCTGGGTGACTTTTCGGCGGCTTGGGGCAGGGTTCCGCCCAGCATCTTGACCTCGCGCTGGGGGAAGGGGATCGAGATGCCGTTTTCCTGAAACGCATCCCAGAGGGCGAGGAAGACGTTGCCGCGGATGTTGGTCAGCCCGCCGGTGGGGTCGGAGATCCAGAACCGCAGGATGTAATCCACCGAACTGTCACCGAAGCCCACGATATGACAGACCGGAGGTTTGAAGCTGAGCACGCGGTCGACGCCCGTGGCGGCCTCGATCGCCAATGCGCGCACCTTGTGGGGATCATCGCCGTAGGATGTGCCGAAATGGATATCGAGCCGGACGAAATCGTTGGAGTGGGACCAGTTCACCACCTGTCCGGTGATCAGGTCTTCGTTCGGGATCAGGTATTCCTTGCCGTCGCGCGTGACCACCGAGGTGTAGCGCGCGCCCAGCGTGTTGATCCAGCCGAAGGTATCGCCGAGCGAGATCACGTCGCCGGGCTTGATCGACTTGTCGAGCAGGATGATCACGCCCGAGACGAGGTTTGACACCACCTTCTGCAAACCGAAGCCGAGGCCGACACCGATGGCGCCCGACAGGACGGCAAGGCCGGTGAGATCGACGCCGATCGCCTTCAGCCCGATGAAGATCGCCGCGGCATAGAGCAGCGATTGCATCAGCTTGATCGCCAGCACTTTCATCGAAGGTGAGATATCGTCGTTCGCGGTGATCCCCGAGGCCGTGGCGCGCGAGAGGAACCGCGCGATGAAGAACAGCACGCCGATGACGAAGATCGCCTGCAACACGATCCACGCCGAGACATGCACCGTGCCGACATCGACCGCCGCCGAGGTGAGCAGCCTGTGCGCCTCTTCGGTAAAGCCGAGAATCCACAGTGTCATCCATGTCCAGCCGGCGTAGCGCACGACGGCGCGCACCAGCCCGTTGTTGATCTGTCGCGTGACGATGGCGATGAGCAGCCAGAACAGCGCCAGCTTTGCGATGATCATCAACAGGTAACTTCGCGAGTTCCACGTCGCCGCGCGCATGATCCAGATCGTGGGCCAGATCATTCCGACAAAGAAGATCAGGCGCAGGCGGCGCGAGAATTGCAACAGGAAGCGATAACGCCATTTCGGCCAGTTTTCGCGCGTGCGCATCCAGTCGCGCACGCGGGGCGCGACCAGCTTGGCCAGAAGATGCGCCGCGATCAGGACGCCCGCCGCGATCAGCACCTGATAGGCGTTCCATGGCCGCAAAAGCCCTTGCAGGAACCCTTCGATCTGTTGGTAGACGGAGAGCGCGATTTCCTGCGCCTCGGCCGCCATGGTGGCGGGGTCGGAGGGGGTGGGCGGCTGAGTCTGTGCCGCGAGGCGGGTGAGGAAAGCTGTCATTCTGAAATCAGCATATGCCGGATTTATCCCCCCGGCCAAGGTGCTTTGCATCCGCGCGGCGCGTATTGCGCGCGGGCCGGGGCGGGCGTTCCCCTTGCGACAGGCCGATATCGGTTGTATCTGACCCGTCATGACACGGGTTTTCGACATGGATGACCGGGCGCGGCTGGAAGAGCGCTTTTTCGGCGAGCAGCGTTCGGTGCTGGCGCGGCTATAAGCCCGCGCCCTCAGCCATAGCCAATAAAGCCACACCGCCAAACACAGCTACATGTTGAAAAAGGGAGAGGACCGCATGTCCCCCAAAACGCTCTATGACAAAATATGGGATGCCCATCTGGTTGATGAACAAGCCGATGGCACCTGCCTTCTGTATATCGACCGCCACCTCGTGCACGAGGTGACCAGCCCGCAAGCCTTTGAAGGGCTGCGCCTGACGCATCGCAAGGTGCACGCGCCCGACAAGACCATCGCCGTGCCGGATCACAACGTGCCCACCACGCAGGGCCGCGAAAACCCCGAGCAGATGACCGAGGACAGCCGCATTCAGGTGCAGGCGCTCGACACCAATGCCAAGGAATTCGGGATTCACTATTACCCGGTGAGCGATGTGCGTCAGGGCATCGTGCATATCGTTGGCCCGGAACAGGGCTGGACCCTGCCGGGGATGACGGTGGTGTGCGGCGACAGCCACACCGCGACGCACGGCGCCTTTGGTGCGCTGGCCCATGGCATCGGCACCAGCGAGGTCGAGCATGTTCTGGCGACGCAGACCCTGATCCAGAAGAAATCCAAGAACATGAAGGTCGAGATCACCGGCAAGTTGAAGCCGGGTGTGACGGCCAAGGACATCACCCTTGCCGTAATCGGCAAGACCGGCACCGCGGGCGGCACCGGTTACGTGATCGAATATTGCGGCGAAGCGATCCGTGACCTTTCCATGGAAGGGCGGATGACGGTCTGTAACATGGCGATCGAGGGCGGCGCGCGCGCAGGCCTGATCGCGCCGGACGAGACCACGTTCGAATATGTCAAAGGCCGCCCGCATGCACCCAAGGGCGCGCAGTGGGAAACCGCGCTGGAGTGGTGGAAGACGCTTTATTCGGATGACGACGCGCAGTGGGACAAGGTCGTGACCCTGAAGGGCGAAGAGATCGAGCCGGTCGTGACGTGGGGCACCAGCCCCGAGGACGTGCTGCCGATTGGTGCCACGGTCCCCGCGCCTGAGGATTTCGAAGGTGGCAAGGTCGAGGCCGCGCGCCGGTCGCTTGACTATATGGGCCTGAAGCCCGGCACGCCGCTGTCGGAAATCAAGATCGACGCTGTGTTCATCGGCTCTTGCACCAACGGGCGGATCGAAGACCTTCGCGAAGTGGCCAAGGTCGTCAAAGGCAAGAAGGTGGCCGAGGGCGTGCGGGCGATGATCGTGCCCGGATCGGGCCTTGTGCGGGCACAGGCCGAGGAAGAGGGTCTGGCCGATATCTTTGCCGAGGCGGGTTTCGAGTGGCGGCTTGCGGGCTGTTCCATGTGCCTTGCCATGAACCCCGACCAGCTTGCCCCCGGTGAGCGCTGTGCGTCGACCTCGAACCGGAACTTCGAGGGGCGTCAGGGTTACAAGGGGCGCACGCACCTGATGAGCCCGGCGATGGCGGCGGCGGCGGCCGTGACCGGCCATTTGACCGATGTGCGTGAGCTGAGCTGAGCCCGGCAAAGGAGACCATCATGAAAGCCTCGACCGGACTGAGCATCGTTGGCGTTTTGCTGATCCTTGGCGGGATACTGGCGCTGGCCAACCCGCTGGCGGCCTCGCTTGCGGTGACGACACTGGTGGGATTCTTCTTCCTGCTGGCCGGTGTGATCCAGGCCTGGGCCGCGTTCGAGGGCAGCGCCCCGGGCGGGCGGTTCTGGAACGGGATCTGGGCGCTACTGGGGGTCGTCGCCGGGGTCTGGCTTTTGGCCAACCCGCTGGAGGGGACGGTGTCGCTGGCGCTGATGCTGGGGTTCGTGTTCCTCGTGACCGGGGTGATGCGGATCGCGCTGGGCCTGAGCATGGCGGGCGGCGGCGCTACCCGCTGGATGCTGGTTCTGTCCGGGGTTGCCGGGATCGTGATCGGCGTGCTGGTCTTTTCCGATATCGCGCAGGCGGCGACGCAGTTCCTTGGGCTGCTTCTGGGGATCGAGCTTTTGTCGCAGGGGATCGCGCTGATCCTTCTGGGCGGGATCGGTCGCCGGGGCGGGTTTTGAGCACCGGGATTTGAAAACATCGCGGGCCGGGCGTACCGGCCTGCACAGCCAATTTCAGGGCGGATAAAGGTCCGCCATTGTCGCAGGAGACAAGAGTATGGAAAAATTCGAAAAGCTGACCGGGATCGCGGCGCCGATGCCGCTGGTCAATATCGACACCGACATGATCATCCCCAAGCAGTTCCTGAAAACCATCAAGCGATCGGGGCTGGGCGTGCATGCGTTCGCAGAGATGCGCTATGATCAGGAAGGCAACGAGAACCCCGATTTCGTTCTGAACAAGCCGGCCTATCGCGAGTCCAAGATCATCGTGGCGGGCGACAACTTCGGCTGTGGTTCATCGCGCGAGCACGCGCCTTGGGCGCTGGCGGATTTCGGGATCAAATGCGTGATCTCGACCAGCTTTGCCGACATCTTCTTCAACAACTGCTTCAAGAACGGCATCCTGCCGATCGTTCTGCCGCAGGAAGACATCGACAAGCTGATGGATGATGCCGAGCGTGGCGCCAATGCCGTGGTGACAGTGGACCTTGAGAACCAAGTGATCACCGGGCCGGACGGCGGCGAGGTCAAGTTCGAGGTGGATGCATTCAAGAAGCATTGCCTGCTCAACGGGCTCGACGATATCGGCCTGACCATGGAAAAAGCGCCGGCGATCGAGGCGTTCGAGGCGACCGCGTCGCAGGCGCGCCCCTGGGTCTAAGCAAGGATTGAGGGGGGACGCGGCGGGTTTACCGACCGTTTGCCGCGTTCTACCCCTTCCTCTGGTTGAGTGAATTAAGGCCGCCCTAGCCCGGGGCGGTCTTTTCGTTTCCAACTGGTTAACACTGCCGAGGGCAGATGCCCGGGAAATAGGCGTTGCCTTGTAGGGCCGACCGATTACTTCAACTACATCTTGTAGATGACTGCTACGACGCCATTTTTTTGCACCGAAATTGATGCAATCGCGCACCACCTTATCCCTCAAAAGGCCGGAAATCTTTCGTTTCGTTTAACCATGACTTGAGCCGGATAGCGAAAGAAGGCAGAAATTGGGCAAGAATGAGGCAGTCCGCGACACTCCGCGGGATCAAGTTGGAACAAGGACCCGGCATCGCACCGGATCTGGCCAGTTTGAAGGGAATGGGGCAGTGGTATCCCGACTGACAAGTGCGTTCGTGCGCGCCGGCCTGATGGCATTGCTGATTGCGATGCCCTCTTTGATGCTGCCGGATGTAAGCTCGGACACGACGCAGATCGTCGTGCTGGTGGGTATCCTTGCCTTCCTGTTGACCTTTGTCGAATATTTCTCGGAATATCCTTCGATCATCGAATTCCGCTTTGCGCCGCCATTCAACCGGCTGCGGTTCGCGGCGCTGTTTGTGACCGTGGGCATGATCACGCTGACCTGTTCGGACAAGACCGATCCGCGTCCCTTGACCGCGCTTGCGGTGCAATTGGGCGGAATGCTGGGCAGTGCGATCGACTTTCCCTATTCGCCGGTGCGCCTGATCGTGTTGATGATGCCGGCGGACAGCACGGCTGAAACGCTTCAATCAGTGCGCACGGCAGCGGGGATTTCCTACATGACCTCGCTTCTGATGCTGTTTGCCTTCGTCAGCGCGGTGCGCCTGTTCGGCTGGCCGACGCGCCGAGGGGCGTTCAACGTCTGGGTCAACCTGCCGCTGTTCGATCCGACGGCGGGGGGCGATGTGCTGTCACGGTTGAAGCGCGATGCCGGTCTTAACATTGTGTTAGGGACTTTGCTGCCATTCTTGATCCCGGCGGTCGTGAAAGCGGCGGCTGATCTGATCGATCCGATCACGATGGAGAATCCGCAAACCCTGATCTGGACGATGACGGCATGGGCCTTTCTTCCTGCGAGCATGATCATGCGTGGTATCGCGATGAGCCGGGTTGCCGACCTGATCCAGGAAAAGCGCGCCCGCGCCTATGCCGAGGCCAAGGCCCGCGCCGAGGATGGCGAAGTGCACGAGGTGCAAATCGCCTGACGGCGCAGATCAATTTGTTGAGAATCGCATTGGCGCTGGCTGTGATGGCCAGCGCTTTTGCCGTTCCGGCCCGCGCCGGAGAGCTGCGCGTGGCGACCTATAACGTGGAATTGTCGCGCAAGGGGCCGGGGCTGTTGCTGCGAGACATGACGCGCGGCGATGCGAAGGCCGAGGCGGTGGCGCAGGTGGTGGCCGGGGTCGCGCCGGATGTGATCGCGCTACAGGGGGTGGATTGGGATCACGGACAGGTCACGATCCGCGCGCTGCGCGACCTGATCGGCGCGGCGGGGCAGGAGTTTCCGTATATCCTGGCGCTGCGCCCCAATAGCGGGATGATGAGCGGCCTTGATCTGGACGGGGACGGGCGATTGCGGGGGCCGGGCGATGCGCAGGGCTATGGCCGTTTCGCGGGCGATGGCGGCATGGCGATCCTGTCGCGCTATCCATTGGGACCTGCGCGGGATCTGAGCGGGGCGCGCTGGGCCGGGTATGACTGGGCGATGTTGCCAATGGACAAGGGCGCGCTGTTCCCGTCTGAGGCGGCGATGGAGGTGCAGCGGCTGTCGTCGGTCGGGCATTGGATCGTGCCGATAAAGATGGCGGGCGAGGCGGTGGATTTGCTGGTGTTTCACGCCAGCCCGCCGGTGTTCGACGGGCCCGAGGACCGCAACGGCAAGCGCAACCACGACGAAATCATGCTGTGGCGGCATGTGCTGGATGCGGAGCCGGCGCTGGCCGAGGGGCGGTTCGTTATCCTTGGCGATTTCAACCTTGATCCGGTGGATGGGGAAGGCCTGAAGCAGGCGGTGCGCGGGATGCTTGAGGATCGGCGTTTGCGCGATCCGACGCCGCGCAGCGCGGGGGCGGTGGCCGCACAGGATGCGGGCCATCGCGGTGATCCGGCGCTTGATACGGTGGATTGGCCCGCCGTGACGGACGGCGGGCCGGGGAATTTGCGGGTGTCCTATATCCTGCCCTCGAAGGCGTTGGAGGTCGGGAAGGCGGGCGTATTCTGGCCCGCGCCCGGGGCCTCAGGCCACGAGCTTGCCATGCGGGCGAGCCGACATCGGTTGGTTTGGGCCGATGTCCGCTGGTAGCACGGTGTCCGGTAGCGCGGCGCGCAGCACTTCGGGCAGGGGGGTGTGTTCGAACCCGGGCAGGAGCCGGTCGAATTTCTCGCCCGAAAGGCTGTGCGGGACCGCCCAGAGATAGCGCATCTCGGTCAGTTCGCGGGCCAGTTCCCATCCCGGCGCGGCAAGGCGCATCATCCACCATGGAAAGTTGGTGAGGCGCAGAGGGCGATTCAGCAGCGTTTCGAGCGCGGTTTTCAACTGTTCGGGGGTGAAGCTATGGCCGGGGAAGGGGATATCCTCGAACCGATCAAGGGTTGCGCGTTTTTCAGCGAGCATCTCGGCGGCACGGGCCCAATCGGGCAGGTAGGCATGGGTGTGCAGGCTGTCATGCGGGCCGAATGCGGTGATCTTGCCCCGGTGCAGGCTTTTCAGTGTGACGGTAGAGAGGATATCGCCGTTGCGGTCGGGGTCGATGAAGTCCCCCGCGCGCAGGATGATCGTCTGCACGCCGCTGTCGCGGTAGGCCTGTTCCATGTCGGCGCGGATGCGGCCCTTGCGCGAACAGGGGCGATGCGGGGTGTGCTGCGACCATTCTCCGGGGTGATCGCCGAACACATAGACATTTCCGGGCAGGATCACCGTCGCGCCTGATGCGCGGGCGGCGGCGATCACCTGACGGGTAAGGGCGGGGATGATCCCGGCCCAGTCGTGATAGTCGGGCGGGTTCATGCCGTTGACGATCACGTCGCAGCCGATGGCATCGCGGCTCATGTCGCCGGTTTTGCGGTCGAAGCGGCGCACGCTCCAGCCTTGGGCGGCAAAGGCGTGGGCAGCGTGGGTTCCGATTTTGCCGGACGCGCCGAGGATAAGAACGGTTTTTGTCATGTCGTGGCCTCCTGTTGAGATGTGCTGGGAGGAATTTAGACTTTTGCGTGTGAATGGGAATTGCCAAGGATTTCCGATCTGCTATTCATTTGTGAATGGATGGAATGTTGAAGCAGGTCGATTGGGCGCTGGTGCAGGCCTTTCTTGCCGTGGCCGAGGCGGGATCGCTTTCGGGTGCGGCGCGCGCATTGGGGCGCAGCCAGCCGACGTTGGGGCGGCAGGTGAAGGCGCTGGAGGACCAGCTAGGCCTGCGGCTGTTCCAGCGCCATCCCAAGGGGCTGAGCCTGAGCCCGGGGGGCGAGGGGTTGCTATCGCCTGCCCGCGCGATGGGCGACGCGATGGGTGAGATCGCGCTTTACGCGGCGGGCCACGAGGCGGGCGCGGCGGGCACCGTCAGGATCACGGCGAGCGAAATGGTGTCGCATTACTTGTTGCCGTCGATCCTTGTGCAACTGAGGCAGGAGGCGCCCGAGATCGAGATCGAATTGGTCGCGAGCGATACCACCGAGAACCTGTTGTATCGCGAGGCCGATATCGCGCTGCGGATGTATGAGCCAAGGCAGCTTGACCTTGTGGCGCGGCGGCTGGGCGAGATCGAGATCGGGGTATTCGCGGCGAAAAGCTATCTTGCGCGGCGGGGATGGCCGGCGGGGCCGGATGATCTGAGCCAGCACGATCTGGTGGGGTATGATCGGAGCGAGCTGATCCTGCGGGGGATGCGCGAAGGTGGCATCGAGATGCGGCGCGAGGATTTCGCGCTGCGCTGTGACGGGCAGGTGATCTATTGGGAGTTGGTGCGCGCGGGCGGGGGCATCGGGTTTGGACAGGTTCCGATCGCCGAGGGTGACCCGCTGATTGCACGTTTGGAGCTGGGATCGCCGATGCCGACCTTGCCGCTCTGGATCGCGGCGCACCGGGAAATGCGTCATGCGCCGCGGGTGCGGCGGGTGTGGGAGGCGCTGGCCGAGGGGCTTGCGCCGCATTTTAAGGCAAATCGCACTGCTTGACGTCGCGCCAACCGCCGCTTGCGCGCCTTGCCCAAGGGCGGATAGGCTCTACAAATAACGGGATGCGGATCGAGGGGCCGCAGGACGTGTCATAGGGGAGGAGACCAAGATGACCTTTGCAGGATTGCAAGACAAACTGGAAATGGAAGCGCAGCCATACGAGGAGCGCGACCTGCCGAAAACCGTCTACGAGATGTTGAAGATCACGCGCGACAAGCATCCGCAGCGACCGGCGATTTCCTATCAGCTTCTGTCGGGGGCGACCGACAAGGCCGAGACCCTGACATGGAGCGAATTCCACGAGCGCGTGGTGCAGACCGCGAACCTGTTCCGCAGCCTGCGGGTGGGGCCGGATGACGTTGTGGGCATCGTCATGCCCAATGCCAACGAAACCGCGATCGTCATCGTTGCCGCGATGGTGGCGGGCATCGCCAACCCGATCAACCCGCTGCTTGAACCCGAGCAGATCGGCGCGATTCTACGCGAGACCAACGCCAAGGTGGTGGTCACGCTGAAAGCCTTTCCCAAGACCGACATCGCCCAGAAAACCGCCGAAGCCGTCCGCCATGCGCCGAATGTGCATACCGTTCTGGAAGTCGATCTGAACCGCTACCTGACGCCGCCGAAGAAATGGATCGTGCCGCTGGTGCGCCCGAAGAATCCGGGCAATCACCACGCGGATGTGAAGAACTTCCGTCACGAGATGCACAAGCAGCCCAAGCAACTGACTTTCGAGGATGCGACCGAGGATCGGGTTTGCGCCTATTTCCATACCGGCGGCACGACGGGCATGCCGAAGGTGGCGCAGCACCGCTATTCGGGCGTGATCTATAACGGCTGGATCGGGCACGAGTTGCTTTACACCGAGGAAGACAGCGTGATGTGCCCGCTGCCCCTGTTCCATGTGTTTGCTTGCCACGTGATCCTGATGGCGATGCTGAAATCGGGCGCGCATGTCGTGTTTCCGACGCCTGCGGGCTATCGCGGTGACGGGGTGTTCGACAACTTCTGGAAGCTGTGCGAGCGCTGGAAAACCACCTTCGTGATCACCGTGCCGACCGCTGTATCGGCGCTGATGCAAAGGCCGGTGGATGCCGACATTTCCCGCGTGAAGAATGCCTTTTCCGGCTCGGCCCCGATGCCGCTGGAACTGTTCAACCGGTTCACGCAATCGACCGGAATGCAGATCATCGAAGGCTATGGCCTGACCGAGGCGACCTGTCTTGTGAGCTGTAACCCGATTGACGGGGAAAAGAAGGTGGGCTCGGTCGGGGTGCCGTTCCCTTATTGCGACGTGCGCATCCTTCACGAAGGGCCGGACGGCCCGATTGAGAGCGCGGTGGATGAGGTCGGTGAGATCTGTATTTCGAACCCCGGCGTCGTGGTGCGGGGCACCTATACCGAAGAGGACAAGAACAAGGACCTCTATCACGACCTTGGCAATCGCTGCTACCTGCGCACCGGGGATCTGGGGCGTGTGGATGCGGATGGCTATGTCTGGATCACCGGGCGTGCGAAGGATTTGATCATTCGCGGCGGTCACAACATCGACCCGGCCGAGATCGAGGATGCCCTGCTGGCGCACAAGGACGTGGCCTTTGCCGGTGCGATCGGCCAGCCCGACGCCCACGCCGGCGAGGTGGCCTGTGCCTATGTCGAGCTTGTCGATGGCGGCACGGTGACAGCCGAGCAGTTGATGGAGCACGCCAAGATCCACATCCACGAGCGCGCGGCCTATCCCAAGCATATCGAGGTCATGCCCGAACTGCCCAAGACCGCCGTCGGCAAGATCTTCAAGCCGGACCTGCGCAAGATGGCGATCACGCGGGTTTACAATGCGGCGCTTGAAAAAGCGGGCATTGCGGCGCGGGTTGTTTCGGTGATCGACGACAAGAAGCGCGGGTTGATTGCAGAGGTTGCACCGAATGGCGCATCGGGTGATGATGTGGGCCACGTATTGGGCCAGTTCACCCGCCCTTGGGAATGGGCGACGGAGAAGGCGGCCGCAGCCGAGTAACCCGAAAGGAAACGCGCCATGGAAATGAAGGACAGCCGGGTGATCGCCGCCCCGCGCCAAGAAGTGTGGGCCGCATTGCTGAGTGCCGATGTGCTTAAGGAATGTGTGCCCGGGTGTCAGGAAATGACCGGAAGCCCGGAAGAGGGCTTCGAGGCCGTGGTGGTGCAGAAGGTCGGCCCGGTAAAGGCCACCTTCAAAGGTGCGGTGACGCTGACCGATATGGTCGAGGGTGAGAGCCTGACCCTTTCGGGCGAAGGCAAGGGCGGGGCCGCCGGGTTTGCCAAGGGCGGCGCCGATGTGACCCTTGCCGATGGCGAGGAGCCGGGCACGACGCTGCTGTCTTATGACGTGAGTGCCAAGGTGGGTGGCAAGCTGGCACAGCTTGGGAGCCGGATCATCGACGGTTTCGCCAAGAAGATGACGGATCAGTTCTTTGCCCGCTTTGCCGATGCCGTCGAAGGCCCGGATGACGAGGCCGAGGCGGAAGAGGCCGCAGCCGAGCATGACGGCAAGAAAAAGGGTTGGTTCCACCGTATGGTGAAGGGCTGACCCCCACGGGATGTGATCCCGGTAGAGAATAGTCTTTAGCAGGCCCGCGTTTCCCGCGCGGGCCTGTTTTCATGTCGGAGAGGCGTTGAGATAGGCGTCGAGGCGGGCGACGTCGTCGTGATTGAATTTCAGTCCCAGCTTGCTGCGCCGCCAGAGGATGTCTTCGCTGGTTTGCGCCCATTCATTTGCCGTGAGCCAATCAACCTCGGCCGTGGTCAGGCCGTGGGCGATGACCTGTCCGGGGCCATCCTTGAAAACCAGCGCGGCCTCGGTCCCGTAGGCGCGAATGAGGCGGGTGGCGGTGGCGGTATCGGCCCAATCGTGGGCCTTTTGGAACGCGTCGATCAGTCCTTGCACGCCGGTGACCGGGAAATCGCCCCCCGGAAGCGGAACGCCCGCTGTCCATTTTTGGGTGATCGGATTTTCATCTTCGTTGAAGGCGGGGGTGAAATCGGGCGGCAGGACCGATGCCAGCTTGGCCATCGCGGATTCGGCCAGCCGCCGGTAGGTGGTGATCTTGCCGCCAAAGACGTTGAGCACAGGCGCGCCGGCGCCCTGATCGAGCGAGAGGACGTAGTCGCGCGTTGCCGCCGTGGCCGAGCTTGCCCCGTCGTCATAAAGCGGGCGGACGCCGGAATAGGTCCATACGATATCGTCTGGTTTGATCGGCTGTTTGAAATATTGCGCTGCGAAATTGCGCAGGTAATCCGCCTCTTCCTTGGTGCAGACGGGGGGCGTGTCGGCGTCGGGGTGTTCCTGATCGGTGGTGCCGATCAGGGTGAAGTCCTGTTCGTAGGGGATGGTAAAGATGATGCGGCCATCGGTGCCCTGCAGGAAATAGCATTTGTCATGCGGATAAAGCCGCTTGGTGACGATATGCGAGCCGCGCACGAGGCGGACATGTTCGCCGGTGTTGCGCCCCATCACACCGCTGATCACGTCACCGACCCACGGGCCGGCGGCGTTGACCAGCGCGCGGGCCGTGACCTGTTGCGCGCCGTCCGGGCCTTGCAGCGTGACCTGCCAAAGGCCGCCTTCGGCGCGGGCTTGGATGACCTTGGTGCGGGTCAGGATCCGCGCGCCGCGCGCCGCGGCATCGCGGGCGTTGAGCACGACGAGGCGGCTGTCCTGCACCCATGCGTCGGAATACTCAAAAGCGTGGGTCAGGTGATCCTTGAGCGGAGCGCCCTCGGGGGTGTTTTCGAGCGAAATCCGCGTGGTGCCGGGCAGGATTTTGCGCCCGCCCATGTGATCGTACATGAACAGCCCAAGCCGGATCAGCCAATCGGGGCGGCGGCCACGCATCCACGGCATGACCAGCGACAGGATGCGCGAGGTGGGGGTATCGGATTCAAACCGCATCTCGGGGGCGAGGGGCAGCACGAAGCGCATCGGCCAAGAGATATGCGGCATGGCGCGCAGCAGGGTTTCGCGTTCGATCAGGGCCTCGCGCACGAGGCGGAATTCGAAGTATTCGAGATAGCGCAAGCCGCCGTGAAACAGCTTGGTCGAGGCAGAAGAAGTGGCTTGGGCGAGGTCGCCCATTTCGGCCAGCGTGACGGTCAGGCCGCGCCCGGCCGCATCGCGGGCGATGCCGCAGCCGTTGACGCCGCCGCCGATGATCAGGAGATCGACCGTATCGCTCATCGCATCCCTTGCTTTTTGCTGGGCCTTATTGCCGGGTCTTGCCGTGGCCTAGCGATAGGCCACGGGGGCAGGGCGCGCAACCTTGGCGCGGGGTCAGGTGGCGGCGTGGTTGCGGGGCGTGCCTTTTCCAAGATCGGCGAGGATCGGGCAATCGGGGCGATCATTGCCAGCGCAACAGGACACCAGATGCGAGAGGGTGTCGTGCATCTGCTGTAGCTCGGTGATCTTTTGTTCGATCTCGCCCAAGTGTTGTTTGGCGATGGCGCGCACATCCGCCGAGGCGCGGTCACGATCCGCATAAAGCGCCAGAAGCGCGCGGCATTGTTCGATGGAAAACCCCAAGGAACGCGCGCGGCCAAGGAACGACAGCCTGTGCACGTCTGAGGCATCGAACAGGCGATAGCCGTTGGACTTACGCTCGGGTGTGACGAGGCCGATATCCTCGTAATAGCGGATGGTCTTGGCCGGAAGGCCGGTTTCGCGGGATACGTCGCCGATGTTCATGCGTGTCCTCCTTTGGCGCGGCGCAGGCGCAGGGCGTTGGTGATGACGAAGACCGAGGACATCGCCATGGCGGCGGCCCCCAGCATTGGTGAGAGCCTGAGCCCGAAGGCAGGGTAAAGCAGGCCCGCCGCGATGGGAATGAGCGCGGCGTTATAGGCGAAGGCCCAGAACAGGTTCTGCTTGATGTTGCGCATCACCGCGCGCGACAGGCCAAGCGCGGTGACGACGCCCATCGGATCGCCGCGCATCAGCACCACGTCGGCGGATTCGATGGCCACGTCGGTGCCGGTGCCGATGGCGATGCCGACATCCGCCGTGGCCAGCGCGGGGGCATCGTTGATGCCGTCGCCGACGAAGACGACGCGGCCCTGTTGCTTGAGGGTTTCGAGCGCCTTCAGCTTGCCACGCGGCAGGAGGGCGGCTTCGACATGATCGATGCCGATTGCGGCGGCGGTGGCGCGCGCCGTGGCCTCGGTATCGCCGGTGAGCATGGCGGTTTTCAGGCCCATGTCATGCAGGGTCGCGATGGTTTGGGCCGTGGTTTCGCGCAGCGGATCGGCGATGGCGAGAAGCCCTGCGAGGCGGTTGTCGATGGCGATGAAGACCGGGGTTTTCCCGGCGCTGGAGAGGGTTTCGGAGGCGTCGGCGAGCGGGCTGGTGTCGATCTTGGCGCGGTCCATCATCCGGGCGTTGCCCAAGGTGATGTCGTGCCCGTCGGCTTGGCCGGTGACGCCGAACCCGGTCTTGGCCTTGACGCCGGTTGCGTCGGGCAGCGGGCCTTTTGCGGCCTCGGTGATGGCGCGGGCGAGGGGGTGTTCCGAGTTGGCCTCGACCGCGGCGGCAAGGCGCAGGATGTCGTCGCGCTGAAACCCCGGGGCGGGGATCACATCGGTCAGCGCGGGGCGGCCTTGGGTCAGGGTGCCGGTCTTGTCGAACACGACCCAATCGGCGCTTTGCAGGGCTTGCAGCGCGTCGCCCTTGCGAAACAGGACGCCCAGTTCGGCGGCGCGCCCGGTGCCGACCATGATTGAGGTCGGCGTGGCGAGGCCCATCGCGCAGGGGCAGGCGATGATCAGCACGGACACCCCGGCAATCAGCGCATTGGTCAGGGTCGGCGCGGGGCCGATCAGCGCCCAGATCAGCACGGTGAGCAGGGCGACCCCCATTACGGCGGGCACGAACCAGAGCGTGATGCGGTCGACCAGACCCTGCACCGGTAGTTTGGCGCCCTGCGCCTCTTCGACCATGCGGGTGATGCGGGCCAGCGCGGTGTCGCGGCCCACGGCGGTGGCGGTGAATTCGAGCGCGCCTTCGCCATTAACGGTGCCGCCGGTGAGCCGGTCGCCGGGCGATTTGGCGACGGGAAGCGGCTCTCCGGTCAGCATCGCTTCGTCGATATGGCTTTCGCCTTGGGTGATTTCGCCATCGACGGGGATGGCTTCGCCGGGGCGCAGGAGGACGCAATCGCCGACCTGCACTTCGGCGATGTCGACCTGCACGACCTCGTCTGCGCGGCGGATGCGGGCGGTTTTGGGGGCGAGCCCCACCAATCGCGCGATGGCCGCCCCGGTGCGGCCCTTGGCGCGCGCTTCCAGCCAGCGCCCCAGCAGGATAAGCGTGGCGATCACGGCGGCGGCTTCGAAATACACCGCGCGGGCATCGGCAGGGAACAGGCCGGGGGCAAAAGTGACCAGCGTGGAATAGGCCCATGCGGCACCCGCGCCCAAGGCGACAAGGCTGTTCATATCGGGCGCGCCGTGGAGCAACGCCGGCAGGCCCTTGGTAAAGAAGCGCCGTCCGGGGAAGGCCAGAACCAGCGTGGTGAGCACGAATTGCGCGATCCAGCTTGCCGTCTGGCCGATGGTGGCGGCGACGAAATGGTGCAGTGGCGGGTAAAGATGCCCGCCCATTTCGACGATGAACACCGGCAGGGTGAGCAGGGCGGCAAGGATCAGGTCGCGGCGCAACGACTCGGCCTCTTGCATCTTGCGCTGGCCCGCGTCGGGGGTTTCATCCGCGTCGCGCGGGCGGGCGGGATAGCCGATTTCGGCTGTGGCGCGAGTCATGTCGGCGGGGGTGAGCATCCCTTCGAGATAGCGGATCGTGGCGGTTTCCGAGGCGAGGTTCACCGCCACGTCGAGCACGCCGGGCAGATCGGCCAGCGCCTTGTCGACACGGCCGACGCAGGAGGCACAAGACATGCCTTCGATTTCGAGCGTGACCTTGCCTTCGCGCGCGGGATATCCGGCGCGGGCGACGGTTTCGGCGATGTTGGCCGGGGTGGCGGGGGCGTCGTAACGCAACGTCGCGGTTTCCGAGGCGAGGTTTACCTGCACGCCATGCACGCCTTCGACGCCGGTCAGCGCCTTTTCGGCGCGCCCGACGCAAGAGGCGCAACTCATCCCGTCGAGCGAGAGTGTCAGATCCTTGAGCGCGGTCATGGGAGTGTTCCTTTCGTCGGCCTTATACATAGGCCTTCCAGTAACTGGAAGGCCAAGAGGTGTTCTTTCCGCTTGACCTGACTGCGCTGGAAGGGTGCAGAAAGCCTTGGAAATGATCAGAGAAAGGGCCGGAGATGACGGTTTTCAACGTGACGGGCATGACCTGTGGACATTGCACCAAGGCGGTCGAAGAGGCGATTCTGGGGGCGGATGAGGGCGCGGATGTGACCTGTGATCTTGCCGCGGGAACGGTTGAGGTGGAGAGCGATCTGGAGGATGCTGCGCTGATCGAGGTGATCGGCAAGGCGGGATACGTCGCCAGCCCTGCGTGAGGCGTCCGGTTTCTTGACCATCGCGCGGCCAGAGGCTAGGCCAAGGCCGAGACATTTCCTTGAAGGACGCACAAAATGAGCAACCCCTCGCTTCTTATCCTGCCCGGTGACGGGATCGGCCCCGAAGTCATGGCCGAGGTTTCCAAGATCATCGACTGGTTCGGCGCCAAGCGCGGCCTGAAGTTCGACGTGAGCGAGGACCTTGTCGGCGGCTGCGCCTATGACAAGCACGGCACGCCGCTACATGACGACACCATGGCCAAAGCGCAGGAGGTGGATGCCGTCCTGCTGGGGGCCGTGGGTGGGCCGAAATACGACGTGCTCGATTTCAGCGTGAAGCCCGAGCGCGGCTTGCTGCGCTTGCGCAAGGAGATGGACCTTTACGCCAACCTGCGTCCGGCGCAGTGCTTTGATGCGCTGGCGGATTTTTCTTCGTTGAAGAAAGATGTGGTCGCGGGCCTCGACATCATGATCGTGCGCGAATTGACGAGCGGTGTCTATTTCGGCGAACCGCGCGGCATTTTCGAAGAGGGCAACGAGCGCGTCGGCATCAACACCCAGCGCTACACCGAGAGCGAGATCGACCGCGTGGCACGGTCGGCGTTCGAGCTGGCGATGAAGCGCGGCAAGAAGCTGTGCTCGATGGAAAAGGCCAACGTGATGGAATCCGGCATCCTGTGGCGCGAAGTCGTCACCGAGGTGGGCAAGGATTACCCCGAGGTCGAGCTGTCGCATATGTATGCTGATGCGGGCGCGATGCAGCTGACCCGCTGGCCCAAGCAGTTCGACGTGATCGTGACCGACAACCTGTTCGGCGACCTGCTGAGCGATCTGGCGGCGATGCTGACCGGTTCGCTCGGAATGCTGCCGTCGGCGTCGCTTGGCGCGCCGATGGAGAACGGGCGGCCCAAGGCGCTCTATGAGCCGGTGCATGGATCCGCGCCCGATATCGCGGGGCAGGGCAAGGCCAACCCGATCGCTTGCATCCTGAGCTTTGCCATGGCGCTGCGCTATTCGTTCGACAAGGGCGATGAGGCCGCACGCGTGGAAGAGGCGGTGAATGCGGTTCTGGCCGATGGCCTGCGCACGGCGGACCTTCTGGGCGAAGAGGGCGTGCAGCCGGTATCGACGTCGGAAATGGGCGATGCGATTGTCGCCAAGCTTGAGGCGTCGCTCTGAGAGTGCTGCGCAAACTGGCCGGGGCGGTGATCGCCCTGGCCATATGCGGCCCGCTTGATACGGCGCGGGCCGAGGTTTTCCTTGAGAACATGACCAGTCCCGAAGTGGGAGCGGCGATTGCCGAAGGCACGCGGACGGTGATCATCCCGACGGGCGGAACCGAGCAGAACGGCGCGGTCATGGTTCTGGGCAAGCACAACATCCGGGTCAGGGCGCTGTCGGGTAGGATTGCCGAAGCGTTGGGCGATGCGATGGTGGCACCGGTTATTGCCTATGTGCCCGAAGGCGAAATCGATCCGCCCACGGGACATATGCCTTTTCCCGGCTCGATCACGGTGCCGCCAGAGATTTTTGCCGCGAACGTGGAATGGGCGGCGCGGAGCATGCGACAGGCCGGGTTCGAGACGATTGTCCTGCTGGGTGACAGTGGCTGGAACCAGGCGCCGATGGCGGAGGTTGCGGAAAAGCTTAACCGTGAATGGGGCGGTGGGGTGCTTTTTGCCGATGCTTATTACGACACGAATGCAGTTTTCGCCGCGTGGCTTGAGGAGCAGGGCTTTGAACGGGCCGGTGTGCATGCGGGGCTAGCCGATACCGCGATGATGCTGGCCGTTGATCCCGGCGCGGTGCGCGACAAGGGGGTGGCGACCGAGGCGATGGGCGCGCGCGGTGTCGAGATGTTTGTTGCGCGCACGGTCGAGCAGGTCCGGGCATTTCGCGGCGACTAGGTCGGAGCGAAATCCTGCGAGGATTTCGGCCAAAATTCCTTCGAGGAATTTTGGGGTGTGGTGCGCCGGTGTGGTTGGAGCAGAGAAAAATCTTCGTAAGATTTTTGATCGAATTCCTCGTAGGAATTCGCCCGGTCAGCCGCCGGTGAGGCGGTTGAGCAGGACAACTTCGCTGTCTTCCGCAATTGGTGTTGACCAGCCGTCGTTGTAGATCCTGCCGTCGATCGAGACAGAGATGCCGCGATCAAGCTGGGGTTTCAACGCTGGGTAATCGCGTTCGAGCGCGGTGAGGAGGCCGCCCAATGTGGCGGCCTCAACCTCGACCTCGGGCGCGCCCGCCAGATCGGCGAGCGAGCCCCAGAGCCGCACGGCAACCATTAGCCTGCTTTCACGGCCGCGCGGATTTTCGGCGGCGACATCGGCAGGGAGGTCAGACGCACGCCAGCCCCGCGTGAGACCGAGTTCGCAATCGCCGCGAGTGGCGGCACGATCGAGGTTTCGCCCACACCGCGCACGCCGTAGGGGTGGCCCGGGTTGGGAATTTCAAGGATCACCGGCTCGATCATCGGCAAATCAGAGGCGACGGGAATGCGATAGTCGAGGAACCCGGCGTTGAGCAGGCGACCGTCTTCGTCATGGATATATTCCTCGTTCAGCGCCCAGCCGATGCCTTGCGCGGCGCCGCCCTGGAACTGGCCCTCGACGTAGTCGGGGTGGATCGCCTTGCCCGCGTCTTGGAACACGGTGTAACGCAGCACTTTGACAGCGCCGGTTTCGGGATCAACTTCGGTATCGACCATATGGGTGGCGAAGCTGACGCCCGCGCCCTCGGCATTGGCCTCGCAGTGGCCCGCGATGGGGCCGCCGGTGTTGGCGGCGATGGCGGCGATCTCTTTGATCGACATTGGGGGAAACTTGCCAGCGTTCGGGCCGGCGGGCACGGCTGCGCCATCGACCCAGTCGACCGCCTCGGGCTCGATCCCCCATTTCATTGCGGCGCGGGTCTTCATGATCTCGATCGCGTGGCGCGCGGCTTTGATCGTGGCGAGGCCCACCGCGAAGGTCACGCGGGAGCCGTCGGTCACGTCGTTGAGACCGAGTGAGCCGGTGTCTGAGATGACGCAGCGGACCTGATCGAGCGGGATGCCCAGTTCTTCCGCCGCCATCATCGACATCGACGCGCGCGAGCCGCCGATATCGGGATTGCCTTCCGACAAGGATACGGTGCCGTCTGGATTGACCATCAGGTTGACGGATGTGTTGCCGCCGAAGTTGAACCAGAAGCCGCAGGCGACGCCGCGGCCCTGATTTTCACCCAAGGGCGCGGTCCAGTGTGGATGCTCTTGTGCGGCCTTCAGCGTCGCCTCGAGCCCGATGGCGGGGTAGGTGGGGCCATAGGCCGATTTCGTGCCTTCGCGCGCAGCATTCTTGAGCCGGGTTTCCAGTGGATCGAGGTCGAGCTTTTGGCAAAGCTCATCGATCACCGATTCCACGGCATAGGCCGCCATGGGAGACCCGGGCGCGCGATAGGCCGCGGCCTTGGGCCGGTTGGTCATCACCTCAAGGCCCTCGGTGCGGACGTGTTCCAGATCATAGGGCGCGAAGCCGCACATCGCGGAAAGGAACGCGGTGGCCCCCGGATAGGCACCCGATTGCAGGCGGAAGGTGCCGGTGGCGGCGGTGATCTTGCCGTCCTTGGTCATGCCGATCTTGATGTCGGTCGAGGACGACGAGGTCGGACCGGTGGCGCGGAACACCTCGTCCCGGGTCAGCACCAGCTTCACCGGCTTGCCGGATTTCATCGACAGCATCAGCGCGACCGGCTCCATCCAGATATGGGTTTTGCCGCCGAAACCGCCGCCAATTTCGGATGCGGTGACGCGCAGCTTGCCCGCCTCGAGCCCGAGGATTTCGGCGCAGGTGTCACGCACCATGTAGTGGCCTTGGGTGCAGACGAACAAATCGCCCTGTCCGTCGGCACCCATCTGGGCGAGGCAGGCGTTCGGCTCGATATATCCCTGATGTGTGGCGGCGGTGGTGAAGTGCCGCTCAATCACCAGATCGGCCTTTTTGAAGCCTTCTTCCGGGTCGCCGTGGCCATATTGCGAGCGGGAGGTGACGTTTTCGGAAAGCCCTTCGGGCACGGTCTCGTCCTGCCGTGCGGCATGAATTACCGGCGCGTCGGGTTTCATTGCGAGATCGACATCAACGACATGCGGCAGCACTTCGTACTCGACCTTGATCGCATCGAGCGCGGCGTAAGCCAGCGATTTCGAAGAGGCGGCGACGGCGGCGACGGCGTGGCCATCATAAAGCGCCTTTTCGCCGGCCATAGAGTTGTCGAGGATATCGGCCATGCCGGGATCAAGATCCAGCTTGGGGAAATCGGCGCGGGTGATGACGGCTTTCACGCCTTTCATCGCCTCGGCTTCCGAGGTGTCGATCGACTTGATCCGTGCGTGGGCGTGGGGGCTGCGCAAGATCGCGCCCCAGAGCATGCCGGGCGCGGTCATGTCGGCGCCGTAGCGCGCCTTGCCGGTGACTTTGTCGATGCCGTCGGGGCGGATGGGCCGGGTGCCGACGATATTGAATGCGCGGGATTGATACTCGTCTTTAGGCATCAGGCGGCCCCCCTCAGGTCGGCGGCGGTCTCCATGACCGCGCGGATGATCTTGTCATAGCCGGTGCAACGGCAGAGATTCCCGGCCAGCCAGTAGCGCACCTCTTCCTCGGTTGGGTCGGGGTTGCGTTCGAGCAGATTCTTGGCGGCCACAAGGATGCCGGGGGTGCAGACCCCGCATTGCAGCGCCGCCATTTCGAGGAACTTCTGCTGTAGCGGGTGCAGTTTGTCGCCCTCGGCCATGCCTTCGATGGTTTCGACGCTGCGGCCTTCGGCCTCGGGCGCGAGGACGAGGCAGGAACAGACGAGGCGACCATCGAGGATCACCGAACAGGCACCGCAATCGCCCGAGCCGCAGCCCTCTTTCGAGCCGGTCATGTCGAGATCGTCGCGCAGCACGTCAAGAAGCGTCTGCTGCGGTTCGCAGAGGAAATCGGTTTCCTCGCCGTTGATGGTGGTGGTGACGTGAATACGGCTCATGCTGTGTCTCCCTTGGCGCGGGTGAGGGCGATTTTCGCGGCGCGCTTGGCCAGAACGCCGATGACCTCGCGGCGAAACTCGGCGGTGCCGCGCTTGTCGGAAATGGGGGTGGCGGCGGCGCTGGCGTCCTGTGACAGGGCGTCGAGTGCGGCGTCGTCACCGGTGGTGCCGATGAGGGTTTGCGCGGCCTCGTCGGCGACGATCACCTTGGGGCCGACGGCGCCGAGGGCGATGCGCGCGGTTTCGATCTTGCCCGCACCGTCAAGCGACAGGGCGATGCCGACGCCTGCGACGGCGATGTCCATCTCGGTGCGCGGGGTGAAGCGCAGGTAGGCGCTGCCTTGGCGCGCGGCGGGCGCGGGCAGAAGGATGGAGGCGACGAACTCGCCCGGCTTCAGCGCGGTCTTGCCCGGGCCGGTGGGGATATCCTCGACCGGTAAATCGCGGGTGCCGGTCGGCCCGGCGATGCGCGCCACGGCCCCGGCGGCGACAAGGCAGGGCACGCTGTCGGCGGCCGGGCCCGCGTTGCAGAGATTTCCCGCGACGGTGCAGCGGCCCTGAATCTGGGTCGAGCCGATCAGGTCGGCCCCTTCACAGACGCCGGGCCATGCGGATTTGAGCGCGGCATGTTCGTTCATCTGGGCCGAGGGCACGGCCGCGCCGATGCGCCAGCCGCCGCTTTCTTCGGTGATCTCGCGCAGTTCGGGAATGCGCTTGAGGTCGACGATGGCGCTTGGCGCGATCTGGCGCGCGCGCAGCCGCACGAGAAGATCGGTGCCGCCCGCCAAGGGGCGGGCTTCGGCGTCAGCGGCGAGAAGGGCCGCGGCCTCTTCGATGGTTTCAGGGGAGGAAAAGATCATGGCAAGGCCTTTCGGACGTTGGGGCCAGGTAAGCTGAAGCGAGACTGAGCCTTTCGCGCGGGGAGTTCAAGGGGTGTCCTCTGTTGAACTGAGTTGGGACGCGCACGGCGGCGTCGGGATGCCTCTGGCGGGAGTATTTCTGCAAAAATGAAAGGCAAAGCCGATCCCCTGCTTCATCTGACTGGAAGTATCCCGGGGGGTCTGGGGGGCTGGCCCGCTCCGGGGTGAGCAAGGGATTACAGGCCGAGGCTATCCGAGACTTCGCCGATGCTGTCGCGCAGGATGGCGCCGATGTCGGTGATCATCGCCTCGTCCATGATTAGGGTGGGCGAGAGGATCAGGATATTGCCCAAGGCGCGGGCGATAAGGCCGCGTTGTTGTGCCGCCTGTGCCACCGCGCCGCCGATATTGGCGTCGGGGGCGAATTCTTCTCGGGTGGCTTTGTCCTTCACGAATTCGATGCCCATCATGAAATGCGAGCCGCGCACTTCGCCGACCATGGCCATGTCGCCAAGGCCGCGCAGGGTGTTTTCGAACAGCTTGCCGGTGGTCTGGACCCGGGCGGGGATGCCTTCGTTTTCGAGGATCGCGATGTTCGCGAGGCCGGCGGCGGCCGCGGCGGGGTGGCCGGAATAGGTCATGCCGTGCAGGAACATGGCTTCGGGGCGCGAGATCACCTCGTGAATCTCGGACGAGATGATGGTGGCTGAGAGCGGTTGGTAGCCCGAGGTCAGGCCCTTGGCCGTGGTGATGATGTCGGGGGTGTAGTCGAACGCATCCTTGCTGGCGAACATATGGCCAAGGCGGCCCCATGCGGTGACCACCTCGTCGGCGACATAGGCGATGTCGTGCTGTGCCGTGATTTCGCGCATGCGCTTGTGATAGCCCGGCGGCGCGGTGATGACGCCGCCTGCGCCTTGGATCGGTTCGGCGAAGAAGGCGCAGATGTTGTCGGCGCCGATCCGGTGGATCGTGTCGAGCATGTCCTGTTCGAGCAGTTTGAGGAACTCTTCATCCGAAAGCTCGGGTGCTTCGCGGTATTTATGCGGCGCGCGCAGGTGCGTCACCAGCCCTTCGACCGCGCCCCAGCCATCGGAGTAGGCGGGGGTGGTCAGCGCCATCGCCATGTGGGTTGAGCCGTGATAGGCGCCCATACGGGAGAGTATCTTTTTCTTCTGCGGCTTGCCACGCAGGTTGTTGTAGTGGTGCAGGATGCGCACCGCGGTATCGTTGGCGACCGAGCCGGAGTTGCCGAAATAGACATGGTTCAATTGCCCCGGCGCGAGGGAGGCCACTTTTTCGGCCAGCGCGGCGGCGGCGGGGTGGGTGAAGTTGTAGAAGGTCGAGTAGTAGTCGAGCGTTTTCAGTTGCTGGGTGATGGCGTCGATGATCTCGGGGCGGCCATGGCCGACGTTGACGCACCAGAGCCCGCCGATGCCGTCGATCAACTCGTTGCCTTCGCTGTCTTTCACCATCGCGCCCGAGGCCTCGACGATGGCGGTGCGCGCGCCGTCCTGTTTCAGGGCGTGAAGATTGGCAAAGCTCTGGATCAGGTGGGTGTCGGAGGTCAGCACCGCATCGGTGCCGGTGGGGATGTCGAGTGTCATTGCGGGGTCTCCCTGTAATCGATGAGTTGTGTCGACAGGCGCGACGGGTCGACGGGGTGCGCGGTGTCGGTGATCAGCATGGTTTCGGTGGTGTGAGCGGAGGCCAGCGCCGCGCCATCGGGGGCGGAGATGAGGGAGTGTCCGCCGAAGGCAAGACCCTGTTCGCTGCCGCAGTAATTGGCGTAGGCGACGGTCATGGCGTATTCGCTGGCGCGGGCGGGGATGATGTGGCGCGAGACGTGTTCGAACCCGGCGGGGTTGGCTGTGGGCACGAGTAGAAGTTCGACACCGCGTTCGGCGAGTGCGCGGACATGGTGGGCGAATTCCACGTCATAGCAGATGAGCAGCGCGCATGTGCGGCCCTCGAAGTTGAAGGTGGCGTAGCTGTTACCGAAGGCGAAGCTCTTTTGCTCCATCGGGCCGTAAAGCTGGATCTTGCGGTAATGGGCCAGTGTTGCGCCATCCGGGCCGAAGGCGGTGGCGGCATTATAGCAGGTGTCGCCGTCACGCTCGGCCCAGCCGAGGGTGAGGCCGATGTGATGGCGCGCGGCGAGCGAGGCGGCCTTGAGCATCCAGTCGCCGCCCTGTGGTTGGGCGAGGGTCTGGTGCAGGTCGGGGCGGTTGTAGCCGGGAAGGTAGAGTTCGGGAAACACCGCCATGCGCGCGCCTGCCAGTGCCGCGGCGGCTAGCATCGTGTCGAGACGGGCCAGCGCGGCCTCAATATCGCCGTCGGTGGGGCTTGTCTGACAAAGGGCGAGTTTCATGGGCTGCTTCCTTGGGAAAAGGGACCGCCCCGGAGATATCCCCGGGGCGGGTGGCGTTACTTTTTCAGGTTGGTCCAGATGGTGTCGTAGACCTTTTGCACCTCTTCCGGGCAGGCCTGCACGAAGGCGGTCTTGCCACCGGACGGCGGGTTCAGTTCGGGTGCGGATTTCACCGCCTCGTCAAGGAAGGGTTCGACCCCTTTTACGCCTGCGGTGTATTGCGCGTAGTTGGTGACGGCGGCGGCGTTCTCGGGCTCGAGCAGGAAGTTCATGAACTTGATCGCGTTGTCGCGGTTGGGCGCGTCTTTCAGCAGAACGACGTTGTCCATCCAGACGATGTAGCCCTCTTTCGGGAAGGCGTATTCGATGTTGGCGCCTTCCTCGCGGGCCTTGGCCGAGAAGCCGTTCCAGATCATGCCGGCGGCGGCATCGCCGGAGACCAGCACGTCCTTGGCCACGTCGGAGCCGAACGAGGCCCAGTCGGGCTTGGCCGTCTGGACCAGTTCATTGAGCGCCTTGAGCTGGTCGCGATCCGAGGTGCATTGCGGAATGCCGAGATACATCGACGCCAGCGTTAGGGTTTCGCCCGAGGTGTCGAGCACGTTGATCTTGCCCTTGAGCTCTTCTGGCGGGTTGAAGATCATGCCGAGGGTCTGGATATCACCCGGATACACATCGCGGTTGACGGCGAAGGAGGTGGAGCCCCACTGATAGGGGATGGAGCTTTTGCGGCCCGGATCGAAGGTCACGTCGACCCATTCCTGCTGGATATTGCCGAAGTTCGACATTTCGGAGGGGTCGAACGTGTCGAGCATGCCTTCCTTGCCCATGATCTCGACCATGTAATCGCCGGGCACGGCGAGGTCGTATTGGCCCAACTTCCCGGCCTTGAGCGCGGCGAGGAGGGCTTCGTTGCTGTCGTAGGTGTCCATCGTCACCTCGACATCGTATTCGGCAGCGAATTTATCGAGCACCTCTTGCGGGATGTATTCGAACCAGTGGTAGAGCGAGAGTTTGCCTTCGGCACTGGCCATGGTCGCGAGAAGCGACAGGGCAAGGGCAGAGGCGCCGGTTTTCAGCATGTTTTTCATGTGGTTTCTCCTGTTGGGGTCTTGGTTTTCTGGCCTATGCGGCCGGCGAAATAGGAAAGCGTGACGAAGAGGATCGAGACGCCCAGAAGCAGCGTGGAAATCGCCATGATGTTGGGTTTGATGCCCTGTTTCACCGCGCCGAAGATGGCGGTGGGCAGAGTTTCGATGCCCGCGCCCTTGACGAAGTTGGTGATGATGAAATCGTCGAGCGAGATGATGAAGGCCAAGAGGAAGCCCGACAGGATGCCCGGCGCCATGAGCGGCAGGAGGATGAGGCGGAACGCCTCCCATCTTGTGGCATAGAGGTCTTGGGCGGCCTGTTCGTAAACCTCTTCCACGCCTTCCATCCGGGCGGCGATGGGCAGGTAGGCGAAGGGGATGCAGAACACGATATGGGCGATCAGGATCGTGGCGTAGCCGGTTGTGAAACCGATGGCCGAGAAGAAGATCAGCGTGGCCACGGCGGTGACGATTTCGGGCACCATGAGGGGCAGGTTGATCAGGGCGAAACTGGCCCCCTTGCCGCGAAAGTGCCCGGCGCGCAGCATGGCCGTGGCGGACATGGTGGCGATGGTCGTGGCGGCAATGGCCGCGGCTGTCGCGATGGCGAGCGAGTTGATCGCGGCCTGCTTGAACTTGTCGGCCTCGGGGCCCCAGAAGACATCGCCATACCAGCGCAGCGAGGTGCCGCCCCAGATGGTGATGGATTGGCTGTCGTTGAAGGAATAGATCATCACGATGACGAGCGGCGCATAGAGCAGGAACAGGCACAGCAGCGTCAGAGCAAAGAAGCCGGGAAAGCGCTTGAGATCGGGTTTCGCGGCCATCAGCTTGCCCCCTTTGCGTGGGCGCGGCCTTGGGCGCGGGCGTAGAAGATGAGCACGATCAGCACCATCGAGAGCAGGATCATCGAAGCCGCCGCGCCGAAGGGCCAGTTGCCGGCGTTGCCCTTGAATTGCTCTTCGATCAGGCTGCCGATCATGAAATTCTTGGCCCCGCCCAGAAGGTCGGGCGCGAGGAAGGCGCCGAGCGAGGGCACGAAGACAAGGATGCAGCCCGCGATGATGCCCGGTTTCACCACCGGAAGGATGATGTGGCGCAAGGTGATCCAGCGCGAGGCATAGAGATCGGCCGCCGCCTCGGAGAGGGAGAAGTTGTAACGCTCTACGGCGGCATAGATCGGCAGCACCATGAACGGCAGGTAGGAGTAGAACAGGCCCAGTTGCACGGCGGTGTTGGTGTTGATGATGTGGATCGGGTCAGAAATCAGCCCGGCGTCGAGCAGCCATTGGTTGAGCGGACCGTTGTCGCGGATCAGGAACTTCATCGAGATGGTACGGATTAGCAGGTTCACCCAGTAGGGCACGGTGATGAGAAACAGCCAGATCGTGCGGCTGCTTGCGGGGCGCGTGGCGATGAACCACGCGGTCGGAAAGCCGATCAGCAAGCACATCAGCGTGGCCAGCCCGGCCTGCCAGATCGAGCGCCAGAAGATCAGGATATAGGTCCATTCGATCTTGGGCTGCTCATCGCCAAACAGGCCGCGATCAAAGAAGAACTGGTCATAGGCGGCGAGCGTCGGCTCCCAGATCACGCCGCCGCGAAATTCCTTGGTGAGGAAGGAATAGACCAGCATGATCCCGATCGGCAGGACGAGGAAGAAGCCGATAATCACCCATGCCGGGAGCATCAGTGGCAGGCCGAGGCCAGCGTATGTGCGCCCACCTGCGGTTGGTTTCTGACCCAGCCCAGCCATCAGTCGATCAGCAGGCGCGCGGCGCCTTCCTCGAAATCGAGGCCCACCTGCGCGCCTTGGGCGGGGATATGGGCGGATTGGGAATTCTGAACGCGGGCCTTGACCATTTCGCCATCGGACAGCGCCACATCGATATGCATGTCGGTGCCGAGGTAGATCAGGCGTTGCACATGGCCTGTGATCAGCGCCTTTTCCGGCGCGGTGAGCGAGACCCGCTCGGGGCGGACCGAAAGATGCCCGTGGCCTTGGTGCGCGCCCTGCGCGGCGGGGCAGGTGAAGGCCGCACCACCCGGCAGGGTGCAGGCGGCCATGCCATTGCTGACGCCGGTGACGGCCACGTCGATCAGGTTGGTTTCGCCAATGAAATCCGCGACGAACTTGTTGTTCGGCTCTTCGTAGATGTCGCGCGCCGGGCCGACCTGCTGCACCCGGCCATCCGAGATCACGGCGATGCGGTCGGACATGGTGAGCGCTTCTTCTTGATCGTGGGTGACGAAGATGAAGGTGATGCCGGTGTCCTGCTGAAGTTGCTGAAGCTCCAGCCGAACAGCTTGACGGAGTTTCAGATCGAGCGCCGAGAGCGGCTCGTCGAGCAGGAGCACCTTGGGGTTGGGCGCAAGGGCACGGGCGAGGGCGACGCGCTGTTGCTGACCACCCGAAAGCTGTGCCGGGAGGCGGTCTGCGAAAGGCAGGAGTTGCACCAGGTCGAGCACCTCGCGGGCGCGGCCGCGGGCGTCCATCTCGGAATACCCCAGACGCTGGAGGCCGAACATCACGTTGCGCTGCACGTTCATGTGGGGAAACAGCGCGTATTGCTGGAAGACGGTGTTCACGGGGCGCTTGTTGGGCGGGTCATTGGCGATGTCGTCGCCGTAAAGGCGGATCGCGCCTTCGCTGATGTCCTCGAACCCGGCGATGCAGCGCAGCAGGGTTGTCTTGCCGCAGCCCGACGGGCCGAGCAGCGTGAAGAATTCGTTATCCGCGATGGTAAGCGACACGTCATTGAGTGCGGTGAAGCTGCCATAGCGTTTCACGACGCGGTCGATTTCGATCGCCGGGTTGATGGTTTGGTCTTCTGCCAAGTTACGCCCCTATACCCCTTGTTTGGATGGTGGTAGCGTAAAACCTGCGTCAACAAGGGGTATATACCCCCCGGGGGGTATGGGGCAGGGGCCAGATCATGCAGATGGGCGAGGCGGAAAAGCGGCTGGGCGAGGCAATTGCCGCGTTGGACAGTGACGGGTTCGCGCGGGCGCTGGGCCGCTGGCTGGAGGCGGTGGTGCGGCACGACAACCTGACCATCCTTGCCTATTTCCGGGGGCGCGCGCCCAAGTCCATCCTGCGACGGGCCGCGCATCCGGCGGTGCATGAACGGTTCGAGAACGTGTACCTGAGTGGGGCCTATCTACTTGATCCGTATCATGATTTACACATGACGCGGGCGCCTGCCGGGGTGTACCGATTGACCGATATCGCGCCGGATCAGTTTCATCGCAATCCCTATTTCCTCGACTATTACGCCGCGACGACGCTGATCGACGAGTTGGCCTTCGTCGCCTATCCGGCGCCGGGGGTGTCGGTGCAGGTGTGCCTTGGCCGCGACGCGAGTTCGAACCGGCGCTTCACCCAGCGCGAGATCATCAGCGCGAGACTCGTTTCGCCTATTCTTGAGGCATTCGTCGAGCGGCAGTGGTCGGGTTTGGCTGCCGAAGGGGAAATTTCGGACGCGGCGGAGTCCGCGCACCTGATTGATTCGCTCAAGGCGGCGGAGGGAATTTCGCTGAGCCCGAGGCAGGCAGAAGTGGCGATGCTGATCCTGCGGGGGCATTCGTCGGTTTCGATCGGGTTGAAGTTGGGAATATCGGCGCAGACGGTGAAGGTGTTTCGCCGCCAGCTTTACCGCAAATGCGCGATTTCGAGTCAGGCGGAGTTGTTCAACCTGCTGTTGCCCTTGTTGGGCGAGGGGCGCGCTGCTTGATCGGAGGCACGTCTGGCAGAGGGTGCAATCGGGTATTTGGAGCCATGAAAGAGAGCGGGCGCGCTTAGCCGCCGCAGATGTTTTGCAGACGCAGCCAGTCGGCATCCGAGA
>JANFFA010000070.1 GCA_030848925.1 Rhodalgimonas zhirmunskyi
GAGAAGGCCCGTGGCATCACGATCTCGACCGCGCACGTGGAATACGAGACCGAGAACCGTCACTACGCCCACGTCGACTGCCCCGGCCACGCTGACTATGTGAAGAACATGATCACCGGTGCGGCACAGATGGACGGCGCGATCCTGGTCTGCTCGGCAGCCGATGGCCCCATGCCCCAGACGCGTGAGCACATCCTGCTCGGCCGTCAGGT
>JANFFA010000071.1 GCA_030848925.1 Rhodalgimonas zhirmunskyi
GAGAAGGCCCGTGGCATCACGATCTCGACCGCGCACGTGGAATACGAGACCGAGAACCGTCACTACGCCCACGTCGATTGCCCCGGCCACGCTGACTATGTGAAGAACATGATCACCGGTGCGGCGCAGATGGATGGCGCGATCCTGGTCTGCTCGGCAGCCGATGGCCCCATGCCCCAGACGCGTGAGCACATCCTGCTCGGCCGTCAGGT
>JANFFA010000072.1 GCA_030848925.1 Rhodalgimonas zhirmunskyi
GTCATCCGACAGCGTGTAGACATAGTCGACCACACCGGTCGCAGGGTCGAACCCGATCAACGCGAGCGTCCCCAGCGGCGTCGTGATCACCGCAGGCGCCGTCGGCGACAAGGCCGCAAGCGCCGCCCCGTCAAGCACCGTGCCGTTCACCTCGAGCGCCGCAACACCATCCGCAACCGACACCGTGAAGCTGCCCGCCACAGACTCGTC
>JANFFA010000073.1 GCA_030848925.1 Rhodalgimonas zhirmunskyi
CACCAGCGTGCCATAGGCGCCGGCAACAGCCCCGCCCACATTGCCCGCAACCGGCGCGCCGGTCCCGAACACCACGCCCGTCACCGGACCGCCAACCGCAGTCCCGTCCGCCCCCAGAACATCCGCAACACCATCGCTGGTGTTCGGCTCCGAGCTGCCATCGATCCCCGTCACCACGTTGCCGATCGCAACGCTCGAAGGATTGCCC
>JANFFA010000007.1 GCA_030848925.1 Rhodalgimonas zhirmunskyi
GTCCGATAGGCTTGATTTGATCCAGTAAAAGCCAGGCTAGGCCAATACGGATCCGAAAGCATACAACCCCAAAAATGTTTGACTTGGATACTTGAGTTCTTATTCGGTCTGGTGGTCATAGCGAGAGCAAAACACCTGGTCCCATCCCGAACCCAGCCGTTAAGTGCCTTTGCGCTGATGGTACTGCGTCTTAAGACGTGGGAGAGTAAGTCACCGCCAGACCTAGTAAGAACTCAACTGATATCTCTCTAACGATGATCTAGCCCAAAATTAGCCCATAACAGAAATGCCGAAGGCTTGCTTATGCGCGTTTTGCCTCTTGTCGCCCCATGCGACGAATCGCGAAGCGCCTTCGTAAGCGTTGCATCCAGCCCCCTGCTTGGGAGCTATTTGGTAGACAAACTCACTGTATACTGGCTCTAAGCGCCAGTACGCTTGGGTAAATTCATACTCGTTCGGCCCGTAGCCGACATTGGGCGCAGCTTTTAGCAACTGCTTGGAGCCATAGACTATGTCGGCTCACGTAGCCTCCTCCATCCACTTTCGAAGGACGCTCAAGGGGTATCCAGACCCGTATCTGTGGCATATGCCTTCCGTTTGCCTGCCGCCAATCTGATCGACAACATCAGCAGGACACTCGACGGCCCTGAGGCGGTCCGGCATCGAGTGGCGGAAGCCGTGCATGGTGCATCCCTATGGCGCGTATTGTTTCATCCATTTATTCAGTGCTGCACTGGCCGCGTTGGCGTTTGTGCTGGCAGTTTTGTTGTATCTCGGGAAAGCAAAATGAGAGGAGCCTTGCTGCCCGAGGATGCGCTCTGCTGCCCACCGAGCCTCGCCCTCAAGGGGACTTCTCGCTCACTGCCCTTCGTCTTCAGACGCCGCCAAGGATGTTCCCGAACCCGGACGGTAAGCGACCCCTCATCATGGTGTACAATATCGTCCTCGGTCAAACCTGCAGCTTCAGCAAGTCGCAAGTCTGTGTCCGAAACCAAGGCAACGAGCCAGCGCAGATCATCGTCAATCTCGCGGCATTTCGCCTGCACCACTAGTAGTGTCTCGGAAGGAACTGCATGGCGATCTGAGACTCCTGCTGTTCGATCATAGTAGACCCCCGAAAACGGGTTATTCAGCGTTAAGCCCTGTTCGCTGGCGGCGAAGTTCGTGACTTCTCATACAGTGCCGAAGACCCGGGTCAGGCTACTTCCAGCCAGCCCACGCGCAATAAGAGAGTCTTGGAACGCGTTCGCGTCGGCTTTGGTGTACTGGTTTAGGTGCTTGTCGCAACAGGCATCGGTAACGTAGCCACAGGCTCTCTCAGCTGTGCTATGGAAGGTGACGGGACGCCCTTTGCCCTTCTGCCCTAGATAAATCTCAACGGCCTCTGACAACAGCACAAATGAAGACACACTCGCGTCTTGCAATGCAGGAGACCCAGCGGCGGTTGCAGTTCCCATCCGCAACATGTGCTTTCCTGGCAGTTCCGCGTCTCGGGACCTCAGGCGAAACCAATAGTCGTCGAGTTGTTCTGCAGCTTTTCTGGCTCAAGCATCAGCTATCTTTGCCGAGCGGGTCCGAAACGAATAAGCGATCCGAGTTGGCGAGTAATGGCGGAGAAGCTCTTTCGCGATGCGGCGGCTGAAGTAATAAACACAATCTTTTACGAAGGTGAACGTGGGTGAAACGGTCTCCAACATGGTCTACGGCTCCAAGCAGTTGCTAAAAGCTGAAGTAAAACCAAGGTTTTAACTGAAGAAGTGGTGCCCGGGGGCGGAATCGAACCACCGACACGAGGATTTTCAATCCACTGCTCTACCCCTGAGCTACCCGGGCACGGGTTCAGGCGGGGTTGGCCGCCTCGGGTTCCGGCGTTCTAGAACGGAGAGCGCGGGCTGGCAAGGCCTTATCATCAAGAAAAAAGACCATGTTGCGAAGAAAATCAGTGCGGTTTGCCGGGCGGCGTATCGTCGTCAGTTGCGTCCCTGCCAAGTAGCGAGCGTTCCATCGCTTCAATGGCCTCTTCCGCGTCGTCCGGGTTGGTCGAGGGGATCGCATAACCGCCCCCAAGCCAACGTGCCAGATCGACATCGGCGCAGCGTTTCGAGCAAAACGGGCGAAACGCCGGATCGGTCGGTTTGCTACAGATCGGGCAGCTCACGGCAGCAGCTCCTCAATCGGCATCCGGGCGCGTTTGCGCTGCAATTCGTAATGTCCCAGCGGGGTCCACCCGGCCAGAACGGTATCGATTCCGTCGGCCCTCAGGGCAGCGCGCAGGGCGGTCTCGAAACTACGGCGTTCTTTCTTGGGCATCGGGGCTGCGTCAATCACGATCTGCCCGCCAAGACCGCGCAGGCGCAACTGGCGTGGCAACTCCCGCGCGCAGGCAAGGTTGGCCTTCAGCCCGGCCGCGAGCGAACCGTCGCCGCCGCTGTTCACGTCAACGGCGACAAGGGCGCGTGTCGGCTCGATGAACAGGCTGCCGCCGCCCGACAGCGGGACATGCGCCGATTTCAGCGTCTCAAGCGCATCGAGAACGCCATGCGCCTCGAACCCGCCCTCATCGGTCGACACCTGTGCCGGGTCCACCCAATCGCGCCACGCCAGAACATGCGGGCCGTCGCCCTCGGTCAGGGTTTCCGCGCCTTCACCCTCATCCGACAGCACCTGTTGCGCAAGCGCGGCCATGGCGCGGATATCGTCGGCGATCTCGTCGTCATCGGCCTCTATGCAAGAAGAGCGCAGGATCAGGCCCATCTCCGTCTCGCCCATCTCTTCGCGGGCAATCACCAGAAGCGCATCGCGCCGGTCATCATCGCGAATATTGCGCGAGATATTGAGGCCCGGCGCATCGGGCGTGACAATCGCATAGCGGCTCTTGAACAGAAGCTTGGTCGTCACCGGAAGGGCCTTGCCCGGTTCGGCAAAGCCCGTGACCTGCACCAACATCTCGGTGCCTGGCGAAATACCCTTCACCTGCCGCAAATAGGCGTTGCCATCCGGCGTTTCGAGGAACAGACCGCCTTGCCCCTTCATCGGGCGTCGCGCCACGGCGCGATAGATCGTGCCGGGGGCAGGGGCCTCGCTCGCGATCAACAGGTCGTCGAGCCGGCCATCCACCATCAGCGCAGCGGCCTCGCGCCCCGCGATATGGTCCAGAATGATCTGACGTCCCTTCATACCTGCCTCCAAACCGGGTAACCCGCAGCCTGCAAAAGACCCGCGGTTTCCGCAAGCGGCAGGCCAACCACAGCGGTGAACGAGCCTTGGATCCAAGGAATCAAGGCACCCGCAGGCCCCTGAATACCATAGCCGCCCGCCTTGCCCTGCCAGTCATTCGTGGCAAGGTAGGCGTTCAATTCTTCATCCGACAGGCGCTTCATCATGACGGTGGTCACGACATCGCGCTCCCAGATCCGCTCACCGTGTTTCACGGCCACGGCGGTGATCACCTTGTGCCGCCGCCCCGACATGGCCAGCAGGAACTCCGCCGCCTCGCCCGCATCGGCAGGCTTGCCAAGGATCCGGCGGCCAAGCGCCACCGTGGTATCGGCGCACAGCACCACCTCGTCGGCAGTTGCCGGCACGGCTACGGCCTTCTCGCGCGCCATGCGGGCGCAATAGGGGCGGGGCAATTCCGCTTTTTCGGGGGTTTCGTCGATTTCGGGCGGGCGGATGTCATCCGCCACGATCCCGATTTGCGCAAGCAGCTCCCGCCGCCGGGGGCTTCCCGATCCGAGGATAAGCCGCATACGCTTTGCTTATTTGAATCGATAGTTGATCCGACCCTTGGTCAGATCATAGGGGGTCATCTCGACCTGAACCTTGTCGCCAGCCAGAACACGGATGCGATTCTTGCGCATCTTGCCTGCCGTGTGCGCGATGATCGTATGGCCGTTTTCCAGCTCGACCAGGAATGTCGCGTTCGGCAGGAGTTCCTTCACGACACCGGGAAATTCGAGCAGTTCTTCCTTGGCCATGTTCTCTCCTTGAGTGCAGTCATGCGCCCGCTAAGCAGGCAGCAGCTAAATGAGCCTATTTCCGCCCTTTTACAAGGGGGATCGTTATGTAAGCTGCGAATGTGAGACCTGACCGACACGCGGCGCCTGTTCCGCCCAATGCGTCAGGTTCAGAACCCGCCCATCGGCGCGCACCGCGCGGATCGCCTCAAGGTCGACGTCGGCATAGGTCCAGCCGGGCGCATCCATCACCCCTTCGCTGATCACGCCGCTGGGCGGAAAGCCACGGTCCGGTGGGCCAAAGATGCCGCCGCGCCCGCGATTTTCCTCAACCGCGTAAAGCCGTGGCTCTTCCCCGACAAGGCTGGCCATAACCGTCACGCATTGCAGTTCCAGCGCGCGCGCCATGGCGCCGATCCGCACGCGGGAATAACCCTCTTCCGCCTCGGTCGCGCTCGGGACAAGGATGATCTCGGCTCCCGCATCGGCCAGCGCTTTGCCAAGCAGGGGAAATTCGCTGTCATAGCAGATCAGCACACCGATTTTGCCCAGCGTCGTGTCGAAAATCTGCAACGGGCCGCCACCTTCGACCCCCCAGTCATCGCGCTCGAATCGGGTCATGATCTGCTTGTCCTGCCAGCCGACCTTGCCGTCCGGCGTGAAAAGCCCGGTCCGGTTCACCGTGCGCGCCCCATCACGCACCGGGGCCGAAGGGGAAAGGATATGCACGCCATGCTCCTGCGCCAATGTTGCATAAAGCGCGTTGGCCTTGGGAAGCCATTCCCCCACCGCCTCGATCGAGCCCTGAACCGACCCGGCGGCCTGCTCGCCAGAAAGCGAGGCCAGCTCCATCGCGCCATATTCCGGAAATACCAGAAGCTCGGCCCCCTGTTCGGCGGCATCTGAAACCCACGCTGAAAGCTTCTCTTCATAAGCCCCCCAATTGTCGAGCCATGTGGGCGGGTAGGCGGCGGTTGCGATCTTCATTGTGCGGACCTCTGTGCGACATGGTGTGAAATCCGGGTGGGTGGTCGTCATCAAGGTCCACCCGGCGCGCATGCGCCATGCCCGACCTCCCCCAAGGGAGGGCATTCTTCGCTCAGATGTCACATGCGCGTCGATGGAAGTCTATAGATTTGCCGTCGAGTTTCCCCTGATGCGCCCTCCCAAGGTCGGGCATGGCGCCTTCGCGCCTATCGTCACGACAAACAACAACCCGCGCCGCGATCATCGCGCGGCGCGGGCCAATCTGTAATCCATCGAAGGTTTAGGCCAAAAATCAGCCCAGCAAACGCCGCGTGATCACTTGCGCCTGAATCTCCGCCGCGCCCTCGAAAATGTTGAGGATTCGCGCGTCACACAGGATACGAGAAATCTTGTATTCCAGCGCAAAACCATTGCCGCCATGGATCTGAAGCGCGTTGTCGGCACAGGCCCACGCCACGCGCGCGCCAAGCAGTTTCGCCATCCCGGCTTCAAGGTCGCAACGGTGGCCGTTGTCTTTCTCCCACGCGCTGAAATAGGTCAGCTGCCGTGCCACCATGATCTCCACCGCCATCATGGCGAGTTTCGATGCCACGCGCGGGAACTCGATCAGCGATTTGCCGAATTGCTTGCGGTCCTGTGCATATTGCATGCCCTCGTCCAGAGCCGATTGCGCCACGCCAACGGCGCGTGCAGCGGTCTGGATGCGGGCGGCTTCAAAGGTCTTCATCAACTGCTTGAAGCCCTGACCGGTTTCCCCGCCCAAAAGGTTCTCACCCTTGACGTGGAAATTGTCGAAGCCAAGCTCGTATTCCTTCATGCCGCGATAGCCCAGCACCTCGATCTCGCCACCAGTCATGCCTTCGGTGGGGAAGGGGGCCTCATCGGTGCCCGGCGTCTTCTCTGCCAGGAACATGGAAAGCCCACGGTGATCGGTGGTGTCGGGTTCGGTCCGCGCCAGCAGCGTCATCACATGGGTGCGCGCGGCGTGGGTGATCCACGTCTTGTTGCCGGTGATCTTCCAGTCGCCGTTTTCGTCCTTCACCGCACGGGTGCGCAGGGACCCAAGGTCCGACCCGGTGTTGGGCTCGGTGAACACGGCCGTCGGCAGGATTTCGGCGCTGGCGATCTTGGGCAGCCAATGTGCCTTCTGCTCGTCCGTGCCGCCGCCTTCGATCAACTCCGCTGCGATCTCGCTGCGCGTGCCAAGCGAACCGACACCGATATAGCCGCGGCTCAATTCTTCAGACACGACCACCATCGACGCCTTCGACAGGCCCAGCCCGCCAAACTCCTCGGGAATGGTCAGGCCGAAAACACCCATCTCGGCCAGTTCCTCGATGATCTCCATCGGGATCAGTTCATCCTTCAGGTGCCACTCATGCGCGAACGGCTCGACCTTCTCGATCGAATAACGGCGGAACTGCTCGCGGATCATCTCCAGCTCTTCATCAAGCCCGGTCGCGCCCACGGTAATCTCGGCAGAGCGCTCCTGCATCAGCTCGACCAGACGCAGCCGCGCGGCCTGCGTGTTGCCACGCGCCATCAGCGTCTGAACCTCGTCGCACTGGAACCCGCGCAACGCATCCCAGCCAAGCCCCAGCTCCTGCACCCGGACAACCTCGCCCTGGTTCATCGCGATGCCGCCCGCGATCTGGTTGAGGTATTCGCCAAACGCGATCTGGTGGATCAGCTGCTCGACTTCGCCGAACTTCCCGGCTTCGCTCAAACGGCCCGCCCACGCCTGCATCTGGCGCAGCGATTCCACGTAGGTCGCCAGCCACGCAACGCCATGCGCCGCGCTCTGATTGGCCTCGATCAGGCCGGCCTGAACGCGGCCCTCTGCCGTCACCATGCCGCGCAGCGACTCGAGCGCTTGTTCCAGAACCGATTGCGCCGGTGCGATCGCTGCTTCGGTCAACGTCAGAAGATCGGGAAGATGCGTGTCAGTCATGGGTGCCCCCTGCGAATCCTTGGCCATGTCTCATACCCCTTTTCGGTGTCCGGGTCGGTTTAGTCATTTTGCAGGTGCAGCGCAATATTGATACGCCAAAAACCTCGCGTTTGTTCAATTCTTGCGCGCCTATCAGGTCGGCCTGCCGCGTCAGCATCTCGCATCTGCGGCATAACTCATGCGCGTAAGATTTACCTTCTCCGATACCTTACGAACGATCCGCCCGACCGGATCATTGCAGCGCATCCGACGTAACGTCTCGAATCCCGCGCCACCGTCACTTCTTGTGCCTTTCTACGTGCAGCCTCCGCACACCAACGCTAAGACAGAAGACATGGACGCGCTTTTTGCCCTCGCCCCGCCAAACATCCTGCTGGCCTGCTTCGCCGTCGCCTTCTTTGCGGGCGTGGTAAAGGGGATGGTGGGCTTTGCCCTGCCGCTGATCCTGATCTCCGGCCTCAGCAGCCTTGTTGAACCGAAACTGGCCCTCGCCGGCCTGATCCTGCCCACCGTGCTGCTCAATCTCTGGCAGGGCTTCCGGCAGGGCATCGGCCCGGCCCTGCATTCGCTCAAAAGCTTTCGCATCTTCATCATCGTCGGCGGCGTGATGCTGGCGATCTCGGCCCAGATGGTCCGGGTGATTTCGCCGGGTGCGATGTTCATCCTGATCGGCGTGCCGGTCACCTTCTTCACCGCCCTGCAACTTCTTGGCTGGCGGCCCCACTTGCGCCCCGATCAAAAACCACTCGCCGAAGGCATCGTCGGCGCCATCGCCGGGGCGATGGGCGGCTTTTCCGGCACATGGGGTCCGCCCACCGTGCTGTTCCTCACCGCGCTCGATACCCCGAAACTGGATCAAGTGCGCATTCAGGGCGTGCTTTACGCGCTGGGCTCACTCGTGCTGCTGGTGGCGCATATCGGCTCGGGCGTGCTGCGGAGCGAAACGATGCCGTTTGCCTTCGTTATGCTTCCAACGGCGATCCTCGGCATGGCGCTGGGCCTGCAATTGCAAGACCGGATCGATCAGCGCGCCTTCCAGCGCGCCACGCTCGTCGTTTTGTTCTTGGCCGGGCTGAACCTGATCCGCAAAGGTCTCATGGGCTAGGCCGCAGGTCATTCGCCTATCAGATCGGGCCAAAGCGCGGCATTGCGCCGGGCAAACCCGGCCAGATGCCCGACCTTGCCCAATCCGTGTGCCGCCGGGTTCAAAACGACATGCTCCTGCGCCGCCTGCGGATAGAGATCGCCAAGCTTTTCCACCACCCACGCCGGGATCATCTCGTCATCGGCCACCCCCACGGTGCGCAACTCCGCCCCCAGCGTCGAACTGTCCCACGGCGGCAGGCTGTCATCGGCATGATGAAACCCCTTCGTCGTGCACCAGTGCTTCCACTGCCGGAACACCGGCCCCGGAATATCCGCCCCCAGCCCGGAAAAACGACCCGGCACATATCCCGTCGTCGCCAGCAACACAGGCCCGATCCCGAACCACAGTGCCCGCGCCCCTGCCTGATAGGGCCACGGATGATCGCCCACATGGATCGGTCCCGAACAGATCGCAATCACCCGCACAATCCGCTCCAGCCCGTCTTGATAGCCAAGCATGAACCCGCCCAGCGAATGCCCGATCACCCAAAGCGGCAGATCGCTCTCGCAAGCCAGCCAATCTCGCGCCGCCTGCTGATCGTGAATACCCCAATCCGCCATTGTCGCGCGTGAATGGCGCACGGCATCCTGCCCACTTTCGCCGAAATCGCGATAATCATAGGTCAGCGTGCTGACCCCCTGATCGGCCAGCCAACGCGCGAAATGGCGATAATAGCCCTGCGGCACCCCCGTCGCCGGGTTCAAAACGGCAACGGCGCGCGGCACCTCGGCACGGAAGAACCGCCCCGAAAGCCGCGCGCCCTGCGCTTCTATTGTGATCTCGTCGCTCATCGGTGCGCCGCCCGGCAGGGCGGGGCAGGGCGCAAAACCGCCCCCTCCTGCCACAATGAAAGCCATAGCAGCCGCATCGCCCTCAGAGTCCGGCCGCCAGCCTGACCCCCTGATCGATCGCCCGCTTCGCATCCAGCTCGGCGGCGACATCCGCCCCGCCGATCACGTGACAGGCAATACCCTTGGCCTCAAGCGCATCCGCAAGCGAGCGTTCGCTCACCTGCCCGGCGCACAGAACCACCGTATCGCAGGGGATCACGCGCGGATTTTCCCGCGCCTCTCCGCTGCTCACATGCAGGCCCTCCGCGTCGATCCGCTCGTAATTCACGCCGCCGACCATATCGACGCCCTTCATCTTCAACTGCGCCCGATGGATCCAGCCGGTGGTCTTGCCAAGCCCCTTGCCAAGGGCCTTCGCCTTACGCTGCATCAAGGTGACCTGCCGGGCAGGGGCATGCGGTTGCGGGCCTTCTTCGGCCAGCCCGCCGCGCTCCTCTTCCGGATCACCCACGCCCCATTCTTCCAGCCAAAGCTGCAAATCCACGGTCGGGCTTTCGTCACCCGCAACAAGGTATTCCGAAACGTCGAACCCGATCCCGCCAGCCCCGATCACGGCCACCCGTTTGCCGGCCTCGGCGCCATTCCGCAGCACATCGATGTAGGACAGCACATTTTCGCCATCCTGCCCTTCGATGCCCGGATCGCGCGGCACGACGCCGGTTGCCACGATCACTTCGTCGAACCCGTCCAGCGCCTCGACCGTTGCCTCGGTGCCAAGACGCATCTCGATGCCAAGCCGCTCCACCATGGTGGCGAACCACGCCACCAGCCCGTGAAACTCTTCCTTGCCCGGGATCACCTTCGCCATGTTGAGCTGCCCGCCCAACTCGTCGGCCTTGTCGAACACGACAACCTCGTGCCCACGCTCCGCTGCTGTCATCGCCGCCGAAAGGCCTGCAGGCCCCGCGCCCACGACAGCCACGCGCTTTTTCACCTCGGCTGGCGTGATCACGATCTCGGTCTCGTGGCAGGCCCGCGGATTGACGAGACAGGACGAAATCTTGCCCGAGAACGTGTGATCCAGACAGGCCTGATTGCACCCGATGCAGGGCGCGATTTCCGCCGCCCGGCCCTCGGCCGCCTTGTTCACGAAATCCGCATCGGCAAGGAAGGGCCGCGCCATGCTGACCATATCCGCCGCACCACTGGCCAGAACCTCTTCGGCCACCTCGGGCGTGTTGATCCGGTTCGACGTGATGACGGGAATCGAAACCTTCCCCATCAGCTTCTTCGTTACCCAGGTAAAGGCGGCGCGCGGCACGCTCGTCGCAATCGTCGGGATTCGCGCCTCGTGCCAGCCGATGCCGGTGTTGATAATGCTCGCCCCGGCCGTCTCGATCTCATGGGCCAGTTGCACCACCTCCTCGAAGGTCGACCCTTCTGGCACAAGGTCGATCATGCTGAGGCGATAGATGATGATGAAATCCGGCCCCACGGCCTCGCGCACGCGCTTGACGATCTCAATCGGCAGGCGCATCCGGTTTTCATAAGACCCGCCCCACCGATCCGTGCGCTTGTTCACATGGGTGACAAGGAACTGGTTGATGAAATAGCCTTCCGATCCCATCACCTCGACACCGTCATACCCGGCCTCCTTGGCCCGCACGGCGGTGGTGGCGAAATCGGCGATCTGCTTTTCGATACCTTCTTCGTCCAACTCTTTGGGCGGAAACGGCGAAATCGGGCTCTTGATCGGGCTGGCGGACACACATTCCGGCCCATAGGCATAGCGCCCAGCATGCAGGATCTGCATCGCGATCCGCCCGCCTTCTTCATGCACCCGGTCCGTGACCTTGCGGTGATTGGCGATATCCTCGGGCGTGTACAACCCCGCCGCGCCGGGAAACACGCCGCCCTCGTTGTTGGGCGCGATCCCCCCGGTCACGATCAGGCCGACACCGCCGCGCGCCCGCGCGCCATAGTATTCGGCAACCCGGTCCCAGTCGCCGCGCTCCTCAAGTCCGGAATGCATGGATCCCATCAGAACACGGTTTTTCAGCGTCACATGGCCCAGATCGAGCGGGGCCAGAAGATGCGGGTAATGGCTCATTGGCGGTGCCTCCTTCTCCTGCGCGACAATCTGCCCGCGCTTTCACAGCCTGTCACGCCGAACCCAGCGTAATGCCTTTCATTTTTCCGACAAATACTCCGGGGGCTTGGGGGCTGGCCCCCAATTGGGCCTGTGTTTTAGGGCTGGCTCAGCTGCCCGCCTTAGGGCGCGCCGTCAAAGGTCAGCGTTTCGATCAGCGGCGCACACAGCGCGGCTTCTCCGCCACAGCAATCTTCCAGCAGGAAACTCAGCAACCCGCGCAACCCCTCAAGATCGGCGAAATACCGGATCGAACGCCCCTCGCGCTTGTTCCGCACCAGCCCGGCACTCAACAACACCGCAAGGTTGGCCGACATCGTGTTTTGCCGTACCTCCAGCAGATCGGCGATTTCTCCGGCGGCCATCCCGTCCGCCCCGGCGCGGATCAGCGCGCGAAACACGTTCAGGCGGGTTTCCTGCGACAGCGCGGCAAAGGCCGCAAGGGCGTGGTTGGTTTCCATCTATCCAGATGTATTGATACGCGATCCGCGCCGCAACCCGGGCTCAGCCGTTTTCAACGATCAGCGGCGTCTCGAAATACTGGAACCGCGGCGCGCTGCCGTACATCTTTTCGGCCATCGCGCACCACGTCGCATCATGGGCCAGCTTCGCATCCTCGATGGTGGGCCACAGGTAAACACCGCCCCCCTGCCGCCCTTCGTCATCGAACAGGTAATACTTGCGCACCAATGCGCCGTTCGCGCGCCAGCGCGGCATGGTCGTCTCGTAAAGCGCGATCACCTCGTCGCGCGTCATGCCCACGGGCAAATCAAACGTCACGATCTCGGTAATCATCCGCGCCTCTCCCGTTCGCGATGGCTACATTGTATCAAGGCAATGCCGCCGGAACGCCCGCTTGAGCATGTCCAACTCGGCTCGCAACAGCTCGATCTCGGCCCGAATGTCATTCTCCACGCCCTCACCCGCGATCAGGGTGAAATGATCCAGCGTCTCGTCGGCGGCCTTGTCGCGGATCAGGAAGGTCTGCACCCCGTCATTGATCAGCCGCACTGGGATCGGCACGCGAAGGGTATACCCGCCCTGCTGATCCGCGATCAGTTCGACCCCTTCGATCGGCCGATCCTCAAGCGTGACCTCAACCTGCGGCAGGTCGGCGTGGCTCTCTTCCTTGACGCGGTGCAGGGTGCCTTCCCAGACCCCCTCCCTAAGCCGCGTTTTCGTGAGTATCAGATCGCTCATCGCGCCCTCTTGAAAAATTCCGGCATCACAATTCAGCCCGCGGCCTGCGCGAGAATGTCAAATCCCGCAGCGTCACCTGGTTCATCTCCGGCCCCTCGAAAATCAGGTCGAGCCACATCTTCTCGACCCGCTTTTCGTTCAGGTTGGTATAGGCCAGATCGAATTCCACCATCACATTCTCGGTTCCAAGCGGCAATTCCCGCACGATCTGTTCGGTGTTGGGCCCATGCTTGATGTTGAGCCGCGCGAAAATCTCCAGCGGCTTCTCCATCTCCACGATGGTATCAACCCTTAGCAGGTGCTTGCGCTTCAACCCCTGCGCCGCCTCATCGGGAAAATCCACAACGACGGACAGGAACGAGCCGTCGAAATTGAACACGTCAAGACGCAGTCCGTATGGCGCCAGATCGGCCTCACGCCGGTTGCGCAACTGGCGCAGGGTCAATTCGGACCGCGCGCAATCATGAAACAACGTCACCTCGCGGCCCAGCATGCTTTTCGACTCGACCGAGCTCATCCCCGGCACCGGCAGCGGCCCGCGCCAAAGCTCTGGCCGCCAGGACCAGTCGGCATCAAACGGTTTCGGAAAGCTCTGCGAGCCAATGATCGGCAATGCCAAACGGCTTTCCGATATGTGGATCAGCTTGTCGAGATGCGCCTTCAGACGCCGTGCCCGGCTGCGATCCTGCCTGAGTTCGCTCAGGTCCGTGCTCGCCGCATGACGTGCCGCGCGTGACCACCGGCGCAATGACGCCTGATAGATCAATTCTCGCACTACGCCTTTTCGTCTGGCCATCCTGCCCGGCACCTTCATGTCATCCCCGTTTCCATACATAGCGGAAACAGTGTTAACGAAAAGAATAGATTAAGGAAAATTTAGAAACAATTCCTGTTGCGGGGCCAAAGCCGACAAATCCGCAAGGCACTTGTCGCAAGCCCCCGCCAGACAACCGGTGTTCATTTCGCCTTCAGCTTCGCCGCCTGTTCCGGTGAAAGGCGCAGCGGAGAGGCCTCGCGCAGGTTCTCGGCCAGCGCAAGGATCAGGGCGCGGCCCCGCTCGCCGGCATAGCTGCTGCCATTGGGCGCATAAAGCGCCAGCCCCACAAGCTGCCCATTGATCAGCATCGCCCCGCGCCAGTATTTCGGATCGCCTCCGGGCAACACGGCGTTGCCGCCACGATCCAGCTGGATCAGGGAAAGACCGTCACCGTTCTCATGCCGGATCGCCTGCGCGGGGGCCAAGACGCTCGCCATCGCCTGCGCTGTAGGCACTTCCTGCTTCACAAGACGCGGCTGAACCGAAACGGTCATCACGACCGGTTCGACATCCGCCCCGGCATAATCGCCCCGCAAACTGTTGCACGACGCGATCAGCGCAAAGCCACTCACCCCGCGCTTCAGGCTGCCTTGATCGATGCAATAGCCGCGCGGCGGCCGGATCACGACCTTGCCCCGCGCCATCTCGACTTCGCGCAAAACCGGCGCCTTGGGTTGCGCCTTCTTGTCAGCCGCGCCGTCACGAGGCGTCAGGAAAGCCAAGCCTTCCCCCCCTTCAAGACAGCCCGACAGCGCCAGGCACAGGCCCAGCGCTGCACTCCCCCGCGCACCACCTCTTACAAGGCGGCGCAGCCGGGTCAGCGGATCAGAGATCCATGTAGACATGCTTCTCGCGGTCGCCGCCCGGGTGGGTCACCGCGCCCTTGTAGGTGGCACCGACCTGCTGGGCGTATTTCCACAGCGCACCGCTGGCATAGATCGTGTCGCGCGGGCCTTTCCAATCGGCCTTGCGTTTTTCCAGTTCCTCGTCGGACAGGTCGACGCTGATCTCGCCGGTGGTGGCGTCGATGGTGATGATGTCGCCATTCTTGAGCAGCGCAATCGGCCCGCAATGCGCCGCCTCCGGCCCCACGTGGCCGACACAGAAGCCCCGCGTCGCGCCCGAGAACCGACCATCGGTGATCAGCGCCACTTTCTTGCCCATGCCCTGACCGCTCAGCGCGGCGGTGGTGGACAGCATTTCACGCATGCCGGGGCCGCCTGCGGGGCCCTCGTTGCGGATGACGATCACTTCGCCTTCCGCGTATTCGCGCTGCTTCACTGCCTCGAACGCATCTTCCTCGCATTCGAACACCCGCGCCGGGCCGACGAAACGCTGTTCCTGCGTCGGAATGCCCGCCACCTTCACGATGGCACCTTCCGGCGCAAGGTTGCCTTTCAGCCCGACAACACCGCCGGTCTTGGTCAGCGGTGCGCTGATCGGATAGATCACGCGGCCATCGGCCTCGCGCTCGACGGTATCAAGCTCTTCGCCAATCGTGCGCCCGCTCGCGGTGATGCAATCCTCGTGGATCAGGCCCGCCTTGCGCAGCTCCTTCATCACCACCGGGATACCGCCCGCATCGAACAGGTCTTTCGCCACATAGGCGCCACCTGGCTTGAGGTCGACGAAATAGGGCGTGTCGCGGAAGATGTCGCACACGTCTTCAAGGAAAAAGTCGATCCCCGCCTCATGCGCAATCGCCGGAAGGTGCAGGCCCGCATTGGTGCTGCCCCCGGTGCAGGCCACGACCCGCGCCGCGTTCTCAAGGCTCTTGCGCGTCACCACGTCGCGCGCGCGAATGTTCTTCTCGATCAGGTTCATCACAGCGCGCCCCGAGGCCTCGCCATACTGATCGCGGCTTTCATAGGGGGCGGGCATGCCCGAACTGTTGAGGAGCGCCAGACCGATCGCCTCGGACACACATGCCATGGTGTTGGCGGTGAACTGCCCGCCACACGCGCCCGACGACGGGCAGGCGACCCGCTCAAGCATGTCCAGCGCCTTGTCCGACATCTCGTGATTCTGGTGCCGGCCCACGGCCTCGAACATATCCTGCACGGTCAGGTCGCGGGTGCGGAAATCTTCCGGAATTTCGTCCACCTGCGGCGCCTTGCCCGGAAGGATCGACCCGCCATAGATAAAGACCGACGGCGTGTTGAGCCGCACCATGGCCATCATCATCCCCGGCAGGGACTTGTCACAACCCGCAAGCCCGACGACGGCATCATAGCAATGCCCCCGCATGGTCAACTCGACCGTGTCGGCAATCGCCTCGCGGCTGGCCAAAGACGAGCGCATGCCTTCGTGGCCCATCGCGATGCCGTCGGTGACGGTGATGGTGGTGAATTCACGCGGGGTGCCATGAGCTTCCTTGACGCCCATCTTTACCGCCTGCGCCTGACGCGACAGCGCGATGTTACACGGCGCGGCTTCGTTCCAGCAGGTTGCGACACCGACCAGAGGCTGGTGAATTTCCGTATCCGACAGGCCCATCGCATAAAGGTAGGACCGGTGCGGCGCCCGCTCGGGGCCTTCCGTCACATGGCGGCTGGGCAGTTTGGATTTGTCGAACTGGGTCATCAGGGCCTCCCCGGGCAAAAATGTCTCGCGCTTTGGCATACGCAATGCGCCGGGGGCAGACAAGGCCAACATGCCTCTCGCGTTGTCCCGACCTTCCACGCCGCTGTCACGCCCATGTCACGCCCATGCCGCGCGATAGCGGAGCGAGAAGAGAACACACAGGACCAACGCCACCCGCCGACAACGCCGCCGGACCCCCTGCGCAACACCTCCCGCCGTCTACCCACTTGAGGTATCGCCGATTCCGAACCATCTTGGCGGGCAGGCGGCCCTGACACGGGGCGCGCAATCTGCACGATCACCGAAAACGGAGTTGGAATGCGGAACGCAACCTACGGAACTGCGCTGACCCTGATGATCGGATGGCTCCTCTGGATCGGCAAGCCGGTCCTGTTGCCGGTGCTGGCCGCCGTGATTTCCGTCTATATCCTGCTCACCGCAGCGCAAAGCATGCGGCACCTGCCGATCCTCGGCCGCCTGCCCGCGTGGGTCCAGCGCACGGTGATCCTGCTGGGCTTCACCTTCATCGTGATCATGCTGTTCATCCTCGTCATCAACAACCTCGCACAGGTGGCGGCGGCCCTGCCACGCTACGAGGCCAACCTCGAAATCCTCATCTCGCGCATCGCCAATATCCTCGGCATCGAGGGCGAACCGACATGGGAAAACGTCCGCAGCGTGACGCTCGATCAGGTGGATTTCCGCTCTTGGATCGCCCCGGCACTCCTGTCCCTGCGCGCCTTCGGGGTCACGCTTTTCCTCGTGGTTCTCTACGCCAGCTTCCTCACCGCCGAACGCGGCGCCATGGCGCGCAAGGTGGTCATGGCGCTGGGCGGGGAAGAGGCGGGCGCCCGCGCGATCTCGCTCCTGACGCGCATCAACGAACGCATCGGACAGTATCTGTTCGTCAAGACCGTGCTGAACGTGATCCTCGGCGCGCTCTCTTTCGTGATCCTGCTGGTTCTGGGCATCGAATTCGCCCTGTTCTGGGCGGTGCTCATCGCGTTCTTGAATTACATCCCCTACATCGGCTCGATGATCGGCGTGATCTTCCCGGTCCTGCTCAGCCTTGCGCAATTCGGCTCCCTTGGCATGGCAGGGGCGGCGATGGTCTCGCTCACCGCGGCGCAGCTTTTCGTCGGCGCCTATCTCGAACCGCGTATGATGGGGCGCGCATTCAACCTCAGCCCCTTCATCGTGCTGCTCGCCCTCGCGTTCTGGAGCACACTCTGGGGCCTGCCCGGCGCGCTCCTCGCCGTTCCGCTGACATCCAGCCTCGTGCTTCTGCTGGCCGAAATCAAACCCGTGCGCCCGATCGCCATCCTGCTGTCCGCCAACGGCAAGGTCTGAGGTCCCACACGTCCCCCCGGCGCGATCCGTCGCATCCCGTGACGCAACGCTCCACATTTCCTGAATTGACGCGCGGTGCCCCCCGGCTACTCTCACAGCGCGCATGAAGGACAGGCCGATGACCCCGAAACCCCAATCCACCTCGCTGATGACCCCGGTGCTGATCGCGGGCTGCGTGCTCGTGCTGGTCTCCTTCGCCATCCGCGCCAGCTTCGGCCTGTTCCAGATCCCCATCGCGGATGAATTCGGCTGGGCGCGCTCGGAATTTTCCATGGCCATCGCGATCCAGAACCTGTTCTGGGGCATCGGTCAGCCGATCTTTGGCGCGCTGGCTGAAAAGATCGGCGACCGCCGCGCCATCATCATCGGCGCACTCACCTACGCCGGCGGGCTTGTGGCCTCGTCCTTCGCCACCACCCCCGGCGCGCACCAGTTTTACGAGATGTTCGTCGGCTTCGGCATCGCCGGTACCGGCTTCGGCGTCATCCTCGCCGTGGTCGGGCGCGCCGCCTCGGATGAACACCGCTCGATGAGCCTCGCCATCGCCACCGCCGCCGGATCGGCCGGACAGATCGTCGGCCCGCCGCTGGCCGAGGTGCTGCTCTCATTCATGCCATGGGCGCAGGTCTTCGTCGTCTTCGCAGCGATGATCCTCGCCGCGCTGCTGGTGCTGCCGATGATGCGCAGCCCCGCTCCGCCCGCCACCCGTGCCGAGCTTGAGGAAACCATGGGTCAGATCCTGGTCCGCGCCCTGCGCGATCCTTCCTACACGCTGATCTTTCTGGGGTTCTTTTCCTGCGGCTACCAACTCGCCTTCATCACCGCCCATTTCCCCGCCTTCGTGACGGAAATGTGCGGCCCCATCGCCGCCGACGGGCTGCTGCATTCCATGGGTATCACCACCACCTCGCGGCTTGGTGCGGTGGCCATCGCCGTGATCGGCTTCGCCAATATCGCGGGCACGCTTACGGCGGGCTGGCTCGGCAATCGCTTCCCGCGCAAATACCTGCTGGTGGCGATCTATACCGGGCGCACGCTGATCGCAGCGGCCTTCATCCTGGCCCCGATGACACCGGCCACGGTGCTGTTGTTCTCGGTCTCCATGGGCGCGCTCTGGCTGGCGACGGTGCCGCTCACCTCGGGCCTCATCGCGCATATTTACGGGCTACGCTACATGGGCACGCTCTATGGCATCGTGTTCTTTTCCCACCAGTTGGGAAGCTTCCTTGGCGTCTGGCTCGGAGGGCGGATGTATGACGCCTACGGAAGTTACACCGTGGTCTGGTGGGTCGGCGTCGGCATCGGCGCTTTCTCGGCGATCGTGCACCTGCCGGTCAGGGAACAGCGGCTTTCGGTGCCTGCCTGACCTGCGGGCGAGACGGCCTCACCCCTGCGCCGCCTTCCACGCCTCAAGGATATAACGCGCCACCATCAGGTCCAGATGCGCCCCACCGCCATTCTTGGCAATCGTGATCTCTTCATCGCTCTCGCGGCGAAACGCGCCCGGATCATAGAAATCCGCCAGCACGTCCTCGCGCGCAATCGCCCCCGAGGCCAGCGGCTTGATCAACTCCCCGATATGCTCCAGCGTGGTGTCATAGCTATCGACGAACACCCGCGCGCGCTGCATTGCCTCGTCATCCACCTCGCGCATGTCGGGCCGATACGCCCCGATCAGGTCAAGGTGCTGCCCCGGCTTCAACCACGCGCCCTTGATCACCGGCTCCGACGCCATCGTCGCACAGCAGATCACATCCGCCGCGCCCACCGCCGCTTGCAGATCATCAAACACGCGCACCCCCGGCACCTCCGCCGCCAGTGCTTCCGCTCCGGCCCGCGTCCGGTTCCAGACGCTGAACCGCGCGCCCTCGAAAATCGCGCCATAGGCCTCGATCATCGACCGCCCCACCGTCCCGGCCCCCACGATCAGAAACTCCCGCGCGTCCTTGCGCGCCAGCATCGACGCAGAATAAAGGCTGTCTCCGGCGGTCTTCCACTTGGTCACCAAGTGGAAATCGACAATCGCCTCCAGCATCCCATCGCTATCGGCGTAAAGGTTCACCGCCCCGTTCACCATCGGCTTGCCCGCGGCCTTGTTGCCGGGAAATACCGTCGCGCTTTTCACCGCGATGCCCATCCCGTCGATCCACGCGGCCCGGCTCAAAAGCGTGTCGTTCCCCCGATAGAGAAACGTATCGTCCAACTCCGCCTTGGGCAGCGCATGTCCCGCCTTCAACGCCTCCAGAAGCCCGCGCCAGTCGATCGCCGTTTCGCCCGCGTCAAACGATACCATGTCGATGCTCATCACATCCTCCTGTCAGGGCTCCGTCCGCACACCGGGCACGCACCAAACCCCTTTCATTTTTCCACAAATACTCAAATCCGCCGCGCGCCACCCGGCACCATCGCCGCGGACAAAGCCTTAGCGCGTCGGAACCGGCACCTCGCCCCGATAGTCGTAAAACCCCCGCCCGGCCTTGCGCCCAAGCCAGCCCGCCTCGACGTATTTCGTCAAAAGGGGGCAGGGGCGGTATTTCGTATCGGCCAGCCCGTCATGCAGCACATGCATGATCGCAAGACAGGTATCGAGCCCAATGAAATCGCCCAGTTCCAGCGGCCCCATCGGATGGTTCGCGCCCAGCTTCATCGCGTTGTCGATCGACGCCACGTTGCCGACCCCTTCATAAAGCGCATAGGCCGCCTCGTTGATCATCGGGATCAAGATTCGGTTCACAATGAACGCCGGATAGTCCTCCGAACTCGACGCTGTCTTGCCAAGGCTCTCGACGATCCCGAGACAGGCATTGTAGGTCGCCTCGTCCGTGGCGATCCCCCGGATCAACTCGACCAGCTTCATCACCGGCACCGGGTTCATGAAATGGAACCCCATGAACCGCTCGGGCCGGTCCGTCCGGCTCGCCAGCCGCGTGATCGAAATCGACGAGGTGTTCGAGGTCAGGATCGTATGCTCCGCCAGATGCGGTGCGAGTCCCTCGAAAATCTTGTTCTTGATGTCCTCGCGCTCGGTCGCCGCCTCGATGATCAGGTCGCTCGGCCCCACCTCGGCCTGGTCCAGCGTCAGCCGGATACGCCCCAGCGCTGCCACCATATCCTCTTCCGAAATCGCGCCGCGGCCCGCTTGACGCCCCATGTTCTTCTCGATTCGCGCCATTGCCGCGTCGAGAACCTCCTGGTTGATATCGTTGAGGACAACGTCATACCCCGCCAAAGCCATCACATGGGCAATCCCGTTGCCCATTTGCCCCGCGCCGATGACGCCGATCGTTCCGATTTCCATGGCCGCCCCTCTCATAATGTCGCCCCGACCATATTCGCCCCGGCCCGGAAAGGGCAAGGCCAGTAACTGCCCCACGCGGGCGCCTGCGCGCACCGCACGATCAGTCGTTCCAATTTGAAGGTTCGCACCGCCAAGGATTAGGAGATTGGAAACCGCTTGATGGGATTATCGCACTTGGGTGAGATAAAATCTGGTGGGTGATATGAGTTACGAATCCGTGGGGGATGCGTCCCTCGATTATGCCTTTTGCCACTACGGCGAAAGCAAGCTTCAGTTCCGTGGGCCGAAACAGCCGCTCAAGGGCGATTTCATCGCCTTCCTCGGCGGCACCGAAACCTTCGGAAAGTTCATTCCCGTGCCCTTCCCGTACCTCGTGCAAAAGGCGCTGAAACGCCAATGCGTGAACTTCGGGCAGGTGAACGCAGGGATAGATGTCTATCTGGCCGATCCGGCGGTGCTCGCCGCGTGTCGCCGCGCCCGCCATACGGTGGTGCAGGTGATGGGCGCGAACAACCTGTCCAATCGCTACTACTCGGTGCATCCGCGCCGCAACGATCGCTTTCTCAAGGCCAGCGCGCTGATGCAATCGCTGTTCCGCGATGTCGATTTTACCGAGTTTCACTTTACGCGCCACATGCTCGGCGCGGTGGCTCAGGCCGCCCCCGAAAGGTTCCAACTGATCGTCGACGAGGTGCAGCAAGCCTGGCTCGCCCGGATGGAGCTTTTGATAAACAAGCTTGATGGCCGGGTGATCCTGCTCTGGTTTGCCGATCACTCGCCCGATGACGCGGCTCTCGGCGCGCGCTGCCGCGACGACCCTTTCGCCGTCACGCGCTGGATGATCGAACGGCTCGCGCCCAAGGTCGAAGACGTGGTCGAAGTGGCGGCCAGCGCGGCGGCGCTCGCGCGCGGCCCCGAAGGGATGGTTTTCGGCCCGATGGATGCGCCCGCTGCGCGCGGCATGCTCGGCCCTGCCGCGCACAAGGAAGCGGCGCGCGCCCTCGTCAGGGTGCTCAAGGACCCCGCAGCGGTCTGATCAAAACCGCCAAATGCAAAAAGGCCCGCCATAACAGGCGGGCCTTTCGCTATTTCACGAGGGGCGCGCGAGGCGCCCACCCGGGATCAAAGCTTCTCGATCAGTTCCGGCACAGCGGTGAACAGGTCCGCAACCAGGCCATAATCGGCAACTTGGAAGATCGGCGCTTCCTCGTCCTTGTTGATGGCCACGATGATCTTGGAATCCTTCATGCCCGCAAGGTGCTGGATCGCTCCGGAAATACCAACCGCCACGTACAGCTCGGGGGCGACGACCTTACCGGTCTGACCCACCTGCCAATCATTCGGGGCAAAGCCCGAATCAACGGCGGCACGGGACGCACCAACAGCAGCGCCCAGCTTGTCGGCCAGTTGCTCGATCAGTTTGAAGTCTTCTTCCGAACCAACGCCACGGCCACCCGACACAACCACGCCAGCCGAGGTCAGCTCGGGACGATCGCTTGCCGCAACCTTGTCCTCGACCCATTCGGACAGGCCGGGGTTCTCGGCGGCACCGATGCTCTCGACCGAGGCCGAACCACCTTCACCCGCCGCATCAAAGGTCGAGGTGCGGAAGGTGATAACCTTCTTGGCATCTTTCGACTTCACGGTCTGGATCGCGTTGCCCGCATAGATCGGGCGCTCGAACGTATCGCCATCAACCACGCCCGACACGTCCGACAGGATCATCACGTCCAGCAACGCGGCAACGCGCGGCATGACGTTCTTGGCGTCGGTGGTCGCGGGGGCCACGATGTGCTCATAGTCGCCTGCAAGGCTCACGATCAGCGCGGCGGTAGGTTCCGCCAGACGATGACCAAGGCTTGCATCCTCAGCGACCAGAACCTTAGCCACACCGTCGATCTTGGCGGCGGCTTCACCGGCAGCAGCGGCACTTGCACCGGCACAAAGCACAGTCACATCGCCCAGGCTTTTCGCGGCAGTCACGGCCTTGGCGGTCGCATCGACGGCCAGTTCGCCGTCATTCACTTCACCCAGCAAAAGAACAGCCATTACACGACTCCCTTCTCTTTGAGTTTCGCCACCAGCGTATCCACGTCCGGCACCATTTCACCGGCCTTGCGGGCTTCGGGCTCTGTGGTCTTGACCACTTCGAGGCGCGGGCTGACGTCGACGCCGTAATCCTCGGCGGTCTTCTCATCCAGCGGCTTCTTCTTGGCTTTCATGATGTTGGGCAGCGATGCATAGCGCGGCTCGTTAAGGCGCAGGTCCACCGTCACGATGGCGGGCATCTTGACCTTGATCGTCTGCAAACCACCGTCGACCTCGCGGGTAACGACGGCGTTGTCGCCCTCGACCTTCACTTCGCTGGCAAAGGTGGCCTGGCTCCAACCCAGAAGCGCGGACAGCATCTGGCCCGTTGCGTTCATGTCGTTGTCGATCGCCTGCTTGCCGGCCATGACCAGCTGCGGCTGCTCTTCCTCGACAATCTTAGCAAGGATCTTGGCGACAGCCAGCGGCTCGATGTCCTGATGGACGTCATCGGCAGCCACGACGAGGATCGCGCGATCCGCGCCCATCGCCAGCGCCGTGCGCAGGGTCTCCTGCGCCTGTTTCACGCCGATCGAAACCGCGACGACCTCTTCGGCCATGCCGGCTTCCTTCAGACGGATCGCCTCTTCCACGGCGATTTCGTCGAACGGGTTCATCGACATTTTGACATTCGCAAGATCGACACCGCTGCCATCCGCCTTCACACGGACTTTCACGTTGTAGTCGATCACGCGTTTGACGGGCACAAGCACCTTCATTGCGTTCTCTCCCATAGTTGCTCCAAACCCGCCCGTCAGGGGCGAGTCAGTGTCTCGCGGTGTTGTTACAGGCTTGGGGCGGGCCAAAACAGCGAAAAATCGTCACGCTCGCGTCAAGCTACGTTGCGTTAAGGGGTATGTCGCACAGGATCTGCCCGATTGCGCGGCCGTTACGCGGGTTCAAAGGGCGGAATTTGGGTATTTAGGGCCATAAAAGAACAGCAGGACGTCGCCCGAATTACCTCCGCAAATCCCAAACGCAAAACGCTCCGGTTTTGAAGTGTCCCTGCTCTTTCTTGGCCTCAAATACCCTCCGCGAAGCGTCCCTGGCCGGCCCGGATGCTCGCCCTTCGGTATCAGGTGCCGCTCTCGCGGTTTGCTCCCGGCACCCAGAGCACATCCGCGCGCCCGCCGTCATTGGCCATCCGCGCGGCCGCGAAAAGCCAATCCGACAGGCGGTTGAGGTATTTGACCGCCTCCGCATTCACCGGCTCCTGCGCCGCTGTGGCGACAGCGATCCGCTCGGCCCGGCGCGCCACCGTGCGCCCCATGTGCAGATGCGCGGCCAAGGCGCTGCCGCCCGGCAGGATAAAGCTTCGGAGTGGTTCCAACTCGGCGGTCATCGCGTCGATTTCGCGTTCCAGCCGGGTGACCTGTTCGGCCACGATGCGCAGCGGTGGGTACTCTGCTTCGGCATCATTGGTGGCCGGATTGGCAAGGTCAGAGCCCAGATCGAACAGGTCGTTCTGCACCCGCTCAAGCGCCTTGTCGGTCTCGCCCTGCGCGTCGATCCGCGCCAGTCCAAGTACGGCGTTCAACTCGTCGACGGTGCCATAGGCCTCAACCCGCAGGTCATGTTTCGCCCGGCGCGAGCCGTCGACCAGCCCGGTTTCACCCTTGTCACCGGTGCGCGTGTAAAGCTTGTTCAGAACAACCATCGCTGCCTCCTATCCTTTCGACCGCAACCAGACGAACAGCAGAATCACTGCGATCGCGATTGCCTGTGCGATGATCCGCCAGCGCATCAGCCGGTTGGAATGCTTGCGGTTGAAGTCGCCGCCCTTGGCAAAGCCGCCGACGCCGACCATCAGGATGATCAGCACCGCGACGCAGGCAAGCGCGACAACCCAGAAGAGGGGGTCATTGGCCATGTGTCATCCCTTCGGTTCGGTTCTGATCCGCTGTGTAAACGCTCTGCTCGGAAAAGCGAAGGGGGATGCGGCGGGATGCCCCGCCAGATGCCTTTCCAGATGATTCATCGGGCGATCCGCTCAATGGTGGCCACAATCTGGCAACACTGTGTTGCCCATCCGGCACTTGCGTGACCTTCTGCCGCGCCGCACAATCAGCGGCATGTCTCTCATTCGCTCTCTCGCCCTTAGGTGCCTGATCTGCACCGCCCTGCTTGTCGCACCGCACCACGCGGCCGCCGAGGCGCCGCGCATTCTTGTGCTGGGCGATAGTCTGCTGGCCGCGCATTCGATTTCGGGGCGGTCCGTCTCGGGACGGCTGGAACGCTATCTTGGCCAGCCGGTGCGCGATCATTCCGTGGCGGGCGCGCGCATGATCTACAACCTGCCGATCACCGGCGCGATGGGGCTTTCGATCCCCAAGCAATGGCGCCCCGGTCGTTACGACTGGGTCATCCTCAACGGCGGCGGCAACGATCTCTGGCTCGGCTGCGGCTGTGAGGCCTGTGATTACAAGATGAAACGCCTGATCTCGGACAACGGCCGCAAGGGATCGATCCCGGGCCTTGTCGGCAAGATCCGCAAGACCGGCGCGAAGGTGATCATCCTCGGCTATCTGCGCAGCCCGGGCTTTTCGTCTCCGATCGAATCCTGCAAGGACGAAGGCGACACGCTCGAGGCGCGCCTGGCCAAACTTGCCGCGCTTGATCGTGGGATCATCTTCCATTCGATCGAAGACCTCGTTCCGCATGGCGACCTCAGCTTTCATGCGATGGATCGTATTCACCCTTCGCTCAAGGCCTCCGACGCCATCGCCCGCCGCCTCGCCCTGATCATCAAGGCCGAGGGCAACCCGGCCGCCGGGGCCACGCTTCGGCGCGCCAAGCCCGCGGCCAAGCGTCACTGACACGTCACTGACACGGCGCCGGACGGCCTGTCCTGCAGCCCGCATCAAGGGCCTTCATCGTGAGGGGCGGACCATCGGTCACAGCCACCCACCTGCTTGCCGATTGAACAAACCCGGCCTCCCTCCTAGAACCAAGGTTAGACTTGGGGCCACCCCCACCCATCCCGATCCAGCGAAAGATCGCCTCCCATGCCGCACGATCACGCCCACCATCATCCCGATCCGGATGCACTGGCCGGTGATCGACGCGTCGGCGTCGCCGTTGCGGTGAACATCCTGCTCACGGTGGTGCAGATCATTGCCGGCGTCGTCTCCGGCTCACTCGCCCTTGTGGCCGATGCGATCCACAACCTTTCGGACGCGCTCTCGCTGGTGATCGCATTCTGGGCGCGCAAACTGGCCCGCCGCCCCGCCGATGCCTCCATGACCTTCGGCTATGGCCGGGCCGAGGTGGTCGCCGCGATGGTCAATTACACCACGCTGATCGTGATCGCCCTCTACCTTGCCGCGCAGGGCATCGAACGCCTGTTCAACCCGGTCGAGATCGAAGGCTGGATCGTTGTCGTCGTCGCCGCCGTCGCGCTGGTGATCGACAGCGTCACCGCACTTCTCATCATGCGCCTGTCGTCAGAGTCGATGAACATGCGCGCCGCCTTCCTGCACAACATCGCCGATGCGATGGGATCGGTCGCCGTGATCATCGGCGGCACGCTGATCCTGCTTTACGACTGGCGCCTGATCGATCCGATCATCACGCTGATGATCTCGGGCTATATCCTTTGGCATTCGTGGCTGGGCATCCGCCCGGTGATCAGTGTCCTGATGCTGGCCACCCCCGATGACGGCCCGCCACTGGAAGAGCTGATCACCGCGATGCAGGCGATCGACGGCGTCGCCGATATCCACCATGTGCACCATTTCCGCATGGCCGAACACGAGGCCGCCCTAGAAGCGCATATCCTGATCGAGGACGAGGCCGACCCCCTCCGGGTCAAGAATGACCTCAAGTCACTCTTGCAGTCGCGTTTCGCGCTCCGCCATTCTGTTCTTGAATTTGAAACCCGCGCCGATGCCTGCACTGCACCGCAACGTATCGGGCATTAGTCCGGTTCGCATCGCTTGCACAGGCAGGCGCCGCGCCCTACGAGTATTCGCATGACCGATCAGAAGCAGCCCACCCCGCAACAATTGGCCGACGCGCTTGTCGGCCTTCTCGATGTCGAGCCGGTGGAAGAGAATTTCTTTCGCGGCATCGCCACCCCCGGTGGCCGTGGCCGAAGCTTCGGCGGACAGGTCGTGGCACAGGCCCTGATGGCCGCCACCCGCACCGTGCCCGAGGATCGCCCAGCCCATTCGCTTCATGCCTATTTCATGCGCCCCGGCGACGCGACAAAGCCGGTCCTCTATCAGGTCGAGCGCGACCGCGACGGGCGCAGCTTTCATACCCGCCGCGTCGTAGCGATCCAGCATGGCCAGCCGATCCTCAACCTCGCCGCGTCGTTCCACCTCGAGGAACCGGGGCTTAGCCATCAGGACGACATGCCCGATGTGCCCGACCCCGAAAGCCTCAAGACCGAACACCAGCTTTACGAGGAATACGACGGTGAATTGCCCGAGATGTTCCGCAAATGGATGTCTATCCGCCGTCCGGTCGAAATCCGCCCCGTCACACCGCGCCCGCCTTTCACGCGTGAGCCGCAAAAGGTGCAAACCTACTGGTTCCGCATTCCGGGCCGGATCGGCGATGATCCGGCGCTGCATCGCGCGGCGCTGACCTTTGCCTCGGACATGGGCCTTCTGGGCACCTCGGCCTTCGTCCATGGCAAAGCGTTTGCCGATCCTGACATGCAATTCGCCTCGCTCGATCACGCGCTCTGGCTGCACAGTGATTTCCGCGCCGACGAATGGCTGCTCTACACGATGGACAGCCCGTGGGCCGGGGGGGCGCGCGGTTTCAACCGGGGCCGCATCTTTACTCAGGATGGCCGCCTTGTCGCCAACGCGGTGCAAGAGGGGCTGATCCGGCAAGTCACCCCGCGCGACTAGGGCGCCGCCACCACCACCGCGCGCCGGGGTAAGGCTTTCACGCAACACGCCCCTTCGGCGCGGTGCCATACGCAAGGCAGACGGAAATCAGGCAAAGTGCAGACGCCGGTTTTCAACGCCCCGCGCCGTTAACTCGCCGGGACGTCCGCTTTACCGAAACTTGTCTATATCGGGCATCCCCTGGCGCCGCATCTTCTCGTAGAAGGCGGGCAGGGCGGTTTCGGGCGTGACGCGAAACCGCGCGCCCGGGGTCATGTCGCTGATCCGGTCGGCGCGGAACACCCTGAAATCATTGCGCAACTCGCACCACGCCACCAGCGTCCAGACCTTTCCCCAGTAATACAGCCCCAAAGGCCGGATCACCCGGTCACTGGCCGCGCCCGCGCCATCGGCATAGCGGATATGGGCCGTGGTGCGCGCCGCGATTAGGGTTTCGATCCGGTCGATCTGCTCGCGCAATTCCATTGGCATATCAGGGGTTTGCATGGCGTGCACCTGCACCTGCGCCAGTCTTGCGCGCACCGCATCGGGCAGCACCGCCTCGATCTTGATCAGCGCCTCTTCGGCGGCCTCTGCCATCGCCATGCCGCCCCAAGCGCGAATCATCCGCGCCCCGGCGACAAGCGCGGTGATTTCATCATTGGTAAACATCAGTGGCGGAAGATCGTAGCCAACCCGCATCACGTATCCCACGCCCGCCTCCCCCTCGATCGGCACGCCCGACCCGATCAGGTCGGCGATATCGCGGTAAATCGTGCGCGGACTCACCTCGAGCCGCTCGGCAAGGGTCTTCGCGGTGACAAGCCGACCGCCGCGCAGATGTTGCACGATCTGAAACAGACGGTCGGCCCGGCGCATGGCTTACGCCCTCGGCTCGAACAGGCCGATCGCATTGCCATCGGGATCGGTCGCATAGGTGAAGCGGCCAAACGGCATCTCGCGCAGCGGCCCCGTCACGGTGCCGCCCGCTTGTTCCACGCGCTCTGCGGCGGCTTCGACGCTATCCCCCGCCGCAAGCTGCAGGTGCACGACAAGGTTGCCGCCGCCAAGCTTGTCAGCAGGCGCTTCAAAAAGATTACCGGACGGATGCTCCATCTCGCGGTTCAGAACGGCACTGGCGTGGCCGTCCTCCCGCGTGATTTCCATCTTGTAACCATATGCTTTGGAATAGAAATCACAGGCATTCTCGATATTCGAGACCGGGATTTCACACCAGACGAGAACAGGTTGGGACATCGTTTTTCTCCTGTGTTGGATGACCTGAGCCTGTTCTCGCACACCCCTGCTGACAGCATACTGTCAGCATGTTGTCAGCTCGCCGAAATCCCCCGTGCGCCCTTCGCGGGCGGGGTCTCTTTCGGCCCGGCAAAGCACTGCGCCGTGCGCATCCAGCCCTCCGCCACCGCGCCTTGGGTGCTGAGGTTCGTGTCCTCAAAGGCCCGGGTCTGCGTCACCACAGCGGCGAAATCTGCGGCCGGGCCGCTGATCTCGCCCGCGCCCGCCTCACCGAATTCCCACACCGCCCCCGACGGCGCTTCCAGTCGCAAAAATGGCATCTTCTCAGGCACTTCCAACCCCTGAACCTGATGTGACCAGCCAAAGGTATTGATCCCCAGCACCACGATATTTCGGATGCGATCATGCTCCGCGCGCATCAGGCCCAGCGTATCGAATACCTCGAACCCGTGCGCCCAGGTCTCCATCTGCCGCGCCGTAATGGCCGAGCGCGCCGACATGTCCGGCCCCACCCACGGCAAACGTTGCTTCGGATCCATACCCTCCCAACGCTGCGCCAACGCGCGGGCAAAACCGATCCACGTCGCGCGCAGGATGGCACCCCGTTCCGGGATCACCGTTCGCTCCACCTCACGTAGCGAGGTGCCGGTTTCAAACGCCGTCATCACCCGCTTTTTCAGCCCCGAAAACGCCTTCTCGCCTTGCCCGGCGAAGTCCACTGCCCGGTTCCAGAAATGCAGGTGGCGCAGCACGTCCTCGATTGTCCAGCCCTTGAATTGCGTCGGCTGCTCCAGCGCCTCGTCGTCCTGCCCGCGCAGCACCTCGAAAAGCGCCTCGCTCTCGGCCAGAAAATCGTCAACCTGCTCGAATGCCATCATCTTTCTCCGTCAGTGTTTGCAACACCCTAGCGCCTTCCATGTGCGGTTTCATACGAAAATTCATCTGCTTGACCTGTCCCCACCTGTCACATCACTGTTGCGAAAATATCCGAGGACTAGCTGCATGAAGATCACCCGCCACGCCATCTACTACGCCCCCGAACCGGGGCCGCTCGCCCGCTTCGGCGCGGCGTGGCTTGGTTGGGATGCCGATACCGGAACGCCGGTCCCGCACCCCGATGTGCCGGGCCTGCCCCTGCCACTCGAAGAGATCACGCAAACACCAAGGAAATATGGCCTCCACGGCACAATAAAGCCGCCCTTCCGGCTGTCAGAGGGCCTTGATCAGCCCCGGCTTGAGCAGGCGATTTCGGACCTGTGCCACGGCCTTTCCCCGGTCACGCTCGATGGCCTCGCGCTCAGCGCGCTGGGAAGCTTTCTCGCCCTCACGCCAACGGGCGACATGACCCCGCTCTCCGATCTCGCCGCCGAGGTGGTCCGCGCACTTGATCCCTTTCGCGCGCCCGCAACGGAAGAGGAGTTGGAGAAGCGACGCAACGCTCGCCTCAGCCCCCGGCAAGAGGCCAACCTGATCCGCTGGGGCTATCCTTACGTGATGGAGGATTTCCGCTTTCACATCACCCTCACGGGCCGCCTCCCCAAGTCCGCACGAAAAGCTACCGAGGCGGCACTCGCTCCGGTTCTGGCACTGCTGCTTCCGCATCCCTTCAAGATCGAAAGCCTTTGCCATTTCGGCGAAGACGAAAGGGGCCGCTTTCACCTGCTCAAGCGCTATCCGCTGGGCGAATAAGACCGGGTCACGCGGGCTGACGCACCATGCCGATCGCCTCAATCACCAGCGGATCAAGCCCTGCGCCGCCCGCTTCGACATGGTCGATCAACTGCCCGCGCATCTTAGGCGCCCAGAAATCATTAAGGTGATCGGCCACCTTCGCCGCCTGATCGTCGCCCGGCTGGGTGTGGAAGAACCCGGCAATCTGGTTCGCCATCATGACCATCTTTTCAGGTGCCATCCGCCCCTCCCTTGATACGTTGTGCCCCGGCGAACACGTCGAACCCGGTGTCCCGGGCAAACCCCACCAGCGTCATGCCGGCCCCCTCGGCCAACCGCTGCGCATGGGCCGTAGGGGATGAGACCCCGATCAACACCGGAATGCCCACTACCGCGCATTTCTGCACCAGTTCCACCGATAACCGCGAGGTCATGACCACGGCCAGCGTAGCGCACTCCGCGCGCTCTCTCGCCAGGGCCCCGATCAACTTGTCGAGCGCGTTGTGCCGTCCCACGTCCTCGCGCGCCATGAGGATGCCGCCCCCCGGCAGCAAGGCCCCCGCCGCGTGCACTGCGCGGGTCTTGTCATGCAGCGGCTGGTGCGCCCTCAGGGCCTCGGGCGCGGCCATAATATCGGCCGGGGAAAGGTGCGGTCCTTCGCTGTGCAGAACCGGCAGATCGCGCATCGCCTGCTCAAGACTGTCGATGCCGCACAGCCCACACCCGACCGGCCCCATCATCGCGCGCCGCCGCTGTTTCAGCGCCTCGGAACGCTCCTTGGCCAGCCAGAACCGCGCCTCGATTCCGCGCTCATGCTCGAGCAATTCAAAGCGTTCAATCTCGTCCAGCGTGTCGATAATGCCTTCGCTCAGCGCGAAGCCCTGTGCGAAATCAACAAGGTCCGAGGGCGTCGCCATCATCACGCCCACGGTGCTGCCATCAAACACCATGGCCACCGGCACCTCCTCGGGAAGGCTGCGCCGGATTTCGGCGCGCCCCTCCCCGCGATGGCTGACTCCGCCCAGACTGATCGCCGCGCGCGCCATGCTGCTTACTCCGCCGCCGGCAGAATACGCCGCGCCTTGCGGGCCTGTTCGGCATAGTCTTCCTGCCAGTCGCTCGGTCCGTTCGACGCCGAAACCTGCACCGCCGTCACCTTGTACTCCGGGCAATTCGTGGCCCAATCCGAATGCTCGGTTGTCACGACATTGGCTTGCGTGTCGGGATGGTGGAAGGTGGTGTAAACCACCCCGGGCGTGACCCGATCCGTCAGATGCGCGCGCAGCGTCGTCTCGCCCGAGCGCGAGGCAAGGCGCACCCAGTCGCCCTCGTTCAACCCGCGCACCTCGGCATCGTGGGGATGGATTTCGAGCAGGTCTTCTTCGTGCCAGATGCTGTTTTCGGTCCGCCGCGTCTGTGCGCCCACGTTATATTGCGACAGGATCCGCCCGGTTGTCAGAAGCAGCGGGAACCGTGGCCCGGTCTTTTCCTCGGTGGCGATGTAATCGGTGATCATGAACCGCCCCTTGCCGCGCATGAACCCGTCAACATGCATCAGCGGCGTGCCATCGGGTGAATCGTCGTTACACGGCCATTGCACCGATCCGCGCGCATCGATCAGATCATAGGTCACACCGGCGAAAGAGGGCGTCGTCGCCGCGATTTCGGCCATGATCTCGCGCGGGTGGGTATAGGTCCAATCCCCGCCCATCGCATTGGCCAGAAGCTGTGTCACCTCCCAATCCTGATAGCCGTTTTTCGGCTTCATCACTTGGCGCACCATGTTGATGCGCCGCTCGGCATTGGTGAACGTTCCGTCCTTCTCAAGGAAGCTCGATCCCGGAAGGAAGACATGCGCGTAATTCGCGGTTTCATTGAGGAACAGGTCATGCACGATGACGCATTCCATCGCCGCCAGTCCGGCGGCCACGTGTTTGGTGTCGGGGTCCGATTGCAGGATATCCTCACCCTGACAATAAAGCCCCTTGAAACCGCCTTCGACCGCCTCGTCCAGCATATTGGGAATGCGCAGCCCTGGTTCCGGGTCGATCTCCACGCCCCAGGCCTTCTCGAAAATCTCGCGCACCTCGGGCAGCTTGACGTGCCGATACCCCGGAAGCTCGTGTGGAAACGACCCCATATCGCAAGAGCCCTGCACGTTGTTCTGCCCTCTGAGCGGGTTCACCCCAACGCCGGGCCGCCCGATATTGCCAGTCAGCATAGCGAGGTTGGCAATCCCCATCACAGTGGTCGACCCTTGCGAATGTTCGGTCACGCCAAGTCCATAGTAGATCGCACCATTGCCGCCGTTGGCGAACAGTCGCGCCGCGCCGCGCATTTCTGCGGCGGGGACACCCGTCAACTCTTCCACTGCTTCGGGGGCATGGCGCGGATCGCTGACGAACTCGGCATATTGCTGGAACTCGTCCCAATCACAGCGCGTGCGGATAAACGCCTCGTCATAAAGCCCTTCCGTCACGATCACATGCGCTAGTGCCGACACGACCGCCACGTTCGTTCCAGGCCGCAAGGCAAGGTGATGCGCCGCCTCGATATGGGGCGATTTCACAAGGTCCGTGCGCCGCGGGTCGATCACGATCAACTTCGCCCCGGCCCGTAGCCGCTTTTTCAAACGCGAGCCAAACACCGGATGCGCATCCGTCGGATTGGCGCCGATCACGATCACGATGTCGCTCTGCTCGACCGAGTCGAAATCCTGCGTGCCCGCACTGGTGCCAAAGGTCTGGCCAAGGCCATAGCCCGTGGGCGAATGGCACACACGTGCGCAGGTATCGGTATTGTTATTACCGAAAACCGCCCGCGTCAGTTTCTGCACAAGGTAGGTTTCTTCGTTGGTGCAACGCGAAGAGGTGATCACCCCAATGCTTTTCTGACCGTACTTTTCTTGCAGGCCGCGCAGCCGCGTCGCGGCAAATTCGATCGCGTCTTCCCAGCTTACTTCGCGCCAAGGCTCGTCGATCCGGTCGCGGATCATCGGGTTCAGGATGCGCTCCTTGTGATTGGCATAGCCCCAGGCAAACCGCCCTTTGACGCAGGAATGCCCGCGATTGGCGGCGCCCGATTTCCACGGAACCATGCGGATCAGCTCATCGCCATTCAACTCGGCCTTGAACGAACACCCCACCCCGCAATAGGCGCAAGTGGTTACGACCGAACGCGCGGGCGTTCCTTTTTCGATCACGCTTTTTTCCTGAAGGGTCGCGGTCGGGCAGGCCTGCACGCAAGCACCGCAACTGACGCAATCCGAGCTTAGAAAATCATCGAAACCGGCCCCGGCCGAAACCCGGCTGTCGAACCCTCGGCCTTGGATGGTCAGGGCGAAGGTGCCCTGAACTTCCTCACAGGCCCGCACACAGCGTGAACAGACAATGCATTTTGACGGGTCATAGGTGAAATAGGGGTTGCTCTCATCCTTGGGCAGCCACGCGCGGTTGGTCTCGCCACTGGTGTCGCGCGCCTCGAAGTGGTTGGCGATGCCCGCGCCCTCGGGGGCGGCGTAGCGCACATCGCGCAGGCCGACGGCGCCCGCCATATCCTGCAACTCGCAATCCCCGTTGGCCGCGCAGGTCAGGCAATCAAGCGGATGATCCGAGATGTAAAGTTCCATCACCCCGCGCCGGATCTTCTTCACCTTCGGCGATTGCGTGTGCACGACCATTCCCTCTGCCACAGGCGTCGTGCAACTAGACGGCGTGCCGCGCCGCCCATCGATTTCAACCACGCACAAGCGGCAAGAGCCGAACGCCTCGACGCTGTCGGTCGCGCAGAGTTTCGGGATATCCAACCCCGCTTGCGCCGCCGCGCGCATCACGCTCGTCCCTTCCGGCACGGTTACCTCGAACCCGTCGATACTCAACGTCACAGGCGCGCCTGACTTCGCAGGCGTTCCAATATCCTTCTCATCCCAGGGAATGACGAAATCCTTCATGATACTCTCCCTGACCCAGTCTTCACTTGACCGTAAATATCCTGGGGGTGTGGGGGCAGAGCCCCCATGGCGCGAGTTATCCAAAAGCTCATTCCGCAGCCTCCTTCGCGCGACCGAATTCCTCGGGAAACAGCCGCAATGCGCTCAGAACCGGGTAGGGCGTGAACCCGCCCAACGCACAGAGCGAGCCGTCCTTCATTACCTCGCAAAGGTCTTCGAGAAGCGGCACCGCTTCGGCTTCGCCCGCCGCGATCCGGTCAATCGTCTCGACACCCCGCACTGCGCCAATCCGGCAGGGCGTGCACTTGCCACAGCTTTCCACCGCGCAGAATTCCATCGCGAATCGCGCCATGCCAAGCATATCGGCGCTGTCATCGAAAACGACGATCCCGGCATGCCCGATCAGACCGCCCGCCCCGTCAAATTCCTCGTATCCAAAGGGCGTGTCGAACTGCTCGGGCGCGAAGTAGGCACCCAGCGGCCCGCCGACCTGAACGGCTTTCACCGGCCGCCCCGTGGCCGTGCCGCCTGCCACGTCATGCACCAATTCGCCCAGTGGCATGCCAAAGGCCGTCTCGAACAGACCGCCATATTTCACATTCCCAGCGATCTGGATCGGCATTGTGCCTTTCGAATGGCCAAGGCCAAAACTGGCATAAAAAGCCGCGCCCTTTGCCATGATGATGGGAATGGAGCCCAGTGTTAGCAGGTTGTTTACAACCGTGGGCTTGCCGAAGAGGCCTTCAAGCGCAGGGAGGGGCGGTTTGGCACGAACCACGCCGCGTTTCCCTTCGAGTGAGTTGAGAAGCGACGTCTCCTCACCACAGACATAGGCTCCGGCGCCCACTCGCATCTCAAGGTCAAATGCCTGCCCCGACCCAAGTACCGAACGTCCGATCAACCCGGCCTCGCGCGCGACTTTCAAGGACAGATCTAGCACTTCGATCGCATCGGGGTACTCCGAGCGCATGTAGACAAAGCCCTTCTTGGCACCCACGGCCAGCCCCGCGATAACCATTCCTTCGATCAAGCAGAACGGATCGCCCTCAAGTAGCATCCGGTCGGCGAAGGTGCCGCTGTCGCCCTCATCGGCGTTGCAGACGATGTATTTGCGGTCGGCCTCGGCTTTGCGGACAGTTTCCCATTTTATGCCGGCTGGAAACCCCGCGCCACCACGCCCGCGTAGCCCGCTTTCGGTGACTTCCCGAGTGATCTCTTCGCCGCTCATCCCGAGCGCACGGCGCAGACCGATCAATCCGCCGTTTTCCTCGTATTCGGCGAGAGAGAGTGGATCAATCAGCCCCACACGCGCAAAGGTCAGGCGGTTTTGCTTGGCGAAAAACGGAATCTCCTCGACTGGGCCAAGACTTTGGGCCGAACCATCAAGGATCGCGGCTACGTCGCCTGGCATAACCGGGCCATACCCAACGCGTCCTTCCTCCCGGTCGACTTCGACCAGTGGTTCAAGCCACATCATACCGCGGCTGCCGTTGCGTACGATTTCGATGTCAAGTCCGCGGGCCTGTGCGAGGCGGCCGATCTCTGCCGCTACGGCATCAGCGCCCAGAGCCTTTGCCGCAGCATCACGAGGAACGTAAAACTTCATTTCACGCGCTCCCCTATAGGTTCGATTACCGTTTCGAACGTTGCCCGACCGATCAGCCGCCCATCGACCATCGCGGCTGGTCCACACGCGCAGAGGCCAAGGCAATAAATAGGCTCGATCGTGATCGCGCCATCTGGCGTCGTGCCGTGCCACTCCACGCCAAGACGCTCCAGAACCGCTGCGCCCAACGCCGCGCCGCCCATCGCTTGGCAGGCTTCGGCCCGGCATATCTTGATTACGTGCCGCCCGGCTGGCCGTGATCGAAAGTCATGATAGAAGCTCACCACACCATGCACTTCGGCGCGAGTTATATTAAGTGCTTCGGCCATGATCCCGAGCGCGTTTTCGGGGATGTAGCCATACGTTTCCTGCAACTCATGCAGGATTGGCAAAAGCGGTCCTTCAAGATTGAGCTTCGCCGCGACAAGCGCGGCGATTTCTTCGGTTGGGGGCAGGGCGGGTAGAGACATCGAGAGATCGTCTGGCATGGCGCATCCAACTGGCTTGACGCAGACACAATGCGCTGAGCTATCATCCCAAATCAATATCGGAATTTCGTTAACCCATAGGGCCTGCCTATCAACCTGAAAGACTCTTTACCGTCTGCAAGAGCGCTTGGATGACAGGCGTATAGGGCTCTTGGTGTTGCACGATGAGGCCGATCTCAGGCGCATCCATCCCCTCGATCGGAATCACTTCAAGGTCATGTCCCTTCGCCAGGAATGCGGCATGTTCGCGGGGCAGGACCGTTGCGTAGCCGCCTTCTTTCACAGTTGCTATCAAAACGATCGTGGAATTCGACTCAACCGGTGCAGGAGGAGCAATATTTGCACGTTGAAAATTGCGGGAGATAATCCGCCGATTTTGCATGTTGGGTGTCAGTAGGCAGAGTTTCACGTCTGCCAGTTGCCCCCAACTCAGCGTCGTTTTGCCTGCCAGTGCGTGCGTCGCCCCCACAACCAGTGCGTAATGCTCGCGGTATAGTGGAGAGCAGGTCACCCTGCCCAACGGTTCGACGTCGAGATAAGTGATGCCTGCATCGACATCGAGATTTTCGAGCATCTCGAGGATTTCGAGTGACGAACGTGAAAGGATCGTGAAGCTGACTGCCGGGTGCGCTTTTTCGAACCGCGCGGCTAGGCGCGCAGCCATGGTCAATGCAGTAGGAATGACGGCGATTCTCAGATGCCCGGCCAGTCCATGATGTGAGGCCCGCATCTCTTCACGCAGCCGACGCGTGTCGCCCACGATCTGACGGGCCCAGATCAGCGCGCGCTGCCCCTCGGGCGTCAATCCGCCGTACCGCGCGCCACGCAGAACAAGTTTAACCCCGAGTTGCTCTTCGAGTTGACGTATACCTGCGGAAAGGCTGGGTTGGGTAATGCCAAGGGATTGCGCCGCACGTCCGAAATGCTGTGCCTTCGCCAAAGCGATCAGCATTTCGAGTTTCGCAAGCATCACCATCTCCTCTTTCGCGGCCGAAAAAATGATAGTTCGCCGGACGATTTTTTACCATCCGCGTCAAGGATAAAGCAAATCTGCGATGAACCTATTCCGTTTATGTGAGTTGCTCCTATATTCACATTCGAAAAAGGAGATATGACAAATGGCAAATCCAAAGGCGAACCCCATCGTCAAACCGTTTTATGACTCTGCAACGGGCAGTTGGCAGTATGTATTCCACGACCCGGAAACAATGAAGGGCGCCACCGTGGACGTGGTGATGGACTACGATCCGAACGCTGCAGCCGTGAGCACGACGCATGCACAAGAGGTGTTGGACTACATCCGCGATGAGGGCATCGAAATCGAATGGATCCTCGACACCCATCCGCACGCTGATCACTTTATGGCGGCCACTTGGTTGAAGCGGAAGCTCGACGCACCGACGGCCATCGGCGAAAAGGTAACTGGCGTTCAGGAGCTTTGGAAAGACATCTACAACTTGCCAGAGGATTTCCCGGTGGACGGGCGGCAATGGGATCGGCTCTTTGCCGATGGAGAGACGTTCAAGGTTGGCAATGTCGAGGTCGAGGTGATTTTTTCGCCTGGGCATACTCTGGCGTCCATCACCTATGTCGCAGGTAACGCGGCCTTTGTGCACGACACGCTGATGATGCCGGACAGCGGCACCAGCCGGGCCGATTTCCCCGGCGGGTCGTCGAAGGATCTCTATGAGACCCTGCAGAAGATCCTCTCCCTGCCCGAGGACACCCGTCTCTTCGTCGGGCACGACTACTGCAAGGGTGGCCGCGATCCGGCCTGCGAGGCCACGGTGGCGCAGCACAAGGCCGAGAACATCCACCTGAGCGATGATCCAGACGAAGCGACCTTCCGAAAGCGTCGCGATGAACGCGATGCGACGCTCGCCTTGCCCGATCGTATGCTGGAAGCCTTGCAATACAATATCCGGGCGGGCCAAAAACCAGAACCCGAAAGCGACGGGCGCAGCTACCTCAAAATTCCGCTTGATTACTTCGAGCCGCCAAAGGGCTGACCTGCGTAGTTTACGTCGAAGTAAGAATTCAGAGAAGCGCGCGACAGGCCCGGCCCACAGATCTCTTTCAACGAAGAAGGAGATCGACCGATGAGTGTGAATAAGAAAACTCAGGTACTGGTGCTCGGTGGTAATTTTGCCGGGCTTGGCGCGGCTCAGAAAATCCGGGAACACGCGGGTGATGCGGTGGAGATCACCGTCATCGACCGCAAGGGATACCTCGACTTTATTCCGAACATCCCACTCGAGGTTTTCGAGGGCCGCGACCCGGCATTCACGATGCACATGCCTTTGCTCGAAGCGCTGGACAAGGATGACATCAAGTTCAGCCAAGCCGAGATCACGGCTATCGACGTGGATGCCAAGACCGTCAGATTGCGCCCGAACGAGCGCCCGGGCGCGCCGGAATACACGATACACTATGACAAGCTGGTCATCGCGCTGGGCGCGCGGCTCGCTTACGACGATATCGAAGGGTTCGCGGAATACGGGCATGCCGCATCTGATGCCTATCACGCGAACCGCTTCATCGAATACATGAAGAACGATTACAAGGGCGGTCAAATCGTCGTTGGGTCGGCCCGGTTCGAGCAGGGCACCGAGGGTCGTCCTGATTGGCTTCCCACCGCTCTTGCCGCCTGCGAAGGTCCGCCGGTGGAGCTTTCGCTATCGCTCGCCCATTGGCTTGAGGAAAACGGCAAGGGAAGCGCGAAGAATATCACCATTTTCACTCCTGCGGAGCTGATCGCGGAAGATGCCGGTGAAAAGGTCGTCAAGCAACTGCTTGAAGCGGCGTCGAGCATGGGCTTCAACTATGTGAACAAGACCGAAGACATCAAAAGACTGACCGCAACCCATATCGAGTTCGCAAACGGCCAGTCGATCGAATGTGAGGTCAAACTCGTCCTGCCGAACTGGAAGCCGCACGATTTTCTCAAAGGGCTTCCTGTGTCGGATGAGGTGGGTTTCATCATCACCGGAATGGATATGAGAAACTCGGATTACCCAGACGTTTACGCCTGTGGCGACGCTGCGGCGCTTACCGTGCCCAAACTTGGCGCGATCGGTCACCAAGAGACCGAAATCGTCGGGCGCCAGATCGCCCGTGACGTTGGCGCGATGTCGGCGGAAGAGGCCGATGTGGATTGGCATCCCGAGGTTGTCTGTATCGGTGATATGGGCGGTGGCAAAGCATTCTACATACACGCGACCTCTTGGTTTGGTGGGGACATTCAAGAGCTTGAGATGGGCCAAATTCCTTACCTTCAGAAGGTGGCATACAAGGAAATGTTTTTCCGCCGTCATGGGAAGGTCCCCAACTGGGGTGTGCCGCTTGCGAAATGGTCTGCTGAACACATCAAGCTATGACCATTCGGTCGGATCTGGTCGCGGCTCAACTATTTAGTTGTCGGCCAGATCGTGCAGATGCGTCCTGATTGCCGCGCCGACACGCGCGGCACTCGGCGAGGGAACTAGCGTGTCACATCACGCGTTAGCGGTGTTCTACGCAAGGCGGATGAATACGCGAGACCGGGATCGACCCTCCAGATTCCCTCTCTACGAGTGTGAAGAACGTGCCGACATATGCAAGGGATCGAGCACGAAGGAATAGACATGAAAAAATACATCAAGCCCGTGCTCGCGGGCACAGTTCTATTGCTGATCGGCGCAGGGCTCTGGGGATACTGGAAATATGGTGAGCTTTATCCCAGCACAGAGGACGCGTATCTGAAATCGAATGTGATCCCTATTATGGCGCAGACTACAGGACGTGTCACAAGGGTTGCCGTTACCGAAAATCAGCATGTCAGCGCCGGTGATCTGTTATTTGAAATCGACCCAACGCTGTACAAGGATGCAGTCACCCAAGCCGAGGCGCAGGTGGCAGCAGACAAGCAGGCAGTGGACAGTTACCTGCGCAAGGTCGATGCGGCCGCTGCTGGCGTCACCAGCGCCCTTTCCGCCAAGGACACTGCTGATGCTCAATTAGAGCGTGTCAAAAAACTGAATGGCAATGGTCACGCAAGCCAAGCCACGCTTGATGATGCGCTGTCAGCTGCCGCGCGGGCCTCTGCTGCGCTGGATTCTGCAAAAGCAGAGTTGCTGGCCGCTCGCGCTGCGATGGAGGGGAACAACGATGCGCTTGTAGCTGCCAAGGCGCAGCTTTCGACGACCCAGACGAACCTTGAGCGAACTAAGGTCACGGCCCCCGTCAGTGGATGGATTTCGAATTTCGCTTTGCGCGAGGGCAGTATTGTTACGGCCTACGCACCGCTCTTCGCTTTGGTCGAAGATGGCGACTGGTGGATAGACGCCAATTTCAAGGAAACCGATCTGCCGAGAATCCAAACAGGTCTACCGGTTTCGGTCTCCGTCGATATGCTGCCTGATGTGACACTCAATGGCTATGTCGCCTCGATCGGTCATGGTTCGGGCAGTACGTTTTCACTGCTCCCGGCCGAAAACGCCTCGGGCAATTGGGTTAAGGTTACCCAGCGTTTCCCTGTCAGAATTCACCTGGACCCGACGGATCAACCCCTTCGTGTCGGCGCGTCAAGCAGCGTAAGGATCGACACTACGGCACAACCGGATCCGGATTTCGCGAAAAGGGCAGAGTGATCCATGGCCCCCCAAGCGGCGACTCCCGATAACACGTCCAGCGATACGCCTGGCGCTTCCGAAAAAGGTGTTGGTTCAGGTGAAGTAAAGCTCGTTATCGTAATTGCAGTGGTGTTGAGCGCCATTCTTCAGGTGCTTGACTCAACGATCGTCAACGTCGCGTTGCCGCACATGAAGTCGGCGTTCGGCATCACCTCGGATCAGGTAACCTGGATTCTGACCTCATATATTGTGGCGTCAGTAATGGTGATGCCGCTGACAGGCCTGCTTTCTCGGATGATCGGGCGACGGCGGCTGATCCTGACTGCGATCATGGGGTTTGCCGCTTTTTCAGCGCTCTGCGGATTCTCGTGGAGCCTGACCTCAATGGTTTTCTTCCGCTTAGGGCAGGGCGTGTTCGGTGCTTTTCTGATTCCACTGTCGCAGTCCATTCTGTTTGACAGTTTTCCAAAGGAAAAGCGCGGGCAGGCCATGGCTATGTTCGGATTGGGCGTGGTCGTCGCCCCGGTGATGGGGCCGACCATCGGCGCGCTGCTAACGGACTACTATTCTTGGCGGATGGTGTTCTTCGTCAACATTCCGATCGCCGCTTTGGCGATCCTCTTGCTGGCAGGGGAACTTCCTAAAGAAGATCCAAGGAAAGTGCACATTGATTGGATGGGGCTCACGGCTATGGGACTTGGCATCGGGGCGCTTCAATATGTTCTCGATCAGGGCGAAAGCAAGGATTGGTTCGCGAGCCATGCCATTCAGGTGGCCGCCGTCATTTCGGTGCTGTCGCTTCTTTTTTTCTTGGTGCGCGGAGCAATAGAAGGGGATCGCAACGTCATTGACCTCAAGCTGTTCGCGGACCGAAACTTTACCATCGGCACTCTGACAGTTGCGGGTTTTGCCATCTCGATGTTTGGCGGTATCGCGATCTTACCAATCTTCGTGCAGGGCTTGCTGGGGTATCCGGTGATCGATGCGGGCACGCTTTTTATTCCGCGTGGCCTTGCGGCGGGGTTTTCGATGGTGGTTACGGGCGCGGTGCTGCAGCCGCGTGTCGATGCGCGGATGCTGGCGTTTTGCGGGCTTGCGTTGACGGCTTGGGGCAACTTCATGATGGGTGGCCTGACCCTAGAGGCGAGCTTCTGGCAACTGGCCATGCCGGGCGTGGTGCAAGGTTTTGGCATGGGTCTTGTCTTCGTGCCACTTTCGACGTTGGCGTTCGACCGCATTGACAGTGAACGCCAGAACGAAGCTTCGGGCATCTATGGCGTGACACGTCAGTTGGGCTCTTCCATCGGGATCGCGGTGGTATCAAGCCAAGTGTCTCATCGGTTGACCCAGCAGGCGATGCTTCTGAGCGAGAATATCACAGCCTATTCCCCAGCGGTGAAAGCCTATCTCGCGCCGTTGGGCCTGTCGGCGAGCGACCCCACGGGGTTGGCCATGATTAATGCGCAGATCTCGCAGCAGGCAGCCCTGATCGCCTATTCGCAGGTTTTCGATCTGTTGGGCTATCTGACCGTACTGCTGATCCCCTTGCTTCTGCTTGCGCGCAGGCCAATGAATTCGGGAAACGCGCCGCCGGTGAGTGAATGAGGCAGCGCCCTTTAATGAACTTCGGCAAAACACTCGGTTTGCGAGCTTTCCTGCGGCCTTTGTTTAATCAGTGCAATTTGCTTTCTGGGGACCATTTTACGCCCTGCTTTCGGTGCGCCGTGAGGCTGATTGCAGATAAGTAAGATAATCGACAGGCAGACCTAAAGAGCAGTTGTCATATCCCTTTCACAAGGAGCGAGCCCATCCCGTTCCTGAAAGGAGCCAACCATGAAACCCAGATCAAAAATCCTCACCGCAACTCTAGTTGCTCTGATGGGAACCTCAGCCGCAGGCGCATACGCTGCAAACGAAACCACGACCGCCGCATCCCAGACCGCAACACAAAGCGAAGCGGGCGCGGCATACCAGACACAAACCAAAATGCTCAAAACCGCTGATGAGGCAGTGAGCACGCTGAACGACGTTCGCGCGGCTCGTCTTGCCTTGATCAACAACGATATCCAGACCGCCCGCGCCAAGCTTGAAAAAGCCACCAAGGCATTCGACGTCTCGTCTCAGCAATGGAAGGCGCTGGTTGTGCAGGATGTGACATCGCCGGGCGATGCCGCCGATTACGTGCCGTTCGATGTGTCTATGGCGCTGGGCGAAAGTTTCACCGCCACGCCCGAGAACCAGAAAGCCGTGAGCGAAGCCAATCAGCACATGCAGAAGGGCGATGAGATCAAGGCGCTCGACGTGCTGCGCGTCAACGATGTCGACGTGACGCTTTCCGCCGCACTCTTGCCCGTCACCGAAACACACGATCACCTGCAATACGCGATGAAGGCGCTCGATGAGGGTAAGTATTTTGACGCCAATCTGGCGCTCAAAGCGATCGACGATGGCATCATTGTACAAAGCTACGGGATCAATGCCATTCCGCAACAAGGCAACGCCGGGTAATCTCTCTCCTGTCCACTGACGGCGTTGTTTCGCCCCGGCCATGCGATCTGGCCGGGGCGATTTGATGATCAGATGCTTTTGAACACGAGTGAGACGCAAAGCCCCGGCGCATTGTCGCTGAGGTGAATTTCACCGTTATGGCGGCGCACGATTGCCGCCGCGATGCTCAGACCCAGCCCGGTGCCGCCTGTTGAGCGCGTTTGATCAAGCCGCACAAACCGCTTTAGCACCGCGTCCCGCTTGTCTGCGGGGATGCCGGGGCCGTTGTCGCAAACGCTAAGCGTGATCGCTCTATCTCGCTGAGAAACGCCAATGGTAACTTCGGTGCCGCTCGGCCCGTATTGCAGCGCGTTTTCAACGAGGTTGATCAGCGCCTGCCGAAGCATGGACTCATCACCGGATATCGCGGTGACGGTCGGATCGGCCCATAGGGAGAGGCTTTGTGCGCGGTCTTCGGCCACCGGCTCGAGCATTTCAATCGTATTGATCGCCAACTCGCGCAAGTCGACAGGGTCACGAGCCACATGACTGACCCCGCTCTCGATCCGCGAAAGCCGCAAAATCGCGTCGAAGCTTTTGTTAAGCTCGTCGAGTTGCACCAGCGCGCCTTCCAGATCTTCCTGCGCAGCAGAAGGCAAAAGCTGTGCCAGGACATGGGGTTCTAGTCGGCTTCGAATCCGCTGTAAGGGACGCCTTAGATCATGAGCAAGGGCGCTGGAAATTTCGCTCATTTCCGAAACTGAGGCTTCCAGTGCCGCCAGCATGTCGTTTACCCGATGCGAGATCCAATCGACATCGTCGGCTTGGCTTTCAATTGGCGCGATGCGTGCGCCCAAATCGCCCTCTGCGGCCCGCAACAGCGTATCATCAATCCGCTTCAGGCGGTTGCCGTCACGACGCCCAAGAATGAAAGCCAGAGCCCCGATCAAAAGTACAGCTCCACCCAAGCTCCATTCGGCAACGCGAAGGAAAACCGCGCGGCTCAACTCTAGAAGGCGCGAATCCTGAGCCGCAAGAATCCATCCCGAATTGATCCGGATGCCAAACGCATGGAGATACTGCCCGCGCGCAAAGAAGGCTTGCGCTTCAACGACCTGCCCCTTGGCGTTGAGCAGTCGGCGTCCTTCAAAGGGCAATCCCTGCAGCGGCAGGTTTCCAACCCGCTTGCCGCCCGGTGCCTCGTAGAGGACAGGCTGAACGTCACTGTGCGGGGCGTTCGCATAAGCACGAATGTCGCGTTCAAGTGCATCTGGACCCAACCGTTCGAGCACTTCTTTCAGCGCTAGCGCATGATCCTGGGCCTCTTGCCACAAAAGCGAGTCGAGTTTTCGCTCGTAGATCGTATAGCTGGCCGCGCCAGCGATCAGGGCAACAAGGGCGAAGACAAAGCTCAGCCGGAGAGCATTGCGAAGTGAAGACGAGCGCGGCACTTCGCCATTTCTGGGCACCGCAATGGGGCGCTTCCGCCTTGTCATGGGCCGATCACGTATCCAACACCCCGGATCGTGCGTAACAGCGGCTTTCCACCAAACGGCTTGTCGATCTTGGCTCTCAGGCGGCTGATGTGGGTTTCGACCACGCTGGTCTGAGGATCGAAGTTCAGGTTCCAGACGTTCTCAAGCAGCATCGCCTTGGTCTGCACCCGCCCGGGCCGTTCCAGGAAATACTGAAGTAGAGTGAACTCGCGCGTCACGAGGTCGATGGTCTCACCGGCCCGCGTCACGCTGCGCGCAAGTAGATCCATCCGCAAATCGCGCAGCAAGAGTTCGGTTGTCTCGGGACGCATGGGGGGTCTGCGCGTCAGGGCAGAGAGACGGGCGGACAGCTCCGAAATCGCGAAGGGTTTGGGTAAGTAATCGTCGGCCCCGGCGTGCAACCCATCGACACGGTCCTCCACCTCACCAAGGGCGGTTAGCAGAAGGATTGGCGTCTTGATCTTTGCGGCGCGCAAGGCCCTGACGAGGGAAAGTCCGTCAAGCCCGGGAAGCATGCGATCAAACACCATTACATCATAGTCATGCACTGTCGCGGTGGCTATCGCCTTGCGTCCGTCTTCGACGTGATCAACCACGTAACCATCCGCAGTAAGAGACTTTACAATGTATTCGGCTGTCTCGGTGTCGTCTTCAACCAGCAGCAGCTTCATCGACCTTCCACCCGCGCAATTCGTTGCATCATGATCCGATATAAGGATTGGCGGTGATACGGCAACTGGCGCATTTGCCGCGCTCGTATCCGCAAAGTGCGAATACGCAGAGTTCACGCGGCAGACTTGGAAAGTGGCTGGCAGGGGCAGCAGGGTTCGAACCCGCGACCTACGGTTTTGGAGACCGTCGCTCTACCAACTGAGCTATACCCCTAAGGCCGACCGCTGATTTACGGAACGACCCGAGACAATGCAAGGGCCAATTCTGATAAGCGATGCCTCTGTGTGCCCTATCCGCCTGCCGCCTTCATGAGTGCGGCAATATCAGCGCCGCAGATCGCTGCTTCGGCAGCTACGATCCTGTCGATGGGCCAATCCCACCATGCGATTCGCTGCAAAGTCTCGATTGTTGCGTCATCAAAGCGCCGCCGCAGCACCCGCGCTGGGTTTCCGGCGATGATGCTGTAGGCGGGAACGTTGCCCGCAACCACGGCCCCTGCGCCGACGATGCACCCGTCACCAAGCCGCGCCCCGGGAAGAATCCGCGCACCCTGGCCTATCCAGACGTCGTTGCCGATGATCGTGTCGGGCCCCTGTGTGGGTATGGACGGCGCGCCATCGGCCTCGCCGTGAAAGACGGCGAACGGATAGGAGGAAAACCCGTCATAGCGGTGATTGGCCGAGGCGGTGATGAATTTGACCCCGTCCGCAATCTGGCAAAACTTGCCGATCACAAGCCGCTCGGGCGCGAAATCGAAAAGGTATGGCGCCAACCGCGCCACCCAATCCTCGGGCGGGGTCTGCGTGCTTGCATAGCTGAAGTCGCCGACGATGAAACGCGGATGGTCGATGACGGCCTTCAGGAAAACGGTCCCCTCGTGCACGCTTCCATCGGGAAGCGGCAGGGGATTGCGGGTGTCGGATGTGGGGAAACGCGGCATGATGCGACCTCTTTGATCTGGAATAGTGAACGGGTTCAGATCGTGGTCTTGTCCATGTCGCCCTCCATTGGTTGCCGCTTAAGCATACCGCAGCAGGGGCAAAAGAAAAGGGCCGCCCCAGTGGGGCGGCCCCTCAAAATCACAGGATCGAAAAGATCACTCGATGATTTTCGAAACGACGCCGGCGCCGACGGTGCGGCCGCCTTCGCGGATGGCGAAGCGCAGACCGTCTTCC
>JANFFA010000008.1:0-2500 GCA_030848925.1 Rhodalgimonas zhirmunskyi
CATTTTTGGGGTTGTATGCTTTCGGATCCGTATTGGCCTAGCCTGGCTTTTACTGGATCAAATCAAGCCTATCGGACGATTAGTACCGGTCAACTGAATGCATTGCTGCACTTACATCTCCGGCCTATTGACGTGGTGGTCTTCCACGGTCCTCAGGGATACCTTGTTTTGAGGGGGGCTTCCCGCTTAGATGCCTTCAGCGGTTATCCTGTCCGTTCATAGCTACCCAGCACTGCCGTTGGCACGACAACTGGTCCACCAGTGGAACGTTCACCCCGGTCCTCTCGTACTAGGGGCAACTCCTCTCAAGTATCCTACACCCACGGCAGATAGGGACCGAACTGTCTCACGACGTTCTAAACCCAGCTCACGTACCTCTTTAAACGGCGAACAGCCGTACCCTTGGGACCTGCTCCAGCCCCAGGATGAGATGAGCCGACATCGAGGTGCCAAACACTGCCGTCGATATGGACTCTTGGGCAGTATCAGCCTGTTATCCCCGGCGTACCTTTTATCCGTTGAGCGATGGCCCTTCCACTCGGGACCACCGGATCACTATGACCGACTTTCGTCTCTGCTCGACTTGTCAGTCTCGCAGTCAGGCTGGCTTCTGCCATTGCACTCAACGACCGATTTCCGACCGGTCTGAGCCAACCTTCGCGCGCCTCCGTTACTCTTTAGGAGGCGACCGCCCCAGTCAAACTACCCGCCACGCAGGGTCCCGGATCCGGATAACGGACCGCGGTTAGACATCAAGCAGAATAAGGGTGGTATCTCAAGGGAGGCTCCACAGAAACTGGCGTTCCTGCTTCAAAGCCTACCACCTATCCTGCACATATTGTGCCTGATGCCAGTGCGAAGCTGTAGTGAAGGTGCACGGGGTCTTTCCGTCTAACCGCGGGAAGCCTGCATCTTGACAGGCAATTCAATTTCGCTGAGTCTATGTTGGAGACAGCGGGGAAGTCGTTACGCCATTCGTGCAGGTCGGAACTTACCCGACAAGGAATTTCGCTACCTTAGGACCGTTATAGTTACGGCCGCCGTTTACCTGGGCTTCAATTCAAGGCTCTCACCTCTCCTTTTAACCTTCAGGCACCGGGCAGGCGTCAGACCCTATACGTCGTCTTGCGACTTCGCAGAGCCCTGTGTTTTTAGTAAACAGTCGCCACCCCCTGGTTTGTGCCCCCAGCCCCTAGTTGCCTAGGAACCGGGCCTCCTTCTCGCGAACTTACGGAGGTATTTTGCCGAGTTCCTTCAACATAGTTCTCTCAAGCGCCTTGGTATTCTCTACCAGTCCACCTGTGTCGGTTTAGGGTACGATCTTATAGGAGGGCTATTTCCAGGAACCAATCAGCAGCCCATTCAATCCAATAAGGATGAACTACCTTCATGATCCGTCACCACTCCACGGCCCAGGAATATTAACCTGGTTCCCATCGACTACGCCTTTCGGCCTCGCCTTAGGGGTCGGCTTACCCTGCTCAGATTAGCTTTAAGCAGGAACCCTTGGACTTTCGGCGACAGGGTCTCTCACCCTGTTTGTCGCTACTCATGTCATCATTCTCGCTAGTGATCTCTCCACCGGATGGCTCACGCCCCGGCTTCATCGAAAGCTCCTTGCGTCCAATACCTTGCGAACAAGGTTAAGGACGCATGGAACTATGTCACACTACGCTCTGCTACCATGCCTTACGGCATCCTCAGCTTCGGCTCATGGCTTGAGCCCCGTTACATCTTCGCCGCAGGACAACTTATTTAGACCAGTGAGCTGTTACGCTATCTTTAAAGGATGGCTGCTTCTAAGCCAACCTCCTGGTTGTTTTGGTCGTCCCACCTGCTTTCCCACTTAGCCATGAATTAGGGGCCTTAGCTGGAGGTCAGGGTTGTTTCCCTCTCCACTACGGACGTTAGCATCCGCAGTGTGTCTGCCATCTAGTACTCCCGGGTATTCGGAGTTTGGTTAGGATCAGTAAGCCTGTGGGGCCCCATTACCCATCCAGTGCTCTACCCCCCGGGGTATTCGGATGACGCTCTACCTAAATAGATTTCGCAGAGAACCAGCTATCTCCGAGTTTGATTGGCCTTTCACCCCTAGGCACAACTCATCCCGACCTTTTTCAACAGGTGTGGGTTCGGCCCTCCAGTAAGTGTTACCTTACCTTCAGCCTGGTCATGCCTAGATCACTCGGTTTCGGGTCTGATCCCACGAACTCATCCGCCCTATTAAGACTCGCTTTCGCTGCGCCTACACCTAACGGCTTAAGCTTGCTCGTGAGACCAAGTCGATGACCCATTATACAAAAGGTACGCCGTCACAAGACTGGACACTAATGACAACCATTTCTGGTTATTTGAGGGGGAAGCTGACCCGTAGCTGGATCGTTTCCATCCCCGGATTAACGGACGATATGTCAGCGTTAGACCTGTGGTCATAGCTGAGACCGACCTTGATCCCGTTGCGGGCCTTGTATCCCAGCTCCAGACCCGAGCGAAACTCGAG
>JANFFA010000009.1 GCA_030848925.1 Rhodalgimonas zhirmunskyi
GATGTCAGGATGATACAAAAGCTGCTGGGTGATGAAGGTCGTTCCGCATTTCATGAACCCCAAGCCAATAAAGAAATTTTTCATCTATTCACCTACAGGAAGTCTGAAAATCATGCCGGCGCCAGCATCTTGAGATCGGGGAACCGCTGAGTAATCTCGGCCAGATCGGCTTGGTATTGTGCCTTGAACCGCGCGCTGGTTTCGGTGTCGAACACCTGAAGCGGCGCGTGTCCGTCGGCCACCGCGTAATGGCGGTTGATCATCTCGGTCAGGCGCAGGGCCTCGGGAACACCGATGGCCGGGGCAATGTCGCCCAGAATGTCGAGGGTCTTCTGCGACAGCGAGGGGCGCGTGGTTTCTGGCGCATAGCGCGCGGCCATCGCCTCGGTATCGTCGCGACCGCTGATCAGCTGCAAGGCCTGGGGCATCACCGCGCGGAAATCCTCGAACCGCCAGAACACGATGTTCTCGGGGGCGATGGCACCGGCGACCAACTCGGTGAAGCGGACCCATGAATTCGTGGCGAAACGCTTCTCGTTGTAGAACGTGTCAAACGTCATGAAGCCCCGGTTGCGCACCACCTCGGAATACATCGACCGATAGAAGCTGTCGTAGGAACGGACCGAGAAGTAGAATTCCATCCTGGCCTCGGGAAAGAGCGCCTTGAGCGTCGCAAGGCGTTTGCCCGCCACCGGGTAGATGCCCGGCACGCGCGACAACTCGAAAGGGATGCCGATGATATTCTCTTCGGTCAGGATCCAGGTGCCATCCTGAGGCATCCACTCCCGCAGTGGCGCGGCGATCTCATCGGGAATCTCACCGGTTTCCATCAACGCCTTCTGGGCCTTGAACAGGCCCGGCAGCCAGCTGTTGCGCACATCCTGCGGGGCCGACAGCACCGTGCCATCCTCGGCAAGAAGGTCACGGTTGGCCATGAGAATGCCCTGAAGGTGGGTGGTCGCGGTCTTATGTGCTCCGAGGTAAAGTTTGATCGTCGTCATAATATGTCGCGCACCTATGCCTTTGGTCCGCGTTCATAAAAAGTGCGGCTCTCTCGATTTGATAGCCAGCACACGCCTAAAGGGCAATATTAGTCTATGCCACCGCAAGATTTGTTTCTTGCTGTAATCCCGGCACAAGAGCGCTCTGCACAGGGTTTGGGCACAGGGTTTGGGCACACGACTTGGTCACACCGCCTGAAGGCACAGCCACCAGATTAACAGCCCATCGGGTTAACAGGCCATCGGGTTAACGGGCCGTGCGCCCGGGCCAGACAATCGAAAGATTTCGCACCGCACTCTGACCATTGCCCAATGATCAGCCGGAGCAGCCGATGTCCCAAACCT